>OZ243958.1:2152500-3261019 GCA_965214495.1 Alphaproteobacteria bacterium | reverse complement strand
CGATTTCCTTCTGATACCAGCCGCCCATCTGGGTGTCGGTATTGCCGGCGAGAAAGGCCCGCAGGCCGAAATCCGCATACAGTTCGTCCCACAGCGCCTGGCCGCCGCCGAACAGGACCCAGGCATTGTGTTCGAGCACGCTGAGGCCGCCGGGGACGGCGCAGAAGAACGGCAGACTCTTGTGTTTGGCGACCCAGTAATAGGCGGCGGCGTGTGCGCATTCCGCCTTGCCCTCGCGCACCGCGTCGAAGGATTCGAACGCCGGCACCATCTCGCCGGCGGCGAACAGCCGGACCGTCAGCCGCCCGTCGGAGTTGGCGGTGATGCGGTCGGCGAGCAGTTGCGCGTTGGTGCCGGAACCGGGAAAGTTCTTCGGCCATGTGGTGACCATCTTCCATTCGCGATGCACACCGGCGGGCGCCGGGGCGCGGGCCGGCGAGTCCGGGCTTCCGGTCTCGAGCCGGGTTCGCGAGTCGGGGCGCGCGGCGGCGTAAGCCGCGCCCGCTCCGACGACGGCGCCAACGGCGGCGCCGGTAACGAAATCACGTCGATTCACCGCGCTCCTCCCTTGTCGAGCATCGCGGATCGAAACGCCGCCAGCGCTCGCCGACCAGCGCTTCGATCGGTTGGAAGCGAGTCTTGTAGGCCATCTTGGGGCTGGCGGCGATCCAGTAGCCGAGATAAACGTAGGGAAGGCCGAGCGCGCGGGCGCGGGCGATGTGCCACAGCACCATGTAGGCGCCGGGGCTGCTGCGTGCGCGCTCGACGGCGAAGTATTTGTAAACGCCGGACAGGCCGTCGGACAGCCAGTCGGTCAGCGCCACCGCGACAAGGCGGCGTTCCGGGTCGCGGAACTCGACGATTCGCGTATCGACGGGGGTTTCCTCGACCATGGCGCGGTAGTCG
Source organism: Alphaproteobacteria bacterium (assembly GCA_965214495.1). GTDB lineage: Bacteria > Pseudomonadota > Alphaproteobacteria > UBA7887 > UBA7887 > JANQOH01. Next base: position 3,260,113 of record OZ243958.1, on the reverse strand, counting down.
GAGAAGGTCATCCGGGCCATTTCGCCGTCGCCGTGACGGACGAGTTGGTAGGGTTTGAACAGCCTGTATTGTTCGAGCGTGGCTTGGGGCGGGCGCTCCCTGGCCTGCAAATCGGCGTTCCGCGCCCATATCCGGCGCTGCGACCGACGGGGCGCGAACCCGTTCACCGCCACACGCACCGGCACGCAGGCCCGGCAGTCGGGGCAGGCGGGGCGGTAGGCGATGCCGTGGCTGCGGCGGAAGCCGGCGCGGCTCAGCGCATCGAGCAGCGCGTCCGGCTTGCTCCCCCCGAGTTCGGTCACGGTCTTCCGTTCAGCGCGGCCGGGAAGGTAGGGGCACGGCTCCGGCGCTGTGCCATAGAAAAATTGCCAGCCGCGCGGCTCGGGATCGAGCATCGGCGTCGCACATCCTCCCGCCGGTTCAGGGCGCCCAGAGGGGCAGACCATAATACCACGGCGCGAACGCGGTGAATGCACCCCACAACAGAACGGTCAGCGGCAGCCCCGCGCGCACGTAATCAGCGAACCGGTAGTGGCCCGGCGCCATCACCAACAGGTTGGTCTGGTAGCCGACCGGGGAGGCGAACGAGCAACTGGCCGCCATGATGACCGTGTGCACGAACGGCGTCGGATCGACGGCGAGCTCGCCGGCCAGGGCGACGGCGATGGGGGTGAACAGCACCGCGGAGGCGTTGTTGCTCAGCACATTCGTGGTCAGCGCGATGAGCAGGAACAGCGCGGACAGCAACAGGCCGGGACCGCTGCCCTCGAGCGCTGCGGCGAGGCGCGCGGCGAGCCAGCCGGCGCCCCCTGTTTCCAGCAGGGCGGCGCCGAGCGCGAGCGTTGCCGCCACGGTGAGGATCACCGTACGGTCGAGCGCCCGCGTTGCCTGGCGGAGGTCGAGGCAACCGGCGGCGAGCATGGCCGTCGCCCCCAGCACCGCAGCGACGACGATCGGCGCCAGCCCCGTCGCCGCGGTCAGCACCATCGCGGCGAAGATCAGTGCGGCGCGGCGGGCGCGGTGGTAGCGCGGCAGCGCCTGTCCGGTCCATTCCATCAGCATGGCGTCGCTGTTCGCGCGCAGCGCGCGCACGCGCTCCGGCGGCCCCTGGACCAGCAGGCTGTCGCCGGCTTCGAGACGAATGTCGGTCAGGCGCTGGCGAAACATGCGCGACCGTCGCAGGATCCCGAGGGCGATGCAGCCGGCGCGGCGGCGAAAGCCGAACTGTTCGAGAGTCTGGCCGACCATGCGCGAGGCCGGCGTGACCATCACCTCGGCGAGCATCTGCTCACCCGCCTTCCACGGTTCCTCGGCGTCGCCGGCGCGTTCGCCTTCCGCGTAGCCGGGGGCCGGCGCGCCGGGATGCAGGGCGCCGCCATGGCGCGCCAGCAGGTCGGTGAGCACGCGCCGCGTCACGGCCAGCACCGCGACGTCTCCGGGCGCCAGCGTCACATTGTCGAAGGGCGGCAGGAAGGCGTGCTCGCCGCGTTGCACGACGCGCACGGTGGCGTCCGACAATCCGCGGAACATGCCTGCGGCCGCGCGCTGGCCGACCAGCGGCGAGCCTTCCCGGATTTCGATCTGGGCAATGAACTGCCGCCCGTCGGCGGCGAGGCGGCCGGCCAGGGTGGCGCGGTCGGGCAGGATTCGCGGCGCTGCGAACAGGAGATAGGCGAGCCCGACCGCCGCCAACATGCTGCCGGGGACCACGAAATCGAAGAAGCCGATGGGCGGCAAGCCGAGCTCGCCGACCACGCCGGCGACCAGCAGGTTGGTCGAAGACCCGATCAGGGTGGTCATGCCGCCCAGGATCGCCGCGTAGCTCAGGGGCAGCAGCACGCGGCTCGCCGAAATGCGCAACCGTTCGGCGAGTGCACCGAGGATAGGGATGAAGATCACCACGACCGGTGTGTTGTTGAGCACGCTCGACAGCACCGCGACGGGGATCAGGCTCATCGCCATGACGACGACCAGCCGCCGCCCGCCAAGCCGATACAGGCCGTCCGCGACGCCTTCCAGCGCTCCGGTACGCACCAGGGCCTGGCCGATGACCAGCAGCGCCGCCACCGTGATCAGGCCGGGATTGGCGAACCCTTCGAGCAGCCGCGCGGCGTCGAGCCGGTTGGTCCCGTCCGGGCCGGCCAGCGGCGCCGCCTCGAACAGCGCCAGCAGGATTGCCAGCGCGCCGAGCGCCGTGAGTTCGAGCGGCCATTTCTCCCAGACGAACGCCGCGATGGTGGCGGCGATCAACGCCATGACCGCCCACATCGACCATGACTGGGTGGCCGCGAGGGTTTCCAGCGTCACGGCGGCGGTCACGGCGGCGGGGGCGGTGGCGAGAGCGGCGCGGACTCAGACGGGCGGGTCGCGCAACGCGGCGCGCATCGCCGGCGGGATGGGCCGCGAGCGCCAGGTCTCCGGGTCGAACATCACCAGCACGCTGTGGGCGGTGGCCGTGCACCGCCCGTCCTGAAACAGCCCGTGGCCCAGGCGGACCGACGTGCGGCCGATCTCGATCAGCCGCGTGCCGCCCATGACGTCGCCGGGAAAGTGCATCTGACCGCGGAAATCGATCGACAAGTGCACGACGACGAAATCGTCGGCGTCGAGGTCCAGGCCGCGCCCGCACGCGGTCGTATAGGCGATGCGGCCCGATTCGCAAAAGCGGGTGAAGGTGACATTGTTGATGTGGCCGAGGCCGTCGGTATCGCCCCAACGCAGCACGTCGCGGCGCCAGAAGCGGAAGCTCGCACGGTCGGCGAGATCGATCGCCGGCGCGGCGGCCGGGTTCGGAGTTGCGGAAGCGGGCATGACGGCACTATGCGCGCGCCCTCCCGGCTTGCCAATAGCGCGCGTTCGGTGCAGCACGGCGCCATGGGCGACGCAATTCCCGGTTTCTACGCGGCCGCCGCGACGCAACCGCGATGGCCCCGATTGACCGGCGCGGTTTCGGCCGACCTCTGCATCGTCGGCGGCGGCCTGACCGGGGTCTCGGTAGCGCGCGAGTTCGCCGAACGCGGGCGCGCAGCGGTTCTTGTCGAGGCCCGCCGCATCGGTTGGGGCGCGTCGGGCCGCAATGGCGGCCAGACGGTGATCGGGTTCGCCGCGCCCATGGAGCGCGTCGAACGCCTGCTCGGACGCGCGGCGGCGCGGGCGCTGTGGGCGGCGATGTGCGAAGAGCGGAAGCGCCTGGACGCGGAAACCGCGGGCCGCGAAGCCCGGCGCGGGTTCGTGCTGGCGGCGCGGCGCCGGCGAACGCTTCCCGCGCTCGCGCGATGGGCCGAGACGGCGGCGCGCGACTACGACTATGCGGAATTGCGCCCGCTCGACCGCGACGCCCTCGCGGCCCATGTGGCCAGCCCGGCCTATTGCGGCGGGTTGTATGACGGCGGCGCGCGCCATTTCGACCCGCTGGCGCTCTGCCGCGCCCGCGGTCGCCGGGCCGCGGCCGCCGGCGCCGCGCTGTTCGAAGACAGCCCCGCCGTCGCGATCGAGGCCGGGCGGCGCGGCGCGGCGGTGCGCACTCGAGACGGTTGCGTGCACGCCCGCGCGGTGGTGCTGGCGTGCAATGCCTATATCGGCGGGTTGGATCCGGCGCTGGCGTCACGACTCGCGTCGGCGACGAGCTATGTCTGCGTTACCGAGCCGCTCGGTGCGGCGCTCGCCGCGGCGTTGATGCCGTCCGGCGCGGCGCTGTGCGACGACCGGCGCGCGGTCGATTACATCCGTCGCACGCCCGACCACCGCCTGTTGTTCGGCGGCGGCTCCCGTTTCGTCGGCCGCGAACCGCGCGACATCGCGAAAGTGCTGCGGCCGCGCATCGCCGCGGTTTTTCCGCGTCTGGCGGGCGTGGCGATCGACCATGCGTGGTCGGGCAAGGTGGCGGTGACGCGCAATCGGCTGCCCGGGATCGGGCGCGACCCCAGAGGCAGGTATTACGCCCACGGCTATTCCGGCGAGGGGTTGATCCTGAGCGGGATGGCGGGGCGCGCCATCGCCGCGGCGCTCGACGGCGACAGTGCGCTGTTCGACCTGCTGCGCCGGATTCCGCAGCGTCCGTTGCCGCGCCCGCGCGCCCTCTGGCTGACGCTGGCGCAATGCGCCGTCCGGCTGGCCGACGCGCTGTGAGGGCGTGCCGCAGCGGTCCTGGACGCGGGTCGCCTCAATGCGAGCGCGACGGCGATCGTGTGACACGCGCGTTGGACACGATGGGTCGCGGCATCGGATCGACCATGAAACCGGCCACAACTGTGAGGAAAAATCGTCGGGACGCTCCGCCGGGCGTGAGCGAACGGACCCGGAATCCGGCATCAAGGTTCGCGAACGCGGCGAGGATCCTCGTCGGACGGGCGGTCCCGGCCGCGAATCCGAGCGCGAAAAGGCGGCCGAACCGAAGCACAAGTCCATCGACCTCGACATGGGCCTGTCGTCTCCCGGTCCCGCTTCCGGCCAGGCTCATGGCCACCGCCGGCCCCGTTTCCATCGCGAGACAGGGCCTGCGCGGCCGGCAGTCTCCCCCGGTATCGGGCGCGGAACCGCCGCGCCGCCATGTGCCGTCTCCGCCACACAGGGGCGCGGAGGCCGGCCAGGAAGCGCCGGGGCTATCGTGGAAAAGCCGGGTGCTCCGCGCCCGTACCGCGAACACGCTTCGAACACAGGCCTGGAAGCGAAGGGTCGGACCGGCGGCTTTCCCGGGACCGACACCGGCGCAACCTCCTGAAATCGTTCATGTGTTTGCGGCGCAACACGGCGTGCTACCGCGTGTATGCTCAAGAGAGCCTGCCTTTTCCGGGGGGCGCTCGACGCCGGACGGCGGCGAATCCGCAAGGGAGCGTGACCGGGCGCAGACGGGACACCGCCTACAGCGGGCTGTGTGGGGTGTGACAAGGACGCGCCGGAAGGCGTCCCGATCCTGCTTCCTTGGCGCTCAAGCATTCGGGACATGAAAGCCGTTGTGCAATCGGCATTTAGCCCGAGCGGCGCTTGAGCGGCAGCGCCCGCCACGCATGAAAGGAAACGGTTCGCGAACCGCCGCGCGGCATCCGACCGGTAGTGTAGGAAGCACGAGGCGGCGAGGCAATTGCAAACCGACCCGCTCACCGGCCGGGTCATCTGTGCGGTCCGCACTGTCGGCGAGGGCGCGCGCAGTGCCCGGCGCGATGTCGCCGCCGCTGCGGCAGAGGACCGTCGGTCCCTTCACGCATTGCGCAACGAACCGCGCACAGCTATCGGTGCGGCCAGGCGATCATCGTCATGCTGCGACGATCGACGGTTACCTGAATCTGTCCCGACCATCAACTGTGATACAGCAAAGGAACACGGTACGCCCCGGGCCCTGAAGAAGCCGAAGCGGAAGGGGGTCGGGCAAGATCCCGATGCGGTATCGCAACAGCAAGGGTGAAACAAGTGCGCATGCGGTGGTACACCGGCTCGTGGAGACAATTCCCGCGGTGAGCTTCGGTCAGGGCCGGGGTGACGAGTTGAGTTCCGCGTCCGGCGGGGATAGATCGATTGTCAGTTCGCGGAGCTGGGCGACGGAGAAATCCGCCCGTTCGAGCAGAGCGATCAGTTCCTGCTGACGCGGCTGGCCGAAGACCACGCGATAGGCCGCAAGCTGTCGCTTCAGGCGTCCGAAGGCCTCGACCTCCCTCGCATAGGGAAGCAGCGGCACGTGGCGTTCTACCCGGCAATCTCCGGACGCGATCCAGTGGGGAACCAGATCGGAGTCGCCAGCCTCGCGAGCCGCCTGATTGGCTTGTTCGAATATCAGTGTCCAGAGGTCGTCGCCTCGGCGCCAGGACGCAAGCGCGGCCTCGCCGTGCATGGCGGCGACGTTGCGGCGCACTGCATGACCCTTGTATCGGTGCACCCGGCCCTCACGCTGCTCAAGATCGACAGGGTTGCCCGGCAGGTTCCAGTGCACGAGGCGGTGGCACCAGGGGTGAAAATCTAGCCCTTCCTGCCCGATCGAGGTGCTGGTGAGCACGAGGGGCCGGAACGGGCTGTTGAACGCGGCGCGAACCATGTCCTCGCTGATGTTCTCGTCGTTCTCCGCGCGCAGATGACCGAAGCGAAGGGCGAACACGGTGCGGATACGGATTTGTTCCGGGTCTATTCGATCCGTGTCGCGGGCTTCGAAAAAACGGCCATGCACCCTCGACCTCACGGGTTGCACCACGTTGACAAGCGTCTTGACGCATTCCGTTGCGACCTCGGTAGCGTCGGCGGATTCGGACCAAGCATGCTGCTCCCACAGCAGGTGCCATTGCTCGTCGAGCACGGCCTGGAGATTCCCCTGCCGGCAATACTCCAGAACCAGCCGCCAATAGGCCGTGTCGTCGCGCGCAGCTTTCTTTCCGGCGGAGAGTTGGCGCATTAGCGAAATAACTGCGGGCTGATTGAACAGGCTCCAGAAGGCAACGGCGACGGTCACGGCGAGTCTGCGGCGGGTGTCGGGTGCCAGGTCGGACTCGGCATTCAGACTGCGCAGGGTCAGGATCGCGGGGGCGCCCAGAGCAACCTCGGTCAGGAGATCGACGAGGCCGGGCGGACGGCGCCCGAGCCGGTCGAGGGGCAGGTCAAGGAGATCGTCGACATAGGCGCCGAACAATTCCGGATTCGGTCGTGGCAGGGATTCGTCGCCTTCGATCGACGGAAGCTCTCCGTCCCGCCATGCCTCCAGGAAGGTCCGCAATTCGGGGTCGAGAAGCAGCAGCGCCGCCCATTCCCAGCGGTCGTCGACCGGCCCGTCCTGCGGGTCCGGGAGGCCAGGGTCTGACAGAAGGGTTTCGACAGAGGCGCGAACCCACTCTCGCCGCTCGTGCCCGGGCGGAGCGTTCAGCGGATGTGCCTGGTCGGCGAGCGGCAGGCATGGCAGTAGAAGGAGCAGAAGACGGTGGCGCGACCGGATTTGCGCTGCGGATTGGGTGAGGCGCAGCAAGGGAACCTGCTGCCTTGCCGGGTCCATGTAGGCGCGAATCCGGCCTCCAGTCATGCGCCGCTCGGCCTCGTAGCTGAGGACGGCGCTGACGACGTCCGGCACAACATTCCAGGCGGAGAACAACAGTGTCTTGGTGACCTCAGCCTTGTCGTGGAAAGGACCTTCGAGCGGCCAATAGGGCAGAGTCGGCGGGACCCACAGCAAACGCCAGATGCCCCGGTCGAGTTGATTGCTCACCATCTCCCGCATCTTCGGGTGCGCGGGATCGAGCTCGGTCCACTGGTGCAAGGTCTCGGCCGACAGGAATGAGTTCCGATGCGATCGCAGTACCGCGGCAACCTTGGAAGGAGATAATTCAAGCGTCTCATCGAGCCGCTCGTTGAACTTGTAACCGCGCATGAAATGGACCAGATAAGGTGCCGACTTCCAGAACGGCATCGGGTCCCGGTCGCCGGCAGCTTCGAACATTGCGTCGGCCGCGAGATACTGGCGCACGTCTGCCGGCTTGAGAGACAGCCTTACACCGGGCTCTCTCAACATGGCGTCCCGTTCGTCGCTGGCGGCAACCCTCTCGGTCCTGGCCATCACCGCTCGAAGTGCGTTCTCGACGCCGGTCTTTGCGTCGGCGACGGCCTGGAGCGAACCGTTGTCGTTCGGTGTCGCCCGCTTGAGGGTATTGGCAAACCGGGCGAGACCGCTGGCCAGGGTCTCGACACGGGTCTCCCAGACGCCGAACAGGAACCGTGTCGTGGCCAGGAAGTCCTCGTAGTGGTCCTCCTGCTCGATCTCGGCGTCGGTCGTATAAAGCTTGTACGGCGTCGCCGAGAGAAGAAGCGTGGGAACGGGGCGGCCGTCATGTGCCTCGGCCTGGAACAGGGATTGGGCGAGCTCGGCGGCTGGGCTGCGACGCTCTTCCCGAGTCTCGATCAAGGGCTTGAACCGCTGGAATTCGTCCAGAATGACCAGGTCGGGTTCCAGGGCGCGGATGCAGACCTCCGCCAGCAACCGCCGCAATTCGCCGATCAGCTCATCGCGTCCCCATCTGGCTTCGTCCGGCCAGTGGCGCCGGTAGCGATGGAACCAGTTATCGAGGAGATCGTGCAGCTTGAATTGCAGGTCGCCTCGCTTCTCGAATTCCTCATCGAAATCTCGTCGAATTGTGGGCTCGATTGGAAGCTCCGTCTCGAGCCCTCTACGCCATCCATCCTTCTTCGTCACCCGGCCCTGCAGGAGGTTCATCAAGGGCGTCACACGGTCGACGTGCGGAGCCAGGAGGTGAAACAGGACTTCCCGCTCCCGGCGCTGGCCGCCGGAGTGGCCCATGTCGAACGACGTGCCCGGCGTGAAGCTGACGAAGTTCAGCTTGTTGTCCATGAAACTCGACCCGTCGTCCACCGGCGCGAGCTCGGTTGCCAGCATCGTGAGACGGGTCGCCAGCGCGAACGAGCGTTCGCTGGCACCCCCGATCTGAAGCTTCGGCAGGTTGGCGCGGGCGATGCCGGCGTTGCTGCAGATGTAGACGACGTCGATCCGGTCCACGTCCTTCCAGAGGTGATCGATGGCTCTGGCGATGATGCCGCGCGCGACCAGCGTCTTTCCCAGCCCCACTTCGTCGGCGACCAGAAAACGGGACGTACTGTCTGCATCCAGGAACAGGCGGCGGAAGGCGTGGTCGACGGTGCGGCGCTGGAAAGGCTTCAGCGGTTTCAGGATCTCTTCGGGGCGAGGCCGGATCATGAGCGGCCGTCCTCGCGCAACACCTGTTCCACCGCGATCCAGAGTTCAAGGAAGTCGTCCGGCACGATATGCCGGCCTTCCTCGGTGCTGCGGAAATCTTCGATCAGGCGGCGCACCGGCTCCAGGCGGCTGGGATCGCGGGAGGCGGCGCGCACGAGACCCTCGAGAAGAGTCTCTTCGCCCGGCACGCTCGCCCAAGGCGTGGCATCGCCGTTGGAATCGCCACCCCGCTCCCACTCTACCATTCCATCGAGGCCGCCCAACAGCGCGCGGATGAAGGCCATGAAGCGCTTGGAATTGCCGATCAGGCTGCTGAGCACGTGGTGCATACGGTCCTCGGGCATGCCCTCGACGGGCAGGCGGAGCGTCAGTCCGATGTCTTCAACGCCCGGCACGGGAACACGCAGTCGGAAGGCAACGAGCCTTGTGAGCCACTGGATCGGGAGGGTCCAGGTCAGGGGGAGCTGGAGCGGAAGCGCCTGTTCCTCCGTGAGAGAAATTGGCCACGCCCTGATCTCCACATCGTTTTGCGTGAGGGAGAAGAGGCCTTCGAGGCTCCACGTCCAGTTCTCGCCGGACGGTGAGCAGGCGACCTTAAGGTCGGCGTCGAGAAGCGCGTCCCGGGCAGCCTCCAGTCGTTCCAGCGCCTCTTCCATCTCAGGCGTCTCGGCCTCGGGCTCGCCGCGTCGATACGGTTCGCAGAGCGTCTCGAATCCGGACTCCAGGAAGCGCCCGATGCCATATCCGCTGTTGCCGTTGCGGCGACCCTTGCGGGCGCTCATGGCAGCCATCACCTCGACGTTTGTGCCGGAGAACGCCGAATACGTCAGGTTCGCGGACCCCACGTACCAGGTGACATCCCAGCCGTGCTCGACCGCGATGATCTTGGCGTGCAAACCGGAGGGCCTTCCGGCCTCTTCGTCCTCGGACTCGTCGAGAGCGGCGTCCGACAGCACGCAGACCCGCGACCAGTCGGCCAACGTGTGATCCGACAGTCTGTCCAGCTGTTCCCGGGTGCTCACGAGAATCCGTTCGCCGGTGCCCATCCGGGCGACCGCATCCAGGGCTGTGCTCCCGATGAACGGAGCGACCGCCAGAATGTCGTAGCCACCGGACATCGGCTGCCAGGGCTTGCCCGAAGCCCGCCCCCTGCCCATGCCGAGGACGTGGAACGCGACCGGGTCGTCGAAGAACCCGTCGGGGGCCGAGAAACGGGTGCGTGAGACCTCGTCGGCCAGCGCCCGTATCTTGTCGAGTGCGGAAGGGTTCGGTGGTTCGGCACAGAGTTCCGGAAGGCGCCGGACGAACTCGGCGAGAGGGCGGCTCCCGGCACTCCGTTGCCTGGGTCTGGGCGAGGCTTCGGTTGCGAACGCGATGTCCCAGGAACGATCGAAAGTGAGGTTCCGCGACAGGACGGCGACGCGTATCAGAGGCGCTCCGTTTTCGGACAGGAAGCGCAGTACCCAGACCTTGGGATGGAACGCCCCGCCGCCGGGCGCGCGCACGGGATGAACGCTCGGTTCCAGCAGCGCATAGAGCTCACGTCGCGTGCGGGGAATGGCGATGCCGGCCCGATCCACGAAGACGTGAATTCGCTTGCCGGCGCGGCGCAACGCTTCGAGCAGGAGAAGCGGATCGGCGAGGAGGTCCTCCAGCCCGCTGTCCGACCGGGCGACAAGACTCAAGGGCAGCGCGAGCAGCGCCTCCAGGTCGAGCGTGTAGGTGGTCAGCAGCGCGAAGTCGAGCTCGTGGCCGGCCGGTGGGCGGAGCAGGTCGAAGGCGACGGTCCTGGAGTCGGGTGAGAGCATCAGGCCGTGAGCCCTTCATGCAGGTCCAGCAGCATCCGATGAACCCGGTGCCATCGGAAGTTCATTCGACCGACTCCGACCTCGCCGCTCCAGTCGAGGAGCCGGGCCGGGTTGTGCAGGCGTGCCCGCGGTCCCTTGAGCTGTCGTTCGCGACTTTCGATCAGGCTTCGCAAAGTGCGGTCGTCGGCGATTGTGGCGGGGCCGATGTCCGAGAGCCGCGAGGTCCAGGCTTCGACGAAATTGCGCTGCAAACGGGGAACCTGAACCTTGCGGGAGGCGGCGAAGGTCCATAGCTCGGCCGGATCGAAGAATTGCTCCACGGCTTCCCCGGCAGCCCATTCCTCGATCTTCTGCTTGTACCGGTCGATGAGTGCCTCATCGCCGCCATGTTGCGAGTGGCGGCGCTCGGCGAGCAGCAGGTTGTAGAGGAGCGGCATGCCCTCGACGTGGAGGGAGAACCGCCGGCCGAGTTCTATCGTGCCTCTGAGCCCGGCAGGGGCGTTCGTTGCGGCGCTGTCGTCCCAGAAGCAACCGTCCGTCGGAGCGTCCGATCCTTCTCGGGCAAGCCAGGCCAGCAGCGTGCCGGCGCAGCGCTCCTCGATCCGCCCCTGGAGAAACACCGCCTCCTCTTGGGTCAGGTCAAAGGACGCCTCATCGGGGAACGTCCGCGGAGGACCGGGCAAGCGGGGATGCCAGTTCGGTTGGCGCGCTAGGACGATACCGGGGTCGTCCGTCGCCTCTTCCGCGACTCTGTCGTGCAGGAGGCCGGTGAAGTGGGTGTGGTACCAACCTTGGGGCCGTTCATGCAGGAACAGGCCCCAGCGCACGAGCGCGGTCCAGTATACCGAGCTGGGCTGCCGGGCCAGAGATCCGCGCGCGCGTTCGCCGATTACGCCCTGGGATGTGCCGTTCTCGAGAAGCGGCCCTATGAGGCCCAGCTCTGCCGTCCGCAATTGTGTGGACACGCTGGAAGCGGCGACCCTCGTAGCTTCGAGCTGCCGGTATATCCAGGGCACGAACAGCACGTAGCGCAATCGGGTCTGAATCGTCGAGGTTCCGGGAAACAGGGCTTCGGAAAGCGCATCGCGCAGGCGGCCGAGCCCCATCTCGTCGACGGTGCCCTGCTCTTTGAACAGGTCTAGAACCTGCCGCATTCTGTCACGGTCGCTTGCCGCCAGGTTGAGCCAGGTCAGCGTCGCGGCCATGGTCCTCTTTCCGTCGGATCAAAGTCGAGTTGCGGATCTTACAAGAGCCGTTGGAAGTGCGGCTCCGCGATGCTCTTCATAATCGGAGGCACCGAACGATCAAGATCGGATCGTCGATGGCCCGCATCGACGGCGGCGCAATTTGCCCTACGCACCACGTGTGCAGTGCGAAAACGACGTCTACCGCCTTGTTTGTCGGTGATCATCCAAAGGCGCGCGTCGATGCCGTCGAAGCGCTTGTCCATGTCATCCCCAGCATACGCGCAGAAACCGACCCACGTAAGCTAGCGCTTGTCGATGCTTTCTCGCTTCCCGTTGTCTCCGGTACGAAGTTCTTCCAGCGCTTCTCTCGGAGCGCGAGGGCGGAGAGACGGTTCACTGAATGTCATGGGGTAACGTGCTTCATCCCGGTCACCTCAAGGGTGAACCAACTTCAGATACAGCGGCCGTATGTGCGGCGCGCGCGGGGGCTGGACGGGGGCGTCGGGCTGTGGAGATTCATCGCCTGGGCGATGATGCTCCCGACCTTCTCGGCCGCCTCGACGAGGTGTTCGTCTGCGAGATGGGCGTATCCCGCCGTAGTCTCGTGCCGCCGATGCCCAAGCAGCTTGCCGACCAGGGGCAGGGTCTCACCCGCCATGACGGCGTGGCTGGCGGCGGTGTGGCGCAGGTCGTGCAGGCGCAGCCTGCCGAGCTTCGCGTCTTCGCAGACAATGCGCCAGCAGGCCACGATGTTATGAGGCGACCGCCGCCCGGCGTTCTTCGGGAACAGGAAGGCGTCCGGGTCGCGGGGTCCGGGCAGCGCGTCGACGACGGACCGCGCGGCCTCGCCGAGCCGCACGCTGCGCGGGCCGATCTTGGAGTCCGGCAGGGTAATCGCACCTTCGCCGATGTCGCACCAGCGGAGATCGAGCACCTCGCCCCTGCGGCAGCCGGTGAGCGCCAGCAGGCGGATGGCGGCGACCGCCTCGGGCCATTCGCGCTCGCGGGCGTCGAGCGCCCGCCCGAGCCGGGCAAGCTCGCCGGTGTCGAGGAAGCGAGCGATGTCGCGCTTCGGGTTCTTGCGAATGCCGAGACAGGGATTGGTGCCGGGCTCGCGGAAGCCGCATTCCTCGGCACGGAACATCATCGAGCGGAGGATTTCGAAGGCGCGGTTGGCCGCGCCGGGCCGGTCCCTGCTCACCGCGTCGAACCACGCGGCCACATCTTCGGGACCGACGCGCTCCACCGGCATCCTGCCGAACGTGGGCAGGATGCGGGCCTTGAGATAGATGCGGACCGTCTTGCGTCCCGACGGCTTCCAGTAGGGATCGCAGCGGCGTAGATATTCGTCGGCCAGCATGGCCACGGTCGGGGCGGTCTTCTCCTTGCGGATGTCCTCGGCGGGATTGCCGCCCGCGCGGATGCGCGCGAGCATGTCGCGGGCGCGGCGGCGGGCTTGCGTCAGTATGACCTCGGCGGCGGGTAGCTCCTGAAAAATCCGAGCGACAAGCGCCATTTCCACTTGTGAGAAGCCGGTCTGGTCCAGAAGGAAAATAGAGCGACCGGCTCTTGGCTGGCGACGCCCGACTTCGGAGATGATGTCATCCACGGCGTCTTCGAATTTACAGTTGCGGACAACGATGCCCTCACCGTCCATCCGGTAGCCGCGCTCCCCCAAGACCTTTCGGAGATGGTCCGTATGGGCGGTTGCGACATCGACGAAGTAGTATTTGAAATCGAAGTCCAGGCGCTTGGTCCGACCCCGATTCAATCTGGATTTCGCAGCTTCGGATTCTTCAAGCATGATCAACGGTGTGCCCGACACGATTTCGTCGCCGTCCCGGAACGTACCGCCGCCCGCAAAGCCATCGACAAGGTCGAGTCTGAATGCATCGCGATGGGGGTTCGCTCCCAATCTGTCGAAATAGGCGCGAAGGTAGCTGCGCAAGACGGTGAGTTTCGCCTTGCTGTGCGCCTCGATCTCGGGAGGGGGGTCTTCAGGGTGCCAGTTGAAAGGCACGGTCTCTTTCCTGCATCGGGTAAACGGGCATGGCGTTGTGCTCGGTCTCGTCGATTTCGCGTCCACCCGCTTTCGGCGTTCGCCCGCCCCACTGCTTGAAAAAGAAGGGAACATCCGCCCGGGCGCAGCGGTCGCGGATGTCGCGGACCCACTCGGGCCGCATGGGTCGGGCCTGCGGGCCGCTCTCGCCACCGACGATGACCCAGGAGATCCCGTCGAGATCGATGTCTCCCACGGGACCCAGGAGCGGTTCGATAGACAGGAAGCGAACGGCAGCCGGAGCCGTCCGAAGGTGCCGAATTCTAGCGCTTGCTGCGCGATCCTCAACGGACACGCCGCACCAAATGTGGCCGGGCGCGGTGCCGCCGACGTATCTGCGCCGCAGGTAGTTCCTCATGAGCGAACTACGCTTGGTCAGAATCTGATAGACGTGCCGGTCCACCGCTTCCATCGTGTCGAACACCTTGTCGATGAACCGGCGGTCCACGCGCTTGTGGAACAGGTCGCTCATCGAATTGACGAAGATCATGCGCGGTTTCCGCCATCGCAACGGCTGATCCAGACGCGACGGCCACTCACGGAGGTCGAACCCGTGCTCGTAAGGGTGCCCCTTGATGCCGCGCCATCGCTCTGCGAATCGCTCTGCGTAGCAATGGTCGCAGCCGCGCGTGATCTTGTTGCACCCGGTGACCGGGTTCCACGTCGCGTCGGTCCATTCGATAGCGGACTTTGCACCCATGGGAACAATCCGTGCGGCAATCTTTCGCGTCGAATCTGGCCGCTTATACCATTGCCGACATGGCTTTGGCGACGATGCTCCCTATGCCGTCCGCCGCTTCGACAAGGTGCGCATCGACAAGGTGTGCGTAACCAGCGATGGTCCTGTATCGCCGGTGCCCGAGCAATCGGCCGACCAGGGGCAAGTTCTCGCCGGACATGACGGCGTGGCTGGCGACGGTGTGGCGGAGATCATGAATCCGTAGCGCGCCAAGGCCGGCATCCCCACATACCGCACGCCAGCACGACGCGAGGCTGTATGTGCCGCCGCCCTGGGCGTATCGGGGGAACAGGAACGCATCGGGCCGCCGCTTCGCCTATAGCGCGTCGATATGCGTCCGCGCGGCCTCGCCAAGCGGTACCGCACGCGGGCCGGTCTTGGCGTCGGGCAGGTTGATGGCGTTGTCCCCGATGTCGCGCCACCGGAGATTCAGCACTTCGCTTCGACGGCATCCCGTGAGCGCAAGCAGGCGGATCGCCGCCACGGCCTCGGGCCATTTCGCTTCATGGGCTTCGAGCGCTCGGCCCAGCCGTGCAAGCTCGTCCGCGTCGAGGAACCGGGGCGATCCGACGGCGCGGGTTCTTCCTGATTCCGAGGCATGGGTTCGTGTCGCGCTCGCGCCATCCCCATTCCTCGGCGCGGAACATCATCGCGCGCAGGATCTCCAGGGCGCGGTTGGCCGCGCCGGGTCTGTCGCAGCTCGCGGCATCGAACCACGCGGCGACCTCGACCGGGCCGATCTCGTCGATCCGCATCCCGCCGAAGGCGGGCAGGATACGGGCCTTGAGATAGATGCGCACGGTCTTGCGCCCCGAGGGCTTCCAGTGCGGTTCGCAGCGGCTGAGATACTCGTCGGCGAACGCGCGGAAGGTCGGCGTCCGCTTCTCCCGGTGGATGTCCTCGGCAGGGTTCCCGCCCGCGCGGGCGCGCACGTCGCGGGCGCGGCGGCGAGCCTCGGCGAACTCCATCTCGCCGTGCCGGGCAATGACGATGCGGCGGCTCCGTCCCTCGATGCGGGCCTGTACGATCCAGACCGTCCGGCCCGAGGGGTGGATGCGAAGACCGAAGCCGGGCAGCGTCCTGTCGAACAGGGTGGTGTCCCTGGCTTGCGGCTTGCTCTCGCGGGCCAGGCGCGCGGTGAGGTCAACCGTGGGCATGGGCGGACCCTCCCTCGCGCTCCGTGCCCCTTCCGGCCACGGCCGCATGGATGCGCCCGGACACCCGGTCGGCGGCGTCCGCAACGGACTGGTCGGAACGACGGGTGTAGCGCCCGGTGGTCTCGACCAGGGCATGGCCGAGCAGCCTGGCGATGGTCACCATATCGACGCCGTTCATGGCGGCGATGGACGCCCATGTGTGACGAAGATCGTGCAGGCGAAAGCCGGGCAAGCCGGCCTCGACGCGGATGCGGCTCCATTGGTACTCGATGTTGACGATGGGCCGTTTCGGCGGACGGGACGGAAACACCCAGGGGCAATCGGGGCCGTATCGGGGGATGGCGTCGACGACCGCGCGGGCGGCGCTGGACAGCCAGACGATGCGCGGGCCGGACCTGGAGTCGGGCGTCGCGGCGCTTGAGCGCGCCGCCGACGCTGCGCTTGTCCGGTTCACCGCGGCACGATACCGAATTGATGGCAGACGGCAGGCGCAGCCGCCCGCGAGGCATTCCTGGCCGCCCGCGGCACGATACCGAATTGATGGCAGACGGCAGGGCAAAGAGCGCGATGGCGACGATCAACGTGCGGCAACCGGACGACGACGTGGTTCGGCGGCTCAAGCGGCGCGCCTCCGGGAGCAACCGCTCGCTGGAGGGCGAGGTGCGGCACATTCTCGAAGGTGCGGTCAAGGACGACATGTCGGTGAAACGCGCGTCCTTTCCGGACCTGGCCGCGCGGCTGCGGCGCGAGACCGAGGGACGCGCGCAAACGCCTTCGGAGATCCTGATCCGGGAAGATCGCGAGACCGGGCATCGCATCATCCGATGAGGCTGGCGGTCGATGCCAGCGTGGCGGTCAAATGGCCGATCGCCGAAGACGGTTCGGACGCGGCACATCGATTGGCGGCGAGCGGTGAGGAACTACACGCGCCGCGTCCGGGTGCAAGCGCGCTCAAGGTGGCGGCAGCCTCCTCAACCAGCGTGCCATCGCCGATCCGACAGAAGCGCCAACACCGGATCGTGGCGAAGCTCGTCGCGGGCCGCCACATCCTCATGGCCCAAGGCAATCGCGCCGATGCGCTGGCCGATCAAGGTCCGCAGGTCATGGACTACAAGGTCCGACCGCCGAGCATCGGTGAAGCAAGCGGCCACCCGCTCGAACAGGGCGATCGCCCGATCGGTCCGGCGAAGCAGCAGCGCACCGGCGTCGGTCGTCAGCGCCCCGCCGTCGAACCCGGCAACAACCCGGCGCTTCCCGAAGCCTTCAAGCTCAAACTGCTTGCCGATACACTCCGTCTGCATCGGTCCTCTGCTCCCGATCCGGCAAGTCATTGGCCAACAACGACTTTATCAGATCACAGAGGCCGATGCACTACACACCGCGAGATATCCGGGCTAACCCCCGAACAGGCGCGGAATAGGGGCGGGCAACCACAAGGGTTGCCCCTACAGAAATTATCGCGGTTCGTGCCGGCGATGACGGCGCGGCGGCGGCGCCTCCCGGCCGCCGCGAAGGGGCGAGCGCGCCAGGCCACATCGACCTGCTTGTAGGGGCGCCCCTTGTGGGTGCCCGAACCCCCGAACAGGCGCGGAATATGGGAGGGCAACCACAAGGGTTGCCCCTACAGAAATCGTCGCGGTTCGTGGTGGCGATGACGGCGCGGCGGCGGCGCCTCCCGGCCGCCGCGAAAGGGCGGGGATGCCAGGCCACATCGACCCATCTGTAGGGGCGCCCCTTGTGGGTGCCCGAACCCCCGAACAGGCGCGGAATATGGGAGGGCAACCACAAGGGTTGCCCCTACAGAAATTATCGCGGTGCGTGCCGGCGATGACGGCGCGGCGGCGGCGCCTCCAGGCCGCCGCGAAAGGGCGGGGATGCCAGGCCACATCGACCTGCTTGTAGGGGCGCCCCTTGTGGACGCCCTAACCTCCGAACAGGCGCGGAATAGGGGCGGGCAACCACAAGGGTTGCCCCTACAGAAATTATCGCGGTGCGTGCCGCATGTATGCGGGCGGGACGCCCGCGCACCCGCGGGACCGACGACGGGCCGGGCGAGTGAGGCCCCGGCGGTACGCACGGCCTGCTCGCCCTCGTGCACGCGATAAAAAACCGTTCGTTCCAGAATCCTCTTGCCGCTACGTTGCGCGCCGCACGGGGTGGCATCGGCGAGGAGCGTGTCATGACGAAGAGACTCGCGGGAACGATTGCCGGGCATGTTCGCCCGGCGGCGATGCTTCTGTCCCCCCCCCTCCCCCGCCGTAAGCACCGACTTGTTCGCTCGCACAGCGTCTCTGCGCATTTCGACGGCCGAAATCGGCCGCGATAAAGCGACCGTCCGGCCCGGGGCCTCACGCAGACCTCCCCGTTGCCTGATCGGTCTTTTCTGTCTGCTCGCGACGGCGGTCGGTTCGCCGGCCGCTCGGGCGCAGGACGAGGCCGCGCCGACGGGCATCTCCCTGGCGGTGGATACGGACGCGGACACGACGGGCGACCAGAACACGGTGGCCGAGGACGGCACGCCGCAGACGGTGACGGTGCGGGCGGCGCTGACCGGCGGCACGACGCGCACCGAGGCGACGCCGGTGACGGTGACGGTGGCGGCGGGCACGGCGACGCTGACGACGGACTATTCGGTGATGGTGGCGGACCCGTTCACGATCACCATCCCGGCGGGCGATGCGAGCGCGACGGGCACGTTCACCATCACGCCGGTGGACGACAACGTCTTCGAAGGCGACGAGACGGTGGAGGTGACGGGGAGCACCACGGTCCAGGGCCTGACGGTGAGCGCGGCGGACCCGGCCCTGACCATCACCAACGCCGATGCGGCGCCGGCGGCGATCGTGATCTCGGTGGATCCGGTCAGTGTCGGCGAAGGCTCCGGCACGACGGAGATCACGGTGACGGCGTCGTACCCCGCCGATGGCTCGACCGTGGGGGTGGACAGCAATATCAGCGTGTTCGTGAATGGCGGCGTCATGGCGACCACGGGACCTTTCGCCGATATCCCCGCGGCGGACGAGGACGTGGACTTCAAAGGCAGCGGGAACAACCAGCCGGACGTCCAGGTCGAGATTCCCGCCGGCGAGTTCAGCGGCAGCGGGACCGTGGATTTGACGGTGACGGAAGACACCCTGTTCGAGGGTGACGAGGTGATCTATGTGAACGCTCTCGGATATCCCGTGTTTCTGCCCAATGTCCCGGCGTGGTTGACGATCAGCGACAACGACACGGCGCCGACGATTTCGCTGCGGCTGGACCCGGCAATGGTGACCGAGGACGGCGGGGCGCAGACGGTGACGGTGCATGCCGACGTGGATGGAACCACGAGGTTCGGGTCGGACACCGAGGTGACGGTGTCGGTGAGCGCGGGCACGGCGACGGAGACGACGGACTACGCGGTGACGACGGCGCCGGGGACGATCACCATCGCGGCGGGGGCCGCGACGGCCTCGACGACGTTCGCGATCATGCCGGTGAACGACACGATTGCCGAGTCGGGCGGGGAGACGGTGACGGTCGAGGGCGCGTCGGGGAGCCTGACGGTGAACCCGGCGCCGCTGACCATCACCGACGACGACGCGGCGGAGCCGGACTTCGGGTCGGAAGACGTGGACGACCAGACCTGGACGGTGGGCGAAGCCATCGCCGCGGTAACGCTGCCCGCCGCCACCGGCGGCAACGGCACGCTGACCTACACGCTGACGCCGGACATCACCGCCTACGGGCTGACGCTGACCAATACCGCGTCAACGAAGGAGATCAGCGGCACACCGACCACGGCGCTGATCACGGCCACCGCCTTCACCTGGACGGCCACCGACGCCGACAGCGACACGGACACCGTGACCTTCGACGTCACCATCGGCAAGGGCACGCAGAGCCTGAGCGGCGGCGGAGACACCTTCGCCTTAACCTTCGGCGACGACGCGCCAGCCCTGCCGACGATCGCCCAGGATCCTGCCACCGGCGGCGGGACTGTCGAATACGACAGCAGCGACGATGCCGTCTGCACCATAGACACCGACGGCGGCAACCTGGCCATCGAAGCCTCGGGCGGATGTATCGTAACGGCGACGATTACCGGCAACGCCAACTACGACGCGCTGACCGCGGCCCACGATGTCGCGGTCATCACCGTCACGCCGGCCGCGCCCGCCATCGGCGTCACCGCGGGGGACGGGTCGTTCACCCTGACCTGGACCGACCCCGGGGACAGCGGCATCGACGCCTGGGACTGGCGGCGCTGCGAACCCGGCGCGGTCGATTGCACGGCCTGGACGGCGGCCACCGCCGGCGAGATCGCCGCCCGGTCCATCGTCATTACCGGGACCAACGGCACGGCCTACAACGGCAAGCTGCGCGCCAGGGCGGGCAACCTCGCCGGCGCGGTCGCCACCTCCGAGGACGTCACGCCGACGGCCCAGCAGGTAGATGCGCCGGGCAAGGTTGCCGGCCTGACCGCCACCGCCGCGTCGCAGACGCAGATCGACCTCTCGTGGGATGCGACGGCTACCGCGACGAAGTATCAATACCGCTACGGCACGACCTCGGGGAGCCTGGGGAGTTGGAGCGCCGACGTGACTGGCGCCAGCGCCAGCATCACCGGGCTGACCGCCGACACGACATACTACGTGCAGGTGCGCGCCGGGAACGACGGCGGCTACGGCACCCCGAGCGACGAGGCGAGCGCGACGACCCGGCAGGTCGCCGCGCCGGGCAAGGTCGCCGGCCTGACCGCCGCCGCCGCGTCGCCAACGCAGATCGACCTCGCATGGGACGCCGCGGCGACGGCCACGAAGTACCAGTATCGCTACGGCGCGACCTCGGGGAGCCCGGGCGATTGGAGCGCGGACCGGACGGGCACCAGTGCGAGCCTGACGGGGCTGACCGCCGGCACGACATACTACGTGCAGGTGCGCGCCGGGAACGACGGCGGCTACGGCGACCCGAGCGACGAGGCAAGCGCGACGACCCCGTCGTCGGACACCGCGCCGCGCTTCGCTCTCTCGCGCTACGCCGCGGACTGGAGAGTGGGCATCGACATCGGCTCGGTGGCGTTGCCGGCGGCGACGGGCGGCGACGGCGCGCTGACCTACACGCTGACGGACAAGGCGGACATCCCCGCCGGGGTGAGCTACGACGACGCCGCGCGCACCTTCGCCGGCACGCCGACGGCGGCGGGGGTGGCTACGCTGACCCTGACCGCGAGGGACGAGGACGGCGATCCCGCCGCACTGACCGTCGCCATCGCGGTCGCCAGGGGGGTGCAGGACCTGAGCGGCTTCGCCTACAGCCCGGCCCGCGCCGCGGTGGACGGCGCGGCGCCGGCGCTGGTCGCGCCTGAGGTGGCGGGCGGCGCGGTGCTGACCTACGCCAGCGAGACCCCCGGCGTCTGCACGGCGGACGGGAACACGGGCGCGCTGACCCTTCTCGCCGCCGGCGCCTGCACCGTCGAGGCGGCGGCGGCCGCCACCGACGACTACGCCGCGGCCGCGGCGCGCTTCACCGTCGAGGTGACCGCCGCCGGGGCGGAGACGCGCGAGCGTCTGGCGGCGGTGAACGAGTCGGTCGTGCCGGAACTGGGGCAGGCGCTGGCGGCGAGCGCGGCGGAGGCGGTGAGCGGCCGCCTCGACGCGGCGTTGTCGGGCGGCGGGCCGGCAGCGACGACCGGTTTCGCGGACGCGCTCTCGTCGGTCGCCGGGGCTCTGGGGGCCAACGAGCGGGCGCTGTCGGGCGAGTCGTTCGCGCTGGGTCTGTCCGGGGACGGCGGTTCCGGCACCGGCGATGTCGCGTTCTGGGGGTCGGGCGAGTGGCGGCGGCTGTCGCTGGACGGCGACGCGCTCGAGTGGGAGGGCGAGACGTTTGCCGGCTATCTCGGCCTCGACGCCGGCCTCGGCGCCGACGTCCGCGCCGGGGCGGCGCTGTCCTGGTCCGAAGGTTCGATCGACTATACCGACCGGAACGGCGCGGCGCCGGCGGCGGGTACGCTGGAGAGCCGGATGGCGAGCGTCCATCCCTATGCGGGCCTGTCTCTGGCGGACGGCGGCCGGCTGTGGGCGACGGTCGGCTGGGGCCGGGGCGAGATCGAGATCGACGACGAGGAAGCGGCGGGCCGCCAGTCGAGTGATACCGTGTTGTTGACGGCGGCGGTGGGCGGCGCCGCCCGGCTTGCGTCCGGGGGTGCGACGGCGTTCGACCTCAAGGGCGAGGCGCAGACGGCGCGTTTGGAGGTCGACGACAACGGCGACCTGATCGACGGGGTGACGGCGAACACGCGCCGGCTGCGTCTGGCGCTGGAGGGTTCGCGGGCGTTCGCGCTGTCATCGGGGGCGCTGCTGACGCCGTCGCTGGAGGCGGGGATGCGCTGGGACGGCGGCGACGGGGCGACCGGGGCGGGGTTCGAGCTCGGCGTCGGCGTGGGCTGGGCCGACCGGGCTTCGGGCCTGACGGCGGAGATTTCGGGCCGGGCGCTGGCGGCGCATGCCGGGGACCTGCGGGAGTGGGGCGCGTCCGGCTTCGTGCGTCTGGACCCGGGCGCGGACGGACGCGGCCTGTCGCTGAGCGTGGTCCCGTCCTGGGGCGAGACGGGGAGCGGGCTGTCGCAGTTGTGGGACGACGGCATGACCGCCCGGGCGGCGGACGGGGCGGCGCCGGTCGGGCGGATCGACGCGGAGCTGGGCTACGGTCTGGCGGCGCTCGACGGGGCCGGCCTGGTCACGCCCTACAGCGGCGCGGCGCTGGCCGACGACGGCGCGCGGCGCTACCGCCTGGGCGGGCGCTTCGGCCTCGGCGCCGGCCTCGCCTTGAGCCTGGAAGCCAGCCGTCGCGAGAGCGGATCGGACATGGCCGACCACGGCATCGGACTGCGCGGCGCGCTGCGCTGGTAGGCGGGGGCGCCAGGCGACATCGACCTGCCTGTCGGGGCGCCCCGCACCAGAGGTGCGGGGGCGTCCCGCCCGCATGCCACATCGACCCATCTGTAGGGGCGCCCCTTGTGGGCGCCCGAACCCCCGGACGGGCGGGTGACGAGGGAGGGCAACCACAAGGGTTGCCCCTACAGAAATTATCGCGGTTCGTTCGGGCGATGACAGCGGGCGGGATGCGGGCGGGACGCCCGCGCACCCAGGAATTGTTGCGGTTCGTGCCGGCGACGACGGCGGGACGGCGGCGCCCCCAGGCCGCCGCAAAGGGGCGAGCGCGCCAAGCGACATCGACCCGCCTGTAGGGGCGCCCCTTGTGGGTGCCCAACCCCCGAACACGCGCGGAATAGGGGAGGGCAACCACAAGGGTTGCCCCTACAGAAATTATCGCGGTTCGTTCGGGCGATGACAGCGCGACGGCGGCGCCTCCGGGCCGCCGCAAAGGGGCGGGTGCGCCAGGCGATATCGACCCGCCCGTAGGGGCGCCCGCACCAGAGGTGCGCGGGCGTCCCGCCCTCATGCCACATCGACCCATCTGTAGGGGCGCCCCTTGTGGGCGCCCGAATCCCTGAACAGGCGGGGAACAAGGGAGGGCAACCACAAGGGTTGCCCCTACAGAAATTATCGCGGTTCGTGCCGGCGATGACGGCGGGCGGGATGCGGGCGGGACGCCCGCGCGCCCAGGAATTGTGGCGGTTCGTGCCGGCGACGACGGCGGGACGGCGGCACCCCCAGGCCGCCGCAAAGGGGCGGGGATCGTGTCTCGAACCGTGGTGCGAGAGCGTGGCGCTCTCTTTCGAGAACGGGCGAAGTTTTCGAAGCGGCCGTCCATCATGCGGCACCGTTTGACGGAAGCCCCGCGGGCGCTATTGTCGCGCCTCGCACAGCGACGCACGGACAAATGGGGGGAGAACCTCGGGATGAGCCAATTCGACAAGAGCAAGCTGCCGAGTCGGCACGCCACCGAAGGCCCCGAACGCGCGCCGCACCGGGCGTTCTATTACGCGATGGGTCTTACCGAAAAGGAGATCCATCAGCCTTTTATCGGAGTCGCGACGACCTGGAACGAAACCGCGCCGTGCAACATCACGCTCGGACGCCAGGCGCAGGCGGTCAAGCGCGGGGTCACGTTCGCCGGCGGCACGCCGCGCGAGTTCACCACCATCACCGTCACCGACGGCATCGCCATGGGCCATCAGGGCATGAAAGCTTCGCTGGTCAGCCGCGAAGCGATCGCCGACACGGTCGAACTCGCGGTGCGCGGCCACGCCTATGACGGGCTGGTCGGCATCGCGGGGTGCGACAAGTCGCTGCCGGCGATGATGATGGCGATGCTCCGGCTCAACGTCCCGAGCGTGTTCATCTATGGCGGATCCATTCTGCCGGGCAAGTTCCAGGGGCGAGACGTGACCGTGCAGGACGTGTTCGAGGCGGTCGGGCGGCACTCCGCCGGCGAGATGGACGACCGCGACCTCGCCGCGCTGGAGAAGGTGGCGTGTCCGTCCGGCGGGTCGTGCGGCGGCCAGTTCACCGCCAACACCATGGCCTGCGTGTCGGAGGCGATCGGGCTCGCGCTGCCCAACTCGACCGCCATGCCGGCACCCTACGAAAGCCGCGACGAGTATGCCGACGCGGCGGGCCGCACGGTGATGCGGATGATCGCGGACGGCCTGCGGCCGCGCGACATCGCCACCCGCAAGGCGTTCGAGAACGCGGCGACGGTGGTCGCCGCCTCGGGCGGTTCGACCAATGCCGGCCTGCACCTGCCGGCGATGGCCAACGAAGCCGGGATCGATTTCACCCTGCCGGACGTGGCGGAGATCTTCAAGCGCACCCCCTATATCGCCGATCTCAAGCCGGGCGGGCGCTATGTCGCCAAGGATCTTTACGAGGCCGGCGGCGTATCGGTGATCATGAAGGCGCTGCTCGACGGCGGCTTCCTGCACGGCGACTGCATGACGGTGACCGGCAAGACCATCGCCGAGAACCTGGACGGCTTCGCCTTTCCGGAGAACCAGGACGTAGTGCGCCGCGCCGACACGCCGATCACGCCGACCGGCGGCGTGGTCGGCCTCCGGGGCAATCTGGCGCCGGAAGGCGCGATCGTGAAAGTCGCCGGCATGGAGAAGCTGAAGCATCGCGGCCCGGCGCGCGTGTTCGATTGCGAGGAAGACGCTTTCGCGGCCGTCGAACGCCGCGACTACCAGGAAGGCGACGTGCTCGTGATCCGCTACGAAGGGCCGCGCGGCGGGCCGGGGATGCGCGAGATGCTGGCCACCACCGCCGCGCTTTACGGCCAGGGCGCCGGCGACAAGGTGGCGCTGATCACCGACGGCCGGTTCTCCGGCGCGACGCGCGGCTTCTGCATCGGCCATGTCGGCCCCGAGGCGGCGGCCGGCGGACCGATCGGCCTGTTGCGCGACGGCGACGTCGTCGTCATCGATGCGGTGGACGGGCATCTCGACGTCGAGCTTTCCGACGCCGAACTCGCCGACCGGCGCCGGTCGTGGGAGGCGCGGGAGAACGAGCATCGTTCGGGCGAGTTGTGGAAGTATGCGCAGCTCGTCGGCCCGGCGATCGGCGGCGCCGTCACCCATCCGGGCGCGCGTGCGGAAGTGGCCTGCTACGCCGACAGCTAACGGCGCGGGGTCAGACCCGCAGCGCCTCGAGGCCCCGCCAGTCCAGCGCCACGCCATGCCCCGGCCGGTCGGGCGCCTCGGCGAAACCGTCGCGCACGACCAGCGGGTCGCTCATATAGTCCTCGAGCCCGAAGCCGTGCGCTTCGAGATACGAAGCGTTCGGCGCCGCGGCGAGCAGATGGACGTGCAGGTCGTGCACCCCGTGCGAGGTGACCGGCAGGTCGAACGCTTCCGCGAGCCGCGCCACCTTCATCCACACGGTAATCCCGCCGCATGTCGCTACATCGGGCTCCGGGAACGACACCGCGCCGGCTTCCATATAGGCGCGGAACTCGGCGAGCCCGTGCAGGTTCTCGCCGGCGGCGATGGGAACCGGAGTCATGCGCCGCAACCGCGCGTGGCCGGCGATGTCTTCCGGCGCCATCGGCTCTTCGAGCCATACCAGCCGCGCGTCGGTCAGCGCCCGCGCCGCGGTCACCGCCTCGTCGGCGGTCCAGCGCATGTTGGCGTCGGCCATCAGCGGGAAGCCCGGCCCCAGAAAATCGCGCATGGCGCCGACGCGCGCGACGTCTTCGTCGAGGCGGTCGCGGCCTACCTTCATCTTGATCGCGCGAAAACCCTTGTCGAGGTTCCCCCGCGTCTGTTCGAGCAGCCGCTCGAGCGGAAACTGCAAGTCGATACCGCCGGCATAGGCGCTAACCTGCGGATCGTGGCCGCCGAGCAGACGCCATAGCGGCATGTCCGCCTGCCGCGCCTTGAGATCCCACAGCGCGATATCGACCGCCGCCATGGCGAAGGAGACCGGGCCGCCGCGTCCGACGAAATGGGTGTGGCGCCACATGCGTTTCCACAGCGCTTCGGTCCGGGTCTCGTCGGCGCCGTCGAGCAAGGGAAACAGGTCGTCGGCGATCAGCGACCGGATCGCGCCCGCCCCGGCGCCGCCGGCGGTATAGGTATAGCCGAGGCCCTCGCGTCCCTCCTCGTCGGCGATGCGCACGGTGACGAGATCGAACGCAGTCATCTCGCCGTGGGTCGAATCCGACAGCGCGACCGCGAGCGGAATCCGGTAGCGGTCGCATCTCAGGGCGGCGATGGTCATCGCCGCCTCACACGCGGTGGGCTTCGAGCGCCGGCCAGTCGAACTCGATGCCGTGGCCGGGGCGGTCGGGCGCCGTCGCCATGCCATCGACGACGGCGATGCGGTCGGCCATGAACTTCTCCAGCCCGAACCCGTGCACTTCCAGGTAGGCGGCGTTGGGAACCGCTGCGAGGAGATGGACGTGCAGGTCGTGGGCGCCGTGCGACATCACCGGCAACCCGTGCGCCTCGCACAGCCGGGCGACTTTCATGAACGGGGTGACGCCGCCGCAAGTGGTGAGATCGGGTTCGGGAAAATCGACCCCGCCGGCGGCGATCAGACCGGTGAACTCGGCCAGGGTGTGCAGGTTCTCGCCGGCCGCCAGCGGAACCAGGCCGAGACGGCGCAGATGCGCGTAACCGGCGAAATTATCGGGCTGGATCGGCTCCTCCACCCACACCAGACCGAACTCCTTCAGCGCGTGCAGGGCGCGCGCCGCCTGATCGACGCGCCAGACCTCGTTGGCGTCGGCCATCAGCTCGATGTCGGGACCGAGATGCTCGCGCATCGCCGCGACCCGCCTGGCATCTTCGGCGAGGGTGGGGCGGCCGAGGCGCATCTTGACCGAGCGAAACCCCTGTTCGAGGCTGCGACTCGCGCCGGCGAGCAACTGCCCGAGCGGGAAATTGAGATCGATATTGCCGGCATAGGCGCGCACCTGCGGGTCGTGCCCGCCAAGCAGGCGCCACAGCGGCTCGCCGAGCATGCGCCCGCGCAGGTCCCACAGCGCGGTATCGACCGCTGCGAGTGCGAAGGTGAGCGGCGCCCCGCGCCCGGCATAGTGGTGCGCCCGCCACATACGCTGCCACAGCCACTCGATCCGCCCCGCATCGGCGCCGTGCAGGATGTCGGTGAACGTGCGTTCGACGATCGTCGCGGCCGCCGCGCCCTGGCCGGGCATCATCACGGTGTAGCCGCAACCCTCGGCGCCGCTCGAATCGTGGATTCGCGACACGACCATGTCGAAAGCGCGCATTACGCCGGTGCTCGCCGCCTGGACCGGAGTCGGCAGCGGCAGGCTGTAGAGATCGGTCCGGATGTGCTCGATGGTCATGGCGGTTTCCTCAGTGCGCGGTGTGAACGTTCGGATGCCGTCATGCGCCGGTCGCGGACGACGCGCGTTCGCGATTCTGCCGGGCCTGTTCATAGACGGCGGCGATGACCAGCGCGGTAACCGCGGTCCAGCCGGCGACGAAAACCACTTGTGCGATCTCTCCGAACAGCGGCGCGCCGAACATGAACCCGACTACGCCGGAGATCAGCGCCAGCGCGATCACACCGAGGAAACTCACGAGATAGACGGCGAATACCGGCCACCATCCGAGGGTCATGACCGCGCGCCAGCTTTCGCGCATGGCGGCGAGGGGACCGAGCCGGCTCTCCATGATGATGTAGAATCCGAGCGAGAAGACGACGGCGAGAAAAATGCCCGGCAAAATCAGGAACAGCATTCCGCCGAACACGGCCGCGCCGTAGAGCAGCGCGTAAGGCGCCAACACGACGATCCGGGCCACGCCGGCGAACACCAGCGCCGGCGACGCGGCGTCGCCGCGCAACAGGCGCAGTGTGAAGAGGCAGAGCCCGGCGCGCAGGACCACCGCGACGATGAGCATGCCCATGAGCCAGAGCGCGACTTCCGCCGTCGACGGCGCCGCCGCCTCGCCACCCCCGACCGACAACCGGAAGACCAGGAGGGAGTTGACCGCGAACACCGGCAAAACGTAGGTCAGGGCGCCGGCGCAAGCCCGCCACGGCGCGCGACGAAAGGCCGCCACTCCGTCTTCGACGGCGCGGCCGAGGTCGAGCGGCCGCGGGGTCGGCGTTCTCGGCAGGGGCTGCGCCGCGGGGGGTTGTGCGCTCGCTTCGCGGCTTGCGAAGTGGCCGGCGAACTCGACGAAACTCGAAGCCGCCGCCCAGTCTTCCATGCCGGCGCGCCAGACCCGCGTGTCGGGTCGGACCGCGCCCTTGCCGATCATCCCGATCACCTCGGCGCGCGACAGCGGCCCGTGCGGCTTGCCGTCGACGACGGCATACCAGCCGTTCATGCTGTCGGTTCGGTCAGGTTCGGACATGTTCGAGCGCGTCGCGGCCCTGCCCATACATCGAAGCCAGGACGCCGGCCGTGAACATCAGCGCCAGCGTGTTCACCGCGTTGAACAGCAGGAGCGCCTCGAGGGTCGGGTTGGCGACGAAAGCGGACAGTTGCGCCTTCACCGCCTGCATCGCATCGATACCGAGTCCCGCCTCTCCTCCACCGGCCGGCACGCCCGCGTCAAGGCCGACCGCGAAACCGACGATCGCGGCCAGGAGCAGGAACGCGACGGCAAGCAGCAACGCGACGGCGAAACACCGAAACCACCCCAGCCGGAGGACGACGCGAACGCTGCCGCCGATGCCGTCGAGCGGCCCGGCGCGCCGGTCCATGATCACCATGGGGCCGAGCGCCAGAGCGACCGCCAGAAAGATGCCGGGGAGCAGCAACGCCACGGCGCCGGCGGCGACCATCGCGGAAGCCAGGACGCCGAAGGCGATCATGGCGAACGACCGACGGAAACCGGCGAACATCCGCGCGATGGTCACGGGTTGGCGGCGCACCATCGCCAGCGCCGAGGCGCACAGCCCGCCCAGGACAACCCAGTGGAGCGCGAACGCGACGAACGCGCCGCCCGAGACGATGCCGTATGCGCGCACCCGGTCATCGAGAGGCACGAAGCCGGTGTATGCGCCGTCCGATGGCAGGAACCCGGAAACCGACAACGCCCACGCCAACGCGAGCGGCCCGATCGCGAGCAGTAGCAGATACAGGATCACACCGAACACGAAGGTTCGCACCGGGTCTTCGACCAGCGCGCGGCCGGCGTCGCCGAACGCGCGGACGACAGACAGGCGACCGGCCCGCGCGGGGCCTCTCCCGGACTCCGCCGGCAGAGTCGCCGCGGCGCGCAGCAGGGCGGCGATTTCCGGCACGTTGTCCGCGAACGTCCATTCCGCCATTCCGGCTTTCCAGACATAGGTTCCGCCGTCGATCCGCCCGTCGTGGATCATCCGGTCGATCGTCGCGGTCTCGTACGGGCCGTGTTGCGCGCCGTCGATCAGAACGTGATAGGCCACGGTTCTCCCTTCGTCGCTGCCGGGCTACCGGCGGCGCTGGTGTCGTCGCAAACGCGGGGGTCCGTAGGTGGCGGCCCAGATGCAACTTGCCGCCGGCACCGAGAACAACCCGACGATCACTCCCGCCGAACGCACGATCCCGGGTCCGAACGGCGCGATCGATATTGGCAAACCGGCGATGACGATGTCCAGTGCGTATGCTTCGAGAAACAGCCACGTCGCCGGGCCGAGACCGCCGATCGCGAAGATGACGAGCGCCGCGGCGAGGCTGTCGGACCAGCCGAGCCGATACGGGAGCTCCCACCGCAGCGGATAGGCCATCGCCGCGAACGGGACGATCAGCGTCGCCGGCATCGCCAGCAACGCCGCGATGAATACGATCCCGGCGCGCGCTCCCGGCGGCAAGACGGGATCGAGCCAGGTCTCGACCAGCCAGATCGGAGCGCACACCACGAACAACGGCATGAAGCCGGCGATGAAGCCGCGGACCGGATGTTCGAATCCGGCGAGCAATGCGCGAGGTCGGGCGCGTCCCTCCGCCGCGACGACGCCGCAATACCGCCACCATCCCGCAAGCGTCAGACTGGCCAGCACGGCGAACGCCACCAGCGTTACCGCGATGTGGGGGCTGAGCCTGACGATCAGCGCGTAGCCGGCGACGATCAGCGACAGGGAGCAGGCCAGACCTGCGGCGAGCCGGAACACGGCGCGCAACCAGACCGCCAACCCCATCGATATCGAGCGCCATACCATGAAGCGTGCTTATCCCCGGAGCCCGGTCGGCGACAACCGCCCGGCGTTATCGCATCATGCGGCGCTGGCGGGAACAGCACGGTGGAGACGACGATGGCAATGCTGTTCGCGAGTTCCGTCGACGATCCGGCGGCGTGGCGGGCTGCGCTCGCCGCCGCCGCGCCGGAACTCGAATTGCGCGTGTGGCCCGGGACCGGGCGCACCGAAGACATCGATTCGGCGCTGGTCTGGCGCCCCGAACCCGGCCTGCTGGCGAGTCTGCCGGCGCTTCGGGCCGTGTTCTCGCTCGGCGCCGGCGCCGATCACGTGTTCGCCGACAGCACTCTGCCCGACGTTCCAGTGGTGCGTCTGGTCGATCCGGCGTTGACGAGTCAGATGGTCGAATATGTCACGCTGGCTGTGCTGCACCGCCACCGCCGGATGGACGAGTATCGCGCCTTTCAGGCGCAGGCGCGCTGGCGGCAGCTACCGGCCTGCGATACGCCGGCGCGGCGAGTCGGGGTGATGGGATTCGGTGAGATCGGACGGGCCTGCGCACGGGCGCTCGCCGGATTGGGCTTTCCGGTCGCCTGCTGGCGCCGGGGCCCGGAGACGGCGGAACCGGAAGGCGACGGGATCGCTTGCTACCGCGGTACCGACGGACTGGATCGGTTTCTCGCCCGCACCGATATTCTCGTCTGCCTTCTGCCGCTGACCGGCGAGACCCGGGGCATCCTCGACGCGGCTCTGTTCGCCCGCCTGCCGCGCGGGGCGTATGTGGTGAACGCAGCCCGCGGCGGCCACCAGAACGAAGCGGATCTGATCGCCGCCATCGATTCGGGGCACCTGTCGGGCGCCTGGCTGGACGTTTGCCGCGTCGAACCGCTGCCGTCGTCCAGCCCGTTGTGGCGCCATCCGCGGATCACCCTGACTCCGCACGTCGCCGGCCAGGTGCTGCCGGAGACCGCCGCCGCGCAGGTGGCAGGGAACTGGCGCCGTCTGAGGGCCGGGTTGCCTCTGCATCACGTCGTCGACCCGGGGCGCGGCTATTGAGGCGCCGCTGGACCGCGCGCCCGGCTTGGGCTATGCCATGCACTTCGCGTGGTCTCGCGCGTCGTGAGGGCTAACGGGCGGCGAGCTGCCGCCCAGGGAGGAAGTGATGAACGGGCAAACGATAGTGGTCGGCATCGGCGGGTTGGTCGTCGGGATACTCGTCGGCATGTATGCGCTCGGCGGCACCGACGGCGAGACCGTCGCCGGAGGAGAGTCGATTGCGCCGACCGAGACCGCCGAACACGCGGCGCCGGACAAGAAAGTGCGCTGGAAGATGGCCAGTTCCTTTCCCGGTGAAATGGTGCAGCTCGGCGACCAGGGCCAGCTGATCGAAGAGCGTGTCAAGATCCTGTCCGGCGGCACGATCGAGATGAAATTCTTCGAACCCGGCGCGCTGGTACCGGCACTCGAGATCTTCGATGCGGTGTCGAACGGTTCGGTCGATGCCGGCTGGACGGCGGCCGGCTACTGGGCCGGCAAGATACCGGCGGTGCAGTTCTTTACCGCAGTGCCGTTCGGACCGTCGGCGGGCGAAGCCGTGGCGTGGATGTATTTCGGCGGCGGCAAGGAGTTGTGGGACGAAATCTACCACCGCCATAACATCCATCCCCTGCCGTGCAACCTGCTCTCGCCGGAAGGGTCGGGCTGGTTCCGCGAGGAAGTGCAGAACCTCGACGACCTGAAGGGTCTGAAGATGCGTTTCTTCGGCCTCGGCGCCAAGGTGATGGAGAAGGTCGGGGTCTCGACCCAGCTCCTGGCCGGCGGCGACATCTATCCGGCGCTCGAGCTCGGCACCATCGACGCCACGGAATTCTCGATGCCGGCGATCGACCTCGACCTCGGCTTCCACGAGATTGCGAAACACTACTACTTCCCGGGCTGGCACCAGCCGGTGAGCATGGGCGAACTGATCATCAACCTCGACAACTGGAACGGACTGTCGGACACCCAGCGCGAGATCATCAACGCCGTGTGCATGGAGAGTATGTTGCGCGGCTTCGCGCAGGGCGAGGCGATCCAGTTCGGCGCCATGCAGCAGTTGCAGAATGCCGGCGTGACCTTTCACCGCTGGCCGGATGAAATCCTTGATGCGCTGGAGGCGGCGTGGACGGAAGTGGCGGAAGAGCACGCCGCGGCGAACGAGGATTTCGCGCGGGTGTGGGCGTCGCTCAGTTCGTTCCGCGAGGACTACAAGCTCTGGGGCGAATACGGCTACCTGAACTGAACCAGCGGCGAACGGCGGGCGGACGCCCAGGCCCGGCAGAAGCCCGCCGCTGGTTCGCTCCGAAGGGTGCGGCGCTGTCGTAACGGCGGCGCCGCGGTTCGGCGGTCGGCGTTCAGGCGGTCTCGTTCAGCCGGCGTTGCCTGCCGGCGGAGTCGGTCAGATAGATGGCAACTCCGGGCATCGCCTGCGCAACCCGTTCGGCCACTTCGGGCGGGGCCACGAACAGGCCGGTCGAAAGGGCGTCCGCCGTCATCGCGTCATCGGCGACCACGCTGACCGAAAGATGATGGTTGGCGCTGCGTCCGGTGTCGGGCGCGAACAGATGGTGGTGCGCGCCGTCGGCACTGAAGCGAGTGCCGTAACCGCCCGAGGTCGCCACCGCGCGATCGACGAGTTCGATCACCGGTCCCCATTGCCGCGGGTCGCGCGGGTCGGCGAGTCCGATCGTCCATGGCCGGCCTTCCGGATGCCGCCCCAGCGCGCGTGTCTCGCCGAGATCGATCAGCACGTCGGCGATGCCGCCGGCGCGGAGCAGATCGGCGATCCGGTCGGTGATGTAGCCCTGCGCGATGCCGTTGAGCGTGACGGCGCGGCCCGATCCGGCGAGCGCCACGCGCTGCGGCGAAATCTCCAGCGCGCGGTAATCGACCCGTGCGCGCGCTACCGCGACCGAGCTTTCGTCAGGTCCGTCCGCATCGCCGGGGTGACGGTGAAAGTGGTTGGCGTAGAGCATCCACAACGGTTGCACGGTGACGTCAAACGCGCCGTCGGTCAGGGCGCCGAAACGATGCGCGGCGCGCAGCACGCGCACCATGTCGAGACCTGGCGCGTCGAGGCCGCCGTCCCGGTTGAGCCGGCTCAGCGCGCTTTCTTGCCGGTGCAGGCTGAACTCGGCCTCCAGCCGTCCGATCTCGCGCGCGCAGGCTTCGAACAGCCGCTCGGCCTCCGCCTTGTCGGGGTGTTCCAGCACGATGCGCGCCGGCGCGCCCAGAGCCACCCCGCTCCATTCGCGGATCGGCGCATGATGCCCGGCGGCCAGCCGCGGCAACAACGCCGACCCGGCCACGGTGCCGACGATCGTAATTGCGCGGCGGCGCGAAACCGCATCCCGAAGGTTCATGAACGCTCTCCTGTCCCAATTTTCCACGTCGGCGCGGCCGTGTTCGCCAGCATCATAGGCGCGCGCGCCGACCGGGGTCCAGCACGCATCGGCGCGGGCGCGCATGGTATGGGAGCGGGTAGTATTCGATCATGGTGCGGTCGATCTCAAGACCCGTTGCCGGCCGGGAGTCCGGCATCGGGGCGAAGGGCCGGTCGGTGAGTCCTGCGCTCGCGCCGACGGGCGGCCGCGCGCGCGATACGGTCCTCGCCTATCTTCGGCTCGCGCGCCTTCACGAACCGGCGGGATTCCTGCTGCTGATGTGGCCGTGCTGGTGGGCTGTGGCGCTGGCGTGGCCCGGCACACCGGAAGGCGTGCGGCTGCTCCTGCTGTTCCTCGCCGGTGCACTGGTCATGCGCGCGGCGGGGTGCGTGTGGAACGATATCGTCGATCGCGATATCGATTCCCGCGTGGCGCGGACGCGCGGCCGCCCGATCGCAAGCGGGCGGATTCCGGTGCGCCACGCCGTTGCGTTCATGATCGCCCTTGCGCTGGCCGGACTCGCGGTGTTGTGGCAACTCGCGCCGGCGGCGATCGCCGTCGGCCTGGCGTCGCTCGCGCTGATCCTGCCCTACCCGTTCATGAAGCGGATCACATGGTGGCCGCAGGCGTGGCTCGGGCTCACTTTTTCATGGGGCGCGCTGGTGGGCTGGGCGGCGGCGACCGGCGGTCTCGACTGGCCGGCCGGAGTTCTCTACGCCGCGGCGGTCGTCTGGACAGTCGGCTACGACACGATCTACGCGCATCAGGATCGCGTGGACGACGCGCGAGCGGGGGTCAAGTCGGCGGCTCGGTGGCTTGGCGCGCGCAGCCGGCCGGTGCTGTGGCTCCTCTACGCCTTCTGCCTCGCGGGGCTCGCCGCGGCGGCTTCTCTAGCCGGAGCCGCATGGCCGGCATGGGCCGGGCTGGCGGCCGCGGCCCCGGTGCTGGCGTGGCAGGTCGCGACTCTCGATATCGACGATCCCGCGGGGTGCAAGACCCGGTTCCGCGTCAATAACGTTTTCGCGGCGTTGGTGTTTCTGGGTTTTCTCGCCGGCTGAGCGCGCACTCAGGCCCAGGGATCGTTACGGCCGTAATCGTCGCGAAAGAGGCGGTCCGGGCCAAGACCCGCCAGGTCGGTGAGTCCCGTCTGGCCCATCGTGTCGTCGACCTCGCCGCGCAACAGGTCGATCGCGTGGCCCGCGCCGGCCGCGCCGCCCACCGCCGCACCGTAGAGCACCGGCCGGCCGATGAAGACGAATTCGGCGCCCAGGCACATCGCGATCAACACGTCCGAGCCGCGCCGGATGCCGCTGTCGAGCATCAGAGTCACCCGGTCGCCGACGGCGGCCTTGATCGCCGGCAACACGTCGAGCGGCGACGCGGCGCGATCGAGTTGCCGGGCGCCATGGTTGGACACCATGATTCCGTCCACCCCCAGTTCCGCCGCGCGCACCGCATCGTCAGGGTGCATGATTCCCTTCAGCACGAGCGCGCGCGGCCACAGGCGGCGGAAGTTCTCGACGTCCTTCCAGCTCATCGACGGCGGCGACTGATCGGCGATGAAGTCGGCCACGCGCTCGGCATTCGCGTTCTCGCCGGCGTAGGGCGCCCAATTCGCGAACATCGGCATTCCGTGGCGCAGATAGGAGGCGAGCCAGCGCGGGCGCCGCAGCGCGTCGAGCCGAGTCGCCAGCGGCATCCGCAACGGGCGGCCCAGACCGTTGCGCCGGTTGCGTTCGCGCTTCGGATGCACCGGAACGTCGACGGTGAACACCAGCGCCGGCAACCCCGAATCACGTGCGCGGCGGATCATGTCTTCGGAGATCGCCTTGTCGCGGGCGGCGTAGAGCTGATACCAGCCGTGTTCCGGCGCCGCCTTCCCCAGGTCTTCGATCAAGGCGTTGCCGGCCCCGGAGAGGATGAACGGGATGTCGGCGGCCACGGCGGCCTCCGCCAGCATCAGGTCGGCGCCGGGGCGCATGAGCCCCGCGAGTCCGGTGGGCGCGATGCCGAACGGCGCCGCGAACTCGCGTCCGAACAGGCGGACGCGCTGGCTGCGCGCCGCGACGTCGACGAGATAACGCGGAATCAGCCGGCGCCGGCGAAACGCGCGCCGGTTGTAGTCGAGTCCCTCCTCGTCATCGACCCCGCCTTCGATATAGTCGAAAGCGATGCGCGGCAGATAGCGCTTGGCCATGCGGCGCAGATCGTCGAAATTGAGCGCGTCGTCGAGCTTCATCGCCGCCGGTCGCGAGTCGGGGATCAGAGGGGGCGGCGTCGGCGCCTGCCACGCCGCGCTATAGCACACGCCTGGGTGCCCGACTATGTTCGCGCATCGCGAGACCCGCCCACGGCCGGCCATGCCCTACCGCAATTTGCGCGAGTTCATCTCCCGGCTCGAAACCGACGGACAACTGGTCCGCGTTTCGGAACCGGTTTCGACG
Source organism: Alphaproteobacteria bacterium (assembly GCA_965214495.1). Taxonomy (GTDB): domain Bacteria; phylum Pseudomonadota; class Alphaproteobacteria; order UBA7887; family UBA7887; genus JANQOH01. The sequence continues at coordinate 3,224,080 of OZ243958.1, read as the reverse complement.
CATCTGGAGATGACTGAAATCCAGACGAGGCTGCTCGCGGAAGCGGGACCGGCAGTGATCTTCGAGAACCCGGTCGCGGCGGACGGCAGGCGCTTCGACGTCCCGGTGCTGGTCAACCTGTTCGGCACGGTGGAGCGCGTGGCGTTGGGCATGGAGCGCAAACCCGAACAATTGCGCGAGGTGGGCGAAACCCTCGCCTTCCTGCGCCAGCCCGAACCGCCGGGCGGCTGGCGCGAGGCGGCGGCGATGCTGCCTCTGCTCAAAACGATCGGCGCGATGCGCCCGCGCACCGTGCGGCGCGCCCCGGTTCACGAGGTGGTGCTGGAAGGCGGCGACGTGGATCTCTCGGCACTGCCCGTCCAGACCTGCTGGCCGGGCGAACCCGCGCCGCTCATTACCTGGCCGATCGTGGTGACCCAAGGCCCCGGCGGGGATCCGACCGATCACTGCAATCTCGGCATCTACCGAATGCAGGTGACGGGGCGCGATCATACGCTGATGCGCTGGCTGGCGCATCGCGGCGGCGCGCGGCACCACGCGCGCTGGTCGGCGCACCGGGGCGGGCCGTTGCCGGCCGCGGTCGTCATCGGTGCGGACCCCGGCGTGATCCTGGCCGCGGTGACCCCGATACCCGAAACCCTGTCGGAATACCGGTTCGCCGGCCTGCTGCGCGGCGCGCGAGTCGAACTGGTCGATTGCAAGACCGTGCCGCTCAAGGTCCCGGCGCAGGCGGAGATGGTTCTCGAAGGCGAGGTCGCGCTCGACGACTATGGCGACGAGGGGCCGTATGGCGACCATACGGGCTACTACAACGCGGTCGAGCGCTTTCCGCGTTTCCGGGTGCGCGCCATCACCCGGCGCGCCGACCCGATCTATCTCTCGACCTTCACCGGTCGCCCGCCCGACGAGCCGAGCGTGTTGGGCGAGGCGCTGAACGAACTGTTCATCCCGCTCATCCGCCAGCAGTTCCCGGAGATCGTGGATTTCTGGCTGCCGCCGGAAGGATGCAGCTATCGCATCGCCGTAGTGTCGATGCGCAAGGCTTATCCGGGGCACGCGAAACGGGTGATGATGGCGGTATGGTCGTATCTGCGGCAGTTCCTGTACACCAAGTTCGTCATCGTGGTGGACGACGACATCGACGCGCGCGACTGGCGCGACGTGATGTGGGCGCTGGCGACCCGGATGGACCCGGCGCGCGACGCGACGATCGTCGAACGGACTCCGATCGACTATCTGGACTTCGCCAGTCCCGAACCGGGTCTCGGCGGCAAGATCGGACTCGACGCGACGACCAAGATGCCGCCCGAAACGACGCGCGAATGGGGGCGGCGCATCCGCATGAGCGACGATGTCGTCGAGGCGGTGAGTCGCAACTGGCCGCGCTACGGTCTGCCGGGAAGCGGCGTGTCGATCTGGAAGTAGGCGGACGCCGCGAGGGCGAGGCCCGAGCGATCCGCGACGGATGGACTGCGTGCGCAGTCAGCAAAGGGTATATCGTGGACCGCGCGAAACCCGACCGGAGGGCCCATGAGCGAGCGTGGCGGCGATCTCGATCGCCTAGATGATCTGATCGCCCGGGCGAAGCGGGCGGGCGCCGACGCGGCCGACGCCATGCTGGCGCAGTCGGCATCGCTCGATGCCGCGTGGCGGATGGGCGAGAACGAAGGGGTGGAGCGGGCCGAGGCCGCCGAGCTGGGCCTGCGCGTGTTCGTCGGGGCGCGGCAGGCGGTCGTTTCCACGACGGACCTCGGCGCCGGCGCGCGCGACGGGCTGGTCGCGCGCGCCTTGGCGATGGCGAAGGCGGTGCCGGAAGACCCGCATTGCGGCCTTCCCGATTCCGATCGCATGGCGGCGGCGCCGCCGGCGCTCGACCTTGCCGACGACGCCGAGCCGGCATCGGAAGACCTGCTTGCCGCCGCCGCCGCTGCCGAGGACGCGGCTCGCGCCGTGCCCGGCGTCACCAACTCGGAAGGCGCCGAAGCGAGCTGGCGGCGCGGCAGCGTCGCGCTCGCCGCGTCGAACGGCTTCGCCGGCGGTTACGAGTCGACGCGTTTCGGTCTCGTCGCTTCGGTGATTGCCGGCAGCGACACCGCGATGGAGCGCGACTACGAGTATCACACCGCGCGCCACCGCGAAGACCTCGACTCGCCGCAAGACGTCGGGCGCCGCGCCGGCGAGCGCGCGGTGAACCGTCTTGGCGCCCGCAAGCAACCGAGCGGCCGGGTGCCCGCGGTTTTCGATCCGCGCGTGTCCGGCGGTTTCGTGCGCTTGCTCGCCTCGCTGATTTCCGGCGCCGCGATCGCGCGCGGCACAAGCTGCCTGCGCGACAAACGCGGCGAGACCGTGTTCGCACCGGCGGTCACGGTTATCGACGATCCTCATCGCGCGCGCGGCCTGTCGTCGCGGCCGTTCGACGGCGAAGGGGTCGTTGGCGGGCGGCTCGCGGTCGTGGACGCAGGCGTGCTGACCGGGTGGCTGCTCGATTCGCGCACTGCGCGCCAGCTCGATCTCGCGACCACGGGCCACGCGACGCGCGGCCCGGCGGGCACGCCGTCGCCGGGTCCCAGCAATCTCTACATGGCCGCCGGCGGCGAAAGCCGCGAGGCGTTGCTCGCCTCGGTGGAGTCCGGCTTCTACGTCACCGAGATGATGGGCATGAGTTTCAACCCGACCACCGGGGATTACAGCCGCGGCGCAGCGGGGTTCTGGATCGACAAGGGCCGGCTGGCCTGGCCGGTGAACGAAATGACGGTTGCCGGCAACCTGCTGGAAATGTTTCGGGCGATGACCCCCGCCGACGATCTCAGATTCCGCTACGGTCTCGACGCGCCGACCTTGCGGGTCGATGGCATGACCGTGGCCGGCTTGTGAGCGCCGGCGCGCCGGCTGCCGATTTACGCGGCGATCACGCGCTGTTGCGCCGTGCGGTGCGCGACGGCGGGGCGCTCGCGCTCGACTATTTCGAGCGCGGCTTCGACGTGCGCGAGAAGCGCCCGGGCGACCCGGTGACCGAAGCCGATCTCGCCGTCGATGCAGCGCTCCGCAAGACCTTGATGGGGGCGCGGCCGGATTACGGCTGGCTGTCGGAGGAAACCGAGGACGACCCGGCGCGACTCGGCTCCGAACGGGTGTGGGTGGTGGACCCGATCGACGGCACCCGCGGTTTCGTGGACGGCAACCGCGAATGGGTGGTCTCCGCAGCGCTGGTCGAGGCCGGGCGGCCGGTCTCGGCCTGTATCTTCAATCCTTGCGAGGACGCGTTCTATGACGCCTTCGCGGGCGGCGGCACCCGTCTGAACGGCAACCCCGTTCGCGTCGCCGGCGCGGAGCGCATCAGCGGCGCCGTGCTCGCCTCGAGCCGCAACGAACGGCGCCGCGCGCTGTGGCGCGACCGCTTCCCGGAAGCCGAGATCCGCGTCATCGACGCCATCGCCTGGAAGCTGGCGCTGGTCGCCGGCGGCAGCGTCGATGGCGCCATCGCGCTGCGGCCCAAGAGCGACTGGGACATTGCCGCCGGCGACCTCCTGATCGGCGAAGCGGGCGGTGCCATGACCACTTCGGCCGGAGAGGTCATGCGCTACAACCGGAAGAGCGTGCGTCAGGAAAGCCTCGTGGCCGCCGGTCCGGCGCTGCATCGGCTGTTGATGGCGCGGCTCGCCCGGTCGTGACGGCGTCCGGCGCCGGCGCGGCGCCGCGCCGGCCGACCGCAGCACTGGTTCGCCGGCTGGCCAGCGGCTATCTCGCACCTTATCGAGGGACGCTTGCCGGCGCCGGCGCGTGCATGATCGTCGCTGCGTGCGCGCAACCGGCACTCGCCTGGCTGATGGAATCGGTGGTCGGCGATATCTTCGTCGCGCGCGACCGCACCGCGCTGGCGGTGGTGCCGCTCGCCGTGTTCGGGGTGATGGTGCTCGGCGGCGCCGCCAATTTCGGCCAGTCGGTGCTCATGAACCGGGTGAGCCTGCGCGTCGTCGCCGATTTGCAGACCCAGGCGTTCGACCACCTGATGCGCCTCGACCTCGCGTATTTCCAGCGCACCCCTACCGGCCGCCTGATCGGCAACCTGACCAGCGATTCGGCGCTCGTTCGGAAGGCGGCTGCCGCGACCATGACCGGTATCGCCAAGGATCTGCTGACGGTCGTGCTGCTGATCGCGCTGATGTTCTACCAGAACGCGGAACTCGCGCTCGTCGTGTTTTTCGTCTTTCCGCTCGCGTGGTGGCCGATCAGCCGTATCGGGCGGCGGATGCGCAAGGTGGTCGCCAGCGCGCAGGCAGAGATCGGCGAGTTCTCCGCCCTGCTGACCGAGGTCTTCCAGGGCGCCCGCCACGTCAAAGCCTACGGGATGGAGCCCTACGAGTCGCGACGCGCCCGGAGCGTCGTCGAGCGCATGTTCCGCTTGCAGACGAGAGCGGTCCGAACCCGGGCGGTCAGTTCGCCGATCATGGAGGCGCTCGGCGGTCTTGCCGCCGCGGTGGTGCTGTTCTATGGCGGCAGCCAGGTGATCGACGGAACGCGCGAGGCCGGCGGCTTCTTCGCCTTCGTCACCGCGATGCTGCTCGCCTACCGCCCGCTCAAGAGCGTCGCCAATCTCTACACGACGTTGCAGGAGGGCATCGCGGCGGCGCAGCGCCTGTTCACGGTGCTCGACGAACGGCCGCGCGTGACCGAGGCGGCGAACGCCGCACCGCTCGCGGTGAGCGACGGGGCGGTGAGGCTGGACGCGGTCCGCTTCGCCTACAGCCCCGACTCGCCGGCACTGAACGGTATCTCGCTGTCGGTTCCCGGTGGTGCGACCGCGGCGCTGGTAGGGCCGTCGGGCACCGGGAAATCGACCCTCCTCAACCTCATCGCGCGCTTTTTCGACGTCGACTCCGGCCGCGTAACGATCGACGGTCAGGACGTGCGCGGCGTGACCGTCCCCTCGTTGCGCGCCGCTATCGCGCTGGTCAGCCAGGAAGTCACGCTGTTCGACGACACGGTGCGCGCGAACATCGCCTATGGCGCGCCGGGCGGAAAGGCCGATATCTCCGCGATCGAGGCGGCGGCGAAAGCGGCGGCGGCGCACGGGTTCATCGAGAATCTACCTGCCGGCTACGACACGGTAGTCGGCGAGCGCGGAGTCAAGTTGTCGGGCGGCGAGCGCCAGCGTATCGCCATCGCGCGGGCGATGCTCAAGGACGCGCCGATTCTCCTCCTCGACGAAGCGACGGCGGCTCTCGATACCGCCGCCGAGCGCCAGGTGCAGGTGGCGCTGGATCGGCTCAAGCGCGGGCGCACCACGCTGGTGATCGCCCACCGCCTGTCAACGGTGCGCGACGCCGACCTGATCTGCGTCATCGACGACGGCCGTCTCGTCGAACAGGGCGACCATGCGGCGCTCTACCGCTCGGGCCGCCTCTACGCACGGCTCTACGACATGCAGTTCGCGGTGGCGGCCGAATGAGCACCCCGCTGGAGCTTTACCGCGCGGTGACCGGGGCGGCGGCGGCGCCGGTTCGCGCCCATCTGCGCCACCGCGCCGCACGCGGCAAGGAAGACGCCGCGCGGCTCGGCGAGCGCTTCGGCGAACCGTCGACGGCGCGCCCGCAAGGGCCGCTGATATGGCTGCACGCGGCCTCGGTGGGCGAGGCTGTCTCATCGCTGCCGCTGGTGGGTCGGTTGCTCGACGATCCCGCCTTGTCGGTCCTGGTGACCTCCGGCACCGTGACCTCGGCGCGCCTGATGGCCGATCGCTTGCCGCCGCGCGCGATCCATCAATATGCGCCGGTCGATCTGCCGGGCGCGGCAGCGCGTTTCCTCGATTACTGGCGGCCCGGCCTGGCGCTGTTCGTCGAGTCCGAACTGTGGCCCAATCTGATCCTGGCGGCGCGGGCGCGCGCGGTCCCGATGGCGATGGTGCAAGGCCGCATGTCGGCGCGCTCGTGGCGGCGTTGGCGCCGGTTCCCCGGCGCGGCACGCCGTCTGCTCGGCGGGTTCCGCCTCGTGCTCGCGCAGACGCCGTGCGACGCGGAACGCTATCACCGGTTGGGCGCCCCGGCGGCCCGCGCCCTCGGCACGTTGAAATATGCCACGGCGCCGTTGCCGACGGACGCCGGGGAGTTGCGGGCGTGGCAGCGCGTTCTCGGCCGGCGCCGGTCGTGGGTGGCGGCGAGCACCCATTCCGGGGCCGAAGAGGCCGCTGTTTTCGCGGCGCATATCGAAACACGCGCGCAGGCGCCGGACCTGCTGACGGTGGTCGTTCCGCGCCATCCCGAGCGCGGCGGCGAGGTGGCGCGCCGGGCCGCCGCCCGGGGCCTCAATGCGACGCGGCGTTCACTGAAGGACCCGGTCGGCGGCCGGACCGACATCCATGTCGCCGACACGCTCGGCGAGCTTGGCCTGTTCTACCGCGCGGCGCCGTTGGCGTTCGTCGGCGGCTCGCTCTCGGGGCATGGCGGCCACAACCCGATCGAACCCATTCAACTCGATTGTGCGGTGGTGACCGGCCCCGACCTGCACAATTTCTCCGGTGTGGCGGGCGATCTGTGCGCAGCCGGCGCGCTCAGGACGGTGGCCGACGCCGGGGCGCTGGCGGAGGCCGTGAGCGGCCTGATCTTCGACGACGGCGCGCGGGCGAGTCTCGCGGCGCGGCAGAAGCGGGCGATCGAAGCCAGAGCGGGCGTGCTCGACGCGGTGATGGCGGCGCTCGCGCCCTGGATCCCGAAACACGAGCCGGCCTGAACCGTGCGCGCGCCGGCGTTCTGGCGCCGCGACGACTGGCGGGCGAGGGCGCTGGCCCCGGCGGCCGCGGTCTATGGCGCCATCGCGGCGGCGCGGCAGCGCTGCGGCCGCCCCGAACGGGCGCCCGTGCCGGTGCTGTGCGTCGGCAATCTGGTCGCCGGCGGCGCCGGCAAGACTCCGGTCGCGATCGCCCTTGCCGAGCGCTTGCGGGCGCGCGGGCGCGCACCGCATGTGCTGACCCGCGGTTACGGCGGCCGCGAGCGCGGGCCGCTCGAGGTCGATCCGGCGCGCGACGACGCACGGCGCGTCGGCGACGAAGCGTTGCTGCTGGCGCGGGTCGCGCCGGCCTGGGTTGCGCGCGACCGCGCCGCCGGCGCCAGGGCCGCGGCCGCCGCCGGCGCCGATGTCGTGGTCCTCGACGACGGCCACCAGCACCACCGCCTCGCTAAAACCGTTTCGCTGGTGGTGATCGACGGCGGCTACGGATTCGGCAACGGGCGACTCCTTCCGGCCGGCCCGCTGCGCGAGCCGGTCGGCGCCGGCCTCGCCCGCGCCGACGCGGTGGTGCTTGTCGGCGAAGACCGCGCCAGGGTCCGCCACCTGTTGCCCGCCGAAACGCCGGTGATCGGCGCGCGCCTCGCGCCTTGCCGCGGCCGCGACGCGGTAGCGGGCAAGCACGTGGTTGCGTTCGCCGGAATCGGCCGCCCTGAAAAATTCTTCGCGACGCTGGAATCGCTGTCCTGCACGCTGGTCGGCGCGCACGCTTTCGCCGACCACCACCCATTCCGCGCCCATGAAGTTCTGGTCCTCGCCGACAAGGCGGCAGCGCTCGACGCGGTCCTGGTCACGACCGCCAAGGACGCCGTGCGTTTGCCCGAAAGCGTGCGCGGCCTGCCGGCGGTCCTCGAAGTCGCGATCGAGTGGCGCGACGACGGCGCGGCGATCGAGTCGATCCTCGACGGCCTTTGATTCCGACGGGAAACGCGCGGTTGTTCCCGTCCCGCCGCGCGAATAGGGTGGCGGCGTCGAACCTCATGAGGCGCTTCGATGGAGGACAGCCGGGCCGCGCCGCCGCGCATCCTCGCCTTCGCCGGCAGCGCGCGCCGCGAATCGTTCAACCGCGCGTTGCTGCGGATCGCGGCGACAGCGGCCGAGGCTCGTGGGGCAGCCGTAACCGTCCTCAAACTCGCCAGCCTCGTTTTGCCGATCTATGACGGCGACCTCGAAAGCGAACGCGGCCTGCCGGACGGCGCACGGCGTTTCAAGAGCCTGTTGCGCGATCACCACGCGCTGCTCGTCGCCGTGCCGGAATATAACGGCGGCTATACGCCGCTGCTGAAAAATGCGCTCGACTGGGCGTCGCGCCGCGAGGGCGACGAAGCGCCGCTCGCAGCCTATACGGACCTGAGCGCGGGGTTGATCGGTGCTTCTCCGGGCCGCGGCGGAGCCGGGCGCGCGCTGGCGGGAATTCGGCAGATACTGACCAATCTCGGCGTGCGCGTGATTCCCGACCAGTTCGGCCTCGCCGGCGCGCGCGGGGCGTTCGACGATGCCGGCGCGTTGAAGGACGATACCCACCGGGAAGCGCTCGACGCCGTGACCGCCGCACTGTGCCGCGCCGCCGCGGGCTGATCGCGTTCAGCGGCCGACCGTCAGCACGCATCGTTCGGCCCGGGCGGCGATCATTCCGGCGAGCCGCGAGAGCGCTCCTTCGTCGATCCCGGTCGCGGCCAGCGCGTCAGCGACTTCGCCGGCCCGGTTCCGCACGGCTTCGCCGATTTCGTCGACCCGACGGCGGATCAGCGGCAGGCCGAGCGCGGCGTCGGCGGCGAACGCCATCCACGCCCCGGAGTCCACGGTTTCGAGCGTCGCGCGCTTGCCGATTTTCATGGCCAAACGGGGCGACAATTCGGGCCACGCGACCGTCGTCAACAGGTCGTAAAGCGGCGCGAGGCGCGGCCCGTTCCCGTCATAGAGGAGGGAGAAGTTCTTGCCGTGCGCGTCGGCGTTGCCGACGATCAGGTTGAAGATCACCGCGTCGAGCAGTTTCAGGACGTCGATCGCGGGCCGCGCGGCGATGCGGCGCAGCAGCGCGAAGCAATCCTTCAGGGTCGGACCGCCTTCGCTCGCATATTTCCGCTCCGGGGGCACCGCGAGCGCCTGGCAGAAATCCTCCTGGTGGATGCGGCGCACGCCTTCGGGCCCCACCGCCCGGTCGTAGCGTTCGACCAGCAGGAACTTCCGGTCTCGCACCCGGCGCGGTTCCACCGGCGCCGCGTCGAGGCCGACGGCTGCGGCAAGCCGCATCGTGAAGGCTTCGTTCTCGGTCGCGGTGGGAAAACGCGCGACCGGCGGCTTGAGAATATGGGTCGTCGGTTGTCCGGGAGCAGGCAGGGCGACGGCGCCGGCGGCGAGGACCACCGGCACTTTCGACTGCGCGCCGGCGAGCGACAGCCTCATCCCCTCTTCCCCGGCGAGCAACGGCCGCGCCGGCAGCAGGTCGAGGACGCGCGTCAGCGCGGCCTCGTCGAGCGCCAAGGGCGGCGAGAGCGGGTCGGGGGTCGGCGGCAGCCGTCCCGGAGGCAGGAGTTGCAACGCGCCGGCGACGTCGCCGCCGAGCCGGTCGAGCAGCGCAAAATCGTTGCCGCGCGAAACGCCGAGCGCCTGCGCCGCGGCGTCGCGCTGGTCCTCTTCCGGCAGCAGGCCGCCGAAGAACGGTTGGCAGGCGCGCCGGGGCCACGGCGCTTCGCGCTTGGGCAGCGAGGCCGACAAGGCCGGCGCGTCCGAACGCCGCAGCCATTCGGCAGCATAGACGAAACCCAGCTCGCCGTGGCGGTCCTGCGTCAGTCGGCCGACGCGCCGGTCGTCCCACCACACGTCGAGGGCGCGGCTCACCGGTCCTGTCGTTCCCCGGTCTCCGGCGGCGGCGTGTCGTCGAACGACCGGCCGGGCTCGTGCAGGCTCCCGAAGGCCGCGTCGGGCGGCGCCGGCGCCGCTTCGGGTGCGACGGTCCATGGCGGCAGCGCGGCATCGGGCACGAGGGTACCCGGCGGCGGCGCGATGTCGAACGAGCAACCGAGCGCTTGCAGAACCCGGAGGACCTTGCCGAGCTGAGCCGTCGGCTTTCCGGCTTCGAGCTCGACGATGAAGCGAACGCCGACCCCCGTCGCGCCGGCGAGTTCGTCCTGCCGCAGTCCCGAATCCTTGCGAACGGCGCGGACGATGGCGCCGATCCTGGCTGGTGTCAGGGTGCGCTCGTACATCGGCATTCCTGCTGTTTTCGTCTTCCCGGTCGGGAATATTGCGTGTGTTTGCGGCGGATGGCAATAATTTTTTACCGATCGGGAAAGTTTCTTTCAGGAGATGATGGAGATACCATGATCTTCCTGATCGGGAAGATATTCTTCGCGCAGGCTGTTGAGAGCCGTAACTTTCCCGATCAGGAAAATTCAGCCGAACATCCGCCGGCCCGGTTCGGGCATGTCGGCGACCAGAATGCTGCCGGTTTCCGATTCGGTGACGTAAAGGCGGCGCCGGTCGGAGCCGCCCCAGGCTGCGTTGGTGGTCATGAGACCGGAGGGGCTGCGGACGCGCAACAACGGCTCGCCGAGCGGCGAGAACAACCACACCGCGCCGAGGCCGGCGTGGCAGATAACGAGGTTGCCCGCTTCGTCGAGCGCCATGCCGTCCGGGCCGGCCAGGCCGCCCGAAAGCTGGATGAACACGCCGACCTTGGTGGGCCGGCCGTCGCTCATCAGCGGCGCGCGCCACACCGCGTTGGCGCGGGTGACGGCGAGATAGATGGCCGTTTCATCGAGATTGCTCACCAGTCCGTTCGGACTCGGTATGCGGTCGAGCAGGCAGTCGAGACGCCCGTCGGGGGCGAGGCGGAACAGGCGCCCCGTCGGGTCGTGCAGCCCCGTCTGGCCCTGGTCGGTGAACCAGAGCGTTCCGTCGGCGGCGAAGAACAGGTCGTTGCAGCCCTTGAAGCGCTCGTGGCGCGGGCGCTCGATCACGGGCGTCACCGCTCCCGTCGCCGGGTCGAGCTGCACGATGCCGCGCGCGTGATCGGCGATGAAGGCGCGCCCGTCGGCGTGGAATTTGAGGCCGTTCGGCTCGCCGTCATATTCCGCGACCTGCGTCCAGTCGCCGGCGGGCGAAATGCGGAACACGCGGCCCCACGGAATATCGACGACATGAAGGTTGCCGGCGGCGTCGAAGCTCGGGCCTTCGAGGAAACAATCGATCGCGCGCCCGCCCATCAGCGCGTCGCCCCATGCGCTCTGCCGGCCGGTGCGCCGGAACCGCTCCGGCATCCGGGTGAAAACGCGGGCCTCGATCTCGGGCGGGGGATGGAACATGGCGTCCTCTCAGCCGAAGGGGATGAACAGGGCAAGGTCCTCGAACGCGACCACGGCGGCGACGGTGAGCAGGATCAGAGCGACGAATGGCACCACCCCGCGCACCACGTCCCCGACGGTCGCCGCCGGCGCATCGGCGCGTTCGACCTGGGCGGCGACGGCGCGGATGACGAACAGGTTGAGCCCCACCGGCGGCGTGATCAGCGCACACTCGATCATCAGGGTGAAGACGACCCCGAACCAGATCGGATCGATGCCGAGTGCGTCGAGTGCGGGATCGATGATCGGCAGCATCAACAGCATCATCGACAGGGTCTCGAGCACGCAGCCCATGACCAGGAGCAGACCGCAGATGGCGGCGACGAAACTCTCCGGCGCGGCGGCGGCGGAGACCACCGCCCGCGTCACTTCCTGCGGCACCTGATGCAGCGTGATGGCATGGCCGAACAGTTTGGCGCCGGCGATAACGAACAGCACCATCACCGTGGTGCGCATCGATTCGACCGCGATGCCGGGCAGATCGCGAAAACGCAGGCTGCGCTGAACGCCGAGTGTAATCACCAGCGCGAGGACGAAACCGATCCCGGCGGCTTCGGTGGGCGTGAACGCGCCCGCGTAGAGTCCGGCGATGACGAGCAGCGCGAGCGCAAGAGTCGGCAGGGCGGCCAGGGTGCGCTGCCGGCGTTCCGCCCACCCGGCTCGCGCGACCCCGCCGTGGACGCCGCCGAAGCGGGCACGGACGACCACGTAGCTGACGAACAGACCGGTGAGCAGCAGTCCGGGACCGATCCCGGCAAGGAACAGATCGACGATCGATTCCTCGGTAAGGAAGCCATAGACGATCATCGGGATCGACGGCGGGATCAGGATTCCCAGCGTGCCGCCCGCGGCGAGCAGGCCGAACACGAAGCGCCGTTCGTAGCCGCGCGCCACCAGTTCGGGAATTGCCACGGTGCCGATGGTTGCCGCCGTCGCAACCGACGACCCGGAGATCGCCGCGAAAATCGCACAGGAAAGGATCGTCGCGACCGCGAGGCCGCCGGGCCAGTGGCCGACCCAGCTTTGCACCGCCGCGAACAGCCGCGCGCCGGCGCCGCCGCGCAACAACACGTTCGACATCAGAATGAACAGAGGCACGGCGAGCAAGATGAAGTTGTCCATGCTCGACATCAGCGCCTGCGGGATCTGCAGGCCCGACGAACCGTCGATCAACAGCAGCGCGATACCGAGACCGGCGAGGACGAACGCAATATCGACCCCGGCCAACAGCAGCGCGAACAACGCGACGAGGATCAGTGCGGCGGCCATCGGTCGCGGCGCGTCAGCCGCGCGGCTCAGGTTCGAGAAAGCTTTCCGCCAGGCTCGCGCAGGCTTGCGCGGCGGCGAGGGCGAGGCCGCCCGCGACCGGCGCGTGAAGCACCCACATCGGCAGTTCCAACGTCGAATCGGTGTATTGCCCGGTGTCGATCGAGAACCGGATCAGTTCCGCCGCATAGCGCACACCGATCAGCGACACCGCGGCGGCAGCGCCCAGCGCGAATCGATCGGCCTGGAGTCTGGCCGCCGCGGGCAGGACGCCGGTCAGAGCCGAGATGCGGATATGGGCGCGTTCGGCGATCAGCCACGCGACGGCCAGGAACACGCCGTAGATCTGCAGGACCCGCGCGAGTTCCTCGACCCATCGCGTCGGCGCCAGGAAGACGTAGCGCATGACGACTTCGTAGCTGACGATCAGGCCGATGACGACGAACGCCGCGGCGGCGGCCCAGGCGGCCGCCCGGCTGACCGTGCCGACGGCGGCGGCGGCTCGGCGAACGGCGGTCACCGGCGCGCCGATGCGGCTCAGCGGGGCGCCGGGTCCCGCGCGCCGGCCAGCGCCTCGCCGGCGGCGAGCAATTCCCGACCGAGCGCGCCGGCCGCGTCGAGATAGCGCTGCCTGAGCGGTTCGGTCGCGCGCCGCCACGCCGCCCGTTCCCCGGCGGTCGGTCGGTATATCGTCATGCCGTTGGCTTCCGCCTCCGCGAGCGCCGCCGCGGCGAGGCCGGGATAGGCGTCGCGCAGCGCCGTCTCCACGGTGCGCGCGGCTTGCGCGAGGAGCGCGCGTTCGCCATCGCCCAGTTCCTGCCACAGGCGCTCGTTGATCAGCACGACGAACTCGATGACGGCATGGTTGGTGAGAGTCGCCGACTCGAGCACCTGCCAGAGCTTGCGGTCCCTCACCGTCAGCGGTCCGGTCATGCCGCCATCGACCGTGCCGCGTTCGTAGGCCAGGAACTGGCGCGAGCCGGAGACGTTGGCCGCGCCGCCGCCAAGAGCGTTGACGAAGGCTTCGTGTGCCTTGCCGAAGGTGCGGATCTTCTTGCCGGCGAGGTCTTCCGGACGCCGCGCCACGCCGTCGCGCATCATGACCAGCGAGAACCCGTAGGGTTGCCACCACAGCGGACGCGCGCCTTTGCCCGCCATGGCCGCGTCCAGCGGCGCACGCACCGGCGAGCCGGGCGCGGTGGCGGCGCGCACCAGCGCCTCGGAGTCGAACACGAACGGGACCGAGAAGATGTCCACCGCCGGAATCGTGCCTGCGAAACGCGCCAGCGAGGAGACCCCCATCTCGATCTGTCCGGACGCGACCGCGGCCGGCACCTCTCGGTCGGTGTAGAGCTGCGCACCCGGGTAGATTTCCACCGCGATCCCGCCGCCGCTCGCCGTTTCGACGTGGTCCTTGAAGGTGACGAGGTTCTGTCCGAGCGGCGCGCTCAACGGCAGTTGGAGGGTGATTCGCAAGGTGCGTTCGGCGTGCGCGGCGTGGGCCGCCGCGAGCACCGTCAGAACGCCGACGACCCGGGCGAGCCTTCTCATTGCGCCGGCTCCGTCGCCGGGTCGGGTCGGAAATCGGCGACGCCGACATCGAACCCCGAGCGGACCGCCGCCGCGGGATAGGTTTCGCTCCACGCAGCCATGATCGCCTCATAGGGCAGGTCGTCGAACGAGCCTCGGTCGCGGACATATTCCATGTGCCGGCGCCCGGTGCTGTCGAACGGGTGGAAAAGCGAGTCGGCGCGGCCGTCGAACGCCAACGGTTTCACCCCGAAACGCTCGCACAGAGTCCTGTTGAAGGCGGGGGTGGCCTTAACCCAGCGTCCGCCGAGCCGGAGTTCGGTGTAGCCGTGAAACACGAACAGGTCGGTGCCCATCGCGGCGCGCAGTTTCGCGGTGGTCAGATGGTTGCGCACATCGCCATAGCCCAGGCGGCCCGGGATTCCCACGGCTCGCGCGCAGGCGGCGAGCAGCGCCGCCTTGGTGATACAGAAGCCTTCGCGGCGGGCAAGGCAGGCGCTGGTGCGGAAACCCGCACGGGTCACGTCGATGCCGTAGGGGGTATAGCGCACATCGTCGCGCACCGCGTCATGGAGCGCACATGCGCGCTCGACGTCGCCCGCGACGCCATCGACCGCGCGCCGGGCGTAGTGCGCGATACGGGGATCGTCGCTGTCGAGAAACCAGGTCGGTTTCAGACACGGATCGTCGTCGGTTCCGGCGCCTCTCGACACCGCTGAAGACAGCGCCGGCATGATCCCCCTCTACCGCGCATGACGTTGCGGGCTTCTCGCGCCGACGGTCGGGCGCCGGACGTATCGAACCTGCCTCGCCCGCCCGCGTCAAGCGCCCGTCGGCCGGGGCGGCGGGCGGTCTGCCTGTCGGTCATCGGGGACCAGAACGGCGGCGCCTCGAACCCGGCCCGCACGCAGATCGGCGAGCGCGCGGTTGGCCTCGCGCAACGGATAGCGCTGAACGGTCGTCCGCACCGGGATCGCCGGCGCCAGGGCAAGGAACGCGATACCGTCGGCGCGGGTCAGGTTGGCGACGGATACCAGTTCGCGCTCTCCCCACAACAGCGCGTAGGGGAAGCGCGGGATGTCGCTCATGTGGATGCCGGCGCACACTACCCTGCCGCCGGGCCGCACCGCTGCGAGCGCCCGCGGCACGAGCGCGCCGACCGGGGCGAAAATGATGGCGGCGTCGAGCGGCTCCGGCGGCGCCGTATCGGAACCGCCCGCCCACGCGGCGCCGAGCGCACGGGCGAATTCCTGGCCTTCCCGGTCGCCCGGCCGGGTGAAGGCGTGGACCCGCTGGCCGCGGTGGCGCGCGACCTGAACGACGATGTGCGCTGCGGCGCCGAAGCCATAGAGGCCGAGACTGGCGGCCGGCCCCGCCTTCTCCAGCGACCGGTAGCCGATCAGGCCGGCGCACAGCAGCGGCGCCGCCTCGGCGTCGTCGCCGTCTCCTGGCAAGGGGAAGCAATAGCGGGCGCGCGCCACCGTGTAGCCGGCGTAACCGCCGTCAAGCAGATAGCCGGTGAAGTGCGCATCTTCGCAGAGATTCTCTGCCCCGCGCCGGCACGCCGGGCAGGTTCCGCAAGTCGCGCCGAGCCAGGGGACGCCGACGCGGTCGCCGATCGCGAGGCCATCGACGCCGGGGCCGAGGGCGGCGACCCGACCGACGATCTCATGACCCGGCACGATCGGTTGCCGGGTCTTCGGGAGATCGCCGTCGACGATGTGCAGGTCGGTACGGCAGACCCCGCAGGCGGCGATCTCGACCAGCACTTCGCCGACGCCCGGTGCGGGAACCGGCAGGCGGCGCCGGACGAGCGGGCGTCGTGGCCCGTCGAGCACCATCGCGTGCATATGTGCAGGGATGGCGGTCATGGCGATCGCGGAACCTGCTCTGGCCTCCGGCAGTGTGCCGACAGTCGTCAGATGACGCCGCGCGCCACCATCGTCAAGGACGCAAAGCCTGATACTCGCGGGTGCGCCGGCGTCCCGCCCGCATCGTCTCCGACCTGCGTCTCGACCACCCGCGCCGTTGTGCCTCGCCGGCCTGTCGGGCATGATCCGCCGCCGTTCATGCGGGGAGTGACGCGATGACGATCGAAACCGAATGGCGCGACTACGATGCGATCGTCGTCGGCTCCGGCGGCGCCGGCAGCGCGGCCGCATATGCCGCTGCCGAAGCCGGCGCGAGCGTGCTGGTAGTCGCCAAAGATCCCATCGGCTGCTCCGACACCAAGATCGCCGAAGGCATCGTCACCGTGCGCGCGAGCGGCGACGAAGACGATTCGGAGGACGCGCTCGCCGAGAACCTGCGGGTCGCCGGCGCGGACCTGCCCGAACCGGAGATCGCCGCCGCCTTCGCGCAGGACACGCAGGACGGTTACGACTGGATGCGCCGCCACGGGGTGCGCCCCGACATGGACGAGAAACGCGGCGGGCCGAAAGCGCTCGCGCTCGCGCTCGGCGGCCACACCCGGCGCCGGTCGGTGGGGCATCGCAATGGCGGCCTCGCCGTGGGGCACGCGGCCTGGAACGCCGTCGTTCAGGGCCGCCGCATCGACTACCTCGAGGACGCCTGGTTCCTCGATGCGGTCGTCGCCGACAGCGAGGACGCGCCGGAGGTCGTCGGCGGAGTCATCTACGACGCGGCGAACGGCGTGTTCGTCGCCGCGCGGGCGCCGTCGGTGGTGATCGCCGCCGGCGGCTTGAGCACGCTCTATTTTCCGAAGACCGACACCATGCGCGGCAATACGGGCGATTCCTACGCCGTCGCGCTGCGTGCCGGGGCCGAACTCGTCGATATGGAGCAGGTGCAGTTCCTGCCGTTCTGCATGACCCACCCGCCGGCCTATGAGGGGCTATGCGCCGGCGAGCCGGCGACCGCGGGGTATCTCGGCGTCTTGCGCGACCGCGACGGCCGGGTAATCCTCGACGGGGTGATGCTGCGCACTCGCGCCGAGTGTTCCGCCGCCATCGTGCGCGCGGTCGCCGACGGCCGCGGCACCGAGCGCGACGGTTGCTATCTCGACCTCACCGCCAACGCGAAACTCCCGCGCGCCGGTCTCTACTACGACAACTTCCTGCACAACTCCCTGAGCGGGGTTATGGCGACGGTCCGCCAGGCGTGGGGGCGCAATGCCGCGCGCTGCCGCGAGATGTGGGAAGTGCGTCCCGGCGCCCACTACGCGATGGGCGGCATCAGGACCGACGCAGACGGCGCGGCGATCGCCGGCGCCCCGCACGGCCTCTACGCCGCCGGACAGGCGATGGGCGGCGTGTTCGGCGCCAACCGGCTCGGCTCGACCTCGCTGTCGGAAGGGCCGATCTTCGGCACCCGGGCGGGGCGCGCGGCGGCGGCGCGAGCGCGACGGCGCACGGCGAGCGCCGGGGAACCAGCCTTCGACGCGCCTCTCGACCGCTGGCGCGCACGGCTCGGGTGCGGCGGCGGCGCGGCCCCGGCAACGCTGATCGAACGCCTGCAAGCGGCGTGCTGGAACGGCATCGGCCCGGCGCGGACCGGCAGCGGCCTCCAGCATTTCATGTCCGTCGTGAAGGGACTGCGCGCCGAGGCGCAGCACGCGCAGGTTTCTGCCGAGACGCTGTGGAACCAGTCGTTCATCGACTCGCTCGAGCTGGCGAACATGCTCGACACCGCCGAGGCGGTGGCACTGTCGGCGCTCGACCGGGAACGGAGCCTGGGCGCGCATGTGCGTCTCGACGCCGGCCGCTCCGCCGCCCGGTTCGGCGAACCTCACTCGGTGACGGTGCACCGCGACGGGACCGGCGCACTGGCGGTGCGCCGCGCGGCGCGCCCGAAGACACCGTGGCGGCGCCTGCTGCCGCATCTGATCCGGGACCGCAAGCGGAAGCTGTGGCTCAAGCTCCTTCGCGTGCTGCCGAGCCGCACGCAAGACCGTATGCTCGAGAGACGCTATCGCGCGACGATGGGCGAGATCGCGGCGCCGAAGGCCGCCGGCGCATGAGGGTCGAACTTCGGACGGTCCGCGGCGGGGTCGCGGAAACCGTCGTCTTCGACTATCGGCCGCGCGCGGAGGGCGAGCGGCCGATGGCGCTCGACGTGCTGTTGCAGGCGCGGGCGACGGCGGTCCCCGACCTCGCCTTCCGTTACGGCTGCCGCAACCGCACTTGCGGCATTTGCACCGTCGATATCAACGGCCGCCCGCGCATCGCCTGCCGCGCCCGCGTGCGCGAGGGCGACGTGCTGAGCGCGCCGGGCGTGTTGCCGGTGCTGCGCGACATGGTGGCGCGCAGGGACGGCGTCGCCCGGCAGTTGCGCGGCCGCATTCCCGACGGGGTGCGCGGCAACGACCTCGACGTGGCCGCGCCCGACGACTACCACGCGCTGACCGCGTGTATCGAATGCTATGCGTGCCTCGACGGCTGCCCGATGCACGCGCGCAATTTCGCCGACGGCGTGGAGCGGCGCGACGAGACCGGGGCCTATCGCTGGGGCAACCCGTTCTCGCTACTGAAACTGCGGCGGGTCCAGCTCGACCCGGCAGCGGCGCCGGCCGACCGGACGCAGGCGCAGGATTCTGCGGCCGCGCTTGGCCTGGAGGTCTGCCTCGGTTGTCCGGGATGCAAGTGCGGGGTCGGCATCGACCTCAAGCGCAAGGTGATCGCGCCCCTGCTGGCGGCCGATGGCGCGGACTCGTGAACGGGCCCTCTACCAGGCGTTCCTGAGTTCGCGGAGCTTGAGGAAGACCTCGCGCGGCGACGGGGTTTCCGGCAGGTCGGAGAACGCCTCGCGCAGACGGGCGATGACACTCGGGTTGTGCAGCCGGAAGAAGGTGTTGATCTCCTTCTCCAGACCCAGCGTGGTGACGCGGGCGGCGTGCGGATCCTGGCCTTCGACCTCGCCGCCCAACGCCTTCGCGCGGGCGTTGTCCGGCTCACGGTCGAGCGTGAACGCGAGATTGTTGGCGATGTAGTCGTGCCCCGGATAGATCAGCGTCTCGTCGGGTAGCCGGGCGAGCTGGCCGGCGAAGGTTTCGTATAGTTCTTCGGGATGGCCGCCATTGTGGCAGTTGCCGGCGCCGGCGTTGAACAGCGTGTCGCCGCAGAACAGCGCCGGCCGGTCGGTGCGCGACAACAGGCAGACATGGCTCATGGTATGCCCCGGCGTGTCGAGCGCCTCGAGTTCCACCGTGCGCCCTACCTTGACCACGTCGCCCGCGGCGAGACCGGTGTCGATGCCGGGGATGCGGCCTTTCGCGCCTTCATGCGCGAGCAGTTCGGCGCCCGTGGCGGCGACCATCGCCCGGTTGCCGCCGGTGTGGTCCCCGTGTTCGTGCGTGTTGAGGATCTGCGTGATGCGCCATCCCTCGGCCTTCGCGGCGGCGAGGCAGCGTCGGTGGTCGAGCGGATCGACCGCCAACGCCTCACCGCTTTCCGGGCACGCGATGAGGTAGTTGAAGTTGCGGTAGGCGTTCTCGGTATAGAGCTGCTTGACGATCATCTCCGAACCTCTCCGTGGTGACCGGACCCTTTGTGGGGCAGCTTCACTTCGCGCACCCGGGAAGGTCCAGGTGCGAGCGACAGCGAAAGATCACGCCGCCAGCACGCGGCGCGACCCGAACCCGGCGATCTCGTCATGGGTGTAGCCGAGTTCACCGAGGATCGCGGCGTTGTCGGCGCCGAGGAACGGCGCCATCGTGCGCACCGCCGCGGGGGTGCGGTCGAAGCGCGCGGCCGGGCGCGGCTGCCGCACCGGGCCGAGCGCCGGGTCGTCGTGAATCTCGATGATTCCGTTCTCCAGAACCTGCGCGTTGTCGAGGAGGTCGCGGCGCGCGAGCACCGGAGCGGACGGCACTTGCTCGGCGTCGAACCGCGCGAGGATCTCGTCCATGGGCCATTTGGCGATCTCTTTGCCCATGATCTCCCGGCGCGCGGCGACGTTGGCGAAACGCAGCGCCGGCGTTTCGAAACGCGGATCCTGCAACAGATCCTCGCGGTCGAGCGCCCGGCACAAGCCCTCCCATTCCGCGTCGGTCACCGAACCCGCGGTGATGTAGCCGTCCGCCGCCCGGAAGACCAGGTCGAGGCCCATCTGGCCGCGCGACGGGTCGGCTTCCCGGCCCACCCACGACAATGCCGACATGCCTTCCGGCCATAGATAGGCGATCATCGTGTCGAGCATCGACAGACGCACATGCTGGCCTTCGCCCGTCCGTTCGCGCGCCAGCAGCGCGGCGGTGATCGCCTGCGCTGCGGTGACCGAGGTCGTCTTGTCGGGAATGATCGTGCGCACCATGCGCGGCTCGCCGGTGGCGCGGTCGGCCTGGATGTCGGCGAGGCCCGACAGCGCCTGAATCACCGGGTCATATACCCGCTTGTGCGCATACGGCCCCGCCTCGCCGAACCCGCTGATCGAGACGAAGACGATATCGGGGCGTACGGCGCGCACCGCGTCTTCGCCGAGGCCCATGCGGTCGATGGCGCCGGGGCGGTAATTCTGCACCAGCACGTCGGCCGTCGCGGCCAGCTTGTGCGCGATCGCGACCCCGTCCGCCGACTTGAGATCGACCGCGAGCGACCGCTTGCCGCGGTTGCAACTCAGGAAGGACGAAGTCATGCCCTGATGGTCGATCCCGACGCGGCGCATCAGTTCGCCGCCCGGCGGTTCGATCTTGATGACGTCGGCGCCCTGGTCGGCGAGCATCATGGTGGCGACCGGCCCCGACACCATGGTCGTCAGGTCGAGCACGCGGAAACCGTCGAGAGGCCCCGGCATCACGACTCTCCCGGAAACGACAATTCCAAGTCGGGATAGTTGAACCGCATCGCCTCGCGATACGCCGGGCGCCCGGCGATGCGCGCCCGCCAGGCGTCGGCCGCGGGCGGCAGGTCGATCCCGTAGAACGCCGCCCAGTCGAGGCAGGTGGTCAGGACGATATCGGCGGTGCTGAACCCGCCCATCAGCCACGGATCGGCTCCGGCGATCCGCGGACATACCGCGTTCAACTGCTTGAGGAAGTATTCCTTCGCCGAGACCACCGCTTGCGGCGCCGCGCCGTAGATATGCTTCAGCCCGTCATGGCGGCGGATCAGATACAGACTGTGCGCATCGAGCTCGGTCATGACGAAATAGCACCATTCGGCAAGCCGCGCGCGCGTTGCCGGATCGGCCGGTTCGAGGAAATCTTCGGGCACAGGGAAGCGGTCGGTGAGCCAGGACAGGATCGCGGCGCTTTCGGTGAGTACGAGACCGCCGTGGCGCAGGGTCGGGATCTTGCCGCGCGGGTTGAGCGCCAGATAGTCCGCGGTCTGCGTTTCGCCGGTGCGCGAGCCGATCGGATGGGTCACGTAGTCGAGCCCCATCTCGCGCAGCAGCCAGTGCACGCGCATGGTGCGCGTGCTGGAGACGCCCCAGATTTCGATCGGTTGGTCCATCGCGCATCACCCTATCGCCGCCGCGCATCGGGGCGCAAGCTGTGGCGCGCGGCTTGAACTCTCCGGGACTCCGCGGCGACACGCGCGAGGAGCTGACCGGCCCGGCAGTTCACCGGCTGGCGGCAAGCAGGCGCTCGCAGTGCGGGTTGGAACGCTTCACCAGCAATTCGAGGCGCACCGTCGCGCGAGTCATGCCGCAATAAAGCAGCCGCTGCCAGTGTGGCGACGGGTCGGGATCCACATCGCACAAGATGATCGCCGGCGCCTGCTGCCCCTTGAAACGGCGAATGCTGTCGAAATGAATCTGGCCGTTGGACATTTTCTGGTTACCGAAGAGGTCGTATTCGTTCGTGAAGCGGCGCACGGTGAAACTGCCGAGGCGTTGGACGCCGCTCAAGGCGGAATTTTCGATACCGCGCATGGTCAGCAGCGTGACGTCGGTGTGGCGGAATCTCCGCCCGACGAGATCGGCGACGCGTTTCGCCGCGAGTTTCGCCTGCTCGACCGGGTCGTCATATGTCGAGACCTTCACGCCGAGACCAGGCAGATCGCTGGCGCTTTCGAAATTGAACTCCAGCGCCGATCGGATGAAGCGCGCGATGTTCCGGGGTGACCGGTAGTTCCGCCGCGCGCGCCAGCCCACGAACCGGCGTTCGTCGGGCGGAGCCGTGCGCCGGATGTTTTGATCGGGGTCTTCCAACCAGAGAATATCGTGGTTACTGCGCAGAAAAAGGCGGAGTATCTCGTACCACTCCGGCTCGAAATCCTGTGCTTCATCGACGACCAGGCTGTCGAACTTCCATTTTTCCGGCACCCCGCTTCCGATCGCCCGCTCCGCGACCTGCTCGGCGATCCCGGTCCAGAAATTCGGCTCGCGGAACATGCGCTCATAGTCCGGCGCGGCGCCACAGTCTTCGAGAAACCTGCCGCAGAAACCGTTCCATGTCTGAACCAGTCCGGAATTCGGAACGACGGCGTTCAGCTTCTCGCGCAAGGGCCGATTGAAACAGACCATCAGCGGACGCTTGCCCGCCTGCACCGCGCGTTCGTAGAAACGGACGGCGATGCCTGTCTTGCCGCAACCCGCCACCCCTTTGACGCGCAAGCGCAGCGGCGACATCTCGATACTGTCGAGCGTATCGACGAGTTCGGCGTTCAGGCGGGAGAAGGAACGCTCTTGCGCGCCGACATACGCATGCACGTCGGGGACGAGATCGAAGGTCTGCCGGAAGAAGCGGTGCACGTCTTCGGTGAAACCGTCGTTCGCTCCCGTTCCCGGTTCCAGTATGCGCGTGATGATTCCCGCAAGATCGCCCGAACGCGGGGCATCGACGATCCGGTCCTTATCGAGACCGGCGGCATCGAGCCTCTTCACACGGTAATCGGGGCAATAGAAGAGATAGTCCACGGACAGCGCGCGCGTGCCGCCGCCTTGTGCGCGAAATTTCTCCTTGATCGCATCGACGCTTCGCCGGATCTGGGTTTGGACGTTCGTCACCCCTTCGCGGTATGACTTCTCAAGACCGTCTGGAGTTTCGTCAAGCGGCCCGTTCTTTTGTTCGATGACGAGGATCCGCCCGTCGCGGTTGACCACGACGAAGTCGACCTCTCCATATGCGGTCCGGCTCTGCCGTGCGCGCGTCCAGTGGACCCCGTGATAGACGGTGAACTCGGGACCGAGGCCGCTCCTCAGCCGCCGGAGCGTTTCCCGTTCTCCGCGGTGCACTCCCGCCAGCACGACGTCGTCTATCGAGGGAATGGTATAGGCCATGACACGCTCCGCGACCGATATGGCCTCGAACGTAGCACGGCGGCGGCGGATCGGCGCCGTCCGAATCAGAACCGGGCCATGATGACGCCGACCAGCGCCGCGAAAGCGGCGAACAGAACGAAGGCGAGTTCCCAGCCGCCAGCGGCAACGATGGCGCTGAACGCCGCCGGGCCGAC
Source organism: Alphaproteobacteria bacterium (assembly GCA_965214495.1). GTDB lineage: Bacteria > Pseudomonadota > Alphaproteobacteria > UBA7887 > UBA7887 > JANQOH01. Next base: position 3,200,802 of record OZ243958.1, on the reverse strand, counting down.
CACCACGCCGAGAAAGCTGAATCCGACCGTGCCGCCGGTCGCCGCTGCGACCTGCTCAACCGGCGCAGAGCGCAGGATCTCCGCCAGATACACGCCGGGCCACCCTGCGACGACGACGCCCACGGCCGCCGCGACGCCGAGGATTTCCGCGAACGACCAGGCGGGGTCGATGCGGGCGGCGACCAGCAGCATCGCCGCCATGCCGAACGCGAACGCGCGCAGCAGCGGGCGCGCGCCCATCGCATGGTCGCTGAGCCAGCCGAACGCCACGCGCGCGATCACTCCGGCGAACTGCATGACCGCGAAGGCCTGACCGGCGCGCAGCAGGTCCAGGCCACCGGCTTCGACGAGAAACGCCGTGAACACCGCGAATATGGACGACTGGACCGCCGCGAACGAGAACGCCGCCACGGTCAGCGACCGCAAACCGTCGTGGCGGAGCACCATCCCGACCGCATGCAGCGGCGAGCGCAGCGAAACCGGAAAGCCCGGCGCCCGGTCGTCGTCGAGCCGCGAGCGCAGCGGGGCGATCAGGAGGGCGGACAACAGCGGCAACGCGGCGACGCACGCGACCGCGCCGCGCCAGCCGAACGCAAGCGCCAGCGCCGGCGCGGCCAGTCCGGCGATCAGCCCGCCGAGCGGAACCGCGCTCTGCTTCAGCGACATCACCAGACCCCGGCGGCCGGGCGGGGCGACCCGGGCGAGGATATGGCTGGCGGCAGGAGTCGCGAGGCCGTAACCCATCCCGGTCACGACCGCGAGCAGCGCAATGGCGGCGAACGGGCCGGCCGCGCTGAGCGCAAGTCCCGCCGCCGCGACGATCAGCGCGAACTGGCTGCACCGCACCGCGCCGACACGGCGCACCAGTGCGCCGCCGAGCAGCGCGCAGACGATCCCGCCGGCGAACACCAGCGACGAGTAGAAGCCGATCCGGCTGGCGTCGATACCGTATTCGTCGGCGAGCGCCGGCGCCAGGACCGGAAGCGTGCTCACCACCATCGCCACCATCGCTTGTGCGAGGATGGTTGCGATGAGCGGGCGCGCGATGCCAGGCTGGCACGGCTGTGCACCGGAAGTCATGGGAAAGTTCAGCCGGCGTCGTTGAACGGGTTGATGTGCGGCGCGCCTGCCGGCGCGACGTGCCCAACGTTGCACATAATCGCTGTGGGGCCGCGGACCAGCGCGGTCGCGGTGACGAGCCCGTCCACATCGGGCATGGTGACCGACACGCGCGGGCAACCCCGCCGTTCGGCAACGGCACGGTCAATCGCGAGTACATGGTTCCGAAACCGGTTGGCGATTCGATCCACCCAGGTTCCCTGTATAGCGGCGAATCCGTTCGACGCCGCGCCGCGGTTCGCCAAGCGTCGAAACACCGACGAAAAGATCGTTCGAAGCTCCGAGATCACGTTATCGAGTAGATAGTGCACGTTTCGAGCTGTCGCGGAACCGAAGGCTCGTGCCCGAAGTCGGAGTCCTCACTGACGTCGGGCATGGCGAGCAGATGATCGACGAAGTTTCCGGAGCGCTCCGTCTTCGGTGCGCGGGCGGGACGCCCGCGCACAGCCGCCGCTTCGGCGGCACCAGAACCCTTGGCGCGAGCACCATACCAATGGGCCAGCGCGACACCGAGTCGGCCCCCCTGTAACATGGCGAGGCAGGCTGGAAACAGCGCAGGCGTCCTTCTTCAAGCCGTTTGTTTCACCGACCGACAGCTTCGCAGACCCCACCCTCGCATCATGGACATCGACGGGGCGGCGGATCAACGCTCGCGCCGCAGCGCGTAGAGGAGGCTTGCGACGATGATCGCGGCGCCGGCCGCTACTTCCGCCGCCAGCGCCTCGTCATACAGCCATGCCGCGACGACAGCGACCAGCGGCAGGCGCAGGAAGTCGAGCGGCATGACGACGATGGCGTCCGCTGTCGCCAGTGCGCGGGTGAGGCAGAAATGGGCGCCGAGCGCGGCCAGCCCCACCGCCAGCACCCACGGTGCGTCGGCGGCGTCGGGCAACCGCCAGTCCTCGAACGCCGCCGACAGGACCAGACCGATGGGCAGTTGCACCACCAGCATCCAGAACAGGATCGGCAGGATTCCGTCGCCGCGGGTCAGATGCTTGGTGATCGTGTGCGCGCCGGCATAGGCCGCCGCCGCGCCGAGCACCACCGCCATCGCCCAGACCGGACCGGCGCCGCTGCCGGTCAGGATGACCAGGACACCGGCAACCCCGCCGCACACGGCGACGGCGCGGCCGAGGGTGAGCCGCTCGCCGAGGAAACACACGGCGAACACTGCCACCCATGCCGGAACCGTGAATTCGAGTGTGAACACGGTGGCCAGGGGCAGCGCTGTGAGTCCCCAGGTCCAGCCCGCCTGGCCGACGAAATGCACCAGGTTGCGCGCCGCCTGCCACGCCGGCATACGGGTGCGCAGCCTGGCGGTCCCCAGCCACAGGGCGGCGGGCCCGACCACCGCGAGACCCACGACGCTCCGCATCGCCAGAATCGAGAAGGCGCCGTGGTTCGCCGACAATTCGCGCACCGCCACCGCCATCGTCGTGAAGCAGATCAGGACGCCTGTCATCCACAGAGCGGCGCGGCGCGCGGCGGCGCCGGGAAGCGGGATCGCGATCAACGCCGCACGCCCCGGCACCGGCCGGTTGAAAGCCGCCGGTCGCCAGCGTAGCTTCGCTTATCGCTTCCGACCGAAGGGCGCACGATGGGTTTTCTCTCCGATCGTCTGGGACGCATCAAACCCTCGCCGACGATGGCGGTGACCGCGCGCGCCGCCGAGCTCAAGGCCGCGGGCCACGACGTGATCGGACTCGGCGCCGGCGAACCCGACTTCGATACGCCCGACCCGATCAAGGACGCCGCCATCGCCGCCATCCGCGCCGGCTATACCAAATATACCCGGGTCGATGGCGCCCCCGACCTCAAACAGGCCGTCTGCGACAAGTTCCGGCGCGACAACGGGCTGGAATACGAACCCGATCAGGTCATCGTCGGCGCGGGCGGCAAGCAGGTGCTGTTCAACGCCATGCTGGCGACGGTCAATCACGGCGACGAGGTGATCGTGCCGCGGCCCTATTGGGTGTCGTATCCCGACATGGTGCGGATCGCGGGCGGCGAACCGGTGTTCATCGACAGTTCCGAGGCCGGGGGGTTCCGCATGGCGCCCGAGGCGCTGGAAGCGGCGATCGGCCCGCGCACCAAGTGGCTGATCCTCAACTCGCCGTCGAACCCGACCGGCACGGCCTATTCGGCGGACGAACTGCGCGCCCTCGCCACGGTCCTGATGCGCCACCCGCAGGTCCGGGTGATGGCCGACGATATCTACGAGAAGATCGTCTATGACGATTTCGTCTTCACGACCATCGCCGAGGTCGAGCCGGCCCTCTACGAACGCACGCTGACGGTCAACGGGGTTTCCAAGGCGTACGCCATGACCGGGTGGCGCATCGGTTTCGCCGGCGGCCCGGCGTCGCTGATCGCGGGCATGGCGAAGATCCAGTCGCAGAGCACTACCAACGCGGCGTCGATCAGCCAGGCGGCGGCGGTCGAGGCGTTGAACGGCGATCACGGCTTTCTCGCCGCCCGCAACGCCGCCTTCAAGGCGCGCCGCGACCGCGTCGCCGGCCTGCTGAACGAGGTGCCCGGCCTGTCGTGCCGCGTGCCGGAAGGCGCGTTCTACGTCTATCCGGGCTGCGCCGGCGTGATCGGGCGCCGGACGCCGGGCGGAGAAACGATCCGGAACAGCGAAGACTACGCGCGCTATCTGCTCGAGAGCGTCGGCGTCGCGGTAGTGCACGGCGCGGCGTTCGGACTCGACCCGTATTTCCGCATCTCCTACGCCACGTCGGATTCGGTTCTGGACGACGCCTGCGCGCGCATCCGCCGGGCTACCGAGGCGCTCGAATAACCGCCTGCGCCGTAACCGCCAAGGACGACAGCCATGGACCGCAACGCCCCGATCGACATCGCCTACTCGGCCTGCCCGCACGACTGCCCGAGCACTTGCGCGCTCGAAGTCGAACGCCTCGACGCGCGCACCATCGGGCGCGTCCGCGGCGCCCGCGACAACGACTACACCGCCGGCGTGGTCTGCGCCAAGGTCGCGCGCTACGCCGAGCGCACGCACCACCCGGACCGTTTGCGCTATCCGTTGCGGCGCACCGCGAAGGGCCATGAGCGCCTGACCTGGGACGACGCGCTCAACGAAGTGGCGGAAGCGCTTCTGAAAGCCGAGCGCGCTTACGGCGCCGAGGCGGTGTGGCCGTATTTCTACGCCGGCACGATGGGGCTGCTCCAGCGCGACGGGATCGAGCGTCTGCGCCATGTGAAGAAGTATTCCGGCCAGCACAGCACCATCTGCACCACTCTGGTGCGCGCCGGCTGGATCGCCGGGACGGGCGCGCTGCGCGGTCCCGACCCGCGCGAGATGGCGCACGCCGACCTGATCGTCTCGTGGGGCGGCAACCCGGCCTCGACCCAGGTCAACGCGATGACCCACATCCAGCGCGCACGCAAGACGCGGGGCGCGAAGCTCGTCGTCATCGACCCCTACCGCACGCGCACCGCGCAGGTCGCCGACACCCACCTCGCGTTGCGGCCGGGGACCGACGGCGCGCTCGCCTGCGCGGCGATGCACGTGCTGTTCCGCGACGGCCACGCCGACCGCGGCTTCATGAAGCGTTGGACCGACTGCCCTGACCGGCTCGAACGCCATCTGCGCGACCGGACCCCCGAATGGGCGGCGGAGATCACCGGTCTGACGGCCGTGGAGATCGAGGCCTTCGCGAAACAGTATGGCGAGACCGGGCGCAGCTATATCCGCGTCGGCTACGGGTTCTCACGCTCGCGCAACGGCGCGGTCGCGGTTCATGCGGTCAGTTGCCTGCCGAGCGTGACCGGCGCCTGGCGTCATGAAGGCGGCGGTGCGTTCTATTCCAACGCCGACATCTACCACTGGAACAAGACCCTGATCGAAGGCCTCGACGCGCGCGATGCGTCGGTGCGGATGCTCGACATGTCGCAGATCGGGCGCATCCTCACCGGCGACCGGGAGGCGCTGCGCGGCGGGCCGCCGGTCATGGCGATGCTGGTGCAGAACACCAATCCGGCGGTCGTCGCGCCGGAATCCGCGCTGGTCAATCGCGGCCTCGCACGCGACGACCTGTTTCTCTGCGTGCACGAGCAGTTCATGACCGATACCGCGGCGCACGCCGACATCGTGCTGCCCGCCACCACCTTCGTCGAGCACAACGACATCTATCAGGGCGGCGGCCACCAGCACATCACGCTCGGGCCGAAGCTGATCGAGCCCGTCGCCGAGGCGCAGCCCAACCATTTCGTGATCCGGGAGCTCGCGAAGCGCCTCGGTGCGAGGCATCCGGGCTTCGACATGAGCGAGGAAGAGATCATCGACGCGACGCTGCGCGCCTCCGGCTGGGGAAGCCTGGAAGAACTGCGGCGCAACCGCTGGATCGACTGTCAGCCCGATTTCGACACGGCGCATTTCGTCGACGGCTTCGCCCAACCCGACGGCAGGTTCCGCTTCGCCCCCGACTGGGCGCGTCTGGGCCCCGACCACGCGGCGCTGCCGGCGCTGCCCGACCATCTCGACAATATCGAGCGCGCCGACACCGAACACCCGTTCCGTCTCGTCGCGGCGCCGGCGCACAACTATCTCAACAGTTCGTTCACCGAAACGCCGACCTCGATCAAGAAGGAGGCGCGCCCGGCGGTGAAGCTGCACCCCGCCGACGCGCGGGCGCTCGGCATCGCCGGCGGCGACACGGTGCGCATGGGCAACCGGCGCGGCGAGATTCGCCTTCATGCGGAAATTTTCGACGGCTTGCAGCGCGGCGTGGCGGTGGTGGAGAGCATCTGGCCGAACGGGGCCTTCCCCGGCGGTGCCGGAGTCAACACGCTGCTCGGCGCCGATCCCGGCCCGCCGAACGGCGGCATGTGCGTGCACGACACGGCGGTGTGGGTGGCGCGCGCGTGACCGCGGCGTTCACGGGCCGCGGCGGGCGATGAGCGGACCGCGCGTGCCTTTCGACCCCGGGCGGTTCCCCGCGGTCCGTCCGCGGCGCAACCGGCGCGACCCGTGGTCGCGGCGGCTGGTCGCCGAGACGCGCCTCTCGGTGGATGACCTGATCTGGCCCGTCTTCGTGCACGACGCCGCCGACCCGGCGCCGATACCCTCGATGCCCGGCGCGATCCGGCAGTCGATCGCCAGTTTGGTGGATGCGGCGGGCCGCGCCCGCGGGCTCGGCATTCCGGCGCTCGCGATCTTTCCCGCCACTCCGCCGGACCGCAAGACGCCGGACGGCGAGGAAGCGGCGAACCCCGACAACCTGATCTGCCGCGCGGTGCGCGCGGTGGCCGCGGCGGTGCCGGACCTCGGCATCGTCTGCGACGTCGCGCTCGACCCCTATACCACCCACGGCCATGACGGCCTCTTGCGCGACGGCGAGGTCGCCAACGACGAGACCCTGGAGGCGCTGGTCGCCCAGGCGCTGGTCCAGGCGCGGGCCGGCTGCCACGTGATCGCCCCGTCGGACATGATGGACGGACGTGTCGGCGCGATCCGCGCCGGCCTCGATGCGGCGGGTTTCGAGGCGGTGCGTATCATGGCCTACTCGGCGAAATACGCTTCCGCCTTCTACGGTCCGTTCCGCGATGCGGTCGGCTCGTCGGGGGCGCTCGGCCAGGGCGACAAGCGGACCTACCAGATGGACCCGGCCAACGGCGACGAAGCCCTGCGCGAAACCGCGCTCGACATCGCCGAAGGCGCCGACATGGTGATGGTCAAGCCGGGGATGCCCTATCTGGACGTCGTCCACCGGGTGAAGGCGCAGTTCGGCCTGCCTACTTATGCCTATCAGGTGAGCGGCGAATACGCGATGCTGAGCGCTGCGGCCGCCAATGGCTGGCTCGACGGCGACCGGGCGATGCTGGAGAGCCTGACCGCGTTCAAACGCGCCGGGGCCGACGGCGTGCTGAGCTATTTCGCGCTCGCCGCGGCGGAGCGGCTGGCGGCCGGATAGAGGCTGTCGATGAAGCGCGCGGCGCAGCGGTCGTGCCAGGCGACGGCGCTGCCGCGTCCGTGGAACCCGACATGCCCGCCGCGCGCGCTGAGCAGGAGCCGGCACGCGGGCGCCTGCCGCCAGGGGTAGTCGCGGTAGGGCGCCGCCGGGATCCACGGATCGTCGGCGGCATGGATCAACAGCGTCGGCGTCGACACGCGGGCCAGGAAGCCCAGCGCCGAACAGCGCGCGTAGTCGTCGTCGACCCCGGCGAACCCGTTGCGCGGCGCGACGAAGACGTCGTCGAACTCGCGAATGGTCCGCGCCGCCGCGATCGCCGTGCGCGTCCGGGCGTCGAGATCGGCGGCGGGCGCCAGCGCTTCCTCTTTCATCCGCGCGAGCAGCCAGCGTTGATAGAGGCGGTTGCGCGGGCGCGAGAACCGGCGCCATGTGGCGGCGAGGTCGATCGGCGCCGACACGGTGACGGCGGCGCGCACGCACCGGGGGACGCCGGGTTCGCCGAGGAATTTCAGCAGCATGTTGCCGCCGAGCGAATAGCCCATCAGCACGACTCCAGCGGCGGTGAGCGTGTGCGGCAGCGCCTCGAACACGGCCCGCAGGTCGGCGCTGCGCCCGGCGTGATAGCGCTCGCGGCAGCGGTCGCGCGACGGCCCCGCGCCGCGCAGGTTGAGGCGCAGCACCGGATGGCCGCGGCCGAGGAAGCAACGGGCGCTGGCCCGCATATAGGCGCTGTCTTCGCAGCCCGTCAGGCCGTGGACGAGCAGCGCCAACGGGCGGTCGGACGGCGCGCGCGGATGCTGGAGGCGCGCCAGCAGCGCGTCGCCGGTTCCGTCCGCCATGGGGAACCGCATCGTCGCATCACGGTCGCCGAAACGGCGCGGAACGAACAGGGCGTTGCGTATCGTCTGCAAGTCGCCGCCCCACCACGGTGGCCGGGGCGAAAATTCGGGGAAATCCGCACGCTCGATCGACATGGCAAGGGCGTTTTATCGCTCGTTTGGCGGGTTGGGGAAGAGGCGCGGTTCCATTCCAGGGCCGGCGACGGACGCTTGCATCCCGACGGGGCGCGGAATCGCATCACTTCAGTGCGCGGTCACAAGGGCGGCCCTGGAAGCCACCTCCGAACACTTTCCGCCGCTATCTCGAAATGGCGGACCGGCTTGGCGATAAATTTTATTGAATCTCGGCACGAAGCGCGTCGTAAAGACGATTCAGAAACCGTCCCGGTCCCCGTTTTGGCACGGGTTGATATCCTGCGATCGGAACCTTGATCGGCGGGATTGAATGTCCAAGCCCGAACGTGACGGCAAAGTCGAGATTGATACCAAGACTCCCTGGACGGACCGGAGCGATCTCACTGAAGCGGCGCTTGCCGAAATTTGGCCGGATGTGCTCGTAGCCGGAATGTGGGATCCCGAAGCGACCAGCGGCCCGGGCCGCATGAAATCTGGATCGCGGAACGGTTCGGTGTCCGTAGGGGAAATCGTCGCCTTGCGATGGCGATGTACACACGCCGAGGGCCTGGAGCCACGCCGATTCACTACACGGTGTCGCTTGCTTCCCGATGGGTTTGTGGAATAGCATCGCCGCATGGTTGCCGCTGCCTTCGATACGCTCGCCGTTACACGCGATCTGGAGTCCGCCGGCGTCGAACGGCGGCAGGCCGAAGCCATCGCGTCCGCGATCGGCAGCGCCGGCGAGCGCGCGGCAACCAGGGCGGATCTCAAAGCCACCGCCGAACACCTCGATGACCGGATGGGACGTATCGAGGACCGGATGGGACACCTCGATGACCGGATGGGACACCTCGATGACCGGATGGGACACCTCGAGGACCGGATGGGACGTATCGAGGACCGGATGGGACGTGTCGAGGACAAGATCGACCAATTTGAGGACAAGATGGCGACCAAGGTGGAACTCGCCAATCTGGAGACGCGCCTTACGGTTCGGTTCTACGGCGTGGCGGTCGCCATCGTCGCCGCCAACACCGCCTTGACGGTCGGCCTGCTCGAACTGCTCGGCGGAGCGAGTTGATTCCGGGCGGCGGCGTATCGCCCTGTTTCCAGACGACTGTCAGCAACATCACGGAAGACGCCGATGACCGAAGCCGCCGACGGCGCCGGCCCTTTGGCCGGCGTTCTCGTGCTCGACATGACCCGGGTGCTCGCCGGGCCGTTCTGTACCATGGTGCTGTCGGACCTCGGCGCGCGGGTCATCAAGGTCGAGCCGCCGGAAGGCGACGACGCGCGCGCCTACGGCCCCTGGGTGGACGGCGAATCGGCCTATTTCATGTCGCTCAACCGGGGCAAGGAGAGCGTCGCACTCGACCTCAAGGCGGCGGGCGACCGCGACCTGTTCGCACGCCTGCTCGCCCGCGCCGACGTGCTGGCGGAGAATTTTCGCCCCGGTGTCATGACCCGGCTCGGCTATGGCTGGGACGACCTGCACACCCGTTATCCGCGCCTGATCTACGCCGCCTGCTCCGGGTTCGGCCAGACCGGCCCGCTGTCGCAGCGCCCCGCCTACGACATGGTGGTGCAGGGGATGGGCGGCATCATGAGCCTGACCGGCCACGAGGGCGCGCCACCGACCCGCGTCGGCACCGCGATCGGCGATATCGCCGCAGGGCTGTTCACCGCCGTCGGGATCAATGCGGCGCTACACGAACGCGCCCGGACGGGCCGGGGCCGGTTCATCGACGTGGCGATGCTCGATTGCCAGCTCGCCATCCTCGAGAACGCGATCGCACGCTATTTCACAACCGGCGCCAGCCCGCCGCCGAGCGGCGCCCGACACCCCGCCATCGCGCCGTTCGAGTGCTACGAGAGCGCCGACGGCCACGTCGTCATCGCGGCCGGCAACGAGGCGCTGTTCCGCAAGCTGTGCGAGACGCTCGGACGCGAGGAGCTGATCGCCGACCCGCGTTTCGAGAGCAACCCGAAGCGCATGGACAACGTCCTGGCGCTCAAGACCGAGCTCGAGCGCACGTTGAAGACGGCGCCCACCGACCGCTGGCTCGGCGCCCTGGAAGCCGCCGGCGTGCCGTGCGGACCGCTCAACGACGTCGCCGGCGCCGTGGCCAACCCGCAAGTCCGGGCCCGCAACATGGTGGTGGAGATCGACGACCCGAAGGCCGGGCCGGTGCGCATCGCCGGCAACCCGATCAAGATTTCGGGTCACGCAGACCCGCCGCGCCGCGGGCCGATCCCCGACCTGGACGAGGCCCGCGCCGCGCTGATCGCCGAGTTCGGTGTCGGCGGATAGGTCCGTGATGCGCTGGTTGCGCCGCGCGGTCATCGCCCTCGTCGTCCTCGCCGCCGCGGCCTGCGGCGCGGCGTGGCTGGCGATGCGCGCCTCGTTGCCGCAACTCGACGGCGCCGTGCGCGTCGCCGGCGCGGAGGCGGTCGTCGAGCTCCGCCGCGACCGCCACGGCGTTCCCCATATCGAGGCGCGCAGCGAGCGCGACGCCTGGTTCGGCCTCGGTTTCGCGCACGGCCAGGACCGACTCTACCAGATCGAATTCTTGCGTCTGTTCGGCCGCGGCGAACTGGCCTCGGTGCTCGGCGCGCGGTTCGTCGAGACCGACAGATATTTTCGCACCCTCGGCCTCCATCGCGCCGCCGCGCGCAACGTCGCGGCGTTGCCGCCGGACACGCGCCGCCTGCTGGATGCCTATGCGGCGGGCATCGATGCCGCGGTCGCCGCGCAATCGTGGATGCCGCCGGAACTGCTCGCGCTCGGTCGCCGCCCGCAACCGTGGACGCCGGCGGACTCGGTGCTCGTCATCAAACTCATGGCGTGGCGGCTGTCCGAAAATGCCCAGGAAGAGGCGCTGCGGGCGGAGATGAAGGCGGCATTGCCTCCGGCGGTCTTCACCACCGCGTGGCCCGGCGCCGGCGCGCCTCCGCCCGGGTCGAACAATTGGGCGGTCGGGCCGGAACGCTCCGCGACAGGCGCACCGATCCTGGCCAACGATCCGCATCTCGGCCTCGACTCGCCCGGGACCTGGTATCTGGCGCATTTGCGCGCGCCCGGTCTCGACGTCCTTGGCGCGACCATTCCGGGCATTCCGGCCGCCGTCGTGGGGCGCAGCCGCGGCGCCGCGTGGGGTGTCACCAATACCGGCCCCGACGTGCAGGACCTGTTCATCGTGACCGACGCCGACGTCACGGAACGGCGGACCGAAACGATCCAGGTGGCCGGCGGCGACCCGGTGACGCACGAAGTGCGCACGACGCGGCACGGACCGGTCGTATCGGACCTTCGGCAGTCCGCCGGCGCCCCGACATTGGCGTTGGCGTGGACAGCGCTCGACGATTCCGATCCGACCGTCGCCGCCGGCTTCCAACTGGCCCGCGCGCAAACGGTCGCAGCGCTGTTCGACGCCCTGGAGAGCTATCACGGCCCGACGCAGAACTTCGTGCTTGCCGACAGCGCAGGCGACATCGGTTTCGTCGCTGCCGGCCGGATACCCGTCCGCCGCGGCCACGACGGCTGGTTGCCGGTCGAGGCGGCCGGCGGCAAGGGCGACTGGACCGGCCACATCGCCTATGACTCGCTGCCGCGTCTGCACAACCCGCCGGGCGGGGCGATCTTCACCGCCAATCAGGACGTGACGCCGCCGGGCTACGAACATTTCGTCGCGCGGGACTGGCCGGACGACTACCGGGCGCGGCGCATCGCCGGCGCGCTCGCGGCCCGGGAGAGGCACGACATCGCGAGTTTCGCCGCCCTGCAAACCGATACCGTCTCACTGATGGCGCGCGAATTCCTGCCCCTCATGCTCCCCGCGGTCGCCGATTCCCCGCACTACGCCCGGCTTGCGGCATGGGACGGCCGTATGGACGCAAACCGCCCCGAACCGTTGATCTTCCATACCTGGTATCGGGCGCTCGCGCTGGACCTGATCCGGCGCAACCTCCCGGCCTTCCGCGATCGCTATACGGGGCGGCGACCGGCGACGATCCGCCGCGTCCTCACCGCGGATCCGTCGTGGTGCGGCCCGCCGGCGGGCGATTGCGCGACGACAGTGGCGCGCGCGCTCGACGAGGGCATTGCCTGGATCACGGCGGCATACGGCGCCGACCCGAACGCCTGGCGCTGGGGCGAAGCGCACAAAGCCACCGCCCGCCATGCCCTGACCGACCCGTTCCCGCTCGTCCGCCGCCTGTTCGCGGTCGAACGGGAGCATGGCGGCGGCCCCTACACGGTCATGCAGGCCGGGACGTCCATCGGCGATCCGCGCGCGCCGTTCGCCGAAACCCACGGCGCCGGCCTGCGCGCGATCTTCGACCTGAGCGACCCCGACGGCACTCGCGCCATCGTCTATCCCGGGCAGTCGGGGCACCCCCTGTCGCCGCATCATTCGGATCTCGCCGACCGGTGGGCCGCCGGCGACTATCTGACCCTGCCGATGTCCTCCGAGGCCGTCGTCGCCGCGACGACGCATCTCCTCCGCCTCGTTCCCCTCGAGGCGCCGGCGACCGCACGGTAGCCGCCGCGCGTTACCAGCGCTCCATCCACGGCCTCAGGTCGAGCTCGTGGGTCCAGGCGTTGCGCGGCTGTTTGTGCAGGTTCCAGTAGTTCTCGGCGATCGCGTCGGGGTCGAGAATGCCGTCCCGATCCTTGAGCGCATAGCGTTCCGGGAACATGTCGGCGATGAACTCGGTATCGATCGCCCCGTCGATGACGACATGCGCGACATGGATGTTCTTCGGCCCGAGTTCGCGCGCCATGCTCTGGGCGACGGCGCGCAATCCGTGCTTGCCGGCGGCGAACGCGGCATAGCCGTCCGACCCGCGCAGGCTTGCGGTGGCGCCGGTGAACAGGATCGTGCCGCGGCCGCGCGGGACCATATGGCGCGCCGCCTCGCGGCCGAGCAGAAACCCGCCGAAACACGCCATCTCCCAGACCTTGCGAAAGACCCGCGTCGTCGTCTCGGCGATCGGGAAACGCACATTGGCGCCGATGTTGTATACCGCGACGCCGATGGGGCCGAGCTCACGCTCGATGCGCTCGACGAAGGGGACCATTTCGTCCTCGACGCGAGCGTCGACGCCGAACGCGTGCGCGTCACCGCCGTCGGCGCGGATGCGTGCGGCGAGCGCTTCGAGCCGATCGCGATGACGGGCGCGACGGGTCACCACAGCGCGATAGCCTTCACGCGCGAACCGGCGCGCGATGGCGCCGCCTGTCGCATTCCCCGCCCCGATGACCAGGGCAACCTCGCCTGCGCTCATGACGCCGTCATTCCCCGTCGCCGCGCTTCCCACCGGGCCGAGGAACTACACGAGGCGGCGCAGCGGCGCAACGCCGCGCCCGCGGCGCCGGCGCGGCGGCGAACGCGCCGATCGCGGCGATGCCGCACGCGCCGGCTCCGGCGAGCCGCGGCGCCGAATTGGCGGCGACCCCGCCGAGCGCATAGACCGGAATCCGGCTGGCCCTGACGAGGGCGGCGAAACGGACCGCGCCGAGCGCCGGCGCGCCGGGGTGGCTCGCGGTCGGGAAGACGGGCGACAGCAGGGCCGCGCCGGCGCCCGCGCGCGCCGCCCGCTCCAGCCCGGCGCGACCGTGCGCGGCGGCGGTCCGCCAACCGTGACCGCGGCGCCGTCGCGCCAGCGCTTCCGGCATGTGCAGTCCGGCCCCGAGCCGTGCGGCGAGCCGCCAGTCGCCGGCCACCAGGAACCGGAGCCGCCGGCGCCGGCACAAGACCGCCAGGGCGCGCGCGAAGGCCGGCCGGTCGGCAGCGCCGTAGTCGCGCAACAGAACCGCGGCGCCGGCCGGCAAGCGCCGCACGGCAGCCTGCGGCTCTGCGAGGCGGGCGCGGTCCACGATCAGAATCGTCGCCGGGAGGTGCGGCGCGCGCAAATTGAGCCGGCGCGCCCACGCTGCTAGGGTCATGGTTCGAACCCTATTTGCGGAGCGGCCGTTCGTCATGGTCGAGGTCATCGACGTTGCCCGCAATCTGGCGGCGGTGCGCGCGCGCATCGACGCGGCGGCAGCCGCGGCCGGCCGCGCGGCGGACACGATAACCCTGGTCGCCGTGCCGAAGACCTTCGGGCCCGAGCGCATCCGCCCGGCGCTGGAGGCCGGCCAGCGGACCTTCGGTGAGAACCGGGTCCAGGAAGCGCTGGGCAAGTGGCCGCGCCTGAAGGATGAAACGGCCGGCGTGAGTCTGCATCTGATCGGCTCCCTGCAAACCAACAAGGTGCGCGATGCGGTCGCCCTTTTCGACGTCATCGAAACCGTGGACCGGCCGCGCCTGGCGGCAGCGCTGGCGCGCGAGTTCGACCGCAGCGGTCGGCGCCCGCCCTGCTATGTCGAGATCAATACCGGCTCCGAGCCGCAGAAATCCGGCGTCGCGCCGGCCGACGCGGATGCTTTCATCGAAGCCTGCCGGGGCGAATACGGATTGCCGGTCGCCGGTCTGATGTGCCTGCCGCCGCAAGGGGCCGATCCGGCGCCGCATTTCGATCTCCTGCGGCGTCTCGCCGCGCGCCATGCCCTCAGCGTTCTGAGCATGGGAATGACGGCGGATTTCGAGATCGCCGTCGCGCACGGGGCGAGTCATGTGCGTATCGGCACCGCGATCTTCGGCCCCCGCGCGGCACCGCGGAGCGCCGGGGGGCAAGTCACGCGCGAGCCGGTCTCTCGATCATGAAACGATAGAGCAGGGCCGCCGCCGCCGTGACGAAGACACCGGCGAAGACGACGTCGCTGGGGTAGTGCGCGCCCTGGGCGATCCGCTCCATCCCGATCCCGAGACCGGCAACGAGCGCGATGCCAAGCCAGAGCCGCCGTCGCGCCGCGTGGACCAGCGCGAAGACGACGAGCACGAAACCGACGGATGCGTCGCCGGAGACGAACGCGCAATTGCGTTCGCACTGATCGCTGATCGCAAGGGGCGGCGAGAATACTTTGTCGCCGCCGAACGCGACCGTTTGCGCCGGCCTCGCGCGGCCCCAATTGTCCTTCAGGACGGTGTTCACCAGAAGACCGGGAGCGACGATCAACACCGTGAGCAGATAGGCGGCGGTTCGGCGGCGGGGCACCCATGCCGGCGCGCGGCCGAGACTCCGCCACGCGAGCGCGGCGATCAGCGCCAGACCGCTGGCCACGGCGAGAAAGCGGAGCACCGACGAAATCCGTTGCACCGCTTCGATGCGCGCAACGGGGAAGCCTTCGTTCTCGACATAGAACCAGCGCACGACCGCCGGGTCGATCTGCGGCCAGATCAGGAAGATCGCCGCTGCAAGAACGCCGATGGCGCCGACGGACGCCAGGAGCTTTTCGGAGAACGTCATGACGGTTTGGTGTAGCCGAGAAAACCGTCGAGCCGATACACGTCATACACCAGAGAGAGGCCCCGATGCGGCGTCGCTTCCAGAACGCCGAGCCGCCGTGAGCGGGCGAAATACGGCGCGACGTGACCGGCATCGGGGCGCCGCGTCATCAGCAGCATCGGACGGTCGGCGACGGATTCGATGTCGGCGGTCAGTTCGTAGTGGTCGCGGGTCAGGCCGCGCGGGTTCCACTTCACCGCATCGAAGGGATGGGGCCGGACATAGTAGATCATCTGTGCCAGATGTTTGCGCTCGTCGGCCAGCAGTACGGCGCCGGGGTTCTCCGCGATCAGGGCGGACAGTTGCGCGCCGAGAGTGTCCCAGCCGCGCATCCGGCGAAACGGATCGAATTGCGCGACCCTGTCGCCGGCGAGCGCGTCGTAGTGATGAATTGCCGGCATCGCCGCCACATGCAGCGCCAGCGACGCCGCGAACAGACGCCGGCGCCCGCTTTCGACGAGCCACCGCGCCACCAGCACGCTCGCCGCGACGTAAGCGACCGCCGCCCAATTGGCATGGGCGCGCGAGAGCACGCTCTGAACCAGGATCAGCCCCAGCACCGGGCCGGAAAAGCACAGCAGGAACAGCGCGTTCGGACCGGCCACCACGGTTCGGCGCCAGCGTGCCAGCAGCCACAGGAACAGCGCGAACGTGATCGGCCCGAAGACCGCGAACTGGGAAAGGAAAAACGCGACGAGTTCGCCGGGATGGAACACGGCGCCGCCGAGATCCGCGTTGTCGGCGACGTGAGTCAGGGTGACGAACCCGTGTGCGGCGTTCCACGCGGCATTGGGGGCGGCGACCGCCGCCGCGACCGCCAGACCGGCGAACAGGCGGGGATTGCGCCACTGCCGGCGATCGGCAGACTCCGGCGACAGAAGGAGAAACAGAGCAGCACAAGGCAGCATCAGTATCATCGTGTATTTGCTCAGCATCCCGCAGCCGAGCATGAGGCCGAAGCATACCCAGTCCGCCCATCGGTCGCCGGTGAGGGCGCGGTGCAGAAAGAGGAGGGCCAGGACCCAGAACAGGATGAGCAACGGGTCGGTCGAGATGATACCGGAAGAGAAACTCACTCCCGGCAGCGTCGCATAGATCGCGGCGGCGGCGAGGCCGGTACGGCCGTCGTAGAGACGCCGCGCGAGCAGGCCGACCGCGATGGCCGCGAGCAGATGCAGCAACGGCGCGGCGGCGCGCACACAGGCTTCGCCGTCGCCGCACAGGCTCGTCGTCAGGGCGATGGTCCAGGCGACCATCGGCGGCTTGGAGAAGTAACCGAAGGCCGGCGCCCTGGCCCACGTCCAGTACTGCGCCTCGTCGAACATCAGGGTCAGCCCGCTGTGTTCGAGCGCCAGCAGGCGCCACGCCGTTAACGCCGCCAACCCCGCGGCAACGAGCACGACCGGTTTCGACACGGCGGATTCGGCCTATGCCGGCGCCCTGCGGGATCGGCGCCGTTCCCGATAGATCAAATAGAGATTGCGGCTGTAGATGATCAGCCCCGCCGCCTGCCCCACGATGAAGACCGGATCCTCGCGATGGATGGCGTAGATGAGCAGGGTAGAGCCGCCGGCGAGGCTGAAATACCAGAAAGCGACCGGGATGACGCTGCGCTTGCGGTATTCGCTGTACAGCCACTGCCAGATGAAACGCATGGAGAAGCAGGCCTGGCCCAGGAAACCGAAGGCCAGCCAGAATACGGGGGAAGTCATCGTGCCTCAGCGTCCTTCCTCGGCTCCGTCCTCGACCGGGCGAGCGATGCGGGTGCGCCGGTTCAACCACATCACTCCCGGCAGGTCGATGATGCCGACCTTCAGGCGGCCCCAATTGTCGTATTTCGATCGCCCGGTGCGCCGTTCGCGGTGGCGGACCGGGATCGACCGCACGACCGCGCCCCGGCGGATCGCGAGCGCCGGCAGGAACCGGTGCATATGATCGAAGCAGGGTAGCGCCAGGAACAGCGCGCGCGGGAACAGTTTGAGGCCGCAGGCGCTGTCGGGGGTCGCGTCGCCGAGGGCCCGGGCGCGCACGGCGTTGGCAAGACGCGAGGCGAGGCTGCGGCGCCAACCGTCCCGCCGTTCGGCCCGCCAGCCCACGATCATCAGCGGCGGCGCCTCGGGCGCTGCGCGGGCCAGCGCCCACAGGGCGGGGATGTCATGCGGGTCGTTCTGGCCGTCGCCGTCGAGCGTGGCGATCCATCCCGCGCGCGCGTGGCGCACGCCGCTGTGAATCGCCGCGCTCTGTCCGCAGGTCTCGGCGTGGCGGATCACGCGCAGGCGCGGTTCGCGCCGCCGCCGCGCGCGCAGTTCCGACAGACTGCCGTCGGTGCTGCCGTCATCGACGCAGAGTATCTCGAACGCGATATCGTGCGGGGTCAGGGCGGCGGCGGTTTCGTCGATCAGCATACCGATGGATTCGGCTTCGTCCTTGACGGGAATGACGATTGACAAGTCCATCGGAACTCCGGCGGGAACGGGCGCCAAGCGACCATACGCTCCCGCCGGTGTCAACGCGCGGCGGCGGGATCACAAGGTCCGGCCGGCGAACGGGTGCCAGCCGTCCCGATGCTCGATCTCGATCACCCAGAGGTCCGGGTCGCGCGCCGTGGCCCGGTCGATCCAGCCATTCGCCGCATGTTCGGGAACCGAATCGCTATCGAACGCCTTCAGCCATGCCAACCCGCCGCCGGCATCGCGGGTCTGGACGAGAACCCGGCAGCCGGCGGAACCGCGATCGATCTTGAGGAGGACCGAGCCGCTTTGCGCGTCGCCGCGCCGGGCGACATAGACCGGCACGGCATCCGCGATGCAGCGGCGCACATGGGCCATGACCCACAGTTCGGCGGGCAATCGACCGCCGCTCACGGCGAGGCGGCGATATCGTCGTTCGCCGGGTGATTCACGCTCAACTACCGTGAGAGTTGCGCAGACACCGCCCGGCGAGACCGCCGGGGAGCGCCGCTTTCTCGTCCGCATCGTATGCGGCGGGTGTTCGCTCGGCAAGGCGCTATACGGGGGGCGTTCCGTGAAACGGAAAGACTCATGGGCCGCGGCGTCTCGCCGGAGCGATGCGGCCGCTGCCGGTTGGTTCCCCGTTTCCCGGTCCATGCGCATGCGGCCGGAGGGCGGAGCCTTCGGGCATGATCGAGAAGCCAGGCGGGGAACAAGGGAGGGCAACTACGAGGGAAGGCAACCACAAGGGTTGCCCCTACAGACGGGGCGACGTGGCCTGGCGCCCCCACCCCTTCACGACCGCTGGTAGCGGGTGTGACGGGGGAGACGGATGCGGGCGGGACGCCCGCGCACCGAAACGAACCGCGGCAATTTCCGTAGGGGCAACCTCCGGCTCGCGCGCGGTTATCAGAATCTCAGACGCAGCTTCAGGCCGATCCGGTAGTCCGCCTCGTCGCCGGTGCGCAGGCCGCCGGAGAAATCGAGAGCGCCGCGCCCGGCGGCGAAGCCGCGCCGCGCGACGCTGTCGAACACCAGCGCCGATCCCCCGGCGCCGTCGTCCCGGTGCTCGCGCTCGCCGTAGAGCGCGAACGCCATGTCCAGACCGTGCGGCGCCGCGATCCCCAATCGCGCCCCCAGGCGCTCGCGGCGGTCCCTGTCCGACAGGTTCAGCCCGCCGAACGGCGTCAGGAGCACGTCCTCGCCCGCAAGACCCAGACCGTAGCCCGCCTCGGCCTCCAGCCGCATGGCCGGATCGCGCCGGGCCTTCGTGCCGCCTTCCTCGCCCTCCGCCGCGACCGCGTCGGCGCCGC
Organism: Alphaproteobacteria bacterium; assembly: GCA_965214495.1. GTDB lineage: Bacteria > Pseudomonadota > Alphaproteobacteria > UBA7887 > UBA7887 > JANQOH01. The sequence goes on along the minus strand of OZ243958.1, from coordinate 3,181,642 downwards.
CCGACATCTCCCCCAGGGCCGGCGCCAGCGAGGCATGGAAGCCCACCCCCGGCGCCCCCGGATCGAACCTCGCCGACAGGCTCGCACCCCACTCGTCGAAGCCCTCCGCCCCGTGCGCCAGCAGGAAGCGACCGCGCGCCTCCACGTCCAGACCCAGCCGCGGATCGGTCCAGGCGACACGCCCCCCGGTCTCCACACCCGCGCCCTCGTCCGCGTCGCCGCCGTCCAGCCGCGCTCCGAGCTCCACCGTCCCCCGCAGCCGCGAGCCGCCGTCGAACGCCGCCTCCGCGCTGCCCTCCGCCGCCACACGCAGGCGATGGGACTCGGCCGACACCGCCGGCAGCAGGTTGTCCAGCTCCTCGGTGTCGAGCCGCACCAGGAAGGCGTCGGCCTTCAACGCCCAATCGACGCCGTGCGCCGGCGCCAGCTCCTTGCGCGCCCCCGCCGCCGCCATCCGCATCGCGAGGTCCGTCGTTGCCGGGCCTTCCACGCCGTCGTCCAGCGTTGCCTCGCCCGCGCCGTAGCCCAGCGTGGCCCACAACCCCAGACCCGCCCGCGGCGACCAGTGCGCGTAGGGGTGCACGCCGGTCAGCACCGTGTCCATCTCACCCTCCGTGCCGCCGGCGAAGCGATACGACATCGCCCCCTCGCTGCGGCTCGCCGCCACGCCTGCGAGCAGGTCCGCGCCCAGGCGGGTGTCGAACCCGAGATAGCCTGAGAGCACCTCGCCCTCCATCGAGAAGCCGCGCTCGGGACGGCCTTCGAACCGGCTCGCCGACCCGCGGCCCCACAACGTCCAGGCGCCCTCGCTTCCCAGCGGAGAGAACTGGAACGAGGTTCCGGACAACACCTCGTCCGCTTCGAGCGAACGCATGCTTCCGTCCTCCTCCGCGAGACCTTCGAAGAGCCGCCCCAGGTCGTCGCCCAGGCTGTGCAGCGCCACCGCCTGCCCGGCGATCGTCCCCTGGACGGACCCTTCGGGCGCCTGCCGGGACGCCACCGCGCGATCCTCGACCGTGGCCGCCACGGTCTCCGCCACCGTGCGCCCGCGCTCCTCGAGGTCGTCGGCGATGGTGACGTAGAACGCCAGACTGACGCTGTCCGCGCCCACCGGGTCGGAGTCGGTCGCCGTGTAGATGAACCGCTTCTTCGAGAGCGCGGCGTCCGGCGTCCCGGCAACGGCGCGCTCCGCGGGATCGAAGACGAGACCGTAAGCGGAAACGTCCGGCTCGAGCGTGTAGCGCAACGGTCCGTCGCCGCCCGAAGCCGCGGGGAGGGTGAGAGCCTCGATCTCCTCGCCCACCGTCCACATCCGGTCGGGGACGGACTCGCCCTCGAACGTCGGGACCAGGTCGGCGGCCGCCCGCGTCACCGTGACGCTATACGTCCGCTTCGTCGTCATGTCCTCCGCCGTGACGCTGATCGCGATCGCCGTTTCGCCCGTCGCCAGCGGCGCGACCCCGGCGTCGTAAGCGGTTCCGTCCACCGAGACGGCATAGCGCGCAGCAGGGTGCGCCGGCGTCGCCGTCACCGCGATCCCGGCCACGTCGTGCGTCACGTCGGCGGTGTAGGCCGTCATCGCGGAATCGAACGGCTCGTTCAGCGCGATGTCGTTCCGCGCGGCGTCGGTCAGGACGATCGCGTTCAGCGTCGCGTCCGACGACGCCGGGCCGCCAACCACAAACGTGGAGAACAACTCCGTCTCGCCGCAGACAAAGCCGTCCGGCGACGAGGCGGGTTCGTCCAGCGCGGTCCACTCCGCCGCGTCGTCGTGGCGGTGGTAAACCGCTGGTTCGTCCACTCCATGCGGCTTCGGCAGACAGACGACGGCGCTCGCATCAGCCGGAAGATTCGCATCCAGTTCGATGGCCACATAGACCGGGTCGAAACCGAAGGTCACGCCGCCGGGCGAGGCGACGGCGGGTGCCGGCGCATGATGATCGAAGGTGACCCCGCCGACGCCGTGGCCGGAAGGCAGCGTCAGTTCCACCGCCGTCCCATCGACCTCCGCGGTGATGTTGTCGCCGCTCACCAGCACGGTGCCAGGGTCGGCGCCGGTGACGGTGATGGCTGCGTCCGCCACCGCGTCCGTCGGCGCCGAGGTCAGCGACTCCGCCGTGTCGCCGGCGTCGGTCCAGCTCACCGTCACCGTGATCCGCGCCCCAACGTCGGCCTGCGCCAGCACATAGGTCGCCCCGGTCGCGCCGGGGATGGCCGTGTCGGCGCGCTTCCACTGATAGCTGAAGGTCAGTGTCGCGGGGCCGTCCGGGTCCGAGATCGTGTCCGTCACCGCTGTCAGCGTCTCGCCCTGCGTCGCCGTGCCGCCGATCGTCACCGAACCCGTGGGCGCGTCGTTCACGTCGGTCACCGCCGCCGTCGGCGCGGAGGTCAGCGACTCCACCGTGTTGCCGGCGTCGGTCCAGCTCACCGTCACGGTAATCGCCGCGCCCACGTCGGCCTGCGCCAGCACGTAGGTCGCACCGGGCACGCCGGGAATGTCCACGCCGTCGCGCTTCCACCGGTAGCTGAAGGTGAGCGTCGCGGGGCCATCCGGGTCCGCGATCGTGTTCGTCACCGCCGTCAGCGTCTGACCCTGCGTCGCCGTGCCGCCGATCGTCACGGAACCCGTCGGCGCGTCGTTGACGTTCGCCACCGCGTCCGTCGCGGTCGAAGTCAGCGACTCCACCGTGTTGCCGGCGTCGGTCCAGCTCACCGTCACGGTAATCGCCGCGCCTACGTCGGCTTGCGTGAGCACATGGGTCGCCGCCGTCGCATTGGGAATGTCCACGCCGTCGCGCTTCCACTGGTAGGCGAGCATCAGCGTCTGAGGACCGTCCGGGTCGGAGATGCCCGAGGTGTCCGCTGTCAGCGTCTGTCCCTGCGTCGCCGTGCCGGTGATCGTCACGGAACCCATCGGCGCGTTGTTCACGCCGGTCACCGCCGCTGTCGGCGCCGAGGTCAGCGACTCCGCCGCGCCGCCGTCGTCGGTCCAGCTCACCGTCACCGTGATCGCCGCACCCACGTCGGCCTGGACCAGGACGTAGGTCGCCCCCGTCGCGCCTGTGATATCCTCGCCGTCGCGATGCCACTGGTAGCTGAAGGTCAGCGTCGCGGGACCGTCCGGGTCCGCGATGCCGGAGGTGACCGCCGTCAGCGTCTGCCCCTGCGTCGCCGTCCCGCCGATCGTCACCGCGCCGGTCGGAGCGTCGTTCACGTTCGCCACCGCCGCCGTGGCGGCCGAGGTCAACGACTCCGCTGTGTTGCCGCCGTCGGTCCAGCTCACCGTCACCGTGATCGCCGCACCCACGTCGGCCTGCGTCAACACGTAGGTCTCGCCAGTCGCACCTTCGATGTTCGTGCCGTCGCGCTTCCACTGGTAGCTGAGGGTCAGCGTCGCGGGGCCGTCCGGGTCGGAAATGGTGGTCGTGACCGCCGTCAGCGTCTGCCCCTGTGTCGCCGTGCCGCCGATCGCCACCGCGCCGGTCGGGGCGTCGTTCGCGTTCGTCACCGCCGCCGTGGCGGTCGAGGTCAGCGACTCGACTGTGTTGCCGCCGTCGGTCCAGCTGACCGTCACCGCGATCTCCGCGCCCACATCGGCCTGGGTCAGCACGTAGGTGGCCCCGGTCGCGGCCGTGATGTCAGCGCCGTCGCGCTTCCATTGGTATGAGAACGTCCCCAGCCCGTCCGGATCCGCGATGTCGGAGGTGTCCGCCGTCAGCGTCTGGCCTTGCGTCGCCGTGCCGGTGATCGTCACAGAACCGGTCGGCGTGTCGTTGACATTGGCCACCGCCGCCGTCGCGTCGGAGGTCAGCGACTCGACCGTGTTGCCGCCGTCCGTCCAGCTGACCGTCACCGTGATCGCCGCGCCCACATCGGCCTGCGCCAGCACATAGGTCGCGCCGGTCGCGCTGGCGATGTCCGTCCCGTCGCGCTTCCACTGGTATGAGAACGTCCCCAGCCCGTCCGCGTCCGCGATGCCGGAGGTGCCCGCCGTCAGCGTCTGGCCTTGCGTCGCCGTGCCCGTGATTGTCACCGCGCCGGTCGGGGCGTCGTTGATGTCCGTCACCTCCGCCGTGGCGGTCGAGGTCAGCGACTCGACCGTGTTGCCGCCGTCCGTCCAGCTGACCGTCACCGTGATCGCCGCGCCCACATCGGCCTGCGCCAGCACATAGGTCGCGCCGGTCGCGCTGGCGATGTCCGTCCCGTCGCGCTTCCACTGGTATAAGAACGTCCCCAGCCCGTCCGCGTCCGCGATGCCGGAGATGTCCGCCGTCAGCGTCTCGCCCTGCGTCGCCGTCCCGCTGATCGTCACAGAACCGGTCGGCGCGTCGTTGATGTTCGCCACCGCCGTCGTCGGCTCCGAGGTCAGCGATTCCTCCGTATTGCCGTCGTCGGTCCAGCTGACCGTCACCGCGATCGCCGCGCCTACATCGGCCTGCGCCAGCGTGTAGGTGGCGGCCGTCGCGCCGGAGATGTCTGTCCCGTCGCGCTTCCACTGGTAGCTGAAGGTCAGCGTCTCTGGGCCGTCCGGGTCGGCAATGGTGGTCGTGACCGCCGTCAGCGTCTGCCCCTGTGTCGCCGTGCCGGTGATCGTCACCGCGCCCGTCGGCGCGTCGTTCGCGTTCGTCACCGCATCCGTCGCGGCCGAGGTCAGCGACTCGACTGTGTTGCCGCCGTCGGTCCAGCTGACCGTCACCGTGATCGCCGCGCCTACATCGGCCTGGACCAGCGCGTAGGTCGAGGCGGTTGCGCTGACGATGGCTGTCCCGTCGCGCTTCCACTGGTAGCTGAACTCCAGCGTATCGGGACCGTCCGGGTCGGCAACGGTGGTCGTGACCGCCGTCAGAGTCTCGTCTTGCGTCGCCGTCCCCGTGATCGTCACCGAACCGGTCGGCGCGTCGTTCACGTTCGTCACCGCCGCCGTCGCGGCCGAAGTCAGAGACTCCACCGTGTTGCCGGTGTCGGTCCAGGTCACCGTCACCGTGATCGCCGCGCCCACATCGGCCTGGGCCAGCACGTAGGTCTCGCCGGTCGCACCCTCGATGTCTGTGCCGTCGCGCTTCCACTGGTAGGCGAACGTCCCGAGCCCGTCCTCGTCGGCGATGCCCGACGTGTCGGCCGTCAGCGTCTGGCCCTGCGTCGCCGTTCCCGTGATCGTCACGGAACCCGTCGGCGCGTCGTTGACGTCGGTCACCGCCGCTGTCGGCATCGAGGTCAGCGACTCCGCCGCGCCGCCGTCGTCGGTCCAGCTCACCGTCACCGTGATCGCCGCGTCCACGTCGGCCTGCGTCAGCGTGTAGGTCGCCCCGGTCGCGCCGGGGATGTCGGTCCCGCCGCGCTTCCACTGGTTAGGTGAAGGTCAGCGTCTCCGGGCCGTCCGAATCGGCAACGGTGGTCGTGACCGCCGTCAGCGTCTGCCCCTGTGTCGCCGTGCCGCCGATCGTCACCGCGCCGGTCGGCGCGTCGTTGATATTCGCCACCGCATCCGTGGCGTCCGAGGTCAGCGATTCCTCCGTGTTGCCGCTGTCGGTCCAGCTCACCGTCACGGTAATTGCCGCACCCACGTCGGCCTGCGCCAGCACATAGGTTGTGCCGGTCGCACCAGGGATGCCGGAACCGTCACGCTTCCACTGGTAGCTGAGGGTCAGCGTCGCGGGGCCGTCCAGGTCGGCGATCGTGCTCGTTACCGCCGTCAGCGTCTCGCCCTGCGTGGCCGTCCCCGTGATCGTCACCGAACCGGTCGGCGCGTCGTTCACGTTCGTCACCGCCGCCGTCGCGGCCGAAGTCAGAGACTCCACCGTGTTGCCGGCGTCAGTCCAGCTCACCGTCACCGTGATCTCCGCGCCCACGTCGGCCTGCGTCAGCACATAGGTTGTGCCGGTCGCGTCGGGGATGGCCGTGCCGTCGCGCTTCCACTGGTAGGCGAACGTCCCGAGCCCGTCCTCGTCGGCGATGCCCGACGTGTCCGCCGTCAGCGTCCGGCCCTGCGTCGCCGTCCCCGTGATCGTCACGGAACCCGTCGGCGCGTCGTTCACGCCGGTCACCGCCGCCGTCGCGGCCGAAGTCAGCGACTCTGCCGCGCCGCCGTCGTCGGTCCAGCTCACCGTCACCGTGATCGCCGCGCCCACATCGGCCTGCGCCAGCACGTAGGTCGCGCTGGTCGCGCCGGGAATGTCGGAACTGTCGCGCTTCCACTGGTAGCTGAAGGTCAGCGTCGCGGGGCCGTCCGGGTCGGCGATCGTGCTCGTTACCGCCGTCAGAGTCTCGTCTTGCGTCGCCGTCCCCGTGATCGTCACCGAACCGGTCGGCGCGTCGTTCACGTTCGTCACCGCCGCCGTCGCGGCCGAAGTCAGAGACTCCACCGTATTGCCGGTGTCGGTCCAGGTCACCGTCACCGTGATCGCCGCGCCCACATCGGCCTGGGCCAGCACGTAGGTCTCGCCGGTCGCACCCTCGATGTCTGTGCCGTCGCGCTTCCACTGGTAGGCGAACGTCCCGAGCCCGTCCTCGTCGGCGATGCCCGACGTGTCGGCCGTCAGCGTCTGGCCCTGCGTCGCTGTCCCGCTGATCGTCACAGAACCCGTTGGCGCGTCGTTGACGTCGGTCACCGCCGCCGTGGCGGCCGAGGTCAGCGATTCCTCCGTTCCGCCGTCGTCGGTCCAGCTCACCGTCACCGTGATCGCCGCGCCTACATCGGCCTGGACCAGCGTGTAGGTCGAGGCGGTCGCGCCCTCGATGTCTGTGCCGCCGCGCTTCCACTGGTAGGTGAAGGTCAGCGTCTCCGGGCCGTCCGGGTCGGAAATGGTGGTCGTGACCGCCGTCAGCATCTGCCCCTGTGTCGCCGTGCCGCCGATCGTCACCGCGCCGGTCGGCGCGTCGTTGATATTCGCCACCGCATCCGTGGCGTCCGAGGTCAGCGATTCCTCCGTGTTGCCGCTGTCGGTCCAGCTCACCGTCACGGTAATTGCCGCACCCACGTCGGCCTGCGCCAGCACATAGGTTGTGCCGGTCGCACCAGGGATGCCGGAACCGTCACGCTTCCACTGGTAGGTGAACGTCCCGAGCCCGTCCGCGTCGGCGATGTCCGAGGTGTCCGCCGTCAGCGTCTGGCCCTGCGTCGCCGTCCCGGTGATGGTGACCGCGCCCGTCGGCGCTTCGTTCGTTGGCGCCGCGTCGTCGTCCTCGATCGTTACCGTGGCGCTCGACGGCGAGCCGACCCCGTAGTCGGAATGCGAAGAGCAAGTGCTGGGGCGATCGGTGCTCGAATAGCCGGCCGACACGATCTCGAAGGTGAACGCCTCGTCCCCCTCGTCAAGCGAATCGTCGTTGACGCGGGGGATGACCAGGCCGGATGTCTCCCCGAAGCCGAAGGCTTCCACTCCGGACGTGTCGCCGCTGAAGTCGTCGTCTTCGGTCGTCCCGTGGACGATGCGCCACGTGTAACAGACGTAACGGTCCGACGGCGCCTCGGTGGCACTCAACCTCACCTTCCAGGCATCCGAGTTGTAGGCCACCGGCGCGGCCTCCGACCAGGACCAGGCGGTCCGGTCCAGGGTCACCGAATACCTGACTGCCACATCGTTGGCGGCGATGGTGATGGTGTGGCCGTCGCTGACGTCGATGCCGGTCGCGTCGGTGGTCGCCGTCAACACGATGGTCTCGGCCTGCTCCTCGTCGCCGTCATCCACCACGGTCACGTCGATGCTGCACGAGGTCGCGTCCGCGGCGATGTCGCAGCTCGTGGCCGACAGCGTGTAGTCCGCGCTCGCGCCCTGCGTCGCCCGTCCCCGTCGGCGTGTCGAACGTCACGGTCACGCCGCCCGCGGGCGCGGGCGCGTCCAGCTCCGCGGTCACGGCCACGTCCGCGCCGCCCTCGGTCCCCGTCGCCGCCCCCGAAAGCGTCAGCGTCTCCAGCGCGTTGGTCACCGTCACGGTAATCGTTTGGTCAGTGTTTTCCGCGCCGTCGCTCGCCCGCACCGTCACGACATACTCGTTGTTCGTGTCGGCGTCCGCGGGGGTCTCGTAGTCCGGGGCGTCGGTGAAGGCGAGCGCCGCGCCCGTGAGCGTGAACTTGCCGGAGTCCGCCCCACCCTGGATGGAATAGGCGATTTCGTCGTTGTCCGCGTCGGTCGCCGACAGCGTTATGACCGCCGTGGTGTTTTCCGCCACTTCCGGCGTGTAGTCCGCGTCCGGGTCGAACGCCGGCGCGCTGTTCGTCGGCGCCCCGTCGTCGTTGCGGATCGTTACCGCGACACTCGATGGCGAACCGATCGCGTAGTGGGAATGCGAGCTGCAACTGCCGGGGGAATCGGACGATGACTGGCCGACGGAGACGATCTCGAAGGTGAATGTCTCGTCCGGCTCGTCGTCCGAGTCGTTGCTGACGGGGAGCGGGACGTTTGCGGTCGTATCCGCGAAGCTGATGGTTCTGAACCCGGAGAGGCTGCCGTCGAAGTCGCTGTCATCGGTCGTCCCGTGGACGATCCGCCAATTGAAGCAGACATATTTATCCGAGGGCGCTCGGTCGAGATGCACCCGCACCCTCCAGGAATCCGGCCGCCAAGCCTGACGCGGCGCGGACTCGAGCAAGGAAAGGGTGGATGAGCCGGTGGTTACCGTATGCGTTCCACCGTCCGCGAACGCCGGATCGCCCCCGAACAGGACCCAGAGGGCGGCCAGCGCGAAAAGGGTGAGTCCTGCTCTACGGCATTCCGTTTGCCGACACGGCGGACTCCCCACGCCGATTCTATTCCCGCCGGCCGGCGGCATTCGGGTATGGGGCGGGGGGGGGGGGGGGGGGGGGGAGGGGGGGGGGGGGGGGGAGTATCGTAGATGGTCTGGCCGCGGCGTTCGGGTGTAGCAAGAGTTTCACGAGGGTAAGCGTCAAGCTGGTTTGCGTGGGCTGTCGTTTCGGGGCGTCCTTACGGACGAAACGGCGGGTGAGGAGGCGGCACGGCGGACGATGCCCGGAGATTTCATCTCCTTCACCAAGCGTCCGAGCCGGGGATTCGGTGATGTATGGCCCAATCCGCCGAGCAATTCAACTCTTGGGTTAGTGTCCCGGTTCGTTCGCCGTGCGGTGTATGTCAGGGATGACGGCCGGTGCGCGGGCCCGCGGACCGGGTCCGCCGCTCCCGCATCTTCGAGGTCTTGCGCACTTCGGGCGCTCGCGCACCTGGCCGGGCCCGGTCCGAATCATTCCGGACCGGAGCGCAACCTTCGGGTGGCGGCCTCGTCGACGGTCCAGGTCCCGGTATCGACGACGACGCCGTAATCGGCGCGGGCCGCTTCGACGCTGACATAGCCGTCGCGCACGTCGGCGACGACGCGTGCGGGATCGCGCGCGAACGGGTCGCCCCAACCGCCGCCGCCGGCGAGTTCGTGACGAAACAGGTCGCCGCGGCGGATGGTCGTCGTCAGTTTCGACGGTTGCGGCTCGCCATTGAGGAAATTGGCGCTCGGCCGACCGGGGCGCCCTCCATAGAGGCCCCACGGCCGTATCGCGGCGCGGTCGGCGCGGACCTGCAGCACCGCTTCCTCTTCCAGGAACCGGTAGTCGCGGCGCCAGGGCGCGCCGCCGCGAAACTTGCCGGGGCCGGCGCGATCGGGGATCAGTTCGTATGCCTCGATACGGATCGGGTGCTCGGCCTCGGCCACTTCGGCGGACTGCGAGGCCATGTTCGCGAACATGTTGGAGTTGCCTTGCAGCCCGTCCGCCCACGGTCGTCCGCCCCACGTCCCGCAGGCGAAATCGACGAAGATGAACGGGTTGCGGTCGGCATCCCGGCCGCCGATCGAGACGCCGGTATTGCCGCCGTCGGAGGCCGCGCATACGCGGTCAGGCAACATCTGCGCCAGCGCACCGAGGCAGCAATCGACCATGCGAAACCCGGTCAGGCCGCGCGCGGCGCAGGCCGCGGGCAGGACCGCGTTGGCGATCGTCCCGGTGGGTGCGGTCACGTCGATGACACGGAACACCCCTTCGTTGTTCGGAATGTCGCCGGGAAGGACGGCGCGGATCGCGGTGTATGACGCCGCTCTGGTGAACGACAGCGTGTTGTTGATCGCCCCCTTGACCTGACCGGCGCTGCCCGCCCAATCGACGGCCATGCGGTCGCCGGACTTGCGCACGGTGCAGAACAGACGGATCGGCACGCCGACATCGATGCCGTCGTCGTCGATCCAGTCCTCGAACGACCATTCGCCGTCGGGGAGTTCGGCGACGGCGGCGCGGGTCAGCCGTTCGGCGTGGTCGATGACCTCGGCCATCAGGGTTTCCATCTCGCCGGCGCCGTGACGCGCGACGAGATCGAGGACGCCCTTTTCGGCAACGTGGCAAGCGGCGAGCTGCGCGCGCAGGTCGGCCAGCACTTGCACGGGAATGCGCACGTTCTTCTCGATCAGCGCGAACAGGGTCTCGTTCCGCGCGCCGGCGTGGTAGAGACGCAGCGGCGGGATGCGCAATCCTTCCTGGTAGATCTCGGTCGAGTCGGAGGCGTTCGATCCAGGGACGCGGCCGCCGACATCGCCGTGATGGCAGACCGTGGCGGCGAAGGCACAGCGGCGGCCGGCAGCGAAGACCGGCTTGAAGACGAAAATATCGGGAAGGTGCATCCCGCCGTCGAACGGGTCGTTCATCACGAACACGTCGCCTTCGGCCATCGTGCTCCCGAAACGTTCGACCACCACCGCGAGCGCGGTCGGGATCGATCCCAGATGGCCAGGCAGAGTGAGCCCCTGCGCGACCAGCCGCCCTTCGGCATCGGCGAGCGCGGTCGAGAAATCCATGTTGTCGCGCAACACGCCGGAATAGGTGGTGCGGCAGATCGTCACCGCCATTTCGTCGGCGAGCGAAAAGACGGCGTTGCGGAACAGTTCGAGGACGATGGGGTCGGTCGGGGGCATGGGTCAGTTGCGTCGGCGGTGAGGGTGAGCCTGGAGGCCACCGCCGGCGTTCATGGCGCGTGCGCCGAAGAGTCGTCCTGGCGAGCGGTCGGAATCGTTACGATTCCGTGTCGCTTCGGACAAAGCGTTCATCGATCCGGTCGAGGCGCTCGTCGATCCGGTCGAAGCGCTGGTCCACTCCGCGCATATGCTCGCGAAGGTCGCCCAGACCCGCCTCGAGGCGCTCCATGCGCGCCGCGATATGCGTTTCCATGGTCGTCGCGCGGGCGTTGAAGTTGTCGGAGAAAAACAGCCCCATCCCGCCCATGCCGATGAGCAGTGCTGCGACGGCCACGAACGAGCGAATGTCGTCGCGCGTCACCAACCGACCCGCATTCGGACCACGCGGGTTCAAGAGGTCGTCTGCGATCGGGACATCCGCCAACGGAACCGCTCCGCTTGTCACAAATGCAATTTGCGCCTGCGCGAACGTGAATGCAACCGTCTCGGAGGCGGCTGTCGTTACCAGCACGAACCCACACGAACTGCGACAATTCCCGTAGGGGGGGAACCCTTGCGGGCGCCCGCCCTTGTTCCCTGTTTGTTCGAGGGGGTCGGGCGCCCACAAGGGGCGCCCCTACAGGCCGATGGCGCCTGGCGCAGCAATGCGGGCGAGACGCCCGCGCACCGCAATTCAACGGCGGCGTGCCCGAAGGCGCGCCGCCGCTGTCGCCGCCCTGTTACCAGCGCAGCGCCATTCTTGCGTAGTAGAAGCCGCCGTTGATGCCGAACGGCGCGGCGCGGCGGGAATAGGTGAATACGCCGTTCGAATCGACGATGGGATTCTCGCCGCAGGTTCCCTGAGCGCCGGGAGTGCCGTCCGCAGCGATGCAGCCGTTGCGGGAGAAGCCGATTTTCTGCTCGTCCGGACGAATGTCGAACAGATTGTCGGCGCCGATCATCAGGGTCACGCCATCGAAGACCGAGTAACCGATCCTTGTATCGACCAGGGTCTTCGCGCCGTATTTCTGAAGCTGCACGGGAGGACCGTCCACTTCCGGCACTTCGTAAGGACCGTAGATGCGTGTGCCGAGGTTGAAGCTCCACTCATCGCGCGACCAGGCGCCCTCGAGATTCATGCGCCAACGCGGCTGCGACACTTCAATGAACGCTTTGTCGCGGTCGTCGAACAGGGCATCGCCGAGATTGCCCAGCAATCCGGGAGAGTTGAAGTCTTCCGTGAAGCGGGTCCGGCTCCACGACGCGGCGCCGGTGAGGCGGAAGCCGCCGCCGAGGATCTCCCCCTCATGCTCGGCGACGAGATCGATCCCCCGCGTGCGGGTGGGCCCGGCGTTCAGAAAGAACTGGGCCCTGCCTATATCGGTCATGGCCGCATCGACGAGCGCCACGCAGGCCGTGTCGCCGGTGGCGCAGCCGGCGGTGAGACCCTCCTCGGTGACGAAACCGCTGATCATGATCCGGTCGTCGATGTCGATCTGGTAGGCGTCCAGAGTGATCGAGAACCGCGGCAACGGACTCCAAACGACACCGCCTGCCACGTTGCGAGAGGTCTCTTCCTTCAGTGCCGGAATGCCGAGCCGCCGGGCGAGCGGGCTGTCGTTGCGGAACGTGCCGACCTCGAACGCGCCTTCCGGCGTGAACTGGGTGCTGATGTTGTTGAAGAATTTCTGGTGCAGCGAAGGCGCGCGGAAACCGGTGTTGGCGGCGCCGCGAAGCGCGAACGCCGGCGTCACGTCGTAACGCGCGGTGACCTTGCCGTTGACGGTCGAACCGAAGTCCTCGAAGTTCTCTCCTCGAACTGCCAGACCAAGGGCGAAGCGATCGGTCAGCCGCGTCTCGCTGTCGATATAAAGCGCTGCGCTTCGCCGCGATTCGTCGACCTCGTTCGAGGGGCGGAACCCGGGAAACACCTGAATGCCGCCCACCGCAGCGCCGTCGCAGGCGGCGCCTGTATCGTCTTCGTCGATGCAACCGAACCAACTGTCGCGTTCGCCGGCGCGGATCGTGTATTTGTCGATCCGGTATTCGACCCCGGCGGCCACTTCCGCCGGTCTGTCGAGCAGGCCGACCGACCGCTGCGCATCGATGTTGAAGGCGGTCTGCCGGTGGCCGAGACCGCCCGAATCCACTTCGGTGACCGCAACCCCCTCTTGCTGATACCGGTAGGCGTTGAGCGAGTTCGAAACGCCGAAATCGAACGTGTTCCGACCGTGCGTCACGCTGGCGTCGAGATTCCAGCGGCCGACCACGAATTCGGCTCCCGCGCCGATCGAAAGATCCTCGATCCCGGTCTCGATCAGGGGCAAAAAGCCGTCGGGATAGTGCTGCTCTTTGAGAACGTCTTCGGTTTCCGGATCCAGTTGCCGCGGGTTGCGATCGCCCTGGTTGGCGCGGCGGTAAAAGCCGCCCGACGTATTGTCGCGTATCGTGTAGCCGCCGAAGGCGTAAAGGATCGCCATGTCGGCCGCCAGGGTTTCCGCGTTGAACCACACGCTTCGCGACAACGACTCCGCGTCGCCGATGCGGAAATTCTGCCGGTCGAAGGTTCTTTCCCTCGGGTCGCTGCACTTGCCGTCGTCGTCCGTCGCGTATTGGCACACGCCGGTGAGGCCGGCGCGGTTCGTGGCGTCGCGGCTGCGCAGATCGGCGGTCAGGGTGAGGAACCCGGCGTCGCCCAGGCCGATGCCCTGTACCGCGTTCGCGTGGCGCACCAGCCCGTCGCCCTCGAACGTCTGCCCTACCGTGGCGTTCGCCTCGCCGCCTTCGGCGTAGTCCTTGAGCACGAGGTTGATCACGCCGGCGATGGCGTCCGATCCGTAGCGCGCCGCCGCACCGTCGCGCAGCACTTCCACCCGCCCGACCGAGGCCAGGGGAATCGCGTTCAGGTCGGTTCCCGCGGTGCCGCGACCCACGGAGCGGTTGACATGCACCAGCGCGCTCGGATGGCGGCGCTTGCCGTTGATCAGCACCAGCGTCTGATCCGGCCCCAGTCCGCGCAGGGTCGCCGGGCGCAGCGCATCGGTGCCGTCGGAGATGGTCGAACTCGAGAAGTTGAACGACGGCGCCGCCGCCTGAATGGCGCGGCCCGTCTCGGTGGCTCCGGTTTCGGCGAGGCGCTCGTCGTCGATGATATCGACCGGAACGGCGGTTTCCAGCGCCGAACGCACGGGCGCCAACGCGCCGATCACGTCAATCGGCTGAAGCTCGATCACGGCGGGCATGCTCTCGGTCTGAGCGGAGGCGGGCACGGAAAACAACGCCGCCAGAACTGCGCCCCGGAAAGATCGAACGACGGTTGACCGGATAGTCATCATCTCCGTCTCCTTTCGGACCAACCCCCTGCCGGGAAAATAGATCATGAAAATACCGGACACAACTGGTTTGTAAAGAATTTGTTTCAGTTTTCTCGTTTTGAAACTGCGACGCATTCGCAATGTATCGCACGATGGCGGGGCTGCTGCCCGCGAGCGTCGATCGACCTGAGAATCCCTGCCATAGGGCCCGGCTCGCGAGGCGCCGGCAAACGGGGACACGGCCCTTGGTCTATCGTGTGCTTGTGGAGTAACGTCACACGCCTCGCCGACCCCGGAAGGCGAACGCAACGACCTCGCCCCGAAGCCCGAACAGCGAACGATGGACCTGCCGTTCGACACCTCTCTCGATTTCGAATACGGGGTTGCGGCCCGCGTGAGTCCGCTGGTGCGCCGCGTCGTCGCGCGCAACCCGAGCCCGTTTACCTTCCATGGTACCGGGACCTATATCGTCGGGCGCGGCGCGGTCGCCGTCATCGATCCCGGCCCCGCGATCGCCGCCCATGTCGATGCGCTGATCGCAGCGCTCGACGGCGAGTCGGTGAGCCACATCGTCGTCACCCATACGCATATCGACCATTCTCCCGCCTCGGCGCGGCTCAAGGCGCTGACCGCCGCGGCGACCTTCGGCTACGGTCCGCACGGCGCCGATCGCGGCGTCCCCGTGGAAGAGGGCGGCGATTTCGATTTCGCGCCCGATCACGTCATGCGGGACGGCGACGCACTCACCGGGCCGGGATGGACGCTCCGGGCCGTGCATACGCCGGGCCACACGTCGAACCATCTGTGTTTCGCGCTCGACGAGGAACGGGCGCTGTTCTCGGGCGATCACGTCATGGGATGGTCCACCACGGTGGTCTCGCCGCCCGACGGCGACATGGCCGCCTATATGGCCTCGCTGGACAAGCTTCGGACGCGCGACGACATCCGCTACTACCCGACCCACGGCGCGCCGATCGCCGAGCCGGCGCCGTTCGTCAAGGCCCTTGCCGCCCACCGTCGGCAGCGCGAGGCGCAGATCCTGCGCTTCCTTGCCGACGGTCCCGACACGGTTCCAGCACTGGTGCGCGCCATGTATGCCGGCCTGGACCCGCGTTTACGCGCCGCCGCCGGGCGGTCCGTGCTGGCGCACCTGATTCATCTGGTCGGCGCCGGGCGCGTCGTCTGCGACGGTGCGCCCGGAATCGACTCTTCGTATCGCCTGCCCGGTTAGAGCGGGCCGCCGCGCGATTTGAGAAGAGCGGCGAACTCCCGGCGGGTTTTCGGGCCGAAAGTCAGGAAATGCGGATCGGGCGCAGCACGGTGCGCTTCGCGTTTCCGCCCGAAACGGTCGTTGCGCGCCCGTTGCAGCACTTCCTGGACGTCGATGCCGTAAACGGCGGCGGCGTTGAGGCCGAAGATTCGCGCCCGCAAGGAGTCAGTGATCGGCGCGTAGCCGTGCGCCTCCTGCAGCGCCGGCGAGATCTGAAACGTGCGCAGCGCCTGAATCTGATCCTGCGGCGAGCCATACCAGATGCAATCGGAGCCGTAGAGAACGTTGTTCTCGCCGATATGCTTGACCAGCTTGCCGATCACATGGGCCGCGCCGTCGGGGTCGCGCATCAGAAACCGCCACGTGCTGCCGAGCTCGGCGTAAACATTGGCGTTGCGCCCGACGCCGTTTTCCTCGACCGAGCGGATCAGTTCGTCCACACCCTCACCGCGAGCGGGATCGTAGGGTCCTTCGGTCCGGCCGCTGATGTAGCCCGAGTGATAGACGAGGAAGTTCACGTCCGGGAACATTCGGGCGACGACTCCGATATCGCTCGCCAGGCTGTGTTCCCACGATCGGCGTCCGAACGGCAAGCCCTTGTGGATGCAGATATTTCTCACCCCGAGCGCGCGCGCCTTCTCGATCAGCGCCAGACCGATGTCGTCGTGCAGAAAGAACCCCTTGCCGCCGTTCGGTCCCCACTGGGTGTAGGTCTTCCACGCCGCCACCCCCCAGCGCCCGGCGAGTTCGTCCATTCCGTCGAGATCGCCGTCCTGATTGGGGTTGACCCTGCCGTGGATCAACAGACGGCGGCTGCCTTCCATCGTGTCGATGATGCGGCGGGTCTCGTCGGCTTCCTGGATGGTGAGCAGTTCCCGTTCCCGGTGCGAGGGAATGAACGACAGCACCATCATGTCGGTGTCGGAATCGAGGAAGATGTCCTTGATGAACGCCTCCGATCCGCCGAGTCCGACCCGCCCCAGACCGTGCTGGCCGACGAAGTGGCCCTGGACGTCGAACACGAACTCACGGCCGTTCAGACTTTCCGCCGCGGCGTCGGCGTCGAGCGCCGCGACTTCGGGCAGGTCGAAGAAACCGCCGGTCCGACCCGCTTCGGCATTGGCGCGATTGAGGGCGAGCAGGGTGGTCGCCGCGCCGCAAGCCGAGACCATGAAGGCGCGCCGCGACAGGCCGAGGCGCCGCGCGTTCTCGCCCGCCCGCGCATGGGCCTGCCGGTTGCCGGCCCGGTTCGCCGGGTCGAGCGGTATGGGCGCGAACTCGCCGTTGGATGTGGAGTCGACCTTGATCGGCAAGCGCGTGCCGTCCCGATCGTGCAGGAAAACCATGTTTTGCCTCCTTTCCGCCGCCCGGACGAACGGAACGGCAGCCAACCGTGCGGTCGCTAGAAAGCGGGACCGCCAAAGGTTTCGGGCGCGGGAACCACGACTTCGAAACCGTTGCGCGCGATCCGGTAGATCGCCAGCCCGCGCTCGGCGACATTGTCGTCGCGAAAGCGAAAAATGCCGCCGATTCCGACGAAACCGGCCGGATCGTTCAACGCATCGCCGCCGAAACCCGCCCCGCCCGGCCTGTCGGCGATGGCGGCGGCGAGCGCTACCGCGTCGTAGCCCAGCGCCGCTATGGGAGGCGGTTGCGCGCCGACAGCGGCATGATAACGGGCAGCGAAATCGCGAAAGGCGGGGCCGACGCCCGGCGCCGCGAAAAACGCATCCAGAAGCGCGGGCTCGCCGAGGATCGTCGGGTCCTTCCCTACACCCACCCCGAAAAAGCGCACTTCGGCGGGGTCGAGACCGTGATAGGGCAACAGGGGCGCCAGAGCGGCCAGTTCATTGCCCGCCGCGATCAACAGGGCATCGAAGCCGCCGCCCGGTTCGGTCCGCGCGGCGACGAGACTCTCGATCGCCGCCGTCACCGCATCCGCGCCGCCCGGCTCGAAATAGGCCACCCGGCCGACCGCGGCGGTGTGCCGCACAGCCGCTTCACGAAGCGCTTCGACGATCGCCTCGCCATACGGACCGCGGGGCAAGAGCGCGCCGAAGCGGACATGACCCAAGGACCGCGCATATGCGACCACCGTTTCGACCTGACGGGCCGGAGTCACGCCCATGACGTAAAGCCCGTCGCCGGCGACGCGGCGGTCGTTGGTGAAGGAGATGACCGGCACGCCGGCCGACCGGACGAGCGGCGCGATGCGGCGCGCGGAGTCGCCGAGCAGCGGACCGAGCACGATGTCGGCGCCCTCGGAAAGTGCGTTCTCCAGCGCCGCCGCCGCGCCCTCGGGCGCGCCGCCGGTATCTCCGGGCAACAGAACGAACCCTTCGTCGGCGCGATCGAACAGCGCCAACCAGGCCGCATGGGCGATGGCCTTGCCGACCGCGGCCTGCCGCCCCGAAAGCGGCAGCAACAGGGCGGCCCTGACACGACCGCGCTCGATACCGGGAAACCTGTCCGGCTCCGCCTCTTCCGCCTCGGCGACGTGGACCGGCGGTTCGGGGAGGGCGAGTTCGGCCGCGGCGGCTGCCTCGTCGGCCGGCGCTTCTTGCACAACGGGCGTTTCGGGCGATACCGTGCCGGCGCAGCCGGCGAGCACGGCCGGAAGAACGGCGCAGAGAGCGACGGTCGAAAGCCGCCGCGCGTTCGACGCGACATTCATGGGCGTGACGCCCTTCGCGATCAGCGTTCTCTCATGGGCTGGCCCGACGGTAGCGTAGCCGCCGGGAGAAGTAAACGGCCCGTCCGGGTTCGAGGATCTGTGAGACGGCGGGGCGCCCCTGTATGAGCGTCATGAGAACTGCGGGCAAGCTGGCGTCGGGCCTTTACGTCGTGGCAACGCCGATCGGCAATCTCGACGATATGACCCGGCGCGCCTGCGCGGTGCTGAGCGAGGCCGACCTCGTCGCCTGCGAAGACACGCGGCGCACGGGGAGGCTGCTGGCGGCGCGCGGCACCAAGGCCCGCTTGCTCGCCTATCACGATCACAACGCGGCGCGGGTTCTGCCCGGCCTGCTGAATCGGCTCGAACGCGGCGAGGCGGTGGCGCTGGTGAGCGATTCCGGCACGCCGTTGATCTCCGATCCCGGATATCGCCTCGTAGGCGCGGCGATCGACGCCGGCGTTCAGGTGAGGACGGTTCCCGGGCCGTCGAGCGTCATCGCGGCGCTCTCGGTGTCGGGGCTGCCTTGCGATCGCTTCACGTTCGCGGGATTCCTGCCGCCGCGCGGCGGTGCCCGGCGCGCCGCGCTTGCCGCGCTCGCCGATCTCGACATGACGGTGGTCCTGTTCGAGTCCGCGAAGCGTCTCGCCGCCACGCTGCGCGACCTCGCGGCGGCGCTCGGCGAACGCCAGTTGGCCATCGCGCGCGAACTGACCAAGCGTCACGAGGAAATACGCCGCGGCTCGTTGTGCGATCTCGCCGCCGAAGCGGCCGACGCGCCGCCGCCGAAAGGCGAGATCGTGCTGGTCGTCGGCCCGCCGCCCGCCGCGAAGCGTGTGGACCGGGTCGCGGTCGATGCGAAGCTCGCCGGCGCCCTTCGCACCATGACTGTGCGCGACGCCGTGCGGCAGGTGGCGGCTGCGACCGGCGCGCCGAGACGCGCGGTCTATGAGCGCGCGCTCGCGCTCGGGCACGATGACGGCGCCGAGCGTTGAATCGCGCCAGCGCGCCTGGCGGTTCGGGCGGCGCGCGGAGCTGTTCTGCCGGTGGCGCCTGCGAGCGTGCGGGTGGCGCATCGTCGCCCGCAATTGGCGCTGCCCGGCCGGCGAGATCGACATCATCGCCCGGCGCGGCCCGATCGTCGCGTTCATCGAGGTCAAGGCCCGCGCCGGCGCGCCCGACAGGACCGGGGCGCCCGACTCTCGCCAACGCCGTCGAATCGCGCGCGCGGCGGAAATGTTTCTTGCGCGTCACCCGCGCTTCGGCACATTGTCGGGCCGCTTCGACGTTATGCTGGTGAGACCGTGGCCAAGCCTGCGTTTTCTGTGGCCTGTTCATCTACCCGACGCTTGGCGCTCGTCGCCGTCCTCGTAGTTCCGCCGTTGCTGGCAGCCTGTTCCCCGGCGGACGTCGCCGTCGATGTCGGCGTGAGGACGGGCATCGCGATCGCGCAGGAGCGCTCGGTCGAGGACGCGGCGCGCGACGGGATCATCGACGCCGCGATCGGCGAGGCGTTGTTCCAAGCGCATATCGACGAACTGTTCCGCCCGGTGAACATCGATGTGATGGAGGGCCGCGTGTTGCTCACCGGCATGGTCGTCAGTCAGCAGCGCGCGGACGAGGCCGCAGAGCTCGCCTGGCGGGTGGATGGCGTGAAGAGGGTGATCAACGAGGTGCGCCCCGGCGCCGTTTCGATGCTCGATCTGGCGCGAGACCGCTGGATCAGCACGCGGTTGCGCGCCCGGTTGCTCGGCGACGGCACGGTGAGCGACCTCAACTACGTGATCCGAACGGTCGGCGGGGTCATCCACATACTGGGGATCGCGCAGAATGACGCCGAGCGCGATCGCGTCGGCGCGCACGCGCGCGAGATCTCCTATGTGCGCGGGGTGGTGATGCACGTGGTGCGCAAGGACGATCCCGTCCGCCTCGACGACCCCCCATGAGCCTGCGCATCGCGATCCAGATGG
Organism: Alphaproteobacteria bacterium; assembly: GCA_965214495.1. Taxonomy (GTDB): domain Bacteria; phylum Pseudomonadota; class Alphaproteobacteria; order UBA7887; family UBA7887; genus JANQOH01. Next base: position 3,161,530 of record OZ243958.1, on the reverse strand, counting down.
ATCCGATCGCGGCGATCGACATCGATGCCGATTCGACGTTCGCGCTGGCGCTGGAGGCGCAGGCCCGCGGCCATCGTCTGTGGCACTACCTGCCGCGCGCCCTGTCGCTGGTCGGCGGCGCCGTGCGCGCCACCGCCCGCCCGCTGAGCGTGCGCCGGGACGCCGGCCGCCATTTCACCGTCGGCGACGCCGGGACGATCGATCTCGCGGCGTTCGACGTGGTGCTGATGCGCCAGGACCCGCCGTTCGACATGGCCTACGTCACGGCGACCCATTTGCTTGAACGGGTCCACCCGGCGACGCTGGTGGTGAACGATCCGGCCGCGGTGCGCAACGCCCCGGAGAAGCTGTTCGTCACCGAGTTCGAAGGGGTCATGCCGGAGACCTTGATCAGCGCCGACCGGGACCGGATTCTGGCGTTCCGCGAGCGCTGCCCGGACCTGATCGTGAAGCCGCTCTACGGCAACGGCGGCGCGGGGGTTTTCCATATCGGCCCGGGTGACGAGAACCTCAACGCGCTGCTCGAACTATTCAGCGACATCTACCGCGAACCGATCGTGGTCCAGCGCTACCTTCCGGCGGTGCGCGACGGCGACAAGCGGATCATCCTTGTTGACGGTGCGCCGGCCGGCGCCATCAACCGCGTGCCGGCGGCGGGCGAGGCGCGGTCGAACATGCATGTCGGCGGCAGGCCCGAGAAAACGGCGCTCACCCCGCGCGATCGCGAGATCTGCGAGACTATCGGCCCGACCCTCAAGGCGCGCGGGCTGATCTTCGCCGGCATCGACGTGATCGGCGACCATCTAACCGAGATCAACGTCACCTCACCGACCGGGATCCGGGAGATCGATCGATTCGACGGCGGCAACCTCGCCGGCCTGATCTGGAACGCCATCGAAGCGCGATTGTGAGCGGCGCGTGGTCGCCGTCTGCCATACGGTCGCTTTTCAGGGTATCGACGTGGTCGATGTCGAGACCCAGGTGCAGATCGGGCGCGGCCTCGGCAGTTTCACCATCGTCGGTCTGCCCGACAAGGCGGTCGCCGAATCGCGTGAGCGCGTCCGCGCCGCTCTCGCGGCGCTCGGTGTCGGCCTGCCGCCCGCGCGGATCACGATCAACCTCGCGCCGGCCGACCTGACCAAGGAGGGCAGTCATTTCGACCTGCCCGTCGCGCTCGGCCTGCTCGCGGCGATGAAGGCCATCCCCGCCGATGCGATCGACGGTTACACGGCGCTTGGCGAACTGGCGCTCGATGCGCGGGTGCGCGCCGTGCCGGGCGTGCTGCCGGCGGCGATCGCCGCCAACGCCGCCGGGCGCGGCCTGATCTGTCCGGGCGCGCAGGGCGGCGAAGCGGCGTGGGCGAGCGGCGAAGGCGTGCTGGCGGCGGATTCGCTGTTGGCGCTGATCAACCACTTCAAGGGCAGCCAGGTGCTGTCTCCGCCCGAGCCGGCGATGCCCGAACCCGCCGACGCGCCGCCCGATCTGCGCGATATCAAGGGTCAGGAGACCGCCAAGCGCGCGCTTGAGGTCGCCGCCGCGGGCGGCCACAACCTGTTGATGATCGGCCCGCCGGGCGCGGGCAAGTCGATGCTCGCGCAGCGTCTGCCGGGAATTCTCCCGGTTCTCGAGTCGACGGAAGCGCTGGAGGTCAGCATGATCGCCAGCATCGCCGGTCGTCTCGACGGCGGCCGCCTGATCACCCGGCGCCCGTTTCGCGATCCGCATTTCTCGACCTCGGTGCCGGCGCTGGTCGGCGGCGGCTCGCGGGCGCGGCCGGGCGAAGTGTCGCTCGCCCATCTCGGTATCCTGTTTCTCGACGAGTTGCCCGAGTATCAGCGCCCGGCGCTGGAGGCCCTGCGTCAGCCGCTCGAAACGGGGACCGTCACGGTGGCGCGCGCGAATGCCCATCTGACCTACCCGGCGCGGGTGCAACTCGTCGCGGCGATGAATCCCTGCCGTTGCGGTCATCTCGACGATCCGGCGCAGATGTGCCAGCGGGCGCCGCGATGCGCCGTCGACTACCAGTCGCGGATCTCCGGGCCGTTGTTCGACCGTATCGATTTGCATGTCGATGTGCCGGCGCTGTCTGCCGCCGACCTCGCTCTACCCCCGCCGGCAGAAGACTCGGATCGAGTGCTCGCGCGTGTGACGGCGGCGCGCGCGGTACAGGCCCGGCGCTACGACGGCGCCTCCAGCGTTGTAAACATCAACGCCCGGGCCGACGGCGAATTGCTCGAATCGGTGGCGTCGCCGAACGAAGCCGGCCGCACCCTGCTTAGCCAGGCGGTCGATCGCCTGCGTCTTTCGGCGCGGGGTTACCACCGCGTGCTAAGGGTCGCGCGCACCCTCGCCGACCTCGAGGGCGAAACCTCGGTCGGGCGCGGGCACATCGCCGAGGCCCTGAGCTATCGCCGCATCGCGCCGCGGCCTGCCGCACGGTGAGCGACCGTCTATGATGCGCCGCACCGCCACAGCAGCAGAAAACGCCATGCCTGCCGCAACCATCGAATCCGCCCGCCGCGCACTGCGCGACCTGGTCGCCGAAAAATCGTTGATCACGGGGCGCGAAATGACCCTCGTGTCGGGCGCCACCAGCGAATTCTACTTCGACATGAAGCAGACCACGTTCCATCCGGCGGGCGCCGGCCTGATCGCCGACCTCGTGCTCGACGCGCTGGCGGACCCGTTGCCGCCCTTCGTCGCCGGTCTGGAAATGGGCGCATTGCCGGTGGTAACCGCGGTTGTCATGCGGAGCGGCCAGATCGAACGCCCCGTCGAAGGGTTCTGCGTCCGCAAGGCGGTCAAGGATCACGGCACCCGCCGGCGCATCGAACGCGACCTGCCGTCCGGGAGCCGCGTCGCCGTGGTCGAGGACGTCACCACGACCGGCGGCTCCGCGATGCAGGCGGTTCACGCGATTCGCGAAGCCGGCGGCACGGTCGATCACGTCGTTACCGTGGTGGATCGCCTCCAGGGTGCGCGCGAGGCGTTGGGGCGCGAGGGGTTGCGCCTGACCGCCCTGCTCGACGCCGGCGATTTCGACCTCGACAGGGCGTCGTCGTGATCCGCTTCGTTGCGATTGCGGCAATCGGGCTGTGCGGCGTTGCGGGTATGGCGTTCGCGCAGCCGGAGAACGGCGAGACCTGGTCTGCGGAGCCGGGCGGCGACGAACTGGTCGTAATCCCGCCCCCGGGTTGGAAACCCGTGCGCCAGTCGCGCACCGCGGAGCTCTACGAGCTGATGTATGTCCCCGGCGACCAGAGCGAAAACGACTGGACCGAGTCCATGAACGCGCAGATCTTCGTCGATCTCGCCCGCAATCGGCCCATGCTCTCGCCGGTCGATTTCGTCGAGAACATCCTGCGTTTCTATCGTCGTTCGTGCGAAGGGGCCGGAGGCAGCCCGGCATCGTCGTTCGAGGACCGCGGTTACCCGGCGGCGGTTCGCCTCGTGAGTTGCCCGCGGCAGAAGGGTCAGGAGCTCGGTTCGTTTTCGATGGTGAAGGTGATCCGGGGCGCGGTGAGCGTCTTCGTGCTCAACCGCACGTGGCGCGGGCCGGCGTTCCAACCGGACATGTCGCCGGTGGCGCAGGAGGCCATCGACGAATGGGCCGAATTTCTCGACCGCGCCTGGCTCTGCAACCGGCGCGAGGCATCGAAGCCCTGTCCCGCGCCCACCGAACCGACGGGCCGCTGAGGCGGAGAATGTTCGGGCGCGGTTTGCGCGCGCTCGGATTCGTGGCTTGTGTGTCGGGCGCCGCCGGCTGTTTCGAGAACGAGGAAGAACGCGCGTTGAGCGCCTATCATGCGCACGACCACGCGAAAGCTTCGCGTCTCGCGGAAGCACTGGCGGTCGCCGGAAACCCGCGCGGCCATGAGTTGCTGGCGCTGATGGCGTCACAGGGCCTCGGCCGGGAAACCGATTTCACCGTTGCCATGGCATCGATCGATCGGGCCGTTGCCGTCGATCCGCATTACGCGCGCAGCCGTTCGCTGATCCTCGAACGTATCGACAGAACCGCGCGGCAGGCCGCAGACGCCTTCGAGGCCGGGGACTGGGAGCGGGCGATGGCGCTTGCCGCGCCGCTCGAAGCGTTCGGCCACGAGGTCGGCACGACGCTTGTCAATCGGCTGGTCACCGGCGGCTATGTCGCCCTGCCGGGATCGGCGATGGCGTGGCGGACGTTCTGGAACGATTGCGCCGGCAACACGCGGCGCGACGACTCCGGCGCGGATGCGGGCGCGTTCACGGAGCGCTGCCGCGGCAAGCCGGCGGTATGGGAAGGCACGGTATCGGGGCGCAAGGGCGAGACCGTCCTGATCCGCATGGCGCCCGGCCGGCCCCGAGCGCGTTACGATCTGGCGCTCCGCTTTCGCGAACCGCCCGACCCGGCGCTCTCGACCGCGGGCCTCAAGGTCCGTTTCCGCGGCGTCATCGACGAGCGCGGCACGCCTTCGCGGCCCGACGTTCTCGTCGATGCGGCGCTGCTCGCTCCGGCGACACTGACCCCCGAAGAACAGGCGCGGGCGCTTGCCCTCGCCCGCGGCAAGGTCGCCGGCGCCTGCCGGCGTTTGCTCTACGACCGGTTCCGCGGCAGCGATGCGCCGCAATGGACGCGGCAGTGGCGCGAAAGCCTGCCGGACGCGGAGCGTGAGCGGCTGCGGCTCTACACGTTCATCGCCATCGATTCGCCGCCCGACGCCTATGTCCGCGAGGACGACGGCGGCTGGCGGGCACGCCTCGCCGGCAGCGCCGTCGTCCAGGCGCCGAACGCGCAAATGGCGTCGGCGAGCGACTTCGTCTCGCTGTGTCGGATCGAACCGGCGCCGGAGGCGACCGCGAGCGCCGACCTGAACGGGACCGTCGCCTTCGAGCGCCTGGCTCCGCCGCGTTTCGAGCTATAGGGTTGGCCGCACGCCGCCCCGAACGAGCCGGAAAACCTGCGCATGATCGTCGCGACCTGGAACGTGAACTCGGTGCGCTTGCGCGGCGATGCGCTAGCGCGGCTGGCGGCCGAGTGGGCGCCCGACGTGCTTTGCCTGCAAGAAACCAAAGTGGCCGACGAGCTGTTCCCCCACGACCTGTTCGCCGGCCTGGGCTATCCGCATCGCCTGGTCTATGGCCAGAAAGGGTATCACGGCGTGGCCGTGGTCAGCCGTGTGCCGCTGGATCGTCCCGCCCGCCACGACTGGTGGGGCAAGCAGGAGGCGCGCCACGTCTCGGTGCGCCTGCCCGGCAACGTGGTGCTGCACAATTTCTACATTCCGGCCGGCGGCGATATCCCCGACGCCGACGAGAACCCGAAATTCGCGCACAAACTCGGCGTGCTCGAAGAGGTCGCGGCGTGGTTTCGCGACAGTCGGCACGCCGCGCGCCAGATCCTGACCGGCGATCTCAACGTAGCGCCGTTGGAAACCGACGTCTGGTCGCACAGGCAGTTGCTGAAGGTGGTCAGCCACACTCCGATAGAGGTTGCCGCCCTCGACGCCTTGCGGGCCTCACGCCGGTGGATCGACGCGGTGCGCCACTTCATACCGCCCGAGCGGAAGCTCTATAGCTGGTGGAGCTATCGCGCCCGCGACTGGTCGGCGAGCGACCGTGGCCGTCGCCTCGACCATATCTGGGTGACGCCGCCGCTGCGCGGTCGCCTCAAGGGCGCCGAAGTGTTGCGTGCGGCGCGCGGCTGGGCGCGGCCTTCCGACCACGCGCCGGTAATCGTCGATATCGATATCGGCGGGTAGCACCGGGCGCCGTCAGCGTGCCAGTCGGTACCCGCCGGTATCGGTGATCAGGATCCGCGCGTCCGACGGGTCGCGCTCGATCTTCTGCCGCAACCGGTAGATGTGGGTCTCCAGCGTGTGGGTGGCGATAGCGGCATTGTAACCCCACACTTCGTCGAGCAGCACCGCGCGCCCGACTACCTTGTCGCCGGCGCGGTAAAGATATTTCAGGATCGCCGTCTCTTTCTCCGTCAGACGGATCCTTTTCCCGGTCTCGGTATCGGTAAGCATCTTGCCGCCGGGCCGGAAGCTGTAGGGGCCGATGGCGAACACCGCGTCGTCGGTGAGTTCGTGCTGGCGCAGTTGGGCGCGGATTCGCGCCAGCAGCACGCCGAGCCGGAACGGCTTGACGATATAGTCGTTGGCTCCCGAATCGAGACCGAGGATCGAGTCGGCCTCGGTGTCGGCGCCGGTCAGCATGATGATCGGAGTCTTCAGGCCGTCGCGGCGCAACAGACGGCAGAGCTCGCGTCCGTCCATGTCGGGAAGACCGATATCCAGCAGGACGAGGTCGAAGCGCTGGCGGCGGGCGAGGTCGAGCGCACCGGCACCGCTCGCCGCCTCCACGATGTCGAACTCCTCGTGAAGGCGGAGCTGCTCCGAGAGCGATTCGCGGAGCGGCTCGTCGTCTTCGACGAGCAGGATACGCTTTGCTGTGGCGCTTGCGCTCATTCGACGTCGCTCAATTCGGGTCGTGCTCGCGTTCGAGAAACAGCCCGGTCCGTGTTTCGTATGCGTGTCCGACGCCCCGCCGTCTCCGGGCATCGGGTCGGCGCGCCGGAGAGGGTGCGGGCGAGGCGTATGCGCTACCCGCTGTCATGCACCGGCCTCACGAACCGAGCCGTCACGACGGATCGTCGGACCGATCGATGCTGCGGTCCACGACCGCCCGCCCACGGGCCATCGAGAATGCGCGTCAGTTTCAAACCGGGATACTACCTCATTTCGCAGCCCCCGCGCATGGCATCGTCGAACGGGCAGTGCCTCAGTTTGAAATCGATACACGCTGCCGGACGACCGGACTCCAGCGCACCGCTGTCATCGCCGGCACGAATCCACACGAACCGCAACAATTCCCGTAGGGGCGCCCCTTGTGGCCGCCCGCCTGTTCGGGGGTTCGGGCGCCCACAAGGGGCGCCCCTACAGGCGGGTCGATGCCGCTTCGACGGGCGGCAAAGGGTGGCGGGAACCGCGGCGCGGGCTATATAGGGGCGGTCGCCGGATCGGGCGGCGCTTTGTTCGGGTTCAGCGCGTGAGCCACCAGCATACCGACCCTCCATCGCCCGACGTGCAGACCCCCCGCGCCGTATTCGCGGTCGATCGCGCGATCGGCGACTTGAGACGCGGCGGCGTCGTGGTCTTGAGCGACGGCATCGGCGCATCGGCGGTGTTGTCCACCGAATACGCCACGCCGACGCGGCTGGCCCGGCTGGCCGCATTGCCCGGCGGCCCGGTCCGCCTAGTCGTCACGACGCAACGCGCGCAGGCGTTGGGCTATCCCGCCGGCAGCGGCCCGGTCGTGGCGCTGGCGCTCCCCGTTCCGCTCGACGCCGCGCGCATTCACGATTTGTCCGACCCCACCGCGCCGGCGAGCGATCTGTCGGCCTGGATTCACGGTTCCAGCCCTGCGGTCGCGCATGCGCGCGATATCGGCGCGGTGTCGCTCGCCAAGTTCGCCGGGCTGCTTCCCGCGGTCCTGACCGCACCCCTCGACACCGCCGCAACCGGCGCCGCGGCGTGGGCGCGGCGCAACGACATGATGTTGGTGGAACTGGCCGACATTCGACATTACGGCGACGCCGGGGCGACGGCGCTCACGCAGGTCGGCGCGGCGCGCGTGCCGCTTGCCGGCGCCGAGGAGACGACGATCGTCGCCTTCCGGCCCGGCGACGGCGGCACCGAGCATCTTGCCATCGTCATCGGCGATCCGGAGGACGCGGCGCCGGCGCTCGTGCGGCTCCATTCGCAGTGCTTTACCGGCGACCTGATCGGCAGCATGCGCTGCGATTGCGGCGACCAACTGCAAGGCGCGATCCGGCACATCGCGGGGACGGGCGCCGGGGCGATTCTCTATCTCGCCCAAGAGGGCCGCGGGATCGGGCTGGTCAACAAGCTCAGGGCCTACGAACTTCAGGATCGCGGCTACGATACGTTCGACGCCAACGAGATGCTCGGTTTCGACTCCGACGAGCGCCACTACCTCGTGGCGGCGGAAATGCTCCGTCAACTCGGCTACGGGCCTGTGCGCCTGTTGACCAACAATCCGGCAAAGATCGCGGGGCTGCGGCGCTGCGGCGTCGATGTGGTGGAACGTGTGCCGCACAGCTTTCCGGCCAACCGGCACAATGAACGTTATCTGGCCACCAAGGCGACACGGGGCGGCCACCTGATCCGCCGTTGATCGCGCGGGCGCGGACCCGCCCGGTTGTTCGACACGCCGGTTCCAGCTATAGTCCACGTGTTGACGGTCGGCGGCGAGTGCGCCGAACCAGCGATGCAGCGAGCGGAGATGGATCGGGAACCCTCGCGAGTCGAGCGCCTGTGTATCGACAGGGGCCTCAAGATGACCGACCAGCGTCGGGTCATCGCGCGCGTCATTTCGGAATCCACCGATCACCCGGACGCCAATGCGGTCTTTCGTCGTGCGACGAGGATCGATCCACGGATCAGCATGGCGACCGTTTACCGGACGGTTCGCCTGTTCGAAGAGGCCGATGTGCTCGAACGCCATGACTTCGGGCACGGTCGCGCGCGTTACGAAGAGGCGGGGACCGAGCATCACGATCACCTGATCGACATCTCGTCCGGTAAAGTGCTCGAATTTCGCGACGACGAGATCGAGCGGCTGCAATCCAGGGTCGCGGAAAAGCTCGGCTACCGGCTGGTCAGCCACCGGCTCGAACTATACGGCGTGCCGACCGGCAACGACGATGGCTGACACTGCCGCCCGGCGTTTCCCCGGCGCCGGAACGAAGCCCCGATGAGCGCGGCCGAGACCTTCGACGATCCGTTCGGCGGTATCCACGCGGGCAGCCTGGAAGTGCGCCTCGCGCGTTCGGATACCGAGATCGACGCCGCCCAGGCGCTGCGCTATCGCATTTTCTACGAAGAGATGGGCGCGGTCGCGAGCCCCGACGCCACCCGCGCCCGCCGCGATATCGACGCTTTCGACCCGTATTGGGACCACTTGCTGGTCGTCGATCACGAACAGACGCACCCGCACCGGTCGATCATCGGGACCTATCGCCTCAACCGACGCAGCGAAGCGGAGAAGCATCGCGGATTCTATACCGCCGGCGAATACGACATTGCGGCTCTGCTCGCGACGCGCGGCGAGATCATGGAACTGGGGCGCTCGTGCGTCGCCCGCGAATATCGCAATCGCGCGATCATGACCCTGCTGTGGCGCGGTATCGCGGCCTACGTCTTCTATTACGACGTGAAGCTGATGTTCGGTTGCGCGTCCATGCCGGGGGTCGATGCCGCACGGCTGGCGCTGCCCTTGTCCTGGCTGCATCATCGGCACCTGGCGCCGCCGGAACTGCGCCCGCGCGCGCTGCCGGCGCTCTACACCGCCATGAACCGCCTGCCGCAGGAGGATGTGGACCCGCGCGCCGCCCGGCTTGCCCTGCCGCCGTTGATCAAAGGGTATCTGCGTCTTGGCGGCTTCGTCGGCGACGGCGCGGTGATCGACCGGCAATTCCGCACCACCGACGTCTGTATCGTGGTGAAGACGGACCTCGTGACCGCCCGCTATCTACATCACTACGGACGCAATCCGTTGTTTCGCGACGGCGGCGTTTGACCGCTTCGAGGCCCGTGGAACTTCTGCCGCATCTGCGCGCCGCTGCCGTCGCGGCGGCGTTGCTGGCATGGACCGGCGCGCTGATTCCGGTCCAGGCGGGCGCGCTGGCGCTGCGGCTGCCCCTGTCGCGGCGCATTCCACGCCTCTACCATCGCGGCGTCAGCCGGATGGCCGGCATCGACATTCGGGTGACGGGGCGGTCGGCGCACGCGCCGCCGACCCTGTATGTGTGCAATCATGCCTCGTGGGCCGATATCGTCATCCTGTCATGCGTGCTCGACAGCGCCTTCGTCGCCAAGGCCGAAGTTGCCGGCTGGCCGCTTTTCGGGCTGCTGGCGAAACTGGCGCGGACGGTCTTCATCGAGCGCCGGGCGAGCCGGAGCGGCCATCACCGCAACGAAATGCGCGTGCGCCTCGAACAAGGCGGCAGTCTGATCCTGTTCCCCGAGGGAACGAGCGGTGACGGCAACCGGGTGTTGCCGTTCAACAGCACGTTCTTCGCGGTCGCACAACAACCGGTGGCCGGGAAGCCGCTCACGGTGCAGCCGGTATCCATCGCCTACACCGGTTTCAGGAACCTGCCCATGAGCCGTCGCGAGCGCCCGTATATCGCGTGGTATGGGGAAATGGGCCTGGTGGGTCATCTGTGGCGCCTCCTGGCGCTGGGCGGTGCGCGCGCCGATGTCTGGCTGCATGAACCGGTGACCATCGAACGCTACGGATCGCGCAAGGCGCTGGCGCGGGCGTGCGAAGACAAGGTCGCGGACGGGTTGTCCGCGCTGCTCGCCGGCCGCCGGCCGGGCGGCGTGCGAATTTGAACGATGGGCGTGGGGCCGACGGTCAAGTCTTCCGCTCCGGGCCGGCCGTCGGCGTCGTTCTCGACCGCTTCCGGTCCGGTTTGACGGGCTTGAACGCCGCCGCCGCCGGGTTGAAAGTGTCGGGATACCGTGACAAAGGGGGTTCCGGCGTAGCGGAGATGCGACAGGAGCTTCGTTGCAGACGCGAGTGCGGACATGGCCGACATGGAGACGGTGATCGAACGCATGGACGCATCCATGGAACGCTGACCGATGGATCTCCGGGCGCTAACTGCGATCGTCGCGGGCGCGGCAGCGATGCGGGAGTCGGTGAATTCGGTTCGAATGCGGCGCTCACACGCGGTCCGACCGCGATGCGACGGCGCCCGCGGCGCGTGCGAGAGGTAGAATGCCCTCGATAGCGCCTCGACAGGACACCGAAGTGCCACCGTCCCGCACGCTCTATATGCGCACCTATGGCTGCCAGATGAACGTTTACGATTCCGAGCGCATGAGCGAGATTCTGGCGCCGCTCGGCTATCGCCCCGTCGAAGCGCCCGATGGCGCCGACATGGTGCTCCTCAACACCTGTCACATTCGCGAGAAGGCGAGCGAGAAGGTGTATTCGGAGCTCGGGCGCCTGCGGATCCTGCAACGGGCGAAAGCGGACGCCGGCGGGCGCATGATCCTGGCGGTCGCCGGATGCGTGGCACAGGCCGAAGGCGCCGAGATGATTCGTCGGGCGCCGTTCGTCGATATCGTGCTCGGGCCGCAAAGCTATCATCGTCTGCCGGAAATGGTCGCCCGCGCACGCCGCGCCGCCGGCCAGCCGGTGCTCGATACGAGCTTTCCCGCCGTCTCGAAGTTCGACACCCTGCCCGAGGCGCGGCCGGGTGCTGCCGGGGTCGGTGCTTTCCTCACGGTTCAGGAAGGCTGCGACAAGTTTTGCACTTTCTGCGTGGTGCCCTACACGCGGGGCGCGGAGGAGTCGCGTCCGGTCGCAGCGCTCGTCGCCGAAGCGCGGAGCCTCGTCGCGGGCGGCGTGCGCGAGATCACACTCCTCGGCCAGAACGTCAACGCCTGGCGCGACGGCGAGACCACGCTAGCCGAACTGATCGCGCGGCTCGCCGCGATCGACGGTCTGGACCGTTTGCGCTACACGACCTCACACCCCAACGACATGAGCGACGCGCTGATCCGCGCCCATGCCGAAGTGCCGCAACTGATGCCTTACCTGCATCTGCCGGTGCAGTCGGGTTCGAACCGCATCCTGTCGGCGATGAACCGGCGGCATACCCGCGACGACTATCGCCGCACGGTGGATCGGCTTCGCGCCGCGCGGCCCGACATCGCCCTGTCGTCGGATTTCATCGTCGGCTATCCGGGAGAGACCGACCGGGACTTCGCCGAGACGACGGCGTTGGTGGCGGAGGTCGGCTACGCCGGCGCATTCGCCTTCAAATACAGCCGGCGGCCCGGCACGCCGGCAGCGGTGGCCGGGTCGCAGGTGCCCGAAGACGTGAAGAGCGAACGCCTCGCCGCGCTTCAGGCGCTGCTTGCCTCGCAGCAAGCAGCCTTCAACCGGCGCACGGTCGGGCGCACGCTTCCGGTGCTTCTTGAACGTCCCGGCCGCCGCCCCGGGCAGGCAGTCGGCCGCACGCCTTACATGCAAGCGATCCACGTCGCCGACACACGCGCCCGGATCGGCGATCTTGTGGACGTTCGGGTGACCGCACGCCTCGCGAACAGCTTGTCGGGAACCGTCGCGGAGGCGCCGGGTTGAGTCGAGCACGCGAATCCACCCGCGACGGCGCGGCGCCGCTCTATCTGAGTTTCGACGACAATGCGCTGCTCAGCGTCCTGTTCGGTGAACACGACCGCAACCTCGCCCGTATCGAGCAGACGCTCGGTGTCTGGGTGACGAGCCGCGGCAATCGCCTGGCGATCTCGGGTCCGCCGGACGCGGCGAACGACGCCAAGGTCGTTCTCGTCGAACTATACGAGATGTTGAAGCGCGGGATACCGGTCGGGCCGCATGAGGTCGATGGCGCCCTTCGCCTGGCGCGCGGCATGGACACGGACGACTCGATATCGCCGCTGGTCGCCGACGAAACCGTCGTTTCCACGCCGAAGCGGCGCATCCTGCCGCGCTCCCCCGCCCAGGCCGCTTACACGCGCGCCCTTCACGACAGCGAGTTGGTGTTCGGAATCGGGCCCGCCGGAACCGGCAAGACGTATCTGGCGGTTGCGGTCGCGGTCGCGATGCTCACGCGCGGACGGATCGAGCGCATCATCCTGTCGCGTCCGGCGGTCGAATCGGGCGAACGCCTCGGTTTCCTGCCGGGCGACGTGCAGGAAAAGGTCGATCCCTATTTCCGCCCGCTCTATGACGCCTTCCACGATATGATGCCGGCGGATCGGGTCATCGACCGCCTGCGGAGCGGTCAGATCGAAGTCGCACCGCTGGCGTTCATGCGCGGTCGGACCTTGTCGAATGCGTTCGTCATCCTCGATGAAGGCCAGAACACCACGCCGGTGCAGATGAAGATGTTCCTCACGCGCATCGGCGAGAACGCACGCATGGTCGTGACCGGCGACCTGACCCAGATAGACTTGCCGGCCAACACGCGCTCCGGCCTCAGGGACGCCCTGGAAGTGACGGACGGGCTTCCGGGCGTCCGCGTCGTCCGCTTCTCCGAATCGGACGTGGTGCGGCACGATCTGGTGACCCGTATCGTCCGCGCCTACCGCGACCGCGAGGCAGCCGCCGGACGCGCCGGGACGGAACCGTGAGCGACGACGACAGTACGCCGCGCATAGACGTAGCGATCGACGACGCGGCATGGCGCGGCGCTCTTTCGGATCCCGCCGGTTGCTGCCGTCGCGCCGCCGAAGCGGCGCTTGCCGAGGCGCCGCCGGCCGGGGCGAGCGAACTCAGCATCCTGCTCGCGGACGACGGGACCGTCGGCGCGCTGAATCGTCGTTATCGAAACCGTCCCGGGGCCACCAACGTGCTGGCCTTCTCCTGCGCCGCGCCACGCACACCGGGCGCGCCGTGCGTGCTTGGCGACATCGTACTGGCCCGCGAAACGGTGATCGACGAGGCCGGCGCCGCCCGCTTGTCCATCGCGGAGCACGTAAGCCATCTCGTGGTGCATGGCACGCTACACTTGCTCGGATACGATCACCAGGACGAATGGGAAGCCGCCGGAATGGAGCGCGCGGAAGCGCGCGCCCTGCGGCGAATCGGTATCGCCGACCCGTATCGCACGGAGGAGGCGCGGGAATGACCGGCGGCGCGGCGCGCGCACCCGAAAGGACCGATGACCGAATGGTGAACGACCGCGACGGCGGGCGGCGGTTTGCTGCTCTCGGCGACTGGTTGCGGTCTCTGGTCGGTCTCAGCGGCCGCATGGGTTCGTTGCGGGAATCGGTCGAGGAGTTGATCGAGGAACATGCGGACGAAGTGGCCGCGAGCGACGAGCAAGAGCGCACGATGCTGCGCAACCTGCTCAAATTCGGCGACTTGCGGGTCGAGGACGTGATGGTGCCGCGCGCGGATATCGTCGCCGTGCCCGCGTCCGCCAGCCTTGGGTCGGTCGTGGCGACGATGGGGAAAGCCGGTCATTCGCGCCTGCCGGTGTTCACCGACTCGCTCGACGATGTCATCGGCATGGTGCATGTGCGCGATCTCCTCGCCTTCTGGCGCGGCGACAAGCCCTTCGATCTTGCCGCCGTCGCGCGCTCGATCCCGTTCGTGCCGCCGTCGATGCCCATCCGCAAATTGTTGCGGCAGATGCGCACAACCAAGCTGCACATGGCACTGGTGGTCGACGAGCATGGCGGGATCGACGGTCTGGTGACGATCGAGGACCTGGTCGAGGAGATCGTCGGCGAGATCGAAGACGAACACGACCGCGGCGCGCCGCCGGTTCTGACCGCGCGCGACGACGGCGGCTTCGACGCCTCGGCGCGGGTTCCCGTCGAAGTGCTCGAACGGCGGCTGAACGTCGATTTGCTGCCGCCGGCGCGGGACGAGCAAATCGACACGCTCGGCGGTCTCATCTTCGCGCTCGCCGGGCGCGTGCCCGAAGCCGGCGAGGTCATCGCGCACGATTGTGGACTGACATTCGAGATTCTCGAAGCCGATCCGCGGCGCATCCGGCGCGTTCGAGTCCGGCCTGCCGCGTCCGCGCACCCGTCGGACGACTGCGGCACGCCCTGAACCCGGCGGTGGATCGTCTCGCCGCATGGCTGGCGGGGCTGCGAGGTTGGCGCCGGCTCGCCGCGGCAGTTGCACTCGGCGTGCTCTGCTGCGCCGCATTCGCGCCGGTTCACATGCCGCCGGCGCTGTTGGTCGGGCTCGCAGGGCTGGTTCTGCTCGTCGAGGGGGAGCGCAATTGGCGCGGCGCCTTCGCTACCGGCATGGCGTTCGGGCTCGCCCATTTCGTCGCCGGACTTTACTGGGTCGGCAACGCTTTCTCGGTTGCCGGCATCGTTCCATGGGCGGCGCCGTTCGCCGTGGCCGCGCTGGCGTCGTCCTGCGCCCTTTTCGTCGCCGCCGCGTGCGCCGCCCACCGCGCACTGGCGCCGCACGGCGCCTGGCGGCCCGTTGTTTTCGCGAGCCTCTGGACGCTCGGCGAATGGTTGCGCGGGACGCTGATCTTCGGCGGGTTTCCGTGGAACCTCACCGGCTACCTGTGGACGCCGTGGCCGGCGATGGCGCAACTCGCCGCGGTCGTGGGGGTGTACGGTCTCGGTTGGCTGACCGTGTTCGCCGCTTCGTCGCCGGCCGCGTTTGCCGGCAGCGCCCGCAGTTGGCGCACTCCGGTCGCCGCGCTGGCGCTCCTGGTCGTGAACGGCGCGTTCGGTTTTACCGTGCTGGCGCGCGCCGACGGGGCGATGCAGCCCGACGTGAGGCTGCGTCTGGTTCAGGCGAACGTCGCGCAACATCACAAATGGCGGGAAGATCTCATTGCCGATCGGTTTCGCCGCCATGCCGATCTGTCGACAGCGCCTGCCTCGCTGCCGCCGACGGTCGTCATCTGGCCCGAAACCGCGAGTCCCTACGATCTGTCCGCGGCATTCGAAGAGCGGACGCAAGCGGTGCGCAGTGTGCCCCCGAACGGCGCGCTGCTCGCCGGCGCCGTGCGAACCGGGTTCGGATCCGATCAGCCTCCCAGGATATGGAACAGCTTGCAAGCGCTCGACGATGCCGGCCGCGTGGTCGGCGCATACGATAAATTTCATCTGGTGCCGTTCGGTGAATATTCGCCGTTCCGGGGAGTTTTTCTGACCGCCGGGCTCGGCGAATGGGCTTCCGGCTTCTCACGGGGGCCAGGACCGCAGACCCTGGAAGCGCCCGGCGCACCGCCCTTCGGTCCGCTGATTTGTTACGAAGCGATCTTTCCAGGCGACGTGGTCGGCCCGGCCGTGCGCCCGGAATGGCTGTTGAACGTCACCAACGATGCCTGGTACGGCATCAGTTCCGGACCGTATCAGCATTTCGAACAGACCCGGTTGCGCGCCGTCGAAGAAGGCCTGCCTCTGGTGCGTGTCGCCAATACGGGCATAAGCGGCGTGATCGACTCCTACGGGCGGGTCGTCGCGAAATCGGCGCTCGGCGAAACCGCGGTCATCGATTCCGGATTGCCGGCGCCCCGGTCGCGCCCGACGGCGTTCTCGTATTTCGGAAACGCGCCGGCGGTAACGTTCTCGCTCGGCGTGCTCGTTCTTTTCGCCGCGCGCTATCGCGGCATGGCCTTCCCTCCACCCGGTTCGAGCGGTACCGCTGCCAGGCGTGCCGATTTGCCCGCCCCGCCGTTCTCCAGCCAGTCGGCCAGATCGGGCGGGAGCCGTTCGCGCAGGGCGGCGCGATAGAGAGCGAGTTCTTCGCCGCCCAGCACCCCGCGCCACTGGCCGTGTTCTCCTTTTGCGAAGAAGGCCGCAGGATCGCGCCAGTTGCCGCCGGCAACGGTTCGCTCGGCATTGCGCTTCATGCTCTCGAAGCGCGCAGCTTCGACCAGCCGCGGCCACTGCGCCTCGTCGATCGGGATGTCCAGAAGCGCCGAAACGCGGCGCATCTGCCCGTCGAGGTCGGCCTTGAGGTCGGCGTAGTGAAACAGGTGAACGTTCGATCGCCCCCGATGGCGCCAGAAAGTGAGGGCGTGGCTCAGCACCGACCAGCTCGGCCAGCCGTCTCGTTCCCATGGAATGCCGGGCGTCGTGATCCACTTGCGGAAGAACGCGCGCGGGTCGGCGGGAATCTCGTCGCGCGGCCAGGATGGCGCACCGGTCGCCAGCCGCGAGCCCGGCTTCGTATTGGCGATGTGCCCCAGCATCGACATGAAGACGTCGCGCGGGTCGCGGCCGATGAAGATATAGCTCGGTGAGTCGTGATACGGGATGCCGTCCAGCGGCGTGTGGGTTTTGACGATGCGACGGTGCGTCTGCGCTTCCAGGGCCGCCATAAGATCGTCGGTCGGCACACGCGGAACTTCGAGCCACGGCGAGATCGCCGACAGCGGCGCGGGGAACTCCGTCGTCTGAAACACCAGCAACGCACAGATGTTCTGCATCCACGTCGTGCCCGCCTTGTAGGCGGTGCATACGAGGATGTCGTCGTCGCGCGGCCTGTACGCTTTCCACCGATGACCGTCGAGCAGAGCGTGCTGATAATTCCGCGTCCACCGCGGCCGTTCGTCGACTGCCGGGATTGTCGTCGAACCGGACGCGATCGTTTCGTCCTCGACGGATATCGGACTAGTGGAAGAATGCATTCGCGCCGGTAGCGTCCGAATTTGCGGTTGCGGGGTGCGCCGACAATGGTGGCCGGCGTTTCAAGGCGCAACTGCGCGGGTCTCGAGAAGCTGCGATGAAAACTGCCGTTCCCGCAAGGCCCTACATGACCGGCGAACGAAATGCGATAAACCGCCTCCATGACCTTTGCGATCGTCGAACCCCGCCGACGCGGCCTGATGTTCGTTCTGTCGTCGCCGTCGGGCGCTGGGAAGACCACCATCGCGCGCCGCTTGCTCGACACCGACGGCAAGCTGGAAATGTCGGTCTCGGCGACCACACGCCCGCCGCGCCCCGGCGAACGTAACGGCGTCGATTACCGCTTCGTGACCGACGCCGGGTTCGACAGCATGATCGCCGCCGACGCCCTCCTCGAACACGCGCGCGTGTTCGGCAACCGCTACGGCACGCCTCGCCGGCCGGTCGAAACCTCTTTGCGCGCCGGGCGCGACGTGCTTTTCGACATCGACTGGCAGGGGGCGCAGCAACTCACCGAAACCTCCCGCGAAACGGTGGTCAAGGTCTTCGTCCTGCCGCCCTCGACCGCCGAACTCGAACGGCGCTTGCGCTGCCGTGCTCAGGACAGCGCCGAAGTGGTCGCCGGGCGCATGGCGAAAGCGGCCGACGAAATGACCCACTGGGCAGAATACGATTACATCGTCGTCAACGACAACATCGAGTGCGCGGTCGCTTCGGTCAAGGCGATCCTGGCGGCGGAACGTTTGCGCCGCGATCGCTATGTCGAGATGAGCAAGTTCGTCAGCCGGCTTCAATCCGGCTGAAAGCGGCCGCAAGACGGCAGAAATCCACGACCGACAACCGTTCGGCGCGAAGACGGCCGTCGATTCCGGCGGCGGCGAGTAGCGCCGAAGAGTCGGCGCCGAGGGTCGCGAGACTCGACCGAAGCATCTTTCGCCGCTGGCCGAACGCAGCCGCAGTGACCCGTTGCAGGCGGTCGGGGTCCGCCGCGGCCAGCGGGACCGCCCGCGGGGTCAATCGGACCACGCTCGACGTCACCTTCGGCGGCGGGGTGAAGGCGCGCGCCGGTATGTCGAAGAGCAGCGTCGGTTCGCACAGCCATTGCGCGAGGATGGAAAGCCGGCCATAGGCGCCGGCGCCGGGCACCGCGGCCAACCGTTGCGCCACTTCCTTTTGAAACATCAGGATGAAATCTGCGACGAACGCCGGTTCTCGCGCCAGCTCGTTCATCCAGCGAACGACCAGGCGGCTCGCGACGTTATAAGGCAGATTGGCGACGACGAGCCGCGGGGCAGGAGCGAGGCTTTGGAGGTCCACGCGCAGCGCGTCCGCTTCGACGACACGCAGCCGTCCCGGTGCGGCACGGCCCAGCGCGGCGAGGACCGCCACACATCGGCGGTCGCGCTCGACCGCGACCACGCGGGCGCCGGCTTCCAGCAGGGCGCGAGTCAGACCGCCGGGGCCCGCCCCGATCTCGATCACGTCCACACCGTCCAGCGCCCCCGCGGCGCGCGCGATGCGGCGTGTCAGGTTGAGGTCGAGGAGGAAATTCTGGCCGAGGGATCTGCGCGCCGAAAGGCGGTGCGCGGCGATCACCCTCCGCAGCGGCGGTAAGGCGGATAGATCGGGGGGCGCGCCGCGGTTCACACCCTCAAATCGACGAACGCCCTTCGCCTGAGATCGCGCAGCAGGCGGCGCTCGGCGATCGCGAGCCGGCGCGTGGCGATCCGTTCGTAAATCGTGTCGCGGATACCGGCCTCGGCGTCTCGCTCGTTCCGTTCGCAGACCATCAGCACGTGAACGCCGTTGTCGGTGACCAAGGGGGCGCTCGCTTCCTCGACTTTCAGTTTCCCGAGGACGTCGCGGAACGTCGCCGGCAGGTCGTCGAGCGTCACCCACCCGATGTCGCCGGACAACGAGTTCTCGAGTTCGGCGCCGCGCGTGCGCAACGCTTCGCAATCTTCCGCCTGTTCGTGGATGTCATCAGCCAGCGCCATGCGTCCGGCCGCCGCTTCGGGGGTCTCGTCCTCGCCGACCGGAAGCATGATCTGTGACAGGAAAAGCTCCACGGCACCGGCGGGCTCCGACATGACCGCGCGTTTGTCGCGCAGTTGCACGATGCGCCAGCTGTCCACCGAGCGGATCGGGTCCGATATTTCGCCGACCGCCATCGCGACGAGCACACGCTCGATCTCGCTGCGGCTTCGGCCTTCCTGGATCCAACCGAGATCGCCGCCGTTGCGCGCCAGCGGGCCCTGGCTGAACTGGGCCGCAACGGCCGCGAAATCCGCGCCGCTGCGCAATTGCGCGACGATGCTGCGTGCAGTCTCCCCCTGTTCCGCCGCGCTCGCGGCCGGATCGTCGTAGAGCACGATCTCGGAAACCAGAAATTCAGGCCGCCCGCGATTGTTCTCCAGCCGCGCCAGCTCCTCGTCGATCTCCTCTTCGCTGACGCCGATGGTGGGGCGGATGCGCTGGTTGACGTATTTCCCCCACGCGATCTGGGATCGGATCTGATCGACCACCGTACCGACGGCAATGCCGCGTTCGATGAGAAAGGCCTCGAGTTCGCCGCGCGGCACCCCGTTGCCGTCCTCGATGCGCGCGATTGCCTCGGCGATGTCGCGGTCGGTGACCCGGACGCCCTTGTCGCGGGCTTCCTCGACCTGGAGCGTCTCGTCGACAAGGTTGCGCAGCACGGTGCCGGCGACGCGCCGGCGGATATCGTCCGTCCGCGCCAGATTGGCGTTGTAGATCGCCACGTCGATGCGTTGCTGCAGGTCGAAGACGGAGATCGCCCGATCGTTGACCACGGCGGCGATCCCGATGACTTCTTGCGACACTGCCGGCAGCGCCCAAAACGCGAGGGCGAGCGCGACCGGCAACACCCGTCGAACCGACACCTGATCCTCCAGAACTCCGCGAATCGGCGGCCCAACATAAGCGTCCGGTCACACCCCGGCAACCGGTCAACGGTGCGCGGGCACGTCAATCGATGTTACGCAGCCTGATCTGGAACGTTATCGTTGTGGTGTCGTCGACGTCGCGCTGGCGCGTGTAATTACGTGTGAGCCCGATTTCAGCGAGCAGACACTCGTCCTCGTAGCGCAGTCCGGCGCCGGTCGATAGCGGCGTGTCGTCGTCGCTCACGTCGTGCGCATGATGGGCGTTGAGTTCCCAATAGTCGCCGAACCGCCAGGCCGCCGACCCCTTGAGCTGTTCGATGTCGCCGGACCTTTCCGCCGATGGCGCCGCGTTCGACAGGCCGATGTAGGACAGCCTGCTCCGCAACCATTTGGGGCCGGCATCGAGGTTGAGCGAGAGACGCCGGAGCGCGAACTCCTCGCGGTCGAGGCGAAAGCGCGTCGTCAGATCGAGATAATTGGCGGGGCGGAACGACAGGCGGCCGACGAAATCGGAGAACCGGCTCGCCAGCCCGGTACCGACATCGAATGTGTGGTCGTCGCGCGGGCGATACGCCTGTCCGACGAGCAGTTCCGAGCTGCTGCCGTCAGCGGCGAGGACACCGAGCCGCAACGCGTAGCCCGCGCGTGCGCCGCCTTCGATGCGGTCGAGGCCGGGGAACCGGTTGTCGGCAAACAGATTGATTTCGTCGAACTCGAACGCGAGGCTGTCGTCGTTCTCGATAAGGTCCGGGTTGCCGCCGTTCGGCGCCAGGATCGCCTTGGCGAGCGGTTCCGCCAGCAGGCGCCAGGAATCCCAGGCCCTGACCCACGGCCAGCGCCAGTCCAGCGCCACTTGCGGCGCCGCACGGCCAACCAACCCTTTCCGCCTCTCCCCGGCCGCGCCTTGCAGGTCGGCGCCGCCACCCACGTGGTATGCGTCGGCGCGCAGCGACGCGCTGAACATGTAGCGGTCGCCGATCGCGGTAGAGAAGGGCACACGCCAACCCGCCATGGTCGCCAGGCGGCGGTTGCCGGATCCGCGCTCGCGAGTCAACACGCGGGCGTTCGCGCGAGCGACCCAAACCCCGCCGGCGAAGCCGGGATCCCCCCGGTAGCCGAAATCGACCAGCGGCACCACGAACGGCGTCAGGTCGCCCTCGGCACGGGGATCGAGACTCTGGAAGTGATAGGCGTCGACCTCCAGGTTCCTGCGATCGTCGCGGCCATGCAAATAGAGGTTCTGTGTCAGGAAAGGCTGGCTGCGGGCAATGAACACGGTTTGCCGGCCGATCCCGCCCTGGCCCGGCGCGCTCACGTTCTCGTTGGCCAGAAACGATCCGGTGCCGAAATTATAGCGCGCGAGATAAGTCGAGTCGGTCGCACGCGCGATGGCAAAGCCATAGCGCCATTTCGCGCCGAGGAACGTCCCGGGCTCGAAATCCCCCATCAGGTCCACATGACCCCGCAGGCGCCGGTGCAACGGCGAATCCGTCGGCAACAAGTCTTCGCGGGTGACGCTGCCGCGGAACAGGAGCGATCCCGTCTGCTTCTTCTGGCGATACTCGGCCCCCAGAACGGGCACCCCCCGTGAGGTGTAGATCGGCGTGAGAGTCGCGTCGCTATGCGGGGTCAGGTCGATAAAGAAAGGCTGGCTCCAGACGAAGCCGAAGGTTGAACTCTGTCCGAAACCCGGAGTCAGAAACCCGGTTCGCCGCCGTACCGAAGGGTCAGGCTGGCGGACATATGGCAGGTAGAAGACGGGAATGCCGAACGCATCGAACGTCGAATGGTAGTAAGTGAGCGTCTTGTCCCCGGAATCGTGGACGACGCGCGGCGCTTTGATCCGCCACAAGGGCGAGCGTTCCGGATCTTCCTTGCAAAGCGAGCACGGACTATAGACGACGTTCGCAAGTTCGGTCCGCCCGTCGGCGGACATGCGCCCGCCTGCCGCGGCGAGCCGCGACTGGTCGGTAAACAGGACACCGACCGCCCGAATGACTCCGCTCTTCAGATCGTCGGCAAGTTCGACGTGCTCGGCGAACACCACCTGCCCGTTAGCCTCGATCAAGGCGACATCGCCGGACGCCGTCACGACGTCGCTCGCACGGTCGTAGCTCAGGCGGTCGGCGCGCACGATCCTGCCGCCGCGTGTCAGTTCGACCGCGCCGACCGCGTTCACCACATCCGTGTCCTTGTCGTGGACGATCTCGTCCGCGATCAGCAGCACGTCGTCGTCCGGCGTCTCTTGCGCCGCGACCGGCGCCGCGACGGCTGCGACCGCGATCAGCAACGAGACGGCGTATTGTATTCCTCGCCGGCGCACCGCTCACTCTTGCCGGATGTGCAACAGCAAGGCGCTGCCGAGCAGAACTGCGACGGCAGCCGGCGCCCACGCCGCGAGCGGGTATGGAATCTGCCCGTTCAGCCCGTATGCGGTCACCACGTCGGAGAAGATGTAGAACCCGAAACCGCATACCGCGCCAGCCGCGATCATCCACCCCGCCCGTCCGCGACTCCCCGCGCGCAGCGCGAATAGCGCGGCGATCAGAACCATGCCGGCATACAGAACCGGGCTCGCGGCCATCGAGTGCCAGTGCAGGCGATGGCGCAACGCCGAAAATCCGGCGCCTTCAAGCGCGGCGATGAAGTCCGGTATGCGCCAGAACGACTGCGTTTCGGGCGCGGCGAAACCGTTCTGGATACGGTTCAATGTCAAATTGGTGTCGAGGCGCCAGTTATCGAGGCTTTCGGGCGCACCTCCCGGCCGGCTGATCAACACGTCGCTGAGGAGCCAATGGTCGTCTCGAATACGGGCTGCCGTCGCGTCGATCCGCTCGACGAAACGATCCGGCTTCTCGTAACGCATGACGATCACGTCATGCAACGCCGCGCCGGACGGGTCGATCGTCGCAGCGTGAAGGATCGACGCTCCGTCGCCGTCGGAATGGCGAAGCCACAGCCCGTTCCTGAGCGCCGCGAGATCGGCCGTTCCCTCGCGCAGATATTTGTTGTCCAGCTCGTAGTATCCGGCCAGCGTTGCGCTCGCCAACGGGCTGAACACGGCCACCGAGAACGTGCCGATCAGGACTGCAACGACGACACCGGGAAACAACAATAGCGGGGTGGAAATACCCGCGGCGCCGAGAACGGCGATCTCGTTGGTCCGCTTCAACCGGGCCAGACACAACAGGGCGCCGATGAGCACCGCATAGGGCATCGCGCGCTGCGCGAGGTAGGGCAGATGTAGCAGCGCCATCGGAAACACGATGGAGAAGTCCGCGTCGTCGTCGCGCGAAACCCGGCGGCCAAGTTCTACAAGATCGGCCATGAACAGCAACGCCGCGATGACCAGGAACGCGACCCCGATGCCGGCCAGCATCTGGCGGCCCATGTAAACGCCGAGCGTCGCCGAGAACCGCATCGCCTCACGCGGCCCGGGCACGGCGGACGTTGCCGACCGCGCCGGCGACAACGCGCCATCCGGTGTCCGACACGAACAGATATACCGCGGCGAGGCTGAAGGCAGGAACCGCGAGGCAGTACGGGAGCGCCAGCCACGGCGCGCCCGCCATCGCGTTACGCAATCCGAGCGCCAGTCCCAGGAACGCCCCCCCGGCGGCGGCCGCCGCGAAAACGCGCCAGAGCTGCCCGCGGCGGTCGAACTCGCCCCCCAACAACGCGGCGCAAGCGATCGCTGCCAGCACGATGCCGTAGAACGGGCTGACCAGGCGATGGAACGCCTCGGCCGCGAATTCGCGACGACGATGTTCTGTCGGCGCTTCGCCGGGATGAAGCAATTCGCCCAGATAGCGCTCGCTGGATTCGCGGTTCCGACCTGCCGGAATCTCGGCGCCTCCGGCGAAATCGAACGCATAGCGGTCGAAGAAAAGGAAGGAAGGACGGCCGGCTTCCCGGTCGATCTGCTGGCGGCTGCCGTTCTCCAGCACGAAGCGCGGCCCCTCGGCAGTGGAAAGAAGCACTCCGCGTTCGGCGACCACGATCGTCGGCTCGACCGTGTCGCGGCTGTCATACACCAGAATGCCGCGCAGATCGCCGCCGTCCGTGCGCTCGCGCACGAACACCGTGACGCCTTCGATCGGTGTGTTGAAAACGCCTTCATGCAGTAACAGGCTGGCCAGAGAATGGCGGAGCACGAACTGACGATCCTTGAACGCGCGCAGGCCGGCCGGCATGAAATACAGGTTGATCGCGAGAACCGCGAGCGCGACCAGCCCGCCGAGCGCAAGCGCCGGCGCCGCCAGACGCGCATTCGACGATCCGGTCGCGCGCAGCGCTATGAACTCCGAATCCGCGATCATACGATGGTAAACGTGGATCACCGCGATGAACGTTGCGACCGGCATGATCACCGCCAGCACCATGGGCATCATCAACGCCGTCAGGGTGAGGAAGGTGGACATCGACAGACCGTGATTGACAATCAGCTCGATGAAGCGCAGCGACTGCGTCATCCAGACCACAACCGCCAGACACAGCGTGATGACGACGAACGGTCCGCTCAATCGGCTCAGAACGTAGCGAAACTGGCGTTGCATCGGTCGCCCGAGGCGGAGTGAGGGGCGCTGCCCGCGGGGGCGGCCGTTCGAAGCGGATACCATAAACAAATTCTTCCGCCGGCAGAAACGAACGGTAAAGTGGGCGCCGCTTCACCTGCAACGACCTCGCCGCCAGGAGCACGCCATGAAAGTCGACTTTGCCGAACCCGACCTGACGACCTCTGCCGCACTCGTCGTCGGCGTCGCTTCGGGGGGCGCCCTGGGGGACGGTGCAAGCCGCCTCGACAAAGCGACGGGCGGAGCGGTGAAGCGAGCCATGAAGCACGCGCGATTCGAGGGCAAGGCAGGACAGTTCCTGTCGATTCTCGCGCCGCATGGCGTGGCCGCAGGCCGGCTGGTGCTGGCCGGCCTGGGTGCGGCGAAGAAGATTGACACCCTGGCCGCGTCGAAGCTGGGCGGCGGGGTGGCGGCGCATCTGCTCGATTCCGGTGAAACGCGAGCCGCGGTCGTCATAGACGTGCCGAAGAACGCCGGTTTGGACCTGCCTGAATATGCCGCCTATGTCGCCCACGGTGCCCGCCTGCGCTCCTATCGGTTCGACCGGTATCGCACCACGTTGAAGAAGGCCGAAAAGCCCAGCCTCGATCGAATCACGATCATGTGCGCCGACCCGGCGAAGGCGCGCACCGTACACGCGCCGCTCGACGCGCTGTCGGACGGCGTGTTTCTCACCCGCGATCTGGTCTCGGAGCCGGCCAATGTGTTGACCCCGCCGGCCTACGCCGACGAGATCCGCAAGCTTGCCGATGACGGCCTCGATGTCGAAGTTCTCGGCGGCGACCGACTGAAGAAAATGGGCATGGGCGCCATCACCGGCGTTGCGGCCGGCAGCCAGCACGAGGCGTATCTCGCCGTGCTGCGCTGGAACGGCGGACGGCGGCGCAGGGCGCCCGTGGCGGTGGTCGGCAAGGGCGTCACTTTCGATACCGGCGGCATCTCGATCAAGCCGTCGAGCGGCATGGAAGACATGAAGTGGGACATGGGCGGCTCCGGCGTCGTGGTCGGCCTGATGCGCGCGCTCGCCCGGCGAAGCGCCGATGTGAACGCGGTCGGCGTCGTCGGACTGGTGGAAAACATGCCCTCTGGAACCGCGCAGCGACCGGGCGATGTGGTGAAGTCCTATTCCGGACAGACCATCGAGATCCTCAATACCGATGCCGAGGGCCGGTTGGTGCTCGCCGATGCGCTCTGGTATGCGCAGGAACGCTTCAAGCCGCGCGTCATGATCGATCTGGCAACTCTCACCGGCGCCATTATCGTCGGTCTCGGCAAATACCAGGCCGGCCTCTTCAGCAACAACGCTCGTCTCTCCAGGCGGCTGGTCGCGGCCGGCAAGGCGGTCGCTGAACCGGTCTGGCCAATGCCGATGGACGACCACTACAACGGGTTGATCAAGTCGGACGTGGCGGACGTGAAGAATATCGGCGGACGCGGGGCCGGGAGCGTGACAGCGGCCAAGTTCCTCGAACGATTCGTCAACAAGGTGCCCTGGGCGCATCTCGATATCGCCGGCGTGACGTGGACCGACAAGGCGGAGCCGCTGGTCCCCAAGGGCGGCACCGGTTTCGGCGTGCGTCTCCTCGACCGTCTGATCGCGAGCCATTACGAGGGGAAGTAAGGCCGGACGATGGACGGCACGGCCCCCTGTCCGGTCGCCTTCTATCATCTCACCCGATCGCCGCTCGAACAGGCGTTGCCGCGACTGCTCGAGCGGGCCCGAGCGCAGGACCTTCGCGTGGTGTTGCGCTGCGGTTCGGCAGCGCGACTCGAGGCCCTGAACGGGCTGCTCTGGACCTACGATCCGGCCAGTTTTCTCGCGCATGGCGGCCCGGACGACGGTCGCGCCGCGGATCAACCCGTCTGGCTGGCGCTCGAGGAGGGCAACCCCAACGCGGCGAACGTCTTGATCCTGATCGACGGCCTGGAAGCCGGCGACCTCACCAGTTTCTCCCGCTGTCTCGATCTGTTCGACGGCACCGATCCCGATGCCGTCGCGGCGGCACGCGCACGCTGGCGGCGCCTCGAACAGGCCGGGCACTCGCTCACTTACTGGGCGCAGACCGACTCCGGCGCCTGGCGAAAGAAGAGTTGAACGGCCTGGCCGGCGAGCAGGTGGGCGGGTTCGCTTCGAGCGCCGTCTCCGGCACCGGTTCCGGGCGGCGCGGATTCACGACGCGCGTTCGTTGACACCGCCGCGGGTTGTGGCGACTATGGAGAAACAATCGCCAAAGGGAGGCGGGCATGTTTGTTCCTTCTACGCGGCCGCTCGCTGTGTCGCTGGTCGCCGTCAGCGCGCTCGCGTTGGGCGCCTGCGGCCTGAATCTCCGCACGGCGCAGCACACCACCGCACCGGACGCCGCGTTCGAGGCAGCGTTGCACGGCGGTTATCTCAATCTCGCGCAGTCGGAATACGACGAGGCGGACTACTACGATTCCGATGCGTTCGCCGAGCGCGCGATAACCCTTGCCCGCGGCGATGCCGTCGCGCCGGAAGAAATCGGCGCGCGTATGTTGCCGGAAGGCTCGGTCGCAGAACTGTCGGAGGCGCGCGGACGCCTGGTAACGGCGCTGGACGACGACGCGGGGAGCGGAATTCCGGAAGCGACGGCGCGCGCGCAGACCATGTTCGATTGCTGGATGCAGGAGCAGGAAGAGAACCGACAGCCCCACGACATCGCCCGTTGTCGGAGCGGTTTCCTGGCCGCGATGGCCGCCGTGGAGTCCGCGCTGGCGCCGGCGCCTCCGCCGCCGCCGGTCGTGGAAGCCCCGCGTCTCTATGCGGTTCTCTTCGACTTCGACAGCGCCGCGTTAACCGAAGCCGCGCGCAACGTCATCGACGCGGTTCTGGGAGACTGGGGTTTGAAAACCGAAACGTTCGCCGTGACGGGGCATACCGACACCGCCGGGCCGGCCCGGTATAATCAGGCTCTATCCGAGGCGCGCGCCGAGAATGTCCGCGATGCGCTGCAAGAGGGCGGGATCCGCGCCGCCCGGCTGACGGCGACCGGAGTCGGTGAGACCGGCCTCGCCGTGCCGACCGCCGACGGCGTTGACGAGCCCGGCAACCGCCGTGTGACGGTCGAGGTCGAATAGACCGCCGCGGTTCGAGCCGATCGAGTCCCGCGGGCCGCGATCTCGCCGGCGGGACGCCCCTCCGCCTTCCCAGCGAACCGGGACGGTAACGTATCCATGACCGGATCGACTCGCCGGCTTGCCGCGTTCGCTGCCGGGCTCCGCTATCGCGACCTGCCGGCGGAGGTTGCGGCGCGGGCCAGGGTCCTGATCCTGGATCTCGCCGGTATCGCGATACGCGCCCGCCACGATGCGGAGTCGACCGCCAGCCTGATCGACGGGATGAAGCGCCTCGGGCTCACGCGCGGCGAGTGCAGCGTGTTCGGCGACCCGGCGCGCTACCCCGCCCCCGCAGCAGCGCTGATCAACGGCGCCCTTTCCCATTCGCTCGATTTCGACGACACCCATGCGGCCGCGTCTCTGCACACCGGCGCGCCCATCGTTCCTGCCGCGCTTGCCGCGGCGGAAACCTGTGGCGCCGGCGGCCGCGAGGTCATCGCCGGTATAGTCGCGGGAATCGAGATCCAGACCCGAATCGGCAAGGCGCTGCGGCCCGCCGACCACTACGACCGGGGTTATCACCCGACCTCCACCTGCGGCACGTTCGGCGCGGCGGCGGCAGCGGCGCGGGTATTCGGCCTGACGGCCGACAAGGTGACGCACGCGCTGGGAATTGCCCTGAGCCAGACCTCGGGGTCCATGGCGTTTCTCGCCGATGGCGCCTGGACCAAGCGCTACCAGGTGGGTCACGCGGCGATGAACGGTGTGATCGCCGCGAGTTTGGCGGAAGCCGGATTCCGGGGGCCGGCCGAACCCGTCACGGGCGACCGAGGCTTCCTCACTTCTTATGCACCGAATCCCGAGCCGGCCCTGGCGACCCAGGGCCTTGGCAGGGAGTGGGAGATCATGGCGGTCGCGATCAAACCCTATCCGTCATGCCGTTACAGCCACGCGGCGATGGACGCAGTGATCGACATCGCCCGGACCGAGGGCGTCGCGGCGGAGGATGTCGAGGCGATCGAGATCGGACTGTCGCGCGCCGGTTGGAACCTGGTCGGCGATCCCGAGACCGGCAAGCAAACGCCGAAGAGCACGGTTGACGGCCAGTTCTCCATGCCCTTCCTCGCCGCCACGGCGCTTCGCGAGCATGGACTGACATGGGACGATTACACCCGGCATCTCGCCGACCCGGCGACTCTGGCGCTCTGCCGCAAGGTGCGCACGCGGATCGACGAGGCGGCGCAAGCCGAATTCCCGAAATATCTGAGTGCCCGGGCAACGGTGCGCACCGGCCGCGGCACGTTCGAGAGGTTCGTTCGCGTGTGCAAGGGCGAGCCGGAAAACTTCCCCTCGGACGCGGAGCTGCGCGCGAAATTCGACGGGCTTGCCATGCCCTGTCTGACGGCGCCGCGCTGCGCCCGCTTCGCCGACGCCGTCGCCGCGTTCGAGGCCGCGGACGATGTCGGCGCGGTGCTCGCGCTTGCCTGCGACGAGCACGGGCCGCATTGACCCTGCTCGACGACCCCCGCGAGACCGCCGCGGATATCGCCGATCCGGAAGAGGTGCTCTGCTCGCTCGGCCAGGGCCGGCGGGCGTATGGCAGCGCTTCGCGCGGCCGGCGCCGGGCAGCGTTTCAGGCGTCGGCGCGCGGCACCCAGGGGATCGCCAGCACGTCGATCCCTTCGTCGCGCAGCGCTTCTGCCTCCTTCCGGTCCGCGTCGCCGTGGATGCTTCGCGGTTCGGTTTCGCCGTAGTGGATTTTACGGGCCTCCTCCGGGAAGCGACTGCCGACATGCTCGCTGTTCTTCTCGATCTCCGCCCTCAGCGCGCGCAGTCGGCCGAGAATCGCGGCCTCCTTCCCGACCGTCTCCGCAGAGTCGCGCGTCGCGGCGATATTCGGTGCCATCGGCGCCTTGGCGATCTCCGTGCTACCGCAGATCGGACATCGAACTTCGCCGGCCGACGCTTGCTGTCCGTAGCCGGCGCCGTCGCGAAACCAGGCCTCGAAGATGTGCGACTCCGGGCACTTCAGATTGAATACGATCATCGGCTATCGGTTCCTCGAACGGTTGGCCGCGCGGCCCCCGCCTGTGAGACCGCCGAGCCTCGTCCGCTATCGGGAGGCAGGGTAGATGGAGAGGGTTTTCCCGGCAAGGTTCCGCACCCCGGTGGTGTCGCCGGCGGTGTTCACCACCGTCGTGCGGCAGCGTCGGTCCGTATCGTCCGGGCGCCTATTCCGCTGCGACAGGCACGGATGGCAGGCCGGCGAGCGCCATCGCCAGTTCCATCGCCAGTTCGCTCTCCTCGTAGTCCCGGTCGATGAGCTTGCCGGCGAAGTAGTCGCTGTAGGCCTGCATGTCGAAATGGCCGTGGCCGCATAAATTGAACAGAATCGTTCGCCCTGTGCCGGCCTCGCGACATTTCATCGCTTCGTCGATCGCGCCCTTGACCGCGTGAGTCGCTTCCGGCGCCGGCAGGATTCCTTCGGCGCGGGCGAACTGCACCCCGGCGGCGAAGCACTCCGTCTGGTTATAGGCGCGCGCTTTGATGAGTCCGAGTGCGTGCAGGTGGCTGACCAGTGGCGCCATGCCGTGATAGCGCAATCCGCCGGCGTGAAACCCGGGCGGCACGAAGGTCGAACCCAGCGTGTGCATTTTCATCAGCGGAGTCAGATGGGCCGTGTCGCCGAAATCATACGCATACTCTCCGCGCGTCAGCGACGGACACGCCGACGGTTCGACGGCGATGACGCGGACGTTCGGCCCGCCGCGTAACTGTTCCCCGAGGAACGGGTTCACGAGACCCGAGAAATTACTGCCGCCGCCGGTGCAACCGACAAGAATATCCGGGTAATTGCCGGCCATCCCTATCTGTTCGATGGCTTCCAGGCCGACGACGGTCTGGTGCAGCAGCACGTGGTTGAGAACGCTGCCGAGCGCGTATTTCGTATCGTCGCGCTGGGCGGCCACTTCGACCGCCTCGGAGATCGCGATGCCGAGACTGCCGGTCGAGTCCGGGTCGCGCTCCAGAACCGCCCGCCCGGATTGCGTTTCGTTCGAGGGACTGGCGACGCAACGCGCGCCGAAGCTCTCCATCATCGCCTTGCGGTAGGGCTTCTGATCGAAGCTGACCCGCACCATGTAAACGTCGATTTCGAGACCGAACAGCGCGCCGGCGAAAGCCAGGGACGACCCCCATTGGCCGGCGCCGGTCTCGGTCGCGATGCGCTTGACGCCCGCATCCTTGTTGTAGAACGCCTGCGCGACGGCGGTGTTGGGCTTGTGGCTGCCCGCCGGGCTGACGCCCTCGTATTTGTAGTAGATCTTGGCCGGCGTATCGAGCGCGGCCTCGAGCCGGCGCGCCCGGTAGAGCGGACTCGGCCGCCATTGCCGGTAGATGTCGCGCACCGGATCGGGGATCCCGATCTCGCGGTCGGTGGAAACCTCCTGCCCGATCAACGCCATCGGGAACAGCGGCGCGAGATCGTCGGGGCCGATCGGCTGGCCCGTGCCGGGATGCAGCACCGGCGGCAAGGGTTCCGGAAGATCGGCCAGGATGTTGTACCACGCGCGCGGGATGCGGTCTTCCGGCAGAACGTATTTGACGCTGTCGCTCATGGCGGCGAGTTTCCTTGCAAGCGGCGGTCAGAACCGCGCAGAGAGGCGGGCATACAGAATGCGGCCCGACAGACCGTAGGAGGTATCCGGGCTGTAAGGCAGGCCCCAACCGAGTATGCCGTCGACGAATGCCGAACAGGCGTCGTTCAGCTTGTCGGGATACTCGTCGAACAGGTTGTTGACTCCGACGCCGAACCGCAAAATGCCGACTCGCAAACCCGCTTCGGCGTCGGCGATCCATGCGGGGCTGATCTTGCCGGGGCAATCCGGGACCACGTTTTCCAAACCAAGCCACTGGGGCGCCGTCTTGCCGAAATAATTCAGGCCCAGATGCAGATCGAGGGACCGGCCGTTCGTCCAGTCGGCCGCCACCCGGTGCTTCTGCCGCGGGTTCCCTTCCTTGATGAAGGATTGGGTCACGCCCGCGACCCTGTCGCGGCCGGACGTGATCTTCGTGCGGTTGAAGTGCAGCGCCCCGGTCAGGGTGAGTTCGCCGTCGAGGAAAGCCCGGTCGTGGCTGGCGACAACATCGAGGCCCGTGGTCCGCGTATCGACCGAATTGTCATAATACTGCACGTTCGTGACTCTCGGCAGCCCTCGCTCCGCGGTCATCGCGGCGCAGCCTGCGGCGTCTGCGTCCGCACAATCGGGGGTGTAGTTGCTCAGCGTGATCCGGTCTGCGAGGTCGATCCGATAGAGATCGATCGAAACCGAAATGTCGGAGCGCGGGGTCCAGACCACGCCGGCGCTCACATTGTGCGACGTTTCGTGCGCGAGATCGGCGGGGCCGACGCCGAAGAACCGGTTGGCGGCGCCGTCCTCGAGGTGCGCCGTCACCGAGAGACCTTCGTCCCCGCCGCCCTCGAAGATAATCGTGTTGAACCCCAGTTGAGGCAGGCTCGGGGCGCGGAAACCCGTCGATGCCGCTGCCCTGAACGAGACCGCCGGCGAAACGTCGTAACGGCTTCCCGCCATGCCGGTGACGCTGTTGCCGGCGCCCTGGTAACGCTCCCAGCGCAGGGCGGTTTCCACGTTCCACGCGTCGGTCATGTCGTGGCGGAAATCGGCCCACACCGCGTGACTCGTGCGATCCCTCTCGCCGAACCGTTCGTTGACGGGGGAATAACCGGGGTAGCCCTGATGTCCGCACCGGGCGCGCTGCCCGTCGAGTTGCGCCACGTTGCCGTCCTCGTCGAGCGTGACGGCCGGCGCTTCGACACCCGGCGCGTCGGGTGTGCCGCAGCCCCAGGAGGCGAAATCGCCGGCGCGGATGCGGAACGACTCCCGCCGCAGTTCGGCGCCGAACGCCGCATCGACCGTCCTCGTCCCGACGGGGAGCTCGCCCGAAACGTCGGCGTCGATCGACCAGCTTTCCAGTTCGGTGCCGCCGCTGTCGCCTGATCTCGGCCCGGAATTGGCGACGACCTCGGCGGGCGAAATGTCGGCGAGCGCACGCCCGGAATCGAGTTGCCCTTGCAGCCAGGCAGCGGCCCATGAGGCGTTGATGCTGTCGGTCGCCCCGAAATCGAAGATGTTGGCGCCGTAACTCAGGCTGATGTCGGCGTCCCATTCGCCGAGGACCGAGCGCAAGCCGGCCGTCGCCGCATGGTCTTCCGAGGTCGATTCCTCGAAGGGTACGAACCCGTCCGGGTGGACCGGTCTCACCATCCGATCCTGCGCCCAGACAGGATCGCGCCAAGCGCCGCTCGACAGGCCGTTCCTCGACGACCAGCCGCCGAAGACATAGAACTCGCCGGCATCGTCGGCCACCGGCATGGCGGCGTTGAGGAACACCGCCAGCGTATCGTATTCGGGTTCGCCGAGGACGCTTTGCCGCCCGATCGCCGGGTCGTGCGCACCGCCCGCGTCGAGACGGCTGGTGTCGAACGACCGGTCGGTCCGCCCCTGGTCGAAGGCTTCGACGGTGAGGTTCACCGCCCCGCCGGTCGCACCGAGCGGCAGGCCCAAATTGGCGGACGCGCCGAAGCGCCCGCCGTCGCCCTCCTGGGTAACGCCGGCGTAGAGATCCGCCGTCGACTCGTCGGGATTTTCCTTCAGGACGATGTTGATGACCCCGCCGATGGCGTCGGAACCGTATCGCGACGCCGCGCCGTCGCGCAGGACTTCGATGCGCTCGATGGCGGCGATCGGGATCGCGCGCAGGTCGGCGCCCGTCGTCCCCTCTCCGACCTGCTCCAGCGGGCGCGGGAACGAGATGCTGTGCCGCCGCTTGCCGTTGATCAGAACCAACGTGTGGTCGGGGCTCATGCCGCGCAGCACGGCGGTGTGAAACAGGCCGCCGTCGCCGAGCGCGTTGCGTTTCGAGTTGAACGACGGCGCCACCTTCTGGAGGGCGACGGCGAGATCGGCAGTGCCGGCCCCGGCAACCTCGTCGATGTCGTACACATCGACGGGAACCGGCAGGTCTTCCGCGGCGACGCCGCGCACCCTTGTGCCGACCACCACGATCTCGCCCAGTTCGAGCGCGATGCGATCCCCGTCGCCCGAGTCCTGCGCGCGGGCTGAGAGTGACGCGCCTGTTATCGCCAGCACTACGGTGACACCGAAGGTTAACCGAAACATGACCATGCCCCCCTTCCCGGCAGACTTCACCATCGTATCATCGCAATATACTATATACTATCGGCTCGGATGAAAACCATGTAGTTTTCGGCATTCTAACGCCGCGCCCCCGAACCGCGATGGCCGATTTCACCAAGCCGACATTCGCCGACTGGACCGCTCTTGCCGGGAAGGAACTCAAGGGCGGCGACCCCGAGTCGTTGACGCGGCGGACGGCGGAAGGCATCCCGGTCAAGCCGCTTTACACGGCCGAAGACCTCGCAGCGCTCGACCACCTGGATACCCTGCCGGGTCTGGCGCCGTTCGTGCGGGGGCCGCGCGCCACCATGTATGCGGTGCGGCCATGGACGGTGCGGCAATATGCCGGTTTCTCGACCGCCGAGGAGTCCAACGCCTTCTACCGGCGCAACCTCGCCGCCGGACAGAAGGGCCTGTCGGTCGCTTTCGATCTCGCTACCCATCGCGGCTACGATTCCGACCATCCGCGCGTGGTCGGCGACGTCGGCAAGGCGGGAGTCGCGATCGACTCGGTCGAAGACATGAAGGTTCTGTTCGACGGCGTGCCGCTCGACGAGATGAGCGTGTCGATGACCATGAACGGCGCGGTGCTGCCGGTGCTCGCCGGCTACATCGTCGCAGCCGGGGAACAGGGGGTGGCGCCGGCGGCGCTGTCGGGCACCATCCAGAACGACATCCTCAAGGAGTTCATGGTCCGCAACACCTATATCTATCCGCCCGAGCCGTCGATGCGGATCGTCGCCGATATCATCGCCTACACAGCCGAATACATGCCGCGGTTCAACTCGATCTCGATCTCCGGCTATCACATGCAGGAAGCGGGCGCGACCTGCGTGCAGGAACTCGCCTACACCATCGCCGACGGCGTCGAGTATGTGCGCGCCGCCGTGTCGCGCGGCCTTGCGGTCGATGCGTTCGCGCCGCGCCTGTCGTTCTTCTTCGACGTCGGTATGAACTTCTTCATGGAGGTCGCCAAGCTGCGCGCGGCACGGTTCCTGTGGGCGGATCTGATGCAGAGCCGTTTCGCGCCGAAGAACCCGAACTCCCTCATGTTGCGCACCCATTGCCAGACTTCCGGGGTCTCGTTGCAGGCCCGCGACCCCTACAACAACGTGGTGCGCACGACGATCGAGGCGCTGGCGGCGGTGCTCGGCGGCACCCAGTCGCTGCACACCAACGCGCTCGACGAGGCGGTGGCGCTGCCGACCGATTTCTCCGCCCGTATCGCCCGCAACACCCAACTCATCCTTCGGGAAGAGACCGGCATCGCCAACGTGGTCGATCCGCTCGGCGGTTCGTATTACGTCGAGCACCTGACCGCGAGCCTGATTGCGGCGGCGCGGCCGTTGATCGACGAGGTGGAAGCGCAGGGCGGCATGACGAAGGCGGTGCTCTCGGGTCTGCCCAAGCGACGCATCGAGGAAGCGGCGGTGGCGCGGCAGGCGCGCATCGACCGCGGCGAAGAGGTCGTCGTCGGAGTCAACAAATACCCGCCCGCCGAGGACGACCCGATCGACATACTCGACATCGACAACAGCGCCGTGCGCGCTCGCCAGATCGCACGCCTGGAAGCCGTGCGCGGGGGGCGCGACGAAGCGGCGTGCCGGGCGGCGCTCGCCGCGCTCACCGAGGGTGCGCGCGGCGACGGCGCCAACCTCCTCGCCCTGAGCGTCGATGCGATGCGCCGCCGCGCCACGGTCGGCGAAGTATCGGATGCACTCGAGACAGTGTACGGCCGCCACCGCGCCCATGCCGCGGCGGTCGGCGGGGTTTACGCCGCCGCCTTCGAGGACGACGACGGACTGGCGGCGGTGCGTGCGGAAGTCGCCGCGTTCGCGCGCCGTGAAGGCCGCCGCCCCCGCCTGTTCGTGGTCAAACTGGGTCAGGACGGCCACGACCGGGGCGCGCGGGTGATCGCCGCCGCCTTCGCCGATATCGGTTTCGACGTCGATATCGGACCGCTGTTCCAGACCCCCGAAGAAGCGGCGCGGCAGGCGCTGGAGAACGACGCGCACGTGGTGGGGGTGTCGAGCCAGGCCGCCGGCCACAAGACTCTCGTGCCGGCGTTGGTCGCCGCGCTGCGCGAGGCCGGCGCGAGCGATTTGCCGGTCGTGTGCGGCGGCACGATCCCCGACCGCGACCGCGACATGTTGCGCGCGGCGGGGGTGAGCGCCGTGTTCGGGCCGGGCGCCCACATCCCGGACGCCGCCAGCGCGATCCTCGGAGTGATCGACTCGCGCCGCCGGGCGGCGTGAGCGCGCCCGACACGGACGCTCACGCGGCGGCGATCCGCTCCGGCGACCGCCGTGCTCTGGCGCGGGCGATTACGCTGGCCGAATCGACCCGCCCCGATCATCGCGAGGCGGCGGAAGAACTGCTTGCCGCTCTGAATGCCGATACCGGCGGCGCGGCGCGCCTCGGGGTTTCCGGCGCGCCAGGGGTCGGCAAATCGACCTTCATCGAAGCGTTCGGCCTCCATTTGCTCGATCGAGGCGGGCGGCTGGCCGTGCTTGCGGTCGATCCGTCGAGCACGCGCAGCGGCGGCGCGATTCTCGGCGACAAGACCCGCATGGTCGAACTGTCGCGGCAGGAGGCAGCGTTCATCCGCCCGAGCCCGAGCGGCGGCGCCTCCGGCGGCGTTGCCCGGCGCACCCGCGAGGCAATCCTGCTGTGCGAAGCCGGCGGGTTCGATACCGTGATCGTCGAGACCGTCGGCGCCGGACAGTCCGACATCGCGGTGCGCGACCTGGTCGACATGTTCGTCCTGCTGGTGGCGCCCGGCGGCGGCGACGAATTGCAGGGCATCAAACGCGGCATCGTCGAACTCGCCGATCTGGTGGTGGTGAACAAGGACGACGGCGTGCTCGCCGCGCCGGCGGCGGAGACACTGGCGCAATATCGGGGCGCGCTGGGCCTCCTGCGTCCGGCGGCGGCGTGGTGGACTCCGCGCGCGCTTTCGTGTTCGGCGCTGGAGCAACGCGGCCTGGATGACGTCCGGCAGGCGGTCGAAGCGTTCACGGCCGCGGCGGG
Organism: Alphaproteobacteria bacterium; assembly: GCA_965214495.1. Taxonomy (GTDB): domain Bacteria; phylum Pseudomonadota; class Alphaproteobacteria; order UBA7887; family UBA7887; genus JANQOH01. Next base: position 3,124,568 of record OZ243958.1, on the reverse strand, counting down.
CGACGCCGTGGCGCGGCGGCGTGAGCAACAGGCGCTGGCGTGGATGTGGACGGAAGTGCGGGAGGCCCTGGAGGCGCGCCTGCGCGCCGCGCCGTCGGTGAGCGCGCAGTTGTCCGATCTGGAACGCCGTGTGGCGAGCGGATGCCTTTCGCCGAGCGTCGCCGCGCGCGCGCTGCTGACAGCGTTTTCCGGGGAGACATGAAATGGGATTGATGACTGAAAAAAATATGTTGGCATTGATACCGTGATATGTCATTCTGTGTAGAATGGGAGAGGTAGCCCGATGACGGGCGGGAAAGCGGTGGCAGACAAAGGAGATATTCCATGTCGGAAACCTCCGCCGTTTACACGACTGCCGATGTGGCGGCGCATTTTGGCACCACGAACGGGCGGGTCCGGCGCTACATGAGGGATTGCGGCATCCGTGTCGGGTCGGGCGCGCGCCACGGGTTTACGCGCTCGGAGTTCGCAAGGTTGTGCAAGACGCTCGCGGACAACACGCCGCTCATACGGGCGTCCGGGACAGCGCCTCCTGAACCGGCCGACGACGAGGGCGGCGACTCGCCGGCGGACGGCTTCGCCGAAAACCGGGCGGCCCGGCCGCCGCCTTCGACTTCGCCCGTGTCGCGGTCTCGCCCGGCGGAGTCCGAGCAGACGCGAACCGCCGTCGGTCCCGGGGGTCGGGTCGTCATCCCGGCCGCCTATCGCAAAGTGCTTGGAATCAAGGAAGGAGATGCCGTCTTCATCCGGCTCGACGGCGAGGAACTGCGGCTGGTCAGCGACGAGACGGAAGTGCGCCGGGTGCGGGAGTTGATCGCCCGGCACGTGCCCGAAGGCGTGAGCCTTGTCGATGAACTGATCCGGGATCGCCGCCGGGAAGCCGCCGCGGAGGGCGGGGAGTGATTCCGGTGGTGCTGGATGCGTCGGCGATCCTCGCCTATCTGCTGGGGGAGCCGGGCGCCGAGACCGTGGCCGGCGCCCGCGGTAACGGCGTCGTTTCAGCGGTGAACGTCGCCGAGGTCGGCGCCCGGCTTTCCGATCTGGGGCTGAGCCTGCCGGAGACCCGGCGCTCGATCGCGCTCCTGGATGTGGAGATCGTTTCTTTCGATGCCGAACAGGCCCACGATACGGCGGGCATCCGCAACGCCACGCGCCGCCGCGGACTGTCTCTCGGCGACCGCGCCTGCCTCCAGCTAGCGGCGCGCAGGGCGCTGCCTGCGTTGACGGCCGACCGAGCCTGGACGGAAATTGCCACAGGTATCGAGGTGCGCGTTATTCGCGCCTGACGCGGAAGAATCCGTGTAAGAGAACGATGTGGATCGGACAGACCGGACAGGGAGACGGGAAATGAGCCGCCTGCCGCTTCTGGCGCTCGAAGAGATGACCGCGGCGCAGCGCGCCGTGTGGGACGCGATCGCCGCCGGACCCCGCGGTCCCAGCCGCTACGGGCCGTTCAACGCCTGGTTACAAAGCCCGGAATTCGCCGACAGGGCGCAGGACCTCGGCGCATTGCTGCGTTTCGGCACGTCGATCGAGGGGCGCCTCAAGGAGCTTGCCATTCTGTGCGTCGCGCGGCACTGGACGGCGCAGTTCGAGTGGTATGCGCACAAGAAGATCGCGCTCGATGCCGGTCTTTCGGCGTCGGTCATCGACGCCATCGAAGCTCGGCGACGCCCGGACTTCGTCAACGCCGACGAGCCGGCGATATACGATTTCACGCAGGAACTGCTGGCCGACCGCGACGTGTCCGATGCGCGCTACGCGGCGGCGGAGGCCCTGCTCGGTCGCGCAGGAGTCGTCGAACTCGTCGGCGTGCTGGGCTACTACACACTGGTTTCGATGACCCTCAACGTCTTCCGCGCCCCGCTCCCCGACGGCGAAGCGCCGCCCCTCTCTCCCTGACGCGCGCGACGCGGACCGACGTTCACCGGCGGTCCCGATACGATCCCGCCGGCGCAGGTCCGGCGCCTTCGACGCCGAACGCGGTGAGCCGTCGGTCCAGCGCGGTGACGGACCAGACGAGGAGCATCGCTCCCACGAGTCCGTTTTCATCGTGCAGCGTGGTGTTGCCCAGTCCGCCAACGAACATCATGGTCCAGGCGCCGACGGAAAGGATCGCCAGTTGCGCCGAGACCGTATCCGCGGCCGCGCGGCGAACGGCGCGACGGGCCGCTCCGAACACGGTCGCACCGCTTAACGCGAAGAACGCTGCGACAAGAAAAAACCCCACCAGTCCGCGCTCCACGAGTGTGTGGGTAAAGATGTTGTGGCCGTCGGATGCGTGGAAGAATCTGCGTTTCTCCCGATCGTAGCTCCGTCCATCCTCTTGCAGTTTCAACCTGGTCCGCGCCTCCGACGTGGCGCGCTCGAATTGGTCGAAACCGGCGCCGAACCACGGGTGGTCGTCCCAGATTTCGAGCGCGGTCCGGAGGATTTCGGCGCGGCTGCTCGTTTTGTTGTCCCCGTGAACCCTGTCGCCGACTTCCTGCTTCAGAGGCGCCCAGTAGTCGCCCGCGCCGGGCACGCCAGCCGTGAATCCGAGCGTAACGACTGCGAAGCAGGCGGCGACCCCCACGATGATCCTGTAGCGTTTTCCCGATATCGAGATATATGCGCAGAAAGCGACAACGCAGGCCGTGACGAGGAAGCCGGTGAGGCTTCGCAACAAAATCGAAACGGACAGTAAAACGACCAGCGTAACCAGGCTATACGCCATCGGAACGGTTCCGCCCGTCCAGGCAAAGGCGATCGCGGCGGCCAGGACAGGAACCATGTAGAGCGCCGTGTGGTTCGGGCCTCCCGAATTGGGAAACGGGGGATATTGGAGATCGGCGGGATTCCACAGCGCCAGCCCGAAGACGCATGCGACCAGTCCGCCGGCCGTCAGGGCGGTCGTGATTCGGAGGGTCGATCCCGCGCCGCTCCATCTCGTCTTCGCCAGTGCATAAGCGGGCAGCAAAGCGATGCCGATCTTGACAGCGCCCGAAATTTCGGCGGCCAGCTCGCCGGGCGTCGCGAGATCGGAGGTGAAGATCGCCACGACCGGAACAGCGGAAAACAGGAGCAAGCATTTCATATACGACGGACACGCGCGCAGGTCGCGAAGGCCAGTGCCGGTGGAAAGCCACCACACGACGACGGCGACAAGAACCAGGTTCATGAGAGCCTGGCTGAGAGGCGCGACGAAGAGGAGAACAAGGAACAGGAAAAAGCCCGTGCGTTCGTTCGAGAGAAATTGCCTGAACCGAACCGCGTGTTCTCGCCATGCGAACAGGCAGGCGGTCACGACGACGCCCCCGGCTCGCGGTCGCTGGCCGCACGGGGGTCGAGCGCCTCGCGCCATCCTGCAACCGGTCCCCGCGATCGCACGACAAGCCGGGTGAACGCGAGTCTTTTTGCGGCGCCTTCCCTGATATCGAACCAGTATCGCCGAACTCGCCGGAACGAAACGTTACCCCCCCCCCCCTTCAATTGTCGGCGTGGCGCGGACCAGGGACGCATAGCCGTCGGCCTCTCCGAGTTGGCGCACGACCGGCGGATCCAGGCGATACGTCCTCAGCCCGTGGAACCAGTAGCGCGCCAGCGCCCTGTCGATGCCCATATTGACCAGAGGGTTCCTTTCCAGGAAACGGCGGGCCGCGTCGCGCGTGATCGCGTAGCCGTAGCTGCCGAAGTGGGAAAACCGGACCCGGCCGAGCCGATGGCCCGTGCCCAGGCGGGCGGCGGGCACGAAGCGGCGCTTGCGTCTTGTGCTGTTCAGGAAGACGATATCGAACGACGCGGACGAGTCTTCGAGGGCGTCGAGAACGGACGGCAGGTCCGGCGAGAACGTCGCGTCGTCTTCGAACATGGCCATGATGTCGGGCCCGTTCTCCACGAAGTCGATGAGAACGTCTCTTTGGCTGAGCCAGTTCGCGACCGATCCCGCACGGATGGGCCGGCCGCTCCGGCGGAACGCCGCCGCGTCGACGAGCGCCTTGTGTTCAGGCGTGAGAGCGCGTCCGTCGATGGCCCCGTATATGCTGAAATCGAGCCCCAGCGCTCGCAAGCCCGCGGAGACCTGTCGGCGCCGCTCCGCCGCGCGCTCGAGGCTGATGACGACGATTTTCATCCTGCGTCTCTCCTGTTTCCGGCCTTGCAGGCGGAGCGGTCTGCGCCCGACGGCGGGACCGCGACGTCCGCTCCTTCCCGCATGGTTCCGCCGCGCTCCGGTCGCAACAGATGGGCATGGGCGGGGTCGTAGAGGGCGCTGTCGGCGAATGATTTCGGGGCGAGCGCGCGTCCGATCAGGATCGTCGCCGTGCGCGTGATGCGGGCGGCGCGAACGCGGGCGCGGATGTCGGCGAGGACGCCGCGCAGGATGCGCTGGTCGGGCCAACTCGCGCGCCACACCACCGCGACCGGGCAGTCGGGGCCGTAGATCGGGATCAACGCACGCTCGACGGCGCGCAGGTTGCGAATCGACAGGTGCAACACCAGAGTCGCGCCGGACGCGGCGAGTGTCGCCAGGTCTTCGCCCGGCGGCATCGCCGACGCCTTGCCCGCCGTACGAGTCAGGACCACGGTCTGCGACACGCCGGGCAGGGTGAGTTCGACGCCGAGCGCGGCGGCGGCGGCAGCGAACGCGGGCACCCCGGGGGTCACGTCGTAAGCGATCCCCAGCGTGTCGAGCCGCCGCATCTGTTCGGCGACGGCGCCGTAGAGCGACGGGTCTCCCGAATGCACCCGCGCCACATCCTGGCCTGCGGCGTCGGCGGCGCGCATTTCCTCGACGATGCGGTCGAGCGTCAGCGGCGCGGTGTCGATCGCGCGCACGCCTTCGGGGGCAGCAGCGATCACGGCGGGCGGGACCAGCGAGCCGGCGTAGAGGCACACCGGGCAGCGGGCGATCAGGTCGCGGCCGCGCACGGTGATGAGATCGGGCGCGCCGGGGCCGGCGCCGATGAAATGGACCGTCATCCCGCCAACGAATAGCCGCGTGGCGTGTATATCCAGTCCATGCCCGCAACGGTCCGGGTCGCTGCGGCGCCGACCAGCACCACAGTCAGCATGTCGGCATCGTTCTCGTCGAGCGAGCCGAGGGTGGTGCGCGTCAGCGTTTCGCCGTCGCGTCCGAGATTGCGCGCCAGCGCCACCGGCGTTTCGGGCGCGCGCGCGGTCAGCAGGCAATCGCGCGCCGCGGCGAGCCGACCGCGCCGGCGCGCCGAGACCGGGTTGTAAAGCGCGACGACGAAATCCGCCGCCGCGGCCGCCCGCAACCGCTTCTCGATCGTGGGCCACGGCGTATTCAGATCGGATAACGAAACAGCGCAGAAATCGTGGCCCAGCGGCGCTCCAAGACGCGCCGCCGCCGCTTGCAGCGCCGAAATGCCGGGCGCAACCGAGACCGCGACACGACGCCAGTCCGCACGCCCGGCCTCGCGGTCGAGGCATTCGAACACCAACGTCGCCATGGCGTAGATACCCGGGTCGCCGGACGAGACCAGCGCCACCCGCCGCCCCCCCGCCGCGAGATCGAGCGCGCGGCGGGCCCGCGCTTCCTCCGCGCCGAGCGGGAACGGATGGCGCCGCTGACCGGGCGTCGGGGCGCCGAGCAAGTCCAGATAGCGGCGGTAGCCGATCACATCCTGCGCGTCGGCGAGCGCCGCGGTGGCTTCCGCTGTGCGCCACGACGGGCCGCCCGGACCGAGACCGACGACGGTGAGGCGCCCGCGCGGAACGCCGACCGCCTCCGGGTCTATCGTGCGGGGCGCGCGGGCGAGCGCGGCCGTCGCCCTGCCGCCGACGCGCTTGCCGACGACCAGTCTTCCCCCGGCTCCTGCGGCCGCCAGTGCCGCCGCTTCGGCAACGCCGTGGCACCCCACAGCATCGAACACGGCGTCGGAAGGATTGGCAAGGCGCGGCGTTTCCGCTTCGAGCCGGGCGGCGCCGAAGAACCGCGCGGGCACGCCGAACCGGGCCGCGACGGCGTGAACCGCAGGCTCATCGGCCTTCAGATCCAGCGATGCAACGCAGGCGATCGCGGCTTCGGCCGCGCCGGCCTCGTCGCCGACCGCCTCGGCGAGCGCGACCACCGCCTCCGGCGCCGCGCCGCGCTCGCAGCCGATTCCGAGCGCCAGCCGGTGCGGGTGGTAGAGCAGGCTGTCCGGCGCTGCGGGTTCGCTGCGGTCGCTGATCGCAATCGTCAGCGTTCCCGCCTCGTCGAACGGTAACGCGCCTCCGGTCAGCCACAGCGGTAGCCCGGACCCGCGGATCCGGGCGCCGTTCAGCAGGTCGGCGACGAACTTCTTCGCGTTCTCCGGGTTGGCCAGCGTCCAGCCGGGCGGCGGGTCGTCGAGGGCGATGCCGAACCGGGCGTCGCTCGCGGTCGTGACCGCCGCGTGTGCGTTCAGCGCCCGCGCCAGACGCCGCGCCAGACATGTGCCGCCACGATGCGCACCAAGCAGCGGTACGACCTGCTTTCCGTCCTCGGACAGGGCGATCACCGGTGGCTCCAACGTCTTGTCGGCGAGCGCGGGAGCGAGGGCGCGGATCAGGATGCCCGCCGCGCACACACCCACGATCGGTGCATCGGCGTCGAACAAGTTCTTTAAACGACGGCCGACGTCATCGAAACTGTCGTCGGCGCCTGCCACCCGGCCGGCGAGCCCATGGATCCGCGCGCCGTCGAGCGCCGCTGCCGCGTGCCGCGCCGTCGCCATGCCGCGGGCGCCGAGAACGACGATTGCGGGAGCGCCTATCGCCATGCTTCGCCGCGCTTGTGCACCAGCACCATGGAGAAATAGGGAACCGTCGCTGGATCGACCGCTCCAGGCGGTGCGATGCGCTCGTTGGCCATGGTCGCGTGTTCGATGTAGCGCGCGCGGCCGGCGAGGCCCAGCGCATCGAGTATGCGGCGCAGTTTGGCGAAATGCCTGCCGACCTTGACCACGGCCGCGGCATCGGCGGCGTCCAGCCTGCGGGTCAGGTCGGCTTCGTCAAGGCCGGCGGGGATCACGCTCAGCATGTCGTTGCGCGCCGCCAGCGGCGCACCGAGGCGCGCCGCGCACGCGGTCAGCGAGGAGACTCCAGGCACCACTTCGACCGGCGTGCGTTCACACAGGCGGGAGAACAGATACATGAACGAGCCATAGAAGAACGGGTCGCCCTCGCACAACACCGCAACGTCGTCGCCGGCACCGGCGCGCGCGGCGATAACCTGTGCGGCCCGGTCATACACCGCTCTCGCGGGAAACCGCGCAGCGGCCATTGGCACGCGGACCGCCATTTCCTCGCGGTCGCCGTCCAGATGCGGCGCGACGATGGCGCGGGTCAGACTGTCTCCGCGCTCGGGCGCCGGATAGACGACGAGCGCCGACGCGCGCAGCAGGCGCAACGCCTTGAGTGTAATCAGTTCGGGGTCTCCGGGGCCGACGCCGAGGCCGTAAACCGTGCCGGTCACGGCTTGACCTGTGCGAGTTGCATCACCGGCCGAAGCGCCCGCCAAGCCAGAACGCCGCCCATCGATTCGGCGCGCGTTACCGCAAGGCGGGCAAGTGTCCCGCCGTGCTGCGCGTGGCGCGCCAGCAGGCGCGTTTCCCCGGCAATCGTCACCGCATTGGCGACAAGGCGCCCACGCGGTTTCAGCGCTTCCCGGCAAATGTCCCAGAGGCCGTCGTCGGCCACCCCGCCCCCGATGAATACGGCGTCCGGCGCATCGAGACCTGCGAGAGCGCGCGGGGCTGTACCCGCCACTACGGCAAGGCGCGGTGCGCCGAGTGCGGCGGCATTGCGGCGAATGCGCGCGCAGCGTTCGGCGTCGCGTTCGATCGCGACGGCCCGACATCGCCGGTCGGCGCGCAACCACTCGACCGCGATCGATCCGGCGCCGGCGCCGACGTCCCACAAAAGTGCGCCCGGCGCGGGCGCCAGCGCAGAGATCGCGGCCGCGCGCACTTCCCGCTTGGTGATCTGCCCATCGTGATCGTATGTGTCGTCGGGCAGGCCGGGTGCGCACGGCAAACCGCCCGTGCCGGAGCATTCGATGGCAAGGGTGTTGAGATCGGCCGTCGGCGCGCGCGGCCAATCGCGCGCCAGGTCGTCGAGACGCCGTTGTTTCGGCCCACCCATATGTTCGAGCGCGGTCATGCGGCTGTCGCCGAAACCGTGTTCGGTCAGATATCGGGCGACCGAGGCCGGGGTCGTCCCGTCGCGACTCAGCGCCAGCAAGCGAGCGCAGGGCCGCAGATACGCAGCGAGCGCATCGACAGGCCGCCCGTGCAGGGTCAGGGTTTCGACATCCGCGCGCGGCCAGCCAAGCTCGGCGCAGGCCAACGCGAAAGAGTCCGGCGCCGGCGCCACCACCATGTCCGCGCGCGGTACCCGACGCGCCAGCAACACGCCGACGCCGTAGTGCATCGGGTCTCCCGTCGCCAGCACGCAAACCGGACGCGGTCGCAAGGCGAGGATCGAATCGAGCGCGGCCTCCAGCGGGCTCGGCCACGTCAGGCGCGTGCGGCCGTCCTCGGCGACCATCGCCAGATGACGGCGGCCGCCGACGAGCACTTCGGCGGAATCGATCAGACCGCGCGCCCGCGACCCGAGCCCCGCCAACCCGTCTTCGCCGATACCGACGACCGCCAGCCACGCGGTCACGGCGACGAGGCTGGTCGGTCCGAGCGCGGGGTTCGGAACAGGTCGTTTCGCTCAAATCGCATATCGTTATGTCGCAAGCGCCCGGGCCGTGCGGATTTCTCGTGCGGCGTAACGCCGGCGGACCCGCGAACGGTAAGATCGGCGCGGTCGCCGAGACAGCTTTACCGCCGACATCGGCGGCTTCAGTATCATTGTAGGCCAGCGCAAGAGTATCGAAAGCAGGCGCGGACACGTGGTGAACCTATGCGTTCGCGGGGCAGGGCGCAAGCGGAGGGTGTTGACAGACCGGCCGCCGCCCCTATGGTGCCGCTTCTTCCGAAACGAGGGCGCTTGGCGCAACGGTCGCATGTATGCAGTCGTGAGAACCGGCGGCAAGCAATACAAGGTTGCCGAGAACGACGTCATAGAGGTTGAGACCTTGCCGGGCGCCGCGGGCGATCGGGTCGCTCTCGACGAAGTTCTGATGGTCTCCGACGGGGCCGGTGTGACGATCGGCGCACCGACGGTCGCCGGGGCGTCGGTCGCCGCGACCGTGCTCGAGCAGACGCGCGACGACAAAATCATCGTGTTCAAGAAGCTCAGACGCAAAGGTTATCGGCGTAAGCGCGGGCATCGCCAGATGAAGACGGTGTTGCGTATCGGCGCGATCTCGGTCGGCGACGGCGCATCGGAGGGCGAAGCGGATGGCGCATAAGAAGGCGGGCGGCAGCTCCCGCAACGGTCGGGATTCGGCGGGTCGACGGCTCGGCGTGAAGAAATATGGCGGCGAGATCGTCGTTCCGGGCAACATCATCGTGCGCCAGCGCGGCACCAGGTTCCATCCCGGCGAGAACGTCGGGATGGGCAAGGACCATACGCTGTTCGCGGTCTCGCAGGGCCGGGTCGCGTTTCGCCGCGGACGCCTCGGACGCACTTACGTTTCGATCGAGACGGGCGGCTGAATCCGATCCTGCCCGTCGGCCGTTTCTTCTCCTTTCGGTCGATCGGGCGATGACGTTTTTCGACGAAGCCAGACTCCATATACGCGCCGGTGACGGCGGCAACGGTTGCATCGCGTTTCGCCGCGAGCGCCGGCGACCGCGCGGCGGCCCTGCCGGCGGTGGCGGCGGGCGCGGCGGCGACGTGGCCATGGTGGCGGTCGCCGGCCTCAACACGCTGGCCGGCTATCGCCGTCGGCGGCATTTCAAGGCGCGCCGCGGCGGCGACGGCGCAGGCGACGACCGCAATGGCGCCAGCGCAGCGACGCTGTGTCTTGAAGTTCCCGCCGGCACCACGGTTTTCGACGACGGCACGGGCGCGGTGTTGGCGGATCTTGCCGCACCCGGCGACCGCGCGGTTCTTGCCGAGGGCGGACGCGGCGGGCGCGGCAACGCGGCGTTCAAGTCGCCGACACGGCAGGCCCCCCGTATCGCCGAACCCGGTGCGGCCGGAGCGGAGCGCCGCGTTCGACTGAGGCTTCGCCTGATCGCCGATGTCGGCCTGATCGGCCTGCCCAATGCCGGGAAATCGACCTTCCTCGCCGCCGTCAGCCGCGCCCGGCCGAAAATCGCCGACTATCCGTTCACCACGCTCGTCCCGCAGCTCGGCGTCGCCGAAGCGGGCGAGGGCGAACTCGTCGTGGCCGACATCCCGGGGCTGATCGAGGGGGCGCATCGCGGGGCCGGCCTCGGCGACCGCTTTCTCGGCCATGTCGAACGCTGCGCGGTCCTGCTCCATCTGATCGATGCGGGCGGCGCAGACGTGGCCGGCGCGTGGCGGACGGTGCGGCGCGAGCTCGCGGCCTACGGCGCCGGTCTTGCCGGCAAGCCCTCGGTCGTCGGCCTCAACAAGTGCGACGCGGTCGGCGACACCGCATTGCAGGCTGCGCGAAACGCACTCGCCGGAGTCGGCGTCGTGCGCGCGCATGCGATGTCGGGCGTCACCGGCGACGGCGTGCCGACGGTGATGACGGCGCTCGCGCGGGTTGCCGGCGCGGCGCGCGAGGCCGTCCCCGCAGCGCCATGGCGGCCATGAGGGGCGCACTGGCCGACGCCCGGCGCATCGTGGTCAAGGTCGGATCGGCTCTGCTGTGCGACGAAGACGGCAATCTGCATCACGTGTGGATCGACTCGCTGGCCGGCGACATCGCGGCGCTGCGCCGCCGCGGCGCGCAGATACTCGTCGTATCCTCCGGCGCGATCGCGGTCGGCCGGCGGCGCCTGGCGCCCGCGAGGCAGGCATTGTGGCTCGAAGAGAAGCAGGCTTGCGCCGCGGTCGGGCAAATCCGGCTTGCACATGCCTGGCAGCAGGCGCTGGCGCGCCACGACATCACGGTCGCGCAACTCCTGTTGACCCTGCACGATTCCGACGACCGGCGGCGCTACCTCAACGCGCGCAATACCATCGACGCGCTGCTCCGCCTCGACGCGCTGCCCTTGATCAACGAGAACGACACGGTGGCAACGGAAGAGATCCGCTTCGGCGACAACGATCGGCTCGCCGCGCGCGTGGCCCAAATGGCGAGCGCGGACATGCTGGTCCTGCTTTCGGACATCGACGGTCTCTATACGGCCGACCCGCGCATCGATCCGAACGCCCGACGACTCGATGAGGTGCACGCGGTCACGCCGGAAATCGAGGCGATGGCGGGGCCGAGCCCCACCGACACCGGCTCCGGCGGCATGATCACCAAGATCGAGGCGGCGCGCATGGCGCTGCGCGCCGGTTGCCACATGGCGATCGGCGAGGGCGCGCCCCGACATCCGCTGACGCGGCTCGACGACGGCGCCCCGTGCACGTGGTTCCGCCCTTCAGCGAGCCCGCTTACCGCACGCAAGCGATGGATCGCCGGCGGCATCCAACCGACCGGCGCGCTTACCATCGACGACGGCGCGGCACGTGCTCTGGCGAGGGGCAACAGCCTGCTTCCCGCCGGCGTGGTGGCAGTGGACGGAGATTTCGGCCGCGGAGATCTGGTAATTGTCCGCGATGGCGCGAACCGTGAGGTCGCACGAGGCCTGTGCGCCTACGCGCGCGACGACGCGCGCGCCATTCTCGGCCACAAAAGCGGTGAAATCGAGCGCCTGCTTGGCTATCGTGGCCGCGAAGAGATGATTCACCGGGACGATCTGGTGCTTGCGTCCGGTACCGGGAGAGAAGCGTCATGAGTTTGGCAGGCCAGATCGAAGCGCATTTGCTTCGCGAGAAGATGCGCGCGTTGGGCAAGGCCGCGCGTACCGCCGCCGCGGTACTGGCCAAAGAGGAGACCGGAACCAAGAACGCGGCGCTGACCGCCGCGGCGGCCGCCATCCGTGACGACGCGCGGGCGATCCTCGATGCCAACAAGTCCGACATGGAGCGCGCGCGCCAGCGTAACGTCAAAGGCGCTTTTCTCGACCGCCTCGCTCTCGACGAGGAGCGCGTCGAGGCGATGGCGCACGGGCTTGAAGACATCGTTGCCTTGCCGGACCCGGTCGGTGCGGCGCTGGATGAATGGAGGCGGCCGAACGGACTTGCCATTCGTCGCGTGCGCGTGCCGCTCGGCGTGATCGGAATCATCTACGAATCGCGTCCTAACGTCACGGCAGATGCGGGCGCGCTTTGCCTCAAGTCGGGCAACGCGGCAATCCTGCGCGGCGGTTCCGAAAGCTTCGAATCTTCGCATGCGATCCACCGCTGTCTCGTGCGGGGGCTGGCGGAAGCCGGATTGCCCGAGACGGCGATCCAGCTTGTATCGACGCGCGACCGCGCGGCTGTCGGCGAAATGCTGACCATGACCGACACGATCGACGTGGTCGTGCCGCGCGGCGGCAAGTCGCTGGTCGCGCGCATCGCCGAGGAGAGCCGTGTGCCGGTGATCAAGCATCTCGACGGCATCTGCCATGTGTATATCGACAAGGCCGCCGACGCCCGCATGGCTGCCTCGATAACGCTCAACGCCAAGATGCGGCGCACCGGCATCTGCGGCGCGGCGGAAACCGTGCTGGTGCATCGCGATGCGGTCGGCAACGTGCTGCCCGGGGTGCTCGATGCGCTGATCGACGCCGGTTGCGAGGTGCGCGGCGACGAGACGGTTCAGGCTGCCGATACTCGCGTGACTCCCGCCAGCGCGGCGGACTGGGATACCGAATATCTCGACTCGATCGTTTCGGTAAGAGCGGTGGGCGATCTCGACGAGGCCATCGCGCATGTCGAGGCGCACGGGTCGCACCACACCGACAGCATCGTCACTGCGGACGCCGAGGCCGCCGACCGTTTCCTGCGCGAGGTCGACAGCGGCATCGTGCTGCATAACGCCTCGACCCAGTTTGCCGATGGCGGCGAATTCGGCATGGGCGCGGAGATCGGGATTTCGACCGGCAAACTGCACGCCCGCGGCCCGGTCGGTCTCGAACAACTGACCAGTTACAAATACGTCGTTCGCGGCGCCGGGCAGACCCGACCATAAATAAGGGACGTTCGGGCAGTCAGGGGGCGATGCGCACGCAAGTCTTACCGAGTCCCTCGACCGCATAGACGATCTCGTCGCCAAGTTCGGGGAAGCGTGTCTTCAACGCGCTGCCGGTGATGACGAGGTCGCCCTTCGCGAGGATCCGGCCGCGGCTCGCGAGGTGGTTGGCCACCCAGGCAAGGCCTTCGAACGGGTGGCCCATCGAAGCGCCGGCGACCGCGCGCTCGCGGACTTCTCCATTCCAGGTCAGGGTCACGGGTGCAGCGGCGAGATCGAGGCCTCGCCAGTCGGTGACGGGCGCGCCGGTCACCACACCGGCGCACCAGCAGCGGTCGGCGACGATCGACGCCGCGTCGAGTTCGTCATAGTCGGCGCCCCGATCCTCGATCGTTTCGAAGGCCGGTGCGCAAGTCGCGACATACGGGGCGATCGATTCACGATCGTACGGCCCGCCGTCGGCAGGCACGTCATCCGCCATCGCGACCGCCACTTCGAACTCGAGCCCGAGATGGACGAAGTCCGACGCCTTCAACACGACCGGCGACCGGCGGATGGCGGAGGCGAAGACGGCACCGTAGGCAGGGCGATCGATTCCGCAGAGTTCCTGCACCGCTTGCGAGGTCAGAGCGATCTTGTGCCCGCCGCGCCGCCCGGCCCCGCCCTCGGTCTCGAACAGATCGAGGACGCGATCCTGGATACGGTAGGCAGCGTCCAGCGATCCTGGCGCGTCCGCACCCCGCAACGGGCGAAACCGCTCGCGGCCCCGGTTCGCATGGAATATCCGCGTCGCCGCGCGGTCGATTCCGGCCTGGTTCATGGAGGGCTGGCGTCCTTCGTGTCCGCTCAGCACACGGTAAACAGCCCGGCCGGGCAACTCGCGCGGCCCTTGCTCACCGCGTCGGCGTGGGCTTCGATCACCGCAGCTTCGTCTTCCCGATCGAGTCTTCGCAAGACCGCAGCGCGTTCGCCCAAAGCTGCGACGACGCGCTCCCGGTCAACGGAGCCGTTGGACTCGAAGACGGCGATCGCACTCTGATACAGGAGTTCCGCTTCTCCCAGGCGTCCGGCGGCGACGAATTGGTGGGCACGGTAATAGAGCGCCCAGGCCCGGTACAGGCCGGCGCGCAGGCTCAATTCGTCGATAACGTGCGGATTGCGCGCCACTTCGACGCCGAGCGTATGCAGCGCGTCCCAGTAACTCGCCTCCGCTTCCTCGAACCGGGCCTGCCGCGCGACCGCGTCGCCCAGGCCCGCATAGGCGACGCCGGTGTCGGGGTGGGTCTCGCCAAGGGTTTTGGTACGCACTGCCGCCGCTTGACGATACAACACTTCCGCCTCAGGCCACTGTTCGAGTTCGCCATGCAACTTCGCCAGATTGACCATCAATGCGGCGGTGCTGGCGTGTTCTTCGCCGAACTCGACGACACCGAGGTCCAGCGCCTGCCGCGCCGCGACCGCGGCCTCGGCATTGTGGCCCGTGGCGTAGAGTTGCATCACCCTCATATGCTTGGCCCGCAACTCCGGCGACTGCGCCATCACCGCGGACCATGCCGGAACCAAGGCTCCGGCAAGAAAAAGAAGCGCGAGCCGCATCGTCGCATACCCCCGGTTTCAGCTCGGCGCGAAGCCTAAACGCGCTGCGCCGGCGGACGCAAGCCATCGAACCGTCGGAACCGTCGGCCGGCGCCCGGGGCGGAGAACCGTCGCGCTTCGTCACTGCGGCGGAGTATGCCGGCGATAGCGGACGGCATCTCGCAATGCGGGTGGGCGACGCGCAGGTCGGGGCAATGCGCGTGAGACCCGCGAGCCCCATGGTCAACGCCCGACCGCCCCTTGATCCATCGGAAACATGCACCGGTTTCCACCCCTGACGCCAGCGACCGTTGACCGGAGAGAGCGCGCAAGGCATTCCTACCGGTCGCGCGCGGGGTGGAGGGTATGCGGGTGAAAACAGGCTGGCTTCGTTTCTTCATGGCAACAGCGTTCGCCGTCGCGACAGCAGGCGCGGCGGCGCAGGATGAGACTGCGTCGAACCTCGAAACCTATCTCGACGACGCGTTGCTCGAGATGGTGTTCCCCGAAGCCGATTCCCACGGCCCGGTGGAAGGCGACCCGCCCGCCGCCGCCGCGTTCCGGGACGGCGAGCTTGTCGGCTACATCTACGAACAATACGACGTCGTCGCAGGGGTGGGCTATTCCAAGCGCCCGTTCCATCTGGTCATCGGCCTCGGTCTCGACGGCCATATCGCCGGCGCACGGCTGACCATGCATGTGGAGCCGATCGCGATCCTCGGCCGGACCGATGACGACTTTCACCAGTATCTCACGCAGTTCCCCGGCATCGACGTGCGCCGCGGGGTCAGCATCGTGCTCGCCATGTCCGGGGCGATTCTGGAGGGCGAGAAGTTCGCCATGCGCGGCACAGCCGGCGACACGTCGCGGCTGATCCCCGTCGATGCGGTGTCGCGGACGACGACGAGCTCGATCCTGTTCAGCGATTCGATCATCCGCGCCGCGCGTCGGGTGGCGCACAGCCGGGGGATTTCGCTCAGCGAGGCGCCGCGCCGCCGCGCCGTGGATTTCGAACGCTTCGCCCTGCGCACCTGGCAGGAGCTGATCGACGACGGGTCGCTCGGCGTCCTGCGGCTGACCGTGGGCGATGTCGCGACAGCGTTCGAAGCCCTGCCCGACGCCAGAGCGCCGCGGAAAGTGCGCCTGTCGCCCGACGAGAACGCCTATGTCGACCTCTACGTGGCGCTGGTCTCGCCGCCCGCCATCGGGATCAACATTCTCGGGCGCACCTGGTACGATCAATACGTCTCGGGGCGCGGCATCGACGACCTCATTCTCTTCGTGGCCACCGACGGCGAGCTGGGGTTTCAGGATTCGAAAACCGATACGCCCGAACAGTTCGCGCGTCTGCGGTTCTCGCAGGACGGGCGGGCGATTCCCATCGGTCCCGACTATCTGAAGACCCTGCCGTTTCACCACGCGAAGGACGCGCCCGACCTGGTCGAACGCGGCCTGCTGTTCTATTCGCCGGAGGACGGCCTCGACCCCGACAAGTCGTGGCTGTTCGAACTGACGATCGAAGGCGAGGCGCGCGGGGACGGCCCCGCCACGGTCCGTTTCCCGCTCGAGTACCGCGTGCCGGAGCACGTGTTGCTGGCGCCGCCCGAACCGGAGATCGTCCTCGCGGCCGCCGAGGGCGAGACGGCCGCGGCGGCGCCGGCCGACGGGCCCGACTGGCGCCCGGTCTGGGACTCCAACCGGAGCCGGATCGCCGTTCTTGCGGCCACGCTCACCGTGTTGGCGCTCATCCTGTCGTTCCAGGATGCGCTGGCGCGGCGGCGCGCGCTGCACCGCTGGGTGCGCATCCTCTTCCTTGCCTGGGTGCTGGGGTGGCTCGGCTGGTATGCGGGCGCGCAGCTGACCGTCATCGGACTGCTGAACATCGCGCAGTCGCTGGAGAGCGGGTTCGACTGGGCCTTCTTCATGGTCGAGCCGCTGATCTTCATCCTCACGGCGTTCGTGTTTCTGCTGCTGTTCCTGTGGGGGCGGGCGATCTTCTGCGGCTGGCTGTGCCCGTTCGGCGCGTTGCAGGAACTGCTCAACAAGATCGCCGTGACGCTGAAAGTCCCTCAGATCCGGATTCCCGATCAGCTTCAGGAGCGGCTGTTCGCGGTGAAATATGTGATCTTTCTGGCGCTGCTGCTGCTGACCTTCTTCGCCTATGACCTCGCGATCGCCGGATCGAACATCGAGCCGTTCAAGACGGCGATCACCTTCCGTTTCGACGCGCCGCTCGGCGCGGTCGCCTGGGCGGTCGCTCTTCTGGGCGTCGGGCTGTTCATCGAACGCTTCTATTGCCGGTTCCTGTGTCCGCTGGGGGCCGGGCTGGCGATTCTCGGCCGCGTGCGCATGTTCGACTGGCTCAAGCGCCGCGCCGAATGCGGCAACCCCTGCCATCGCTGCGAAGCCGTGTGCCCCACCGGCGCCATCCGCCGCAGCGGCAGGATCGACATGAACGAATGTTTCTACTGCCTGGACTGCCAGGTGACCTACTACGACAACCACGAATGCCCGCCGCTGATCGCGACGCGCAAGCGGCTGGAAGCGTTGTCGAGCGCGGGTGACGGTGGATGACGATCACCGGGGTGAGGCTCGAGAGGTTCACGGCGTTCGAAGAGCTGGATTTCGCCGCGTCGCCGGGGATCAACGTGCTCGTCGGCGCCAACGGCACCGGCAAGACCCACCTCATGAAAGTCGCCTATGCGGCTTGCGATGTCAGCAAGACGGGAGTGGGCTTCGCGGACAAGCTCACCCGCCTGTTCATGCCGTCGGGCGGCAGGCCGGGCAGGCTGGTCAAGCGCCGGACGGGGCGTTCCCGTTGCCTTGTGGAGGTTCGCAGCGACGTCTGGAAGCTTGGGGTTTCTTTCTCGAACCAGACGACCGCTCCCGCCGGAGCCACGGTAACGGGCGCGAAGGAGTGGGCGGCGCATCCAGTCGAGAGCGTGTTCGTCCCGGTCAAGGAGATGCTGGCGAACGCGCCGGGGTTTCGCTCTCTCTACGCGCAACGCGAGATACATTTCGAGGAAATTACGCCGACATTCTTGACCGCGCATATCGGCCCCGGTTGCGCGGTCCGACGGGAACCGCTCGCAAGAAATTACTGCGTAGTCTGCAAGAGGCGATCGCCGGCAAAATCGCCGTAAAAGAAGAGGAATTCTTTCTGCGCAACCCGCAAGGGAACCTTGAATTCACCCTGCTCGCGGAGGGAATGCGTAAAATCGGGTTGTTGTGGTTATTGATTCAGAACGGGACTCTGGTGGAAGGAACGGTATTATTCTGGGACGAGCCGGAAACCAACATCAATCCCCGACTCTTCGGACACGTGGTTCGGACTCTTCTCGAACTGCAACGCTCCGGCGTCCAGATATTCATCGCCACCCATGATTATGCGATTCTCAAGGAACTGGATTTGAGAAAAACCGGTGATGACGCACTCGCTTTTCATTCGCTCTATTGCGACGCCGACAGCGGCGAGATCGCGTGTCGCACGGCGTATGCTTATTCCGACATCCATCCGAACGCCATAGCCGACGCCTTCGCCGATCTGTACGACCGGGAGGTCGCGCGCAGCCTCGGAAGACGTCGGGGATGACGGCGCTGGAGGAAGGCGATCTGCGAATCGATTTTCCCCGTCAGACTCACGCCCGCAAATTCGACGATGCATCGCACGGTTTGTCTCACTGCATGAAGGCCGTGGATTTCGTCGTCGAGGAGGATGATCGCATATTGTTCATCGAACTCAAGGATCCGGATCACCCACGCGCGACGGAGGCGGCGAGAAAGCAATTCGTCGAGAAATTTCTTTCAGCGCGATTGGATGAAGAACTGACGCGCAAGTTCCGGGATTCGCTTCTCTACCTGTGGGCGTGCGGCAGTATCGATAAACCTGTCCACTACTGGATCGTCGTCGCGCTGGAAGATCTGACCGAAGCCGATCTGCTCGCGCAGACCGATTGTCTGAAACGCAGGCTGCCGATCCACGGTCCGCCGTCGGGCGTATGGCAAAAGCGGATCGTGGACGAGTGCGTCGTCTTCAACATCCGCACATGGGTGCAAAGCCTGCCGTGCTATCCCCTGCGCCGGGTTCCCGCGTAAGTCCGGCGGCGAGACATGAAAAAAGGCGCGGCGATCGGGGATCGCCGCGCCCGGATGGTCAGCAGGCGCCGGTCGGTCAGTCCGTGAAGATGTGGAGATCGACCGGGCCGAATACTTCGCTCTCGCGCCGCCCCGGCAGTTCCGGGTATTCGGCCCACACGCGGTCCTGAAACTCCGCCGGCAACTCGCTCGCCGCGTCGGCGTATTGCGCACGCACCTTGAACCGGAGCTGGTTCATCGACTTCGGCGCGTCGGTGTTGATGCAGGTCGGGCCGTGGCCGCCGAACTCGCCGGCACCCTCGGTGACGCACCATTCCGGCTGCGGGCTGGCGTCGCTGGACAGGGTGAGGATCATGACCACGCTCTGCCCTTCTTCGGGGCCGCCGCCCACATCGAGCACCGCGTAGTGCGCCTTCTCGACCCAGGCGTCTTCGAGGTCGTCCGGGATTCCCTTCAGGAACAGGGAATAGAACGGGTAGAGACCGCCGAAATAGAGCCGGGCCTTCTCGGCGGTGATGGTCATCACTTCGCCGGCGCTGGCGGCCGCCGCGCCCAAGCCGATCGCCCCAGCGACCGCTGCGGCGCCGATATGACGTGCAAATCGCATCGCCTTCTCCTTCAGATACCGTGGCACAGGAAGCCGCGACGTCCGGCGGCGCGGCGCTGTCTCGGCTCCGTCCCCCGTGTCGCGGTAAGCCGGAACGGGGGCCGGCGCGCCGGCCCCCATCCCTGTTCGCCCGTCGGGCGCTGCCGCCTCCGAAGTATCCGGACGGCGGCTCGACCGATCCTTCCTACGCGCGGCGGACGTAGCCGTAGCGCTTGTGGCTCGGGCCGTCGCCGGACTCGCGGAAGTCGCGAGCCAGCTTGCCGATCCGGTCTTCCGAGAAGTCCGGGAGCTTCGGCATGTTGGTGGCCGAATCCATGTCCAGGCCGTAGATCCGCGCCGAGTTGAGGCCGAAGATCGCCTGCTTGGTGAGGCTGTCCGGGCCGCCGAGCGACGGCAGGCCGTATTTCTCCTGCATGTCTTCCGGCACTTCGAGACGGCGCATGGCTTCGATCTGCCACTGCGGCGAGCCATACCAGACGGTATCGCTGCCCCAGACCACGTGGTCGGCGCCGAGGCCCTTGACGAGCGAGCCGATGAACGCGGCCGAGAAGCGCGGATGCGCCACGGCGGAGTTGGCGAAGGTGGTGCCGAGCTCGCCATAGACGTTGGTCACGCCGAACTCTTCCGGGATACGGACCAGGTCGGATGTCCACTTCATCTCGCCGGTGGCCTCGTATTCGGCCCACATCTGGTCCGGCAGTTCGAGGAACGCGCGCAGGCAGGAGTGGTAGATGACGAAGTTCATCTCCGGCCAGTCCTGCGCGGCCTTGCCGATGTCCCACGCGGTGGCGTATTCCCACACCCCCCGGAACGACTGCTCGTAGTCCGGCGGCAGCAGGCCCTTGTGGATGCAGATGGTGTTGATGCCCGCCTTCAGCGACTTCTCGTAGAAGGGATACATCAGTTCTTCGTCATCCAGCCGCCACGGCCACTTCGACGGGGCGAGCGGATCGCCGATCGTGTAGGACTTCCACGAATTCGGCTTCAACTCGGAGATCGCGCGGTCGACCTCGTCCATCCAGCCGGGCTGGCCGGGAGTGATGACCGCGTGCGCGAGCATACGCTGCGATCCGGCGAAGTCGTTGACCATGTCGCGCGCGGCGACGATCTGGTCGTTCGACAACAGCCACCAGGTCGGATCGTCGAACGGCGCGCCGCTGAGAAGCGACATCTTGGTGTCGCTGTTATACCACAGTTCGCGGATATAGTTCTCGAACTTGTAGCGGGTCAGCGTGACGCCTTCTTCCTTGAGCTTCGGGTTCCAATGCTCGGCAGCGAACTCGCCGAGGCCCAGAATCGCTTCGTGCCCGAAGTCGTCGCGCAGGAAGTGGGTCTGGTCGTCGAAGATGAACTGGCCGGCCAAGGCGTTGGCGCGTTCGAGCATCATCTCCGGCTCGCGCGCTTCCGCTTCGCTGACGCGGAAGGCGTCGGTGCCGTACACCTCCTTCATCGCCAGGAAGGCGGTGGCCATGCCGCAACTGGTTTGCAGGAATTGGCGCCGCGACATGCCGAGATATTTGGCATTCTCTTCGGCGAGTTCCTTGATGCGGGCTTCGACCTGCCGCTGTTTCGGGGACTGTTTCGGCGGCAGATATTCGCCGTTGGAAACGATCTGGGTGGGCACCGGAGAATCGAATTCGAGATTCTCGGCGCCGTCGACGAGTCGCCGCTCGCGGTCGCTGAGCCAGGTCGACATCGTGGGTCCTCCCTGTTTCATCACTACACTGACGCGCAGAGACGGACGCCGCAACGGCGCGGGCGCCCACTGTCCGCGCCTTGCCGGGCAGTCTGGCGACGAACCCCGACACGGTCAAGGATTTATCCGTGCCCCGTTGACACTTTCCGCCGGCTGCCGCCAATCTGGCGCGAATGACCGACGCGCCGCGCACCCTGGCCGACCGCGAACGGCTCGACTGGTTGCGGTTGTGGCGCAGCGAGCATATCGGACCGCGCACCTTCGCCGACCTGATGGGCCTCGCGGGCAGCGCGGGTGCGGCGCTGCACCGCCTGCCCGAACTCGCCCGGCGCGGCGGCCTGCGTCGACGGGCCGGGGTCTGCTCTCCCGACCGGGCCGAACGCGAGCGCGAGGCGCTTGCGGCCCTTGGCGGGCGTCTCGTCGCCGCCTGCGAACCGGACTATCCGCGCCCGCTCGCCGCCATCGACGACCCGCCGCCCGTCATCAGCGTGCTCGGCAACCCCGCAGTGCTGAACCGCCCCACGGTGGCGATCGTCGGCGCGCGCAACGCCTCCGGAGTCGGCGGGCGTTTCGCGCGCGGCCTCGCCGCCGAACTCGGTGCGGCCGGATACACCGTCGTTTCCGGCCTCGCCCGCGGCATCGACACGCAGGCGCATCTCGGTGCGCTGGAGACCGGCACCGTCGCGGTGGTCGCCGGCGGCGTCGACGTGGTCTATCCGCCGGAGAACCGCGACCTGTGCCGCCGCATCGCCGAAACCGGCGCCGTAGTCGGTGAACAACCCCTGGGGATGCAGCCCACCGCCCGGCACTTCCCGCGCCGCAACCGGATCATCTCCGGCCTCGCTGCGGCGGTGGTGGTCGTCGAGGCGACTTTGCGGTCGGGGAGCTTGATCACCGCCCGGCTCGCCGGCGAGCAAGGCCGGGAAGTGTGCGCCGTGCCGGGCTCGCCGCTCGACCCGCGGCATCGGGGCACCAACGGATTGATCCGCGACGGCGCCGTCCTGACCGAATCCGCCGCCGACGTGATCGCGGCGCTGGGCGCGCTGCGCGCGGATCGGGTGACCGAACCCGCGCCGGACTCGCTACCCCCGGCGTCGGCGGAACCCGCGGCCTGTCTTTCCGCTTCGATCGCGGACACCGCGCGCGCCGCCATACTCGATGCGCTCGACCCGACACCGGTCGGTGTTGACGAACTCGTTCGCCAATGCCAATTGCCCGCGTCCGACGTCATGGTGATCGTCCTTGAACTCGAACTGGCCGGTCGCCTCGTTCGGCACGGGAGCGGCAAGGTTTCGGCGACGGGCTGAATCCCGTCCCGTCGGACGATCCGGAAGGGTCGGACCACCCGGAAGCGGAGGACATGAGCGTTGGACGTCGTCGTCGTCGAGTCGCCGGCCAAGGCCCGGACCATCGAAAAATATCTCGGGCGGGACGCGAGGGTGCTCGCGACCTACGGCCATATCTGCGACCTGCCGGCGAAGGACGGTTCGGTCAGGCCCGACGAAGATTTCGCGATGGACTACGTGGCCGATCCGAAGTCGGCAAAGCACATGAAGGCGATCGTCGCGGCGGCGCGCAAGGCCGACCGGCTATTGCTCGCCACCGACCCCGACCGCGAGGGCGAGGCGATCTCGTGGCATGTGCGCAACTATCTGCGTGACCGGAGCGGCCTCGGCGGCGTCCAGGTCGGGCGGGTGGTTTTTCACGAGATCACCCGCGATGCGGTATGCGACGCGGTGGGCCATCCACGCGACATCGACATGGACCTGGTGAACGCCCAGCAGGCGCGTCGCGCGCTCGATTACCTGGTCGGTTTTACCCTGTCGCCCGTGCTGTGGCGCAAGGTGCCGGGCAGCCGCTCGGCGGGGCGCGTGCAATCGGTCGCCCTGCGGCTGATCGTCGAGCGCGAGATGGAAATCGAAGCCTTTCGTCCGCGCGAATACTGGACCGTCGCGGCGGAACTCTCGACCCCCGCGGGGCGCCCGCTGAGCGCGCGTCTGGTCAGCCTCGACGGACACCGGCTCGGCAAGTTCGACCTCGCCGACGAGGCCGCCGCGAAGGGCGCCGTCGCCGCCGTCGCGGCGCGGCGGTTCAGCGCGGTCAAGGTGGAGCGCAAGCAGGTCAGGCGAAGCCCGCCGCCGCCGTTCACCACTTCGACCCTGCAACAGGAAGCGTCGCGCAAGCTCGGCTTCACCGCCCGGCACACCATGCGCGTGGCGCAGCGCCTCTATGAGGGAGTCGATATCGGCGGCGAGACCGTCGGCCTCATCACCTACATGCGCACTGACGCAGTGACGCTGTCGAACGAGGCTGTGGCCGGACTGCGGCGGATGATCGCGGAGCGCTACGGCGCCGACTACGCTCCCCCCTCGCCGCGGCGCTACCGTGCGAAGGCGAAGAACGCGCAGGAAGCGCACGAGGCGATCCGCCCCACCGATCCCGCCCGTCTGCCTGAGGGGTTGAAGATCGGCGCCGACGAGAAACGGCTCTACGAACTGGTCTGGCGCCGTGCCGCCGCGTGCCAGATGGTCGATGCCCGCTTCGACCGGGTGAGCATCGAGTTCGGCGCCCCGGACGGCAAGGCCGGCCTGCGCGCCACGGGTTCGACCCTCGCCTTCGACGGCTATCTCGCCGCCTACGCCGAGGGCCGCGACGATCCGGCGGACGGCGAGGACGAGGAGAAGCGCCTGCCCAAGGTCGAGCAGGGCGACGCCATGACCCTGGGGCCGGTGACACCGAGCCGGCATTTCACCGAGCCGCCGCCGCGTTACACCGAAGCCTCGCTGGTGCGCAAAATGGAGGAACTCGGCATCGGCCGGCCCTCGACCTGGGCCGGCATCATCGCGGTGTTGCAGGATCGCGAATACGTCACGCTGGAGCGCAAGCGCTTCGTGCCGGAAGACCGGGGCCGCGTCGTCACCGCCTTCCTCACCAGTTTTTTCGAGACCTGGGTGCGCTACGACTTCACGGCGCGGCTGGAAGACCAGTTGGACAGTATCTCCAACGGGGATCTCGAGTGGAAGGCGGTGCTCGCGGAGTTCTGGACGGGTTTCTCGTCCGCGGTGGAAGATGTCGGCGAAGTGCGCGTGCGCGAGGTTCTCGACCGGCTCGACGAGGCGCTGGCGCCGCACATTTTCCCGGCGCCGGACGACGACGAAGGCGACCCGCGCATCTGTTCTCGGTGCGAGGGCGGGCGGTTGGGCCTGAGGCTCGGCCGCCACGGCGCTTTCATCGGTTGTTCGAACTATCCCGATTGCCGCTTCACCCGCCCGCTGACCGGCACCGGCGGAGACGACGGCGCGGCCGACGGCCCGCGCGCCCTCGGACAGGACCGGAACGGCGCCGAAGTGACGGTGCGCAAGGGGCCATACGGCGTTTACATCCAACGCGACGACGCAGACGGCAAGCCGAAGCGGGTCTCGCTGCCGAAGGCGCTCGATCAGGGGACCATCGACCTGGAGACGGCGCTGCGCCTGCTCGACCTGCCGCGCGAGGTCGGCGCGCATCCCGAAACGGGCAAGGCGATCAGCGCCGGGATCGGTCGTTACGGACCCTATCTGCGCCACGGCGGCGCCTACAAGTCCCTTGCCACGGGCGACGATGTGCTGACCGTCGGCCTCAACCGCGCCGTCGCGTTGCTTGCGGAGCCCGGACGCGGGCGCCGCGCGCCGGCGACCCCGATCCGGGTTCTGGGGGTGCACCCCGAGGACGGCGCCGAAGTGGCGGTATTCGAGGGACGCTACGGCCCCTACGCCAGGCACGGCGGGGTGTTCGCGAGCCTGCCGAAAGATTCGGACCCGAATAGCGTAACCCTTGAGCGAATGTTGCCGCTGCTGGCGGAGAAAGCCGCGGGGAAAGGCAGGGGCAACCGCAAGCGAAGCACCGGCACGAAGAAACCTCCGGCGAAGAAAGCTGCCGGGGCGGGCAAGAGCGCGCCTGGACAGGGCGCTGCGGCGAAGAGAACCGCAGCGAAACCTCGCCGGAAGCCCCGCGCCGGCGACCGGGCGTGACGGCGCCGGGCCGCGGCGGATCGGAGCTGCCGACGCGCGCCCGGGTCCTCGAATTCATCGAAACTGCCGAGGGAACGGTCGGCAGGCGCGAGATCGCGCGCACGTTCGGCGTTCGCGGCGCTGAACGGGCGGCGTTGACCCGCTTGCTGCGCGACATGGCCGACGAAGGTCTCATCGAGCGACCCGGACGCGCGAAACCCGGCAGCTTGCCGCCGGTGTTCGTGGCCACGATCGTCGCTCTCGACGACGGTGGCGAGCCGGTCGCCGTCCCCGCGGATTGGCGCGGCGACGACCCGCCGCCACGGTTCGCGGTGGCACCGCCGCGACATCGCCGAGGCGTCGCGCCGGGTGTCGACGACCGCGTCCTCGTGCGCCATGCGGGACGCAGCCGCGCCGAGATCATCCGTGTGATCGGTCGCCGGCCGCGGCGCGTCGTCGGCGTTTACGACCGGGCGCGCGACGGCAATGGCGGTTTCGTACGCTCGGTCGAGCGCCGGGAGCGCACCGGCCTGCGGATCGCCGAGGGCGCGAACGGCGATGCCCTGCCCGGGGATCTGGTCGTTGCGGAAACCTCGCCCGGCGCGCCGCTGGCGCGCGTCACGGCAGCGTTCGGCGCGCTCGACCGCCCGGGTGCGATCGCCCGGCTAGTGTTGGAGCGCCACGACATACCGTATGAATTTTCGCCCGCGGCGCTGGCAGAAGCGGCCGCCGCGACGCCGCCCGCGCTCGGCGATCGCACCGATCTGCGCGCCTTGCCCCTGGTTACCATCGACGACGAGGACGCGCGAGATTTCGACGACGCCGTCTGGGCGGAACCCGCGAACGGCGGCTGGCATCTGGTGGTCGCTATCGCCGACGTGGCGCACTATGTGCGTCACGGCGGCGCGCTCGATCGCGAGGCACGCCGGCGCGGAAATTCGGTTTATCTGCCCGACCGGGCGATCCCGATGCTGCCGGAAGCGTTGTCGAACGGACTGTGCTCGCTGCGCCCCGGCGAAGACCGGGCCTGTGTCGCGGTCCACCTCTGGATCGACGCGGGCGGCGCGCCGGTCCGCCATCGCTTCGAGCGCGCACTGATGCGCTCGGCGGCGCGACTGACCTACCGCGACGCGCAGGAGCGTGGCCCCTCCGACCCCGCCCTTGCCGCCCTGTTCGGCGCGTTCGGCGCGCTGAAGCGGGCGCGCGCGGCACGCGGCTCGCTGGATTTCGATCTCCCCGAGCGCCGGGTTCTGTTCGACGGCGCCGGCGAAGTGTCCGCCATCGAGCCGCGGCCGCGTTTCGACAGCCACCGTTTGATCGAGGAATTCATGATCGCGGCGAATGTGGCGGCGGCGGAAACCCTTGTGGCGTGCGAGACGCCGTGCCTGTTCCGCGTTCACGACCAGCCGCCCCTCGACAAACTGGAAACACTGCGAAACTGCCTCGCAGGCTTGGGATACAAGCTCGCGCCCGGGCGCCGACTCGCACCCGCACAACTCGACGGCCTGCTCGCCCGGTCTCGTGGCCGGCCCGAGCAAGAGGCAGTGGCGATGGCGGTGCTGCGCGCGCAGGCGCAAGCCGAATACAGCCCGAGAAACATCGGCCATTTCGGGCTCAATCTGCGGCGCTACGGACATTTCACCTCGCCGATCCGCCGTTATGCCGACCTGCTCGTCCACCGGGCACTGATCCGCGCGCTGCACCTCGGCGGCAATGGAAGCAGCGGGGAGTCGACCGGATCGCTCGTCGAGATCGGGGCGGCGCTTTCGGACGTCGAACGGCGCGCCACCGCGGCGGAGCGCGAGGCGGTCGATCGGTTGGCGGCGCGCTTCCTCGCGGAGCGGGTCGGCGCGACGTTCGACGCCCGAGTGGTCGGCGTCACCCGGTTCGGCCTGTTCGTCGGGCTCGCGGACACCGGCGCCGAAGGTCTCGTCCCCATGCGCAGCTTCGCCGAACGGATGCGTTACGACGAGGCCCGGAGCCGACTGGTAGGCGAGCGCAGCGGCGCCGCCATCGGCCTCGGGGCGCTCGTGCGTGCGACGTTGGTCGAGGCCGACGCGGTGACCGGGACGCTGCGTTTCGCGCTCGCTTCGCCGGTCGGACGATGGCCCCGAGCACCCTCCGGGGACTGATCGCCGCCATCCTGGCCGCCGGCCTGTTGGGTCTGACGATCGGGCTGGCGCTGCCGCTGATCGCGGTGACTCTGGAGCGCCTCGGGTTCGGAGAGACCCTGATCGGGATAAACGCGGCGGCGCAGTTTCTCGGGATCATGGCCGGCGCGCCGCTGGCGCC
Source organism: Alphaproteobacteria bacterium (assembly GCA_965214495.1). GTDB lineage: Bacteria > Pseudomonadota > Alphaproteobacteria > UBA7887 > UBA7887 > JANQOH01. The sequence continues at coordinate 3,097,254 of OZ243958.1, read as the reverse complement.
GCGACTGATTCCGCGGTTCGGCCTGTTGCCGGCGATGGCTTCCGGACTCGTTGCCTGCGCGCTCGTGCTGGCGCTGATGCCCACCGCCACGGCGTTCGGCGCGTGGTTGGCGCTGCGCTTCGTCTTCGGCGCCGCCGAGGGACTCTTGTTCGTCACTACCGAGACCTGGGTCAACCAGGCCGCCGGCGACACGGTCCGGGGGCGCGTCATGGCATTCTACACCACGTCGCTCACCGGCGGCGTGGCGCTCGGGCCGCTGCTGATCCGCGCGACCGGCACCGAGGGTGCGCTGCCGTTCCTGGTCGGCGCGGGCGCCGTACTGGCGGGATTGGCGGTGCTGGGGTTCGCGATCGGGACGGCGCCGCGGATCGGCGGTGCGCTGTCGTTCGGCTTCGTCGGCTATCTGGCGGCGCTGCCGGTCGCCGTCGGCGCCGCGGCGCTGTTCGGCCTCGCCGACGGCGGTCTGATCGCCATGCTCACGGTATATGGCCTCGGGCTCGGCTTCGACGAGGCGAAGGCAGCAAGCCTCGTGACCGCGCTGGTGCTGGGCGGGGTCGCGTTGTCGATCCCCATCGGCTGGTTGATCGATCGGATAGACCGCCGCGGCGTGGTCGTTGCCTGCGCGGTGCTGAGTGCGCTCGCGATCGCGGCGATCCCGTTTCTCGCTGGTTCGACGCCGGCACTGTATGCGGCGTTGTTCGTGCTGGGCGGGATACTCGCGGCGCTGTGGCTGGTCGCCATGGCGTTGCTCGGCGACCGCTTCCGCGGAACCGATCTCGCGGCGGCGAATGTCGGGCTGACCTTCGCCTACGGCATCGGCAGTATCGCTGGCCCCGCCATCGCCGGCGCGGCGCTGGAAGCCTGACCGCCGCACGGCATGATGCCGGCGATCGCCTCGTGCGTCGCCGCGTTCGCCGTTTACGGCGCGCTCGCCGGGCGACGCAGCCCGACGTCTCGTGCGCACGGAACGGGAACAAATGCTTGACCGCGCCGCGCGGATCGGGCAACGCTTTCCCGGAGGCGATTCGGGGTTCCGCGTCATGGTGCGATAGGTCATGAGGAGATGTTTCTCCGCACAACCGGATATGTTCGTTTCGGTTGATGACCGCCGACGGAAAGCCGAGCCGGCCGATGGCAACGCGGTTCCCGCGGATTCCGCGCTGGCGGCCTTGTACGAGGTCGGCGAATTCTGGACCGCGCGGCAGCGACAGGCAGCGCGCATTCACGAAGTGAGCTACCGCGCCTGTTTCAAACCGCAGCTCCCCGCATACTTCATCGACCGTTACAGCCGGCCCGGCGAGATTGTTTACGACCCATTCATGGGACGCGGCACGACCCCCATCGAAGCCGCTCTAAAAGGCCGTATCCCATACGGCAACGACACCAATCCGCTGAGTGCCGCGCTCACCGAACCCCGCATCGACCCGCCGCGGTTGCCCGATATCGCAGAGCGGCTAGCCCGGATTCCGTTCAGGGCGTTCGCCGACTCTGGTGTCGAGCGCGAGGACCTGTTGACGTTCTACCATCCGCGAACGCTGGCGCAGATCGAGGGGTTGCGCCGGTGGCTCCTCAAGCGCGAAACCGATAAAGTGGATCGCTGGATTCGCATGGTGACCATCAACCGGTTGACCGGCCATTCACCCGGTTTTCTGTCGGTCTATACAATGCCGCCCAATCAGGCGGTCACGGTCGAGCGGCAGGCGATCATCAACCGGCGCCGGAAGCAGGCGCCGCCAGCGCGCGATGTGGCATCTGTCGTTCTCAGAAAATCGAAAAGCCTGTTGTCGCAGCGAATGCCGGCGGCCCGCGTTTCTCTGTTTCTGACCGGACAATCCGATGCCACCCCGCAAATTCCCGATGGATCGGTCTCGTTGACCGTGACGTCGCCACCGTTCCTCGACGTGGTCAACTATGAACAGGACAACTGGCTTCGGTGCTGGTTCCTCGGCGTCAATCCGAAATCGGTGCGCATCACGCGGCATAGGAACGTTGCGGACTGGAAGCGCTTCGTCCGTTCGACGTTCATCGAACTGTCCCGGGTTACGGGACCAGGCGGGCATGTGGCGTTCGAGGTCGGCGAGGTGCGGAACGGAACGATCCGCCTGGAAGAGCATGTCGTCGCCTGCGTCGAGGGGCTGCCGTTCCGGATCCGGAAGATTCTCGTCAACACGCAGCGGTTCACCAAAACGTCCAACACCTGGGGCGTGACGAACAACGGCCGGGGCACGAACACAAACCGCATCGTGCTGATGAAACGAATCTGATGCCTGTAGAACGAGAAGAACGCCATGTTCGGATATTCTCAGAATTCCGGGAACCGATAAGGGGTGTTCCATTCGAGGTTTTCATCCAGAGCGTATTCAACCAGCGCGTCGAGCGATTCGACACGACGCTAAGAGGAAGCATTGAATTGCTGAACTTGATGAAGAATGCCATGCGGGAGGTTTGCGATGAGGTTCGAGACGATCCGATTGATCGGCCTCGACCGAATGAAGTCGGCAACGACATGGAGCACCCGGTAATCCGGCAATTGCGCTCCGCCGGACTGGATGCCGAAGGACCCAAAACACGTGACGGTGGCCGGCAAACGGTTGGATATCCCGATATCGAGATCGTCACGGGTTTGGTAGCGCCAGCGGTCTATCTTGAGGTCAAGACCTTCAACGCCAGGAACAAAAACACCACGCAGCGGTCGTTCTATCTTTCGCCGCCCCCAAATGATGAAAAGGCCAAGGTAACGAAGGACGCGCATCATCTGATGGTGGCGTTCGAAATGGTCCGGAGTGGAACTCTGTACCATCCTGTCGCATTCGAACTGGTTGATCTTTATGGTCTGCCTTGCGATATAAAGATGGAAATTCAATCGGACAATCTTAGACTTTATCACCCGGAACGGGTTCTGCACTACGAGGGAGTGGGGTAAAGACAAAAAAGATTTCCAGAAGACGCACGGTGGAAGCTATTGACCGGACGAGGTAACATAGGGGATGGACTGGCAGCGCGAGCGCGATGACGGCCTCGGAGTCGTCCGCTGCTACCGCATGACGCTCGTGCATCGCGAACGCAGCGCTTATCAAGAGATCGCGATTTACGATCATCCCATGCTCGGCCGCGTCCTGATGCTAGACGGCGCCGTTCAGGCGACCGAGGCGGACGAGTTCGTCTATCACGAGATGGCGGCGCACGTGGCGTTGTGCGGCCGGCGGCGCGCCGCGGCATCGGTGCTGATCGTCGGCGGCGGCGACGGCGGCGCGTTGCGCGAGGTGCTGCGGCACGACATGGTCACCGCCGTGGCCATGGTCGAGATCGACGAGCGAGTCATCGCCGTCAGTAACCGCTATCTCGGCTTTCAGGGCGACTACGCCGACCCGCGAGTGACTCTTCACATCGCCGATGCGGCGGATTTTCTCGCCGCGGACGAGCGGATTTACGACGTCGTGATCCTCGATCTCACGGAGCCCGTGGGCCCCTCGCATCGCCTGTTCACACCGGCGTTCTGCGAAACCCTCGCGGCGCGTCTCGCGCCCGACGGAGTGGTCGTCGATTCCGACAGCATCATCCTCGGACGCGACAGCCCCCGCTTTCTGCAGGAACTGTCGGCGGACGGCGCGCCGAACCTGTTGCGCCTGATGCGCCGCAACCGCACCTTGCCGCATATAGCCGCATACCACACGACCGTGCCGGCTTTTCCGGGCGGCCTGTTCGGATTCTTCCTGTACAGCCGCGACAGCCATGACTATAGCGTCCCCGTGGTCCGCATTGCCGGCCGCCACTACAATGCGGCGATGCACCGCGCGAGTTTCGCACTGCCGGCGTGGTGGAACGACTCGATGAAGGGAGAAGACGATGGCCGCTGACACTGCCGGGGGGAGCCCGGAGCGCGAGTTTTTCGACGCCCTGGGCGACGGCCGCTTCCTGTTGCAGCACTGTGCGGCTTGCGACGGCTGGGTGTTCTACCCGCGCGCCGCCTGTCCGCATTGCGGCGGACGCGCGCTCGACTGGCGCGAGGCTTCGGGCGGCGGCACGGTGTACGCCACCAGCGTCGTGCGCCGGCGGCCCGAACAGGGCCCGCCCTATAACGTCGCGCTCATCGATCTCGCCGAGGGGCCGCGCATGATGAGCCGAGTCGAATCCGTCGCGCCGGAAGCGGTGCGCATCGGGATGCCGGTCACTGCACTGGTCGATCGTTCGGGCGAAACCCCGGTGGTCGTGTTCCGTCCGGCGGAATCGGGCGTATGAGCGCACTGCGGGGCGCCGCGGCGATCGCCGGCGCCGGGACCTTCGGCCTCGGCGAAGCCCCGGGTCTGACCGAACTCGAGATCACATGCGGGGCGGTGAATGCGGCGCTCGACGATTCGGGCCTGACGGCGAAAGACGTCGATGCGGTCTTCTGTGCCTCCGTGACTCACAACATGGGGTCGCTGACCCTGTGTGAGTATCTCGGCATCGCGCCCCGATTCTCCGATTCCTCGATGATCGGGGGGTCGTCGAACCTTGCGCACACGATGACGGCGATGATGGCCATCGCGACGGGGCAGTGCGAGGTCGCGCTGGTCGCCTATGGCAGCAACCAGCGCTCGGTCTCCGGGCGGCTCGTATCGACCTCGCGGCCCGACCCCTACGAGGGCCCCTATCGCCCGCGCCAGCCGATCACGTCCTACGCGCTTGCGGCGTCGCGGCACATGCACGAATACGGCACCACGCGCGAGCAGTTGGCCGAGGTGGCGGTGGCCGCACGCGGCTGGGCGGCGCTGAATCCCGAAGCATTTCTGCGCGCGCCGCTGTCGATCGACGACGTGTTGGCGTCGCGGCCGATCAGCGATCCGTTCACGGTGCGCGATTGCTGTCTCGTCACCGACGGGGCGGGGGCCGTGATCCTGACCGCGCCAGAGCGCGCCCGCGACCTCAGACGTCCGCCGGTGCCGGTGCTCGGTGCGGCGATGGCCCACTGGCATCGCTACATCGCCAGTATGCCCGATGCGACCGTGACGGCGGCGTCTGACACCGGCCCGCGCGCTCTGGCGATGGCCGGAATCGACCTTTCCGAGGTGGATCTCGTCGAGATCTATGACGCGTTCACCATCAACACGATCATGTTCCTCGAAGACCTCGGCTTCTGCGCCAAGGGAGAGGGCGGGGCGTTCGTGGAGGGCGGCGCCATCGCGCCCGGCGGCCGGCTGGCGGTCAACACCAATGGCGGCGGCCTGTCGTGCTGCCATCCCGGCATGTATGGCATGTTCCCGGTGATCGAGGCGGTGCGCCAGTTGCGCGGCGACGCCGGCGACCGCCAGCGGCCGGATCCTGCGATCGCCCTGGCCCACGGCAATGGCGGCGTTTTCTCGAGCCAGGTCACGCTCGTTCTGGGAACCGACGCGACGTTGTAGGGTGGTTTCCGGCCGCCCGTGCGGACGTTCGGGAGACGCCCGCTCGGAGGGAGATGCGCGAAACAAGTCCGGGCATGAAGTTGCGCAGGCGCGGCGGGTCTGCTACGCAGCCGCGCGCCTTGCGGGAGGAGACACCGGAACATGGCCAACGAACACGGCGGCACGGACTATGGCTTGATCCTCACCTGGATCGGCACCATCGCGTTCGGCATCATCGCCGTTTACGCGATGACCGCGCTCCTCGCCTGACTCGAGACCGTCAAGCTTCGCGCCAGGTCTCGATAAAATCCGGGTCCGGCTCCAGCCCCAGGCCCGGTCCGTCGGGAACGGCGATGTCGCCGTTCTTCGGGGTCAGCGCGCCGGCGTAGAGATCGTTGTCGAGCGTGACGTAGAAGCGCTCGATCGCCTCCACCGACGCATCGGCTGCGAGAAGCTGCAGGGTGGCGAGGAAGCCCGGGCCGAAATAGGGCGAATGCGGCGCCAGTGCGACATTTGCGTGCCGCGCCAGAGCCGCGACCTCGAGGAACTCGCTCACACCGCCGACCTTGGTTACGCTCGGCTGCGCGTAATCGACCGCCTCCGCCTCCATCATCGCTGCGAATTGCCACGAAGTGCAGGCGTTCTCGCCGGCGGCGACCGGAACTGCCGCGGCGAGGCGTAGCTCGTTCAGCGCATCGTAGTTCTCCGGCGGCCAGATCGGCTCTTCGAGCCAGTGAAGTTCGCAATCCTCGAGCGCCTCCGCCATGCGGCGCGCCTCTCCGGCGCTCCAGACGCAGTTTACGTCGAGCATGATCGGCGCATCGCCGGCTGCGGCGCGCGCCGCTTCGACCGGCGCTGCTGTGCTCTCGTGCAGCTTGATGAACCGATAGCCCTCGTCGAGCGCCGCCTTCGACAGCGTCGAGACCAGTTCGGGATCGCGATATTTCAGCAGGCTCGCATAGGCCGGCACAGTGTCGCGCGCGCCGCCGCCGACGAGCCGGTGCAGCGGCATTCCGGCGGCTTTGCTGGCGATGTCCCACAGGGCGATGTCGAGGCCGCTCAGCGCGAAGACGGTGACTCCGTAGCGCCCGAAAATGTGCAGGTCGCGCTGGATGCTTCGCGTGAGCGGCGCGATCGCGGTCGCGTCGCGTCCGACCGCCAGCGGCGCGATCATGGTTTCGAGCGCCGCTTTCGTGGCCGGAATGGCGTTGTAGCCGAACGCCTCGCCCCAACCGGTCAGCCCGGCGTCGGTTTCGACGCGAACGAGCAATGTGCGCATTTCGGTCCACGCGCCGCCGCCCCAGCCCGTCGGCGGGCCGCCATGACGGAAAGGATAGCGAAGCGGAATCGCGTCAATCGCGGTGATCTTCATCGGAGCCTCTTTCGATCGGTTTGACGGCGACGCCGCCCGGCGCCTGTTCGGCGGCGATCAGTTCGATGGTAGCGACATGAACGTGCCACGGCGCGTCGATGGCGTAGAGCGCCGCCGCCGCGATGTCTTCGGGCTCGAGCAGTTTGAAGCCCGTCGCGAGTCGTTCGATGGTTTCCGGGTCGTCGATCGCGGTCTCGAAGAACTCGGTGCGCACCCGCCCGGGGCACAGTTCGGTCACCCGGACGCCGGAGCCGAGCAACTCGATTCTCAGGTTCTGCGAGAACAGATGCACCGCGCCTTTGGACGCGCCGTAGATCGCTGTGAATAGCGGATACAGCCCCGCCACCGAGCCGATATTGACCACGTGGCCGCGGCCCCGCGCGCGCATTCCGGGGAGTATCGCCCGGGTAACGTGGATCAGCGCGGTCGCGTTGGTGACGAGCGTCGCGTCGAGGTCGTCGGGCGACGCGTCCAGGAACGACTCCATGCCGCGCCCGACTCCGGCGGCGTTCACCAGAACGTCGATCTCGCGCTCGCCGAGCGCGGCGTAAACCGCATCGCGGTCGCGCAGGTCGAGCGCGAGCGTCTCGCAACCGGTCTCCGCGGCCAGCGCCTCGAGGCGGTCGCGGCGGCGTCCGGTCGCGACCACCGCGAGGCCGCGTTCGGCGAGGGCGCGCGCGCAGGCGCGGCCGATTCCGCTGGTCGCGCCGGAGACCAGCGCCGTGCGAAAGTCGGCGATCGTCACGCGCTTCGGTCGCGGACCGCCGCGGCGCGAACCTCGGACAGGGTGGCGCGAGTGGTGATCACTTCGAGATCGAGACGCACCTCGATGACCGCGCACTTGCCCGAGGCGCGCGCCCGCGCGAGCGCCGGGGCGAACTCGGCGGTCGCGGTCACCGTTTCTCCATGCGCGCCGCAGGCGCGCGCGACGGCTGCGAAATCGGGGTTGGTCAGCGCTGTCGCGATGGGCCGGCCGGGATAGTCGCGCTCCTGGTGCATGCGGATCGTGCCGAACGCGCCATTGTTCACCACCACGACGATCGCCGCGGCGCCGTGATGCACGGCGGTCGCGATCTCCTGGCCGGTCATCATGTAGCCGCCGTCGCCCACGAAGGTCACGACGTCGCGGTCGGGGCAGGCGATTTTCGCGGCGATGCCGGCAGGAATGCCGTAGCCCATCGCGCCGTCGGTGGGCCCCAGTTCCGACGGGTAGCGGCGGAAGCGCCAGAACCGTTGCGGCCAGCCTGAGAAATTGCCTGCATCCACCGTGACGATGGCGTCGGGCATCGCCTCCTGCACCGCCGCCACGATGGCCGCCATATCGACCGCACCTTCGAAACGGCGCGGTGTCAGATAGGCCATGTGGTCGGCGCGTGCGTCCGCCAGCCAGCCGGCCCATCGCCCGCCGTTCACCCCATCGAGGGCCCGCGCCGCTTTCATGAACGCCGCCGCCCCGGAGGCGATCGACAGGGCCGGTTGGAAAACGCGCCCGATCTCTTCCGCTTCGGGATAGACGTGCACGAGTTCCTGGCGCGGCGCCGGCAAGTCGAGCATGGCGTAGCCGCGCGTGGTCATTTCGCCGAGGCGGGCGCCGACCACCAGCAGCAGATCGGCGGCGCGGACCCGCGCCACCAGCTTCGGATCGACAGAGGTGGAGAGATCGCCGACATAATGGGGATGCGTGTTGTCGAACAGGTCCTGGCGGCGGAACGACACGCAGACGGGAAGGCCGTTCGCCTCGGCGAAAGCCCGCGCATCGGCGCAGGCGGCGGCGCTCCAGCCGGAGCCGCCGAGCATCATCAGCGGGCGTTCGGCCGCGGCCATTCTCTTGCGCAAGGCGGCCATCGCCTCGGGGCCGGGATGCGGCTGCACGGCTTCATAGGGCTGCCCGTCGGCGACCGTCGCCGTATCGCGCAGCATGTCTTCCGGCAGCGCGACCACGACCGGCCCCCGGCGCCCGGAACACGCCGTGCGAAAGGCGTGATGGACCAGTTCGGGAATGCGCTTCGCGTCGTCGATCTGCAGCGCCAGCTTGGCGATCGGCGGCTGGAACATCTGGCGGTAGTCGATTTCCTGGAACCCCTCGCGACCGAAGGCGTCGCGCGCCACCTGGCCGACGAACAGAATCATCGGAGTCGAGTCCTGCATCGCCGTATGCACGCCGATCGCGGCGTTGCACGCGCCCGGCCCGCGGGTCACGAAGCACACGCCGGGTTTTCCCGTCGCCTTGCCGAACGCTTCCGCCATGTAGGCCGCGCCGCCTTCCTGGCGGCAGGTCACGACCCTGATCCGGTTGCGCGCGCCGTAGAGGGCGTCGAGCGCCGCGAGATAGCTTTCGCCCGGCACGCAGAACACGGTATCGACACCGTGCAAGCGCAGCGCATCGACCAGTATCTCGCCGCCGGTTCGCGGCTTCGAAGCATCGTTCACCCGTCTCTCCCGAGGCTCGCCGAACTGTCAGAACGCGGTGCGCCACCCGGCCAACAACGCGGCATCGGGTGTCGCCGCGGAGTCATGCCGGGGGTGGCGGGTCAAGTGGATGCCGAGGCGGGCCTCGCCGACGGCCAGCGGCCGGCGCCATTCCGCCGCCGCGTCGATCTGCCTGCCGGAGGGCGCCAGACCGGCCGTTACCGATTGCCGCAGCACGGCGCCCCCCGGCGTGCGACCGACCGGTATCGAAAGCGCAGCGCGCCCGGTTTCGACCCGCAGCGGCTGCGATAACGACACGTGCAGCCTGCCGCCGGCGAGCCTGCGTTGCGCATCGAGCGCGAAGGCGCTGGTTGTGAGTCCGGAGAGGTCGGCGATCAGCCCGCGGCCATGGCGCGGTGCCGCGACGCCAAGTTCGGCGCTCGCTCCCACACGCCACGAGCCGGCGTCGAACACGGTCTGAATCCCGGCGAAGGTGGTCTGGGCCGCGAGCGTTCCGAACGCTCCCGTCGAGCGGGCGCCAAGTGCGCGGTCGCTCTCCAACAGCCAGCCCGCCTTCAGGCCCGCTGGCACGCCGCTTGGCCGCCATGACAGAGCGGCCCCGGCGACGGCAGGCCGTCCGCCGAAACCCTCGCCGTCGTAACTGGCGAATGCGGTTGCGGCGAGAGCGCCGGTGTCGACGCGCGCGCGGACCGCGTTGCCGGCAAGCGCAAGATGGCCGCCCGCATCCGTCGCGTCGAGCGGCCCGATCCGCGACGCGGCGCCGCTCGCGGTCAACGCTCGCCATGCGCGGTCCGCAGGACGGTCGCGGCGGCGGTCGGGCGCCATGAACGTGCGTAGGCGGTCGGTCGGCGAACGCGCGGCCGCGGCCCCGACGAGACTGCCGAGATCGAACCAGAACGGCGCACCCAGCGAGTCGAACGCAGCGATCTCGCGCCCCGCCAACGACGCCGCCAACCCGTCGCCGAACGCCCGCCCGAGCGCAAGTCGGGTCTGCGCCAGGCCGGCCCCGGCGCCGCCCACCCGTCCGTCCGCGGCGACGGTTGTCGTTCCCACCGGACGGGTCGCGGCGTCGAGGTCCATCATCCCCTGGCCGTAAACGTCCCGGTCAGCGTAGATGCCGTCCTTGTCGGCGGTCGCGAACAGTCGGGCGACCAGCGCGGTGTTCGAAAGCTGGCTGCGAAAAAGCTGTTTCATGACCGCGAGGCCGCCGGAGACCATCGGCGCGGCGTAGGAAGTGCCCTGGAAGCCGCCGGTGTACCACCCTCTGCCGGGAGCCTGATCCTCCGGGACATAGCCGAAATAGGCGACGGCCATATCCGAACCCGGAGCCGCAATGCACCAGTCGGCGGCGACCCCGCAGCGGTTGGAGAAATTCGCGATTCCGCCTGCCTCCGTTACCGCCGCCGCGGCGACGACATGGCCGCGCAGTTCGGGAGCCACGAGCGGCAGACCCGCCCACACTTCGACCGAACTCGCGTCGATCGCCCCGCTCACGCAGCTCGGCCCGGACTCGCATGAGTGGCCGTGAGCGTTGCCGGCCGCCCAGACGACGATCGTCTTGTCGGGAGAATCCCGTTGTGCGAGCGCTTCGATCAACAGCTCGGCGTTCTGCCGCAGCGCCGCCGTCTGATAGTTCTCCACGATCCCTTCGATGCCGTAGCTCGCGTTCACGATATCGACGTTCTCCGACAGGACGTAAGTGAAGACGGCTGCGTTTCGCGCCGCAGCGAGCTCGATATACGCCAGGGAGACCTCGATATACGGATCCGACTCCTGCCGGGGGAGACCGCCGCTGCGGAGAGGAATCGCGAACATTTTCACGTTCGCGCCCCAGGCGACCCCGTGGATGCCCTCGCCGTCGCGCGCTGCGGCGGCAACCGAGGCAACCGCGGTTCCGTGCGAAGAACCCTCGAAGGCGAAGGTGGCGGTGGTTTCGTCCTGTGCGCCGAGCAGAAAGTCTTCGGTGACCGTCCTGTCGCCGCCCGCGAATTCGGGATGGTGCAGATCGATCCCGGAATCGATGAAGCCGATCGTCACGCCGGCGCCGGGGGCTGCCGCACCGCCTACCGCGCGGGCGAGATTGTCGTAAGCCCGATCGGCGCCGATCGCCGCCAGCCCCCATTGCGTGTCGAATTCGTCCGCGGGTGTTGTCGGAGGAGGCGTCGATGGCGGGCCAGGCTCGGACATCGTCGTTTCGATGCCGCCGCTGCACCCCGCAAGCAATGCGCCCGCCAGCGCGAGCGCCGTCGCCCTCGAAGCCGGCGAACCGAAACGGCCGGGATTCTGCGAATCTCGTGTCGCCATATGCGGCGTCTCCACGGCGCGCGCGGTCACCGTTCGTCCGCGCATGGGAACGAGGACGGGCAGAATAGCGGCCGGCTCCGAAGCGGTCGAGACGACGTGACGCCTCGAACCGGGCCGCCGCCGGTCAGGCGCCGCCGCGATACGGGAACCGTTCGACGGCCACCGCCTTGATCATCGCGTGAACCGGCTTGCCGGGTTCCAGGGCAAGCCGGGCGGCGGCGAGTGCGGTGACGTCGGCGCGTAAGCGGACGCCCGACTCCGCCTCGATGGCGACCGCGACGACGCCGTCCGTCCGCCGGTCGAGGCCCGCCACCGTGCCGGGCACGACGTTGATCACGCTCACCCGGTGCGGCGGATCCAGTGCGAGCGCGATATCGCGAGCGCGCAGGCGCACACGCACCCTCGACCCCGTTTGCCTCGCGAGCCGGGCGACGAGGAGGGGGCCGACCGGCGTGTCGAGACGGGTCAACGCCTGATCCGCGTCGTGCGATTCCACCGTCGCCTGAAATACCGTGCCGGCGTCGGCGAGATCGGTGAAGCCGGCTTCGTCGAGCCGACTCGCGATCTCCGCGACCGGACCGGCGGCGGCCATTCTGCCGGCGTCCATCAGCACGACCGTATCGGCGATGCGCAGGACTTCCTCGACCGCGTGGCTGACGTAAACGACCGGCACCCGGACCTCGCGGTGCAGCCGTTCGATGAAGGGCAGAACTTCGGCCTTGCGCGGACCGTCGAGCGCGGCGAGCGGTTCGTCCATCAGCAGCAGCGCGGGGCTGGCCAGCAGGGCGCGGCCGATCGCCACGCGCTGGCGCTCGCCGCCCGACAGGGTCGCGGGCCGGCGGCGCAGCAGCGGGCCGATGTCGAGCAGGGCGACGACCTGATCCAGAGTCGCATACGGCGCGCCCGCGGCGCTGCGTTTCGCGCCGTATTCCAGATTGCCGAGCACGTCGAGGTGCGGAAACAGCCGGCCGTCCTGAAAGACGTAACCCACGCGCCGCCGATTCGCCGGCAGGTCGATGCGCCGTGCGGTGTCGAGCAGAATCCGCCCGTCGATCGAGACCCGGCCTTCGCGCGGCCGGCGCAGACCGGCGACGATGTCGAGAACGGTCGTCTTCCCGGAACCCGAACGCCCGAACAGGGCGGTCACGCCCGACGCCGGCGCCGTGAACGCGATGTCGAGCGCGAACGCGCCCAACCGATCCGTGGCCGCGACCTCGAGCACCGCGGCGCTATCGCCGTCGTCGCGCGTGGACGCGGCGCGCCAGCCATTCGGAGCAGAACAGCGCCGCGAGGGCGAGTGCGACGGCGACGACCGCGAGCCGCAACGCCGCCGTTTCGCCGCCCGGCGTCTGGGTATAGCCGTAGATGGCGAGCGGCACGGTGCGAGTCTCGCCGGGTATGTTCGACACGAAGGTGATCGTCGCGCCGAACTCGCCGAGGCTGCGGGCGAACGACAGGACCACGCCCGCCAGCACTCCGGTGAAAATCAACGGCAGCGTGACACTGCGAAAGACATCCCAACGCCCGGCGCCGAGCGTCCGCGCGGCCGCTTCGAGGCCGCGGTCGACGTTCTCCAGCGAGAGGCGGATCGCTCGCACCATCAGCGGGAACCCCATTACCGCCGAGGCGATCGCCGCACCTTGCCAGGTAAACGCCACCGTGACGCCGAAATACTCGTATAGCGGCGCGCCGACGATGCCGCGCCGGCCGAACGCCAACAGCAACAGATAGCCGATGACCACCGGCGGCAACACGAGCGGCAGGTGGACGATGCCGTCGAGCAAGGTCTTGCCCGGGAACTCGCGGCGGGCGAGCAACCACGCGAAGAGCAGGCCGAACGGCAGACTCCCGGCGGCGCAAACCGCCGCGACGCGGAGACTGAGCCCGACAGCCTGCCATTCCTCGGGCGACAGAGGCGCCATCAGCGCGTCGGTCGTTTACCGCGTCGGAACGAAACCGAACTCGCGGAAAACCCCGGATGCCCGATCGGTCAACAGGAAGGCATGGAATGCCTCGGCGGCCGCTGTCCGGTTCCCCGCGATCATGACGAGGGGATAGACGATGGGCGGGTGGCTGTCGATGGGAAGGGTCGCCACTTCGCGGCATCCCGGGCAGACGCCAAGGTCGGTGCGATAGACGACACCCAACGGAACCTCGCCGCGGTCGATCAGCGCCACGGCGGCGCGGACATTGGCGGTGCGCACCGTTCGCGCGGCGACGGTGCGCCAGACTCCCAAGGATTGCAGCGCTTTCTTCGCATACTGGCCCGCCGGCACATGGTCGGGATCGGCGATCGCCAGTCGCCCGTTGCCGAGAAGCGCCGTAATGTCCGGCAGATCGGCTCGCGGCGGTTCGTGCAGCGAGTCCGCCGGCGCTGCCAGAGTCAGGCGGTTTCCGAGCCGGTCCACGCGCGAACCGGGCACCACGAACCCTCGTTCCTCCAGATACGCCACCCAGGCGACGTTGGCGGCGAAAAACAGGGCGGCCGGCGCGCCCGCCTCGATCTGACGGGCGAGGATGGAAGTGGACGCATATACGGGGACGATCCGGTCTCCGGCGGTTTCGCGATACGCGGCGATCGCCGCGTCGAGCGCGTCGGTCAGGCTGGCCGCGGCGAATATCGTCACGTCCTCCGCTCGCGCGGTTGCCGACGCGAACAGCCACGCCGCCGCCGTCAGGAAGACGACGGGCCGAAGAACGCACGCCCGTTCTCGCCGCCGGACAAGACACATCGATTTATTTTCCGGGACGCGGCGAATTCGGTCAACGCCCGCACCGGAAGTTGACAAGGTTGGCGCAATCCGCTTCGCTCCGGTGAGCGCTCTTTTGCGTTTAACCGGGGGCGAAACGGGAGGGTTACGTCATGAAAATCGACGCGAAAGTCATCGAGATACTCAATTCCGTGCTGAAGAACGAGCTAACGGCGATCAACCAGTATTTTCTGCACTCCCGCATATTGAAGAATTGGGGCGTCGTAAGACTCGCGCACCACGAATACGAACAGTCGGTCGATGAGATGAAGCATGCCGACCGGCTGATCGAACGTATCCTGTTTCTCGAAGGTCTGCCCAACCTGCAGGATCTCGGGAAACTGCTCGTCGGCGAAAGCGTGAAGGAAATTCTCGACTCCGACCTGGTGCTCGAAAAGATGGCGCTTCCCGTTCTGCGAGAGGGGATCGCCCATTGCGAGGTCGTCGGCGACTACGTGTCGCGGCACCTCCTGCGCGAGATCCTGGACAGCGAGGAAGAACATGTCGACTGGCTGGAAACGCAGTTCGAGTTGATCGCGCGCATGGGGCTGGAAAACTACACCCAGCTACAGAGCGCCGGCGACTAACCCGGCGTCGGCTTTTCGTCCGCCAGCGAATCTCTCGCCGCCGCTGGGGCGTCTGGCGCGTTCCCGGCGGCAATGGTCGCGCCGCTGGCCGCGCGGAGGATGCTGCGCGCCGCTGCGACGATCGCGACCGGTTTCAGCGCGCGCCACTGGAACATGCCGGCCGCCTCAACTCGCGCGTCGCTCCGCCCAGTCCGCGCGCCGCGCCGGGTCTTCGTGCACCGCGTCGATCAGCGTCTGGGCGAGCGCGAGACAACGTCCGCATCGCGGCCCGTTGCCGAGTGTCGCGTAAGCCTTACGGGCGCACCGCACGCCGGACCGCGCCACTTCGCAGATCTCGGCGTCGCGATAGGCGTTGCATACGCAAACGAACATGGTCCCGCCTCCTTGCGCGCAGGATAGACGGGTTGCGAATGAGTGTCAATCGCGCATGCGAAATTTTTCGGCGCGCCGTTATCCCATGCCCGGCACCGCGTCGAAGCCCTCGAAATGCGGGCCGTCGAGATACATGCGCCGGTTCGCGCCCGCCGAACGGTGCGCCTCGCGAAAGGCGTCCGAACGGCTCCAGGCTTCGAAGTCGGCGCGCGACGCCCACAGCGTGTGCGAGGCGTAGAGCGAGAAGGTCTCGTTCTCCGGGCCGCGCAGCAGGCGGAATTCGACGAAGCCGGGGACCTCCTTGAGGCGCGAGTCGCGCTCGCGCCATACCCGTTCGAACTCTTCTTCGTGGCCGGGACGGACCTGAAAGCGATTCATGGCGATGAACATGCGTGTTCCTCCTGTGGTTGCGGCGCCGTCGTCACGCGGGCAGCACGACGGGCCGGTTGCGCTCGGGGTGCTTCAGAACGCGGACGCGGATCCCGAAGGTGGTTTCGAACAGCCGGTCGTGGAGCACCGCTTCGGGCGGCCCGTCGGCGACCGTCCGCCCCGCGTCGAGAACGCAGATGCGGTCGGCGTAGAGCGCCGCCAGGTTGGGGTCGTGCAGCACGGCGAGAACGCCGTAACCGCGCCGCGCCAGCCGCCTCGCGCTGACCATGATGCCCTGCTGGTGCGCGAGGTCGAGATTGTTGGTCGGTTCGTCGAACAGCAGATAGCGGTTGCCGCTCCGGTTCGACGGTTGACGGTCAGGCCATATTTGCGCCAGCGCCCGCGCCAGATGGACGCGCTGGCGTACGCCGCCGGACAGCGTCGCCCAGGCGCGTTCGGCAAGGTGGAGCGTGTCGGTCTCGGAGAGGACGGCGTGAACGATCCGCAGGTCCTCCGCCCGTCCGCGGCTTTCGCGCGGGCCGAGTCCGAGCATGACGACCTCGATGACGCGGAACGGAAAGGCGAAGACCGGCGTTTGCGGCAGCACTGCGCGCCGCGCGCTCTCGCCAGGGCGGCGATCGGCAAGCCGTGGCGCACAGCGCGGTTCAAGCGCCACCTCGAGGGCCGTTCCGACGCCGACTGGCCCGTCGCTATCGTGCCGCAGCGCGCCTTGGACGCCGTATCCGGCCGCTCGCCGACCCTCCGCCTGTCCGGCGAATCCGCCGCCAAGCAGACCAAGCACCACCCCGACCTCGCCCCGACCGACTACGCCCGCGTTCAGCGCATCCTCGACAAGGGCGAACTATTCGCGTCCGGCGACCGGAGCGTCATCGGGTTCATTGAGGAGGACGGCCGCCACTGGCGCGCCGTCGTCAAGGCGACCGCCGACGGATCGGAAACCTATCTCGTCAGTCTGCACAAGTCTCTGGCGCGCCGCCTCGACGCCGCTCGGCGGCGCAGGAAGATAATCGGCGAGAAGGGAGGCTAATGGCGCCGAGCGGGTCGTAACCCCCGCGCTCGCCCGAAGGCATGAGAGTATTACGTTTGCTTCCGGCACCGCCAACACCCTACCGCCTCCTTGTCGCCGACTGCAACACCCGCGAAGACCGATTTTCCCGAGCGTTTTAGCGCCCGATACCACCGGAAAATCGCCGTTTCAACGCCGTTGCAGCACGACTTCCAGTTGGAATTTCGCATCCTTTCCGTCCGGACGATCGCCACGCCAGATCGCGCGTAAGCCCTTGCGTCGTCCCACTATTTTTCACCAAATCCCGGCAAATCCCAAAATCCAACCTTTTCGTCCCCCTACAGTCGGCGCGCGGAAGGCGTCGGCGTAGTTGGCGAAGACCATCAGCCACTTGACCGGGGTGTAGCTCACGCCGATGCGCGGCGAGAATTGCCGCGCATCGTTGGTCGCCTTGCTGTCGGGCAGGACGCTCTCGCTTTTGTAGCTGTCGTAACGAACGCCCGGAACGATCAGCGCCTTGCCCGGAAGGAAGCCGAGCACCGGATCGGCGAACCGGATCTCCGCCTGCGCGAAGACGCCGAGGAAACGCGCCTCCGAGTCGGGGACGCCGTCGCGTTCGCCCGTCGCCGCGGCGGAGTGCGCGCCGTCGTCACCCGCCGCCCGTTGCTGGTCGCGATAGAATTCGCCGCCCCAGAGTAAAGACGGCGTTCGACGTTTCCGACATTTCCAGACGCGAGCGGTTGTCGAACCGCAGACCAATGGTGTCCACATCGCGCTTCAGGTGCTCGCCCACGGGCGCGAGACCCGAAAAGCCTTCGCTGTCGCGGCGGATTTCGTCGACCCCGACGCCGTTGCGGTAGAGAACGACATCGGTGTCGAACAGTTTGTCGTCGAGATTGTCGTAACGCCAGGACAGGCGCCACGTGTCGGACGCGACGATCTTGCCAACCTGGCCGCCGCTGCCGGCGCCGCCGCCGATATTGGGTTCTACGGCGTCGTTGTCGAAGCGCGTGAACGCGCCCTCCAGCCGCTGATGCGCTCCGACGACGAAACCGAGCTTCGCGAGGCCGGCGACGATGTCGTCCTCGGTGTCGTTCAGTTTGCTGCCGTCGCCGAGCCGGATGGGACCGGACGTGCGGCGGGTGACGCTGGCGACGAAATCCATCCGCTCGATCGGCGCGCCGTAAGAGGTCACCGTGCCGACGCGCTCGCCATTGGCGCTGCGTCCGCCGGCGGCGACGGAAAGGCCGAAGCGTTGGTCGGCGTCGAGGAAGTCGGCCGCCTCGATGGTGCGAAACTCGATCACGCCGCCGGTGCCGCCGCTGCCGTAGAGCGACGAAGCGGGGCCGCGCAGCGCTTCCACCCGCTTGAGCAGGCTCGGATCCATAAAGAACCGTCCGTCATGGGTGGAGCCGAAATTCTGCCGCACACCGTCGAACAGCACGACCACGTCCGGGCCGTCGAAGCCGCGGATCGACGGCGCCTCGGCGGTGCGGCGGGGGCCTCCGGTGAACTCGACGTTCGGCATGAAGCGCAGGATGTCGTCGGGGGTCGAGGCCTGCCGGGCGCGGATATCCGACGGCCCGATTACCGTCACCATGCCGGGATATTCGAACGCCTCGATCGGGTTGCGCGTCGCCGTCACGGTGACCGGCGCGACCACGATCGGTTCCGGCGCGTCCACGTCTGCCGATTGCGCCCGCGCGACGCCGCTCCCCATGACAACGATGACGATCGCCGCCGCTGCTCGTCCCGCTCCGCCCAAGCTCATGCCAGTCATCCTCTTCCCCATAGCCCACCTCCAGGGTGAGTCCTGGCTGGCTTCCGAACGCTCGGGGATCGCGGCCGGTGGCTGGCTTGGACGTCGACGCGTCGTCATGCGCGTTTCGTCGAAACTACTTCGTCAGGATCAATTTCCCGTTCCGGGTGCGCCGCAGCCGGTAGCGGCCGCCGCCATGTCCGATGACGACTTCCCGCATCCCCGCGAACAGCTCGTCGCTCGAAATCCACCGGGCATCGCCTTCGACCGCCGCCGCGGCGGCCAGCTTCGGCCGGCGCGGTTCCGGACCCGGTTCCCGCTGTTGCATTCGCGCCCTCCCTGATGCGCGAAACGCGGCCGCGGCGACCGGAGCGTCCGACGATCCGCGCCTGCACCGCATCGACGAACACAGCATAGTGCGAATGAAAATCATTCGCACTAGATTAATTCAGCGTATGCCGGCTTGGGAGTCTCCGGTTTGCAACGCGGGGATTCCCCGGCGGTTCGTCCTGTCGGGCGCGCTGCCGTCCCGCTGTCATCGCCGGCACGAACCCACACGAACCGCGACAATCCCTGTAGGGGCAACCTTTGTGGTTGCCCTCCCTGGTTCCCCGCCTGTTCGGAAGTTCGGGCGCCCACAAGGGGCGCCCCCGGAGGCGGGTCGATGTCGCTTGGCGCACCCGCCCCTTCGCCTCGGCCTGGAGGCGCCGCTGTCCCGCTGTCGTTACCGACACGAACCCGAACGAACCGCCATAATTTCAGAACCGAGACACTGTCCCGGGGATGACGCGACGGACGGAAAAAGCGTATCGTCGGAGGCGGCGGGCCGGCGTTTCAGGCCGCCAGTGAACGCTTGCACGGCGCCGGCGATCGTCCGGCCGTCAACGCTGAACGATCCGGGACCTGCCTACCGATGAAAATCGACCGCCCAGAGATGTGCGGGCGTCCTGCCCGAATCGTTTCCGCCGCGCACTTCGCATCCCCGCGGGTGAGAAGGACCCGATCCACGGGGCTGCCACGCGCCGGACCCGCACCGGAAAACCGCAGGGCATCCGCCATGCGCACGAAACACGAATTGCGCCTTCGCTTTCGACGACGGGGTTCCGTGGACAGGCGGGATCCGGGATGAAAATCGTTTCCGGCAACAGCAACCGGCCGCTCGCCGAGGCGGTCGCGGCGTTCTGCGGCCTGCCGCTGGTAAACGCCAGCATCCGGCGTTTCTCCGATCAGGAAGTGTTCGTCGAGATACACGAGAACGTCCGCGGCGAAGACATGTTCCTCGTGCAGTCGACCTCCTATCCGGCCAACGACAATCTGATGGAGCTGCTGGTCACGATCGACGCGCTGCGCCGCGCCTCGGCGCGCCGGATCACCGCGGTGGTGCCCTATTTCGGCTATGCGCGACAGGATCGCAAACCCGGCCCGCGCACGCCGATTTCGGCCAAGCTGGTGGCCAATCTGATCACCACGGCCGGCGCCGACCGCGTGCTGACCATGGATCTCCACGCCGGTCAGATCCAGGGCTTCTTCGACATCCCCGTCGACAACCTGTTCTCGGCGCCGGTGATGGTCGCCGACATCGGGCAATCGTTCCGGGACCGCAATCTGGTGGTGGTTTCGCCGGATGTCGGAGGGGTGATCCGGGCGCGCGCGATCGCGCGGCGGATTGACGCCGGCCTCGCCATCGTGGACAAGAGGCGCGAGCGTGCCGGCGTGTCGGAGGTGATGAACATCATCGGCGACGTCGCCGGGCAGCGCTGTGTTCTAGTCGATGATATCGTCGACTCTGCGGGAACCGTGTGCAACGCCGCGGTGGCGCTGAGGGCTGCGGGGGCGACGTCGGTGGTCGCCTGCGTGACGCACGGCGTTCTGTCCGGCGCGGCGGTGGCGCGGGTGACCGCATCGGAATTGTCGGAACTGGTGATCACCGACACCATCGAGGCGACCGACGCGGTTCGCGAGGCCGGCAACGTGCGCGTGCTGTCGATCTCGCAACTGCTGGCCGAGGCGATGCGCCGGATCAGCGAAGAGAGTTCGGTCTCGAGCCTTTTCGATTAGGCGCCGGACCGACGCGAAACGGAGGAGGAGTGTGAGATGGCCGATATGGCGACATTGGCCGTCGCGCTGCGGCAGGCCCGCGGCAAGGGCGGGGCGCGAGCGATCCGGCGCGCGGGGCGGATTCCGGCGATCATCTACGGCGGCGAGGGCGAACCGTTGGCGGTATCCGTCGATCGGCACGAACTGTTGCAGGAATACGGCCGCGGCGGCTTTTTCAGCCGGCTCTACGAACTCGGCGTGGGTGGCGATTCGATCCGCGTCCTGCCGCGCGACGTGCAGCTTCACCCCGTTACCGACCTCCCGCTCCACATCGACTTCATGCGGACCGGCGCGGATACGCGCGTGAATGTCGATGTCGCGGTCGCCTTCGTCAACGAGGAAGAAGCGCCGGGCCTGCGGCGCGGCGGCGTCCTCAATACCGTGCGCCGAACCGTCTCGCTCGACTGCCGCGCCGACTCGATCCCGGAGGCGATCGTGGTGGACCTGACGGGCCTGGAAATCGGCGATTCGGTGCATATCTCGCACGTGACCCTGCCGGACGGCGTGCGTCCGACCATTCGCGACCGGGACTTCACCATCGCCACCATCGCGGCGCCGACGGTGATGGCCGCGGCCTCCGAAGCAGACGAGGAGGAGGATTCCGTGGCGGACGCCGCCGAAACCGAGAGCGCACCCGGCGACGAGAACGACTGACGGGCGCTTCCCGGCCACCGTGCATCTGCTCGTCGGCCTCGGGAACCCGGGCGCGAACCACGCATGGAACCGGCACAATGTCGGGTTCATCGTGCTCGACGCCATCGCCCAGGCATACGGTTTCGCACCGTATCGCGGACGGTTTCACGGGCTGATCGCGGACGGGCGTATCGACGGCGCGCGAGTCCTGGCCTTCAAGCCAGCGACATACATGAACCGGTCGGGGATCGCGGTCGGCGCGGCGGCGCGCTTCTACAAGCTCGCGGCGGCGCAGGTGGTGGTGTTTCACGACGAAGTCGATCTTGCGCCCGGCAAGATCCGGATGAAGGCCGGCGGCGGAAGCGCCGGCCATAACGGAATCGAAAGCATCGATTCCCATTTCGGCAAGGCCTATCGCCGTGTGCGTATCGGCATCGGTCATCCCGGTGACAAACGCCTGGTGCCGTCTTTCGTGTTGCGCGACTTCGCCGAGGACGATCACGCCTGGCTCGACCGGTTGGCGCCGGCGATTGTCGCGGCGGCGCCGCATCTGGTCCGCGGCGACGATCCGGGCTTCATGAACCGGGTCGCGGTGGTGCGAAACAGGGAGCTGCGCGGGGAAACCGATGGGGTTTAGATGCGGGATCGTCGGCCTGCCGAACGTCGGGAAATCGACATTGTTCAACGCGCTCGCCGGCGCGGCGGTGGCGGACGCGGCCAACTACCCGTTTTGCACGATCGAACCCAATGTCGGGCGTGTCGCAGTGCCCGACGCCCGGCTCGACGAGATCGCACGTGTCGCAGGTGCGCCGCGCAGCGTGCCGGCGCGGCTGGATTTCGTCGATATCGCCGGCCTCGTGGCCGGCGCGAGCCGCGGCGAAGGTCTCGGCAACGCATTCCTCGGACAGATCCGGGAGGTCGATGCCATCGCGCATGTATTGCGCTGCTTCGACGGGGAACAGGTGAGCCACGTCAATGGCGCGGTGGACCCGGTGGCCGATGCGGAGGTGGTGGAAACCGAGTTGATGCTCGCCGATCTGGCGAGCCTCGAACGGCGGTCGGACATCTGGACGAAACGCGCGCGCGGCGGCGACCGCGAGGCGAAAGCGATGCTCGCCATCGCCGAACCCGCGCTGGCCCTGCTGGGCGCGGGCCGCCCGGCGCGCGAGGCGCGCGTCGCTCCCGAGCGCACCGCCATGTGGCGGCAACTCCGGTTGTTGACGGCGAAACCGGTGCTGTATATCAGCAACGTCGATGAGGACTCGGCCGCGACGGGCAACGCTGCCTCACACCGGGTGCACGAACGGGCGGCCGCGCGCGGGGCCGGGCATGTCGTCGTGTCCGCCGCCGTGGAAGCCGAGATCGCGGCGCTGGCCGACCCGGAGGAACGCGTCGGGTTTCTCGCCGGACTCGGTTTCGAAGAGGCCGGCCTCGACCGTCTGATTCGCGCCGGATACCGCCTGCTGAACCTGATCACCTTCTTCACCGCCGGGCCGAAGGAGGCCCGCGCCTGGACCGTATTGCGCGGGACGCCGGCCGCCGCGGCAGGAGGCCTCGTCCACAGCGATTTCGAACGCGGCTTCATCTGCGCCGAAACCATCGCCCATGACCGTTTTGTCGCGTTCGGCGGCGAACAGGCTGCGCGCGCCGCGGGCGCGCTGCGTCAGGAAGGCCGCACCTACGAGGTGCGCGACGGCGACGTCATTCGTTTCCGCTTCAACGTCTGAAGCGCGGCGCCCGGGCACATCGGTATAATCGCGCGAACGGCGACACGACGGGAGGACGGGGTCATGAGCGAAAGGCGGGGCGCATGGGTCGAAACGACCGCCGCCGACGGGCACGGGTTTCAGGCCTGGCGAGTCGATAGCGCCGGCGAGCGCGGGCGACGGGGCGGCCTGATCGTCGTGCAGGAGATCTTCGGAGTGAACGACCATATCCGCGGCGTCTGCGAGGGCTTCGCCGCCGAGGGTTACGAGGTTTACGCGCCGGCCCTGTTCGATCGCATCGAGACGGGGGTCGAACTCGGCTACGAAGATGCCGATATGCAGACCGGCCTCGCACTGATGCGGAAGGCCGACATGACCGGCGCCGTGCTCGACGTACAAGCCTGTGTCGCGGCGATGCGGAGCGAAGGGGCGGTCGGGGTCGTCGGGTTCTGCTGGGGCGGCCGCGTGACGTGGATGGCCGCCTGTCGGGCGATCGGCGTCGCCGCCGGGGTCTGCTACTACGGCGGCGGCATCCACGAACATGTGGACCTGCAACCGAAATGCCCGGTGATGCTGCATTTCGGACGCGAGGACACCGCGATCCCGCTGGACAAGGTCGCCCTCGTGCGCGCCGCCCACCCCGACCTTCCCTGCCACCTTTACGACGCCGGCCACGGTTTCAACTGCGAACAGCGCGGCTCGTATGACGAGACTGCGGCCCGTGAGGCGATGACGCGCACGCTGTCGTTCTTCGCCGACCACGTCGCGGGAGGAGCGGAGTCATGAGATACTGCCTCGCCCTGCTGATGATCGTTGCCGCGGCCCTGCCGGACGCGCGCGGGGCGGAGTTGTCCCTCGAAGATCTGACCGTGGGCGAGGGGCCGGCGGCGGCGCCCGGCGACCGGGTCAGCGTGCATTACGAGGGCCGCCTGCTCGACGGGCCCCTGTTCGACAGTTCGCGCGAACGCGGACAGGCGTTCACCTTTTCACTCGGTCGGGGGCAGGTCATCCGCGGCTGGGAAATCGGCATCGAGGGCATGAGGGTCGGCGGCGTGCGGCGGCTGACGATCCCGCCGGAATACGGTTACGGCAACCGGGATCTCGGGATCATCCCCCCGAACTCCACCCTGGTGTTCGAAGTCGAACTGCTGGGACTGGAGTAGCGGGCGTGACGACCGGCGGGCACGCCATCGGCATCATCGGCGGCAGCGGAGTCGACGATCTCGACGGCCTCGAGGATCGCCGGTGGGAGACCCTGGAAACGCCTTGGGGCCCGCCGTCGGACCGTTTGTTGCGCGGCACCCTCGACGGCCAGCCGTTGGTGTTTCTGCCGCGCCACGGCCGCGGCCATCCGATATCGCCGTCGGAGATCAATTTTCGCGCCAACATCGACGCCCTGAAGCGCTCCGGCTGCCGCGACGTGATCTCGGTCAGCGCGGTCGGCTCGCTCAAACAGGAACTGACGCCGGGCACCTTCGTGCTGGTCGACCAGTTCATCGACCGCACCTACGCGCGGGTGAAGAGCTTTTTCGGCGCCGGTCTCGTCGGGCACGTGTCGATGGCCCGACCCGTCTGCGGGCGGCTCGGCGAGCATCTGTCGCGCGCCGCCGCCGCCGCCGGCATCCCGACCGTGCGCGGCGGCACCTATCTGGTCATGGAAGGGCCGCAATTCTCGACTCTCGCGGAGTCGGAACTCTATCGATCATGGGGCTGCGACGTCATCGGCATGACCAACATGCCCGAGGCCAAGCTCGCCCGCGAGGCCGAGATGTGTTACGCGACGGTCGCCATGGTGACGGACTACGACTGTTGGCATCCGCACCACGACGACGTCACGGTCGAAGCGATCGTCGGTGTGCTGAAGGCGAACGCCGACGGGGCGCGGAATCTGATCGAACAGGTAACACCGTTGCTGCACGCCGACGACGCGCCGTGCCCTCGGGGCTGCGGGCGGGCGCTCGACAGCGCGCTGATAACGGCGCCGGACAAGCGGGATACGGCGCTGCTCGCGAAACTCGACGCGGTCGCCGGCCGCGTTCTGGCGGCACGATCGGTCTTGCAGGCGGAGTGAAGCGGGGAACCTGAGCGACCGCCTCGCGGTTCGAATACCGCTTGCCCGTGGACATGCGTGGCCTTCGACGCCCGCAGCCCGCGCCCTTGGGAGCGAAGGCCGGATCAACCGTATTCGGGGGTCCAGGCTTCGCAGCGGCGAGTCATGTCCGAGGCCGGGCGCCACGGCTTGAGCCCCTTGACCACCGCGCCCTTCTCGATGCTCAGACGGTGATGAACGATCGTCGCATCGACGACCGCCGTCTTCGCCACGTTGACCGTGTGGGCCTCCACGCGCCCGTGTACCGTACCGGCGATATCGACGACCCAGGCCTTGAGAGAGGCATCGACCGCGGCGCGCGGATCGACGGCGATCGTCCGCCCGCATACCGCGCCCGTCAACGCGCCGCCGATACATACGTCGACGAAACCTTCGAGCACGCCCTCGACCGTGGCGCCGAAGGCGATGACCGTGCGCGCACCGCGCGGCGGCGGCGCGAGTTCCTTCTCCCTTGCCTTCGTTCCGCCGAGGCGCAACCTCATACCGGCGAAAGGCCTTCCCGCCCGCCTCCGGCCCGGACTACGGTCTCGCCTGGGCCGCGGCGGGTTTGCCTGCGGGTTTGCGTGCTTCCACGACACCTACCGCCGCGGCCGCCGGCGCCTTGCCGCGTTCCGCGCCCGGCTTGACCTTGACGACGTGACCATCCACCTGGGCGCCTTCCTCGATCGCCATCGTCTCGTATTTTATGTTGCCTGCGATCTCACCGGTCGCCGCGATGCGAATGGCGCGTGTGCGAATTTCGCCCTCGACGCGGCCGAGAACGCTCACCGCCCCGACCGTGACCGTGCCCTTGACGGTCGCCCCCTCGCTGACCGTCAACCCGCGGCTGGTGATGTCGCCCTCGACGGTGCCGGATATCACGATATCGCCGTCGCTCTCCATGTTTCCGATCACCTTGAGGCCGCTGTTGATCACCGAGGCCTCGTTCGTCGTGCCCGCCGGCTTTGCCGGCCGCGTCAGCGGCGGGACCGGACCCGGCGGCGGCTTATCGCTTTCCACGCCGGTTCTTTCTTCGCTCTTGCTGAACATTGGCGCTCTCCCGATGCATTTTCCCGCAGCTCTTGATATCGAGTCCGGCGCCGATTGGGAAGTTCAGTCCGCAAGAGCCGTTCCGACATCGGCCATCACCCCGGCATAGCCGGCGGCGACATCGGCGCGGCCCGCATTCGCCGCCTCGTCGAGCACCCGTGAGATGACCGGCGCGCCCTCGGCGCCCACCACCCGCTTGACCGGCTGGTCGAGGTGATCGAACAGCCGTCGTTGCGCCTCGTCGGCGAGCGGCCCGCCCCACGACGTGCCTTGGGTTCCCTGCTCGACGATCAACAGATTGTTGGTCCGCGTCACGCTCTCCGAGATCGTCTCCCAATCTATCCCGGCGCGGTCGAGCGACCGGAGGTCTATGACTTCCGCATCGACGCCCAGTTCGTCCGCCACTTCGACGCATGTCGCGACCATCGACAGCGACGTGACGACGGTGAATCGGTCGCCTCGCCGCACCACCTTCGCCCGCCCGAAGGGGATGAAATAGTCGAGGTCTTCGACAGGCGCAGGCCCCCTGGCCGTGTAGAGATCCAGATGCTCGACCACGAGCACCGGGTCTTCGCAGGCGAGCGCGGAGTTCATCAGTCCCACATAGTCGAACGGAGTCGACGGCGCGACGATGCGGAAGCCGGGGAACAGACTGTAGAGCCCCGTCGGGTCCATCGAATGCTGCGAACCGTATCCCGACCCCGCCGCGATCTTGCCTCGAACGACGATCGGCATGGGCAGGTCGCCGCCAAACATGTGGCGCATCTTGGCGATCTGGTTGAAAACCTGATCGGCCGCGACGAGACAGAAATCGGGATACATGAACTCGACCACCGGGCGGTATCTGCCGTCGGCCGCGACCCCGCCGGCAACGCCCGCGAACCCGTTTTCGGTAATGGGCGTGCCGACCACGCGATCGGGAAAGCGCTCGGACAGACCGCGCGTCGCACCGTTGGTGCCGCCGCGCAGCCGATGGATGTCTTCGCCGATGACGAAGATGCGCGGGTCGGTCTCCATGCGCCGGCGCATCACCCCGGCGACGAGGTCGACGAAACGTCGCTCCGTGACCGCGCCCGAAAAGGTCTCGAGCTCCTCATAGCGAACGCCGCCGAGTTCCGACAAATCGCCGCGCACGCCGCGGTCCACGGCCGCCGGATCGGGCCACAGCGAGGGACGGATGCGTCGGCGGTTGCCGTCGGGTTTGAGCAACGCCGCTGCGGCGCGTTCCATCGCTGTGCGCGCCTGGCCGCGCAGGCGCCCTGCCGTCGCGGCGTCGAGATGGCCGAGCGTCTCGAGCTCTCGCGCCATGCGGTCGAGCGGGTCGCGCGCGCGCCACGCCGCTTCCTCTTCCTTGCTGCGATAGCCGAAGGCGCTGCCCGGCAACGGCCCGTTCTGATGAAAATAGCGATAGCTGCCGGCCTCGACGATCGCCGGCCCTTTGCCCGCGCGCAGGACTGCCAGCGCCTCGTCGGTGGCGAGCCGCACCGCCAGCGGGTCCATGCCGTCGCACCGGAAGGCCGGGATGCCATACGCCAGGCCGCGCGCGGAGAGGCGTGTTTCGCGCGTCGATTCCGTGATGGTGGTCGAGACCGCATACTGGTTGTTGTCGATGAAAAAGAGGATCGGCAGGTCCCAGAGCGCCGCCAGGTTCAGGGATTCGGCCACCGCGCCCTGATGGACCGCGCCATCGCCGAAAAACGTCACTACAACGTCGCCCTCGCCGGCGCGCTTGCGCGACCACGCGACGCCGGTAGCGACCGGCACGCCGCCGCCGACGATCGCGTTGGTGCCGACGACCCCGGCCTCGCGCCAGCGCAAATGCATCGAGCCGCCGCGGCCGCCGCAATAGCCCTGCTCCAACCCCATGATCTCCGCCAGGGTACGCTGGAGAAGCTGCTGCATCTCTGGTGTCGGTTCATCGCGCCGCGCGTCGAAGCCGGCCGGCTCGACGTGGCGCAGCGCCTTGGCGAGAAAATGGTGATGCGCCCGATGGGTGCCGTTGATCTGGTCGCCGGCGGCCAGCGCCGAGATGCAGCCGACGGCGGCGCCTTCCTGGCCGATCGACGAGTGCGCCGGGCCGTGTACGAGGTTCTCGTTGACCAGTTCCAGAACCTGCTCCTCGAAGGCGCGGATCAAATGAAGATGGTGGGTCATTCGCACCAGCGCGCGAGAGTCGGCGGCTTGCCAGTCCTCCGCGGTCGTGCGGATTTCCCGCCATGGCGTGTCCGTCGTCAGCCTTGTCACGCTCGCCATCGCTCTCCTCCCCCCGGCACGCCGCGACCATAGCACGGCGGTTCGGGACCGCGTGAAATCGCGCCGCCACCGCGCTATAAGATCGCTGCAAGACCGGGAGGGAGGTGCGCCGTGGCCGAATTTCGCATCGTCGGAACCAACCACACCAGCTTCACCGTATCCGACCTCGATCGTTCGGTGGGGTTCTTCACTCGCGCGCTGGGCTTCGAACTGTTGCATCGCGGGCCGCGCGATTCCGACATGATCGCACGGGTCGTCGGCGTGCCCGGCGCCGATATCGAGGTCGCCTACGTTCAGGCGCCCGGCCATCGCCTGGAATTGATCGAATACAAGGCCCCCGCCGACCGCGGTCGGGTCGAGTCGCGGCCATGCGACACCGGCTTCGCGCATATCGCCTTCGATGTCGACGACATCGACGCCGCGCTCGCCGCCGCCGCCGAATACCGGGTCCTGCCGCTGAACGAGCCGCAAGACCTGCACACCGGCCCTAACAAGGGCGGCCGGGTCGTCTATACCCGCGACCCCGACGGCGTAACCGTGGAGTTCATCCAGCGTCGGGCGGGCTGAGTCGAAGCGCCCCGGGGCCTGGCCCGAAAACTCGCGATCCCGGCGGCGCGGACATGAGCGGGCGCATCGACGTTCTCGCCTTGACGCGGGAGTTGATCCGCTGCCCGAGCGTCACGCCGGCCGACGCCGGGGCACTCGACATATTGCGGCGGGCGCTGGAAACGCTCGATTTCACCTGCCATCGCCTTCGCTTCGAAGGACCCGACAGCGACCCGGTGGAAAACCTGTATGCGCGGCGGGGTACGGCGGCGCCGAATTTCTGCTTCGCCGGCCATACCGACGTGGTGCCGCCGGGCGCGGCCAGGGACTGGTCGCGCGACCCCTTCGCCGGTGCGCTCGACAACGGCGTGTTGTATGGCCGCGGCGCGTCCGACATGAAAGGCGCCGTCGCCGCGTTCGTTGCCGCGGTCGATGGATTCCTCGCCGCGGGGGGCGAGCCGCGCGGCTCCATCAGTCTGTTGATTACCGGCGACGAGGAAGGCCCGGCCGTTAACGGCACCCGCAAGGTGCTCGACTGGATGGCGAGGCGCGGCGAGACGATCGACATCTGCCTCGTCGGCGAGCCGACCAATCCCGGCGCCCTCGGCGACATGATGAAGATCGGCCGCCGCGGCAGCCTGTCGTGCACGCTCACGGTCGAGGGGGTGTCGGGCCATGTCGCCTATCCCCATCTCGCCGATAACCCGGCGGCGCGGCTCGTCCGTATGCTGGCCGCGGTCGGCGAAGCGCCGCTCGACGACGGCACCGAGTATTTCCCGCCGACCAATCTCGAAATCACGAGTATCGATATCGGCAACCCGGCACGGAACGTGATCCCGGCACGCGCAAGAGCGGCGTTCAACATCCGTTTCAACGACCGCCATTCCGGCGCGAGCCTGCTCGCATGGCTGCACGGGACCTTCGATTCCGCCGGCGGCGCGGGCGCGCGCTACACGCTCGATCACGATACAGCCTCGGAAGCGTTTCTGACGCCGCCGGGCGTCCTTACCGCGCTCGTCGCCGATGCCGTGGAGTCGGTGATCGGCAGGCGGCCGGAAGCGGGCACGACCGGCGGCACGTCCGATGCGCGTTTCATCAAGGACGTCTGTCCCGTGGTGGAATTCGGCCTGGTCGGACGGACCATGCACAAGATCGACGAATGCGTGGCGGTCGCCGACCTCCATCGCCTGACAGAGATCTATCGCACGATCCTGCAACGCTATTTCGAGTCCGGGGCGTGAAGGAGACCGTTGCGTCGCTATACGGCGTCGTCCGTCTCGCGGCGCGCGACCCCGACGGTCTCAACCACCTCGATCTGACCGTCGAAGGCTTCTGGCGGTCGTTTTTCGCGGCACTGGTGGCGCTGCCGCTGTTCCTCGTCGAACGCGAGATCGCCCGCGGCATCGTTGCCGCGCTCGATCCCGGGAAGGGCATCGCGCCACTCGGCGCCGATCTCGCGGTTTATCTCCTCGACTGGCCCCTGAGCGCGCTGGTGCTGCTCGGCGTGACGTGGATTCTCGGCAGGACCGACCGCTTCGCGCTGCTCGTCATCGCGATGAACTGGCTGGCGGTCGTCTCCCTCGGCATCCTCTGCGTTACCGAACTCGTCGTGCTGGCGGCGCCCGCGATCTTCACTCCTTTCATGATGGTGGTCCATCTGGCGATCCTGGTCATCGAGTTTCGCGTGGCGCGCATTGCCCTGGGGGCCGGCATCGTTCCTGCGGTCGGCGTGGTCATCGTCGCCAACCTGTTCGAAAACCTGTTCCCCGTCATGGCCTTCCGCCTGCTCGGATAGCGGTGGCCGCTGTGCGCGTCCGCCGCGACCTTGCGACCGGCGCGTCGATCGCCCTCGGAGCCGCCGGAGCCGGCGACACGCTCGCGATCGTCGGCATCGCCCTGATCGACGGGACTGGCGGGGTCCACGATCCCGACCGGGTGATGGCCGCGCATCAGAGGTGAAGAACGCCGGCATACCGAGGCGATCCGGGCGAGCCCGAAGATCGATGGAATCCGCACGCGATCGTACCGCTGCACCCGCCGGTAGTGTCTCGGTTTGAAAATTATCGCGGTTGGTTCGGGTTCGTGTTGGTAACGACAGCGGGACGGCCGGTGCGCCGAGCGACATCGACCCGCCTGTAGGGGCGCCCCTTGTGGGCGCCCGAACCCGACATTCCCGCCGTCGCCGAGATCGCGCACCGCCTGTAGGGGCGCCCCTTGTGGGCGCCCGAACCCCCGAACAGGCGGGCGCCAAGGGAGGGCAACCACAAGGGTTGCCCCTACAGGAATTGTCGCGGTTCGTGTGGGTTCGTGCTGGCGATGACAGCAAGGCGGCGGCGCGCTGGAGTCCGGTCGTCCCGCAGCATGCATCGATTTCAAACCGGGACACTACCCACCCGCCGGCTCGCTTGTCCGCCGGCGGCGGTCGGTCTAAAGTCCGGCGTTCTTCGGTGGGGCGTGGGGAGATGCATGGGCGTTGTCGATCTGGGGCGGCGGATCGAGCTGTTCTCGATGGACCCGCATTTCCACGACATCTCGATCGCGCTTTACGAGCGGCCGGACGAGAACCCGCACGCCTTCACAGTGCATTCCTACAGCGTGAAGCCGGACGCGGCGGCGCGGATCGACGGCGTGATCGCCGCGATGTGCCGTCTCGGCGGCATGGTTGCGGGCGCGGCGCCGAGCCGCGTGCGCTTTGCCTGCGGGGCGAGCCATACGCTCGCCGCCCGGCGTCTGTTTCTCGACGCCTGCAAGATCGCGCCCGAGACCGAAATCGCCCCGCGGCCGATGGCAGTGTCGGACAGGAGGTCGGGCCAGACCATCCGCGCCGAATGCATCGGCGCCGGGCTCTATCGTCTCTCCGGCGACGGCGATGACCGGCGCCAGGTCCAGGCGGTCGCCCGCGGTCTCGTGCGACTGGCCGAGATGCGGGCGGCGGACGGCGCCGACGACGAGATCGCGTTCGACTGCGGCTGCGCGCACGACCCGCTGATCGGGTTGCTGATGGTGCGGGCGCTCAACCTGCGCGCGGTCATGCGCGAGATCGAAATGCAGGCCGCGCGCGGCGTGCTGTCCGCGCCGAGCGCTCGTGACTGAAACGTGAACGAATGTGGAGGCTGACATGAGCGAACGAGTCGCGCCGATGACCTCGCGCCAACGGGTGCTCGCCGCGCTCGCGGGCGAACCCGTCGATCGCACGCCGGTGTGCAATCCGACCTCGGTCGCCACCGTCGAACTGATGGACCTGGTGGATGCGCCGTTTCCCGACGCCAATCGCGAACCCGAACTGATGGCGCGTCTCGCCGCCACCGGCTACACCGAGCTCGGCTTCGACTCCATCATGCCGGTGTTCTCGATCATTCAGGAGTCCTCCGCCCTCGGCTGCAAGATGCAATGGGAGCAGAAGGACAACTGGCCGACCGTGCGCATGCGCGAGCCGATCTGGACCGACGCCGACGACATCGTCATCCCCAACGACCTCCTCGAACATCGCGACACGCGCTGCGTGATCGAGGCCATCCGGATATTGCGCAAGGAGTTCGGTGACGAAGTCGCGATCGTCGGCAAGACCATGGGGCCGTGGTCGCTTGGCTATCACTGTTTCGGCGTCGAACCGTTCCTGCTCCTGTCGCTCGACGATCCCGGACGTACCAAACTGGTGCTCGACCGCCTCAAGGAAGCGACGATCCGTTTCGGACTCGCGCAAATCGACGCCGGGGCGGACGCGCTGACCTTGCCCGATCACGCGACCGGCGATCTGGTAAGCGGCGAGTATTACGACCGCTATCTGAAAGACCTGCACAAGGAGTTCGCGGAGCGGCTGCCGATCCCGCTGATCCTTCACATCTGCGGGCGCACGGTGGACCGGATGTCCTACATCGCCGAGACCGGCATGGCGGCGTTCCACTACGATTCCAAGAACGAGCCGCAGGAGTCGATGGATGCGGTCGAAGGCGGCATCGCCCTGGTCGGCAACATCAACAACCCGGAAACCCTGTTCGCCCGCGGGCCGGAAGAAGTACGCGCGGAAGTATTCGCCAATCTGGACGCCGGCGTGCAGATGGTGGCCCCGGAATGCGCAGTGCCGCTGCAGACTCCGATCGAGAACCTGCTCGAAATTCCGCGGGCGGTGCGCGAATGGCACGACTCGCGCGCACCGGTTCACTAGACGCCGGGTCGGAGGCTCGCCATGGCCGGGCTCGGCGACATCGCCAACGACCTCGTCCGCGAAGAAATCGAGGAATACCTCGAACGGCCCGAGGAAATCGCCCGCAACATCGAATTGTTCGCACGCGCCCGCCCGCTCATGCAGGACATCGCGGCCGGCATCATCGAGGGCGACGACGGCGCGGTGGACGCACTGACCCGTAAGGCGCTCGACGAAGGAGTCGACGCGCTCGAAGTCATGGACGACGGGCTGATCGCCGGCATGGGAATTGTCGGCATCAAGTTTCGCGAGAACTTCATCTTCGTTCCCGAAGTGCTGGCCTGCGCCCGCGCCATGAAGGCGGGAATGGCGCATATCGAACCGATCCTCTCGGCCTCGGGCATCGATCCGATCGGGACGGTGGTGATGGGAACGGTCAAGGGCGATCTGCACGACATCGGCAAGAACCTGTGCATCATGATGCTGCGCGGTTCGGGCTTCGTGGTGCACGACCTCGGCGTCGATACGTCCGAGGACGAATTCATCGAAGCGATCGAAGAACACCGCGCGCCCGTTCTCGGCATGTCGGCGCTGCTGACCACGACCATGCCGAACATGGGCAAGACCATCGAAGCGTTCATCGATGCGGACTTGCGCGACGATGTGCGCATCATGGTCGGCGGCGCGCCCGTAACCCAGGAGTTCGCCGACGACATGGGTGCCGACGGCTACGGCAAGGACGCTCTCGCCTGCGTCGCGCTGGCCAAGGAATTGATCGCCGCCGATGCGTAAGGCCGTCCGCGGGCCCGACGGCGACGCGCTCCGAAAGAGGCTCGACCGGATCAGCGAGATATTCGGCAACATGGCGGCGCACGCCGAGACTCAGGCGCAGACCCGCTGCCCGTATCGCGACCGTCGGGACCGTTGCACCGCCCACATTCGCTGCCGCCATCAACTGGCGACCGGCGACGACGATGCGCCGCCCGCATGCACCCACGATGGACGTTTCGACTACCGTCTCGCCTGGGAAAGCCGCCCCGAAAGCCGCGACCGCGCGAAACGACGAATCAAGGCGATCCGGGACCGCGCGGCGGCTCGTCGCGAAACCGGCGGCGCATGAGCCTGGTCCGCCACGGCAGCGAGGCGCGCGACGCGGTCGTCGGGCGCAGCCTCTTCGACTACGCCGATGAGTTCGCGGTCGAGGTCGCAACCTCGTGCGGACGCAGCGGACGATGCCGCGAATGCGTCGTGGAGGTGAGCGCCGGCCTTGCCGCGCTCTCGCCGCGCGGCGAGGCCGAGTCCTTCCTGCGCGATCCTTACCGACTGGCCTGCCGTGCGGTCCTGACCGCCGGCGACGTGGAAGTGACCTTCGCGCCGTTGCGACGCCGCCCCCGCATCGTCACCCTCGGCGCACCCCGCGCGTCGATCGAACGGGCGCCGATGGCGGTTCGACGCGGCGGCGAGGTGTTCTACGGCGACATCCCGGTGGATCGATATCGCGGGCGCATCCTCGGCATCGCCGTCGATCTGGGGACCACCACGGTGGTGATGGATCTGGTCGATCTCGAGACCGGGGTCTCGGTGGAGACGGTGGCGTTCGAGAACCCGCAGCGTTTCGGCGGCAGCGACGTGATGAGCCGCATTTCCTATGACGGCGCCGCGCGCGGGGTGCTGCAACAGGCGGCGATTACGGCGCTCAACCGCGAGATTCGCGGCCTCGCGCGCCGCCATCGCATCGCCCGTCGCACCATCTACGAAGTCGTCATCGCCGGCAACTCGACGATGCGCGACGTTCTCTTCGGCTACGATGTGCAATCGATCGGACAGAAACCCTACAAGTCGCTGGTCGAATATGCCCGTCGCGCGGGCGAACGCGAGACGACCGCGCTGTGCGTCGATGCGTGGGACCTGGGTTTGCGCGTCAACCGTCGCGCTCGGGCCTACGGACTGCCGCTGATCGCGAGCCATGTCGGCGCCGATACCGCTGCGTGTCTTGTCGCGATCGACATTGCCGGCCGCGGCGGCGAGTCGGTGATGCTGGTCGATATGGGCACGAATACCGAGGTGGTGGCCGCCGCAGGCGATCGGATCGTCGCCGCCTCCTGCCCCGCCGGTCCCGCCTTCGAAGGCGGTCTCGTCGATTTCGGAATGCCGGCGGTGGACGGCGCCATCGAATCGATCGCCCTCGACGATGGCGCGTTCGCATGGCGCACGATCGGCGGGCATCCGCCCGAGGGGTTGTGCGGTTCCGGCCTCATCGACCTGCTTGCCGAGCTGCGCCGGCACGGCGTGATGACCGCGAAAGGGGTGTTCGCGGCGGATCGCAAGCGGGCCGCCATTCCCGTCGTCGAGGAACGGGGTATCCGGTTCTCGAAGCGCGACGCGAGCAATCTCGCCCAGGCCAAGGCGGCGAACTATTGCGGACAGTATATCGTGCTGCGCACGCTCGGGATCGACCCGGAGGCGATCGACCGGCTGTATCTCGCCGGCGGCTTCGCGACATACGTGAACCCGCGCAACGCCATCGACATCGGCCTGCTCGCGCCGGTCCCCGCCCGGCGCATCGAGAAGGTGGGCAACGCCGCCATCGCCGGCGCGCGGGCCATCCTGCTGTCGGCGGCGGAGCGGCGGCGGCTGGAGCGCCTCGTCGAGAAGATCGAACATATCGAACTCGAAACGACGCCGGATTTCTTCGACCTGTTCGTCGATGGCTGCCAGTTCAAACCGATGCCGACGCGCCTGGCCCCGCCTGTGCCGCGAAGGAGAACCGCATGAAGATCGACGCCGCCCCGAACGGCGAGTTCATCGTCATCGGCGAGAACATGCACACCACCCGCGTGGTGATGAAGCGCGGCGGCCGTTTCGTCGCCGACGGCGCTGGCGGTCCGGCGGTGCGCTACACGGATACTGCCGGTGAAGACCGCCTGCTGCCGGTTCCCGAATGGGCGACCCGGACCCAGGACTTCGAAGAAGGCCGGGTCAAGCATGTGATGATCGCAGTGCGCGGCGCAATGGAGGGCGACGCCGAATGCGCAGGCTATCTGCGTTCGATCGTCCGGGCACAGGAAGCCGCCGGTGCGGACTTTCTCGACGTCAATGTCGACGAGATCTCGGTGAAGTTCGACGAGCAGGCGACGGCCATGCGCTGGCTGGTCGAGTTCGTTCAGGGCGAGACCGCGCGTCCGGTTTCGGTCGATTCCTCGAACGTCGATATCATCGTCGCCGGTCTTGCGGCGTGCGATCCGAGCGGCGCGCGGCCGCTGCTCAATTCGGCGTCGCTCGAACGCATGGATGCGCTAGACCTGGCGCGCCGGCACGATGCCGAGGTGGTGGTCACCGCCGCCGGCGATTCCGGGATGCCGGACGGACCGGACGAGCGCGTCGAGAACGCCTCGCGCATGGTCGAAGCGGCGCGGTCCATGGGGTTCGCCGATTCCGGGATCTACATCGACCCGCTCTATTTCCCGATCTCGGTGGATGGCGCCTTCGGCGGCCACGGGCTCGACGCCATCCGCGGTCTGCGCACACGGTTCGGTTCCGACATCCACATCACGGGCGGTTTCTCGAACGTGTCGTTCGGCATTCCCGCGCGCAAGATCATCAACGACGTGTTCATGCTCATGGCGGTCGAGGCCGGTGCCGACAGCGGCATCGTCAACCCGGTCGCAAGCCCGCCGCCGGAAGTATTCGCCCTCGACCGCGACTCGGAAAGCTGTCGCCTCGCCGAGGACGTGCTGACGGGGCGAGACGAGCACTGCAAGGCCTGGATCAGGGCGTGGCGCCGCAAGCGGCGGCGGCGCTGACCGGGCGCAGGAAACCACCCCGCTCTGCGAGTGGTTTATCGCAGTAACCACTGCTATCAGAACATGCGGCGTTCGCCTGCTATCTCCGCTCTGCGGCCAATCGCCGCAAGCGAACGCTCATGGTCCAACGCGGTTCGAATCGACTCCACCGTTTCCATCCGAGTCAGCCGGGACAACGCGCCGCGCGGGATGCCGAAGCGGCGAGCGCCCAACTCAACAAGTTGTTTCTTTAGAAATTTTCGGTCGTCGAGGATTTTGTCGACATCCTCGGGCGCCAGAGTTTGCAGGTTTTCCGGTAGTTCCGCCGCCGGTTTCCTCGCTTTCCGCTGGCACGGGGTCGGGTCGTCGGAAACCGCCGACGCCAACGTGAGTTCGGCGATGGATCGGGTTGGATACGGTTTCAGCAGCTCGGCCAGATCACGTAGCGCCTTGCCCAGCTCTGGATTTCCGGTTCGTCCATTTTTCTGCAAGTTCGCAACACCGTAAAGATATCGGACGATATCGCGAACGAGGAGACGGTTTACGTTGGAATCGACTTCCCCGGACGGGTTTCGCGGCGCTCGTTCCGTATTCATGACCTGTCGATCCTCCTTTTCAATTTTCTGGTCAATTCCCTGTACTGATCGTCAATTCCTCGCTCGCCGATGTTGCGGTCGGCGCTACGGTCATAAACCGGAACACCGGCCGCCAGCGCATCGGAAACGCCGGTGCCCTGTTTGACGTAAGGCTCCAAAAGCTTTGTTTTCCATTGTCTTTTCAGAGATTCCAAGTGTAGTGTGTGGTCGTTAGTGTATCCTGAAACCGCGCCTCCGGCAACCTGAATACGGGTGACGACCAGCCCGATCAACCGGGTGTCGGGCACGTACATCGTCCACCGCCTGTCTCCCGCATCAGCCAAGTCCTTCAATCGAGCGTCTATCCCGAATTCGATCATCTTGTGCAAATGAGGGGTGCCTCTTTCCATGACAGCTTCGGGGACGACCGGAACCAC
Organism: Alphaproteobacteria bacterium; assembly: GCA_965214495.1. Classification (GTDB taxonomy): domain Bacteria; phylum Pseudomonadota; class Alphaproteobacteria; order UBA7887; family UBA7887; genus JANQOH01. The sequence goes on along the minus strand of OZ243958.1, from coordinate 3,059,609 downwards.
ATAACCGTGGCTGGCTGCAATGGCGTTCTGGGTGACGATTTTGGTTGCCGGGGCGCAATCGAACAGGATATAGTCATAATCGTCGTCGACGCCGGTTTCTTCAATCCAGCGACAGACAAGAGTACGTTTGTCCCATTCCGAACCGACGCCGGTGCCTATATGTGTGGCGGTCAATTCTATTTCTGTATCGTCCAGTTCCAAACTGGCGGGAACGACGTCCATATTCGGATAATATCCGGTGAAATAGTTATACTGCTTGGATCTCACCCGATTTTTATGAATGATTTCTTTGCCCGGCAGCTTCTTATTGACAAATTTGTTAAATATCGCATTGGTGGTCAGACCCTCCGCGGCAGCCTGTTCCCATCCGTCCGTTTCAAGGCAGGGTATCGACAAGCTGCTTTGGTGATCCATATCGACCAACAACACCCGTGCCTTGTGGAAGCGGGCAAGCCCCGCCCCCAGATGAAAAGTCAGTGTGGTTTTGCCCACACCACCCTTGAAATTGATGATGCTTATACGCTTGGCCATCCGAACGTTCCGCTACAGAAAACTTCTCGCAACCGAAGTGCGACTATAACCGGACCGCATTTTTTTCGCGCATCCGTCGGCACCGTTGGCGACGCGCTACCAATACGGTTGCCGCTAATGGAATGTCAACCCGCGACTTGCTACCGAGCCGCGTCGCCGGGAAATATACAGCTGTTGACACCCCGAATCCGTGTTCGCATGTTCAATCGACAGGATCGTTACACGATAGCGCAAGGCCGTGCCCGACGGGCTGCGGACGCGGCATGGGACGGAATGGCGAACTCGCGCCGCTGACCTTGAAGTGGAAACTCTCGCGTCCGAATGCACGCAAGACACGCCCGACCCAAACGGAAAACCGCGCCAGGAGCGGGGACTCGACGTCGACGCGTTCTGGCCGCCCGTACCGGGCGGGTCCTGGCCCCCGGGTTTCACGGTCGGCCGCGAGCAGATCTACGACGATACGGGGCGTCTGACCCCGGGGGGCCGCAGGACGATCCCGGAGACGATCGCCAATTCGGGACTCGCGTCTTGACCGGCGCCCGGTGAGTCGGTAACGACACGCTGCGCCAGACGGTCAGGATGGCCGCTCCGCCCTCCGGGGCGGAGAGGAAAGTCCGGGCTCCACGGAGGCACGGCGCCGGGTAACGCCCGGCGGGGGCGACCCCGGAGACAGCGCCACAGAAAGCAAACCGCCCGCGCCCGCCTTCACGGGCGGCCCGCAGGCAAGGGTGAAAGGGTGCGGCAAGAGCGCACCGCGGCGCCGGCAACGGCGCCGGCACGGCAAGCCTCGCCGGGAGCAAGACCGGATAGGGACGGCAAGCGCCGCCGCACCGCGGCGGCCGGACCGCGCCTCCGCGGTCGTCGTCCGGGTAGGTCGCACGGAGGCGCCCGGCAACGGGCGTCCCAGATGAATGGCCATCGCCCGTTCGCGGGCACAGAACCCGGCTTACCGACCGTCTGGCCACTCTCCCCGCGCCGGCCTCGCACGGCTATAGTCGGCACATGGAGTTCAGCGACGAACAGGTCGAACGCTACGCCCGGCACATCGTGCTGCCCGAGGTCGGCGGAACCGGCCAGGCCCGGCTCCTCGGTTCGCGTGTGCTCGTCGTCGGGGCGGGCGGGCTGGGTTCGCCTGTGGTTCTCTATCTCGCTGCCGCCGGTGTCGGGGTCATCGGCGTCGTTGACGACGATGTGGTCGCTCTCTCGAACCTACAGCGTCAGATCCTGCACACACAGGAGCGCCTCGGCGTCGACAAGGTCGAGAGCGCCCGCGCCGCCGTCCACGCCATCAACCCCGACGTCACACTGGCGCCGCACCCCGCGCGCTTCACGGCGGCCAACGCCGAAGCGCTTCTGGCCGGTTACGATCTGGTGGTTGACGGAAGCGACAATTTCGACACCCGCTTCCTGGTCAACGACGCCGCCTGTCTGGCCGGCAAGACCCTCGTCTCCGCCGCAATCCTGCGCTTCGAGGGCCAGCTCGCCACCTTCAAGGCGCATCTGGGTGCGCCGCACCCGTGCTATCGCTGCATCTTCCCGACCCCGCCGCCGGCCGGTCTGGTCCCGACCTGCGCGCAGGGCGGCGTGCTGGGGGCGCTGGCCGGCGTGCTCGGCTCGCTGCAGGCGGTCGAGGTTGTCAAGGAACTGCTCGATATAGGCGAGAGCCTGTCCGGTCACCTGGTGATCTATGACGGCCTCGGTTGCCGCTTCCGCAAGGTGCGCGTGCGTCCCGACCCGGCTTGCGCGTTGTGCGGGCCGCAGGCGTCCATCCGAGACCTGTCGCGTCACGCGGCCTGAGCCGTGGCCGCGCAGGGCAAGTTGTCGCTGATCGTCTTTTCCGGCGACTACGCGAGAACGCACTACGCGCTCGCGGTGGCGGCGGCGGCGGCGGCGATCGACCGTCCGGCAACGCTGTTCTTCACGATGGACGCGGTGCGCGCCCTCCTGCGCACGGGCGGCGACGGAGAGCCGGGTTGGCAAACGTTGCCTGGCGCGGATGCCGACGCCGACCTGCGCGCCCGCGGGGTCGCCGGCTTCGACGAACTGCTCGACTCCTGCGCCGCGCTCGGCGTCCGTTTCATGGTCTGCGAGATGGGGCTGCGCGCCGTCGGCCTTGCTCCGGAAGCATTGCGCGACGATCTGGGAATAGCCGTCGCCGGCCTCGTCAGCTTCTTCAACGACGCCGAGGCCGACGGCGCGACGCTGTTTCTCTGATCGGCTTTCGTATCAGACGAGCGCCGCGGCGAGCAGCGTTGCCGCGTGTTGCGCCGGGCGTTCCGCGAGATCGGCGATCTGATGGCGGCAGCTGAAGCCGTCAGCAACGACCGCCGCATCCGCAGGAGCGGCAGCCAGCGCCGGCATCAGATCCAACCCGGCGATCGCTTTCGACGCCGCCTGGGTCTCCGCCTGATAACCGAACGCGCCGGCCATGCCGCAGCAGGTCGATTCGACCGTGGAAACCTCGAACCCCGGGATGCGGTCGAGCATCGCGGCCACGTCGTCCGCGACCCCGAATGCTTTCTGATGGCAGTGCCCGTGCACGAGAACGCGTCTGGCGGCCTGCGGCCGCAGTGGCAAGTCGCCCGCCTCGCGTCGCAGAAACGTTTCCAGCGGAACCGCCGCCCCAGCCACTGCGGTGCTCGCCCGGCCCGGCGCGAGGACAGGCCATTCGTCCATCAGCGTATGCAGACATGACGGTTCGAGGCCGACGATCGGCAGTCCCGCCTCGGCGAACGGCGCCAGGATGGCAAGTGCGCGTTCGGCTTCTGCGCGCGCCTCATCCACCGCGCCGACGGCGAGAAAGGTGCGGCCGCAGCACAGGGGCCGGCCGCGCCCGCGCGCGACGTGGACGCGCCGGCCGGCGGCGCGGAGTATTCTCTCGGCGGCGCGGGCGAGGTTCGGCTCGAACCAGGTGGCAAACGTATCGACGAACAGGACCGCGCCGGGTCCATGGCCGCTCGGAGCCGGGGTTTCGAGATAAGGCTCCGGCGCCCAGCGCGGCAGTGCGCGTGCGGCGCTCAGGCCGAGCCATGCCTCTCCGGCGCGCCGCAACAGCGCCGAGCGGTTGCGCAGGTTCGCGACCGCCGCAGCGCGAGAGAGCCAGGGGGCATAGCGCGGCAGCCAGCCGACGACACGATCGCGGCGGCTGAATCCCCGAACCCCGGCGCGATGATGCAACACTTCGATCTTCATGCGCGCCATATCGACGCCCGTGGGGCACTCGCGGCGACAGCCCTTGCAGCCGATGCACAACGCCATCGATTCCGCCATCGACTCCGAGCGCATCGCGTCGGCGCCGAGCTGCCCGGTCAGCGCGAGACGCAGTGTGTTGGCGCGACCGCGGGTGACATGGGCCTCGTCGCGGGTCGCACGATATGACGGACACATCACGCCGCCGGCGGCCTTCCGGCAGGCGCCGTTGTTGTTGCACATCTCGACCGCCGCGAGCAGCCCGCCACTGCCCCATGCCGACCAGTCGAGCGCCGCCGCGAATCCCGCCGGCGCATAGTCGGGCGGGTAGCGAAACAACGTCCGGTCGTCCATGCGAGGCGCGCGCACGATCTTGCCGGGGTTGAACAGGCCGTGCGGATCGAAGCGGTCTTTCACCGCCTCGAACGCCCGCACGAGGCGCGGGCCGAACATGGCCTCGTGAAATTCGGAGCGCACGAGGCCGTCGCCATGCTCGCCCGAATGCGATCCGCGATAGTCGCGCACCATCGCGAACGCTTCCTCGGCGATGGCGCGCATCGTTCCGGCGGCCGCCGGATCTTTCATGTTCAGAATCGGGCGCACGTGCAGGCACCCGACCGACGCATGGGCATACCATGTCCCCGTCGTGCCGTGGCGCGCGAACAGGTCGCTCATACGGTCGACATACTCGGGCAGGTCGTCGAGCGGCACGGCGCAGTCCTCGACGAACGAGACCGGCTTGCCGTCGCCCTTCATCGACATGACGATGTTGAGGCCGGCCTTGCGCATCTCCCACACCGCCCGCTGCGCCGCCGGATCGGTCACGCGGGTCACCGCGCCGGGATGGCCGCGATCGGCCATCAGCGTAGCGAGGTCGTCGAGCGCGCGCCGCGTCGGCGCCTCGTCGTCTCCGGCGAACTCGACCAGCAGCACGGCGGCCGGGCGCCCGGCGACGAACCGCTCGATCACCGGGCGGAACGGCGGCGCCTCGCGGGCAAGGTCTATCAGCGTGCGGTCCACCAGTTCGACGGCGCTCGGGTCGAGCGCGACGATCGGCTGCGCCGCGCGCATGGCGGCGTTCAGCGACTCGAAACGGCACACGCCCAGCGCACGGTGGCGGGGGATCGGCTGGAGATCGAGTTCGAGCGCCGTGAAGAACCCCAGCGTGCCCTCCGAACCGACGAGCAGGCTCGCCATGTTGTGCCCGCCCGGACGCACGGAGTCGATGTTGTAGCCGCCGACACGGCGCAACAGCGCCGGGAACCGCGCGGCGATCTCGCCGGCCTCGCGGGCCGCGAGCCCGCGCAGATCCGCCACCAGGGAAAGATAGTCGGGGTGCTCTTCGAAGCCGTCGAACTCGCCGGGGACCGGGGCGAAGCGGTGGGTTTCGCCCGACGCCAGCATCGCCTCGGCGGCGTGGACGTTGTGGACCATGTTGCCGTAGCGGATCGACCGCGCGCCGCAACTGTTGTTCCCGGCCATGCCGCCCAGGGTCGCGCGGCTGCCGGTCGAGACGTCGACCGGGAAGAAGAGTCCGTGTTTCGCCAGCGCCGCGTTCAACCGGTCGAGCACGAGGCCCGGTTGCACCGTGACCCGCCGCCGTTCGGCGTCGAGAGCGACGATCGCATCGAGGTGCTTCGACGTATCGACGACCAACGCGCGGCCGACGGTCTGGCCGCATTGCGAGGTTCCCCCGCCGCGCGGCAGGACGGGCACGCCCTCCTCCCGCGCGACGGCGAGCGCAGCGGCGACGTCGCCGCCACTCTTCGGCACGACGACGCCGATCGGCGCGATCTGGTAGATCGACGCATCGGTCGCGTAGCGCCCGCACGAGAACGGGTCGAACAGGACCTCGCCCTCGATCGCCCGGCGCAGCCGGCGCGCCAGGCGGCTGTCGCCGGCCGCGCCGCGATCTGCTAAATCACGCGCTCCCATCCCGCAAAGGTAGCCCGATGAGCGCAAGGCGCGGAAGACAGTTCCTCCATACCCCCGGCCCGACGATGATGCCGGATCGCATCCTGCGCGCCATGGACCGTCCGGCGCTCGACCACCGCGGGCCGGAGTTCCTGCGCATCGCCGACCGTTGTTTCGCCGGCCTGAAGCGCATCTTCCGCACCGAGCGCCCGGTATTGATCTACCCGGCCGCCGGCCACGGCGCCTGGGAAGCGGCGTTGGCCAATACCTGCTCGCCGGGCGACCGGGTTCTGATGTGCGAGACCGGCGCCTTCTCGCACTGGTGGAAGGACATGGCCGAGGCGCTCGGCTTGACCGTCGATTACCTGCCCGGCGACTGGCGGCGCGGCGCGGACCCGGCGGCAATCGGGGCGCATCTCGCCGCCGACGGCGACCGCGCCATTCGCGCCGTGGCTGTGGTCCATAACGAGACCTCGACCGGCGTCGCCAGCCGCGTCGCCGAAATCCGCGACGCCATCGACGCCGCGGACCATCCGGCGCTGTTCCTCGTCGATACGATCTCCTCGCTCGCCTCGATCGACTTCCGCATGGACGAATGGCGGGTGGACGTCGCGGTCGGAGGGTCGCAGAAAGGACTGATGCTGCCGCCGGGCCTCGGCTTCACCGGCGTGAGCGAGAGGGCGTTTCGCGCGGCGCAGTCGAGCACGACGCGGCGCAGCTACTGGGACTGGCGCGACATGATGCCCGACGGCGAGACCGCTGGCTTCGTTTGCACCCCTCCGATCAACCTGATGTTCGGCCTCGCCGAGGCGATCGACATGCTGGAGGAGGAAGGTCTCGAGGCGTGTTTCGCACGGCACCGCCTCCTGGCCGAGGCGGTGCGTCGTGCGGTCGCCGGCTGGGGTCTCGAACTCAACGCCCGCGACCCGCGCGAAGCGTCCGATTCGGTCAGCGCCGTTCTGCTTCCGGAGGGGCATGACGCGGAAGACGTGCGCCGGATCGCGCGCGAGCGCTACGACGTGGTGCTCGGAGTCGGCATCCTGAAGCTCGCCGGGCGGGCGTTCCGCATCGGCCACCTCGGCGACCTCAACGCCCCGACCGTTCTCGGTGCGCTGGCGAGCGTCCAGGCCGCGCTCGCCGCCGCCGGGGTACCGCACGACCCGCAGGGTATCGTCGCGGCGGTCGATTATCTCAGCGAGGCGGCCGCCGATGAATGAACTGTGCCGCCTTACCGCCCGCCGGGCCGTCGCCGCGCTGCGCAAGGGCGAGGTGTCGCCGCTCGAACTGATCGACGCCGCGGCGGAGCGGATCGCCGAGACCGACGACGCGCTGAACGCCATGCCGACCCTGTGCCTCGACCGCGCGCGGGCGCATGCGAGGCGGATCATGGACGCGCCGCCGGACGACCCGCCGCCGCACTGGCTCGCCGGTCTCCCCATCGCGGTGAAGGACCTCGACGAAGTGAAAGGCGTGCGCACCGTCTTCGGCTCGCCGATCTACGCCGATCATATCTCGCCGCACTCCGACTACATGGTGGAGCGTCTCGAAGCCAACGGCGCGGTGGTGATCGGCAAGTCGAACACGCCGGAGTTCGGCGCCGGGTCGCAAACCTTCAACGAAGTGTTCGGCGCCAGCGGCAATCCGTGGCGCACCGACCTGACCCCCGGCGGCTCGTCGGGAGGCTCGGCGGCGGCGCTCGCGGCGGGTCAGGTGTGGCTGGCGACCGGCAGCGACCTCGGCGGCTCGCTGCGCAACCCTGGAAGCTTCTGCGGCGTGGTCGGTCTGCGCCCGAGCCCGGGGCGCGTCGCACACGGACCGACCGCAGCGCCCTTCGCCGACCTCGCCGTGCACGGCCCGATGGCGCGCGACGTCGCCGATACCGCGCTGATGCTCGACGCGATGGTGGGCCGCCACCCGGGCGACCCCCTGTCCCTCGAAGCGCCGCGCACGGCGTATGCACTGGCGGCCGCCGAACCGGCGGCGCCGAAGCGGGTCGCATTCAACCCCGATCTCGGCGGCATCGTGCCGGTGGAGCCGGTGGTACGCGAGGCGGTGCGCGCGGCCGCCGCCCGCTTCGCCGACATGGGCGCGGCGGTGGAAGAAGCGTGCCTCGACTTTTCCGAGGCGCGGCGGACGTTCCACGTGATGCGCGCGCTCGCCTTCGCGGCGACGCGGGGGGATTTGCTCGACGCCCATCGCGACAAGTTGAAGTGGGAAGTGGCGTGGAACATCGAGGCCGGGCGTGCTTTGAGCGTCGAGGAGATCATGGCCGCGGAGCGCAACCGCGCCGAAATCTACCGGCGCGCGATGGCGTTCTTCGAAACTTACGACCTGTTGCTGTGCCCGGCGGCCGTGGTACCGCCGTTTTCGAAGACCGTGCGCTGGCCCGAGCGCGTAGATGGCGTGGATCTCCAGGATTACATCGACTGGCTGCTTATCTGTTCGGCGGTGACCCTGACGAGTTGCCCTGCGATCTCGGTTCCGTGCGCGTTGACGCCGGACGGCCTGCCCGTGGGTCTGCAGATCGTCGCGCCCCCGCGCCGCGAGGATCTGCTGATCGGGGCCGCACAACTGTTTGAGGACGCTCACGACTACGCAGCGATGGTCCCCCGCGACCCGGCGCCGGCGTAGGCGCACCGTGTAGATCGGCGGGATTGCGGGAAACGAGGCAAGTCACGAAACCGTGTTGCGCGGCGCTGGAATCAGTGTTATGCAACGAACCGGCCATGTGTCGTTGGAGAGTAGTCATGAATCATGAAATGAAGAAAGTGTTTTTTTTTGGGCGATCCCGCGTGATCGTGACGGCATTTGCGTTGTCGTGCTTCTCATTCGGCGCATTGAGTGAAACGACAGATTATGATCGTTTCCGATTGTTCTCGAACTGTACGCCTATGAGGCTTGTGGTGGAGGATTTGCCCGAAGATGCGCTGGAGATCGGTCTCACGAAGAATGCGATTCGCGCTACGGTGGAAAGCCGTCTGCGTTCGGCGCGTCTTTATGGTGAAAAGGCTCTCAGCCCCTATATCTATATCAACGTTACTGTGGTTGGTCGGGCATTTAGCCTTAGTTTGAAATACGACAAGATGGTAAGAGATATCTACACAAATCAGCTTTTTGCAGCAACGACTTGGGATTCCGGTAGTGCTGGCACGCATGGCGGCAATGCGGGCTATATTCTATCGTGGGTATCCCAACATATGGACCAATTCCTTGTCGAGTTTTTGCGCGTGAATGAAGAAACTTGCGAAGAAGGTTGATTCATTGCCGTGCCCGCCAGATAATTCCCATGGACTCGATCGCTATTGTGGACGGGGACCCTGGTTCTCTTGCCACCTCGGTAGCGAAAATGTTTCGCGCCGGCGGACGTCGGGATGCGGGCGCCATCTTTGACCTTTTGAACGGTATCGACCGTCGGTCCGTCGCATCGAGAGACGGGAGCGGTCATGCGTGAAGCGTTCGTCGGGTTCGATTCCGCCTGGGCCGGCAAGACGCCCGGCGGCCTGGCGTGGGCGTGCTTCTCCAACCGACGCCTCGAACGCTTCGTCGCGCCGAAGCCGGCCGGGTTCGACGATGCCGCCCGGACCATCCGGATGCTCCGCTGCGCACATGATTACGTGCTGGCGGCGATCGACCAGCCAACAGTGGTTCCCAACCTCGGGGGCTCCCGGCCCGTCGATCGAATCGCCGGTTCCCTGATCGGCAGGCTGAAGAGCGGCGTCCAACCCGCCAATCGGGGGAAGTGGAAGGCGCAATTCTTCGGCGACGATGCGCCCGTCTGGAAGTTTCTCACAGATGTCGGCGCGCGCGAGAACCCGCCGGCCGCCCGCGAGGCCAGGGAGGGACGATTCCTGATCGAGGTCTTTCCCGCGCTCGCGCTAACCGCGCTCGAACCGGAGATCATGCGGCGGAAGCAGGCGGCGCGTTACAATCCGAGGAACCGGAAGAAATTTTCGCTCGGCGACTGGAAGATGGTGGCGGAAACCGTTCGGTGGCATGCGGAAGAACTCCACATCCCTCAGCTTGCGCAATGGGCCGCTCAACAGGCGGTGCTTCCCAAGCCGACCAAGCGCGATCAGGATCTCCTGGACTCGGCTCTGTGTCTGATCGTGACGCTGCTCTGGCGGCGCGCCCCGCACGAGCGAATGGCGGTCATAGGCGACGGCCGAACCGGCTACATGGTGACGCCGGTGACTCCCGAAACCCGCGCGATCCTCGAACGGAAATCTGGAGAATTGGGAGTGCCGATAGATACGCCATGGCCTGGCGACGCCATGCGTTGAAACGCCGGGCCGGGCGGGCCGGGCGGGCCGGCAAACCCGCGCGAGGGCTTACCGCAGCGGTAAATGATGGCCTATGTAGCCGATTTCGACCTCCCGGCGTTTCACGTCGAAACGGAGGTGAATGCGTCCACCGTCTCCGTAACGTGCGTGCCACTCGAACAGCAGCGACCTGCCGAGAGAGGATCGGAACCGCCGCGCTTCGCGCAGCTTGCCGTTATCCATGACGCGCTCGCTCCCGGGCATGACCTTGCTCCGCCAACCGGGCGCCGGCGCGACAACGCAGCGCCGTTCCGGCGCCGCTTCGTCGAGAGCGGACAGTTTGTTGACGACGGTCTCGACAAGACCGGACGGCAACTCTTCGAAGTGACGCACCTGATCAAGGCCGCGCAGCAGGAACTGGCGGAAACCCCCGGGCCTGCTTGATCCGGCGAAACACCGGCGCGATGGTGATCTTGCGCAGGCGATCGCGGCTGCGCCGTCCGCTCCGTTTCAGGCGCCCCCGCCCGCCCCGTTCGACAAGCGCGACGCCGAACTCCTTCTCCAGGTATTTGATCTGACGGCTCACCGCGCCGGGAGTGACGTAGAGCGTGCCGGCCGAGGCCGACACCGACCCCAGGCGTGCGAGGGTCTCGAAGGCGCGCAGGGCTTTCAGGGAGGACAGGGGGCAGGTCATCGTTCGACTCTTGAGGTTTCATCGATTGTGTGGGGCCGAAAAATCGTTTGTCCGGCGACGGCCACGCCGACACACTGGTTGCTCGACAGTGTAGCGGAAACGGACCAAGCGAAATACGACACAGCATTGGGAGCGGCGTGTCATACCGATTGTCGCCTTCCACCTCACCGTCCTTGCAACCAGAACCGGAAGGGGGGTCCATGTACCGCATTGTCCGACACGCCGCGATCGCCAGCTGTCTCATACCGCTCGCCGCCTGTGTCGGCAGCGGCGGGTCTGACGAAGGTCAGACATACGATTGGAGCGATGTTGTTCCCGAAGCGACGCGGCAACGACTTACGCACGCCGTCTCGGGCGCGCAATATCAGGTCGACGCGGAGGGAAACCGTTTTCCGGCGGATTCCATCGACGATTTGGAACGGTGCCGCGACGACGATGGTGAGTTATGTTTCGACGGGGATGTTCTCCCCCAGGATGTCCACATATCTCTCGCCAGAGAACACGGAGACATAAAGGTATTCCTTGTTTCCCCTGAGAGTCTTCCACAAAAGGAAGGCTGGGAATTTGACTACGGAGCATTTCTCGACTACAGTGGCTTCAGATTCTCGCAAGAGATAGAGTGTGACCCCTGCAGCGATGATCCGAACTACCACGTGGTTTGGGGGAGCCACTCGTATGGCCAGCCTTCGGACGTGAATCCGGCCGGTTCCGGCTCGGCGACGTGGACCGGCGTTATGGGTGGTTTCGATTCCAGCGTGTATGCGACCGAAGGCGCGGACCCGATCTTCGGCGACGCTTCGATCGAGATCGACGATCTCTCCGATCCCGATGTCGATGTTTCGTTCACCAGTATCGAATACATGAACTCCGGGAAATCGCTCGACGATATGTCCTGGACGGATCTCGCGGTGACGGGCGGCGCTTTCAAGGACGGCTCGTCAGACGCCGACAGGACGATCGGCGGCGCTTTCTATGGCCCGAACTACGAAGAGGTTGGCGGCGTCTTCGATCGCGACGGCATCGTGGGCGCGTTCGGCGCGAAACGCGACTGACGAGTAGCCTGTCATATCGGCGATCGGAAGATTCGCCTGCGCGGCGCTGTTGGCCATCGCGCTTTTTTTGCGACGTCGGCGCGGCAAGCGAAACCGCGCCGAACCCTCCTCGACAGCATACCGTCGAAGCCATACGTGCGGCGGAGCGATTGATCGCCGCAGACGAACCGGAGCGGGCGCTGGCGCTGCTGCGCCGGGCCATGGTGTCGGCGCTCGCGGCCGGCCACGACACCACGGCCGTCCGGTTCATGGCGGCGTTGGCCTTGTCCAGGATGGGGCGGCACGCGGGGGCGGCGGCGATCCTCGCACGGCTTGCGGAGGAGCGCCCGAACGTCGACCGCTTCCGGTTCGATCATGCGATAGCACTGTTCGCGCTCGGGCGCGACGACGAAGCGGCGGCGACATTTCGCGAGTTGTGGCGCAAGGACACCCTGCCGCCGACGGTCCGGCGCGACGTCGAGCGGTTTCTTACGCGCATCCGCACCCGACAGCGCGTGCGCATCGATCTGGACCTCGGCATCTGGCGCGACGACAACGTCAACAACGCACCGGAGCGCGAGACTGTCGATGTGCCGCTGTTCGGCGGTCTCTCGTTCACCCTGAACGAACGGCCGGTCTCCGCGTGGGTGACGCGCGCAGGGGCGCGGCTGCGCTGGCGCGAACCGATGACCGAGAGCGGAAGCGCATATGTCGAGACGCGCGCGGCGGCGGCGCGTAACACGGCGCTCGGCGCGAGCGCGTATGATCGGACCTGGGCAAACCTCTCGTCGGGACCGCGAGCGGGATACGCCGTGGAGATTGCGGGCCGGCGGCGGCCCGGACTGGTCTATGCCGACCTCGGAGTCGAACGGCGTTGGCGCGGCGGCGATGCCTACGCCGCCAGCCTGTGGGCCGGAGTCGGGGTGGATCAGGCCGTCGCCGGCGACTGGCGCGCGGCAAGCTCCACCCGGTTCTGGACCACGCGCCACGATGCGGCTCGCGATGACACGGACCCTCATGGACGATCACTCGGCCTGCGCGTCTCGCGGCGCATCGGACCCGGCTGGCTGACGGCCGGCGGAACGCTCTCGCGCGAGGCGCCGAAACGGCAGAACCTGCGCTGGACGTCGCGTGAGGCGTCCCTCGCTTGGGCGGGATATTTCGGGCGAGACCGGGCCTTGTCGATCCGCGCCCGCCTCGCCGAGACGAGGTTCGACGGCAAACAACCGCTGTTTCTGACCCGGCGGGAAGACCGGACGCGTGGACTCGGCCTGACGCTCTCGCATCGGGCGCTGGCGTGGGAGGGCTATCTGCCCGAAATCACGCTGAACTGGACGCGAACCGCCTCGACCCTCCCCCTATACGACCGGGAGCTTCGGACCCTGCGACTCGGCCTGCGACGTCTGTTCTGACGACGGGATTCGCCGCGTCCACGACATGCGACCCGAACGGCCGGCGCTCCCCGTGTCATGCGCCTTGACGCCGGACGGCCTACCCGAAGGTTTGCGGATCGTCGTGTCCCCATAAGCGTCAACTTGTTTGACGTGTTTCGATGAAGCGTTCGGCGAGTTGGGAGAGGCGCCGCCAAACTGTTCGAGGACGCGCACGGCTTCGCGGCGGTGGTCCCCCGCGACCCCGCGCCGCCGGCGTTCGCATGTCAGGACGGCGTCAGGACGGCGCGGCCGACGATCTCGCCGGCGCGGAGCGCATCGAGCACGCGGTTCGCTTCGGAGAGCGGGTGAGTGCGCACGGGGATCGGTGCGACCTGGCCCGCGCGCACGAGCGCCATCATGTCGGTGAACTCACCGGGTGTGCCAACCAGCGATCCGGAAACGCTCAGCGCGCGAAGCGGGAACATCGGCAGCGGCATGGACATCTCGCCGCCGATCAACCCGACGACGACGATGCGCCCGCCCTTGCGCACCACCGAATTGGCGAAGGCGAACGACCCGCTGGAACCGACGAAATCGACCACCCCGGCGACGCCGCCGCCGGTCGCCTCGCGGACCGCTTTGGCGGCCGCACGGTCGCCGCTGTCGAACGCCTGCGCCGCCCCCGCTTCGAGCGCCGCCGCGCGCTTCGCCGGATCGATGTCGGCGACCAGCGGCGGGGTGGGAAAGAGCGCCTTCGCGAACGCCAGCCCGGCCATGCCGACGCCGCCCATGCCGACGATCATGACCGCGTCGCCGTCGCGCGGCGGCGCGAGTTTGCGCAGCGCGCCGTATGCGGTAATCCCCGAACAGGCGAAGGTCGCCGCGAGCGCCGGATCGACGTCGCCGTAACCGAACAGGTATTTCGCGTCGGGCACGAGGCAGTGGTCGGCGTATCCGCCGTGGATGTTGACGCCGACATTGCGCGGCCGCCCGCACATGTTCTCCTCGCCGCGGGCGCACACGCCGCACTCTCCGCAGCCGATCCACGGATAGACCACCACCCGGTCGCCGGGCGAGACGCCTTCGGCGTCCGGCCCCATCGCCGCGACCTCGCCTTCGACCTCGTGGCCGAGGGTGAACGGTAGCGGCCGGCCCGCCGTGATGTCGAGTTGGCGGTCGCCGCCGAGCGCGAAATGGCCGTCCTGCAAATGAATGTCGCTGTGGCACACGCCGCAGTGGCGCACCTTCACGAGGACCTCCCGCCCGGTCGGTTCGGGCAGCGGCCGCCGGCCGGCCGCAAGCGGCGCGCCGTATTCGGCGATTTCCTGGCACTGAATCATGCGGCTCTCCACGTTCCGGGGACGCGCGACAGCTAACAGAGGGAAACGCGCCGGGCAAGCTGCCGCCGTTGCGGCGTGTGGGCGGAACCGGGCTGGACATGATGTCCTCCGTGTTGACGATGAAGGCCGTCGCGGCGTGCGGGCGGAACCGGGGCTGACCACGAGCCGCCGGCCAGTGTTCATGCGCACTTCGCGCACCGGCGACGCGGCGCGCTTTCGGAATTCTCTTGTGCGCCCGCGGTCGCCCGCCCACCTTGAACCGGGATGACCGACCACCGCGCGACACTCGCCTCCGCCGCTGCCGGAGCCGACCGTTGGGTCGGGGTCTGGCTCGGCCTGTCGGCGGCTCTCCTGCTGGCCGGGTTGTTTCTGCCGGCAGTGACGGTTCGCCGGTTCTTTTTCTCCGAGGAGTATTCGCTCGCCGGAGCGGTGTTCAGGTTCGCCGCCGCCGGCGACTGGTTCCTGTTTCTCGTGACCTTCCTGTTCTCGATCCTGTTTCCTCTCGGCAAGATCGGGGTCTGCCTCGCCTTGTGGTATGCGGCGCCGGGCGGCGGCCGCGCGGTGCGGCTCGCGGGGTGGCTCGCGGCGTTCTCCAAATGGTCGATGCTCGACGTGTTCATCATCGCGCTGGTCGTGCTGGTAGTGGATGGCCAGATGTTCAGCGCCGCCGACGTTCACATCGGCGTCGTCGTGTTTTCGGCAGGGGTGCTGCTTTCCACGTGGGCGGCGCGCCGGATCGACGCACTCGCCGTCCGGGTTGCGCTACGATAGACGCGCCTCGCCACCCGCCGCGAAAGGAGCCGGCGCATGTCCGATCCCGAAACATACGAAGTCTTTGCCGTCCGCTACGGCCGCCATGCGCAGCGCACGCGCACCGACAACTTCATCGTTGTCACCGACATGCACGATGCGCCCATGCCCATCGACTATTACGTCTGGGCGATCGTCAACGAACGCCGGACGATCGTCGTCGATACCGGGTTCGACCGCCGCGAGGCGGCGCGCCGCGGGCGTGAGATCACGCGCCTGCCGCGTGAGGGCCTGGCGATGATCGGAATCGATTCACGCGAGGTGGCCGACGTCATCGTTACCCATCTGCATTACGATCACGCTGGCACACTCGACGATTTCCCCGACGCGCGGTTTCACCTTCAGGACCTCGAAATGGCCTACGCCACGGGACGCCACATGGCGCATAAACCGTTCGGCTACGCCTACAGCCCGCATCACGTAACCCGGATGGTCGAGAAGGCGTTCCAGGGCCGGGTGGCGTTTCACGACGGCGATTCGGAGGTCGCACCCGGCGTTTCGGTGCACCATGTCGGCGGGCACACGATGGGAATACAGTGCGTGCGCGTGCTGACCCGCCGCGGATGGGTGGTGCTCGCGTCCGACGCCAGCCATCTCTACGAGAACATGGAGGCGACCGCACCGTTTCCGATCGCGTTCAGCGTTGCCGACATGGTGCAGGGCTACGAAAAGATGCGCCGCCTCGCGGTGTCGCCAGCGCACGTCATCCCCGGCCACGATCCGTTGGTGATGACCCGCTATCCGGCACCCGAAGCGGCGGTGGCGGACACCGTCGTCCGCCTCGACGTCGCGCCGTCGGAGTCGTGAAAGAGCCGAGGGTCTCTTCATGGCAGCTCGCCTCATGTGCATGGCGAGTATCTTTGCGGAGGGCTCCGATCTCCCCTTGCGTGCGCGAATACGCAAACTCCGGATTGCTGGTGAAATGCGAGGGGCGGCGGACGTTGGTAGTGTCTCGGTTTGAAGACTATTGCGGTTCGTTCGGGTCCGTGCCGGCGACGACGGCGGCATCGACCCGCCTGTAGGGGCGCCCCTTGTGGGCGCCCGAACCCCGAACACGACGGCGACAAAGGAGGGCAACCACAAGGGTTGCCCCCACAGGAATTGTCGCGGTTCGTGTGGATTCTTGCTGGCGATGACAGCGGGGCGGCGGCGCGCTGGAGTCCCGTCGTCCCGCGGCGTGTATCGATTTCAAACTGAGACATTACCCGGACGTTGATCGGCGCCGTTCGCCTCCGTATGTTTCGCGCCGTCCGGAGTCGGTCGAGGAGACGAAGCCATGCCGCCCTACGGCGAGCCAGCGACGGCCGTAACGGTCGAAGGCATCCTGAACTACATCGTGCCCGGAGACGAAAAACCGCGTTCGTATATCACCGGGCCGGGAACGCCGGTGACGCGCCGGTCGCAATACGACGCGCATGGTTTCGCCATCCGTAACGCCCGCACGCTCGGTGAACCGGCGTCGCTCGACCGCGAGGGGTTCGCGCTGGTCGACCATCGCAGCGCGACCGGCGATTTCTATGACTCCGACGAGGTCGAGCGCGTCTATTACCCCGAAATGGCCGAACTGGTGAAACGGGCGACAGGCGCCTTCCGGGTCCACGTTTTCGACCACAACGTGCGCAACTCCGACGAGGCGGTACGCGCTGCCCGGCAGGTGCGCGAGCCGGTGCGGGTGGTGCACAACGACTACACGGTCAAATCGGGTCCGCAGCGCGTGCGCGACCTGATCGGCGGCGGCGAAGCGGAGAAACTGATCAAGGGCCGCTTTGCCGCGATCAACGTGTGGCGCCCCATCCGCGGCCCGTTGCAGACCATGCCGCTGGCGATTTGCGACGCGCGGAGCATCGCGCCGAACGACCTGATCGCGACCGATCTCGTCTATGGGAACCGCACCGGCGAGGTCTATCAGACGACGTGGAACCCCGACCATCGCTGGTATTACTACCCCGAACTCGCCGCCGACGAGGCGATCCTGATCAAGTGCTACGACTCGGCGACCGACGGCACGGCGCGTTTCACCTGCCACACCGCCTTCAAGGATGAGACGACACCGGCGGACGCCATCCCGCGTGAGAGCATCGAGGCGCGCACGCTCGCCTTCTTCCCCTCCAACGCCTGAACCTGCGGCATTCGGCGCGAAAAGCAAAGGAACCCATCGTGGCGATTTACGAACTGCGCACCTACACGTTTCACGTCGGCAAGCTGGCGGAAGCGGTCGAGCTCTACAAGCGCCACGGCTGGCCGGCGCTGGAGAAAGACTTCGGCGACAAACTTGTCGGCTATTTCACCGGCGACGTCGGGGCGATGAACCAGCTCGTGCATCTGTGGAAGTTCGACGACGATGCCGACCGTCGCGATTTCTGGACGCGGCTCTATGCCGACGAGGCGTTTCGCGCCTTCGCCGCCAAGTTGCGGCCGCTGATTCTCAGACAGGAGAACAAGCTCCTCATGGCCGCGCCCTGGGGCGTGCACCCGTAGCGGCGGCCGGCACATGTTCGATCTCGGGCTCGAGGGCAAGGTCGCCCTGATCACCGGCGGCAGCGACGGCCTCGGTCGCGCGACCGCCCGACGGCTGGCCGGCGAAGGGTGCAAGGTGGCCATCTGCGCCCGGCGCGAGGACCACCTGAAGCGCGCAGCGGACGAGATCGGTCGCGAGACCGGCGCCGAAATCGCGGCCGTCCGCGCCGATGTCGCCGATCCGGCCGATCTCGATGCGCTGGTGCGTGCGACCGTCGAGCGTTTCGGCGGCATCGATATCGTGGTCAACAATGCCGGGCGGTCCGCCGCATCGGGCCTCGAGGCGGTGGATGACGCCGGCTGGCGTGAAGACATCGACCTCAAGCTGATGGCGTGCGTGCGTCTGTGCCGATCGACCGTGCCGATCATGCGCGCGCGCGGCGGCGGTGCGATCGTCAACGCGGCGATCGTCGCGGGCAAGGCGCCGCCGGCGGGCGCCCTGCCGACCAGCGTCACCCGCGCGGCCGGCATCAACCTCACCAAATCGCTGGCCAACGAATTCGCCGCCCACCGTATCCGCGTCAACGCCATCTGCATCGGGCTGATCAAGAGTGCCCAGTGGGACCGTCGCGCCGGCAACCGGCCGGTGCAGGAACTCTACGACGAGATGGCGAAAACGATCCCGTTGCGTCGCGTCGGCGAGGCGGAGGAGTTCGCCGATCTCTGCGCGTTTCTGGTGTCGGAACGCGCCGCCTACATCACCGGAGTCGCGGTCAATCTCGACGGCGGCCTCGCGCCTGTGGTCTGACGCGAGCGCCCGGTCACGCGACCATCGCCTGGCGAAGCCGCTCGTCGAGCGTATCGAGGAACTGGCGGGTGGTCTGCCACGGTTGTTCGGGGCCGATGAGGACGGCCAGGTCCTTCGTCATGCAGCCAGCTTCCACGGCCTCGCGGCAGACGCGTTCCAGAGTCAGGGCGAAATGCCGGACATCGGGGGCGTCGTCGAACGTGCCGCGGTGCCACAGCCCGCGCGTCCAGGCGAAGATCGACGCGATCGGGTTGGTCGAGGTCTCCTCGCCCGCCTGATGCCGGCGGTAGTGGCGGGTGACCGTCCCGTGCGCCGCCTCGGCCTCCACCACGTCGCCCTCCGGGGTGAGCAGCACCGAGGTCATGAGGCCCAGCGAACCGAAACCCTGCCCGACCGTATCGGACTGCACGTCGCCGTCATAGTTCTTGCACGCCCACACGAAGCCGCCCTCCCATTTCAGGGCGCTCGCCACCATGTCGTCGATCAGACGGTGCTCGTAAACCAGGCCGGCGGCGGCGAAACGGTCGCCGAACTCCGCCTCGAAAACCTCCTGGAACAGGTCTTTGAAGCGCCCGTCATAGGCTTTCAGGATCGTGTTCTTGGTGGACATGTAGAGCGGCCAGCCGAGACTCAGCGCATAGTTCATGCAGGCGCGGGCGAAGCCGCGGATCGAGTCGTCGAGATTGTACATGCCGAGCGCAATACCGCTGGACGGGAAGTCGAAAATGTCGAAATCCCGCGCCGGGCCGCCGTCGGCGGGCGTGAAACGCATGGTCAGCCGCCCCGCGCCGGGCACGACGAAGTCGGTGGCGCGGTATTGGTCGCCGAAAGCGTGCCGGCCGATCACGATCGGTTTCGTCCAGCCGGGAACCAGCCGCGGCACGTTCGCGCACAGGATGGGCTGGCGGAACACGGTGCCGCCCAGAATGTTGCGGATGGTTCCGTTCGGCGAGCGATACATGCGCTTGAGCCCGAACTCCGCGACCCGCGCCTCGTCGGGGGTGATCGTCGCGCATTTGACTCCGACGCCGTGGCGCTTGATGGCGTGCGCCGCCTCGACCGTGACCGCGTCGTCGGTCGCATCGCGCGACTCGATCCCGAGGTCGTAAGTCTCCAGCGCAACGTCGAGATAGGGAAGGATCAGCCGGTCCTTGATGAAGCGCCAGATGATGCGCGTCATCTCGTCGCCCTCGAGCTCGACGATCGGGTTCGCCACCTTGATTCTGGCCATGCGCGGGGTCTCCGTGGGCGCCGGTGTCGGCGCGGCGGACCATAGCGGGCTGATCGCCGGATTCAAGCGGGCGCCGTGCCGGCCACGCCCGCGGCGCGGTGCACGACACTTGCCACGTCGTCCACCGGTTCGCAGAGCGGCAGCGCCCCGGGGTTGAGAAAGCCGTTCGCGGCCATGTGGTCGAACAGCGCGAGCAACGGGCGCCAATAGGCGCTGTCGAAAAGCATCACCGGCTTGTCGTGCAGACCGAGGAGACGCCAGGTAAGCATCTCCAACGCCTCGTCCAGCGTCCCCGCGCCGCCGGGCAAAGCGACGAACGCATCGGCCAGGGTGAACATGCGCTGCTTGCGCTCGGACATATCGCGGGTGACGACGATCTTGCCGAGGCCGCGATGCGCGATCTCCCGCCGTTCGAGAAAACCGGGAATCACCCCGGTCACCGCGCCGCCGGCGGCAAGCGCGGCGTCGGCCACGACACCCATCAGGCCGACCGCGCCGCCGCCGGTGACGAGCGCGACCCCCGCTTCGGCGCAAGCACGCCCCAGACGCCGAGCGTCGTCGGCGTGGCGGGGGTCCGCACCGCGGGCGGAGCCGCAGAAAACGCAAAGCGTCGGACGGGTCACCTGTCTTCTCGCCTCGCGCCCGCGGCGTGATTTATACACGAGGGTCGAGCATACCGATTTCTGCTTGTCGATCAAACTCCGCCTGCAAAGCGAACATGCCGTCGATGTTGTCGATACAGGGATCGTCACAATCAATATCGAGGTCGCATCGCGCGCACTTCGCTTGACGGCGACCGGATGCGTCTCACTCGCACGAGGATGCAGTTTTCCGCAAGGCGCACCCGGGTCTGCCGCGCCTTCGCGAAGGGTAAGGCGCGTGACGTGGGATACCCGCGCACCCCGAGGCGGTTGATTTTCACGGACAAGCGGATACTACTTTGAATATGTCAGGGGATCGTCCGACGGGAGGCGCAGGTGCGTAAACCGGTTCTGATTGTCGTGTGCAGCGGCGCTGCGGTTGCCATCGTCGTCGGTGGCTATTTGTGGTTCGGGTCGGGAACGACCGGGACCGACGCGCGCACCGTCGTTGCCGTCGGCAGCACGTCTCCCGCGGCCGGCGGCCCGCACGAGGCCGTTGGTCCGACCCCCGCCACCGGCGACTTGCCGCCAGCGGTCTCCGGCCTGCCCCCCGTGGTCGGGAACCTTTCCCGTGCTGACGGCAGCGATTCCGGAGCCGGCGGCGACCGAGCCGTTGCGATGCCGGAAGGGCCGCCGAGCGCAGCCGCCCCCCCCGAAGCGCCTCTTGTCATGAGCACCGACACCGGAACCGTTCCGGCGGTTTCGCCCGCGCCTGCAGCCGGCGGCGCGACGACGCCCAACGGGATTTCCTCCCCGGCTCCGGACCGTGCCGACGCGCCGGCGGCGGAACCGGCCTCCCCGAACCTGCGGCCACGCCGCGGCACTGCGGAAATTCAGGTAACGGCGCTTCCGGCGCCGAGCGAACCGGCGGCGCCCGGAGGGCCGGAGGCCGCGCCGGCACCCGTTGGCGATTCCCTGGCCGGCCTGGCGCAGGCGCCGGCGGGCGATCCACCCCCGGCGTCCTCACCCGCGGACGTGGCGACGGTTCGTCGCGCAGCGGACCACACCGACTCGCCGGCGGCGGCTCCGTCGATGCCGGAACTGCCGCCGCGAGCAGGCGCGGCGCCCGGCCTTTCGGCAGCACTTCAGGCGCCGACCGAACCCGCCATCCCCGAGGGGCCGGAGGCCGCGCCGGCGCCCGTCGGCGGTTCCCTGGCCGGCCTGGCGCAGGCGCCGGCAGGCGACCCGCCCCCGGCGTCCCCGCCGGCGGACGTGGCAGCGGTTCGTCGCGCAGCGGACCACACCGACTCGCCGGCGACGGCTCCGTCGATGCCGGAACTGCCGCCCCGGGCAGGGGCGGCGCCCGGTCTTTCGGCGGTGCTTCAGGCGCCGACCGCACCCGCCGTCCCCGAAGGGCCGGAGGCTCGGTCATCGGCTGTCGGCGGTCCAGCGATCCACCCTGCGCAAGCGCCGGCAAGCGCGCCGCCTCCGGCATCCGCACCGGTGGACGTAGCGGCGGTCTCTCGCGCCCCGGGTCGAGAGGACTTGCCGGCGACGGTGCTTCCCGCCGCGCCGAAACTGCGGCTCCGGGCGGGAGTGACGCCGGGTTTCTCGGCGCCGGCCGAACCCGGCGCACCCGACGGACTCCAGGCGGCACCGGCGGTTGGCGGCGATTCGACGATCGGCGTCCTCGAAGGGCAAAACGGGCGCTCGCCTGCGGTGCCGGAATTGCCGCCCGCCCCTGCCGATTTACCGGCGACGCCCCACCCGCGAGCGGCAGAGACGGTGCGCATCGATTCGACGCCGATGCCGGCCCGATCGCCGCGGGACGCTCCGGCCCTGGCCGACGTCGCGGCACCGGACGGCGGCGACGTTCTCCTAAAGGCGCGCGCCGAGGCGGCCGACCTGTCCGCGCCGGATATCGCCGCCCTTCCGGCACCCGATGCGCCCGTCGCGGCAGCGGCGGACGAGGCGAGCGCGCGGCTGTTCGCGGCCCCGGGATCGAACAGCGGCGCAGGCAGGAAGGGTGCACGTTCGGCACGGGCCGAGGCGGTCGAGGCATATGCCGCGGGCATCGGGGTTCTCCCCTCGCCGCCCGCGCCGGTCGCGACGGAAGCGGATGCCGCCAGCGTGCGACGGTTCGCGGCGCGCGGATCGAACGATGGCCCGGAGGCGTTCGAGGCGCGCCGGTCGCGCGCGGACGCGGTCGAGTCGTCGGCGCGGGACACCGCTCTGCTTCCGGCTCCCGATGCACCGGTCGCCGCGGCGACGGACTCCGCGAGTGTGCAGCGGTTCGCGGCGCCGGGATCGAACGGCGGCGCGGGCGGAGAACGCGCGCGTGCGGTACGGGCGGAGGCGATCGAGGCATACGCGGTGAACATCGAGGTTCTTCCCATGCCGGGAGCGCCGGACACGGCGGAAGCGGACGCCGCCAGCGCGCAAGCGTTCGCCACGCCGGAGTCGGATGGCGGACCGGATGCCGCCGAAGCGCGCCTGGCCCGCGCGGGCGCGGTCGAAGCTTATGCGTCGTCCGATGCAACGGTCGTACCGGCGCCTGAAGCGCCCGCAACTGCCGCCAGGGCAGACGCCGAAGCGACGCGGCGGTTCGCTGCGGCAAGCGGCGATTCGGGAGCCGCGCAACTGCGTGAAAATGGCGAACCCGGCGCCGGAGCGGAGGCCGTTGGAATCCGCCTCGACACCATTTCCTACAGCCCGTCCGGCGGTATCGATCTTTCCGGCACGGCGATTCCGGGAATGCGGATCGTCGCGTATTTCGACGACCGGCCGGTCGGGTCGGTGGCGGTCGATCCCGCCGGCGCCTGGCGGCTGGATCCCGACGCGGCGGTCGAGCCGGGACTTCACGACCTCCGCATCGAAGTCGTGGGCGAGGGAGGCGTGGTCTCCCGGCTCGAAACGCCGTTCAGCGTCGCCGACGCCAAACGGTCTGCCGTTGCCGAGGGACTCGCCGTCGTGCAGATCGGCAGCAGCCTGTGGCGCATCGCCCGGCGGGTGTATGGCACGGGCGAGCGCAACATGGCGATCTACGAAGCCAACCGCGACCAGATCCGGGATCCGGACATGATCTTTCCAGGGCAGATCCTGATCCTGCCCGGCGGCTCCGCGGGAGGCTGAAGGCGCACCCGACCCGCAATGTCGCGCCGGAACGCGCGCGCGGTCGGGCTCCCGTCATGACCGAAGGACGACCCCGTACGGGCGCACAGTTTCGCCGCGATGCGGGCGTCGTCCGGACGCTGTTGCCCTATCTGTGGCCGGCAGGGCGGCCCGACTTGCGCCTGCGCGTCGTTCTGGCCCTGTCGTTCCTGGTCGGCGCCAAGGTTGCCGTCGTGCAGGTGCCCCTGCTGCTCGGCGATGTCGTGGATGCACTCGACGAGGGAACGCGGAGCGGTCTCGTCATCGTGCCGGTCGCGCTGATCGTCGCGTTCGGCATCGCCCGCCTGCTGTCGGTAGCGCTGGGCGAACTACGCGACGCGGTGTTCGCCCGCGTCGGACAACGGGCCGTGCGCGAAGTGGCGCTGACGGTTTTTCGGCACTTGCATTCGCTGTCGCTGCGCTTCCATCTCGAACGGCGAACCGGCGGCCTGAGCCGCGTCATCGAACGCGGCACGAAGGGCATCGAGTTCCTGCTCTCCTTCATGCTGTTCAACGTTCTGCCGACATTGTTCGAGATCGGCCTCGTATGCGCGATCCTGCTCTACCGCTACGAGGCCTCGTTCGCGGCCATCGTGGGCGTGTCGGTGATTGTCTATATCGGTTTCACCTTCATGGTGACCGAATGGCGCATCCGCTTCGTGCGCCGCATGAACGAATCCGACGAGCAGGCCAACACCAAGGCGATCGACAGCCTGCTCAACTACGAAACGGTCAAGTATTTCGACAACGAGGACCACGAGGCGCGGCGTTTCGACATCTCGTTGCGGCGCTATCAGAGAGCCGCCGTGAACACCAAGGTGTCGCTCGCCCTCCTCAATTCAGGACAGGCGTTCCTGATCGCCGGCGGGATGACCGCCGTGTTGCTGCTCGCGTCCGCCGGAATCGCCGACGGTACGATGGGGCTCGGCGACCTGGTAACCGTCAACGCTTTCATGCTGCAACTCTACCATCCGCTCGGCTTTCTCGGCTTCGTCTATCGTCAGATCAGGCAGTCGCTGGTCGATATGGAGCGCATGTTCGAATTGCTGGGCGTGAGGCGCGAGATCGCCGACGCCCGCGATGCGCGCCCGTTGCGCGTCGAGGGCGGGCGGATCGAGTTCGCCCGCGTGGACTTCGCTTACGAACCCGACCGCCAGATCCTGCGCGACATCGACTTCACGGTGGAACCGGGCCGCTCCGTGGCGATCGTCGGGCCGTCCGGCGCCGGCAAGACCACGCTATCGCGCCTGTTGTTCCGGTTCTACGATGTTTCCGCCGGTGCGATCAGGATCGACGGACAGGATATCCGCAGCGTGACGCAAGCGTCGCTCCGCGCCGCCATCGGAATCGTGCCCCAGGACACGGTGCTGTTCAACGACACGATCCGCTACAACCTCGCCTATGCGCGGCCCGACTGTTCGGATTCCGAGATCGAGCACGCTGCCCGGCTCGCCCGCCTGAGCGGCTTCGTCGCCAGCCTTCCACAGGGCTACGACAGCATGGTCGGCGAGCGCGGCCTCAAACTTTCGGGCGGCGAGAAGCAGCGGGTCGCGATCGCCCGGATGCTCCTCAAGCGGCCGCGTCTGATGGTGTTCGACGAAGCGACCTCGGCGCTCGACACGGCGACCGAGAAGGATATCCAGGCGGAGCTGGTCGAAGTCAGCCGCGGCCACACGACGCTGATCGTCGCGCACCGCCTTTCGACGGTGGTCGATGCGGACGAAATACTGGTGCTCGACGCCGGACGCATCGTCGAGCGCGGCGGCCACGCGGCACTGTTGCGCGCCGGCGGCGTCTATGCCGAAATGTGGCGTCGGCAGCAGGAATCCGCCCGCATGGCCGAACGCCTCGCCGTCCTCGCGGAAGCCGCGCCGGCGGCGGAGTAGGCGAAACCGCGGCTCAGTTCACCGCAACCGAAGCGTCGAACTGGTCGCCTTCGAACTTGCGGAACAGGGTGTTCATCGATCGGTCGAACTCGGTCTCGACTTCCGCAAGGCCCTGAAAGCGATCCGGGATTTTCGCATCGAGCGTTTCCGCCAGCATCCGGCCCTCGTCCGCCGATTGCCGGGCGAAGCTTTCGAGGAAAGCGAGATAGTCGCGCATCGGCGCCAATTCTTCCGGCGCGCCGATCAACGGTCCGTGGCCGGGGACGAGGCGCCGCCATTCCATCGCGACCAGCGTGTCGAGATGCGACAGCCAGACGGGAATGTCGGCGTGCGGCACCGTCGGCGCCCGTTGGTGAAACACCAGGTCGCCCGCGAACAGGGTGCCGGTCGCCTCGTCGAACACGATCACGTCGCCCGGCGTATGGCCGCCGGTCAGCGGAGTCACCCGCACGGCGCGCCCGCCGAGGTCGAAGGTCTTGGGTCGCCGCAACCACCCCGACGGACGCGCGATCTCCGTGCCCGAGGTCCAGCGGTCCGCCAGCAGCGCCTTCATGAACTGCAACAGCGCGGCGCCGTCGCGCTCGAGCAGCGCGTAGCCCGCCGGATGCATCAGGACGCGCGCGTTGATGCGTTTGAAGGGCTTGATGCCGAACGAATGGTCCGGGTGGTGGTGGGTGACGACGACGGTGCGGATCGGCTTGTCGGTGACGCGGCGGATGGCCGCGATCATCTGTTCGGCGTAGAGGCGCGTCGATCCGGTATCGACGGCCATAACCTCGCGCCCGCCGACGATGAAGCCGGTGTTGACGACGTTGCCGCCGTTCTGCGAGAGATAGCCTTCCTGCGCGCCCCAGAGCACGAAAACGCCGGGCGCGATCTCTTCCGGGACCAGCCGGTAGCTGTCGCCGCGCGCGCCCGCCGCGCCGGCCCAGAGAAGGACCGCGAAAGCGACCGCCAGCCGAAACCCCGTCAACGGAAGGCCTCGAACTCGAAACCTTCGCTGTCGCGCGCCTCGATGCGTATGCTCTGGCGCAGTTCGGGCAGATCGACCGTGAAGATCGGGTCCGGCGCCATCGCCGCCTGGGTAAGCAGCTCGAGCACCACGCCGCGGTCGTCGGACACTTCGATCGTTTCGACGAAATACGCCGGGATCGCTTCGCCGGCCGCGGTCATTGCGAACCCGGTATCCATCGGGTGGATGATGCGGAACTTGAGCCGACTCCCGCCGTCCTCGCGGTCGAAGGTGCGCACAGCGATCTCGCCGACCCGGTTCGATGCCTCGGCGCCGTCGAGCGGCGGCGGCGCGGAACAGCCGCCCGGCGTCAGCACGCTCACCCATGTCGATCCGACATGCCAGACGCCGTCCCCGGTCAGCGCCGCCGCGCGCACCGCGCCCGAGGTTTCGAGCCGGATCTTGAGGCCCACCGACTTTACCGGCCGATGCGGAATCAGGCGTGCGACGTGGCGGATCGGGTTGTTCTCGGCGATGACGACGACTTCGCGCACATCGCCGAGCGCCGGCGAGAGATGCACTGCGAGCGGCACGTCGAAACCGTTTTCCACCTCGGTCGGCATGGTCAGGGCGACCGTGTCGTCGAAGACCAGCGCGTCGCGACCGAAGAATTCGTCCTGCACGTCCTCCCACGCCGGCGAGGCCAGCGGGTCCACCACCGCCGCGAAGACGGGCGAGAAGAGCGCCAGGACGGCGCACAGAACCATGATCGGCAACCTTGGCATTGGTGACCGTCCTCCCGTCCAGTCTCACCGGAGCTCGAACCTATCGGTTGACGGCAACGAGGTCAATTCCGGCGGCCTTGCGCCGCTCGGGATTGTCCCCCGGGGATTTCATCCATCCCCAAGGCCGTCGCCGTTCGTCACCGCGGCGAGAAACCCTTTGAAACTTGGACTGCGTCCGGCGATCGCACCGACATCCAGTCGGCTTGCGATCTCCCCGGACAAATGGGCGGTTGGGCGGTATAGACTCGATTGCCGAGCAGGTTCTTCAAGTGTTCTTTCGGGTTGTCGATGAGGTCCGGCTTCGTTGTATCGATACGCCCCGGCGAGCGACCGATATACGCCCTGAGATTATCGATATCGGCGAAATACCAGGCTTCCAGATGCTGTTGCGCGCATGCGAACTGCACGGCTGCGCCGATTCCACTCAAACGACTTGGGAGTCGTATGCGGAAGGGGTTTGTCGCGGCACCCGGATCGGTCCTGTCCGTATCCACGACGAGCACGAATTTGTCCGGCGGGGCGTGCAGATTCCCGTACCATGCCGCCTTGATGAGTTTTCCGCCATTGCGACGTTGAGCGCCTGTTGTCGCGGCGGGATGCGCACCTCATCGACGACCACGCCTCGATCCTGCAAATGACGAACCAGATGGGGAAGCGCGCGCCGTTCCGTTTCACCCGACGCGATGACGACCACATGCTTGCGCATGTCGGTTCTACCCGAACCCCTTCGTTTCGTAATATGCGCCCAGACCGAACCCCGACTCCTCCAGCGCGCGGCGTATATGGTCGGGGTTCTCCGCGGAGACGAGCGTGCCTTTTTCTTCGTCGCGCCTCACGACGCGGATGGCTTCCGGCTCGCCCAGATAATTGAGTAGCAACGGAGAATGAGTCGTCACCATGACTTGAACTCTATTTCGCGCTTCTCGCAGATAATCCACGAAGCAGGACAGCGCCTTGGGATGGATATAGTTCTCCGGCTCTTCGATGCCGATCAGGTTCGCGCCGGATTCCGTGAGAAGCGCTGTCATCAGCGCCAGCATGCGCAGCGTGCCGCTGGACACCCCCATCTGGTGTACCTGATACTGGAGTCCCGGTTCCGACTGGACGAAGTAAAAACGATCTTCATCTTGCGATTTTCTTGGTTCGATCGAGTCGGGAAGGCCGACTATCGCCCGCGTCGCTTCCACAACCCGGTCTCTCGACGCAGGATCGAGCGCGTATAGCGTTTCTCCCAGGTTCCGCCCGTGAGTGTCGAGGCGAACCGATTCAAGCCCGCTCCAATCGCGCCGGAGCAGAAACGGGCCGGGATCGAAAAACCCCCAACGGCCGATAAAATCCGCGATATCGCGCGCCGGAAAGGAGGCGTCCGCCGCTGCGGCGGCGAGCGCGCACGAGGTGGGCGGCTGTTTCAACCGGACCTGTTCGCCTTTCTCGCCCGACCACCACCATCCTTCGCCGTTGTCGGCATACATCAAACGCACCGGCGGAGATTGGGGCGCGGTCATCTCCACATATTCTTCGACGCGGAAATCGTATCTCTCTCTGATAAGGCAGACCGACCAGGCATATGTCTTGTCCTGATCTCGCAGGCGTACAGACAATCGGATGAGCTGCGCGTCCTCGCCCTTCCAGGCCAGGTGCACGATTCCGCCTCGCGCGAATACCGCTCTCTCGAAGTCCCGCGCCCGCACGCCCTCGTTCAGAAATCGAAGCGCGTCGGGTATGGCGCTTTTCCCCGATGCGTTGGCGCCGATGAACAGGCTGAGATCGTTCAGTTCAATGTATGTGTCACGCAGACTGCGGTAGCGCTCGGCGCGCAGGCTTTGGATCCTCATGTGCAATTCCCGTGACGTTTGGCGCACGCCTCCCTGGGCGATCGTAGCACGACGGCCCGATCGAAAGTCGGCGACGGGAACGGCGGCGAATGCTTGCGGCCGCTCGTGCACGCACACTCTCCGAATCCGCGGGCGCTGGACCCTGCGCACACCGTCCGATAGACTCGGCGCATGATGATCCCGCCGGTCGCCGCCGCCGGACGCGCCACCGTCGGCGGCTTGCTGCGAGAGCAGGCGCGTATCCGCGCCGACGCGGTGGCTGTGGAAGACTCACGCGTCGCGTGGACCTACGCCGCGTTCAACCGACGGGTCAATCGCCTGGCCCATGCGCTCGCCGCCCGCGGCGTCGGTCATGGCGATCGGGTTGCCGTGCTGTCCGAGAACCGCTGCGAATATGTCGAGCTCGAATTCGCCTGTGCCAAACTCGGCGCCATCGTGGCAGCGCTCAACTGGCGGCTCGCTGGCGGTGAACTTGACGACTGCGTCGCGCTGGCCGAGCCGCGTCTGGCGTTCGCGTCACCGCGGTTCGCCGGCCGTCTCGACCTGCCGGGCCAGGCGCCGGTAGTCTTCGGCGAGGCATACGAAACCATGCTCGCGGCGGCGAGCGACGCGGAGCCGCCCGACGTCACCGTGCCCGAAGACGGCCTCGCGATCCTCTACACCAGCGGCACCACAGGCCGGCCCAAGGGCGCGCTGATCAGCCATCGGGCGTTCGTCGCCCGCGTCATGGCGTTCGCGATCGACCTCGGGTTGTCTCGGTCGGGCGTCTTCGCCGCATGGGCGCCGATGTTCCACATGGTTTCGACCGACCTGTCGATCGGCTGCCTCCTCATCGGCGGCCGGGTGGTGCAGATCGACGGCTTCGACCTCGACCGTCTGTGCCGAACGATCGAAACGCACATGCTCGACTGGCTGGTGCTGATGCCCGGCGTTTACGAACGCCTGTTCGACCGTCTCGATTCGACGCCCGTGCGCCCGCGCGGGATCCGCTTCCTCGGCGCGATGGCGGACCTCACGCCCCGACGCCATATCGCCGAAGCGACTCGCCGGCTGAACGCGCCGTTCCTCAACAGCTTCGGTTCCACCGAGACCGGAATCCCGCCCGCGTCGGCGTCGTTGATCCCGATCGGCGAGGCGCCGCGGCGCCTGTCGAAGCGGCAGAATTCGCTGTGCGAAGTGCGCCTGATGGACCCCGAGGGCCGCGACGTGCCCGATGGCGAACCGGGCGAGATGGCCGTCCGCGGACCGACTCTGTTTTCTGGATACTGGCGCGCAGACGAGACGAACGCCGAAGACTTTCGCGGCGGCTGGTTCCGCATGGGCGACACTTTTCGGCGCCGTCCCGACGGAACCTTCGATTTCGTCGATCGGGCGAAATATCTGATCAAGACCGGCGGCGAGAACGTCTATCCGGCGGAAATCGAGCGCGTGCTCCGCGCCGACGAAAGGGTGGCCGATGCCGTCGTCGTGCGCCTCGCCGACGACCGTTGGGGCGAGGTGCCGGTCGCCTTCGTCGCCCGCGCCGACCCCCACCTGCGCGCCGAGTCGCTGATGGCGGCGTGTCGGGAGCGCCTCGCCGGATACAAGCGCCCGAAGCAGATCCGGTTCATCGACCCCGCCGAACTGCCGCGCTCGACCTCGGGCAAGATCCAGCGCCACGCGCTGGAAGCGCGGCTCGCGTGCGACCGGCCGAAAACGCCGTGAAGCCGGAGCCTCCCCAAGGCGCTCGATACGAACCGGGCGGAGCCGAACGATCTCTTTCGCATATCGGGCCGCCGCGCCGCGATGCCGGCAACCGCGCGCCTTCTTTCCCGATTCCGTAACGGAACCGCTGATGCGCCGGCATCGCGCCATCGTGGCGGCGTGCTGCTTGTGTTCGGCACTGGCGGCCCTGCCGGCCGGCGCGCACCGCAGCGGCGTGAGCAACGTGCTCATCGACATCGCCGGGACGACGGTCACCACCGAACTTGCGGTCAAGGGCCTCGACCTCGACGCCGCGCTCGATGCCGCCCTCGTCGTGCGCGAGACCGATACCGTCAGGCCCGACGCACTCGCGGCCGAGGCCGACCGGGTGATTGCGCATCTGCTCGGCCGGTCGTTCGTCGCCCATGCCGACGGCACGCCATGCGAGGCGGAACCCGATGCTCCCGAACCGGACGCCGACGGTGTGATCCTGACCGTGACGTGGCGGTGCGCGCCCGACCGCGGGATGCTCTACCGCAACCGCCTGTTCCTCGAGGGCGAGACGCTGGCGATCCAGAACGTGCTGGTGCTGCAAGGCGACGAGGCGAGCCAGGACGTTCTGACCGCCGAGCACGACACGTTCCGCCTCAGCGAACCGCCGCCGTCGGCGTTCGCCGTGATCGCCCGTTACACGCGCGCGGGCATCGAACACATCGCCATCGGCTACGACCATATCGCGTTTCTGATCGCGCTGTTGCTGTGGGCGCGGCGCCTGTGGCCGGTCGTCAAGGTGGCGACCGCATTCACGCTCGCCCATTCGATCACTCTGGCGCTGGCGGTTCTCGATATCGTCGCCCTGCCGAGCGCGCTGGTCGAGCCGTTGATCGCGGCGAGCATCGTCTGGGTTGCGGCGGAGAACTTCTTCTTCCGCGATGTGGGCCGGCGCTGGAAGATCGCCTTTCTGCTCGGCCTCGTTCACGGCTTCGGCTTCGCCGGAGTCCTGCGCGACTTCGGCCTGCCGCCCGACGCGCTGGCACTGGCGCTGGCCTTCTTCAACGTCGGCGTCGAGATCGGCCAGATCGCAATTATCGGCGTGGCGGTGCCGTTGCTGCTCCTGATCGACCGCCTGTTCGGCGGCCGGCGCGACCCGCGCCTGGTCATGACGGCATCCGCCGCCGTAGCCGCGTTGGGCGCCTGGTGGCTGATCGTGCGCACCATGCCGATCTGAAAGGCGGCCGGCTCCGACAGGGGCGATACGGCGAGCGGTGTCCGAACGCACGGTCGGACGGGTTTCGAGAGCGGCGATTCAGACTTCGAGGTCTGCCCTGGTCGCAAGATTGCCTTCGGCCTTGCGCATCGTCGCCGCGCTGTGCTCAAGCATCGACCGCCCGTCCCTCATACAGGTCGCGTCCCGCCGCCAGCGCGGCGATCTTGGCGTCGGCGATGCCGCGGTCAAGCATCCACAGACCGCAATCGGGGTGAATATAGCGGATGCGGTCGGGACCGATCGCCGCGGCGGCGCGTTCGATCGCACGCGCGATCGCGTCCGCCGTTTCGACCTCGGTGCGCTTCACATCGACCACGCCCAGCCCCAGGCCGATGTCAGGGCGCAGATCGGCGAAGACGGTGAGCTCTTCCGCCGGCCGATGGGCGGTTTCCATCACAATATGGTCGGAGCGCAGGCTGTCCAGATAGCCCAAAAGCGCCTCCCAGGCCCCTCGCTGCACCGATTGCCCGCCGTAATTGCCGAAGCACAGATGGACCGCCGGCGTTCCCGGCACGGCGTCGAGCACGGTGTTGACCGCAGCCGCCGCAATCTCGGCCTCCTCGGGGTGCCCGGGCAGGTTGGCTTCGTCGAGCTGGATCACATCCGCGTCGCAGCGCGCGACCTGCTCGGCCAACACCGCGGCAACGGCGCCGGCCAGCGAGGCGAGATCGCCGTAATGCCGGTCGAGCAGCACCTTCGCCAGCATATGCGGGCCGGTAACGGTGAATTTAAACGGCCGCTCGGTCAGCCGCCGCGCCCGCGCGCATGCCGCCGGCAGATCGAGCGTCCCGCTCCCCAGCGGCCCTTCCACCACGCCGGGCGGCCGGCGGCGATACGCCACGCCCGCCTGCCGGCGATAACCTTCGGCTTCGTCGAAAGTGAGGGCGGTACGAACCCCGTCCATCGGCGCGACGAAATAGTCGATCATCCCGTTGGTCTCGGGATGGTTGGCGTCGAAGCGGTAGAGTTCGCCGTCGCACACCAGATCGACGTTCGCGCGTTCCTGGGTGTGCAGCACCACCCGCGTCGCGTCGACCAGCGCCCGCTCGGTCGGCGCGGCGGAGAACCATGCCGGGACGGGATAGGAGCCGACCACCGTGGTCAGGATGCGCGGCTCCCGGTCCATCGGTTCGCGCCTACGCCGCGGCAGGCGCCGGGCGGGCGCGCTGGTTGTAGAGAATGGCGCGGCGGCGCGCCTTCTCCGCCTCCGAAAGAGTCGCCGGATCTTCGGCAAGGTCGCCGCCGGCCGCCATGCCCGCCTTGACGCCGGGGCGCGCCGACAGTTCCTCGAACCAGCGCTTGAAGTATGCGAACTCCTCGATGTCCTGGTCCTGCGCCTTCCAGCCCACGGTCCACGGGTAGGAGATCATGTCGGCGATCGTATAGTCGTCGCCCGCAAGATAGGGCCGGTCGTAGAGCCGGTTGTTCATCACCCCGTAGAGCCGGTTGACCTCGTCGGTGAACCGGCGCAGCGCATAGGACTGGTCGCCCTGGCTGTCGCCGAGACGGGCGAAATGGCCGCGTTCGCCGGTCTTCGGCCCCTGATTGGCCATTTGCCACATGAGCCACTGATCGACCTCGTAGCGGCCGCGCAGGTCCTGCGGATAGAACCGGCCCGCTTTCTCGGCGATGTACATCATGATGGCGGCGGACTCGAACAGCGCGACCGGCGCGCCGCCGTCCGCGGGGTCGTGATCGACCATCGCCGGCATCCGGTTGTTCGGGCAGATGCGCAGGAACGCGTCGTCGAACTGGTCGCCGCGCCCGATGTTGCACGGCACGATGCGGTAGTCGAGGCCGCATTCCTCGAGCAGAATCGTGACCTTCTTCCCGTTCGGAGTCGGCCAGAAATGCAGGTCGATCATGGAGAGGCGCTCCCTTTCGGTGTCGGCGGACTATACCGCATCGACGATCAGCATGTTCCTCGGCGTCGTTGCGGCTTCGCGGATCGCCTTGAGGGGCTGATAGTCGGGGTCGTTCATGAAGTCGTCGATCGCCTGGCGGTTCGGGAACCGGAAGATGACCAGGCGGGTCGGCCGCCAGTCGCCGCGCAGCACTTCGAAATCGCCGCCGCGCGCCAGATATTCGCCGCCGTGCTTCTTCACGAAGGCGGGCGCCTTCTCCAGATATTCCTTGTACGATTCCGGGTCGTGGACTTCGGCGTCGGCGATCAGGATCACGGGCATGGGAGACCTCCGTTTCGGGTTTCGGTTCTATTCCGTCAACCGTACGACCACCGAGTCGAGAACCCGTCGCCCGGCAGGAGTCGCGCGCAGCCCGGCGCTGTCCAACTCCAACAGCCCGGCTTCGGTCAGTATATCGCGGCCTCTAGCGTCGAGCACGGCTTCGGGAGCGGCGCCGATCCGGGCCGCGAAATCTTCGCGCGCGATCCCGCGCGACAGGCGAAGCCCCATGAGGAGCATTTCATCGACACGCGCCGCGGTGCCGAGCCGCCGGCATCGCCGGCGACCGTGGCCGCGACGACGAACGGCATCGAGCCAGCGCTCGGGGCCAGGATGGGTTTCGGTCGCCCACAGCGCCCCACCCCGCGTCACCCGCCCGTGTGCGCCCGGACCGATTCCGGCGTAGTCGCCATAGCGCCAGCATGTCAGATTGTGTCGGCACTCGGCGCCGGGGCGCGCATGGTTCGAAATCTCGTAGGCGGGCAGACCCGCTGCGTCGAGCATGTCCTGGGTCGCGTCGTAGAGCGCCGCCTGCGTGTCCTCGTCGGGCATCGCGAACGCGCCGCGGCGCCGCGCGGCGAAGAACGGCGTGCCCTTTTCGACGGTCAGTTGATAGACCGACAGGTGATCCCCGGCATGGTCGAGCGCCGCTGCGAGTTCGCGCCGCCACCCGGCCACGCTTTGGTCGGGCCGGCCGTAGATCAGGTCGAACGAGTGACGCGGAAACAGACGCTGCGCCGCCGCCACCGCCGCCATCGCTTCCGCCGCGTCGTGGCCGCGGCCGAGGAAACGCAGAGCATCGTCGTCGAGCGCCTGCACGCCGAGCGAAACGCGGTTGATGCCCGCCGCCGCCATGCTTGCCAGCGTCGCGGTTTCGGCCGAGGTCGGGTTGGCCTCGAGGGTCACTTCGAGCGCGTCGGCGAGCCGCCAGTGGTGCGCGACACGGTCGAGCAGCGCCGCGACGGTCTCCGGCGGCATCAGCGACGGGGTGCCACCGCCGAAGAACACACTGGAGACGGTGCGCTCCGCCAGCGCCGCCGCGGTGTCGTCGAGTTCGGACAGCAGGGCGCCGCTCCATGCCGCCTGATCGATGGCTCCGGCGACGTGGCTGTTGAAATCGCAATAGGGGCATTTCGACAGGCAGAACGGCCAGTGGATATAGACCGCCAACCCCGGTGGCGCCGTCAGCGCGGCCTCAGCCTTCGGCAAGGCACGCCGCCGTCAGCAGGGCGAAAGCTTCGGCGCGATGGCTGATTCGGTGTTTCTCCGTCGGGTCCATTTCGCCGAATGTGAGCGCTCTTCCAGCGGGTATGAAGATCGGGTCGTAGCCGAAGCCGCGCCGGCCCCGCGGCGGGAACGTCAGATGGCCGCGCACGACGCCCTCGAAGGTTTCGCAATGGCTGTCCGGCCACGCCAGCGACAGGGCGCAGACGAAGTGCGCCGCCGGTTCGATGGCGCCCGCCAGCGCGCGTTCGAGTTTCGCCATCGCGGTGCCGAAATCGCGCGCCGGCCCGGCCCAGCGCGCCGAGCGAATGCCCGGCGCGCCGCCGAGCGCCGGCACCACCAGCCCCGAATCGTCCGCGAGCGCCGGGGCGTCGGCGGCGCTCGCAGCCGCACGCGCTTTCAGTTCGGCGTTCTCGACGAAGCTCGCCCCGGTTTCCTCCGGTTCGGGCAGCCCGAGACGCGCCGCCGACTCGATCCGTAACGGCCAGGCCGCCAGCAGCGCTTCAATCTCCCTGACCTTGCCCGCATTGTGACTCGCGACGACGAGTCGCCCGGGATCAAGCCGCCGTACCATCGCGCTCGCGAACCGCGGACTCGATCGCCGTGCGCTGAACCTCGCACAGCCGCGCGGTCGCCGCAGCGGCCATGTCCATAAGGGCCTCGAAGCGACCGCGGTCGAACGGCCTGTCCTCGGCGGTCGCTTGCACCTCCACCAGCCGGCCCGCGGCGGTGAAGACGAAATTTGCGTCCGCCTCGGCCTTCGAATCCTCCGCATAATCGAGATCGACGACCGTCTCGCCGCGATAGAGGCCGCAGGACACGGCCGCGACCCGGTCGGTGAGCGGCATGGATTCGATCAAGCGGTGGCGGGTCAGATAGTCGAAGGCGAGGTGAAGTGCCACGCAGGCGCCGGTAATCGCCGCAGTGCGCGTGCCGCCGTCGGCCTGGATGACGTCGCAGTCGAGCCGGATCTGGCGTTCGCCGAAGCCGTCGAGCCGGGTGGCGGCGCGCAGCGAGCGCCCGATGAGGCGCTGGATCTCGAGCGTCCGGCCCGACTGGCGGCCGCGCGCCGCCTCGCGATCGGTGCGCGTGTGGGTGGAGCGCGGCAACATGCCGTATTCGGCCGTCACCCAGCCGCGGCCCGAATGGCGCAGGAACGGCGGCACCCGGCCTTCGACGGTCGCCGTGCACAACACATGCGTCTCGCCGAACCGCGCCAGACAGGACCCTTCGGCGTGCTTGCTGAAGCCCGGTTCGAGGTCGACACGGCGCATCTCGTCGGGCGCGCGGCCGGAAGGTCGCATGGCGGAATCCGGACCTGCTGGAGCAAAGGAGGCCCGACCCTACCCCGCCGCCCGCCAACCGTCCACCCGGAGCGGCGGTAGCGCCCCGGTTCCAGATCGATACGCTGCGGTGCGGCCAGGTGCGCGGGGGTCCCGCCCGCGCCTTCGAATATCTGCGCGTTTCCGACGGGTGTGGAGCGGTCCGACCTCGGTCCCCGGGGGAGTCGATAGAACCCGGCCATCCATGCCGAACCGCTCGGTCGGCGAAACCCGCCGATGGACGCTCGAAGCGGCACTGTCGGGCGCGCTGTCGCCGAGCGCCCGCCTTGGCGTGGTCGGTCCCGCACCGTCGGGCCGTGACACGGTCGCTGCCGCCACTGGCCTGTGCGGCATCCGCCCATGTGAGAGCCACGGTGCCAGCGGTCGCGCGGGTCGCGCCGAGAGCTTTATCCCCCATCGCTGCGGTGGGGCGCGAGATTACCCTGGGCGCCGCCTTCGCTTCGGCGCCGTTCGACGGCTTCGGTCGGCCGACACCGCTATGGACGATGGCCGGTGCGGACGCCGCCGCAAGCGTGCCTGGAGCGGACCCGCCTCGAACGCGCCATCCGGCCACCGGCGCCGGTGGCTGGAGGTGCGGTGTAGCCCCGAGCTTTCGCCCGCGCGGCCCGGGCGACAGCATGGGCGCGGCGGATGGCTGGCGCGTGCCTGTCGACGGCGGCGCGCGCGTTCATTGCCCCGCCCGCGGCGCCGTGCGTTCGATCAACTCATTGAGAGCGCGGGTTTGCGCGTCGAGAGCGCGCCCTTGCCGGGCCTGGCCTTCGATCAACGCATTGAGCGCCGCCATCGCTTCGGCGTGCCGTTTTTCGCCGGCCTGCATCGCTTCGGCATGGCGCTGATCCTGTTCGCGGGCACGGCGTTCGCCCATGCGCTGCATGGCTCGAATGCCGTGCAGCACGACGGCGATCTGCCCGCCGCCAATGATGGCGGTAACGGCGACCTGCGCGATGGCGACCCACAACGCGGCGTTGCGCGCGGCGAGCGTGGCGATCTCGTAGGCCGTCATGATGCCCAGCTCGCCGGCGACGGTGTCGATCATGGCGTGCTACGCGTATCCGATCGGGTCCGATAACGTCGATCCTCCAAGCCGGGACAAGACCCGGGAGATGGCGCTCGGACTCATGCCGCGCGCGCCGTCAACCCGCCATCGACCGGCAGGCATACCGCGTTGATATACCCCGCCTCGTCGCTGGCCAGAAAGACCGCAGCGTTGGCCACGTCCCACGCCGTGCCCATGCGCCCGGTCGGAGAGGCGGCGTGACGCGCGCGTGTCATGGCGTCGGCGTTCTCGTGCGCGCCGACAATCTGTTGCCGGATCATCGGCGTGTCCATCAGCCCCGGGCAGATCGCGTTCACCCGGATGCCCGCCCGCGCATATTGCAACGCCAGCGCGACGGTGAGCTGGTTGACCGCGCCCTTGGCCGCGTAATAGCTCGCATAGTCGTAGCCGGTGTAACGAAGCGCGGCGATCGACGAGATATTGACGATGGCGCCTTTCCCCTGCGCCACCATGATCGGCAGGACGTGTTTGCAGGCGAGGAAAACGCCGTTGAGATTGACGTCGATCTCGTGTTTCCATGCCGCCTCGTCAAGTTCCACCGGTCCGCCGAGCGCTGCATGGCCGACATTGTTGTGCAGGATGTCGACGCGGCCCCACGCGGCCATCGCCGCCGAGACCGCGGCGGCGATATCGGCGCCGGAGGTGACGTCGCAGGCGAGAGACAGCGCCGTTCCACCCTCGTCGGCGACGATCCGGCGGGTTTCTTCCGCGGCGGCACGGTCGATGTCGGCGCAAGCGACCCGGGCGCCATGGCGGGCGTAGCTCACCGCCGAGGCCTTGCCGTTTCCCCAGCCCGGCCCGCACGATCCGGCGCCGAACACCAGCGCGACCCTGTCCTTCAACCTGTCGCTGGTGCGCACCGTCTCTCCTTCGCCTTGCCGGCGGGGCGGGAAATCGCGAGGATCGTGGCATGAGCGACAGGGACGGTCAATCGACGCCGGAGGTGACACACCGCTTCGCGGCGCTCTCGGAAATGTCGATGCACTACGCGACCGCAGGGGCCGGCGAGCCGCTGGTGCTGCTGCACGGCTTTCCGCAAAGCTGGTACGAATGGCGGCTCGTGATGCCGGCGCTGGCGGCGCGTTGGCGGGTCATCGCGCCGGACTTGCGCGGTCTCGGCGACTCGTCACGCCCCGCCGACGGCTATAACAAGACGCGCGTCGCCGAGGATGTTTGGGAACTCATGCACGATGTGCTCGGCTACGACCGTTTCCTCCTGGCAGGGCACGACTGGGGCGGCCCGGTGGCCTTCGCGCTGGCGGCGGCGCATCGCGAGGCGGTGCGCAAGCTCGCGGTCCTTGACGTGATGATCCCCGGCGACGGCAGCGATCAATTCTCCACCTCGCAGGGTCGCTGGCATCACGGGTTCCATCGCACCCTAGACCTGCCCGAAGCGCTGATCGCGGGGCGCGAGCACATCTATGTCGGCTGGTTTCTCAGGAACTTCGCGGCGTTCCCCGGCGCTATCGACGACGACGCGGTCGCCGAATATGCCCGCACTTACGCCGAACCCGGCGCCATGCGCGCCGCGCTCGCCTACTACCGCGCCATCCCGCGCGACATCGCCGACAACGCGCGCGCGATCGCCGACGGCAAGCTCGCTATGCCGGTGCTGGCCCTGGGCGGAAGCGAGAGCTTCGGGCGCCGCGAACTGACGCTCGAGTCGATGCGCCGGGTGGCGACCGACGTGCGCGGCGGCATGGTCGCGGGGTCGGGGCATTTCATTCCCGAGGAGAAGCCCGAGGAACTCGCGGCGCAATTGCTGGCGTTCTTCGCCGACGACAGCGCCTGACCCGGTCAGCCCCGACGGTTGAAGAAGCCGCCGGAACCGTATCGCGCGGGGCGGCCTGAAAGTTTCCCGATCACGCCGCTCCCTACCAGGCGTCGCAGCGCATAGCGAACCCGGCCGGGGGGGAATCCGAGCGTGTCTGCAATTTCGGCCTCGGTCATGCACGCTTGCGGGTCGCGCAGCAATTCGCCGATTCTCGCGTCGATATAGCGCCGCAACCAGCCTTCGGCCTGCTTCTTCGGGACTTTCAGCGCGTCCGCGATTCCGGCCGGCGTCGTGGGTGCATCCATGCGTTCGATCCGCTCTCGAACTTCCAGGAACCACTCACCGGCGGCGGGCTCCGCGTCGTTGCGCGGTTTCAGGACCGTTTCCGGCTCCTCACCCGCGAACGAAGCCGGTTCCTCCCGTATGTCCGTCAGGAGCGTCGGCTGCGCCGGAACGGCGTGTGTCGTCTCCGGCGGCGCGTCCAGAATTTCTGCGAACGCCTCCGGCGTGTCGGGGTCGGGCCAGATTCTCGCCCCATGCCCGCGAAGCGCCTCCAGCCCGGCCCCCGCCTCGCCGTCGGCGCGAACATGGACCGGCACCAATTTCAGCCTGTCGAGTTGTTCGATCGCGCCTGCCCATGTGCCCCCCTTTCCGCGGTCCGCGTTGACCACCAGCGCCGCGTCCGACAGGGCATATATGAGTTTGTTGCGTTGCATCGCATGGCCGACATGGAAGCGGGCGGCAGGATCGTAGGGAGAGACCAGAAGCAGCCGCCCGTCCATCAGCGCTTCGCGGTTCTCCCGGTTCATCGCCGCGCGCTCCAGGCTGTCGGCGAGCACGCCCACCGCGCGCCCGCTCGCATCCAGGGCTCCCGTCATCGCGGCCCGGTCGATGCCCCGGGCGCCGCCCGATATCACGACACACCCCGCGGCGGCGGCGAGTCGTCCTACGGCT
Organism: Alphaproteobacteria bacterium; assembly: GCA_965214495.1. Taxonomy (GTDB): domain Bacteria; phylum Pseudomonadota; class Alphaproteobacteria; order UBA7887; family UBA7887; genus JANQOH01. The sequence continues at coordinate 3,019,298 of OZ243958.1, read as the reverse complement.
TCGGCGTAGTCCAGCAATTCCTGGTCCGCGTTGCGGGAGCCGACCACCGCCAGGCCGCCGGCGTCGAGGATGCCGGGGTCGCCGCAGCCATAGAGCACCGGGGGGGCATTCTCTTCCAGACGAGTCTTCAGACGGCGGGGATAGGCGTCGTCGGCCCGGCTCACCACCCGGATCGCGCGCACCTGCCAGCGTTCAATCGCCTGGCCGAGAAGGAACCCCCGGCCCAGCAAACGCTCCAGCCGGTCACGCTCCGTACCGGGCGCGCATTCCTTCAACAGGTCCGGAGCCTCGCGAGTCAGCAGATCGGCCGGGCGGCGGTGCAACGCGACGAGCCGGTGGGCGAGGCGGCGATACGCGGCAGCGCCAAGGGGGTTGACCGACGGCGCCTGCCGCCCGGCGATCAGCGGCGCGGTCAGCAGCAGGATCGCCTTCGTGTCGGCGGAGAGTTCCGCGCTCATCTGCCGCCACTTGCCTGCGCGAGGACCAGCGGCCAGACCGGACCGCCGCCATTCTCGCGCAACAGCCACGCAGCGACCGTCAGCGTCCAACGCGAGTCCACGATATCGTCCACCAGCAGCACCGGCCCGTCGGGTATTCCCGGGCGGAGCGCAAGCGCGCCATCGACGTTGCGCGCCTGATGAGCGCTGTTCTCCATCGTCTTCTGTTCGGGGCGATCCTCGGTCTTTTCGAGCGATCGCCGAAACGGCAGGCCGATTTCCGCCGCCAGGCGCATGACGAAGTCGTCGACAAGGGTGTGGCGCCGCGACGGAATACACGTCACCCATGCCGGCGCCGGTTTTGGTGCCCAGCGCCCCACCAGGTCGGCGCAGGCGCGGACGAGTTCTTCGGCGAACCGGCCGTCGTCGTATTTTCCGCGCCGGACCAGTTCGCCCCAACCGGCGTCGCCCCAGACGCAAAGAGCCTTGCCCCGCGCTGTCTGGCGGTCGTCGGAGATGCCTCCGCGGACGCCGTATTGCGGCAGGCCGCTCGCCGGCCACCGCCTGCGCGGCTCGATCGACAGGCTGTCGCCGCGAAGGAAGGTCACCGCCTCGCGCACCAGCGCCGGCGCGATCGCGGCGGGCAACGGCGGCAGAGGCGAAGGCCGAACGGTTCGAGGATCGCCGTCGAGCGCGCGGATGAGGAACGCCATGTGCCCCGCCTCGAGCTTCACGTAGTCCTGCATCTGGCGCTGCTCTTCGCGCCGCAGACGGGTCAGGCGCTCCGCCCTCTGCCAGAACGCGTCGCTCAGGGTCGCCACGGTCAACTGCCAGCGAGTCCCCTGCTTCGCGATCGGGGCAGGCGATTCGAGGGAAAGCAGGTCGATGGCCCTCTTGACGCGACCGTAGGACAGATTGAGCTCTCCGAGCAGTTGCGGGACCGAGAGCCCGTCCGGCTCGGCTTCGAGCGCCTCGACGACCTGTCTGACCTCGTCGCGGGTCGGGAACGCGCTGGCGATGAAGTAGTCGGTGATGTCGGTTTCTTCCACGCCGCTCAGCAGCACGCCCCGAGCCGAATCGAGCGCCCGTCCGGCACGTCCCACCTGCTGGTAGTAGGCCACCACCGAACCGGGCGTCTGGTAGTGGATCACGAAGCCGAGGTCCGGCTTGTCGAAACCCATGCCGAGCGCCGTCGTCGCCACCAGCGCCTTCACGCGGTTGTCGAGCAGCGCCTGTTCGAGCGCCTCGCGGCGGTCTCCCGTCTGCCCGGTATAGGAGTCCACCGCCAGCCCGCGCGACCGGAGCCACGCCGCCACCCGTTCGGCGTCGCGGACGGTGAGCGTGTAGACGATCCCGTGGCCGGGCAGTTCCGGTATCCGTTCCGCAAGCCACGCCAAGCGCTCCGACTGCCGCGGCAGCCTGATCGTCTGGAGCCGCAGGGAGGGTCGGTCGAGATCGCCGCGCAGCACCGTCAGATCGGGGCCGAGCACCACGCCGAGATCGCCCATCACCCGGTCGTTCGCCGTCGCGGTGGTCGCGACAAGCCTGAGATTGGGCGGCAGCGTCCGCGCGATGCGCTCGATCAGCCGGTAGTGCGGCCTGAAATCGTGCCCCCAGTCGGAGATGCAATGCGCCTCGTCGACGATCAGCAGGCCGATGCGGTCGGCGATTTGCGCCAGCACTTCAGTGCGGAAATACTCGTTGCCGAACCGCTCGGGGGAGATCAGCAGAATGTCCACCTCGTCGTGCTGCAGGCAGTCTTCCGCCGCTTCCCACTCGTCGGTGTTGTCGGAGGCGATTCTGTGCGCGCGAATCCCCATCCGCTCGGCGGCGGCGATCTGGTTGCGCATCAATGCGAGCAGCGGCGAGACGAGGAGCGCCGGCCCCATCCCGCCCTCGCGCAACAGCCTGGTCGCGATGAAGTAGACGAAGCTCTTGCCCCAGCCCGTCTTTTGCACCACCAGAAGGCGCCCGCGGCCTTCGACGACATGGCGGATGGCGTCTTGCTGGCCGTCGCGGAACCGGGCGTCGCGCCCTTGCGTGCCCGCCCGCAACAATTCCAGAGCGCGCTCGGCATCGTAGTTCATGCGCGCCGTTATACCCTACCGCCATGACCCGACGAGGCGCCCACGTCTGGTTTCACCGCGGTGAATCGGCGAGAGTGCGGGTCATGATCGGCCGGGCGATCAGCGTGTTAGCGCTATGCGCTGTTCTGCCGGCGGCGGTGGCGGAAACGATCCCGGTGGCGCGCGACGCCGACGGCGTCGTTCTCACGGCAGCGTGCCCCGAGGCCCCGGAGCGCGCGCTGATCTCCGGCCACCCGGTTCCGGTGCCGGCGCCGCCGCGCGCGCGGTTGTTCCGCTACCGTATCGACGGCGCGGCGCCGGCGGTCGGAACGGTCGAGCCGCACCCGGACGGCGTCGGCCTGCGGTTCCCGAACGGCGCGTGGTTGAACGGCGACCTTCTCGCGGTGGCCCTGCCCGGGGCGTGGCAGCGTCTCACCTTCGCGCTGGCGCCGGGCGCGGCGGCGCGCTGCGGCGTGGCGGCGCCGAAGGCCGGGGAGCGCCGGTTGATCGCCGCCGTTCAGTCGGCGCTCGCGGCGCACGGTCTCGCGCCGGGCCGCGCCGACGGCGTGTTCGACACCGCGACCGGGGCGGCGATCCGGCGCTACCAGGCCTATTTCGGAATGATCGTCGACGGCGTCCCGTCGCCGGCGCTGCGCGGCCATCTCGCGGCCCATCCGCCCGCCGGCGCCGGGATCGACCGTCTGCGCGCGCTCGCCGCGCGGATCGAGCGCCATTGGCGGCCGCCCGGTTGGGCGCGCGGCGCCTGGAGCCTGACCATTCCCGTGGGACTCCGTCTCGACGACGACGGCATGGTCGTGTCGGCGTCGGTCGCCGACGGGGATCCGCGTTTCGCCCGTATCGCGAGGTCGGCCGCGGAGGCGGCGCTGGCGACGGGGCGGCTGGCGAACGGCGCCGCCCTGCCGCGCGAGCTCGTCCTTCACCTGACCCTGCCGGTCGGCGACATGCAGCGGAAATACGCCCGCAAGGTTGCGGCGCGCCTCGCCCGCCACCGCGCGTTCGCCGGGCTGCCGCCGGGGGCGCCGGGTGGGCGCGCGGCGGTGATGCGCCTGCACATCGACGGCGCGGCGGGGACGGTCCGTGCCGAACTGCTCGACGGCGGCGTCCTGTCGCCGGAGGCGATCGACCGGATACGCGCCGCGGCCGCACACGCACGCCGCCTGCCGCCGGTCCCCATGGGCGAGGGCCCGCGCGTGTTCGTCATGGACGTGACCCTGTTCGCGCGCGCGCCATACGTGTTGCCGGGCCGGGTGGCGTTCTCCGATTGGCCCGGCGACTGAAACGACTGTCGCGCGCGCCGGTCTGCGGTTAGAGTGTCGCGCGCGACCTTGAGGAGACGAACCATGCCCGATGCGAAGACCGTCTGGAGGTCCCTGATCGCCGCCTGTCTGGCGGTCGTGCTTCCTGGCGCCGCGGCGGCGGAGGAGCAGCGCGAAGTGGCCGTCGGCGTCGTCACCTTCCTGTCCGGGCCGGCGGCGGCGCATTTCGGCATCCCGGCGAAGAACGGGGCGGAATACACCATCGACGCGATCAACGCCGGCACGGTGCCCGAGCCGTTCGAGGGTGCGGGGCTCGCCGGCGCGCGAATCGTTCCGATCTATGTGGACGAAGCCGGCGGCGCCACCAAGCAGGTCGCCGAACTGCGCAACCTGGTGCAGCGGCGCGGCGTCGACGTGGTGATGGGTTACGTTTCGAGCGGCGACTGCCTCGCGGTGCCGAAGATCGCGGAGGAACTCCGGACCCTTACCATCCTGGTGGACTGCGGCACGCCGCGCGTGTTCGAGGAAGAGAGCTACCACTACGTCTTCCGCACCGGTCCGCACGCGGTGATGGATAACGTGGCCGCGGCGCGCTACCTCCACGAGATGTTTCCCGATGTGCGCACCATCGCCGGGCTGAACCAGAACTACGCCTGGGGCCAGGATTCGTGGAACGACTTCGTCGCTTCGATGAAGACTCTCGACAGCGACGTCGAAGTCGTGGACGAACAGTTCCCCAAACTCTTCGCCGGCCAGTTCGGGGCCGAAATCTCGACCCTGCTGGCGCGCCGGCCGGACGTCATCCACACGAGTTTCTGGGGCGCCGACCTGGAGGCGCTGATCAATCAGGGCGCGGGGCGTGGACTGTTCCAGCGCTCGAAAGTGGTGTTGAGCGCCGGCGAGCACATCCTGCCGCGCATCGGCAACCGGTTGCCCGACGGCACGGTGATCGGCGCCCGCGGCCCGCATGGCGATTTCGCGCCCGACAGCACGCTCAACCGCTGGCTGCGGGACGGCTACGCCGAACGCTACGGCGCGCCGGCGAGCCATCCGGTGTACAAGTTCTCGATGGCGTTGCTGGGCCTCAAGAAGGCCTACGACAAGGCCGCGGCCGAGGCCGGCGGCTTCCCCGATCAGGAACAGGTGATCGCGGCGCTGACGGGCCTCGAATGGGACAGTCCCTCGGGGCCGGTCAGGATGGCGCTGGCGGACGGTCATCAGGCGATCCAGGCCAACGCCATCGGCTTGACGCGCTGGGACGAGGAACTTGGCCGCATCACCGTAGAGAACGTGCGCTACTACGCCGCCGAATGCGTCAACCCGCCGCCGCACATGGACGGCATCCCCTGGATCGAAGCGGGCTTCCCCGGCGCCGCCTGCAATTGAAGGAAAACAGGTGCGCGGGCGTCTCGCAGCGTTTCGCAAACCGCATCGAAAGGACTAGCGTCGCCCCACCACCTCACATAGACGGCATCTCCTGGATCGACGCTGACTTCCCCGGCGCCACCTGCGATTGAAGGGAAACAGGTGCGCGGGCGTCCCGTCAGCATCCTGTTCGACACGCTTCGCGTGCCCCCCGGCGACGGCCCCGTACACCGGTCACTGTGCGCAGATGTCACAAACCGGTCCGGTAGGAATCACGGCACAACTATCCCGGATATCTCACGGTGTGTGGTGCATCGGCCTCTGTGATCTGATAAAGTCGTTGTTGACCAATGACTTGCCAGATCGGGAGCAGAGGACCGATGCAGACGGAGTGTATCAGCAAGCAGTTTGAGTTTGAAGGCTTTGGGAAGCGCCGGGTTGTTGCCGGGTTTGACGGCGGTGCGCTGACGACCAACGCGGGTGCGCTGCTGCTTCGCCGGACCGATCGGGCGATCGGCCTGTTCGAGCGGGTGGCCGCTTGCTTCACCGATGCTCGGCGGTCGGACCTTGTAGTCCATGACCTGCGGGCCTTGATCGGCCAGCGCATCGGCGCGATTGCCCTGGGTCATGAGGATGTGGCGGACCACGACGAGCTTCGCCACGATCCGGTGTTGGCGCTTCTGTCGGATCACTGTGAGCCGAAGCGGCGGGACTGTGCGGTGCTGGCGGGCAAGAGCACGCTGAACCGGTTGGAGCATGCATTTGGGGATAAGCCCGGGCGTTACCATCGGATCGGCCACGATGCCGGCGCGCTCGAGGATTTGTTGGTGACGCTGTTTCTGGAGGCTCACGAGGGGCCCGAGAAGCGCATCGTGCTGGACCTGGACGCCACTGACGATCCGCTGCACGGGGATCAGGAGGGCCGGTTTTTCCACGGCTATTACAAGTGCTATTGCTATCTGCCGCTGTACATCTTTTGTGGCCGTCATCTTCTGGCGTCTCGGCTGCGCCCGGCCAACATCGACGCGGCGGCCGGGGCGGTGGACGAGGTGGCGCGGATCGTTGGCCAGGTCCGCGCCCGGTGGCCTGAGGTGGAGATCGTTTTGCGGGCCGATTCCGGTTTTTGCCGTGAGGACCTGATGGTCTGGTGCGAGGCCAATGACGTTGGCTATCTGTTCGGGCTGGCCCGCAACCGCCGGCTGGCCGCCGTCATCGAGCGCGAGCTTGGCGCGGCCAAGGCCGCCTGTAAGGCGAGCGGCCAGCCGGCGCGGCGGTTCGCCGACTTCGTGTATCGGACACGGCAGAGCTGGTGCCGGGCGCGCCGGGTCGTGGCCAAGGCCGAACATCTCCCCAAGGGCGCCAATCCGCGCTTCGTGGTCACGTCGTTGCCGGCGGATCGGTATGACGCGCGAACACTCTACGAAGACCTCTACTGCGCCCGCGGCGAGATGGAGAACCGGATCAAGGAATGCCAACTCGATCTGTTCGCCGACCGCACCTCGGCCCGGACCATGCGGGCCAACCAACTGCGCCTGTGGTTCGCCTCCTTCGCCTACGTCCTGGTGTGTGCGCTGCGGCGCATCGGCTTGAAGGCGACGCGGCTGGAGAACGCCACTTGTGGCGCCATTCGTTTGAAACTGCTCAAGCTCGGCGCTCAGGTCCGGCGCAGCGCACGGCGCATTCTCGTCTCCATGGCCAGCAACCACCCCTACCGAACCGAGTTCGCCCGGGCACACCGACGATTATCGCGCTGAACCGTCCCACCACGCGACCTTGACATGCCGGCGCCAGCGCCGGGCGATGACGGCTGCGTTCATCTTGAGAACAAAGCAAGAAATCCGGCATGAGCGGCGCCCAAACACCAAAACGCCACCCCAACCAAACACAACGACGCCACAGCGCCCTCCCGCGCCCAGCCCGCCGCCGCCAAACAACCCACAAAGCGTCCCATCCCGAGCCGCTGTGAGATATCCGGGCTATCGAGCCTGGCGGAAGAGGGGCGCGAATCGAGACCCCCGACGATGGCATGTTTGACAGCGTTTCCCCGGGAGTTTATCGTGCGTGCCGGTGATCGTTTGCGGAAGAGAGCGCAGTGAGCACGTTTGAGCAAGCCTTTGACGATACTGAGAGGGCTGCCGAGGCAGCACGGAAATCCGCAACGAACGTGGCGGCCCAGGCCAGGGCGCTGGTGAAGGCCGCACGCAGCGGAAATATCGCCGGCGTCAGGCGTAGCCAGGAAAAGCTTGAAGAGGCCATGACGAGCCTCGGGGACGAAGTGTCGAACGCGAATTCCCGTTGGCCATTCACGGAAGAGGAAGAGAGGCGTTATTTCGACGAACGGTATGCGGTGGAGCTGCTGGACGCCGCCGATCGGGCAGGTCTGACGATGTATGAGCGGGATAGGCGCCTGATATGCTATCCGTCCATCGTGCGCATACTTTCCAAGGAGCGCGCTGCGAGGGTGGATCGGAAGAAGGTATCGACGATCCGGCCGTCTTTTCTCGTCGATCTCCTTCTCAGGAATCAAAGTAAAACCAGTTCTTTCACGCCGCAGCGCTTTCTCGATGCTTTATATGCCGTTTACAGGGATATTGTGGGCGGCGCCTCCGCCGATTTCCGGCTGGGGCCCGGCGGGCGCGTCGTGCCTCTGGCCAGAATCTACGGGTTGATGACTTCCTTGCCGGGCGCCTCGCGTGACTATGACCGCGGAGATTTCGCGCGGGATCTCTACACCCTGGATTCGCAAGGCCCCCATCGCGCAAAAGATGGCGCCGAGATTTCTTTTCCGGCCTCTACGGGAACCCGGCGCAAGGCGGACCTGTTCTCCTTCGTCAACCCCGACGGCGGCAATGTCGAGTATTACGGGGTTCGGTTCGGCGAGACCCCGTAATGACGAACGCGATCGCGATCGACGAATGGCTGGACGCCATAGACCGGGAGTATCTGGCGACATATGTCGGGGAAGGCGGCGCGGCCATCAAATTCGTCGTCACCGACGACGATCGGAGACCGGCCCTGATCGAGGCGTTGAAGGATCGCTGCGGTAAATTGGGCTATGCGTTCGCGCATCTCGACGCGATCGAGCGCCGGGTCCACATGCCGCAGGATATCTTTTGGGGGATCGCGGCGCAGATCGGCTGGCGCGCCTTGGCCCGCAAACTGATCCTGCGCCTGCTCGCCGGGAAGCGCTATCACACCGACGGCGTCGATCCGAACGACGACGCCGACGTAATCGGCGCGGTAGCCGCCGCCAACGGAGGCCTTGACCCACAGTTCGTGTTCCTCCAATTGGGGCCGGATTTGCAGAAACAGGTTTTCAAGAATGCCAATATGGCGAGGACGTTCCGGGTTGCTATGACCCACCTTTGTCTCATAGAAATGGAAGCCGGCATGCGGGGGCGTTATACCGGACAACCGCTTCTCGATTGGCTCAAGGGTGTGGATCCGAGAATTGGCAATGTTCGTCCGTTTCATATCCATACCGGGATCAACCGCACGACCGCGCGCTATTTCATCGAGTCGGTGCTTTACTGGGTCCGCCATGCGGGATATTCGGGCACGGTGATTCTGCTGGACAACACCCGCGTAACGCTGGCGCGCAACCCGAGAGACGGTCGGCGCCATTATACCAAAGCGATGACGATGGACCATTACGAGATGTTGAGGGAATTCATCGACGATGTGGATCGAATGTCGGGAACGTTGCTGACGGTAGCCACCAATCACGAATTCATCGACGATCAATCGGCGAGAGGCTGGGGCATCTACGACGCCCTGAGAACGAGGGTGATGGACGATGTCCGGGACCGGAACGTCGTGAATCCGCTCGCCGCTTTGGTGCGGCTTTCCTGAAGGCGGGCGACATGGCGTCTTCGTTGAACAACAAAGAAAAATTTACCTCCCGGTTGGCCATTGAGGCGTTGCGTAACGGTGTTCCAAACCGCGAAGCCGTGCGCCGGTTGGGATGCAAGCAGCCGCGAGCGACGGACCGTTTCGTCGGGATGCTGAAACGGGCCGACAGCGGCGCTGACGGCCTGCACGCCAATGCTCAGGGAGTGCTGGTTTCGGGCGATTTCGGCGCGGGTAAATCGCATTTTCTCGCGCATCTGGAGCATGTCGCTCTTTCCGAGAATTTCGTTTGCAGCAAGGTAGCAGTCAGCAAGGAAACTCCCCTCTACGACCTCGGCAAGGTATTCACGTCTGCCGTCGAGAATGGACGGATGCCGAACCGGAGCGGTCGGCTTGTCGAAGAACTCGCCTTGGCCATGAGGCCGAGGTCCATAGAGTATACGAATTTCTTTCAGTGGGCCGAGAGATCGGCGGCCGACGGCGTCCTTCACCCGATCTTCTTCGCCACTCTGCACTTGTACGAAGAATCGAACGATTTCGATCTGAAGAGCGAGATAGAGGCTTTCTGGGCAGGAGACAAGATAAAGGTCGCCTCTGTAAAAGGAGGGCTTAAGCAAATCGGCCAAGCGGGGAGATACAAATTTAAGGCGCCGAAGGTCGCCGATCTCCCGCCGCAGCGGCTGCGGTTCGCCATCGAGCTCATCAAGAGCGCTGGCTATCGCGGTTGGGTCGTTCTGTTGGATGAAATGGAGCTGATTGGATCCTATTCCATATTGCAGCGGGGCCGGTCCTATGCGGAGGTCGCGCACTGGATGGGGCGCATCGCAGGCGATGCCTTTCCCGGCCTGATCGTAGTTCGCGCGGTGACCGACGACTTTGCAGCGGAGATTATAGGCCCGGACGGCCGGAAGAAGGATCGGGACTATATTCGGCCGAAGTTGGAGAACAGCGCGAAATTCGGCGCTCTCGGCGCCCGCGCGGAAATCGGCATGAGCCTTTTGGAGCGTGAATGCCTTTCCTTGGCGACCTTGGACGATGACGACGTGCGCGACACCTTGGAGCGGTTGCGCGGTATATATGAGGAAGCTTATAGCCGCCGGTCGCCGCCTCAGCCGGCGGGGCGGGATATCAGCGCCGGATGCGGCACAAGGTCCGCGCCGCCATCAACGAATGGGATTTGGCGAGGCTGTATCCCGACTATGCGCCGGATACCGAGGTCGAGGCGTTCAAGCCCACCTATGACAAGAACGTCGATCTGGAACGGCAAGCGGAAGACGATGCGTAACCGGTTCCGCTTCCCTCACGCTTCGGCATAGCGGCGAATTGCCCGTTCCGTTCCACGGCGTCGGCGAACTCGCGCGCGCCGACGGCGTCGCTTGGCTTTGCTTCGTCGAAGAGGGCAATGGCGGAGGCGTTCGCGCGGCTCTGTTCGTCGCTTCGCCCGGCGGCGATCCGGTGGGTTTCAGCTTTGCGAGGATGGGGCCGCAGGAATCGTCCCGCTTCGCGCAAGATGCGAAATCCGTGTTGGCGGCATCGTTGTTCCGCTCTTGCGCGGCGTCACCGGTCTTGTTGTTCGGCGCCGCGGACGAGATATCCCCACGCGAGTTCGATGAACGGCTGAAGATCGCTCTCCCCTTCTGCCGCGTTCGCACGGCGCCCACGGCGGGCGCCGGACTAGCGGCGAACGGAGCCGGAGACGATGTTCGCCAACGGATGTGCTGGACGCCGCGCGCGCCGGCGCCGACCACCGAAGCCGGCGCCGCACTCGACCGAATCCTGGGGGGAAGCGATCCCTTCGGGCCGCTGGAGCGCGCGGGAGGGGCGCTGAGGGAGGCGTTCGCCGACCCGCGAGTTGGAACGTGGTTCGGTTCCACCGGGTTGGAGACGGTGGTTACGTTGTCGCCACTCCTCGAATCCGCATCGATGCTGACCACCCGCGGGGCCGCACAGGACGGCGCCGGGTTGAAAATGGAAGGCGGTCTGGCGGAGCGGTTGTGGGCCAATCTTGCGGCGCCGGTAAAACGTCCGTCAGCCGAACCCGACGCGGTTTTGGAATGGGCCGGGGAGCTGATGCCGTTCCAGCGGGACGGCGTTCGAGCATTGCTGTCGATGAATCGCCTGCTACTGTCCGATGACATGGGGCTCGGCAAAACCGTGCAGACTGTCGCGGCCCTGCGCATTCTCAAGGCCAGGGGCGAGATCGCATCCTGCCTCGCGGTCGCGCCGGCGGGCTTGCTCCACCAATGGCGGCGGGAGATCGGGAAGTGGGCGCCGGAACTGTCTGCAATCGTCATCCGCGGTTCGGCCGACGATCGCGCCTGGCAGTGGCGGGCGGCGAAGGACGTCACGTTGGTCAGTTACGACACGTTGCGTTCGGATGCGACCTGGCTCTCGAAGCTTCGCGCGTCCAAGGGCGCTTGGGACGTGGTCGTGCTCGACGAGGCGCAAAGGATCAAGAACCGCAACGACACGAGCGCCACCGCGAAGAACATTCCGAGAGCGCGCTCATGGGCGCTCACGGGCACGCCGGTCGAGAATCGCGAAGAAGAACTGGCCTCCATCATGGAGTTCGTCGATCATGATCCGGAGGCGCCGCCGAAGCGCTACTACCCCGGAGCGTCGCTGCGGCGGCGGCACCGGGAATTGCAACTTCGACGCAAGAAGGGCGACGTTCTCTCCGAGCTTCCTCCCAAGCTGGAGACCCGGCTGACGATTCCCCTGCATCGGGACCAGCGAGACAGCTACGACAGAGCCGAACATGAGGGGATCGTCTATTTGAAGTCTCTCGGCGCCGAAGTCGGCGTGCGGCATGTGCTGGAGCTGATTACCCGCCTCAAACAGATATGTAATCTGGATCCGAGGACGGGGGCTTCGAGCAAACTCGAAGACATAAGGGAGAGGTTGGAGGAATTGACGGCGCAGGGTCACAAGGCGCTGGTTTTCTCGCAATACGCCAGCGCCGTCTCGGGCGTGGAGGCCGCCGCGCGCTATCTGTGCGAATTCGATCCCCTCGTTCTGACCGGCGATACGCCGCCGGAGCGGCGCCCGGATATTGTCGAGAGGTTCACGAACGAAGACGCCCACAAGGCGATGATCGTGTCGCTGCGAGCAGGCGGCGTGGGTCTCAATTTACAGAGGGCGTCCTATGTGTTTCATCTCGACCGATGGTGGAACCCCGCCGTGGAGCGGCAGGCCGAAGATCGCGCGCACCGGATCGGCCAGACGGTCAAGGTGAACGTCATCAAATACGCTTGCGCCGACACTATCGAGGAGCGCATCGATAGGATACTGGAAGAAAAGCAGAAATTGTTCGACCAGCTTGTCGATGATGTATCGCTCGACTTGTCGGCGCGGATGAGCCGCGGGGAACTGCTTGGACTGTTCGGTCTGGATTAGCGACAGTTCGGCAAGGTCCGGCTCGTGAGATCGAATTCGTGCGGGCGAGCACCCGCGCACCAGCCTGATCGAAGCGCTTCTCGAACCCCGCGCCCGTTAAGATCCCGCGGCGCCGCGCGGCGCCCCCTGCTCCCGCCCGATCAGCCACGCGCCCAGCGCCGGCAGCAGGACGATGGCGCCCACCATGTTGACCAGGAACATGAAGGTCAGGATCTTGCCCATGTCGGCCTGTAGCTGAAGCGGGGCGGCGATCCACGTCGCCACCGCCGCCGCGAGGGTGAGACCGGTCAGCACCACGGCGGCCCCGGCAGTGGCCAAAGTGCGCGTCCAGGCGGTCGCGAAGTCCAGTCCCTCCGCCAGATGAAGCCGTAGCCTCCCATAGACGTAGATGCCGTAATCGACGCCGATGCCGATGCCGAGCGCCACCACCGGCAGGGTCGAAACCTTCAACCCGATCTCCAACGCCGCCATCAACGCATAGGCGAGCAGCGAGACGGCGGCGAGCGGGACCGCGATACACACGGTCGCCGCCAGCGAGCGGAAGAAGAGCAGGCACAGGACGACGACCGCGCCATAGACGTAACCGAGAATCGGGAACTGCGACGCCGCCACTTCCTCGTTGGTCGCCGCCATCACGCCGACATTGCCGGCGGCGAGCTGGAAGACGATCCCCGCATCCGCGTTTGCCGCGTTGAAGTCCTTCACTGCGCCAACGATGCGTTCGATGGTTTCGGCCTTGTGATCGGCGGTGTAGATCATCACCGGCATCACGCTGCAATCGGCGTTGAGCAAGCCGCTGCTGGTGGGGACGTAGGCGCCGGACTGGGCCAGCACGTAAGGATCGCGCGGCACGGTCCGCCATTTCAGGCTGCCCTCCTTCATGCCCGCGGCGACGGCGCGGACGACCCCGGTCAGCGCCGCCACCGACTGCACTCCCTCGACGTTGCGCATCCTCCATTCGAAGCGGTCGAGGATCTTCATCACGTCGTAGTCGATGCAGGCGTCCGGCGTGGTTTCCGCGATGACCGTGAAGACGTCGACGCCGATGTCGAAGCGCTCGACGATCGCCTCGGTATCGAGATTGTAGGTCGAGCCCGGGCGCAGTTCGGGCACGCCGCGATGCTGATCGCCGATGCGGACCGACGGCGCAGCGAAGGCGCCGGCCACCAGCAGCGCCGCTGCGGCGCCGACCGCCGCCAGGGCGGGGCGTCGCCGTGCCATAGGCGCCAGCCGCGCCCACAGACGCTCGAGGCGGCGGTCGCGGTCGCGCATGGCGGCGCGCTCGCGGTCGCCGGGCTCGACATAGGACAGCAACGCCGGCAACAGGCCGAGATTGGTGAGGATGATGGCGGCGACGCCGAGGCTCGCGGAAACCGCGATCTCCTGGATCACCGGCACCTCGATCAGCGAGATGGTCACGAAGCCGACGGTATCGGAGGCGAGCGCCACGGCGCCGGGCAGCAACAGCCGGCGCAAGCTGGCGCGCGCCGCCGGCAGCGCCGCCGCGCCGCCCGCCGCTTCGGCGCGCACCGCGCTGACCATCTGCACGCCGTGGCTGACCCCGATCGCGAAGACCAGGAACGGCACCAGGATCGACATCGGATCGATGCCGAAACCGAGCCCTGCGAGCGCGCCGAGTTGCCACACCATCGCGACCAGCGCGCATCCGAGCAGCATCGCGGTCAACCGGACCGACCGCGTATAGAGATAGACGAACAGTGCCGTGATCGCGAAAGTGACCGCGAACGACAGCGCGATGCGCGCCGCGCCCGCCGCGATATCGCCCACCACCTTGGCGAAGCCGATGACGTGCATGTCGATGAAGGCATCGGCCCCGGCGCGCCCGGTCGCTTCGCCGCGGATGCGCTCCAGTTCCTCCGCGACTTCGAGATAGTCGAGCTTCTCGCCGCTATCGGGGTTGAACTCCTGGAGTTTGGCGCTGACCAGCGCACCCGAGAAATCGTTGGCCACCAGCCGCCCGACGATGCCGGCCTTGACGATATTTTCGCGCACCCGAGCGAACCCCTCTTCCGTCGGTGCGAAGTCCGCGGACAACACGTCGCCGCTGATCAGGCCGTCCTCGACGACCTCTATGAAGCGCACGTTGGGGGTGAACAGCGAATAGACCTGGGTGCGATCGACCCCCGGCAGAAAGAACACCGAGTCGGTCACTTCGCGCAGCAGGTCGAAGAATTCGGGCGTGAACATGTCGCCGTCGCGCGCCACGAGGGCGACCGCCACCCGATCCGCGCCGCCGAAATCGTCGCGATACTGCAGGAAGGTCTGCATATATTCGTGCTTGATCGGCAACAGCTTGGTGAAGCCGGCATCGACGCGAAGCCCGCTTGCGAGCGTCGCCATCGCCAGCGTCACGAGCGCGAAGGCGGCAAGGGTCGCGCCGCGGCGCCCGAAGACCAGCCGATCGACAAGCGTGGCCGCCGCCGACGCGCGCTCGGTCATGGCGCTGTCCGGTCGATCTTGCCGGCCGGCCTGACGCCGAACTCGCCGATCAGCAGCACGGCGCCGCCGGGCGTCGCGAGCGCGGTCGAGATGCCCTGGCGCGACGGCAGCGACCGCGCCGACGCGCTCAGCCCCCGGCCGCGGCTGATCAGCAGGGCGCCGGCGAGGCCGGTGACCACGATCAGGTCGGGCGCCGCGGGAACCAGCGCGGTCAGAGTCGCGTTCGTACCGGTGTCGATCCGCGCCCAGCTTTCGCCGGCATCGGTGGAGCGGAACAGGCGGCCACGCAACCCGGCGACCAGCAGCGTGTCGGGATCGAGAGCGAGCGCCCCATACCACGATCCGGTATAAGGAGAATCGAGCGCGCGCCAAGTCTCGCCGCCGTTGTCGGAACGGTAAAGCGCGCCCGCCTCGCCGGCGAGGAACAGCCGCCCCGGCCCCGCCGGCGCGATGACGTTGAGGTGGAAGTCGTCCCCGAAACCGTCCCCGAAGCTGTCGAGCACGGGCGCGTTCTCCGCCGTCTCCCCGTCATGGTTTTCCGGGCATCCGCTCATGCACGTCCAGCTTTCGCCGCCGTCGTCGGTGGCGAGATAGGCGCCGAACGCGCCCACCGCGATGCCCGCATCGGCGTCGCGAAACCACACGTCGAGCAGGGGTGCCAGCATTTCCGGTTCGTGATGAACCAGCCGCCAGGTCTCGCCGCCGTCCTCCGTGCGCAGGATCGCGGCGTCGTGCCCCACCGCCCAGCCGAGCCGGTCGTCGTGCATGTGGATCGCGGTCAACAGCGCCTGGACCGGCACCTTCGCCTGCATCCACGATGCGCCCTCGTCGTCCGAGAGCAACACGTGGCCGCGCGCACCGACGACGACGAGGCGCGACCCCGCCGCCGCCCCGTCAAGCAACAGCGATGTCCCGGCAAGCGGCGCCTCCACCGCCACCGCTGTCTCGAACTCCGTCGCTTCGGCCGCCGCGCAATTCGCGGCGGCGAGGGCTATCCAGAAAGCCGGTGCCCGTAACCTCGAGCGACCGCAGCAGCTTTCGCCCACCGGAGGCGAAGCGCGCTCAGCGCCGTCCCTCTCGGCGCAACGCCGCCGGCGTGAAGTCGCGCCCGGCGATGTCGACGTCCCAAGTGCACATCGGATACTCGTTGTCGAGACCGAGGGCGAGATACCGCCCCGCCTGAAGGTCGATGTGCAGTTCGAGAGTCGGCCAGATCAGCGGTTTCTCGTAATAGTTGATGACGTGCCCCTCCGATACCCGCCACAGTTCGTCGCGGTTGTCGTAGATGTCGGACAGCAGGATCTGCCACGAGTCCTCGTCGATATAGAAGGTGCGCCGCTTGTAGATGTGGCGAGCATCTCCCTTCAGGGTGGCTTCCACCACCCACACCCGGTGCAGTTCGTAACGCAGATGATCCGGGTTGACGTGCAGCGGGGTCAGGATGTCGGAGAAAGCGAGATCGTCGCTATGCAGTTTATAGGCGTTGTAGGGCACGTATAGCTCGCGCTTGCCGACGAGTTGCCAGTCGTAACGATCGGTAGCGCCGTTGAACATGTCGAACTGGTCGGCGGTGCGCAGCCCGTCGGTGGTCGTGCCGGGGTTGTCGTAGGCGATGTTGGGCGCCCGCCGGACGCGGCGCTGACCGGGGTTGTAGGTCCAGGCGTTGCGCGGTTCGCGAACCTGGTTCATGGTCTCGTGCACCAGCAGCAGGTCGCCGGCGAGACGTGCCGGGGCCAGCACCTTCTGCTTGAACAGCACCATCGTGTTGCCGAGCAGTTCCTGGGTCATGTCCGGCAGCGAATAGCGCAACTCGATCTCGAGACCGTATTTCACCATCGTGTAGGCGCCGCCGCGGGTCACTGCCGCCTGGCCGATGACGCAGGCCACCGTCTCGCCGCGATAGCGCAGAAGGTGATTCCAGACCGCCTCCAGGCCGTTGGCGGGGATCGGGAAGGGGACGCCGATCACCGCGCCGCCGACCCCGTTGCCGTCATCGACGAGCGTTGCCGTGGCGGCGATGGCGCGGGTGGCGTCGTAGATGCGCTGCGGGGCCGAAGCGCTGCGCCGCGTCGGATAGACCGGCAACCGGAACGACTCGTAGGTTTCCAACATGCGCTGGTGCCCGACCGACAGCCTGTCCCGGTAGGAATCGATGTTGGATGCGTCGATGACGAAAAGCGGCTCGTCGGCTGCGAAGGGGTCGCGATGGTGCTCGCCGAGGACATAGCCCGCCGGCGGCGCTACGATTCCGCCGGTCCAATCGGGGATAGTGCCCTCGGCGTTGCCTGCACGCTCGCCGCCGAGCGGCGTGAGCTCGCTGCCGAGCCGCGCGATCTGGTCAGGCGGAATCTCGGCGGCGGCCGAGACGGCCAGCGCGCACCCGACGATCAGGGAGGCGCCGAACCGGAACTTGAATCTGTTTCTGGCGCTCATCGTAACCTCAGAACGAGTAGGAGACGGAGAGGGAGACGAAGTCGCGGTCGCTCAGATAGTTGCTGCTGCCCTCGTAGAGCGTGACGCTCAAGTCGGCACGCAAACGGTCGAGATAGCTGGCGCCAAGGCCGAGCGTCATCGCGGCGCGGCCCTGGACGAACGGCCCGCCGGGGGCGGGGCTGCTGCCGCTCACGTCGTGCTGGAATTGCGCGTAGGGAGAGAGCCGCGCGGCGCCGATCGCGTTGTTGTAGTCGAGCCGCGCCGCCATGCGGTAGCCCCAGGAGGTCGCGTCGGCGATGTCATCGCCCGCGCCCGCAGTTTTCAGCGGCATGGCGCCCTGGTCCGGCATCCCGTGGACATGAGTCAGCGCCGCCTCGGTGACGAAGGCGAGACTGTCCGCGCCGAAGGTCGGACCGAACACGCGTGTCGCCGTCGCCTGTATCTGACTCACGTTGCGCGCCACCCAGCCCTGGAGACCCCCGCCGAGCCTGGCGAGCTGTTCGGGGAGCCCCGCGTTCAGCGCGCCAAGCCGCGCCGCTTCCGCAGGAGTGATCGTGCCAAGCGCGGCCTTGTTCGCCAACGCGGCGGCCTCCAGCGTATCGGTCAGCGGCCTGAGACCTTCGGTGAACAGGGATGCTTCCTGTCTCTGCAACGGTGTATCGGGGTGGAACGAATACTCGCCCTGCAATGCCCAGCCGGACGTGCCGAGCTGGGTATTGAAGCTGAAGCCGAAAACCTGGAGGTCTTCGGGATACTCGACGTTGTATCGCGCGCTGTTCCGGTAGCGGTCGATCGCGAGAATCGACGCGACCCCCGAGACTTGGCCCGGAACTTCGTCGGCCACCACGGCGGCAAGCTGCGCTTCAATCGTGTCGGCGATCTGCTGCATGACCGCGGGACTGGCGAGTTGAGCGACGACCTGCTGCTCGATCAGCGCGTCGCGGTCGGGCGTTTGGAGGGGAATCCCGGCGGCCACCAGGTTCGTGATCTCTTGTGTCACTGCCTCCGTCACCAGCTGCGTGACCACCGGCGTGGCCTCTGAGACCACCGCGGACGTCACTGCGCTGGCGGTGGCGGAACCGGGCGCGGTTACCGCGCTGGCGGCAAGGAGCGCATTATTGTAATCCACCGGAGTCGGGTAGGTGGCGCTGACGAGCGGCAGGCGGCTGTGGTGGTTGATAAAGTAAAAACCGAACTCGGTAGCGTTCAGTTCCTCGGCGAAATAACGGAACGCGACCCCCCACTGGCCCGAATCGCGCGGGTCCCTGTCGGGACCGCGCGCCACACTCAGGTAATTCGCATCGAAAGCGGGTTGACACCCCGATCCTGCGAAGGTTGGCCCGGCGGGAGACAAGCCGGTTATCTGGCAATTCGAAGTCGCCGCGCTGGCGAGGTCGGCGTTGATGGCCGCGGAGAGCGGGCCGAACCCGCCGCCCATGCCGATATCGCGAGGTTTGAAGGCATCCGGAAATTCGTCGCTATCCAGGAACGCCCGGCTTCCGCCCGCGCCCACATAGTCGATGGTCGAGAAATACGTGCCGGCCGGATCGATCTCGGTCTCTTCCCAGGCAAGCTGGTAGAAACCTTCGACCGTTAGCGCATCGGTCGCGCCGACCGATCCCGAAATCGCGGGGACGGGCAACAGGCCGTCGCGCAACTCGGCGCCCGGCTTGCGGAACTTCGTCACGTCGAACGGATTGATGACACTGATGCCGTTGGGGATGAACGTGCTCTCACCCCAGTTCAGTACCTGGTTGCCGACCCGCGCATCGATCGGCACGGCGCCCGCATCGAACGCGCCGGCGACATAGGCGTCGAGCAGTTCGAGATCGTCGCCGATCTGCGCGCGCGCTTTCTCCGCGAGCGGTTTGTAGTCGCCGTCGCCATCTCGGTTCTCGAAGTCGATGAACCCCTGAACGCGCACGAAAGCGCCGAAATTCCCGGCCTCGAGGTCGAGCTCGCTGACGAACCGAGACGTGTTGCTGATCAGGCCCTGGTCGTAGTTGCGATCGCCGTCGTCGGAATTGATTCCGATCAGGTTCTCGTCGCGGTCGCCGACCCGAAAGGAGAGGCCGTGCGAGATGGTGGTGTCGAGACTCCCCTGCAATCCACCGGCCTCGAGCTCCACCGCAAGCGTCGGCAACGCGTGCAGACCCACACCGAGGCCGACGACGACCGCGCCGGCAAGGAATCGCGCCGGCAACGAGTTGCGCCGGCCGCGCTGCGTTGCATACATGGACCGTTCCCCCCCAACCCGTTCGTCCTTCGAAAGGAACGATAAGCGCCTCTGGTCGTGCTGGCAAGCGGGCGTTTCCCGAAACTGCCGGCGACACGAAGAGCCGACCGATTTCACAAGATGTTCCTTCCCAGGAAAAGGAACGATCGTTTCAGTATTGTCCCGCGCATTGCCGGCGCCAAGCGGCCGTGCCGGCTTCTCGTGTAGATTGACCGGGCGGGGCAAGGCGCCTCCGGGGAACGTCCGCGGCGCCGGATCGGGAGAGGCGGCGCATGTCCGATAGCGTGGGATCGACCAGACGACGGCGTTCGGCGTCCGGCGCGGGGTTGGCCACTCCGATGATGGCGCAATATCTCGACATCAAGCGCCGGCATCCCGACGCGCTGCTGTTCTATCGCATGGGCGATTTCTACGAGATGTTCTTCGACGACGCCGTCGCCGCCGCCGCCGCGCTCGACATCGCCCTGACCCGGCGCGGCAGGCACGAGGGCCGGGAAATCCCGATGTGCGGCGTGCCCGTGCACAGCCACGAAACCTATCTCGAACGCCTGATTCGCGCCGGCTTCAAGGTCGCGATCTGCGAACAGACCGAGGATCCGGCGGAGGCCCGCCGGCGCGGCCCCAAAACAGTGGTGGCGCGCGAGGTGGTCCGGGTCGTGACCCCGGGAACCATTACCGAAGACGGCCTGCTGGACGCGCGCGCCCACAACCACCTGGCGGCGGTGGCGCAGGTCAACGGCGCCTGGGGCCTCGCCTGGCTCGACCTTTCGACCGGGTCCTTCGCCGTCGCGGCGCCGGCGGCGCCGGCGCTCGCCGCTTTGCTGGCGCAGGTCGCGCCCGGCGAATTGCTGGCGCCCGACTCCCTCGCCGACGACCCGGCGCTGGCCGAGTGGACGGATGCGACGACGCGGCTGCCGGCGGTGCGCTTCGATTCCGCCGCCGCGGCGCGGCGTCTCGCCGAGGCCTACGGCGTCGCGACCCTCGATTCCTTCGGCGGGTTCGGCCGCGCCGAAATCGCCGCTGCGGGCGCGCTCATCGATTACGTCGATCTCACCCAGAAGGGACGACGACCCCGCCTGTCGCCGTTGCGCCGACAGGCTGACGGCGCGGTGATGGCGATCGACGCCGCGACGCGCCGCAATCTCGAACTCACCCGCGCGCTCGACGGCGGACGTCGCGGCAGCCTGCTCGACGTGGTCGATCGCACGCGCACGCCGGGCGGCGGCCGCCTGCTCGCGGCGCGACTGGCCGCCCCGTTGACCGATCCGGCGGCGATCGGCGTCCGTCTCGACATGGTGGGGTTCTTCGTTTCCGACGCCGGGGCGCGTGACGCGGTGCGCGAAACCCTCGCCGGCTGCCCCGATATCGAACGCGGGCTCGGCCGTCTGTGCCTCGGCCGCGGCGGACCTCGCGATCTCGCCGCCCTGCGCGATGCGCTCGGCCGCGCCGACGCGCTTCGCCAGCGCCTGACGGCGGACGATGCGGGCGGTCTCGCGCCGCTGCCGGCCGGGATCGCCGATGCCGCGGCGCGGCTCGGACCCCATCGCGTGCTGGTCGATCGCCTGACCCGGGCGCTCGCCGCCAACCCGCCGCCGCTCGCGCGCGACGGCGGCGTCATCGCCGAGGGATATGTCGCGGCGCTCGACGAGCAGCGCGCCCTGCGCGACGAAAGCCGGCGCCTGATCGGCGCGCTACAGGCCAGCTATGCGAAGACGACCGGCATCGCCGCGCTGAAGATCAAGCACAACAACGTGCTCGGCTACTTCATCGAGGTGAGCGCGAACCACGGCGACAAGCTGCTCGGCGACCAGGGCTTCATCCACCGGCAGACCACCGCGAGCGCCCTGCGCTTCACCACCACGAAGCTCGCCGACCTCGCCGACGGGATCACCCGCGCCGCCGACCGCGCACTGGCGCTGGAACTGGAACTGTTCGACGACCTCGTCGGCGAGACGACCGCCCGCGCGGACGACATCGCCGCAACCGCCCGCGCGCTCGCCGAAATCGACGTCGCCGCGGCCGGCGCCGTGCTGGCGGTGGAACGCGACTTTTGCCGCCCGACGGTCGATGACGGGACAGGCTTCGCCGTTTCCGGCGGCCGCCATCCGGTGGTCGAGGCGATGGCGTCGAACCCGAGCGCGCCCGGGTTCGTCGCCAACGACTGCACCCTCGCCGCCGGCGAACGTTTGTGGCTGCTGACGGGCCCCAACATGGCCGGCAAGAGCACCTTCCTGCGGCAGAACGCGCTGATCGCGGTGCTCGCCCAGGCCGGTTGTTACGTCCCGGCGCGCGCCTGCTCGATCGGCGTGATCGATCGCCTGTTCAGCCGCGTCGGCGCGGCGGACGATCTGGCGCGCGGGCGTTCGACCTTCATGGTCGAAATGGTCGAGACCGCAGCGATCCTCAATCAGGCAGGGCCGCGAGCATTGGTCATCCTGGACGAGATCGGCCGCGGCACGGCGACCTTCGACGGCCTTTCCATCGCCTGGGCGACGATCGAGCATCTGCACGCGGTCAATCGCTGTCGCGCCCTGTTCGCGACTCACTATCACGAGCTGACCTGCCTCGCCGCGAAGCTCGAAGATCTGTCCTGCCGCACCATGCGGGTGCGCGAATGGCAAGGCGAGGCGGTATTCCTTTACGAAGTGGCCGCCGGTGCCGCAGACCGCTCCTACGGGATCCACGTCGCACGCCTCGCCGGCCTGCCGGCGGACGTCGTCGCCCGCGCCGAGGAAGTGCTGGAGCATCTGGAGAGCGACGAAGGCGACGCGGCGGCGGCGCGGCTCGCCGACGACCTGCCGCTGTTCGCCACCGTGCGCGCGAACCCGGCTCCGGTCGCGGACGAACCGCCGGCGCTCGCCTTGCTGCGCGACACCGACCTCGACTCGCTCAGCCCGCGCGAGGCGCTGGAACTGCTGTATCGCCTGCAGGCGCTGGTCGACTCGCCGGACGCGCGTTGAGCACGATCCTGCTGCTATAGTGAAGACGGTTTCCCGGGCGAGACGGCAATCATGGTTCGACTGACGAACAAGCGCGCGATCGTCGATCGCCGGGCGCTCGGTCAGGCGCTGGCGGCGCTCGGTCCCGATGCGGACCGAGCGGCCGTGCGCGACCGCCTCAAACAGGCGCTGGAGGCGGGTCGGGCGGAAGTCCGACGGCGTTTCGACGAAGGCTCCGACGGCCCGGCCGCTGCGGCGGCGCTCTCCTGGCTGACCGACCAGATGTTGACCGCACTGTTCGACCACACCGCCGAACGGGTGTTCCCCGAACCCAACCCGACGGCGGCGGACCGGCTTGCCGTCGTGGCGGTCGGCGGATACGGGCGCGGCGAACTGGCGCCGTTCTCCGACGTCGATCTGCTCTTTCTCACCCCCTACAAGACGACGCCGCGCGGTGAGCAGATCGTCGAATACATGCTCTACGTGCTGTGGGACCTGGGTCTGACGGTGGGCCAGGCCACGCGGTCGATCGACGAGACGATCGCCCGTGCGAAGCGCGACGCGACCATCCGCACGGCACTTCTCGAAGCGCGCTACGTGTATGGCGACCAGCCGCTCTATCTCGAACTCCGGCAACGGTTCGCGAAGGAGGTGGTCTCCGGTGGCGGCCGCGCGTTCATCGAGGCCAAACTGGGGGAACGCGATGCGCGACACCGGCGCATGGGCGATTCACGCTACGTGGTCGAACCCAACCTCAAGGACGGCAAGGGCGGTTTACGCGACCTGCACACCCTGTTCTGGATCGCCAAATATCTCTACCAGGTCGAGGATGTCGGCGACCTGGTGGCGCGCGGGGTGCTGACCGAATCCGAGTTCCGCATGTTCCGACGCGCACACCGTTATCTGTGGAGCGTGCGCTGCCGGCTGCACTATCTGGCCGGACGCGCCGAGGAACGCTTGACCTTCGACCGTCAGGTCGCGGTCGCCGCAGCGTCTCGCTATGCCGGGCGCGCCGGCAAACCGGGCGTCGAGCGGTTCATGAAACACTACTACCTGATCGCCAAGACGGTCGGTGACCTGACCCGAATTTTCTGTGCGGCGATCGAGGCCGAACACGCGCGCCGCCCGCTGTTTCAGGCGCCGCGGTGGGGCCTGTTGCGACGCGATATCGACGGCTTCCGGCTCGAACACGGGCGTGTCGGGGTGGCCGACGACGACGCGTTCGCGCGCAATCCGCTCGATATGCTGAGGCTGTTCCACGTGGCCCAGGCCCGCGAACTCGACGTGCACCCCCGCGCGCTGATGCTGATTACGCGGAACCTTTCGGCAATCGACGCCCGCCTGCGCGCCGACCCGGAGGCCAACCGCCTGTTCGTCGAGATGCTGACCAGCGACAAGGAGCCGGAAACGACGCTGCGGCGGCTGAACGAAGCGGGGGTGCTCGGCCGCTTCGTGCCGGCGTTCGGGCGTGTCGTCGCGCAGACCCAGCACGACATGTATCACGTCTATACGGTTGACGAGCACACGATCTTCGCGATCGGGGTCCTGTCGCGAATCGAGAATGGCGAACTCGCCGCCGAACTGCCGCTCGCCACGGAGATCGTTCACGAAGTGCTGTCGCGCAAGGTCCTGTATATCGCGCTGTTCCTCCACGACATCGCGAAGGGGCGCGGCGGCGACCACTCGGTGCTCGGCGCACGGGTGGCGCGCAGACTGGCGCCCCGGCTCGGCTGCACGGCGGAAGAAACCGAGACTATCGCCTGGCTCGTCGAGCACCATCTGCTGTGTTCGGCGACTGCTTTCAATCGCGACATTTCCGACCCGAGAACGATCGAGAACTTCGTCGCCGTCGTGCGCTCGCCGCAGCGCCTGCGCCTGTTGCTGGTGCTGACGGTCGCCGATATCCGCGCGGTGGGGCCGAACGTGTGGAACGGCTGGAAGGGTCAGTTGCTGCGCGGCCTGTATTACCGCGCCGAAGCCGCGATGACCGGTGGCGACACGCTCGCCGACCAGGCGGAGCGGTTGGAGACCGCCAAGGCGGCGGTGCGCGAAGCGTTGCGGGACTGGCCGCCCGATGACGTCGAGCGTTTCATCGACCGCGCCTATCCGGCCTATCTCTTGAGCTTCAATGCCGAGGTGCACGCGCGGCACGCAGCGCTGATACGCGCGGCCGATGCCGGCGCCGCGCCGCTCACCGTCGAGACGCGCGTCGACGGTTTCCGCGCAGTGACCGAAGTGACGGTCTATGCGCCCGACCATCCGGGCCTGTTCGCGGGCATCGCGGGGGCGATGACCGCGTGCGGGGCGGCGATCGTCGAGGCGCGCATTTTCAGCACCAGGGACGGCATGGTGCTCGACACCTTCCGGATTCAGGGAATCGACGGTCGTGCGTTCGACCGGCGCGACCGCTTGGCCAGACTGTCCGCGACCATCGAGATGACTCTCGCCAAAGATTTCAAGCCGCAATTCGCGCTCGCCGAGCGCGAGCACGCCTCGCGGGCGAGCCGTATGGCGGTATTCAAGGTGCAACCGCGCGTGCTAATCGACAACCGCGCCTCGGCCTCTCACACGGTCATCGAACTCAACGCACGCGACCGCGCGGGGCTGCTGTTCGACGTGACCCGCGCGCTGGCCGACCTGCGACTGGCGATCGGCAGTGCCCGGGTCAACACCTACGGCGAAAGCGCCATCGACGTGTTCTACGTCAAGGACATGTTCGGCATGAAGGTGACGGACGACCACAGGCTGGCGCGGATCAGGGAATCGCTGCTCGCGGCGGCGCGCGGCGGCGTGGTAGCGAGCGCGGCGGACGCGGTAGCCGCCGAATAGCACGGCGATGGCCCTGATTCGCTTCGCGGCCACGGTCGGGGCGTGGACCTTCGCTTCGCGCGTTCTGGGTTTTCTTCGCGACGTCCTGATCGCGCGCTATGTCGGCGCGGGCATGGTCGGCGATGCGTTCTTCGTCGCCTTCAAACTGCCCAATCTGTTCCGTCGGCTGTTCGCGGAGGGGGCGTTCAACCTCGCCTTCGTGCCCTTGTTCGCCGGTCGCATGAAGACCGAGGGGGCGGAGGCCGCGCGCGCCTTCGCGGGCGAGGCGCTGGCGGTTCTCGCCTGGCTGCTGGTCGCCCTGGTGGCGATCGCTGAACTCGCCATGCCGTGGCTGGTGCGTGCGGTGGCGCCGGGATTCGCCGACGATCCGGCGAAACTGGCGCTGACGGTCGCGCTCGCCCGCCTGACCTTTCCCTACATCCTGTTCATTTCGCTGGTCGCCCTGCTTTCCGGGGTGCTCAACAGCGCCGGGCGATTCGCCGCCGCAGCGGCAGCACCCGTTCTGCTCAATCTTTGTCTGATCGCCGGTCTCCTGTGGTTTCGCGAGTCGCTGTCGACTCCCGGGCACGCTCTCGCCGGTGCGGTCGCCGTCGCCGGCGTGGTTCAGTTCGCGTGGCTGGCGTGGAACTGCCGGCGCGCCGGCCTGTTGCCGGGAATGCCGTGGCCGCGACTGACTCCGGGCGTCAAGCGCCTGCTCGTTCTCGCCGTTCCGGTTGCCGCCGGAGCCGGGGTTCAGCAGCTCAATCTGCTGGTCGACATCGTCATCGCGTCGCTTCTGCCCACCGGCTCGATCTCCTACCTCTATTTCGCCGACCGCATCGTACAATTGCCGCTCGGCGTGATCGGGGTGGCGATGGGCACGGCACTGCTACCGACGCTGACGCGCCAGTTACGCGGCGGCGAGACCGCGGCGGCGCTGGAGAGCCAGAGCCGCGCCATGGAATACGCACTGCTGCTCACGCTGCCGGCGGCGGCGGCGCTGGCGGTGCTGGCCGCACCGATCGTGGCCACGCTGTTTGGGCGCGGCGCCTTCGACGCCGCGGCGGGTGCTGCGACCGCCGGCGCACTTGCAGCCTATGCGGCCGGACTCCCTGCCTTCGTCCTGGTGAAAATCCTCGCGCCCGGTTACTTCGCCCGCGAGGACGCACGCACCCCGGTCGCGATCGCAGTCCTGTGCGTGGCGGTGAACGCGGCGCTGAGTCTGGCGTTGATCGGCTCCCTCGCGCATGTGGGCATCGCGCTTGCGAGCGCTCTGTCGTCGTGGCTCAACGTCGCGCTGTTGACGGCCGGGCTGGTGCGCCGAGGTCATCTGCGGAGCGACGCGCGTCTGCGCCGCCGCCTGCCGCGTATGGCGCTCGCCACCGCGATGATGGTAGCGGGGGTCTGGCCGGCGGCGGAATGGCTGGCGCCGTGGTTCGCGGCCGGGACGCCCGCCAAGGCGGTCGCCCTCGCCGTCATCGTCAGCCTCGGCCTCGGGCTGTTCGCTCTCGCCGCGCATTTTTCCGGCGCCGCCCGCTTCGGCCAGTTGCGGCAATTGCGCCGGGCGGCGCCGGAAAAGACATGACGCCCGCCACCGCCGCCGTGTATCACTGCGCCGCGACGGAGGGCAGCGATGGCGCGAATCTTTTCGGGTGTTCAACCGACCGGCAACCTGCATCTGGGCAACTATCTCGGCGCGATCCGCAACTGGGCGCGGCTGCAACGCGACTACGAGTGCCTCTATTGCATCGTCGATCTGCACGCGATCACGGTGCCGCAAGATCCGACCGAACTGGCGGCGAATACACGCGAAGTATGTGCCGGGCTGATCGCGGCCGGAATCGACCCCGCCGCCAACGTCGTCTTCAATCAGAGCCAGGTGCCGGGGCACGCCGAACTCGCCTGGATCTTCAACTGCGTCGCCCGTCTGGGCTGGCTCAACCGCATGACCCAGTTCAAGGAGAAGGCGGGAAAGCGCCGCGACAACGCCACGGTCGGCCTCTACGCCTATCCCAGTCTGATGGCGGCGGACATTCTGCTCTACAAGGCGGGACACGTGCCGGTCGGCGAAGACCAGAAGCAACACCTGGAACTCGCGCGCGACATCGCGCAGGCGTTCAACAGCATGTTCGGAGCCGATCTCTTCCCGCCACCGGAACCGATGATCCTCGGAACCGCGGCGCGGGTGATGAGCCTGCGCGACGGGTCCAGGAAAATGAGCAAGTCGGACCCCTCCGATTATTCGCGTATCAACATGACCGACAGCGCCGACGACATCGCGCAGAAGATTCGCAAGGCGCGCACCGACCCGGCGCCGCTGCCGGAGTCGCCGGGCGGTCTCGCGGAACGCCCCGAAGCGACCAATCTGATCGGGATTTACGCCGCGCTCGCGGATCGGACGGTCGCCGAGGTTTGCGCCGAGTTCGGCGGCGCCGCGTTCTCCGATTTCAAGGCGCGCTTGACGGATCTCGCGGTATCGTCACTCCGCCCCATCGCCGACGAGATGCGGCGTCTGATCGGCGATCCCGCGCAGATCGACGCGGTGTTGCGCGACGGCGCCCGGCGCGCCCGCGCTCTCGCCGAACCGGTCCTGGCCGAGGCCAAGGCCGCGGTCGGGTTCGTCAAGCCGTGAGCGCGAGCCCGGCCCCGGCGCGGCACGGCCTCTGAAGTTCCGCGCCCGCCGCACGGACCGCCGTTCAAAAGCGATCGGGCGCTCGCTGATATGGACATCTATCTGCCGATCGCGGAAATGTCGGTCAATGTGCTGCTGTTGCTCGGCATGGGCGTGGCTGTCGGGTTCCTGTCGGGGCTGTTCGGCATTGGCGGCGGGTTCCTGATGACCCCGCTGTTGATCTTCGCCGGTGTGCCGCCGCCGGTCGCGGTGGGCAGCGAAGCCAATCAGATCGCCGCCGCCTCGGTGTCGGGAATGCTCGCCCATGCGCGGCGCGGCAACGTCGATTTCCGCATGGGGGCGGTATTGCTCGCCGGCGGCGCGGCCGGCTCCGGCATCGGAGTCGCGATCTTCCGCGAACTCCGGATGCTGGGCCAGATCGATACGGCGATCTCGATCGGTTACGTGGCGTTTCTCGGCATCGTCGGACTGTTGATGGCGGGAGAAAGCGCCAACGCCATCCTGCGCCGCCGCCGCGGCGCGCCCCGGCGGCGCCTGCGCCAGCACTACTGGGTTCATGGCCTGCCGTTGAAGATGCGTTTCCGGCGGTCGAAACTCTACATCAGCGCCATCGCACCCTTCGGGCTGGGCGTGTTCGCCGGAATCCTGTCGGCGATCATGGGGGTGGGCGGCGGATTCTTCCTGGTGCCGGCGATGATCTATCTCCTCGGCATGTCCACCTCGGTGGCTATCGGCACCTCGCTGTTCCAGATCATGTTCGTCACCGCCATCGTCACCGTGCTTCATGCGGCGACGAACCAGACCGTCGATCTGGTGCTGGCCATGCTGCTGCTCGCCGGCGCGGTTGTCGGCGCGCAGTTCGGCAGCCGCGCCGGCGGAGCGTTGCGGGGCGAGCAATTGCGCGGTCTCCTGGCGCTGCTGGTGCTTGCCGTCTGCGGCAGACTGGCGGCCGGTCTGGCACTCGAACCCGAAGAACTCTATTCCGTGGCGCCGGTGCTCGAATGATCCGCGTGCCGGCCGCGCTCCCGGCTCTCGTCCTCATCGCGATGACGGTTTCGTCCGCGCAGGGCGCCACCGTGGTCGCCGACCTGAGCGATCATCGCATCGAAGTCACTACCGGCTTCACCGGCGCCCGGGTCCTGCTGTTCGGCGCCCGCGACGGCGACGGCGATGTGGTCGTCGTGCTACGCGGCCCGCCAAAGCCGGTGGTAGTGCGGCGCAAGCAGCGGCGCCTCGGCCTGTGGCTCAATCGTGACGAGGTCGTGTTCGAGGACGCGCCTGGCTACTACGCCGTCGCCGCCAACCGCCCGCTCGCCGGGATCGCCCCGCCGACCCTGTTCGCGGAGCACGGCATCGGTCTGGAGAACCTGGTTCTTGCGCGTGAAACCGAAGGGGACTCGGGCTTCCGGGCGGCATTGCTCCGCCTCATGAAGGGCGGCGGCCGGTATCGCGAAACCCCCGACGGGGTGTCTTTCGTCGATAACCGCCTGTTCCGCAGCACCTTCGTGTTGCCGGCCGACGTGCCGACCGGTCTTTACCGCGCCGACGTGCTGCTGATCGTCGACGGGGTAGTGGCGGACAAGCGCACGACGGCGCTGAACATCGGGAAGACGGGGTTCGGAGCCGCCATGTTCGATTTCGCGCACGCATACCCCATCGCCTACGGTCTTGTTGCCGCGGTCGTCGCGCTGATGGCAGGATGGACGACCGGCATGGTGTTTCGGAAGCGGTGAGCGATGGCGGGGTCGGATCACCACAAGGCGGGTCGGGTCAAGTTCCTGGTCTGCGTCGATGACAGCAAGGACTGCCGCGTGGCCTTGCGCTTCGCCTGTTTGCGCGCCCGCAACACCAGGGGCTATGTCGCGCTGCTCTACGTGATCGAACCCGGCGATTTCCAGCACTGGGTCGCGGTGGAGAAGCTGATGGAGGAGGAGCGGCGCGAGGAGGCGGAAGCCCGGCTCGGCGAGCTCGCGGCCGAGGTACAGGCTTTCGCCGGTTTTCGTCCGGTGCTCGCGGTGCGCGAAGGTCGCCGCGCCGACGAAATACTGAAATTGATCGAAGAGGATCCGTCGATCAACATCCTCGTCCTCGGCGCCGCGCCGGAGGGCGAGGGGTCGAACGAACTGGTGCGCGGCCTGTCTGCCGAACTGACCAGACGCCTGTCGATCCCGCTTACCATCGTCCCCGGCAATCTGACCGACGAACAGCTTGAGGACATTACGTGACGGCGGCACGTGACGGCGGCGGCCCGGATCGTCGGACGTGCCCGCCGTCTTGCGCGATCCTGAGGCCGCGGGCGCCGGGACGGAGGCTTGACGCGGCCCGTCGGATTCTGCGACGAGGCTATCCGAAACGGGGCGCGATAGCTGGGGAGGGGCACGATGGCGCGGCGAATCCTGACCGAAGTTACCGGTAACGTCTGGAAAGTGCTGGTCGAACCGGGCGATGAGGTGGCCATCGGCGACGTTCTGTTCATCCTCGAGGTGATGAAGACCGAAGTGCCGTTCGAGGCCGAAGCGCCGGGCACCGTCGCCGCCGTGCATATCGTCGAAGGCGAGGAGGGAGTCGAGGAAGGAACGCTGGCGATCGAGATCGAATGATCGCGCCCTCGGCGGTGAGGTAATAAGGCGCGGCGCGGCTTGGCCCCGCACGGCAAAGACTCTACACGCGGGGGAGCATCCAACCGACCGCTGCAATGGTAGCGGCGTTCGCGGCAAGAACCAAAGCGATCATGCGCCAGGTCAGCCGCGCTTCGAGGGCCGCCAATTCGGCCTTGAGGTCGGCTTTGGTGACCAACTCGGCGCGCTCCGCGCCGGCTGCTTTCGCTGCGGTTTCGGCTTGCCGGCGCTCCATGCCCGCGGCTTCCAATTCTCGCGCAGCGGAGAGCGTGTCGAACACGGCGGCCATGCGCAGATGATGCGGGCCGTCGGGCGGCAGGTCAAGCGCCGGTCCGGATCCGGCGGTTGACCGGCGCCTCGGCGCGTGGAACCCTCGCCGCCTCATGAGCGAAGGGGTGACACGGTGCGACTCGCAAACAAGATAGCCATGATCAGCGCGGCGGCCTCCGGGATGGGCCGCGCCGGGGCACTGCTGTTCGCGCGCGAAGGCGCGAAAGTGGCGGTGATCGACATCGACGGAGACGGCGCGGCCGCGGTCGCCGGGGAGATCACGGCGGCCGGCGGCGAAGCGGTCGCCGTCGCGGCCGACCTCACACGCGACGACGAAGCAAAACGCATCGTCAACGAGACGCTCGATGCTTTCGGCGGTCTCGACATCCTGTGGAACCATGTCGGCCATCCCGGGCCGGGGCGCATCGAAGGCGTCGATATGGACGACTACGCGCTCGCAATGGACCTCAACATCCGCAGCGTTCTGCTCACGACCACGGAAGCTCTGGCGGCGCTGCGGGCGCGCGGCGGCGGCGCGATCCTGTTCACCGCGTCGATCGCCGGCCTCGCGGGATCGCCTTTCAGCCCCATCTACTCGGCCGCGAAGTTCGGTGTCGTCGGTCTCATGCAGTCGATGGCGTGCCGCTACGGGCCGGAAGGCATCCGGGTCAACGCGGTGTGTCCGGCGCCGATCGACACGCCGATGCTCGAAGTCTTCATGCTCCGCCCGGATACCCAGGGCGACCGTGAGGCCAATCGCGAGCGCATGAAGACCGCGATCCCGCTCGGCCGCACCGGTAAGCCCGAAGAAGTGGCGAACGCGGCGCTGTTCCTGTGCTCCGACGAGGCGTCGTTCATCAATGGCGTGGCGCTGCCGATCGACGGCGGCTATCTGGCCCGCTGAGTCTTGGCGGTCGAAGCGGCACGCGACCCGGACGCTTTCCGCGCCTTCGAGCGCGAGGGCTGGCAGCGCGCCTCGGCGGCCTATCTGCGCTCGTGGGCGCGGGTGACCGAACAGACGATCGCGCCGTTGCTCGACGCCGCCGGAGCTGGAGCCGACAGCAATTTGCTCGACGTCTGTTGCGGTCCGGGCGCCATCGCCGGCGCGGCGCTCGAACGCGGCGCCGCGGCGCGCGGCATCGACCTGTCGGAGAACTTCGTGGCGATCGCCCGGCAGCGTTATCCGTCCGCGCGCTTCGACACCGGCGACGCCGAGGACCTGCCGTTCCCCGACCGCAGTTTCGATTCGGTGGTCTCGGGCTACGGCATCATCCACGTGCCGCGCCCTGCGGTAGCACTCGCCGAAATGATGCGCGTGTTGCGGCCGGGGGGCCGGCTGGCGGTGAGCGTTTGGAGTCGACCGGTCCCCGGCACCGGCCTCGGCGTCGTGTTCGCCGCGATCAAGGAGCACGCCGATACCGGGGTGCCGTTACCGCACGGTCCCGATTTCTTCCAGTTCAGCGACCCCGACTCGCTCGCCGACATCCTTTCCGCTGCGGGCCTCGCGTCGGTGTCGGTCTCGCGCGTCGAACAGACCTTCCGCCCTGACGACGCCGAGGATTTCTACGCGATGATCGACAAGGCGTCGGTGCGCATGAGCGGTCTTCTGCACGCCCAACCCCCCGAACGCCTCGCCTCCGTTCGTGCGGCGATCGACCGGGGCTTGCAAGCACTGCCCGACCCCGGCGCGATCTCGATGCCGGCGCTGGTGGCCGCGGGGCGGAAGCCGGGCTGACGCCCCCGGCCTACGCCGCCTTGCCGATCGCCGTCTCCACCGCGGCGAGCGCGGCGGCGGCGGCGGCGCCGTCGGGGCCGCCCGCCTGAGCGAGGTCGCGGCGCCCGCCGCCGCCCTTGCCGCCGAGTGCGCCGGCGGCCTCGCGCACCAGCGCCACCGAGTCGAAACGCGCAACGAGGTCGTCCGTGACTCCCACTACCACCGCGCCCTTGCCTCCCGTGTTGCTGACGACCGCGACCACACCCGAACCGATGGTGCGCTTCATCGCATCGGCCAGACCGCGCAATTCCCTGGCGGGCACCCCTTCCAGCGTTCGGCCGGAGAACGCGACGCCGGCGATCTTTTTCGCAGGCGCCGCCGGTCCGGCGCCGGCCGCGAGCGTGCGACGGGCCTCGGCGAGCGCACGTTCGAGCTTCCGGCGTTCCTCGATCAACGCCGTAACGCGGCTCGCGACCTCCCCCGGCGTCGTTCTGAGCGTCGCTGCCGCCGCTGCGAGTGCGCGTCCCTGGTCGTTCACGTAAGCGAGGGCGTCTCCGCCCGTTACCGCTTCGACCCGGCGCACTCCCGCCGCCACCCCGCTCTCGCCGACGATCTTGAACAGGCCGATATCGCCGGTACGCGCGACATGGGTGCCGCCGCAGAGTTCGACCGAGAAGCGGTCTTCGGCGCCGCCCATCGAGACCACGCGCACTTCGTCGCCGTATTTCTCTCCAAACAGGGCGAGTGCGCCGTTCTCCATCGCTTCGCCCGGACTCGTCAGAAGCGTGTCGACCGGGGTGTTGCGAAGGACTTCACGATTGACCTCGGTTTCCACCGCGGCCAGTTCGTCCGGGTCGATCGGCTTCGGATGGCTGATGTCGAAGCGCAGGCGGTCGGGCGCGACCAGCGAGCCCTTCTGCGTTATATGGCCGCCAAGCCGGTCGCGCAAAGCTGCGTGCAGCAGGTGCGTGGCCGAATGATTGCGCCGCAGCGCCTGGCGACGCGCCGCATCGATCGTCAGGCCGACCGTGTCGCCGACCGCGATCGCACCGTCCACGACCGTGCCTTCGTGCCCGTGCATGTCGCCGGCGCGTTTGACCGTATCGTCGATGACCATGCGCCCGCCCGACGCCGCGGCAATGGTACCGGTATCGCCCATCTGGCCGCCCGATTCGGCGTAGAACGGGGTCTGGTTCGTGAAGACCAGCGCCTTCTGCCCGGCCTGCGCGCGCTCGACGCTCCGTCCATCGACGACCAGGGCGGTGACCGTGGCTTCCGCTTCGGTGACGGCGTAGCCGATGAACTCGCCCGTGCCGACACGCTCGCGCAGATCGAACCAGAACCGCTCGTCGCCCGCGGCGCCCGATCCGGCCCATGACTTGCGGGCTTCCGCACGCTGGCGCGCCATCGCCGCCTCGAAGCCGGCGAGATCGATCCCGTGGCCCTCCGCCCTCAGCGCATCCCGCGTCAGATCGACCGGGAAGCCGTAGGTATCGTAGAGCCGGAAGGCGACTTCGCCGGGCAGTGCCGCGCCGTCGCCGAGCTTCGCGGTCTCCTCGCCGAGCAGCCGCAAGCCGCGCGCGAGAGTCTCGCGGAACCGCGTTTCTTCGAGTTTGAGTGTCTCGCCGATCAGATCCCGCGCCCGGACAAGCTCCGGAAACGCCTGACCCATTTCATCGACCAGCGCCGGTACCAGACGCCACATGAGGGGATCGTCGACCCCCATAAGGTGTGCGTGGCGCATGGCGCGCCTCATGATCCGCCGCAGAACGTAGCCTCGGCCTTCGTTGGACGGCATCACCCCATCGGCGAGCAGGAAGCCGCTGGCGCGCAAATGATCGGCGATGACGCGGTGCGAGACGCGATGCGGGCCCGCAGGGTCGCTGCCGGCCGCTGTGGCGATCGCGTCGATCAGGCGGCGGAACAGGTCCGTGTCGTAATTGTCGTGTTCGCCTTGCAGCACCGCGGCGATGCGTTCCAGCCCCATGCCGGTGTCGATCGACGGCCGCGGCAGGTCGATGCGCTCACCGGATTCGAGCTGCTCGAACTGCATGAACACCAGGTTCCAGATCTCGACATAGCGGTCGCCGTCCGCGGTTGCGCTCCCGGGCGGCCCGCCGGCGACTCCGGGGCCGTGGTCGTAGAAAATTTCGGAGCATGGCCCGCACGGTCCGGTATCGCCCATCGCCCAGAAATTGTCGGATGTGGCGATGCCGACGATGCGCTCCTCGGGCAGGCCTGAAACCTTGCGCCAGACGTCGCGGGCGTGGTCGTCGGTGTGATAGACGGTGACCCACAGGCGGTCTCGGTCGAGGCCGAACTCGCGCCTGACCAGCGTCCACGCCAGTTCGATCGCCAGGTCCTTGAAGTAGTCGCCGAACGAGAAATTCCCCAGCATCTCGAAAAACGTGTGGTGCCGGGCGGTGTAACCGACATTGTCGAGGTCGTTGTGCTTACCGCCGGCGCGAACGCATTTCTGGCTGGTCGCGGCGCGGCGCCGTTCGCGCGTTTCGGCGCCGGTGAACACGTTCTTGAACTGCACCATCCCCGCATTGGTGAACAGCAGCGACGGGTCGTTGTGCGGCACCAGCGGGCCCGAAGCCGCGACCTCGTGGCCGCTGGCCGCGAAATAGTCGAGGAACGCGCGCCTGATCTCGTTCGTGCCGGGCCCGGCCATGGGGGTCCTATTCGGCGGCGCCGATATGGGCGGGCGCGCTTCGTTCGGCCTCCGTCAACGCCGTGAAATCGTCGATCATTTGCCGACAGATCGCTCCCGGCTGAAAGTGCAGGTCGTCGATCTGGCCGACCGGCGTGACTTCTGCCGCGGTGCCGGTGAGGAAAACCTCGTCGGCGCGCCGGAGCTCGGCCGGCATGATGACGCGCTCGACCACCTCGATGCCGCGTTTCCTCGCCAGGCCGATGACGCATTGACGGGTGATGCCGTCGAGAAAACAGTCGGGGGTCGGCGTATGCAGCTTGCCGTCGATGGCGAGAAAGACGTTGGCGCCGGTGGATTCGGCGAGCCGGCCGCGCCAGTCGAGCATTAGCGCATCGTCGCAGCCCTCCGCTTCGGCCGCGTGCTTGGACAGAGTGCAGATCATGTACAGGCCGGCAGCCTTGGCCTTGGCCGGGATGGTGGCCGGATCGGGGCGCCGCCATTTCGACCAGGCGAGCTTGATGCCCTTCAGCCGCGCGTCGGGGTCGAAATAGGACGGCCACTGCCACGATGCGATGGCGACGTGAATGCGGTTCTTCTGCGCCGAGACTCCCATCATCTCGCTGCCCCGCCATGCCACCGGGCGCACATAGCCGTCGTCGATGGCGTTCTTGCGGCATACCGCGTAGCACGCCTCGTCGATCGCCTCGACCGTGAACGGGATCTCGAACCCCAACTGCCGCGCCGATTCGAACAGGCGCTCGGTATGCGCGGTCAGGCGGAAGATCGTGCCCCCATAGACACGCTCGCCCTCGAAGACGCTGGAGGCATAGTGCAGGCCGTGGCTCAGGACGTGCAGCGTGGCTTCCCGCCAGGGCACCATCTTGCCATTGTACCAGATCCAGCCGTCGTGATTCTCGAAGTCGAGCATGGCCGTGCCTTTCTCCCCTCGGCGCACCCGTGACGAACGTCCCCGTCCCGGCCCGGCATCGGTAGAGCATACGCTGGCAGAGAAAGGTTGCGCTGCCTAGCACCGGCGGTGCATATATGTCAATATGACTGACATAAAGTCGCCGGTAAATCCGTTGTTCCTGCGCGAGCAGGAACTCGACCGCGGCATGGAACTGTTGTTCTTCGCCTACCGCGATTTCATCGCCGAACCGGATCGTATCCTGGCGCCGCTTGGTCTCGGCCGGGCGCATCACCGGGTGATTCATTTCGTCGGGCGCAATCCCGGCATCCCGGTGGCGCGGCTGCTCGGCATCCTCAAGATCACCAAGCAGAGCCTGAGCCGTGTTCTCGGCAAGCTGACGCGCATGGGCTATATCGCGCAGGCAAGGGGAGAGGCGGACCGGCGCCAGCGTCTGCTCAGCCTCACAGACAAGGGGCGGGAGCTCGAACGCCGCCTGTCGAAGGCCCTGCGCGGCCGCCTCGCGCGCGCCTATCGCGCCGCCGGCGGCGGGGCGGTGGAAGGGTTTTCGAGCGTTCTGTTCGGGCTGATGACGGAAGAGGACCGGGCGCGCTTCCGCAGGCGCCCCGCGGCGTGAACGCCGGCGACGACGCGCATGTGCTGGTTGTCGATGACGACGCCCGGCTGCGCCGGCTGTTGCGCCGGTATCTCGGCGAGAACGGCTTTCTCGTGGCGACCGCATGCGACGCCGCGGACGCGCGCGCCAAGCTCGCGAGTCTGGTTTTCGATATCATGGTGCTCGACGTGATGATGCCGGGCGAGAGCGGCGCCGCCTTCGCCCGGTCGCTGCGCCGCGGCAGCGACCTGCCGATCCTCATGCTCACCGCGGCCGACGCGCCGGAGGCGCGTGTCGCCGGGCTGGAAAGCGGTGTCGACGACTATCTCGCCAAACCGTTCGAGCCGCGCGAACTGACCCTGCGCCTGCGCGCGATCTTGCGCCGCAGCCGGCGGCGGCGCGAAGTCCGGTTCGGCGGTTTCGCCTTCGAGCCGGCGAGCGGGACTCTCGGCCGCGACGGCGCGCCGGTCGCGCTGAGCGCGGCCGAGGCCGGGTTGCTGCGGGCGCTGGCGGAGCATCCGGGCGCGGTAGTCTCGCGCGCCGCGCTGAGCGAAGCGACCGGCGTCGCCGAGCGCTCGGTCGATGTGCAGATCAACCGCCTGCGCCGCAAGATCGAACCCGACCCTCGCGAGCCGCGCCATCTGGTGACCGCGCGCGGCGTCGGATACGTGCTGCGCGAGGGGTGAGCGCCGCCCGTGGGTCCCTTGCGCGATTTCCTGCCGCGCGGCCTCTTCGGGCGGTCGTTGCTCATCGTCATGGTTCCCCTGGTCGCGTTGCAGGCCGTCTCCGCGTTCGTGTTCTACAACCGCCATTGGGATGACGTCGGCCGCCGGTTGACTCTCTCCGTCGCCGGCGACATCCGCGTCCTGATCGACGCCATCGAAGCGCCCGGGGGACAGGTCGATCCGGCATGGGTGCGGGACCGGATGCGCGATAATCTGGGCATCGAGGCGACGTTCCGGCCCGAAGAGGGGCTGCCGGCGGCGGCGCCGCATCCGGCTTTCGGCCCCGTCGATTGGATGCTGGCGCGAATCCTGCCGCAGAGTATCGGCTATCCCTTCCGGTTCGATACCCGCAGCACGCCGGGGCGGGTGTTGATCTCGGTCGAACTGCCGACCGGCGTGTTGCATGTCGATGTCTCGCGCAAGCGGCTGTTCAGTTCGACGACCTACATCTTCGTCCTGTGGATGGTCGGCACGTCGGTGGTTCTGTGTGCCGTGGCGGTCTATTTCCTGCACCGTCAGATACAGCCGATCCGGCGTCTGGCCGAGGCGGCCGACAGCTTCGGCAAGGGCGTCGACGAGGCCGATATCCAACCGCGCGGGGCGCGCGAAGTGCGTCAGGCCGCGCGCGCCTTTCTGCGCATGCGCGGGCGCATCCGACGGCAGATCGCACAACGCACCGAGATGCTCGCGGGCGTGAGTCACGACCTGCGCACCCCGCTGACCCGCATGAAATTGCAGCTTGCGATGGTCACCGACAGCGACGCGGCGCGCGAACTCGATTCCGACATCGGCGACATGGAACGCATGATCGAGGGCTATCTCGCCTTCGCCCGCGGCGAAGGCGGCGAGCCGTCGGCCGAAACCGATCTCGACGCGCTGGTCGAATCCGTAATTGCCGACGCGCGCCGGCGTGGCGCCTCCGTTTCGCTGGTCAATCATGCGCCGGACTTGCGGCCGACGCTGCGCGCCGGCGCCATCGCGCGCGCGCTCACCAACCTCGTCGGCAACGCACTCCGCTACGGCCGCACGGCGTCGGTGACGATTTCGCGGCGCGGAGGCGCCGTCGTCATCACGATCGACGACGACGGTCCCGGCATCCCGGCGGACAGCCGTGAAGCGGTGTTCAAACCTTTCTTCCGCCTCGACGAGGCGCGAAAC
The DNA here is from genome assembly GCA_965214495.1 of Alphaproteobacteria bacterium. Taxonomy (GTDB): domain Bacteria; phylum Pseudomonadota; class Alphaproteobacteria; order UBA7887; family UBA7887; genus JANQOH01. The sequence goes on along the minus strand of OZ243958.1, from coordinate 2,980,733 downwards.
CTGGATACGGGCGGGGTCGGCCTTGGCCTGACCATCGCCCGCGACGCCGTGCGCGACCACGGCGGCGACGTCGAACTCGCCGATTCGCCTCTCGGCGGCCTGCGCGCCGAAATGCGCCTGCCCTTGTAGTCGGACGCGCTGCCGTGACGAACCCCATCGTCGACAACAGGGACCGCCGCCTCGGCGATGTCCTGCGCGGCTGCATCGAACCCGGCGCGCGCCTGTCGATCGTTTCGGCGTATTTCACGATCTACGCCTGGGAGGCCCTGCGCGACGTTCTGGACAGCGCCGGCCGCGTGCGCTTTCTCTATGGCGAGCCGCGCGGCGTCGGCGAGATGGATCCCGGCGGGCAGGACAGCCGGCCGTTCCGGCTGAACGAGGACGGCGGCATCGACCTCGCGCGGGTTCTCGCGCAACGCCCCCTTGCCCGCGCCTGCGCCGACTGGATCCGGGAGCGGGTGGATGTCCGCACCGTCGAACGGGCCAATTTCCTCCACGGCAAGATGTATCACGTCGCGCCGCCGGACAGTTCCGCCGCCGCGCTCCTCGGCAGTTCCAACTTCACGCGGCGCGGACTCGGCTTCGGCGCGGCGCCGAACCTCGAACTCAATCTGGAAGTCGGGAACGAAGGGGACCGCGACGCGCTGCTGCTCTGGTTCGACGGCCTGTGGCGCGACGAGTCGTTGACCCGCGACGTCAAGGCCGAAGTTCTCGCGGCGCTCGAGCGGCTCGGCGCCGCGTATGCGCCGGAATTCGTCTATTACAAGACCCTGTTCCATGTCTTCGCCGAACGGCTCGCCGAGCATCGCGACCGCGAGGGGCTTCTCCGCGACGTTCATCTTCACGACACCGCCGTGTGGCGGGCGCTCTACGAGTTCCAGAAAGACGGCGCGACCAACGCGATCAACCGTCTGCTGCGCCATAACGGGTGCATCCTCGCCGACAGCGTGGGCCTGGGCAAAACCTGGACCGCGCTGGCGGTCGTCAGGTTTTTCGAACTGCGCAACGAAAAAGTTCTCGTCCTCTGCCCCAAGAAACTGGAGGAGAACTGGGTTCGCTACGCCGCCTGGGCCAACTACCGCAACAATCCTTTCGCCGAAGACCGTCTGAACTACACCGTCCTCGCGCACACCGACCTGAGCCGGTCCGAAGGCCGGGCGGGGCCGATCGACCTCGCCCGCTTCAACTGGGGCGCCTTCGATCTCGTCGTCATCGACGAGTCGCATAACTTTCGCAACGAGGGGCGCGACCGCACCGACGACGCCGGGAACGTGGTCCGGCGCAGCCGCTACAACCGGCTGCTCGAGGAAGTCATGCGCGACGGCGCGCGGACGAAAGTCCTCATGCTCTCGGCGACGCCGGTCAACACCGGCCTGCGCGACCTGCGCAACCAGATTTACCTGATGACCGAAAAGCGCCGCGACGCGTTCCGCGACTCGCTTGGAATCGGCGATATCCAGACCCTGTTCGGCGTCGCCCAGCGCGAGTTCCTGGGCTGGGAGCGCGACCGCCGGGCGGGCGGGCGAGTCACGAAAGCCGACCTGTTCGCGCGCCTGGGCGCCGATTTCCTGACTCTGCTCGACGCCGTGACCATCGCCCGGTCGCGCGACCATCTGCGCCGCTACTACGCCGAAGAAACCGCGCGGATCGGCGGTTTCCCCGAACGCGCCCGGCCGGAAAACCTGCACCCGCCGACCGACGTTCGGGGCGCGTTGTCCTACGACGATATGCACGACCGCATCGGCGGCTTCCGCTTCGCGGTGTATCGCCCGTCCGACTATCTGCTCGATACCTCCGTCCTCGAGGCGGAGAAGAGCGAGCGCCGTTTCGACCAGCGCGACCGCGAACGATGGCTCGTCGGCATGATGCGGGTGAACCTGCTCAAGCGCCTGGAAAGCTCGGTCGAGTCGTTCCGGCTGACGACGGAGCGGATCCTGGAGAAGATCGACGCGCTCGAACGCCGCATCGACGTCTGGCGCGCGGGCGGCGTCGAGGGCGAACTCGACCTCCGGCCCGACGGCGACGAGGAGGACGAGGAATTCGCCGTCGGGCGCGGCGTTCGATACGGGCTCGGCGAACTCGACATCGACCGCTGGCGCCGCGACCTGCGCGAGGATCGGCGAATCTTCGCCGAACTACAGCGCCGCGCCGGGGAGGTGACTCCGGAGCGCGACGCCAAGCTCGCCCGGTTGCGTGCGGTGCTGAAGAACAAGCTCGCCAGCCCCGCCTGCGACAAGGACGGCCGCCCCAACCGCAAGGCGCTGGTGTTCACCACCTTCGCCGACACGGCCCGCTATCTCTACGACAAGGTCGATATTCCCGACGCGCGCATCGCGCTCGTCACCGGCGGCGCCGGCAATGCGAGCCCGGGCGGCGGGTCCGACCTGACGGAGATCCTCGCGCGCTTCGCGCCGCGCGCGCAGCAGGCGGAGGCCGGCGAAGACGGGATCGACGTATTGATCGCGACCGACTGCCTGTCGGAAGGCCAGAACCTTCAGGACTGCGACCTGGTGGTGAACTACGACATCCACTGGAACCCGGTGCGGCTGATGCAGCGCTTCGGGCGCATCGACCGGCTCGGCAGCCGCAACGCGCAGGTGGCGATGACCAATTTCTGGCCGACCGCCGACCTCGACCGCTATCTGGATCTGAAGAACCGTGTCGAGGCGCGCATGGCGCTCGCCGACGCGGCGGCGACCGGTCTCGACGACCCGCTCGATAACGGCGAACGCACGGCGCAGGCGGAACTGACCTTCCGCGACGAGCAATTGAAGCGCCTGCGAACCGAGATCCTCGACATCGAGGAGGCCGAAGACGGCGTGGCGATGAGCGATCTGACGCTCGACGACTTCATCGCCGACCTGCTGCAATACATCCAGACCAGCCGTAAGGCGCTTGAGGCCGCGCCGTTCGGCATTTGTGCGGTCGCCGCGCCGCGTCCGGCGGATGCAAGCGAAGCGGTCCGGCCCGGCGCGATCTTCTGCCTGCGCCAGAAGACCGCTTCCGCGGACGTCGCGCCGAACCGGTTGCACCCGTATTTCCTCGTCTATGTGCGGGACGACGGCCGCGTGCGCTACACGTTCCGGCAGGCCGGGCAATGCCTCGCCCTGTTTCGCGCGCTCGCCGCGGGCCGAACGAAAGCCTCGGCAGCGCTGGAAAACGCCTTCGACCGCGAGACCGACCACGGCACGCGCATGGCGAAATACGACGCCATGCTCGCCGCCGCCCTGCGCGACATCGCCGGGACGTTCCGACGCGCAGAGTTGCGCCAGCTTGGAACGACCCGCGGCGCGCGGCTCTCGAAGCGGTCGGAGCGACCCGAGGGCGCCGAAAATTTCGAACTGGTCACATGGCTCGTCATAATGAACAAGGAATGAGGCGGCGCCGTCCCGCTGTCATCGCCGGCAAGACCCCACACGAACCGCGACAACCCTGTAGAGGCAACCCTTGTGGTTGCCCTCCCTTGTCGCCCGCCTGTCCGGCGGTTCGGGCGCCCACAAGGGGCGCCCCTACAGGCGGGACGACGTCGCTTGGCGGCCTGGAGGCGCCGCCGTCCCGCTGTCGTCACCAACACGAACCCGAACGAACCGCAATAATTTTCAAACTGCGACACTACTCGGGCTTCGGTTCGTGTCGCCACGGCCGCAGCGCCAGAACGTCCTCGCACCTCGCCCTGACCGCGCCCCTTTCGCGACCCGCCGTCAGCAGGCCGAGTTTTGTCAACTCGGCGACGTCGCGAAACAGCGTTCTGTAAGAAAGCCTGGCGTATTCGCGCGCAAGTTCCGGGTTCAACGCCCACAACTCCGCGATCCTGATTTCCTCCCCCGTCCGCGGCAGCGCCAACGCCAAAGCGCGGCGGCGGCGGGCGGTAACGCTTTTGATATCCCGGAACCGTTCGTGGACGAAGTTGATCCACGCGACATCTCGTTGGTGTTCCCGAACGACCTCGATCTGTTCGCGAAGCCCGTCCATCAGTCCGGCGATCGCATAGGACGTGAAACCGTATATGCCGTTCTCTTCCTCGCTGGCGCGCGCAAGCTGATGGTAATATTCGGTTCGCGTCCGGTTGTAGTGATCGCTCAACAAGTGGCACGCCGGGAGTGGCAAGCCCGCTTCGAGGAGGATGGCGAACTCGATCAGCCGCGCCGTGCGGCCGTTGCCGTCGCCGAAGGGATGAATCCAGACGAGATAGAGATGCGCGAAGACCGCCTTCAGGATGAAGAACGCATGTTCCGCTTCGGACGGAATCGGGAATTTTCTCAATTCCGCGCACAGACGCCCCAACAGGAATCGCGCATCCTGCCAGACCGGGCAGTGATAACCGCCGACCGATACGTTCGTTTCCCGGATCCGTCCCGGAGTGACGTAGTCATCGACCTCGAGATCGCGAAGCACGGCTTCGTTCATCCGCCGGATCCGTTCGACGGTCAGAGGAACAGCCCCGCTTCCGGTCAATTCTTCGATCAGCTCGTTGTATGCCGCGACGATGTTGTCGATCTCCCTGCCGAGATATTCCCGCGACGGCGGTAGCGTCAGCGCGCCATCGATCAGGCTGCGGACTTCGTCCTCGGTCAGGGTGTTGCCCTCGATCGCCGTCGTCGCGAGAGCGCCCCTGACGAGATAAATCTTGTTGATGCGTTCGGTGACCACCGGGTCGAGTGGCGCCTCGGCGATGTGCTCGACCAAGGAAGCGCATTCGCCAAGCGCCAGCCAGTCGGTATGCTTCAGTCGCCGAAGGTCGAACGAGAAGGTCAGCCAAGAGTGCGTGCGCTCGTAGGAACGACGTTCACGCGCTTCGCCTGTCATCAGGGGCGCCTGTATAACCGTCTGTTAAACCGAAACATTTTGTATGTTCAAGTCATGCAAAGCATATTATATGTCATGTGGGGTGTCGCCGCAAGCGCCGAATCGGCCGGGTAGTGTCTCGATTCGAAGTCGATACGCTGCGGGGTGGCCGGACCCCGACGCGCTGCTGTCCCGCTGTCATCGCCGACACGACCCCCACACGAACCGCGACAATCCCTGTAGGGGCAACCCTTGTGGTTGCCCTCCCTTGCGGTTGCCCGCCCTTGTTCTCCACCTGTCCGGCAGTTCGGGCGCCCACAAGGGGCGCCCCTACAGGCAGGTCGATGCCGCCTGGCGCACCCGCACCCGGCGGCGGGATGCGCCGCTGTCCCGCTGTCGCCACCAGCGCGAACCCGAACGGACCGCGATAATTTTCGAACCGGAACACCGCCGTCGATCGTATCGTTCGTCGCAGGATAGAATGGCGCCGCCATGCCCGACACGCTGACCGACGCCCTGTCCGGCCTCGCCGCCGGCGGCCCGCTACGCGAACGCGCGGCGGCGCTGTTCGGCGCGCTCGGCTATCGCAGCGACCGTTCGCAGGATGCGGGGGGCGTCGCGGAATTCGTCGATTGGCTGCACGAGCTCCGCCCGCTGACCGACCGGCAGCGCGCGCTGTTCGACCGCTGGCGCGCGGTGGAGATCGTCTTTCAGATCACCGACGACGAGATCGGCAACCAGCCCGGCCTGTTCGACGGCGGCGGATTCGACGCGGGGCGGATCGAGTCCTTCCTGTTCGTCGCAGCGGAACTGGACGACGCAAGCCACAGCCGCGCGGATCTGACCGAAACGACCCGCGTCGTGAACCGCCGCTTCGCAATGCCGGTCATCCTCCTGTTCCGCTACGGCGAAACCCTCACCGTCGCCGTCGTCCACCGCCGCGCCCACAAGGGCGACAGCGAACGCGACGTGCTGGAGAAGGTCACGCTGGTCAAGGACGTTCGCTGCGCCGCGCCGCACCGGGCGCATCGCGACATCCTCGCCGATCTCGCCCTGCCCCGGCTGGTCGGGCGCGAGGACGTGCGGACCTTCGACGCCCTGCACGCGGCGTGGGAGCGCATGCTCGATATCGAGGCGCTGAACCGGCGCTTCTACGGCGAACTGTTCTCATGGTTCCGGCGCGCGGTTCGCGAATGCCGTTTCCCGGACGACGGCGCGGGCCCCGGCAGCGCGGAGCGCCACGTCATCCGTTTGATCACGCGCCTGCTGTTCATCTGGTTCCTGAAGGAAAAGGGGCTGGTTCCCGGCAAGTTGTTCGAGGAGAAGTTCGCCCGCGCGGCGCTCGCCGATCATGCACCCGATCGGACGGACTACTACCGCGCCGTGCTCCAGAACCTGTTCTTCGCCACCCTGAACACCGAGATCGACAAGCGCGCGTTCAGCGCGGGAACCCGGGCGACGCACCGCGATTTCACCAGATACCGTTATCGGGATCTGCTGACCGCCCCGGACGGCTTCCTCGAACGCCTGCGGTCCGTGCCGTTCGTCAATGGCGGCCTGTTCGACTGCCTGGACGATTTCGCGTCCGCCGGCGCCGGCGGGCGGCGCATCGACGCCTTCACCGACAACGCAGCGCAAGGCCGGGACCTCGACGTTCCGGCACGACTTTTCTTCGACGCCGACGGGCTGTTCCCGCTGTTCCGCCGCTACAAGTTCACGGTGGAAGAAAACACGCCGCTCGACCGCGAGGTCGCCCTCGACCCCGAGCTTCTCGGCCGTGTGTTCGAGAACCTGCTCGCCGCCTACAACCCCGAGACCCGCGAAACCGCCCGCAAGGCGACCGGATCCTACTACACGCCTCGTGAGGTGGTGGACTACATGGTCCGCGAGGCGCTGGCGGCCGCGCTCGCCGGGCGCGCCCGTCCGACCGTCGAAGACGACGATTTCTGGCGCGAGAGGCTACGATACCTGCTCGATTGGGAAGACGCCAAAGCCGACGCCGGCGATTTGTTCCTGCCGGAAGAGGCCGAATCCGTGGTGCGCGCCATCGCCGATCTCAAGACGCTCGACCCGGCGGTCGGCTCCGGCGCCTTCCCCATGGGCATCCTGCAAACGCTAACCCTGGCGCTCCGCCGTCTCGACCCGGACAACGCACTTTGGGAGAAACTACAGAAAGAGCGCGCGAAGGCGCGGGCGGGGGCGGCTTTCGATACCCGCGACCGGAAACGACGCGATGCCGCGCTGCGCGAGATCAGCGCCACTTTCGAGAAATACCGGGAATCCGATTTCGGTCGCAAGCTCTACCTCATCCAGAACGGCCTCTATGGCGTCGATATCCAGCCGATCGCCTGCCAGATCGCCAAGCTCCGCTTCTTCATCTCGCTCGTCATCGAGCAGGAAGCGGATGCGAGGGCGCCCAACCTCGGCGTCAGGCCGCTGCCCAACCTGGAGACCCGGTTCGTCGCCGCCGACGCGTTGATCGGCCTGCGGCCCGACACCGCATCGCTCCTCCTCGACGACGCCATGACCGCGAAGCGAAAGGAAATCGCGACGGTGCGCGAACGCTACTTCCTGGCCGACAGCCGGCCAAAGAAACTCGAATGCGTCACGGCGGAGCGACGCCTTCGCGGCGAGTTGCGGGACTTGCTGGAGAACGAGCGCCGGAAGTGGGTGGCGGCCGGGGAAAGGCGCATCGAACGCGGGGCGGCGGAACTACCCAACCCGGACGCACGCAAGACGTTCCGGGAGAACGAGCGCCGCAAGCTCGCCGCGCAACTGCGCGCGTACGACGCCTCTCTGGCCGACGCCCGCAAGGTCGCCGAATGGAACCCCTACGACCAGAACGCGCACGCCGACTGGTTCGACGCCGAATACATGTTCGGCGTATCGGGCGGTTTCGACGTGGCGATCGGCAATCCGCCCTACATCCAGTTGCAGAAGAACCGGGGGGAACTGGCGAAACGCTACGAGCGCGCGGGTTACGAAACCTTCACGCGCACGGGGGACGTCTATCAGCTATTCTACGAACGCGGCTGCGGGTTGCTGAGGCCGGGCGCGGGCGCGCTCGCCTTCATCACCTCCAACAGTTGGCTGAAGGCGGAATACGGCAAGCCGCTGCGCCGCTGGCTCGCAAAGCGCCACCAACCCCAGCGTTTGGTCGAGATGGGCAAGGACGTGTTCGACGCCATCGTCGATGCCAGCGTGCTATTGGTCCGCGAGGGAGGCAAGGCCGCCCGCCTGCCGGCGGTGGATATGGACCGCCTCGACGACGGTGCGTTCCCGCCGCCCGAGAAACGGTGGGGCGAGGCCCGCCCGAACGGCGAGGCGCCGTGGAGCATCCTGTCCGCCCTCGAGTGGCGCGTGCTCGACAAGATGCGGGCCGTGGGCGTGCCGTTGGGGGATTGGGACGTGCGGATCAATGGAGGCGTTCTCACCGGCTACAACGCGGCCTTCATCATCGACGACGCGACCAGGGACTCCCTGATCGCGGCGGATCCCCGGTCTGCCGAGATCATCAAGCCAGTGCTGCGTGGCCGGGATATCAAGCGCTGGCGCGCGCGGTGGGCGGGGAAGTGGCTGATCGACACGCACAACGGTTACGGCGAGGGCTCGGATCGTGTTCCGGCGGTTGATATTGCCGATTATCCTGCGGTCAAACGCCACCTCGACCGCTTCTACCCTCAATTGAAGCAAAGACAGCATAAAGGGCGAACGCCTTACAATCTCCGAAACTGCGCCTATCACGAGGATTTCGCCAAGGAGAAGCTGTTCTGGATCGAACTCGCCGAACGAGGGCGTTTCGCCTATGACGACAGCGGCGTATTTGGTGAAGCTACAGCGTTCGTTCTCACTGGGAAATATCTCAGATTTCTTTGTGCAGTCCTCAATGCTGAGTTGACTCAGTGGTTCTTGCGACACACCGCACCGACATCTGGCATGGGCGCGCTCAGATGGAAGAAGGTGTACGTAGAACAAATTCCAGTTCCCATGCTATCGCCAGCAGACCAGCTCCCGCTTGTCCGCCTCGTTGACCGGATCATCGCCGCAAACGGCGGTGACACGACGGCGCTGGAAAAAGAAATCGACCGCCTTGTCTATGCGTTGTATGGCCTCACGGAAGCCGAGGTCGCGGCGATTGACGGGATCGCTCGGTTGTGAACGACAGCGGCGCGCACGGGCTTTCCCGGCGGCGGCAATGGACAAGCGCTGGGCGGTATTGGCGCCACGGCGGGGTAACCTCTCGCCGCAAAGAGATTCTACGGCGCGAACAGGCGTCGACGCAGGGCCGGTCGGCCAAGGCCGGCGACGAAACGCCCGACAAGGGCCGCTGCTGTCCGGTTCACACTGAAGCCCATTGTGTGGCGGTTTGATTGGAGCATTTTGGGGGGCGGGTGATGGGGGCCGATGAGTCGGTCGATGCGCTTTCGATGCATGAGATTGGCGCGCACGAGGCGGGCGAAAGCGAGCGGGGATTTGACGACGTTCTGTGCGGCTTGGGCGAGGTGGAGCAGCAGATAAGCGATCAGGGCGACGGCGATCTGGATGCGCACGGCGTTCTCGCTGACGCCGAGGAAGTGGCGGATTCTCAAGGTCTGTTTGACCCATCGAAAGAACAACTCGATGGCCCAGCGCCGCTTGATGCCGTCGTCTTCGGGAACATCGAGTTCGGCGCTCACCGTCAACGGCGTGTTGGCCTTGAAGCGGGTGACGATGCGGCAGCCGGCGGCATCGAGCCTGGCCCACCAGGCGTAATCGTAGTAGCCGAGGTCGAAGACCCAGGTGGCGCCGGCCTCGACCGGCATCTCGTGCGCCGCCGTGATGTCGTTGACCCTGGCCGCCGTGACCGACGCATAGAGCGGTTGCTCGGCGTCGACATCGTCGATCACGTGGAGCTTGGCGCCGCAGGCCCTGGCCGGGAAATGCGCCCACTCCGATCCCCGCCCGCCCAGACGAAGGTTCGTCGCGTCGATCGGGTAAGTCGCCTCGCCGATCTTGCGGCGTCGGCGAACAACGCCGCCGGACGTCTGGCATTGGCGTCGGCCAACGTCGAGCGCTGCGCCACGCGACCGCCCACATGATAGAGGCGGGCCTTGTGGCTGTGCAGGCCGCCGACGATCTCGCGCAGGCTCGTCGCCCCGGAAAGCTGGCCGTAAAGCAATGCGATCGGTTGATCCCGGGTGCGCAGGCGCCGCACCCGACTGTCCGCTCCATGGGCCCCCACCAACCGATCGAATGCAGCCCAGGGAGCGCGCTTCAAAAGATCGTGGAAAACGCTATTGTGGTGGTGCATGGCATTGACCCTCTTCCGTGTCCAAAACGTCGCCAAACGGTTGGACGCCAGTAGAATCAATGCCATGCAACCCGGCCACAAAAATTAACCGGACAGCAGTGGTTCAGGTCCAAGCCGTGCGCGCGCAGCCCCAGCCGCTACGTTTCCAGCGGGATGGAGCCGCCGCCGCAGAACGGGTCGACCACCGGCGGCGCCTTCTCGGCGACGAAGGCATCGATCTCCTCCTTCCCCTGGGGCGGCGGTTCGCTCATGCCGCGGGCGACCGAGCGCGCAATCTCCCGCCGTGCAGCGCCGATCACGCGTTCGTCGTTGGAGTTCTCCCACCGCACCAGCTCCTCGACGATGCGGAACAGCCGCCAGCGCTCGGTCTCCTGGGCCGCTTCGTCGGGAAACTCCTCGGGTATCGAGGAGGGATCGTCCACGAGTTGCGCGAACAGCACCGCCCGGCACGCCGCCGGCGGCCGCCGCGCTCACCACAGATGCAGCGTCGAAGAATGCCCGTGCCGGATCGACTTCTCCCGCACCGCCGCCGCATTGATCGCCTCCAACGGCAGCGCGACTTCGATGAGCTTCTTGCGGTAGGTCTGGTTCATGTGCGGCGCTTCCTCGACTCACCTAATTATTGACAGCATCTGGGTTAGAACGGCATTTCATCATCAATCGTAGGCGTCGTCATTCCGGATGCGCGGTCGTCATTCCGGATGCGCGAGAGCCGATCTGTTTTTCTCAACACCAACCAGATCAACGAGAAAAGCCGCATAAACAAATAATCTTTCTCTCCATCGTCTCCCACAGATTCTCTCCCAACCTCCGAATGTCTGATGCGTAGGTCATTGCCGACCTTGGTCATTGCTCTAAATTCTTCTGTAACGGCCGAACGAAAAACTGGAGTGTCACTATGGGCTGTTCTGTCGATCAGGATTGTCGCTCCACATTTCTTACTTGGATGCTCTATAGTTTTGAGGCGCTCGAAGGCATCCCAAAGTTTCTCCAAGGCATCTTGTCTCCCTTCCGGTCTTGGCGACCGAAACCGTCCGATAGCGGTATCGAGGAGCTGATCGAGGTCGCGGTCTCCCGTGGAAAAACCTGTCGACTTCAACAGCTCATTCATCGGCATCGGTAGTAACCTTTCGATGAGTCCGTTATCGGTCAGCTTGTATGCAAGCCCGTTTCTGGAGAACAAACGATTGATGTCTGCAACGAACTCCCGTAATCCCTCGTTCCTGTCGAGTGTCAGATGATAATGCCTGAAGAATGTGTGCCAGCCCCTCTGCTGTGGTTGTGCGACATGTCTTGCGGTAAATTCGACGAAATCCAGGATCGCAGGGGTGTCAGGCAAGCTGTCCCTCAACAATACCCAATAGTTGGCGACATGCCGGTCTTCCACGTCATCACCGAAAAGATCTCCGATCTCTGCCCGAATAGCATTCCACATGGCTTGCTCGTTTGTGCCTTCTATTGCGTTTCCGTCTGGGCAGTGCGAGGGGAAACCATAGGCCAAGGACCCGTCATCGACCCCGGTTTCGATCAGCGAAAGAATTGCTTGCCACACAACCATACCGACGGTTTCCTCCACCATCGGCTTCCGCCCGAGCTCGCGATCGGTGAAATAGCCTGTCATACTCGCAACTCTGCCGGTGCAAGCAATTCGATGAGCGTCTTGCGCGCGCTCATCGGCAGAGCACTCTGGCCAGACCCTGGCCGCACGACATCAATCGGATGGGTTCCGTGTGTCCGCGAAACCGGACTCGGTTCGCTTTGTTCTTCAGCTTATCTCGTTCGTGTTTCGATGTGCTGCCGGATACCGCAATGGGACGGAACCGGACTGCTTCGCGTTGAGGAACGAGTTTCTCTGCGGCGCGAGCGCCCGCCTGCAATTGCTTGACGACGCGGTCGGCGTGCAATCGGCCCCGCTTCAGTTCGAGCGGTGCAACCCAGTTGAATTGGCAGTTGCTTTGGGCGATCAACAGGTAGTCGCAGCGTGTTTCGTCCGCCGCCAGAAGCGCGCCTGGTTTGTCGAAATCGACAACCAGACGCGGGTTCGGCGCATCGGTCATCGCGACCTTGCAACCCTTCTTACCTATTCCTCGTTCGACGAGGCATTCCGGGTCGAGAGCGCTGCGGAGTCTTTCCATCAGGCCCGTCAAGAGTCGGCCTCGATCCGACTTGAGAGTTCCGCCCAGTCGTTGTGCAATGCTGTCGCGACGGCATCGTAGCCCGCGGAATACGAGCCGGAGTCGTCGAGACGGACTTCCTTGACGACCGAACCTTTAGGTCGCTCCTTCGGCTCAAATAGCCATGCGCCGACCTGCTCGGCTCGAAGAGCGATGTTGCCACCGGGAAGGTCACCGCGTTCGGCCGCCGGAAGTTCGGAGCGCCGCACGATGTTGGCCAGCTCTTCCAGGAGCCATTCGCTGTGCGTGGTGACGATCACCCTGACGCCTGCGTTGACGAGTTTGGCAAGCTGCTTCGTCAACACGACCTGCATACCTGGATGGAGATGCGATTCCGGCTCTTCGACGATCAATACATTGCCGGGTTCGATCAAATGACGGAGATACAAAACCACCGGCGCGAGCTCCGACACCATGGACGAAGCGTTCGCGAGCGCGAGGTTGTCCTTCCACCCCTCAGGCCGGTAGGAGAAACGCGGATAGTCGATCGCGGGCGATCTGTCGATAAGCACCGTTCCGCCGAGAACGTCGTTCTCGATCATCGCACCGAGATCTTGTTCGGGCCTTCGCCGCGCGCGCCGTGAGCGGCCGATCTCGATAAGTTGTTGCAGGAAGTCCGCCAACACTCCGGAGAGCATCGGCGTGCGGGCGGCAGGACGAAGGCCCGCCATAGGCGCGCTCGATATCAGAGCGCTGACCACTACGCTGTGCGCATGTATCACGCCGGTCCGGTCGGCGGGCAGATAATAGGCCGGCAAACGCAGGGGGCCGACGGCGTATGGCAGCACCATATCGCTGAAAAACGTCAATAGGTCCGGGGTGCCAATCCGGCGACTAGCGATGTCGCTCTGCCTTGTCAGGTAGCGCATAATTCTGCGCCTGTATCGGCCTGATTCATCGTCGGCGTCGTTGTCGAGCGAGATTGTCATCTCCTCGGGGATCGTCGTTCTGAGTTTGGTCTTGCGCGCGAGCGTAAGCCTATGTTCAACGAGTGCTGAATCACCCGAAGTCCGCCGCTGGATGACCATGTGCGCGCCGTTCGTCCGTCCTCTGCGGGTTAGGGCGGCGGTCTCGCCTATACCGAAGCACCGCCTGATTTCGCCGGCAAGGGCATCCGCGTTCTCGTCGAACGCGGATCGAAGCGCATCGGTCACGCGAGCCGGCAGAACGATTCCGGTCTTGTCCTGCCCCCCCGGCGGGGGTGTCATCAGCGAACGCACCTCTTCGAAAAATGCGTAGATGCTCTCTTCGTGCAGCCCCTCCGTCCAGCGATCGAAAAAGGGGGAGCTAGGATACAGCCGGCCAGCAAACCGTGGATCGCCGCCGAAGAATCGATGCAGCGCGTAGATTAGAATCGCGAGATAGGATTTACCCGTATTGCTCGGCCCGACGAACACGGTCAGCGGGCGAAGTTCGATTTTCGCGTCGACAATCGGCCCGAAATCCTTCACTTCGAGTTCGAGCACATCCTTTGAGTCCGGTTCGTTCATCGCTTCGTTTCCCCGGTTCCAATTCTCTCAAGAGGACACGACCGATCCCCGCGGGCGGTGCGCCGAGGTCGTGCGTCGCGCGGGCCGCCCCGAACCGGGGATATGGGCGTCAGGCTACGGCGCCCACGCCCCGTTCGATTCCGGTCGAAAGAACGTCACCCCGAATTTCGCCGCGCCGATCGTCTGTATTTTACTCCATTCGGTGGCGGTGTATGCCGGCGAGACGCCGGCGCACCCAGGAAACATGCGCCAACCATGCACACGAAACGCGAATCGAGCCATTCCCGAGCCGAATGACCGTATCATATGACCGGCTCCTCCGGATATCCACATCGGTGGCCCCGTTCGGCCTCGGTCGCGCCCAGCGACAGCGTGACCTCAGCCGGCTTCTTGCGATGCCGGGTGTCATGCGGTCGTATCGCGTTTGGAGGCCGCTCGAGCTCATCCTGCCGCGAACCACTTCTTCGTATCGCAACCGCACAGGAACGTGATACGAATACCATTGGCCGTCAGCAGATCGCGCATCGAGCCAATCGCTGTCTATCGCGTTGACCACCGGTATCCCCTCGCGTTTGGCCAGCGCGGCGAGTTTACGATCGTCTGGATCGAACCCGGCGTCGATCAAAGCCTGCGGGACGTCCTCGTATTCTCCGTCGTTGCGCCGCTGTCCGGTTCACACTGAAGCCCATTGTATGGCGGTTTGATTGGAGCATTTTGGGGGCGGGTGATGGGGCCGATGAGTCAGTCGATGCGCTTTCGATGCATGAGATTGGCGCGCATGAGGCGGGCGAAAGCGAGTGGGGATTTGACGACGTTCCGGGCGGCCTGATCGAGGCGGCGCCGGCCTCGACCGGCATCTCGTGCGCCGCCGTGATGTCGTTGACCCTGGCCGGCGTGACCGACGCATAGAGCGGTTGCTCGGCGTCGGCATCGTAGATCACGTGGAGCTTGGCGCCGCAGGCCCTGGCCGAAAAATGCGCCCACTCCGACCCCCGCCTGCCCAGACGAAGGTTCGTCGCGTCGATCAGGTAAGTCGCCTCGCCGATCTTGCGGCGCAGGCCCCGCCGGGCGCGACCGACCATCTCAGCGAACAGGTTGGCGAACAACGCCGCCGGGCGTCCGGCATTGGCGTCGGCCAACGTCGAGCGCTGCGCCACGCGACCGCCCACATGATAGAGGCGGGCCTTGTGGCTGTGCAGACCGCCGACGATCTCGCGCAGGCTCGTCGCCCCGGAAAGCTGGCCGTGACGCAATGCGATCAATTGATCCCGAGTGCGCAGGCGCCGCACCCGGCTGTCCGCTCCATGGGCTTCCACCAGCCGATCGAACGCAGCCCATGGAACACGCTTCAACAGATCGCGGAAAACGCTATTGTGGTCGCGCTTGGCATTGACCCTCTTCCGCGTCGAAAACGTCACCAAACGCTTGAACGCCAGTAGAATCAATGCCATGCAACCCGTCCACAAAAATTAACCGGACAGCAGTGATCCGCGATGGCGTTTCCACTTCGTTCCGACATCGAGTTCATGGCTCAACGCTGTCGAAGGCTTCTTCGCCAAACTCACTCGAAGACGCCTCAAGCACGGCGTTTCCCAACCTGTCCCGCAACTCCGGGAGGCAATCCGCCGCTTCATCGAGCGACACAACGACGCAGAGGCAAAGCCCTTCACATGGATCGCAAACTCGGATCGCATCGCGGCAGCCAGAAAACGCGGGTTCCGAATGTCGGGGTCAATCCACTAGCGCCCGCCGGAATTCTGAACGGGTGTTGAAGCGCCCGGCGCCGCGGTGCGTGCACCCAAGGAGGCTAAGGCTCGCGTGCGCCCAGGCGCCATGCTGTGCTCGTCACATGGCCATGACGGTCTTCGATGCTTCTGCGCCCGTCGGGGCGTGCGCCGACGCCTCGTCTTCGAACCGCGCTCGGGAATCATCGGTGACCGCCGTGCATAAGGCCGACAGCGAAGGCGCCACCGGAACCGGTTTCCGGCGCGGGACGGCGCCGCCGATAGCATCGTTCGCCACACCGCGATGACTTGGCGCGAGCCGCTTCCCGACGGTTGTCCGCCGGTCGAAGCCGCGGACATATCCGAACCGCAATGTGTCTTTCGTCTCGTGCGGAACCAGCCACCGATCGACGAAGATTTCAGGTCGCAACGCGCCGAGAAACCGCATCGATGTTTTCGAGACGTTACCGAATGCCAGGCGCGCGGGATCTCGGTGCATACCGTGGTCCGGCTTGATAGCGGCGCCGGTCGCATCCAGAGAACGGGGCGTCCGTCGCATCATACCTGGTGGCCGCTCGCCGCCTTCGACATCGTCGCGAACTGTGCGGGCGTGTCGGGATGAAACCGATCCGGCATACCAACATCCTCGTCCGGTATGATGGGGTACAGGTTTTCGAAGGCCGGGACGCGATCGGCGGCCACTATGTCGGCGTAATGATCGACGACGATGGCGGCTCCGACCGCTATCTCGTGGCGGGCGTCGCTCCTGAACGGCTGAGCCGCTTCCGGTCCGGCGCGCTCGATCTTCGAACCCTGTTACTCGAAGCCGGTTACGACGAATGGTTCCTTGCGGACGTTGGAGACGACTTCCGGCAACCGCTGGAGCCGATACGACCGGAGGCGCCGGAGAGGTATGCGGGATTCCTGCCGGACGAAGGGTTCGTTCTTCATGACGATCCGGCGGACGACCTGAGTGCCCGCGAGACGCGGGCGCGCGGCAACACCGTTTCTTGCGTTCGGCGTGGAGCCGCCCGAAGCCGATAAATCGCACCGGATCCGGGTTGTGACGCTCAGCAGTCTGCCGGTTCATATTCAGATAACGATCAAACACGCCTTCCGTAAGGCGGTATGAGGCAGCAACCACCACGCGTTCGACGGGCGTCCGATTGACGTCGCCGTTCCCGCGAGGCCCGGCTCGACGAGCCAAAACACTGCGCCGTGTTGTAGGGAACGGTAAGTATGCTTGTCGAAGAATTGCCCCGATCCGCGAGCCTCCGAACGAAAGGAGTAGCGGTTGACGGCGCTCTCATTCCTCCGGCGGTCCCAACTCTGCAAGCAACTCCTGCACTATCCAGCGCAGTTGCGGCAAGTCGTTCTCGGCATAGTCCCGGACGCGCTCGGGTACCACGGTCGCATAGCCATGGATCAACGGGTTGCGGAAGTCGACAACCTCGCGCAGCGAGGGAATCCGTTCGGCAATTTCGGGGCAGGTCCGACGCAGGCGGTTCAGCGCCTCGCCAATGATCTCGAACTTGCGTTCGACCGCCGCTTGCGTCCGAGAGTCGCTAATGTAGGCGCCGCTGTCCATGCCTTCGATGAAACGCGCGATATCCGCCGCTGCCCGGTCGACATCGGCCAGCAGGACGCGAGGGTCACGGCGCATAGACGAGCTCGCGCGACCGGTCGATGGCCGCGCGCATATACGGGTTCCGGACCGCGCCCGATTCGACCAGATCGACGGAACGACCCAAGGCCTGGCGCAACGCTTCAGCAAATTCGAAGTATTGTCGGAGCGGCGCTCGGCCGTCATCGAGTCCGAATTCCACCAGGAAGTCGGCGTCGCTGGTTTGCGGATCGAAATCCGCGCCGCGCGCCGCCGAGCCGAAGACCTCGAGCCGCACCACGCCGTAGCGCCGGCAGAGCTCGGCCAGTTCCTCCCTCTTGTCAGCAATGGAGGCGTGCATACCCAACCTTCCCGATCAGGCGGTAAACGATGCCCTTCCGCGACGCCATCGTGACAGCGCCTCCGCCATGACCTCTTTCAACCGGTCGCGTCTCGACGATACTCCGGCTTGACGGACCGGATCATCGAACACGCCTTCCGCCCCTCAGCTCCAGCGGTGACGGTGAGACACTCTGCACCATCGCCGCAATATGGCGCGAAAATGTGCCCCTGTGAATCCTCCGTTCGTGTCCCTGCGCCAGCCGCGCGCAGGCGCACGACTTGACCCGCGCCGGGCGTTCGGGCCAATGCCGTTCCGCGGCCACCATTCGGCAATTCTAGTCATGCCTTGGCTTCTCGCATTCATGGGGTGACAGAGGCGCCGGCGCCGCAGGTATCCTGGCGCCCCGGGGAAACGGCGCACGGCATCGCGATACGAACATGAAGCGGATCGGAGTCGGACTCGTCGGCCTGGGATTGGCGGCGGCGGCGCACCTCAAGGGGTATGCGAGCCACCCTCGGGCACGGCTCGCCGCGGTGTGCGACCGTGACGGCGACCGGGCGCGGCGGGTCGCGCGAGAGCACGGTATCGCGAGCGTATATACTGACTACGAACGGATGCTCGCCCGCGACGACATCGACCTCGTCGATATCGCGACGCCGACCTTCCTCCATGCGCCGATGTGCCTCGCGGCGCTCGACGCCGGCAAACATGTGCTGTGCGAAAAGCCGTTCTGCCGCAGCGTCGGTGAAGGCGAAACCGTCATCGCCAAGGCGCGCACGGCGGGACGCACGGTGGCGGTGGGCGAGACCTATGTCTTTCACACTTCCCACGTCGAAACGCGGAGGTTGATCGAAGCGGGGGCTATCGGCCGACCGTTGCAGATCCGTCAGCGCCACGGCGCCTGGCTGCGGCGGCCGGAACCGGCCATCGACACCGGCCCGGCGGAGCGCAGCTGGCGCGTCGATCCGCGCCGGTCAGGCGGCGGCGCCTGGCCGTGGATATTCGACCACGCGCCGCACTTCTTCGCCGCCGCCGAGTATTTCGCGCTCGACGACCGGATCGCGGAGGTTTACGCCGTCGCCAGCCGCGCCCCGACCGGCCCGCGCCGGCGTGGCGCCGCGCACGACCCCTATGTCAGCGCCGAAATCGACATTCCCGTCATCGTGTTCCGCTTCGCCGATCCGGCGCGCCAGGGGGTATGGATGCGCGCCGAACGGCTCAACGGCAAATACGACCCCATGCGCGGTTTCAGCACCTGCATCGTCGGCGGCGAGGGGATGATCGAAGTGCTCGGCGAGGGCGGCGGCAACCTGTTCTGGCGCGGCGCGCCGCAACATCTGCTGGTCCACCGCGACGGCGAGGAGACCCGGGCATACCGCTTCGACGAAGGCGGCGACGATTTGTGGCAGTCGGAAATCGCCTACTACAGCCAGGGCCATGTCAACCAGGTGCATCACCTGATCGACGCGATCCTTACCGACCGCCCGCCGCGTTACGACGCCGCCGACGGCGTGCGCGCCGTGCGCTGCACTCTCGCCGCCATCCGTTCAGCGGAAACCGGGCAGCCGGTTGCGGTCGATTCCGTTGCGGCGGACTACACGGCGTTCTGAGTGAAGCGCCGCGGCGCGGCGCCTCGTCCATGGCTCCTCGACGAGTAACGACGCCGACAAACACATTGACAGCCGGCATTATGGGCACATATCTTCCCGGCCAATTCCTCCCCGCCGGACTCGCCGCAAGGCCCCGGCGGGGTTATTTCTTGCCGCACCATGCCTGACGCTCCCGAGATCAAGCGCGCCGTTTCGTTCATCGACGGCCAGAACCTGTTCCGGCACGCCAAGGATGCTTTCGGGCACTATCACCCGAACTACGACCCGCGAAAACTGAGCGACGCGATATGCGCTGCCTGCGGCTGGGCCAATTACGGCGTCCGCTTTTACACCGGTGTTCCGGACGCAAACCGGGCGCCCATGTGGCACGATTACTGGGCTCGCCGTCTTACCGCGATGACACGCGCCGGGATCGTCGTCATCCGGCGTCCTCTTCGATATCGGGTCGAGCGCGTTCGCTTGCCGGACGGCTCACTTCGCGAGATCGCCGCCGAACGGGAGAAAGGCGTGGACCTGCGCCTGGGACTTGACGTGGTACACCTTGCGCGCCATGACGAACTGGATGTCGCGGTGATTTTCAGTCAAGATCAGGATTTCGTCGAAGTTGCGCGTGAAATCCGCGATATCGCCCGTTCGGAGAACCGATGGATAAAGGTTGTTTCGGCCTTTCCACACGGACCGAACGCCACGTCGAGGCGAGGTATCGACAAGACTGACTGGTTCAGGATGAACAAGGCGTTTTACGACGCTTGTCTGGATACTCGGGACTATCGCCCGGACAGACGGTCGAATTGATGCAGCAGCGACGTTTCGGAGTTTCGGTCCGCCGGCGACGCGGTCTTGACTTCGTTCAGACACGGCCACGTCAACCAGGTGCATCACACGATCGACGCGGTCCTTGCCCGCCGTGCGCTGCACTCTCGCCGCGATCCGTTCGGCGGAAACCGGGCAGCCGGTTGCGGTCGATTCGGTAGCGGCGGACTACACGGCGTTCTGAACGACGCGAGTCAGCGGCGCGGCCGGCAGCGGCGTTGGCAGGCGGCGATCAGCTTGTCGGCGCGCTCGAGCCGGCGGGCGAGATGGGCCGTCGTGGTGCCCCAATCTTCACTCTCGTCTTCGAGCCACACGCGGAAGGTCGAGAGGTAGATCGCTGCCAGACCGGCGGCGCGAACAGCCCCGCGCGCGCCGTCGTCCGGAATCCCGGCGGCTTCGAGCATGGCGGCCATCGAGCGCGGCAGGATGCCCCAAGCGCAGACTGCCGACAGCGGGTGGCGGTGGATCGCCCGCAGACCGTCGCGATACGGGCGCAGCGCATCGAAACGGCGCATGATCGCGTCGAGCAACCGATCGCGCGCCGGTTCCTCACGGTCGTCTCTCGTCGCACCTTCGAGAACCGCGCGGTCGGCGCGCCGCGCGAGTGCGGCGAGGACGGCGTTCTTGTCGCGGTAACCCGCCGCAACGGTCGCCAGCGGCAGGTCGGCAGCGTCGGCGATATCCGCCAGGGCAAGCGTGCGCCATTCGCGCTCCGCCGCCAGCGTCAGCGCGGCGTCGATAATGCGGCCTTCGATGTCGGCTTCGTCCGCCACCATGCCGACGATATCGGTTCTCCACCGCAGGATACAAGGCCTGTCTCGGTCGGGTGTGCGTTCAGCTTCCCCTGGCGTTCAACAGGCCGCGGTCGGCCAGGTTGACCATGAGCGTCGAGACGCCGAACGTCCACGGTTCGGTCTCGTCGCAATGGCGCACGCGGTTGACGAGCGCACCGAGCGGCGGAGTGGCGATCAGCACGATATCGCCCACCAGATGGGTGAAACCGCGCCCCGGCTCGCCGCGGTCCTCGGTCGGCGCGAACATGGTGCCGGTCATCAGCACGAAGCCGTCGGGGTAGCGATGGTCCTCGTTGATGGTTTGCGCGACGAGTTCGCGCGGGGTCCGGCTCATCAGACCCATCGACGACGTGCCGAGCAGCGAGAACTGGTCCTCGCCTTCGACCGCGAGGCTGATATCGATCCCCTCGAGGTCGTGCAGGGTGAAGGTCGAATCGAACAGCCGGATGAACGGGCCGATGGCGCAGGAGGCGTTGTTGTCCTTGGCGCGGTTGAGCAACAGGGCGCTGCGGCCTTCCATGTCCCGCAGGTTCACGTCGTTGCCCAGCGTGGCGCCGACGATTTCGCCGCGGGCGTTGACGACAAGGACCGCTTCCGGCTCCGGGTTGTTCCAGGTCGAGTGGCGCGGGATGCCGATCTCGGCGCCGAGGCCGACCGCGCTCATCGGCTGCGCCTTGGTGAAGATCTCGGCGTCGGGTCCGATCCCCACTTCCAGATAGGGCGACCACAGGTCGCGTCGGACGAGCGACTCCTTGAGCTTCGACGCCGCGTCCGAACCCGGCTTGATCCCGTTCAGGCTGGCGCCGATTTCCTTCACGATCGAGTTGCGGACGCTTTCCGCGGCCACCGGGTCGCCGTGCGCGTGCTCCTCGATCACCCGTTCCATCAGGCTGTCGAGAAAGGTGACTCCCGCGGCCTTGACCGCCTGCAGGTCGATCGGCGCGAGGAACCACGGTTTGTCGGGGTCGCGCCCGTCGGGAACGGTGTTGGCGAGGATTTCGTCGATTCCGCCGAGTCGTTCCGCGCTGCCGGTAGTCGCCGCCGCCGCCGCCGGGTTCTCGGCGTTCATCAGGGCGGCCGAAGTCGGCCACGCGGCGGAAATGTCGTACACGCCGGTTTCGGCGATCACGACCACCGACGGCCCGGACACCGCCGGAACCTGGCAACGGCCGATCAGCGTGCCGCGCGCGCCGTCGTCGGGTAGCACGATCTGCCTGTCGAGAACGAATTCCATGGCCACTCCCCGTCGCGCCGTATGCCGCCGATACTGCGTGAAAAACGCCGCGCGAACAATGCGCCTCCCCGGCCGGTCGTGTCTCGGTTTGAAATCGATACACGCTGCGGGACGACCGGACTCCAGCGCGCCGCGGTCATCGCCAGCACGAACTCACACGAACCGCGACAATCCCCGTAGGGGCAACCCTTGTGGTTGCCCTCCTTGTTCCCCGCCTGTTCGGAAGTTCGGGCGCCCACAAGGGGCGCCTCTACAGGCCGGTCGCTCGGCGCACCCGCCCCCTCGTGGCGGCCTGGAGGCGCCGCTGTCCCGCTGTTCCTCCCGCCCGTCTTCCCGCTACCCGATCGAGAATCCACCGGCGTCGGTCCTTCGGCGGTCGGGTTCGCGGTTCCCCGCAGAGAACCGGGGCTTGGCCCGGACCGAGCCAGGGAGTAATCTCTGAAAACGGTTCGCGTGGAAATCAGGTGCGCCATGAAGGTTCGTCAGGCCAAATTCCGGATCGGCTCCATCGTTCGCCATCGCGTCTATCCGTTTCGCGGCGTGGTGTTCGACGTGGACCCGGAGTTCGCCAACACCGAGGAATGGTACCGGTCGATTCCCGCCGAAGTGCGCCCGCGCCGCGACCAACCCTTCTATCATCTGCTGGCCGAGAACGAGGACACGACCTATATCGCCTACGTGTCCGAACAGAACCTGCTGCCGGACGCCGATTCCGGCCCGGTCGGCCACCCCGAAACCGCGAGAATGTTCGAGGGCCTGCACGATGGCCGCTACGTGCCCCGCCCCGGTCAGGCGCACTGATCCCGGCGCGATGCTGCCGCCGCGCGACGCCGACCGGACGCTCGACATCACCCGTCTGGTGTGCCCGATGACCTTCGTGCGCACCAAACTCGCCCTCGAATCGATGGCGGCCGGGGAGTGCCTCGAAGTGCGGCTCAACGCCGGTGAACCGCTGGAGAACGTGCCGC
This sequence comes from Alphaproteobacteria bacterium, assembly GCA_965214495.1. Classification (GTDB taxonomy): domain Bacteria; phylum Pseudomonadota; class Alphaproteobacteria; order UBA7887; family UBA7887; genus JANQOH01. The sequence goes on along the minus strand of OZ243958.1, from coordinate 2,957,905 downwards.
GTTCGGTCGTCGAGATGGGCCACGAAGTATTGTCGCTGACGCCGGAGAACGGCGACGGCGGCGTTCATCGCCTGCGCGTCCGCCTGCGCTAACCGGGCCCTCGGGGCGGGGGTCAGTGGCGGAAGTGGCGGATCCCGGTGAAGACCATCGCCAGGCCGCGCGAGTCGGCGAGGGCGATCACCTCGTCGTCGCGCACCGACCCGCCGGGCTGGATGACCGCGGTAGCGCCGGCGTCGGCCGCGACCGCCAGCCCGTCGGCGAACGGGAAGAAAGCGTCCGACGCGACCGCCGAACCGGCCAGGCGCGCGTTGCTCTCGCCGGCCGCGTCGCGGGCCTTGCGGACCGCGATCCGCGCCGCATCGACCCGGCTCGTCTGTCCGGCGCCGATCCCCACCGTCGCGCTGTCGCGTGCATGGACGATGGCGTTCGACTTCACGTGCTTGCAGACCCGGAACGCGAACAGGAGATCGTCGATTTCCCGCGCCGTGGGTTTGCGGCGGGTGACGACGCGCAGATCCTCCGGGCCGACGCGCGCGGCGTCGCGGTCCTGGGCCAGCAGGCCGCCGGCGATCGTGCGCACCGTCCGCGCCGGCGCCATCCGGTCAGGCAGGCCGCCGGTCAGCAACAGGCGCAGGTTCTTCCGTGACGCGAAGACGGCGCACGCGGCGTCGTCCGCCGCCGGCGCGATGACGACCTCCATGAAATGCTCGCACACCGCCTCCGCAGTCGCCGCGTCGAGCGGCCGGTTGAACGCGGCGATCCCGCCGAACGCGCTGGTCGGGTCGCAGCGGCGCGCGGCGCGGTAAGCAGCGGCAAGAGCGCCGGCGCACGCGGCGCCGCACGGGTTTGCGTGTTTGACGATCGCTGCCGCGGGCGCGTCGAACTCGCTGACGAGCGCGAACGCCGCGTCTGCATCGGCGAGGTTGTTGTAGCTCAACGCCTTGCCCTGTACCTGTTCGGCGGTCGCCGCGCCGGGCCCGGCGTTTCCGGCGACGTAGAACGCGGCGCGCTGATGCGGGTTCTCACCGTAGCGCAGCGCCCGGCCGCCGGCGCCGGCGACCGCGAATCGCGCCGGCGCCGCCATGTCGAGGCTGTCGGCCAGCCACGCCGCGATGGCGGCATCGTAAGCGGCGGTCCGCGCAAACGCCGCTTGCGCGAGACGCTGCCGCAGACCGCCGTCGAGCGCGCCGCCGTTCGCATCGAGCGCCGCGGCGACTCCGGCATAGTCGGCCGGGTCGGTGAGCACGGCGACGAAGGCGTGGTTCTTCGCCGCCGACCGCAACATCGCCGGTCCGCCGATATCGATGTTCTCCACGCAATCCGCGAAACCGCCGCCGTCCGCGACCGCGCGCTCGAACGGATAGAGGTTGACCGCCAGCAGGTCGATCGGCGCGATTCCGTGCGCCGTCATCGCCGCGCGGTGCGTTTCGTCGTCGCGCCGCCCGAGCAGGCCGCCATGCACCGCCGGGTGCAGGGTCTTGACCCGGCCGTCCATGATTTCGGGAAAGCCCGTGTGGGCGCTGACCTCGACGACCGGGAGTCCCGCCTCGCCCAGGAGCCGCGCAGTGCCGCCCGTGGACAGCATCTCGACGCCGTGGCGCGCCAGCGTGTGCGCGAACTCCACGATACCTGTCTTGTCCGACACCGACAGCAGCGCCCGCGCAACACGAACGCGCCCGCCGGACCGGGCAGGGTCGGGTTCGGTCATGTCGTCTTCTCCGCTTCCCGTCGGGCGCCCCGGCGCGGCGTTCGCCGGACCATAGCAGGCTTCGCATCCGGCGTGTTGCCCCGACCGTCAGCGGCGGGTAGGGTCCGCCGCGATCTCTCCCGATGGATGGAATCCGATGGTCCAGGCGCCCCGTAATGTCGGGTTGTTCGTGACCTGTCTGGTCGATCTGTTCCGCCCCGGCGTCGGGTTCGCCGCCGCGGCGTTGCTCGAACGGGCCGGCTGCCGGGTGAGCGTTCCGCTTCAGACCTGCTGCGGCCAGCCGGGATACAATTCGGGCGATTTCACCACCGCAGCGGCGATCGCGCGGCAGGTCGTCGAAGCGTTCGACGGTTTCGACTACGTCGTCGCGCCGTCGGGTAGTTGCGCCGGCATGATCCGCAAGCATTATCCCGCCCTGTTCGAGGACGACCCGGCGTGGGCGCGGAGAGCCGAAGACCTCGCCGGACGAACGTGGGAACTGGTCTCGTTCCTTACCGACCTGTGTGGAGTCGAGGCGGTCGATGCGCGCTTCGATCGCACCGTGACCTATCATGATTCCTGTTCGGGCCTGCGCGAGCTCGGCGTCGAGGCACAGCCGCGCAAATTGCTGAAAACGGTTCGGGGCCTAACGCTCGCCGAACTCGAAGGCGCCGAAGAATGCTGCGGCTTCGGCGGCACGTTCTGCGTGAAGTATCCCGATATCTCGCTGCGTATGGTCGCAGACAAGGTCGCGGCCGCCACGGCCACGGGGGCCGACACCCTGCTCGCCGGCGACATGGGATGCCTCCTCAACATTGCCGGCAAGCTTTCGCGCGACGGCAATCCCATGACCGTGCGCCATGTCGCCGAGGTGCTCGCCGGCCAGGGAGAGGCGCCGCCGATCGCGCACGGAGCCGGTTGATGCACGCCGATACCCGTCCGTTCGCGGACCGAAGCCGTGCCGCGATCGCCGATCCGCAACTCCGCCAGGCCCTCGAAACCCTCCAGGTCAATTTCTCCGGCAACCGCCGCGCCGCGATCGGCCGCCTGCCGGAGTTCGACGCGCTGCGCGACCGGGCCCGCGCCCTCAAGGATCACACGCTGGCCCATCTCGACCACTACCTGGCGGCATACGAATCCGCCGCGACCGCCGCAGGCACCGCCGTACACTGGGCGCGCGACGGCGCCGAGGCCAATGCCGTCGTCGCCGGGATATGCCGCGAGGCCGGCGCCCGGGTCGTCGTCAAGGCGAAGTCGATGATCGGCGAGGAGATCGGCCTCAATCCGCATCTGGAAAACGAGGGGTTCGAGGTCGTCGAAACCGATCTCGGCGAATACATCCTCCAGCTTGCGGACGAGCCGCCGAGCCACATCATCGCGCCGGCAGTGCACAAGACGGTCGAACAGGTCGCGGACCTGTTCCATGCTCGGCACGCTGCGCACGGCCAGCATCGCAAGGCCGACAGCGGGGCCCTTGTCGGCGAAGCGCGCGACGTATTGCGCGACGCCTGGTTCCGAGCCGACATCGCCATTACCGGTGCGAACCTCCTGATCGCGGAGACCGGATCCGCGGTGATCGTCACCAACGAGGGCAACGCCGATCTTGCGCAGGGTCTGTCGCGGGTGCACATCGTGCTCGCGAGCCTGGAAAAGGTGCTGCCGGGCCTCGATGACGCTGCGGCGATCCTGCGCCTTCTCGCGCGTTCGGCGACCGGTCAGGAAATGGCCGCCTACACCACGCTCGTCACCGGACCGCGCCGCGCGGGTGAAAGCGACGGGCCCGAACAGGTGCATGTAGTGCTGATCGACAACGGGCGCAGCAAGCTGCTCGGCACGAAATTTCAGGAGGTCTTGCGTTGCATTCGTTGTGGCGCCTGCATGAATCACTGTCCTGTCTATGGCGCGATCGGCGGCCACGCCTATGGCGGGGTCTATCCCGGGCCGATCGGCGCGGTGCTGACACCGGCGCTCGACGGCATCGAAGCGGGGCACAACCTGCCGAACGCGTCGAGCTTCTGCGGGCGCTGCGCCGAAGTATGCCCGATGCGCATTCCGCTGCCCGACCTGATGCGCCGCTGGCGGGCGGAGGAGTTCGCCCGCGGTCTCTCCCCGCCGCGTCAGCGTTGGGCGCTGCGGATGTGGTCGTGGGCGGTGCGGCGGCCGCGCCTCTATCGTGCGGGCACTCGGGCGGCCGCGCGCGCACTGGCGCTGTTCGGCGGACGCCGCAAGCGGCTGCGGCGGTTGCCCGGAGCCGGCGGATGGACCGCAGGCCGCGACTTGCCGGCGCCCGAAGGCGGCACCTTCCAGGCGCGATGGGCGCAGCGGGCGCGATGAACGCGGCGCGCGACGGGGTTCTGCGCGCGGTTCGCCGCGGCCTCGGCCGCGGTCCGATCGACGCCGCCGCGGCGCGCCGCCTCGACGCGCGCATGGCAGGTTCCGAAGACCGGTTGATTCCGGCGCGCGCGGGTGGCGACGCGCAGGCGCGCCTCGACCGGTTCCAGACCCGCGCCGAAGCGGTGAGCGCCACCGTTGCGCACATCGGCGGCCTCGATGCCCTGCCCGCGGCGGTGGCGGACTATCTGGCAAGCCACAATCTACCGGCGTCGGTGCTGGCCTCGCCGGATCCTCTGTTCGATCGCGCACCGTGGCATCGCCGCCCGGCGCTCGAAGTGCGCCGCGGCGCGCATGGCAAGGACGATCTCGTCGGGTTGTCGCGCGCCTGGGCGGCGCTGGGAGAGACCGGCTCGCTGGTCATGGCGGGCGGAGTCGACAACCCGCACATGTCGAGTTTCGTACCGGAAACGCAGATCGCGGTGGTCTTCGCCTCGCGTATCCTCGGCGGATTCGAAGACATCTGGCGGGAGGCGCGCCGCGACGGACTGCCGCGCACACTGTCGTTCGTCACCGGCCCGTCGCGCACCGGCGATATCGGTCTCAAGATCGAACTCGGCGCGCACGGACCGCGCCGTCTCCACGTGATCGTTGTCGATGAGCACCAGACCGCCGCGTGAAACGCCCGGCCTGACGGCCGAGGACGCGGCGCTCTGGCATCGTGCGGTGCGCGCCGACAAACCGTTCCCCGACAGGGCGCCGCCGGACACGCCCCCCGTCGATGCGTCTGCCGCGCCGCCGGCGCGCGAACGGCCGTCGCGGACGCTCGCCGGCGCCGCGGCCAACCCGCGCTCCGGCGGAGTCGACGGGCGCACCGTCCAACGCCTGCGCCGAGGGCGCATCCCGGTCGATGTTCGGCTGGATCTCCACGGCATGAACCAGACCGAAGCCCATCGCGCCGTCACGCGGGCGCTCGCCGCCGCGCAGGCGCGCGACGCGCGCTGTGTGCTGGTGATCACCGGTAAAGGGGTGGTGGGCGGCGAGACCGGCGTGTTGCGGCGCATGGCCCCGCGATGGCTCGAGGAGCCTCCGAACGCAGATCGCGTCCTCGCTCACGCGCCGGCAGTGCCGCGCGACGGCGGCGCCGGCGCGTTCTATGTATTGCTCAGGCGATCGCGCCGCCGACCGCCGCGACGCCGCGAGTAGCGGATCGCGCGAGAACGCCGCGTCGGCGGTGCGTGGGGCGTCGCGCTCCCCGTCGCACGGCGCCGCTGGGGGAAGCGACGATGAACGAAGACGAGATCAACGCCCGGGCAAACGAAAAGGCGCGCAGGAAAAAAGCCGTCCGCGATCGAATCCTGGCCACCAAGACGATCGAGAAAGGCCTGCTGATCGTCCACACCGGCAAGGGAAAGGGTAAATCGACCGCGGCGTTCGGACTCGCCGCGCGGGCCATCGGCAACGACATGCGAGTCGGCATCGTCCAGTTCGTCAAGGGCAAGTGGCGGACCGGCGAACGCGCCGTGCTCGAACGCTTCCCCGACCAGGTGACGATCCGCACCATGGGCGAAGGGTTCACGTGGGAAACACGGGACCGCGCGCGCGACATCCGCGCCGCCGAAGCCGCATGGGCGGCCTCGCGGCAGATGATCGAGGCCTGCCGCGGACCGGCTCCCGCCCACGACCTGGTGATCCTGGACGAACTCAACATCGTGCTGCGCTACGACTATCTGCCGCTCGACGAGGTAGTCGCGGCGCTGCGGGCGCGGCCGCCGATGCTGCACGTTGTCGCGACCGGCCGCAACGCCAAGCCGGCCCTGATCGATGCCGCCGACCTGGTTACCGAAATGACGATGGTCAAGCATCCGTTCCGCGCCGGGGTCAAAGCGCAAAAGGGTATCGAGTTTTGAGCGCCGCGATCATGCTTCAGGGCGCCGGCTCCGATGTCGGCAAGTCGCTGCTGGCCGCCGGCCTGTGCCGCGCGGCGGCGCGGCGCGGTATCCGCGTCCGTCCGTTCAAGCCGCAGAACATGTCGAACAACGCGGCGGTGACGGCGGACGGCGGCGAGATCGGGCGCGCACAGGCGTTGCAGGCGCGCGCCTGCGGTGTGGCGCCGGCGCGCGATATGAACCCGATCCTGCTCAAACCGCAATCCGAGATCGGCGCCCAGATCGTCGTGCGCGGAGCGGTGCGCGGCAATGCGCAGGCGCGCGACTACCAGGCCATGAAGCCGGCGCTGCTCGACGCGGTGCTGGAAAGCTTCGCGCAGATCTGCGGCGAGGGCGAACTCGTGATCGTCGAAGGCGCCGGCAGTCCCGCGGAGATCAACTTGCGCGCGGGCGATATCGCCAATATGGGCTTCGCGCGCGCCGCCGGGGTGCCGGTCGCGCTGATCGGCGACATCGACCGGGGAGGCGTGATCGCGCAACTGGTCGGTACATGGACGCTCCTCGATTCCGCCGACCGCGCGCAGCTCGTCGGCACCGTCGTCAACAAATTCCGCGGCGACCCCGGCCTGTTCGATTCGGGTCTGGAGGCGATCGCGGCGCGCACCGGTCTGGAGAATTTCGGCGTGGTGCCCTGGTTTCCCGCCGCCCACCGTCTGCCGGCCGAGGACGCGATGGCCGTAGCCGGGACCCGGATGTGCGCACCTCGCGACGCGGCGATCCGCATCGTCGTGCCGGTGCTGCCGCGGATCGCCAATTTCGACGATCTGGACCCGCTCATGGCCGAGCCCGACGTCGCGGTTGAAATGGTGCGCGCCGGCGCGGCGCTGCCGGGCGATGCCGATCTGGTGTTGCTGCCGGGCTCGAAATCGACCTTGGCCGACCTCGCCGCCTTGCGCGCCAACGGTTGGGACATCGACCTCCTGGCGCACCACCGCCGAGGCGGCGCCGTGCTCGGCCTGTGCGGCGGCTATCAGTTGCTGGGGCGCGCGGTCGCCGACCCCGGCGGAATCGAGGGCCCGCCCGGCCGCGCGGAAGGGCTGGGGCTGTTGCCGTGCGAGACCCGTCTCGAAGATCGCAAGGTTCTGTGCGCCGCGTCGGGAATCGAGCGCGCAACCGGCGAACGGGTGCAGGGCTATCTGATGCATATGGGCGTGACCACCGGTATCGAACGACCGATGCTCGAACTGGACGACGGCGCCGACGGCGCAGTCTCACGCGACGGGCTGGTGCAGGGCTGCTACCTGCACGGCCTGTTCGCCGCCGACGGGTTTCGCCACGCCTTTCTCGACCGTTTGCGACGGCGGGCGCCGAGCGGCGTCGCCTGGGAGATCGGGGTCGAGGACACGCTCGACGCGCTCGCCGAACATCTGGAAACCCATCTCGCCGTCGATCGCCTGATCGAAATCGCTCGTGCCCGCCCATAGGCCGGCCAGAACGACGGCAACCGCCGCGGCCGCGCGGCGCAGGAGGACCAGAGCGGCGCGGATGTCGACCGCGGTCGCGGCGCGGCGGCCGTCGCCGAGCCACGCATCGTCGGCCAGCGCGCCGCCATATCGCCGCGGCCCCGCCAGCGCGAGGTCGAGCGCCCCCGCCAACGCCGCTTCGGGCCATCCGGCATTCGGGGAGCGGTGCTTCGCCGCGTCGCGCCGCATGACCCGCCACGCCGCGCGGCGCAGCGATACGGCGCACAGCAGCACTCCGGTCAGACGCGCCGGCAGCCAGCTCGCGGCGTCGTCCAGGCGCGCGGCGAAACGTCCGAATTCCGCATGGCGCGGGGTGCGGTGGCCGATCATGCTGTCGAGCGTGTTGATCGCCTTGTATGCCGCGAGACCCGGCAGGCCGAGCAGCGCATACCAGAACAGCGGCGCGATCACACCGTCGTTCAGGTTCTCGCCCGCCGATTCGATCGCGGCGCGCGCGACGCCTTCCGCATTGAGGCTTTGCGGATCGCGCCCGACAAGATGCCGGACCCGGTCGCGCGCCGGGTCGAGGCCTGTGTCGAGTCCATGCGCGACCACGGCGACGGCGTCGTGCAGACCGCGCCATGCGAGCAACGTGCTCGCCAGCGCCGCTTCCGCGCACCAGCCCCAGGGCAACGCCTGCGCGCCCCGCCACGCCAATGCGCCGAGCGCGGCGGCGGCGCAAGTCAGCCCGACGGTCGTCACCGCGCCGCGCAGCACCCGCCTGCCGCCGCGGTTGAACCGCCGGTCGAGACGCCCGACGACGCGCCCGAACGCGGCGACCGGGTGCGGAATCGTGCGATACAATCGCCCCGGGTCGCCGATCGCGCAATCGATGAGAAAAGCGGCCAGAACGACGGGCGGGTCCATCCGGCGACCTTGCGCGCGGCGCGCACCAGGCGTCAAACCGGCAGGGGAGAAACGATGAGCGGCAGGATCGGAGTGATGATCTGCGGCCACGGCAGCCGAGACGCCGAAGCGGTTTCGGAATTCGCCGCCGTCGCACGCGGCATCGCCGAACGCCTGCCGGACGCGGTCGTGAACTCGGGTTTTCTCGAGTTTGCCCGCCCCATCATCCGTGACGGCCTCAACGCGCTGCGCACGGCCGGAGTCGCGCGCATTCTGGCGGTGCCCGGCATGTTGTTCGCCGCCGGCCACGCCAAGAACGACATCCCGTCGGTGCTCAATGCCTGGGCCGCCGAACATGCGGATATTCCCCTCGACTACGGGCGCGAACTCGGGATCGACCTCAAGCTGGTCCGCGCCGCCGGCGAGCGGATCGAACACGCGCTGGCCGGTGCCGGCAGTGGTGTCGCGCGCGCCGACACCGCGCTCGTCGTGGTTGGCCGCGGTGCCTCCGATCCCGACGCCAACGCCAACATCGCCAAGGTCATGCGCCTGATCTGGGAGGGCCTCGGCCTGGGCTGGGGCGAGACCGCTTATTCAGGCGTCACCTTTCCGGTCGTCGAGCCGGTGCTCGAACATGTCGCGCGCCTGGGCTATCGACGGGTGGTGGTCTTCCCGTATTTCCTGTTCACGGGCGTTCTCGTAAAGCGCATATACGCCCATACCGACCGGGTCGCCGCCCGACACCCGGAGATCGAATTCGTCAAGGCGCCGTATCTCAACGATCACCCGCTCGTGCTCGACGCCTTCGCCGAGCGCACGATGGATATCCTCGGCGGCCGCAACGCCATGAACTGCCGGCTGTGCAAGTATCGCGAGCGCATGTTGGGGTTCGAGGACGAGGTGGGTCTGCCGCAGGTCGGCCATCACCACCATGTCGAGGGTATCGGCGGCGACGCGCCGGTGCACGGCCATTCCCATCACCACCCCTATCCGCATCGCGGGCACGCGCTCGGACCCGCAGGCGCGAGATCCGCTGGCTCCGGTCGATGAACTATCTGCGCGACCCCGCCGCGATCACCCGTCGTTCGTTCGAGATCGTCCGCACCGAAGCGGCGCTCGACGGCCTCCCTGACGATCTGGTTCCGGTAGCGGTTCGCCTGGTTCATGCGTGCGGGATGCCGGAGATCGTGACGGATCTGGCCTTCGCCGGTGACCTCGCGACAACGGCGAGGGCAGCGCTTGCCGCCGGCGCGCCGATCCTCGTGGATGGCCGGATGACCGAAGCGGGGATCGTTCGCCGCCGGTTTCCGGCGAACAACCGGGTGCTGTGCACGCTCGACCGTGTCGGTTGCGGCGGCGCGACGACGCGGTCGGCCGCGGCCGTCGATCTGTGGCGGCCGCATCTGGCGGGTTCCGTCGTCGCGATCGGCAATGCGCCGACCGCTCTGTTCCGGCTGCTGGAACTGCTCGCGGCCGGCGCACCGGCGCCGGCCGCGATCCTCGCCTTCCCCGTAGGCTTCGTCGGCGCCGCCGAATCCAAACAGGCGCTGTGCGATGCGCGGCTCGGCATTCCGTTTCTGACTCTTCGGGGCCGGCGCGGCGGCAGCGCCCTGGCGGCCGCCGCGGTCAACGCTCTGTGACTGCGGCGGGCGGTGTATAAACCCGCGTGGCGACCGACGGAGAGTGACGATGCGCGACCTTCATCTACCGGGGCGGTCGGCGGTGCACGCCATGGGCGGCATGGCCGCGACCTCGCACCCGGCGGCCACCCAGGCGGCGCTTGACCTGTTGCGTGCGGGCGGCAACGCGGTCGATGCGGCGATCGCCGCGGCAGCGGTCCTCGCGGTGGTCGAACCGCATTCCACCGGCATCGGCGGCGATGTGTTCGCTCTCTATGCCCCTGCCGGCGGCGGCGCGACTCCGATCGCGGTCAACGGTTCGGGCCGCGCCCCGGCCGCCGCGACCGCCGCGTGGTATGCCGAGAACGGCATCGCGGAGATCGGCTTCCAGTCGGCGCACGCCGTCACCGTGCCGGGCGCCGTTGCGGCATGGGCCCTGCTCGCAGCCGATCATGGCCGGCTCGGGCTCGGCGCGGCGCTGGCGCCGGCGATCGCGCACGCGCGCGACGGCTACCCGGTGCATGAAGTCGTCGCCGACGTGTGGGCGCGGGAGGCCGGCAAATTGTCGGCGAACGATGCGGCCCGCGCGGTGTTTCTGCCCTGCGGGCGTCCGCTCGCTGTCGGCGAGGTTCACCGCCAGCCCGCCCTCGCCGACACCCTGGACGCGATCGCCGAGGGCGGGCGCGAAGCGTTCTATACCGGCGCGATCGCGGAAGACATGGCGACCTCGCTCGGAGCGCTCGGCGGCCTGCATACGCTCGAGGATTTCGCGGCCGCACGCGCCGACTACGTGACGCCGATCCACACCCGCTACGGCGATCTCGAGATCCACGAATGCCCCCCTAACGGCCAGGGCATCGTCGCGCTGATGATGCTCGACATTCTGTCCGGTTTCGATCTGCCGGCGCTCGATCCGCTCGGGGCGGAGCGCTTTCACCTCGAGGCGGAAGCGGCGCGCCTGGCCTACCGCGACCGCGACGGCCTGATCGGCGATCCCGATCGCGTCGACATCCCGGTCGAACGTCTGTTGTCGGCGGATTACGCCCAAGCGATGCGGGCGCTGGTGCGCCGCGACAGGGCGATGCCCGGCCTGCCGCCGCCCGGCGTCGCGGAGCATCGCGACACGGTGTATCTCACGGTCGTGGACGGCGACCGGAATGCGATCTCGTTCATCAATTCGCTGTTCGCGTCTTACGGCACGGGGCTGATGAGCGCCCGCAGCGGCGTGATGTTTCATTGCCGCGGCGCGAGCTTCACCGTCGATCCGGCGCACCCCAACTGCATCGCCCCCGGCAAGCGGCCGATGCACACGATCATTCCCGGTATGGCGATGAGAGACGGCCGTGCAGCGATGCCCTTCGGCGTGATGGGCGGACACTACCAGCCCGTGGGCCACGTCCACTTCGTCACCAATGTCGTCGACTACGGGATGAGCGTGCAGGAGGCGCTCGATTGCCCGCGCGCTTTCGCCTTCGGCAACGTGCTGCAAGTCGAGCGTGGCGTGCCGATATCGACCCGCGCCTCGCTGTCGGCGCTCGGCCACACGGTCGTCGAAGCCGATGGCCCGCTCGGCGGCGGCCAGGCCATCGCCATCGATCGGGAAAGCGGTGTGCTGACCGGCGGTTCGGACCCGCGCAAGGACGGTTGCGCGATGGGCCTCCGATCCGCGACCGCGCCGGGGTGAAGGCGCCCTCGAGGCAAACGCCCTCGGGCGTGGACGGCTTGATGGCGACCGCCGAGTGTGGTTTTCTCCGGACCCTCGGTTCCGGGAACTCGTTTCACGCGATCAGGAGGTAAAGTCATGACCAGGGGCTGGTTCGCGCGCTTGTTGCAGGTTGCTCTCCCGATGGCCCTCGCCGCATTCGCCGCGCGCGGCGAAGATACGGTGAAGGTCGGCCTGATCGAGCCGTTCTCCGGACCGATCGCCGCCGTCGGGCGGGATACGCTCGAAATCTTCGAGTTCTTCGCCGAGGAGGTGAACCGGCGCGGCGGCGTGCTCGGCGGCCGCCACATCGAGATCGTACCGCTCGACAACGCGATGAATGCGGAAAAGACCACCCAGCAGCTCCGCAGGGTCATCGACGAAGGGATCCGGTTCGTGAGCCAGGGCGTGGGCTCGAACCATGCGCTCAACATCATCAAGTTCCTCGGCCGCCACAATCGCCGCAACCCGGACCAGGCTATCCTGTTCCTCAATCATTCGGCAGTCACGACCTCGTTCACGAACGAGCTGTGCAGTTTCTGGCACTTTCGGTTCGACGCCAATGTCGACATGAAGGTGGCTGCTCTGGCGACGCAGATCGGGCGCGACTCCTCGGTCGCCAAGCTCTATATGGTGAACCAGAACTACGCCTACGGCCAATCGTTCCAGGCCGCCGCGCAGCAGATGTTGGCGGAGCGTGCGCCGAACGTCGAACTCGTCGGCGACGAATTGATCGTGCCGTTCGGCAAGGTGCTCGATTTCACGCCCTATGTCGCCAAGATCAGGGCGGCCGGTGCCGACACGGTGCTGACCGGCAATTGGGGGCCGGACCTCGTGCGTTTCGTCAAGGCGGCGGCCGAGGCCAATCTCGATGCTCCGTTCTATACGATCTATGGCGGACTGCCGAGTTCAATCGCCGGCTTCGGCGGCAAGGACGGTCTCGCGGTCGGCATGAAGCAGATCACCGAAATGCATGAAAACGATCCGCTCTACGACACGCAGCCGGAAGACATTATCGACGCCTATAGTCGCTACCGCGAGCAGACCGGCAAGAGCGTGTATTCCGATCGCCTGCGTTGGGTGATCGAGTTCTTCGCCGCCGCGCTCGACAAGGCGGGCAGCGACGACCCGGCTCTCGTGGCCGCGGCGCTCGAAGGGATGACCTTCGACGGACCGGCCGGGCCGCTGACGATGCGCGCCGAGGACCATCAGATCGTCTTCCCGATGGTGATCAGCACCATGTCGCAGGACGTGGGGCGTACGATGATCTACGAAGGGAAGGACTACGAAGTCGCTTTCGCCACCGACGGCTGGGTCAAGGCCGATGATCTGGAACTGCCCACGACCTGCGACATGAAGCGTCCGTAACCGCCCGAACGCGGCAACCTGCGACGGGAAACGCGAACCGCGCGGGGAACGGGTGGAAAGTTTCTTCTTCGCGTTGTTCAACGGCGTGCTTTACGGCATGTTGCTGTTCCTGCTCGCCAGCGGCCTGACGCTGATCTTCAGCATGATGGGCGTGCTCAACTTCGCCCATGCGAGCTTCTTCATGCTGGGAGCCTATTTCGCCTATCAGATCAGCGTCGGCCTGTCGTTCTGGGTGGCGTTGATCGTGGCGCCGCTGATCGTCGGGATCGTCGGCGCCGGGGTCGAGCGCTGGGGCTTGCGGCCCGTTCATCGTTACGGTCATGTCGCCGAACTGCTGTTCACCTTCGGCATCGCCTACGTCATCGAAGAACTGGTGCAGATGGTATGGGGCCGCGTGCCGGTGCCCTACGAGATTCCGGAGTCGATGACCGGGGCGCTGTTCACCTGGCAGGAGTTCGATTATTCGATCTACCGCGTGTTCATGCTCGTCGTGTCGACGGCGATCTTCGTCGCCCTGTTCGCGCTGCTCACCTGGACGCGCATCGGCCTGATCATTCGCGCGGCGGTGTCGGACCCGACTCACGTCGCCACCCTCGGCCATGACGTGCCGCGCATCTTCATGTGGACGTTCGGTTTCGGCTGCGCGCTGGCGGGCGTAGCGGGGGTCGTCGGCGGGAACATACTCGGCACCGAACCCGCCATGGCGATCCAGCTCGGGCCGATCGTCTTCGTGGTCATCGTCATCGGCGGTCTCGGTTCGCTCGGCGGCGCGCTGGTCGCGGCGCTGATCATCGGCATCGTCACGCGGCTCGCGATCTTCTACGATTACGGGATCGGCAGTCTGCTCCTGAGCCTCGGAATCGAGATCGACGCGGCCGGGCTGCTGCGCGACTTCACCCGCATCACCACCGCCCAGGTGGCGCCGGTGTTGCCCTATCTGCTGCTCGTGCTGATGCTGATCTTCAAGCCGCGCGGCCTGTTCGGGACTCGCGACGTATGACGGCGCGCCGTTTCGCCGCGTGGGGCGGCAGGCTCGGACCGTGGATCGTCCTTGCTGTGGTGCTCGTGTCGTTGCCGCAGTTTTTCACGTCGGGCTTCGCGCTCAACGTCATGAGCCAGATGGGGCTGCTGATCGTCTTCGCTCTCGCCTACAACATGCTGCTCGGCCAGGGCGGGATGCTTTCGTTCGGTCATGCGGTCTATTTCGGACTGGCGGGATATTTCACGGTCCACTATCTCAACTTCGTTTACGAGGAACAGGTTCCCTACGTTCCGGTGACGCTGATCCCGCTTCTCGGCGGGCTGGTCGGCCTGTTCTTCGGGATTCTGATCGGCTACGTTTCGACCCGCCGCGCCGGCACCACCTTCGCCATGATCTCGCTCGGCTTCGGGGAAATGGTCACCGCGCTGACTCTGGTGCTGGTGGCGATCTTCAACGGCGAGGACGGTATCCAGACCGACCGGGTGATCGGGGAAGAGTGGTTCGGGATCACCTACGGGCCGAGCATCGAAGTCTATTACCTGATCGCCGGCTGGTGCTTCGTTTGCGTCCTCGCCATGTTCCTGCTCACGCGGACGCCGTTCGGGCGCATCTCCAACGCGGTTCGCGACAACCCCGAACGGGTCGAGTTCGTCGGTTATTCCAGCCAACGCATCCGTTGGCTGGCGTTCTCGCTGTCGTCGTTCTTCGCCGGGATCGCGGGTGCGCTGCACGCCGTGAACATCGAGCATGTCGGTTTCGAGCAGGTAAGCATCCTGCAATCGGGCCTCGTCCTGTTCATGGTCTATATCGGCGGGATCGGCAATTTCGTCGGACCGATCATCGGCGCCGTGCTGCTTTATTTCCTGCAGAGCACGCTGACGGGCGTTACCGAGGCGTGGGTGCTCTATCTCGGCATCGTGTTCGTGGCCGTGATCATGTTCTTCCCCGGCGGCCTCGCCGGACTGATCGCGATGCATCAGCCGATCTGGACCGTCGCGCCGCGTCTGCTCGTTTCGCTGGCCGTGCCCTACACGCTGTTCGTCGGCGCGCTGACCGCCGGCGCCGTCGGGTTCATCGGTCTGATCGAGATGCTGTACTTCCACAGTTCGCGTTTGAGCACCGAGACCGAACTCGTCATCTTCGGCATGGTGATCGATCCCAATGGCGCGGCGTCGTGGGGCGCCTTTGCCGGCCTCGCGGCGGCGGGTATTTTCGCTGTGCGCAGGATTTTCCCCAGCGCCGCGGCGGCGTGGGACACGGCGATCGCCGCTGCGCGCGCAAGGCCCGGCACGTGACCGCTGCGCTCGCGCTCTCCGGCGTCCACAAGAATTTCGGCAAGGCCGAGATCATTCGCGGCGTCGATCTCGAGATCGACGCCGGCGAACGTCACGCGATCATCGGCCCCAACGGCGCCGGCAAATCGACCCTCTACAACCTCGTCAGCGGCCGCTTCCCCGTTTCGGCCGGCAGCATTCGCCTGTTCGGGACCGATATCACCGACAGGACACCCTTCGCGATCAACCGCATGGGGCT
Source organism: Alphaproteobacteria bacterium (assembly GCA_965214495.1). GTDB lineage: Bacteria > Pseudomonadota > Alphaproteobacteria > UBA7887 > UBA7887 > JANQOH01. The sequence continues at coordinate 2,942,425 of OZ243958.1, read as the reverse complement.
GACCCGGTCGTTCCAGGTTACCAACATTTTCGCGCGCATGAGCGTGCTTGACAATGTGCGTTGCGGGGCGCTGTTCGCACTCGGCCATCGCTATGCGTGGTGGAAACTGGTGAGCCGGCTGCGCGACGTGAACGAACGCACCGAAACGATCCTGCGTGAGATCGGACTGTGGGGAAAGCGCGGGATTCCGGCGGGTCTGCTTTCCTACGCCGACCAGCGTGCGCTCGAGCTGGGAATCGCCGTCGCCGGCGGCGCCAACGTGATCCTGCTCGACGAACCGACCGCCGGCATGAGCCACTCCGAAATCGAACAGGCGGTGGCTTTGATCCGCCGCATCTCGGAGGGCAAGACGCTGGTCGTCGTCGAGCACGACATGGGCGTCGTGTTCGATCTCGCCGACCGCATTTCGGTGCTGGTGTATGGCGAGATCATCGCCACCGGCACGCCGCGCGAAATCCGCGCTTCGGCGGCGGTCCAGGAAGCCTATCTCGGAACGGCCGCGTGATGCTCGAAGTCCGCGACCTGCACGCCTATTACGGCAAGAGCCACATCCTGCAAGGCGTGAGTTTCGATGTCGGCGCCGGCGAGATCGTGAGTCTTCTCGGCCGCAACGGGGTCGGTCGCTCGACCACACTCAAGGCGATCACCGGCGAGGTCGCGCCGGTCGGATCGATCCACTTCAAGGGTGAGCCGATCGCCGGGCGCAAGATGCATGAGATCGCGCGCCTGGGCATCGGCTACGTGCCTGAGAACCGCAACATCTTTCCGACTCTGACGGTGCGCCAGAACCTGATCCTCGGCGTCAAGAACATGCGGGCGCGGGGGCGCTGGTCGATCGACGACATGTATGCGATGTTTCCGAATCTCCGCGAGCGCGCCGACGCGCTGGGATCGGTGATCTCCGGCGGCGAGCAGCAGATGCTCACCATGTGCCGCACGCTGATGGGCGACCCCGACCTCGTCATGATCGACGAGCCGACCGAGGGTCTGGCGCCGAAACTGGTCGAGCAGGTCTCGAAGCTGCTGGCCGAGATCGCCCGGCGCGGGGTTTCGATTCTGCTGGTCGAGCAGAAGCTCGCCATCGCGCTTGATATTTCGCACCGCCTCTATGTTATGGGTCACGGCCGGATCGTTTTCGAAGGCACCGTCACCGACTTCCGCGCCGACGACCGCGTGCGCGGGGAATGGCTGGAGGTTTAGGCCCGACGCGGGCGATCGCCGGCGCCGTATATCGTGACGACCGGCCTTTGACAGGAGGACACGCCATGGAATCGTATGAGAGCATCGAGGATCGCGTCGAGGCGGATGTCGCGGCGGATGGAGACGCCGGCCCGTCCGTATATGCGCCGCCCCTCCAGCGCACGAAAGGCCAGCCTCCGCCCATCGCGGCGAACGGCGGTCTGTCGTACATGTCCTTCGACCGGGGTGGCGACGCCGGCACGGGCGCCGCGCTCGAGGCTGCGTTCGAGGAGCTCGCCGAAGGCCATGCGAAGACGGTCGGCGACTGGATCGAAAACACCCCTCCCGGTGCGATCGAAACCCGGTGGGGCGCGGGGTTTCGCGAATACGAAGAATGCCTCGACCACATTCGCGTGAAGGGCGTCGAAGCGCCGGAAGGCGGTGTCGCGCTGCCGCTCCGCTATTCGGTTTACGAGCGGCCGTCATACTCGGTCGTGCCTTCCAACGCGCTGTGGCGGGATCCCGGGCGCGCGGCGGAGGCGAAGGCGTTGCGCGAAGATGAAGAGCGCAACAGGTTGCGCAGCCTCTATTTCCCGCAAGTGCTGCGCGACGCGCGGCGCATTGGCGAATACTACCCCGGGCTCTCGGTGGACAGTCCTGAATGCATGGACAAGCTCGGGGTTTCGCTGGCCCGCATCGAGTCGAAGTGCAGAAATTTTTACGATTCGGCGGAGGTAGAGCGCGTGTTCTACCCGGAGATCGAGAATCTGCTTCTCGAGTTCTTCCCGGACGCCACCGATGCGCTCGTGTACAACCACGACGTTTTCGACAAGGACTATCGAGGCGACCGCACCGAGGACCAGGATGCCAAAAACCCGGGCGTGAACGGGCGCTATGTCAACCTCGTGCACAACGACCTGAACGACAACAGCGGCCGCGTGCGTTGCCGCGAGCTCCTGACGAAGAACCTGCGAAACTTCGGGCGCGAGCAACACTACACCGAGGCGGAGGCCGACACGAAAATGTCGCGTCGCTTCATGTCCATCAACCTGGCCAAGCCGATGGAGACGGTGGGCCAATTCCCCTTTGTGTTGTGCGCGTGGCCTTCCTTCGCCGATCAACCCTATATCACGAACTACCGTATCTACGACGACCGCGTCGGCGAGACGACCCGCTTCACCTATCGCCCCGACCACGAGTGGTATTGGCTTCCGCGCCAGAAGCCGACGGAGGTTTCGATGCTCAAGTGCTACGACTCGGTCACCGACGGTTCCGTATCGCGCTGGTCTTTCCACACCGCGTGCATCGACCCGACGGCGCCCGCCGACGCGCCCTGCCGCAAGAACGTGGTGGTCCGGTCCTTTGTGTTCTTTTAGGCTCGGGACTCATAACCAGAAAACGACGGTTGCGGCGGTGCAGATGGCGCTGAAGAAAGTGTGTGCGCATCGGTCGTATCGTGTGGCGATGCGGCGCCAGTCCTTGAGCCTGCCGCGGGGGGGGGGGGGGGGGGGGGGGGGGTGGGGGGGGGGGCAATGAGGCATGGTTGCTCCTGAAATAGCTGGCCGGCCTGGCTTGGATGAGGGCGGTCGCCGGCCGCGCTGGCCCCCGGGGGGGCGAAGGCGGGAATCGTAGAGACCGTCCGGCGGCTGGCCGGCAGGACTACGGTATTGTCGACCTCTCGCCGTCCGGCAATGCAGCGCGCGGCGGAGTTCGTCTATCGGCTGGAAGACGGCACGGCCATGCTCCTGGCGGCGGACGAGCCGGTCGCCTTGCGACGAACTGCCGGCGCCCGTTCGTAAGCTCGTCACGACCCCGGTATTCGAGACACGAAATGATCCCTGGACCTGCGTCCGTCCGCTACAACGACTGGCGGCAGGTGGACATGCCAGCGCCCGAGGCGTTCATACCCACCCTGCCGGTCAGCGTGATTATCCCGTACTACCGGACGCCCGCCGAAACGCTGGCGAGGACGCTGGCGGCGCTGGAAGGCCAGACCTGGCCGCGGACTCTGTTCGAGGTGGTGATCGTGGACGACGGGTCTGAGCCGCCACTGTCCATCCTCCCGTCAACCTCGCTGGACGTCAAGATAGTGCGCCAGGAACGTCGAGGATTCGGGCTCGCCCGGGCGCGGAACACCGGCGTTCGGGCGGCCGCCCACGACATCCTGCTCTTTCTGGACAGCGACGTTCTTGCCGAGGCGGGTTGGATGGCGGCGCACGCCCGCTGGCACCACGCCGTCTCCGACGCGCTGACGGTGGGGTTCCACGTCCATGTGGCGATGGGCGACATGGATGCAGAGACGATCCGGCGTCGGCAAGGGTCGCTGGAAGAGATGTTTTCGGACCGGCCGGCGGACCCGCCCTGGATTGAATCCCACATGGCCCGAACCAAAGACCTGACGTCGAAGGCCGCCGACTTGTTCAGGATGGTACTCGGCGGAAACCTCGGGGTCAGCAGGAGTTTCTACGAGTTGACGGGCGGGTTCGATGAATCGTTCACGCGCTGGGGAATGGAGGACACCGAGTTCGGCTACCGGGCTTATACCCGCGGCGGACTTCTGGTGCCGGTCCGGGACGCTTTCGCCTGGCATCAGGGCCGGTGGAAGGAGGATAGAGACGCCAAGGGCCGGAACCTGGGGCTCCAGCGCGGGAAAGCCGCCCATCTGATTGCCCACCCCTTGTTTCGAGGCAACAGCCCAGGCCGCATTTTCACGGTGCCGCAATATGTGGTGGCCCTGGATACAGGATGCGGCCCGCCCGACGGGGCGGTCAGAGTTGCCGTGGACATCCTGGCGGACCGAGTCCATGACCTGGTAGTCAGAATCGAAGTGCCCGGGGATGACGCAGGCCGGCGGGTGGAGTATTTCCGGGAGGTCTTCGGACCGGATCCGAGGGTGCGACTGGTCCCCCAATGCTCCGCCCTCGATGAGTTTCCAGCGTCGCCGTTCCACGTAACGCTTCCCGCCGGCGTCGTGTTTGCCAGGGGCCTGGTGCACCGGCTGCACGCCGCGCTGGGAGATTCTGTCAGTGCGGTCTCGCACCTCCCTGACGGACGCGAAGTTTCGATCGCCAGGGCGTGGGCGCTGCACCGGGCGCGCCGCGCGGGGGGCAATCCTGCCGACTTCGGGGATCTGCGGACCATACCCGCGGCGACGCTGAAGCTCAAGTTGACCAGGTCGGCCCGGCGCGCTAATTCGGAAGAGTCGGCAGGCTATCCCACAAGATGGGATGCTTTGCTCGATGCAGCACGGGACACCCGCACCCCCGGAGAGGCATGGTTGCTCCTGAAATGGCTGGCCAGCCTGGCTTGGATGAGGGCGGTCGACAAGCAACGGGTGGCCTCGTGGCGATTCCGGCGCATCATACGGAGGAAGTTACCTTGAAATTGGCGATGTCCAAACAGGAACATATCATAGAGAATATCTACAGGACACGTTCAGTAAGAGGCCAATATCGGAGCGTTCATGAACTGAGGGCAGAGATCGATCCGGAAGAAGGGGAGTTCCTGACCTCCATCATTCGGAATGACCCCGCAATTGTAAGAACACTGGAAATTGGCTGCGGTCATGGGCTCTCCTCTCTGCATATATGCTTGGCTTTACGAGGCAGAGAGAGAGCGTCGCACATCATCGTAGATCCCTATCCATACACATCGCGTCCGGGAGGGCGCTCTTGGGATGGCGCCGGAATAGCTGCTCTCGCGGAGGCGGAAATCGACTTCTTCCGTTTGTTAGAAATGAAGTCGGAATTCGCGCTGCCAAGATTGCTGGAGCAAAATGAAAGCCGTCTGGATCTCATTCTCATAGATGGCTGGCATACTTTCGACCACACGATGCTGGACTGTTTCTATGCTACTCGCCTGCTCCGGGTTGGGGGAGTCCTGATCATTGACGACCTCCAAATGCCCTCCGTGAGGAGCGTTGTGGAATTCTTGAAAAAGTATCCCTGCTATCGGGAACAAGGATCGGTTGTGGGGGTGCCCCCAAAGGTATCGCATGGAGTGGCTTCATGGCCTTCGGCATTCGGAAAACTCCAAATCCGGAGGATGGCGAAGGTTGCCGCGATAAGACTGTTGGATTCCTGGCTGATCAGGAAATTGAACATTGGAAAGCGCCTCGGAATCTCAGGCACACGGATGATTGCATTGAGAAAGGTCGAGGAAGACAGGCGAGGATACAGGTGGCACGCTGCGTTATAACAGTTCGTTGCAATCGGACGACAGACGAACAAGCGTATCCTTGGGGTGGAGTGGATGCAAGCCCGATCGCGTTCAACCGGAAAGCCGAGCCACCCCACAAAATGGCGCCGCTTGCTCTGCCGGGCGCGGGATATCCGCGACCTGCGAGGAGCTCGGTCCTTTTTGAAGTGGCTGGTTACCAGGGTGTGGCTGCTGGCGACTGTCAAGTGGCGCGTGGCTTGGTGGCATCTCCAAAGCGCGATGTGGAGCTACTGGTTGCGGGTCAAGCATCCGCCACTGACAGGCGTGCCCGGCGAATCGGCGCCCGCCTTCGACCTGCGCGCCTACAACCCAATCGGATGGCGGCGCGGCGGCCGCAACGAGGTGGGGGCGCTGGGTCCCGTCGAACGGTTGCCGTCCGCCGCCGCCGCACACCGGGTTATTCGCCGGCGCAATTTACGCCGGCTTCGTCGAATCCACCGGTTGGAAGACGCGCAGGCGTTCCATACCGACGCCTTCACGCGAGCCGGCGAACTGGCCCGCTTCGCCGCCGCCGGCGTGGTGGTGCATCTGGCAGATGGCGACCAACGCCTTCGACCCTTGCTCGGTGACGAGCTTTACCGGCTGATGACCACCGACGCAAGAACCATTGCTCCCGGCGCGCGCGAGATGCTGAGCATCGGGATGCGTCGCGCCGCCCTGCGCGACCATTCGTCCTGGGCCCGCACGCGGCAGCGAGCAGAACTTCCCCCGGTATCGATTCTGCTGGCGACACGGCGCCCCGGATTTTTACTCTACGCCCTGGACAGCGTGGCGAGACAGACCTATCCTAACCTGGAACTGGTTCTGGCGCTGCACGGTGAGGGTTTCGGGAACATCGCCCGGCAGCTCTCCGAACTGCGGTATCCGGTGACGGTGTTGCGGACGCCGGCGAGCGAGCCGCTGGGCGCCGTGCTCAACGCCGCCACAGAGGCATCCGGCGGAACGCTGTTGACCAAAATGGACGACGACGATGTGTATGGCGCTGACCATGTGTGGGACCTTGTTCTGGCCAGAGAGTATTCAGGTGCGCAGTTGGTGGGCAAATTCCGTGAGTTTGTCTATCTGGCCTGCTCGGACTGCACCATTAACTCGCCTGCCGGAAGCAACGAGTGCTATAAGACAAAAGACCTTGCCGGCGGCACCCTGCTAATTTCCCGTGACGACCTTGCGCGAGCCGGCGGCGGGCGGCGGGCGCCGCGGCACGTCGATGCGGCGTTGTGGGACGACGTCATCCGGGCGGGTGGGCGGCTTTACCGTACTCACGGCGCAGGCTTCATGCTGGTTCGACACGGCCAGCGCCACACTTGGGAGATGTCAGATGACTATTTCCTCGCGCAGGCTGACCACGTAAGCGCCGGCTGGAGCCCGGCCTTGGCCGGAATCGATGATTTGAACTTGCCGCATCCGGCGCTGGAGCGCGAGCAAGCCGGGCACTCAGCAGTTCCGGCTGAACCTCTGCCTGTGCGATTCGTCCAACTAGACGAGACTAGCCTGTGAAATCGATACGTAAAGATACAGCGGGCGTCTCCAAACCGCGAGTACCACGGTACACCGCCGGCCCGGAGCTATTCGGCTATTCGCCGGATTGAGGGAAAGCAGTGCTTTTGGTACGTCGTCTGAAACAAGGTGCCGCCCTGGTTTCGGCGTCGCTGCATCACCCCGTCGTCGCCGGAGACATCGCGGGCGCGTTGTTGCTCGGACAATTCGGGACGGCGGGACGCATGGCGCGCACGGCGGCGCGGACGCCCACCCCGAAGGCGGAGAAGATAATCTCCCGCAAGTACTGCTATCTCTGGATATGCAACCCCAAGGTAGCGTCGCGGAGTATCATAGCCGCGCTGCACAGCGCGGATCCCGATGCCAAAACTATCTACAACAAAAGCATCTCCGAAACTTACGCGCTATATCCGGAGGTGAGAGACTACTATAGCTTCACGTTCATCAGGCACCCCTTCGACCGGGCGCTCTCGTTATATTCGGAGGTTCATTTCTCCCCCGAGCGCTATGAAGGAACGCAGAGTCGGCAGAGAAAAAAGGAGAAACGGCAAAGATTCTTCGACCAGTGCTATGGGCTGGAGGATGCCAGCAGTTTCGACGAATATTGTCAGTGGCTGAACACGCTCTACGGATCGGATGCCTTCGCCGACGTGCACTACCTGTCTCAGCACCTCCTGATAAGCTGCGATGATGGACGCCCGCCCGATTTCGTCGGCCGCTTGGAGAATCTCAACGAGGATTTTCGGCAAGTCGCCGGGCGTGTGGGTATGCCGGCGCTGGAGCTGCCGATGTTGAACACCATGGCCGGATGGCGGCCGCCGTCACCGGATGTGCTACAAACCGCCAGGTCGGCGATGCGCGCTTACCTGACGGAACGAAACCGGGCGTTGCTGAGTACACGGTATGCCGCCGACCTGGAGCTGGGCGGCTATTCGCCGGACTGAGACGGCTGACGCGAATTATGGAGCGTGCGCATATGATTTCTGCGGTTATCCTCAACTGGCAATGACCATGCAACTTGCAGAACATCATTCTTCCGGTTTTCGAAAAATGCTCGTGCGTCGATGAAATCATCATTTCGCACGGCAGAGAGACTGCGGCTTTCGACTGCAAGAGCGACTATTGCAGCGTTGCGCACCATCGGAGAAGGAACGCCGCCCTGGATTTCCGATTCGGCCGCGCACCTCTCGGACCGCAGCTTGTTTTCGCGGCGCGCCGTCCCGGCGCTGGCCGAGGCCACTATCGCTGCTCTGGACGACCCGCCGCCCAAGGAAGGACTGATCAAACGGCATGTGGTTCACGGTGGAGCGGGCCGCGGAGTAGTACACGCGGTTCATTCCGGGGAGCGAGCCGTGTGCGTCGTCTTGGTTTCCTTTCCGCCTGCCGGCGAAGGTCACCTGACCCAGCGCGAACGAGGCGTTGCTCCGAACCCGGTACGCGGACGGCCTGACACCGAGGATGGAGCGTATCCCTGTGTCCGGGGAACGGCTGGATGGCGATGACGAGCAACGGTTCGGGCCGCCGCGACGGCGGCGCATTGGTGGACGGCAAGGCCGCCGGATTCGTGGCCGGCGATTTCCCTCGGACGATCTGGCTGTTTTGGCTCCAGGGTTGGGAGAACGCGCCGGAATTGGTGAGACGCTGCCTGCGCTCCTGGGAATACCACAATCCCGGCTGGGCGATCCGTGCCCTGGACGCGGAAACCCTGCCTGCCTGGGTCGACCTGTCCGAGTTCTCCGCCGCGCCGGAGAAGGATTTCACTGTCCAGGCTCTGCCCGACGTCCTTCGCCTCGGCCTGATGCGCACGCATGGCGGCGTCTGGGCCGACGCCACCTGCTTCTGCCGGCGCCCGCTGGACGAATGGCTCTTTCGCCATCTGGACAGCGGGTTCTTCTCTTTCGCACGAGCCTTCCCACTTGGCGTTAGGCCGATCAATTGGTTTCTGGCGGCGGCGCCCGGCAACCGCGTGGCGGATATCTGGTGGCGCGAGGTGCGTGCCTACTGGATCGGTTGTCCGCCGGAGCTGCGCGCGTCGCTGAGGAATCCGCGCCTTATCGACCGGGCGGTCGAGCGCGCACGCCGACTCGGGGGGGGGGGGGTCAGCCCGTCTACGCCGTCGATCGGGCGCTGCGCGTTCTGGGAAGGTGGATGCGGCACCACCCCGAAATCTATGTCTCGCCATTGTTCAGAAACATCCTCAAAACCGCGCAATACTTCTGGCTCGGCTGCCTCTTCGACCGCTGCTACACGAGGTACCCGGAGGTGCAGCGGATCTGGGACGATACCCCGAAAATGCCCGCGGCCGGACTTATCGAGCTGGGCGGGGTGGAGGGCTTGTGCGCGCCCGTCTCCGACGACGCGCGGCGTGCGATAGACGAGGGGCTCACACCTGCGTACAAACTGAACTGGCGGCTGGACTTGGCGAAAGCCGGATCCGGAAGTTTCCTCGACCATCTGTTCTCGACGCTCCCCGACGCCGGTGATTGATGCGTCGCGTCGGCGGTAGCGATGGGCCACAGCCTGGCCCTCCGGGGCCGGCTCACGACATTCGCACGGAGAATGGGCGGATGATGGATAAGTCGATACGCCGGCTGCGAGCGCTGGCCGCCGTCGCGTCGAACCCGCGCGTCGCCAGGGACATCGCGGGCGCGTTGTCGCGCGGGGCGCTTGGCGACGCTCGGCGCATGGCGCGCACGGTGGCCGCGCCTCATCCCGGCGCCAAGCTCCTCTCCCGGAAATACCGGTGGCTCTGGATGATCAACCCGAAAGTCGCGTCGCGGAGCATCATGGCGGCGTTGCGGGGCGCGGATCCCGACGCCGAAAGAGCGGGAGAACGGAGCGTCTCCGAACTCTACGCCCTGGATCCGGAAGCAAGGAAATATTACAGCTTCGCGTTCGTCCGCCATCCTTTCGCCAGAGCATTGTTCCTCTATTTTGACATGCACGTCTCTCCCGAGGTCTATACGGAAGAACAACGCCTCCACCGCGGGAAGGGTATCCGGTATCTCTTCGGCAGCTTCTACGGACTGGCCGAGACCGGCAGTTTCGAGGACTACTGCGAGTGTCTGAACACGCCCTACGGCTCGGACGCTGTCGCCGACCGGCACTTCCTGTCCCAACACAGGCAGATATGCCTCGCCGACGGCCGTCTTCCCGACTTCGTCGGCCGTATCGAGAACATCGACGAGGATTGGAAGCGGCTCGCCGCGCGCCTCGGCCTGCCGGCGACGGCATTGCCGCTGATGAACACGATGGCCGGATGGGAGACGACGCCGGACGCGCTGAAAGCCGCGAGATCGGCCGCGATGGAGGCGCACGTGACCGAACGCAGCAAGACGTTGCTCCGAACTCGCTACGCGGAGGACTTCCGGCTGTTCGGCTATTCGCCGGACTGAAGGCACTGCCGTCCGGTTCACCCTGAACCCGATTGTATGGCGGTTTGATTGGAGCATTCTGGGGGCGGGTGATGGGGGCCGATGAGTCGGTCGATGCGCTTTCGATGCATGAGATTGGCGCGCACGAGGCGGGCGAAGGCGAGCGGGGATTTGACGACGTTCTGAGTGGCTTGGGCGAGGTGGAGCAGCAGATAAGCGATCAGGGCGACGGCGATCTGGATGCGCACGGCGTTCTCGCTGACGCCGAGGAAGTGGCGGATTCTCAAGGTCTGTTTGACCCATCGAAAGAACAACTCGATGGCCCGGCGCCGCTTGTAGAGATCGGCGATTTCCCGGACCGGGGCATCGAGGTCGTTGGAGAGGATGCGCAACGTCTTGCCGGTGTCGGTCCTGACCCGAACCTCGCGCACCGGATCGGAGAACGGGTTCTGACGGCTCCGCGCCGCGCGTTGCGGCAACAGGCCGATGCGGTCCGACAGAATGTCGTCGTCTTCGGGAACATCGAGTTTGGCGCTCACCGTCAACGGCGTGTTGGCCTTGAAGCGGGTGACGATGCGGCAGCCGGCGGCATCGAGCCTGGCCCACCAGGCGTAATCGTAGTAACCGAGGTCGAAGACGTAGGTGGCGCCGGCCTCGACCGGCATCTCGTGCGCGGCCGTGATGTCGTTGACCCTGGCCGCCGTGACCGACGCATAGAGCGGCTGTTCGGCGTCGGCATCGTAGATCACGTGGAGCTTGGCGCCGCAGGCCTTGGCCGAGAAATGCGCCCACTCCGATCCCCGCCCGCCCAGACGAAGGTTCGTCGCGTCGATCAGGTAAGTCGCCTCGCCGATCTTGCGGCGCAGGCCCCGCCGGGCGAGACCGACCATCTCGGCGAACAGGTTGGCGAACAACGCCGCCGGGCGTCTGGCATTGGCGTCGGCCAACGTCGAGCGCTGCGCCACGCGACCGCCCACATGATAGAGGCGGGCCTTGTGGCTGTGCAGACCGCCGACGATCTCGCGCAGGCTCGTCGCCCCGGAAAGCTGGCCGTAAAGCAACGCGATCAGTTGATCCCGGGTGCGCAGGCGCCGCACCCGACTGTCCGCGCCATGGGCCTCCACCAGCCGATCGAACGCAGCCCACGGAACACGCTTCAACAGGTCGCGGAAAACGCCACTGTGGTGGCGCATGGCATTGACCCTCTTCCGTGTCCAAAACGTCGCCAAACGGTTGGACGCCAGTAGAATCAATGCCATGCAACCCGGCCACAAAAATTAACCGGACAGCAGTGGTCCCTGTCCGATGACATCGCCGCGCCGAAGGCGGTGGTGCTGGCTTCGCGGGCCGGCGGGCCTATGCATTCGCCAGAGACATGAGCCGGACATATTGCTCCGCAGCTCGCTCCGCCGTGAACCATGCCCCCCTTTCGATCAGCCGTTCCTTGGGCGGCGGGCCGTCCAACGCGGCCGCGATGGCCATCGCCAACGCCGCGTCGTCGCCGACGGGGACGAGCGCGCCGAATTCTCCTGCCGACAGAATCTCCGATGGGCCGGCGGGACAGTCCGTGCTGACCACCGGGCAACCGCAGGCCAGGGCCTCGATGAGGACATTGGGTAGCGCCTCCCATTTCGACGATAGGGCGAACACGCGGGCACGGGACATCCATGCGAAGATGTTGGAGACAAAACCAGGCAGCGCCACATCTTCCGCGACACCCAGTGCGGCCGCCAACGCCTCCAGCCGGGCGCGCTCCTCGCCTTCCCCCAATATCACCAGCCGCGCCGGCCGTCTCCGGCGTACCCGCGCGAAGGCGCGGATCAGTGTCGAGAAATCTTTCTGGTCAACCAGCCGGCCGGCGCCGAGGATTACCGGGGGGAACCCCGGAAGGCACCAGGGGTGGTGGAGCGGAGCTTTCGCCAGCGTAGGCAGATCGGGGAAAACGACGGGGTTGTAGATGGTGGCGATGCGCTCGCGCGGAATGCCCGCCACCCGCGACAGGTCGTCGCCCGCCCCGCCCGACACGCTCACAATTGCGTCCGCGAGCCGGAGGGTGTGGCGGAACAGCCCGAGCGCGAGGCGCGCACGTCGTTTCCCCACACGTTCGGTGTGGTTCGATAGATGCGCCGATATGAGGTTATGGTGCGAAACGACGACCTGCGTTTCGGTACCGGCAACGCGCCGCGCCCACACTGCACACAGGTTGGCGTAGTCCCCGGCGGAAACGATGGCGGCCGGCCGGTGCAGCCGGAGATACCGTACCAGAGCAAGGAAACCCAGCATATCTCCAGCTATTCGCAGAACCTCCCGGTGCGGCTTGGTAAGCAGCCCACGCGCCAGCAAGAAATGCCAGAGCAACATCATCGTGAAGCCCGTTGGCCCTGCAGGCAAGAACGCGGGCCCGTCGCCACTGGCCGCGTTCGGTTCGCAGATCGACGACCTTGACGGTGGACGGCACTTGCCCCGGATGCGGCCCGCGGTAACGGAGGAACAGCAGATCGACTCGATGTCCCCGGCGGGCGAGGGCGCCGGCCAGGTTGGCCATGACCCTCGCCTGATCTCCTTCCGGCGAGCTGGCGACGAGCAGGGCGATGGGGGATGGTCGATGGTTCATTCGAAGAAATCGGTCCAAGAGGAACCCGGCTTCGGGAGCTCGTGTCCAGGGGTAGGGCGGCTGGTCGAATCATGGAGCAGCGTCTTGGGAACCTGGCCGCGTGCGCAAGGGTGCGGGATCAGATCCGTTCCGCGTCGAAGGCCACCACGTTATGCGTCTCCTCGCTGAATTCTACGCCGAGCAGGTGGATCGGCCCGCCGGGATAGCAATATTTGTCAGCATAACCTCTGGCCTTCAGCCGTGCCATCGCCGCCCCGGTGGCGTCTGCGGCAACTCGTCACACAAGACCGATCTATTTGCCCCGGATTCCGCAAGCGGTCAGCGCTTCCGTCGACAGCACCGGGCCGACAGGGTCGGTCTGCATAACCCGTTCCGTGACCTCCCGCCGGCCTTCTCTCCGCCAATTCCGAGAAGTGCGAATCCATTGCGAAAACCTCCCGCACTTCCGGCGCGCAGGACTCACCGCACGACCACCGGGTCGGAGGCCGGAGTAGTCGCTTTGATCCGGTTTCCGTCACGGTCGGTGTGTAGATGTAGGCTCGCAGGCGGAGACCGACTTCGGCCGCGTGGGGAACGTATTGGTAAGATCTACCGCAGAGGTTAGTAGCGGAGCTCCATCCTGTGGCGTCGCTCCCCCGCTGCCATTGCCACAGCGAGCGATGGGTAAAGCCGGCGCTGCGCGTGGCGTCGGACAAGCCGGACGGTGAAATGCTCGCCAACCATTGGAGGTTCTGTGCTGACGATAACGGCGGGTACTGTCCGTGTCCGCTGCTGCGCCGCATAGGAAAAAACCGCAAAGCGCTCTTCAATCCACGCAATGGACTCGCTGGTCTCAAACGGCAGCCATAGACTTGGGCCGGCGAAAGCGGCGTAGGGTGCGAAGAGGTGGGCTTCGGTCGCGCTGGCGGCGGCCGGATAGGGAGTGAAGTTGGCACCCCGCCGTTCCACGTAACCGGGCGACGGACAGCGGTCGTGCGCCATCCGCCGCTGGTAATGTCGTTCGCCCATCCGGTCATCAACCGGTTCAGGCGATCTACGATCACGTTCGGGTCCAGCAGCCCGTTGCGCGCTATCCTCAGCCCGTTGATCCTGCGGCAGATACGCCAGTGCCTCAAGCCACCGCTCCACCCCATACGCCTCGATGTCCGCCACCGTCTCGCCGTCCACACCACCAGCCCCGCCATTGCGGCGGACCTCCTGCCAGGCAACGGCGAGCACATCGGCGCGCCACACCTTGTCGCACAGCGTGTAGAAACGATCGCCCGGAGCTTCCTTCGCTTGCGCATGCAGCGCCGTCCGGAGCCTCCGGAAACACTCGCCGGGGCTGATAGGCTCTCGCCAGTCCCCACGTCCCTTCCTCCGTCAAACGCCACTCTCGAACCAAGGCCCCTTCCCTCCGTCGGCGTTACCCGACTTCATCGGTACTACGAGCCTCTCCGCCACCCCCGGCGGCCCCACCCATCCCTCGCGGGCGGTCGGTTGGCGCGTGCCACGCCACCGCCAGGGGCTTCCCGTGTTGCTGCCATCTCCCTCTTCCATGCGTGCCGCCGCCACTACCCCGGCGGAACCGGCCGGTGCGCGCGTCGCTCGCTTCCCGGCCAATGTCAGCCTTCCCCGGGATGCCGGCGGGTCGGCTTCCGCATCACCCGTTTCGAGGCCTGCTCGGCGTTCACTCGCGTTGCGGCCCGCATGGTCGCTGAACCGCCCAACGCGGCCCGTTACATCGGAGTGCTTCAGTCGAAGTCGTTACCTCCTTCAACCGCCCCGATTGCTTCCGGCTGGAGCGACAGTCGCCGGGCGGGATTCGCACCCGCTGGGAAATGGCGCCTTACCACGGCGCACGGCAACCACAAGGGTTGCCCCTACAGAAATTGTCGCGGTTCGTGCGGGTTCGTGCTGGCGATGGCAGCGGGACGGCGGCGCGCCGGAGTCCGGTCGTCCCGCAGCGTGTATCGATTTCAAACTGAGACACTACCCGATCGCGACTTTGCATTGCAATATCATTAGTGTCCGGTTAAAAAGTGAATAGATTCAGTTGGTTAGTTATTTCCGTCTGGTTGCAACTGTATTGGCTTCCGGCAAGTGCTTGAGACAGAGGCATTTTTTCGAACAAGGAGACCGAGAGGATCTGCAGCAAAGTGTAGAGCGAGGCGTCGAGGTGGAGCCGCTTCTTGGCGATGGCGACGAGGACGTAGACCGAGACGGCGATCCAGATCTGCGTCTTCACGGCGTTCTCCGAAGTGCCGTAGAACCGCTTGATGCGAAGATGCTGCTTGATCCACTTGAAGAACAACTCGACCTGCCAGCGGCTCTTGTAGAGCGCACAGACGGTCGGCGCCGCCAGTGTGAAGTTGTTGGTGATGAACACCAGCGTCCTGGCGGTCTCGGGATCCTTGAAGCGGATGCGGCGCAGATGTTCGGGGTAGTTCCGGCTGGTGAGGTCGCCGTCGAGCGAGATGGTCTGGTCGCAGACGATGCCGCCCGCACGGTCCGCCGGCGCCGAGTAGACCCGATGGGCGTTCATGTTCGACTTGGCGCGAGTGACGAAGAAGGCCCCGGCCAGATGCAGGGCATGGAGGCGGGCGAAGTCGACATAGGCGCGATCCATGACGTAGATGGCTCCAGCCTCGGGCAGGAGAAGGTCGAGGGCATGGACGTCATGCAGCTTGCCGTCCGAGATGTGGATGAAGCTCGGAATGCTGCCCCGCAGATCGAGCAGGGTGTGCATCTTGACCGCCGCCTTGGCGGTGCGGAAGCGCGCCCACGGGAAGACCGACAGGCACAGGTCGATAATCGTCGCGTCCAGCGCGTAAACGGTGTTGGTCAGTTCCAGCCCCAGCCCCTCGTCGGCATACAGCTTCCGCGCCCGGACGATCAGCCGCTGAGCCAGCTCGGCATGGATGCGCCAGTCGCGACCCTCGTTGGCATCGGCCAGGGTCGAGCGCCGGACCGGCTGACGGAACCCCATGCGATAGAGCTTCGCGGCGTGGACCGAAAGGCAGGTCTCGATGTCGCGCAGGCTCTCGCGCCAAGTCAGTTGGGCGAAGGCCATGGCCCGGTATCGCTCGGCGCAGCTGAGCCTCCGGACCCGGCGGTCGCCATCGTAACGGGCGACGATCCGGGCAAACGTCGTCCACGGCACATAATCCATCAGCTGGGCGAACAGGAGCCTGCCGGCGTTCATGGGAGCCTCCGCGGAAAAATACCGCAAAGTGCCCCATCGCATTCAAATCGACACCACCCGTTTTCCGCCCCAAACCCGCAGAAAACTTGACGTTCAGAAACCCGTACGATCAGCTAACCGGACAGCAGTGTTGCAATATCATAGAATTGCGCAAGGCGGCCAACATACGCCGGTCATTTCCTACGCCGTCCAAGGATCGACCGTCTTCAATCCGGCCGCCTTGAATGGAGCCATGTCCCGTGTCGCCACCATCATCGCGTTGGCCGCTGCGGTCGCCGCAATGTAACCGTCGGATACCGAGATTGCCCGCCCGGCGCACCGCGCCTTCGCCATAAGTTCCGCATAGGCTTGCGAAGCCGCCAAATCGAACGCCAATACCCGGCCGGCGAACATCGGCAGCACCTGCCACTCCAGATCCTCGTGTAGTCGGTCGCGGCGTCGGCCGGCCGGCAGCGACCTAACCCCGAAACGAAGCTCGGCGACGGTGATGGCAGACAGATACAGCGTTTCCAACGCCTGTGCGTCGAGCCAACCGGCGACGCGTGGTTCCGGGGCCCGGCGCAACGGCTCCGAAACCACGTTGGTATCTACCAGAATCATTCGAGATCGACCGGCCTGCCCGGTGCGGTGTCGCGTTGCGCAAGACCAGCGGACTCCTCCTCTGTCAACCCGGCACGCCGGCCGACGGCGGTCAGCAGCGACCCCAACCCGACCCTCCCTTCCGGCAGGACCGTTTCCTCCAGGATGGCGCGCACCTCGGCCTCGGTGCTGCGGCCGCGCAGGGCCGCCCGCACACGCAAGGCGCGATGCACCTCATCGGGCAGGTTGCGCACGGTCAGCATGGCCATAGTCGGTAACCCCCTTGCTTTCGATGCATGCATTATAACAATATGAAGGCAACCGAATAAGCGCCAACGTGCCGGAAAGCGGATGTGAGATACGCCGGCATAGTAGCGCATGTAGTCGGTGGATATCGTTCGGAGGTGACTCCGGTCATCCGGCCCGTCGCGGCGCCCGCGGCGCGGTCGGCTACATCGCGGTGATGCCGCCGTCGACGACGAACTCGGCGCCGGTCATGTATTTAGATTCGTCCGAGGCGAGATAAACGATCCCCCAGGCGATGTCGTCGGGCTCGCCGAGGCGACCCAATGGGACCTGGCGCTCGAGCTTGGCCTTGATCGCGTCCGGTTCCGGCGCACGCTCATACATCGCGCGCACCATCGGCGTGTCGATGAAAGTCGGATGCACCGAGTTGCAACGGATGTTGTAACCCTTGCGCGCACAGTGCAGCGCCACCGACTTGGTGAGCAGCCGAACGGCGCCCTTGCTCGCATTGTAGGCCGCCAGATTGTGGCCGCCGATGATGCCCGATACCGAGGAAATGTTGACGATCGAGCCGCCGGAGTCGGGTTGGCGCGAGGTTTGCTTGATCGCTGCAACGCCGTATTTGCAGCCCAGGAACACACCGTCGGCGTTCACCGCCAGCACGCGCTTCCAGTCCTCGAACGGGGTCTCCTCGATCGTGCCCATGGTGCCGATGCCAGCGGAGTTGACCACCACGTCGAGGCGGCCGTGGCGGGTGAGCGCGACCTCGATCACCGCCTGCCAGCCCGCCTCGTGAGTCACGTCGTGTTCGAGGAACAGAACGCCACCGCCGATCTCGGCGGCCGCGCGCGCACCGGTCGCGGCGGCGATATCGGTGATGACGACCCTGGCGCCCTCGCCGATCATGCGCTCCGCGGTGCGCTTGCCGATCCCGGAAGCGCCGCCGGTGATCAGCGCCACCTTTCCGTCGAGCCGCCCCATCGCTTGACCTCCCGCCTCCGCCGCGCTCTATGCGTTGTGAACGATAGTCCGCCCCTTGCAAGCGTCAACCGCCGCCGACCGGTATCCGAGAAAGAGTGTTGCCGTCGCCGGCTTCACGATTTCCGGCGCCGGGAGCGCCGCCACCGCGGGCGGGTTGACGGTTCATCGCGACAGCATTGCGGCTTTCCGGGCAACCGCCATCAGCGATGGGAAATCAGGCGATCACTGCCAAATTCGACGAAGTCGCTGGCGTCGAGCTCGCGGACTATGCGCTCCGGATTGCCTTCGAACAGTCTTTCAAGTTCTGCATTACGGATGTTTCCTGTGGCAACGAGCAGCAGCTTGCGCGGCTCGCGCCTCAGCAGGAAAGTGTCCACGAAGTCCTCGTCTTTCGTCACCACAACCCGCCACTCGCGAATGGCGACGGCGGCGATCCCGGCGTCTGCGGTCCGGTTGCCGTCGGGGAGCTCCCCGGTATGCACCGCGTCGTGTCCCCGGGCTCGCGGCCAGCGAGCCAACCGAAAGGGCAGCTGCGCATCGATCAGGAACTTCACGGCACAATTCGCGTTTCATACGCGGTTCGCGCGGATGGATTCCTGGAACCAAGGTCGCGGGACGCCGGTCGGGGCCGGGTGCGCCGGCGTGAATACGAAACGCGAACAGAGCTAATTTCACCCGGCAACGGCCTGAACGCGTTTGACCTGGCTCAAGCGGGCCGCATAGGCGAGCACCGCCAGGATGTCCTCCGGCTCCAGATCTTCGTAGTCAGCCAGGATCTCCTCGGCAGTCATGCCCGCACTCAACAATTCCAGAATCATGGCGACAGGGTATCGCATGCCGCGGATGCAGGGCTTGCCGTGACAGATCGACGGATCGGTCGAGATGCGCCCAAGGAGTTCGATGCTCGTCATTTGCGCGCCGGTTCCGGTCATGAGTCGCAGGTCCAGCAAGCGGAAAGATCATTCGCCAGCCACTATACCGGCTTGTCCATTTCGAATCGACGTCGCCGCGATACCGGTGACGACGACCCTGGCACCCTGCCGATCGTGCGCTTCGCGGTGCCCTTGCCGATCCTGGAAGCGTCACCTTTCTGTGGAGCCGCCCCATCGCTTGACCTCCCGCCCCCGCCGCGCTTAATGCGTTGCGAACGATAGTCTGCCCCTTACGGGCATCAACCGCCGGTCCGAGGCCCGCCATGACGGAGATTTCCGCCGCCGATCCGCATCCACGCAAGTGCGTGGCGGTCGCCGATTCCGGGATCGCCTATGTCGAGACGGGTGACGCCGCGAGCGGGCGCGATATCGTGTTCCTGCACGGCAACCCGACCTCTTCCTATCTGTGGCGCAACGTCATTCCGCACGTCGCGGACCGCGGGCGGTGCCTTGCGCCCGACCTGATCGGCATGGGCCACTCGGGGCCGTCGTTGAGCGGCTACCGGTTCGTCGATCATGTCCGCTATCTCGACGCCTGGTTCGACTCGCTGGAGGTCGCCAACGCGGTGCTGGCGGTGCACGACTGGGGTTCGGCGCTCGGCTTTCACTGGGCGCGCCGTCACCCGGACCGCGTCGCCGGCATCGCCTATATGGAAGCGCTGGTGCGCCCCGTGACCTGGGACGAATGGCCGGCACCGGCACGCAAGTTCTTTCGATCACTGCGCTCGCCGGATGGCGAGAAGATGGTGCTGGAACGCAACCTGTTCGTCGAGCGGCTGTTGCCGGCATCCGTGATCCGCGGCCTGGGCGAGGCGGAAATGGCGGTCTATCGCCAACCCTTCGCGGAGCCGGGCGAGTCGCGGCGGCCGACCCTGACATGGCCGCGGCAGATTCCGATCGACGGCGAACCCGAAGACGTGACGGAAATCGCCGCCGCCTATGCCGCCTGGCTCGCGGAGAGCGATGTGCCGAAACTGTTCGTCAACGCGGACCCGGGCACCATCCTGATCGGCGCACAGCGCGAATTCTGCCGGTCGTGGCGCAATCAGACCGAGGTCACCGTGTCCGGCACGCATTTCATCCAGGAGGATTCGCCACACGAGATCGGCGCGGCGCTCGCCGCGTTCATCGACCGGCTCGATTGACATGACCCGCAGCCATCACGACATGGGCGGCAAACCGGCGGGCCCGGTCGTGCCGGTCGAACACGACTACGAACCCTGGGAGAAGCGGATCGACGCCCTGATGTCGCTGCTGGTGCGGGACAAGAAGCTGATGCGGGTCGACGAATTGCGGCGGGGAATCGAAGCGCTGGCGCCCGACGTCTATGACCGGTTGCTCTATTACGAGCGCTGGATCGCGTCGATCGCGGCGATCCTCGTCGAAAAGGGCGTGATCGACGAAGCGGCACTCGAAGCGCGGGTCGCGAAGCTCCGGGCGAACGCATGACGGCGCACTTCTCGGTGGGAGATCGCGTGCGCGTCGCCTTACGGGAGCCGCCCGACACGCCGCGCAAGCCCCACCTGCGCACGCCGTTCTACATTCGCGGCAAATGCGGCACGATCGAACGCATCTGCGGAGCGTTCCGCAATCCCGAGGACCTGGCTTACGGCGGCGACGGATTGCCGCGCCGGGCTCTCTACCGCGTGCGCTTCGACCAGTCGCGGGTATGGAGCGATTACGACGGCGCGCCCGGCGACAAGGTCGAAGTCGAGATCTACGAACACTGGCTCGAACCCGTCGGGGAGAACGGCGCATGAGCGGCGGACACCGGCATGTCGAGCCGCCGGCCGGCGACCCGACGGGGCGTTACCGGTTGCTGGCGATGGCGGTAGAGGAATTGCTGATCGAACGCGGCGTGATCACCGAGGCGGAACTCGCGCAGCAAGTGGCGGAGATGGATGCGCGGACACCGGCCCGGGGGGCGCGCATTGTCGCACGGGCGTGGTGCGACCCCGGTTACCGGAGGCGATTGCTGACCGACGCCGGCGCGGCGGCGGAAGCGCTCGACATCCCCACCGACGGCACGCCGCTGGTTGCGGTCGAGAACACGCCGCATGTGCACAACCTCATCGTTTGCACGCTTTGTTCGTGCTATCCGCGGGCGATCCTGGGCTTGCCGCCGGACTGGTACAAAATGCCGGCCTACCGCAAACGCGCGATCCGGGAACCCCGCAGGGTGCTGGCGGAGTTCGGGGTCGGGATTCCACCGGGAACGGAAGTGCGCGTGCACGATTCGACCGCCGACATGCGTTATCTGGTGGTGCCGGAGCGGCCGGCGGGAACAGAAGGCTGGTCCGAAGCGGCGCTCGCGAGTCTGGTCAGCCGCGACAGCATGATCGGAGTGGCCCGCGCCCGCGACCCCGGCGATCGGGCGGGGGCGCGGTAGCCGCCGGCGCATCTCCCGTAACGGCGTGATCGTCGCGGGCCTTCAGGCTTGCGCACCTTTTGTCATGGTTTCGGCGGTGGCTTGCGTTTCGTGCGCGTGGGGCGCGTCGAGGTGAAGAATGGCGCGCTCGGCCAGATCGACAGCGGTGGTGAGGCTGTCGATGACGATGCTCTCGGCGCCCGCGCGGCGCAGGATGTCTTCATCCCCCTCGAGCGGCGCGCGGGCGATGAGATGGGCGCCGGGCGCGAGCCGCCGAACGACCGTGAGAATGCGCGCGGCGAGCTCGCCATCGGGTACGGTGACCACGGCGAGGCGGGCCCGCTCGACATGCACCGCCCTCAGCACGTCCGAGCGCGCTGCATTGCCGAAGAAGACCGGCAGCCCGCGTCCGCGCGCGTCGCGCACGCGGCGGGAATCGGAGTCGAGCACGACGACCTCGTTGCCGAGGCCCAGAAGGTGGCGGGTCACGGCCTTGCCCACCTGGCCGAAGCCGATCACCACCACATGGCCGCCAAGTTCGGCCGTGCCCGAATCGAGCTCCGACAAGGGGCTGGCGGCGGCCCCTTCGAGTCGGTCGAGAACTCGCCGGCCGGCGCCGGCGGCGAGCGGCGCCACCAGCATCGAGAGCGCGATGGCGACGGTCAGCGTGTCGCCGAATCCGTCTACGAGCATACCGGTCGCCACGCAGATTCCGATGACGACGAAGGAGAACTCGCTCCCCTGCGCGAGCAGGATGCCGAGTTGGAGCGCGAGCCGCAGCGGATAGCGGAGCACCCGCGCAATGACGATCAGCACGGCGGCCTTGCCGAGCAACAGCGCAGCCGTGACCGCCGCCACCGCACCGGCCTGGTCGAGGGCGAGCGCGAGGTCGGTGCTCATGCCCACCGCCATGAAGAACACCCCCAGAAGGAGGCGGCGGAACGGCGCGATGTCGGCAGCGATCTGGTGACGATATTCGGTATCGGCAACGAGCATGCCGGCAAGAAAGGCGCCGAGGCCCGCCGACAGTCCGGCATGTTCGGTCGCCCAGCTCGCGGCGAGGACGAAGAGCAGGATCAATCCGAAGAACAGTTCGCCGCGGCCGAGCGCTGTGACGCGGCGAAACGCCCAGGGAAGCGCCATGCGGGTCAGCACGACGATCGACACGATCGCGACGGCGCCGCCGACGAGCATGTGGCGCAGCGAATCGCCGATCGCTTCGCCGGCGCCGAGCACGTTGGCCGCCACCACCAGCGGCCCGACGGCGAGGTCCTGGACGAGAAGCGTCGCGATGGCGAGCCGGCCGAGCTGGGTCAACATACGGCCGAGATCGGCGAGGACCTGAAACACGACCGCAGTCGAAGACAGCGCGAGTGCGCCGCCGACCAGGACCGATGCCTCGCCGGACAGTCCGAGCCCGCGCGCCGCGGCGGCGAAAGCGACCGCCGTCAGCACTACCTGCGCGACGGCCAGGGTATAGACTCGCCACCCGAACAGGCGCAGACGTTCACGCTTGATCTCGAGTCCGACGTTGAACAGAAGGAAGATGATGCCGAGCTCGGCAAGGGTCGCGACCGCGTCCACATCGTCGATCAGTCCGGCGCCGGAGGGACCGATCGCCGCGCCGGCGACCAGCAGACCCACCACGGATCCCATGCGCAGCCGGATGAAAAGACCGGCGAATACGACGTAGGCCGCAAGGATATAAAGAGATTGAGTCACGCGATGGAACCATAGCCGATTCGCGGCGCGGGGATCGCTCGGGGGAGAGAAGACATGGCGGCGAAAAAGGTGTGCATCATCACCGGCGCGGGCGACGGCACGGGCGCATCCTGCGCGCGGCGCTTCGCTCGCGGCGGCTACCGGGTAGCCCTGCTGGCCCGCACGGAAGACCGCCTGCGGCGGCTGGAACGGGAGATCGAGGGTGCGCGGGGATACGAGTGCGACGTGAGCGATCTCGACCGGCTGCGCGCGGTCTGCAAACAGGTCGCCGATGAGATGGGCGCCCCGTCGGCAGCGATTCACAATGCGGTCGCGGGCGGGTTCAAGCCGGTGCTGGAAGCCGACCCCGCGCGATTCGAAAAGATTTTCCGCATTAATACGACGGCGCTGATGGTGTTCGCGCAATGCGTGGTTCCGGCGATGATCGAGGCTGGCGAGGGGGTGCTGATCGTGACCGGCAACACGTCGGCGTGGCGAGGCAGGCCGCGTTTCGCGACCTTCGCGCCCACCAAGGCGGCGCAACGGATTCTCGCGCAATCGATGGCCCGCGATTTCGGGCCGCGCGGCGTGCATGTGGCCTACGTCACGGTCGATGCGGCGATCGACACGCCGTGGACCCGCCCGCTTCTCGCAGCCGACAAGCCGGACGACTATTTCTGCAAGCCCGACGCGATCGCCGACACGATCTATCACGTCGCGCATCAGGATCGTTCGGGCTGGACCTTCGATGTCGATCTGCGGCCGTTCCACGAGAACTGGTAGGCGCTTCCAGCCGGGAGCATCGTGGCGTGCCGCAACCCCCGGCCGTCAGGCAATCCGCCGTCCTTGCATGGCGCCGGCACAAGCGGCGGGTGCGATTCGTGTTGGTGACGTCGTTGGAAACACGGCGCTGGGTATTGCCCAAGGGGCATGTCGAGCACGGCCTCTCGCCGCGTGAATCGGCGATCCGTGAAGCCTTCGAGGAAGCGGGGATCGAGGGCGCGGTCGTCGACCGAAGCATCGGCGCCTATGACTACGAGAAGGCAGACCGGAAGGGCGGCGGTTGGTGTGAAGTCGCGGTATATCCGATGGCGGTGTCGCGGGTCCTGCAAGACTGGCCGGAGAAACGAATGCGGCGGCGGAAATGGATGACTCCGGCGCAGGCCGCCGACGCCGTGGACGAAAAGAAACTGAAGAAACTGATCGCGAAGTTCGCGCGAACGCTCGATCCGGCGGGTGCACCGCAGGATTGACCTGGCGTCGCGCCCTCATCCCTGCCTTGCGCGCGCGTCATCGGATTGTCATATACGGCCCGGATCGCAGGATTGGGGGAAGCCGGCTCCGGCGTTCGGCGTCCAGCGGCATACGGGAACGGCAGGATGCCAGGAGATACGCGGCGCGGTGTCGAGATCGAGCTCAAGCTCACCGGCTCGCCGTCGGCTCTTACCGGCGCTTTTCGCTCGCTCAAGGGTGAGCGGCCCGGGTCGGCGAAAACGGTCAGCACCTATTACGACACGGTGGACGGCCATCTGTGGCGCCGCGGCTTCACACTGCGGTTGCGACCGGCAGGCAGCGACCATGAATTGACCCTGAAGCGAGAATCCGGGGGCGAACTGCGGCGCGGCGAATGGACCTCGCTGGTGGCCGCGCCGATCGCAAACGTCGGACTCCTGCCCCGCGAGGCGCCGCGGAACGACATCGGGACGGTGTTGCCCGAGGAACTGCACCCCTGCTTCACGACCGATGTCGAACGGACGAAGAAGCGGGTCGAGGTCGATGGCGCCGCCATCGAGGTCGTGCTCGACAGAGGGCGCATCGCCGCCGGCGATACGGAGCGCGCGCTTTCGGAACTGGAGTTTGAACTGCTCGACGGGTCTGTCGCGGCGTTGCTGAAAAGCGCGCGCGGCGTTCTCGAGAAATACGCGCTGCGGGTCGAAACGACGTCCAAGGCCGCGCAGGGGCGCCGACTGGCCACCGATGCGCCGCCGCCGTTCTTCAAGGCGGCGCGACTCACGCTTCGCGCGACCGACCGGCTGGGTGACGCGGTCTCGGCGATCGTCCGGGGGACGGCGCTTCAGATCGCTTCAAACCTCGCCGCGGCGGTCGATGGCCGGGACCCCGAAGGGGTTCATCAATTGCGCGTCGGGTTACGGCGGCTGCGTTCGTTGCTGTCGTTGTTGGCGGACCGCCGCCCGGAGGGGGTCGAGCCCCTGGTTGCAGACGCGAAATGGGCGCTCGGCGGGCTCGGGGAAGCGCGCGACCTCGACGTTTTCCTCACCGAGACGCTGCCGCCGGTGATGCATGGCGCCCCCGACGCACCAGGCCTGTCCCGTCTGGCCACGCGCGCCGAAGATCGTGCACGCACGGTGGGCGAAGATGTGCAGCGGCTGATTCGCGGCAAGCGGTTCAACCTGTTTCTGGTCGATCTCCTGCTCCTCGCAGAGGGCGAACCGGCGCTCGCCGGCGATGGCGATACGGCACTCGGCCCCGTCGCTGGGGCGCTGCTGACGAAACGGCACCGGAAAGTGCTCAAGGCCGGACGTGCATTCCACAGACTGTCGAACCCGGAGCGCCACAACGTGCGCATCGCGCTGAAGAAATTGCGCTACGCGAGCGACTTCTTTCAGGCACTTCATGCGCGCAAGCGGGTCCGCCCCTGGCTCGCCGCGATGTCTGAACTGCAAGACATGCTGGGCCGCCTGAACGACGCAACGGTGGCGGCGCAGATCGCGGACCGAATCGCGGCGGACGATCCCGAGGCAGCGCTCGGCGCCGCGGTGATCGCGGGCTGGTATAGTCACCGCTTGCAGGCGGTCGAGGCGCGGATGGTCGCAGCGTGGCGCGCGTTCGCGGCGATGCCGCCGTTCTGGCGGGACTGACGGCGGGCGGCGCGGATGATCTCGGTATTGGTGGCGAACGCGAAAGGCGGTTGTGGCAAGACCACCATCGCCACCAACCTGGCCTCGGCATTCGCCAATGCCGGCCTGCGGACGGCGCTGGCGGAGGGCGACCGGCAGCGGTCGTCGCTGCGTTGGCTCGAGCGCCGACCGGAAGACGCGGCGCCCATCAGGGCGCTCGACTGGCGTAAATCTCCCGGGCGGACGCCGAAGAACCTCGACCGGCTGGTCATCGATTCGGACGCCGGCCTGGACTCCGAGCGCGTGCGCGATTTCCTCAGACAGGCCGACCTCCTGGCGATGCCGGTGCTGCCGTCGTTCTTCGACGAAGTGGCGACATGCCGTTTCCTCAAGCGGGTCGATCAGCTGAAACCGGTCCGGCGCGGACGCAAGCCGGTCGCCATCGTGGCCAACCAGATTCGCAAGGGAACCCGCGCCGCGGCCGACTTCGAGTCCTTTCTCTCCGGTCTCGGACACGAGGTGGCGGCGCGCTTCACCAGCCGGGCGCTCTATCAGGACGTGGCGCGTCAGGGTCTGGGAATCTTCGACGTCGCCCCGTGGCGCCGCGCCGCGATGGTGGAAGACTGGTTGTCGCTGATCCGCCTGATCGAGGATCGAGACTGAAGCGGCGCCGCCGGCGGAATTTGTAACGGAGGAGACAGACATGTCGCGCAATTTCCAGCGAGAAGGGGCTATAAGCAACACGCAAGCCGGCAAGGATTTCGAGACGATCGCCATGGACATGCTGGCAAAGGCGAATATCGCGATAGAGAAGGGATTCTCCGTCGAAATGGGAATCGGGGAAGACAAGAAAAAGCACGAATTCGATTTCGGTGCGGACGATCCCCCTGTCATCGTCGAGTGCAAATCGCACACATGGACCGCCGGAGGAAACACACCGAGCGCCAAAATAACCGTTTGGAACGAGGCCATGTACTATTTCCTGTGTTCGCCCCGCAAATTTCGCAAAATTTTTTGCGTCTCCAAGTCCGTCCATGATAAAAGAAACGAATCTCTGGCCGAATACTATGTCAGAACGCGCGCGCATCTGATTCCTCCCGGCGTGGAAATATGGGAACTCGACGAAGCCACGAAGGAAAGCCGCATCGTATGGCCTCCTTCACCGCGGTCCCGCGATGCGGAAGAATCGCGGATTTGTCTGGACGATCTCCTGGCCGGAGTCACGGCGAGCAACCGGCATGAAGAGGTGGACACCGGCGTCGCGCGCGGCCGCGAGGTATGGTGAACGCGACGGCGGGCGTTCCGCGCCGCGGCGATGTCGTATGGATCGATTTCGATCCTCAAGCCGGCAGTGAACAGGCCGGGCGTCGTCCCGCCGTCGTGTTGTCGCCGACCGCTTACAACGACAAGGTGGGGCTTGCACTGTTCTGCCCGATAACCCGCCGGATCAAGGGCTACCCTTTCGAGGTTCGGATACCGGCGGGCTTGAACGTAAGGGGCGCCATTCTCGCAGACCAGATCAAGAGTCTTGATTGGCGTTCGCGCAACATGCGGGCGATGGACTTCCTGCCTCGGAAGACCGTGGGCGAGGTTCTCGACAAAATCGGCCTGCTGCTGGAGAGATAGCAAACTCCGCCGGATCGTGGCGTCGTCGCCGAAACGGCGCGGTGTGAGACTCGCGGACAGGGGCCGACTTCAATATCCGGCCAGGGTGGCGATGAACCGGCCGGGCGAGAGCGCGAATCCGCCGGCGATGACGACGCCGGCAATCGTTCCGATCATGAAGCCCGCATGGGTCGCGACCCGGCCCCGGCGAATCGCGAATATCGCCGCGAACATGCTGAACAACGTCCAGGCCGCGAGGCCGTGTATCCAGCTCAATTTCCCGTCGTTCAACTCCCGAATCCCGAACGACGGCAACGTCACGAACAGCATGGCGGCAATCCAGATCCAGCCGACGGCCCGGTGGCGCGGCGTTCCCTTGGCAGCCGCCAGATTCACCGCACCGAGTGCGAGAGCCGCCGCCGCCGCGGTCAGATGCAGCCAAATCGCCATCCCCGGCCCCCGGGGGCGGTCAGTATTTCTGCGGCACGTAAAGCTTGGTCGGCAGCACGCTGCGTTCGTAGTCGGGGTTGAACACGCGCTCGGGCAGTACGGGGGAGTCGTGCGGCACGTCGGCGTAGGGCGCGTTTCGCAACAGATGCGCCATACAGTTGAGCCGCGCGCGCTTCTTGTCGTTGCCCTCCACGATCCACCACGGCGCCTCCGGGATGTTGGTGCGCGCGAACATCTCTTCCTTCGCCCGGGTGTAGTCCTCCCAGCGCACCCGCGATTGCAGGTCCATCGGGCTCAGTTTCCACTGCTTCAACGGGTCGTGAATCCGCATCAGGAAGCGCAGTTGCTGCTCCTGATCGGTGATCGAGAACCAGTATTTGACGAGTTTGATGCCCGAACGCACGATCATGCGCTCAAAGTCCGACACGTCGCGAAAGAATTCCTCGACCTGTGCCGGAGTCGCGAAGCCCATGACGCGCTCGACTCCGGCGCGATTGTACCACGAACGGTCGAACAGGACGATCTCGCCGCCGGCAGGCAGGTGCGGTACGTAGCGCTGGAAATACCACTGTTTCTTTTCGCGGTCGGTCGGCGCGGCAAGGGCGACGACACGGCATACGCGAGGATTCAGCCGCTGGGTGATGCGTTTGATGACGCCACCCTTGCCGGCGGCGTCGCGCCCCTCAAAGATGACGACGAGCTTGTAATCGGTCTTGACGACCCAGTCCTGGAGTTTGACCAGTTCCGCCTGGAGACGGAAGAGTTCGTGGAAGTAAGTGCGCCGGGATAGCGTCGATTCGTGCCGGAGTTCGGTGATGGCGCGCAGTTCCCGAACCACGCGCTCGTCGTCGATCTCCATTTCGAATTCTTCGTCGAAGCTGTCCTCGAGTTCGGCCTCCACCCAGGATTTAGCCTTTTCTTCAGTGTGTTTCGTATCCATGTTCCGATGCCCCGCCGGACGATTCGGCGCTGATCGTCGGGCGTCACCCACCGAACGAAAGGGCGGCGTTCACGAAGATCGTGCGCCCCAGAACGGAATCGAGCGTCAGGGCCGGGTCGTAAAGACCGGCGGAATCGGTGGACGGACCTTCGTTCCCGATATTGAGGACACCGCCCGCGACGTTCAGCCGCTCGACGCCGAACGCGCCACGCCAGCGAACCGCGAAATCGTGTCCCATCCACGCCTCGTAGCGGCCGGAGTCGTTATCGTTTCGATAGCCCGAGACGGCATGAAGGCTCCACCTCGCGGTCACGCCGTCGCGACTCACACGCAGCGAAGCGTGGACACGGTCGCGCGGGTAGTCTCCTGCCTGCCTCAGGCTGGCCACCCGCTCTTCGTGTCGGGTCGTGCGCAAGGCACGAACGTCGAAAGCCAGGTCCGCCAGACCGGTCTCCCAGGCCGCTCCCGCACGCAACTCGACGCCGGCGACCTCGGTTTCCCCGGTCTGCACGACGGGGTTCACGATCTCCGTGATCAGGCCGCCTTCGCGGATCACTCGCGCGCCGGCGGGCAGGTTCCCCGCCGCATCCAGATCGACGATGGACTGCGCGGACATTTGCGCGGGCAGGTCGGAGAGCTCGATCGCGAACCAGTCCACGCCGAGCGAGAAGGGGCCGAAGCTCGCTGCGGCGCCGATACTGACGCTTTCCGCGTCGTCGGGCTTCAGGCTCGGGTTTCCGCGCGACACGCTCTCGACCTGGAAACTCGCCGAACCCGGCCTGAGCGGATCCGCAATCACCGGGTAGCTGAGCGATTCGAGCCGGTGCATGTCGCTCAGGTTCGGCGCCCTCGCGCCCTTGTCCCATGACGCGCGAAACGCGAGAGAATCGTTCACGCGGTAGCGGCTCGCCGCCCTCCAGGCGAACGCTTCGCCGACGTCATCGTAATCGTCGCGCCGCCCGGCCAGGGTGGCGTCCCAACCGTCGTGCAGCGGGATGGACGCCTCCGCCAGGGCCGACCAGCGCTGGCGTTGTCCGACCGACGAGTTGCTCGCGGTCCCGAGCACGTCGGTCGCCTCGTGGAAACGGTTCTCCGAGTCGCGATAGTCGTAGATGTCGCGCCAATCCTGGTCGGCGAATTCGACGCCGGCAGTCCACCGGATCTCGCCGCCGGGCAGCGCGAGCGCCGCGCCGTTCAGCGTCGCGCGCGCTGCCAGGCGCTCTTCCTCCGTATCGTGGGTCAGCCGGAGCCCCGTCGCGCGGATCGCTTCCAGGTGGCGCGGGGCCGTGGAGAGCGGGTTCTCGAGATCGTAGTCGCCCCTCTCGATGGCGTCGCGGATCCTCGTCTCGCTCACGAAGGTATCGCCCTTCTCGACCGAGTCGCGCCGCCAGTATCGGAGATGCGCGTCGTAGCCGAGTCCGCCGCCGACCGCGCCGCGGAGACCCGCGGTGAGGTCATGCTCGGTCAGTTCCGTCCGCCAGTCCCGGTTCCCGTGGCCGACGAACCGATGATACACCCGAAGATCGTCAGGGAAGTTTCCGCTATTCAGTTCCGGAACGTCTGCGATCAACCGTTCTCTGAGGTCGTCGGAAGGCGTGAAATCGAAGGGGCCGGTCGAGGGAGCGTAGCGAAACGCGGTTTCCCCCTGCGCCACTCGCGCGTCCACATACACCTCTGCGTCGTCGCCGAGCGGGTGGTCGGCGTTGAGGAACAGGCCGTCGCGGCGGCGGCGAACGTAGTCGGTGTTCGGATCGTCGCCTTGCCATTTGATGTCGGCATACGCGAAACCGCAGCCCTCTCCCGCCGTGTGGGTGAGGACCCCGGTGTAAACGTTCTCGTCGCAGGCGCCGAAGGACCGTGCGATCGCGTCGGTTCCGTCCGTCGGGGCGATGAACAGCGTATTGCCGCCGATCGAAACGCCCTGGGTATCGGCGAACGAGCCCCCCGGCGTCCACTTGGCGCGGCTGTAGTCGCGGTCGGCGTCGCGGATTTCCTGGCGCTGCGCGTGATCGACACCGATCACCACATGGCCGCGTCCGAGCGCGCCGCCCCAAACGGCGCCGCCGCTCTCCGAGTCTCCGCCCGGTTGCGTGGGCCGGGCGGCGCCAGCGGAAATTTCGGCGCCGTCGTAGTCGCTTCTGAGCACGATATCGACCGTTCCGGCGATGGCGTGCCCGCCGTGCCTGGCGGCCCCTTCGTCCCGTATCTCGATTCGCTCCACCGCTGACAGGGGGAACATCGTGAGGTCCAGCCCCGACACGGGGCGCCCGTCAACGAGAAACGCAGCGCGCCCGGTTCCGAGAACCAACGGTCGATGCAGCCCGAAGCTGTTGTAGAATTCCCGGCCTAACAGCAGTTCCCGGAGATTGGTCAGACCCGACAACTCGATATCCGTCCGCTCGATTACCGCGACCGTGCGCGACGTATCCGCCGCCTGGCCGGCGCCCGCGGCCATCATTGCGACGACAGCCAAGCCGAGGAGCACCACGGCCCGAAACTTTCCGAACCCGGGGATCATTGGACGCATTCTCCCGTTCACGCCGCTGCGGCGGGAATTGACGCATGTTTTGTAGCATATCTTCAACGATCGCGACCGGTTGGCCGCAGTTCTCCTTATGGATGCCCGCACCCGGGGGACGTCCGCGCGGCATCCGCCAGCCCCTGATACAGCCCGCCCCTTATGGATGCCCGCACCCGGGGGACGTCCGCGCGATAGACGTCCATCAGCAGCGTGTTGATGTCCCTTATGGATGCCCGCACCCGGGGGACGTCCGCGCGGAATCACCGGCGAAGGCGAGGCACGCCGCACCTTATGGATGCCCGCACCCGGGGGACGTCCGCGCGCGAGGCGTTCTGCGCCACGGCGACGAGGCACCTTATGGATGCCCGCACCCGGGGGACGTCCGCGCGCGAGCGACCCCGCCATACACACGACCTGCGAATCGCGCGAAAAATCGAAGTGCGGGCGAGACACCCGTGCACCTGAACGATGGGACGTTCGGAAACCCGCGACGAGGAGTTCCTGGCGCGACCGGCGGTGGCGCGCCTATCCGACGCCCTCACGGGTCTCAGCAAGCGCGAGATCGACCACGGCGCGCAACGCCTCCTCCTCACTGTCGCCCTCGAGACGACGGAGACGATAGAGATCGAGTTGCCGGTCGGCAGCGGCGCCTTCGCGCACGATCGCGAGGCCCGCCCGCACCTCGTCTTCGCACCCGAGCGCGCGGGCGTCGTCCGCAAGGTCCGTTTCCAGCCGCGACGCGAACTCCTCTATATCGACTCGCCCGCCGCTCTCGGCCCCGAGGAAGGCCAGCACGCCGTAGCGCTGCGCGAGCCAGCGATTCTCGGAAATGATCTCGGTCGGCGGTTCCGGCGGCAAGCCTCCCTCGCGGTCCAGCCGCGACAGACGGCGGACAAGAGCGGCGTAGATCGCCGCGATGTTCACCGCGTCCTCGACTCGCGGGCAGACGTCGCAGACCCGCAACTCCACAGTCGGATAAGCGTGCGACGGGCGGATGTCCCACCACAGTTCGCTGCCGTCATCGACGAACTTCATGCGCTGGTAGTCGCCGAGCAGTCGTTCGTATTCGGCGCGCGAACCCAGCGCGCCGGGAACGCCCGTGCGCGGCAGCCCACCCATCACGATCAGACGCCAGCACTTGAAGCCCGTCTCGCGCCCGGCGCTGAAGGGCGACGAAGCCGACAGGGCGTTGAGCAGCGGGAGATAGCGTCGGACCGAGGTCATCACACGGATGCGCGAGTCGGGGTCGCCGAAACCGGCGTGGACGTGCATCCCGCCGACGAGGGACCGTCGGACCGTCTCCTGATACTGCATCAGGAAACGCTGGTAGCGCTCGCGACGGGTGATGGTCTGCACGCGCCAGGCAGCGAAGGGATGGGTGGATGCGGCCATCGCGGCAACCCCGTATTTCGCGGCCGCATCGATGACCAGCTTGCGGGTCTCGCGCAGCGCCGCGCGCACTTCCGCCGGCGAACCGCAGACCCGGGTGTTGGTCTCGATCTGAGCGCTGAGCATCTCGGGCACGACCTTGTGCGGCCCGCGGGCACTCTCGCATTCGCGGAAAATGCCCGGATCGGGATCGGCGACGATATCGCGCGTCTCCGGATCGACGAGGAAGAACTCTTCTTCGACCCCGAGCGTGATGGCGCGGTCATCGGTCATGGAGCGTCCCGACAGTCGTCTTTCCGGGTCCCGGCGCCGCCGAGCCCCGCGCAATGAATCAGCACGCGGCGACGGCGTCAACCGGCGAACCGCGCGGGCGTTCGGGTGTAATCTGCCCGGATCATGTGGCAGGACGTTTCGGATCTCCACCAGTTCTACGAGTCGCCGCTGGGGCGGGTCGCGCGCGGGTTGATCCGCCAGCGCGTACATGCCTTCTGGCCGGACGTGGCGGGCCGGCGGGTGCTGGCACTGGGTTACGGCACCCCCTTCCTCGGTCCGATGCTCGACAAGGCCGAGCGCGTCGTCGCCGTGATGCCGGACCGCCAGGGCGTGATCCGCTGGCCGGCCGGCAAACCCGGGCAGGTAGCGCTGAGCGAGGAAACCGCGCTGCCACTGCCCGACAACGCTTTCGATCGCATTCTGCTCGTCCACGCGGTCGAATCGAGCGAGCAGATCCGGCCGATGCTGCGTGAGGTCTGGCGCGTCGTGGCCGACGGCGGGCGGATCATCGTCGTGGTTCCCAACCGCCGCGGGGTGTGGGCACGGCTCGAGCGCACGCCGTTCGGCCACGGCCATCCGTTCAGTCAACCGCAGCTCGCGCGCCTGCTGCGCGACAACCTGTTCGTGCCGGTGCGCTCGGGATTCGCGCTCTACATGCCGCCGTTCCGCCGGCCCCTTCTCCGCCGTCTCGCGGCGCCGTGGGAGCGGTTCGGGGCGCGTTGGACGCCGCCGTTCGGCGGCGTGGCGCTGTGCGAAGCGGAGAAACAGGTCTATGGCGCGATACCGCTGGCGCGCGCCAGACACTCCGTCAGGGTTCCGGCGGTGTCCCGCGGCACAGCATGAACACCCCCTTGTCGCCGAGCAGGTTGGCGAGAAATCCGGCGGTCCCGAACCGGCGGATCGACCCGTCACGATCAAGCGCGTATCGACGCTCCACCGTCACGCGTTCGGCCGCGCACAGGGCGAGAAAATCGTGGATGGTGCAGAAATGGATGTTGGGCGTGGCATACCAGGGGTTGTCCAGCGTCCGCGTCACCGGCATCCGTCCCGTCAGCATCAGTTGCAGGCGGCAACGCCAATACCCGAAATTGGGAAACGAGACGATCGCGCGCCGCCCGATGCGCAGCAATTGCAACAGCACTTCGCGCGGGTTGTGGGTCGCCTGCAAGGTCTGGCTCAGGACCACGTAGTCGAAAGCGTCGTCGGGGTAGTCCACGAGATCGGTATCGGCATCGCCCTGCACGACCGACAGGCCGCGGCGCATACAGGCCTTCACGCCCTCGCGACTGATCTCGACGCCGCGTCCGTCGACTCCCTTCTCGGCGATCAGATGGCTCAACAGGGCGCCGTCGCCGCAGCCGACATCGAGCACTCGCGCGCCGGGATCGATCATGCCGGCGACGAGTTGCAGATCGACGCGGATGCTGTCGGGATGCGCGACCCTGGCGGCCGTCACGGCGCATCTACCCCGCTTTCCGCCGCGGTGCTGTCGAGAAAACCGGCGAGGATCGCATGAAACTCGGGCTCGTCGAGTAGAAAGGCGTCGTGGCCCTTGTCGGTTTCGATCTCGACGAAACTGACATCCGCCGCGTTGCCGTTGAGCGCGTGCACGATGGCGCGGCTTTCGGCGGTAGGAAACAGCCAGTCGCTGCTGAACGAGATGACGCAGAAGCGCACCGGCGTGCCGGCGAAAGCCGGTTGCAGGCGCCCGCCATGTTCGGCGGCCAGGTCGAAATAGTCCATCGCGCGGGTGATGTAGAGATATGAATTGGCGTCGAACCGTTCGACGAACGTCCGACCCTGATGGCGCAGATAGCTTTCGACCTGAAAATCGGCGTCGAAGCCGTAGGTAGGCCGGTTGCGGTCCTGCAACCCGCGCCCGAACTTCCGGTGCAGCGCCTCTTCCGACAGATAGGTGATGTGCGCCGCCATGCGGGCGACCGCCAGGCCGTCGCGCGGGCGCGTGTCGTTGGCGGCGTAGGCACCGCAGTGCCAGCCCGGATCGGCCATGATCGCCTGCCGCCCCACCTCGTGAAAAGCGATGTTCTGCGCCGTGTGCCGGGCGGCGCAGGCGATCGGCACGGCGGTGCGCACGCGGTTCGGAAAACGCCGTGCCCATTCCAGCGCCTGCATCCCGCCCATCGACCCGCCGACTACCGACAACACGCGGTCGATCCCGAGATGGTCGAGCAACAACGCCTGCGCTTCCACCATGTCGCCGACGGTGATGACGGGAAATCCCATGTCGTAGCGCGCGCCGGTAGAGGGATCGATGTCGCCCGGCCCGGTGGTGCCCATGCAGCCGCCGAGCACGTTGGCGCACAGGACGAAGAACCGATCGGTGTCGATCGGCTTGCCGGGTCCGACCGTATCGTTCCACCAACCCGGCCGCCCGGTGACAGGATTGACCCCGGCAACGTACTGGTCGCCGGTGAGGGCATGGCAGACCAGCACCGCGTTGGAGCGCGCCGCGTTCAGCATCCCCCACGTCCGATAGGCGACGGTGAAAGGGCCGAGATCGGCGCCGGAGGCCAGGCGCAGCGGGCGCTGCTCGCCGAGGCGCACGGCGGACGACCGATCGTCGACTCCGCACGAACCGCCCGTTGCCGGGTCGCGCCGCGGGGCAGGACTCTCGCCGTTTCGTTCACGCATGGCCGCGCCGCCGGACACTCCGCCCAAAGGGCGCCACGGTTAGGGAACCGACGCCACCGCGTCAATGTCTCTTTGCTTTTCCGCCGTCCCGCGGCTAGTAGTGGCGGCGCACCGACAGGCCCCCTTCCCAAATCCGCCGGCATGACCGACGACCGCTCCCTCGACGAACTGCGCCGCGAGATCGACGCGATCGACGACCGGATACACGATGATCTCATGCGGCGCACGGAGATCGTGGGTCGCATTGCGGCGGTCAAGCGGCATGGCGGGAATTCGGCCCTGGCGCTGCGGCCGGGGCGCGAGGCGCTGATCCTGCGTCGGCTGGCGGCCCGGCACAAGGGCGCGTTTCCGCTGCCGGCCCTGCTGCGCATGTGGCGAGAGCTACTGGCCGGGCAAGTGGCGATACAGGGCGGGCTGACAGTCGGTGTCGTCACGTCCGACGGCGGTGCCGAACGCACGCTGTCGCGCGATCATTTCGGCGCATCGACGCCGTTGCAGGACTATGCGAGTGCGGAGCGGGCGATCGAGGCCGTCCGGAGCCGCAAGGTCTCGGTCGGGGTCGTGCCGGTCCCCCGGGGCGAACCGGAAGACGCTTGGTGGCGCGGGTTGGCGTCGGATGCAAATGCGCCGCGCATCGTCGCGAAATTGCCGTTCTGGGAGGATGCGCCGCCGGATGCCGATCCGGCGGCGGCCTGGGTGATCGCCAAGCTGGCGCCCGACGCGATGGGCGACGACGTCACCGTGGCGAGCGTCGAGGGTCGCGGCGCGTGGCGCATGAACGACCTTGCGGCAGCGCCACTCGCGATATGGCGCAGCCGCGAGCGCGGCCGCGCTTGCCGCGTGGTGGAGATCGACGGACTGCACACGCTCGAGACGTTGCGCGCGCGTTTCGGCCATGGCGGCGAGGTCGCGGCGCTCGGAAGCTATGCGCGGCCGATCCGTATCGTCGGTCCCGGCATGACCGGCCCGGCCGACTGAATGGCCGAACCGCCCCCGTTCGACCGGGTCGCGCTGATCGGGATCGGACTGATCAACAGTTCGCTCGCCCGCGGGCTTCGCGCGCGCGGACTGGCGCGGTCGCTGACCGCCTGTTCGCGCCGCGCCGAAACCCGTGCGAGAACGCGCGCTCTCGATATCGTCGATTCCGTTCATGCCGATCCGGCGGAAGCGGTCGCCGGCGCGGACCTCGTGATGCTCGGGGTGCCGGTGGGCGCCAACCGCGCGATGGTCGAAGCGATGCGGCCCGGGCTGGCGCCGGGCGCTATCGTCAGCGACGTAGGATCGGTCAAGCAGGCGGTGATCGACGACGTGGCTCCGCTGCTGCCCGACGGCGTGGCGCTGGTGCCCGGCCACCCGATCGCCGGCACCGAACACTCCGGTCCCGGGAGCGGTTTCGCCGACCTGTTCGAGGGGCGCTGGTGCGCGCTGACTCCAGTCGAGGGCGGGGATCCGGTCGCGGTCGAACGGGTGGCGGCGCTGTGGCGCGCACTGGGCAGCCGCGTCGATCTGATGACACCGGCGCATCACGACCGTGTGCTGGCCATTACGTCGCACATCCCGCATCTGATCGCCTACAACATCGTCTCGACCGTGTTCGATCTGGAGCAGGACACGCAGAAGGAAGTCGTCAAATACGCTGCCAGCGGCTTTCGCGATTTCACCCGCATCGCCGCGTCGGATCCGGTGATGTGGCGCGACGTGTTCCTCAACAACCGTGAAGCGGTGCTGGAGATGCTGGGGACGTTTCTCGAAGACCTGGCACGCCTGCAACGCGCGATCCGACGGGGTGAGGGCGAGACGCTGGAGCGGGTCTTCACCGAGACACGCGCCATCCGCCGAGAAGTCATCGAGGCCGGACAGGCCTGACCGCCGGCCTCTCCGCTCGGGGGGCCGCGGCACCGGGGCGGTCGCTAACCGCCCGGGACGGGCGTCGCGCCGAGGACCGGGTCCAGGGGAAAAAGCGGAACCGGCCCGAACCGCAGCAGGCCGTCGTGCAGCCTGATCGGCAGCGGCACTTCGGGCGGGCCGCCGCCGGGCGGCGTTTCGGCGAACAGGCCCAGGGCCAGTTGCAGCACCCGCGCGGCGTCTTCGTCGATGATGCCCCGGGCGGCGAACATGTCGATCAACGCGGGAAAGCCGGCGACCCGGGCGTCGATCTCGCCTTGGGGGCGCAGCGCCGGATCGAGGCCGAGCCGTCCTTCGCCGCGCAGCGAAATCGCGCCCCATTCCACGGTCAGCGCCCGAACCTCGAGCGCTCCACCGTCGTCGCGCCAGCGCGCCAGCGCATCCATCGTCCAGGCTTCCGGCGGGTGGGTCAGCACGGTATCGGCAGACAGCAGGCCGATGCGGCCTCCGAAGACTTCTTGCGGATTCTCGTCGAGATGGAGTTCCTCGACCCGCAGGGCGATGTCGGTCGCCGGGGCGCGCGTCGCCGACGGTCTCGCGGCCAGTCGCAGTTTCGCGATGCCGATACCTGCGCCGACCCGCGCGTCGGCGATGCGCAGATCGGCAACCTCGGCGACCGCGCGCAACGGTTCGTAGTCGTCGCCCAGCATCAGGCTCGCGCGCGCGGTTTCGGCCCGAAGATCGAGCGCGGCGATCCGGCCGCCGCGCTCGATCTCGAGGCCATGGCCGCCGTCGAACACGCCGATGTAGTGGCGCAGATCCCACGGCTCGGCGTAGGCGGTCGCCGAGTCGCTCCGCCAGCGCCACTCGGCCGCCCCGTCGGACCACGCCAACGCGAGGTCGGTGAACGCCGCCGACAGACGATAGGGGTAGCCGCCAACCCGTCGTTCGGTATACGACACCGTGGCTCCTCTGGCGTCGAGCGTCGCGATCCCGGTATCGATCGCTTCGCGGGCGCGGTCGGCGAGGAAGAACCAGTAGCCGGTCCAGGCGAGCGCGGCGACGGCCAGCGCGGCGTAGAGCAGGACGATGCGTTTCATGCCGGACGACACGGACAGGTCAGGCGACTCGTATAGCGCAAGCACCGCCGACGGGCGAACGGACGATCTGTGGGTGTTTGGCTACGGGTCGCTGATGTGGCGTCCGGGTTTCGACTTCCTCGAATCGCATCCGGCGTTGCTGCGGGGCTACCACCGTGCGTTCTGCGTCTATTCGACCGAGTATCGCGGCACGCCGCGGCGCCCCGGACTGGTGCTGGGTCTCGAGCGGGGCGGCGCCTGCCGCGGGCTGGCCTTCCGCGTCGCCGGCAGGGCGGCGGCGGAGACACGCGCCGATCTCCGCGAACGCGAGAAACCCAAAGACCTTTATCGCGAACGCCTGGTGCCGGTTTTCGTGTGCGGCCTGCGGCGGCTGGCACTGACGTTCACGGTCGATCGCAGCCACCCGCGCTACGCCGCGCGCCTGGGTTTCGCGCAACAAGTCGCGTTGATACGCGCCGGAATCGGCGAGACCGGACGCAACCGCGACTACCTCTCTGCAACGGTGCGCCGGCTTGCCGAGCTCGGCCATCGCGACCCCGCGCTGGCGCGGCTTCACGAAGCCGTGGAGACCCCCGCGTGACGACGGTGGAGATCGCCGGCAGCGACTGGCTGATCGACGGCCGTCCGACATACGAAGGGCGCGTGTGGCGGGACCGTCCCATCGCCGGACTGCTGCTCAACAGCCGCATGGCGAACGGGGCGTTCGACGACCTGAACCCGCTGACCCGCGGCTTGTGGGCGTATCCCGACACGGGCGTTTGGGACGCCGAGCGCAATAGCGACGAATTGATCGCCGCGCTGCCGGACTACCGCGACTGCGGTCTCGCGGCCATCGGGATCAACCTCCAGGGCGCGGCCCCGGGCGGCTACTACCGTTGGGACAAGGGCGCGCTCGCGGGACTGCTCGAACGGGTGCGCGCCGACCGTCCGGGAACGACGGCGGCGCAGCTCTGGCGAGGGCTCGAATTGCCGCGCTCGCAACCGTGGGATTCCGGCGCCTTCCAGCCGGACGGTCGCCTGCGCCCGGCGTTCACCGCGCGGGTCGAGCGCGTCATCGCCGCCGCCGACCGGCTCGGCATGGTCGTCATTGCAGGGCTGTTCTATTTCGGGCAGGACGAGCGCCTGCGCGACGAAACCGCGGTGCTGGCCGCGCTCGACCGCGCCTGCGACTGGCTGATCGGGCTGCCGCACGAGAATGTCGTCGTCGAGATCGCCAACGAAGCGGACATCCCGCTTTA
This sequence comes from Alphaproteobacteria bacterium, assembly GCA_965214495.1. Lineage (GTDB taxonomy): Bacteria > Pseudomonadota > Alphaproteobacteria > UBA7887 > UBA7887 > JANQOH01. The sequence goes on along the minus strand of OZ243958.1, from coordinate 2,902,681 downwards.
CGAACACCCGATCCTGACGGTCGAGAACGTTCACGCGCCGATCGCGCGCGCGCAAACACACCGGCGGGGGCGGCGGCGTCTGCTGGCGGGGACCAGCGTCAGCGGCCGCCGCGCGCCGACGGCAGCGATCGCCGCGGCGTCGGATTTCATTCTGCTGCACGGCAACGGCCTCGCCGACCCGGACCGGATTACCGAGCGCGTCGCCGAGACCCGTGCGCTTTCCGGCTACCGGGGCCAGCCGGTGCTGTTCAACGAAGACGACCACTTCGATTTCGACCGGCCGCGAAACAATTTCGCCGCAGCGCTCGCGGCGCGCGCCGGCTGGGGCTATTTCGACCCCGGCGCCGGGGCCGGCGGCCGCACGGCGTGGGGCAACTACCGCGACGGTTTCCAGAACCCGCCCATCGACTGGCGCATCGCCACCCCGCGCAAGCGCGCCTTCTTCACAGTGCTGAAAGAGATCGTCGGCGCGCCCGACTGAGGCGACCGGCGTTTGCGACCCGAAGCCGGGGCTTTCGGCGAAGCAATCGGCGCTCCGGCCCCGAAATCGCGACAATGGGATGGCGGCGAGCGCAACCGCTGTGGTCAGACTCCGCCGAACAGCTTAAGCAATCCGAAAATCAGGCCAGTGATCAAGGCGGTTTGCGCGACAACGACCCCGATGGCGACTTTGAGCGTCCCGGCCTTGAGCCCGGCGATGTCGGCTTTGGTCGCGACGCCGTCGGTAACGGCTTTGCGCATAGCGCCGGCATGCGCTTCCGCCTGGGCGTCCTCGACTCCGGCGGCCCTGAGCCTGCGGGCGTAAGCCAGCGCATCGAAGGCGACCGCGCCCGTCATCGAACCTGCCGCGTGGGGCCGTCGCGGAGGAGCGAAGCACGCGAAAACGAAGCGGCACTCATGGGACCGAAGATCACATCGCTCAACCGATAACGCAAGGGACGCTACATCCACGTCGTGTGGTATGGATGGAAACAGGATCGAAAGGTTGAAATCGTGGCGTATTTCCCGTCGATATCCAAAGCGCGCAAGCGTCTGGTCCGGTCGTTTCTGATCGCTCTCGGAGTATTGGTCGTCGTTCCCGCGATTTTCTGCGCATATTTCGCATTTTTCGTCGTCATCGGCGTCACGACTCCGGATTGGGTGCCGAAATTCGATCGCAGTACGGGGGTTGAAACCATATGGACACCAATTGCCGTTCCTCACGAGGGCCGCCGGGAAATCCTTGACGATCATGATGCCGGCCCCGATAGCGGCGACTGCCGCATCAAGGGAAATATCAGCTGGGACAGCGGCGCGCGCATCTATCACCTCCCCGGCGACGAATACTACGAGCAGACGTCAATCGTTCCCTCCGAGGGCGAGCGGTGGTTCTGCTCGGAGGACGAGGCGCGCGCCGCCGGGTGGCGAAGGACGCGACGGTGACGTTTCCCGACAAGCCTGAGCCGGATGCTCAGGCCGCACGGCGTCGGGTCTGGATGCCCCCACCGTGCCGCAGCAGCCGGCCCGAGTGCGCCTGCGTCTCACGGTCGTCGGCGATGGTGATGCGGCCGTTCACGAGCACGGCGCGGTAGCCGCGTGCGCGCTGGATGCGCCGCCACTCGCCGCCCGGCAGGTCATGGGCGATCTCCGTCGGCAGCACTTCCAAATTGTCGTAGTCATACACCACGATGTCGGCAGGCGCGCCGGGCCTGAGCACGCCGCGGTCGGTGAACCCTGCCACCATCGCCGGCAGCGCCGAAAGCCGCCAATGCGCCTCTTCCAGGCCGATCATCCCGTGTTCGCGGACGATACGGGTCAGGGTTTCGGTCGGGTAGCGGCCGGCAGTGAGGAATTTGGTGTGCGCGCCGCCGTCCGAAACGCCGAACAACACCCAGGGATTATCGACGATCTCCCTGAGATGGACGTTGGAGACGTTCGGCGGCAGAGCGTAGAACCCGGTCGCCAGACTCTCGTCCACGGCGATGTCAAGCATCGCATCCACCGGGTGTTTGCCGAGCGCTTCCGCGACCTGCGCGACCGTATGATCCCGCCATCGTTCGTGAGCCGGCGTGGCGGGTTCGGTGATCACGACGTCTCCGATCGGACCGGTCGCGGTGCGCGGAACCTGCCGGCGCAGGGCCGGGCGGCGGGCCGGGTCGGCGAGCTTCGCGAGGCGTTCGGCGACCGTCCCCACGGTGGCCTCGCGCCATGCCGGGCGGTCGTCCCACAGATTCCAGTCTTCGAAAGTGAAGGCGAAGCCGGCGTCCGTGGTCAGCCCCTGGCCATAGACCCGCACACCGCGCTTGCGGCACGAGTCGAGCCAGCGCAGCGCCTCGCGGTGCACTTCGGGCTTGTGGTCGTATGCCTGCACCACGTTCCAGAGCAACGGCCGACCGCTGAGCGTGGCGAGTTTCTCCATATGCGCCCGGTCGCGCTCGTAGGAACCCGACGAGATGGTTATCTGCATGAAGCCCTGATTGCGGCGGCCGAGCACGCGGGCGAGCGCTTCGCAGGTCTCGTCGTGCATCACGTCGGTGACCATCGGCGTGCCGTCGTGATCGGTCTGCACCGCCGAGGGGCCGTCAGGCATCAGGCGCTGGGCCGACCAACCGCACGCCCCGGCGTCGAGCGCCTCATCGAGCAGGCGGCATAGCATCGCGTGTTCGGCATGGGTCGGCTTGCGTCCGGCCTTGGCGTCGTCGAGGCCCAGGGTCCAGATCAATGCCGGCCCGGCGGGCATGTAGGGCAGCAGGTTGATGGCCTTCGGCGCGCGTTCGACGCTGTCGAGGAATTCGGGGAAGGTGCTCCAGTCCCACGGCAGCCCTTCTTTCATGGCCGCGTAGGGGATCGCCTCGACGCGGGTCATGGTGAGCATCGCCCGCTCGCGCAGGGCCGGCGCCACGGGCGCGAAGCCGAACCCGCAATTGCCGATTACGGCAGAGGTCACCCCGTGCCAGCCCGAGAGCGTGCAATAGGGGTCCCAGAACAATTGCGCGTCGTAATGGGTGTGCAGATCGATGAAGCCGGGCGCGACGTGCAGCCCGCCGGCATCGACCACCTCGGCGCCGTCGCTGGCGTCGATATGGCCGATCTCGGCGATCACGCCATCGGCGACTCCGATATCGCCGCGAAAGCGGGGAATGCGTGTCCCGTCGAAGATCAGCCCGTCCTTGATCACCACATCGAACCGCGCCATCGTATCGCTCCCCGCTCCATCGCGCTCGCCGCCCAGTGTGGCCGCGAAACGGTCCACCGGCAACAGCCCGCCCTGCCCCTTTCGCGTGGCCGGGCTTCTGGCGCGCCCGCGGCGCGGCCCCGTCTTGGCCGCCGCCGGGCGCGGCGCTACAACCTGCAACATGGTGGATACGGTTCTCGATCTGCTCGCCGCCGGGGCGGATGCCGCGTCGGCGATCATGGCGCCGGAGGGGCCGGCGCTGAGCCATGCGGGCTTGCGCGAACAGGCGCGTGAAACCCTGGAAACGCTCAACCGGCACGGGATCGGGCGGGGAGACCGGGTGGCGATCGTGCTGCCCAACGGGGCGGAGATGGCAGGTGCGTTCCTCTGCATCGCCGCCGCCGCAACTACCGCGCCGCTCAACCCCGCCTACCGCGCCGAAGAGTTCGACTTCTATCTCGGCGATCTGGAGGCGCGGGCGCTGGTGGTCCCGGCGGGTGCCGACAACGCAGCGCGCGATGTGGCGGCGCGGCGCGGCATCCCCATCTACGAGCTGAGCCGAAACGGCGACTGCGCCGGTTCGTTCACGCTCGCCGGCCCCCGGCAGAGCCGCACGGTCGCCGCCGGACCCGCCGCCGCCGCAGACACGGCGTTGGTGCTTCATACGTCGGGCACGACCTCGCGCCCGAAGATGGTGCCGCTGACCCACGCCAACCTCGCCGCGTCGGCGCGCCATATCGGCGCCGCGCTCGATCTCCGCCCCGGCGACCGTTGCCTCAACGTCATGCCGCTGTTCCACATTCACGGCCTCATCGCTGCGGTATTGTCGTCGGTGGCGGCGGGCGGCGCGGTCGTGTGCACGCCGGGTTTCAACGCGCTGCGCTTCTTTTCGTGGCTCGATACCTGTCGGCCGACCTGGTTCACCGCGGTGCCGACCATGCACCAAGCGATCCTCGCACGCGCGCCGCGCAACACCGAAATCGTCGCGGAAACGCGCCTTCGCTTCGTCCGCTCGTCGTCGGCGCCGCTGCCGGCGCGCGTGATGGCGGCGCTGGAGGAGGTCTTTTCGGCGCCGGTGATCGAATCCTACGGGATGACCGAAGCCTGCCACCAGATGACCAGCAACCCGTTGCCGCCCGCACCGCGCAAGGCGGGCACGGTCGGCGTCGCTGCCGGCCCCGAGGTCGCGGTGATGGGCGAGGACGACCGCCTCGCCGAAACCGGCACGACCGGGGAAGTGGTCATCCGCGGCGCCAACGTCACGCCCGGCTACGACAACAACCCCGAAGCCAACGCACAGGCATTCCGCAACGGCTGGTTCCGCACCGGTGACCAGGGCCGCCTCGACACGGACGGTTATCTGACCATTACTGGCCGGTTGAAAGAGATCATCAACCGCGGCGGCGAAAAGATCGGGCCGCGAGAAGTCGACGAGGCGCTCATGGACCACCCGGCGGTGGCGCAGGCGGTGACTTTCGCAGCGCCGCACGAGAAGCTCGGCGAAGAAATCGCTGCTGCGGTCGTGCTGCGCGAGGGGACGACGGCGAACGCGGACGAACTGCGCGACTTCGTCCGCGAAAGACTGGCGGACTTCAAGGTGCCGCGCCAGGTGATTTTCCTCGACGAGATACCCAAAGGACCGACCGGCAAGCTGCAGCGCATCGGGCTGGCCCGGAAACTGGGCCTCGCGCCGTGAAGATCGCCGTCTTCGGCGCCGGCGCGGTCGGCGGCTACATGGCCGCGCGCCTGAGCCACGCCGGCGAAGAGGTGACCCTTATCGCGCGCGGCGCCAAACTCGACGCCATCCGGCGCGACGGCCTGCGGCTGATCGGCGGCGCCGGCGACATCGCGACGCGGCCGACCTGTGTCGGCGACCCGGCCGATGCGGGACCGCAGGACTACGTGATCCTCGCGACGAAGGCACATTCGATGCCGGCGGCGGCGCCGGCGCTCGCGCCGCTGCTGGGGCCCGACACAGCGGTCGTGCCGGCGGTCAACGGCGTGCCGTGGTGGTTCTTTCACCGCCTGCCCGGCGCCTGGGAGGGCCGGCGGTTGCGCAGCGTCGATCCGAACGACGCGCAATGGACGCATATCGGCGCCGAGCGCGTGATCGGCTGCGTCGTCTATCCCGCCGCCGAGGTCGTGGCGCCCGGCGTGGTGCGCCACATCGCGCTGGACCGCGTGCCGATCGGCGAGCCGGGGGGCGAGCGCTCGGCGCGGGCGGAACGTCTGTCGCGGGCGCTGATCGGCGCCGGCATGAAGGCCCCTTTGCGCCCCCGTATTCGCGACGAGATCTGGATCAAGCTCTGGGGCAACGCCGCCTTCAACCCGGTCAGCCTGTTGACGGGTGCGACGCTTCGAGAGATCGCCGGCGACGACCGGACGCGCACCGTGGTCAGGGCGATGATGGTCGAGGTTGACGAGATCGGTAAACGGCTCGGCCTGCGGCTGCCGATCGATGTCGATCGTCGGCTCGCGGGCGCCGGCGCGGTCGGCGATCACAAAACCTCGACCTTGCAGGATCTCGAGGCCGGACGCACGGTGGAACTCGAACCGCTGATCGGCGCCGTGATCGAGATCGGCCGCATGACCAGGGTGGCCACGCCGACGCTCGACCTGGTTTACGCCCTTGCCCGGCTACGCGCGCGCGTAGCGGGAGTCTGGCCCGGCGACTGAGCGCGCTATCTCGCGAGCAGCGACGGCGCCGCCGGCAGCAACTCCCGGAAAAGATCGTGCCGTTGCGGCCGCCCGGCGGCGGCATAGCGAACGAATCCGCGTTTATCGACCAGGAACACGCCGGGGATGACGCCTGCGCTCGCCCGCCCCCGGAGATCGGTCCGCGGCGTGACGACATGCACGTTCGGCCGCTCGTCGAGGCGGAAACGGTCGGCCCACAGCGCAGCGTCTTCCCTGTCGGGCGCATCGGCTTCGAGGTCGTAGAGCAGCAGGTGAACGAGCGCCAGTCCGGAGTCGTCCAGGCGCGCGTTGCCGTAGCGCGCGAGATAGAACTCCAGCGATTGCAGACCGGCCTGCGGGCGCACCCCGCCGACGCCGCCCAGCGTGCCGCCGCCGGCGAACGCGTTGGATGCCGGCGACGACATGGCGACCGGGTGGACCAGTACCACCTTGCCGGCGAAATCGCCGATGCGCAGCATTTCACCGCGATGATCGACCAGCGTCACGTCGGGGAAAGGCTTGCCGAACCGCGGCGGCCAATCGACGAACCAGGCGAGCTTGACCTCGTTGAACCCGCCATAGAGCGTCACCGCGGCCAGCACGACGATGACGATCCGCACCATATCACCCCCTCGCGGCGTCGCGTCCCCGGCTATAATCACCCATGCGACGCAGACGGCAACAGAAGAGGTCGGAACGGACGACGCAGGGACCCGGCGCGCGGCTGGCCGCGGGCGGCGAAAGCGACCGGCAGCGTGACGTTCCAGCGACAGGGTAAGCCATGACGCGAGGACGAAGGACGAAGAGGCCGCCCGGTCGGGACGCGAACCCGAGGGGCAATGGCGTTACGATCGGCTACGAAGCTGAATTATGGAGGATGGCCGACGCCCTGCGCGGCTCGATGGACGCGGCCGAATACAAGCACGTCGTCCTCGGCCTGATTTTCCTCAAATACATCTCCGACGCCTTCGAGGAGCGCTACGCGGCGGTGCTCGCCGAATGGGGCGCGGAAGCCGCCGAAGACCGTGACGAGTATCTTGCGGAGAACATTTTCTGGGTGCCGCCTGAAGCCCGCTGGGACGGTCTGAAGGCGCAGGCCCGGCAGCCGGCCATCGGTCAGGTCGTCGATGATGCCATGGCGGCGATCGAGCACGACAACCCCGCGCTCGAAAGCGTGCTCCCGAAAGACTATGCACGTCCGGCGCTCGACAGGCAGCGGCTTGGACAGCTCATCGACATGATCGGCAATATCCGCGTGGGCGACGAAGATGCCCGCTCTCGGGATGTGCTCGGCCGCGTTTACGAATACTTCCTGTCGCAGTTCGCGAGCGCGGAGGGCAAGAAGGGCGGCCAGTTCTACACGCCGCGCTGCGTGGTCCGGCTGCTGGTCGAGATGCTGGAGCCGTATCGGGGCCGGGTTTACGACCCGTGTTGCGGCTCGTCCGGGATGTTCATACAATCGGTCGAATTCGTTCGGGCGCACGCGACCGGCAACGGCAACGGGGGCAAGGCGAAGGGCGACATCTCGATCTGGGGCCAGGAGTCCAACTACACGACATGGCGGCTGGCAAAGATGAACCTTGCCATCCGCGGCATCGAGGGCCGGATCGCCCACGGCGACAGCTTCCACAACGACCGCCACCCGGACCTCAAGGCCGACTTCATCCTCGCCAATCCGCCGTTCAACGTCTCAGACTGGGGCGGGGAGCGGCTCGCGGACGACAAGCGCTGGAAGTATGGCGTCCCGCCAAAGGGCAATGCCAACTTCGCCTGGGTGCAACATATGGTTCACCATTTGGCGCCCCGAGGCACGGCCGGCTTCGTGCTCGCGAACGGCTCCATGTCGTCGGCCCAGTCGGGCGAAGGCGACATCAGGAAAAGCCTGATCGAGGCCGGGCTCGTGGACTGCATGGTGGCTCTGCCGGGCCAGCTCTTCTATTCGACGCAGATCCCGGCCTGCCTGTGGTTCCTGGCGCGGGACCGGGGCAACGGCAGGTTCCGCGATCGGCAGGGCGAGATACTTTTCGTCGACGCCCGCGCGCTTGGCCAGATGGTGGATCGCACCCATCGCGAGTTGACGGACGAGGAAATCGGCCGCATCGCGGACACTTACCACCGTTGGCGCTCGGGCGAGGACGGGAGCGGCTATGCCGACGTTCCCGGCTTCTGCCGGAGCGCACCGCTCGACGAAATACGCGAACACGGGCACGTGCTCACACCCGGCCGCTATGTCGGCGCGCCGCCGCGCGAGGACGACGGCGAGCCGTTCGAGGACAAAATGAAGCGGCTGATCGCAGAACTACGTGAACAGCAGGCTGAAGGCGCGCGGCTCGACTCTGCCATCGCCAACAACTTGAAAGCGCTGGGGTTCGGGGGCGGCAAGTCGTGAGCAATTCCGATGAAGTTCGCTGGAGACAACGTCTGGAGATTTTTACCACCGCGATCGCGCGGTTGAAGGAGGCCTGCGACCAGGAACGTTACAGCGATCTTGAGCGCGCGGGACTGATCAAGACCTTCGAGTTCTGTTTCGAGCTGTCGTGGAAGGTGTTGAAAGATATCTTGTTCTATGAAGGCTACGAGGAGAAAGTGCCTCGCGCCGCCATCCGCAAGAGCTTCGAGGTTGACTATATCGACGAGAGTGACTGTGAAATCCTGCTCGAAGCCCTCGACAAGCGCGACGTGCTGAGCCATGCTTATCGGAAAGATGTTGCGCTTGAAGCGGAAACCATGATCAAGGATCTCCACCATCCTGTTCTGATGCGGCTTCACGCGGCGTTGAGCGCGAGGACGGGCCGATGATCGACGGTCTGAAGGACAAACACCGCGACGAGATCATTGAGGTTCTTGCTTCCAATGATCGCGTGGAGCGGGCGATCCTGTTCGGATCGCGGGAGACTGAGACCTTCACGGCTGGTTCCGATGTGGATATCGCGTTGTTCGGTGAAGGGTTGACCATGACGGACCAGGGCCGTCTGGCCGCCGTCCTGGAAGAATCGACCATTCCGCAGCGGATCGCCTTGCTTCTCCATGACCGGATCGACAACGACGCGCTCCGCGAGCATATCCGACGGCACGGCATCGAGTGGTACAGAAGACCGAAGGACGCGCCCGCCGCTCGACTCCATCTGCCTCTGAAGCACCGTCGGACGCTGGAGGCGCTGCTGCGGAAACACCTGCCCGGCGTCGAGGTCTGGGCCTATGGCAGCCGCGTCAATGGGCGCAACCACGACGGCAGCGATCTCGATCTTGTCCTGCGCGGACCGGAGCTGAAGGAGACTCCAGCCGACAAACTGGCTGATTTCGAGGACGCGATCCGGGATTCGACGATTCCGTTTCTTGTCGAGGCGCGGGACTGGACGCGGCTGCCGGCGCGGTTTCACCGGGAGGTCGAGCGAGATCATGTGGTTTTGGTGAGTAAAGAAGTACAGTACTCAGGAGGTAGCTGGCCAACGACTCGGCTTGGCGATTGTATTGAGATTAACGTTTCCACATATGCACCGAGCGAATTTTGGCCTTTCATCAACTATCTCGACACTGGCAACATCACGGAAAACCGGATTGCTGAAATTCAACTTCTGGTCACGGGAAAAAACAAGATACCCAGCCGGGCGCGCCGGAAAGTCCAACCGGGCGACATCGTATATTCGACAGTTCGCTCAAATCAAAAGCATTTCGGCCTGTTGAAGGATATTCCGGAGAATTTTCTGGCGTCCACGGATTTTGCTGTTATTAGAGGAAAGAGCGGCCTTGGGGACACGGATTTCATTTATTGGTTTTTGACACAAGATCACATTGTCGATCGGCTGCATACCATCGCGGAGCATAGCACGTCGGCGTATCCGTCAATCAAACCTGCCGACATCGAACAATTGGATGTGGATTTGCCCTCCCTCCCCGAACAGCGCGCCATCGCCCACATTCTCGGCACGCTTGACGACAAGATCGAGCTGAACCGGCGTATGAACGAGACGCTGGAGGCGATGGCGCGGGCGGTCTTCAAGGACTGGTTCGTCGATTTCGGCCCCACCCGTGCAAAAGCGGAGGATCGCAAGCCTTACCTCGCCTCCGAACTCTGGGACCTGTTCCCGGACGTGTTGAACGACGAGGGCAATCCCATGGGGTGGAAGCAAGGGACTCTTGCGGAAATCGCCGATTCTCCGAGACGTGGCGTCGGTCCAGCCGACATTGCCGACAGCACTCCGTATATTGGCCTAGAGCATATGCCGCGCCGTTCGATCGCACTTTCTGAGTGGGGAGGCGCCGGAAACGTCAAGAGCAACAAGTCTGTATTCCAGCGGGGGGGGGTCCTGTTCGGGAAGCTGCGGCCTTATTTTCATAAGGTCGGACTTGCTTCGCTCGATGGCATTTGCTCGACAGACATCGTTGTCGTGGTCCCTCGGGAATCGGAATGGGGAACCTTTACACTCGCCTGCCTGTCGTCAGATGATTTTGTCGATTACACAGACCAGACATCGACCGGCACCAAGATGCCGCGCACGAGTTGGAAGACGATGGGGCAATACGAGATCTGTCTTCCACCGATACAGGTCGTCCGCGTCTTTCAAGACCTAGTACAGCCGCTTCTCGATCTCGTCTGCGCGAACATAGACGAAGCGTCCACCCTCGTCCAGACCCGCCACCTTCTTCTTCCAAAGCTCATGTCCGGCGAAATCTCCGTATCCGATGCCGAGCGCGTCATGGAGGTGGTCGCGTGATGATCCGCGACGAAGACATCCGCCGCCAACTCGGCTTGGGCGAGGACAGCCGCTGGGAGTTCAAGCGGATCGAGTTCAGCGGCAACACACCGACCAGCCCGCGCAGGGACGATCTGGCGGACGAACTGGGCGCTTTCGCCAATGCGGACGGCGGCGTAGTGCTGTGCGGGGTGGCCGACGATGGAACAATCCAGGGCATATCGCGCGAACAGATGGCGACTCTGGATCACCTGCTGGTAGAGGTGAGCACTGACGCCATTGAGCCGCCGCTACGCATCGATGTCCATCACAGGGAGCTGGATGGTAAGGCATTCGTGTTGGTAGCGGTGCCGCGCGGCGAGGCTCTGCATGAACGGGGCGGGCAGGCATTCATCCGGGTTGGTGCGACCAAGCGCCGCCTGCGCAGGGACGAAAGCCTGAGGCTGGCGCAGAATCGTGCGCAGAACCGCTATCTCTGGTTCGACAAGCAGATCGTGCCAGAGACCGGTTTCAAGACGCTTGGTGAGCGCTTGTGGGAGCCGCTGCTCAGCGTGGCGGCCGCGGCCGAACCGCGGCGTGGATTGATGAATCTCCGCCTCCTGGCGCGGGATGAAGCCGGCGTGGACCGGGCCACTGTGGCCGGAATACTGCTTTGTGCCCCTTCACCGCAGGACTGGTTGTCGCAAGCGACCATCGCGGCGACGCATTATCGCGGGTTGGATCGTGCCTCGGGCCAGTTGGACGCGCAGGAGATCGCCGGTCCGCTTCCCGCACAGATTGCGGACGCGGTCCAGTTCGTCGTTCGCAATATGCGCGTTTCTGCACGCAAGACTCCGGAACGGGAAGACGTTCCCCAGTACAGCAAAGCCGCCGTGTTCGAAGCGGTGGTCAACGCGGTTGCGCACCGCGACTATTCCATGTCTTCGCGGAGGATCCGGCTATCCATGTTCCAGGACCGCCTGGAAATCGATTCGCCCGGCCAGCTACCGAACGGCATGACCATCGAAGGCATGGAGACCAGTCAGGCCACCCGCAACGAGGTGATCGCTTCCGTGTTCGGTCGCATTCCCGTCGGTAACGTGGCGGGGTCGGGCCATCGCAGGTACCTGATGGAACGCCGGGGGGACGGCGTGTCGATCATCTGCAAGGAAACCCGAGAAGCCACCGGTGTGCCGCCGGAATACAAGGTGGTCGACGAATCGAGCGTGGTGCTCCGTATCCCCGCCGCGAAGCTGGAGCTTGTTCCCGCCGACGCGACGGTCACGGTGCATTCCAAAGGCGAGCCTCTCGCCGGCATCGAGGTTCTCGCGCTCTTTCCGAACAAGACGTGGGTGCGGGCGACCACCAACGAAGCCGGCGATGCGGCTCTGGATCTTTACACGACGCATCTACCGATGACGATTTATGCGGCCGGTCCGGGGTATGCGGCCGGACTGGAGCGAGCGTGGACGCCAAATCGGGGCGGCCTGCTGCTCGAACTCAAACCGCTTGAATCCGGTGGCGCGGCGATTTTTGCCCAGAGCACAGGGCACCTTCCTGGCCTGCGCGGACGGTTGAACCCAATACGCGATACTTCCGACCGGACCTATCTGTACGCTGACAACATCGCCATCGACGAGGGGCGGCAGCAACCAGTGCCGTTTCGACCAGGCAAACCGATGCGGTTGACGGATGCTCACGGCACGGAGTTCTCGGTCACCATCGTGGACATCCTCGGCCGGTCCGCCTTGGTCGAGTATCGACCGTACGGACCGTGACGGTCACCAACCTGCCGATCCAGGGCAGGAACCTGCGTTGCGGCTTCGATTTCGACCCCACATTCCGGGACTGGCTGGTCGAGCACAACGCCCCGGGGAAGATCGAGAGTATCGAGAAGGTCGCCGACGAACTCAGCGCCGGTAAAGTCGCGCCGGCGAGTCGGGCGGAGGCCCGGAGCAATTGGTTCTTTCTGTGCGGCAGCGTCCTGGAAGCAGCGCTCCTTGGCACGGTTCAGCAGGCTCCGGCAAAATTCAACCAAGCGAATTCGACGCCGAAGACAGCGAACGGCTCGCCGAAACGCTTTCACGAATGGAGCCTTGTGCCGTCGATCGATGTTGCATACGAGGTCGGGATTCTGAGGCTCGACGTCTGGAAGTTCAGTCACGGCTTGCGCGATTTCCGAAACGACATCCACCCATACGAGCGGATGGCCTCGGGTTTCACATCGGATGAGCATGCCGCCAAGGTCTGCTTTCAAGTCCTGAAGGCTGCGCTCGCGAGCTTGGTGGGGGAGCACCCATGATCCGTGTCTCCGTCAATCCCGAGCTCCTCCGCTGGGCACGCAAGCGCGCCGGGATCGCGCAGGAAGATCTGGCAGCGAAGTTCAAGAAACTACCTGAGTGGGAAAGCGGCGACATCCAGCCGACCCTGAGGCAGATGGAGGCATTCGCACGCGCCGTCCATGCGCCGGTCGGCTATCTGTTCCTCTCGGAGCCGCCGGAGGAAACCGTGCCCGTTCCGGATTTCCGCACTTTCGCCGGTCACGCAGCAACACAGCCCAGCCCCAACCTGCTGGACACGATCTACGCGTGCCAGGAGCGGCAGAGCTGGTATCGGGATTTCGCACGCGTTGCCGGCGCCCCGGATGCCGATTTCGTCGGAAGCGCGTCGGTGGAGACGTCCCCCGACACTGTCGCAGCGCGAATGCGGGAAACGTTGGGTTTCGATCTGCCCGCCCGCCGCAAGTGCCCGACTTGGACCGACGCGCTGCGACTGTTCATCCGCCAAGCCGACGAGGCCGGTGTTCTCGTCATGGTGAGCGGTGTCGTGATGAGCAATAACTATCGCGATCTCGATCCCGCCGAGTTTCGCGGCTTCGCGCTGAGCGATCCGCTCGCGCCGCTGATCTTCGTAAACGGGAGGGACACGAAGGCAGCGCAGATGTTCACTCTCGCGCACGAACTCGCACATATCTGGCTGGGCGAAACCGCCCTGTCGAACCTCGAGGCCGCACTGAGGCCAGGCTTCCGACGAGAGGAGGTATGGTGCAACGCGGTTGCGGCGGGGCTTCTCGTGCCGCTGGAAGCATTTCGATCCGATTTGCGACGGAACGAGCCGCGCCCGGACGCACTGTCGCGACTGGCACGCACCTTCAAGGTCAGCACGCTGGTCGTTCTGCGACGCCTGTTCGACTCGGGCTGGCTGGCTCGCGAGCGCTTCGACACCGCTTGGGCACAAGAAAACGAACGTCTGCGGAAGATGGTCCAGGCGGGCGGCACCGGCGGCGACTTCCATCGTACAACAGTCGCTCGAGTCGGGCGGCGGTTCGCGCGCGCTGGTCGTGAGCACGCTTGAAGGGCAGACGCTCTATCGGGATGCGTTCCGGATGTTGGGTATCAGGAAGACCGCGACCTTCAACAAACTCGGGCGCGAAGCCGGGGCGATGGGATGACCGCCTATCTCATGGACTCGAACGTCTTCATTCAGGCCAAGAACCTGCACTACGGCTTTGATTTCTGTCCAGCCTTCTGGGACTGGCTGGTCGAACAGAACGGCGCGGGCAAGGTCGCGGTAGAGTCGGCGACTGGCGCGGTTGCGGTAGGTTTGTGGGGGTCGCTGTTGTCCGGCGGCTTTCGCTGTGCCGGTGCCTCACTCCACGCCGTGGCTCCGTTTCCAGTCGCCGCTCATCGAACCGGACGTGCGGATTTCCCGCATCCGGCTCTCGGACGAGATCATGCCTTCGCCCACGGAAAGCCGCTCGTTCGCGGGGCAAGGCGGGTGAGGCCCATGTCGTCGTATAGACACTCATCCGGGAAGCGCACCTGTTTCCCGGCCCGAACCTTGTGCTTACGATACAACCACTGGCGCAGCCGCCGGTTCGCGTGCCGATCGATCGCGGCATAGGCCGGACTGACCCGACCCGGGACGAAGTCGTGCGCCCATCCGGTCATCGACCGGTTCAGGCGATCTACGATCACGTCCGGGTCCAGCAGCCCGTTGCGCGCTATCGTCAGCCCGTTGATCCTGCGGCAGATACGCCAGTGCCCCAAGCCACCGCTCCACCCCATACGCCTCGATGTCCGCCACCGTCTCGCCGTCCACACCGGCAGTCCCGCCATGACGGCGGACCTCCTGCCAGGCAACGGCGAGCACATCGGCGCGCCACACCTTGTCGCACAGCGTGTAGAAACGATAGCCTGGAGCTTCCTTCGCTTGCGCATGCAGCGCCGTCCGGAGCCTCCGGAAACACTCGCCGGGGCTGATAGGCTCTCGCCAGTCCCCACGTCCCTTCCTCCGTCAAACGCCACTCTCGAACCAAGGCCCCTTCCCTCCGTCGGCGTTACCCGACTTCATCGGTACTACGAGCCTCTCCGCCACCCCCGGCGGCCCCACCCATCCCTCGCGGGCGGTCGGTTGGCGCGTGCCACGCCACCGCCAGGGGCTTCCCGTGTTGCTGCCATCTCCCTCTTCCATGCGTGCCGCCGCCACTACCCCGGCGGAACCGGCCGGTGCGCGCGTCGCTCGCTTCCCGGCCAATGTCAGCCTTCCCCGGGATGCCGGCGGGTCGGCTTCCGCATCACCCGTTTCGAGGCCTGCTCGGCGTTCACTCGCGTTGCGGCCCGCATGGTCGCTGAACCGCCCAACGCGGCCCGTTACATCGGAGTGCTTCAGTCGAAGTCGTTACCTCCTTCAACCGCCCCGATTGCTTCCGGCTGGAGCGACAGTCGCCGGGCGGGATTCGCACCCGCTGGGAAATGGCGCCTTACCACGGCGCACGACAAGCCCGGCGGGCTGGTAGTCGACTATCTCGGGCTCGCGCACGAGCTCAAGCAGGCGCTCGCGACCTACACCGAGAGTGGCGGCAGGGGCCGGACAGCGCTCGACCAGTCGGAAGCCGTGGCGGCGATGCTGGAGAAATATGAGGTCTGTTGCAGCCTGTTCCACGGATTCGACCGGTCGGCGTGGGTCTCCGGGACCGCGGCCGAGCGGCTGAAATTGCTGCCCGCCGCGCAGGAGCACGTCCTTGCGCAGGAGAACGGCAAGGACTGCTGCCTCCAGACGGTGCGGGAACTCTCCCAGGCCTTCGCGCTCGCGGTCCCGCACGAAGACGCGATCGCCATCCGCGACAACGTTGCGTTCTTCCAGGCCGTGCGGTCGGAGCTCGCCAAGCGCGCCGAAGGGGACGCGAGATCGGAAGAGGAACTCGATCACGCCGTTCGGCAGATCGTCTCGAGGGCGGTCGCGTCGGAGGGAGTGGTCGATATCTTCGCCGCGGCGGGGCTCGAAAAGCCCCACCTCTCGATCCCGTCGGAAGAGTTCCTGGCCGAAGTGAAGGGGATGCCGCAGCGCAATCTTGCGGTCGAGCTGTTGCGGAAGCTGTTGGAGGGCGCGCTCGCGACCCGGCGGCAGAAAAACGTCGTTCAGGCGCGGTCTTTCGCCGAGATGCTGGAGCGGACCATCCGTCGTTATCAGAACCGTGCCGTCGAAGCCGCACAGGTAATCGAGGAACTGATCCAGCTCGCTCGCGATCTTCGCGAAGCGAACGAGCGCGGCGAAGCGCTCGGACTTTCGGAAGACGAGCTCGCGTTCTATGACGCGCTCGAGGCCAACGACAGTGCAGTCCAGGTGCTGGGCGACGAGTCGCTGCGCGGCATCGCGCGCGAACTGGTCGAGACCGTGCGCGGCAACGTTACCATCGACTGGACGTTGCGCGAGAACGTCCGTGCCAATCTTCGCCGATTGGTGAAACGAACTCTTCGCAAGCACGGCTATCCGCCGGACAAGCAAGAGAAGGCAACGCGAACGGTGATCGAGCAAGCCGCGGTGCTGTCCGCCGGATGGGCGCAGTGACACCCGGCTTGCGGGACAACCGGCGGGCGGTGTCCCGGGAGCGATAGCGGGTGACGGTTCGCGGCCCGCCGGGCGCGGCGTCCGGTCGCCGTGTCGGATGGCGGCTATAATCGACGGCGCGGCGGGAACCGCGGGGGAGCGTGCGATGGACATCGGGCTTGCGGGCAAGAAGGCGGTGGTGACCGGCGGGTCGCGCGGTATCGGCAGGGCGGTCGTCGAACGACTCGCCGCCGAAGGCTGTTCGGTCGCGCTGTGCGCACGGGGCGCCGAAGGCGCAGCGGAAGCGGCGGAGGCCGCCGCCACGCACGGAGTCACCGCGCACGGCGCCGCGGTCGATATCGCCGACCACGAGGCGCTGCGCGCTTGGGTCGGACGCGCGGCGGAGACGCTCGGCGGCATCGACATCGTCATCGGCAACGCCAGCGCACTCGCGACCTCGATGGCCTATCGTGACTGGCGCGCGGGGTTCGAGACCGACCTGATGGGACATGTGACCCTGGTGGAGGCGGCGCTGCCGGCGCTGCGCGAGTCGACGGCAGGCGCGGTTGTCCTGATCGCCAGCACCGCGGCTCTCGAGATTTATTCGGGCCTGCGCTCCTATACGTCTATCAAGGCGGGGTTGATCGCTTGCGCCAAGGGCATGGCGGTGGAATACGCCGCCGACGGCATCCGCGTGAACGCGCTCTGCCCCGGCTGCATCGAGTTTCCAGACGGCGTGTGGGGTCGCGCCAAACAGAACAACCCGGCAGAATATCGGCGCATGTTGGCGCTCAACCCGTTCGGCCGCATGGGCCGCCCGGAAGAAATCGCCAACGCCGCCGTCTTCCTCGCCAGCCCGGCGGCGAGTTTCGTCTCGGGCGCGAACCTCGTCGTCGATGGCGCGTTCACCCGCCGCATCCAGTATTGACCGGCGCGCACCGGGGGCTACTATCCGAATGTCCTCCGCGCCCCTGTGGCGGAATTGGTAGACGCGGCAGACTCAAAATCTGTTGTCCGCAAGGACGTGTCGGTTCGAGTCCGACTGGGGGCACCATCGGAAGCGCGGAAGAGCGCGGTTCACGCGGCCATCGCGGCAAGGGATTCCATCAGTTCGGCGACTCCGGCCAGACGGTCGGTCTCGCGCCGCCACGGTCGGGCGACGACCAGACAGTGGTCGGGGCGCACGCGTACCGTCTCCGCATGGCGGCCGATGAATGCCACCAGCTTGTCCGTGGCGGCGAAATCGTTGCTGCGGAAAGCTATCACCGCACCTTTCGGCCCGGCGTCGACGCGCTCCACGCCGGCGGCGCGGCACAGCCGCTTGATGTGCGCGAGCGCAAGCAGGTTCTCCACCGCACGGGGCAATGGCCCGAAACGATCCACCAGCTCGGCCGCAAACGCCTCCGTTTCGCCGTCGGAATCGAGTTCGGCGAGGCGCCGGTAGAGACCGAGCCGGACGCCGAGATCGGCGACGTAGTCCTCGGGGATCAGCACCGCCATGCCGACCGCGATTTGCGGCGACCAGCGTTCTTCCACCGTCGCGTCGCCGCCCGCGCGGGCTGCTTGCACGGCCTCTTCGAGTAATTGCTGATACAGCTCGAGCCCGACCTCGCGGATGTGCCCGGACTGCTCCTCGCCGAGCAGATTGCCGGCGCCGCGAATGTCGAGATCGTGGCTGGCGAGCGAGAAACCGGCGCCGAGCGTGTCGAGCGCCTGGATGACCCCGAGGCGCTTTTCTGCCGTCTTGCCGAGCGACTGCCCGGCGCGCATGGTGAAATAGGCGTAGGCGCGAATCTTGCTCCGCCCGACGCGCCCCCGCAACTGATAGAGCTGGGCGAGGCCGAACATGTCGGCGCGGTGAACGATCAGCGTGTTGACCCGCGGCATGTCGAGACCGGATTCGATGATCGAGGTCGAGAGCAACAGTTCGTAGCGCCCTTCGTGGAAGGCGGTCATCGCGTCTTCCAGCCGCCGCACCGCCATGCGCCCATGCACCGCTACCAGCCGGATATCGGGCACGATGCGCCGGATCTCCGCCGCCACCTTGTCGAGCTCTTCGATGCGCGGGCAGACACAGAAAATCTGGCCGCCGCGGTGGCGCTCGCGCAGGATCGCCTCACGGATCACCACCGGGTCCCAGGGCGAGACGAAAGTGCGCACGGCGAGGCGATCCACCGGCGGCGTGGCGATCAGACTCAGGCCGCGCACCCCGGAGACCGCCAGTTGCAGGGTGCGCGGAATCGGCGTCGCCGTGAGGGTCAGGACGTGGACGTCGGCCTTTAGCGCCTTCAAGCGCTCCTTCTGCGCGACGCCGAAATGCTGCTCCTCGTCGACGATCAGCAAGCCGAGGTCGGAGAACGTCACCGTTTTGCCGAGCAGCGCGTGTGTGCCGATGACGATGTCGATCGACCCGTCGGCGAGTCCTGCGCGCACCGCCGAGGCCTGTTTCGCCGAAGTCAGCCGCGATAATTGCGCGACCCGTACCGGAAGCCCCCTGAACCGCGCCTCGAAGGTGGCGAAATGCTGTCGGCAGAGCAGGGTGGTCGGGACGACGACGGCCGTCTGCCTGCCCGAAAAGGCGGCGACGAACGCCGCCCTCAGCGCCACCTCGGTCTTGCCGTATCCGACATCGCCGCACACGAGCCGATCCATCGGCGTCGGTCGCGAGAGGTCCTTGAGGCATTCGTCGATGGCGCGGTTCTGGTCTTCGGTCTCGGAGAAGGGAAAGCGCGCCGCGAATTCTTCGTAGAGGCCACCGGTTACCGACAGCGGCGTCGCATCGCGCGTGGCGCGTTCGGCGGCGGTGCGGATCAGGGCGTCGGCCATGTCGCGCAGACGGTTTTTCAGGCGCGCTCTGCGCGCCTGCCAGCTCGCACCGCCGAGACGATCGAGCGCGACCCGGGCGTCGCCGCCGCCGCCATAGCGCGACAGCATTTCGATGTTCTCTACCGGTAGATAGAGCTTGTCGTCACCGGCGTAGAGCATGAGCAGACAGTCGTGCGGCGCCCCGCCGGCCTCGATGGTCTCGAGACCGACGTAACGGCCGATACCGTGATCGATATGCACCACCAGATCGCCCTCGGCGAGTGCGGTCGCCTCGGTGAGAAAATTGCGCGCCCGCCGCCGCTGCGCGGCGGGCCTCGCCAGCCGATCGCCGAGTATGTCCTGTTCGCTGAGGAGCGAGAGCGCTTCGCTGCGAAAGCCGTGCTCCAGTTCCAGGACGACCGCCGCGACCGCCGTCGACGGCAGCGCGGTCGCCGCGGACCAGTCGTCCGCCGGTGCGATCGACGGCAAGCCGTGCTCGCGGAGAAGACCCGACAGGCGGTCACGCGACCCGGCGCTGTAACAGGCCAGGACCGCGCGCCGCCCGCCGCCGCCTTCGGCTTGCAGATGTGCCGCGGCCGCCGGGTAGAGGGCGCCGTCTCCGGCCTCGCGCTCGGGCGCGAAATCACGTGCACGCCGAGCGCCGAGATCGATCCCGTCGGGAGTCCGGAAGGGCGTGAATCGGGCCACCGGATGGCGCGCCAACATCGCTTCCCACGCCGCTTCATCGAGAAACAGGGTTTCCGGCGGCACCGGCTTGTAGGGCGCCGAGTCGAGCGCCGCGCCCGCACTCATGCTTTCCAGCCGCGCCTTGTAATAGTCGGCGACTTGCGCTCGCCGCTCCCCGGCCGCACCGTCCGCACCGTGGTCGAGCAGGATCACGGCTCCGGGCAGATAGTCGAACAGCGTGTCGAGGCGATCGTGGAATAACGGCAGCCAGTGTTCCATGCCGGGATGTCGGCGGCCCGCGGAGAGCGATTCGTAGAGCGCGTCGTCGCCGACCACAGCGCCGAACAGCGCCCGGTAGCCGGCGCGGAATCGGGCGATCGAGTCCGCGTCGAGTCCCGCTTCCGAGGCCGGAACAAGGTCGATCCTGCCGCACGCCCCCGTCGAGCGCTGCGACAGGGGATCGAAATGACGGATGCTCTCGACCTCGTCGCCGAACAGGTCGATCCGCACCGGTTCGCCGGCGCCGGCCGGGAACACATCGACGATGCCGCCGCGGAAGGCGTATTCGCCCGGCTCCATCACCGTGCTGACGCGCCGGTAGCCGTTGCCGGTCAGGAAGCCGGAAAGCGTATCGGCCGCCAGCGTGCCGCCGGGCCGGATCTCGATGTGGGAATCGGCCAGTGCGTCGCGCGGCGGCAGCTTCTGGAGGATCGCGTTCACCGTGGTGATGACGACGCGACCGCGGGTTTCTGCCGCCGCCGAAAGCGCGCTCAGGCAACGCAAGCGGTCGGCGCCGATGTCGGCGCGCGGCGAGACCCGGTCGTAGGGCAGGCAGTCCCACGCCGGCAGAACCAACGGGCGCAGGCCCGGCGCGAACAAACGAAGCGCCGCCAGGAACCGGCTCAGCCGCGCGTCGTCGCAAGCGACGAAGACGACGTCGCGTTCGGGCGCCGCGGTGCAGAGGTCGCCGACGGCGAGCGCGTCGCACCCCTCGGGTGCGCCGCAAACGGTCACCGATCCGGGTGCGGAAAGGCGCGCCAGCAGTGCCTCCGTCGCGCGTGCCGTCATGACGCGCAGGAGCGGCGGCGCAGCAACGCCAGGACGTCGTGGTCGAGCTCCGCAGGGGGTGTCACACCGCGCACGGTCCAGTCCCAGATGTCGGGGTCGTCATATTCGAGCAAGCGTTCGAGGCGTGCGATCTGTAATGCGTCGAGGCGGTCGAGATACGAGTCGGCGAAGCGGCCCAGCAGCAGGTCGGCCTCGCGCGAGCCGCGATGCCAGCAGCGGAAGCGCAGCCGCTTGCGGCGCGTGGCGATGTCGGTCTCGCGGTTCACGGTGGCGGGTATCGTGCAGCGGCTTCGCAGATGGGCCGATATAGGCCGGCGCACCCGCGATGTCAGCCACCGATTCGGACCGCGCCTCGTATGCATGTCGGGTGCTCTGCCGTTTCCCGGCGCCGATCCGACACTTGGACCTCACCGCCACGCGACCCCCTGGAAGTGCGCGCCGGTTCCGAACCGGGGCCGCGACCGGGTTTCGCCCGTTCGCGGCCGCCCGAAGGGCTATGCTTGCCGGCGACCATGCGACCCCAGGTGCTCAACCCGCTGTTCGCGCCCGTCACCGCGCTCGACGGGGTTGGGCCGCGCATTGCGAAGCTCGTCGGCCGGATTGCCGGCGGCCTGGTGGTCGACCTGCTGTGGCACCTGCCGAGCGGCTTGATCGACCGCCGCTTCGCACCGAAGGTCCGCGACGCGCCGTCCGGGGAGGTGGCGACGCTCACGGTCACCGTGCGCGCGCATCATCCGTCCGGCCATAGCCGACGACCCTATCGTGTGGTGTGCGCCGACGAGACCGGCGATCTGACCCTGGTGTTCTTCCATGCCCGCCCCGACTATCTGGTGCGGGCTCTGCCGCCGGGAGAAACACGGATTGTCAGCGGTCGCGTCGAGCGCGTTTCGGGCGAGGTGCGGATGACCCATCCCGACCACATCGCCACGCCGGCCGACGCCACGCGGATCGCCCGCGTCGAACCCGTCTATCCGCTGACCGCCGGCCTCACGCAACGGCCCCTCGCCAGGGCGACCGAAGGCGCCCTGGCGCGCGCGCCCGACCTGCCCGAGTGGCACGACACCGACCTGATGACGCGCGAAGGCTGGCCTGCATGGCGCGACGCCGTGCGGCAGGCTCACCACCCGGAACGGGCGGCCGATCTGGAAGCGGGATCGCCGGCGCGCCGACGCCTGGCGTATGACGAATTGCTCGCCAATCAACTGGCGCTGGCGTTGGTGCGCGCGCATATGCGCGGCCCCGGCGGCCGCCGGTTGTGCGGCGACGGGCGTTTACGGCGCGCGGTATTTGCGGCGCTGCCCTTCGCGCCGACGGCGGCTCAAACCGACGCCATCGCCGATGTCGTTCGCGATCTCGCCTCCGAACGACGCATGTTGCGCCTGTTGCAAGGCGACGTGGGCAGCGGCAAGACCCTGGTCGCGCTGATGACCCTGCTGGCCGCAGCGGAGGCGGGCGCGCAGGGCGCGATGCTCGCGCCGACCGAGATCCTGGCCCGCCAGCACCACGCGATGCTGGCGCCGCTGCTGGCCACCGCGGGCGTCGCTTCGGCGGTGCTGACGGGACGCGACAAGGGCAAGGCGCGCCAGACCAAACTCGGCGGGCTTGCCGACGGATCGATCGCTGTCGTCGTCGGCACCCACGCCCTGTTCCAGAAGGACGTCGCCTTCCACGACCTCGGGGTCGCGGTCATCGACGAGCAGCACCGGTTCGGCGTGCATCAGCGGCTGCGGATGCAACGCAAGGGCCGGGCGATCGACACCCTGGTGATGACCGCGACGCCGATTCCGCGCACCCTGATGTTGACCGCCTATGGCGACATGGACGTATCGCGGCTGCGCGAAAAGCCGCCGGGACGGACGCCGGTGACGACGGCCGTCCTGCCGATTTCGCGGCTCGACGAGGTGGTCGCGGCGATCGAACGCGCGCTGGCAGCGAACGACCGAATCTATTGGGTCTGTCCGCTGGTCAGCGAGTCGGAAACGACGGATCTGGCGGCGGCGGAGGAGCGCCATGCCGCGCTGGCAGCGCGCTTCGGCGATCGTGTCGGACTCGTCCATGGCGGTATGAAGGCGGCGGAGCGCGACGCTGCGATGCGCGCCTTCGCGGCAGGGGAAAGTCGGGTTCTGGTAGCGACCACGGTGGTCGAAGTCGGCCTCGACGTGCCCGATGCAACGGTCATGGTGATCGAACGGGCGGAGCGGTTCGGCCTGGCGCAGTTGCACCAATTGCGCGGGCGGGTGGGCCGCGGCGCGCGCCCTTCGAGCTGTCTGCTGCTCTATCGGCCGCCGCTCGGGGAAACCGCCCGCGCCCGGCTCAACGTCATGCGTGAAACCGAGGACGGCTTCCGCATCGCAGAGGAGGATCTGAAACTACGCGGCGCGGGCGAACTGCTCGGCACACGGCAAAGCGGCCTGCCGGAACTCCGCCTCGCCGACCTGTCGTTGCACGGCGACCTGCTGGCGGCGGCGCGCGACGACGTCACGGCGATCCTGGCGTCCGACCCGGAGCTCGCCGGTGCGCGCGGCGCGGCCCTGCGAGTGCTGCTGTATCTGTTTCAGCGCGACCTTGCGGTCACTTTTCTTCGCTCCGGCTGACCTGCGGCAGATCGACGAGGCGCGGCGGGGGCGCGCTGCCGTCGTCCGCTTCGCGCTTCAGCGCGCCCTCGACGGCGACGAGCGCGCGACGCTTCGCCTCGGGGCGGGTGTCCGGCGGCGTGACGATCCCTGCCGACACCACCATCTTGATTCCCTCCTCCACCGACATGTCGAGCACGACCAGGTGCTCGCGCGGCACGAACAACAGGAACCCCGAGGTCGGGTTCGGCGTGGTGGGCAGGAACACGTTGACCACGTCGTCGGCGATCGTCGTCTGTACCTCGCCCTCGGTAACGCTGGTGATGAACCCGACCGCCCAGATGCCGCGGCGCGGATACTCGACGAGCACGACCTCGCGGAACGACCGCGAGGAATTTTCCAGAACGGTCTGAAAAATTTGCTTCAGCGCGCCGTAAACGCTGCGCACCACCGGCATTCGCCCGAGGATGTTCTCACCGGTACGTACCACCATGCGGCCGACGAAATTGGCGGTCATGAGGCCGATCATGGTCAGGCCGACCAGCACCACGACCAGCCCGATGCCGGGAATACGGGCATCGATTCCGAGATATTTCTCCAGATAGAACTGGGGGTTGTAGGCTTGCGGCAACAACGGCACGACGCTGTTGTCGATCAGTTCGATGACGCCGAAGAGCATCCACAGGGTGATGCCGAGAGGCGCCGTGACAATGAGGCCGGTCAGGAAATAGTTCCGCAGACGGCCGAAAGACACCCCGGGACGCGCGCCGTGAGGCGACGCAGGTTCGATACCCTCGTCCACCGCGCCGCTCATCGCGATTCGTGAAACGCCAGCAATGCCGCCGCCGTCTCCCCGGGCGCTTCTTCGGGCAGGAAGTGGCCGCAGGGCAGCGCCTCGCCGCACACATCGTCGGCGCGTTCGCGCCAGCAGGCGAGCACGTCGAACAATGCGTCCATCGCGCCCTTCGCACCCCAAAGAGCCTGCACCGGACAGGTCAGCTTGCGATCGAGATCGGCTTCGTCGTGTTCGAGATCGATCGACGCGCCGGCCCGATAATCTTCGGCGGTGGCGTGGACGGTCTCCGGCCGCGAGAAGCAACGTACGTATTCGGCCATCGCCTCATCGGTGAAGGCGCCGGCACTGTCGCCCCATCTGCCGACCATCGAACGGAGGAAGAATTCGGGGTCGGCGCCGATCATGGTTTCCGGCAGGGGCGCAGGCTGGATGAGGAAGAACCAGTGATAATACGCAGTCGCCAACGCCTGGTCGGTGTTGGCGAAAACCGTGCGGGTGGGTACGATGTCGAGAACGCTCAACCGTTCGACGTGCTGCGGATGGTCGAGAGCGAGACGGTGGGCGACCCGGCCGCCGCGGTCGTGGCCGACGAGCGCGAAACGCTCGAACCCAAGCTCGGTCATGATCGCGACCTGATCGCGCGCCGTATTGCGCTTGCAATAGCCGCTGTGGTTCTCGCCGTCGGGAACCCGCCCGCTGTCGCCGTAACCGCGGAGGTCGCTGGCCACGACGGTGAAACGCTCGGCGAGGCGCGGTGCGATCTTGTGCCACATGAAACGGGTTTGCGGGTAGCCGTGCAGCAGAAGCATCGGCGGGCCGCTGCCGCCGATGAGCAGATCGATCTCGCATTCGCCGGCGCCGATGCGCCGCCTTTCGAACTCCTCGAACGCCATGCCAGCCTCACCCTTCCCGAAGCCGATAGCCGTCAATCTAGCCGACAATGAGATATAAGGGCATCGAAACCTGAGAGGCATCGAAATGCCCGATCTGGACTCCCTGCGCGCGGCCGCGGCGATCGTGCGCCGCCACGTTCCCGCGACGCCGCAATATCCGTGGCCGCTGCTCGCGGAACATGCAGGGCTGGCGGTTTGGGTGAAACACGAAAACCATACCCGGATCGGTTCTTTCAAGATCCGAGGGGGTGCGGTCTATATGGACCGCCTGAAGCGGCGGGAGCCCGATTGCCCGGGTGTCGTCGCCGCGACGCGCGGCAATCACGGCCAGTCGATCGCCGTCAATGCGCGGAACTACGGCTTTCGCGCGGTGATCGTCGCGCCGGAGGGAAACAACCCCGAGAAGAACGCGGCGATGGCGGCGCAGGGGGCCGAACTGATCGAGCACGGGAGCGATTTTCAGTCCGCGCTCGAACATGCCGAACGGCTGGCCGAGGATCAAGGGCTTCATATGATACCGTCGTTCGACCGGGCTTTGGTCGAGGGCGTCGCGTCGTATGCGCTGGAGCTGTTCGAGAACGCCGATCCGCTGGACGCGGTTTACGTGCCTGTCGGGCTGGGGTCGGGGATCTGCGGTGTCATCGCGGTGCGCGACGCGCTGGGGCTCGAGACCGACGTCATCGGCGTGCAGGCGGCCGGCGCGCCGTGCTACGCGCTGTCGTTCGACGCCGGGCGTCCGGTCTCGACCAACAACGCCGACACGTTCGCCGACGGGGTGGCGACACGAATACCGGTTGCCGAAGCCGTGGACACGATCAACCGCGGCGCCGTGCGCGTGGTGACGGTGACCGATGCGGCGATCCTCGAGGCGCAGCGCCTGTTGCTGGGTCTGACCCACAACCTGGCCGAACCGGCGGGAGCGGCGGCGCTCGCCGCGCTGCTGACCGAGCGCCGGCGGCAGGCAGGCAAGACCGCGGCGGTGATCCTGAGCGGCGGCAACGCCGACAGCGCCAATCTCCGACAGTTGTTTGCCGGTAACGCGGATCAGAGTATCCGGAACACCCGATAGGCCGGCCCGGTGGGCCGCCGGTCGCCGACTCCGACCGCGAGGATGCGGTTGAGCCAGCCGTATTTCTCCGACGCCGTCTCGAACAAGGGCGCCGTGCGGAAATAGTATTCCGACGGATCGACGGTCTCGCCCGCCGCCAGCCGCGCGGCGACGTCCGGGGCAGCGGCGCGAAGGCCGCGATAGCTCATGTAGATCAACGCGCCGTCATCGGTGCGCAGGGTCACGCGAACGTCGAGCGTGAGAACGCCGTCGGTGCGCTGGAGCAACCAGTCGCCGCCCGGCGCGGGTTCGACGGTCCCCTTCAGCCGCGGCCCCTCAAACCTGCCGCCCGTGACCGCCACGATGCGGCGACGGCCATACGGCGTGTCGCCGACCTCCTGCGGCGCTCCGACCGTCAGTTCGATGTCGAACAGAAACTCCGACTGCAACCCGGACATGCGACCCTCCCCCAACGAGAGAAGCACTGTAGGCGACTCCCCGCACGCCGGAAAGATTGACAATCGACACCGACGCGGCCAGCAACGCGCCATGCGCATCGGTGCCGGCGGTTTTCAGCACGAGACCAACACCTTCGCGCCGACCGGGGCCCGGTTCGAGGATTTCGCGCGCCCGGGCGGCTGGCCGGGATTGTCGCGCGGCGACGCTCTGCCGCCCGCGGTCGCCGGGATCAATCTACCGATCGCCGGTTTCCTCGCCGCCGCGGAAGCCGCCGGCCATCGCGTGGCGCCGCTCACCTGGGCGGCGGCGGAGCCGTCGGCGCACGTCGCCGAAGACGCTTTCGAACGTATCGCCGCCATGCTGCTCGACGACCTCGCCAGCGCCGGACCGCTCGACGCCGTGTATCTCGACCTGCACGGCGCGATGGTTTGCACGCATCTGGAAGACGGCGAGGGGGCGCTGCTGGCACGGGTGCGCGCGGCGCTCGGCGAGACGCCGTTGGTGGCAAGTCTGGATCTGCACGCCAACGTCACCGCAGACATGATGGCGGCCGCCGATGCGCTGGTGGCCTACCGCGCCTATCCGCACACCGATATGGCCGAGACAGGCGCCCGCGCCCTGCCGTTGATCGAGCGCATGGCCGACGGCGGACGCCCGGCAAAAGCGTTCCACAAGCTCGATTTCCTCGTGCCCCTGCCGTGGCAATGCACGATGACCGAGCCGGCGGCGTCGCTCTACGGGTCGCTGAAAGATCCTCAAGACGGTCTGTGGTCGTCGTCCCTCTGCATGGGGTTTCCGCCGGCCGACATTTTTGCCGTCGGGCCGTCGGTCCTGGCCTATGGCGAGTCGCAAGCGGTCGCGAATGCGGCGGCCGATCGCCTCGCACGCGCGGTCGAGGCCGCCGAAAGCGCGTTCGCCGGGTGCCTCTACACGCCTGGGGAAGCGGTTGCCCGCGCGAGCAACGCGCGCGAGCGGCCGGTGGTGATCGCCGATACGCAGGACAACCCCGGCGGCGGCGGCGATTCGAACACGCTCGGGCTGTTGCGGGCGTTGATCGCGGCGAAAGCACCCGATGCCGTGATCGGCGCGATCTGCGATCCCGAAACCGCGGCCGCGGCGCACCGCGCGGGCGAGGGCACGCAGGTGGCGGTGGCGCTTGGCGCCGACCCGGGCTGGCAAGGCGAACCACCCCTTGCAGCGACCGCGAGGGTGCTCGCGCTCGGCGACGGGCGGTTCACCGCGACAGGACCGATGTTCGCCGGCGCACGGATGCAGCTCGGCCCCATGGCGCTGCTCGACGTGGGAGGCGTCGAGGTCGTCGTGTCGTCGATCAAGATGCAGGCGGCCGATCAGGAGCTCTTCCGCCATGTGGGTATCGAACCGGCCGGGAAGGCGATCGTCGCGGTCAAGAGTTCGGTGCATTTCCGCGCCGACTTCTCGCGCATCGCAGCGGAAATCATCGTGACGGCGGCGCCGGGACCGGTCCCGGTGGATCACCGCACGCTGGATTACCGGCGCCTGCGGCCCGGCGTCCGCGTGATGCCGCGCGGCGGATAGCGTGCGACGCGAGACCGGCGTCAGACGACAGCGGGGAAGGGACGGACGGGGTCGCGTCCGTCCCAGCCGGCCGCAGCGGCGGCAATGTGGGCGAACAGGCGGGCCTTGCTCCCGCCCACGTCCGACAGTTCGACCACGGCGCCCGGATGCGCCCCGGTATCGAAATAGACGAACGGACCGTAATCGCCGATCAGGCCCTCATGGCCAATTCGATAGCCGGCGGCCAGCAACCGCGCCTTGTCGTCGGCGAAACTCTCCGTCCAGTATGCGACGTGCTGCAAGCCCTCGTTCCCGGCCTGGAGGAAATCGCGATACATCGACGGCGCGTCGTTGCGCGCCTCGATCAACTCGATCTGGAGGTCGCCGGAATTGGCGAGCGCGATCGCCAATTCGACCTGTGAGGGCGCGCCGCGGTATCGGAACTCGCGGATCGGCGCCCGTTCGACGAAGAACCACGGGCCGACGCCGACCACGTCGCTCCAGTGCCGCATAGCGGCCTCGATGTCGCGCACGACGTAGCCGTTCTGGCGCACGCCCCCGCTGAAGATACGGCTCATGACAGCACTCCCCTTTTTCCCGGCATCATAGACCCGAGCGCGCGGCCAGGGCGCTTTGCGGCCGGCGCGAAATCGGCTATGCAACCCTTGGACACTCGCGGGCAAGGAAACGCAACGGCCATGAAACTGAGCGAGACCGAGCTCGACCGCTTTCGGTCCGACGGTTATCTCTTCCTGCCCGGCCTGTTCAGCGCAGAGGAGGCGGCGCCGTTGCGCCGCGAGACGGGGCGCATCGCCGACCTCGCGCGAGAGGAAGTGTTGCGCGACGACGCAAACGAACTGCGCCTTGCCCTGGCGATGCAGCGTTACAGTCCGCTCTATGCGCGTTTGCTGCGCCACCCGCGTTTGCTTGAGCCGGCGCAGCAGATCCTCGGCAGCGACCTTTACGTCCACCAGTACAAGATCGTTGCGAGGGACCCGTTCGGGAAGCTCGACTTCCCGTGGCACCAGGACGCGGCGTCATGGCGCGCCTATGACGGGATGCCGGCGCCGCTGGCGATGAACTACGCTGTCTTTCTCGACGAGGTCACGGAGTTCAACGGTCCGATCGCGTTCATCCCGGGTTCGCACCGCGACGGCATTCTGACCAACGACGATGCGCCGCTGCCGGGCGGAAAATCGCCGCTGCGCACGCTGGCGCACGAAACCGTCGAAGCGCTCGCCGCCAGACACGGCATCGTGGCGCCGAAAGGCCCGGCCGGTTCGGCGATTTTCTTTTCCGGCTGCCTCGCACACGCTTCCGGCCCCAATCTCAGCCCATGGACGCGCTACATCGTTTACATCACCTACAATCCCGTCAGCAACGCCATCGCCCGCCCGACCCGGCCGAGCTACTATGCCGAGCGTGAGGATTTCACGCCGCTCGACCTGTTGGAAGACGACTGCCTGGACATGGCGGCATGATGGCCGGTCCGTCCATCGTCTGGCATAGTGGACGGCGTTTCCGGGGACGTGGGGAGATCGAACGATGAAGAAGATCGAGGCCATCGTCAAACCGCACAAGCTCGACGACGTGAAAGACGCGCTCGCGGAGGTCGGCGTGATGGGGATGACCGTCACCGACGCGAAGGGTTTCGGGCGTCAGAAGGGCCACACCGAGCTCTATCGCGGCGCCGAATACGTCATCGATTTTTTGCCGAAGCTCATGGTCGAAGTGGTGGTTGCCGACGGCCAGGCCGAGCGCGTGGTCGAAACGATCAGGAATGCCGCACACACCGGCAAGATCGGCGACGGCAAAATTTTCGTCAGCACCGTCGAACAGGCGCTGCGCATTCGCACCGGCGAAACCGGGGTGGACGCCGTTTGAAGACGCGGCGCCGCCGGTTCGCGATCGAGACATACGGGGGGACGGGATGAAAGCACGACAGCGATTTTGGGGCCTGCTCGCGGCCGGCCTGCTGCTGTTTCCGGCGGCGCAAGCCGCGGCGCAGGACATCGCGGCGCCGGACAGCGGCAACACCGCATGGGTCCTGACATCGACCGCTCTGGTCCTGTTCATGACCATGCCCGGACTGGCGCTTTTCTACGCGGGGCTGGTGCGGGCGAGCAACGTGCTGTCGGTGCTCATGCACTGTTTCGCGATCTGTTGCCTGGCCTCGATTCTGTGGCTGGCGGGGGTTTACAGCCTTGCCTTCTCCGACGGCGGCGGTCTCGACCGACTCGTCGGCGGCTTCTCCAAAGCGTTCCTCGCCGGCGTGGGCCAGGACACGCTGGAGGGCGACATTCCCGAAACCGTATTCTTCATGTTCCAGATGACGTTCGCCATCATCACGCCGGCGCTCATCGTCGGCGCCTATGTCGAGCGGGTCCGTTTTTCCGCCGTGCTGCTGTTTTCGGGGGCCTGGCTGATCCTCGTCTATGCGCCCGTCTGCCACTGGGTGTGGGGCGGCGGCTGGCTCTCGGACATTGGCGTGCAGGATTTCGCCGGGGGGCTTGTGGTCCATCTGACCTGCGGTACGTCGGCGCTCGTCTTCGCTTGGGTGCTGGGCAATCGCAGCGGCTTCCCGCACGAGATCCGGCCGCCGCACAATCCGGGCATGGTGATGATGGGGGCGGCGATGTTGTGGGTCGGCTGGTTCGGCTTCAACGCGGGCAGTGCGGTGGCAGCCGACACCGCGGCCGGCATGGCGATGACCGTCACGCATATTTCGGCTGCGACCGCCGCCTTCACCTGGATGGCGATCGAGTGGATTCGATATCGCAAGCCGACGCTGGTGGGCATCGCGACCGGTGCGATCGCCGGCTTGGCGACGATCACGCCGGCGTCGGGTTACGTCGGTCCGGCGGGCGGCCTCGTGATCGGGTTCGTCGCCGGCATCGTCTGCTTCTATGCCGTCGGCATCGTCAAGAACATGCTCAGGATCGACGACTCGCTCGACGTGCTGGCGGTGCACGGCGTCGGCGGCGCGACCGGGATCGTTCTGACAGCGGTCTTCGGCACGGTCGCGTTCGGCGGTCTGGGCCTGTCCGAGATGTCGATGGGGCAACAACTGGGCGTGCAGATCGTCGGAGTCGCGGCGGTGCTCGTTTGGTCGGCCGCGTTCACGTTCCTGATCGCCAAGGCGATCGACGCGTTCACGCCGCTGCGCGTGGAGAAGGAGGCTGAAGTGGAAGGACTCGACCTTATCGCCCACGGCGAGAAGGGCTACGACCTGTAGAGAGGCGCGAGGCTGCGGCCGCCGTCACCCCTCCGCGGCCGCGGCCATCATGCGGCGGTAGGACCGGTTCCAGGTCGGGCTGATCAGGATCTCGTTCACGCACACGTGAGACGGCAGGCGGGCGACGTAGAGAATGGTTTCCGCCAGGTCGTCCGGCTGCAACATGCGGGCGCGTGTGGCCTCATCCGGCGGCGTGGGCCGGCGGTCGAGGATGGGTGTGGCGACCTCGCCGGGGCAGATGGCGCAGGCGCGGATACCGTTGCCACCTTCCTCCATGTTGAGGCTCGCGTTCATCGCCAGCAACGCGGCCTTGGCGGCGCTGTAGGCGGGGCCGGTGACGGGCGAATCGTGGCGCCCGGCCCACGAGGAAACGTTGACGATCAGCCCTTCGCGCCGGCGGCGCATCATGGGGAGAACCGCCCGGGTGCAATGGAAGGCGCCGTGCAGATTGACGGCGACGACCTCGTCGAACCCTGCGCGCGTCACGTCTTTCCAGCGCCGCTGCGGGACGTTGAGTCCGGCATTGTTGATCAGAATATCGAGCCGGCCGAAGCGCTCCCCGACACGCGCGGCGATCCGGTGGACCGAGTCCGCGTCGCGAACGTCCAACGGCTCCGCAACCGCTCGGCCGTCTGCTGCTTCGATGGTCGCGGCGATCTCGCGCAGGCTTTCCGCGCGCCGCGCCGACAGGACGACGGCGCAGCCGTGCCGGGCCAGGGTTTCGGCAGCGGCGCGCCCGATGCCGCTGCTCGCGCCGGTAACCCACGCTACCGCGCCGTTCAGACTGCGCACGTATCAGGTTCTCCCCTGGAACGAGGCGGCGCTGACCACGCGCGTCACGCGGGATCCGCCATGCCCAGATGCGCGATCTTCACGCCGCCCCATCGATCGCTCAGATATTCGGCAACCAGCCGGCGGTGGCAATGGTGCGGCCGATCTTCGCTGCACAGCAGGCAGCTTCCGTCCAGCACTTCCGGCGGGACCGTTTCCTCGATCCGGCGAGCGCGCATCAGGTCCAGAAAGCGGGTTTCGTAAGCGGGCCACTCGATGCGCCGTTTCCGATAGTCGCCCAGCAACTCCCTGGTGGGCGCCAGATCCGGCAGGTGGACGTATCCCATGCCGCAGATTTCGTCGAGGAACCAGGCGAGGTCGTCCTTCTTCGCGAAACCGGCGAGTTGGGAGGCGTTGTTGAGCCTGACATCGACGACCCGCCGGGCGCCCGACTCGCGCAACAGTTCGAAAAAGCGGCGCGCGGGTTTCTTCGTGAAGCCGATGGTAGCGATCTTCATCGGACGCGCTCGCCCGGCGGCTTGACGAAAGCGACCCGGCCAGCCTGACGCGCGACCGCCCGCGCGACCGATTCCGCACGCGCTCCGAACAGATCGCCGTCAGGATTCAGGCCGAACTTCGCCATCAGCCGGTCCATCGCCGCTGCATGGGGTTCGAGGCCGCCGTCGGCATGGATATGCGCGACCTCGCGCCCGTTGCCGTCGAGCGCCTGTGCGACGAGAAGCGTCCGGTGGCAGTCCAGCGGTTCCTTCTCCGCGCACATCAGCGCCACTCGGCGATCGGCCGCCATCTCGACAACCCGCTCGATGCCGGATCGAAAAACGGCGGTGCCCGCGGCGCGGTCGTAACGAACGCGCCCGTCTTCGTAACAGTCCGGATCCGTCGGCCGCCCGCCGAGCGTGCGTCCCAGAAAGGCATAGTGAACGCCGCGCGCCTCCAGTGCGGAGGCGAGCGCGTCGCGGTCGAAGTGGGGGCTGAAACGGCTATACGGGGCGGATCGCACGTCGGCGACGACGGTGACGCCATGTTTCGACAGCAGCGCCAGAAACGCCTCGCGCGAGTGGTTGGAATGGCCGATGGTGAAGATCGGGGCGTCCGCCATGCTCGTCGCGCGATCCGTCATCGCCGATCTCGTTCCATGATCGCGGCAACGAGCTTGTAGCGTGCGCCCTGATACGGCTCGCCGATACTGACGGTCATGTAACGGTCGCCGATACGGTAGGCGCCGTCGAGTTTCGCGAGATAGGCGCGCTCGAAGACGGGATCGGTGACCCACAACTTGTAGTTCCGGCCGGCATACGCGAACTGCGCCTGCACGCGCCGCTTGGCGTTGCCGAACGCCTCGCCGGGCGCGAATACCGCGAGGACGAGGCGTTCGACATGGATCAAACGTAGCGACCCGGAAATCGAATCCATCGCTTCGACGGGGATATTGTCGTTCGATCCGTGCCAGGTGCTGAAACCGTCCAGCCAGAGCGGCGCGACCGGCTCCGTCAGGGCGGGGAGATCGGACGAGGAATAGCGGCCTTCTTTTCGCCAGTAGCCCTCCGGGTCGAGCAACCAATTCTCTGTCTGACAGCTCTCCGGGCGCGGTTCGAGAACCGGAACGTCGACGATGTCGAGAACGCGGGGATCGCTGCCATCTTCGTATTGGCGCTCGTATTCCGACACTTCCCGGCCGTCGCGCGCGCTCACGGGTCGAATCCAGTTCCCCGCTTCCCCTTCCTCGCTCCACTCTCGGCCCGCGATACAGCGTCCGGACAATTTCCGGGAGTTCGCGAGGCAGACGATTCGTTTGCTCCGGGCCAGTTCAACCCTCCGGTGCGGCTGCCGGGATCGTGAGCCGCAATTCGTTGTCACCGATCAGCCTGTATTCCGGCGCCCGCCCCGCCAACTTCCGCGTTTCCTCGATGACGATCGGCACACCGTCGCCGCGCCGGTCCATCAGCCGCGTACGCCTGAGGCCGGACGGCGCGGCGCAGCGCGCCAGCAACGATACGATGGTTTCGTTCCGGCTCGCCTGCAACAGGTCCAGGCTGTCGACCGTGAGCGTGTTGGCCAGCGCGCCGGGAACATGGAGTTCGAGGCGGTCGCCGAACATATGCAGGCGTATCCGGGAACCGGCTATCGAATAGTCGCGATGCGCCACTGCGTTCACGAGCGCCTCGAACACGGCGCGCTCGCTGAATTGGGGACGGTCCGACCGCCCCGTGTGTTTCACCGCTCGCACCAGCATGTTCCGCCGAACGAAGTGCAGTGCTTCCCCGACCTGCGTGTCGATTGGGCCGCCGATATCGCGCGTGTCGATTTGATAGTGAACGTCGGTCCGTTCTCCCGCATAGGCCACGGCTTGTATGTATGCGTGGGCAAGCCACCGCTGCGGCGCCCGTGTGCAAAGAAGCGCGCCAGCCAGCGTCAATCGCGGGTTCTCGTCAACGTCGTCAGTCACGACGTGTAGCTTGCGCAGCCTGTCCGCAATCGCCTGCGGAAACGCTTCGGGCGACCGCACCGAAGAGTCGTCGTCGGCTCCGCGCAGAAAGCGTCGCACGAGCTCGTAGTCCAGATCCGCCGGTGTCGTCGCCGGTACGGCGGTTTCGTCGAAGCGGATCATGCGACTGTGGCTGCGCTCCTGAAACAGGCGCGCGAGGGCATCCGGCGGCAGCTCGCGCCGCGAACTGCCTATCCTGCGGCAATAGCCGCCGGGACTCTTGTGCACGAACAAGCTGCGTTCGACGTCGATAGATAGCGTCGCCACGAGCCGGCCGCCCGCGTTTTCCAGTTCCCGCTTGCGGATGTCCGCGTCCAGTGCGGGATCGATGGAATCGTTGCAGATTTCACGCACGAAATCTTCGACGGTATCGAGAACATCGAACGGAATACCGCGGACATCGCGGGTCTTGTCGTCTACACCCAGGACCACCGTCCCACCCCGGCTGTTGGCGAAGGCGGCGAGCTCGTCGGCGAGCGAGTTCCGATGCGGTGCGGTGACCCGGCCGTCGGACACGACAACTCTCTTGAGCTCGAGTCGGGCATCCTCGCCGAGTCGGATACGGCGCGCCAATTCCGCGTCGGTCATCGCATTCTCCCGGTTCATCGAACCGCGCGCCGGCATCATCGACCGACGCCATATCATACCGCGATCATACGGCGAGTCCGACGGGCGCGCCTTTGTTTCGGCGCGGCGGAACCGCTATGGTCGCCGCCGTTGTCGGGAATTCGGGGAGCACTTCCATGACCGCCTACGTCGTCGCCCAGATCGATGTCACGGATCCGGAAGCGTTCGCGAAGTATCGCGAGAAAGTGCCGGAGTCGGTCGCGCGCCACGGCGGCCGCTACAAGGCCCGCGGCGGCGATCTGAGCGTCCTCGAAGGAGATCAGCCCTACTCGCGCGTCGTCATCATCGAGTTCGACGATGCGGAGGCGGCCAGGCGCTGGTATGGCTCCGAGGATTACGCGCCGCTGATCGCGCTGCGCCGGTCGGCTTCCGACGGAACGGTGCTCATCGTCGAGGGCGTCTGAACTCCGTCGCGTCGAACGCGCCGCACGAGGGTCGCCGCGGCATGGTGCGGTTCGAGAACGTCGGCATGTGCTACGGCGCCGGGCCCGAGGTGCTCAGCAACATCACCTTCGAGCTGGCGGCAGGTAGTTTTCAGTTTCTGACCGGACCGAGCGGCGCCGGCAAGACGTCTCTGCTGCGCCTGATGGCTCTTGCGCATCGTCCGGTACGGGGCGCGGTCACCGCCTTCGGGGAAGACGTCTCGCAAGCCAGGCGCGCACGCCTGGCGCAGTTGCGCCAGAAGATCGGCGTCGTGTTTCAGGATTTTCGCCTGGTCGATCGCCTGAGCGCACGCGAGAACGTCGCATTGCCTCTGAAGATCGCCGGCGCTGCGCCGGCGGAGATCGACGGGCCGGTCGAGGAAATGCTCGAATGGGTCGGTCTCGGTCATCGTATGGACGCGCCGCCTCCGATGCTGGCGGGCGGCGAAAAGCAACGGGTCGCCATCGCGCGAGCGGTCATCGGACGGCCGGGTCTGTTGCTGGCCGACGAGCCGACCGGCAGTATGGATGCGGAGAACGGGCGGCGCGTGCTGCGGCTGTTCGAAGCGCTCAATGGATTGGGGACCACGGTCGTGATCGCTACCCACGACGCGCGTCTGACGGCGCGTTACTCCCATCCCTGCTTCGCACTCGACGGCGGTCAGTTGGCCCTGCCCGACAGGCGTGAGACGGCGGTTGCGCGTGGCGCGGCTTGAGACCGCCCTGGCGCTCGCCCGCGACGGCGGCGACGGCTTCGTTTCCTGGGCGATTGCCCTGAAGACCTTTTTCGCCGTCCTCGCCCTCGCCGGTCTGTTGGCCCTCGGCCATGCGATCGCGCGGTGGCAATCGGGCGATTACGCCGTGGTTACGGTTCAGTTGCCGGCCGACAGTACGCCCGAGATCCGGGTTGCGGTTCTGGATGTCATGCGACGCACCCCCGGCGTCGCGCGAGTCGCTCCGATCCCCGAACGCTCGGTCGCGGCATTGCTGGCGCCGTGGCTCGGCGACGGTAACCTGCCCGGAGATCTGCCGTTACCGACATTGATCGACGTTGGAGTCGAGCCCGGCTGGATCGTCGATTGGCGGACGGCCGAAACGCGCCTGCATGAGGTCGCACCCGAGGCGACGCTCGACACCGGTCTGGCGTGGGTCGAGCGATTGGTCGCGCTTGCCCGCGCGGCGCAAATTCTGTCGATCGTCGTACTCGCGTTCGTTGCCGTCGTCGCCGCACTCACGGTCGCGTTCGCGACTCGCGCCGCCCTGACCGCCCACCGCCACACGATCGAACTGATGCACTGGCTCGGCGCGCGCGACGACGATGTGGCGCGCGCGTTCCGGCGCCGCGCCCTGTGGCTCGGCTTGCGCGGCGGTCTCTTCGGGACGCTGGCGGCGTTGGCGGCGGTCCTCGCCCTGGGGTGGTATGCGCGCCAGCTCGAGGCGCCGCTTCTGCTCGATATCGCCATGCCGCCGGCGGCGTGGCTGATTTTCGCGGCGGTGCCACTGGCAAGTATGGCCGTGTCCGCGCTGGCCGC
The DNA here is from genome assembly GCA_965214495.1 of Alphaproteobacteria bacterium. Classification (GTDB taxonomy): domain Bacteria; phylum Pseudomonadota; class Alphaproteobacteria; order UBA7887; family UBA7887; genus JANQOH01. The sequence continues at coordinate 2,865,391 of OZ243958.1, read as the reverse complement.
GCGAACGACAGTGATGCGCGCGTTGAGGCGGATGTTCTGACGGGTGCGCAAGACGCTCCTGTGGCTTCCCGCCCTGCTTCTCGCGGGCGTCCTGGCGGCACTGGCGCTGGGATTCGTCCGTTTCGTCGACAGCCTGTCGCGCCTGCCGAATCCCGACATGTCCGGCGTCGAAGCGATCGTGGTGCTGACCGGCGGCGGGGGTCGTCTCAGGGCGGGCCTCGACGCTCTGGCGGCAATGCCGCACGCCAGGCTGTTCGTTTCCGGGGTCAATCGCCAGGCCGACGTCGGACGCCTGATCGAGCAACTGCGTCCTGAACCGGATTTCCCGCACGACAGGATAAGCGTGGGAGTGGCCGCGACGAACACGCGCGGCAACGCGCGGGAAACGGCGCGGTGGATGGCAGAGGAGGGTCTGACCCGCCTCGCCCTGGTCACAGCCGCCTACCACATGCCGCGCGCGGAGGCCGAGTTTCGCCGCGCCATGCCGGACGTCGCGCTGGTGCCCTACCCCGTCTTTCCGCCGAACGTTCCGCTCAATTCGTGGTGGCGGTATTGGGGCACGACTCGCCTGTTGGTCGTCGAGTATGCCAAATTCCGGTTCGCGCACATGCGGCCATGACGGGATTATGGCTGCGCTCGGCGCTGTTCAACGCGGGTTTCTTCGGCGGCTCCGCCGCACTGGCGATTCTTTTAGTGCCGACATTGCTGTTGCCGCGCCGGTTTCTGGTCCGCGCCGCACGCGGGTGGGCGTGGTGGACGAACTTCCTGTTGCGCACCGTCGTCAGGGCAGAGATCGCGATCGAGAATCCCGGAGGTCTTCCCGCCGCCGGCTGCATCGTCGCCGCCAAGCACCAGTCCGCGTGGGAAACCGTGGCCCTGTTCGGCCTTTTACCCGACCCGGCTTGCATGCTGAAACGCGAGCTTGTGCGAATCCCCCTGCTCGGTTGCTACATACGCAAGAACCGGCAGATCGCGGTGGATCGCACCGGCGGCGCGCAGGCGCTGAGGGCGATGGTCGCCGAAGCCGCCGAAGCCGTAGCGGATGGGCGCCAAGTGGTCATTTTCCCGCAGGGGACGCGCGTAGCACCGGGGGCCGCGCATCCTTATCAGGCGGGCGCCGCCGCGCTCTACGGCAGACTCGGCGTTCCGGTAGTCCCCGTCGCCGTGAATTCGGGAGAGGTGTGGGGGCGCAACGCTTTCATCAAGCGACCGGGGCGCATCACCCTGCGCGTGCTCGAGCCCATCGGACCCGGTCTGCCGCGCGCGGCGTTCATGCAAACGCTCGAACGGCGGATCGAGTCGGCGCTTACGGCGCCGTCAAACGATCCATCAGCCGACGCATGAACCGCTCGCAGGCTTCGATCTGGTCCGGCGCGATGTATTCGTCGGCCTTGTGCGCCTGGTGGATGCTGCCGGGTCCATAGACCACGCTCGGAATCCCCCCGCGCTGGAACAACCCGCCCTCGGTGGCGAACGAAATCGCCGCGCCCGGCCTGTTGTCGCCGGTGACGGCGCGGACGAGCGCCTCCGCCGGCGACTCCGGCTGCGCCGCCAGGCTGTCGACGTCGACCAGCCGTTCCGTTGCCACCCCTGTCTCGCGCGACACCCGTCGGATGGCCGGCAGAACGGTGGTTTCGACATATTCGTCGAACGGCGCGCGCACTTCGGTGTCGAAATCGGCGCCGGGCAGCAAGCGGGCTTCCCACATGAACGCGCAGCGGCCGGCGAGGATGTTGCCGGCGGTGCCGCCCTCGACGGTGCCGACGTGAAGGGTGTGGTATGGCGGGTCGAAGCCGGTACCGGGGTCGGCGCCGGCGCGGAAGCGGGCGGCGAGATCGTCGAGAAACGCGATCAGCCGCCCGGCGACGAGGATGGCGCTGACCCCGCGGTCGGTATGCGCCGAATGCGCCTCGAGCCCCGTCACCGTCGTGCGCAGGTGATGCACGCTCTTGTGCCGGTTCGCCAGGCGCATTTCGGTCGGTTCGCCGATGATGGCGGCGGCAGGGGTGAACGGCGCGTCACGCAGATACGCCACCAATTGCGGCGCGCCGAGGCAGCCGACTTCCTCGTCATATGACAACGCGAGGTGGATCGGCGCCGTGAGCGCGCGGGCGCCGAATTCGGGCGCCAGCGCCAGCGCGACGGCGATGAAACTTTTCATGTCGGCGGTCCCGCGCCCGTAAAGCCGACCGTCGCGACCGGCCAGGCGGAACGGATCGCTCGTCCAGGCCTGGCCATCGACGGGCACGACATCGGTATGGCCCGACAATACGACTCCGCGGTCCCCCGCGGCGCCGATCGTGGCGAACAGGTTCGCCTTCGCACCGCTCGGGTCGAACAGGCGCTCGCTGGCGATGCCGTGGCGGGCGAGATAGTCGGCGATGAAATCGATCGACGCCAGGTTCGAGTTACGGCTGGTCGTATCAAACGCGACCAACCGCGACAGCATCTCCGTCGCGCCGATCCGCGACGGGGTCATCGTGCGACCGCCGATGCGCGGCGACGAGCCGGAACCCTTGCTCCCGCGCGCGAGCAGCCCAAGAGCGTTCGCCGGACGGGATGCGTGTCGCGCTCGGCGTGTTCCACAACCGGTTCCTCCAAGGTTGGGCGCATCATGCGCCGCAGCCCACCTTCCCGCAAGACAGCGGTGTCGGGGGCGGCATAATGCCGCGGGTCATTCGATCGGCTTTTCGTTTCGGTTCCGGTGGATGGTGTTACGCGACGGCCTCACACGCCGGGGTCTCTTCGGCCTCGCCCTCGCCGGCGGCGCGGCAGCCTGCGCGCCGGCGGGCACACCACGGTCTGTCTTCGTCATGGCGAAGGCGCTGGACGACGTGATCGGTCTCGACCCCGCCGAGGTTTTCGAGTTTTCGGGCGCCGAGATCGTCGCCAACCTGTATCCACGCCTGTTCCGTCCCAACCCCGACGATCCGGGGTCGCCGGTCGGGGAAGTGGTGGAGGCGGCATCGCCGGACGGTGCGCGGTTCATTTTCTCGGTGCGCGCCGGACCGACCTTCGCCAGCGGTCGGCGTATCGGGGTCGAAGACGTCGTGTTCTCTCTGCGCCGCGCGGTGGCGCTCGACAAGGCGCCGGGTTTCATCCTCACCCAATTCGGCCTCACGCCCGAGCGTATCCGGGCGCTCGACGATCGTCGGTTCCTGCTCGAGCTCGACGCGGCTTACGCGCCATCGCTGGTTTACAACGCCCTGAGCGCGGGGATCGCCTCGGTAATCGACCGACGCGCTATCCCCGACCCCGGCGCCGATTGGGGCCATGGGTGGTTGCGAGCCCATTCCGCGGGCGGGCGCGCGTTCACCCTCAAGCGGTGGCGGACCGGGGAGTTCGTGCTGCTCGACGCGGCGCCCGCCGCGCGCTCCGACGAGGCGCTCAAGCGCGTGGTACTACGGGATATCCGCGAGCCGGCGGTGCAGAGGCTGTTGCTGGAACGCGGCGACATCGACGCCGCGCGCAATCTCGGCCCGGACCAGATCGCGGCGCTGGCGGCGACCGGCGGGGTGAGGATTCTCCGCGCGCCGCGCGCCCGCATCCACTATCTCGGCCTCAATCAGCGGCACCCGATCCTGGCGCGCTCGCCGGTGCGCCGGGCATTGCGCCATCTCATCGACTATCGCGCGATCGCCGAAGAACTGCTCGGCGGGCGGGCGCGCGTCCATCAGGCGTTTTTGCCGGCCGGGTTCTTTGCGGCGCTCGACGAGACGCCGTTCGCGTTCGACCCGGACCGTGCGCGCACCCTGCTGGCAGAGGCCGGCCTTCACGAAGGTTTCGAGGTCGCGATGGATGCGCGGTCCGATCCGGTCTCGCTGCTCATCGCCCAGGCGTTGCAGGCGTCGATGGCGGCCGGCGGCGTTCGGCTCGAAATCCTGCCCGGCACGGGCAAACAGGTGCTGACGAAATACCGCGCGCGGCGGCACGAGATTTTCATCGGCCAGTGGGGACCCGACTATCTCGACCCGCACTCCAACGCCGCGACCTTCACCCGCAACCCCGACAATGGCGACGACGCGCGCGAACGGACTCTGGCGTGGCGCAACGGCTGGGAGATTCCCGAACTCACCCGGCGGACCGAAGCGGCGGTGCTGGCCGGCAACGAGAACGACCGCGCCCGCATCTATCGCGACCTGCAACGCATCGTGCAACGGGACTCGCCGTTCGTCGTCATGTTCCAGGAAACCGAGCAGATCGCGCTGCGCGACGGCGTGAGCGGTTTCGCCGCCGGCCTCACCGCCGACCAGACGCGCTACGACGCCATCCGGAAAGCGTGATCAGATCAGATGCAGCGCCTTGAACGAGGCGTGTCCGCGCCGGCCGACGATGATGTGATCATGGACCGCGATGCCGAGCGCCCGGGCCGCTTCGACGATTTTCCTCGTGGTTTCGATATCCTGTGACGACGGCGTGGGGTCGCCGCTGGGGTGGTTGTGCACCAGGATCAGGGCGCTGGCGCCGAGATCGAGCGCGCGGTGGACGACCTTGCGGGGATAGACCGGCGCGTGGTCCACCGTGCCGGTCTGTTGCTTCTCGTCAGCGATCACCACGTTCTTGCGGTCAAGATAGAGGACGCGAAACTGCTCGATCTTCTCGTCTTGCATCCTGCCCTTGCAGTAGTCGAGCAGCGCCTGCCAGCTGCCGATCACGTCCTGGTCCACGACGCGCTCGCGTAGCGCCAGGTGCATGGCCGCCTCAACCGCCTTGAGCGCCGCCGCGGCCGTGTCGCCGACTCCCTTGATCTCCTTGAGACGCGCGGGCTCGGCGGCGATCACTTCCGCGAAACCGCCGAACGCGCCGATCAAGTTCTTGGCGATCTCTTTGACGTCGCGGCGTGGCAGGGCCGCGCACAGCACCAGTTCCAGCAGTTCGTAGTCTTGCAGCGCGTCGGGGCCCCCTTCCAGGAGGCGTTTGCGCAAACGGGCTCGATGTCCGGCGCGGTGGTCCTGCGGCGCGCTCGCGGCCATCCGACCCTCAGCCGTAGGGCGGATGATGCCAGCCGGCCGGCGAAGCGGTGAATACTTCGTGGCCGCTGGCGGTGACTGCAACGGTGTGCTCGAACTGGGCCGACAGCGAGCGGTCCCGGGTCACCGCGGTCCATCCGTCTGCGAGGATTTTTACCTCGTGGCGGCCGAGATTGATCATCGGCTCGACGGTGAAGAACATCCCTTCGCGCAACACCGCGCCTTCGCCGGGCCGGCCATAGTGCAGAACGGTCGGCGCATCGTGGAATACCCGGCCGATTCCGTGGCCGCAGAAATCGCGCACGACGGCGCAGCGGGCAGCCTCCGCGTGGCGCTGAACGGCGTGGCCGACATCGCCCAGAGTCGCCCCGGGCCGCACCGCCTCGACGCCGCGCATCATGGCTTCGTACGTGATCATCGTCAGCCGATCGGCCTTGCGCGACGTCTTGCCCAGCCAGAACATTCGGCTGGTATCACCGTGCCACCCGTCGAGGATGACGGTGACGTCGATGTTGACGATGTCGCCCTCGACGAGCCGCTTGGAGTCGTCGGGGATTCCGTGGCAGACGACATGATTGACCGACGTACAGACCGACCGTGGAAACCCCTTGTAGTCGAGCGGCGCCGGAATCGCCCCGTGCTCGACGATGAACTCGTGACAGAGACGATCGATCCGCCCGGTGGTGACGCCGGGGGTGACGTGGGGGGTCACGTAATCGAGCACTTCGGCGGCAAGCCGCCCCGCCCGGCGCATCGCCGCGAAATCCTCCGCCCGGTGTATCTTGATCGCGTTCGACGGTCCGGTGGCAGCCCCGCCCCTCACCTGTCCCATGTCGTTCAACGGTCCCTCGCCTCCTTGCCGCCCATCCTACCCCGATCGCGCGACGATCGGCAGCGGCCGGTCGACAACAATCGCCTGGGTGCTCATCCGGCAGGCATAGCAAACGGCTTCGACGTCCGCCGCGCGCGCCGCGGTGAAGGCGGCGTCGTAAGCTGGGTCGATGTCGCCGGCAACGCGGAAGTCCTCGCAGTCGGCGCGCTGGACGAGATAGAGGACCACCGCGCGATGGCCGGCGGCAGCCATATCGGCGAGCTCCGCCATATGTTTGGCGCCGCGTTTCGTCACCGCGTCGGGAAACGCGGCGCTTAGGCCGCGCTGGAGATGCACGTTCTTGACCTCGACATAGCACGCGCCGCGTGCATCGTCATCGAGCAGCAGGTCGATCCGCGAGTTCCGGCCGTAGCGCACTTCGCGGCGCAACCGCGCATAGCCCGCGAGTTCGGGGATCCGCCCCGCGCCGATCGCCTCCGCCGCGATCGCGTTGGGCCACGCCGTATTGACCCCGACAAGGCCGCCGCCGACACATACCAGTTCCCAGGACCAGCGCAGTTTGCGCGCCGGGTTGCGCGCCGGCGACAGCCACACTACGGAGCCCGGTTCGGCGAGGCCGGTCATGGCGCCGGGATTGGCGACGTGCGCGGTGACCTCGCGGCCGTCCGCCAGCGAGACATCGGCGAGAAAGCGTTTGTAGCGCACGATCAGACGGCCCCTGACGAGCGGATCGGGAAACTTCATCGCGGCGTTCCACAGGCTGGCAGCGGCGTCTCGGCCTTCACGGCGCGCACAGGGACCGGTTCAACAGGCACGGAGCACACAGAATTCGTAGCCGTAGAACGCCGAGCAGGCATGCCAGATGTCTATTTCCGTCTGGCATCGGTCCGCCAACTCCTGCGCGTCCGCCACACCGTGGCGGCGCTTGCGGAATGCGGTCACGTTGTCTTGCAACGGCCGATAGTAGTCGTCCCACCAGGCGGACGCGGGGAGCGGAAAGTGCCCGACCGTCTCGTAGCCGCACGCCTCGATGGCTTCCAGGAGCGCGGCGGTGCCGCGGATAGCCGGATACTCCCGGTTCCAGAACGCTGCGCACGCGGCGGGCCGCTCGGGCTTCCGCCAACACACCTCGGTCAGTGCGATATGCCCGTTGCGCCGCAGTAATCGGCGCCACTCGCGCAGCCCCGCTTCGACACCGATGTTGTAGATGGCGCCCTCGCACCAGATCAGGTCGAAGGAACCGTCGGCGAAGTCGAGTCGGCGCATGTCCGCGACGCGGGCGTCCAGTCGATCCGCGATGCCGCGTTCATGCGCCTTGCGGGTCAGCGCGGCGATGAACGGGGGGTGGTTGTCGACGGCGACGACGCGCAGCGGCGCACTGTCTGCCAGAACCAATGTCTGCGCGCCGGTCCCGCAGCCGATGTCGAGCACGCGGGTTCCCGACCCGACCCCAGGCACCAGTCCCAGAGCCCGACGCGTGCCCGCTGCCGTCCCCGGTCCCTGCCGGGGCAGCCCGCAGAACAGCTCGTAGAACAACGCGTCAGCGCGATCCGGCGACATGACCGCTCCCAATCGACGGTTTTCGAGACGGGCGGGCCGGGACGAACGCCGGATGGCGGGATCCGGTCCAGGCGAACCCGCCCCGCGCCGCCAGTCCGGAGCCGCCATGGGATTGGACAGGCGCGGAACAGTCAAGGCCTGCCGCGACGCGCGACGAGACCGAGCGGCAGGTCTTTCGAGCCGAGGGGTTGCGGCGCGGGCGAGGGCGGTCGGCATTGCCCGACGGCGTCGAACCGACCCGATCGACACCGCCTCCGGGATGCGCCGTCGCACCGCCCGCATTCGTGCGCCCGACCGCGACCGGGGATGCGGACGGAACCGGATCGGCGTGCGGGCGGCGAGCCGACAATCCTTGGGCGGCAGTGCGATGTCGGCTATGGTGCCCGACGACGGTGCCGATCGGGAGAAGGCCATGAAGGCGACGATGCCGCAACCGAGCGCGTGCGCGTTGATCATCGGCAACGAGATCCTGTCCGGCCGCACGCAGGACGTGAATCTCAACTACATCGCCAGGAGACTGGCGGAACGGGGCGTGCGGTTGGCCGAAGCGCGGGTGATCCCCGACCTCGAAGACATGATCGTCGCGGCGGTGAACGAAACCCGCGCGCGCTACGATTACGTGTTCACCACCGGCGGCATCGGCCCGACTCACGACGACATCACCGCAGCGTGCATCGCGAGGGCGTTCGGCGTGCCCCTGATCCTGAACCCGGAGGCGCGCGCGATCCTCGAAGCGCAGTTCCGGGCGCGCAACATCGAAGTCAACGAAGCGCGCCTACGCATGGCGAACACGCCGCGCGGCGCGGCTCTGGTGGACAATGCGGTCTCCGGCGCCCCCGGCTTCCGCATGGAAAACGTGTTCGTGCTCGCGGGCGTGCCGTCGATCATGCAGGCCATGCTGGAGGCCGCGCTCGCAACGATCCCCGGCGGCGTGCGGCTGGCCACCCGCACGGTGACGGCCTATCTGCCCGAGGGGACCCTTGCAGGGCCGCTGAAGGATTTGCAAACCGGCTATCCCGACATCGACATGGGCAGCTACCCGTTCTATCAGGTCGGGCGCCACGGCTCGAACCTCGTGTTGCGGGGCACGGACGTCGAGCGCCTGGAAACCGCGGTGACCGAACTCATGCGAATCGTCGGCGATCTCGGCGGCGATCCCGAACTGCTGGAGGCGTGAGCCGCGGGGAGGGGAGCCCGCTTGGCGGAATTGGTAGACGCACGGGACTTAAAATCCCGAGGCCATCGGCCGTCCCGGTTCGAGTCCGGGAGCGGGCACCAGACCTTCGGAATCGAGAGATGATCTCATGACCGAGCAAAGCCCGGGCATTCTGAACCTCTACCGCGCCCTGCGAGAGGACCCCGTATCGGTCTATTGCCGCGCCGGAGCCAACGGCGATTTTCGCCCGCACAGAATGGTGTTCAGCCACGTGGCGACGACGGCCGATCCCGCCGTCGTCCGTCATGTGCTGGTCGCCCGCTCCGACAACTACCACAAGACACCCATCGGCCGCGCGTTGCTCGAACCGATCCTGGGCCGCGGCCTGCTGACGAGTGAAGGCCGATTCTGGCGGCGCCAGCGCCGGATCGCCGCGCCGGCGTTCCGTCGCGAGCGGGTCCGGGGGTTTGCCGACATGACGGTGGCGCTGACGCAAGAGATGCTCGCCGGCTGGGAAACCGCCGCGGCGCGCGGCGAGCCGCTGGACGCGCAGCGGGAAATGTCACGCGTGACCATGAAGATCATCACACGAGCGATGTTCTCCGACCGGCTCGACGAGGCGGAGGCGCAGCAGGCGAGCGCGGCGATCGGTGAATTGAGCCGGCACCGGCTGCGGTTCCGAGACTTTATCGGCGTCCCCGAATGGGTTCCGAGGCTGCCCGACGCACGCATACGCGCGGCGGTGCGCGTGATCGATCGCACGGTGAATCGCATCATCGGCGAACGTCGCGCCGACACGCGCGATCATGGCGACCTGCTGAGCATGTTGATGCGCGCCGAGGACGAAGAGACCGGCGAACGGATGAGCGACCGCCAGTTGCGCGACGAAGTGATGACCATGTTCGTCGCCGGACACGAGACGACGGCGACCGCGCTGGTGTGGACGTTCTACGCCCTCGACAAACACACCGACGCGGCAGAACGTTTGTATGCCGAACTCGACTCCGCGCTCCCGGACCGGCCGCCTCGCTTCGCCGATCTCGAAAACCTGCGGTGTATGCGCATGACGATCGAAGAAACCATGCGCCTCTATCCGACAGTGCCGATGGTTTCGCGCCAGGCGATCGCCGACGACGAGATCGACGGCGTGCGGGTGCCGAAAGGCACGATCGTCAACCTCAACATCTGGCTCGCCCATCGCGCGCCGGCGATCTGGGCCGAGCCGAAGCGTTTCGACCCCGAACGCTTCGATCCCGCACGGTCGGACCGGCGCCCGAAGCACGCATATTTCCCGTTCGGCGGCGGCCCCCGCATCTGCATCGGCAACAATTTCGCACTGATGGAAGCGCAATTGATCCTGGCGACCATCGCGCGCCGATGGCGCTTGCGCGTGGCCGACGGCCATGACGTCCACCCTGTGGGCAACGTCGTACTCCGTCCCCGCGGCGGCCTGCCGGTGCGGCTGGAAAGACGCCACGACGCCGGTTGATCACCGGCGAGTCTCCGCGCCATGTTCGTGTCGCCTTCCGATGCTTCGCATCGGTTGCGGCAAGAGCCGGCGCAAGGCGCGAAACTGCACTTTTCGGAACGAGCAGACAGGGTTTGACGGGCGGAATCGGTCCAGGTCTGCCGTCCGCGGCCGCCAGTCTCGAAGCGGTCGATCACGTCCGGCGACAGCCGGGTGGCGGTCGACACCCTCGGCTTGGCAGACGGCCGTCGCCGGAACGGTCCGGCACGGCGCTCCCGAGTGTGTCATGAAGATCAATCCCCGCTGCCGAATCCTGCATCCGGGTTTCGACGACGTTTTTCTCGATCCAGGCCCGCGCGGTGCTACCCGCCATCGCATCGGCGAGACCGACTTCAGCGCGGACAGGGCGACTTCGCGGCCGGGCTGGTGACGGATGCTGCCCCCAACCTCCTTGCGTCCCTTGCCTTTCAGAGCCCCGGGCGGTCGGCAGTGTCTCAGTTTGAAATCGATACAGGACGACCGGACTCCAGCGAGCCGCCGTCCCGCGGTCATCGCCAGCACGAACCCACACGAACCGCGACAATCCCTGTAGGGGCAGCCCTTGTGGTCGCCCGCCCTCGGTCCCCGCCTGTTCGAGGGTTCGGGCGCCCACAAGGGGCGCCCCTACAGGCGGGGCGATGTCGCTTTGTTGGCGCACCCGCCCCTGCGCGGCGGCCTGTTGCCGCAGAGCGACGTCGTGCGTAAACGCCTGTTCCGGCTTTCGCCCGAGACCGGCTGCCGAAGTCGGCTTATGCAGGCGAGGTCGACGAGGCCGTCTGCGCGCGCCTGCATGCACAAGCGAAATCGGCCATCGCGGACGGCAACAGCGTGATCGTTGACGCCGTGCATACGCGGCCGGGCGAGCGCGTCGCGAGTCGTGACCGCGACGCGACGGCCGCGGTCGTCGGCAGACAAACCCGCTATGACATCGGCGATGTGTCCCGGCAGCGACTCGATGCACGAGCGAGTCCGGATACAGTTGCCGCGCGGATTCGCCGGTCGATCGAGCAATAGGCCGAGGGCCGGGGCGCCATCCGCCGATCAAAGCCATCATGGCGGCGGAAATACGCCGATCCGACTCTCTCGGGGAGAATTGCCGAAATGAACGATGACAGAAGCGAGACCCGCCAGCATCAGACGACCGAGAACATGCCCGACTACACGATAGACGTGTATCGCCCCGCCGTCATCGCCGAGCTCATCGAAATAGCAGGAGTTGCCAAGGCCCATCTCGGGATACTGCAAACGCTGACCCTCGCGGTATTGGCAGGCGCATTCATTTCTTTCGGCGCGATGCTTTTCACACTCGTCGTGACCGACAGCAGCCTTGGGCTCGGGCCCGGGCGCCTGCTGGGCGGCGCCGCGTTCTCGCTCGGTCTGATACTGGTCGTCATTGCCGGCGCCGAACTTTTCACGGGGAACAATTTGATCGTCATGGCCTGGGCGGACCGCAAGATCACCACCATCGCGCTGATCCGAAACTGGATGCTGGTCTATGCGGGCAATCTGGTCGGCGCCGTGGCGACAGCGGCGTTCGTGTTCTGGTCCGGGACCCTGCTCACGGGAGACGGTGCGGTCTCCCGCACCGCCGTCGCCATTGCCCAGAGCAAGACCGCGCTCCCTCTCGAGCAAGCCCTGATTCGGGGCATTCTGTGCAATGCGCTGGTCTGCCTCGCCGTCTGGCTCAGCTACGCGGCGCGGCAGGTGTCCGGAAAAGTCCTCGCCATCATATTTCCGGTCTCGGCGTTCGTCGCGCTGGGCTTCGAGCACAGTGTCGCGAACATGTATTTCATTCCGTTGGGCATGCTCATCGACGACGGCGTCACGATCGGCGGGCTGGTGAGGAATCTCGTGCCGGTCACGGTGGGCAACGTGATCGGCGGCGGCCTTCTCGTGGGGCTCGTCTACTGGATCGCCTATCGCTTCGGCAAATCGTGATTCCGTCGCTGCCCGGTCGGTGTGAGCGGTTGATGGCGGTCAAGGGATGCGCGCCCCGATAGCTGCCGCTGCTGCGGCAAGCGAACGCCGTGATCGTTCCTGGCATCGACACGGGTGATGACCGGCACGTGCCCGGCACCGATATCAGCGCTCATCCGGCGTGGCATGGCGTCAAGGCCGAGGCCCGGCACACGGTGCGGTCGGAGATCAGCGCCAGCGATGCCCTGCTGTCCTCGATCGCCGATTTCGGGGTCGATCTCCTGGTGACGGACGCCTATGGTCACCACCGCCTGCGGGAGCCGCTCTTGGGCGGCGTGACGCGTGAGATCCTGGGCAGGATGACCGTGCCGGTCCTGATGTCGCATTAGGGCGACCGCGGGGCCTGCTCACCCTGTGACGTGCGCGTTTGCGGACGGCGCGGCCGCTGGTTTCGCCAGAGCCCCGATCTTCGTTGCGGCCGGCGGCACCGCCGGTAGAACCGTCCTCGTCCCATCGCTCTGCCGGCCGGTGCATCCGTGGCAGCTCCACGAGATCAAGGCAGCCAATCATCGTCGCGACGGCGGATCGGCCTGATCGCCGGCGCCGCCGGGTTCGCGCTTGTCCTCATACTGCCTGCGCCGGCGGGCATGCCCGAGATGGCGTGGCGAACCGCCGCGGTCGCCCTGCTCATGGCGACCTGGTGGGCGAGTGAAGCGATCCCGCTACCCGCGACCGCGCTCCTGCCCCTCGTGCTGTTCCCGCTGCTGGAGATCGCCACGATCGACGATGCCGCCAAACCGTTCGCCAATCCGCTGATCTTCCTCTTTCTCGGTGGATTCGTCCTGGCGCTCACGGTTCAGCGTTGGGATCTGCACCGCCGCGTAGCGATAAACCTGTTGCGGCTGTTCGGAGACAGACCGGCGCGCGTGATCGCCGGTGTCATGGTGACGACCGCGGTCCTCAGCATGTGGCTCAGCAACACGGCAACCGCGATGCTGATGCTGCCGATCGCCGCTTCCACGGTCGCGATGATCGCCGAGACGAACGGTGCAGGTGAAGACGTCGCTCGCCGCGAATACGCGCCGGCTCTCATGCTTGCCGTCGCCTATGCCGCAAATGTCGGCGGCCTCGGAACATTGATCGGCACGCCGCCCAACGCGTTTCTCGCGGCGTTCATCGCCGAGACCTACGGGTTCGAGATCGGCTTCGGCCTGTGGATGGCCTTTGCCGTGCCTCTGGTTCTGATCCTGATGCCGATTATCTGGCTCGTGCTGGTCAAGGTCTCTTTTCCAGCGGTCGGCCGCATGGCGGCGGGACATCGCGGCGACGCCCTCGCCACCGGCCGTCGGGGACTGGGTAAGCTCTCCACCGCCGAGCGCCGCACCGCCGCGATATTCGTTCTCGCCGCTGCGCTGTGGGTGGCTCGCCCGACGATCGTGCGCGTAACCGGTTTCGACGCTCTGGGCGATGCAGAGATCGCTGTGTTCTGTGCCCTGCTGACGTTTCTGGTGCCGTCCGGACGGCGCGGCACCCGGTTGATGGACTGGGATCATGCCAAGGCTCTGCCATGGGGCATTCTTGTGTTGTTCGGCGGCGGCCTGAGCCTCGCCGCGGCATTCCAATCCAGTGGACTCGCCGCATGGATCGCCGGCGGAATCGACACGATCGGCACGGCGTCGCCGATTGTTCTCACGCTTGCCGTGGTCGCACTGATCGTGCTGCTCACCGAATTGAGCAGCAATACCGCGACGACCGCAACCTTTCTGCCGATTGCCGCGGCGGTCTCGTTCGGCCTGCTCGGTGACCCGCTGCCCTTGAGCATCGCGGTCGCGCTCGCCGCGAGCTGCGCCTTCATGCTGCCGGTCGCAACCCCGCCCAATGCGATCGTTTTCGCGTCCGACCACGTGACGATCCCGCAGATGATGCGCGTCGGATTGCTCGTCAACCTGATCAGTATTCTCGTATTGACCGGATTCGTACATGTGGTGGCGCCTCTGGCGCTGGGCGGCCGCGGTTGACCGGCGCGAGCGATTGGACCGCGGCGACAAGCAGCCGGCACCATGGCCTCGAGTGTCTCGACGGCCTCCTGTCCGCATACTCCGCGAGATCGTCGCCGGCCGGGACCAGCGCAACGCCAAGGTCGCGGCGATCGTCACGCTTCTCGCCGCTGCCAACATCCTGTTCCATGCCGAGGTCTTCGTATTCGGCATGACGGACTACGCCTTGCGGGCAGGAATCGCCGCCGCCGTCGGCCTCGTCATCCTGATCGGCGGACGGATCGTGCCGAGCTTCATGCGCAACTGGCTCGCCAAGCGAGGGAGCGCGGTGCTGCCGACGCCTTTCGGCCGCTTCGACATGGTCGCTCTCGGCGTAACGGGCACCGCCTTTTTTCCTTTGGGTCGCTCAGCCGGAGGCAACGGTCACGGGCGTCGCGCTCCTCGCGGCGGCGGTGCTTCATGTGATTCGCATGTCGCTCTGGACCGGCGGGCCCACTTGGCGCGAGCCGTTGGTCCTCATACCTCATATCGGCTATGCTTTCGTGCCGATTGGCTTCTTTCTGGCCGGACGGCAGCTTCACGCTATACCGCTCCGACGCCGATTGCGACGGCCGCCAGACGCCGGAAGGCCGCGCGCTGCCGGAACACTCCCCCGAATGGACCCGGGCGAGAGCCGCCATCCCGGAATCCTCGGGCGAGGGCGTCGGATGCAAATGACCGTCCGGATGTTCGATCGAGGACGCGCCTCCCGCCGACCTCGCGAGCGGGAAAACCAGCCGCAAATTGTGTATAAGACACCATGCGACGGTGGCGATCCGTCGGCCGGGCTGGAGTGCCGGGTTCGCATCGGACCGGACCACGACGCCTCGGCCGATCCGGGTGTTGGCCGCCACGGCGAAGACGAGTCTGCGCTTCCGATTCGAGGAGGAGGGATCGATGCTTTTCAGGAGCCTTGCAGCGGCGGTTCTTCTCACACTTGGCGCCTGCGCGGAATCTACGACCCCGGTTCCGTCGGGCGCCGTCTATCTTGACGAGGACTACTATATGGTTCCCGCCAGTTCCTACAGCGCTGGATGTGAACTGTATTCGCCTTGGTCGAGCGCTCGCGCGGTCACCGCGGCAACCTATTATCGCAAGCCTGACGGCAGCTTCACATTGTACCGCTCCGACATCCACTGCGGCGGTTAGATACCGGGACGCCGATGCGCCCTCGCCCGGCGCGTGTTCCCCGGCGGCGAGAACGTGCGGTGTTCCGGACGCCGCGCCAGGCGCCAGTGTTACGCAGCGGGCGCCCGCGCGGCTTTTTCTCCCACGCCGACCCGAATGTGGGCGTGAAGCGTGTAGCGGTCGCCGGACAGGTGGGCGGCGAAAGCGTCTGTAAGGCGGGCGTCGAGGGCCGCGCGGCGTGCGGCGGAGAGGCCGGCGATTGCGTCAGCGAAGGACAGTTCGAGATTCGCGCTCCAGAACGCCGCGCCGGCCGGCGGGTTGCCCTCGAAACGGCGTTCGTGTTCCTCGACCGCGCCGAACCCCGCCTCTTCCATCGCTCGCGCGAGCAGGCCCGGCGTTCCGAACCGGAATTGCGGCGGCGTTTCCGAGGGCAGATCGAGGAAAGCGCGGACTTCGCTCTGGAGCACGGCGAAGATGGTGGTGTCGGCCATCGGACCCCAGACCATCCAGGCACCGCGGCCGCCGGGCTTCAGCACCCGCAGCGCCTCGCGCAACGCGCGTTCGGGATCCGGCGCGAACATGATGCCGAAGCGGCAGGTCACCCGGTCGAACGAAGCGTCGTCGAAGGGAAGCGCCAGCATGTCGACAACTTCGCAACGCATGTTGGCGTGCCCGGCGACGCGGCGCCGGGTGTGTTCGACCATGCCTTCGATAAGGTCGGTGGCGACGACCGAGCCGTCGGGACCGACCGCACGCGCGATGGTCATCGCCGGTTCACCGGCACCCGAGGCGAGGTCGAGCACACGCATCCCGGGGCCGATACCCGCCGCCTCGACGAAGGGCGCGTTGAAGCGTCCGGTCATGCGTTCGATCTCGGGCGCGTGGCGAGTCCAGAGCGATACGCGGTCGGCCCAGTAATCGCGCATTTCGGCGCCGTCGAGCGGCGCCGGCCGGGACTTCGACGTCACGTGCGCGCGCCGTTGCCGTAGCGGCGATAGATGAAATCGGGAGCGTCCTGCGCCGCCCAGCTCAACGGCTCGTCCAGCACCTCGCGGTCGGGCGCCAACGCACAGGTCGGATCGGTGCGCGCCGCATCGCCGGTCAGCATGTAGGCCTGGCAGCGGCACCCACCCCAGTCGATTTCGCGGCGGTCGCAACTCCGGCATGGCTCCGGCATCCAGGCGGTGCCGCGGAACCTGTTGAAACTGTCCGAATTCTCCCAGATATCCGCCAGCGATTTCTCGCGCACCGACTCCCATATGATTCCCGGGATCACTTCCGCCGCGTGGCACGGCAGCACCTTGCCCGACGGCGAAATGTTGATGAACTGCCGTCCCCAGCCGCCCATGCACGATTTCGGCCGTTGCGCGTAATAGTCGGGCACCACGAAATCGAAGGTCAGCACACCTTTCAGCCGTTCGCGCGCTTCTTCGACGATGCGCACCGCTTCGTCGAGCTGTTCCCGGGTCGGCAGAAACGCCGCGCGGTTGCGGTAGGCCCAAGCGTAATACTGCACCTGCGCGACCTCGATGCGCTCGGCGTCGAGCGCCACCGCCATCCGGATCATGTCTTCGAGATGGTGCAGATTGTGTCGGTGCATCACTGCGTTGACGGTCAACGGCAGACCGGCCTTGCGCACCAGGCGGGCGGCTCTCTTCTTCTTTTCGAACGCGCCCTTGTAGCCGGCGATCCAGTCGCCGAGTTCGGCGGTCGAATCCTGAAAGCTGATCTGAACGTGGTCGAGGCCGCAATCGGCGAGCCGTCGCACCCGGTCTTCGTCGAGCAGCACGGCGGAGGTGATGAGGTTGCTGTAGAGACCGATTTTCGCAGCGTGCGAGACGAGGTCTTCAAGGTCCCTGCGCACGGTCGGTTCGCCGCCGGAGAAATGGATGTGCAGCACGCCGAGATCGACCGCCTCGTCCATCACCCGCCGCCATTCGTCGGTCGTGCACTCCCCGCTCGCGCGTTCGAGCTCCACCGGGTTCGAGCAATAGGGGCACTGCAACGGGCAACGGTGGCTCAATTCCGCGAGCACAGCGTAGGGGACCATCTTCTCGGGGGCCCTCGGGGCCTCCGGTCGGGCCAGTTCTGCAACGTCTGTCATGTCACGATGAATCCCTTGTCGGCGAGGCCCTGCAACATCGCAGTCACGTCGCCGGCGATGACGTCGCGCGGGGCCTGATCGAATTTCTCCGCCAGCACATCGATGATCCGGCCCAGCGTGCGTTCACCGTCGCAGAGCGCCACCACCTCATGGGCGACCGCGTCCAGTTCGAACACGCGCTCGGGCGCGAGGATGATCCATTTGCCGCGCGGCTTGTCGAACCGCAGCTTTGCATGGCGCGGCAGCTTCGGCGCGGAATCATCCACGATGATCGTGCGTTCGCTCATGCCGCCATGGTTTCGGGGACGAACGCACCCGGCGGAACCAGGCCGGGATCGACGTAGGCCATGTAGAGCGCGTCGAGCTGCGCCCACAACACATCGGTCTTGAACCGGATCGCGTTCAGAACCGCTTCCTGCTTCTCGCGGCTGTCGGCTTCGCGAATCACGTAATCGCGACCGAACTCGGCGTCCTTCGGCGCCTCGCCGAGACGTTTCCTGAAATAGGCCAGCGCATGGTCGTCGGCCCAGTCGTAATGCCTCGACAGGCTGGCGATGCGCTCCTTGTGGATCGTCGGCGCGAACAGTTCGGTGAGCGAGGAGGCGATCATTTCGAGCCGGGAGCGTTCGGCGACGAAATGCACATAGGCATCCACCGCGAACCGTGTCCCCGGCAGGACGCCGACGGTCGAGACCACATAATCCCGATCGAGGCCGAGGCGGTCGGTGAGTTGCAGGTAGCGCGAGATACCGCCGGTCTCGACCTCCACGCCGTCGTGGTCGAGCACGCGGCTGCGCCAGGCGCGGCGTAAATCCGCGCTTTCGAGCCGCGCCATCAGGGTCAGATCCTTGCGCGGGATGCTCGCCTGATAGTAGTAGCGGTTGAGTGCCCACGCCTGCACCTGTCCGTGGTCGAGTTCGCCCGCGTGCAGTTTCTTGTGAAACGGGTGCAGGCTGTGATAGCGCTCGCGGCCGATCTGCTGCATCGCCTCGGCGAAGGCATCAGGCGACATGAGCCGTTCCGACGGTACGTCGAGGTCATACCAATGCGTCGGCTTGATGCGGGTGCGGGCGGAATCGGGGCTCATACGATGATCTCCATGCCGTCGTAGGCGATTTCCCACCCCGCAGCGGCGGCCTCGGCGCGCTCTGCGCTGTCGTCGAGCAGAACCGGGTTCGTGGTGTTGATGTGGATGAACACCTTGCGCACGACGTCGAGACCGGCAAACGCGGCGATCGTGCCTTCGGGGCCGGACATGCTCATGTGCCCCATTCGCTTGCCCGTTTTCACACCGACGCCGTCGCGGACCATTTCGTCATCCACCCACAAGGTGCCGTCGAACAGGACGAGCGGGGCGCCGCTCAGGCGGTCGGCGAGCCAGCCGGGCATGTTCGCGCAACCGGGAATGTAGAACGCCTTCGTCGCGCCGTCGGAATCGCGGATCTCCAAAGCGATGGTGTCCTCGCCGACGGCGCCGAGATCGACCGCCCCGCTCTTGTCTTCAAGCCACAGGGCAACCTTGCCGGGAACCGGAAACGGCACCACGGCAACCCCTGAATCGCTGCCGTCAGGGCAGATCAACGGAGTCGGCTCGTCGAGCGAGAACGTTTCGCGAGCGACAAATTCGGGATTCAGCACGTTGAAGATGCTGTTCGCCGCCAGAACCTCGATCACCTTGCCGGTGCCGTAGAGGGTCAGCGGCTGCGATTCGCGCAGGTTCAGCAGCCCGGCGGTGTGATCGACGTCGGCATTCGTCAGCACCACTCCCTGGATCGGGCTGTGCCGCAGTCCCTGCGCCGGATGCAGGATATCGTTGTCGTTGATCTGCTGGCGCAAGTCGGGCGAGGCGTTGCAGAGAAACCAGCGTTCGCCGTCGGCGCTCAACGCGACCGAGGATTGTGTGCGTTGTCTCGCCGCCGGATCGCCGGTGCGCGCGCGGCGGCTGTTGGGGTGGTTACAGTTCCATTGCGGATACCCGCCGCCGGCGGCCGAGCCGAGAACACGGATGTGCATGATGCGACCTCCGGCTTGTCACGGCGTCGTCACGCCCGGCGACGGGACCACGATCGTGGTACTCGGCCTACAGGTCGGCGCAGGCGTAGCAGTTGATCTCGAGACCGACGGCGATCTCACGAACCACAGGGGTGCTCCACATGGTATCTCTCCACTGACGAAGAACGCATCGACCGATGCGGCCACCCGGCGGGCGGCGGACCCAACATAGGCGAGCGTGGCGGCGGATATAAGGCGGATGCAGGCTATAGTCGGAATCGCAATTTCCAATAGCCCCGGCCATCGACAGCGGGAGACGCAGGTGCCCGGTTTCGCCCTTCGCGCCGGTCTGATCGTTCTGGCGCTGCTGTGGCCGGTCGCGTCCGCCGCGGCCGGAACCGCTGACGTCCCGCCGCTCGTTTCCGTCGAATGGCTGAAGGCGCGCGTCTGCAAGGCGCCGGTCGTCGTCCTCGATCTGCGGCGTTCGCGGCAGAACTTCGAGGCGGAGCATATCCCCTGTGCGGTGCACAGCGACTATTACAGGGACGGCTGGCGCGCCTCGGGTAACATGATCCCGTCCGCGTCGCGCCTCGAAGGGCTGATCGGTGGTCTCGGCATCGGCAACGACAGCCACGTAGTGCTGGCGACCGCGGCTGTGGACGTGTTCTCGGCCGCCGAAGTGGCCCGGGTCTACCTGATTTTTCGTTGGCTCGGCCACGGAGCGGTGTCGATCCTCGACGGCGGGGTGACGGCATGGACCGCCGACTGGGAAAACGACATCGAGGTCGGCGCGGCGGCTCCCGAGCCGACACCGTTCCGCGCCGCACCGCGCGGCGACATGCTCGCCGACAGGAGGGCGGTCGAAGCCGCGACGGCGGCAGGAACGCCCCTGATCGACATGCGGCCGAACGACCATTTCCTCGGCATCAACCGTGCGCCGGTTCTTTCCCGCCCGGGCACCATTCCCGGCTCGGTCAACCTGCCGATGAGCTGGATCGTGGTGAACGAGGGCCTGAGCTTCCGCTCTCCCGGCCAGCTCCGGCATCTCTGGCGCGCGGCCGGCGCGCCGGCGGCGGGTCCGCAGATCTTCTTCTGCAATTCGGGACTGGAAAGCTCGGTCGGCTGGTTCGCCGCGACGGTTCTGCTCGGCAATCCGAACGCGCGCCTTTACGACGGTTCGCTCGCGGAATGGACTGCCGACCCGGCACTGCCCATGGCCGTCGCACTGCCCCTTCCGGCCGAGTGACGGATTTCGGGCCGCGCTTCCGGCAACGCCTCGCCCGGCGGCCAACGGCGAGAACCGGGACACGACCGGATGTTTGACTCCGGGCGCGAACCCGGGCAAGTTTCATCGGCTGCGAAGCGCCAGGGTTCGGTCGATCATGGTGCGACGGCAATCGGGCGCGTTCGTGACGAACTTCTTTGGGGAGGGTTTCTTATGAAGCAGCAAGGCAAATTCGCCGCAGCCGTGGGCGCCGGCCTGCTGGCGCTTGCGGTTGCCATGCCGGCCTCGTCGGCCGACATGGTGACGACGAACGACGATCTGCTCAACGCTGCCGACAACTCGAGCGACTGGGTGAACACCCATCGGACGTATGACGCCCATCGCTATTCGCCACTCGACCAGATCAACAAGTCGAACGTCGGCGACCTGCGGGTCGCCTACACGGTCGCGCTCGGCGGCTCCGAGGGTGGCGGTTTCTGGCGTTACGGCAATATCGAAGGCACGCCGATCGTCGAAGACGGCATGATGTATATGCCGAACGGCTGGTCGGAACTGACGGCGATCGATCTTCGCGCCGCCGGCCAGGGTCCGGACATGATCAAGTGGGTTTACGACCCCGGCGTCGACAAGGACTGGGCCGGCAACGTCGCCTGCTGCGCCATCAACAATCGCGGCGTCGCCGTGTGGCAGGACAAGGTGATCATGAGCGTCCTCGACGGGCGCATGATGGCGATCGACAAGGCGTCGGGTGAGCAGGTCTGGCAGGTCCAGCTCGCCGACCCGGCGATCGCCGAGACCATCACGGTGGCGCCGCTGGTGATCGGCGACCTCGCGATCACCGGCGTGTCGGGCGCCGAATACGGCATCCGCGGCTGGCTCGCGGCGGTCGATCTCAATACCGGCGTCGAGCGCTGGCGCCGCTACACGGTTCCGGGACCGGGCGAACCCGGCCACGAGACCTGGACCGACGACTACGACGCCTGGCTCACCGGCGGCGGCTCGACATGGCAGACCGGCAGCTACGACCCCGAGCTCAATCTGGTCTATTGGGGCGTCGGCAACCCCGGGCCGGACTGGGATCACGACTATCGCCCGGGTGACAATCTCTATACGTCGGGCATGATCGCGATCAATCCTGACAACGGCAAGGTCGTGTTCCACTTCCAGTATACGCCGAACGATCCGTACGATTTCGACGGCATCAACGAGCATGTCCTGGTCGATGCCAACATCGCCGGTCAGGATCGCAAGGCGTTCATCCACGCCGACCGCAACGGTTTCTTCTACGCGGTCGATCGCGCGGACGGCTCCTTCATCTACGGCCTGCCGTTCGTGAAAGACGTGAACTGGACCCGTGGCCTCGACAAGGTCACCGGCCTGCCGCTCGACTACGACCCGAACTCGGATCTGCAGACCTACGTCACCGAGTTCACCCCGAACCGCACGCTCAAGACCACGACCTACTGCCCGAACGTCATCGGCGGCAAGAACTGGATGCCGATGTCGTATAGCCCGAAGACGCAGATCGCCTACGTGCCGACTGTCGAAAGCTGCATGTTGGTGAACAACGAGGAAGAGATTCCGGGGCCGGACGGTACCTACGTGTTGCGCGAATGGTTCTCGGGCGGTCTGCCGGACACCACCACGGCCAAGACGCTCGAGGGCGAGTGGCTTCACGGCAGTCTGACTGCGGTCGATGTGACCACCGGCAGCATCATCAGGAAGGTCGATACGCGCTATCCGCTGATCGCGGGCGTGCTGTCGACAGCCGGCGGTCTGGTGTTCGTCGCGGAACATGAGGGCAAGTTCTGCGCCCGCGACGACGAGACGCTCGACGAACTGTGGTGCTTCCACATGAACACGCTCATCGACGCGCCGACCATGACCTATGCGGTCGATGGCAAGCAATATATCGCGGTGGCGTCCGGCGGTTGGGGCATCATCCCGACCTATTTCGCGCCGGCCTCGCCGGGTCTCGAAAAGATCCGTAACGCCAATCTGCTGTGGGTGTTCTCGCTCTAACCCGACGGCAACCGACGATACGACGGGGGCGGCCCTCGCGGGCCGCTCCTTTTTTTGCTCCCGATTTCGGTAAGCCGCGGAAGCCGCTCGTTGCGAGTGCGCGCGGCGAGACAACGGGGCGCCAGGCCCGTTCGCGCAAGCAGTCCGTCTCGACGACCGCCGATATAAGAAATCTTCGATGAGCAACGCCCAGACCCGCCGCGGGCATGAGCCGTGGATCGGATTCCTGATCCCGTCCGGCGTCGCCCTGACCGCCGGGTGGCAGTTGCGCGCATACGCGCTGTGGAGCCCGCACGACATCGCGAGCCACGGCCTGTTCCTCGACGACGCCTGGTTCTATTCGGTGCTCGCCGAAAATTTCCGGGAGCACGGTTTTCTTACCTTCGACGGCGTGATGTCGACGAACGGGGTCCAACCCTTGTGGATACTCGTTCAGCTACTTCTGAAAACGCTGTTCCCGCTGCGGACGGCACTATGCTCATCGCCGTTTCGTCCTGGGTCTGTTACGTCGCATTCGCGTTCTTTCTGGTCCGGTTTCTGAACAGGATCCCGTCCCCGGCAAGCATACTCGCCACTCTGTGCGTCAGCGCCCTGCTCCTGTTGCAACCCCGTTTTCAGCACGAAGTGATGCAGGGGCTGGAGACTCCCGCCACCCTGCTCGTCCTGGCGCTTACGTTGACGGCCTTCGATCGGGTCATCGAGAAAATAAGAACCGGGAGCGCCGTTCGATCCGCTTCGGGCGTTATTCCGCTCGCGTTCCTGTCGTCGCTCTGTTTTCTGTGCCGCACGGATCTGTTTTGGGTTCCCGTGATTGTATCGTCATGGATTCTCCTGCTGCAACGACGCGTGACGGGAACGCTGGCCGTCTTCGCCTCGGTCGCGTCCCTGGCGGTCTTGCCTTACCTTGCTTTCAACATTCTTTCCGAAGGCGGCGCGATGCCGATTTCCGGCAGGGTCAAGCTGTTCTATATGAATACATTCTTTCCAGATCTGGCAAGTTACCTGGCTTCGGACGAATGGTTCGGCCCGTATCATCTCTTCGGCAGGATACTCATGCTCGGAGAAATTTTGGGCAACGACCGGATCGCCGTTCTTATCGCCGTTCTGGCCGTATTTCCCATATCCCTGCGGATCGCATGGCGGAACCGCGCGTTGTCGACAATTCCCGAAAGCATTTGGTTTCTTGCGGTCGTCGCAACCCTTCATCTGGCGTATATGCACCTGTTTTATCGGGAACTCCGACCCTATACGGATTATTATTTCATTCTGGAAGTTTTGTTTGTGGTCCTGACGGTCGCCATTTCTGTTGCGAAGGGGGGCGAGGGACTTGTCCGTGCAATCCGGCGCCGGAGCCGCCCGGATGCCGCCGGCAGCGCCTGTCTGGCGGCGGCGGTTCTGTCCCTGGCCGTTTTCGTCATGTCCTGGACGAAACACGATTTGCGCCCCAAGCGCTATTGGATCGAACGCTTGAAGCTGGCTGAGGATATTTCGAATTCGGTTCCCGAGGACGAAAGGGTAGCAGCGTTCTGGCCCGGAGCGCTGGCGCAATTCGGCCGCAGACCCGTGGTCCCTCTCGACGGAGTCGTCGGCGACAACGAATACTTTCAGAAATACGTCAAGACCGGTAGAGAATTGGACTACTGCATCGAGAACGATATAAGATATCTGGCTATCTACCTGAGCTTGGCCCCGGACGATTTGGCGGTGCGGCAAAACGTCAGGGTTCGGAACTGGCCCGGTCTCGGTATGCAGAGGCTGTGGGAGAACCGGCATCGCATTGTCGGGACGCACAGCGCTCGGCTGGTCGGGTCCGACGGCCGCGGTTGGTATCTGGTTGAAATGGACACACGCAAACACCCCGGCGGGCCGCCGGTCGACGCCATCCGCTCACGCTGACCGGACTGGCGGAGGGAGAGGGATTCGAACCCTCGATACGGTTTCCCGCATACACGCTTTCCAAGCGTGCGCCTTCAGCCACTCGGCCACCCCTCCGCAGACGCGAGTATAGCGGCTCGCGCGCGCCTGCGTTACGCACCCAGGGCGCGAGTCAGCGCATCGGTCATGCGGCGCGCGAAGGCAGCCGGGTCGGGCAGCGGTTCGCTCTCGATGATGCGCGCCTGATCGAGCAGCAGGGCCGCCGCTTCGCCGAGCACCGGGTCGGACGGCGCCGCTTCCGCGCGCGCCGCCAGGGCGGCAATCAGCGGGTTGCCCGGGTTGATCTCAAGAATTTTCCGGCTTGCCGTATCGATCTGGCGGTGCTGTTTGAGCATACGCTCCAGATGCATGTCGAGGCCGGAGTCGTCGGCGACCAGACAGACGGCGCTGTCGGTCAGTCGGCTCGACGCGCGCACGTCCTTCACCACGCCGTCCAGCGCCTCCTTGAAGGTGGCGACCAGCGCTTCCGTATTTGCGGCGGCGGGCGCCTTCTCCTCCCCCTTTTCGGCGTCGTCCTCCTTCGCGATCGCCGACAGGTCGATGTCGCCACGGGTTACCGACCGGAACGGTTTGCCGTCGTAGTCGGGCACCGCGCCGAGCCAGAAGTCGTCTACCGGATCGTCGAGCAGCAACACCTCGATGCCGCGCGCCGTGAAACCCTCTATCTGCGGACTGTCGCGCAGCGAGTCCGCGCTGTCGCCGGTGATCGTGTAGATCTCCTTCTGCCCCTCCCTCATCCGCCCCACATAGTCGGTAAGGCTGACGAGCCCGTCGCCATGCGTCGATTTCGCGCGCAACAGCCCGAGCAGACGTTTGCGATATTCCTCGTCTTCGTAGATGCCTTCCTTCAGCACCGCGCCGAAATTGCCCCAGAAATCGGCGTAGGATTCCGGCTCCTTCTCCGCTTTCTTCTCCAGCGCGCCGAGCACCCGCTTGACCAGTGCCGTCCGGATCCGCGCCAGCACCGGATTGTGCTGGAGCATCTCGCGGCTGACGTTGAGCGGCAGGTCTTCGGAATCGACGACCCCGCGCACGAACCGCATCCAACGCGGCACCAGCCCCTCGCAATTGTCGGTGATGAACACCCGCTTGACGTATAGCTTCACCCCGTGCTCCCGGTCGGGGTGAAAAAGGTCGAAGGGCGTGCTGGAGGGCACGAACAGGAGGTTCGTATATTCGATCCGACCCTCCGCCTTGTTGTGCAGCGTGAGCCAGGGCTCGTCGAAAGCGTGCGCGACGTGGCGATAGAACTCCGTATATTGCGCCGGTTCGATGTCCTTCTTCGGGCGCGTCCACAATGCCGAGGCTTCGTTCACCGTCTCGACCGAGTCGCCGTCGCCGGTCATGCGGACGGGGAGTGCGATGTGGTCGGAATAGGTCTTGATGATCGTCCGTAGCCGTGGGGTCTCGAGGAATTCGTCGAGGCCGCGGCGTACATGCAGTTCCACCACCGTGCCGCGGCGTTCGCGCGCCACCGGCTCGATGGTGTAGGCGCCCGATCCCTCCGACCGCCAGCGCCACGCCGTGTCTTCTCCCGCCTTGGCGCTGGTGACGGTCACCCGGTCGGCGACCATGAAGGCGGAATAGAACCCGACGCCGAACTGGCCGATCAGATTGGCATCGGCGGCCGCGTCACCGCTCATACCGGCGATGAACGCCTCGGTGCCCGACCGCGCGATGGTGCCGAGGTCGTCGATCAGATCTTCGCGGTTCATGCCGATACCGTTGTCGACCACACGGACGAGGCGCTTCTTGCGATCGATCGAAACCGTCACGGCGAGTTCCGGGTCGTCGCCCAGCAGCGCCGGCGTGGCGATAGCCGCGTAACGCAGCTTGTCGCAAGCGTCGGAGGCGTTCGAGATCAGCTCGCGCAGAAAGATCTCCTTGTTGGAGTAGAGCGAGTTGACCATCAGGTCGAGCAGCTTGCTGATCTCGGCCTGAAAATTGCGGGTTTCGGCGGTAGCGGTGTCGGTTTCGCTCATCGCGCGCGCAGCTCCCTCAAGAACATGATCGGGTCATGACGGGACAAAGACCGGGTGAACGGCGCCGCATGTGTGCCGGCGGCAGCTTCGATTCAAGGGTGGCGCTATTCCTTTACCGCCCGCCAGGCGTCAGCGCGGCGCGTGGCCTCGGCAACCTCCTCCGACGACAGGAATTCTTCGGCGAGAATGTCGAGATGCCCCTGCGCGCCCGGATGGCCGCCGCGGAGCGCGAGCAGAAACCACTTGTAGGATTCGACATAATCGCGCGCCACGCCGAAACCCTCGTCGAGCAGCATACCGAGATTTGTCATCGCATCGACGAGGCCCTGTTCGGCCGCGCGCCGATACCATTTGGCGGCTTCCGCTTCGTCCTTCCCGACCCCGAAGCCCTTGCGATAGAGAAAGCCGAGATTGTTCTGCGCGGCGGCGTTGCCGGCCTCGGCGGCGGCGCGCCAGTGACGGGCCGCCTCGTCGTAGGCTTGCGCCTTCCACGCCGCGTTGCCGGCGTCGCGGTCGGCGAGCGCGTCGGCAAGCGCCGGGCCCGGCGCTGCACACAGGCACAGCAACAGCGCCGCGCGCCGAACCGCGCCACGCATCGTCAATGACCCTCGCTCTCACCGGCCGCCATTGCGCGCTCGAGGTTTCGACACATGCGCGATCGGCCGAAGAACAGCTCACAATCCGCCTTGACCGGCTCGTTCGGGCGGCCGCTGAAGTGTTCCAGAATGAATTCGGATACCTGCCTGACCTGGCGCGTATTGAGGATCATGCGCGCGCGCCCGGGCCGATCCTCGGCCAGGAAATCGTCGAGCCGCGTGCCCTCGTAACAGTCGTATCCTTCATAGGCGCTCCGATGATGGTAAGGCATCGCCGTTCCCGGTCGGCCGCAAGCGACGACCTCCATGATCTGGTCCCGGTCGAGCCAGTTCTCGCGAAAGTTCACCGGGGTGCCGCCATAGCCGGAGCCGCCCATGCCGTGCCATTTGTGGCAGGTGATGCAGCCCGCATTCTTGTACACCGAGACACCGGGGTGGCTCCCGGTCACTTGCGCGAGCATGGCGCCCGGTGCAGCAAGCGCCAAGCCGCCGCCGAGCGCGAGAGCGGCAAGCGTTTTGCGGATCGTCAAAAGGGATCTCCCGTCCGGCATCGTCGCCCGTCCCCCGCGCGCATCCTAGTGCGGCGCGGCATCCGCGCAAGCCCGATCGTCAACGCTGGGGAATGCGCCAACAACGCGAACGCTGCCGCCCGCCTTCGGCCAGGCGTTCGGAATGGCCGGCCTCGAAATCGCGCACCAGTTTCTGGGCGTCGTAGTGGCAGTGGCGCGGAATGTAGTCGCGTTGCAACAGTTCGAACCGCTCGCGCGCGACGGCGACGCCGTTGCGCCAGGCCAGAACGAACCACGCCCAGGCAGAGATCACGTCGCGCGGAACGCCGGTGCCGTTGGCCAGCATGACGCCGAGTTCGTATTGCGCATCGGCGTCGCCGTCGATCCCCGCGGCGGTCCAGGCTGCCCGCGCGGCGGCGAAATCACCCGCTTCGTAGGCGGCGCGACCGGTTTCGAAGTCGGCCGCCGCTGCGGCGCCGAACCACGCCGCCACGGCGAGGGCCCCGAACCGGAGGCGAAATCGTTTCATGGCCGTTCCCGGATATGCGACGGCCCGCGCCCCCGGGGGCGCGGGCCGTGCGGAACCGGATTGTTCGGCCGTCAGCCGTTGGCTTCCATCAGCTTCATGGCTTCCAGGCGCTTGTCGCCGACGCAGGTCTTGAGCGCGGTGACGCAAGCCCAGCTATCGGCGCCGGCCGCGCAGGTGGCCAGGTTGTCGTCGCACATCTGCACCTGTTCCGGCGAGGTCTGTTCTTCGTGCGGAATATCCGCCGCGAGCGCTCCGCCGGCGAAACCAAGCGCGGCAAAAGCGGCGACCGCGGTAAGCGTCTTCTTCATTCTGATCCTCCCTACAGAATCGAAACCACACCCGCGCGCCGGGGCGCGACGGACTGCCGCTCAAACCGTGACCCGCCCGCGCCTGCCGACCGCCTACTCACCGACATCCGGCGGCAGGATGCCCGCCACGGCTTCTTGAGACGGGGGCAGAATAGCAATAGTTTCACCGCTTGCAAACCGACGCCGAACGAGAGGTGACACGCATGGACCCCGCCCGCTTTCGTCGCGCCATTCGGGTCGCGGTCTCCGGTGCCGTCCTCGTCGCCGTGCCGGCCGGCGCCGGCGACATACGCGAGTTCACGACGGGCCTGACCGTCGATGAACTTCCGTCCGAGGGCTATGTCGGCTTCGCCTGCGGCACCAATGGCGGCCGACCCGAAGGCGTGATCGCCGGCTGGAGTGCGTTCGCCGAATGCCCCGCCGACGCCGAAGGACTGCACGAGGTCGCCTTCGAATATGACGACAAAGCGGTGGAATACGAGGAACTGGAGGGCACGCAGATCGCCGGTCACGAGGTGTTGCTGTCGCTGCTGTTCTCCGGCGACGGGGTGGTGGAGGGGATCCGCGTGTTCACGCACCCGTTCGCCCGGCTCTATCACAAGCGCCGCGCCCGCATTCTCGCCACCGCCGTGCGCGCCCGTTTCGGTCCTGGCGGCTGGAATTGTCGACGGCTCGAACCGGCGGTCGGCGAAGGCCCGGTCGGCGGCGTCTTTCTCAAGGAGAACTGCGTCAAAGATCTCGGCGGTCGGGTGATCGACATGACCGCCCGGTTCTACCGCCGCTACGGCGACACGGGCGAGGAAGTGGTCAGCCAGACCGCCCTCGAGATTCGCCGCACGCCACCGGAAGGCTGACAGGCCGAAGCCCCTTTCGCCTCCGGATCATGTCGGGGCGCGGCGGCGCCCCGCCTGGGTTACGCGCATTACCGCCCGGGCGCCGACCACCGGGGCCGGGTTCCCGGTCGTCTTGCAGTCGATCTCGGCATCCAGAAGGACGGCCATCGCTCGCCCGATGTCGGCCGTCGACCAGTGCGCGAGCTGCGCCGTCACCGCCCGGCGGCGCTTGAAGAATACCGGCGGGCGCAGCGCCGCCACCGCCGCGGAAGGCGTCGCGCCGTGCGCCATGCGCCCTGCCGCCCAGTGCAGGCGCTGGAAATGCCGTTGCAGGCCGCCGAGCATACGCACGGCGGAGACACCGTCGGCGGCGAGTTTGTCGAGCGCGCGGCCGGCGCGGTCCTGATCGCCGGCGCACACCGCATCGGCAAGGTCGTCGAGGGTCGCTTCCGCGCCATCGCCCACGCAAGCCAGCGCATCCTCTTCGTCAACCGTCGCCGAGTCGCCGGCGAACAGCGCCAGTTTGTCGAGTTCGTTCAACGTCACCTGCCGGTCGCCGCCGAGGCGGGCCGCCAACACCTCGCGCGCGGCCGGGGTCGCGCTTACTCCGTGCGCGGCGAGGCGGTCGCGAATCACGCTGTGAAGAACGCCCGGATCGTCGTCGTAGCACGCGATAGCGGCACCGTTCTCTGCACGCTCGAACAGGGCGCGCAAGCGCGAACGCTTGTCGAGTTCCGCCGCTTCGACGACGACGAGCGAGACTTCCGGCACGGCGGCGCGCAGCAACGTCCCGCACGCCGCGGCCACCTCGTTGCCGGCGCCGCGCAAACGCACCAGCCGCCGCCCGCCGGTCATCGACTGCGCCGCCGCCTCGTCGGCCAGCAACGCCGGATCGGCCGCGACCGCGGCCGGCGCGAGTTCGGCGACACGAAACGGGTCGTCGAGCGCTTCGACGACGGTTCGGCCGAGGCGCCGCGCCCGATCGCCGACGAGGCCGCGATTGGGGCCGTAGAGCAACGCCGCGGCGACGCCGCTCGCCGGGCGTTCGATGAACCGCTCGACGTCGTTCGGCCTGACAATCATCGTTCGAACTGCCGATCGAAGTAGAAGGCAAGGTGCGACACGATCTGTCGGGCGGCATCGCGCGCGGCTTCTCCCACGGCGTTGCGGCGCGCGACGATGGTCGAATAGTCCTCGCCCGTAACGATGTTGTAGCTGGTTTCCGTATGCGCCTTGCCCCTGTCGAGTTGGGCGCCGTCGGCCTTGGACCGGAGCACATAATCTGCGTCCATGCGGAGGAGATATCGCCGGATCTGCGTGTTTCCCTCCGTCACCTCCGGCCTGGCGCGGAAATCGACGTCCACCGCCAACTCGTAACGCGCCTCTCCGGCGACGGCCTGTGGCGTGAGGGAATCCAGCAGGGAGTTCCGCATGTCGAAACCCAGCGGACCATCGATCGGCAGCACCTCGATCGAGGCGAGGGCCACCGTGATGCGTTCGCCGGCGCGCTCGCCGTAGAGCGGCCGGAAGCCGCAACCCGTCGGCCCGGCGGCGGCGAAGAAAGCGGCAAGCGCCAGGGCGAATGCCGCGGTGCGGGCGAACCGCCTAAACGACGACATTGACGACGCGGTCCGGAACGACGATCACCCGGCGCACCGGCTTGCCGCCGATCGATGCGCGGATCCGGGGTTCGGCAAGCGCCCGATCTTCAAGGGTCGCCTTGTCGGCGCCGGCCGCGACCGAAATTGTCGCGCGCTTTCTGCCGTTCACCTGAACGGCAACGATCACGTCGTCGTCCGCGACCAACGCGGGATCTGCGACCGGCCACGGACGCCGACACAGAAAATCGTCGTAGCCGAGACTGCGCCACAGGGTCTCGCCCAGATGCGGCGTCATCGGGCCGATCAGCAGCACGAGAGTTTCCAGAGCCTCGCGCAGAACCGCGCCGCCGCCGTGGTAGTCGGCGATCGCGTTCGACAGTTCGTGAATCCGCGCCACCGCCCTGTTGAAGCGAAAGCGCTCCAGATCTCCGGTCACGCCGGCGATGGCGCGATGGGCGGCGCGCCGCAGGCAGAGCGCCGTGTCGTCGAGATCGTGCGGTATCGGCGCACCCGGCTCGCCAAGCGGTGCAGACGGAGCGCTCACCAGACGCCACAAACGCTGGACGTAGCGCCAGGCGCCCTCGATCCCCGCCTCGGTCCATTCCAGGTCGCGTTCCGGTGGACTGTCTGAAAGCATGAAAAGCCGCGCCGTATCGGCCCCGTAGCGCTCGATCATGTCTTCCGGATCGACCACGTTGCGGTGCGACTTGCTCATCTTGCGCGACCGCCCGACGGTCGCCGGCGCGCCGGTGTCGCGGCGGCGAACGGTTCCGTCGGCGGCGCGTTCGACCTGTTCGGGAAACAGCCAGGCGCCGTCCGCGCTCCGATAGGTCTCGTGACACACCATGCCCTGCGCCAACAGACCGGAGAACGGTTCGTCGAACGTCACGTGACCCGTCTTGCGCAGGGCGCGCATGAAATAGCGGGAGTACAGCAAATGCAGGATGGCATGCTCGATGCCGCCGATATACTGATCGACCGGGAGCCAGCGCTCCATGGCGCCGGCGTCGAGCGGCGCGTCGGCGTCGGGGCACGCGAAACGCGCGAAGTACCAGGACGAATCGACGAACGTGTCGAACGTATCGGTGTCGCGTTCCGCGCTTCCCCCGCACTCGGGACAGGGAACGGTCTTCCATTCCGCGTGCCGTTCCAGCGGGTTGCCGGGAACGTCGAAGCTCACATTCTCCGGGAGAACGACCGGCAGATCGCTCCTCGGCACCGGCACCGCGCCGCAATCCGGGCAATGGACGACCGGAATCGGACAGCCCCAGTAGCGCTGGCGCGACACGATCCAGTCGCGCAGCCGCCATGTCGTCTTCCCTTCGCCGGCGCCGAGTGCGGCGAGGCGGGATATCGCCGCCCGCTTCGCGTCGGCGACCGGCAAGCCGTCGAGGAAGTCGGAGTTCGCCAGCACGCCGTCGCCGCTATACGCCTCGTCTTCGACCGTAAAATCCTCCGCCGCGCCGGCGGGGCGGACGACGACCGGTATCGGCAAACCGTATTCGCGAGCGAATTCGAGATCGCGCTGATCATGCGCGGGCACGCCGAAGATCGCGCCGGCGCCGTATTCCATCAACACGAAATTGGCGACGTAAACGGGCAACGTATGGCCTTCGACGAACGGATGCAGCGCCCTGAGGCCGGTATCGCAGCCGCGTTTCTCCGCCTTTTCGAGCGCCGCCTCGGAAGTGCCGGTGTGGCGGCATTCGGCGATGAACGCAGCGAGTGCGGGGTCTGTCTTTGCACAGGCGGCGGCCAGCGGGTGATCGGGCGAGAGCGCGCAGAAACTCGCGCCGAACAGCGTGTCGGGGCGGGTGGTGAAGGTCTCGAGGCGGTCGTCGCGCCCGGCGAGGCGGAAACGGACGGCGGCGCCTTCGGAACGGCCGATCCAGTTCGCCTGCATGGTGCGCACCGAGTCGGGCCAGCGAGTCATGCCGTCGAGCGATTCGAGAAGGTCCGCCGCGTAGTCGGTGATGCGGAACATCCATTGCGGCAGGCTTCGCTTCTCCACCGCGGCGCCCGATCGCCAACCCTTCCCGTCGATCACCTGTTCGTTGGCGAGCACGGTGCGTTCGACCGGGTCCCAATTGACCCACGCCTCGGCGCGATAAGCCATCCCGCGTTCGAGCAGATCCAGAAACATCGCCTGTTCGTGCCGATAGTAATCGGGTGAGCAGGTCGCGACTTCACGCCGCCAGTCGTAGGACAGGCCCATGGATTTGAGTTGGCGACGCATGACGGCGATGTTGTCCCAGGTCCACCGAGCCGGATGCACGCCCTGTTCCATGGCGGCGTTCTCGGCGGGCATCCCGAAAGCGTCCCAGCCCATGGGGTGCAGCACGTCCAGGCCGCGCGCCCGCTTGTAGCGCGCGATCACGTCGCCGATGGTGTACACGCGAACGTGCCCCATATGGATGCGTCCCGAAGGATAGGGGAACATCTCGAGCACGTAGTATTTCGGCCGGGTTCCGCCGTCGTCCGCGCGGAAGCAACCGGCGGCCTCCCATGCCGCCTGCCACGCGGCCTCGGACCGTTTCGCGTCGTAGCGCGCCATGAGCGACCGTCTCCCGGCTGCCCGACGAGAGTGCGGGGCGAGGGCGGGCTGAAACGGCTAGCGGTCGGCGCCGGCGCGGATTCTCAGTTGACGGGCGCGGGTCAGGATCGTGTTCTCGAGGTCGCCGGCCATGGTTTCGCCGACCGGCGCGTCGCGCCAATTGCCACCGTCGTCGGACACCTGGCGGAACACCGACACGCGCACACCGTCGGCGCGCAACGCGCGCTCCAGGATGAACGCGGTGGCCTTGAAGCGTTCGTCGGGGTTTTCGGGCGGCGCATACCAATCGGTGATGATCACACCGCCGAACGGGTCGGCCGAAGCCAGCGGCATGAACGACAGCGTGTCGAGCGAGGCGCGCCACAGCCAGGCGTTGACCCCGATACCGGCCCCGCGCCCGGCCTCGGCGGCGCGCGCGGCGTCGTATTCGGCGCCGCCGAACAGCACGATCCCGTCGCCGCCGAGCAGGCTCTCTTCGCGAACGTTGCGGAACACCGAGTGGTCGTAGGTGCCTGTGGTGGCGGAACTGTCGGACGGATAGTCGGCCTTCACATCCACGTCGTCGAGGCCGCCACAGGCCGAGGTGCCAAGGCATGCCACCAGCACTGCCGCCACGCGGACAGGCGTCCACACCGTCTTCGATATCGTCATGCCGGCGTCCTCCAGTCCTTCGCGACCA
Source organism: Alphaproteobacteria bacterium (assembly GCA_965214495.1). Lineage (GTDB taxonomy): Bacteria > Pseudomonadota > Alphaproteobacteria > UBA7887 > UBA7887 > JANQOH01. The sequence goes on along the minus strand of OZ243958.1, from coordinate 2,831,416 downwards.
GCGGGGCACTGCCGAGCGAATCCGCCCCGGCTGTCCTGTCACGTCCACCCGCCGCGCGATCAAGGAAGGTCGTCACCATACCCCCCGTCCGGCGCGGAGTCGAGAACACGATGAGGCGAATGATGTAGTGTGGGATAGGATGCGCCACCGTCGCGATGCGATGCGGGGAGGGAACCGATGACGATGACCGGTCACGAAGTGCGAAACGTGGAAGCCCGGCGGCCGAACCGCCGCCGCATACTGGCCGGGCTCGCGGCGACCGCGGCCGCCGGCCTGACGCCGCTGCCGTCGCTCGGCCAGAGCGGAGCGTTGCGGGTCGGCGCATTGCTGCCGCTGACCGGCGGACTCGACGATCAGGCCATGCAGATGCGCCTGGGCCTCCAGGCCGCGGCCGATGCGATCAACGGCTCGGGCGGGGTGCTCGGACGGCACGTCGACATCGTGTATGCGGACACGGCGGGGACACCGCAAGGCTTGGCCGATACCTGCACCCGGCTGGTGGAAGAAGAGAACATCGCCGCCGCGGTCGGCCCGTTCATCGCTGCCGGCCGCAAGACCGCTGCCGCGACCTTCGGCACTTTGGGCATACCGGTGGTTTCGGCATCCAACAACGAAGGACTGTTCTGCGCCGACACTTATTTCTCGGTCGGGCCGACTCCGAACCAGGACATCTTCTCGTTGATCCGTCATCTCGACGGCGGCGAAGGGCGAACCTACTTCCTCGTCGGCACGTATTCGAGCTGGCAGTTGTCGAGTTTTCGCCAGGCGATCCTCAAAGTCATCTACGGGTTCGAAGGCTCCGTAACGGGGCAGGCGCTGACCCCGGTCGGCGAAGAGTCGTTCCAGGCCATCATCCGCTGGATCGTCGATACCGGGGCCGACACGGTCGTGTTTTGCGTGCCGCGGCTGCACGGCGTTCGTTTCGTCCATCAGGCGCGCGCGCTTGGCCTGCTTAACCGCATCAAGTTCGGCTGGGTCGGTTTCAACGAGCTCCACGCGCGCGAACTGCCCCTGAACGAGGTGGCGCAAGTCGCGACGGTGTCGCCGTTCGTCGCCACCGACAGCGCGGGCGGCGTGCCGGACCTCGTGGCGCGCATGAGGCGTGTCGGCGGGGCAGACATGCCTGCGACCTACTACGCCTTTACCCACTACAACGCGCTCGCCGCCATCGCCGCGGCTGTCGAGACCGCCGGAGAGGCGGCCGCGCCGGCGATTCTCGAGGGGCTGAAAGGGCTGAAATTCGACAGCGCAACCGGCCCGGTGACGATCGATGCGCAGAATCGTCATGCGCGCTTCAACATCGTCGCCGCGCAGGGGCAGGGCGACGGGCTGGAAGTCGTCGAGCGTCTGGGGCCGGTCGATCCCGAACCGGGCTGCGCGGCCTGACCGGGCCCCGCCTCGCCACCGCGAAGGGTCAATCGCCCATCGCGGTCTCCAAACTCTCCGCCGCCGCCAGCCATTCCGCTTCAGCAGCGGAAAGAGCCTTGGCGGCGGCGGCGCGGCGGCGGTTCAGATCGACGATTCGCGCGGGTTCGCCGGCGTAGAGCGCAGGGTCGGCGATTTGCACATCGAGCGCCGCGACGGCGGCGCTCAGTGTTTCTATCCTGGCTTCCGCCATCCGCGCGGCGCGCCGCAAGTCGGTCGCCCCGGCCCGCTTGTCCGCGGCGCGTCGCCGCTCGTCGCGCTTTCTCCTGCCCGCCTTCCGTCCGGGCACCGGGGCGGCCGCCCGGTCGCGCAGTGTCATCCGCCGGTAGTCGTCAAGGTCGCCGTCGAAGACGCGGCAGCGACCGCCGGCGACCAGCCACAGACGGTTCGCGATGCGCTCGATCACGTCGCGGTCGTGGGTCACCAGAACCACCGCTCCCGCATAGTCGTTGACGGCAGCGATGAAAGCCTCGCGTGCGTCCATATCGAGATGGTCGGTGGGTTCGTCGAGCAACAGGATATGCGGCCGCGAACAGCAAATCAGGGCCAGCGCCAGCCGCACGGTTTCGCCGCCGGACAGTGTCGCGGCCGGCTGGTCGGCACGCGCGCCCTCGAAACCGAACCGCCCGCAATGGGCGCGCCGCGCAGTCTCGGTCGCATCGGGCCACAGCGCCGCCACATGCTGCACCGCGCTCAGTGCCGGATCGATCGCCTTGTTCCGCTCCTGAGCGTAGTGACCGACGGTCAGGCGGGGCGCCCTGCGCACAACGCCTGCACCGGGTGACAACTGGCCGGCCAACAGGCGCATCAGCGTGGTCTTGCCGTTGCCGTTGGCCCCCAGGAGGGCGATGCGATCGTCCATGTCGATGCGGAGGTCGAGCGCGCGGAGCACCGGACGACGGGGATCGTAACCCACCGCCGCGGCGTCCAGATGGAACAGCGGCGGCGGCAGCGGCGCCGGGTCGGGGAAGCGCAAGCGCACCGGGGCTTCGGCGAGCGGCGGCGGCGGCGCGCCGAGTTTTTCCAGCATCTTGACCCGGCTTTGGGCCTGCCGCGCCTTGCTCGCCTGATAACGAAAGCGATCGATATAGGATTGCATGTGCCGGCGGGCCGCCGCCATCCGCTTGCGCGCCGCCGAATCCCGCGCGAGCTGTTCGCGCCGGGCGCGGAGGAACGCTTCGAAGCCGCCGCGGTAGAGCCGGGTTCGACCGTTCGCCAAAAGCACGGTCTCGGTCGCGACCCGATCGATCAGGTTTCGGTCGTGGCTACAGATCAGAAGAGTGCGCGGCCAGCGCGCGAGGAAGGCGGTCAGCCACAGGCTCGCTTCGAGATCGAGATGGTTGGTCGGTTCATCGAGGAGCAGCAGATCGGGTTCGGCGAACAGTGCGGCAGCCAGCCCGACGCGCATCCGCCAGCCCCCCGAAAAGGAATCGAGCGGCGCTTCTTGCGCCCGCGCATCGAAACCGAGTCCGTGCAGGATCGCCGCCGCGCGCGCCGGCGCGGCATACGCCCCGATTTCCTCCAGGCGCGTATGTATCGCCGCGAGCCGCGAGCCGTCGGGGGCGCTCTCGGCCTCGGCGAGCAGGCGCGCCCGCTCGCCGTCGGCGGCGAGGACGGTGTCGCATATGCTTGCGGCGCCCGACGGTGCGGTTTGCGCCGCATGTCCCACACGGGCGCCCTTGGGCAAAACGATGTCACCCGATTCGCATTCGATCTCACCGGCGATCAGGCGCAACAGGGTGCTCTTGCCGCTGCCGTTACGGCCAACCAACGCCGCACGATGACCCTCGGGCACGACGAAGCCGGCGCCGTCGAGGATCGGACGCCCGCCGATCCGATAGCGAACCCCGGTGAGTTGCAGCATGGACGGTTCGGAAGCGTCTCCGCGTCGGGCGGTGCGCCCGACGACGGCCGATCCGGTTGTCGGTCGGGACGCGCGTGGATATAACGCCGCGATCCTGCATCCGCGAACGGAAATCGTCATGGCGGTCGAACGCACCCTGTCGATCATCAAACCCGACGCCACGCGCCGCAATCTGACGGGGCGGATCTGTGCGCGTTTCGAGGCCGCGGGTCTGCGGATCGTTGCGCAGAAACGCATCGCGCTCACCCGAACCCAAGCCGAGGCGTTTTACGCGGTGCATCGCGAGCGTGCCTTCTTCAACGACCTCTGCACCTTCATGTGTTCCGGACCGGTGGTGGTGCAGGCCCTCGAGGGCGAGGACGCGATCGAACGCAACCGCGAGATCATGGGCGCGACCGACCCGGCGAACGCCGACGAAGGAACGATCCGGCGCGATTTCGCTGAATCGATCGAGGCGAACTCCGTCCACGGCTCCGACTCGGCGGAAACCGCGGCAACCGAGATCGGTTTCTTCTTCAGCGGCCTGGAAATCGTCGGTTAGAACCCGCGACGGCGCCGCCGCAGCAAGTGGCCAGATCGCCCGCCCGGCGCCGCGCGCGGCAGCGCGTGAGAACGGCGAAAGGCCGCAGCGTCTCGTCGACGCGCTGGTTGGCGCGGCAACTCAACGATCCCTATGTCGCCGAGGCGCGCGCGGCGGGCTATCGCAGCCGCGCCGCATACAAATTGATCGAGATCGACGACCGGTTCGCATTGTTGCGGCGCGGCGCTGTCGTGGTCGACCTCGGCGCCGCGCCCGGCGGCTGGACCCAGGTGGCGTGCGAACGAGTCGGCGGTCGGGGCCGGGTGATCGCCTGCGACCTGGCGCCGATGGAGCCGCTCTCCCACGCGGCGATCGTCCGCGCCGATTTCCTGGACCCCAAGGGCCGGGCGGCGATTTGCGAGGCGCTCGCCGGCCGCGCCGGAGTCGTGCTCAGCGATATGGCGGCGCCGGCGACCGGAACCTCGGCCGACCGCCTGCGGGTCGTCGCTCTGTGCGAAGCCGCGTTCGAGTTCGCTGCCGGCGTGTTGGGCGACGGCGGCCATTTCGTCGCCAAAGTGCTTCAGGGCGGCGGCGAAGGCGCGGTGCTGGCGCGCATGAAACGGACCTTTCGCGAGGTCAGACATGTCAAGCCGCCGGCGAGCCGCGCCGAATCGGCGGAGACATACGTCGTGGCGCGCGGTTTTCGCGGGTGAACGGCGCGGCCTTGGCGGGCGAAAGCGCGGCGCTATAGTGGCCGCGCCTTGGAGAGGGATGATGGAACTCACGGAAGCGCTGACCTTCGACGATGTTCTGATCAAGCCCGCCGCCTCCACAGTGCTGCCGGCCGAGGTGGATACCCGAACACGATTCACCCGCGACATCGCCTTGGGAATTCCACTGGTTTCCGCGGCGATGGACACGGTGACCGAAGACGGGTTGGCCATTGCGATGGCCCAGGCGGGCGGCGTCGGCGTTATCCACAAGAACCAGAGCGCGCAGCAGCAGGCCAACCATGTCCGGCGCGTGAAGAAGTTCGAGTCCGGGATGGTGATCGATCCGGTCACCGTGACGCCGGAGACCACGCTCGCGGAACTGCACGCGCTTCAGGATCAGCACAAATTCTCGGGATTCCCGGTGGTCGAAGCGGGAAACGGCAAGCTGGTCGGGATCGTGACCAACCGCGATGTGCGTTTCGCCCGCGATCCGGCGTTGCCCGCGCGCGATCTGATGACCCGTGAAGGGTTGGTCACCGTGTCGGAGGGTATCGGCGGCGAAGAGGCGAAGCAGCTATTGCACCGGCACCGCATCGAGAAACTTCTGGTGGTCGATGACGACTATCAGTGCATCGGTCTGATCACGGTAACCGATATCGAGAAGGCGCAGAAATTTCCCCATGCGAGCAAGGACGACAAGGGCCGGCTGCGCGTGGCCGCCGCGATCGGCGTCGGCGCCGGGGAACTGGAGCGCGCGCGAGTGCTGATCGCCGCCGAGGTCGATGTATTGGTGGTCGATACCGCACACGGCCATTCGCGCGGCGTGATCGAAACCGTCCGCAAAGCCAAGGCATTGTCGAACCACACGCAGATCGTCGGCGGCAACGTGGCGACGGCGGAGGGCGCGAAGGCGTTGATCGACGCCGGCGCCGACGCCGTGAAGGTCGGCATCGGTCCGGGATCGATCTGCACCACGCGGGTGGTGGCCGGGGTCGGGGTGCCGCAGTTCACGGCCTTGCGCGACGCGGCCGACATCTGCCGCGCGGCCGGGGTGCCGGCGATCGCCGACGGCGGAATCCGCTTCTCGGGCGACTTGGCGAAGGCGCTCGGCGCGGGCGCCGACTGCGCCATGGTCGGGTCGTTGCTCGCCGGCACCGCCGAGGCGCCGGGCGAGGTCTATCTGTTTCAGGGCCGCAGCTACAAGTCCTATCGCGGGATGGGGTCCGTGGGAGCGATGGCGCGCGGCTCGGCCGACCGCTATTTCCAGGAAGAGGTCGCCGACGCGCTCGACCTGGTGCCGGAGGGAATCGAGGCGCGGGTGCCGTTCAAGGGGCCTGCCGGTCCGGTTCTGCACCAGCTCGTCGGCGGTCTGCGCGCCGCGATGGGCTACACCGGCAACGTCACGATCGCCGAATTCCAGGCCAATGTCGCCTTTCAGCGCGTGACGGCTTCCGGGGTGCGCGAGGGCCACGTTCACGACGTCACGATCACCCGCGAGGCGCCGAACTACGATCCCGGTCGGTAGAACGGCGATACCGGATGCCGGGCGGGGCGGCGCCGCCATGAAAGATCTCTCCGTTGTTCTCGATACCGGCGCGCACAAGGTGCTATGCTGCCATGATCGAGCGGCGCGGGAGACTGGAAATGTCGCGATTGCCGATTGCGGTTTGCGCGTGTTGCGCCTTATGGCTTGGGCTTGCTGGCGCAGCGACGGCGCAAGTTTCGTGCGCCGACTGGAACACAAAGGCGTTCTTCGAGAACGCCACGACGGCGGATGTTTCGCGTTGCCTGTCGGACGGCGCAGACCCGAACGCGCGGACTGAACACGGGGTTACGCCCCTGCATTGGGCGGCGGAGCGCAGCGAAACCCCTTCGGTGGTGGCGGCGCTGGTGGACGCCGGCGCGGACCCGAACGCTCGAGACGAAGGCGGATATACGCCCCTGCATTGGGCGGCGGAGCGCAGCGAAACCCCTTCGGTAGTGGCGGCGCTGGTGGACGCCGGCGCGGACCCGAACGCGCAGGGTGAAGGCGGATGGACGCCCCTGCATGTGGCGGCGGCGCAGAGCAAATCCCCTTCGATAGTGGCGGCGCTGGTGGACGCCGGCGCGGACCCGAACGCGCAGGGTGAAGGCGGATGGACGCCCCTGCATGTGGCGGCGGCGCAGAGCAAATCCCCTTCGATAGTGGCGGCGCTGGTGGACGCCGGCGCGGACCCGAACACGCGGGATGAATTCGGAGGGACGCCCTTGCATAGGGCTGCGCAGCACAGCGAAACCCCTTCGGTGGTGACGGCGCTGGTGGACGCCGGCGCGGACCCGAACGCGCGGAATGAATTCGGATGGACGCCCCTGCATGTGGCGGCGGCGCAGAGCAAATCCCCTTCGGTAGTGGCGGCGTTGCTGGCCGCTGGCGCGGACCCGAACGCTCGAGACGAAGGCGGATATACGCCCCTACATAAGGCGGCGGCGTTTAGTGAAACGCCTTCGGTAGTGGCGGCGTTGCTGGACGCCGGCGCGGACCCGAACGCGCGGAATGAATTCGGATGGACGCCCCTGAATTCGGCGGCGGCGCTCAGCGAAACACCCTCGATAGTGGCGGCGCTGGTGGACGCCGGCGCGGACCTGAACGCGCGGGACGACGGCGGATGGACGCCCCTGCATGTGGCGGCGGCGCAGAGCAAATCCCCTTCGGTAGTGGCGGCGTTGCTGGCCGCTGGCGCGGACCCGAACGCGCGGACTGAACACGGGGTTACGCCCCTGCATGGGGCGGCGGCCGGGAGCGAAACGCCTTCGGTAGTGGCGGCGTTGCTGGCCGCCGGCGCGGACCCGAATGCGCGGAATGAAGACGGTGAAATTCCGTGGGATTACGCGAAGGACAACGCTGCCCTGAAGGGCACGGATGCCTACTGGCGACTCAACGAAGCGCGCTTCGAGTGACGCCGGCGGCCGGGTTTCGCGTTGACCCGGCGCGCTGAGCGCCGGGCGCGGCGCATATACTTCGGGCGCACGAACGCGGCGTTCGCGGGCGAGCTTCACGATGAGCGCGTTGTTTGGCGGTTGCCCGGCGCCGGCGAGCGGCTCGGCGCTTGGGCAGCACGCCCGGTTCGCGCCCGCGCCATGCGAGCCACACGATGCCGCCGACGATGGCGAACAGCACCAATAGGGCGAGGCTTTCCATGACGCGCTTACCGGATCGGTTTGAGGCCGAACGCCGACAACATCAGAAAACCGCGTAAAACCCGCCGGCTGCGATCGATATCCACATAGCGGCCTCGAACGAGACGCCGAGAACCCCGCTAACGATTTCGGCCGCCGTCGTCACGACAAGCACCCCGGCAAGCAGGTTGAACCCCGTGTTCGGCTCTCGACCGCCGCAGCGCGCCTACAGGAAGCGAAGTGCGGCGCTGGCGCGCGCGGCGCGGGTGCAGGTGGAGACCATGCGGGAGCCTGCGGGCCACCGTCCTTGTCGTTCGATGGTCCCTTGTCCGGCCCTTCGCGTCGCCATGTCGCGGGCGAGGCCGACGCGCGGGAATGGCCGCTGAAGTCGGCTTCGAGGCCGGTGACTTCGGCGACGAACTTGAGGCGACGGGAGACTTGTCGCCCGTCGATCCTGAACACGCTTTTGCCGTCGGTCGCGCCGTCGCGCATGGTGTCGAGCGCCTGCATGGCGTTCGAGTGGATGGCAACGGTCGCGACGGCCACTGTCTGATCCGTCTTCGGGCGCGGCACGGTGACGCAGCCTGAGTCGCCGCCGGCGCGTTCGATGTCGGCCCAGACGAGCACGGCAGCTTCGGACTGGTGTCGCCCGGCGGCGCGCGTGGTGGCCGCCAGTGCGTAGTCGAACGGGCTGGCGGTCGCCTCGATGGCGGCGAACGCGGCGCGGGCGGCTGCTCGGCGCGGTCCTGCGCCAGCGTGAGGACGAAAACCCGGTCTGCGTCGCGGCGGTGCGCCTGCTCCTGCCGACCGGGTGCAGGCCGGGGGAGATACGCCGCCTGCGCTGGTGCGAGGTCGAGCCCGACCGGCTCGCGCCGATTGACGCGAAGACCGGTCCGAGGCACGTTCTGCTCGGCGAGGCGGCGCGACGGCCTCGCCGAAACGGCGTCCGGAGAGCGGGTGTTGCCGGGCGACAAGGGGAACGGGCCGTTGAGTCTGGATGACCTGTGGAGGTTCTGGATCAAGGCGCGTGACGCGGCCGGGATCATGACCGACGCGCGGCTTCATGATCTGCGCCACGCGCACGCCTCGCACGCGGTCATGAACGGCGAAAGCCTGCATGTCGCCGGACGCCTGCTCGGACATCGGCGGGCCACCACTACGAACCGCTATGTCCATCTTGACGATGCGACGCCGAGTCAGGCCGCTGAACGAGTGGCGCTGGCGGTGGACCGAAAGCTGCATGGGTTGGAACAGCTATGATAGTGTCAAGTGATGATATCCAGGCGCCATCGCAAAACTCCGAAGTGATGCAGGAAGGGACCACGGCACTCTATCCCGACCTTACGGACCCGGAAAAACGTCGGGTGCAAAACGGCGAAGCCACTAACGATCTTGTGTTCAGTGCAAGTACGGATGGCAACGACCGCGTGTTTCCGCGCATCCTCGATCTTTACATAAGGCCGGGAAGCGTGGTCGCCGACGTGACCTTTGGTAGAGGCGTCTTTTGGCGGCGCGTGCCTTGCGACAAGTACAAGCTATTGGCTACCGACATTCAAAACGGTATCGACTGTCGCAAACTTCCGTACGACGACGGAGAGATCGACTGCGTCGTCTTCGATCCACCCTACATGCATTCGCCGGGCGGAACCGCCCATGAGGTACATACTCCATTTGAAGATCACTACCGGAACAACCGCACGGGCAATCGAACAAGCAGCAAGTATCACGAGGCAGTCCTGGACCTGTACCGAGACGGGGGACGCGAGGCGCACCGGGTTCTCAAGGAACGTGGCGTGTTGATCGTCAAGTGTCAAGACGAAGTATGCTCTAATCGTCAGCGGTTTACCCACGTAGAGATAATGCAGATATACGAGAAGGTTGGCTTTGTCTCTGAAGACCTGTTTGTCGTGATGCGCAACAATCGGCCAGGTGTGAGCCGCGCCGTTCGGCAGGTACATGCGCGCAAGAACCATTCCTACTTTTTGGTGTTCTGGAAACAGGATGGAACGAAACGGCGTTGGGAACCCCCGAAATGAATCCCGTTGAACTTCTGGTGGAGGTCATCAGGGAGCACGCGCCCGAAGATATCTGGCAAGACTCGCCGCTCATGGGCTACCGCTTGCTTGGCAATACAAACAGGGGCGAGATCGGAGAGGAGTTCATCCGTCGGTACCTGTGTGCTGCCGGCATAGAAGTTGCCAACGGCGGGCGAACATCTGCAACAGACATGGCAATCGCCAAGCGTAGCTTCGAAGTGAAAACTGCGTCTTTAGGTTCAAATGGAACCTTCCAGTTCAATCACGTACGCTTGGATCGCCGTTACGATTACCTGCTTTGCCTCGGCGTATGTCCGCAGAGAATCGTATTCAACGTGTGGCGCAAGGGCGACGTTGCGGAGGAACGCGCCGGAAGGCTCGTCAGGATGGCGGAAGGTCAGGCCGTCACCTACAAGATCACGAAGAAATTGGCCGATATGGAAGACATCGAAGGGTTGCCCGGCGTGTTGCGCGAAATATTGGACATCTGACGGGCCGCGACTCGATCCGCCGTGGCAACATCATGTCCTGAAAGCTACGCCGGTTTGTGGCGAGAAGGAGTTGGGATGGGAAGACGAAAACTGATAAGGCATTGAAAATAAATGGGTTGTCTATGCCTGTCGGTGGAAGAGTCCGAGCGTTGGCGGGCGCCATCGGTGCGTAGGGTGCGGGTTGTCGATGAAAACGACGCGGAAGTCGTAACGGGCGAAACCGGGGAGACTATCGTGCGTGGCCACTGCATAGCGAAGGTTTATCTCGACAGACACGAAGAAACCGCGGTGGCGCTTCGCGGCGGCTTCAACGTCTGTCTAAACGAAATCGAGGAAGTGCCGATGACCCGCCAGGCGGTCTCGCTCGCCGCGGTCGTCAGCATACCGCACTTCCGGTATGGCGAAGAGATCAAGGCGTTCATGGTGCGCGCGCCGGGCCGCACCGTGGATACCAACGCATCGATCGACCGGTTGCGGCGACGGTTGGCAACCGACGAGTATCTGGTTCCGGTCGAGATTCGCGACAGCCTGCCGATGAACGTCACCGGAAAGCTCCTGAAGAAAGACCTCCGAGCCTGACCGGGTTTCGCTCAGTCATTCGACGCTTGTCGAGCGGTCGGCAGGTACGTTGAGGGCATGGCCGGGCGCCGGACGAGGCCGGGAAGCTCATCCCGCAAGGCCGGAGCGAAGCGCAGGACCCGGGCGACCGGAGGCGCCGCTTCGAAGCCGGCGCAGAAGAAAGCGCCGGCGCGAAAACCAGCCGGAACCCGCAAGTCCGCGCCGCGGCGCCAACGCCGGCGGCGCGGCTCGCTTCGGCGCCGCATCGCGCGCCGGAGCGCTTATTTCGCGGCTGTCGTCCTGATCTGGGGGCTGGTGGTTGCGATCGGGTTCGTCGGAGTGCTGGCCCTCGGCCTGCCCGACATCGACAAGGCCGTCGCCGAGCCGCGGCGGCCCGGCATCACCGTGACCGATTCCCACGGCACGGCGATCGCCAATTTCGGCGAAGTTTACGGCGCCTACGTGCCGCCCGATGAACTGCCGCCGGCACTGATCGACGCGGTGATCGCGATCGAGGACCGCCGCTTCCATGACCATTTCGGGCTGGACCTGTGGGGACTCGCGCGGGCGGCGATCGCCAATCTGGACGCCGGGCAGGTGGTGCAAGGCGGATCGACCCTGACGCAGCAGATCGCCAAGAACGTCTTTCTCACCCCGGCGCGCACGCTCCGGCGCAAGGTGCAGGAAGCCCTGCTCGCGCTGCGGCTCGAACTCCGCTACTCCAAGCAGGAACTGCTCGGCATCTATCTCAACCGGGTCTATCTCGGCGCCGGATGTTTCGGCGTGGAAGCGGCGGCGCAACGCTATTTCGGCAAGTCGGCGCGGCGGCTCGGCCTTGCGGAATCGGCCATGATCGCGGGCCTGCCGAAAGCGCCGAGCCTTTATGCGCCGACCCGCGATCCGCAGGCCGCACGCAAGCGCGCCGCGACGGTGCTCGACGCCATGGTCGCCGCCGGCCGGCTCGACGCGGCAACGGCCGCGGCGGCCAAGACGGCGCCCGTGGTCGTGAACGGCGCCGCGGGCGGCGGCGGGGCGCGCTATTTCGCCGACTGGATCGCCGACCGGGTCGGCGATTTCGTCGGCCCGCCGCGTGACGATCTGGTGGTCCGCACGACGCTCAGCCTGCCTGCGCAGGCGGCGGCGGAACGCGCGGCGCGCGCGGCGGCCGCAGCCGACGGCCGGCAGATCGCTCTGGTGGCGATGAGCCCCGACGGCGCGATCCGCGCCATGATCGGCGGGCGGTCCTACGCCGACAGCCAGTTCAACCGCGCGACGCAGGCGCGACGCCAGCCGGGATCGGCCTTCAAGATCGCCATTTTCGCCGCCGCACTCGCCAACGGCTACACGCCGGAAAGCGTGGTGGACGATTCGCCCGTCTCGGTCGGCGGGTGGAGGCCGCGCAACTATGCCGGCGTGTATCGCGGTCCCATCTCGCTCGCGACAGCGTTCGCGCATTCGAGCAACAGCGTGGCGGTGCGGCTCAGCGAGCGAATCGGACGCGGCGCGGTGAGGAAGATGGCGCGGCGCCTCGGCTTCGCCGGTCGTTTGCCGGAGGGTCCCAGCATGGCGCTGGGCTCCGGGGAGGTGACGCTGCTCGAACTGGCGTCGGCCTACGCGGTACCCGCCAGCGGCGGCCGTGGCGCGATCCCTTACGGCATCCTCGAAATCCATGATCGCGCCGGACGAACGCTCTATCGCCGCGCCGGGTCGGGTTCGGGGCGCGTGCTCCCCCCATCGCTCGCCGGCGACCTGGACCGGATGCTGACGGCGGTCGTGACCGAGGGTACCGGACGCCGGGCTGCGCTCGACGGGCCGGCCGCCGGCAAGACCGGCACCAGCCAGGACTCGCGCGATGCCTGGTTCGTCGGCTATCGGCCGGGATTGGTCGCCGGGGTCTGGGTCGGCCACGACGATTCGCGCCCCATGGACGGCATCACCGGTGGCGGGCTGCCGGCGGAGATCTGGCGCGACTTCATGAGCCGCTATCCGCCGTAGCGGTGCAGGCCGGGGCCATGGCGGACGAGCCAGGCGCGCGCCGCCGGATAGTCGGGGTCCAGGCGCTCCACGTAGTCGAGTACCCGCACCGGGGCGAGCACGAGCCGCCATGAGAACGACAGCACGCCGCGCGGTGAGCAACTTCCCCAGCGACTTCTGGGATCGCCGATCCGCAAGGCGGAAAACGGGGTGTCCAGCATTTCAGCATGTCGCGACACCGCATCGTGCAGGGCCGAGCGCGCCGTGGCCCGGAGCCAGACCGCCACCCGCGCGGACAGGCAATCGGCAGCGCCGCCGACGATCAGCGCGCCCGCATCCAACCGCGCGGGACGACGCTCTGCGCGCCGATGGGCGATCACGATCTCACGGCCCAGCACCGACAGCCGCGCGCCGTCGATGAACGGGCGACGCGGCGGTAGCGCCGCGATCTGGCGCGTCACCCATGCATGATGACGGGCGACGAAGCGTTCGCCTTCCGCCCGCCGGGCCGACAGCGGCAATACGAGCTCCGCATCGCCGCGGACGGGATCGATCCGCAGGCGGATACGGCGCGCGCGCGGCGACCGGCGAGTCCGGATCGGCAGGGCGCGGTCGGGGGTCAACGGTCGCGCGTCCGAGACGGCGGCGTCGCGGCCCCCACACCTCCCACCATGACCTGTACCGTGCGTGAATCGCCGTCGGCGAAACGCAGGGTCAGCGGAAAAATCGCCCCTTCCTCCAGCGGCGCGCGCAGGTCCCTCAGCATGACGTGCAGCCCTCCCGGCGCGAACGCGACGCGCTCATGCGCCGGCAGCGCGACCGACGGCACCGGGCGCATCCGCGCCACATCGCCGTCCAGGACATGCACGTGCAGTTCCGCACGACCGGCAGCAGGCGTTTCGACCCCGGTCAAAGCGATATCCGCGCCGCGGTTGAACAGGGTGACGTATGCCGCACCGTTGCGCGCCGGCCCCGCCGACGCCCGCGCCCAGGCATTCTCGACGACGATTTCGGCGGCCGGCGCCGCAGCACTGGCGAGAATCGCCGCCAGCGCCGCGGCGAGCGCTCGCGTCACGATTCACGCTCCAGATACTCCGCAAGTTTCGCGGCGATCGACCCGGCATCGCTGCGATGGCCGAAATGGGTGACATAGGCCCCGTCCGGCCCCATCAGATAGATCAACGCCGTGTGATCGACCAGATAATCCTCGCCATCCTCCGCCGCTTTCCTTGCGGTTACGCGCCAGGCCCGCGCCGCCGCCGTTGTTTGCCCCGTGCTCCCGGTGAGACCGATCAGGCGCTCATGAAAATGGTCGACATAGTCTCGCATCACTTTCGGCGTATCGCGTTCCGGATCGACGGTGATGAAAAGCGGCTGGATCGCCTCGCCCTGCGGCCCCAGCACATCCAGTGCGTCGGTTATCGTTTGCAGCGTCGTCGGGCACACATCGGGGCAATGGGTGTAGCCGAACGTCACCAGCATCGGTGCACCGCGAAACGCGGTTTCGGTCCATGTTCGGCCGTCGCCATCGACGAGGGTGAATGGCCCACCGATCAGCACCCGCCCCGGTGCTTCCGGTCGGTCGCCGAGCGTGCCGCGCCGCGCGGCAAGAATCGATACGGCGGCCACAAGGGCGATGGCCACCAGGCCGGCGGCGACGATCCGCTTCACGCCGCGCCCGTCTCGGCTATAGTCGGCGCTGGTTTCCGGCCGACATATCGGAGGATCATGCGCCTCGCGGCCCTTGCTCTATTCCTGTTCTGCGTTGCGGAGTCGGCAGCGGCCGGCGCACGCGACGATCAGCGCCTGATAACCGGCGCACGCGGACAATTGATGCCGGTGGTCGAAGCGGCGCTGGCGGCGGGGGCCGATCTCGAAGCCGGCGACGCGGCGGGACGGACGGCTCTGATGTGGTCGGCGTTTCACGGCAACCTTGCGATGCTGCACTATCTGATCGGGAAGGGTGCCGATGTCAATGCGCGCGACCGCCGCGGACGCACCGCGCTGATATGGACGGGCGTAACCGGCGGCACGTCGGCAGCAACGGCGCTGCTTGCCTCCGGCGCCGATGTGACCGCGGTGGATGATTCGGGCATGGACGCCGCCGCGTATGCCGCCGCCGGAGGTCACGCGGCGCTTGCCCAGATGCTCTCCGCCGAATGAGGGCGGCCGGCGGCGGTGATCGATCTCGATACGCTCTTCGTCCTCCTGGCCGCGATTCTGTTCGACGCCTACGCCGGCTCGCCCCTGTGGCGCGGACGCTGGCGCTGGCACCCCATGATCGCGGTCGATCGAGTGACGCGCTGGTGCGCGGAGAAACTCGACCGTGAATCGAGAGGGCGGCGCGCACTTCGTGTTCGCGGCGGTCTCACCGCCACGGTCCTGGTCGCTCTCGCCGCCGCCGGCGGCCTCACGCTCGAGGCCGTGGCACGAGAGCAGCCCGTGTTCTGGCTGCCCGTGCTGTTCCTCATCGCTGCCCTGATCGATCAACGCGAAAGCGCCGACTCGCTGCGCGACCTCGGACAGGCGCTGGCGGTTCGCGACGGCGCTGCTGCGGAGGCCGCACTCGCCCGCCTTTCCATGCGCGATCCGGTCCATCTCGACGATCACGGCATGGCGCGGACCGGGGTCGAAGCACTGATGCGCCGCTTCGCGGGGCGCTGGGCAGCGCCGGTGCTCTACGCCGCCGCGGCCGGGACGCCCGGCATTGTCGGTTACTGGCTGATCGACGGCCTTGCCGCGGCGGCCGGTAACGGTCCTTTCGGTGCGGTACCGCGGCGGCTTCGTCGCCTCGTATGCTGGCTCCCCGACCGGCTCGCCGGGCTGGCGCTGGTTGCGGCGGCAGCGCTGAGCGGTCGGCCGGCGCTTGCCGGCCTGCGCGGCGTGGCGGGCGCAAACTGGCCGGTCGCGGCGGCGGCTACGGCACTGGGAATTTCATTGGCGGGGCCGCAACGCTACGCGGGCCGCGTCGTCGCCCGCTCGTGGATCGGTCGCGGGCGCCCGCAAGTGGGCCCCAACGATATCGATGCAGCGTGCGGCCTGCACCGTCTTGCCGTTACCCTAGTCACGCTGGCTCTCGGCGTAGTCGGCCTGATCGGCCTGTTTCAGCACGGCGAGTAAGCCCTCGACCGCCGGATTGGTGACGCGCCGGTCAACCAGGATGTGCTGTGCGGTGACCGCGCGGCCGTAATAGGCTTGGTTGAATGCGCTGTCGGGGGTGATCCAACCGCCGTCGAGAACGACGCCGCCATAGAAACCCTGGTTTCGCGACAGGGCGACGATATCCATCTCGAATTGCAATGTCGTCCCGCGCTTCACGCCGTGACCGACAAGGCCGGCGGCGAGGCCGGCCTCGCCGCCGAACCGGGCCCTGCCCGCCATCAGCTCCGCCAGCGCTCCGTCGGTCATGACCAGCATGACCATCTCGGATTTCTGGAAGCCGAACTGCAACCCGACGCTTGCTTCGCCGAACATGCAGAACGACGGCGCCGACCAATCGCCGCCGGCGCCGCGCGCGACGATGAGGCACTGACCGCCGGCGCCGCCGAAGACGAGACCCGCCTCGATGATGTCGGGCGCCAACACAACCGCCTTCGCGTCGCGGAACCAGGGCCGAAAACCGTCCCACACCGCCCGATCGTCAACGAGCGCGCGTAATGCCGATGCCGAGTCATCGATCAGCTTCTGCGCCTCGTTGGCCGCCGCCGGCGCCGCAGCGGCGAACCAGGCGAACGCCGCGACAGCCAGGGCGCGGCGGAGAAAGGATCGTCCGGGTCGAGTCATGCCGATGGTCTCCCCGTTCTCGCCGGACCGATGTCCCCCGGCGAAAACACGTCTGAAATTGGCGACATACATCTATTATATCGTGCGAATTATCAGAAAATCCAGCGCGGCGCCCGATTGATGTAGTGAACCCGCCAGTCCGCGCCCGGTTCCGCGCTCACCACACGGTCGAGCCGCGTGACCGAAAGATTGTCGGTCACGAACGCGAAAGCGCCGTCTGCGTCGAGGTCGAGCGCGTGCGCGATAGCGGCGCGAATCGGCCCGCCATGGGCGACGGCGACGACATCGCGGCCGGTGTGCTCGCGGGTGAGCCTCTCGATGACCGGCACCACTCTGGCGATCAGATCCAGGAACGATTCTCCGCCCGGCGGCCGGTGGCCCGGCGTGGTGAACCAGAAGCGATGCGGCGGCTTGTCCGGGATGCGATCCACGGCATCGTAGGGCGTTCCCTGCCATTCGCCGAAGTTCTGTTCGCCGAACGCCGTCTCGATCCGGGGTTCGACACTTTCGCCGCGATTTCGCAGGATCGTCGCGGCGGTGTCGCGCGCCCGCCTGAGGTGGCTCGTCACCCAGACCGCCCCGGCGGGGAGATGGCCGGCGAGACCTGCGAAACTCTCCGTGTCGTCGAGATCGCACGGTGGATCCGAAGCGCCGTACATACGGCCCCGATTGGCCGTGACGGGCGCATGCCGCACCCACCACCATCGTGTCGTGGTTTCGCCCTGGTTCATGCTCGTGGCCTCACTCGCCGGTTTGCAGAATCAGCCCGCGCTCGCGCGCCTGGCGTACGATGAACAAAAAGCCGCCGACCCCGACCGCCAGCCAGACGACGTTGAGAACCACCGCATTGACCAGCAGGTCGGCGCGGAACGCCGAGTCGATCAGCACCGCCCGCATCCCTTCGAACAGATGCGACGACGGCAGTGCCGCAGCGACCGGTTGCAGCCAGTCCGGCAGCACGGCGATCGGATAATAGACGCCGCTCACGGGTTGGATGAGGAACACCACCGCCCAACCCAGACCCTCCGCGCCCAGACCGAAACGGAGCACGAGGCCGCTGACCACGAGACCGAGCGCCCAGCCGAAGGCGATGAGATTGATGAAGAACGCGATCAACGGCAGGCCGAGCGCGAAGATGGAGAAATCGAACAGCACGAGCGCCAGCGCCGCCGCACCGCTGACGCCGATCAGGGTCCGCGCGAGGCTCGCGATCACCAAGGCCAAGGCGAGTTCCCCGGGGCGCAGCGGGCTGACCAGCAGGTTGGCGAGGTTGCGCGACCAGACCTCTTCGAGGAACCCCAGAAACAAGCTGATCTGGCCGCGGAACAGCACGTCCCACAGCAGCGCCGCGGACAGCAGGACTCCGGCGGCCTGCGCCACCCAGCTCGAGTTCTCGATGAAGATAGAGGGTGATGAACCCCCACAGCACCATTTGCAGCGCCGGCCAGTAGAGGATGTCGATGATCCGGGGCCACGAACCGCGCAACAGATAGTAGTGGCGCAAGACGATCGCAGCGACGCGGCGCGAGGTGCCGTTCATGTCTCATTCCCGGCGGCGGGGCGGGCGCCGCCGCGCGCGATGTCGAGAAAGACCTGCTCGAGGTCGCCGCGCCCGTAACGGGCGAGCAACGCTGCGGGCGCCCCCCGATCGACCACCCGGCCCGCCTTCAACATGATCACTTCGCTACACAGGCGCTCGACCTCGGCCATGTTGTGGGACGCGAGCAGGATCGTCGCGTCCGTGCGCCGCCGCCAGGCCTCGAGATAGCGGCGCACGTCGTCGGCGGTCTCCGGGTCGAGCGAAGCCGTCGGCTCGTCGAGCAGCAACAGCGCCGGCCGATTGAGCAGCGCCTTGGCGAGTGCAACGCGGGTCTTCTGACCGGCCGAAAGGGTTCCGACCGTGCGATCCAGCACCGCGGCGAGATCGAGGTCGGCGGCGAGCCCGGCAATCCGCAGCGTCAATCGGTCGAGACCGTAGAGGTGGCCGTAAACGGTCAGGTTCTCACGCACCGTCAGGCGGTGCGGCAGATCGACATAAGGAGACGAGAAGTTCATCCGGCCCAACGCACGATGACGGTGGCGCCGCATGTCGCGGCCGAGCGCGACCACGGTCCCGGAAGTGGGCGCGA
Source organism: Alphaproteobacteria bacterium (assembly GCA_965214495.1). Taxonomy (GTDB): domain Bacteria; phylum Pseudomonadota; class Alphaproteobacteria; order UBA7887; family UBA7887; genus JANQOH01. Next base: position 2,812,767 of record OZ243958.1, on the reverse strand, counting down.
CCAGTCCGAGCAACATGCCGAGGATCGTCGTCTTGCCGGCGCCGTTCCCCCCGAGCAGCGCCGCGGTCTCACCGCTCGCGACGGTGAAACTGACCGAATCGACGGCCAGGACCGGGCCGAATCGCTTGGTCAGATCGACGACCCGGATGGCGGGATCGGACATGAGGGTTGTCGGAGGCCGGTTCGGGCGGGCACTGCGCCTCTGGCTAACGCTCGCCGGCGCCCGGGTCAACGTCGGTCCGTGCGTCGGCGGAATTGCGCCGGGCCGTCCCCTTCGGCACCATGCGGCGATGACCAACCCGCCAGCGCTCCTGAGCGAGATCGACTGCTGGATATTCGATCTCGACAACACGCTCTATCCGGTCGAATCCAACCTGTTCAGCCAGATCGACATGCGTATGGGCTCCTATATCTCCGCTGCGCTCGGCATCGACCGGGCTGCCGCGCGACGGCTGCAAAAGAACTATTTCCGCGCTTACGGCACCACCCTGCGCGGGCTGATGGTGAATCACGGCGTCGATCCGGTCTCGTTTCTCGACTATGTGCATGACATCGACCATTCGGTCCTTGCTCCGGCGCCGCGGTTGGCGGCGGCGCTCGCGTTGCTTCCGGGGCGCAAACTTGTGTTCACCAACGGCTCGGCGACCCATGCCGAGCGGGTGCTCGACCGGCTGGACATCGCGCGTCACTTCGAGTCGGTCTTCGACATTGCGGCCGCGGACTACGTGCCGAAACCCCTCGACCACGCCTATGACCGGCTGGTCGATACACATCGGGTGCGTGGTGAACGCGCGGCGTTCTTCGAGGATTCACTCGTCAACCTCGAGCCCGCGGCGGCGCGCGGCATGACGACGGTGTGGTTGCGAAACGGTCGCGACGCGGCGGCGCCCGGAGTCGATCACGTCATCGACCGGCTCGACCGTTGGCTGATCGACGCCGCCCGCCGCCTGGAGCGGGGGCGCGCGGGCCGTTGACAGGCGCCTGTTTAGGGTGCTCCGTTCGTCGGTGGATTTCGAATGATGACGAGAGCGCCCGGCGCCGCCGGATCGTTCTGGCCGCGCCTTCGCCGAATCCGAAACGATAACCTGTAATCCGGGAAATTATGAGAGCCGTCGCGAGGTTTCTTCTCTGGGGAGGTTTGGCCGTCTTGATAGTCGGAGTCTTCGGGCTGATGGGCTCCTGTGCAGTGCCGTTTGCAGAAGACATCGGCGATATGGAGAAACAGGAAATTCTTGAATTCACGGGCACGATGACCATGGGGCTTGTGTTCGGTCTGGCCATGATATTCTTCGGAGCTATCATTCGGGCGTTCACCAGGCCCTGACGAGAGAAAAACGATGAACGGAAGCACCGGGGACGCCCGGCTCATCGAAACGGCCGTGGAAGCGGCGTGGAAGGCGCGCGAGGCGATCGGCCCGGCGACGCGCGGCGAGGCGCGCGACGCGGTGGAGGCTGCGCTCGACGGCCTGGACCGCGGCCGCTTTCGCGTGGCGGAAAAGCGCGATGGCGTCTGGCGGGTCAACCAATGGTTGAAAAAAGCGGTGCTGCTCTCGTTCCGCCTCAACGACATGACGACCTGCGAAGGCGGTCCCGGCGGCGGTGTCTGGTGGGACAAGGTAGAGTCGAAATTCAGCGGCTGGACCGGCGACGATTTTCGCGCGGCCGGGTTCCGCGCCGTGCCGAACTGCGTGGTGCGGCATTCGGCCTATATCGCGCCGAACGTGGTTCTGATGCCGTCTTTCGTCAATCTGGGAGCCCGTGTCGACTCGGGCACGATGATCGATACGTGGGCGACGGTCGGCAGTTGCGCCCAGATCGGCCGCAATTGCCATATCTCCGGCGGCGTCGGGATCGGCGGCGTGCTCGAACCGCTGCAAGCCGGGCCGGTCATCGTCGAAGACGACTGCTTCATCGGCGCTCGCTCCGAGGTCGCCGAAGGCGTGATCGTCGAAACCGGCGCAGTTCTGGCGATGGGGGTCTTCATCGGCGCCTCGACGAAAATCGTCGACCGCGCGACCGGCGCCATCACTTCGGGTCGCGTGCCGGCCCGATCGGTCGTCGTGCCGGGCAGCCTGCCGGGAGCCGCCGGTGCGCCGGCGCTCTACTGCGCCGTGATCGTCAAGCGCGTCGATGAAGGCACACGCGCCAAGACGTCGATCAACGAGTTGCTGCGCGATTGACCTGTTCAGCCTCGGCGCGGAAGGGCCGGGTCAGCAGACCGTGGACGGTCGCTTCGAGATCGGCGCCACGATGCAGGACAGCCTCGACCGCGCGCACGATGGGCATGTCGACATCGCGCCGCGCAGCTAACGCCGCGACAGCGGGGACGCTGGCGTAGCCTTCCACGACCGCGCGCCGGGCGGCGAGCGCCTCGGCGAGCGGCATCCCGCCGCCAAGCGCGGTGCCGAAAGCGTAGTTGCGTGACTGGGTGCTGGTGCAGGTAAGCGCAAGGTCGCCGATCCCGGACAGCCCGTTCAGGGTTTCGGCGCGTCCGCCGAGCGCCACGGCGAGCCGGGTCATTTCGGCAAGACCGCGCGTTATCAGGGCGGCGCGGGTATTCTCGCCGAAGCCGCGCCCGGCAGCGATGCCGCAGGCGATCGCCATGACGTTCTTCACCGCACCGCCGATCTGCGCCCCGATCACGTCGTCGGTCCAGTATGGACGGAAGGTCTCCGCGCCGAATAGAGCGGTAAGCCGCCGGCCGGTCTCCGCATCGGCGCAGGCCAGCGTGACGGCGGTGGGCAGGCCAGCCGCCACTTCGGCAGCGAAGCCAGGGCCGGTGAGCACGGCGGCGCGCGCGCGCGGCAAGCACTCGCGGACCACGGCGCCAATCAGGCTGCCGCTCTCGCGCTCGATTCCCTTGCAGCAGATCACGATATCGGCGCGCGCCGCTTCCGTCGAGGCAAGTGCGGCGCAAACCTGGCGCGCGGCCTGGGCGGGCACCGCCAGCAGAACCACCGGGGCCGTCGGCCGCAAGCGGTCGGTCACCTGGATTCCCGGCGACAGCGGGGCCCCAGGGAGGCGTTGCGCGTTCTCGCGGGTCTCTTGCAGCGCGGCCGCGTGATCGGCGCGGCGCGCCCAGAGCTCCACCGCGTGGCCCTGGCGCGCGATGTGGATGGCCAGCGCCGTACCCCATGCGCCGGCGCCGAGAACCGCGACCGCGCTCATGCCGGCGCCGCCGCGGGATCGAGCGGCCAGCGCGCCCTCGGTGCGACGTCCAGAGCATCGACAAGTCCCAGCCGCAGGCGCTCGACGCCGGCCCAGGCGACCATCGCGCCATTGTCGGTACAGAGCCCCGGCGGCGGCGCCGCCAATTTCATGCCGAAGGCGTGGGCGGTTTCTTCGAGGCGCGCGCGCAACGCCTTGTTGGCCGCAACGCCGCCGGCGATCACGACCTGCCCGCCGGCGCCGTTCTCCCTCCGAAAGCGCGCAGCGGCGTTGCCCAGGCGGTCCGCGAGCACATCTTCGACGGCGGCGTGAAAGCTCGCTGCGAGATCGGCTCGGTCCCGTTCGCTCATGCCTTCTGTCACGGCCTCCACCTCTCGCCTCAATGCGGTCTTGAGGCCCGAGAACGAAAAATCGCACCCAGGCCGGCCGACAAGCGGTCGCGGCAAGGGAAAACGCTCACGGTCACCGCCGGCGGCGAGGCGCTCGAGCACCGGGCCACCGGGATAGCCGAGCCCGAGGAGTCGCGCGGCCTTGTCGAACGCCTCCCCGACCGCGTCGTCGCGCGTGGTGCCGTAGCGCCGGTAGCGGCCGACTCCCTCGACACTCAGCAATTGGCAATGGCCGCCCGAGATCAACAGCAGCAGGAACGGGAACGGCACCTCGGCGGTCAGACGCACACTGAGCGCGTGCGCTTCGAGATGGTTCACGGCGACGAAGGGAATATCGCACGCCAGAGCGACGGCCTTGCCGGTCGTCAACCCGACCATGACACCACCGATCAAGCCGGGGCCGGCGGTGGCGGCGACTCCGTCGAGATCGTCGAAGGTCAACCCGGCTTGCGTCATCGCTTCGGCGATCGATCCGTCCAGATGTTCGACATGATTGCGTGCCGCGATCTCCGGCACCACGCCGCCATAAGGCGCATGGGCCGCACGTTGCGAGAGGACGACGTTGGCGCGGACGTGGCGTTCCGAGTCGACCACCGCGGCGGCGGTCTCGTCGCAACTCGTCTCGATCCCCAGAACCCGCATCACAGATCGATCTCGACCCGGTCGAGCGCGGCGCGCCACATGGTTTGCGGATCGCGGTCGAATACGAACTCGGAGTCCGCCGGGACGATCAGCCAGTCATCGCGCACGAGCTCGCCTTCGAGCTGGCCGCCTGACCAGCCGGCATAGCCGAGCACGAAAATCGCCCGCGCCGCTCCCCGTCCGGCAACGAGATCGGCAAGCGCGGCGGAGTCGACCGAGAACGCCATGCCACCGGCGACCGGCACCGTCGATTCCGATGCATAGTCGTCGGTGTGCAGAATGAAGGCCCGTCCGAGTGCGACAGGACCGCCCCAATGCATCGCGATCGCCGCGTCCGACGCCTCGGTTTCGATTCCGAACTGCTCGGCGATGACGGTTCCGGGAACCTGTCCCATGCGCCGGTTGAGAACCAGGCCGAGCGCCCCGTTGTCGTCGTGCACACACATATAGATTACGGTCTCGGCGAAGCGCGGGTCGGGCATCGAAGGCGCGGCAACCAGCAGTTTACCGGAGATGGACTCGGCGGCCGCGGAAGCGCCGGAGAACACGGCGAAAGCGACGATGGACAGCAGGCAGACGATGTGCGACATGACCGGATCCCCCGCAACCGCCGCGCGCCGATGCGGCCGCGGTCTCGCGCGGCCCGGCGCGGCCCCCTATGATTGCGCGATCCGGCGGCGGGGCAAAGCCGTAATATCGTGGGGAGCGAAGGGATGGACGATGCCGGCGGGGTCGCGGGCGAACAGCTCCGTGCGTTCGTCGAACGGATCGAGCGGCTGGAAGAAGACAAGGCAGCCGTCGCTTCCGGCATCGGCGAAGTGTATGCCGAGGCGAAGGCTGCGGGATTCGCGGTCAAGATCATCCGCCAGCTCGTGCGACTGCGCCGGATGAACAAGCATCAGCGCGCCGAAGAGGAAGCCCTGCTCGATCTCTATCGCCAGGCCGTAGGCATGGACGAATGAAGTTCGTGCGAACGCCCTTCAGTTGCGCGGAATCAACGGCGACCACGCCGGATCGGACGCATCGGTCCCGGTGACGACCTCGCGTTCGTTGCGACCGGTGAGATCGATCGAATAGAGGCGCACGCGGTCGCTCCGGCCGCTCGCACCGCGCGGGAAGTTCCTGTAAAACATGAGCATCCGCCCGTTCGGCGCCCATGTCGGCCCCTCGACGAGGAAGCCGCTCGACAGCAACCGTTCATCCGACCCGTCCGTCCGCATGACACCGATATAGAAGGTGCCCTGCCAGGATTTGGTGAACGCGATCCAGTCGCCGCGAGGGGACCAGACCGGCGTCGCGTAACGGCCGTCACCGAAACTGATGCGCCGCACGTCGCTGCCGTCAGCGTTCATGACGTAGATCTGTTGCGCACCCGAACGGTCGGATTCGAACGCGATCGACTCGCCGTCGGGCGAGAAGCACGGCGCGGTGTCGATCGCCGGATGACGGGTTAGCTGCATCTGCGCCCGGTTGCGCAGGTCGAGCTCGTAGATCTCCGAATTGCCGGCAAGGGAGACCGACATCACCATCCTGTGGCCGTCGGGGGAGAAGCGCGGGGCGATCGACATGTTGCCGGCGAAATTTCCCAGGATCTCCTCGCGCCCGGTATCGATGTTGCGCAGATACACCTGCGGCTCGCCTTCGATGTAGGACAGGTAGGCGATCTCCTGCAGCGTCGGCGAGAAGCGCGGCGTCAGCACCAGGTGGCGGCCGTCGGTGAGGAACCGGGCGTTGGCGCCATCCTGATCCATGATCGCCAGGCGTTTGATTCGGGCGTCGTGCGGTCCGGTTTCCGCCACATACACAACGCGGGTATCGAAATAACCTTCCTCGCCGGTGATCCTGCGGTAGATTTCGTCGGCGATCAGATGCGCCACGCGGCGCCATTTCTCGCGCGGCGCGCGCAGGTTGAATCCGACCATGTGACGTTCGGAGAAAACGTCCCACAAGCGGAATTCGACCGCCAACGCGGAGTCGGCTCCGATGTCAACGCGCCCGCTCACCAGCGCGTGCGCTTCGATCTGCCGCCAGTCCGCGAAGCGCGGGCGCGGCGCCGCCTGTATCTGGTCGGGGCGTTGCAGGAAACCGTCGGGGTCGAGAGGTTGGAACAGCCCCGAACTTTCGAGGTCGCTCGACACCACCGCGGCGAGGTCGGCGCCGATTCGCCGCGCCGTCTCGTCGGCCCCGTGAAACAGCGAAATCGCGATCGGCAGCGGTTCGATCTGCCCGCGCGTGATGTCGATCTCGAGTTGCGCGTGCGCCGACGGAGCCGCGCCCGGCGCCAGCGCCGCGAACAGACCGAGCAAGACCAGAGATACGATTCGCGGTTTGTGCGTCCGGGGCCTTCGATCGTCCCGGCCCTTCCGTGGTGCGTCGGTATTGCGCCGCGCCCCCCTCGCCCGAGGGCGTCGGAGCAGCCGGGGAATCGGGAATTCACGACGCGCGAAATGCGAATTGCGCCGAAACAGCAGGCAATCGGTGTTCTGCATCGTCAGCCAAACATGTCCTTGGGGTTGAACCGCATCTCGATGTCGCGCCATAGCCGGTAACTGTCCGCCGACAGCCCGTCTATCCGCGCGGTGCGCCTGACGGCGCGCACAGCGCTTTCGGCCATGGTGCGAAAGAACGAGTCTCGCTCCATGCGCGCCGTTTCGACCACCTCGACGCTTTGCACGGTCCCGTCGATGCCGAGGCGCAAGCGCAAGGTCACGGTCATTTCGTGCGCGGACTCCGCCCCGGCAGGCACCGCCCAGTTACGCTGGATCTGCGCCCTGATGGCGTCGATCTCGGTCATCGTCAGCGCGGTATCGGCGCGATAGGGGTCGTCCGCCCGCGCCAACAGGTGCTCGACCGGATCGGGTGCCGCTTCGCGCGGTCTCTCGTTTTCGGGCGCCTCGGGTTCGCGCGACGCCAACGTTCGCTCGATGTCGTCGATCCGTTCCAGCGCCCGGTCGAAATCGAATTGCGGTGGGCGCGGCTTGCGTTTCGGACGATCGATCGAGTCCGGCAGACGAGCGACTTCCTCCCGCTCCGGTTCGGGCGCAGCTTCGCGCGCCGGCCGCGGCGGCGGCGATGGAATGGACGGGCTTTCGGGAGCGGGATCCGCCGCGGGCGCCGGTTCGGGCTCGGGAACGGCCGGTAACGCCGGCGCGGGTTCGGGCAGCGCTACGGGCGACGGCAACGCTGCGGCCGTCGTCAGCGCCGCCTCGGGTTCGGCTGCGGGCGACGGCGGGACCTCGACCGGCGATACGGGCGGGGCGATCGTGGCCACCGGCAAATTGCGCATCTCGGCGATCGATACCATCTCGACGATAATGACCGGATCGCCCGGCGGCGGATCGTCGGCCAGTATCGGCAATCCGGCCCAGGCGAACAGAATCGCCGCGATATGCCACAGCGCCGACTTGAAGACCGCGCCGGTCATCGCGCTTCAACCCGACTCCGCCGTCCGCAGCATTTCGGTCACCAGCCCTACCTCGCTGAAACCACCCTCGTTGATCGCGCCCATCACCCGCATCACGCGCCCATAGTCGATCGCTTCGTCGCCGCGAACGAAAACGCGCCTGTCGGCGCGCCCTGCCGTGATGGCGCGTAGCTTGGGAACCAGTTCGTCGAGCGCGATCTCGAGTTCCTGCACGTAGATCGCGCCGTCGGCAGCGATGGTGACGGTCAGCGGCTCATCGTCGCCAGGCAGCTCCCCGGCAGCGCTCTCCGGCAGATCGACATCGACTCCGACGGTCAGTAACGGCGCGGTGATCATGAAGACGACCAGCAGTACCAGCATCACGTCCACGAACGGCGTGACGTTGATCTCCGCCATAGGGCGATAGCGCGGGGTGTGGCCGCGCTTGCCGGCCTGCGCCGGCATCAGGGCGTCCGGTCCGCCATCTGACGCGACAGCAACGCACTGAACTCGCCGGCGAAGGTCTCCAGCCTGCCGGCGTAGCGGTTGAAGTCGTTGGACAGCCGGTTGTAGCCCACCACCGCGGGAATGGCCGCGACAAGGCCGAGGGCGGTCGCGAGCAGTGCTTCCGCGATACCGGGCGCGACCACCGCGAGCGAGGTGTTCCTGGTCGCCGCGATCGACTGGAAACTGTTCATGATTCCCCACACCGTGCCGAACAGGCCGATGAAAGGCGCGGTCGAGCCCACGGAGGCGAGAAAACCGAGTCGGCGTTCGAGGTCTTCGACCGCGCGTTGCACCGCGACCGCCATCACCCGATCGATGCGTGCTTCCAGGCTGCTCAGCCCGCGGTCTCCGCCTGCCGGCGCGCCGCGGGCGCTCGCGAGCGCCCATTCGCGCATGGCGACCGAGAACACCACCGCCAACGGATGGTCAGGGGCGTTGCCGATCCGGTCGTATAGATCCTTCAACGAGCCGCCCGACCAGAAAGCGTCCTCGAACGCCCGCGCCCTGGACGTGAGCGTGCGAAATTGGCGGGTCTTGTCGATGATGATCGCCCAGCTCCACACCGACGCCAGCACCAGGATCGCCATCACCAGTTTGACGACGAAATCGGCCTCTACGACCAGGCTCCAGATCGACAGATCGCTCTGCATGAGTCCTTCAGTGTCTCGGGTCAATCGGGTCGGGAAACGCGATGGGCGCGAGCGACGGCGCGAACCGCAGTCGGCCAGCGCACCGGACGGCCATCTTCGCGCAGACACACAAGCCGCAATTCCAGGCGCGCCAGCACCACATCGCCGCGGCGTATCGTCTGTTCGATGCGGATCGTGGCGGCGCCGATGTCGAGTATGCGGCTGTCCACTTCGAGTGCATCGTCGAGGCGTGCCGGCGCGCGATAGTCGATCGCGCAGTCGCGGACCGCGATGGCGACGCCATGTTCCTCACGGAGTCGACGGTGGTCGAGGCCGTGGCCGCGCAAGAGCTCGGTGCGGGCGCGCTCGGCGAATTTGAGATAGTTGGCGTGATAGACGATGCCGGCCGCGTCGGTGTCTTCGTAATAGATTCGAACCGGCCACACATGCGCGCGCTCCCCCTGTCGCTCATGGCTCATCCGGCTCCTCCGCGCCGAGCAGTTCGAACTGCTCGCCTGAATCTGCCGGCACGGCGCGACCGAGATGGGCGAAGGCGGCTTCGGTGAGTAGCCGGCCCCGCGGCGTGCGCTGGATAAACCCTTGCTGAAGTAGATAGGGCTCCACCACATCTTCGAGCGTGTCGCGTTCCTCCGACAGCGCCGCGGACAGCGTCTCGACACCGACGGGCCCGCCGCCATAGTTTTCCCCGATGCAGGCAAGGTAGCGCCGGTCCATCGAATCGAGGCCGCGGCGATCGACCTCCAGGCGGCGCAACGCGGCGTCGGCTGCGACTGCATCGACCGGGTCGACTCCCGCAACGGCGGCGAAATCGCGCACCCGTCTCAGCAGCCGACCGGCCACGCGCGGCGTGCCGCGGGCGCGGCGGGCGATCTCGCGTGCCCCGTCGCCGGTCAGCGCCATGCCGAGCACGCGGGCACCGCGGCGCACCACCCGCTCCAGTTCCTCCGGTTCATAGAAACGCAACCGCAACGGAACGCCGAAGCGGTCACGCAGCGGCGTGCCCACGAGGCCCGAGCGCGTCGTCGCGCCAACCAGCGTGAACGGGGCGAGATCGATGCGGACCGAGCGCGCGCCCGGCCCCTCACCGATGATCAGATCAAGCTGAAAGTCCTCCATCGCCGGATAGAGGATTTCCTCGACCTGCGGATTGAGGCGGTGGATCTCGTCGATGAACAACACATCGCGCGTTTCCAGGTTGGTCAACAACGCCGCCAGATCGCCGGGCCGTGCGATCACCGGACCGGAAGTCGCACGAAAGCCGACGCCCAGTTCCCGGGCGACGATCTGCGCCAGGGTCGTCTTGCCGAGGCCCGGTGGGCCGTGGAACAGGACGTGGTCCAGCGGCTCCAGCCGGCGCCGCGCCGCCTCGATGAACACGCCGAGATTGTCCACCACTTCGCATTGCCCGATGAAGGCGGCGAGGGTCTGCGGGCGCAGGCCGCTGTCGGCATCCTCCGCCGCAGGGGCAGGATCGACCAGGCGCGCCGCTGCGATGGTCGCGGTCGCGAGCGCGCTCACGGCGCCGACAATTCCTTGAGGCCGCGTCGGATGCGACCCGCGAGATCGCCACTGCCAGCGCGCGCCACCGCTGCATGGGCCTCGCCGCGACCATAGCCGAGGTTGACCAGCGCGGAGACCGCCTCGGCTGCAATCGCGTCGCCTGAATGATCGAGGCGGCGCGGCGCGGCGACCGACGTCGCCTCGACTTCCTTGTCCCTGAGCTCGGCGAGGATGCGTGCGGCGACCTTGGGGCCGATACCGGGGACGCGGCGCAATGCGGCGCGATCCTGCGTGGCGATCGTGGCGGTGAGGTCTTCCGGCGCCAGCGCCGACAGGACGCCGAGCGCCATGCGCGCACCCACGCCCTGTACTTTGAGGAGCAAGCGGAACCAGGCGCGCTCCGCTCTGCTCGCGAAACCATAGAGGTGGATGTGGTCTTCGCGTACATGGGTCTCGACGAACAGTTCGGCCGGCTCGCCTGCCGCCGGCAGCGCGCCGGCGGTGCGCGACGAGCAATAGACCAGATAGCCGACTCCGCCGACATCGACCGCCACGGTGCCGGGATCTCCGGGGTCGGCATCGAGCAATCGGCCGCGAAGGAAGGCGATCACGCGCAGGCCCCCGCCGCAACGCGCCGCGCCGTCGCGGCGTGATGAGCATGACAAATCGCGACCGCCAGCGCGTCGGCCGCATCGGCACTGTCCGGGCGGCACCCCGGCAGTAAGCGCCGCACCATGAGTCCGATCTGTTTCTTGTCCGCGCGGCCGGCGCCGACGACCGCCTTCTTGATCGTACGATTGTGGTATTCGGCGACCGGGAGGCCTGCCAGCGCGGGCGCCAACAACGCGACTCCCCTGGCCAACCCGAGTTTGAGGGTAGAACCCGGATTGCGGTTGAGAAAAGTCTCTTCGACCGCCGCGTTATCGGGCTGCCAGCGTTCGATCACGTCCACCAGCCCTGCGAACAGTTCGTGGAGCCGGGAGGCCGTCTCGGCAGCGGGGTCGCTGCGCACGGCGCCACAAGCGACGAAGGCCAAGCGTGCCCCGTCGCTGTCGATCATGCCCCAGCCAGTGCATACGAGCCCCGGATCGAGACCGAGAGAGCGCATGTCTCAACCCGCGCCCGATTGTCGGAGTATTTCTTCGGGGATGTCGTAGTTGGCCGACACCGACTGCACGTCGTCGTTGTCTTCCAGCGCGTCGATCATCTTGAGCAGGGTCGAAGCCTTGTCCCCGTCGATCGGCACAGTGCTGGCGGGAACCCATTCCAGGCGCGCGCTCGCCGGCTCGCCGAATCGCGCCGCCAGCGCCTCGCGCAGCTCGTTGAGCGCCACCGCGGCGCAGCGAATCTCATGGCCCGCTCCAGTGCTCTCCACATCGTCGGCGCCGGCTTCGACGGCCGCCTCGAACAACGCCTCGGCATCGGCCGCGCCGGCCGGATAGCGGACGACGCCCAGATGGCTGAACATGAAATTGACGCTACCGGTTTCGCCGAGGCTGCCGGCGTGCTTCGTGAATGCCGCGCGCACTTCCGCTGCGGTGCGGTTGCGGTTGTCGGTAAGCGCCTCGACGATCACCGCGACTCCGCCGGGACCGTAGCCTTCGTAACGCATCTCTTCGAAATTGGCGCCTTCACCGCCGCCGGCGCCCTTTCCGATGGCGCGTTCGATATTGTCCTTCGGCATGTTGGCGGCGCGCGCGGCGGCGATGGCCGCGCGCAACCGCGGGTTCATCGACGGGTCGGGCGCGCCCTGCCGCGCGGCGACGGTGAGCTCGCGCGCCAGCTTGGCGAACTGCCGGGCGCGCTTCGCATCCTGCGCGCCCTTGCGATACATGATGTTTTTGAACTGTGAATGGCCGGCCATGTTCTCGATTCCGCCGCCTTCCGCGGCGGCCTCACCGGCGCGTTCTGCCGAACCTGCCGGTTCTATCACGATTAACAAGCCATTGTGGCGAGAATTCGGCGCGTCTTCCGAGCTTGTTTCACGCCGTCCCGCGGACCTGCAGCCGGGCGCCGCGGATGACCTGCCGGATCTCGCGCGCCAGCCCGGTGCGCGGATCGGTCTCCACATAAACCGCGCACAGAGTGCCGGGACCCTTCGACGGCGAGATGCGGCCGACCGGCATCTTGGTTCGGAATTTCTGTACCCACATCCCCTTGTCGGAGCCGATCACCGAATCGTAGTCGCCGCACATGCCGGCATCGGTCTGAAAGGCGGTGCCACCGGGAAAGATCTGCCCGTCGCTGGTCGGCGCATGGGTGTGAGTGCCGACGACGAGGCTGGCCCGGCCGTCGGCGAAATGCCCCATCGCCTGTTTCTCACTGGTCGTTTCGGCGTGTACGTCGATCACGGCGGCCGCGATCCCGAGGCCGAGCTCGTGTTCGCCAAGCACCTCTTCGACGGCCGCGAACGGATCGCCGAGCGGGTCCATGAACAGGCGTCCCATGACGTTGACCACGAGCACGGACTCCCCGCGCGCCGTCCGATAAATGCCGTGGCCGGCCCCCGGCGTGGTGCCCGGCGGATAGTTGATCGGCCGCAGCAGACGCGGCTCGCGCGGCAGCAGCGTGAGAACCTCGCGCTGGTCCCAGACGTGGTTGCCGGTCGTGATAACGTCGACACCGGAGTCGAACAGCTCTTCGGCCGTGCCGGCCGTGATGCCAAACCCGCCGGCGGCGTTTTCGCCATTGCCGACGACGAAATCGATCTCGAGTGCGCGGCGCAGTTCGGGCACATGTTCGGCCACCGCGCGTCGCCCTGCGCTGCCGACGATGTCTCCGCAAAACAACAGTTTCATGCCGTTCCGTTTCCACCGCAGCACAGCGCCTCGCGCTCGCTGACCAGCCATTCGAGCGGCCGATCGTGGTCGCCGCGCGGCACTGTTTCGCACAGTTGATCGTGAAAGGCGACGCCGACGGCGAGCGCGCCGTGGAGACCGGCGAGAGTCCGGTCGTAATAACCGCCTCCATAACCGAGGCGATAGCCCGCACGGTCGGCGGCAAGCAACGGGACCAGCAGCACCGCCGGCGTGCGTTCCGGCGAGTCCGCTCCCGGAACCGATGTGCCGAAGGCGCCGGGTTCCAGAGCGTCGTCCACGGCCCACGCACGGAAGATCAGCGGCCGGCGGGCGCCGACGACGACCGGCAGACACAGAGGATGGCCAAGCCGGGCGAGCGCACGCATCAGTGGACGCGGGTCGGCCTCGTCGTCGAACGGCCAATACCCGGCGACGACTCCCCCGGGAGGAAACGGGACCTCAACCAGGGCGTGCGCCGCGATCGCATCGCCGGCGTCGGGAGGGCGCGGCCCCGCGCGCCGTTTCTGCCGGCAGACAGCGCGCAACGCGGCCTTCGCCGCTGCGACCTCACCGCCGCGGCGCATCATGGGAGGAGCGGGACCGCCTCGACCGTTGGCGCATTGCACCACTGTGGCCTGCATGTGCAGGGGGGCGCCGTATGACGACGGCCGACCGCCGTCAGGGACAGCTCCCGAGTGGTCACCGTTGGCCCAGGGACAAGAGCGCCCGAACGCGCCGCGCAGTACCCGCCCGCGGCATCTTTACCGCCCTTCCAGGCGGGCGGCAATCGTTTCCAGCCGCGCCGCCATGTCGTCGAGCGCGCGCGCCGCGGCCGCTTCCCCGGCGGGCGCAGCGGATTCCAGCTTCTCGTAAGTCTCCGACAGTTCGTCGGCGATCGTCAGGCCCGCCATGACGAGAAGCTGCGAGTCGGCGACCGGGGCAGCATCCGGATCGATCTTGTCGACCAGGTTGCGCACGACGGCGTTGAGATAGCCGCCGAGTTCGCGGATACGTTCCTGCTCACCGTCGTCGCAGGCGACGAAATAGGCCCGGCCATTGATTTCGACCTTCACTTCGGGCATGACATCGGCGCCGGTTCACTCGTCGAGAAGCGTGCGTACGCGCGCAATGGTCCCCTCCAGCCGGCCGGAAATCGCGCTTGCGGCGGCCACGAGCGTTTCATGGTCCTTCCGCAGCCGCGCGAGATCCCCCGCAAGGCGCCCGCGGTCGGCGCGAAGAGTCGCAATCTCGCCGACCTGCTCGGCGTCGCGTTGCAACGCCTCTTCGATCCGGTCCACCGCCCGCGAGAATCGAGCGTGAGCCTGTTCGAACGTCACCATCGGATACGGCCCCGCCGTTCCTGAACGCAACCCGCGGCGATGGCGATTGGCGCGCCCGGGAAGATTCGAACTCCCGACCCCCAGGTTCGTAGCCTGGTGCTCTATCCAGCTGAGCTACGGGCGCGCTGCCACCCCACGCCGATCTGTCGCGGTCTCATTCCCCTAACCGATGGCGGCGCGCTTGACAAGCATCGCGGCCACGCTCGCCGCCGCCTGCCTGACATTTTCCATGGTCCAACGACAGCGGGCGCTCATTACTCTTCGTGGTCAGGTCAATGCCGAGTCCCGTGAGTCCGTATCACTTCCGGTCAAGTCGCGACGTCAATCAATTCGATGCGTTCGCCATAGCGGCGGAAATCGCGGGTGTTGAAGGTCAGCAGCCGCCGCTCGCCGTGGGCCAGCATCGTCGCAACGATGTTGGCATCGTGAATCTGCTTTCCTGCCACCGGGACCACCCGGCACAGCGCAATCAGCACATCCATCACATGCGAGCCGTCCTCAAGAACCTCGAACGACGCGCCCAACCACGCGACGTCGTTCAAGGCTACGGCCATCGACAACGGGTCGGACCAAGTCTGCGGCCGGGTCACCGTAGATAGATATTCGCGTATCACCTGGCGGCTGACGCGCACAGATTCGCTGCCATTCCGGCCTCGGGCCAGCACCAACGCCGCGCGCGCACGGGCGCCAGCGGGCGCCCGAACGCTGCGGGCGGAGACGAAAACATTGGTGTCGACGAACATCCCGGTCAGCGTTCGCTGCCGGAGTTCTTTTCGGGTCCACCGGTCAGACGTCCCGTCTCGTCGTAGATTTGCTCTCGGGACGCTGTGAAACCCTCCGGCCAAGGGCCCATATCGACGGCGGGGAAATCACGATCCAGATCGAACGTGCCCCTAGAGTCCGCGTCTCCAGCGTCGGTCGATGCAATCTCCACGCATTCGAACACCAATGTCTCCGCCTCTAGATTCACGTCCTTTGTCTTCCACCCCGCCGCCTGCCACGCGAGCGCGTGGCTGTGGCCCCCTCCGCCATTCCGATTCGCCCACCAGGGCCGGTGCAGACGGGCCGAGGCCGGCAGCTTGAACCCCAGAACGGTCTCCTCAATCTCACGGAAAGTTGTCCGCCAGCGGGGTCCATTCATGCTGAGGAGATGACGATAGAGAGGGGCATACTTGCCCCGCGCAGCGGCTTCCCGCGCAAGCCGTTCCCTGAGCCGAGCCATCGTTGCGCACTCCATATCCGACAGTGCTGACTTACTGAAGGTAGGGCTAGAAGCGACGGCTGTTAAGAAGGCCGCCACGCCAGTGTCTCAGTTTGAAAATTATCGCGATTCGTTCGGGTTGCGGCATGTACCGGCGATGGCAGCAGGGTGCGCGAGCGTGCCGCCCGCATCCTCGATCCTTTGCACGTTTCGCACAGATGCGGGCGGGACGCCCGTGCACCCAAGTGTTTCAAACGGAGACACCACCGCCGCGCGAGCGGCTGCCGACGCTTCCAACCTACTCCGGCGCCGGACCGGGAAATCGTTCGCGCAGCACGTGTTTCAGCACCTTGCCGGTCGGGTTGCGCGGGATCTCGTCGATCAGTTCCACCGCTTTCGGCAGCTTGAAGCGTGCGAGACGGCCCGCGCAGTGGGCGGATACGTCTTCGGATGAAAGGGCGGGGTCGCGCGCGACCACCACCGCCACCGGAACCTCGCCCCAACGCGCGCTCGGCTGGCCGATCACCGCCACTTCGCGCACGCCCGGATGCGACAGCACCGCGTTCTCGACCTCCGCCGGATAGACGTTCTCGCCGCCGGCGATGATCATGTCCTTGACTCGGTCCTCGATGCGCAGGAACCCGTCCGCATCCCTTGTCGCGACGTCACCGGTGCGCAGCCAACCGCCGCGCAAGACCTCGCGGGTCGCGTCGGGGTTGCGCCAATACTCCTTCATGTTGTGGCGGCACCGGAGGAGCATTTCCCCGGGTTCGCCCGGCGCCGTGTCGCGGCCTTCGGAATCGACGATGCGCGCCTCGGTGTGAAAGAACGGCTTGCCGGTGGAGCCGGGATACGACGGCCCGTCCTCGGGGTCGATCACGCAAGCCGGTCCACAGCATTCGGTCAGGCCGTAAACCTCGAGCACCTTGATACCCCGTTTCGCATAGGCCTCGACCGTCGTCACCGGCACGGGCGCGCCGCCGCACATGATCCAGCGCAGATGGGCAAGGTTTGCCGCGTCCGCCGCCGGCGTCTGGTTCATGAAGTTGAGCATCGCCGGCACCGCGATCATGTTGGTGATGCGCTCCTCTTCGATCAGCCGCCAGGCGAGGTCCGGGTCGAAACGGCGCATCAGCACATTGGTGACGCCACGGTGGACGTTGGCCGTCAGCGGGCTCAGCGCTCCGACGTGGTAAGCGGGCAAAGCGACCAGATAGCGGTCCCTGAGCCGCATTTCGGCGGTGGCGTTCAGGGTGATGCACGCCCACATCGCGCTGTCGTGCGTGTGAACCGCTCCCTTGGGCAATCCCGTCGTGCCCGAGGTATACATGATATAGAGATTGTCGCTGCCGCCCGCGCCGATCGGCGGTTCGTCGGGCAAGGCCGCCGTTTGCAGTGCGGCGTAGTCGAGCGCGAACGGATCCGTGCCGCCGCCGGCGACGTGGATCCAACGCCGCACCCTCGTATCGCCGGCGCGCGCCTCGAGTGCCGCGACAAGCGCCCGGAACTCGTCGCCGTAGATCAGCGTCTCGGCGCCCGAATTCTCGAGAATGAACGCGAGCTCGTCGGCGACGAGGCGCACGTTGAGCGGCACGACGACGGCGCCGATCTTGGCGATCGCGAAGAAACTCTCGAAGAACTCGGCGCAGTTGAGCGCCAACAGCGCGACCCGGTCGCCGGGGCGGACGCCAAGACCCGCCAGCGCGTGTGCGGTGCGGTTCGCCCGTTCGTTGAGTTCCGCATAGTTGAAGCGGCGCCCCGTGGCGGTATCGACCGCTGCTTCGAGCGTCGGGTTCAGGTGGGCGCGCCTGGTCAGAAACAGGCCGATATTGTCCCGCATGGAGTCGTCTCCGTCACGAATTCCCGAAGCCGGACGCGAGTCTTGACAGGAACGGCGTCTGCGGTCGAGGGTGCACCGATGCGAACCGGCGACCGGCGTATCCTCACCACCCACGCCGGCAGTCTGCCGCGCGGGCCCGCGCTGACCTCCATGCTGCTCGCGGAAGACGACGGAGAGGCTATCGACGCACAAGCCTTCGACGCTGCGGTCACCCGTGAAATGGCAGCGTTGGTCGAGGCGCAGATCGAGACGCGAGTCGATATCGCCGGCGACGGCGAACTGCCTCGGGTCAGTTTCTCCACGTATGTCAGCCGACGCATGAGCGGCTTCTCGGGGCGATCGAACCGACCGCTGTTCCAGGATGCGGTCGCGTTTCCCGGCTGGCGTGCGTGGCTCCGCGACCACGGCCTGCGCCGCGCCCGATTGTTCGACGCGCCGGCAGCCGAGGGACCGGTCGCCTACGACTCTCTCGATCGGGCGAACGCCGAGTGCGCGGCGTTCGAGCGCGCCCTGGCGACCCGGCCCGGCGCCTTCGCCGACACGTTCATGACCGTCGCATCGCCCGGCATCGTCGCCACCACCATGGAAAACCGGCACTACGGCAGTCACGAATCCTACCTCTTCGCGCTCGCAGCGGCGCTGAAGGTCGAATATGACGCGATCGCGGCGCGCGGCTTCATCCTTCAGGTCGATGCGCCCGATCTCGCCATGGAGCGCGCCTGCTTCTTCCAGGACCGGACCCGGTCCGAGTTTCTCGGCTTCGTCGAACTGCACGTCGCGGCGATCAACGCCGCACTCGCCGACGTACCGCGCGAGCGCGTCCGGCTGCACGCCTGCTTCGGCAATCGCAACAGTCCCCACGCCTTCGACGTCGAATGCCCGGACATCCTGCCACTGCTATACGAGGCGAAGGCTGGCGCGCTGTCGCTGCCGTTCGCGAATCCGCGCCACGCGCACGAGATCGACGCATTTCGCGACCTGCCGCTGCCCGACCACATGGTTCTCGTCCCCGGCGTGATCGACACGGTGACCAACTATGTCGAGCATCCGATGCTGGTCGCCGAGCGCATCGAACGCGCAGTGCGCGCGGTCGGCGACCGGACGCGGGTGATCGCCGGCACCGACTGCGGGTTCGCCACCGCCGCCGGCGACTCTTTCGTTGCGCCCGACGTGGTGTGGGCGAAGCTCCGCGCGCTCGCCGATGGCGCCGCGCTCGCGAGCGAACGGCTTTGGGATAAATGAATCACGCGGCCGCACGCAGTTCGCTCGCGAAGGCAGGATAGATCGGCTCCAGCGCCGTTCGCACCGGCCCGCGCAGCAGCGCCAGCGTCTCCGCATCCGGCGGCGGGGTGGTGACCGCCGGGCCGGGCGCGTCGAAGGCGAACCCGGTCGCGGCGCGCACCGACCCGAGCGTCTGGCCGGGATGCACGCTCTCCAGCGTGAAGCGTCCGGCACGTTTGTCGAACGCGAAGGCGGCGCGACCGGTGATCAGCGCGACCGGGCCGCCCGGCCGATACACGCCCGGCGGGCTGGTACCCGGCGCGCTGACGAAATCGACCCGTTCCACCAGCACCCGCGGGCTGTGCTCCTCGCGGAACAGGATCACCCTGGGCACCACGTAATACAGATAGGCGGACCCGAACGATCCGGGAAACCGCGTTTCCACCGCGGGATAGGTTCCGGCGCCGACAAGATTGATGTTGGCGGCGCCGTCGATCTGGCCGCCGCCGAGAAAGAACACGTCGATGCGGCCCTGGCCCGCCGCGTCGAACAATTCCCGCCCGCCGTCGCTGAAGCGGAAATGGCGCGGCGCGCCGAGTATGCTGGTCCGCAACCGGCCCGCGGCGCGATGTTCGGCCAGCAGCGCCGCCGCCGCCGGGATGGGCGAAACGGCCCCGACCACGACATGGCCGGCTGCGGGCAGGCGCCGCGCCAGCACCGCCGCCTGCAGTTCGCGCGGCCGCCACGCCGGCAGCGCAGCGCTCACGCAGCCGGTCTCGCGGCGATCCCCGGTCCGTCGAGCAGCATGGCGAGCGCGCGGTCATCGTCCGCCGCCGCACACCAGGCGCGCAACGCTGCATCGTCGGGCGGATAGAGATCCGTGAAACCCACGGGCCAGGCGCCGCCGGGCGCGTCGGCCACCGCCTCGACATACAGCGACGACAACGTGCCGGGCCCCGCGCCGCGATCGGCGAACAGGTCGCCATCGACGATTTCCTCGACCGTGGCCAGCGTGCGGCGGGCGGCGTGCGCCATGGTCATCGCCTCGCGCCTCATGCCGATCCAGACATTGCCGAGGCGGTCCGCGCGCGCCGCGTGAATCAGCGCCACGTCCGGCTGGATCGCGGGCAGCAGCACGATCGGATCGCCGTTTTCAGCGAACGGGTTGTCCACCACATGCCAATCGTCGCGCGCGCGTAGCAGGTCGGAGCCGACAAGCCCCCGCAGCGGCATGAACGGAACGCCCTTCTCCGCCGCCTGCAAGCCGGCGTGCAGCGCGGGACAGGTGGTGTCGCGCACGGTCAGGCGTCCGCTCTCGACCGCGGCGCGGAATCGCGGCGCCGCGCCGTGTTCGCCGAGCGAAACTGCGGCGGTCTCGATCTCGGCGACCGCACCGGCGCCGATCAACACGTCCGCCTGCAGGCCACTGGTCGGGCCGCCGATCAGCCGCAGGTCGCGCGCGCCCCGGCGCAGCAGGGCGAACGTAGCCGCCATCGGCGCACCGTTGCGGTCGGCCGGCGACACGATCGAAGCGCCGTCGGGAATCAGAGCGGCGAGCGCATCGACCGCCGCGCGGCCGCGTTCGTCCAGAATCACCGTCATCGACTCGGTCTCCGATCCGATTGTCCGCCGGCAGCAGGGTAGCAGCGACGCACGAGCGGCGAGGCATTTTTGTCCAGACATCTCACGCAGGGCTGGGTTGCGCACACAAGCGTTCCATGCAGGGCCGGCGGGGCGCATAGTTCGCTCCTGAGAATGGCCGGAATGTGGGCAAGACGCCGCCAATGAGGAAATTTCGCACCACGCTGTTCGGGCTCGGCATGGTCGGACTGGTGTTCGGCGGTGGCGCGTATGGCGTGAACTGGTGGGAAATGCGCCAACTGGTGGTGACCACCGACAACGCCTATGTGCGCGGCAATGTGGCGGCGATCGCCAGCATGGTCGATGGCTATATCGAAGAGATTCACGTCACTTCGCACCAGACCGTGAACGCCGGCGATGCGCTGCTCACCATCCGCGGCGAGCGCTACGAAGCCGCCGTCGATGCGGCGCGGGCGGAGTTGCGCGCCGCGGAGGCGGACGTCGAGATCGGTCTCGCCGCGATCGAGAACATGAAGGCGCGGAGGCGGTTGCAGCACTCGCTGATCGACCAGGCGGCGGCGCGGTTGGAGGCGGCGAAGGCGCAGGAGGATCAGGCCGCACGCGAGGTTGCGCGGTACCGCGAACTGCTCGAACGTCAGACCGGCAGCCGGCAGAAATACGAAGCTGTCGCAACGGCCCATCGCACTGCAAAGGCCGAGGTAGCGCACGCCGAAGCCGAACTCGCGGCGGCGCGCGACCGCATCCCTGTCTTCGACAGCGACGTCCGCCGGCTCGAGCGCGAGATCGAACGCCTGCGCGCACTTGCTGCGCAGGCCGCCTCGGCGCTCGACGCGGCCGAGATCGCCCTGTCGGACACGCTGGTCACCGCGCCGGTCGCCGGCGTCATCGGTAATCTTCGGGTCGAACCCGGGATGTACACCGAGGCCGGCTGGCCGATGATGGCGGTGGTGCCGCTCTACGACACCTACATCGTCGCCAATTTCAAGGAGACCCAGCTATCGCGGTTGCGTGCCGGTCAGGAAGCCCGCATCGAGATCGACGCCTTCCCCGGCATCGTTCTGACCGGCAGGCTCAGCAGCCTGGCGCCGGCGAGTGCGGCCGAATTCAGCCTGTTGCCGCCGCAGAACGCCACCGGCAATTTCGTCAAGGTCGTGCAGCGGGTTCCGGTGAAAATCCTCTACAAGGTGCCTGAAGACCTTGCCGGGCGCGTGGTGCCGGGCATGTCGGTGGTCATCACGGTGGATACGCGCAGCGCGCCGCACGGCGCTGCGCTTGCCGACGGCTCGCGCCGGCCGTCCGGGAGCGGTTGAGGCGCCGGCGCCAGCCTACCAGCTATCGACGTTGGGACGCCGCTTGCCGGTTCGCGGCGGTCGCGGCGGCAGGTTGTCCAGCCCGGCGACGATCCAGCGTCGCGAGTCGAACGGATCGATCACGTCGTCGAATTCGAAATGCGAGGCGGTGTTCAGCGCCTTGCCGTGCTCGTATGCCTGCGCCACCATCTCGTCGAACAGCGCCTTGCGCGCACCGGCGTCGGCGACCGCCTCCAGTTCCTTGCGGTAGCCGAGCTTCACGAATCCCTCCAGCCCCATGCCGCCGAACTCGCCGGTCGGCCAGGCGACGGTGAACATCGGCGTGCGGAAGCTGCCGCCCGCCATGGCTTGCGCGCCGAGTCCATAGGCCTTGCGCAGCACGATGGTGAAGATCGGCACTTCGACACTCGCGCCGGTGACGAACAGGCGGCAGCAATGGCGCACCAGCGCCGTCTTCTCGATCTCGGGGCCGACCATCATGCCGGGGGTGTCGCACAATACGAGGATCGGCAGGTCGTGCGCGTCGCAGAGCTGCATGAAACGCGCCGCCTTGTCCGCCCCGTCGCTGTCGATGGCGCCGGCGAGGTGGCGGGGATTGTTCGCGATCAGGCCCAGCGGGCGGCCCTCGACGCGGATCAACGCGGTGACGACGCCGGGGCCGAAATCGCGCCGGAGCTCCAGCACCGAACCGGTGTCGGCAAGGAGATCGACCACCTCGCGCACGTCATAGACCCGCAGGCGGTTCTCCGGGACGGCCATGCGTAACCGGCGCTGGTCAGCGCACGACCAGCCGTCCGTCCGGCCCTGGAAATAGGACAGGTATTTCTTCGCCACGCGGACCGCCTCCGCTTCGTCGTCCACCGCGACGTCGACAACGCCATTGGCGCGCTGCACCGCCATAGGCCCGACTTCCTCCGGGCGGAAGACGCCGAGCCCGCCGCCCTCGATCATCGCCGGGCCGCCCATGCCGATGGTCGAGTCGGCGGTCGCGATCACCACGTCGCAGCAGCCGAGCAACGCCGCATTACCGGCGAAACACCGCCCCGACGCGATGCCGACCAGCGGCACGAGGCCGGACAGGCGGGCGAAGAAATGGAACGCTTCGACGTGCAGCCCGGCGGGCGGCGCGCCGTCCGTGTCGCCGGGGCGCCCACCGCCGCCTTCGGTGAAGAAGACCAGCGGCAGCCGCCACTTCTCGGCGAGCAGAAACATCCGGTCCTTCTTCTCATGGTTCTTGAACCCCTGCGTGCCGGCGAGCACCGTGTAGTCGTACGACATCACCACGCAACGCGACTCCGCGACGGAAAAGAGGTCGCCATTGACCCGGCCGATCCCCGCAACGAGGCCATCGGCCGGCGTGCGCCGGATCAGATCGTCGAGATCGCGGCGCTGCCGTTGCGCGGCAATGACCAGCGGACCGTATTCGACGAAGCTGTCGGCGTCGCAGAGGTCGGAGACGTTCTCGCGCGCGGTGCGGTGATCGGTCCGCCGCCGGCGCGCCACCGCATCGGGCCGCGCGTCGTCGAGACCGAGCGTGTGACGGTCGCGCGCTTCAGCGAGATCGGGACGGATGAAGTCGAGATCCACGGCGTCTTCCGCGCCGGTCTCTGCGGCGGCCACGTCGCGCGGCTCGATGAAAGCCAGCGGATCGCCCTCGAACACCGTGTCGCCGACCGCGACCGCGCAGGACAGCACCGACCCGGCGGTCTCGGCGACGATCACGTGTTCCATCTTCATCGACTCCATCACCAGAACGGCGCCGCCTCGCGGCACCAACGCACCGGCTTCGATGTCGATACCGACGATCGTCCCCTGCATCGGCGCCCGCAGTGGCACGGCGCCGGCCGGCGCGGCGGACGGCTCGACGCGATGGTCGGAGACCGGGCTGCGGCCGTGGTCGAGCACTGCCAGAGGGTCGATGCGATCGACCGTTGCCCCGGCGCGGACACTCTTTGCCGGGCAGTCCGGGGCGGCATCGTCGGAGGCGCCGAAATGCCGGCGCGGCGGCGGTGTTTCCGTTGCCGCCATCAGGTCGTCGATGTGGTCGTCGACGAAGCGCGTGTGGGCCTCCCCCGCCGCGACTTCGGGGCGCGCCAGCAGCGCTTGCAGGAAACCGATGTTGGTGTCGGCGCCGGCGATGCGAAACTCCGACAGGGCGCGCGAGGCACGGGCCGCAAGCGCTGCCGCGTCGCGACGCGGCGAATGCACGATCACCTTGGCCAGCAGCGAATCGAAACGCGGATTGGTGCGATAGCCGGCGTAGCCGTAGCCGTCGACGCGGACGCCGGGCCCTGAAGGCGGATCGTAGGCCGTCAGCACGCCGCCGGTCGGCCGTGCACCGCCGTCCGCTGTCATGGTTTCGAGATTGACGCGCAGTTGGATCGCGCATCCGGAGGGCGTCGGAATACGCGCCTGATCGAGTCCGAGGTCGTCGAGCGACCGCGCGGATGCGAGTTCGAGTTGCAGCCGCGCGAGGTCGAGCCCGGTCACCGCCTCGGTAACCGTGTGCTCGACCTGCAATCGCGCATTGGCTTCGATGAACGCGAAGCGCCCGTCCTCGCCGACCAGGAACTCGACCGTGCCGAGATTGCGGTAGCGCACGGTTTCGCCGAGTCGCACCGCCGCCGCCGTCAGCGCGTCGCGCAAATCGCCGGGCAGCGAGGGGTCGGGGGCGAGCTCGACGAGCTTCTGATGGCGGCGCTGCACGCTGCACGCGCGCTCTCCCGCATGAACCACACGGCCCGAACCGTCGCCGAGAATCTGCACCTCGACATGGCGCGCCCGGGGGATCAGTTCCTCGACATAGACGCCGCCATCGCCGAACGCCGCTTCGGCCTCGGATCGGCAGCGGTCCCAGGCGGCGTCGAGATCGGCGGCATCACGGACCGGGCGCATCCCGCGCCCCCCGCCGCCGAGCGCGGCCTTGATCATGACCGCACCGTGTGCGGCGAGAAATTCGCGTGCCTGTTCGCGCGTCGCGACGCCGTCGGTCCCGGCAAGGACCGGAATGTCGGCCGCCGCGGCGGCGGCGCGCGCGCGGGTCTTGTCGCCGAACAGGCGCAGGGTCTCGGGCGACGGACCGACGAAAATCAGCCCGGCGCCGGCGCACGTTTCGGCGAAATCTGCGTTCTCGGCAAGGAAACCGTAGCCGGGGTGCACGGCGTCGCAACCGGCGCGGCGGGCAGCATCGATGATCGCGTCGGCATCGAGCCAGGCGGCCACGCCCACGCCGGGCAGCGCCACTGCCCGGTCGGCCATGCGCGTATGCAGCGACGACGCGTCGTCGGCGCCATACATCGCAACACTGCGCGCACCGAAATCGGCCGCCGCACGCGCGATGCGGATCGCGATCTCGCCGCGATTGGCGATCGACAGCCGGGAGATCGAAGCGGGAACCGTCACGGTTCCCACCCGCGGGCGGGATCGCGTCGCACGAGCATGGGCCGTTCGATAGCGCCGCCGGAAGTGATTTTCAACGCACCGCGAGACCGGGATCCGGGCGCGGAAGGCGACTCGGCTCCCGCGTCTTCGCCATCCGCACGAATACGGTCAACCCGCCAGATCGTGCACTTCGCGCACGCCGGGGACGGATTTCAACGCCGCGCGCGCGGCGGGCGACGCGAGATAGGCGCCGTCGAGAGCGATCTCCACCTCGCCCTTCTCGCCGAACGGCGCGACCAGAACCATGCGGGCGTGACCCGGCCCGTCGCCGCGCTCACGCGCAATGACCGAGCGAAGCGCTCCAAGCGCCACGTCTTCCGCCAGAAACACCCGGAAGCCACCGCATTGCCGCGCGGCGCGCGCGTCCAGCGATTCGATCCGCTGTGCGTTCAGACGCACGCGGTCGTCTTCGCGCGACACCGTTGCCTCGACGAGCAGCATCTGACCGGGATCGAGAAGTTCCCTCGTTTCGATCCGGCATTCGGCGAACACGCCGAGCTCGAAAAAGCCGCTTTGGTCGCACATCTGAAGGAACGCCGCCCGGCCGCCGCGGGCGTTGCGTTCCCGCTTCGCCAGCACCACGCCGGACAGCTTGGCGCGGCTCGCGCCATTGGCTTCGAGCGCGGCGAACGCCGTCACGTCGAGCCGCGACAGGCTGTCGCCGTAGGCGTCCAGCGGATGCGCCGACAGATAGAACCCGAGCGCGTCGAACTCGCAGCGCAGCCGGTCGAACGCCAGCCAGTCTTCAACCAATGGCAGATGCGGTGTCGGCACATCCTCCACGGTCTCGCCGAACAGGTTCGACTGTCCACTGACCCGTTCCGCGCTGGTGAGGCTGGCGTGGCGCAGAAGCAGTTCGGCGGCCTCGGTCACCTGCCGGCGGTTCGGATCGGTGGAATCGAACGCCCCGGCCTTGGCGAGATTTTCGATCTGGCGCTTGTTGAGCCAAGCGGGGTCGAGGCGGCCGGCAAAATCGAACAGGTCTTTGAAGCGCCCGTTCCGTGTCCTCTCCGTGACGACGTTCTCCATCGCACCCGCGCCGACATTCTTGATCGCGGCAAGCGCGTAACGGATCGCGCCCTGTCCGCCGGGTTCGTATTCGACCGTGAAATCCACCCCCGACGCATTGACGTCCGGCGGCCTCAATTCGATGCCGAGCCGCGTGAGTTCCTGGCGAAACACGCTGATCTTGTCGGAATTGCCCCTGTCCAGACTCATCAGCGCGGCGAGGAATTCGACCGGATGGTTCGCCTTCATCCAGGCCGTTTGATAGGCGATCAGGGCATAGCCGACCGAATGCGCCTTGTTGAATCCGTAGCCGGCGAACTTGTCCACCAGTTCGAAGACATATGTGGCGCGCGACCGATCGACCCCCCGCGCCATGGCGCCGTTGACAAAGGTCTCGCGCTGGGCCGCCATCTCGGATTTGATCTTCTTGCCCATCGCGCGGCGCAGCAGGTCGGCTTGGCCCAGCGTATAGCCGGCGAAGACCTGAGCGATCTGCATCACCTGTTCCTGGTAGATGATCACCCCGTAGGTGTCGGCGGTGATCGGGGCGATGGTTTCGTGCAGGAATTCGGGCCGTTCGCGACCGTGCTTGCAGGCAACGTATTTGGGGATGTTCTCCATCGGGCCGGGCCGGAAAAGCGCGACCAGCGCCACAAGATCCTCGAATACGTTAGCCCCGGCCTCGCGCAGCAAATTCCTCATGCCCGGGCTTTCGAACTGGAACACGCCCGCGGTGTCGCCCCGGCTGAGCATCTCCCAGGTTTTGGCGTCATCGAACGGCAGCCGCGCGAGGTCGATCGCGACTCCGCGCTCCGCCAGCAAGGCCACGGCGCGCTGGAGCACCGTCAGGGTTTTGAGGCCGAGAAAGTCAAACTTCACCAGGCCGGCCTGTTCGACGTCTTTCATATTGAACTGCGTGACCGGCAGATCCGAACGCGGGTCGCGATAGAGCGGGATCAACGCGTCGAGCTGCCGGTCGCCGATCACCACGCCGGCAGCATGGGTCGAAGCGTGCCGGTAGAGGCCCTCGAGTTGCAGCGCGATGCGCATCAGGCGCGCCACGTCGGGGTCGCTGTCGCGCGCCTCGCGCAAGCGCGGCTCGGCGCCGATCGCCTCGGCAAGCCCGACCGGATTGGCCGGGTTGTAGGGGATCAACTTGCTCAGCCGGTCCACTTGGCCGTAGGGCATTTGCAACACCCGGCCCACATCGCGCACCACAGCGCGCGCCTGGAGCTTGCCGAGGGCGATGATCTGGGCGACGCGGCCGCGGCCGTAGGCCTCCTGGACGTAGCGGATCACTTCATCGCGGCGTTCCTGGCAGAAATCGATGTCGAAATCGGGCATCGACACGCGGTCGGGGTTGAGGAAACGCTCGAACAAGAGGCCGAAGCGCAGCGGGTCGAGATCGGTGATCGCGAGCGCCCATGACACCACCGACCCGGCGCCGGAGCCGCGTCCCGGCCCCACCGCGATGCCCTGCGCCTTCGCCCATTGCACGAAATCGGCAACGATGAGGAAGTAGCCCGCAAAGCCCATGTCGATGATGACGTCGAGCTCGTAGCGCAAGCGCTCGTAATACGGCACAGCGGCGGCTTCGCGCTCCGGTGTCGACACCGCGGCGTCGAGCGGCTGCGCCGCGAGGCGCGCGTCGAGACCGGCTTGGGCGGCGCGGCGCAGGCTGGCGGCCTCGTCGGCACGCTCGCCGAGCTTCGGCGCGGTCGGCAGCAATGGCGGGCGCGGCTCGACTCGCCAGGCACACCGGCGCGCCACCGCCAGCGTGTTGTCCACCGCCTCCGGCAGGTCGTCGAACAGCGCCCGCATCAGGTCGGCGGTCTTGAAGTAGTGCTCCGGCGAGACTCGCGGCCGGTCGGGTTGAGACACGTAGGCCCCGTGGGCGATGCACAACAGCGCGTCGTGGGCTTCGTGCATCTCGGCGGTGGGGAAGAAAGCTTCGTTCGTCGCAACCAGCGGCAGGCCGGTCTCGTGAGCCAGCGCGACCATGCCGCCTTCGACCGCGGTTTCTTCGGCAAGACCGTGGCGCTGGATCTCGACATACAGGCGATCGGGGAATATCTCCGCCAGGGCGCTCAGCCGGGCGCGGGCTGCGGTGCGCTGGCCGTCGGCGAGGAGCCGGCCCACCGGCCCCGCCGCGCCGCCGGTCAGAACGATCAACCCCTCCGCGTGCGCGGCGAGCGTGGACCAGTCGATCTGCGGCTCCGCCGCGTCGGTGTCGAGATAACCCGCGCTCGACAGCTTGATGAGGTTGCGATAGCCGGTCTCGTTCTGCGCCAGCGCCACGAGCCGGTCGGGGAGCGGCGTGACGTCGCGGCCGGATCGTCCGTCATCCACGCTCAGGCCGAGGTCGCAGCCGATGATCGGTTGCACTCCCGCATCCGCGCAGCGCCGGGAGAATTCCATGGCGCCGAACAGATTGCCGGTGTCGGTAATGGCGACCGCGGGCATCCGGTATTCACGGCACAGCGCCGCGAGGTCGGCCACCCCGATCGCTCCTTGCGACAAAGAGAATGCCGTGTGGACACGCAGATGGATGAAGTCGGCATGCGCCATGACGAATCTCGCCTCGAGGGTCGATACGTCGGCACGATTTCACGGTCACGGCCGGTTGTCAGCCCGCCTCCCCTGGTTCCACCCGTCGCTTGCGATAGCCGATGTCGGGCTGCAGGACGAACAGCTCGCAACGCCGAATCGGGCGGGGCTTGCCGAAGCGGCGTCACGTGATCACGCCCAACGATATCCCCGCGCAAAGTTGATCGTGGCGTCGCCGTCGGGCTACAAGGCCGGGCCGCTTCAACGCAGAAAAATCGGGTAGCGTCTCAGTTTGAAATCGATACGCTGCCGGGCCCGGGTGCGCAAGCGCCCCGCCCGCAGACGCTCGAAGCGCGCAAGGATTGAATATTCAGGCGGGATGCCTGCGCACCGGCTGTCATCGCCGACATACATCACACGGCGAACGAACCGCGATAATTTATCAAATTGAGATACTACCAAAAATCGACGATGCACGGTTGACACCCGGTCTTGAGTACATATTATGCATTTTGCGGTTGGGAGGTTTGCCGTAGCGAGCCGTTGGGGTGGATACTCCTCCCGGCCGCCTTTTTCATATACGTTATGTACCTGTTGTATCTGGACGATTCAGGCTCGGTTCGTAATCCGTCCGACCGGCATATCGTGCTTGCCGGAATGTCCGTGTTTGAACGGCAGGTGCATTGGCACTCTGAGAAGCTGGAAGGCTTGGCGCGGCGAACTTGGTCAGTCGCGCCGGAAGACATCGAATTTCGCGGGACCGACATCCGCGCCGGCAAGAAGCAGTGGCGGCGGATACCCAAAGATCGGCGTTTTGCCGTGTATCAGGAAGCCTTGGATATCATTGCACAGTCAAAATTTGCAACGATTTTCGCGGCGGCGATCCACAAAGCGGCTCTGTCGCCTGAAGACCCTATGGAATACGCTTTTGAGCAAATATGTAACCGTTTCGACAGGTTTTTGGGCCGCCTTCATAAGGGGGGGAATACGCAACGAGGATTGATCATTCTCGATAAATCGTCCAACGAAACATCTCTTCAGGGACTCGCCCGGAATTTCAAATCGACCGGGCATCGATGGGGCCAATCCGCGGGCGCGGCGGGTCGGCGGCGGAACAGCCCCCAAGCCCGCCCGCGCAGCCTTCCGGGCGGTTGCCAATCATACCGGTTGACCGGCCGCCATATCGAGCAAATACTGTTCCCCTGTGCGCGGAGGCGAACGATGAGCGAAATGGCCTCCAAGGTCCGGATCGTCGTGGAAGAGGATGAGGGCGCAGGCTTCTATGGAACCTGTCCCGACCTGGGATGCATCCACGTCTTCGGAGAAACTCCCGAAGAGGCAGTTTCGGCCGCCAGGGATGCGTTCGAATCCTGGCTGGTCATGAGCTTGGCCAATGGCGACCCTGTTCCGGTCGGGAAGGCATCCGGGCAGACGGAGGGGACGCATGGGGAGCTTGACCGCACCGCAACTGCCAAGTCATTGTCTTTACTGGAATTCCGAGCCGGGATTCCAGCGAAAACTCAGCTCAATCGTCGAAGTCAGGACTATTGAGGGAGAGAAATCGATGACCGGAATCACAAAGACCGTCGCGGCGGCTTTCGTGCTGGTAGCGGCCTTCGTCGCACCTTTGTCCGTTCAAGGTGAAACAATATCTGAGGACGACGCCCGCTATGTCGAAGCCCGCAATGTCATTCTCGGTCTCTTTCAGGACTTTCTGCAAATGAAGTGGGATGGCGTCTTCGCCGATCACGCGACGATTGATACTCTCGGGCCGGACGCCTTCTCGAACACAATTCGCGGCGATAATCCGCCCGGCGGCTTCTTCGGTCGTCCGCCGGGAAGCGACTGGCTCGAGCGTACCGAACGTGCGATTCATAGTTACAGTTTCGTGTGCTTCGAAATTCCAACGCTACCCATCACAGTGGGTAGTTCCTCGCAAGTCTGTCACACGGACCTGATGCAGTTGGTCTACTTTATTGAAGACCCCATCCACCTCGATTGGGTAGCAGCAAAGCTCTGGCTTGCGATCATTTGTCACAAGACACCCGAAGCGTGCGAGCCGTACATTGAAGAGAACTTTCGTCGCATGGAGGAGGAAGCCATGCGACGAGGCGGACTCCTGGATAATTGACGCCATCGGGCCGAACTGTAGGAGATACCGCAAGGCTCGCTGAGCTGAACTTTGCCCGTCTCCACAATCCCGGACGGAAAAATAGCTCCGAATCATCCACTCGCATTGGCTGGACAGACCCTTGCGCCTATATAATCTGGCCGATGTTCCACTCTTCGTGGATTCGAAGGCGACGCGTATGATCCAATATGCGGATTTGGTCGCTCATGCCGTGCGAAGATACTATGAGAATGGCGATTCGACGCTTTTCGATATATTCTCCGCTCGCATCGATGCTGTCGGCGGTGTGATTCATGGATTGATCCATTACACGCCGGAGAACGCTGGATGTAACTGCCTCATTTGCCGACAGCGCTGAAACAGCCCGGAACAAAACGCGGCGATTCTCAGGAGAGAAAAACAGCCGACCGCGAACCGCGCCGCCGGGAGGCGGAGCGGCGCGTGTGTTCGCTGGCGCTCTTCAGTTGGCCGCACGCTGCCATGATGTCGCGACCGCGCGGAGCGCGGATTGGCGCCGAGAAACCGGCGTCGTTGACGATCGCCGCGAACGCCCGCATCCGGTTGTTGCTCGAACACTCGTAAGGCGCGCCGGGCCACCGGTTGAACGGGATCAGATTGACCTTGGCGGCGACCCCCGTCAGCAGCCGCGTCAATTCGCGCGCGTCGGAGTCGGAATCGTTGACCCCTCGCAGCATGACGTATTCGAAGGTAATGCGTCGCGAATTACGCGCCCTCGGATAGCGCCGACAGGCGTCCAGGAGCATGGCGACCGGGTAGCGGCGGTTGATCGGCACCAATTCGTCGCGCAGATCGTCGCGCACCGCGTGGAGAGAGATCGCCAGCCCGACATCGAGTTCACTGCCCAGGCGCTCGATCATCGGCACCACGCCGGCGGTCGAAAGAGTGATACGCCGCCGCGACAGCGCCAATCCCTCCGGGTCGATGACGATTCGCAGGGCCGCCACCACGTTGTCGTAATTGAGCAGCGGCTCGCCCATGCCCATCATGACGATGTTGGAGATCATGCGGCCTTCGGGCGGTACCGCCCATTCGCCGATCGTGTCGCGGGCGGCGAGCATCTGGCCGACGATCTCGCCCGCGTCCAGATTGCGCACCAGCCTCTGGGTGCCGGTATGGCAGAACCGGCAGGTCAGCGTGCAGCCGACCTGCGAGGAGAGGCAGAGCGCGCCCCGGTCGGCCTCGGGGATGTGGACGCACTCGACTTCGTTCCCGTCCGCAAGGCGCAGCAACCACTTCCGTGTACCGTCTTCGGACAGTTGCAGGGCGGCGATGTCGGGGCGCCCGATGCGGTAGCGCTCGGCGAAATCGCGGCGCAGGCTCTTCGGGATCGTCGTCATGGCGTCGAAACGCCGCGCGCCGCGGTGATACAGCCAGTGCCAGAGTTGCTTGGCGCGAAACGGCTTCTCGCCGACCGCCGCCATCTCGGCGGCAAGGGCCGTTCGAGACAGGCCGATCAGGTCGCGTGCAAGCGGTTCTTCGCTCACCCGTCGCAAGCCCTTGCCATTGCCGTGCGCGCTGCGGTGAAGCCGAGCAGAGAATAGGTATCGGTGGTGTCGGTGCCCCGCTGCGACGTTCCCTTGACGACCATGCGTGTGCCGCGGGCCATGGCGACGACCAGGGCCCGGTCGCCGTCGGCGTCCCAGGCCCATGCGGTTTCGTTGTCGGTGAACAGCGAAAAATTCTCGCCGTCGATCTCGACCGCGGTCTCGCTGCCCTCGCGGTAGGGATAGCCGGCTTCTATACTGACCACGTCGGGGCGGCCGCTGTTCGCGCGCCGCGTCACCTGAACATAGGCGGGGCCGCGAACGGTGTAATTTCCCTCGCTGCTTTTCGGCTGCGAGACGATGTAGCAGATTCGCGCTCCGTTCTCGACGAAGGTCGCCGCATACCAGTCGCGGAAGCGGCCGAGCGCGTCGTCTTCCTGTCCCGCCGCCGGAAGCGCGACCGCCAGGGCGGCGCCTGCCATTGCAGCGACTATCGTGCGGCGCGGGGTCATCTGTCCTCCGGAACGAATTGCCGGTGTTCGCCGGCTCTGCTATCTGTCTGGCGTCGTTCGCCGGTCGCGAAGAGATAATCGGTGCGCACCGTGATTTGCAAGAAGACGGGTCGTGTCGCGGTTTGAAAAATGGCTCGGTCCGCGTGCGACGCTTCGCCGTTTCCCGGCACGGGCCGGCGTGCCCCGGGGCGTGCGAATGAAGCCATCCGAACAGATCGTCGGTCCGACCGCCCCATGACAGGCTGATCGCGGATGGGCGACGAGACGGTCCGCGCACAATACGAGGCCTATCCCTACCCGAAGCGCGACCCGCACGACGAGGCGCGGCGACTGGTCACCGGCTCGCCGAGCCATTTCGACGAGATCGTCCACTACGTTTTCGGCGGCTGCGATCCGACGGCGGGCGACGCGCGGTTCCGCGTGCTGATCGCCGGGGGCGGCACCGGCGACGGGACGATCATGCTCGCACAGCAGCTCGCCGACCGCGGCGCGAACGCCGAACTTACCTATATCGATGTCTCGACCGCCGCGATGCGGGTCGCGCGGGCAAGGGCGCGAATGCGGCGGTTGCGCAACCTCCGCTTCGTCCGGGCTTCGCTGTTCGACCTTGCGAAGCTCGGCCTCGGACCGTTCGACTACATCGACTGCTGCGGTGTGCTGCACCATCTCGACGACCCGGCGGCCGGATTGCGCGCGCTGGCGACGGCGCTTTCCGACGACGGCGGAATGGGCCTGATGGTGTATGGCGAGTTGGGCCGCACCGGCGTGTATCACGCGCAGGAGGCGTTACGGTTGCTGGGTGCGGAAACGACTCCCCGAGAGCGGGTCACGCTGGCGCGCGCCTTCATCGAGAACCTGCCCGACAGTAATTGGCTGGCGAACAACCGGTGGATCGCCGACCATTTGCATGGCGACGATGCCGGCCTCTACGACCTGCTCCTGCATTCTCGCGACCGCGCCTGGAGGGTGCCGGAGGTTTTCGCCCTGGCGCGCGCAGGTGATCTCGAGATCGTGGGGTTCATCGAGCCGGCGCGCTACGACCCGGCGTCCTTTCTCGATGACGAGGCGCTCGTTTCACGTGCCGAGGCGCTATCGTGGCCGGATCGGTGCGCGCTCGCGGAGCTGGTGGCTGGCAGTCTGAAGCGGCACGTGTTTTATGCGGTGAAGCGCGGCAACACGAGGCGCGCGCCGTCGTCGCGTGCACCGGAGACGGTCCCCGTGCTGCGCGAAGCGAACGGCGGGCTGCTGGCACAGGAGATCGCGGCAACCGGCAAGCTCTCCGCGACCCTCGAAGAAACTCTTCTCAGCTATCGCTTCGGGCCGCTCGCTCCGGCCATCCTGTCGCGGATCGACGGCAGGCGCACGCTCGCCGAAATCCACGCCGCGCTCACCGTCGAATGCGAACGCGCCGAATTCGAGGCGGCGTTCGACGACTTGTACACCAAACTCAACGGCCTCAATGTCCTGCTGCTGCGCAACGCGCCGACGCCGTAGCGCGAATCGCCGCTTGCGCCTCCCGCCGCTGATTCATAGCATGGCGAGCGAACCGGCGGGGACGCCCGAGCGCAGGGAGACGGGCGCAAACCCGTTTTTCAGGGGGGCCGAAACATGGCGACTGGCACGGTGAAGTGGTTCGATTCCGCCAAGGGATACGGATTCATTCGCCCCGACGACGGCGGCAAGGACGCCTTCGTTCACATCTCTGCCGTCGAGCAGGCGGGGCTGGCGAGTCTCTCGGAGGGACAGAAGGTCGAATACGAACTGACGCCGGGCCGCGACGGCCGTCTGGCGGCGAGCGATCTCAAAACGATCGAATAGCCCGCGCGCCGGGCCGCCGCGCCCGCATGCTCAGCTCGTCTCCGCCGCGCCGTAACCCCCTCCCCCCGGCGTTTCGATAACGATCGCATCGCCGGCCTCGACGGTCGTCGTGGCCGCGTGCGCCAGGGTTTCGGTGCGCCCGTCCGCGCGCTCCACCCTGTTGCGGCCCGGCGCGCCAGAGGCCCCGCCGGCGAGGCCGAACGGTGCGACGCGGCGCGACGACGACAGGATCGCCACCGTCATCGGCTCCAAGAAGCGCAGCTCGCGTGTCGCGCCGTCGCCGCCACGCCAGCGCCCGGCGCCGCCCGAGCCTGTGCGGATGGCGAAGCTTTCGAGCACCACCGGAAACCGCCATTCGAGCACTTCCGGGTCGGTCAGCCTCGAATTCGTCATGTGCGTGTGCACTGCGCCGGCGCCGTCGAAGCCGTCTCCCGCGCCGGCACCGCCGCAGATGGTTTCGTAATATTGATGCTGATCGTTGCCGAAGGTCAGGTTGT
Source organism: Alphaproteobacteria bacterium (assembly GCA_965214495.1). Taxonomy (GTDB): domain Bacteria; phylum Pseudomonadota; class Alphaproteobacteria; order UBA7887; family UBA7887; genus JANQOH01. Next base: position 2,777,737 of record OZ243958.1, on the reverse strand, counting down.
TCATGGTGCCCTGGCCGGCCGCGAGGACGCCGAGCGCACCGTAGAGCGCGTTGACAACCGCCTGGCTGGTCTCGACATTGCCGGCGACGACCGCGGCGGGATAGCGGGGGTTGAGCATCGATCCTTCGGGAATGACGAGATCGAGGGGATCGAGACAACCTTCGTTCATCGGGATGTCGTCATCCACGAGCGTGCGGAAGACGTAGAGCACGGCTGCCCTGCACACCGCTGCCGGCGCGTTGTAGTTGTTCGCTGCCTGCATCGACGTGCCGGAAAAATCGATGCGCGCCCGCCGCGCGGTGCAATCGACCGAGATGGCGACCCGGATCTCCAGCCCGTTGTCGAGCGGATAGACGAAGCGCCCGCCGCGCAGCGTGTCGAGCGCCCGGCGCACCGATTCCGCGGCGTTGTTCTGCACATGCCCCATATAGGCCTGCACGACGTCGAGGCCGAAATGCGCGATCATGCGCGAGACTTCCTCGACACCCTTGCGGTTGGCGGCGATCTGGGCGCGGAGATCGGCCAGATTCTGCTCCGGGTTACGGGCGGGATAGGGGCCGGACGTCAGCAACGCGCGCATCTCTGTCTCCAGCATCCGGTCGCCGGTGACCAGCAGCGCATTGTCGATCAACACGCCTTCCTCTTCGATGACGCGACTGTCCGACGGCATCGAACCGGGGGTGAGGCCGCCGATATCGGCATGGTGGCCGCGGCTGGCGACATAGAACAGGATGGTTCCGCCGGCGTCATCGAAGACAGGGGTGACCACCGTCACGTCGGGCAGGTGGGTGCCGCCGGCGTAGGGGGCGTTGAGAACGTAAACGTCTCCGGGTCTCTGGCTCGCGCCGCGCCGGGCGACGATGGCGCGCACGCTCTCGCCCATCGAGCCGAGATGCACCGGCATGTGCGGAGCGTTCGCCACCAGGCGGCCCGCCGGATCGAAGATCGCGCAGGAGAAGTCAAGGCGTTCCTTGACGTTGACCGAGTGAGCGGTGTTTTCGAGCACACTCCCCATCTGCTCGGCGATTGACATGAACAGATTGTTGAAGATTTCAAGCCTCACCGGGTCGGCGTCGGCGCCCGGCGCCACGCGACGCGGCCGCGGCGCGACGCGCTCGATCACGAGATCGCCGCGCGCCGTCACGCGCGCCCGCCAGCCGGGTTCGACGACCGTGGTCGCGATGGCCTCGACGACGACCGCCGGACCGTCGATGGCGTGGCCCGGCGCCAGCGCGGCACGGTCGTGGATCGGCGCCGGCCCGGCCCCGTGCATGACGGCTTCGCCCACCGGTTCCGGCAGGGGCGTCGCCGTCGGCCCGCCGGGCGGATGGGGAACCGCGTCGCCGGCGCCGACCGCCTCCACGCTCACCGCCTCGACGACGATCGCGCGACCGGGGCTGGTGAAGCCGTAACGCCGTCGATGCGCGGCCTCGAACGACTTCACCGCCAAGTCAGGCGAGTTGTGATCGATCTCGAGGGTCGAATCGGTCCCCCGATAGCGTAGCGCGAGCCGACGATGGACCGTGACGCGATCGGGTTCGACGCCTTGTTCCGTGAGCGCGGTTCGCGCCTCGGTCTCCACTCGCGCGAGTGCGGCGTCGATGGCCGGCGCGGAGGCGGCATCGAGAGCGATCTCCAGGGTCCGTTCGCGGATCGCGCGCATGTCGGCGAGCCCCATACCGTAGGCCGACAGCACGCCGGCGAGGGGATGCAGCAACACGCGCGACATGCCCAGCGCGTCGGCGACGAGGCAGGCGTGCTGCCCGGCCGCGGCGCCGAAACCGGCGAGGGTATAGGTCGTGACGTCGTAGCCGCGCCGGGTCGAAATGACTTTGATCGCGTTGGCCATGTTGTCGACGGCGATGTCCAGGAAGCCCTGAGCGACTTCGGCCGGGGATCGGCGATCGCCCGTGACGGCGTGAATCTCGTCGGCCAGCGCCGCGAACCTGCGCTCCACCGCCGTGCGGTCGAGCGGCTGATCGCCGCTGGCGCCGAACAGGTTCGGAAAGAACTCCGGGTCGAGTTTGCCGAGCATCACATTGCAGTCGGTCACCGTCAGCGGACCACCGCGGCGATAGCAGGCCGGTCCGGGATCGGCACCGGCCGAATCCGGCCCGACGCGGTAGCGCGCGCCGTCGAAATGGAGAATCGAGCCACCGCCCGCGGCTACGGTGTGAATGCGCATCATCGGGGCGCGGACGCGGACACCGGCGACGCGATTGTCGAGCGTGCGCTCGAAGGCGCCGTCGTAATGCGAGACGTCGGTCGAGGTGCCGCCCATGTCGAAGCCGATGATGCGGTCGAAGCCGGCAGCCTCGGCGGTGCGCGCAGCGCCGACCACGCCTCCCGCCGGACCGGACAGAATTGCGTCCTTGCCCTGAAAGTGATTGGCGTCTGCAAGGCCCCCGTTCGATTGCATGAACATCAACCGTGCGCCGCCGGTCGCCTTTGCCACACCGGCGACGTAGCGGCGGATGATCGGCGACAGATAGGCGTCGGCGACGGTGGTGTCGCCGCGGCTGACCAGTTTCATCAGTGGCGCCACCTCGTGCGAGACGGATATCTGCGTGAAACCGATCTCGCGCGCGATCGCCGCCACCCGGCGTTCGTGCGCGTCATGGCGCCAGCCGTGCATGAACAGGATGGCGCAGGCGCGCAAGCCGGTTTCGTATGCCGCGGCAAAAGCGTCTCGCGCCGCGGCTTCGTCGAGCGGGCGCAGGATCGCGCCGTCGGCCGCCACACGCTCGTCGATCTCGACGACGCGCGCGTGGAGCATGTCGGACAGCACGATTCGGCGGTCGAACAGGCGCGGGCGGTTCTGATAGCCGATTCTCAGCGCGTCGGCGAAGCCGCGGGTCGTGGCGAGGAGGCACGGCTCGCCTCGGCGTTCGAGCAGCGCGTTGGTCGCCACGGTGGTGCCCATTTTCACGGCGTCGATCTCCGCCGCCGGCAGGGGTGCGCCCGCCGCCAGCCCCAGCACGTCGCGCATGCCCTGCAACGCCGCATCGGCATAGGCTTCCGGCCGCTCCGACAACAGTTTGTGGCTCAGCACCCGGCCGTCGGGGGTGCGTGCAACGACGTCGGTGAACGTCCCGCCGCGGTCGATCCAGAACTGCCAGCCGGCCATGCGGTCAGCAGGCCCCATCGGGGTAGCGGAAGCGCCAGGCGTCGCCGGCCCGCCGCACATAGCCGAACGACGGCGCCGGGAAGTGCGCCGGCATGACCAGCATGTCGGTCTCGCAGTGGCGGGCGAGAAAGCGTCGGCGGGTGGCGCGCGACAGCGCCTTGTCGAAGCACGGCGCCGACGACCAGTCGGGATAGGTGCATTGCAGCACGGTGTGCATCAGGTCGCCGCACATGACCGCCCGCCGACCGTTCGAAGCCAGGCAGATGTTGACGTGGCCCGGCGTATGCCCGGGCGACGGTTCCAGCCATACCTCGTCGTCGAGCGCGTGATCGCCGGCCACGAGTTCGTGCTGTCCCGCCTCGACCACCGGCAGAACGCTGTCGGTGAACGCGCCGTCGTCGTATTTGCGCGGATCCTTCGCTGCCTTCTCGCGCCAGAATTCGTATTCGTCGCGGGCGAAGAGATAGCGCGCGTTGGGGAAGGTCGGAGTCCAGCGCCCGTCGATCAGCCGCGTATTCCAACCGACGTGATCGAGATGCAGATGGCTGCACAACACATAGTCGACATCGCCGGGCGCGACCCCCGCGGCGGCGAGATTGGCAAGCCAGATGCCGTCGTCGCGCATGTTCCATCCCGTCCCGAAGCGGCGCCGCTTGTGGTTGCCGACGCAGGTATCGATCACGATCGTGTGGTGGCGGGTGCGCACCAGATAGCTCTGCATGACCATGTTGAGCCATCCCGTCGCCGGGTCGAGAAAGCGCGGTTCGAGCCAGGCGCGGTGCGCGTCGAGCGCCTCCACCGTGCAATCGGGATAGAACCGGAAAGGGTCGAACGACGGGCCTTCGAGATCGACGATGCGCTCGATAGTGATCCCGTCGCCCAAGCGCCAGAGGGTCAATGGACACTCAGCGAGAGGTCGACATGGCGCAGACGATGCTTCGATGCCGGCGATTTCGACGCGACGCGCACCGAATGCAGGGCGCCGTCGAGTTCGCGCTGCCAGAACCGTAGGAACTCGTGCAGCACCGGAAAGCGCGGCGCCAGATCGTAGCCTTGCCATACATAGGTTTGCAGCACGTGGGGGTGGTCGGGCATGCGGTAAAGGATCTCCGCTGTGGCGAGACGATACCCGGCAGGCGGGGCGTCGCGGCGTCTCGGACGTGCCTTGGCCATGATGACCTCGCGTTCTCGTGGCGCGATTCACAGTGACACGGACGGCGCGGTTTGCAACCCCTTGTCGGTCAATTATAGCAAGGAAATCAATAGCCTGGCAGCAGGTGGGCACGATTGCTGTCAAAAAATTCACAACCTCCCTTGACAGCACGACGACGACGGGCCACATGGCGGCACGGCGATTGTTGGCACTCGCTGCCGGCGAGTGCCAACAATCGCATTCGGTCGAGGATCGACGGCAACGACGGAAAGGAGACGAACCGCGATGAACTTTCGACCCTTGCACGATCGCGTGCTGGTCCGCCGCGTGGACGAGGACGAACGGTCCGCCGGCGGCATTATCATTCCCGACACCGCCAAGGAGAAGCCGAGTCAGGGCGAGATCCTGGCCGCCGGGCCGGGCGCCCGCGACGACGACGGCGATCTGATCGCGCTCGACGTGAAGGTCGGCGACCGGATCCTGTTCGGTAAGTGGTCGGGCACGGAGGTCACGCTCGACGGCGAAGAGCTGATCATCATGAAGGAGTCCGACATCATGGGCGTGCTCGAAGACGAGGCGTCGGACCGGAAGAAAGCCGCCTGAGCGAGAGGAGACGCGAAACATGGCTGCCAAAGACGTAAAATTTTCGATGGAGGCGCGCGGCCGCATGGCGCGGGGGATCGACATCCTCGCCGACGCGGTGCGCGTTACCCTCGGGCCCAAGGGCCGCAACGTGGTGCTCGACAAGGCGTTCGGCGCCCCGCGCATCACCAAGGACGGCGTGACCGTCGCCAAGGAAATCGAACTGTCCGACAAGTTCGAGAACATGGGCGCACAGATGGTGCGCGAGGTCGCTTCCAAGACCAACGACGTGGCCGGCGACGGCACCACCACCGCGACCGTGCTGGCGCAGACGATCTTCCGCGAGGGCCTCAAGTCGGTCGCCGCGGGCATGAACCCGATGGACCTCAAGCGCGGCGTCGATATCGCCGTCGAGGCGATCGTCGGCGACCTCGCCGAGCAGGCGAAGACCGTCAAGACCAGCCAGGAGATCGCCCAGGTCGGCACGATCTCGGCCAACGGCGATTCCGAGGTCGGCGACATCATCTCCAACGCCATGGAGAAGGTCGGCAACGAGGGCGTGATCACGGTCGAGGAAGCCAAGGGGCTCGACACCGAGCTCGACGTGGTCGAGGGCATGCAGTTCGACCGCGGTTACCTGTCGCCCTATTTCGTCACCAACGCCGACAAGATGAGCGTCGAGCTCGAAGACGCCTATCTGTTGCTGCACGAGAAGAAACTGTCGAACCTGCAGGCGATGCTGCCGCTGCTGGAGTCGGTGGTGCAGGCGAGCCGGCCGCTGCTGGTGATCGCCGAAGACGTCGAGGGTGAGGCGCTGGCGACGCTGGTCGTCAACAAGCTGCGCGGCGGCCTCAAGGTCGCGGCGGTCAAGGCGCCGGGCTTCGGCGACCGCCGCAAGGCGATGCTCGAAGACATGGCGATCCTGACCGGCGGCCAGGTGGTCAGCGAGGACCTCGGCATCAAGCTCGAGAACGTCAGCCTCGACATGCTCGGACGGGCCAAGAAGGTCACGATCAACAAGGACGACACCACGATCGTCGACGGCGCCGGCAAGAAGGACGACATCGAGGGCCGCTGCCTGCAGATCCGCCAGCAGATCGAGGAAACTACCTCCGACTACGACCGCGAGAAGCTCCAGGAGCGGCTGGCGAAGCTCGCCGGCGGCGTCGCGGTGATCAAGGTCGGCGGCGCCACCGAGATCGAGGTGAAGGAACGTAAGGACCGCGTCGACGACGCGCTGCACTCCACCCGCGCCGCAGTGGAAGAGGGCATCGTGATCGGCGGCGGCGTCGCGTTGCTCAACGCCGGCGATGCGCTGAAAGGTCTCAAGGTCGCGAACCATGACCAGCAGGTGGGCATCGATATCGTGCGCAAATCGCTGCCGAGCCCGGTGCGCCAGATCGCCGAGAACTCCGGCGTCGACGGCTCGATCGTGGTCGGCAAGCTGACCGAGGAGAAAAACGCGAACATCGGCTTCGATGCGCAGAACGAAGAGTATGTCGACATGTTCGAGGCCGGCATCATCGATCCGGCCAAGGTCGTGCGCGCGGCGCTTCAGGACGCGGCATCGGTCGCCGGCCTGTTGATCACGACCGAGGCGCTGGTCGCCGAGAAGCCGGAGAAGAAGGACCCGGCGCCGGGCGCCGGTGGCGGCGGAATGCCCGACATGGGCGGCATGGACTTCTAGCCGGTCGCGCATCCTTCATCTCGACCGGTTTCCGACGGGCCGCGCCGCACCGCGCGGCCCGTTTCTCTTTCGCCGGCCCTCCTTCGCGTTGTCGGGGGGCCACCCCGCCTCGTTGCGGACGCGGGCGCCGTCCCTGTTTTCCCCGATCTCCTGCACATGCCGATAGCGGCCGGCGCGCGGACTTCGCTCATCAGCGGGACGATGGCGTTTCGGGGACAAGTGGAGGGTTTACGCCGTGACCGCCGGAGTCGGATGGCCGAGTCGGCTCCCGCACCGCGGCCCCCAGGAGCGTCAGGACCAGTGTTTTCAAGGCGGCCAGAAGGGCATCGAGATCGCCGCGGCTCTTTGCCGAATATTTCAGGCCCATCACGACCGTTACGATGAAATTCGTCAGCGTGTCGAGAGTTTGGCCGGTGTCCGCAAGCGCGCCCGAGTAGGGCGCCAGCAACTCGGCAACCAACGCCTGATGCTTTTCGTGGGAGCGCTCGATCTCCCCGCGTCCGGCCTCGTTGTGACCGCTGACCAGATCCTCCGCATCGCCCGATGTCTGTAGCAGTTCGAAGGATTTGACTACTGTCCCCCCGAAATAGGCATCGAGTTGCGCCGACAGCGAATCGCACCCCTCGAGACGATCCCTGACCGCCTGTAGATTCCTGTCCGTGATGAAGCGGATGGAGGCGACGATCAGTTCGTCCTTGCCGCCGAAGGTGGCGTAAAGCGTCTGGCGCGATACGCCTGCCTCCGACGCGATATCGGCCATCGCCGTCTTGCGCGCACCGTAACGCACGAAAGTGTGAATCGCCGCTTCGACGATTTTCCGTTCCGTCTCGGTCATCTCGCCTTTCGATCCTGATGAAAGCCCGTCTCAAGACCGGCTCGTGAGAAGTACCTCGCACGGATTGTCGCACGCCTGCGGCCTCTGTCGAACACCGCGCCCCGCCGTCGGATCGCGGATCGACGCGCTCGCAATTTGACCTGTTGACATATATTGTCCATTTGTAATATGCGGACGCCCAAGAGCCGCATGAGTGTGCAGCCGGCTCGATCGGAGAACGGAGAAACACCGATGAACCAGACGAGACGCGAACTCCTCAAACTCGGCGCGGTGGCCACTGCCGCGACCGTCGCACCTCTTCGCATGGCGGACGCCGGCGAGAGTACCCCGACGGGGGAAGGGACCACGGACAAGCGACAGGAAGACGCGCTGATCGATCGGATCGCCAAGAGTGTCAGCTATTCCTTCCGTACGCCGATCTTGCGCCGACCGTCGGACTACGGGCTGGACTACGAAGACGTGTTCTTTCCCGCCATGGACGGGGTGATGTTGGATGGCTGGTTCATTCCGGCGGCGGGCGCCGACAAACTGGTCATCTGCAACCACTTCATCGGCGCCAACCGTTACGGCTATCCCGGCCACCTGCCGCCGTGGGACCGGCAGGGCGGCTTCGAGGTGAACTTCATCGAAGCCTACAAGGCGTTGCACGATGCGGGCTACAACGTGCTTGCCTACGATTTGCGCGGCCACGGCCAGTCGGCGAACGGTGCGGGCGACATCACCGGCGTCGGCGCCATCGAATGGCGCGACGTGATCGGCTCGGTGCGCTACGCCAAGTCGCGCCCCGACACGGCCGACATGAAGGTGGCGCTGCACAGCCTGTGCATGGGCTGCAACGCGACCTTCATTGCCATGGAGAAGCATCCCGAGGCGTTCGACCACGTGACCTGCATGATCGCGCTGCAGCCGCTGTCGGCCGCACCGTTCATCGAGCGTGCCCTGATCGATCAGGGCGTGGAGAATGCTTACGAGCGCTTCAACGAACGCTACTCCTACTATTCCGGCTTCCGCCACACGGACTCCAACGCCATCGCCCGCGCCCACGCGGTCAGATGCCCGACCATGGTCGTGCAAGTGAAGGACGACGCGACCACCAAGCCGTCGGATGCGCAGGGCATTCACGACCGGCTGCCGAATCCGGACAAGAAGCTGCTGTGGATCGAGGGAACGCCGGTGCGCTACGAGGGCTATCGCTATTTCAGCCGGAAGCCCAAGGAAATGATTGCCTGGTACGACGCACACGTGTGAGGGGCGAGGTTGCAAGAAAAGCGCCGCGAGCCCGCCATGCGGGCCGTCGGAAGGGTTGAGCCGTGCTTCTGGCGTCGAGTCGCGAGACGACCGTGGCCGGCGCGGCGCTCAAGGCCTTGATTTCTCCTGCGCCGGCCGATATCCGATGATGGCGATGACAGACATTGCCGACAAGATCGTCAAGAGCGACGCCGAATGGCGCCGTCGATTGACCCCGGAGCAATACGAGGTCGCGCGGCGGCGCGGCACCGAACGCGCGTTCACCGGCGCCTATTGGAACACCAAGGCTCCCGGCGTTTACGAATGCGTGTGCTGCGGCGCACCGCTGTTCGCCTCCGGCGACAAGTTCGATTCCGGAACCGGCTGGCCGAGCTTCACCCGCCCCGTCGAAGACGACGCGGTCGAGACCGCACGCGATATGTCCTGGGGCATGATCCGGACCGAAGTGCTGTGCGCCCGCTGCGACGCCCATCTCGGCCACGTATTCGACGACGGGCCGGCGCCCACCGGGCTGCGTTATTGCCTCAACTCCGCCTCGTTGAAGCACAGGCCGGAATCCTGACCCCCGGCCGCGGAGGCGAGGGGAGTCGTCGGTGAGTCTGTCCCTGACCCCCGAACAGGAGCGCATCGTCGCGGCGGTGGCGCGCGTCTGCGACGATTTCGATGCCGCGTGGTGGCGCGAACGGGAGAAGAGCGGCGGCTTTCCGCATGAGTTCCACGCCGCGGTCGCGGGCGCCGGATGGCTCGGCATCGCCATGCCGGAAGAGGTCGGCGGCGCCGGTCTCGGTGTGACCGAAGCCGCGCTGATGATGCGAACCATCGCCAACTCCGGGGCGGCGATGAGCGGCTGCTCGGCCGTGCACATGAACATTTTCGGCCCGCTGCCGATCGCCGTTTTCGGCAGTGCGGAGCAACGACGGCGCTTTCTGCCGCCGCTTGTCGAGGGCCGCGAGAAAGCGTGCTTCGCGGTGACCGAGCCGAATGCCGGGCTCGACACGGCCCGGATCCGAACCCGCGCGCGGCCGTCCGGCAATGGCTACGTCATCGACGGGCGCAAGGTTTGGACTTCGACCGCGCAGGTCGCCGACAAGATGATGATCCTCGCGCGCACCACGCCGCTGAAAGAATGCGACAGGCCGATCGACGGCCTGAGCCTGTTCTACACCGATCTCGATCGCGGCGCGGTCGAAGTGCGCGAGATCGACAAGATGGGCCGCCATGCGGTCGATTCGAACGAATTGTTCATCGACGGCCTGCGGGTGCCGGCGGAAGACCGGATCGGCGAGGAAGGCAAGGGTTTTCGCTACCTGCTGCACGGCCTCAACCCGGAGCGCATTCTGGTCGGCGCGGAGGGCGTCGGCATCGGCCGACTCGCGCTCGACCGTGCGGCGCGTTATGCGCGCGAGCGGGTGGTGTTCTCGCGCCCGATCGGGCAGAATCAGGCGATCCAGCATCCGCTCGCCGAGAGCTGGGCGGAGCTCGCGGCGGCCGAACTGATGGTGTTCGACGCGGCGCGACGTTACGACGCCGGCGAACCGTGCGGGGTCGAGGCCAATGCTGCCAAGCTCCTCGGCGCGCGCGCGGGCTATCGCGCCTGCGAACGCGCGGTGTTCACCCATGGCGGGTTCGGCTACGCGGCCGAATTCGATGTCGAGCGTTACATGCGCGAAATCTGGATCGCCCGCCTGGCGCCGGTTTCCGAACAGCTAATCCTCAGCCACATCGCCGAACGCGCGCTGGACCTGCCGCGATCGTACTGATCGCGCGCCGGGGCAGGCCGGTCGGGACTTGATCGGCCTCGTTCTTGACTTGAACTTTCCGCCTTCCTAGCTTTCTTTCGCGCTCGACGCAGTGGGGGATAGTTTAACGGTAGAACTTTCGGCTCTGACCCGAACAGTCCTGGTTCGAATCCAGGTCCCCCAGCCAGCGCGGCTTGAACAGGCAGAGAGTCGACCACTCGCTCGAATCCCGGCGCCGTCGCAGGATCAGACCGTTGCGGCGGCACGCGGCGAGCACGAATTCCGCCTGCCCGCGCAGTATTCCCGACAGGATGGCGACACCGCCCGGCACAAGCCGCGCGGCCAGTGCGGGCGCCATGACGACCAGCGGTCCGGCAAGGATGTTCGCCGCGACGAGATCGTATCGCGCGCCGCCGCCGAAGCCGGCGAAGCCGGCGCCGACGCGACATTCGACAAGAGGAGCGAGGCGGTTTCGCCTGGCGTTCTCCCGCGCCACGGCGACAGCCGTCGGGTCGTTGTCCACCGCCAGCACACGCCGGCGCCACAGGCGCGCCATGGCCATCGCCAGCACACCGCTGCCGCATCCCATATCGAGCGGGCGCACGAACGAACGACGCCGCGCCAGGGCGTCGAGCGCCAGCAGACAACCACGGGTGGTTTCGTGATGACCGGTGCCGAACGCCGGGCCTGCGTCGATGAGCAGTTCGTGGATCGACGGCCCCGGCGCGTGATGCGCACCGCGCAGGCGGAAACGGCCGGCACGCACGGGAACGAGCGCCGCCAGCCCATCGGCGACCCAATCGCGTTCGGGAAGCGCAGCATATTCGACGACCGGCGCGGCGATCCCCGACGCCGCCGCGGCAAGCGCGACCGCCGACTCGATGCCCGCCCGCGTCAGATCCGGGCCGAACGTCGCCTGGATATGGCACGAACCGTCTGGCGCGTACCGGACGGAAAGCGAGTCGGCGCGAGCGAAAGCCGCCTCGATAGCGCGTAAGTGCCGGTGCGACACCCGAACGGTCGCGGTCCACGCACGCATCGCCGCGTCACGGTTCGGGCGCCCATCCGGGATGCTGGACATAGGTGACCCGGGCGAGCCAGCCGGCGTCGATCGGCAGGACGATCCCGGTGATCGCGCGCGCCGCATCGGAGCACAGGAAATAAACCCCTTCGGCGATCTCTGCGGGTTCCACCATGCGGCCGAATGCGCTTTGCGCCTCCATCATGGCAGGGTCGCGCAAGCCCGCGTCGATGCGCGCCTGCATCTGCGCCGAACGCACATAGCCCGGCATGACCGCGTTGACGCGCACGCCGTCCGGCCCGAGATCGGCGGCCAGGATCGCGGTCAAGCGGTCGATCGCTGCCTTGCCCGGCCCGTAGGCGTGAAGGGGAAACGCGCGTGCCGCCGAGGTCGAAGACACGTTCACGATCGCGCCCCGCCCGGCGGACTGCATCGCCAGTCCGAACGCGCGGCAACAGAGATACGTCCCGCGATAGTTGACCGCCCAGATCCGGTCGTATTCGTCCAGGTCCATCGTGGCGAGGCGGGTTGCGTTCTGGAGCACGCCCGCCGAGTTGACGAGAGTATCGACCGGCCCGAGGTCGTGCGCCAGGGCTTCGACCGCGCTCGCCTCGGCAACGTCGAGCGCGACATGGCGCGCGGCGCCGCCCGACTCCGCGATTTCGCCGGCGACCCGCTCTGCAGCAGCGCTGTCGATATCGGCGACAACCACGGAATCGCCCGCGCGCGCGAACCGCGCGGCGCACGCGCGGCCGATACCGCTCGCACCGCCGGTGACGACCACAATGCGCTGCCCGATCATGCGTTTCCTCCCGGTCCGGCTTGCCGTCGTCGTATCGTACCGTATCGTCACGGGGGCGACCAATTCGCGGGCGGCGAATCGCGTTTCGGGAAGGAGGGCCGATGCAACAGCGCCGGCCGGTGCGCATTACGGCGGAAACGCTGTTGCGCGCCTACCGATGGGGCCTGTTTCCCATGGCCGAATACCGCGGCGACCCGACGATCTATTGGGTCGATCCCGAAGTGCGCGCGGTGCTGCCGCTGGAGCGTTTTCACGTTTCGCGCTCGCTCGCCAGAACTGTACGCCGCGGCGGTTTCACCATCCGCGTCGACGGCGATTTCGCGGGTGTGGTGCGTGCCTGCGCTGCGCCCCGCCGCGGAGGGGGAGAGACGTGGATCAGCCGCACCATCGAGCAGCTGTACGGCGACCTCTTTCGCCTCGGATACGCCCACTCGGTCGAGTTCTGGCGCGGCGGAACCCTTGCAGGCGGCCTCTACGGGGTCGCCATCGGCGGCGCCTTCTTCGGCGAGAGCATGTTCAGCCGCGTCCGCGACGCGAGCAAAGTGGCGTTGACGCATCTGGCGGCGCGCCTGGCGGCGGGCGGCTTTCTGTTGCTCGACGCCCAGTTTCCTGCCGATCACCTGGCGCGCTTCGGGGCGATCGAAGTGCCGCGCGCCGACTACCTGCGACGGCTGGAACGCGCGCTGCACGCTGACGCGGACTTCTACTCGCTGCCGGCCTCCGCGCCGCCGTCGGACTGGTTGTCGCTCATCGCCAAACAGTCGAGGACGATGACGTCATAGACCGGGTGTTCGAGCGCCGACAGTCCGGGGCTGGAAGCGAACATCCACCCCCGGAACAACGGCGTGCCCGGCCTGTCGGCCAGTCGCTGCTCGTCGATTTCGAGGAAGGCCGCGGCGTCGGGCGGCAGTTCGGGCGGGCGTCTGTAACAGGCGCGAACCCGAACGTTGAGCGTCCCGAAGCGGGTCGGCTCGTCGAGCGGCAGTTCGATCACCGAAACCCGCCCGGTGACCTTGTCGAGCGCCTCGACGCGGGCCACGCCGGTTTCGATCCAGAGGTCCGCGAACGGGTCTTCCTGGCCGGCAGCCGGAGCGACCGCAATCCACGCCGCGCACGCCAGACCGACCGACCGGCGACGCCGACACAGCCGCGAAACGCGCCTCGTCAATCCCTGAACGGCTCCTCGAGCGAGCGCACCATGTCGAGCAGAACCGCGCGAATCTGTTGTTCGTCGCACCCCATCAGCACCGCGTCTTCCAACGCGTCCTGGCACATCTGACGAATTTCCAGAATGTTCTCGTTGAGGACCTTGATTTTCTCGACACACGCGACAGGCGCACCGTCGGGCGCGCGCCACGCCGGCGGCAGAGGCGCCGCATCGTGTTCCCTTCTCTCGCCCACGTGCGTCACTGGCCGGTGTCCGGCCGGCTGAAAACGAGCTGGGTCATCAGCCCGACGATGTCGGGCGCGGATTGCGCGAAAAGAATGTCGCCGCCGGGCGGGATCATGTCGATGTCGCCGCCAGGCTCGAGGGCGACATAGGCGCCCCCCAGCAACCCCTCGATCCTGATCGCGGCCGTCGTGTCGGCGGTCAGTTCGATGTCGTCGCGGAGATTCATCGTGACCCGGGCCAGATAGGTTTCGGGGTCGAGCTCCTGGCGGACCACCGAGCCGACCTTGATGCCGCTGATGCGAACGTCGGCGCCCGCGATCAACCCACCGACCGCGGAGAATTCGGCATGCACCGGATAACCGCCCGCGGACCCGACCTCGGCCCTGGAATAGGCATAGACGAAGAACCCGAAGGCGATAACCAGAACGGCTGCGCCGATCAGCGTTTCGACGATGTTCCGCTTCATGTTCGGCTCCGCCCTCCGCGTAACGCGCGCGCCGACTATCGGCGATGGCCGGCCGGATTTCAAGCGGCGCCGTTGGCGTCGCGGGCGCGGACCCGCGCCTCAGCCTCGCGCCAGAACCGCGGAGATGTTCATGCGACGCGCCTGCAGCGCCGGAATCAGCGACGCCCCCACCCCCAGCGCGACGGCCCCCGCGAGCAACCACAGTTCGCCGGTAACGAAAGACAGGCCGTCGAGCGGCACGCGGTGTTCCCGCCACAACCAGATGCCGGCGATTTCCGCCGCTACGTGACCCAGAACCACGCCGAGGACCGTCCCGGCGAGGGTGAGCAGGCAGCCTTCCAGAACGATCTGGCGCAGAATCGCGCCCCGCGGGGCCCCCAGAGCGCGCATCACCGCGATGTCGTAACGCCGCTGCGCAAGCGCGTTGTAGAGCGCGGTGAATATCCCCAGCCCGGCACTCGCCACCAGCACCCATGCGAAAGCGCGAAAGCCGTCGATGCCGAAACCGACGGTCTTCATCAGGCGGGCGATCTCGAACCCCGGCAGCGCCGCCTGCATCGGCGTCGTCATGTTGATCTGCCGCGGCAGAACGGCGGCGCCGACCGGGTTGCGCAGTTGGATCAGAAGCGCGGTCACCTCGCGATCGGGATCATCGTCGAACAGGGCGGATTCGTCGGGGTCGTGTTCGTCGCCATGATCTTCCGCCTCGTCGTGCCCGTCGTCTTCATGGAGAGCGGATTCGTCCGAGCCGTGTTCGTCGCCGTGATCTTCCGCCTCGTCATGCCCATCGTCTTCGTGGAGAGCCGATTCATCCGAGTCGTGTTCGTCGCCGTGATCCTCCGCCTCGTCGCGCCCGTGGTCTTCGTGGTCGGCATCGTCTTCGCTGTGATGCTCGTGGACTTCCCACACGCTTTCCACCGACGTCAGGATCAGCCGGTCGAGCACCGTGCCGGTTTCCGCGAACACACCGGTGACGCGATACGGGGCTTCTTCGTGCGCCGCGCCGCCGATGGTCAGGCCGTGCGACCCGACGAACTCCGCACCGACGTCGAGTCCGGCTTCCGCCGCGACGCGCGCACCGACCGTCGCTTCGAGCGGCTCGTGCCACAGCGCGCCCCGCACGACCTCGGCGCCGAACAGGGCCGGATAGGCATATTCCGTGCCGACGATGCGCCAGCCGCGGAAACTGTCTCCCAAGGCGAGCGGCATGACACGGGCGATCATCGGGTTTTCCGCCAATGCACGCGCATCGGCGACGCGGACGTTGCCGGTGGGGATATCGACATGGAAAACGCTCGAAAGGATCAGTTGCATCGGGCTGCCCTTGGCGCCGACCACCATGTCGATGCCGCGCGCGTCGCGTTCGAGCGTGCGCCGCAACTGGTCGCCGAACTGCAACAGCAGGACAATGGTGCCGGCGCCGAGTGCGAGCAGCACCAGGTTCAGCGCCGTGTTCAGGGGGCGCCGGCGCAGATAGGCGAGCGACAGGGAGAGCGCGTTCATGCTGTCGCCTCCGCTGGCAGGTCGAGGCGATGCGCGAACGATTCCGCGAGCCGCCGGTCGTGGCTGGCCACCACCAGCAAGGCGCCGCGTGCCGCTGCCCGCTCACGCAACATCGCGATAGCGCGTGCCGCATTGTCGTCGTCGAGACTCGAAGTCGGTTCGTCGGCGAGCACCAGCTTCGGATCGTTGATCAAGGCCCGTGCCAGAGCGACGCGCTGCGCTTCGCCGTGGCTCAGCGCGTGGGGGTGCGAGGCCCCCTTCTCCGCAATGCCGAGCTCGTCGAGTATCCCCTCGATCCGTTCCCCGGCGATGTCGAGCCCGGCCAGAGACCGCGCCAGAGTCAGGTTCTGGCGCACGGTCAGCGCGTCGATCAGATGCAGACGCTGGAACACGATCCCGACATTCCGGCCACGGAACCGGTCGCGCGCGCCGTCGGAGAGCGCCGTGAGTTCCTGCCCGTCGATGCGGATCTCGCCCGCGCCCGGCGCAAGCAGGCCGCCGACGATGTGCAACAGGGTCGTCTTGCCGCAGCCGGACGGCCCGTGGATCAGCCACTGCTCGTCGGCGCCGGCGGTCCATTCGTCGACGGCGACCGCGGTTTGTCCCGCATAATCGTGGCGGACGCCTCTGACCTCCAACATGCGATCCGCCCGCCGGACGTTAATCGGGGGTCCAGGCTTCGTAGTCGCCGGTCGCGGGGTCGCGCCGGCGTCCGCCCAACAAGGCGCCGGACGGGCGGTAGGCGGCGGCGGTGCCGGTGGGGTTGGCCTGGTGCGGCTTCTGCCACGGCCTGACCTCGCTCGGCGCGTCTGCCGGCGACGCGGCGCGCGTATGGTTCAGCCAGCCTTGCCAGTCGGGCGGCACGGCGGACGCTTCGACTTCGCCGGCGTAGATAACCCAACGTTTCTCGCGTCGGCCGCGGACCGGCACCTTCTCGCGATAATACATGTTGCCGGCCGCATCGCTGCCGACCGGCGCGCCGTGAAGCCAAGTGTAAAGCCTCGTTCCGATGCTGGCGCCCATCGCACACGCTCCAATCCGCCCGGTTGTCGTCACCGTCTGCGCGGCGAACAGTATGATGTTCGCGCGCGCGTTGTCCACGCCGGCGGCCGGTATCAGGTTCCGAGAGGGTGGATCGGGGAGACGGCGCCCCGCAAGCGGTCGATCAGGAAATCGAGCTGCTCGAGCGATCGGTAGCCAATCCGCAATTGCCCGGATTCGCCCTGATCGACGATGGTGACGGCGAGACCGAGCGCCATACCGAGTTCCTCTTCGAGCTTGGCGACGTCGGCGCTCTTCGGGCGTGCCTTCGCTTTCGCGCGTCCGTTCTTGCCCTCTTCGCGCACCAGACGTTCGGTCTGGCGAACGTTGAGGCCGCGCGAGATCACCTTTCTCGTCAGTCCCTCGATATCGCGGGCGCCGAGCAGGGCCCGGCCGTGACCGGCGGTCAGCTTGCCGTCGTCGATCAGGCGCCGCACCGGTTCGGGCAGCGCGAGCAACCGTATCGTGTTGGCGATATGGCTGCGGCTCTTGCCGACGGCCGCGGCGAGCGTTTCCTGCGTTCCGCCGAACTCGTCCATGAGGCGGCGATATCCCCCCGCCTCTTCGAGCGGGCCGAGGTTCTCGCGCTGCACGTTCTCGATGAGGGCGATCTCCAGCGCTTCGCGGTCGTCGAGACGATCGACGATGACCGGCACTTCGTGCAACTGCGCGCGCTGCGCCGCGCGCCAGCGGCGCTCTCCGGCAACGATCTGATAGGGCGTTCGGTTATCCGGATCCGGACGAACGAGAATCGGTTGTACGATGCCGCGGCGGCGGATCGAGTCCGCCAGCGATTCGAGTTCGGCGTCGTCGAACCGGTGTCGCGGTTGAAACGGACCGGGAGCGATATCGGCGATGGGCGCCAGGCGCGGGCTGCGGCCCTGCGCCGCTGTCGCCTCCCCGAACAGCGTGTCGAGGCCGCGTCCGAGGCGGCGGCTTCCGGCGCTCACGGACGAGACCCCTCGGCTTCCGCGCCCACGCCGTGCTCCTCGCGGTGGAGCAGCTCGCTCACCAGGTCGATGTAGGCGCGGGATCCGGCGCACCGGAAGTCGTAGAGCAGCACCGGTATTCCGTGCGACGGAGCCTCGGACACCCGCACATTGCGCGGAATCACCGTCTCGAACACTTTGTCGCCGAGATAGCTGCGCACATCGACCGCCACCTGTTCCGACAGGTTGTTGCGCCGATCGAACATGGTGAGCAGGACTCCTTCCAGGGCGAGCGAAGGATTGAACGTGGCACGGACCCGCTTGATGGTGTCGAAAAGCTGGGTCAAGCCTTCGAGCGCGAAGAACTCGCACTGCAACGGCACCAGAACGGTCGTCGCGGCGACCAGGCCGTTCAGGGTCAGCACGCCGAGGCCGGGCGGGCAATCGATGAACACGTAGTCCCACGAGTCCGATATCGACGACAGCGCGCGCTGCAAGCGGTAGGCGCGGTCGGACGCGCCGCTCAATTCGAGTTCGATCCCGGCGAGACCGACCTCCGCCGGGATCAGCGACAGGCCGGGGACGGCGGTCACCATCGCCGCGTCGGCCGGTTCCGCCGGCGGGTCTCCGGTCAGCAGATCGTAGGTCGTGCGCTCCCGATGCGGTGCGTGGACCCCCAGGCCCGTGCTCGCATTTCCTTGCGGGTCGAGATCCACGACAAGGGCGCGCTTGTTGATCGCCGCGAAGGCCGTCGCAAGGTTGATCGCGGTGGTCGTCTTGCCGACGCCGCCCTTCTGGTTGGCGACGGCGATGACGCGGGTCGCGACCGCCAGATCAGCGCGCGGCGACACGGTCGAATGTTTTCATGGTCAGGATCACGCCGTCCGGGTCGGTCAGGCTCGGGTGCCGGGTGAAAGTCATCTTCCAGTCTCGCCGCGCCGCGGTCAATTCGCCGTCGACACGCCGACCCTTGGGAAACACCGCGCAGCCGCCGTCGGCGACCAGGGGTCTGGCGTAGCGCAGCAGTTGGGGCAACGGCGCACAGGCGCGGGCCACCACGGCGGGAGCCGGCGGGACCGGTTTCTCTTCGATCCGGGCGCAATGGACACGCGCCGGTGCCCCGGTCTCGCGAATCGCCGCCTCCAGGAAGGCGCATTTGCGGCGATTGCTTTCGATCAGATCGACAGAAACGCCGCGATCGCCGACCGCCAGCGCTAGGACGAGTCCGGGGAAGCCGGCGCCGCTGCCCAGATCGACGATTCGGTTCGCGGTATCGGGGATGTAGCGGGCGAGCTGCGCGCCGTCGAGCATATGACGCCGCCACGGGTCGTCGAGGCTGGCCGCGCCAACGAGGTTCATCCGCCGTTGCCACGAGGCAAGAAGATCGAGCCAGGCCGAAAGGCGCGCTGTCGTTTCACGTGAAACATCGGCGATCCGCGCGAACTCGACGGCGCTCATCGGCGCCGCGCTCACGCCGCACGCGGGACCGTGTCGCGTCGCAAATGGCCGAACAAGGCCGCGAGCGCGGCCGGGGTGACGCCGGGAATCCGCGCCGCCGCGGCCAGCGTCGCGGGGCGGGCTTCGGACAATCTCTCGCGCGCCTCCGAGGACAAGCCACCGATCGCGTCGAAATCGAGATCCGGCGGCAGTTGGAGCGACGCCTCGCGGCGAAACGCAGCGATCTCGCTCCGCTGGCGTTCCAGATAGGCGGCATAGCGACACTCGATCTCGATCTGCCGCGCCGCGTCGTCCGGGCACGCCGCCAGTTCCGGCCACCATCCGGCGACGGTCGCGAAATCGATCTCCGGCATCGACAGCAGGCGCAGGCCACTGCGCGCGCGGCCATCGGCGCGCAGGCGCAGGCCGCGCTTCCGGGCTTGCGACGGGGTGATCCGCCGCGCCGCCAGGACTCGCCGCGCCGCGGCGATCGCGTCACGCTTGGCGCGCCACCGCCGCTCGCGTTCGGTTTCCACGCAACCGATCGCCGCACCGAGGCCGGTCAGGCGCAGATCGGCATTGTCCGGCCGCAGGCTCAGCCGATACTCCGCGCGCGCGGTGAACAGCCGATAGGGTTCGCGGACACCCAGCACCACCAGATCGTCGATCATCACGCCGATCATCGCGGTGGCGCGATCGAGCACGAACGGCCCGCCGCCGCCGACCGCAAGCGCGGCGTTGATCCCCGCAACGATGCCCTGGCCGGCCGCTTCTTCGTAACCGGTGGTGCCGTTGATCTGCCCGGCGAACCAGAGGCCGGGCATGCGCAGGGTCTCCAACGTGGGCCGCAGCTCGCGCGGATCGACGAAATCGTATTCGATAGCGTAGCCTGGCCGGCGGATGGCCGCCTTCTCCAGCCCCGAAATCGTAGCGATCATCGCCGCCTGGACTTCGGATGGCAGGGAGGTCGAAATACCGTTGGGATAAACCGTATCGTCGTCGAGCCCCTCGGGTTCGAGGAATATCCGGTGCGAGTCGCGGTCGACGAAGCGCACGACCTTGTCTTCGATCGACGGGCAATAGCGCGGCCCCCGGCCCTCGATCGCGCCGGAGAACATCGGCGCCCGGTGCAGGTTGGCGCGAACGACCTCATGAGTCGCCGGCGTGGTGTGGGTGACGTGGCAGACCGTTTGCGGAGTCGCGATCGCGTCGGTCAGCCAGGAGAACGGCCGCGGCGGCGAATCGCCGTGCTGGACGGCCAGCGCCGGCCAATCGATCGTTGCGCCGTCGAGCCGCGGCGGAGTCCCGGTTTTCAGCCGGCCGGTGCGGAATCCCAGTCCGGCGATGGTGTCGGCGAGCGCGACAGCAGGCGCTTCGCCGACGCGGCCGGCGGCGTAGCTGCGCTCGCCGACATGGACGCAGCCGCGCAAGAAGGTGCCGCTGGTAATGACCACGGCCGGTGCGGCGATCTCGTCGCCGTTCTCGAGAACCACGCCGCCGGCGCGACCGTCGGCGCCGACAACGAGGCCGCCGACCGCTGCCGCCTGAAGAGTCAGATCGCGTTGCTCGCGGAGCATGTCCCCGATCGCGCGGCGGTATCGTTTGCGATCGGCTTGGCAGCGCGGTCCGCGCACCGCCGGCCCCTTCCGCGCATTCAATTCTCGAAATTGGATGCCGGCGCGGTCCGCCGCGCGGCCCATCAGACCGCCGAGGGCATCGACCTCGCGCACCACCGTACCCTTGGCGATGCCGCCGATGGCAGGGTTGCACGACATCGCGCCGATAGTGCCGAGATCATGGGTGAGGAGCAGCGTCCGCGCGCCCATCCGCGCCGCCGCCGCCGCCGCCTCGCACCCTGCATGGCCGCCGCCGACCACGATGACGTCGAAGCGCCGCATGGCGCTATCGCCGACGGAGGTCAAATGACGTCATCCAGAACCGGAGCGTATGGCCGCTTCTGTTTCACGTGAAACAATTGGGCGCAATTCGCGGGTCGTATGTGCGGCGTCCGCCATTGCGCGTTCATTCCCTTTCCCCTGCGACGCAAGCGGTCGACGGCTATCTCGAGGCAAAATCGAACATCACCGCCACATCGAGGGCGAAACCGTCCAGCAGCGTCGAGACCGCCATGTCCCCACGCGAGAACACGCCGCGCTCGGCATAGGCGCCCTCGGCGAGGGTCAATACTGTAACGGTCTCGGAGCGAGGATCGACGATCCAGTACTCGGCGACGCCCGCCTCGGCGTAATCGGAGCGTTTGATGACCGGATCCCGCGCCGGGTCGTCCGAACTGACGACCTCCACGACCAGATCCGCGCCCAGCCAGAAGCGGTCTTGCCGGCGGGGATCGGAACGATCCCGAAGCAGCAGAAGATCGGGCTCGCGGAACTTGCCCTCGCGAACGCGCATCCGCAACCCGGAAAACAGGACAATCCCGCGAGGGTCGAGGTATGCATCGAACAGGCGGGTGAGAAACAGAAGGACGGCTTGATGCGTGTCAGTGGGCATGGGCAGCTCCTCGACACGGCCGTCGGTGAACTCGATCCGGCGGCGGCTTCGGTCCGTGAGCCAGAGATATTGCTCGTCGCTCCAGCAGCCTTGGGGCGGCATCGAGTCGCAGACAAGAGCGTTCAGCGCATCTTGGGAGGTCGTAGCGGATATTCCATGTTTCATGGGTTCGGCCCTACTCCCAGCGCGAGCGACGACAGCATGATCGCGCACAGGCTCGGAGACCGCAAGGGGTCAGACAAAGGGCTGCGCTCGTTTGCGGAAAGCGCCCTCGTTCATTCGGGATCGTCCACGATGCGCCGCGCAAGCACGACATGGTCGAGCATGACGTGGCCCCAGCCGCCGGTTTCGTCGTCGAACAGTTCCAGTTGCAGAGAACTGCCCGCCACCGCGTCGAGCGGATGGACGATCCGTTCGAACCGTTCCGTATTCCGGCCGCGCCAGACCGCCGCCGCGACGCCGTCGGCCAACAGACGCAGCCCGACGCCGACGCCCTTGCCGCCGGCGATCATGAATACGAGGTACTGGCCGGACTCCACGGTGAACGCGGGCGAGAACGCGCGCCCGACGGCCCGATCCCCCTTGTGGGGATGGTAGCTCGTGAGGAAGCCGGGACCGACATTGCCGTGGACCAGGCTCTGACCGGGGTAACGTCCATGCCCGGCATGGTTCGTGATCGCTTCGCCTTCCAGACTCCAGCCTTCGAATCCATCTTCGAACCGTCCGATAAAGCGTTCGCCGACGAGGAGAGCGCCCTTGAAACCCCACCGATTGCCGGATGCATCCGTCGTCGAGACCCAGTCGCGAACCCGCAAGCGCTGTCCGGAAAAGCGCTTGGAGACCCATTGCCGATCGACGGCGTCGAAGGGCATCCACAGGTCCTGGCCGACCTTCAGCGCGTAGGGGGCGCGGCGAAACGCTTCGGATTCGCTGGACGCCGCGGGGTGTGGGGTGAAATTGACGCCTCGTTCCCGCAAATATCCGGGCGGCGGCCTACGGTCGTGCGCTATGACGCGATCACGGTTGGGCTTCGTGACGGGGTTGCGCGCGATTGTCGCGTCGGTCAGGCCGAATTTATCGACGACTTTCAGGTCGGGCAGATAATAGGATGGAATTCCTATTGTAGTCCAAGCCGTCACCGCGTCGTCGGGTATTGTTCCCCTTTCCATCTCTTCGTAGGGTTTGTATTGCCGCAATCTCACGTTGGCGAATTCGCGGTGCTCCGTGAAAGGCGAACCAACGGATTGTCGGGCGGCCTCGCGGCGCAGATCGTTGGAGATGGCGACGAGCAGCGGCATCCCCGGCGCCGCAAGCAGCCATCCCGCGTTGTCGTCGTCGAGTTCTATGTGCAGTTTCATGATGCGTTCGCGTATCTCGGCCCCTTCGAACAGCAGGACGGCCTGGACGGCGCCGGCGTAGAACAAGGCCGGCGCGAAAATAACGATCGACCACGTTCGCGCGCCCATAGCCAAAACCGAGGGGGGAGCGAAAGACGCCGACCAGGCGGCGACCCGCGAGCCGAGGCGCACGATCCCTATCGCCGCGGGAACGGCCACGAGCGGCCAGTAGAAATCCAGCGGGCGATATTCGAAATGGTCGCCGCCTATGCGCATCACATACGCCATATGGACGCCGACCAGGAGCAGTATCAGCGCGCCTGTCCCGTCGCGGAACGCTCGCCAACGATCCCGCGCGGCGACTGCGGCGAAAGGGATCAGAAGATACAGCCCTGTCTCGAGCGCCGCCGCCCAGAGATAGCGAAAGCCCGACTCATACCAGGGCCGCACATGCTTGGCATAATATGTATTGGGCAACCATTCGCCATAGTATGCATAGCGGAACAGGTAGTGGGCGGCAACAACGATAACGAAAGGAGCCGCCAGACAAGCCAGCTCTCGCCAGTCCGGTTTCAATCTTCCGTTGTCGGCCGCGCGCTGGATGACGAACCAGCCGAAACAAACCGCCGCGATCAGCGGCCCCTCGGGTCGCGTCAGCGCCGCCGCCGCCAGACTCGCCGACGCCGCCAGCAACCCCGCCCGAGCGCTGCGATGAAGACTGAGGCACACGACCGCCAGAACGACGAAAAACGTGAATTGCCGCGTTTCGAGGCCGCCGCCTGAAGTCCATACTGCAAAGGTCGCGCTGGAGCACAGGAAGCCGAAGGCCATCCATGCGGTCAAACCCCGGTGGGGCAGCGCCGGGAGCCGCGCGATCCACCACGCCACCGCCGCGACGGTTCCGGCGGTGAGAACGACAGACAGCCACGGCGCAGCTTGCTCCGGCGGGATTCCCGACAACGCCCATATCGCCGCCAGTTCGAGAATCCAGAGGAAGTTGGAATAGCCCTCGACATATTCGCCGGGGTTGAACACCAGGCCGCGGCCTTCGAGCAGATTGCGAACGTAGCGGAGCTCGTTTTGCGGAAAGCGCCCTCGTTCATTCGGGATCGTCCACGATGCGATGCGCAAGCATGACATGATCGAGCATGATGTGGCCCCAACCGCTGGTTTCGTCATCGAACAATTCCAGTTGCAGGGGCTGGCCGGCGAATCCGGCCAAGGGATAGGCCATCCGCCTGAACCGTTCGGTATTCTCGCCGCGCCAGAGCGCCGCTTGTTTGCCGTCGGCCAACAGGCGCAGACCGACACCGACGCCCTTGCCGCCGGCGATCAGGAAGGTGAGATACTCGCCGGGCTTCGCGGTGAATACCGGTGAAAACGCCCGGCCGACAGCGCGGTCACCCTTGTCGGGGTGGTAACTCGTCAGAAAGCCCGCGCCCTCGTTGCCGCCGATCGGCTGCTGGCCCCGGTAGCGCTCGTACCGGGCGTGGTTCGTCACCGCGTCGCCTTCCAGAAGCCAGCCGTCCAGGCCGTCCGCGAAAAGCGCCAGCGCCCGCTCTTCAATATACAGACGATCATCGACAAGAATACTACCGGCCGGCGCCGATCGAACCCGAATTGGGGGGCGAGCGTCGTTGGGCAATTCATAAGCGTTCACACAAATGCCCGGGGCGTTCTCTCCCGCGTCCCGCCACGGGCGCCAGCCGCGGAAGATCGTTTCGCCCCTTTCTGAGGACCAGGAAAACACCAGCCATTCGTCGTGCTTTGCCGCCGGACCGCAATCCCTGGAGAACGCCTGCGCCATATTGCCGTCGACGACGACAGCGAGCGACTCCGACTCGTAATCGAAATGCGGCGCCATTTTCCTCCAAAACCAGGCGGAACGATCGGTTCCTCCGAATTCCGTTTCCGGCGACGCCGCGGACCAGAGCTTGAATCGGCGATCGGTCGCCGAGGAACGATGACGATATAGCGGGCCTTCGAACAACGCGGTGTCGGCGCCCGGCCGTATGGGCCGCACATTCGCGAAGTGGGTAATCCCGAACAACCGCCAAAACGCGTCTTCGGTTCCTTCGTCCCGGGCGCGCGCGTAGTCCCGGGAATTGACCAAGCCGTCCAGATTCACCACCGGAAAGCGCGAAAAATACCCGATGACCCCGGCGTCCCACGACCCGACCACACTGTTCTCAGGAAGCAAACGGTCCATGACCAGTGTTCCCATGTGGGAAGATATCTCCCATTCGCGAACGGTCGACTCGCTCCTCAAGTCGACGAACCGGAACGGAAAGGTGAAATCCGCTATTGCAAGCACGATGACCGTGCCGACGACGACAACACCCGAGATCAGAACATCGGCCGCGCGGCGCGATCGGGATACGACGAAACGGCGAGTGAAATGAATGACAACACAACAGACTACTGGAATAATCAAGGCGTCCATCAGATAGGCAGGAACGAAATACCAGCCGTAACCTCCCCAATAGGGATGAACGGTGAGAACACTCTGTGCGAATTTGGCAAGATGGCCGGCCGCCAACCCGAACACGCCTGTCAAAAAGACCAGCAACAGTCGGCCTTCACGACTGCGGGAGCGACGGACCGACCGCCAGACCAACGCGAAGCAGACGCAAACGAACAATGCAAGCGGGATTTTATCGCCAAAGACGCTCAATTCCAGTGTTTCCAGAAAATTTCCTGTCAGGCTGTATCCGCCTTCCCGCTCCCATCGGCTCTGCGACCACATTTGCTTCACCACGCCGCTTACCGGCACGATGCCGCCAAAGACGAACCGGTTGTAGATAAAATACGTCAGGATGCCCGCACAGGCGGCGAGGAGTGGCGCCAGGGCTTCGAGTGTGGGTATGGAACAGGCAAGCTCTTTCGAACGACCGTTGCGCGGCTTGCCTCGCCAGGGCCGATCGAGGAGACACAGCGCTCCCGTCGCGGCCAGTGATATGGCGATATATTCCAGACGCACCCACGGCAAAGCGAAGGCGACGGCAGCCAGCGGCCACTTCCACCGCGTCGAGTTCCGTGCGAAGAGACAGAGGGCCAGAATGAACAGGCACAGCATGAACAGCGCCGCTGCCGCTTCGAGCCCGTGATACAGGGATGTTTCCCGGAAAAGCGCCGGCAGGGCGGCGAAAAAGAGAACCCAGGAAAGGCGCGCAACCCGCGCGGCCGCCGCGACGCACGCCACGCCGCCGGCGACGAGCGCGATCTCGAACGCCTTGATGGCGAACAGTGCGGCTTCCTTGTCGAACGCCCAGTAGAACGGTGTAATCAGAAACAGCCAAAGGGGATGGTAGCCGTTGGTGCGCGTGACGCCGCTGTCGAAGGTCGAGAACTTTCCTTCAGCCAGGTTTCGAGCGATCTGAAAGTAATAAAAAGAGTCGTCCCCGTTTACGTCGCGGAGCAGGTTGACGAGATCGAAGCAGGCGAGCATGTACCACGCGAATGCGCCGCCATACGCCAGGACGCCGCCAATGAGCAGGAAGAACAGCGCGTCGCGCCAGCGCGAATATTCTCCCCCCCCCCCCCCCCAAGTTTTCAGGCAACGAACGGCCAGGGAGCGCCGGAAATCAACTCGGATCGCGCTATTCGACCGCGGCATATCGTTCCCTTTTTTCAACGGAGAGATCACGGGGCGCGCCCGATCATTTGCCGATGCAAAAGCTTGCGAAGATGGAATCGAGAACGTCCTCGACATCGGTTCTGCCGGTGATGCGGCCGAGGGCGCGCGCACCGTCGCGCAAGTCCTCCGCCGCCAGTTCCGGGGCCTCCGCCGCTTCGTAGTGGGCGAGGGCAAGGGCGCACCGTTCGAGCACATTGCGGTGCCGCGCGCGGGTCAGCGGCGGCTCCTCCGCGTCGCCGGCGCCGCCGAGCTCCGAAACGAGCGTATCGACCAACCGGTCGAGACCCGCGCCGGTCCGGCACGACGTGCGGACCGCCGGCCATCCCGCCACCCGGTCCGGCAGCGCGCGAACGGCCTCGTCGGACAGAAGGTCGCATTTGTTCAGCACGACGATGCCGCCGCAACCGAACGTCTTCAGTATCGCGGTATCGAGGCGCGGCCAAGAGGACGCGTCGAAGACCGCCAGCACCCGGTCCGCCGCACGGGCGCGGGCGGCCGCGCGGCGCACGCCCTCGCGCTCGATCTCGTCGCGCGCCTCGCGCAACCCCGCCGTGTCCGCGACCGTCACCGGGACGCCGTCGAGATCGAGCCGCACTTCGATCACGTCGCGGGTCGTCCCCGGCGTTGCGCTGACGATGGCCGCGTCGCGCCGAGCCAGGCGATTGACCAGGCTCGACTTTCCGGCGTTGGGCGGACCGACCACAGCGACTTCGGCGCCGGCGCGCAGGCGTTCGCCGCGGGCGCCGTCGGCGAGATGGGCGTCGATCGCGCGCGCGACCTCCGCGGCGTCGCGGCGCGCTTCGTCCACCGCGTCGTCGGGCAGGTCCTCGTCGGCGAAATCGAGCGCGGCCTCGGTGAACGCCAGCGCGCGCACCAGCCGTTCGCGCCAGCCTTCATAGAGCGCGCCTAAAGCGCCGTCGAGCTGGCGCAACGCCTGCCGGCGCTGGGCCGCGGTCTCCGCCGCCACCAGATCCGCCAGGCCTTCGGCGGCGGTGAGATCCAGCTTGCCGTTGACGAACGCGCGGCGCGAGAATTCTCCAGGCTCCGCCATGCGAAGTCCCGGCAGACGCCCGAGTGCGCCGAGCACACCATCGATCACCGCCCGCCCGCCGTGGCAGTGGAACTCGACGACGTCCTCGCCGGTGAAGCTCGCCGGCCCTGGAAACCACAGGACGAGGGCCCGGTCGAGAGGCCCGCCGTCGCCCGGATCGGCGAGCCCGGCCACCGTGGCTCGACGCGGTGGCGGCACGCGCCCCGCCAGCGCCTCCAGCGCCGCACTCGCATTCGCGCCCGAAAGCCGGATCACCGCCACGCCCGCTGCCCCGGCGGCGGACGACAGGGCGAAGATCGTGTCGCCGGCGTTCAATCGCGGGCGGGCAGCATCAACCGTTCGACCGGACGACCGCCGACCACATGGTGTTCGAGCACCGCGTCGACGTCTTCGCGCGTCGCACAGCGATACCAGACCCCGTCGGGATAGATCACCATCGCCGGCCCGTGCTCGCAGCGGTCGAGACACCCGGCCGCGTTGATGCGGACCTTCGCGATCCCCATCTTCTTCGCCTTGGCCTTCATGTAGTTGCGGAGCATCGTCCCGCCGCGCGCGTCGCAACATCCGCGCGGGTCGGCAGGGTCCCGCTCGTTGGTGCAGCAAAAAACGTGCAGGCGGTAATACGGCTCGGCGCCGGTCTGGTCGGCCACGGCTTCCCTCGCATTCGATCGGGCGGGCGGTTGACTGTCGGTGCCGCGCACTGTAGTCGAAGACAGCCCGCGCGCAAGGCAGAGGGCCGTCTGTGGAGAAACGGGCCGGCATGGCGGAAAACCTGCTCGCGCGCGAGACCAGCCCGTATCTGCTCCAGCACAAGGACAACCCGGTCGCCTGGATGGCGTGGGGCGAAGATGCGCTGGCGGCCGCGCGCGAGACCGAGCGACCGATTCTGCTGTCGATCGGTTATGCCGCGTGCCACTGGTGCCACGTCATGGCGCACGAGTGTTTCGAGAATCCCGAGATCGCGGCGCGCATGAACGCGCTCTACGTCAACGTCAAGGTCGATCGCGAGGAACGGCCCGATCTCGACGCCATCTACCAGCACGCGCTCGCCTTGCTCGGCGAGCATGGCGGTTGGCCGTTGACGATGTTCCTGACCCCGGACGGCGAGCCGTTCTGGGGCGGCACCTATTTCCCGCCGGAACCGCGTTACGGACGGCCGGGTTTCCCGCAGGTTCTCGAAACCATCCACAGGATCTACCGGCAGGAGCCGAAACGCCTGCGTGAAAACGTGGAAGCGCTGCGCGGCGGCCTTGCGCGCCTTTCGCACGCCCCCGGCCGCGCCGAAGTCGGCGTCGCGCAACTGGACGAAATCGCAGGCGCGCTCCACGGCATGATGGACCCGGTGCTCGGCGGCTTGCGGGGCGCCCCCAAATTCCCCCAGACCGCCTTGTTCGAAGCCTTGTGGCGCGCCCATTTGCGCACCGGGAACGCGGCGTTCGGCCAGGCCGTGATCGTCACCTGCGAACGCCTGTGCCAGGGCGGCATCTACGACCATCTCGGCGGCGGCTTCGCCCGCTATTCCACCGATCCGCTGTGGCTCGTGCCGCATTTCGAGAAGATGCTCTACGACAATGCGCAGATCCTCGGCCTCCTGACCCTCGTCTGGCAGGGCGTGCGGCTGCCCCTGTTCGAGAGCCGGATTCGCGAGACGGTGGCCTGGATGCTGCGGGAGATGGTCGCCGGGTCGGGTGCGTTCGCGGCGACGCTGGACGCCGACAGCGAGGGTGAGGAAGGCCGCTTCTACGTGTGGAGCGAAGACGAGGTCGACTCGGTCCTCGGCGCCGACTCGCGGCTGTTCAAGGCCGCCTATGACGTTTCCGCCGGCGGCAATTGGGAAGGCGTGAACGTCCTCAACCGCCTTCGCGTTCCCACGCTTCCGTCGGCGGACGACGAAGCGAAGCTCGGCGATCTGCGCCGGCGCCTGCGGGAACGACGCGAAACCCGGCCGCGGCCCGGTCGCGACGACAAGGTGCTGGCGGACTGGAACGGCCTCGCGATCGCCGCGCTGGTCCACGCCGGCGCGGTGTTCGACGAACCATCGTGGATCGACGCCGCACGCCGCGCCTTCGACGCGGTGACGGAAACCATGAGCGACGGCGCACGTCTCGCCCATAGCTGGCGGCTCGGCGAGGCCCGCCACGCCGGCATGTTGGAAGACTACGCCAACATGGCCCGCGCGGCGCTGGCGCTATACGAAACCGACCGCGCGCCGCGCTTCCTGGCGCGCGCGTGCGACTGGGTTGCCACGCTGGACGCGCATTTCGGGGACCATTCCGGCGGCTACTTCCAGTCCGCGAGCGACGCCACCGACGTCATCGTGCGCACGAAAACGGTCACCGACGGCGCCGTGCCTGCCGGCAACGGGGTGATGTTGGGCATCCTTTCGGCCCTGGCGGCGATCACGGGCGAGGATTCATACCGGCGCGGCGCGGCGCGGCTGGCGGATGCGTTTACCGCGCGGTTGACCCGCGACCCGGGGTCGGCGGCGACGTTCATGAACAGTCTCGAACAGACGATCGACGGCGCGCAGATCGTCGTCGTCGGCGCGGACGACGATCCGAAGACCCGCGAGTTCGTCGAGTTCGTTCACAGCCGCAGCCTGCCGGGGCGGATTCTCACCGTCGTGTCCGACGACGACGCGTTGGCCCCCGGCCACGCGGCGGCCGGCAAGACCCGCATCGACGGCAAAGCCGCCGTCTATATCTGCCGCGGCCAGACCTGTTCGCCGCCGGCGACCGATACGGACGCGCTCGGCCGATTGCTGCGGCGGCCTGCGGCATGACGGTCGCGGCCGTTTCTTATCTCGAAAGCCCTGTCGGCCGGCTTCGCGTCACCGCGGCCGGCGGCGCGATCGTCGGAGTCGCGTGGGCCGACTCGGAGCGCGGTCCCGCGGACGGCGAACCGGACGACCTCCTCGCCGAAGCGGCGACGCAGCTCGCCGCGTATTTCGACGGTCGGCTCAGGACATTCTCGCTGCCCCTCGCGCCGGCCGGGACCCCTTTTCAGCAGCGTGTGTGGCAGGGAATATCGGCGATTCCGTTCGGCCGAACCGCAACCTATGGCGGACTCGCCGAAACGGTCGACAGCATGGCGCGGGCGGTGGGTCAGGCTTGCGGCGCGAACCCGATTCCGATCATCGTCCCCTGTCACCGCGTGGTCGCCCGCGACGGGCTTGGGGGCTGGAGCGGCGGCCGTCTCGCCGACAAGCGCATTCTGCTCGAACTCGAAGCCGGGCAACACGGCCTCGACTGACCGGAATCGGGGGCGCGCCGCGTTCCCGCGATCCACGACAAGAACGAGAGAAGGAGCACGAGCATGACAAGCCACGCGATCCGCGCTTACGACACCGGCGGCCCGGAGGTCATGCGATGGGAAGAGGTGGAGGTCGGCGATCCGGGACCGGGGCAGATCCGCGTCCGTCACGGTGCGGTCGGCCTCAACTATATCGACACCTATCACCGGACGGGACTCTATCCGATCGCCGAACGCCCCTTCACGCCCGGTCTCGAAGGCGCGGGCACCGTCGAGGCGGTCGGCGCGGACGTGACCGATCTCGCCGTCGGCGACCGGATCGCCTACGCCTCGCCGCCGATGGGCGCCTATGCCGAGGTCCGTTTGATGACGGCGGCGAACGTAGTCAAGGTTCCCGGCTCGATCGACGACGAGACCGCTGCGGCGATGATGCTCAAGGGCATGACCGTGGAGTATCTCCTGTGCCGCACCTACCCGGTGAAGGCAGGCGACACCATTCTGTTCCATGCGGCTGCCGGCGGGGTCGGCCTGATCGCGTGCCAGTGGGCGAAAGCGATCGGCGCGACGGTGATCGGAACGGTCGGCAGCGACGAGAAGGCTGCACTCGCGCGCGCGCACGGTTGCGATCATCCGGTCGTCTATACGCGGGAGAATTTCGTCGAGCGGGTGAAGGAGATCACGGCCGGCAAGGGCGTGCCGGTGGTTTACGATTCGGTAGGCAAGACGACGTTCGAGGGATCGCTCGACTGCCTCGCGCCGCGCGGGCTGCTGGCGTCGTTCGGCCAATCGGCCGGTCCGGTCGAAGCGTTCAATCCCGGCGTGCTCGCCGCGAAGGGATCGCTCTACCTCACGCGCCCCTCATTGATGGTTTACAACGCCACGCGGCCGGAACTCGTGAACAGCGCGAACGCTCTGTTCGGCATGGTGTCGGCCGGCAAGGTCCGAATCGAAATCAACGGCCGCTATCCACTGAGCGAGGCGGTGCAGGCGCATCGCGATCTCGAAGGCCGCAAGACCACCGGTTCGACGATCTTCACCGTCTGACCGCTTCGCGATCGGGGCGGGCGCCCGCGCGCCCCGCATCGCTCACTGGTTCATCGATCGGAAGAAATCGGCGTTCGATTTGGTGCTCCTGAGCTTGTCGAGCAGGAACTCCATCGCGTCGATGACTCCCATCGGCGTCAGGATGCGGCGCAGCACCCACATTTTCGACAGTTCGCCCTTGTCGGCCAGCAATTCTTCCTTGCGCGTTCCCGACTTGCCGATGTCGATGGCGGGGAAGCTGCGCTTGTCGGCGAGCTTGCGGTCGAGCACGATTTCGGAGTTGCCGGTGCCCTTGAACTCCTCGAAGATCACTTCGTCCATGCGCGAGCCGGTGTCGATCAGCGCCGTTGCGATGATGGTCAGCGACCCGCCCTGTTCGATGTTGCGCGCGGCGCCGAAGAACCTTTTGGGACGCTGGAGGGCATTCGCATCGACGCCGCCGGTCAGCACCTTGCCCGAGGACGGAACCACGGTGTTGTAGGCGCGCGCGAGGCGGGTGATCGAATCGAGCAGGATCACCACGTCGCGCTGGTGTTCGGTCAGGCGCTTCGCCTTCTCGATCACCATCTCGGTGACCTGCACATGGCGCGTGGCCGGCTCGTCGAACGTCGAGCTGATGACCTCGCCGCGCACCGAGCGCTGCATGTCGGTCACTTCCTCCGGCCGTTCGTCGATCAACAGCACGATCAGATAGGTGTCGGGGTGATTGGCGGCGAGCGAATGGGCGATGTTCTGCAGGATCACGGTCTTGCCGGTGCGCGGCGGGGCGACGATCAGCGCTCTCTGGCCCATGCCGATCGGCGCGACGAGATCGATCACCCGCGCGCTCAGGTCCTTGGTCGTCGGATTCTCGATTTCCAACCGCAGCCGCCGGTCGGGATAGAGCGGCGTCAGATTGTCGAAATTGACTTTGTGTCGCGCCTTTTCCGGGCCTTCGTAGTTGATCGTGTTGATTTTGAGCAGCGCGAAATAGCGTTCGCCGTCTTTCGGCTGCCGGATCTCGCCCTCGACCGTGTCGCCGGTGCGCAGCGCAAAGCGCCGGATCTGGTTCGGCGATACATAGATATCGTCCGGTCCGGGCAGGTAGTTCGCTTCCGACGAGCGCAGGAAGCCGAAGCCGTCCTGAAGAATCTCGAGCACGCCCTCGCCGAAGATGGCGACGCCGCTTTCGGCGAGTTGTTTCAGGATCGCGAATTGCAGATCCTGCTTGCGCATCGTACTGGCGTTCTCGATCCCGCATTCCTCGGCATAGTCGAGGAGTTCGGTCGGTTTCTTGGCTTTCAGTTCTCTGAGATTCATGTGCTTTCGCCGAATTGCGCGCCGTGACGGATCGACGGCCGGGCGGAGGAGGGGGAAAAACGGACAGCGCGCCGGATCGCGTATAATGGCGTGGAAGCGCGACTTGCGACGGATCCGGCGGCGGCTGGAGCAGGGCAGAAATCAAACGCCGCACGCCGACGCAGTTCGTTTAGCACGGCGCCGCCGCGACAGTCAAGCAGATCGGCGCGCTTTCGGCGACGCGGGCGTAACGCCGTTCAGATCGATCCCCACTCCCACCTCATAACGCGGTCTTGTCCGGCGATTGAACGAATTGAATCCCCCGCACACTACTTTGTGCTCAAGCGGTCGTCGTTCGTAACGAATGAATCCGCATTCACGGCGGGTGCGCGGATCGACAACCACCCGTCCCGAAGCCGGCGAACATAGGTATCGGCTTCTTCGTCCGCCCAGATCGCCTTGCCGACTCCGCGCAGCGCCAGGATGGGGTCGGCCTCGCCTGCGGCGCCTTCCCCGGCATACTGACGGCGATACCAATCGATGAGCCCGACATAGGCGCGCGGAATCTGTTCCCGGCGGGGCATATGCTTGCTGTCCGCGCGTTGCGGATGGCAGGGATCGCCCCGTTTGAAAAGCCGCCGGCGCCCCTTCGACGTTTCAAACAGCATCCGGTAACGCCCGGAATTCGGCGCCTTGTTGGCGACGCAGTGAAGATAGACATGTGGCGCCACGCCGGGCCTCAACCGGTCGCCGGCTACCCGCTCGGTTTCGACCTGCCGTAGAATTTCGCTGGCCGCAAAGTCACCGCGACCGGGATTGTGACGGTGGAGCAATGCCGTAGCGATCCAGACCTCGTCCGCGACCAGAACCTTTTTCACGACAACCTCCTGAAATTGGTGAATTTGTAAGACATGGTTCGATGGAAGCCTGTGAACGTCAATTCGCTTGTCAGGCGAATCTGCCCCCGACCGCCGATTCCTCTTCCCGAACCGGACCGTTCCGCCCCCGTCGTTCCGGCGGACGGTCAGAGATAGACCATCCCCAGCAACGCCAGGCCGAGGGCGAGGCGGTAGATCACCAGCGGGGTGAAGCTCGCACGCGCAAGCCAGCGCATCAACAGGCTGACAGCCGCGAACGCCGCGAGACCCGACAGCGCGGCGACCAGCGCCGCGTCGCGCCAGCGCCCCGGATCGCCTGCAAGATCGAGTGTCTGCAACGCGCCGGCGCCGAGAATGACAGGAATCGACAACAGCATCGAAAACCGCGCCGCATCGGTGCGCGCATAGCCCAGCGCCCGCGCCGCGGTGATGGTGATCCCGGCGCGGCTGGTTCCGGGAACCAGCGCCAGCGCCTGGGCGAAGCCGATGAGCAGCGCGTCGCGCAGACCCAGCGCGTCCAGGCCGCGGCCTCGCGCCGCGAACCGGTCGGCGACATAGAGCAGAACGGCGCCGAGCGTCATCGTCCAGGCAATCACCGCGAGCCCGCGCAGCAGATCCCCCGCCCAGGCGTTGAACGCCGCGCCGGCGGCGAGGGCCGGGACGCTGGCCGCGATCAACAGCAACAGCAGGCGCCGTTCCTCGTGCCCCCGGCCGGTGAGAAGGGCAACCCCCGCACCTGCCAGCGCCGCGACCTCGCGGCGGAAATAGACCAGCACTGCCGCCAGGCTGCCGGCATGGGCCGCCACATCGATCGCCAGCCCCTGGTCCGGCCAATCGGTCAGGTGGTGGATGAGTACGAGATGGCCGGAAGAACTGACCGGCAGGAACTCGGTGATCCCCTGAACCAGAGCGATCACGACCAGATGAAGAAGGCTCATCGTTGCGTCCGCTATTGGTCCTCTTTCGAGACTATTTTATCTGTAACCATACCGAAACAATGGATGAATCGCGCGACTTGCCCGATCCGACGAGCCATATAGGACAGCAAAGCTGCCCTATATGGCGAGTGACGCTGGCCTTGTGAGCCGATAGGGCCTATGATGGACGCCACGCCCCGGCGCCGGACCCATCGGCAGACATTCAGGGAGGTAGAGGAAAGCCGGCAGAATGACCAGTATGCTCAAATTCGTCGACCTTGAGCACCGGATGCCGCAGAAGCGCGACGTCGCGCGTCGGCGCGCGAGTTTCGACGAAATCTACCGCGAGTTCGCCGAGCACCGCGCCGCC
Organism: Alphaproteobacteria bacterium; assembly: GCA_965214495.1. Classification (GTDB taxonomy): domain Bacteria; phylum Pseudomonadota; class Alphaproteobacteria; order UBA7887; family UBA7887; genus JANQOH01. The sequence goes on along the minus strand of OZ243958.1, from coordinate 2,742,502 downwards.
GAACAGGCCTCGCGCTGCTCGCAATGCGGTATTCCGTTCTGTCAGGTCCACTGCCCGCTCCACAACAACATTCCCGACTGGCTGATGCTGACCGCCGAGGGGCGGCTGGAAGAAGCCTACGAGGTCGCGGCGGCGACCAACAACATGCCCGAAGTGTGCGGCCGGATCTGCCCGCAGGACCGTTTGTGCGAGGGCAACTGCGTCATCGAGCAGGCCGGCCACGGCACGGTGACCATCGGCGCAGTCGAGCGCCACATCACCGACACCGCGTTCGCGCGGGGTTGGGTGCGCCCGCCGTCGCCGGCGCGCGAACGCGACCGGTCGGTCGCCGTCGTCGGCGCCGGGCCGGGAGGACTGGCGGCGGCCGAGCAGTTGCGCCGCCTCGGCTACCGAGTCCACGTCTATGACCGTCACGACCGGGTCGGCGGCCTGCTGATCTACGGCATTCCCAATTTCAAGCTCGAGAAACACATCGTCGCGCGCCGGCACGCCCTGCTGGCCGAAGGCGGGATCGTTTTCCACACCGGGTTCGAGGTCGGCCGCGATGCGAGTCTGGCCGAACTGCGCGACCGCCACGACGCGGTGCTGATCGCTACCGGCGTCTATCGCGAACGGAGCATCAAGGCGCCGGGAGTCGGCCTCGGCAATATCGTCTCCGCGCTCGACTATCTGATCGCCAGCAACCGCAAGGGGCTCGGCGATCGGGTGCCGGCGTTCGATTCGGGAGCGCTCGACGCCGACGGCAAACGGGTGGCGGTGATCGGCGGCGGCGACACCGCGATGGACTGCGTCCGTACCGCCGTACGGCAGGGTGCGCGCTCGGTGAAGTGCGTCTATCGCCGCGACCGCCCCAACATGCCGGGTTCGATGCGTGAGGTGAATCACGCCGAAGAGGAGGGGGTGGAATTCGTGTGGCTGACGGCGCCTGAGGCGTTTGTCGGCAACGGCGTCGTTTCGGGCGTGCGCGTGCAACGCATGAGGCTCGGCACGGCGGATTCGAGCGGCCGTCAAAAACCCATCGCGGTCGCTGATTCACAACACGTCGTCGAAGCCGACCTCGTCATCAAAGCGCTCGGTTTCGATCCCGAGAACCTGCCCCTCCTGTTCGGCGAACCGGGCCTGGAAGTCACCCGGTGGGGCACCGTCGAGACCGATGCCCGAACCCTGATGACTAGTCTCGACGGGGTGTTCGCCGCCGGCGATATCGTCCGCGGCGCATCGCTGGTGGTGTGGGCGATTCGAGACGGCCGCGATGCGGCTACGTCGATCCATCGCTATCTGGAGGCCGGCGCACCGGCGCGCCGGAAGGAAGCGGCATGAACGAACGCGAACGCCTGTCTGCGCAAGGGCTATACCGCGCCGAAGACGAGCGCGATTCCTGCGGCGTCGGCTTCGTCGCCGCAATCGACGGCCAGCCGCGGCGCGAAGTCGTCGAGGCGGGCATCGCCGCGCTCAAGGCGGTCTGGCACCGCGGCGCCGTGGATGCCGACGGCAAAACCGGCGACGGCGCCGGCATCCACGTGCAGATCCCGCAGGATTTCTTCGAGAAGCACATCAGCAATACCGGACATGAGCCGCGCGGCGGCCGGCTTGCCGTCGGCATGGTTTTCCTGCCGCGCACCGATCTGGGCGCGCAGGAAACCTGTCGCGTGATCGTCGAAACCGAGATCCTCAATTTCGGCTACTCGATCTATGGCTGGCGGCAGGTGCCGGTGAACTCGAGCGCGATCGGCGAGAAGGCCATGGCGACCCGGCCCGAGATCGAACAGATCATGATCGCCAACGATCACGGAGTCGCCGACGACCGGTTCGAGCGCGACCTCTACCTGATCCGCCGGCGCATCGAGAAGGCCGTGCTGGCGCTGCACATCACCGATTTCTACATCTGCTCGCTAAGCTGCCGATCGGTGATCTACAAGGGCATGTTCCTGGCCGAGTATATCGACGACTTCTATCCCGACCTCCGCGACCGGCGTTTCGTCTCGAACTTCGCGATCTTCCACCAGCGCTATTCGACCAACACCTTCCCGACCTGGAAGCTCGCTCAGCCGTTCCGGATGCTCGCGCATAACGGCGAGATCAACACCCTGCTCGGCAACATCAACTGGACGCGGGCGCACGAGACGCGCATGGCGTCGGAAGCGTTCGGCGACCGCGTCGAAGACCTGAAACCGGTGATCCAGGACGGGAGTTCCGATTCCGCCGCGCTCGACGCCGTGTTCGAACTCTTCGTGCATACGGGGCGCAGCGCTCCCGAAGCGCAGGCGCTCCTGATCCCGGAATCGTGGGAGGAAGGCGCATCGGTCCCGCCGCTGCACCGCGCGCTCTACAGCTACGCCAATTGCGTGATGGAGCCGTGGGACGGCCCGGCGGCGGTCGCGGCGACCGACGGCGACTGGATCATCGGCGGCATGGACCGCAACGGCTTGCGGCCGATGCGCTATTCGGTAACCCGGGACGATTTGCTGATCGTCGGTTCCGAGGCCGGCATGGTGCCGGTCAAGGAGATCGACGTGGTCAGGAAAGGTCGCCTCGGGCCCGGCATGATGGTCGGGGTGGACCTGCGCTCCGGCACGCTCCATCAAGACGCCGGGCTGAAGAACATGATCGCCCGCCAGCGGCCCTATGGCGAGTGGGTCGAGTCGATCATGCCGCTCGACAGCCTGCTGCGGAACCGGCCCGGCGAAGCGCCGGTGCTGACCGGAGACGCGCTGCGCCGCTTCCAGGTCGTGTTCGGATGGTCGCTGGAAGAGATCGAACTGATCCTTCAACCCATGGTCGAGGATCGCAAGGAGCCGGTCGGCTCGATGGGCGACGACGCGCCGATGGCGGTGCTGTCGGACCACTATCGCGGGCTGCACCATTTCTTCCGGCAGAACTTCAGCCAGGTCACCAACCCGCCGATCGACTCGCTGCGCGAACGCCGGGTGATGACGTTGAAGACCAGGCTCGGCAATCTCGGCAACGTGCTTGAGCGCTCGCCCGACCAGACCCACCTGCTGCAACTCGAATCGCCCGTGCTGACCAATGGCGAGTTCGCCGCCATGCGCGCCTACATGGGCGAGCGTGCATGCGCCATCGATTGTACGTTCGACCCGGACGGCGGACCGAACGCCCTGTCGGAAGCGATCGACGCATTGCGCCGCACCGCCGAGGACGCGGTCCGCGGCGGTTGCGAACATCTGGTCCTGTCGGACGAGAATGCCGGCCCCGGCCGCGCGCCGATCCCGATCGTCCTTGCTGCCGGCGGCGTCCATTCGCATCTGATCCGCGAGAACCTGCGCACCTACGCCTCGATCAACGTGCGCAGCGCCGAGTGCCTCGACGTGCATTATTTCGCCGTCCTCATCGGGGTGGGCGCGACGACGGTCAACGCCTGGCTCGCGCAGGAGACGATCGCCGACCGCCACCGCCGCGGCCTGCTGCCCGGCATGAGCCTTACCGAAGCGCTCGCCGCCTACAAGGAAGCGGTCAACAACGGCATCCTCAAGGTGATGTCGAAGATGGGCATCTCGGTGCTGAGCTCCTATCGCGGCGGCTACAATTTCGAGGCGCTCGGTCTGTCCCGGACTCTGGTGGCGCGGTTCTTCCCGGGGATGCCCTCCCGGATATCGGGCATCGGCCTTGCCGGTCTTCAGCGCATGGTGCTCACCCAGCACCTGCGCGCCTTCGCCGAGGGCGTGGCGATGCTGCCCGTCGGCGGCCTTTACCGCTATCGCCACGGCGGCGAGGCGCATGCCTTCGACGGACGGCTGATGCACGTTCTCCAGAGCGCGATCGCGAACGATTCCTACGCCACCTATCGCCGCTATACCGGGGGGGTGGCGGCGCAAGCGCCGATCAACGTGCGCGACCTGCTCGATTTCAGTCGCGCCGAGACCGCCGCACCGTTGGAAGAAGTGGAATCGATCACCGATATCCGCCGGCGACTCGTGGCGCCCGGTATCTCTCTCGGCGCGTTGTCGCCCGAAGCGCACGAGACCCTGTCGATCGCCATGAACCGCATCGGCGCCAAGTCGGATTCCGGCGAGGGCGGCGAGGGCGCCGAGCGCTTCGTGCCCTACGCCAACGGCGACAACGCCTGTTCGGCGATCAAGCAGGTTGCCTCGGGCCGGTTCGGAGTCACCGCCGACTACCTGAACAACTGCCAGGAAATCGAGATCAAGATGGCGCAGGGCGCGAAACCCGGCGAAGGCGGCCAGCTCCCGGGCTTCAAGGTCTCGCCCGAGATCGCGCGGCTGCGGCACTCGACGCCGGGGGTGACGCTGATCTCGCCGCCGCCGCACCACGATATCTACTCGATCGAGGACCTCGCCCAGCTAATCTACGACCTCAAGCAGATCAACCCGAACGCTCGCGTTTGCGTGAAGCTGGTCGCGCGCACCGGCATCGGTACCATCGCTGCCGGCGTCGCCAAGGCGAACGCCGATACGATCCTGATCTCCGGCCATTGCGGCGGTACCGGCGCGAGCCCGCAGAGTTCCATCCGCTATGCAGGAATGCCGTGGGAGGTCGGCCTCGCAGAAGTCAATCAGGTGCTGACCCTCAACCGGCTGCGCCACCGCGTGAAACTGCGGGTGGACGGCGGCTTGAAGACCGGTCGCGACGTCGTGATCGCGGCGCTGCTCGGCGCGGAGGAATACGGCATCGGCACCGCCGCGCTCGTCGCCATGGGCTGCATCATGGTGCGCCAGTGCCACTCCAACACCTGTCCGGTCGGCGTGTGCACCCAGAACCCGAAACTACGCGACAAGTTCACCGGCACACCGGAAAAGGTGGTCAACCTGTTCAGTTTCCTGGCCGAGGAAGTGCGCGAAATCCTTGCCGGCCTCGGTGCGCGCGCGCTCGACGAGGTGATCGGGCGAACCGAACTGCTGCATCAGGTCAGCCGGGGCCACGCCCATCTCGACGACCTCGACCTGAACCCGCTGCTGGTCCAGGCGGATCCGGGCGACCATGGCCGCGTCAGCACCATCGCCGGCCGCAACGAAGTGCCCGACACGCTCGACGCGCAAATGGTCAGGGACGCGCAGGCGCTGTTCGCCGACGGCGAGAAGATGCAACTCGCCTACAACATCCGCAATACGCAACGGGCGATCGGTACCCGGCTGTCGTCGAAGATCACCCGTCGCTTCGGCATGGCCAGGCTCCAGCCTGGCCACATTACCGTGCGCCTGCGCGGGTCGGCCGGTCAGTCGCTCGGCGCCTGGGCGGTGCAGGGGCTGAAGCTCGAAGTGTTCGGCGACGCGAACGATTATGTCGGCAAAGGGCTGTCCGGCGGCATGGTCGTGGTTCGCCCGGCCACTTCGAGCCCTCTGGTTTCGAACGAGAACACGATCATCGGCAACACCGTGCTCTACGGCGCCACCGTGGGCAAGCTGTTCGCTGCGGGTCAGGCCGGCGAGCGGTTCTGCGTGCGTAATTCGGGCGCCATCGCCGTCGTCGAAGGCTGCGGCGCGAACGGCTGCGAATACATGACCGGCGGCATCGCCGCTATTCTCGGCCCCGTCGGCGACAATTTCGGCGCCGGTATGACCGGCGGCATGGCGTTCGTCTATGATTCGGACTCCAGCTTCGAATCGCGGGTGAACCCCCAGACCATTCTGTGGCGGCGCCTGGCGAGCCGGCACTGGCGCGACTGCCTGCACGAACTGGTGGTCGAGCACGCGAAATTGACCGACTCGCGTTTCGCGCACACGCTTCTGGCCGACTGGGAGCATGAAATCGGCAAGTTCTGGCAGATCTGCCCCCATGAGATGGTGGATCGCCTCGACCATCCGCTCGACGACGAGGCTCTCGAACGTCGGGCCTGAAGCGTCGTCGCCTCCCCGGCGGTTCGAGGTTGAAACGGCCTCCGGGGCGCGGGTATTCCTGCGGAGCGTGGCCGTGCCAGGTTCCCTGGATCAGAAGACATAGCGCGCGCGGACGTAATAGAAGCCGCCCGCGAAGCCCATGGGCGAGGATACCGGATATTTCGACCCGATTTCATGGGCGACCGGATTCTTGTCCGGGAAGTTGTTGAGCAGATTCTCTGCGCCGACGCTCAACTCGACCCTGTTCGCCGGCTTGTAGCTCACCTCGGCGTCCAGCGTGAATTCGCTCCCCGGATGGATAAGCCACGTCGCCGCGTGCCATTCGTCGTAAGCGCCGAAATAGTTGAGGCGCGCGAGCGCGCTCCACTGGTTTTGCTCATGCCGCAGCGTAGCGTTGAAGCGGTATTGGGGAAGTGCGTCCTCGAGCTGGGAAATGCGCCTCGCGTCGATGAACTCGGGATCATGCCGGGTGACCCTCGTTTTTGTCCAGTTCCCGACGAAAACGAACTCCGTTTCGCCGCCTTCGCGGAACGGCGTTGCCGGCGGGATATCGACGCTCGCGACGAGATCGATCCCCCGGGTGCGCGTGTCGAAACCGTTCCCGAAATAGCGGAAGTTGAGCACGTCGCCGGCGGGGAAACAGCCGCCGTCGCCGATCCGGGCCTTCTGCTCTTCGTTCAGACTCTTGTCCGCCGACAACCCCAACCGGCCCTGCACTTCGATGTTGTAAAAATCCGTCGTCAGCGAAACCGGCCCGATATCCGCCACGACGCCGGCGGTGAAGGTCAGGGCCTCCTCGGGTTCCAGCGGCCCGGCGCCGACCATCACGGCTTCCGGACAGGTTGAGGGGATCGTTCCCCGCTGGGTCAATTGGGTCAGGCCTGTTTCTTCGTCCTGGATGAACGAGGTGGTGACGTTGGCGACATTCTGCTGCCCTACGGTGGGCACCCGAAAGCCCGTGCTCGCCGAGCCGCGCAAGCCGACCCTGCCGGTCATCTGGTACAGGGCGCCGAGCTTGAAATCCGTCGTCGTGTCGAACTCTTCGAAATGCTCGACACGGCCCATCGTCGCCAGCGTGAAGTTCTCGACCACGTCCGCTTCGAACTCGACGTAACCGGCGACGTTGGATCGATCCCATGTCCCGGCCACGGTGTCGGAGAAGCCCGAGAAACCGTTCGCGCCGACGCCGAAGCCCTGTTCCGCAAGAGGGCCCGCCTCCCAGGACGCCCGCTCGCCCGCGGCGATCTCGAACTGTTCCTCGCGCAACTCCACGCCGGCCGCCGCATGAAGCGGCGAGGCGAACTCCGCCATATCGATCGGATAGGTCAGATCGACGTTCACGGTTCCCTCGGTCTGGGTGTAGGAGCCGAGATCGAACCGCGTCGGCGTGTCCGGCCCGAGGCTCGCATTGACGGTGTCCTTCATCGAGAAGACGATCCCGTTCCGCCCGAACGTGTAACTGAAATCGTAAGGTCAGGCCGGAATCGAGAGAGCCGCGAAAACCCGCCGTTCCGGCCAGGTCGCTCACCTCGCCCTTGAATTGAGGCGTGAAGCCGCCCGGGAAGCGTTCGTTGAAGACGAAGCAGCCCGGATTGTTCGCGTGGAAGCCGGCGCCGTCGAAGAACTCGTTGTCCACGACCGGGATATTCGTCGGGCACTCCGTTCCGTCGTCCGGGTCGAGATCGCCCACGAGACGCCTCCCGTCATTCGCGAACACGCCGCTCCGTGTATTGGGATTGCGAAAGAAGAACCCGCCTTCGGTTTCCCGGTTGGCCACGTTGCCGAACGCGTAGGCTTCGGCTCGGTCGGTCAGTTCCAGACCCGTGTTCAGGAAAACCGTCCAGTCTCCCTTCACGTCCGGTGCGCCCCAGATTTGGGCGTAGGGCTGTCGGACATGGGGGTTGCCGCCGGCGATCAGGCCGGCCGCATCGCCCCGTTGCACGCTGCGGACCGTCGGCTCGGCCTCGCGCCATTGCGCGCTCAGATTGGCGAAACCGCTGGCCGCGATCGGGGTTCCGACATTCGCGGCGAGCCGGTATTCGTCGCCGTCGCCTTCGTAGGTCTGTCCCCACTGCGTCTCGACCACGCCGCCGTCCGGCCGGTCCTTGAGCACGAAGTTGATCACCCCGGCGATGGCGTCCGAGCCGTATTGGGCGGAGGCGGTGTCGCGCAGCACTTCCACCCGGTCGAGCGCGATCGCCGGGATCACGCTGATGTCGGGGCCTTGCGCGCCTTCCGAAACGCCGTTGCCGAGCCAGATTATGACGGCCGCGCGATGGCGGCGCTTGCCGTTGACGAACACCAGCGTCTGATCCGGCGCGAGCCCGCGCAGGTTGGCGGGGCGAATGAAGGTCGCCGCGTCGCTGATCGGCTGGGTGCTGACGTTGTAGGACGGCACCAGCGCGCGCATGAGGTCGGGCAGGTTCGTGGTGCCGCGATTCGTGAAGTCCTCGCCGCCGATCAGGTCGATCGGCGCCGGCGCATCCGCAACCGACCGGATCGGCCGGCGCGTGCCCACGACAAGAACATCCCCGAGTTCATATATCTCCTCCTCGGCGGAATCCTCGGCCCGGATATCGGTCGTCACCGAGACGGCTGCCAGCGCGCCCGCCAGAACGGCAGTGTGGAGCGGACGAATGCCTGAAGTCGTTCTCATGAGCCTGCCCCTTTTTCTTGTCGCCGGACCCGGCGGAGCGAGGCGTATTCGTGACGTTGCATCACGGGTGCGCCGGAACGGCGTTCCGGTAGCACCGGCGCAACCGCGCCGCACGCTCGGCCCCGCTGCCGTAGCGCGAATCCGGGCGCGTGTTCGCGGCGACGAAACGGATCGTCGCGCGAATCTGGCGCCAGCCCCCGGCGATGGCGGGGAAGCGGCTCGCAGCCCAGCAATCGACCCGGCGCTCGTTCCCCGTATCCAGCGCCAGATGCCCGACTTCGTGCACAAAGAAGAAGAACGCCGCGCCCGCGGCCTCGCGCTCGATTTCGAGGACCCGGCGCGGACAGTAGAACACCGTGCCCGGCGGATCGGCGATGGCGACGCCGCCGCGCGTCCGCCCGCAGTCCGGGACGAAAGTGGTGGCCCGGAATATCCGGGTCAGCATCTCGTCGGCGGCGAACCCCTCCACGCCGCCGCCGAGGGCGGCTGCGAGAGCGATCAGACCGCCGAAGGCAGCGCGCCGAACCGCTCCAGACGCCGCCGCCGCGCGACGAGCGGCGGACAGACGCTGCGGTCGTAGTAATCGACCTGGCAATCGAGACACTGCAAACATTCGTTCTCGTTGATTGCGCCGTCGCCGGCGATGGCGCCGATCGGGCAGGACGACCGGCAGATGGTGCACGGATTCCCGCATTCCGGCCGGCGCTTGAGCCAATGCAGAAGATGGAACTTGCCGAGCAGGGTCAACACACCGCCGAGCGGGCACAGAAAACGGCAGAAGAATCGCTCGATCGTGAGGCCGACCGCAAGCAGCGCCAGCGCCCAGGCCACAAACGGCCAGCCGCGGTCGAACATCACCACGATCGCGGTCTTGAACGGCTCGATCTCCGCCGCCGCTCCGGCCGCGTCCATCGACCACGCCGCGGTCGCCGCGAGTGCGACGGCGGCAACGTATTTGAGCGACCACAATTTCTCCTGCACTACTTCGGGGACGGAAATCTGGGGCACGCGCAGCCGCCGCGCGACCCCGTTCGACAACTCCTGCAACGCGCCGAACGGGCACAGCCAGCCGCAGAACACGCCGCGGCCCCACAGAACCAGCGACAGGCCGACATAGGCCGACAGGATCATGATCAGCGGATCGACCAGAAACAGCTTCCAGTCGAGCGTTCCGAGGGCCGCCTGCCCCCAGGTCAGCACGTTGAGAATGGAGAGTTGCGCGTCGTGCAGCCAGCCCAGCCAGACCAGCACGACCGTCAGGAAACCGACGCGCACGGCCCGATGCAGCCGCCGCCGGCGCGCCAACGCATCCTGCATCGCCAGGATCGCCGTCAGCGCCAGCAGCAGGCCGATCAGCATGAGGATATCGACCGCCCGATCGGCCCAGATCAGTTGCCAGTCGCCCAGCGCGCGCTCCGGCACGAGACCGAACAGGGCCATTCGCGGTTCGCCCGCGTCGGCAGCGGGGTTCTTCCCGTCGCCGCCGGCGACCAGATGGCGCGGACTCGCGTAGTCGAGTGCGAACCGCGCCGGATCGGCCTCTCCGTCCGCGATCCCGATCGCATCCGGCGGCACGGTCGCGGTGATCGTCCACGACCGCAGCGCATCGAAGCCGGTCTCTCCGGTCAGCCGGTAAAGCAGGTGGTCGTCGAAACGCGGCGCACCCGCGGCGCGAACCGCGGTGCGCGCGAGAAAGTCCTCGGCGCGGAAGAGAACCGCACGACCGCCCTGGCTCAGTCGCAGGGGCGCCTCTTCCGCGCCCGCGCTGCGGAGCCGGCGCAGCAGCGGGTAGTCGCCGTTGACCGCGAGCAGCAACAGGTGGTCGCCCGGAGACAACAGCGACAGATGGTGGTTGTACCAGCGCGCGCCGAAGAGGTTCCGCCCGATATCGGCCGGTGTCGCGAGCGCGGCGTAGAGTTCCACGAACGCCGCGTCGTCCGGCCCGAGGTCCGGCGCCGCGCCCCCGCCGGCGAACGCCCTTTCGACCGCGCCGTTGGTCAGCCGCAGCGCCGCGACGGATCCGTTGGCCAGAAGCGCCGCCCAGTCGCGTTCTTCGAATCGTTCCAGGTCCAGACGAGGCCCTTCCGCGCGGCCGCCGGGGGCGATGCCGGTGCGCCGCGCGGCTTCGCGTCCGGCGAGCAGGGCGGCGCCGGTCATCAGGGTCGAACTGATGGTCGCGCCGGAGACTCCGTCAACCCCGCGCTGCCCCTTGCGGATGCGTTGATCGACCCGCAGCCCCGTCAGTTTGTCCAGGTAGCGTTGCAGCGCTTCCTCGGGAATCAGCTCGGGTCCGATCATCGGCTCGTAGTGTTCGAGCAACGCCATGCCCGTCACACGGCCGTTTCGGTCGAGCCCGACCACGATGTCGAACGGCTCGCCGCTGTAGCCTGCCGGCGACGCAAGATCCCAGGTCGAGAACAGGTAGCCGACGACCGCATCGCCGCGAACGACGCTGGCGATCGGCGGCTCGCCGTCGACCGCACCCACGCGCCCCGCCCCCGGAAACGCCTGTTCGATGACCGCGGGCGACAGCCGGTCGGCGAGGGGGTCGGTCATCGCCGCCTCGACCGGCGCCGCGAGCGCCATCGCGGCCGCGAACGCCCGAAGACGGCGGATCACCGGATCGCCGGCGTCCCGGCGAAGGTCAGCACCGGCGGCGCTTCGGCGAGCGGGATGCCGATCTCGCGGATCAGCTTCTCGATCATCGCGGCCGCGAAATCGTCATAGTCGTCTGCGACGATGAGAAACGCCGCCTCGCCAGCGATGACGCTGTTCTCGAAATAGGTATCGACGAACGGCTCTTCGTTGCGGATCGCGAGCCCGTTGATGGTGATCCCGGCTTCCACCGCGTCGCGGCGCGCGCGCTGCGGCGGCGCGCCGGCATTGGCCCGCCCGTCGCCGGAGATGTCGATCGTCCGCCGCGCGCCGTTGAAGGCGTTGGTCTCGATTTCGCGCATGGCGAAACGGATGGCGCCGCTGATCGAGGTCTGCCCGCCGACGATCAGGCGCGGTGCGATCAGAACTGCGTTCGCGAACGCCGCCGCCGAAGCGTCGTCCCACACCGCCGTCCAATCGACCGCAACCGCGTGCTTGCTCGAATCCGCCCACTGGATCAGGCTCACCGCCACTCCGCCGCCGCCGGAGTTGCGGATCGCCGCCAGCACATCCGGATGGCGAAAAGCCTGCGCGAGGCCATAGGTCTGCAGGAGATATTCGTCGTCATCGACGCTCGACGAAACATCCACCATCAACGCCAGTTCCAGTTCCACCGGTTGCTCGGCGCAAGCGGCCGCCACCGGCGCGCTGATCAGGCCCAGCGCGAGGCCGAGCCGTTTCGCGAACCTGCAACTCATGCGCGCGGCGTTCGCTCTGAGCGCGGCGTCGTCACCGGCGGTCGGCGTCGGCGGCGATCTTGATCAGCGCCGCCTCGGCGGCGGCGCGCACGCCTGCGTCCTCGTCGCCCCGCGCCTCTTCCAGCAGCACGCGCGCCGACTCCGCGCCGGTCTCCCCGAGACCGACCACCGCGGCCGCCCTGATCGCCGCATCGGCGCTCGCCGCCGCGTCGGCCAGCGCGCCCCAGGCGTCGGCGCCGAAACCGGCCAGCGCCCGCGCCGCCGCCCAGCGCACCGTCGTTTCGTCGTCGGCGAGCAATGTCCCCAGCACCGCCGCGGCCTCGTCTGGCGTCGCAATGCGCCCGAGCGCACCGGCGGCGGCGCGGCGGACTTTGGGTGATGGATCGTCGGCCAGTTCCGCCACCGCGCCGGTCGCTCCGTTCGCCGCGATGCCGAGCGCGCCGAAGGCGCGCACCGCCGCGTAACGCACGTTCTCCTGCCGATCCTCCAGCCCTTCCAGCAGCGGCTCCATCACCAGCGCCGCCATCTCGCGGCGCACGGAACTCACCCTCGCCATGCGCTGGGCAGCCCAGTTCGCGCGTGGAAACTGGCCGCTTTGGGCGAACTCGGTCGTCGAATCGTGGCGCCGGGTCGCCTCCTCGGCCGAGGCGACGAGACCGAGCGCGCGCGCCGCCGCCTCGCGCACGCCCGCGTCGCGATCGATCGCAGCGACGACGAGCGCCGGCAGCGCGGACCGGGCGCGCACCCGGATGCCGCCGAGCGCGCCGGCCGCCGCCGCCCGCACCGCTGCGCTGTCGTCGCGCAGCGACTCGACGAGCGGCCGCACCGCCGTGGACCCCATGCGGGTCAGACCGTTGGCGGCGGCGGCGGCGACCGCCGGTGCCGGATCCCGCAAGCTGTCGATCAACGCCGGCACGATGACCCGAGCCTTCAGCGAGAACTGGCCCAGCGCGTCCGCCGCCGCATAACGCACGTCGGGGTGAGGGTCGTCCAGCGCGTTCACCATCGCCGGCACCGCGATATTGGCGAACGCGGCGATGCGCTCCATCGCAGCGATGGCGGCGACGCGCACCTCGACCACCGGATCGGTCGATCGTTCGGCGAGCGCCGGCATCGCGTCCTTCGCCTCGTGCCCCGCATCGCCGAGCGTCCAGGCGGCTTCCGCCCGTATCGCCGCGTCCGGCGAGGCGAGCGCGGCAATCAGGTCGGCGGTCGCCGCCCCCGCCGACGCCGGCAGCAGCGCATGAAACACCGCAGCGACCGCGATCGCGGCGTGTGCCGACCTGCGCACGACGACCTCCTCGATGGCCTGCGGATCCATATCTTTCCCGTCGTGTGAAACGCTTGCCCGGCGAACCTTGTCCCGCCTCTCCGAAGCGTCTCCGTCAAGCATCGGATCGGTGAAGGCGACGATCGCGGCGACACTATGCCGCCGATGATTCGCGCGCAAGCGCCTGTCCCGGTTCGAAACGCTTGTGTGCGCGCGACACGCTCACCGCGACAACCCCTACCCCTGTGGTTGCCCTCCCTTGTCACCCGCCGGTTCGGAGGGATTGGGCGCCCGCAAGGGGCGCCCCTACAGGGGGCTCGCCTACCAGCACAGCGCGAGTCCCGCGCCGAGGCCGAAGCGCCCAAGCGGTAAACGTCGGTGCGCGGGCGTCCCGCCCGCATACGTGCGACACGCGCGGAGAATCGAAAAGGCGGGCCGCGCTCGAGACCCCCGCCGACTGTCGCCGGCGCGTAACTCGGGCTATACTCCGCTGCGAGGATCAGACCGGCTGTCCGGCCACCGCCCGACGGAAAGAATGACGCGACTCCACACGGCTATGCGCGGTCCGCCCGGGTGAGACCGGTCGGTCGATGACCAGGGAGCGCGCCATGTATGTGCGGGACATACTCAAGAGCAAGGGCGCCGACGTATTCACCGCCGGCCCCGGGGATTCGATCGCCGACCTGACCGGAAAACTGGTCGCACGCCGGATCGGGGCCGCCGTGGTGGTCGAGGCGGGCCGCGTGATCGGGGTCATTTCGGAGCGCGACATCATCTATGCCATTGCGAGGCAGGGGGCGGACTGCCTGCAGGCCCGGGTATGCGACCTGATGACCGCCGACGTGATCAGTTGCGCGCCGGAGACCACCATCGACGAAGTGATGAACCTGATGACCCGGCGGCGGATCCGCCATCTGCCGGTGCTGGAGAACGGCCGCCTCGCCGGCATCGTCAGCATCGGCGACGTGGTCAAGAGCCGGATCGAGTCCGCCGAGCGCGAAGCCAGCCAGTTGCGCGATTATATCCGCGCCTGAAGCGCCTCACACGCGCCGCGCCATACCCCCCAGCTTGCGGCCGCCGATCAGGTGAACGTGGAAGTGCGGCACTTCCTGGCCGCCGTCCGCGCCGTTGTTGCTGACTGCGCGGTATCCCGTTTCGACCACCTCGAACCGGCGCGCCACAAGGCCGAGCGCACGGGTGAATGCCGCCAGTTCGGCGTCGCTGGCGCGGTCCGCGAAATCGTCGAGCGAGACATACCGCCCTTTCGGGATCACCAGCACGTGCACCGGCGCCAGATGGGCGATGTCGTGGAACGCCAGGACGTGCGCGTCCTCATAGACCTTGTCCGCCGGGATCTCGCCGCGCAGGATTTTGGCGAACACGTTGTCGTCGTCATAGGTCATGGCGATCTCTTCTCCGTCGATGCCGATACGCCGCGGGCCCGTTTTGCGTCGAGTCCCGAGATTCCCTCGCGGCGGGCCAGCGCGGACCAGACCCGGTCCGGCGTCACTCCGGCATCCGCCCAGAGAATCATCAGGTGGAACAGCAGGTCGGCGCTTTCCTCGGTCACCGAGTCCGCGTCCCCGCCGACGGCGGCGATCGCCGTTTCGACCGCTTCTTCACCCACCTTCTGTGCGATCTTCGCGGTCCCCTGGCTCAACCGCCGGGCGACGTAAGAGCGTTCCGGGTCGCCGCCGCGCCGCGCTTCGATCACCACGAACAGGCGGTCGAGAACCGTGCTATCCGCGGCCATACAGCGTTTCCGGCGCCACCAGCGGCGCCGCGACCTCCCGGGTTCCACCGGCGTCGAGCGCGGTGTAGAAGCACGACCGCCGCCCCGTGTGGCACGCGACGCCGACCTGATCGACCATGGCCAGCAGCGCATCGCCGTCGCAATCGAGCATGAGCGCGATCAGATACTGCATCTGGCCCGAAGTCTCGCCCTTGCGCCACAGTTTCCGGCGGCTGCGCGACCAGTAGCACACCCGTCCGCTGGCCAGGGTCTCGACGACCGCCGCCCGGTTCATCCACGCCATCATCAGCACTTCGCCGGTGTCGTGCTGCTGGGCGATGACCGGCGCGAGGCCGTCGGGACCGAACGCGATCCGGTCCACCGCTTCTTCGTTCACCGCCTGCCGGGGGGCGGGCCTGTCCGCGCCGGTCACCGGACCGCCGCCGGGCGCACGACGATCCCCGCCGCCGCCATGTGTTCCTTCGCTTCCGCGATCGAGTGCTCGCCGAAGTGGAAGATGGAGGCGGCGAGCACCGCGCTGGCATGGCCGTCGCGCACCCCTTCCACCAGGTGGCCGAGCGCGCCGACTCCGCCCGAGGCGATGGTCGGAACCGCCACGGCGTCGGCGATGGCGCGAGTGAGGCGGCAATCGAAGCCTTGCCGCGTCCCGTCGCGGTCCATCGAGGTCAGCAGGATCTCGCCGGCGCCGTAGTCCGCCATCCGCTGCGCCCAGCCCACCGCCTCGATCCCGGTCCGGCGCCGGCCGCCATGGGTGAAAATTTCCGCCCGCGCCGGGCCCGTCCATTTCGCATCCACCGCCACGGTGATGCATTGCGAGCCGAACTTCCTCGCCGCTTCGCGGACGAACTCCGGCGCCCGCACCGCGGCGGTATTGATCGACACCTTGTCCGCGCCGGCAAGCAGCAGGCGGCGGATGCCGTCGAGCGTGCGCACCCCGCCGCCCACGGTCAGCGGCATGAAGCACTGCTCCGCCGTCCGCGCCACCACGTCGAGGATGATCGCGCGGTCGTCGCTCGACGCGGTGATGTCCAGGAAACACAGTTCGTCCGCACCGCTTTCGTCGTAGAGCCGCGCCTGTTCCACCGGATCGCCGGCATCGCGGAGATCGACGAAATTCACCCCCTTGACCACCCGTCCGCCCTTCACGTCCAGGCACGGGATAACGCGCGTCTTCAACATCGCGCGCCCAGCGCCGCCAATGCCCCCGCGAGGTCGAGGCGGCCGTCATAGATCGCGCGCCCGCAGATCGCACCCGCCACCCCCGAGTCCCGATGGCGCGCGAGCGCCTCGAGGTCGGCGAGACCCGCGATCCCGCCCGAAACGATCACCGGGGTCGTCAGCGGCGCGGCGAACGCGGCGCAGGCGGCGGCATCGACGCCCGTCAGGACGCCGTCGCGCGCGATGTCGGTGTGGACGATGGCGGCGGCCCCGGAATCTTCGTAGGCGCGCGCGAGATCGCCGGCGGCGATGTCGGTGGTCTCGGCCCAGCCCGACACCGCCACACGCCCGCCGCGCGCGTCGATGCCGAGCGCGACGCGCCCCGGGAACCGCCGGCACGCTTCCGCCGCCAAAGCCGGGTCGCGCGCCGCCGCGGTGCCCAGCACCACACGCGCGACGCCCCGCTCCAGCCAGCCTTCGATCGCTGCGAGGTTGCGCACGCCGCCGCCGAACTGCACCGACAGGCCGGTATCGGCAACGATGCGCGCCACCGCCTCGCCATTGACCGGACGCCCCGCGAAAGCGCCGTCGAGATCGACCACGTGAAGCCACCGCGCGCCCGCCGCCTCGAACGCCCGCGCTTGCGCCGGCGGGTCGCGCGAGAACACCGTCGCCCGGTCGGGATCCCCTTGAACGAGGCGCACGCAGGCCCCGTCCTTCAGATCGATGGCCGGAAACAGGATGAACGGGTTCACGCCAGGTCCTTGACGTAGAAATGACCCGCGACCATCGCGCCATCGACAAGGTGGTAGCGGTCCAGCGTGCCCCAGCGTTCGTAGCCGCAGCTTTCGTATAGCCCGATCGCACGCTCCTGCGTCACGCGCACGTCGAGCCGCACGACCGTGTAGCCCTGACCGCGCGCCGACTCTTCTGCGGCCTCCAGCAGTTCGCGCGCCAGCCCGTGGCCGCGCGCCCACGGGGCGACGAAATGGGTGTCGATGCTGGCCGCGAAGTTCCCGGCCTCGTAGGTCGCCGCCGGTTTCACAAGCTGCACCGAGCCGGCGATGTCGCCATCGACCCGGCCGAGATGCAGTTCGCGCTCCGGTACCAGCAAAACGCCGCGCCAGTAGGCGTCGAGACGGCGCCGAGACGGCGGCTTGACCCAACCGAACCCGATGCGATCTTCGATCGCGGCGACCGTGGCGCGGGTCAGCGCCCTGAGATCGCGCCCTGCGAGTTTCTCCGGCCGTTCGACCGACAGAGTCGGCATCACGGGCGCCAACGCAGGAAATTGGCCAGGACTCGCAAGCCGACATGCTGACTCTTTTCGGGATGGAACTGGGTGCCGGCCAGATTGCCGCGGCCCACCATCGCGGTTATCGGGCCGCCATGGTCGGCGTGCGCGACCAGATCCGCCGCGTCGGCCGGCGCGAATTGATAGCTGTGCACGAAGTAGCCGTGCGCGCCCGCCGGCAGGCCGGCGAGCAGCGGATGGGCATGGTCGATGACCAGTTCGTTCCACCCCATATGCGGGACTTTCAGCGCCGCCCCCTCCGGCCGGAGGCGCCGCACCGCACCGTCGATCCAGCCGAACCCGTCGTGGCGGCCGTGCTCGAGGCTGTGCGAAGCCATCAGTTGCATCCCGACGCAGATGCCCAGCAATGGGCGGCTGCCGCCGCGCGCCACCCAGTCGAGCGCGTCGCGCATTCCGGGCAGCGCGTCGATCCCCGCCATGCAGTCGGCGAACGCGCCGACCCCCGGCAACACCACGCGATCGGCCGCCGCCACCCGGTCGGCTTGCGCGGTAACCGCGACGCGGCCCGCGCCGGCGCGTTCGAGCGCCTTGGCGACCGAACGCAGATTGCCCGAACCGTAATCGACCACCGCGACCGTCATGGCCGCGGCAGGGAAGACGGAGCGGGTTCCTGCACTGCGGCGCGTTCGAAGAACCGCCGGTCGGCTTCCGCAAGCGAGCGGGCGACCGCGATTCCCGCCAGCACATGGCCCTTGCGCTCCAGTTTGTCGCGCCGGAAATCGTTCGCGTTGCAACCGGTGAAAACCATGAACAGAGCGATGAACGCGGCGCCCGCCTCCAGCGGGACGCCCGTCAACATCAGGCCCATGTAAACCAGGACCGCCTGCACGGCCGCGAACAGGACCGCCTCCAGCCACAACCGGTGGTAGAGCGCCCACACGAACCCGAACAGCGTCGCCCCCCAGGAGAAACCTTCGCGCACCGCGACAGCGTCGGAGAGCGCCGTACGGCCGGGGATCATGTAATAGGTATAGACGCGCATCAGGCTTCGGCGTCGCCGAGCCGGCCCTTGGTGGAAGGCACCTCGCCGGAAGCGCGCGGGTCGATCTCGACCGCAGCGCGCAGCGCCCGCGCCAGACCTTTGTAGCACGACTCGACGATGTGATGATTGTTCCGGCCGTATAGCGTTTCCACATGCAGCGTCGCGCCGGCGGCCTGGGCGAAGGCCTGAAACCATTCCCGGAACAGCTCCGTGTCCATCTCGCCCAGCTTCGGCCGGGTGAAATCCACCTTCCACACCAGCCAGGGCCTGTTCGACAGGTCGATGGCGACGCGCGTCAGCGTCTCGTCCATGGGGATCAGCGCGGCGCCGTAGCGGCGGATGCCGCGCCGGTCGGCAAGCGCCTTGGCCACCGCACCGCCGATCGCGATGCCCGTGTCTTCGGTCGTGTGATGGAAATCGACGTGCAGGTCGCCCTCGGCTTCCACCTCCAGGTCGATCAGGCTGTGGCGCGACAATTGTTCGAGCATGTGGTCCAGGAAGCCGATGCCCGTGGCGACGCGATAGCGGCCGGCCCCGTCGAGGTCGATGCGGGTGGAGATCCGGGTCTCGCGTGTGCGGCGTTCGACGCTCGCCTGTCGCATGGGGAGTCCGTCGCGTTCGGAAGCGCCGCCGTTCTATCAGGATCGGCCCCGCGGCGAAAGCCGCCCCTTGAACCGGGCCGCCGAACCGTTATCTGAAAGGGCTTCGCGCCCGGCGCACATCGATATCCGGATCCAGCATGACCGATCGATCCCCGACCGCCTGGCATGGCACCACCATTCTGTCCGTGCGCAAGGGCGGCCAGGTCGCGCTCGCCGGCGACGGCCAGGTGAGTTTCGGCCAGACGGTTATCAAGGCGCGTGCGAAGAAGGTCCGCAGGCTCGGCAGCGGCGGCATTGTGGCCGGTTTCGCCGGCGCGACGGCAGACGCCTTCACGCTGTTCGAGCGCCTCGAGGGCAAGCTCGAACAGTATCCCGGCCAGCTCACCCGCGCCTGTGTCGAGATGGCGAAGGACTGGCGCACCGACCGTTATCTGCGCCGGCTCGAGGCCATGATGGCGGTGGCCGACCGTGACGTCTCGCTGGTGCTCACGGGCAACGGCGACGTGCTGGAACCCGACGACGGGATGATCGGTATCGGCTCCGGCGGTCCGTTCGCGCTGGCCGCGGCGCGGGCGATGGCCGACCGCGACGACATGGACGCCCGTGCCGTCGCCGAGCGCGCCATGGCCATCGCTGCGGGTATTTGCGTCTATACTAACGACTCCATCGTGATCGAAACCCTCGAAGGCGGTGCATGACCAATTTCAGCCCCCGCGAAATCGTATCGGAGCTCGACCGGTTCATCGTCGGCCAGCACGAGGCGAAGCGGTCGGTCGCCATCGCCTTGCGCAATCGCTGGCGGCGGATGCAGCTCGACGACGACCTGCGTGAGGAGGTGCTGCCGAAAAACATCCTGATGATCGGGCCGACCGGAGTCGGCAAGACCGAGATCGCCCGTCGTCTCGCGCGCCTGGCGCAGGCGCCTTTCGTCAAGGTCGAGGCCACCAAGTTCACCGAAGTCGGCTATGTCGGGCGCGACGTCGAATCGATCGTCCGCGATCTCGTGGAAACGTCCATCGCCATGACCCGCGATCGCCTGCGCGCCGACGTGCGCGCGCGCGCCGAGGCGGCGGCGGAAGAACGCGTGCTCGATGCGCTGGTCGGCGAGAAGGCCGGTCAGGAAACCCGCCGCAAGTTTCGCGCCCAACTGCGCGCCGGCACGCTCGCCGACCGCGAGATCGAACTCGATGTCGCCGACACCGGGGCGCCGGGAATGCCCACCTTCGACATTCCCGGAATGCCGGGGGCGCAGATGGGGATGATCAATATCAACGAGATGCTCGGAAAAGCGTTCGGCGGGCGCACCCGGTCCAAGCGCCTCTCGGTCGCCGAGAGCTACGAGATCCTCATGGAGGAAGAGAGCGACAAGCTGCTCGACAACGACAAGGTGCTGCGCCAGGCCATCGTCGCGGTCGAGCAGAACGGCATCGTGTTCGTCGACGAGATCGACAAGATCTGCGCCCGTTCCGACAGGCTCGGCGCCGACGTGAGCCGGGAGGGCGTTCAGCGCGACCTGTTGCCGCTCATCGAGGGCACGGTGGTGGCGACCAAGCACGGTCAGGTGCACACCGACCATATCCTGTTCATCGCCTCCGGCGCGTTCCATGTCGCCAAGCCGTCCGACCTGCTGCCGGAATTGCAGGGCCGGTTGCCGATCCGGGTCGAGCTCAAGCCGCTCGACAAGGCCGATCTCGTGCGCATCCTGACCGAGCCTGAGAACTCGCTGATCCGCCAATACACCGCGCTGATGGCGACCGAGGAAGTGACGATCGAGTTCACCGAAGACGGCATCGACGAAATCGCGTCGCTCGCCGCCGAGGTCAACCGCGGGGTGGAGAACATCGGCGCCCGCCGCCTGCACACGGTCATGGAGCGTCTTCTCGAAGACATCTCCTTCGCCGCCACCGACAAGCCGGGCGTCACGGTCACCTTCGACGCCGCGTTCGTCGAGAACAATCTGGGCGACCTCGCCCGCAGCGCCGATCTGAGCCGCTTCATCCTCTAGCCGGCAGGACCGCCCGAAGGGCAACCGCAAAGGCTCCCCCGACATTGCGCAGGTGATCGGCGCAACCTGCGGCGGCCGTCGATCGCGGGGGCGTAGCCTCGCCGCCCCGGCCCCTCCTCCACCTGTAGGGGCGCCCCTTGTGGGTGCCCGAACCCGCACCGCTCGAATGGCAACCACAAGGGTTGCCCCTACATTGCAGGGCTGATCGGCGCAACCTGCGGCGGTTGCCGATCGCGGGGGCGTAGCCTCGCCGCCCCGACCCCTCCTCCACCTGTAGGGGCGCCCCTTGTGGGTGCCCGAACCCGCACCGCTCGAATGGCAACCACAAGGGTTGCACCTACATTGCAGGGCTGATCGGCGCAACCTGCGGCGGCCCTCGATCGCGGGGGCATAGCCTCGCCGCCCCGACCCCTCCTCCACCTGTAGGGGCGCCCCTTGTGGGTGCCCGAACCCGCGCCGATCGAATGGCAACCACAAGGGTTGCACCTACATTGCAGGGCTGATCGGCGCAACCTGCGGCAGCCGTCGATCGCGGGGGCGTAGCCTCGCCGCCCCGGCCCCTCCTCCACCTGTAGGGGCGCCCCTTGTGGGTGCCCGAACCCGCGCCGATCGAGAGAAGACCCTCACCCCGCCAGTTCGCGCCACGCCGCTTCGTCGAGCACCGTCAATCCGAGCTCGCGCGCCTTCTTCAGCTTCGATCCTGCATCGGCCCCGGCGACGACGTAATCGGTCTTCTTCGACACCGCGCCGGAGACCCGGGCGCCGGCGGTTTGCGCCATCGCCTTCGCTTCGGCGCGACCCATCGTTTCTAGCTTGCCCGTGAACACCACCGTCTTTCCGGCCAGGGGCGATTCGCCGGCAGGCGCCGGCGCGTCCTCGACCGTCACTGCGTCGGCCAGCGCATCGACCGCCGCCCGGTTGCGCGGTTCGGCGAAGAAATCGACGATATCGGCGGCGACCTTCGGCCCGATGCCGTCGATCGAGACCATGTGACGCCAGGCATCGCTGTCGGCGTCGCTCGCCTCTGCGGCGGCGGCGCGCAGATCGTCGAGAGAGCCATAGCTTTGCGCCAGCAACCGGGCGTTGGCCTGCCCGACCTGGCGGATGCCGAGCGCATGGATCAGGCGTTCGAGAGAAATACGCCGACGACCGGCGACCGCCGCCAGCAGATTGCGCACCGAAGTTTCGCCCCAGCCGTCGCGGGCCGCGAGTTCTTTCTCACGCGTTTCCAGTAGAAACAGGTCGGCCGGCTCGCGGACCAGGGAATCGCGCCAGAACGCCTCGATCTGCCTGGCGCCGAGACCCTCGATATCGAAGGCGTCGCGGCTCACGAAGTGCCGCAGGCGCTCCACCGCCTGCGCTCCGCATACCAGGCCGCCCGTGCATCGGCGCACCGCCCCCCCGGACGCGCGGACGGCGCGCGCACCGCAGACCGGGCACGTTTCCGGAAAGACGAACGGAACCGCGCTCTCCGGCCGCCTGCTCTCATCGACCGAAACGATCTGCGGGATCACGTCGCCCGCGCGCTGCACGATTACGGTGTCCCCCTCGCGAACGTCCTTGCGGGCGATTTCGTCTTCGTTGTGCAGGGTGGCGCGCGAGACCACCACGCCGCCCACCGTGATCGGGGCCAGTTCGGCGACCGGAGTCAGGGCGCCGGTACGGCCGACCTGGACGACGATCTTCTCCAGCCGGGTTGCTGCCTGTTCGGCCTTGAACTTGTGGGCGACGGCCCAGCGCGGGCTGCGGCTGACCGCGCCGAGACGCGCCTGCCAGTCGAGCCGATCGACCTTGTACACCACGCCGTCGATATCGAAATCGAAGTCGGCGCGCCGGGCTTCGATGTCGGCGTGGTATGCGATCAGCGCTTCGATCGTGTCGTAGCGCGCCGCCGGGCGGTTGAGCGCGAACCCGAACGCCTCCAGAGCCGCGCGCGCTTCCTCCACGGTGTTCCCGAGTGCCGCCGATATCTCGCCCCACCCGTAGGCGAAGAACCGCAATCGTCGTTCGGCGGTGACCGCCGGGTCGAGTTGCCGAAGGCCGCCCGCAGCGGCATTGCGCGGATTGGCGTAGAGCGACTCGCCGGCCTCGGCGCGCGCCGCGTTGAGGGCGGCGAAATCGGCCCTGGTCATATAGACCTCGCCGCGAATCTCGAGCGCCGCCGGCGGGCGGTCGCCCTCCAGCCGTCGCGGGATGTCGGCGACCGTGCGCAGATTGGCGGTCACGTCCTCCCCCTCGGCGCCGTCGCCGCGGGTCACGCCCGTCGTCAGAACGCCGCTCTCGTAGCGAAGCGACGCCGAGAGGCCGTCGATCTTCGGCTCCGCCACGAGCGCGACGGGCGTATCGCCCGGCAGATCGAGAAAGCGGCGGACCCGCGCCACGAACTCGCGCACGTCGGCTTCGTCGAACGCATTGGCGAGCGACAGCATCGGCACCGCATGGCGCACCTTGCGGAAACCGCCGGCGGCCGGCGCGCCGACGCGCTCGGACGGGCTGTCGGGACGTTTGAGGTCGGGGAAGCGTCGCTCGATCGCCGTATTGCGCCGGCGAAGCTCGTCGTAATCGGCGTCGCTGATCTCCGGCGCGTCCCGTGCGTAATAGAGCTCGTCGTGGCGCGCGATCTCCAACGCCAGACGCGCGAGTTCGTCCCTGGCCAGATCGGCATCGAGCGCGTCCACCGGCAAGCCGGCAGTGTCGCTCATGCGGCGCCCGCAGCGGCGAGCAGGCTGTCGGCCGCCGCGCGCGCCTCGCCGGTGATTTCGGCCCCCGACAACATGCGGGCGATCTCTTCGCGCCGCGCCTCGGCCGACAGGGGCTCGGCGACGGTCGCCGCGCGTCCGCGATCGGTCTGCTTGACGATCCGGTAGTGGTGCGCGGCGAGGGCGGCGACTTGCGGATGGTGGGTCACGACGAGGACCTGGGCGCAGGCCGCCAGACGCGCGAGCCGGGTGCCGACCGCATGGGCCACCGCGCCGCCGACTCCGACGTCGATCTCGTCGAAGACGAGGCTCGGGGTGGCCTGCTTGCCGGCGAGCGCAACGCACAGGGCGAGCATGAAGCGCGACAGTTCGCCGCCCGACGCGATCCGTTGCAACGCGCCCGTCGCGCCGGCGTTCGTCGAGATACGGAAGCCGACGCGTTCCGCCCCGCCGGCGCCGCGCTCGTTCTCGTCGAGCGCGCTCAGGGACACCGAGAAACGGGCGCCGGCGAGCCGCAGGGCCGCAAGCTCGCGATCGATCGTCGCCGCCAGCGCCCGCGCCGCGCGGCGGCGGCCCGCGCTTAGCTCCGCT
Source organism: Alphaproteobacteria bacterium (assembly GCA_965214495.1). Classification (GTDB taxonomy): domain Bacteria; phylum Pseudomonadota; class Alphaproteobacteria; order UBA7887; family UBA7887; genus JANQOH01. Next base: position 2,718,305 of record OZ243958.1, on the reverse strand, counting down.
GCAGCCGCATCGTAGTCGGCGCGAGCGGCGCCAACCGCTTCTCGCAGCGAGTCCAGACTGCGCGCCCCGGTCTCGATGGCGGCGAGGCGCGCGGCGAGGGACTCCGCGATTTCGGGCAAGCGCTCCGCGGCGACACGATGCTTGCGGGCGACCGCACGCAGCGCGAACAGACGCGCCTCGACAGCCTCCAGATGGTCTCGGTCGATATCCATGCCCGCGACCGCCGCGTCCAGCCCGGCCCGCGCCTCCGCGGCCTCGACGACCGCCCTGTCGAGCGCCGCCGCGAGGTCGTCGAGGCGACCGGCAGCGTGGGGAACCGCCCGGTGAAGCGCGCGTGCGGCGGTCGCCAGCGCGTGATCCGGCGCCGGGTCGCCGCCCAGGGCGGCGCTGGCGGCGGCGAGCGCCTCGGCGGCGCGCTCGCCCGCCATCAGGGATTTACGCTCGTCGGCCAGGCGCGCCTCCTCGCCGGGGGCCACCGCAAGTGCGGTCAGTTCGTCGAGCTCGCTTTGCAGCAGGCCCTGATCCGCGGCGTCCTGTTCGTGCCGGGCTTCGGCGTCGGCGAGTTCGGCCTCAACGGCGCGCCGCCGCGCGTGGATTTGCGCGACCCGCGCCGCCTCTCGCCCGAGACCGCCGAACCCGTCGAGGGCGGCGCGATGCCGGGCCGGGTCCAGCAGGCCGAGGCGGGTATCCTGGCCGTGGATCTCGAGCAGACGCCGCCCGAGCGCGACAAGCGCCGAAACCGTCGCCGGGCGGTCGTTGACGAAGGCGCGGCTGCGTCCGTCGGCGCCGATGCTGCGCCGCAGGATCACCTCTCCGCCGTCGTCGAAGCCGCGATCGGCGAGCCAGGCAGCCGCCGGCTTCGCATCGGCGAGCGAGAAGACGGCGGCGACCGTGGCCCGGGCGGCGCCGGCGCGCACCATGCCGGCGTCGGCGCGGCGGCCGAGCGCAAGGCCGAGCCCGTCGATCAGGATCGACTTGCCGGCACCGGTCTCGCCGGTCAACGCGCACAGGCCGGGGCCGAATTCCAGCGCCATCGAGTCGACGACGACCAGATCGCGTATCGACAGGCGTAGCAGCATCGTCCGCTCCGCACGCGGGGAGAGCCGCGGGTCAGAACAGCCGGGAAAGCCAGGAACTTTCGGTCAGACGCGGTTCCAGCTCGCGCTCGCGAAGCAGGGCGAAGGCGTCGCGATACCACAGGCTTCCCGGAAAATTATGGCCGAGCACCGCGGTCACGGCCCGCGCTTCCTCGACCACGCCGAGCGCCAGATAGCATTCGGCAAGCCGCAGCAGCGCCTCCGGAACGTGCGTGGTCGCCTGGTATTCCACAACCACGTTGCGAAACCGGTTGATCGCGGCGAGATAGAACTCGAGGTCCTGGTAGGTGCGCCCGACCTCCATTTCCTTGCCCGCGAGATGGTCGCGCACCAGCGTGACCTTGAGCGCCGCGTCCCGGGCGTAGCGGGTTTCCGGGTAGCGCCTGCGCACTTCCTCGAAAGCGTCGTAGGCGAGTTCGGTCATGCGCTGGTCGCGCCCGACATCGCTGATGCGCTCGTAGTAGCAAAGGCCGACGAGATAGCGCGCATAGGCCGCGTCGGCATGGCCGGGATGCAGTTCCACGAAGCGCTCGGCGGCGGCGATCGCCTCGTCGTAATCGTTGTTGCGATAGCTCACATACGCCGTCATCAACTGCGCTCTGGTCGCCCACACCGAATAGGGGTGCTGGCGTTCGACTTCGTCGAAGGCGACCGCCGCGGGCGCGTAGTCGCCCTCCAGCAGGAGGTCCATCGCTTCGTTGTAGAGGTCTTCGACCGGGCGCTCGACATAGACCTCTTCGTCGCTGCTGCACGCGGCGAGAACCGCCATCGCGCCGGCGGCGAGGCAACCGCGCCAGGCGGCGGCGCGATGTGCGGACGGATCGGGCAATCCGGGCATGGGAATACGGACCTCCGGTTTCCGGGCGCGGCACCATAACATGCCGCCGACCGGATGCGAGGCTTGACAAGCACCGGCGCGGGGCAGGTAATACGCATGGCGGCGGCGCCGTTACGGCCGCCGCCGGTGAACGTCACGAGGGAGGAAGTCGATGAGGAACCTCAAATCGCTGGCCATCGCCGGCACCGCCGGCGCTGCGATGGCCATCGCCGGCGGCGCGGCCATGGCCGATTGTACGCCCGACAATCTCGATGGCTGCATCGGCAAGCCGTGGGTCGACGGCGACATGATGGAAACGCCGCTGGGCTCGAAGTGGTGGCCGCACCCGATGTGGGGCGAAGGCGATCAGGCGGGATCGACCAACTGGTACACCCAGCCGGAAGTGGTCATGCGCGCCATCGCCCAGATCAAGGAAGGCAAGACGATCAAGCTCGGCCATGACTACACGGCCGACATGCCGCTGTTCGGCGCCCGCAAGTTCTCGCTGCGCATTCCCGGCACCCCCACGGGCGGTCCGTTCGGCCCCAACAAGATCATGTGGAACGACGAGTTCCTGTCCACCGAGATCGGCCAGGTGGGAACCCAGTTCGACGGTCTCGGCCATATCGGCGTGCAAGTCGGCGCCGACGGCGACAAGAACGAGATGCGTTGGTATAACGGCTTCACCGCATCCGAGATGGGCGGTGCCTACGGCTTGCAGAAGCTCGGCACCGAGCACCTGCACCCGATCGTCGCGCGCGGCATCCTCCTCGACATCGCCGGCTATCGCGGCGTCGATGCGATGGCGAAGGGCGACGAGATCGTCATGGACGACGTGATGGGCGCGCTCGCCGCGCAGGGCATGGGCGACTACGAGCCGGCGGCGGGCGACGCGATCCTCTTCCGCACCGGTTGGGAGATGCACTGGAGCGATCCCGTCACCTACAACGACGGTTGCCCGGGCATCGGCATGGAAGTCGCACGCTGGATCGCTGAAGAGGTCCAGGCCGGCGTGACCGGCGGCGACACGTGGCCGGTCGATGCGGTGCCGAACCCGGATCCGGCGTGCGTGTTCTGCGTGCACCAGTATCTGCAAACCCGCCACGGCATCGTCAATCAGGAGAACATGAAGCTCTCCGAGGCGGCGGCGGCGGGCGTCTATCAGTTCGCCTACTTCTACAGCCCGGCGCCCGTAGCGGGCGCGACGGGCTCGATCGGCGCCCCGGTCGCGATCTACTAAGGTCGCATCGGACGCCGGGCGGTCGGGCAAGCGCCCGACCGCGACGAGCGGACAAGGCGGGGCGCGCCACACGGCGCGCCCCGTTTCTTTGTCGAACCATCGCTTCCTTCAACGCGGCGAACGAAGAGATGCGGTTGGCGCTCGTCCATCGTGGAACTGCGTCACGCTCCGCGCTGGCAGCTCGCGGCGCCGCACCGAAAGGCGGGCGACGTCATCCGCGCCCTCGCATGGCTCGGTCCCGAAGAGATCGAGGATGGCCTCGAAGCGGTTCTAGGGACGCTCTCCAAGCCGGATCGGGAAGAGCTTGCGGCCGCGCGCGCCATCATGCCGATCTGGATGGCGGAGCCGATGAGCGCGCGCCTTGCGCATGGCTGAGCAGGGATTCCGGAACCTCTCGCCCGACGACAGGCGCGACGCTCTCGAGGTGGCGGAGCGAAGCGGCAGCCACAAGGCGCATCTTCTGGAGAAGGATGTCTGGGTCGTCGCGGCGCTCGGCGTCCTCTTCGAGGCCCCGTTCGCCGAGAAGGTGCTGGCAAATCGGTAGGCGGCTGCACTAGTTCACGGGATCGTTTCGAATCACGGATTTTCAGATGGTAGCAAACGGACAGCCCTCTATCTGGTGGAATTGTTGGCACAGAGAACAATGAAGGCGGCATCTGGAAAATCGGGCAAGACGATAGCGACGGACCCCTTGTATGAAGTGAAGAAGGCCACTGTTGCTATCGGGAAACTATCTGAAGGACTAACGTTGGCAGATCCTCGGCCGTATTATGATGGTGGGGACAGGGACTTTGAAGTTGGCGCGATGGGCTTCATATATACACACACACGCCCCTCGAGTTCGCCGAAGGAAAATCACCGCGGTAGATGAAGAGATGGCCGCAATGCGGATCCGCCTTGAGCACCCGCTCCGCCTGCGCCGCAAGCCCGGAGAACCTCTTGCGCATGTCCGTCACGCCGCAGGCCAGCCACACCCGCGTCGAGGACGGAACCGGGATCATCCGCCCAGTACCCGAACCACCCGGCGCAGAGCGTCCATGTCGAACGAACCGACCGCGCTCACCCGGTGGCCATTCGACAACGCGATCTCGATCCGGCCGTCCGATAATCCGGCCGGCTCCGGCGGCGGCGCGTCCGGCGCCACCTCCACTGGCAGGAAGGGCGGCGCGTCCTCGCCATCCACCGCCGGCTTGTAGCGGGGATCGCGGCGCCAAGTGAAGATCGGGTTGGCGTTGACGTAGCGCCAACACGAACCGCGACAATTCCTGTAGGGGCAACCCTTGTGGTTGCCCGCCCATATTCCGCGCCTGTTCGGGGGTTCGGGCGCCCACAAGGGGCGCCCCTGCAGGCGGGTCGATGTCGCCTGGCGCGCCCGCTCCTTCGCGGCGGCCGGGAGGAGCCGCCATCCCGCTGTCATCGCCAACACGAACCGCGACAATTCCTGTAGGGGCAACCCTTGTGGTTGCCCGCCCATATTCCGCGCCTGTTCGGGGGTTCGGGCGCCCACAAGGGGCGCCCCTGCAGGCGGGTCGATGTCGTCTGGCGCGCCCGCTCCTTCGCGGCGGCCTGGAGGTGCCGCCGTCGCGCTGTCATCGCCAACACGAACCGCGACAATTCCTGTAGGGGCAACCCTTGTGGTTGCCCGCCCGTATTCCGCGCCTGTTCGGGGGTTCGGGCGCCCACAAGGGGCGCCCCTGCAGGCGGGTCGATGTGGCCTGGCGGACCCCGCCCCTTCGTGGCAGCCTGGAGGGGCCGCCGTCGCGCTGTCATCGCCAACACGAACCGCCATAATTCCTGTAGGGGCAACCCTTGTGGTTGCCCGCCCGTATTCCGCGCCTGTTCGGGGGTTCGGGCGCCCACAAGGGGCGCCCCTACAGGCGGGTGGATGTGGCCTGGCGGACCCGCTCCTTCGCGGCGGCCGGGAGGGGCCGCCGTCGCGCTGTCATCGCCAACACGAACCGCCATAATTCCTGTAGGGGCAACCCTTGTGGTTGCCCGCCCGTATTCCACGCCTGTTCGGGGGTTCGGGCGCCCACAAGGGGCGCCCCTACAGGCGGGTCGATGTCGCCTGGCGCGCCCGCTCCTTCGCGGCGGCCGGGAGGGGCCGCCATCCCGCTGTCATCGCCAACACGAACCACGATAATTCCTGTAGGGGCAACCCTTGTGGTTGCCCGCCCATATTCCGCGCCTGTTCGGGGGTTCGGGCGCCCACAAGGGGCGCCTCTGCAGGCGGGTCGATGTGGCCTGGCGGACCCGCCCCTTCGTGGCAGCCTGGAGGGGCCGCCGCCCCGCTGTCATCGCCAACACGAACCGCGACAATTCCTGTAGGGGCAACCCTTGTGGTTGCCCGCCCATATTCCGCGCCTGTTCGGGGGTTCGGGCGCCCACAAGGGGCGCCTCTGCAGGCGGGTCGATGTGGCCTGGCGGACCCGCCCCTTCGTGGCAGCCTGGAGGGGCCGCCGCCCCGCTGTCATCGCCAACACGAACCGCGACAATTCCTGTAGGGGCAACCCTTGTGGTTGCCCGCCCATATTCCGCGCCTGTTCGGGGGTTCGGGCGCCCACAAGGGGCGCCTCTGCAGGCGGGTCGATGTGGCCTGGCGGACCCGCCCCTTCGTGGCAGCCTGGAGGTGCCGCCGTCGCGCTGTCATCGCCAACACGAACCGCGACAATTCCTGTAGGGGCAACCCTTGTGGTTGCCCTTCGAGCGACCGCGCGCTCGGCTTACCAACGCAGCGCGCCGCGCAGTCCGATGCCGTGGTCGGCCATGTCCGATCCGCTCTCGCGGCGGCTCGCCTCGAGGCTCAAGGCGAGCCCCGCGCCGAGGCCGAAGCGCCCGCCCAGGCGGTAGCGCCGCACGCCGTCATCGGCCAGCGCCGCGCCGCTGTAGGGCGTGACCACGCCCACCCCGTCGAGCGCCGCCAGACCGTAGCCCAGCTCCGCCTCGATCCGCCCGACCGGCGCCGTCCCGTCCGCGGTGCGGGCGGTCATGCCGTCGTCCCACAACTGCGACAACCTGCTCCCCGTCTCGCCCCACGACGGCGACACGCTCAGCGACAGGCCGCGCCCGTCCACGTCCGGGGCCAGACGCAGGAAGCCGGACGCGCCCCATTCCCGCAGGCCCCCGCTATGCCCCGCCAGCGCCCGACCCGACACCGCCGCCGTCAGGCCCGATGCCCGGTTCGCCCAGCCCACGCCGGCGCCGAGCTCGACACCCGTCCCGGTCGCGCCATCGCCGCCGTCCCAGCGCAACCCGGCCTCCAGCGACGGCGTCAGCGTCGCGCCCGATGACAGCGCGAACGCCCGCGACCCCTCCAGCGCCAGACGCAGCCGACGGGTGTTCACCGTCAGGCCGTCGATCAGATCGCCGTTGTCGTCGATCTCCAAACGCGCCGTCTGCGCCTCGCCCTTGAGGTCGAACGCCGTCGCATCCGTGGACGAAAGCCGGGCGACGCCGCCCACCGCCGCCGTCAGCAGCGCCGTGTCGCTCGACTGGCCGCGCGCCGCTCCCTCGTCGTCGATCTCGATCTCGCCCTGGCCCCAGCCGGCCGTCGCCCATAGCCGTCCGCCGTCCGCCAGCGACAGGCCCGCATAGGGATGCACGCTCGTCATCCGGCTCTCCAGCGTGCCCTCCACCGCCGCCGCGCCGCTGCCGTCGGTATAGTCTATCCAACCCTCGGACCGGGACAGCGCCGCACCGGCCCGGACATCGGAGCCGAGATCGGCGTCGACGCCGAGCGCGGCGGTGAACGCCTCGCCCTCCCACTCGATCGCTGCGTCGTCGTCCAGCGACAGGCTCCGCCAATCGCCCGAACCCCAGAACGCGACATCGCCCACGCCCGGACCGCTCCCGGACAGACCCAGCGCGAACGACTTGCCCGACAGGGCCTGCCGCCAGGAGAACGCGCCCTCGTCCAGCGCCCGCTCGTTCGCCTTCAGAACCCCGGCGACCGAGGCGAGCGCGTCCGCGAACCCGGTCGCCGCCGGCAGCGCGCCGCCCGACAGCGCCGCGTCGAGGCGCCCGGTCACCGCCTCCGCCGCGCCCGCCGCCAGCGCCCGCCCCAGTTCCGGCAGAACCGACTCGTTCACCGCCGCCAGACGCTCGCGCGTCTCCGCCCCGGCGGCGGTCACCTCCACGGTGAAGCGCGCGGTGGCCGCTGCGTAGCCGTCGGTGGCGGCCGCCGTCGCCTCGACCGTGCAGGCGCCGGCGGCAAGCAGGGTCAGCGCGCCCGTGTCCGCCTCGACCGTGCAGACGCCGGGGGTCGTGCTGGCGTAGGTCAGCGCCGGCGCCTCGTCGTCCACCGCGACGCGGGCCGGGCTGTAGGCGAAGCCGCTCAGGTCCTGCATCCCCCTGGCGACCGTGATGGCGACGGTCAGTTCGGCGCTGTCCGGGTCGGACGCGTCGCTGTCCGTCGCGGTCAGGGTCAGGGCGGCCGTCCCCGCCGCCGTCGGCGTTCCGGTGAAGGTGCGCATCGCATCGTCGTAGCTCACCCCGGCGGGGATGTCCGCCTTGTCCGTAAGCTCGTAGGTCAGCGCGCCGTCGCCGCCGGCGGCCGCCGGCAACTGCGCCCGGCCGATGTCCGCGCCGACCGTCCAGCCGTAGGCGACCGAGGCCGGGGAGAAGGACGGTATCAGGTCGTCCACCGGCTGGTTGACCGCGGCGGTGAACATCTGCGTGGCGGTGAGGCCGCCCGGATCGGTCGCGGTGACCGTGATGCGGGCGTTGCCGGCCGCCACCGGCGTCACCGTCACGATGCTGCCGGATACCGTCACCGCGGCCACCGACGGGTCGCCCGATTCCGCCGTGTAGGTCAGCGTGTCGTTGTCGGCGTCGCTAAAGTTGGCCGCCACGTCCACATCCGACGCGGAGCCGCCCACCGTCAGCGTCATATCCGAAATCGTCCCCACCGCGGTCGGCGCGTTGTTCGCCCCCGCCGTGGGCGTGATGCTGTCGGAGGTGGCGACCGCGCTGGTGAAGCCGCCCGCTTTGGCGCGCAGCTTGGCAGTGTAGGCCGTGCCGTTGGTCCCGTCGATGACGATGGTCCGGGCGCCGATCTCGCCGGCGGTGGCTGCGGTCCAGGAGGTGCAGGAGACTCCCCCGGGTTCGCAGCGCCGCCAGTCCCAGGCGTCGATGCCGGTGTCGCCGGGGTCGCTCCAGGTCAGGGTGATGGACCCGTCCCCCGCCGTGACGCCGATGACGGGTACGGCCGGCGTGATGTCGACGCCGGCGTCCACAGTGGCCTCGTCATAGTCGTCGGTGGCCGCCGCGGTGGCCCGCACGGTGCACACCCCGGAACTCAGGATGGTGAGCGCGCCGCTGGCGCTGTCCACCGTGCAGACGGTGGCCGTCCGGCTCGCATAGCTCAGCGCGCCCTGGTTCCCCGTGGGCGCGGTCACCGCGGGTGGGTTGTCATTGAAGACGATGGCGTCCGGCGAGTAGGCGAAGCCGATCAGCGTCTGCTCGCCCTTGCCGATGGTGACGTCGAAGGTCACGGTGTCCGTGTCGCTGTCGTCGTCGGTGGCGGTCCAGGTGAACGCCGTGGCCGTGGTCAGCACCTTGGTCGGCGTGCCGCTGATCTCCCTGGTTAACGCGGTATTGGTCAGCGTCAGCCCGTAGGCGGTGATGTCCGGCTCCAGCGTGTAGCTGAGCGTGCCTTCGCCGCCGGTGGCGGTGGGCAGCGTTACCGCGGTGATGGCTTCGCCCACCCTCCAGGTTTGATCGTCCACGTCTTCCGACCCGAAGTCCGGCGCCGTGCCCGTTGCCTGTTCGTTCACGTCGGTCACCGTGACGGTGATGGTCTGGTCGGCGGTCAGGGCCGGCGATCCGCTGTCCGTCGCCCGCACCACCACGATGTAGGTGTTGTTAGTGTCGGAATCCGTCGGGTTCTCGTAGTCGGGCGCGGTCGTGAAGGTCAGCACGCCCGCCGAGGTGAGGCTGAACGCCGATGCGTCCGCGCCGCCGTTCTTGGCGAAGGTGACCGTATCGCCGCTGTCCGGGTCGGTGGCGGTCACCGTGACCACCGCCGTGGCGTTCTCCGCCACGTCGATAGCCGCCGCGCTCGTGATGGTCGGCGCGTTGTTCGCCACCGCCGCCGTCGGCGTGGCGGTCATTGTCGCCGTCTGCCCGATGCCCGCGGAGTTCATTGCCCGCACGCCGACGGTGTAGGTCGTGCCGTTGGTCAACCCGGTGATGGTGCACGAACGGGACGCCCCGTCCAGCGTGTCGGGGCAGGCAATGTCGTCGCTGGGGTCCGCCGGCGTACCCGGGTCCGCGACGACCGTGTAACTCGTGATATCCGCCCCGCCGTCGGAGTCCGGCGGCGACCAGGTCACCGTCAGTTGCCCGTCGCCCGCGACAATGCTGTCTATGGTCGGAATGCTGGGTCTCGTGGCCGCCGTCGGCGTGGCGGTGGCGGCGTCCGAGGCCTCGCTGACCACGAATGCCGAACCGGCCATCGCACGGATGCGGTAGCCGTACGCCGCGTCGTTGGTCAGCTGGATGGCGGTATAGCTCACTGTGGTCGCGCCGCTGCCCGGGATGCCGGCCCAGGTGAGTGTGTCGGGCTCCGTCCCTGTCCATCCCGCCACCTGATACCCGGTGATGCCGGTGTCGCCGGGGTTGTCCCAGGTCAGCGTCACCTGCGCGTCGCCCGCCGCCGCCGTGAAGCCCGTCGGCTTGGCCGGCTCGATGCCGATATTGACGGCAAGCGTAGCGCTGTCAGGGTCGGAGGCGTCGCTGTCGGTGGCGGTCAGGGTGAGGGCGCCGGGTATCCCGGACGTCGTCGGCGTGCCGGAGAGCGTGCGCGTGGCGGCGTCGAAGCTCACCTCGGCGGGGATGTTCGCCCCCGGAGTCAGGGTGTAGCTCAGCGTCCCGTCGCCGCCGGTGGCCGCCGGCAACACCACCGAGCCGATGTCGGTGCCCACCGTCCAAGTGTAATCGACCGATGTGTCGCTGAAGGACGGAGTCAAGTCCCCCTGTCCGTCGTTGTTGCGGATGGTGCCGGTGCGGCTGGCGGTGGTGATGGTGAAGTGGTTGGCGTCTGTAGGGCATGAGCCAGCGGTTGAGGACGTGGCGCCTCCGGCGCCGGTGACGGTGAAGGTGAAGGTTTCGTCCGGCTCGAAATCCGAGTCGTCGTTGGTTCTTATTCTGACATTCAGCGGCAGATCGGTGGCATCCGAGTTCCGGACGTCATTGTCGACGACATGTCCGCTCATCGCCTGTCCCTGCGCGAAGTCGCTGCTGTCCGTGGTGCCGTGGGTAATCTCCCAATTGGCGCACAGGTACCGCGATTCATTGCCTACCATATGTGAGGTGTCGAATATGATTTTGAAGATTAGTACGCCGCCCTCGTCGGCGCTTTTGTCGGCCTCCACGGAGACATTGTGCCCTGGGTCGTTGGCGAGGGCCTGCGTTGGTGCGCCGACTGAGCCAATGAGGAACAGCAACGACGCCAGCGCGAAGAGGCGGAAGAGACCGGTCGCGGCGCGGCCGCGGGATGCGCTATCGGGCGCGCGCCCTCCGCTCAGCACCGCCGGACGCCCGGCAGCGCGGGGGGGTGAAATCTTGCGGACGCGATGCGCCGGGCGCAGCCGGCCTGTTCCCGTGACCCATGAAACCGTTCTCCCCTGCCCGGTCAATCCGCCCGGCGGCCGATATGGCCCGCCTCCGGTCCAACCCCATAGCACAGCGGAAGTTTTGGAATGACCGGTTTTTTATTCGCGGGAGGCGGCGGCGGAACGCCCCATGGCGCCAATTCGCATGGAACCCGCTCCGCAGACCGTCGTCCAAAATGCCGATATCCCGTCGATAAGCCACGGCCGCGCGGTTGGCGGTCATGGCGCGAAGCACGGAAGGTCGGTCTCGCCCGCCAGGTCCTCCCGCAGGCTCTCGGCGATGCGCGCCGCCGACGCCTTCACCGAATCGCGTGCCAAGTGGACGTAGCGGGCCGTCGTCTGCACCTTCCGGTGACCGAGCATCTTGCCGATCATCGGCAGGCTCTCGCCGAGCGCCAGCGCGCGCGAAGCGAAGCTGTGCCGGAGGTCATGGATGCGCACATCCTTCAGGTCGGCACGCGCCCGCACCGCGAGCCAGGCGTTGTTGAGATTGCTGAGCCGCGCGCCCGGCCCGGCGCCGGCAATCACCCAGGGATTGTCCGGCAGGCGCGGTATTCCGGCAAGCACGGTTCTCGCCGATGGCGAGAGCGCGACGGAACGCGCTCCGGTCTTCGCGTCGCGAAGTTGAATCTCGCCCGCCTCGAGGTCCGCATCGGCCCAGCGCAGCGTCGGAATCTCGTTGCGCCGGCAGCCGGTGAGCATCGGCAGGCGGAGCGCGACGAGCCTCGCGGAGAAACGGACTTGATGGCGTATCTCGATATGAACGATCCCAAGACCCTCCACCAGTTGGAAAAGCGTGTGACCGTCGGCGAGGCAACCTGATCCGAGCCGATGGGCCGGAACGCCGAAGGCATACCGTGGGGGGCGAAGGCGATGGCGACCCATTCGCCGACGCCGGCTTCGGCGGACAGGGGGAACGAGCGTCGGAGCGGAGAAGTTTGCGAGTGGGCCGGAGTGCCCGATCGCCGCGGGGCCCCGGTGTAGGTTCCGTCCCGGCAGCGCATTGGGCATTGCATGCCATGCCAGGGCGCACACACCCCGTCAATCACCGACAGAGTTTTGATTCCCGGAGTTTGCCAATCGTTTGTAAGCGTCCGGCCTGACCGGCCTTGCGTGATCGGTCGTCGGCTTGTCGATCTTCTGCCGGCGCGGTGTTCCACGGCAGCAGTTCGTCGATGCGGTTGATCTTGTAGTCGGGGATGCGTTCGAGGAGCTGGGCGAGCCAGGCTTGCGGATCGACGTCGTTGAGCCTGGCGGTCTCGATCGGTGTGCAGGCGATGGCGGCGGCCTTGCCGCCGCTGGCCGAGCCCATGTAGAGATCGTTTTCCTGCCCAGGGCGATCGGCCTCATTGCGTGTTCGGCCGGGTTGTTGTCGATCTCCGGGAAGCCGTGCTCGATACAGGGCCGCAGACGCTTCATCCGGGTCAGGGCATGGTGGATCGCCGCCGCCAGCGGGGTCTTGGCGGAGAGCCTGGGCAACTGCGATTGCAACCAGCGTTCGAACTCGTCGAGGTGCGGCGCGGCCCTGGCGCGGCGGAGCGCGACGCGGCGCCTCCGCCCAGTACCCGAACCACCCGGCACAGAGCGTCCACGTCGAACGACCCGACCGCGCTCACCCGGCGGCCGTTCGACAACGCGATCTCGATCCGGCCGTTGCGGTTGGCCCTCGATCACCAGACCGCTAAATTGCAAAGACCAACTACGGCGCGCCATGATAGTTGCGGTTGGCCCTCGATCACCAGACCGCTAAATTACCAGTGATCGATTGTCCGCCCAACTCACGGTTGCGGTTGGCCCTCGATCACCAGACCGCTAAATTTCATCCATATCGCACCAGTTTGGTCCAACAGTTGCGGTTGGCCCTCGATCACCAGACCGCTAAATTCCCGCGCCGGCGTCACCGCATCGTCAATTAGTTGCGGTTGGCCCTCGATCACCAGACCGCTAAATTCGACGCCAACCTTCTGGTCCTCTTGAAAAAGTTGCGGTTGGCCCTCGATCACCAGACCGCTAAATTTCCTATGGCCGCATCGCCGCGTCCCTGAATGTTGCGGTTGGCCCTCGATCACCAGACCGCTAAATTGGCAACCCTGGCGCCTGCCGGCAGCCGCGCGTTGCGGTTGGCCCTCGATCACCAGACCGCTAAATTTTTCGCGTTGGCGGGGCTGCTCCCCGCATTGTTGCGGTTGGCCCTCGATCACCAGACCGCTAAATTTGCCGCCGGCGCCGGGCTCGGCGTCGGCTCGTTGCGGTTGGCCCTCGATCACCAGACCGCTAAATTGGCAACCCTGGCGCCTGCCGGCAGCCGCGCGTTGCGGTTGGCCCTCGATCACCAGACCGCTAAATTTGGGTTGCTGACTGCGATAGGATGGTTATAGTTGCGGTTGGCCCTCGATCACCAGACCGCTAAATTTCGGAGGGTGCCGCACGGCGGCAGCGGTTGGTTGCGGTTGGCCCTCGATCACCAGACCGCTAAATTCGCCCCGGTCGCAACGCCCGACGGAATTTCGTTGCGGTTGGCCCTCGATCACCAGACCGCTAAATTTCGCGGCTGGCGACCGGCGAGGCCAACCATGTTGCGGTTGGCCCTCGATCACCAGACCGCTAAATTGGCGTGCGCGTCCGCACGCTGCTCGACCCGTTGCGGTTGGCCCTCGATCACCAGACCGCTAAATTCGTTGAGCGCCGTGACCGCCGCCGTCGCGGGTTGCGGTTGGCCCTTGATCACCAGACCGCTAAATTCCGGCCAAAGCTGCGGCGCTGGTCCCAGCTGTTGCGGTTGGCCCTCGATCACCAGACCGCTAAATTCCAGACTGTGTTCGACCGCATCACGATATGGTTGCGGTTGGCCCTCGATCACCAGACCGCTAAATTCGACGATCGCGGCGTGGTGGTGATCGGCGAGTTGCGGTTGGCCCTCGATCACCAGACCGCTAAATTCAGCGGATAGGTCGCGTGCGTCGTGTCGGAGTTGCGGTTGGCCCTCGATCACCAGACCGCTAAATTTCCGCCGAGGCTGCCCCACAGCCCGGAGTCGTTGCGGTTGGCCCTCGATCACCAGACCGCTAAATTGCGACCCCCGATCTGGTGCTGGAGACCTCGGTTGCGGTTGGCCCTCGATCACCAGACCGCTAAATTCAGCGTCGCGGGCGCCACGGCGGTGACGCTGTTGCGGTTGGCCCTCGATCACCAGACCGCTAAATTAAATCCTCGCCTTGCCACTCGACCCAATCGGTTGCGGTTGGCCCTCGATCACCAGACCGCTAAATTTGAGGCATTTTTCACCCGCACCGCCTACGGGGTTGCGGTTGGCCCTCGATCACCAGACCGCTAAATTCGCCGGCTCCGTGAGGACATCTATAGGTTCGTTGCGGTTGGCCCTCGATCACCAGACCGCTAAATTCGCAGGGCCGCCTACCAGCTGGCGTAGATGGTTGCGGTTGGCCCTCGATCACCAGACCGCTAAATTGGAAGAGCTGCAAGATATCATGGCTCAGGGGTTGCGGTTGGCCCTCGATCACCAGACCGCTAAATTCGCAGGGCCGCCTACCAGCTGGCGTAGATGGTTGCGGTTGGCCCTCGATCACCAGACCGCTAAATTCGTCTTGGTGGTCTGGTCGCGCGCGATGCGGTTGCGGTTGGCCCTCGATCACCAGACCGCTAAATTCGCCTCCCAGCGCTGGTTCGCGGTGCGCCAGTTGCGGTTGGCCCTCGATCACCAGACCGCTAAATTCGTCTTGGTGGTCTGGTCGCGCGCGATGCGGTTGCGGTTGGCCCTCGATCACCAGACCGCTAAATTGCCTGGATTTGGGCGGATGTGGATGCGCTCGTTGCGGTTGGCCCTCGATCACCAGACCGCTAAATTCGAGCGCTCGATCACGTCATCCGTAAGGATGTTGCGGTTGGCCCTCGATCACCAGACCGCTAAATTTCGATCTCTCAAAAAGGCCCTGATTTCAGGGCCTTTTTCTCGCCCGCCCGGTCGTGAACTCGGCCATGCTCGCATTAGAACATGACCAGCTGGTCGGGGTTTCTCGGGCCGGGTTCGCGTTTTCTTCCCCGGAACACCCGGACGTTCTCGTACTGCTTATCGGTGATTTGCATCACGTGGACCTTACCCTCCCCGGGTATGGCCAGCTCGATCCGCCGGGCAAGCGCGCCAGCCTGTTCCTTACCCGCACAATGCCGAAAATACACCGAATACTGGCTCATCTCGAAGCCTTCATCCAGCAGGTCGTGACGAAACCGCGCGGCAGCGCTGCGCTGCAATTTGGTGGCGACCGGCAGGTCGAAGAACACGATCATCCACACGATGCGATATCCGCTGAGCGCGACCCCGCTCTCCGCCCGCGGCCTCCTGATTGGGGGGCGCTGTGTCATCCCCCCAGTGGCAGTCCCGGAATCGGAAGATCAAGGGCGTCGCCCTCACTTGCGTAAGCGCGCGCTACGGATTGCGCGAGCCGCTCCGCACACACCACCACCGGACTCATTCCGGCGACGGACGGCAGATCCAAGATCATTACCCGGGCGAGCGCCGCCTTGGCGTCGCGATCGACCTCTTCGATGCCGCAGCGAACCAGGCGCCAAACCTCCAGGTCCACGACCGGGCGGAACGGTTCCATCAGGTCATCGACCAGCACCATGGGGTTGCCCCGGTTTGAGTGCATCAGGCCCAAGCTGGGGTGAAGCCCCGCCGCCATCACGGCGCGCGCTACGCCGGCACGCAGCACAGCGTAGCCGTAGTTCAGGAGGCCGTTCACACCGCCCGCTTCGCGGTCGCGCCGGAAGTCGGTGCCCATCAGCAATGGCCAATACCGGCGGGCAGCAGCGGCCTCCACGTTGTCGGGGTCGCCCGACCGTACTTTGCGGGACAGGAGCCGAAAGCCGCCGTGGGGCGCGCCCGCGGCCGCTAGAGTAGCGCCTTGGGCCAGAATTTTCGCACGGACGATCTGCGCCCACAGGCGCTTCTTCAGCGGTGTTCGGGCGCGCGCTTGGTCCGCCATACGACCCGTTTGCGCATGGTGACTCTCCACGGGCCAGACGACGGCTGCGGGCCGGTGGTTCGGGCCGCACAGAACCGTCGCGATGCCGCGTTCCGCCAGACTCACCAGCGCATGGTTGCTCCAGGTCAGGCCGCGGGCGTTGGCGACCACCGCCGCGATGCCGTCCAGGCCGACGCGGCCGATCTCCTCGCCGTCTTCGCTCACCACCAGAAAACCGCGATGGAGCGACAGATGCCTTCCATCGGTCTCCAGATCCACCACGCGCCCCACCATGTCGGGCCTCCCGCGCGCCTACAACGAATGCCTCGCCTCGTCCGGGGGGACGCGCCAGACGCGCCCTAATTCATCGACCCGGACGCGTTCTGCGCCCCGGTTCCGGAGCGAGCTGTAGCTCCATATACGCCAACGGAAGGGATCGTCGGGATTCCTGTGACGCTTCTGCAAATCCCCGCCCTCGTGATGCGGCGCCAGCCGGAATCTGCTTGCCGACGCCTCCAATCGATGAACGACCATGACTTTGCGTTCGCCATCGGTATCTTCCACGGTCATCAGGTCGCCCTTCCTGACCCGCATGAGGAAAGCGACGTCGTTGCGGTCGCGCCACCGCGGTCGATGGCCGGGCTGGTTGGCGTCAAACATCGTTGTCGCCTCGCCCCGCCAAGCGCGATCCGGCTCCTCAAAAATATCGACGAAGGCGTTTTCCCCGGCGCTATAGAACTTGTACGCTTGACCCCGGTTATCCTCGACGTTGACCAGATAGGCCGGTCTCTCGCTCCTGAGAACGCGCACCCGCCGCACTCCTTCTTTGACGTGACGGTTGTTCCGGTGAGCGGCGTCAAAGCTGCTCAGCGCTTCTTTCAGGTTTCCGCCCCTCGCCGCCACCGCGCGGACATGGGCATCGACCATCTCTCTCAGTCGGACATCCCGGATGCGTCCGATCTCTGGCCGGGTAAGTTCGGTCAGAGTCTTCCGGCAGATGAGATTCCCGTCTTCCCGGTCGGGATTCTTGACGAGACCGAATGCCGTCGCCTTGTGCAGTTTGCCACTTGCAGCGTGGTCGGGCCGGTGCGAGACAGTCATGCTTCGCAGCCCGCCGCCCAGGTCGTCACGGAGACCCTCCCAAGGTTCCGGCACCTTGATCCGGCCGCGATTCCAGTCGTATGCGCTTGCCATCGCTTGCAGCAACGAGCGGTCAGTCAGGCCAACCACCAGCGCGTCTATGGCGTGATGGCGATGGTCGGCGCGGTTTTTACGGTCGGTGAAATTGTGGTCGGGCAAGAGACTGTTCAGACCCCATTTGGCCCGGATTATCTCGGTCAGCCGGCCCGGCGCGACCCAGACCTTGTAAGGACCGGTGAGACCCTCGACATAATCCTTGGCGAGACGCGCGAACCAGCCAGTCTCGTTCAGTTGGCGAGCGAGAAATCCCCCCTGCTTCTCGAAACGCTGCATCGCGTCGGGCGCGAACCGCCAGCGCTTGTTCCCCGGCAGGTTCTCGGCCCGTCGGGCGATGGCGTTCCAGTCGTAGCGGCGGCCGTCGATCGTCGGATTGCCGCCGAAGGCGTCGAACGGCGTATTCCGGCCCTTCGCCCGATTGGCGAAGCGCATGGCGACCACCTTGTTGGCCGCGCTGTCGTCCCACGAATTCGAGAACGGGATCAGGTGCTCGATCTCGACCTCTTCAGAGAACAGGCGCTGTACTGAAATCGTTTCACCGGTGAAAGGACAACAGCGGTCGAGCGGGTCGAGTTCCTCCCACAAACGCATCTTCAGACGGTTTCGGGCGTTGGGCGCATGCCCGAGTTCCGCGATCTTGCGATCGCGTGTTTCGTTTTTCTCCTGATTCACGGCCTGCTCGCGCTCCAGCTCGCGCACCTTTCCCGGCGACAGCTTGAATCCGCGCGTCATCTCCACGACGGCTTCCGCGGGCGGCCCGTTCTCCTTCACAATCGCATTGACGACACGGCGCAGCTGGCCCAGTCCGATGTGGACGGTGGGGTTGGGCAAGCGGCCCCAGCGCTTCTGGGTGCGGTCGCGAACATCGCCGCTGCCCGTCACCGCGTCCGGCATCCATGCGCCATAATAGGGCAGACGCTTCACCACTTCGCCGGTGCGCCGTTCGGAATGCCCGCCATACTCCGTCTCCGCGGCCTCGTCATAGCGCCGCCCCGCTTCCAGGTGCGGCAGGAGCCGTCGGATAGCGCGGCGTCCGAGCCGCCCGTGGCCCTCGCGCAGGGCGGTGTTGGAGACGCGCCGGGCCGTTTCCTCGTCCAGCCTGGTCTCCGCCACGAGCCAATCGACCAGGACGTCCTCATCCTGCACGGCCAGCAATTGCTCGACGATATCGCCTTGCCGCGGCCGGTCCATGGAGCGCCATCGTGGGCCGAACAGGCTCCTGTGGCTCAATTTTGCGGCGGTCTCGTCACCCTTGAGCTCCCGGCGCTTGTCACTTTCAAGATTGAAGCGCGCGCCCTCCGGCAGCGTCAGCAACATGCGCATTCGGTCGAATGTCAGCCTGTTCCTCCCGCTCAGGGCCCGCACGAGCCTTTCGCGCTGTTCGTCGTCCAGCCTGATCAATTGCTGCCCGATCTCGCCATACTCCAGATTGTTGACCTCCTGAAGGATGCGAAAGCGCTGGGCCAGCGGATGCGCGCGCGCCAAACGGAAGCCGTCGGCGTCGTCCGGACTCCTGACGGGATCAAGCGCGCATTTGCCAACCGGTTGTTCGTGCAAGAGCCGTTGATGAAAGACGATGCCGCGCAGCATGTCGCGCGCCTCGTCCGTCATCCCGGGATGATGGGCCGCCTGCGACGCCCAGATCGCGTCGAACTCCTCCTCCAACATCCTGCGCGACGGGTATAGATCGTAGGCTGCCCTGGTCGCTGTTCCCACGTTTCGCGTGCGCACGCCCTGGCGTCTGCGGTGACGGCGCCACAGAAACTCGCCCAAGGTGCGCGCGCCATCGGTCATCATGGCCTGTTCCATCCTGCCGACGGCCTCCTTGATCGGTCCGGCTTCGTTGTCGCCGCGGGTCGTCTTGCGATTCGATCTGAATCCGCGTCGCTGGTTCAGATGGAACAGGGCCCGGCCCACGTGATGCAGAGGGAGTCGGTGATCCAACGCTTCGGCCCGGAGTTTGTAGGGATCGCATCCCTCGAGCCTCTTTCTTTCGGCTTCATCGACCGGCATGAGACCGAACCCGACAAGCCGGTCCATCAGCCGTTCCCGCCTTTTCAGATAGCGGTCCCGTCGCCGCCGCATGCCGCGGGCCACGCGGCGCGACATGGCGTTGGACGCCTTCGATTGCGGGTCGCGCCCGTCGGAAAAAATGCGTACTCCGCCCGGCCCCAGTCCGCAAGGTTTGCCGTCGTCATCGAGCCAGATGACGAACCAGCCTATGGAATTGGAGCCCAGATCCAAACCCAGACGGTAGGGACGGTGGCCTGACGACACGGCAACGCTCCTGAGGGTTCAAATTTCCGACATTTCGCCAACCATATATTCTAATGCACTTGACATCGTGCACAGATTCCCGAGAACTGATCGTGGTGCAAGCTAACGGGGAGATTTCGCCAACGTAGCGGTCTGGTGATCGAGGGCTTTCCGTTAACAAGCTGAAATATGCACCACATGAGGCGGCCTGCGGGCCGCCTCCCCTCCTTCTGAGCCTCATGCGCACGCACGTTTTCGCCGGCAGACAAGCGCCATTCGATCTGCGTGGGGCGAACGCCGCTCGATGGGCTATCTCAACACGCCAAAAAACTTGCGCCAGCGGCTCGTTGGCTGGCCCGATGGATGAGAGCGCTGCGCGCCTATCTGATCGCTCCACTCGGTTGCCTGATTCGCCATGCCAAGAGGCTGGATTGTATCGGGGCATCATGCACGCGGTCGTGAAGCGCTACTGGCCCGACTACCCCGTTACCGAGGCCTTCTTCACCTCGTCGTCTATCGATCGCAGGCGTGCTTTCGGCAGCAATTTTCGATTCACGATTTACTCGCGGCACGGGAAGTCGGTAAAACCATATTCGCAGACCGCGCGAGAGGACGAAATTCGTCTGCCGCTATCGAACCGGCGCGACCCGAATTTGCTATCCTGCGACGGAACGGTTTCCCCAAGCGGAGGTCCGCCATGGCCGAGACTCAACCGATCTGCGATTTCGGGTGGCCCGCACCGCCCTTCACCCTCAAGGGCGTCGACGGCCAAATGCACCGTCTCACCAACCTGCGCGGCCCCAACGGCACGGTCGTCGTGTTCATGTGCAACCACTGCCCCTACGTCAAAGCGATCCTCGACCTGTTGATCCGCGACGCGAAGGACCTCGCGGCGCTCGGCGTGAACCTGATCGCGATCAACTCGAACGATCCCGACGCCTACCCCGAAGACAGTTTCGACAACATGGTGAAGGTCGCACGCCGGAAAGCGTTTCCCTTCCCCTACCTGTTCGACGAATCGCAGGACATGGCGCGCGCCTACGGGGCGGTATGCACGCCTGATTTCTTCGGCTTCGACAAGGCGCTCGGTCTTCAGTATCGCGGCCGGCTCGACGCCTCGAAGACCACCCCGGTGGCAGGCGCCCGGCGCGACCTCTACGAAGCGATGAAACGGGTCGCGGAAACCGGCCGCGGTCCGGAAGACCAGATTCCGTCGATGGGCTGTTCGATCAAGTGGCGCGAAGCGGCCTGACCGGGCGTCAGAACGCGTAGCGCAGGGAGAGCCGCAGCCCGTGCCCCCTCAGTGTCGCCCGCGTCGCAGCGAGGTCGAGCGGCACGGGCGCCCGGCTTCCATCGCGCCAGACGACCCGGCCCTCGCCCCGGTCGGTCTCGACGGCGCCGAGGTCGGTGTAACGCCAGGCGAGATCGAGCGTCGTCTTCTCGCCCGGCGGCGCCGCGACTCCGGCCGTCAGCATCCAGGCGAGACCGACCCGGCCCCCGCCCGGAACGACGGTCCGCGTCTTCGGAAACGTCATGAGCGTGTCGTCGATCTCGACGAGGCCGGCGCCGACGCCGGCGCCAATGAACGGACTGAATGGACCGAGCCCCGGGAAACCCGGTTCGGCGAAGTCCACGTAAGCGGCCGGCATCCCGGACAGGGCTGACAGATCCGCTTTTACCGGTTGCCGCTCCGTGACCTGCCGGAATTGGCCAAACCCTCGAACGTGAAGTGCGGGCGGTATTCGACGAGCAGTTCCAGTCGCGCGGCTTGCGCCACGGCGTAACCGAGCCCGAGCTCGATGCCGGCCACCGTTCCGAAATCGCCGAGCGAGCCGATGGGTGCGCCGTCGTTACCCGAACCGCACCCGTATAACGCCGCGGGAGAAAGGCTCGAACAGTCGCCCTCGTCCGTGAACTTCGTTTCCTTCGTCCAGTCGAGACCGATTCCGCCGCGCAGGTAGAAACCGTCTCCGGCCGCGACTGCGGACGTCATCGACACCGAGGCCACGATCAAGGCCGCCCCGACGCCGAAAGAGTGCGCCGGCCATGACGCGATCGGCGGGGATCCCTGCGGGTCTTGCGGACGCGTTTCGGCGGTCATCGGCCGATCTCCTCGCGGCGGATGGGGTTACGCCGCCGGCCGGAACGACGGTTCAGAAGTTCTCAACCCAGGGCCGGACTTCGACCTCCCAGGTCCAGGCGCTGCGCTGCTGTTCGACCACCGCGAGATAGGTCTCGGCGATGGCGTCCGGGCGCAGCATCGAATCCGGCGCGTCCGCCGGTTCGCTGCGGCCGGGGATGAGAATGCTGCCGTCGATCACGAAGTGGGCGACGTGCACGTTCTTCGGCGCGAGTTCGCGGGCCATGCTCTGGGCAAGGCCGCGCAGGCCGAATTTGCCCATCGCGAAACTTGACGAATTGGCGTAGCCCTTGACGCTGGCCGAGGCGCCGGTGAACAGAATTGCGCCCCTGCCCGCCGCGATCATCCGCCGCGCCGCCTGCCGGGCGACCAGAAAACCACCGAACAAGGTCACGGCGATCGCGTCCCGCACCTCGCCCGGCGTCAGATCGACCACGGCGGCGCGCCGGCGGGCGGAGGGGTTGTAAACGACCACCGACGGTGCGCCGAACCCCTCGTCGAACCAGTCGAACAACCCCGCCACCTGGTCTTCGTCCGTGGCATCGCAGGATCTGGCGCGCGCGCCGGTTTCGCTGCACAGCTCCGAGAGCTTGTCGACGTCGCGCGCCGCGACCGCGACCGCCATGCCTTCGCGCGCGAAGACCCGCGCCAGAGAGGCGCTCAACCCGCCGCCCGCGCCAACGATGAGCGCCGTTTGCCGCGCCGTATCCGTCATGTCCGTTCTCCCGCTATCTCGTCATCGAACGCAGCCCCGGACGCTACGCCCGCTCGGCGGCGACATAGGGCGGCGGCACGAAGTAGGGCGGAAACGGCCCGACCGCCGCCATATCGACCTCGACCAGCGAGGGGCCCTCCATCGCCAGACCCTCGGCCACCCGCGCCCCGAATTCGCCGCCTTGGGCGACCTTCAAGTGAGGAAGGCCCGCAAGAGCGGCGAGACGCGCCAGATCCGGTCCCGCCATATCGGCATAGTGGTGACGGCCGCCATACATCCGATCCTGGATCTGCTTGATGACGCCGTATCCGCCGTCGTTCATGACCACCAGAACCACGCCCGCACGCTCCTGGACCAGGGTCCAGAGCTCCGCAAGGCTGAGATAGAAGCCGCCGTCGCCGGTCATCGCCACCACCTTGCGCCCGCCGCCGCCGAGCGCCGCACCGATCGCGAGCGGCAGGCCCGGCCCGATCGCCGCGCTGGCCGGATAGACGCTGTCCCGGGTGCCGTAGATCGGGAAGATCCGGTTCGCCCATGTGGTGTGATTGAGCGTGATGTCGCGCACGAAAATCCCGTCGCGCGGCAACGCCTCGCGCAACTGATCGGGCCAGTCGGCGTAAACGCCCAGGGTCTTGCGATACGCCGCAGTGGCCTCGCGCCGCACCGCCGCCGTCTCGGCGGCGAGACCCGGATCGACCGACCCGCCGTCGAGGCGGTCGGCCAGGCCGTCGAGCGTCAGGCCGCAGTCGGCGCAGACGAACAACTCGTTGTCGTAGGCGCGGCCGTCGGCGGTCGGATCGACGTCGATCTGGACCCGGCGGGCGGGCAATCGCAGCGATTGATCCCGGGTTTCCTGGCCGCGCAGGCGCGAACCGGCGACGATCATCAGGTCGAGGCTGTCGTAGAAGGTCTCGATCTCGGGTGTGCCGTTGAGCGCGCCGAGGGTCATCGGGTGGTCTTCCGGCAACACCCCGCGGCCTTTCCAGCTCGTCACTACGGGGATGCCGAGATCGGCGAGGCGCGCGACGGCCGTCGCCGCTCCGCGCGCGCCGCTGCCGAGCCACAGGATCGGCCGTCGCGCCGAACGCACGGCCGCGGCCAGCGCGTCGAGCGCCTCGGGGGTCGGCGCGATCGGCGCCGCCACCGGCAGGCTCAGCGCGTCCAGAGTCGCCGGTCGCGGAATACGCGCGCGCTGAACGTCGATCGGGATTTCGACGCTCACCGGGCCTGTGGGCGGAGTCAGCGCCGCCGCCGCGGCGCGGGTCAGCGTGCCGAGCGCGGTTTCCGGCGAACGTATGCGCCATGCCGCCTTCGACACCGAGTCGAGCATGTCGAGTTGCTGCGGCACGTCGTGAACCGCCCCCTGCGCGCGGTCGATATTGCCGGTGGCCGTCTGGCCGGTGATGTGCAGCAGGGGCGTGCCGGAAAAACGCGCCTCCACCAGCGCGCCGGCCGCGTTGGCCGCGCCCGGCCCTGTGCTGGTGATCAGCGCGGCAAGGCGGCCGGAAACCCGCGCGTGGGCGTCGGCCATGTGTCCCGCACCCGCCTCGCCGCGCGCCGGGACGAAACGCACGGCATTGCCGCGCGCGATCGCGTCGAGCATCGGCAGGTTGTGAATCGACACCACCCCGTAGGCGGTGTCCACACCGCACGCCTGAAGGAACGCGGCGACCACGTCGCCCACGGCTATCCGATCCGTCATCCCCTGGCTCCCCCCGAATGTGCGGCGCGTTATAGCAGGAGCGCCGGGGACGAACGAATGTCAGGCAACGCGCTCGATCGCGACCGCCGTGCCCTCGCCGCCGCCGATACACAGGGCGGCGATGCCCTTGCCCACGCCGTGCTTGCGCATCGCCCCGACGAGTGTCGCGACGATGCGCGAGCCGGAAGAACCGATCGGGTGGCCCATCGCGCACGCACCGCCATGGACGTTGACTCTCTCGGCAGGCAGCCCGTGTTCCTTCATCGCAGCCATCGCCACCACCGCGAAGGCTTCGTTGATCTCCCACAGATCGACCTCGTCCTTCCGCCACCCGGCCGCACCGAGCACCTTGTCGATGGCGCCGACCGGCGCGGTGGTGAACCATTCCGGCTGCTGGCTGTGGGTCGCATGGGCGACGATGACCGCAAGCGGAGTCAGGCCGCGCCGTTCGGCTTCCGAGCGCCGCATCAGCACCAGCGCGCTCGCGCCGTCGGAGATCGAACTCGAGTTCGCCGCCGTCACCGTTCCGTTCTTGCGGAACGCCGGACGCAGATGCGGAATCTTCTCGATAACCGCAGTGAACGGTTGCTCGTCGCGGTCCACCACCGTTTCACCCTTGCGGGTCCTCACCGTCACGGGGACCATTTCGTCCGCGAAACTGCCGTCTTCGTTGGCCCGCTTGCCCCGTTTCAGCGAACGAATGGCGAAATCGTCCTGTTCTTCGCGGGTGAACTGGTATTTCTCCGCCGTGTTCTCGGCGAAGGCTCCCATCAACCTGCCGCGGTCATAGGCGTCTTCCAGGCCGTCGAGAAACATGTGGTCCTTGACCTCGCCGTGGCCCATGCGCATTCCACCGCGCGCCTTGGGCAGCAGATAGGGGGCGTTGGTCATGCTTTCGAGACCGCCGGCGACCACGACATCCGCGGAGTTCGCGGCGATCAGGTCATGGGCGAACATCGTCGCCTTCATGCCCGAGCCGCACATCTTGTTGACCGTGGTGGCGCCCACCAAGTGAGGGATGCCGGCGCGGATCGCCGCCTGCCGAGCCGGCGCCTGGCCCTGGCCCGCCTGCAACACGCAGCCCATGATCACTTCGCTGACCTCGGCGCCATCGATTCCGGCGCGGTCGAGCGCGCTCTCGATCGCGACCGCGCCGAGGCCCGGCGCGTCGAGATTCGCCAGACTCCCCTGAAAGCTTCCCATCGGTGTGCGTGCCATCCCGGCGATGACGATCGGATCTGCGGCCATGATTGTCTCCCGTCGCGACCCATCCGGCGTTGCCGCCACCATACACTCATTCCTCATCCACGCGCTCGATCCGGCCGCCCCGGGTGCAGGTGAATCTGTGGATCTTCTCGCCGATCCGCATTTCCAGCACGTAGCGGCGCTCCTCCGGTGCGTCCACCGGTTCGACGATCGCGGCGTTGGGACTGCCCTGCGCCGCATAGAGCGCAGCGAATTGCTTGAGCCGCTCGTAGCAAAGCGTGAAAGACCCGCCGGTCGCCTCGGCGGGGGTCGCCAGGGCGGCAAGCCCCGCCGCCGCCGCAACGCGGCGCATTGCGGTCGCTGTCATCGGCAGGTCACGCGCCGGCAACCATCCGGCCGGGGTTGAGCACGCCGGCCGGGTCGAACTGCCGCTTGACCCGCGCGCTCAGTGCCGCAAGAGGAACGGGTTGGGGTTGGAACACCGGCACGCGCGCGCGCACCGCGTCAGGGGCGCGGATCAAGGTCGCGTGGCCATGCCCGGCGACGGCGCGGCGAATCGCCGCCGCACCGGCATCGCCCTCCAGCGAAACCGCGAGCCACACCAGCCCGCCGGCCCAGTCGAAATAGTGGACACCGCCGCACGCCGCCGCCACCGTCGCCGCTTGCGCCGGAGCCAGAGACAGCCGCCAGATGGCGTGATCGCCCAAATCCCCAAGCAGCGCCGCAGCGCCGATCTCGCGCCACAGGCGCACGGAGTTGTGCCGATGCAGTTCTTCCGTCTCGCCATGCTCCCCCAGCAGATCGCGCAAGCGCGCGCACCGGTCGAGCACCGAAGCCTCCGGCCCCTCCACGCGCACCGCCGTGACCGCCGCCGCAGCGTCGCGGATCCGCTCGACGCTCGACCGCGCCGCCGCATCGGCCGGCAGATGGGCGAGCGCCGAGGGTTCGAGCGGTGAACGCGCCGCCGTGCCGAGCGCCGCCACACCGTCATCGGAACCGAGGCCATATGCCAGCACGGTCCGAATCTTCTCCGGCGCCGGAAGCACCTTCAGAGTGATATCGGTCAACACGCCGAGAGTGCCGTAAGACCCGGCGAGCAGCTTGCAAAGGTCGTAACCCGATACGTTTTTGACCACCTTGCCGCCGGTCTTGAACGACTCGCCGCGGCCGTTGACCGCGCGGGCGCCGAGGAAGTGGTCGCGCGCGGCGCCCGCCTTGACCCGCCGCGATCCCGACAGGTTGCAGGCGATGGCGCCGCCGATCGTCGCCGCCCCGGCCGGGCGGCCGAATATCGGGCCGAGGTCGGGCGGCTCGAACGCGAGGTGTTGGTTCTCCGCGGCCAGAGCGGCGGCGATGTCGGCGACCGGCGTCCCGGCGCGTGCGCTGAGCGCGAGTTCGGCGGGGGCGTAGTCGGTAATGCCGGCGAGCCGGTCCAGCTCGAGCTGCGCCGGCAAATTGCCCGGCCGCCCCAACCCCCGCTTGCTCCCGGCCCCGGCGACTTCGAGCGGTGTTTCCTCTGCGACAGCCCAGGCGACGACGTCGCACACCTGCTTGTCGTCGGTCGGCCGGAAACGCCGCGACATCAGAAGCGCGGCAGGTCGGGAAACGGAACCCGTCCGCGATGCACGTGCATCCGCCCGAGCTCGGCGCAGCGGTGCAGTTCGGGAAACAGCTTGCCGGGATTGAGCAGACCGTCCGGGTCGAACGCACATTTGAGGCGCTGTTGCTGATCGAGATCGACCTTGTCGAACATCGCGCCCATCAGGTCGCGCTTCTCGACCCCGATGCCGTGCTCGCCCGACAGCACGCCGCCGACCTCGACGCAAAGCCTGAGAATGTCGGCGCCGAACGCCTCGGCGGTCTCGATCGCGCCGGGCTCGTTGGCGTCGTAGAGGATGAGCGGATGGAGATTGCCGTCGCCGGCATGGAACACGTTGGCGACCGCGAGCTTGTATCGGGCCGACAGTTCGCTCATGCGTTCGAGCACTTCGGGCAGGCGCGCACGCGGAATGGTGCCGTCCATGCAGTAGTAGTCCGGCGAAATTCGACCGACGGCGGGGAAGGCGGATTTGCGCCCCGTCCAGAAGCGCAACCGTTCTTCCTCGCTTTCGCTGGCGCGCAGCGAGATTGCGCCGCAGCCTTCGGCGATCTCCTTGACGCGGCCGAGCAGTTCATCGACTTCCACGGCCGGCCCGTCGAGTTCGACGATCAGCAGGGATTCGACGTCGAGGGGGTAGCCGGCGCCGCAGAAGGCTTCCGCTGCGTGAATCGCGGTGCGGTCCATCATCTCCATCCCGCCGGGGATAATCCCCGCGGCGATGACCCTGGCGACGCAATCGCCCCCCGCCGCCACGGTGGGGAAGCCGATCAGCAGCGCGCGCGCCGTCTCCGGTTTCGGCAGGATCCGGACGGTGACCTCGGTGATCACGCCGAGCAGCCCCTCCGACCCGGTCAGCACCCCCATCAGGTCGTAGCCTTCCGAGTCCATATGGCGGCCGCCGAGGCGGACGACCGTGCCGTCGACGAGCGCCATCTCCAGGCCGAGGATGTTGTTGGTGGTGACGCCGTATTTCAGACAATGCACGCCGCCGGAGTTCTCCGCGACGTTTCCGCCGATCGAGCAGGCGATCTGGCTCGACGGATCAGGGGCGTAATAAAAGCCTTCGCCGGCCACCGCCTCGCTGATCGCGAGGTTGGTCACGCCAGGCTGCACGATCGCGCAGCGATTGGCGTAGTCGATTTCCAGGATGCGATTGAGCTTGGTGAGCGCCAGGCTGACCCCGTCGGCGAGCGGCAACGCGCCGCCCGACAAACCTGTGCCGGCGCCGCGCGGCACCACCTTGACCCCCATATCGGCGCAGACGGCGAGGACCGCCGCGACCTGTTCGGTCGATTCCGGAAACGCGACGACGAGCGGCACGGCACGATAGGCGGTGAGACCGTCGCTGTCGAAGACGCGCAAGCCGTCGGGGTCGTCGATCACCCCGTCGGCGGGGAGGATGGTGCGCAGGCGCGCAGCGAGCTGAGCACGGTTCGCGATGACGGCCGGATCGGGGTCGGGCATCCGCATGGCGTTACCTCCCGCCGCCCGACGGTGGTGCGCACCGCGTCGAACGGTGCGCCCGGCGCGGAGTCAGCTCTGCCGGGCCTTGAAACGCGGGTTGGTCTTGTTGATGACGTAGAGCCTGCCCTTGCGTCGAACGACGCGGCAATCCCGGTGTCGGCTCTTCGCGGACTTGAGCGATTTCAGGACTTTCATGACACGCTTCCGAGCGGCGGGCGACGACGCTCCTATAGGACGGACGGGCGAGGGATGTCAAACGAACGCCGCTGCCCGGCTTTGCGCGCGCCGCCGCAACGCCTGTAGTCTTGCCGGCGATGGACCGCGCCGCGACGATCGTTCTTATTCCCGCCCGCCGCGCTTCGACGCGCCTGCCGGACAAGGTGCTCGCCGACATTCACGGCGAACCGATGATCGTCCATGTGTGGCGTCGCGCGACCGAAGCCGCGGTCGGCGACGTGGCGGTGGCGGCCGCGGAACCGGAGATCACGCACGCGGTCGAGGCCGTCGGCGGTCGCGCGATACTCACCCGCTCCGACCACGCGTCCGGGTCCGACCGTGTGCACGAGGCGCTCGCGGCGCTGGACCCCGGCCGGCGTTACCAGGCGGTGGTCAACGTGCAGGGCGACCTGCCGGCGATCGACCCGGTGAGCATCCGCGCTGCGCTGGCGGCGCTGCGAACGCCGGATGTGGATATCGCAACGGTGTGCGCCGAGATCCGCGATCCGGCCGAGCGCGCCGATCCGAACGTGGTCAAGCTGGTTGCCGGTTTCGGCGGTGCGCGGCAAGCGCGGGCGCTCTATTTCACGCGCACGACCGCGCCGTCCGGCGACGGACCGCTCTATCACCATATCGGCCTCTACGCCTGGCGCCGCGCCGCGCTCGAGCGTTTCGTCGCATTGCCGCCGAGCCCGCTGGAGCTGCGCGAAAGGTTGGAGCAGTTGCGCGCGCTCGAGGCCGGAATGCGCATCGAGGCGGCGCTCGTCGATACGGTTCCGCTCGGAGTCGATACCGCCGCCGATCTGGCGAAGGCGCGGGCGCTGCTGGCGCCGCAACCGCGACCGTGAACCGCCCGGCGATCGCGTTTCAGGGCGTGCGCGGGGCCTACTCGAACATGGCCTGCCGCGACCGCTATCCCGATCACGACGCGCTTGCCTGCGATACGTTCGAAGACGCTTTCACGGCGGTGAAACAGGGGCGCGCCGTGCTGGCGATGATCCCGATCGAGAACTCGCTCGCTGGCCGGGTGGCCGATATTCACCACCTGCTCCCCGATTCGGGGTTGCATATCGTCGGCGAAACCTTTCAGCGCGTGCAACATCAATTGCTCGGCGTCCCCGGCGCGACGCTGGCGGACTTGCGCACGGTGCACAGCCACGTGCATGCGCTGGCGCAATGCCGCAAGCTGATCCGCGCGCGCGGTCTCGTCCCGGTCATCGAGGCGGATACGGCGGGCGCCGCCGCCGAGATCGCCGCACGCGGCGATCCTTCCCAGGCCGCGATCGCCTCGACCCTCGCCGCGGAAACCTACGGGCTGACGCCGCTGGCCTCCGACATCGAGGACGCGGAACACAACACGACGCGCTTTCTGGCGATGGCGAAGGAACCGGTGCGCCCCGATCCGGCGGGGGCGGTGATCACCACCTTCGTGTTCATGGTCCGTAACATTCCGGCCGCGCTCTACAAGGCGCTCGGCGGTTTCGCGACGAACGGCGTCAACATGCTCAAGCTCGAGAGCTACATACTCGACGGGTCCTTCACGGCCGCGCAATTCTATTGCGACGTCGCCGGCCACCCCGACGACCCGGCGATTCAGCGTGCGTTCGACGAGCTCGCCTTCTTTTCGCGTTCGGTGAAGACGCTGGGCGCCTATCCGGCCGATCCGTCGCGCACCGGCGCCATCAAGCCCGGCGACGGAGCGTGAAGGGCGCAAGACCGGCGCGAATCACATCATGTTCGCGATCACCCGGTCCGGGGGCGCGTGGCCATCGACGAAACTCTTGATGCTGACGATCACCCTCTCGCCGGTGTCCAGGCGCGCCTCGTAGGTCGCCGACCCCATATGCGGTAGCAGAACCACGTTTTCCATCGCCATCAGCCGGGGATTGACCGCCGGTTCGTGCTCGAACACATCGAGGCCGGCGCCGGCGATGCGCCTGTCGCGCAGCATTCGCGCCAGCACCGCCTCGTCGATCACTTCGCCGCGCGAGGTGTTCACGATATAGGCGTGCGGTTGCAGCAAAGCGAGGCGACGCGCCGAAAGCAGATGGAACGTGGCCGGCGTGTGCGGGCAGTTGACCGAGATGATGTCCATGCGCGCCAGCATCTGGTCGAGGCTTTCCCACCACGTCGCTTCGAGTTCCTGTTCCAGGGCCTGCGGCGCGCGGCGCCGGTTGTGATAGTGGATGGCGAGTCCGAAGCCGCGTGCGCGACGCGCTACCGCGGCGCCGATACGGCCCATGCCGATGATGCCAAGCCGCTTGCCCCAGATACGGTGGCCCAACATCGAGGTCGGCCCCCAGCCCCGCCACGCGCCGCTGCGCACCAGGCGTTCGCCCTCGGCAAGCCGGCGCGGCACCGCGAGTATCAGCGCCATCGTCATGTCGGCGGTGTCTTCGGTCAGCACCCCCGGGGTGTTGGTCACCGTGATTCCGCGGTCGCGCGCCCGAGCGAGGTCGATGTGGTCGACTCCGGCGCCATAGCTCGCGATCAGCTTCAGTTGCGGCCCGGCTGCGCCGACGATCCGGGCGTCGATCCGATCGGTTACGGTCGGCACGAGGACCTCGGCGTCGCCCACTGCCGCCATCAGCTCCTCGGCCGACATCGGATGGTCGTCGTCGTTCAACCTGGTGTCGAACAACTCCATCATCCGGGTTTCGACGGCTTCGGGCAGTTTGCGGGTCACGGCGACCACGGGCTTGCGACGGGTCATCACGCGGGTCCCCGCAGTTACGAAGAGCGAAATATCTGTCTATCAAACCCGACGCAGCGAAACAAAGCGCGGGGTGGGCGGCTGCGGACGCCGGCCTATCTGTTCAGCTATCGCTCGACTCACCGCTCGCACGCGCTCCGCCATGTTCTTTCGCGCCCTTTTCGTGTCGCTCTGGGGTTTGCTGGCTGCGCCGACGGCGGTCGCCGTCGAGTCGGGACCCAGCGGCCTGCCGCTCCCCCGCTTCGTGAGCCTTGCCTCGGACAAGGTGAACCTGCGCGCCGGCCCCGGCTTCCGCTACCCGATCGCATGGGTGTTCACGCGCCGGTCGGTGCCGGTGGAGATCGTCGGCGAGTTCGGTCTGTGGCGCCGCGTGCGCGACCACGAAGGCGCGGAAGGATGGGTTCACAAGGCGTTGCTGTCGGGGCGGCGGACGATCATGGTGGTCGGCGGGGAGCGCGGCCTGCGCCGCGCCCCCGATGCCGCGGCACCGCTGCTCGCCCGCGCCGAACCGGGCGTTCACGGTTCCCTGCTGGGTTGCGCCGAAGAATGGTGCGAGGTCAGGCTCGCCTCGATTCGCGGCTGGATCGCGCGCGACCACCTGTGGGGCATTCACTCCAGCGAACGATTCGAATAGCGGCGCGAGCGCTACTGCGGCGCTTCGGTCATCAAGTGCTCGTCGAACCAGCCGATAGCCCGGTCGAGTGCGGCGCGGCGGTGTTTGTCGTAAATGTCGTAGTGCCGCCCGGGCCAGGCTTCGTAGGCGGCCTCCGCGTTTGCGCGCACGATCTCGTAAACCGCGCGCCCGTTGGCGTTGCGGTCGAACAATTCTTCGTCTTCCACGTCCATGACGAGCGTCGGGATGCGGATCCGATGCGCCTCGTCGATGGGGCGCCAGCCGACCATTTTGGCGAGATCGGGCGTGCCGCGAAGTCCCGGGAACTTGTCGATGCCCTGCGGGATCGGGTCGATCTCGCCGCGGGCTTTCCCGGTCGCGCGCCGGCGGCCGCGCTCGGGCGAGGCTTCTCCCCCGCCCATGTAGCCCACCTGCGCGACCACCGCCGCGACGCGCGGTTCGCGCGCCGCGAAGGCGACGACGAGGCCGCCGGAATAGCTTGTGCCCCAAACGCCGATACGCGCCGTATCGACCTGCGGTTCGCCGATCAGAAAGGCGAAGGCGTTGGCGATGTCGAGAATCTGATCGTGCGGATCGACCACTTCGCGGATCAGGCGCACCCTTGCGGCGGCGATCCCGCCGGGGTCTGCGCGCGGCTGTGCTTCGGCGAGCACCAGCCGCGAATCCGATTCGCCCCAGCCGCGGTAGTCGATCGTGAGCACGATGAACCCGGCACGCGCGAAATCACCGGCATAGGCGCCGTTCAGGTGATCGCGCACACCGCCCCATCCGTGGCTCATGAGAATGGCCGGCGCGGTCGCCCCGGCATCGAGGCCGGGCGGGAACCAGAGGTCGCCGGCGATGCGCGTGCCCTCGCTCCAGATATCGACGCTCCGGCGCTCCTGCGCCCACGACGGCGCACAAACCGGCGCCCCGAGCAACAGCGCGGCGAGAACGAGGCGGATCAAAACCCCTCCATTCGCGCGAAACCCGACACCGGTTCGCGGTCGGTCGCCAGGCGGTTTTCCGGCGCTTCCGGGTCGGCGTAACCCAGCGCCATGCCACACATCACCATCCGGTCCTCCGGAATCTCGAGTACCCGGCGAATGACCCGATGGTAACGCGCGAACGACATTTGCGGACAGGTATCCAGCCCGCGGGCGCGGGCCGCGACCATCACGTTCTGCAGGAACATGCCGTAATCGAGCCAACTGCCGACTTCGAGTATGCGATCGATCGTGAAGATCAATCCGACAGGCGCGTCGAAGAACAGATAGTTGCGCCGCTGCTGGGCGCGCATCCGATCCTTGTCGCCCTTGCCGATGCCGAGCAGGCCGTAGAGCGCCCACCCCACGGTGCGGCGGCGGGTCCGGTATGGTTCGGGAAAGCTTTGGGGATAGTAGGGGGCCTCGCTGCGGTGACCCGGTTCCTGCGCGTCGTAAGCCGTCAGGATCGCGTCCTGCAGCGCGCGCCTGGCCGCGCCGGCGACGGCGGTCACCTTCCAGGGTTGCATGTTGGTGCCGCTGGGCGCCCGGCTCGCCACGGCGAGCAGCGTTTCGACCGTCGCGCGATCGACCGGGGTATCGAGGAAACGCCGCACCGACCGTCGGCTCACGATCGCCGCATCGACCGCCGCAGGATTCGGGAACGCTTCAAGGTCCAAAAGTCTCTCCCGCGCTTCCTCGCCGCGCCGGTCAAGTCGCCCATCCCCGCGCGTTTGTCAACGACGCGGCCTCGACGCCCGGCCATGCTATCGTGCCACCGGATCGGGCGGACCGGTGCGGGGGAGGAAGCCGATGAAGATCGCGGTGGTCGGCGCGGGAGCGATGGGCTCGGTCTATGCGGCGCTGCTCGCGGAAGCGGGGAACGAGGTGTGGGCGGTCGATGTGTGGCCCGAACACGTTTCGGCGATCCGGCGCGACGGCCTGCGGATCGAGGGCGCGAGCGGCGACCGCACGGTGCGCCTCGAAGCGACGACCGACCCCGGCGCCGTCGGAACCTGCGATCTGGCGATCATCGCCACCAAGGCGCGCCACGTCGCCGGCGCCGCCCGTGCTGCGGCCGCGATGCTGGGGCCTGAAACGCCGGTATTGACGATCCAGAACGGCCTCGGAAGCGGCGAGACGGCGAATGCCGTGCTCGGCGCGGGACGGGTGGTAATCGGCGTCGCCGGCGGTTTCGGCGCGCGGGTCCTCGCCCCGGGGCGTGTCCGTCACGAGGGCATGGAGCTGATCCGCCTCGGCGAGTTCGACGGGCCGGTGACGCCACGGCTCGAAGAGGTCGCCCGCGTCTGGTCCTCGGCGGGGTTCCGGGTCAGGACGTTCGACGACATTCACCAACTGGTGTGGGAGAAGCTGATCTGCAACGGAACCTACAGCCCGGTATGCACGCTGACCGATCTGACCATCGGCGAGGTGATCGACAGCGCGGACGCATGGCCGATCGCCGCCTCTTGCGCTGCCGAGGGCGGCGCAGTGGCGCGGGCGAAGGGGATCCGGCTGGAGTTCGACGACGCGGCGGCGTATGCGCGCGACTTCGGATCGAAGATCCCGCACGGGCGGCCGTCGATGTGGCAGGACAAGCGGGCGCGCCGGCCCGGCGAGATCGACGCCATCAACGGCGGCATCGCCCGTACCGGTCGCGAGGTCGACGTCGCCACCCCTACGCACGACCTGTTGATCGGCCTGGTCAAGAGCGTCGAGGCCGCGTTCGCGGCGTGACCCCATCGCGGGGCGGCGGCAGCTTTTGCTTGCCACGACGGCGCGGCACGTGAATCAATGCCGGTGCATGCGACCATTCGAACCGGGGGCGGCCGGCGGCGCGTCGGCCGATGATACACGCACATGACCACCAAGGAACCATCCGGCCCGCGCAGCTTCGCGTTGATCGGGCCGTTCTCGAGCGGCAAGACGACGTTGCTCGAGAACATGCTGTTCGCCGCCGGCGCGATCTCGCGCAAGGGCACGGTGAAGGAGGGCAACCTGGTCGCCGACAGCTCGGCCGAAGCCCGCGCCCGGCAGATGAGCGTCGAGGTCAGCACCGCGCGCTTCGACTACATGGGAGAGACCTTCACCGCGCTGGACTGCCCGGGCTCGCTGGAGTTCCTGCAAGAGACGCTCGACGCGGCGGTCGGAGTCGACGCCGCCGTGCTGGTGGTCGAGGCGGCTGTCGACCGCGCGGTCGCGCTGGCGCCGCTGTTGCACGCTCTGGATGCGCGCAAGATCCCGACGATGATGTTCGTCAACAAGATCGACCGGGCCACGGTCCCGGTTGCCGAGGCGCTCGCGGCGATGCACGACCAGTCGGAACGGCCGATGATCCTGCGCCAGGCGCCGATCCGGAACGGCGAGACGGTCAGCGGCTACATCGATCTGGTGCAGGAGCGCGCCTACAGCTACGAGACGGATGCGGCGTCGCAGATCATCGAAATCCCCGAATCGGCGGCCGAGGAAGAAGCCGTCGCGCGCACCGACATGCTCGAATCGCTCGCCGATTTCGACGACGCGCTGCTGGAGGCGCTGCTGGAAGACAAGGTTCCGCCGAACGCCGAGGTCTTCGAAACGCTGCGCACCGATTTCCGGCAGGGTCTCGTGATCCCGGTGATGATGGGCGCCGGCGAGCGTCAGAACGGTGTGCGGCGTCTTCTCAAGGCGCTCCGTCACGATCTTCCCGAGGCGGCAGAGACCGCGGCGCGGGTCGGGATCGACGGCGGCGGCGCCACGATCGCGCAAGTGCTCAAGACCTACAACACGGCGTCGAGCGGCAAGCTGTCGGTGGCGCGGGTATGGGACGGGGCGCTGAAAGACGGCATGAGCCTGAACGGGCGCCGCGTCGGCAGCATCAACACACTGTTCGGACAGGCGGCGAGCAAGGTCGGCGAGGCGCCGGCAGGCGAGATCGTGGCCCTGGGCCGCATGGAGGGCGCGCGCACCGGCGATCTCCTGTCCTCTGCCGGGACTCCGCCGGACAAGCCGCAGGCGCTCGATGTCGCGATCCTGAAGCCGGTTTACACTTTCGGCATCCATGCCGAGAAGCGCGACGATGAGGTCAAGATGTCGGACGCGCTGGGCAAGTTGCTGGAGGAAGACCGCTCGTTGATCGCCGAGCAGAACGCGGATGTCGGCCAGTTCCAGTTGCGCGGGCAGGGCGAGATGCATATCCGCGTGGCGCTCGACCGGCTTCGCAACAAATTCAGGCTGCCGCTCGCCACCGATACGCCGAAGATCCCGTACAAGGAAACCATCCGCAAGCGCGCCGAGCGCGTCCAGGGCCGCCACAAGAAGCAGACGGGCGGGCATGGCCAGTTCGGCGACGTGTTTCTGACGGTGGCGCCGAAACCGCGCGGCACCGGTTTCGAATTCAAGGATTCGATCGTCGGCGGGGTGGTGCCGCGGCAATACATCCCGGCGGTCGGAAACGGGGTTGTCGAGTATTGCCGCAAGGGGCCGCTCGGCTTCCCGGTGGTCGATATCGTCGTCGAACTGGTGTTCGGCTCGTATCACGCCGTCGACAGTTCCGAGATGGCGTTCCAGATGGCGGGCAAGATCGCGATGGGGGCCGCCATGCCGCAATGCAACCCGGTGTTGCTCGAACCGATCTATCACGTGACCGTTCAGGTACCGTCGGAGTTCACGGCGCAGGCTCAGCGCCTGCTCTCGGGTCGGCGCGCCCAGATCCTCGGTTTCGAAACGCGCGAAGGGTGGAAGAGTTGGGACCAGGTGACGGCGTTGCTGCCGCAGGCGGAGATGTCGGACCTGATTATCGAGTTACGCTCGCTGACCCGCGGCGTCGGCACTTACGACTACCGTTTCGAGCACTTGCAGGAGCTCGTCGGCCGACTGGCCGATAACGTCGTGGCGCAAGCGGCGGAGGAAGCGCGCTGAGGAGGGCGCGCGGGTTATGGATCCCGATCCAGCCGCGGACCTGCTCGCTGCGTTGGACGGCCGGCGGTTTCACACCGTGCTTGCCGACCCGCCGTGGCGCTTCTCGAACCGCACCGGCAAGGTGGCCCCCGAACACCGGCGCCTCACGCGATACGCCACGATGAGCATGGCGGACATCGCGCGATTGCCGGTTGCCGACATCGTTTCCGAACCGGCCCATCTTTATCTCTGGACTCCGAACGCATCGCTTCCGCAAGGCATGGAAGTGCTCGATGCATGGGGATTCGAGTACAAATCCAACCTCGTGTGGCACAAGGTCCGAAAAGACGGCGGTTTGGACGGCCGCGGCGTGGGTTTCTATTTCCGTAACGTTACCGAACTCGTTCTCTTCGGCGTGCGCGGCAAGAACGCGCGCACGCTGGCTCCGGGGCGGCGACAGGTGAACCTCATCCCGTCGCGAAAACGGGAGCATAGTTGCAAGCCGGACGAAATCTACGACGTGATCGAGGCTTGCAGTCGCGCGCCTTTTATCGAACTGTTCGCTCGCGACACGCTCGACGGCTGGGCATCGTGGGGAAATCAGGCGGAAAGCTACCGGATAACCTGGAAGACATACACGAACAACAGCCGCACGCCTGCGGCCTTATTGTGAGTGAGCGAGCGGCGGGCGGTTTCCGAACATATGCGAAGACCGTGGCGGGCGCGGCCGGGATCGAACCGGCGACTCCCGCGGCGCAGCACAATGATAGACGAACAGGCGCGGGGAACAAGGGCGGTAGAGTCGGCGACTGGCGCGGTTGCGGTAGGCTTGTGGGGGTCGCTGTTATCCGGCGGCTTTCGCTGTGCCGGTGCCTCACTCCACGCCGTGGCTCCGTTTCCAGTCGCCGCTCATCGAACCGGACGTGCGGATTTCCCGCATCCGGCTCTCGGACGAGATCATGCCTTCGCCCACGGAAAGCTGCTCGTTCGCGGAGCAAGGCGGGTGAGGCCCATGTCGTCGTATAGACACTCATCCGGGAAGCGCACCTGTTTCCCGGCCCGAACCTTGTGCTTACGATACAACCACTGACGCAGCCGCCGGTTCGCGTGCCGATCGATCGCGGCATAGGTCGGACTGACCCGACCCAGAACGAAGTCGTGCGCCCATCCGGTCATCGACCGGTTCAGGCGATCTACGATCACGTCCGGGTCCAGCAGCCCGTTGCGCGCTATCGTCAGCCCGCCGATCCTGCGGCAGATACGCCAGTGCCCCAAGCCACCGCTCCACCCCATACGCCTCGATGTCCGCCACCGTCTCGCCGTCCACACCGGCAGTCCCGCCATGACGGCGGACCTCCTGCCAGGCAACGGCGAGCACGTCGGCGCGCCACACCTTGTCGCACAGCGTATAGAAGCGATAGCCCGGAGCTTCCTTCGCTTGCGCATGCAGCGCCGTCCGGAGCCTCCGGAAACACTCGCCGGGGCTGATAGGCTCTCGCCAGTCCCCACGTCCCTTCCTCCGTCAAACGCCTCTCTCGAACCAAGGCCCCTTCCCTCCGTCGGCGTTACCCGACTTCATCGGTACTACGAGCCTCTCCGCCACCCCCGGCGGCCCCACCCATCCCTCGCGGGCGGTCGGTTGGCGCGTGCCACGCCACCGCCAGGGGCTTCCCGTGTTGCTGCCATCTCCCTCTTCCATGCGTGCCGCCGCCACTACCCCGGCGGAACCGGCCGGTGCGCGCGTCGCTCGCTTCCCGGCCAATGTCAGCCTTCCCCGGGATGCCGGCGGGTCGGCTTCCGCATCACCCGTTTCGAGGCCTGCTCGGCGTTCACTCGCGTTGCGGCCCGCATGGTCGCTGAACCGCCCAACGCGGCCCGTTACATCGGAGTGCTTCAGTCGAAGTCGTTACCTCCTTCAACCGCCCCGATTGCTTCCGGCTGGAGCGACAGTCGCCGGGCGGGATTCGCACCCGCTGGGAAATGGCGCCTTACCACGGCGCACGGCAACCACAAGGGTTGCCCCTACAGAAATTATCGCGGTTCGTGCCGGCGATGACGGCGCGGCGGCGGCGCCTCCCGGCCGCCGCGAAGGGGCGGGGGCGCCAGGCGACATCGACCCGCCTGTAGGGGCGCCCCTTGTGGGCACCCTGACCCCCGAACAGGCGCGGAATATGGGAGGGCAACCACAAGGGTTGCCCCTACAGAAATTGCCGCGGTTCGTGCCGGCGATGACGGCGCGACGGCGGCGCCTCCAGGCCGCCGCGAAGGGGGGCCGCGCCAGGCCACGTCGACCCGCCTGTAGGGGCGCCCCTTGTGGGCGCCCTGACCCCCGAACAGGCGCGGAATATGGGAGGGCAACCACAAGGGTTGCCCCTACAGAAATTATCGCGGTTCGTGCCGGCGACGACGGCGCGACGGCGGCGCGTCCAGGCCGCCGCGAAGGGGGGGCCGCGCCAGGCCACATCGACCCGCCTGTAGGGGCGCCCGCACCAGAGGTGCGCGGGCGTCCCGCCCTCATGCCACATCGACCTAATCTGTAGGGGCGCCCCTTGTGGGCGCCCGAACCCCCGGACGGGTGGAGAACAAGGGAGGGCAACCACAAGGGTTGCCCCTACAGAAATTGTCGCGGGCCGTGCGGGTGGGATGCGGGCGGGGCGCCGAGCGGCATCGAGCCGCCTGTAGGGGCGGCCGTTGTGGGCGCCCGAACTCCCGGACAGGCGGGGAATATGGGCACGGCAACCACAAGAGTTGCCCCTGCATCGTGGGGGGATCGGCGCTACCTGCGGCGGCCGGGCATCGTGGGGAAATCAGGCGGAAAGCTACCGGATAACCTGGAAGACATACATGAACGACGACGGGCGGTTTCCGAACATATGCGAAGACCGTGGTGGGCGCGGCTGGGATTGAACCAGCGACCCCCACGATGTCAACGTGGTGCTCTCCCGCTGAGCTACGCGCCCGAGGGTCGGGGTCAGCCTACAACCGGTCGCTGCCGCCTGACAACCCGCCGGTCAGAACGGCCTGACTACGGCCAGAACGACGATCGCGATCATCAACACGGTGGGGGCTTCGTTCGCGATCCGATAGAAACGCGCCGAGCGGCGGTTGCGGTCGGCCGCGAAGTCGCGGCGCCAGCGGCTCATGAAACCGTGCAACGCCGTCAGCACGAGAACCAGCGTCAGCTTGAGCGGAAGCCACCCGGTGTCGAGAGCGCCCGAACCGGCGACCAGAATCAGGCCGAACGACCACGACGCCAGCATCGCCGGGGTCATGATCGCCCGGAGCAGGCGCCGTTCCATGATCTTGAAGAGTTCGCTTTGCGCCGATCCGGGCGGCGCGCCGCAGTGATAGACGAACAGGCGCGGCAGATAGAGCAAACCCGCCATCCAGGCGATCACCGACACGATGTGGGCCGCCTTGATCCATGGCCATGCGGCGGCGAGCACGGTGCTCATCCCGCCGCCCCGCACGGGCAGGCCACGAACCCCTCCGGACATCGCTCGCCGTCCGCCGCGCCGGCGACGCCTGTCGAACCCGCTGCGGCGCCGACCAGACCCGCGAGCGCGTCGATGAAACCGGGATGGGTTCCGAGCGCCGGAACGCGGACGTAGTTCGGCACGCCGCACCGCTCGGCCAGACCGCGGTATTCGATATCGAGTTCGACCAGAGTTTCGGAATGCTCGGAAACGAACGAGATCGGCGCAACGACCACCGCCCGGCCTTCTTCGCCGGCGCGTTCGATCTCCCGATCGATCGCCGGCCCGATCCACTCCAGCGGCCCCACCCGGCTCTGATAGCACACCTGCCAATCGATGCCCCGGCGCGGCAACGCTTCGACGATCGCCGCCGCCGTTCGTTCGACCTGCCATCGATACGGGTCGCCGCGCGCCACGGTTCGCTTCGGCAGGCCATGCGCCGACAACAGCAGGCGCCATGGCGGCGCCGGCGGCAGGGTCGCCAGTGCGGAGTCGATCAGCGCTGCGTGCGCGGCGACGAACCGCGGCTCGACCGGATAGCAACAGACCGCCGCGGTCGGCGCGCGAAGCCCCACCTTCTCCGCAGCGCGCGTCCACGCCGTCAGGGAGGAGCCGGTCGTCGCGGTCGAGAACTGCGGGTAGAGCGGCAACAGCACCACGCGGTCGGGACCGTGCGCCGCGACTTCTGCCGCCACATCCTCGACGAAAGGATGCCAGTAGCGCATGGCAACGACCACGCGCACCGGACCGGAGCCGCGCAACCGATCCTCCAACGCCGCCGCCTGCTTCCGAGTCAGGGGCAACAGGGGGGATGCGCCGCCGATCTGCCGATAGACAGCGCGGGCGGTGTCGGCGCGACGCGCAGCCAGACACCAGGCCAGACACCGGCGAACCGGCCCCGGCGCCGCGACGATCGCCGGGTCGCCGAACAGATTGCGCAGGAAAGGCCGCACCGCCTGGAGACTGTCCGGACCGCCGAGATTGAACAGGACGACGACGGTTCCGCTCACCGGCGCACCCGCGTCAACCCGGTTCCGCGCGCAGCAGCGCCGCCAGCGCCGCGACGTTTTCCGGCGGCGTTTCGGGCAGGACTCCATGACCGAGATTGAATATCCATGCCCGTTCGCGGCCGATTTCCCGGCGCAGCGCCGCAACCCCGTCCGCCATCGCACGCCCGCCGACCACGAGCAGCATCGGGTCCAGATTCCCCTGTATCGCCGTCTGCGAGGGCAGCGCGCGTGCGGCCCAGGCGACATCCGCAGCCGTGTCGAGGCTCACCCCATCGACCGCTGTCCGCAGCGCGTAGTCAGCATAGCGCGAACCGGCGCCGCGCGGAAAGCCGATCACCGGCACCCCGGGGCACGCGGCTCCAACCTCCCTGACGATGCGCGCGACCGGTTCGACGCACCACTGGACGAACGCCGCCGACGGCAGAATTCCCGCCCAACTGTCGAACAGTTGCACGACCTCGGCTCCGGCGCGGATCTGCGCGACCAGATGTTGCGCCACGGCACGTTCGAGGAGCGCGATCAACCGCGAAAAGTTCTCGGGGTCGCCATAAGCTCGCCGCCTCGTGCGCACGAACTCCCTGCTGCTTCCGCCTTCGATCATGTAGGTCGCGAGTGTCCACGGCGCACCGGCGAAACCGATGAGTGCGACGGGACCCGGCAAAGCCGAACGAACCCGATCGAGGGTCTCGTACACCGGCTCGAGGCGGTCGGTCAGTCCGTCGGACCGCAGATGCGGGATCGGGTCGCCGGGTTCAAGCGCGCCGAGCCGCGGCCCTTCACCTGCGACGAACGTCACGTCCATGCCCAGGGCCGCCGGGACAACCAGGATATCGGAGAACACGATCGCACCGTCCATGGCGAACCGATGGACCGGTTGCAAGGTCGCCTCGGCTGCCAGCACCGGATCGCGGCAGAATGCGAGAAAGCTATCGGTGCGCGATCGCAGCGACCGGTATTCGGGCAGATAGCGCCCCGCCTGTCGCATCAACCAGAAGGGCGGTTTCGTGCCGATCTCTCCG
The DNA here is from genome assembly GCA_965214495.1 of Alphaproteobacteria bacterium. Classification (GTDB taxonomy): domain Bacteria; phylum Pseudomonadota; class Alphaproteobacteria; order UBA7887; family UBA7887; genus JANQOH01. The sequence goes on along the minus strand of OZ243958.1, from coordinate 2,676,367 downwards.
TTCAGGGCACGAAGCAGAGGTTTCCCGGGCGATGTTTCCCCACGAGAAGGCCGGCTGTCGTTCATGAATTATAAGATATATGAATTATGATGGAGGAATTAGCCCGGTGGATTGTGGGGATTAACTTTTCTTCCGGCGTTTCACACCCCCGAACGTCAGCAATACGCTGCCGCGATTGCATGAAGGACCGGTTGTCCCCATGTGAATGCCGGAGCGAACCAGGTCGTCCCGATCCACATGGCGAAGAACGCCGGCGGTCCCGGCGCCGTTCGTTCACAGCGCTCGACGGAGTTTCCACGACACCGTGCACATCTGTCATCTCCATCTGATCTCCGACTCGACCGGCGAAACGGCAAGCGCCGTCGCGCGCGCGGCGCTCGCGCAGTTCGACCGCGTGGAGCCGATCGAACATAGCTGGGCGCTCGTGCGCACTGCGCCGCAGATCGACCGGGTGCTCGACGCCATCCGCCGCAACCCGGGCATCGTTCTCTATACGCTGGTCGAACCCGGCCTTCAGGCACCGCTCGAGGAGGGGTGTCGCGAGCTTGGCGTCGTCTGTGTCAACGTGCTCGGACGGGTGATGTCGGAGTTCAGCCGTGCGTTCGGCACCGAGGGCGGCCACTCTCCGGGGCGTCAGCACCTGCTCGACGGAGACTACTACCGGCGCATCGAGGCGATGCAATTCGTTCTCGACCACGACGACGGGCAGTCTCTGGACGGCCTCGCGAACGCCGACGCGATCCTGGTGGGGGTCTCGAGGGTTTCGAAATCGCCGACGTGCATGTATCTGGCCAATCGCGGCATGAAGGCGGCCAATGTGCCGTTCGTCGCCGGGGCGCACTTCCCGGAGCGTGAGATCGCCGGGGCGGGGCCGCTCGTGGTCGGCCTGACGGCGAGTCCCGACCGTCTGGTTGCGTTGCGGCGCAGCCGGCTGCAAGGCGTGGGCGAACACGGTCCGAGCGCATATGCCGACCTGCGCGCCGTGCGCGACGAGGTCACTGCGGCCCGGCGCCTGTTCGACCGCCGCCGCTGGCCGGTGATCGACGTGTCGCGGCGTTCGATCGAAGAAACCGCGGCGGCTATCGCCGAACTCCACCGCGACCGGGTGAACGGCGGCTGACGATGGCGCGCGCTCTTCTGCTCGCCTCCGCGAGCCGGGCGCGGGCGCGGATGCTCCGCGATGCCGGGCTGGTCTTCGACACGGCGCCTGCTGCGGTGGACGAAGCCGGCGTGCGCGAATCGATGCAGGCCGAAGGCGCCTCGGCGGCCGATGCCGCCGCGGCGTTGGCGGCGCTCAAGGCGGTGCGGATTTCGACCCGCCGCCCGGAAGAACTGGTCGTCGGCGCCGACCAGATACTGAGTTGCGAGGGGCGATGGTATGGCAAGCCGGAGGACCGCGCCGGTGCGCGCGCCCAGCTTGCCGCCCTACGGGCGCGCACGCATCGTCTCGATACCGCAGCCTGCGTCGCACTGGGCGGCAGCGTGATCTGGCGCGGCGCCGACTCCGCCCGTCTGGTCATGCGGCCGTTCAGCGACGGTTTGCTCGACCGCTATGTCGCCGAATGCGGCGAAGACGATCTCGGTTCCGCGGGCGCGTACCGGATCGAGGGACCTGGCGTGCAGTTATTCGCGGAGATCGACGGCGACCATTTCGCGATCCTGGGGCTGCCTCTGCTGCCGCTGCTCGAATTCCTGCGCGGACACGGAGCGGTCGGACGATGACCCTGTCCGGTCGTGCACGGGTGGCGGGAATAGTTGGTTGGCCGGTATCGCATTCCCGTTCGCCGCGGTTGCACGGCTATTGGCTCCGGCGTTACGGGATCGACGGCGCCTATGTGCCGATGGCGGTGCCGCCCGAGCGTCTGTGCGAGGCGCTGCGCGCCTTGCCGGCGTTCGGATTCGCCGGCGCCAACGTAACGCTGCCGCACAAGGAAGAAGCGCTGCGCGTGTGCGATTCGGTCGATGCGGCCGCACGCCGCATCGGCGCGGTGAACACGATCGTCGTCGATGCGGACGGCGCGTTGCACGGCAGCAATACCGACGGCTACGGGTTCGTCGAGAGCCTGTGCGCCGACGCCCCGGGCCGGTCGGCGGATGCGCCGGCGTTGGTGCTCGGCGCGGGCGGCGCGGCGCGGGCGGTCATCGTGTCGCTCCTCGATGCGGGGTGTCCTGAAATACGGATCTGCAACCGGACGGAACAGCGCGCCGCGGACCTGGTACGAGAGTTCGGCGTGCGTTGTGCCGTCACTTCGTGGGCGGAGCGTGCGACGGCGGTGGCGGGTGCCGGCCTGGTGGTGAACGCCACTTCGGCCGGCCTGTCAGGCAAGCCTGCGCTGGATCTGCCGCTCGACCGTCTCGATGCGGCGGCAGTGGTGACCGATATCGTTTACACGCCTCTGGAAACGCCGCTACTGGCGGCGGCGCGGCGTCGCCGGGCGCGGGTCGTCGATGGTCTCGGCATGTTGTTGCACCAGGCGCGGCCCGGCTTCGCGGCCTGGTTCGGCACGGATCCGGCGGTGGACCGGGATCTGCGCGACTTCGTGCTTTCGGACCTGACATGAACGCGGCATGAGAGAGCGCCGGCCTTTGATGTTGGGCCTGACCGGGTCGATCGCGATGGGCAAGAGCGAAGCGGCGCGGATGTTCGCCCGACTGGGCGTGCCGGTGTTCGACGCCGACGCCGAGGTTCATGCCGCTCTCGCCCCGGGGCGGCGGGGTCACAAGGCGGTTTCGGAGGCGTTTCCGGAGGTTGTGCGGGACGGCGAGATCGACCGCGCGGCCCTGGGACGGCGGGTCTTCGGCGACGATGCGGCACTGCGCCGGCTCGAATCGCTGCTGCATCCGCTGGTCGGCGAAGCGCGGGGGCGCTTCCTGCACCGCGCCCGGGCGCTGCGCCGGCCGGTGGTGGTGTTCGACGTGCCCCTGCTCTTCGAGACGGGGGGCGAGAAACGCTGCGACCGCGTGGCGGTGGTGAGCGCGCCGCCGCAGGTCCAACGTCGCCGCGCCCTGCGTCGGCCCGGCATGACGGCGGAGAAGCTCGACACGATCCTGGCGCGCCAGACGCCGGATCGCGAGAAACGCCGCCGCGCCGATTTCGTCATTCCGGGCGGGCTGGGCCGCCGTCCCACTCTGCGGGCGATCCGGCGTATTCTCGACACGATCGCCCCCCAGCCGAGGGACCGCCCATGCGTGAAATCGTTCTCGATACCGAAACGACCGGTCTCGACCCGACCGCCGGCCATCGTGTGATCGAGATCGGCTGTATCGAAACGGTCAACCGGATCGCGACGGGCGCGGTGCTGCATCACTACGTTCAGCCCGAGCGCGACATTCCCGAAGACGCCACGCGTATCCACGGGATCACCGCAGAGATGCTTGCGGGCAAACCGCCGTTCGCCGATATCGCCGACGAGGTGCTGGAATTTCTCGCCGATTCGAAAGTGGTGGCGCACAACGCGGCGTTCGATTTCGGGTTCCTGAACGCCGAGCTCGAACGCGCAGGCCGCACCCCCATCGCGGCGGCTCGGGCGATCGATACGGCAGCGATCGCGCGACGGAAATTCCCCGGCGCGCCGGCGAGCCTCGAGGCCCTGTGCAAGCGTTTCAACATCGACGATTCGGCGCGAACGCGCCACGGCGCACTGCTCGACGCGCGTTTGCTGGCGGAGGTCTATGTCGAACTCATCGGCGCCCGGCAGGCGTCGTTCGCGCTGGCCGGCAATCCGGCGGCGGCGCACGGGCCGGTTGCCGAAGCGAAGACCGTGCACCCGCCGCGGCCGCACGCGCCGACCGCTGCCGAACTCGCCGCGCATGAGGCGTTCGTCGATCGACTGAAGGATCCGGTGTGGCGGTGGTGACGCGACCGGTGCGTCAGGACTCGCGACGTGCGAGACGCGGCCGGTCGCCCGTCAGTCCCATGGCGTGGCGCATGAACAGGCGTTTGAGCGCCGGCAGACGATTGACGGCCGCCAGACCGAGCCGGCGGCCGCCCCTGACGGGAGCGGCGTCCCAAGTGAACAGCCGATTCAATCCGTCGGTCGCCAGACTCATGGTCAGCGAGTCGAGTCGGCGCCGGCTCCGATAGCGCTCAAGGGTTTCCCGGCTGCCGATATCGAGGCCGAGCCGCGCCGTGTCGATCACGGCCTCGGCGAGAGCGGCGATGTCGCGCAGGCCGAGATTGAGACCCTGCCCGGCGACAGGATGAATGGCGTGGGCGGCGTCGCCCGCCAACGCCAGACGGCGGTCGATCAGGCGCTCGGCGCGCACCAGCTCGAGGGGATAGCGCCAGCGCGGACCGGTGAGCGCCAGGTCGCCGAGATAGCCGGTAAAACGCGCGCGCACTTCCGCAAGGAAAGAGTCGTCGTCAAGCGCCGTCATCGCGTTGCCCAGCGTCGCGCGCTCGGTCCATACCAGCGATGCGCGGTCGCCCGACAACGGGAGGATCGCGAAGGGGCCGGCGGGAAGGAACCGCTCCTGCGCGATGCCGCGATGCGGATGCTCGTGCGTTACCGTGCAGACGATCGCGACCTGGTCGTAGCGTCGGCGCTGCGCCGGAATGCCTGCTCCGGTCCGGATCGTGGAATTCTTGCCGTCCGCTGCGATCAGCAGGCGTGCGGCGACGGTTGCGCCGTCATCCAGCGTCGCCCGGACAAACGGTTCGCGCTGGACCTCGACGATGCGGCGCGGCGCCAGAAAGGTCAGGCTCGGCAGGATGCCGGCGCTGTCGTGCAGTGCGCGGCGGAGATGGCGGTTCTCGACCATGCAACCCAGCGGTCCGGCGCCGAGTTCGGCATGGTCGTAGTGGAGAAAGAACGGCGAATCGTCGTCGCTGACCCGGATCTCGTGGATCGGTTGGGCATCGGCCGACAGCATCGGCCAGACGCCGATCCGGTCGAGGATACACATGGAGCCGGCCGCGATGGCGGAAGCCCGCCCGTCGAACCCGGTGTCGAGCGCAAGATCGGGCGCCCGTGCATCGACGACCACGATCGTCAGCCCGGCACGGGCCAGGGCGCAGGCGGCACTGAGTCCGACGAGGCCGCCGCCGGCGACCAGCACGTCCGCATGATGGTCGGCGTGAAACATGTCCGGCGGTCAGATTACCGCATCGCGCGCCGCTGGTGACCGGCGACGGCGAATCCCGCAGGGCTGCCTTGCCGTGCGGGCCATGTCACAGCCAACGCGGCGGTGGTAAAGGCGCAGGATGACGAAGGCGCGAGCGATCAGCGAGGCGGCGGCGATGCGCGACGCGCGGCGGCTCGGCGCCGGGGAGCTGCTCGCATTCATCGGCATGGCGCTGGGCATGTTCCTCGCGGTGCTCAACATCCAGATCGTCGGCAGTTCGTTCGACGAAATTCGCGCCGGCCTCGCCGCCAGCCCCGAAGAAGTCAGTTGGGTGCTGACCGCGGCGCTGATCGCCGAAGTGATCATGATCCCGCTGTCGGGCTGGCTGTCGCGTCTCTTCTCCACCCGCGGCCTGTTCACCATGTGCTCGCTCGGCTTCGCCGCCGCCAGCATCGGTTGCGCGTCGGCCTGGGACATCGAGTCGATGATCGTGTTCCGCGCGCTCCAGGGGTTCTGCGGCGGCGCCATCGCGCCCATGGTGCTGGCCACCATCTACGCCGCCTTCCCGGCACGCTATCAGAACACACTGACCGCCATCGTGTCGCTGCTGGGCACCGGCGCCGTCGCGCTCGGCCCCAGCCTCGGCGGCTGGATCAGCGAGTCGCTGTCATGGCACTGGCTGTTCCTGTTCAATCTGCCGTTCGGCCTCGTGGCGACGTTACTCGTCGTCTTCTTCTACGATTTCGACAGCCCCGACTGGAGCATGGCGCGGCGTATCGACCTGCCCGGCATCGCCCTGCTCGCGATCTTCTTCATGTCGCTGCTGATCGTGCTCGAACGCGGGCGCCGGGAAGACTGGTTCGAGTCGTCGATGATCCTCATCCTGACCGGCGTCACCGTCGCGGCGGGGCTCCTGCTGTTGTGGCGCGAACTGACGGCGAAGCACCCGTTCATCGACCTGCGCATCTTCGGCAACCGCAACTTCGTCATCGGCGCCACCTATGTCGCGATCTTCGGCGCCGGGCTGTTCGTGCCACTCTACCTGTTGCCGCTGTTTCTCGCGCGGATCATCGGCCTCAACACGCTGCAGATCGGCACGTGGCTTTTCGTGCTGGGCGTGTCGATGATGGTCACCGGTTTCGCCATGCCGACCCTGGTCAAGCATTTCCGCTTGCGCACGATCGCTCTGGCGGGGTTCTCGCTGCTGGCGCTGGGCACGTGGTTCCAGGCTCATCTCGGCGTCGAGACCGATTTCGAGAGCCTGCTGCTGCCGCAGATCCTGCGCGGCATCGCGACGCAAATGTGTTTCCTGTCGATGGTGCGCCTCGCGCTCGGCCGGTTGCCGGTCGAGCAGATCAAGGACGGCACCGCAATGTTCCAGCTCACCATGCGGCTCGGCGCGGCGGTCGCGGTGGCGATCGCCAACGCCTACCTGGTGATCCGCAGCGAGGTTCACTACCACCGGCTGCGCGAGTGGACAGGGGAGACCTACGCCCGCGCCGGCGACCTGCTGGGCATTTTCGGCGGGCGGCTCGGCCCCGATCTCGGCAGCCGGGTCGATACCGACATCGCGAGCGTGCAAATGGTGGCGCGAATGGCGGCGCGGGAAGCGCAGATTCAGGCGTTCAACGAAATCACTACGGTGTTCGCGATCGGGCTCGCCCTGTCGCTGCTCGGCCTGCCCCTGATCCGCGGCGTGCGCGGCTATATCCCGGAATAGCGGCGCGCCGATGGGGTGCTGTCAGTTCCTGCTCTTGTCCACCAGGGCGTTTTCGGCGATCCACGGCATCATGGCGCGCAGGCGGGCGCCGACCTCTTCGATCGGGTGTTCGGCGGCCATGCGGCGCATCGCCTTGAAACTCGGCTGGTTGACCCGGCACTCGCTCATCCATTCGCCGGTAAAGCGCCCGGACTGGATATCGGCCAGCACCTTCTTCATCGACCGCTTGACGCGGTCGTCGACGATGCGCGGCCCGCGACTGTAATCGCCGTATTCGGCGGTGTTCGAGATCGAATACCGCATGTTGGCGATGCCGCCTTCATAGATGAGATCGACGATCAGCTTGACCTCGTGCAGGCACTCGAAATAGGCCATTTCAGGCGCATAGCCGGCTTCGACGAGGGTCTCGAACCCGGCGGTAATCAGCGCCGTCAGGCCGCCGCACAGAACGACCTGCTCGCCGAACAGGTCGGTTTCGCACTCTTCCTTGAACGTGGTCTCGATGACTCCGGCGCGGCCGCCGCCGATGGCCGAGGCGTAGGACAGCGCGATTTCGAGCGCGTTGCCCGAGGCGTTCTGCGCCACGGCGACGAGGCACGGCACGCCGCCGCCGCGCGCGTATTCCGACCGCACCGTGTGGCCCGGCCCCTTGGGCGCGATCATGAACACGTCGAGGTCGGTGCGCGGTTCGATCAGGCCGAAATGGATGTTGAGGCCGTGCGCGAAGGCGAGGGCCGCGCCGTCTTTCATGTTCGGCGCCAACTGTCGCGTATAGATGTCGGCCTGCAACTCGTCAGGGGTGGCCATCATCATCACATCGGCCCATGCCGCCGCGTCGGCGACGTCCATCACGGCGAACCCGGCGGCTTCCGCCTTGGCGGCCGAAGCGGAGCCTTCGCGCAGCGCGACGGCGACATCGGCGACTCCGGAGTCGCGCATGTTGGCCGCGTGAGCGTGGCCCTGGCTGCCATAGCCGATCACTGCGACCTTGCGGGCCTTGATCAGGTTCACGTCGGCGTCGCGATCGTAATAGACACGCATGGTCAGTCTCCCTGGAACTGGGGTGCGGTTTCGTCGATGGCGCCGGCGCCGCGTGCGATCGCCGCGGCGCCGGTGCGCGAGACCTCGATCAGGCCGAGCGGGCGCATCAGCGCGATGAAAGCGTCGATCTTGTCCGACGCGCCGGTCAGCTCGAACACGAAGGACTCGATCGTGCTATCGACGACGCGGGCGCGGAACACGTCGGCGATGCGCAGCGACTCGACGCGCGCATCGCCCCGGCCGCGCACCTTGACCAGCACCAGTTCGCGGCCGACATGGGGGCCGGCAAGGGTCAGATCGACGACCGAATGCACGGGGACAAGACGGCCAAGCTGCGCCTTGATCTGCTCGATCACCATCGGCGTGCCCGAAGTGACGAGGGTGATGCGCGACAGCCTAGCCTCGGAATCGACCTCGGCGACCGTCAGGCTCTCGATGTTGTAGCCGCGGCCCGAGAACAGGCCGACGACTCGCGCGAGCACGCCGAATTCGTTATCGACGAGGCAGGCGATGGTGTGCGTCTCGACATTGTCGCTCACGGCGGGCGGTCTCGCGGGGAAAGGCGGCGCCCCGTCCGGCGGGGCGGCGGGCACCATAGCCGATCACGGTCGGTTGTAAACGGTTCCGGTCCGACCGGACCGAGGGCGGAGGGGGAACGGCGATGCACCGGCCACTGCGGATCGCCGCGGCGATGGCGATGGCGACTGCCCTCGCGGCCACGATGCCCGGGACGGGGCGGAGCGAAATCGACCCGGTTCAGATACGGCTCGCCGAAGCGCGCAACCGGACGACGATCACGCTGTTTCAAAGCGGCGAAGTCGCCGCCGCGCAGGCGGCCGCGGAAGAAGCCTCCGCAGCCAACGAAGCCGCACTCGGCGCCGGCCACGAACAGACCGCAGCAGCGTGGTTCAACCTTGGACTGATCCACCAGATGCAGGGCCGTTACGACACCGCGGAAGCGTTGCACGGACAGGCGCTCGCCACGCGGGAGACGTTGTTCGGCCCCGTTTCCGCGCCCGTCGCCGACAGTTTGCTGGCGCTCGGCCGGATCGACCGCAATCGCGGTCGCCACGACGCGGCCGAAACGCGGCTGCGACGCGCGTTGACGGTCCGCGAGGCGGTCGGCGGCGACGCGGTCTTCGAGATCGCCCAGGCGCATGACGAACTTTCGCGCCTGTATCGTCTCGCCGGTCGTTTCGACGAGGCAGCGGACCATCAGATCGCGGTGCTCGAGCGGCTGCAAGGCCGGTTCGGTCCGCAGCATCCCTTTGTGGCCGACAGTCTCGACGAACTCGGTCTGATCGCTCACACGGCGCGCGACTATGACGCAGCCGAGCCCTATTACGCACGCGCACTGGCGATCCGGCAGTCGCGCTTCCCGCCGGACCATGCCGTAGCGGCGCGCGGTTTCGACAGACTTGCGCGGCTTTACGACGACAAGGGCGATCAGGCGCGCGCGGAAGCGCACTACCGCCGCGCGATCGAGGCCAAGCGCGCGGCGTTCGGGCCGGACCATCCCGAAGTCGGCGAGTCGCTCCGCGATTTCGGCTTGATGACCGTCCGCATGGGGGATACGGCGGCAGGGGTGCTGTCGATCGACGAGGCCATCGCGTTGTTCGAAGCGGCCGGCGGGCCCGAGACTCCGGCGATCGCCGGGACCCTGAACGCGCTCGCCGAGCTTCATATCGCGGCGGAGCGTTTCGCCGACGCCGCGCCACTGCTCGAACGCGCCCTGCGCATCCAGGTGCGTGCGCTCGGTCCCGCCCATCCAGCGGTCGCGCGTATTCTGTCGAACCAGACCGAGGTCCATGCGGGGCGCGGGGCACGGGGCGAAGCGGCGGCATTGCAAGAGCGTGCCGCGGCGATCCTCACCGCGGCGCTGGGCGCGGGTCACGCCGATACCGCAAGCGCGCTTGCCGGGCTGGCGGCCATCCATGTGGGCGAGGGGAACTTCGAAGAGGCGGCGGCGCTCTACACCCGCGTCATCGCCGTTCGCGAGGCGCTATTCGGTCCCGACGACGCGCGGGTCGCCGACACACGCGCCTCACGGGCCGCCGTTCTCCATAATCTCAGGCACACCGGCGAGGCCGCGGCGGGGCCGTCACCCGACCGCAGCGGCCGGTGAAGCGTCGAGCGCCGCGTCCAGAGCGTTGCCGTCGGGATCCGCGCTCGCCGCCTCGCGCGCCTCGCGCAGCCGCGCTGCGGCGTCGTCGGGCAAGGAGTTGCCGGCAAGCCAGGGAGTGACGAGCGCCCCGGCGATGCGGCGATAGCTCGCCAGTCCCCGCTGCCAAGTGTCGCCGTATCCCTTGACCAGCCCGGCGAGAGCGGCGACCTCGATTCCGAACGCTTCGTCGCGCCGCGTGGCCTCGATCACCCGCGCGACCCAATCGTCGATCCAGCGTTGTTCGACCTGCCAACGATAGCCGAGAGGGCGCAGGCGCCGCAGCGCCGCGAGGCCGCGCAGGAGCGCGAACCCGAAGACCGTATCGCTGCGAATCCGCATCGCCACGCCGAACCGGTCGGCGATTCCGCGCGCGGTTGCCCACCCGATCAACCGGCGCCCGACCGCCGGCGGCAGCAGCGCACACCATTCCTCCAGGCCGGGCTTGAGATATTCTCGTATCCGCACCGGTTGGCCGCCCCCGGCGCCGACCTCCTCCCGCAACGCCCGCAGGCGCGACCCCCGGGTCTTGAGTTGCGCGACGCGGATCACGTCCTCATAGCTCATGCGCAGCGCCATCTGGCGGGCGCATTCGAGCGCGACATCGGGCGAAAGTTCCGCCACCGGGGCGAGACGGGCCAGGAAGCGAAGTGCGTAGCGCTCGTCCTGATAATCGGTCAACCGCGCCACGGCCTCGCCCACAAGCGCCGACAGCGGCGGACCGAACGCCCGGGTCTCCGCCCGCAGGCGTTCGGGGACCGGGCGTTGCCACGCCGTGCGCGACGTCGCGGTCGGTCGATCGCCGGCCGCCAGACGTTCCCCGGCCGCGAACCCGGCCAGATTCGACCCGACCGCCTTGCCTTCCGTCTCGATCGCTGCCTGGAACGCGGCGCGGTCGATCGGCAATGCGTTCGCGGCGGCGACGGCGCCGAGCAGGACGGCGTTGACCGGAGCGCCGGCGACCTTCGCGGCGGCGGCGAAATCGGCCATCAGCGCACGCCGGGAGAGGGTGTCGGCGGCGTCGAGGAAACGTTCGGAATCGACACGCCCGTCAGCCATCGCCGCGCGCTCGGCGATCGCGTAGATGCGGTGGGTGGAGGCGATCAGAAGCGTCCGGTCGGGAGTGACGAAGCCGTTCTCGATGGCTCGGCCCGCCTCGATCAGTTCGCTGGCGACGACGACATCGACCTCGCCGGGTGTCGGGTAGAGCGCGAACACCGGTTCGGACGCGCCCGGCGCCAGCGGCTCGGGCCACAGTTCGAGATAATAGGTCGTCGCCCCGGTGCGCTGCGCCACCCCCGGAATCGACGTTGCCTGGACCACCAGACCGGACGATCGGGCCGCCGCGACCAGCCAGTTGGCGAAAACGCCGCCGCCTTCGCCCCCCATCGCGGCGATCAGCACCGCGAGGGGCCGCGCCGGCCCGCCGTTCATCCTGCGCCCTGCATGACCCCGATTGCCGCGCGCCGCACACGGTCGATCATACGCTCCCATCCCGTCGGGTTGTGCACCACGTCGGCGCGATAGAACGACGGGCACAGCGTGGCCGCATGGGCAAGCGCGCCGCACAGGCCGCAACCCACGCAATCGTCGTGGACGCGCGCGACAGGCTCGCGCCGCAACGGATCCGGGTTCGGCTTCACCGTCAGCGACGGACAGCCCGACAGGCGGATGCACGAACGATCGCCGGTACACACCGAGTCGTCGATGCCGTAACGGGTGCGCACGGTCCGTCTGCCGTCGGCAAGCTTCTTGCGCTGCGCCGGGCGCAACCGCCTTTGCCGCGCCAACTGGCATTCGCCGTCGGCCACGATCACCTTGAGGCCCGAGGCTTTGGTGGTCAGCGCCGCGCGCAGCCCCTTGACCATGCGCGCCACGTCGTAGGTGCGGATGGTCCTGATCCAGCGCACGCCCAGGCCCCTGAGCGCGCCCTGAATCGTCATGCCCGAAGGTTCGCCGCTGCGGTCCGTGCGGCTCGACGGCAGATACTGCCATCCGGTGGCGGAGGTGTAGCCGTTCTTGAAGATCACCAGCACGCCGTCGTCGCGGTTGAACGCGGCGCTGCCGACACCGGAGGAAAGTCCGTTGTGCCAGAACCCGCCATCCCCCATGACGCTGATCGTCCGCTTGCCGAAATTGGGTGCGACCCCTGCCGCGCTCGCGAGACCCAATCCGTAGCCGAGAACGGTGTTGCCGATATCGAACGGCGGCAAGGTCGAAAAGGTGTGGCAACCGATGTCCGCCGCGACGTGGGTCGGCCCGAGCTCTTTCTCGACGATCTTCATGGCGCTGAACACCGGGCGCTCCGGACAGCCGGTGCAGAAGCTGGGCGGTCGCGCGGGGGTCGGCGCGCCGAGACGGGCGGCGGCTTGCGTCTTCAGCGCGTCGAGGCCGGCGACGCGTTTCCGCGCCGCTGCGCTATCGACGAACGCCGCGACGCCGCGCAATACCGTTTCGGCCGTGTATTCTCCGGCCATCGGCAGCACATCCTTACCGCATACCGCGGTCTGCAGATCGGCGCGGCGGAGCGCGACGTTGACCGCCTGTTCCAGATAGTCGGGATGGCCTTCCTCGACCATCAGGACCCGATCCTTGCCGGCGCAGAACCCGGCGATTTCTTCGGGCACGATCGGATAGGTCGCGTTCAACACGTAGATCGGGATGCGGCTCGCGCCGAACGCATCGGCAAGATCGAGGCTCGCAAGCGCGCGAAGCACCGTATTGGCGAGGCCGCCCTGGACGATGATCCCGATGTCGTTGCGGTCGCCGGCGATCGTTTCGTTGATCGCATTGTTGCGGATGAAGCGCACCGCTGCGGGAAGACGCTGTGCGATCTTGTGCTTCTCCTGCGCATAGGTCGCCGGCGGCAGGCAGATGCGGCCGTAGTCGAAATCGGGCGCCGCCAGCGCCTCGCGCCGCGAGATCGCCGGGCGGCGGTTGTCCTTGCAGACGAAGCGCCCGTGCACGTGGCACGCACGGATGCGCAATTCCAGCATCACCGGCATGGCGGAGGCTTCCGACAGGGCGAAGCCCTGTTCGACCGCGCGCACGATCGACGGCAGGTTCGGGCGCGGGTCGAGCAGCGCCATGGTCGATTTCATCGCGAAAGCGTGGCTGCGCTCCTGAATGATGCTCGCGCCCTCGCCGTAATCCTCGCCGAGGACGATCAGCGCTCCGCCGCGCACTCCGGCCGACGCGAGGTTCGACAGGGCGTCGGACGCGACGTTGGTGCCGACCGTGGATTTCCACGTCACCGCGCCGCGCAACGGGTAGTTGATCGACGCTCCGAGCATGGCGGCGGCGGCCGCTTCGCTGGTCGGCGTTTCGAGGTGGACGCCAAGCTCGTCGAGCAGGTCGCCGCTCTCGACCATCACGTCGAGCAGATGCGACACCGGAGAGCCCTGATAGCCGCCGACATAGCTCACGCCCAACTGCAACAGCGCCTTGGTGACGGCGAGAATGCCCTCGCCCTCGAAGACCTCGCCGTCGCCGAGCCTGAGCTGGGCGATTTCCCTGCGAAACGACCGCTCCATCGCATGGAGTATAATGCGCCGCCCCGCCGCTGTCCGCGGCGGGCGTTCGGAGCTCGACGAGGAGAAAACCCGTGATCGATCTCTATTTCTGGCCCACGCCGAACGGTTGGAAGATCACAATCATGCTGGAAGAGCTGGGACTGCCCTACAATGTGATTCCGGTGGATATCGGCAAGGGCGATCAATTCGATCCGGCGTTTCTAGCCATCAGTCCGAACAACAAGATGCCGGCGATCGTCGATCCCGAAGGCCCGGACGGCGAGCCCGTATCGATCTTCGAATCGGGCGCCATCATGATCTATCTCGCCGAAAAGACCGGCCGGCTGATGCCGACCGACCCGCGTGGGCGGCTGCGGGTGATGGAATGGCTGATGTTCCAGATGGGGACGGTCGGTCCGATGCTGGGGCAGGTCCACCACTTCCGCCGCTACGCGCCGGAGAAGATCCCCTATGCGATCGATCGCTACACGGGCGAGGCGGGGCGCATCTACGGCGTGATCGATCGCCGTCTGGCGGAGAGCGAGTATCTGGCGGGCGATTATTCGATCGCCGACATCTCGGTGTGGCCGTGGCTGCTCGGCGAACGGCAGGGCCAGAACTTCGACGACTTCCCGAATCTCAAGCGTTGGCGCGACGCGGTGAAAGTGCGCCCGGCGGTGATCCGGGGCCGGAACGTGATGAAGGACACCATGCCGGTCGGCGACGTAAGCACGGACAGAGAGCGTTTCTCGATCCTGTTCGGCGACCGCCAATTCCAGCGGCGGTAGCGGAGGCGAGGTTGGCGGAGTTCGCAGAAAAAGAGGTGCGCCGCCCGCTCAAACCGGGCCCTGAAGCGCGTCCATTTCCTCGTCGGAATAGCCGAAATGGTGACCGATCTCGTGGATCAGCACGTGGCGGACGATGGCGGCGAGGGTATCGCCCGTCTCGCACCAGTAGTCGAGGATCGGACGGCGGTAGAGATAGACCATGTCGGGCTCGGGATGCGGCGCCGACACGCTGCGCTCGGTGAGCGCCACGCCCACATAGAGGCCGAGCAGATCGAACGGACTCTCGAGTTCCATCTCACGCTCGGTTTCCTCGTCGGGGAAATCGACGACATGGACCGCAACATTGTCGGCCGCGGCGCGCAGGTGGGCGGGGATCGACGCGATGGCCCGCTCGGCGAGGCGCTGAATGTCGGCGAGGCTCGGCGCGCGCATGGGCGGGCTCATATTCACGCTCCGGCGGGCGGACAAGCGGTCGGAATGGCAGCCGATGCACGAATCGGCGATACTCCTGCGAACCGCGCGATGCCGCCACGTCGATCCGAGGGATGATAACCGTGCCGAACATAGCATCGATCGCCGCCTTCGCCGCAGTTCTGCTCGGCCTTGCCGGGTGCGCCACCGAACCGCCGGCGTCTCCGCCATCGGCGTCGACGGCACCGTCGCTGGAAACCTACCGCAACAGCAGCGACTGGTGTTACGACCGCACCGCACTGCCGCAGAACGCGATCGTGGACAGCCACCTGCACTTTCGCCCGTTCGGCGGTCCTGCGCTGCCGTTCGAGGAGGTCGTGCAATATCTCGACGATGCCGGCGTATTGTTCGCCAACATCTACGGCATCGGCCAGATGCTGCCGCTGGACTCCGCCTGCACCTACTATCTCGATTGCATCGGGACTCCGGTGACGCCGACTCTGAAGAACGATTTCTACAACGCCATGAACTTCGTCCTCAAGAAATCGGACTCGGTGCACTTGACCCTGTCGATGACCTTCCCCGATCTGTCGAAGCCGGAGAAGGTGCTTGCCGGGATGCGGCTGCTCGACGAGGAATTTCCGGGCCTCTTCACCTGGATGGGCGAAGTCAATCTGGTCAAGCAGGCGCTGTTCGGTAACCGTCACGAGGCAGTGCCGCTGGAGACGATCGCGGAATGGGCGCCGTTCATGACGGTGCTGCGCGAACGCGACATACCGTTGGCCATTCATTCCGACCTCGGACACGACGGCGAGCCGACCCGCTATCTGCCGTGGATTGAGGAAGTGCTGCGTCTTTACCCCGACAACAAGATCCTCTGGATGCATCTCGGCCTGTCGCGCGAGCTCACGGCCATCGATGCGGATACCCATATCGGCATTCTGGACTCGTTGTTCGAGCGCTATCCCAATATGATGGCCGATATTTCGTGGCGGGTGATCGACGACCACTATTTTTCCGACCCGGAGATCGGCGCGCGCTACGTGCCGTTCCTGACCAAATGGTCGGACCGTATCCTGCCGGGGACCGATTTCGTCGCTTCGGCGAACAAGAATTTCGACGTCTATCGCGAGGAATTGGAGGTCACCAGCCGCATCTTCGGCGATCTTGACGACGAGGCGTTTCGCGACATCGCCCTCGGCGAGAATTACTTCAGGTTGTTGAAGCTGGACTACGAGGCGCCGCAAGTGTGCGCGCCATCGCCGTCATGAGCACTCCCGCGACGATGCGTGGGGACCACGCGTCAAAGATGGGCCCGCTTGGCGAGGCGCCGGCAGCCTCGGTCTATTCGTCATCGCGCAACATCGTGCAGCCGCCAATCGACCTTCCAGATCATCTACCGATAAATACACGATTGAAAATGGACGGGCAGCATCTTCTTTCAGATTTACCGGCGAACGCGTTCCCGATAGTGTTTTTCGACCCTCAGTATCGAGGTGTTCTCGATCACCTTTCATATGGAAACGAGGGTGCGAGCCGTGAAAGAAGGCGCGTCGCCCTCCCGCAAATGACGGATATAATTCCTGGATTTATCCGTAGCATCGACAGAATTTTGCTTGCCAGTGGCCACCTTTTTCTATGGGTGGACAAATTTCATCTGTGCCAGGGTATTCATGACTGGTTGAGCGGCACATCGCTGGAAATCGTGGACATGATCACTTGGGATAAGCAAAAGATCGGTATGGGGTATCGCTCACGCCGCCGGTGTGAATACCTGTTGGTATTGCAAAAGAGCCCCCGTAAGGCAAAAGGCGTATGGCAGGTGCATAACATCGCGGATGTATGGCAAGAATCCGTTGTGAGAAAAAGGAATGGTGTACATCCCAAGCCGGTGAAATTGCAGGCAGCGCTCATCGAAGCGGTGTCTAACCCCGGTGATGTGGTGGTCGATCCCGCTGCTGGCTCGTTCTCGGTGATGGAAGCGTGTCGTATTCGAGGGCGGAATTTCGTGGGTTGTGACATTAACGGTTAGCATGGCGCTTATCCGGAACGCGAGGGGTCGAAGGGATGGGGGCAGTGGATACGCTCGCGTTCTTGATGACCAAGGGTTGGGACAGCTTATCAGTCGTGTTCAGGCGACGGTTATTTCATCGGGATCGGAGCTTGAGAGAATCATTTGCGACCGGGTGGCCCAAGTTGAGAACTTGGATCGATTCCTGGAGCAAGAGATTATGCAAGAGGGTGTAATGCTGGCTTCGAAAAGAGCGATAAAAAGGTCGAATGCACTGCAATTTCACGGGGCCGAACCTGATTTTCTCGTATTTAAGCGGCGTGGTCAAAGCCAGCGCTGCCATGTGATTGAGCTAAAGGATGGAGATATGTTCGACACGAAGAAAGCTGCGGCGGAACATCGGTCAGCCCATTCGTTTGTAGAAAAAAATGCTCGAAACCTGCAGTATCTTGTGTCGGTTCATTTTGTAGCGTTTAATCAGACTGAGCGCACGGCGATATTCGATGGCTTCAAGCGCAAGGTGCCGGAGCGAGAGTGTATGACCGGGCCGGATTTTTGCAATCTTTTGGAGATTGATTATGATGAGATTGTTCGAACGAGACAGAGTGATTGGAGAAGTAATTTTGAATACTTTTTGGATGAGCTATTAGAAATTCCGCGGGTGAGGAACTATCTGGGAGAAAATTTGAGTCAGGATGAAGAATAAGACTTGGTCAAGCTGGAGTATTTGCGGGGCGGTCGGGCGAGCGACACAGATAGTGCGTACGCGCCAAACAGTAACAAAGTAGCTGGAAAAACGTGGCGATGCGCGATTTCGGCCCCCATGATCTGAAGATCACGCGCCTGGTTCTCGGCCCTCGCCTCGACGCGACGACCAAGGCGGTCACGCCGGATTTCTACGCCGAACTCGACCGCGACTATGCGGGCTTCGCCGGTCACGTGCTGATCGCCGAGCATGCCTTCTCCGAACCCTGGCCGGGCTGGGAGATGCACCCGCACGGCGACGAGATGGTCTATCTCCTCTCGGGCGACACCGATTTCGTCCTGTGGATCGACAACGCCGAAACGGTTGTGCGGCTTTCCGAACCCGGCCATTACGTCGTGGTTCCGAAGGGCGTCTGGCACTGCGCTCGCCCGCACGCTCCCTCGCGCTTGCTCTTCGTCACCCCCGGGGAGGGCACCCGCCACGCCGCCTCGCCGGACACGCTCTGACTCCGCGCTACCGCTCTACCGGTTCGATACGGAGGCCGCCGAAGGCTTGCTCGGTGGGGACGATCTCGATAGTCGAAACGTTGACCCGCCACGGGGCGCCGACGGCATAGACGATCGCGTCCGCGACGTCCTCCGGCTGCAACTCGTCGAACGCGCCGTAAGTGCGGCTCGCTGCCTCCTCGCCCGCCGCGCCGGCGAGGAACTCGGTGACGACCCGGCCGGGGCAGATCTCGGTCACGCGCACGCCGCTGCCGGCGAGGTCGAGGCGCAGGTTCTGCGACGCCCGCCGCACCGCGCCCTTCGACGCCCCGTAGATCGGCGAGCGCAGCGGGTAGAGTCCGGCGACTGAGCCGATATTGACCACATGGCCGCGTTTGCGCTCGCTCATGCCGGGCAATACCGCGCGCAGCACGTGCAGGAACGCGGTCACGTTGGTGTCGATCGTGAGGTCGATGTCGCCGCGCCCGGCGGTCAGGAAATCGTCCATCCCGCGGCCGAGGCCGGCATTGTTGACAAGCACGTCGATCTCGAGCGGCTCCAGCGCCGCATAGACGCGGTCGGTATCGCGGAGGTCGATGGCCAGCGGCGTCGCGCCGGTCTCGCGCGCCAGTTCCTCCAGCCGGTCGGCGCGCCGCGCCGCCGCGGTCACCGCCAGTCCGGCCGCGCGCAGCGCGCGCACCGTCGCCCGTCCGATCCCCGCCGAAGCGCCGGTGACCAGCGCCGTCCTGTAATCGCTCATCGCCATGGGGTCCCCCCGCCTCTGTCGCTGTCTTGCCGGGCGCATCATAGCCGCATAAGGTCCGCCGCCCGCCCGTCCCGGAGGATTGCCGCGATGATCATGGCCAACCGATTGCACGACAAGTTCGCCTCCGGCGCGCCGACGGTCGGCACCCATTTCCTGTCGTCCGACCCCGATATCCCCGAGATCGTCGGCGATACCGGTCTGTTCGACTACGGTGAATTCTGCGCCGAATACTCGACGTTCGACATGGAGCGGCTCTACCATCTGGCGCGCGCCGGCCAATGCGCCGGTCTCCCGCTCATGATCAAGCTGGACCAGGAAGCGCAGGGGTTCTGGGCCCAGGCGGCCCTCGGCGCGGGCTTCAAGGCGGTGCTGTTCACCGATGTCCGCACACCCGAAGACGTCGGCGCGTGTCATCGCGCCATCCGCCCCGACACACCCGGCGTGCGCGGGCTGATGGGGGTCAAGCTGCGCCGTCCCGGTTTCGGCAGCTATGAACCGTCGGCGTATCTGAAGGACCTCGAATCGGTGCTGTTCACGATCATGATCGAGAAGGACGCGGCGCTCGAGAACATCGATGCGGTGCTGGCGATGGCGCGCGACAAGGGGGTCGCCATGACCCAGTGGGGGCCGGCCGATTTCGGCTTCTCGCGCGGTCAGCCCGGGCTGATGGGCACACCGGAGATCCGCCCGTTCGAAGAGCGCCTGATCCGCAAATCGCTGGAATACGGTATCCAGCCGCGCTGGGAGATCGCCGAGGTGGAACAGGCGAAGCGCTATGTCGATCTTGGCGTGCGCCATTTCTGCATCGGCTGGGACCGTTTCATCTATCGCGCCGGCCTCGCGCGGATCGGCGAGGATATGCGCAAGCTGGTCGAAACGCTGTAGCGCCGGCCTCTGGTCAGGCTGCGGGCGCCAGCACCGCGCCGCACCGGCGACCCACCGCATCGCGAAGCTTTTGCAGCGCCCGGTGCTCGATCTGGCGCACGCGTTCCTTGGAGATGCCAAGCCGTTCGCCGAGTTCGCCGAGCGTCACCGCGTCGTCGCTCAGGCGGCGGGCGCGGATGATCGCATGTTCGCGCGGATTGAGTTCGTTCATCGCGGCGGCGAGCCAGCGCGACCGCCTGACCGAGTCGCGGCGTTCACACACTTCGTCTTCGGGAGACGGCCGATCGTCGGGCAGAAAATCCTGCCATTCGTCCTCGCCGGAATCGCCGATCGGAGCGTTGAGCGACTGGTCGGCGCCGGCGAGCCGCGTTTCCATCTTCTCGACGTCGCTCGCGCGAACGCGCAGTTCCCCGGCGATCCTGTTTCTGGTATCGCCGTCGAGCCAGACTCCGGCGCCGTCGGCATATTTGGCGCGCAGGCGCCGCAGGTTGAAGAACAGCGATTTCTGCGCCGCCGTGGTGCCGGTGCGCACGATCGACCAGTTGCGCAACACGAATTCCTGCATGGTGGCGCGGATCCACCACGAGGCGTAGGTGGAGAACCGCACCTCGCGGTCGGGGTCGAAACGCGCGGCCGCCTCGAGCAAGCCGACATTGCCTTCCTGAACCAGATCGCTCGCCGGCAAACCGTAGTGGCGAAATCGCGCCGACAGCTTGACCACCAGCCGCCCGTGCGCGTTGACCAGTTCGTGCAACGCGTCTTCGTCGCGGTCGTCGCGCCAGCGTCGCGCCAGTTCGCGCTCGTGCTCCCGGGTCAGGAACGCCGCATTCAACGCGCGATTGACATAGCACCGGTTCGCTTTTCGCGTCCGCTGTGTATCCGCGTAAGCCATCGTGTGGTCTCCCTTGCCCGGTTTCGGAACCGCCGCGCGCGGCGGCCCGCCACGGACAAGAGAAACATCGATATTGGGAACCGTCCACAGTAAAAATAATTTTTCGTTTACAGATTTACAATAATTACTGTGTGTTTTATCTATCAATTCTGAAAAAAAAGCGTAAAATTTTAGATGTAATTGGCTTGAAATGCCGGCTGTCGGCATACAGGATCGCTTCCATGAAGCAATGCCAAAGCACAATGGGAGGTTTGCGATGCCGCTCCGTTCGGCGACGACAGGAAAAGGAGCAGTTATCTTCCTCGCCGCGATGACGCTTGCAGCGGCGGCGGCGGAACGCGACGCCGTAGTGGCTGCGGCGGCGCGCTTCGGCTGCGCGGTCGCGCGTCTGACCCCGCTATCGCTCCCCCACGAAGGCGTTTGGGAAGTGCGATGCGCGGACTCCCGCATCATCTGGCTGCACCGGGTTGACGGCCGCTGGACGATCAAGCCGATCGGCTGAGCGGCAGGTCCGGCGTTCAGAGAGTGACGCGGCGCAGGCGCAGCGCGTTGCCGATCACCGATACCGAACTCAGGCTCATCGCCGCGGCGGCGATCATCGGGCTCAGCAACACGCCGAAGGGCGGATAGAGAACCCCGGCGGCGATGGGCACGCCCATCGCGTTATACGCGAAGGCGAAGGCCAGGTTCTGTCGGATATTGGCGAGGCATGCGCGGCCGAGGCGGAGCGCGCGGGCAAGGCCGTGCAGATCGCCCTCGATCAGCGTCACCCCGGCGCTTTCGATCGCGACGCCGGAGCCCGTCCCCATCGCGACACCCACATCGGCCTGCGCCAGCGCCGGCGCGTCGTTGATGCCGTCGCCGGCCATCGCGACATGGCGGCCCTCGGCTTGCAACGCCGCGACGATTTGCCGCTTGTCTTCGGGCGACGCTTCGGCGTGGACGACGGGAATGCCGAGTTCAGCGGACGCCGCCATCGCCGCGGCGCGGGAATCGCCTGTCGCCAGCACCACCGAGGCGCCCAGTTCCGTCAGCGCCGCCAGAGTTTCACGTGCGTCCGGGCGGATCGGGTCGGCGAATTCGATAGAGCCGGCCGGCGCGCCGTCGATGGCCACATGGACCGCCGTCCCGGTGTCGTCGCCCGGCGCCGCGCCGACGAAATTGCGGGTGCCGGCGCGCACCAGGCGCCCGTCCACGATGCCGCATACGCCCTGCCCCGGTGTGGCTTCGATGTCGGTCGCACGCGCCGGTTCGCCATCGCCCGCCGCCGCAACGATCGCCGCCGCCAGCGGGTGCTCGCTCGCCCGCTCCAGGCCGGCGGCGAGACGCAACAATTCGGCTTCGCCGACACCGCCGGTCGCAGAAACCGCGGTGACGCGCGGTCGGCCCTCGGTGAGGGTGCCGGTCTTGTCGATCACCACCGTGTCGATCGCGGCGAGACGTTCCAGCGTTTCGGCGTTGCGGACCAGCACGCCGGCGCTCGCGCCGCGCCCGGCGGCGACCATCACCGACATCGGTGTCGCCAGACCGAGCGCGCACGGGCAGGCGACGATCAGCACCGAGACGGCGGCGAGCATGGCGTTGCTCAACGCCGGCACCGGCCCGATGCTCAACCAGACCGCGAAACTCAGTACCGCGACCCCGACGACGGCGGGGACGAACAGGCCGGCGACGCGATCGGCCATGCGTTGGACCGGGGCGCGGCTGCGCTGCGCGGCGGCGACCATGCGCACGATTCCGGCGAGCATGGTTTCCTCGCCCACGGCGTCGGCGCGCATGATCAGCGCCCCGGTGCTGTTGACCGTGCCTCCTATCAGGCGGTCGCCGGGACCTTTTCCGACCGGCAGCGGTTCGCCGGTGATCATCGATTCGTCCACCGCGCCGCGGCCTTCGGCCACCGTGCCGTCGCACGGCACGCGCTCGCCCGGTCGCAAGCGCAGCCTGTCGCCGGGCCGCAGGTCGCCGGCAGGTACGTCGTGCTCGCCGCCGCCGGGATCGATTCGGCGGGCGAAGGCCGGCGCCAGCGCGAGCAGGGCGCGCACCGCGCCGGCCGCGCGCCGCCGTGCCGCGAGTTCCAGTCCCTGGCCGAGCAGGGTGAGCACGACGATCATCGCCGCGGCCTCGAAATAAACCGGGGCCAGACCGCCGGCCTCGCGCGAAGACTCCGGGAAGAGGCCCGGCGCGACCGTCGCGAGCAGACTGAACCCCCAGGCGGCGGCGACGCCGAGGCCGATCAGCGTGAACATGTTGAGACGGCGGGTCTTCAGCGACTCGAGCCCGCGTGCCAGCAGCGGCGCGCCGGCCCACAGCACCACCGGCGACGCGAGGGCGAGTTGCGCCCACTGCCCCGCGCGGCCCGGCGCGAGATCGGTCATGGCGATGACCATTACGGGCGCGGTCAGAGCGATGCCGGCCCAGAAGCGGCGCATCATCGAGTCGTATTCGCGGCGGTCGTCGATGGCGGGATCGACCGGTTCGAGCGCCATCCCGCACTCCGGGCAGGCGCCGGCACGCGCGGCGGCGATCTCCGGGTGCATGGGGCAAGTGTAGCCCGCGTCCGTCCGCGGGAGCGCGGTGGAAGGGGCCATCGACATCGCGCGCATGACCTACTATCCCGGCCCGGGTTATTCAAGCGCCGTCGCACGCGCGACGCACACCGGATCGGAGACCGAAGCGATGACCCGCGGACGCCGGTTTCACACACCCGCCATCTGGCTGGCGCTGATCGTGCTGGCGGGTGGTGTGTTCACGCTGGATCGCACAGGTGTTTTCGCGCCGGAGTCGGAAACCGACGAACACGGACACGGGGCGGAAACGGGGCCGCGTTACCTTGTGGAAGCGCCGATCGAACATCTCACCGCCATCGAGATCGCGGTCGACGGGGTCACGTGGCGCTTCGACCGGGACGAGTCCGGTACGTGGCGCCATGGCGAAACGGTCGATACCGCGGCCTCGGAGCGCATTGCCGATGCACTCGCGGTGCTGGGGCGGGCCCGGGTGCTGCGCGAAGTTGCGGAAACCGAGGATGCCGAAGGCTACGGCGTTCACGAACCGGCGTTATCGGTGATTCTCCACGAGGAAGACCACGATGACCCGTTGCGCTATCTCTTCGGCGATCTCGCCCCTGACGAACTCAACCGTTACGTTCTGTCGTACGACGAGCCCGCGATCGTCACGGTCCCCGACTATCACGCCGCCAATCTCGTTGCGCTGACCGAGAGCTTCGATTCCCGGTAGCGCTGCCGTGGCGACCGGACGGATTCGGGCTCAGGCGACCGCGCTGACGGCGGTCAGGGCGACGCCGGCGCCGCGCATCTCTTGCAGCGCGGCCGCGTGCGAGCCGTCGAGATCGATGGCGCGGCAGGCGTCTTCGACGACCGTCGCCTTGAACCCGTGGCGGCGGGCGTCGAGTGCCGACCAGGCAACGCAGAAATCGAGTGCGAGGCCGCAGAGCCAGAGCCGAGTCAGACCGCGCTCGCGGAGATATCCCGCCAGTCCCGTCGGCGTCGCGCGGTCGTTCTCCAGAAAGGCGGAATAGGAATCGATCTCCGGGCGGAAACCCTTGCGGATCGTGAGCGCGGCCTTCGCGAGTTCGAGCCCGTCGTGCAGCGCCGCGCCGTGCGTGCCCTGGACGCAGTGGTCGGGCCACAGAACCTGGGCGCCATACGCCGTCTCGATCCGGTCGTAAGGCGCCGCGCCGGGATGGCTCGACGCGAACGACCGGTGGCCCGGCGGATGCCAGTCCTGCGTCACCACCACGTTGTCGAAGGCGCCTGCGAGCCGATTGACGATCGGGACCACCGCGTCGCCGTCGGGCACCGCGAGGGCGCCGCCGGGGCAGAAATCGTATTGCAGGTCGATGACGACCAGAACGTCGGTCGCGTGCTCGACCATCGCTGCGCTCTCAAGACATCGGCACGGCGATGACCGTGCACGGCAGGTCGTGACGTCTGATCTCGTCGCAGGCGCGCCGTGCGTCGGTTTCGGTCAACCCGGTTTGCCGGGCGCGATACAGGATTCCGTCGGCGCCTGAGATCCGTTCGACGCGCCGCTCGCCGCTCGAAAGCAGTGCGGGCGCTGCGAACCACACCAGATCGAGCGCGCGCTCCGCCGCGGCGTGGCGCGAATAGGCTCCCACCTGTATCGACCACTCGCCGCTCGGCACCGATATTGCGGCGACCCGCAACGGGGCGATGGCGGCGGCCTGCACGACGGAGGCCCCCGGTCGCGGCTTGATGCGCGGTCGGCGGGCCGCGGCGAGCACGTTTCTGATTTGCGTCGCGTCGGCGAGCGCCCGGTCGAGCAAGACGCGCATCCGGTCGTTGCGTCGTTTGGCCGTCTTGCCCCCCAGCACCACGGCGATGACGTGCAGTCCGTCGCGCTCCACCGATGCGGCGAGGTTGTAGCCCGCGGCGCGGATATATCCCGTCTTGATGCCGTTCATGCCCGGGTAGGAGCCGAGCAGCCGGTTGGTATTGCGGTAGCGTGCGCCGCGCCAGGTCACACTGCGGTTGGCGAAGAAGTGGGTGTATTGCGGAAAGCGCTCGTACAGCGCCAGCGCCAGTGTGGCGACGTCGCGCGCGGTCGTGCGCTGCCGGCGATCCGGCAGGCCGGAGGCGTTGTGGAAGGTGCTGCGAGTCATCCCGAGCGCGCGGGCGCGCGCGGTCATCAACCGTGCGAAAACCGGCTCGCTGCCGGAGAAGTATTCGGCGATCACCGTGGCGACATCGTTCGCCGATTTGGCGGCGAGGGTGCGAATGGCGTCGCGCAACCGGATTCGGCTCCCCGCGGCCAGTCCGAGCCGGGATGGCGGGCGCGACGCCGCCCGGGCGGAGACCGGCAGCTTCGTGTCGAGCGTGATGACGCCGTGGTCAAGCGACTCGAACACGAGATAGAGAGTCATCATCTTGGCGAGCGACGCCGGATAGTTCAGCGTATCGGCGTTCTCCTCGTGCAGCACCGCACCGCTGCGGACATCGACGACGTAAGCTGCATAACCCGCCCGCGCCGGGCTCACCGCTGCGCCGAGAACCGCCAGGCCCACAACGGCGGCCAGCAACACGGCCGCTCCCCGACCGCGGCACGGTCGTTCGATCGCTGTCAATGGTCTCGCGTCCCCCGGCGCCCCTGGTTCCCCCCCGTGAAATCTACGATAACCTGATTCCAAGCGATTTCAAAGGGAAAGATGAAGTTTTTGAGATTCTATCGCGTTTTTCGGCGCATCCCGTCGGGAACTGGACGCCGGCGCGCGCGCCAGCCGTCGCACAGAATTGCTGCAACGCAAAATTTTCCGTTGACAACGCTTTTGTGAAGCCCGATTTTGTGCCATGTTGCACTGCAACATGGGCGGACGGGAACGCCCATCCACCAGACGCGAAAGGCAGGGAAGCGATGACCGGAACCACCACCAAGGGCAAGGCCGGAACCGACCGAATCGATGCGGCAGCGTTCGCGAGCAAAGGCCAGGAGGCCTTCGAGTCGCTGTTTCAGGCCGGTGCGAAGGCGTTGTCGGGCAATTACGACAGGTTTTTTGCACTCAACAAGGAGCGCATGGAGTCGACGATGAAGGCATTCGGAAACTGGGACGGCGCGTCGGCGGCCGGCCGCAAGACCATGGAGGCGTGGCTGGCGGGGGGCAAGATCGCCGCCGAGGGCTGGACCGGGATCGCCGGCAAGATGGTCGGTTGCATGACCGCGTCGGTCGAGAACGGCGTGGCGGCGTCGGAGAAGGCGCTCGAATGCAAGGACGTGACCGAACTCGTCGATCTTCAGTCGCGCGAGGCGCGCCGCGTCATGGAGGTGTGGCTGACCGAAGGCGGTGCGTTGTCGGAGATGACCGTCAAGACCGCGGCGGCGGCCATGGCGCCGATCGCCGAACAGGTCAACGCGGCCGTCGAGGGCTGGACCCGCCCCACCGCCTGATCGCAGCGGTCGCGCGGCCCGCCTTCCGTTCGCCGACCGGAGGCCGCTTCCGGCACGCTGCCCCGCTTGATTTCGTCCCGCGGGCGCGGTTATATGCGCCCGCCCGCCGCGGCGGGAACGTGAAGATTCGGCAGCGGGGACAGGATATCGGCATGAAGGCCTTCGGAATTTCGACGTGGCTTGCAGCCGCGGTCGGCGTGCTCGCGGTGTCCGGCGCCGCGCCGGCGAAGGAGGCGGGCGGCCCGCCCAAACCCTGGCAGATCGACTTCCCCGAGCCGGCGAGCCCGGTGATGGCGGAAATCGTCGGCTTCCACGACGTGCTGCTCGTCGTCATCACGCTCATCGCGCTGATCGTGACCGGGCTGATGATCTATGTGATGGTCCGGTTCAACGCCCGCGCCAACCCCACTCCGAGCAAGACGACCCACAACACGCGGATCGAGATCCTGTGGACCGTGATCCCGACGATCATTCTGATCGCGATCGCGATCCCCAGTTTCCGCCTGCTCTACTACGCCGAGACCCATCCCGACCCCGACCTGACCATCAAGGCGACCGGCGCGAGCTGGTACTGGATGTACGAGTATCCTGACGACGGCATCGAACTCTGGTCGATGATGGTGGCCGAGGAGGATCTCGAGGAAGGCCAGCCGCGCCTGCTCGCCACCGACGCGCCGATGGTCGTGCCGGTGGACAAGGTGGTCCGGATGCAGGTCACCTCCGAAGACGTGATTCACGCCTGGGCCGTGCCCGCGTTCGGGATCAAGATCGACGCAGTGCCGGGGCGGCTGAACGAGGTGTGGTTCATTGCCGACAAGACGGGGACGTTCTACGGTCAGTGTTCCGAACTGTGCGGCACCAACCACGCCTTCATGCCCATCGAGGTCAAGGTCGTGTCGCAGGACGAATACGACGCATGGCGCGCGCTGAACCTCGCCGAGGGCGGCGCAGGCGCGGTGGACAGGTCGAACGGATAGGAAAACGGTCATGGCTTATACCGACGCGGCGGGCGGCCACGACGCCCATCACGGCCCGACCGGGCTCGCGCGCTGGCTGTTCTCGACGAACCACAAGGACATCGGCACGCTCTACCTGATCTTCGCGGCGATCGCGGGGCTGGTGGGGCTGCTGTTCTCGGTCATGATGCGCCTTGAACTGGCCGAACCGGGGATGCAGTATTTCGCCGACGACCCGCACCAATTCAACGTGCTGGTCACCGGGCACGGCCTGATCATGGTGTTCTTCCTGATCATGCCGGCGTTGATCGGCGGCTTCGGCAACTGGTTCGTACCGATCATGATCGGCGCCCCCGACATGGCGTTCCCGCGCATGAACAACATCAGCTTCTGGTTGATCGTGCCGGCGTTCATCCTGCTCGTCGGCTCGGTGTTCGTCGATGGCGGCTACGGGAGCGGCGCCGGGACAGGGTGGACGATCTATCCGCCCCTGTCGGGAGGCGATTTCCACAGCGGGCCGGCGGTCGATATGGCGATCTTCTCGCTCCATCTCGCCGGCGCGTCGTCGATCCTGGGGGCGATCAACTTCATCACCACCATCTTCAACATGCGCGCGCCCGGCATGACCCTGCACAGGATGCCGCTGTTCGTGTGGTCGATCCTGGTAACCGTGTTCCTGCTGCTGCTCGCCCTGCCGGTGCTCGCGGGCGCCATCACCATGCTGCTGACCGATCGCAATTTCGGCACCGCGTTCTTCGTCGCCGGGGCCGGCGGCGACCCGATCCTGTTCCAGCACCTGTTCTGGTTCTTCGGCCACCCGGAGGTCTATATCCTCATCCTGCCGGGCTTCGGCATCGTCAGCCAGGTCGTCGCCACCTTCTCGCGCAAGCCGGTGTTCGGCTATCTCGGCATGGCCTATGCGATGGTCGCCATCGGCTTCATCGGCTTCATCGTGTGGGCGCACCACATGTATACGTCGGGGCTCGACGTCGATACGCGCGCCTATTTCGTCGCCGCGACGATGGTCATCGCAGTGCCGACGGGGATCAAGATCTTCAGTTGGATCGCCACCATGTGGGGCGGCTCGATCACCTTCGAGACGCCGATGCTGTTCGCGCTCGGCATGATCTTCCTGTTCGTCATCGGCGGCGTGACGGGAGTGGTGCTGGCCAACGCCGGAGTCGATACGGCGCTGCACGACACGTACTATGTGGTGGGGCACTTCCACTACACCATGTCGATGGGCGCGCTGTTCTCCATCTTCGCCGGAATCTATTACTGGATCGGCAAGATGTCGGGCCGGCGCTACAACGAGTTCCTGGGCAAGATCCAGTTCTGGACCCTGTTCGTCGGCGTCAACCTGACCTTCTTCCCCATGCACTTCTCCGGCCTCGCCGGGATGCCGCGCCGCTACGTCGATTATCCCGACGCTTTCTCCGGCTGGAACATGGTTTCGTCGTGGGGCGCCTATCTGTCGGCGGCCTCGGCGCTGCTGTTCCTCTACATCATGTTCCGCACCTTCACCGCCGGCGAGAAGTGCGCCGACAATCCGTGGGGCGAAGGCGCGACGACTCTGGAATGGCAGTGCGCGTCGCCGCCGCCGTTCCACACCTATGAGGAACTGCCGCAGATCCGATAGCGTGGCGGAGCCTCCCATGTCGCAAGCGCACGGTATCGGCGTCGAAGCGTTTTCCCACCTCGACGCCGGCGGGCCGGCGGACTATCTCGCGCTGCTGAAGCCGCGCGTCATGTCGCTGGTCTGTTTCACGGGCTTCGTCGGCATGGCGCTGGCGCCGGGAGCGTTGCACCCGACGATCGCGTTCACGGCATTGCTCTGCATCGCGGTCGGCGCCGGCGCGGCGGGCGCCGTCAACATGTGGTGCGACCGCGACATCGACGCGCTGATGGCGCGCACCCGCGACCGCCCCGTCCCCGCCGGGCGGGTGGCACCGGAGGCGGCGCTCGGCTTCGGCGCGACGCTGGCCGTCGGCGCGGTGGCGCTGATGGCGCTGGCGGTCAACTGGCTCGCCGCCGCGCTGCTCGCCCTCGCCATCGGCTTCTACGTCTTCGTCTATACCCTCGGGCTGAAGCGGCGGACCGCCAGCAACATCGTCATCGGCGGCGCCGCCGGGGCATTGCCGCCGGTGATCGGCTGGGCGGCGGTGAGCGGCGAAACGGCGCTCGCCGCATGGGTTCTGTTCGCGATCGTGTTCGTCTGGACCCCGCCGCATTTCTGGGCGCTGTCGCTCTACCGCGCCGACGAATACGCGCGCGCCGGGGTGCCGATGCTGCCGGTGGTCGCCGGCCGCCGCGAAACCCGCCGGCAAATCCTGATCTACAGCGTCGTGCTGGCGCCGCTGGCGCTGGTTCCGGCGTTGCTGGGCGCGGCCGGCTGGCTCTATCTTGCCGGCGCCGCCGTCCTGGGCGTGGTGTTCATCTACCATGCGGCGGTTCTGTGGCGCAGCGACGACGATGCCGACGCCCGGCGCCTGTTCGGGATGTCGATCGCCTGGCTGTTCCTGATCTTCGTCCTGCTGCTCGTCGACCGCTTCGCGTTCGCGCCGGTCGCTTGAGCGATGCCCCCGCACCCGCTCCACCGCCGCCAGCGCATGAAGAACCTGGCCCTCGCGCTCGGCCTCGGCGCCCTCGTCGTGCTGTTCTTTCTGATCACTCTCGCCAAGCTGGGGGGCGCATGACCGTCGCGCGGCAGGAGGCGCGCAGCCGCCGGCTCGCCATCGCGCTCGGTCTCGTATGCTGCGGCATGGTCGGCCTCGCCTTCGCATCGGCCCCGCTCTACCGCCTGTTCTGCCAGGTCACAGGCTATGGCGGCGCGACGGGAATCGCCGAAGCGGCGCCCGGCGCGACCTCGGACTACGCCATGACCGTGCGCTTCAACGCCGACACGGACCCGGCTTTGCCGTGGCGTTTCGAGCCGGTCGAATCCAGGATCGAGGTGCGCGCGGGAGAGGCGTCGCTCGCTTTCTATCGCGCCGTGAACGAGGGCGCCGCGCGAGTCGGGTCTGCGACGTTCAACGTCACGCCCCTGGTCGCCGGCCGGTATTTCAGCAAGATCGAGTGCTTCTGTTTCGAAGAACAGTATCTGGCGCCCGGAGATAGCGCCGAATTCGCCGTCTCCTTCTTCATCGACCCGGCGATCGCCGACGACCCCGACGCGGCGGACATCCGCACCGTGACCCTGTCCTACACCATGTTCGACGCCGGCGACGACGCGCTGGCGCGAGTCCACGCCGCCGCCGCGCATGACGCGCCCGTCCTGAACTGAGAGCCGAACCATGTCCAACGCCGAAGCCAAGCATCCCTATCATCTGGTCGATCCGAGCCCGTGGCCGCTGATGGGCGCCTTCGCGGCGCTGCTCCTCACCTTCGGGACCGTGGTTTACATGCACGACGCGACCGGCGGGCCGTGGATCGCCATCGCGGGCGCGGTCATGGTCGCGGCGACCATGGTGGTTTGGTGGCGCGACGTGGTGCGCGAGGCGACCTTCGAGGGGCATCACACTCCTGTCGTGCAGCTCGGTCTGCGCTACGGCATGGCGCTGTTCATCGCCTCGGAGGTGATGTTCTTCGCCGCCTGGTTCTGGGCCTTCTTCGACGCCTCGATCTATGCCGACGAAGCCATCCAGTTCGGGCGGGTGGAAGCGAACGGCGGCCAATGGCCCCCGACCTCGATCGAGACCTTCGACCCGTGGCACCTGCCGCTGCTCAACACCGTCATCCTGCTCACTTCGGGCGCGACGGTGACATGGGCGCACCACGCCCTGCGCGAGGGCAACAGGGGGCATCTTATCCTCGGGTTGTGGTGCACGGTCGGGCTGGGCGCGTTGTTCACTGCCGTGCAAGCCTACGAGTATTCGCACGCGCCGTTCGCCTTCACGGACGGCATCTACCCCTCGACCTTCTTCATGGCGACCGGCTTCCACGGCGCGC
The DNA here is from genome assembly GCA_965214495.1 of Alphaproteobacteria bacterium. Taxonomy (GTDB): domain Bacteria; phylum Pseudomonadota; class Alphaproteobacteria; order UBA7887; family UBA7887; genus JANQOH01. The sequence goes on along the minus strand of OZ243958.1, from coordinate 2,645,099 downwards.
ATGTTCTGATCGGCACGATCTTCCTGATCGTTTGTCTCTTCCGTTCCTACAAGGACCACTTCAAGCCGGAGCAGCATTTTGGCTTCGAGGCGGCGGCGTGGTATTGGCACTTCGTCGATGTGGTGTGGCTGTTCCTGTTCTTCTGCGTTTACGTCTGGGGCGGTTGAGCAGGGTGCGGCGCCGTCGACAGATCGGGCCTGCGTTTCGGCGCGCGACGATGCGGCGTTCCTGAACGATCGATCCCGGGGCGTCGCTCGAATAGCGCCTGGTTGGCGTCACGCGGGGCTGACGAACGAACGCTCGAACAGTCGAATCTTCGTCGCGGCGTCCAGGGTTTCCGCGCTCTTCCGTCACCCGAAGAGCGCAAGTCCGTGATCCGCGCCGATATCGTCGTCCTCGGCGGCGGCCTGTCCGGGGCGGCTGTCGCCGTCGGTCTGGCCCGCGCCGGTCGCCGGCTTGTCGTCATCGATGCGCCGCGCCGCGCCGCGGTTATCGAAGGCGTTTCGGCGCGCGCCGAGGCCGGAATGCGTCATGCGGGCCTGAATCGCGCACGGATGACGATCGGATCGTGGGTCGAGCGCACCAGTCACTGGAATGGCGAATGCCGCGCCGCCAACGGCGAACGGCTCGTTGATCGCGGCCGGCTCGACGCGGCGTTGCGCGAGGATATCGCCGCCGCGGGAGCGTCCGTCGTGAGCGGTCGCGTCGGTCGGGTGCGCGAGGTCGGCGGCCGGTGGCGGGTGACGTCAGGTGACGGCGAGACGATCGACGCCGGTCTCCTGGTCGAAGCGCGCGGGCGACGGGCGCCCGCGCGCGGGGGCCGCCGCGGTCCCGCGACGACGGCCCTGACTCGCCGCTGGCGGTTCCGCAACGGCGCGCCGGGCCGGACCGAGGTCGCCGCCTTCGCCGACGGCTGGGCCTGGTTCGCTGCGCCCGGCGACGACGTCGCCGATTTGCAGATCGTCGTCGCCGGCGATCGGTTGCCGGCCAGAGACGGACTCGCCGAATTCTACGCCCGGCAGGTTACAGCCGTGGCGGAAGCGGCGGGGTGGTGCGCCGGCGGCGCGTCCATCGGCGCGGTGATCGCGCGAAACGCCGGCGCCGCGCGTGCCGAGACTCCGGTCGCCGCGCGCGCCGTCCGCGTCGGCGATGCGGCGATCGCGGTCGATCCGCTTTCCGGCCACGGCCAGTTCGAGGCGATCGGAACCGCCCTCAACGCCGTCGCCGTCGTCAACACCCTGTGCGATCGACCGGACGACCACGCCCTCGCCGCCCGCTTCTACGAGGAACGGATCGATCACGCCTTCCTGACCCGCGCCCGTTCGGGAAGGGACTTCTACCGCCTCGAGCGCCGGTGGCCGGAGCGCCCTTTCTGGCGCGCGCGGGCAGCATGGCCCGATGCGCTGCCGTCGCACCCGGCGCCTCGCGCAGGTGCGCCCGAAATCGCCGTCCGCCCCGTGATCGTCGATGGCTACGTCGCCGAGCGCGAGGTCGTCATCACCGCCGACCATCCGCGCGGGGTGTGGCGGATCGACGGGGTCGCGCTGGCGCCGCTCATGCGCTTTCTCGATGGCGGCTGGCGGCCGGGCGCCGAACTGGCGGCGGACGCGGCGCGGCGTTTCGACTGCACGCCGCAGCAGATCGGGACGGCGCTTTCCTGGCTCGACACCCGTGGCCTGCTGGCGGCGCGGCGCCGAAATATGCCCCGACTCTAATGTGTTATGCGATTCGACCATCAAGGTCGGGACAACGCGATCGTCGCTTTGGAGGCGAATTACCCGCGTCTTGCAATCGATCGGCACAACGCTTTCTATCGGCGTCCGGGTGGTGTCTCGGTTTGAAACCGATACATGCTGCGGGACGACCGGACTCGAGCGCGCCGCCGTCCCGCTGTCATCGCCGGCACGAACCCACCCCAACCGCGACAATTCCCGTAGGGGCAACCCTTGTGGTTGCCTTCCCTTGGCGCCCGCCTGTTCGCGGGAGGTCGGGCGCCCACAAGGGGCACCCCTACAGGCGGATCGATACAGTTTGGCGCACCCGCCCTTTGCGGCGGCCCGGACGCGCCGCTGCCGCGCCGAAATATATCTTGACACCGGTCTTGGGCAGGCGGACCATGCTCACGGACCGAAGTCCCGTTGCAGCCCGCTAGCGAAGGGTCCCGTTCGAACCCATTAGCCAAGGGACAGTGCCATGTGGAGATCGTTCAGACATACCGGTCCGATCGCGGCAGCGGCCCTTGCGATCGGCCTCTTCACGCAATCCTTCCCCGCGCTCGCCCAGGACGCCGAAGCGATCCTGAATGCGCGATGCGGCGCCTGTCACGCCGACGAAGGCGACGGGCTGAGCCGCATCGCCGGCCAGCGCAAGACCCCTGAAGGCTGGCTGATGACCATCGCGCGGATGGGCATCATGCATGGCGTCGAAGTGCCGCCGGGAGAACGGCGGGCGCTGGTCAAACATCTCGCCGACACCCAGGGTCTGGCGCCGGCGGAGACGGCCGGTTACCGCTACATCCTTGAGCGCCGACCCGCGGTGGTGGAAGACTTCCCGCCGGAGTATTTCTTCATGTGCGCGCGTTGCCACTCCGGGGCCCGCGGCGCGTTGCAGCGGCGCACCCGCGCCGAGTGGGAGAGCCATATCCACTTCCATCTCGGGCAGTGGCCCACCACCGAGTATCAGTTTTACGGCCGCGACCGTGCGTGGTTCGAGATCGCCACCACCGAAACGACGGACTGGCTGGTCGAACACTGGCCGTTCGAAACGGCCGAATGGGCGGCGTGGCAGGGCCGCACGACGGACGTGTCCGGCGAATGGCGCTGGGTCTCGCGCGGCCCCGGCCTGGGGTTCGGGCACGGCGTCATTACCGTCGAGGACGCGGACGGCGACACTTACGCCGCGCAAGGCCGGCTGGCGGCGGCGGACGGGACGCGCAACCTGTCCGGCCAGACCATCGTCTATACCGGTTACGAGTGGCGGGCCCGCCTCTCCGACGATCGGGGCGCGATCCTGATGATCGGCACGATCGACGAGGACGGCAACCGCGGCACCGGGCGTTTCATGGACGCGCAACAGGACGAGATCGGCGCCGACTACACGATCGTGCGGGTGCGCGACGGCCACTCCGCGGTCATGGCGGTCGAGCCCCCGTATCTCAAGGCGGGCGCCGCCGCGGAGATCGCGATACACGGCGCCGGGCTGTCAGGTGACGTCGATCTCGGTCCCGGCGTGACGATAACCGAGATCGTCGCCGCCGACTCCGAAACGGTCGTCGTCATGGCCGAAGCGGCCGCCGACTCAGCCCTCGGCGCGCGCCCGGTCGCAGTCGGCGGCAGCGGTTCCGGCGGCGACGCTTTCGTGGTTTACGACTCGGTGGCGGAGGTGAAGATCGAGCCGCCCTTCTCCATCGCCCGGGTTGGCGGCGGCGGCGGGACGCGGCTCGATCAATACGCGCTCTTCGACGCGGTCGGCTATATGGCCGACGGCAGCCGTATCGGCGCCATGCCCGCGCAGTGGAGCGTCGAGCCGTTCGACGACGTTGCGGCCCAACTCGACGACGTCGGTTTCGCCGGCATGATGAACCCGAACACCGGCGTTTTCGATCCCTCCGACGCGGGTCTCAACCCGGCGCGACCGTTCGAGACCAACAATGCCGGCAACCTGAAGGTCGTCGGCACAGTGGGGCACGGCTACGCCGCCGTGCGCGGCGAAGGGCAGTTGGTGGTGACCGTGCAACGCTGGAACGACCCGCCGATCCGGTAGGCGAAACGGAGGCCGATCGCCGATGAGCGCATTGACGCTGGTCGAGCACAATCTCCACCGGGTGGCGGTGGACAACCGCGAGATGCTGTTCCACATCCCGACGTCGAGCCTCTTCAAGCTCGACGACGTCTCCGGCGACCTGCTCGACCTGTTCGCGGGAGACGGCAAGACGGCGATCACGGCGGAGGAGGTGCGCCGGCGTTTCGACGGCCGGCACGCGCCGGAAGCCGTCGTCGAAACGATCCGCGGCATGATCGATCTCGACGTATTGAGCGACGGTCGGGCGCCGCGTCCGGGTGGCGCGCCGATCAGGGTCGAGAAGTTCCCCCTGTCAACCGTCGTCCTCAACACCAATAGCGGCTGCAACCTGTCGTGCACTTACTGCTACAAGGAGGACCTTGCGGCGCCCGCCAACGGCGCCGAAATGTCGTTCGACACCGCGGTCAGATCGATCGAAATGCTCCTCGCCGAGGGGGAGACGCGCGACCGCTTCAACGTGGTTTTCTTCGGCGGCGAACCGTTGGCCAACATGCCGCTGATCCGTCAGGTCGTGGACTATGCCGAGGGGCGAGCGGCCGAACTCGGCAAGAAAGTCGATTTCAGCCTCACCACCAACGCCACGTTGCTGACGGAGGAACTGATCGACTATTTCGACGCCCACCGCGTCGGGATCACCATTTCGATCGACGGGCCGCGGGCCGCGCACGACCGCAACCGCCGCACCGTCGGCGGCGCCGGGACCTACGACATCGTCAGCGCGAAAGCGCGCATGGCGTTGTCGCGCTATCGCGCGCGTCCGATCGGCGCGAGGGTCACTCTGACCGCCGGGATGGTCGATGTGGTCGGCATCTGGGACCACCTGATCAACGATCTCGGTTTTCACGAGGTCGGCTTCGCGCCGGTCACTTCGACCGAGAACACGCTGTTCGCCCTCGACGGCGACGAGCTCGTCGCCCTATTCGCCAACATGAAGACGCTGGGGCGGCGATACATGGCGGCGGCGTTCGAGAATCTCAATATCGGTTTCGGCAATATGCACCAGTTGATGACCGATCTGGCCGAGGGCATGACCAAGTCGCTGCCTTGCGGCGCAGGGGTCGGTTTGCTGGCGGTCGATACCGACGGCGGCATCAATCTGTGCCACCGGTTCACCGGCTCCGACCTGCCGACGTTCGGCCATGTCGAGCGCGGCGGCATCGACAAACCCGCGCTCGGCAAGTTCATCGAAGCGCGCCTCGACCGGACCGACACCGGCTGCGAAACCTGCCGCATCCGGAATCTCTGCTCGGGCGGCTGCTACCACGAGAGCTACGCCCACTACAACGATCCGATACACCCGACCTATCACTATTGCGATCTGATGCGCGACTGGGTGGATTTCGGCATCGAGGTCTATGCCCGCATCATGGAACGCAATCCCGCTTTCTTCGAGACGCACGTCGAACCCCGGAGGGTCCGGACATGAAACATCTCAAACCGATCAACAAGAAGGCGCATCTCGTCGAAGGTGCGCTCGAACAAGGCAGGATGGAGGAAGTCCGGGCCATGCAGACAGTGGTCGCGGGCTGCTCGTCCACTCTCGACCCGGGTTGGGAAATCGACCCGTTCGGCGGCGTCGCCGGTCTGTGCCAGCCGATGGAGGCGGACCTCTACGGTTGCTCGGACCCGTGCTGGTGGCCGGCGCAGGTTCCCGACACCATGAACACCTATCCCGACTGGAACGCCAACGCGCCGTCGGCCAGAGACTGGCGGCTTCTCGAATCGGTGTTCCCGACCGACGACGGAACGGTCTGAGCCTGCGCCGCCGCTACGGTTGAACCGAGGGAGGGGACGATGAACAGATATCTGACCGGTCTCGTCGCGGTCGCATCGATCGCGGTCGTCGCTGCGGAGGCCGCGGCGAAGGAATACATCCTGGCGGCGAACAAGCCGAACGGCTTCCATCTCGTTGACGCCGACGCCCGCGAGGTGGTGCAAAGCTGCACGTTGCCCGGTCGCGGCTCGCCGGTCGTCCAGCACCCGTCGCCCGACAACGAGATCCTCTACATCGTCACCAATGGCTGGGGCGAGCTGATCGGCACCGAAATCGACACCTGCAAGACGGTGTTCCACGCCGTGCTCAGCCAGGGGAATGTGCGTGCGCGCAGCATCGCCGGCATGACCGCCAGCCGCGACGGCGCCGAACTCTACGTGCAGGTTTCCGAAGTCGAACTGCTGCCCGACCGCTACCGGGTCCGGCCCATGCACCGGATTCTGGTGTTCGACGCCGACGCCGGGCTGGACGCCAGGCCGAAACGCTATTTCGACGTGCCACGCGGGCATACCATCATGGCACCGTCGCACGATGGCGAGACGTTGTGGAGCTTCGGCCACGAAGTTCGCCAGTTCGATATCGCCACCGGCGAAATCAGGCAGGAGATTCTTCTCAACAGTTGGGAAGAGCTGCGACCGACCTACGGCGACCCCGACGGCCTGTCGTTCTGGCCGCTCTACGACAACACCGACGTCATGCTGTTTCCCTATTTCGCGCCGGTGTTCGCGGACCGGGCGGCGCGCGACGCGGGCGACTGGGATCAGCTTGCCGATTTCGTGCTTGGCCTCACCACGGTCGATCTCGCCACCAACGAGTGGCAGCAGTTCGACGTCGCCTCGATGGACGTGCTGATTTTCTCGATCGCGCGCAATCCGGTGCGGCAGAACGAGATCTACGGCGTCTATACCCAGCTCAGCCGTTACGACCTCGACACCGGCGCGCTGAGCGGCCGGGTCGATCTCGACCACACCTATTACTCGGTGGCGATCGCGGCGGAAGGCGACGAGCTCTACATCGGCTCGACCTTCGGCGATATCGCGATACACAGCACCGAGACGCTCGAAAAAGTGGGCCAGGTGACGTTGCCCGGCGGCGGCGATCAGGGCGTGGCGGGCTTGCGCGTCATCCATCGCTGACGCTCCGTCGTTCGACGATTCGGGGGCCGGCCGCCGCGGGCCCCCGTCGTTTTGCGCCCGCCGCACGGCGATTCCGCGATGAGTGCGGCGCGGCCGCGGTTCGGCGCCGCCGAGCGACGGGCCCTTTCATGGGCGTTCGGCCATGTGCGCCGCGAGGCGCGCGCGCTCGCCGTGGTGTTCGCCCTGTCGCTGGGCGTGACCGCTGTCGTCGCCGCGCAGCCCTGGATCATGAAGTTGATGATCGACGACGGCATCCTCGGCGGGGATTTCCGGGCGCTTGTCTGGCTGACCGCGCTGATGTTGGCGACCGGACTCGCCAATCTGGTGCTCGGCGGCTGCAACCGCTACTGCCACGTAAAGCTGTCGGGACGGATCCTGTTCGCTCTGCGCGAGGAGGTTTACGGCCATCTGCAACGGCTGCCGCCGAGCTTCTTCGCCCGAATGCGGACCGGCGACGTTTTGCAGCGGCTCGACGGCGACGTGGCGCAGATCCAGCGCTTCTGTGTCGACTCCCTGCTCGGCGGCGTGAACGGCGCTCTCGGCCTCGCCGCCGCACTCGCCCTGATGGTGTGGTTGAGCTGGCAGCTTTCGCTGGTGGCGCTGGCATTGTTGCCGGCGCAGTATCTCTACCTCCGCGCCATGCGCCCGCGGGTCGAGCGGCGCACCCGCCGCGTGCGCGAGCGCATGAGCGACGTTTCCGCCTTCCTTGTCGAGACCGTGCCGGCGATGAAGTTCATCCAGTCGGTCGGCGCCGAGGGACGCGAGCGTTCCCGGCTCGGGCGGCTCAACAGCGCCTATCTGGGCGATCTGCTGCGCTTGCAGGTTACCGAGTTCCTGACCGCAGCAGTCCCCAACCTGTTGACCTCGGCGAGCCGCGCCGGCGTGTTTCTCGCCGGCGGCTGGCTGATTATCGACGGCGAAATGACCCTCGGCACGCTGATCGCGTTCAGCACCTATCTCGGTTTCGCGTCCGGGCCGGTGCACAGCCTGCTTGGCCTGTATGTGGGCGTGATGCGGCTTCGCGTCTCGTTGGCGCGGGTGTTGACTCTGACCGACGCGACGGTCGCCGTAGCCGCACCGGCGCGCCCCCGGGTCCTGCCCGCCGACGCCGCCGGCGCGGTGAGTCTGGAGGCCGTGCACTTCCGTTATCCGGATGGCGCGGCGCCGGTGCTCGACGGCGCCGATCTGGCCCTGCGCGGCGGCGAGAAAGTGGGCGTGGTGGGCATTTCCGGGGCCGGCAAGACGACCTTGATCGATCTTTTGCAACGCCATTTCGACCCGCAGGAGGGCGTGCTGCGGCTCGACGGAATCGATCTGCGCGAGATCGATCTGGCGAGCCTGCGGCGACGCGTCGTCGTCGTGGCGCAGGATATCGTCCTGTTTCGCGGTTCGATCGCCGACAACATCCGCTATGGCTGCCCGGACGCGACTCCGGCGGCGGTGTGCGAGGCGGCGCGGCTCGCCCGGATCGACGGTTTTATCGACGCGCTGCCGGCGGGATACGACACCCTGCTCGGCGAGCGCGGCGCTCAGCTTTCGGGCGGTCAGCGGCAAAGACTGGCGATCGCCCGCGCCCTGCTGCAGGATCCGCTGGTGCTGGTGCTCGACGAAGCGACCTCGGCGGTCGATCCGGGCACCGAGGCGCAATTGATCGAGGCGGTCGATGCGCTGTTCGCAGAACGGACGCGCATCGTGATCAGTCATCGCACCGATATCATGGTCGGCGCGGACAGGCTGGTCGAACTGGCCGACGGCCGTTTCCGCGCGCGGGAACCCGTCGATGGATGAACCGCTGCGCGTCGGCGTGCTCGACAGCGGTATTTCCGGCCTGCCGACAGCGGCGGCGCGCGGCTTTCGTCCGATCGACGCCGAGGCGGCTGCGGGCGCGTCGGCGGCGCCGGACGATCTCGGCCACGGCAGCGCGGTCGCTTCGGTCCTGCGCCGCCACGCGCCGGCCTGCGCGCTTCTCGACGCGCAGGTGTTGAACGCCCGCGGGGTCACTTCGGCGGCGGCGGTTGCGGCGGGCCTCGAATGGCTTGTCGGCGAGGGCGCCGACATGGTGACCCTGTGCCTCGGTCTGGCGGCCGACCGTGCGGTGTTGCGCGCCGCGTGCGCGGCGGCGGTCGCCGCCGACCGCATTCTGCTGGCCGCCTCGCCGGCGCGCGGCGCTCCGGTCTATCCGTCCGCCTATCCCGGCGTCATCCGCATCACCGGCGACGCGCGCTGCGGCGAGAACGAGCTCTCGCATCTGGCAACGGAACAAGCCGATTTCGGCGCCTGCGTGCGCGGGGCCGGACGCGCCGGGGCGTCGCTCGCCGTCGCCCACGCGACCGGCCTGCTGGCCGCGGCGCGGGTCCGCGGTATCGGCCCGGCGCGCGCCGCCCTCGCTCGCATGGCGGTCTATCGCGGTCCCGAACGACGGACCGCCGCCGATGCCGACTGATCCGACGCGCTGGTGGTGGCTCGCGGTTGCACCGCTGGCGCTGCTGCCCTGGCCCCAGGCCGTCGTCGTGGCGGTCGTGGTCTGCGCCCTGGCGGGCGCTGCGTTGCCGCGCCGGCGCATCGCACTTTCCCGCCTTGCGGCGACGGGCGCGCTGGCGGCCGTGCTTCATTTGGCGTTGCTGCTCGTCGGGGACAGGTTCGACGTCCGCTATGTCTGGCTCTACAGCCACAGCGAGCTGCCGACGATCTACAAGCTCGCCAATCTGTGGGGCGGCGACGAAGGCACGCTGTTGTTGCTCTGCGCGATCATGGCCTCGGCGGCGCTGGCGCTCGCCCGCCGCCGGGGATGGGCCGGCCCCGGCGCGTTGCTGCTCGCCGCCGCGTGCGGCATCGGCGCAGCCATCTGGACCCCCTTCGCCGCCGGCGAGGTCGCCAACGAAGGCCGCGGCATGAACGTCCATCTGATGCGGGTGTGGATGCTGATCCATCCGCCCTTCGTGTTCGCGGCCTACGCTTTGTTCATCGCTCCCGCCGGCGCGGCGTTGCAGGCGCTGGCGACCGGCCGCGGCGATTGGGGGGCCATCGCGGCGCGCTGGACACGCCTCGGCTGGCTCGTGCTCACCGCCGGGCTGGTCGCCGGCATGTGGTGGGCCTACGAAGACTTCACCTTCGGACAGTTCTGGCACTGGGATCCGGTGCAGACCAGCGTCTTCATGGTCTGGGCGCTGGCAACCGCGCAGTTGCACACCCTGCGCCGCTATCGCGCCGACGGCGGGGGGTATGGCAGGCTGCATCCGCTGCTCGGCCTGGGCTGCGCCGTAACCGCGCTTGTCTCGCTGGTGATCACGCGGCATCCGGCGCTGGCCTCGTCGCACCGCTATGTCGGCGACACCTCGTTTCCGTGGCTGCTGGCGGTCGCTGCGGCGTTGGCGACCGCGACGATAGCCGCGTTCGTCGCATCGCGCCGGCGGCGCCTCGGACGCACACGGGCGAACGAATCCGCGATCCTCATCGCCATTGCCGCGCTGACGATGACCGGTTGCGCGGCGATCGGCGCCGGGATCATCGCCGAGGCCTATGTCTCGCACGCCCTGGGCCTGCCGCGCCCCGAGAAATTCAAACCGTTCTTCGAATTCCTGGCGCGCTGGACGTCATCGGCAGAGGCGGAACGATTGCGCGACATGTTCGACCGTTGGGATATCGACCGCTACCACGCCAACGCGCTTCTGGCGCCGCTCGGTATCGTCATCGGCCTCGCCGGCGGGCACAATTTCGTGCCCATCCGCGCCCGCTTCGGGCGTTGGGCGTTGACGCTGTCGGTGGCCGCCGCGTGCGTCGCCGTGCCCGCATACTGGCAACCGATGGCGGCGCAGTTCACGGGTAAGGGGCTGACCTCGGCGAACACGACGGCGATCTTCTGGCTGATCGAGGCGCTGAGTGTCGCGATGGCCTATCTCGGCCTGGCGGCGCTGGCCTGGGGTGTCGCCGCCGCGCTTCGCCGCCGCCATGCGCTCGGGCGCTACTACCTGCCGGTAGGCGGCCTGCACTTCGCCGCTGTCATGGCGCTTGCCGCAGGCACCATCGCCTCGGTGTTCGACGTCTATCACTGGCGCAATCTGGACTACCCCGAAGATTTCGCGCAGCCTATCCGCTTTCCCGGCGGCTACGAGGTCACGGTCGCAGTGGATCACGAGCGCCTCGCGCGCGACGGTGCCCGCGTCGAAGGCGGCGGCCCGGCGCTGCATGCGGTGGCGCAGGTGCACTGGACGCTCGTTCGCGACGGCGCCACGGTGGAAACCGCGACCGGCGCCGCAGCGTATCGCGACGCCGATCCGCAGGCGAGCCGCGACCTCGGGCCGGTGCGGCTGATGTGCGAGATCGTCGATTACCGCTATGCGCGCACGGTCAGCGGCGCGACGCAGATGATCGACCCGTTCATCCATCGCGGCCTGTGGCGGGACGTGCAGGTCTGGTTGCCGGCTGTAGCCTATGAAACCGGCGCGGACGGGGTGGCGCGCGCGCCCTCGACGGTGCCGGTGGTTCTCAAGATCTATCCGGCGATGAGCTGGCTGTGGTTCGGCCTCATCGGCCTCGTTCTCGGCGCCGCGGCGGCGATGGTTCCGGAGATGCGCCGCGCCGGCCGCCCGACGAGCGCGCCCCCTTCCGCCGCGTTGTGAACGCCGAAGGCCGCGCCGTCGTTCGCATCGTCGGCCCGGGTCCGGGCCCCCTCCTGTTAGCCCGGGAACTGGTGCGGCGGCGCGTTCCGGTCGTCGCAGAACCGGATCCGAACCGATGCGTCGGGGACGCGCGGCTGTCGCCCGCCGCTTTGCAGACCCTGCGCATCGCCATCGCCGGTTGTGCCGCCCTCCCGGCCCGCCATAGGGACGACGGCGGCGCGACCGTCCCCGGCGCGGCGTTGTTGCAAACGCTGGACGCGCGGTTCCCGCCCGTCGAGGCGGGAGAGACGACCTTCGACGTCGAATTCGCGCCGGACGCTGACTTGCGCGTCGGCCCCGGTTACGCCCGGCTGCCCAGCGAGCCGGCGGACCGGGCGCTCCTCGACGCCGGCAACCTGGCGTGGAAACTCGCGCTAGTGGCGCGCGGCGAAGCCCCGGAACGTCTCCTCGAAAGCGTGGCGATCGAACGCCGCGCCGACGCGCCGTCGCCGCTCCACAGCCGTTTCTCCGTCGAGCCGAAATTCCGCGCCGGTCCGGCGCCCGGCGCCCGCGTCGTCGACCGCGCGATCCGCCTCGCCGACACCGAAACCCGTCTCGTCGATCTCATCGGCCCCGGCGCGCTGGGGCTGTTTTTCACCGGCGACTACTCCGACCTTCCCGCGCGCCTCGCCGACGGGATGGCGAGCCTCTCCCATGCGCCGCCGCAACTCTCGGTCGTATTGGCGTCCGCCCGCGGCGGGATCGAAAGCCGCTTCGCCTGCATTCGCGATGCCGGTCGCGCCCTGCACAAGGTTTACGGCGCGATGACCGGCGCATTCTATCTCATTCGGCCCGACGGGATCGTCGCCGCGCGCTGGCAGCACCCGGGTGTCGAGGCCATAAGCGCCGCGCTGCGGCGTATGATCGGCCACACGGACTCCTCGGCCCGCCCGGCGCGTTCCAGTGGGCGATAACGCGCCGGGCGCGCCGACCCCGTCGCAAAAGGGATCGAATCGCGAGATAATGATCGGTATCGCATCGTGTTCGACTGGAAAGACAGACCGGCCAATGTCGAAATAGCGGACTATCACCGATGATCGGCCCCATACACCCGGGCGTGACTCTCCGTGAGGACTTCATGGAACCCTGCCAACTCAGCGCCAACGGTCTTGCACAGGCGCTCGGCATTCCGCAGAATCGTATCAGCGACATCGTGCGCGGCCGGCGCGGCGTGACGGCCGATACCGCTCTCCGACTCGAACGGGCGTTCGGCGTGTCCGCTGCGTTCTGGCTCAATCTCCAGTCGCGTTACGAGCTCGAGGTTGCCGAGCGAGACAATGGCCCTGCAATCAGAAAAACGGTGAAGCGGCTCGCCGCGGCCGCTTGAGCGCTTTGGAAAACGATCCCGGAAGCGATCGGAACTGCGCCTGTCGTTGTTGACGGGAAGGCGTATGTGGGCATTGGTCGTCCAGGACATTCAATAGCGACGGCGGCGCGATCTGCCGGTCCCGCAGCGGACCGTCAGGCCGGGTCTTCGCCAGGTCTCTGGTAGCGGGCGATCAGCGGGAGCTGCGCCATGCTGAAGGCCAGCGTCAGCGGCAGAATTCCGAACAGCTTGAACTGAATCCACAACTCCGTGGTCTGCGTGCGCCACACGATCTCGTTCAACACGGCGAGCACGACGAAAAAGCAGGCCCAACGAAGCGTCAGCAGCCGCCATCCGCGCTCGGCGAGTTGCAGCATGCTGCCGAACAATTTGGGCAACAGGCGCAGCTTCAGTAACTGACCGCCGAGCAGAATCGCGGCGAACAGAAGATTGACGATGGTTGGCTTGAGCTTGATGAAGGTCTCGTCGTCGAGCAGCAGCGTCAGTCCACCGAAGCCCAGCACGAAGACGCCCGAGACCAGCGGCATCACAGGCAATCTGCGGTCGATCCACCAGCTCAGCGGCACGGCGATCGCGGTCGCCGCCATGAATGCGGCGGTGGCGGTCATAATTCCTTCGCGGCCGTTGACGACGAAGAACACCACCAGCGGCCCGACCTCGGCCGCGAGCTTGAGGAACTGGCGCATCGCCTGTCGCTATCCCCGGTCGAGGCCGAGCAGGGCGTCGGCGAAGGCGCGAGCTTCGAAGGGCCGGAGGTCGTCCACGCCCTCGCCGACGCCGACCGCGTGCATGGGCAATCCGAAGGCTTCGGCGAGCGCTACCACCACCCCGCCGCGTGCCGTGCCGTCGAGCTTGGTGACGACGAGGCCGGTCACGGCGGTGACGTCGCGGAAGACCGCGACCTGGCGGTGCGCGTGCTGACCGGTGGTGGCATCGAGCACGAGTATCACGTCATGCGGTGCGCTTTCGTCGTGCTTCTTGAGAACGCGGACGATCTTCGCAAGTTGCGCCATCAGGTCGGCGCGATTCTGCAACCGCCCGGCGGTGTCGACGATCAGCACGTCGCACGCCTCGGCCCGGGCGCGGGCCAGCGCATCGAAGGCAAGGCCGGCCGGGTCGCCGCCGGGCCTGCCCGTGACCACACCGGCGCCCGTGCGCTCGCCCCAGACGCACAATTGCTCGACCGCTGCCGCTCGAAAGGTGTCGCACGCCGCCAGCATGACGCTGCGGCCTTCGTCGCGCCATCGCTTCGCCAGCTTGCCGATCGTCGTCGTCTTGCCGGTCCCGTTGACTCCGACGACCAGCACCACATGCGGGGCGCGCGCCGGATCGAGGGTCAGCGGTCGCGCGACCGGAGCCAGGATTTCGGCGATGTCATCGGCGAGGGCGCGCCGCACCCGGTCGGCGTCCGCGTCGCCGTCGAAGCGCCGCCGGCCCAGATTGCCTGTCAGCCGTGCCGCCGTGGCCGCGCCGAGATCGGCGGCGATCAGCAGTTCCTCGAGCTCCTCGAGCGACTCGGCATCGAGCTTGCGCTTGCCGAGAATGCCGGCGATGCCGCTGCCGATCGACTGCGCCGACCGGCTCAATCCAGTCTTGAGGCGAGAGAGCCAGCCGCGCCCGGCCGGTTTCCGGCCGTTCATGCCGCCTCCGCATACAAGCGTTCTCCGTCGTGGCGGGTGGGATGCGCCCAAACCACGGCGCCCGGCACCTGGGGTGAAGACAAGCGCGCAGGCACGAAATGTTCGGTGCGTCCCTCGGTCGCGCTCTCCATCAGCACAGCGGCGCGGATCCCGACCCGTTGCGAGAGGACACGCGACCGCACGACGGCGCCGACCGCGCGCAGCTCGGCCGCTCGCGTCTTGCGGACGACCCTGGCGACCTGCGGCATCCGCGCCGCCGGTGTCCCGGGCCGTTCGGCATAGGGGAAGACGTGCAGGAACGCGATCTCGCACTCGCGGATCAGCGCACATGTGTCTGCGTGCATTGCCGCGGTCTCGGTGGGGAAACCGGCGATGAGATCGGCGCCGAAAACCGTATCCGGGCGCGCTGCGCGCAAAGCCGCGCACGACGCGATCACGTCGCCGCGACGGTGGCGGCGCTTCATGCGCTTGAGCACCATGTCCGCACCCGACTGAACGCTCAAATGCAGGTACGGCATCAGACGCGGCTCGGCGGCGAACAGCGCGATCAGCGGCGCATCGACCACTGCGGGATCGAGTGAGGACAGGCGTAGCCGTTCGAGCTCCGGAATCGCCGCCAGCAGGCGCCGCAGCATCGAGACAAGCCCGACCGGCGCGGGAAGGTCGGCGCCCCAGGATGCGATATCGACTCCGGTCAGCACGACCTCGCGAAACCCACGCGCCACCAGCGCACGCACACGCGCCGTCAGATCGCCAAGCGGCACACTGCGGCTGTTGCCGCGGCCGAACGGGATGATGCAGAAGGTGCACCGGTGGTCGCAACCGGCCTGTGCCTGGAGAAAGGCGCGCGCACGGTTGGTGAAACCGGAGACCGGTGCAGCGAACGGTAGAGGCGCGGTTTCGGGCGTCGTCATGATGTCGCCCACCGCAACCCGGTCGGTCGCCGGTCGGCGAAACGCATCGGGCGCTAGCTTCTCCCGGTTGCCGATCACGCGATCGACTTCGGGCATGGCGGCGTAGCGGGCCGGATCTATCTGCGCGGCGCAGCCGGTGACGACGATTCGCGCCTCGGGGCGATCGCGGCGCGCGCGACGGATCGCCTGGCGCGCCTGCCGCTCCGCCTCCGCCGTAACGGCGCAGGTATTGACGACGACCAGATCGTCACACTCGCCGGCATGGGCGCGCATGACCTCCGCTTCATATGCGTTGACGCGGCAGCCGAAAGTGATGATCTCGGCACGGCTCACGGCGAAAGCGCGTCGTCCAGTTCGCCGCGGAAGCTCACCATCGCCGGGCCGGTCATGCGGACCCGGTTGTCGGCGCTCCATTCGATGGCCAGGTCGCCGCCGTCGAGCCGCACGGTCGCGCGGCGGCCGCAAAGGCCGCGCCGGTGGGCGGCGACCAGGGCGGCGCAGGCGCCGGTGCCGCAGGCGCGCGTGATTCCCGCGCCGCGCTCCCACACCCTCATGCGCAGGAGGCCGGCATCGATCACGCTTGCCGCCTCGACGTTGGTCCGTTCCGGAAACAACGGATCGGTTTCGAGCTGCGGTCCGAGCGTCGCGAGATCGACCGCCTCGGCGTCGGGAACGAAAAACACCGCGTGCGGGTTGCCCATGTTCACCGCGACCGGATCGGCGAGCGCGCCGGCGGCGAGGCCGACATGAAGCGTGTCGCGCTCTTCGGCGAGCGGGATGTCGCGCCATTCGAGGCCGGGGGCGCCCATATCGGCGGTGATCCCGTCGCCGGCGGCGCAAGCGGCGCGTGTTCCGGCGGCGGTATCGAGGATCACTCGGTCGCGTCCGTTTTCCGCCATCAGCAGAGCGGCGGCGCAGCGCGCGCCGTTGCCGCAGGCGGAAACCTCGCCGCCGTCAGCGTTATGGACGCGCATGAAGGCGTCCGCCCCCGGCGCGGCTTCCAGGACGATGAGCTGATCGCACCCGATGCCGGTATGGCGGTCGGCGATCGCCCGGACCTGCGCCGGCGCGAGCGCGACCGGCGCGGCGCGCGCGTCGATCACCACGAAATCGTTGCCGAGCCCGTGCATTTTGACGAACGATCGTCCCATAACGGCGGTTATAGGCGCGCGTCGGTTGCGCACCAACGAAAATCCGCCGCCGGTGCCGCTTTCCGGGGATCATGGAGACCGGCGCGCGCCTTCTCCGCCGCGTGCGGACAGAACCTCTCCGGTCTTGCGAATTTCCACGTCCAGTTTCTTCAGTTCCCCGAATTTATTCTTTTTCTATTCGTGCAATCGTTTCAGAAATTCTTCAGACTTGCGGCGGAGCAAGAACTCGATCGGATTCAAGGACAACGCAATTCGCACGACGCGGGTTGCCAAGCCGCGCAAGCGATAGATTCCGGTTATCTGAGTGGATAATCGCCATACCCGAAAGTGAAAAGAACCTCGGTTTTTTCAGAAGGCTCAATTCCTGATTTGTATGTGCGGTGGGGTCGTCCGAAGGGCAACCACAAGGGTTGCCCCTACATTGTGGGGGCGATTGGCGCAACTTGTGGCGGCTGTCGATCACGGGGGCGTGGCCTCGGCGCTCCGGCGCCTCCTCAGCCTGTAGGGGCGCTCCTTGTGGGCGCCCGCACCCGCGCCGCCCCATTCGACGGAAGTCACGAAAGCCGCGGCGCTCCGACCCGATTGGACGCCGAAAGCGTATCCCTGGTTCGCCGGATTTCGCCCTCCAGTTTCTCCAATTCGTCGAGCTTTTCCCGTCTTTTTTCGTGCAGCCGCTCCAGGAATTTTTCGGGATTGCGGCGCAGGAAACGCTCGACGAGATTCAAAAACAGCGCGATCCGCGTCAGGCGGACGCCCAGACCGCGCAAACGGTATTTTCTCATTTGCGTGGAAACCATCATGCCCAGAAGCGAAAAAATCTTCATCTTCCGCAAGAACCCGAAGGTGGGGAACAATATGATGACGATGCTTATCCAGTTTTTGACGCAATACTGCCGCCGGCGCGCCGTGACCGACAGCATCATCATGAATTCCAGTGCGAAACAAAACCATATGACCGCGTTGGCGACGTGCAAGGCCGGGCCGACCGCCGGCATACCGGCGATCCGGTCTTTCAGGAAAAACTCCACCAGCACCACCGGGAGGACCAGCAGTGTCACCGTCAGCATGGGGACCGCGGCGCGCCGCTCCAACGTTCGCGACAACGCCTCGCCGGTCAGCCGCCACCCCCCGCGCGGCAGCCAGATTGCTGCGCCGGGCGCTGAGGGGCAGATCGTCGCGCGGCACGGCGGTAGTGCGCAGACCAGAAGAATGCGCGGAACGATTTGCCGAAGACGCCCCGACGCTTTGCGCAGGGACAGAAGAGCATCCAGTATTACGATCGCCCATACGGTGCAGAAACATTCCACGAAACCGGGAACGCCAAGGACGGCGTCGCCGGCGTCGATGGCGAATCCCGGATGGGGGAGCATGAGGCTCAGCATGAACAGATGAGCGACCGATATGACGAACATGAAAAGCGACCGCGAGTCGGACGCCGCCGCGCGCGCCCGTTCGAGAACGGCCGTCTCGTCTTCGGACTCCTCGGTTTCGATACGCGCCCGCGTTTCGTCATCCGCGTGTGCCACGCCCCGGAACGCCCGGCGCCATTCCGCCACCGTGTCGGGGTCAAGAAACAGGACATCGGCGACGAACCTAACCGGCTCGCCGCGATCGAGCAGAAGAAGCGCGTTCGCCCGCCGCGTGTCCGGCTCGCCGGAGTCGCCTGCGTGGACCGCGGCCGTGAACGCCTTCCGTTCGTCGGCGGTCAGGAAAGCGGCGCCGTGCCGCGCGGTCACCACAACCGGTCGCTGGCGCGGGCGGCCCCCTCGACGAGGGCGCCGAGCTTGGCCCACGCGATGTCCGGATCGACGTTCGGAAGTGTCGCGAAAGTGGCGAACCCGCAGTCGGAGCCGGCCATCACACGCTCCCGGCCGACCGCATCGGCATAGCGACAGATGCGCCGGGCGACGATTTCCGGGTGTTCGATGAAACGCGACGTCGAGTCGATCACGCCGAGGATCGGCATTTTGCCTTTCCCCACGCCGGGCATCGGCGGTTTGCCCGTCGAGAAGGGCAACGGACAGCCTTCATGTTTCGGGCCACCGCCGGGCCGCGTGCAACACCCGAAGTATCCTGATGGTGCGAGAAGCCTCGGCGTAAACGACGACATAGTTCGAACGCACGACCATTTCGCGGGTACCATCGACGCGACCGACTTTATAAAGTCGCGGGTTCTCGCGCAAATGCGATACCTTGGTCTCTATATCTTCTTTCAAGGCTTGGGCAGCCTCGGGATTGTCGTCCGAAATGTAATCGACGATCGCCATCAAATCGGCGGCCGCCAAGGTCGTCCATTCAAGGTCGCGCACGACGCTTCCCGTCGATCAGCACTTGCGAGTCGCTCATGACTCGTTCGTGCGAGGCGGCGGGGTGAGGATCATCCAAGGCTTCCCGCACCTTGGCGCGGAACCATGCGTCATGCGCTTCGGGGTCGGCGGTCAGGCCGGCCGGCAATCCGCCCTCCGCGGCGACGCGGGTCAGGAGAATGCGCACGGCATCCGAGAGTGTCAGGCCGACGGCGGCCAGCGTGTCGGCGGCTTTGGTTTTGAGTCGATCGTCCACGCGAACATGAAGCATCGACGTCCGAACGGGCATCCGAATTCCTCCCTTCACCGACAATTCGCATCTCAATTGAGATACGTCAAGCGATGCCTTGTCCGGCGTCAGGAACGACGCGCCCGCGGCCACGCGACACGGTCACCACAACCGGTCGCTGGCGCGGGCGGCCCCCTCGACGAGGGCGCCGAGCTTGGCCCACGCGATGTCCGGATCGACGTTCGGAAGCGTCGCGAACGTGGCGAACCCGCAGTCGGAGCCGGCCATCACACGCTCCCGGCCGACCGCATCGGCATAGCGACAGATGCGCTGGGCCACGGTTTCCGGGTGTTCGATGAAACTGGACGTCGAGTCGATCACGCCGGGGATCAGCACCTTTTCGTCCGGCAGCGGCGAGTCGCGGAACGCTTCCCATTCGAATTCGTGCCGCGGATTGGCGCCCTCGAGCGAGATCATCGCCGGGCGCGCCTTGAGCACGACGTCGATGATGCGCTCGAGCGGGATGTCGTGATGGTGCGGGCCCTGATAATTGCCCCAGCACAGATGCAGCCGCATACGCTCCGGCGCGATGTTCGCGGTGGCGTGGTTGATCGCCTCCACCTGCATCGCCGCCGCTTCGAGAAACGTCGCCTCGTCGCTGTCCTTGAACAGGAGATGGCGCCCCATCGCGAGGTCGGGGGCGTCGATTTGCAGCACGAAGCCGGCGGCGGCGATGGCTTCGTATTCGGCGCGCATCGCTTTGGCGACCGCCGCGACATAGGCGTCGTGACTGGGGTAATACTGGTTCTCCAGAAAGATCGCGACCACGCCGGGCGACGCTGCGGTAAGAAACGCCGCGTTCGGTTTCGCTGCCGCAACCGCGTGAGCGAAGTTCTCGAGGTCGGCCTTGAGCGGCGCGCGGTCGGCAGGTGCGATCGGCCCGACGCAGGCCTGGTTCGCTACCGCCGGCACGGTGCCGCCGATCTCGACGAGCCGCCGGCCGTAACGCGGATAGTCCTGCAAGTCGCGCGCGGAACGGCGTTTTCGCGCCGTGCCGCCGAAGCCGCTCAGGCGCTCGGTCACATAGGCGGAATAGCTGGCCTTGCTCAGCTCGCCGTCGCTGACCATGTCGAGTCCCGTATCGACCTGGCGCTGAACGATTCCCACGACTTCTTCGCGCAGCCGCGCCCCGAATGCGACGCGCGCGCCGTCTCCGCCGGTGCGTGCGGCTTCGAGCAGGGCGAGCAGATCGGCCGAGCGGGGCAGGCTGCCGGTATGGGTGGTCGGGATGCGGTCGAGATTCCACATCGCACGCGCCGCGCCGTCAGGCGGCGTCACGGACCCCGATGTGGTCGCGCATCTTCGCGATACGGTTCGCGTCCGAGGGATGGGTGCTCATGAACTCCAGCGGCCGGATGCGCGACCGTTCCGACATGCCCTCCCAGAACCGGATCGCCTCGTTCGGAGCGTAATTGCCGCCGATCATGAAATCGACGCCGAGCTCGTCGGCCTCGTATTCATGCTGGCGCGAGTAGGGCAGGATGACGCCGAACGTGACGCCGGCGCCGAGCACGGCCGCGATCTCGTTTGCGTGGGGGGTGTCTGATTGCGCGAGCGCCACGTTGGCGACCGCCAGCGCACTCTGGGCGAGGAGGTTCTGGCTGAAACGCTCGGCAGCGTGGCGCCCGACCACGTGGCCGACTTCGTGCCCCATCACGGTTGCGACCTGATCGTCGTTATCCATGATGTCGAGAATGCCGGTATAGAAACCGACCTTGCCGCCGGGCAGCACCCACGCATTGATCTGATCGTCTTCGAAGGCGACGAACTCCCAGTCATATTCGGTCAGACCGTGATCGGGGAACACGCCGTGCGCGGCATCGACGATGCGTGAGCCGACGCGGCCCACGCGGGGGTCGCCGCTCCGCGGCGTATCCGCGAGCACGGTGCGCCATGTGCCGGCCGCAAGATTCGCCAGAGCACCGTCGGAGACCAGCATCAGTTGCTGGCGACCGAGCGCCTCGTTCTGCTGGCACCCGCCGAGGCCCGCACCGGTCATCGCGACGACGCTCCCGGACGCGAGGCCGCAGACCAATTCGCGCCGGGTCATTTCCACGGTGGGGCGGTTTGCGTTCGGCGGCATCCCTCGCTGCCCGGCGGCCTCTCTAATTGTGTCGGCGGAGCTCCAGTCGCGCGACCTGGTTGCGGTGAACCTCGTCGGGACCGTCGGCGAGGCGCAACACACGCGCATGGGCATAGGCGGAGGCGAGGCCGAAGTCGCTGGTCACGCCGCCGCCGCCATGCACCTGAAGCGCCCAGTCGATCACCTGGCAGGCCATGTTGGGCGCCGCCACCTTGATCATCGCGATCTCCTTGCGCGCTTCCTTGTTGCCCACCGTATCCATCATGTAGGCGGCTTTGAGCACCAGAAGCCGCGCCTGGTCGATCATGATCCGGGCTTCGGCGATGCGCTCCTGTGTCACCGTCTGTTCGGAAACCGGCCGCCCGAAGGCGATGCGCGACTTGGCGCGCTTGCACATTTTCTCCAGCGCGCGCTCGGCCTGGCCGATCAGCCTCATGCAGTGATGGATGCGGCCCGGCCCGAGGCGGCCCTGCGCGATCTCGAACCCGCGGCCCTCGCCGAGCAGCATGTTCGACGCCGGCACCCGGACGTCGGTGAACTGCATCTCGGCGTGGCCGTGCGGCGCATCGTCATAGCCGAACACGGGCAGCCAACGCACGATCTCGACCCCGGGGGCGTCGATCGGCACCAGGATCATCGATTGCTGCTTGTGGCGGTCCGGATTGCCGGGATCGGACTTGCCCATGAAGATCAGGATCTTGCAACGCGGGTCCGGAGCGCCCGAGGTCCACCATTTGCGGCCGTTGACGACGTATGTGTCGCCGTCGCGCTGGATGCGCGATTCGATGTTCGTCGCGTCCGACGAGGCCACGTCCGGCTCGGTCATGGCGAAGGCGGAACGGATCTCGCCGGCGAGCAAGGGCTCCAGCCACCGTTTCTTCTGTTCCGGTGTGCCGTAGCGCTCCAGCACTTCCATGTTGCCGGTATCGGGTGCGGAACAGTTGAACACTTCCGGGGCATAGGTCGACCGGCCCATGATCTCGCACAGGGGTGCGTATTCGAGGTTGGTCAGTCCGCCGCCTCGGCCGGACTCGGGCAAAAACAGGTTCCACAACCCCTCCGCGCGCGCCTTCGTCTTGAGCTCGTCGAGGATCGGCGGCGGAGTCCACCGCCCGCCGGCCTCGATCTGTTCGGCGAACCTGTCCTCGTTGGGGTAGATGTGCGCGTCCATGAAGGCGGAGACGCGCTCCTGCAAGCCCTTGACCTTCTCCGAATACTCGAAGTCCATGCTTCGTTCCCCCAGAATGCCCTGCTTCCCGGTCGGCGAGTCGCGACACTACCATGAACCCACGCCGCCGCAACCGCCGGCGTCCCCCAACCGCCACGCCCGCTCCCCCGAACGTCATACCGTTCCGTTCAACGCCGTGCTCGCTGACGTCGCCCCAACGTCATGCCGGGACCTGTTCCAGGCCTGCACTTCCGCACTTCCGCCGGGTGTGGACGGCTTCGCACGCAGGGACCGGAAACGTCAGAAGCCCGGCGCGGGGTCGAACCTGCACCGCTATTGCGCGCCGTCGCCGGCGTCAATTGGCTTGATGGCGTCGATCAGCGCCGGGTAGTAATCCGCGCCGCGCCCGTCCGCGATCGCGCGCTCGAGGCGGCGGCGAACCGTCTCGGCGCCGCGCAGTCTCACCCCTGCGTCACGGCCGAGTTCGAGAGCGCAATCCAGGTCCTTGAGCGCCTGGAGGCAGGAATGCGCGCGCGCAGGGAAATCGCCGGGCAGCAGCGCCTTCATGCCGTGATTGCGGAGCGCGAAACTGTCCGCCGAACCCTGGGTCAAGGCGCCGAACAGGGTCTCGCCGTCGATTCCGAGGCGACGAGCCGCCGTCAGCGCTTCCGCCAGCGCGTTGACGGTCTGGAACAACACCATGTTGTTCAGGATCTTGACCGCCTGCCCGGCACCCACGCCGCCGCAATGGCGGATGTCGGTTGCGAAGCAGGCGAGGAAGGGCCTGACCCGCTCGTAGTCGGCAGGCGCGCCGCCGACCATGGCAAGCAGCGTGCCGGCGTGCGCCGCGGCGCGCGTGCGCGCGACCGGCGCGTCGATGAACGTCGAGCCCGCTGCCGCGAAGCGTGTCGCCAGGCGCCGAGCCAGCGCCATCGGCGCGGTCGAGCAATCGGCGACGATCCGCCCGGCGCGCGCGGTTTCCAGCAGGCCGCCCGCGCCGACCGACACCGCCTCGACCTCGGTACCGCCCGGCAGCGACAGGAAGATCAGATCGGCGGCCGCGCCGACCTCGGCGACGGATTCCGCCGCCGCAACGCCGTCGCTCTCGAGTCGCCGTAGAGGTTCAGAATTCAGATCGTATGCGATCACCGGGCGGTCGGCCTTGCGCGCCAGATTGCGGCACATGGGTTCGCCCATCGTGCCGAGCCCGATGAAACCGAGACGGTCGATCGCGCGGGTCATGTCTCCTTCGCGACGAAATCGGCCGCCTCCTGGCCGGCGATGCGACCGAATACCGCGCCGGCAGTAAGACCTGCTCCGCCGGGATAGTTGAAATAGAACAGTTCGCCGACCATCTCGCCCGCGGCGTATAGTCCCGGAATCGCCGCGTCTTCGGTGTCGAGAACCCGGCCGGAGGTGTCGATAGCCACGCCGCCGAAGGTGAAGGTAATCCCGCAGGTGACCGCGAACGCCTTGTATGGAGGCGTATCGAGCGGGTTGGCCCAGTTGCTCTTCGGCACCGGCAGGCCGTCGGCGCTGCGGCCGTCCTTGACCGTCGGATCGAACGGTATGTCGCGCCGCACCGCGCGGTTGAAGGCGCGAACGGTTTCCAGGAACCGGACGCTGTCGACGCCGTCGAGCCTGGCCGCCAGCGCTTCCAGCGTATCGGCTTCGGCGCGGGTGACCTGGCGAATCCGGTATTCGTCGCGCAACAGGCGGTCCACCCTGGCGTCGAAGATCTGCCAGGCGAACTGTCCCGGTTGTTCGAGCACGGTGCGGCCGTATTTCGCGTAGGTGTAGTTGCGGAAATCCGCTCCTTCATCGCAGAAGCGTTCGCCGCGCGCATTGACCATGATGCCGAACGGGTAGCTGTGCTTCTGAAACCCGTCGCCGACGGCAAGGTCGCCGAACGGCGGCGCGTTGCGGTCCCAGCCGACGGCGTGGCAGCTCGACCAGTGGCCCGCGGGGCGCGCGCCGGCGGCGAGCGCCATGCGAATCCCGTCGCCGGTGTTGAAGCGGCTGCCGCGCACTTTGGCGAGATCCCAACCCGGTCCGAGATAGCGCGCACGCCATTCGGCGTTGGCCTGGAAGCCGCCCGCGGCAAGCACTACGGCGCCTGCGGCCACCGTCTCGGTCTGCCCCGCCGTTCGCACGCGCAAGCCGGTCACGCGCGGCCCGTCCATCGTCACACCGGTGGCGCGGGCGCCGTAGCGGACGGTAATTCCGGCGCGGTCGGCGGCGGCGAATTCGGCCGCCACGAGGCCGGGGCCACCGCCCCAGGCCTCCAGCGTGAGTCCGCCCCAGAAGCGGTGGCGCCCGTCTATCCTGAACGCTTGGCGGCCATACATCGGCATGAAGCGAATACCCTTGCCACGCATCCACGAGAGCGTCGGCCGGCTCCGGTGAACGAGCACTTCCACGAGGTCCGGGTTGGCGCGATATTCGGTGACCCGCGCCATATCGTCGAAGAACCGCTCCGCCGGATAGCGCCCGAAATCGGTGGTTGCGCGCTCTTCCGCTCCGAGATCGGGCGCGAGTTGGAGGATGTCGTCCGCACCGTCGTAAACCACCCTCATGGCGCCGGCGGTGAATCGCGTATTGCCGCCGCGCAAATCCTCAGGAGCGCGCTCCAGCACGAGCACCGACGCGCCGCGCTCCCGCGCCGCCAGCGCCGCGCACATCGCCGCGTTTCCCGCGCCGACGACGGCCACGTCGGGGCGCTTCCCCGGTTCCATCCCGGTCCGCCTGCGCCGGTCAGTGCGCGTTCGCGCCGGAGTCGGCGTTGCGCCCGATGGCGACGTCGCGGTGAACCGACACCGACATGATGAGGCCGATGGCCCACATCGCCGTCAGCATCGCCGACCCGCCGTATGAGACCAGCGGCAGCGGCACGCCGACGACGGGGACCAGGCCGGTCACCATGGCGACGTTGATGAAAACGTAGAGGAACAGCGTCATCGTCGCGCCCACTGCCAGCAGGCGGCCGAACTGGCTGCGCGCCCGCAAAGCGATCGCGACACCGTAGGCGAAGAGCAGCAAATAGAGGAGCAACAGACCGCCCGCGCCCAGAAAACCGAGCTCTTCGCCGAGCATGGTGAAAATGAAATCGGTCCGGTGCTCCGGCAGGAAGCCCAAATGGCTCTGTGTGCCGTCGCCGAACCCCCTGCCGAACAAGCCGCCCGAGGCCAGCGCTGTCTTGGCCTGATGGATCTGATAACCGGCGCCCTGGAGGTCGCCCGCCTGGTTGATGAACGTCATGACCCTGAGGCGCTGATACTCATAGAGCTGGCTCCACACGACCGGCGCCGCGGCGGCTGTGGCCACGCCGGCCAGCGCGAACTTCCACCAGCGCACACCGGCGGCGAAGGTCAGCGCGGCGGCGCCGACGACAAGCATCGTCGCGGTACCCAGATCGGGCTGCCCGAGCATCAGAGCGGCGGGCATCGCCACCATCGCGAGCGGTGGGACGAGCAGCGCTGCGCGACCCGTCTCCTCATGAGTCAGGCAATGAAAATAGCGCGCCAGAGCCAGCACCAGCGCCACCTTCATGGGTTCCGACGGCTGAAGCTGAAACAGTCCGAGGTCGATCCATCGCCGCGCGCCCATACCGACGATGCCCATCGCCTCGACCGCGATCAACAGTCCCAGCACCACGCCGTAAATCGCGTAGGCATGGCGCATCCAGAAGCGGAGGTCGATCACCGCGACAGCGAGCATGATCGCCATACAGGCGGCGAAGCGGATCGCCTGGTTCCCGGTCCACGAATCGACCGACTCGCCACCCGCGGAATAGAGCATCGCGATTCCGAAACAGGCGATCGCCGTCACCACGGCTACCAGCACCCAATCGATCTCGCCGGCGCGTTCCCACAGCGTCCGCTCCCGGCGCCGCAGATTACTCTCCCGGGCCATGGCTCAGGCCTCGTCTCCCGGCCGCGATGCCGTGAGCGCCGGAAGCGGGATACGGCGCTGCGCCTCCATCAGAATGTCGCGTGCGAGGGGCGTGGCAGGCACGGAATCCCCGCCATGCTCGACCACCACCGAAACGGCGAAGCGCGGGGCGTCGCGCGGCGCGTAACCGACGAACAGCTTGTGATCGCGGTGCTTCCACGGTCGATCCGCATCCTTGAGCATGCCCGCTGTGCGTTCGGCCGCGGTAATGCGGCGCACCTGGCTGGTTCCGGTCTTGCCGGCCAGCGCCATGTCCTGCTCCTCGATACGCGCGTCGAAGGCGGTGCCGCGCCGGGCGTTGACCGCCTTGTCCATCCCGTCGCGCACGATTGCGAGCGCTGCCGCCGAAACGCCGAGCGCGGGCGGTGTTTCGTCCCTTTTCGCGAAGCCGGGGTTGTGCGGACTGCGCGTTACGTGCGGCGTCACGGCGCTCTTTCCATTCGCCAGGCGCGCCGTCATGACCGCCAATTGCAACGGCGTCGCGAGAACGAAACTCTGGCCGATCCCGACTCCCAGCGTTTCGCCCTTCTGCCACGGCTCGCCGCGAACCGCCTGCTTCCACGCCGGCGTCGGAATCAACCCCGGCGCCTCGTTCGGCAGGTCCAGGCCGAGGGGTTCGCCGAAACCCAGGCGGTGGGCCATCGCCGCGATGCGCTCGATTCCGACCCTCAACGCCACGTCGTAGAAATACACGTCGCAGCTTCGAGCGATGGCTTCGCGCATGGCGACCTTGCCGTGGCCACCGCGTTTCCAGCAATGAAACCGCCGATCGCCGAGCCTTCTGTGTCCCGGGCAGAACACCGTCTCTTCCGGATCGACCGCTCCGGCCTCGAGCGCGGCCAACGCCACTACCGGTTTGAAGGTCGAACCCGGCGGATATTGGCCGGCGACAGCCTTGTTGCGCAGCGGCGCGCGAGGATCCTCCACCAATGTGCGCCATTCGTCGCGGCTCAGGCCGTGGCTGAAGATATTGGGGTCGAATGCCGGGGACGATGCGAGGGCCAGCACGCCGCCGGTCCCGACGTCGATCACCACGGCGGCGGCGCTTTCCTCGCCAAGGCGTTCTATCGCGAACTTCTGCAAGCCGAGATCGACGCTCAGGGCGACATCGCGGCCCGAGGCGCCTTCGCGCCGCCACAATTCCCGGATCTCCCTTCCGTGCGCGTTGACCTCCACCTGCCGGGCGCCGGCGTTGCCACGAAGCGCGACGTCATGGATTTTCTCGATTCCATTCTTCCCGATCGGGAAACCCGGCAGTTCGAGCAGCCGGTCGCCGGTGCGCTCTTCTTCCGAGACGGCCCCGACATACCCCAGGACATGAGCCAACGCCGCACCATGCGGATAGAATCGCCGCTGCCGCGTCTCGATCGACACGCCCGGCAGATAGGGCGCATTGACCTCGATCGCCGCTAGCTGCAACCAGGTGAGATGTTCGCTGATCAGCACGGGCATGAATGGCGGCAGTGTCGCGGCCTCGCGCGCGATGCGTTCGCGCTCTCCGGTGTCGAGCGCCACGTAAGCCGAGAGCCGGTCGAGTGCCTCGGCAACGTCGCCCGCGGCTTCGGGCACCATGATCAGGCAATAATTCGGTTCGTTCAGCGCCAGCGGAACGCCGTCGCGATCCACGATGCGCCCGCGCGCCGGCGCCAGCAGTCGCGGGCTGATGCGGTTGTCGTCCGAGAGCAGGCGATACTTCTCGGCGTCGATGACTTGCAGCCGATACAGGCGGGCGCCGAGCCAACCGGTCAACCCCAGCATTCCCGCGGCGAGGATCGCCGCCCGCCGCGTAAATACCTTGCGCCGCTTCGTCGCGCCCTCGTTCATCGCGGCGGCGCGACCATCGGGTTCAATAGCTCGCGTTGCAGCGCCGCAAACGGCCAGGCGAGAAACGGGTAGCAGGCGACGGTGAGGCACAATTGCGGCCCCACCGCCGCAACCGGCATGGGCTCAAGATAGTAGAGCGACGCGGCGAGCCAGCAGAAGCCTGTCGCCAGCATCGCCAGCAGGGCGAATCCGGACCATGCGACGGGCATCGTTCGACCGGCGAAAAACCGGCGGCGGCGCCCGACGACCCATTGCAGACCCAGCAGGGCGATCGCGCTCATTCCCAGCGGCGCGCCGGTCAGACCGTCGTGAAGCAGACCGATCGCGAACACCGCGCCGCGCGGCATCAGGTTGGGGCGCCACACCGTCCAGTGGAAAACCGCGATGGCCGGCAGAAAAGGCATCACCGGACCGAGATTGGCCGGCCCGACCGGCATGGAGCAAACCAGGGTGAGCGCCGCGGTCAGGGCGACCGGAACCGCCATCCGCAATGCCGTTTCGAAGCGCCGCCAGATAGCCTCGTCCATGATCAGGGCATGCTGAAACGGAGCGTGGACGCCGCCGCGATTTCGTTGCCGCCCGGCTCGGGAAGCGGTTCGAAAGCGGGTGGTGTCCAGGCCAGCAGCCGCGCATAACCAACCCGTCCGAGATCGACCGCCGGACGAACCCGCCCGCCGTCCGCCGGCCCCTCGACGACGATACCGACGGGCAGGCCGGGCGGAAACACGCGGCCGTGGCCCGACGTCACGACACGATCGCCGGGCTCCATACTCTCGTCGGCGGAGAAGTGAACGAGCCGCGGCAGGTCGCCGTTGTCGCCTGCCAGAACGGCGCGTGCGCCGGTGCGTTCGAGCATCACCGGGATGCGCGAATTCGAATCGGTCAGCAACAGAATCCGCGAGGCGCGACGGCCGACATCGACGACCCGGCCGACCAGTCCGCGGTCGGCCATTGCCGCCTGGTTGACGGAAACCCCGTCGCGGCCGCCGGCGTTCACCAGCAGGGTTCGCACGTAGGGGCTTCCCGAATCGGCGACGACACGGCCGGTGACGAAGGTCGGCGGCGCTTCCCTCGCCAATCCCAACAGGCCCTTGAGCGCGGCGTTCTCTTGTTCGAGTCGACGATTCTCGTCCCGATAGTGGTGCTGAAGCTCGACCGTCCTGAGCAATTCGGCATTCTCGGCGCGCAGGTTCATCAGGCCGTCGACCTCGGCCAGCAGGTCTTTCACGCTTTCGATCGGTCGCGACAGGGCATCGAGGATCGGCGCCGCGCCGTCGGCAATCGTCGCTCGCAGGGTGCGCGCCGCCTCCATGTCGGTTCTGTCGGCAATCATCAGGGTCGCGGCGACGGCGACCAGGAGAAACAGGTGGGAACGGTGGAGCAGGCTGCGGATCGGCACCGCCGCCTGCACCAGGCGTCCCGGCAGCCGTCTCACGGCGACGCTCCCGCCGCGCCGAAGAATTGCGGCGAACGACGCGGCGTCATCGCCCGGCCGGTATGGCGTTCGCCTCAGTATGCGCTGTGGAGCACATGCTTCAGGGTGCGCATTTCCTCCAGTGCGCGGCCGGTGCCCAGGGCCACGCAGGTCAGGGCTTCCTCGGCGAGCGATACCGGAAGGCCGGTCGCCCCGCGCAACACCGAGTCCAGCTTGTGCAGCATCCCCCCGCCACCGGTGAGCATGATGCCCTTGTCGACAATGTCGGCGGCCAGTTCGGGCGGCGTGTTCATCAGCGCTTCCCTGACGGTCTCGATGATGACGCTGACCGGCTCGGACAGGCTTTCCGCGATGTGGCGCTCACTGATGACGATTTCCTTGGGCGCGCCGCTCATCATGTCGCGACCCTTGATCTCCATCAATCTGCCGTCGCCGTCCTCGGGGGGCGCCGCGCTGCCGATCGTGAGTTTGATCTTCTCCGCCGAGGCTTCGCCGACGAGCAGGTTGTGATTCTTGCGGATATAGGCGGCGATCGCTTCGTCCATCCGGTTGCCGCCCGTGCGCGTCGATTTCGCGTAAACGATGCCGCCGAGCGACAGCACCGCAACTTCGGTGGTGCCGCCGCCGATATCGACGACAAGTGAACCGGTGGGGTCGGTGACGGGCAGGCCGGCACCGATCGCGGCCGCCATCGGCTCCTCGATGAGAAAGACACGGCGCGCGCCGGCGCTTTCAGCCGATTCCTGAATCGCCCGCTGCTCGACCGCCGTCGAGCCGGTGGGGACGCACACGATGATCAGCGGATGCGCGAAGCCGCGGCGATTGTGCACCTTCCTGATGAAGTGCTTGATCATCTCTTCCGCGATCTCGAACTCGGCGATGACGCCGTCGCGCAAGGGCCGGATCGCCTCGATGTTGCCGGGCGTGCGCCCGACCATTTCCTTGGCTTCCTGGCCCACAGCGAGCACCTGCTTGCGGCCGCGCTGGTCGATGATCGCCACCACCGAGGGCTCGTTGAGCACGATGCCGCGGTTCGCGACATACACCAGCGTGTTGGCGGTCCCGAGATCGATCGCCATGTCGGCAGACAACATGCCCAGGATTCGTTGAAACATTCTCCGGTCTCCGATCTCCCTCGCCCGCTCGCCGCGCCGCGGCCCGTGCCTAAGCCGACAGCGCCGCCGGCGCCGTTTTCTCGCGTTTCACCAGCAGTTTGTTCAGCGCCACCAGATAGGCGCGCGCACTCGCGACCATGGTATCGGTATCGGCGCCGTGTCCGACCACCGACCGGCCGTTCTCTTCCAGCCGCACCGAAACCTCGGCTTGCGCATCGGTCCCTTCGGTAACGGCGTCGATCCGGAACAGTTGCAGCGTCGCCCGGTGCGGAAACAGCGCCCCGATCGCCTTGAACACCGCATCGACCGGGCCGTCGCCCTCGGCCGTGGTCTGCGACACCGCACCGTCGATCTCCAGCGACAGCGCCGCCTGGGGGCGGATCCCGGTGCCGCAATAAACCGACAGCGACACCAGCCCCACGCGCTCGTGACGCTGCGCCACGGCGCCATCGACCAGTGCGATCAGGTCGTCGTCGTAGACGTCCTTCTTCTTGTCCGCGAGCTCCTTGAAGCGGCGGAACGCATCGTTGAGAGCGTTGCCGCCGAGCTCGTAGCCCAGCTCCCTGAGCTTGCTGCCGAAGGCATGGCGGCCCGAATGCTTGCCCATGACCAGGGTCGATTTCGTCAGACCGATCGATTCCGGAGTCATGATCTCGTAGGTACCGGCGTGTTTGAGCATCCCGTCCTGGTGTATCCCCGCCTCGTGGGCGAAGGCG
The DNA here is from genome assembly GCA_965214495.1 of Alphaproteobacteria bacterium. Taxonomy (GTDB): domain Bacteria; phylum Pseudomonadota; class Alphaproteobacteria; order UBA7887; family UBA7887; genus JANQOH01. Next base: position 2,613,811 of record OZ243958.1, on the reverse strand, counting down.
TTGGCGCCGACCACGGCCTTGTTCGGCTGCACCGCGAAACCGGTCACGGCCGAGACCAGGCGCGAGGCGCGCATGATGTTCTCGGTCTTGATGCCCGTGCGATAGGGGAACAGGTCGTTGCGGGTGCGGATCGCCATCACGATCTCTTCCATCGAGGCGTTGCCGGCGCGCTCGCCGAGGCCGTTGACGGTGCATTCGACCTGCCTCGCTCCGGCTTTGACCGCCGCCAGCGAGTTCGCCACCGCCAGGCCGAGATCGTTGTGGCAGTGCACCGACAGCACCGCCTTGTCGATGTTGGGCACGCGGTTGCGGAGCATCGCGATGAGCGCGGCGAATTCGTCGGGCGCGGTGTAGCCCACCGTATCCGGGATGTTGATCGTGCGCGCGCCGGCCTTGATGGCGCTTTCCACCGTGCGGCAGAGAAAATCCGGTTCGGTGCGCGTGCCGTCTTCCGGGCTCCACTCGACATCGTCGCACCAATTGCGCGCCAGCGTGACGCTGTCGATCACCGCCTGATGCACGTCCTCGGGAGTCATGCCCAGCTTGTGCTTCATGTGCAGCGGGCTGGTGGAGATGAAGGTGTGGATACGCTTGCGCCTGGCGGGCTCGAGCGCCTGCGCGGCGCGCTCGATATCCTGGCGGCCCGAACGCGCGAGCGAGCAGACGACGGATTCCGTGACGATCTTCGAGACTTCGGCAACGGCTTCGAAATCGCCGTTGGAGGCGATGGCGAAACCGGCCTCGATGATGTCCACCCCCATCGTCTCGAGGAGCTTCGCGATCTCGAGTTTCTCTTCCAGAGTCATCGAGGCGCCCGGCGATTGCTCGCCGTCGCGCATGGTGGTGTCGAAGATTCTGACCTGTTCGCGGTGATCGACCGGTGTCATGGGACGGGACTCCTGAAGCGAAAAAGGGTTGGATTCACTGAACCTCGGCCCCCCTGAGCGCCGCCAGGCGACGCGCTCAGGGGCCGATAAGTCGCGGCCCCGTCCCGTTGCGGAGCGCGCGGCGCGGGCACGTGTTTCCGATTCCGCTTCATCATGCTCGCGCAACCCCTTGACTCACCGGCTCTTGTGGCAATCTACACTATCCGCAGGCATGTCGCAGCACCGAAAATGCGACGGTTCGCGTTTTTCAACCCTTCGGCGAGCCGGCGCAATGAAAAAGTTCGTCTGCGTTTGCTCCATCCTCCGGGTCGGTGACCGCGACCAGCCGCAACCCGACCTTTTTCGTGGCCGGCGGCGGCGATCGCGCTATGGTTGCCGGGGTTCGCGTGGGAGCGGGAGGCGCGCATGTCGATCGCGGTCGGGTTGGGATTGGCCGATTTTCCGTTTTCGGGCGCGGCGGCTTACTGGCGCTGGGTGGCGCTGTGCGAAGACGGCCGCGTCGATTCGCTCTGGCAGACCGATCGCCTGGTGTCGCGGCGTCCGATCCTCGAATGCATGACCGCGCTGGCGGCGCTCGCCGGGGCCACCCGCCGGCTCAAGTTCGGCATGAACGTCGCGTCGGTCGGTTTACGCGACCCGCTGCTGCTCGCCAGACAGTGCGCGACGATCGACGTGCTGAGCGAGGGCCGGATGCTTCCCGCATTCGGCATCGGCACCGCGCGCGCACCGGACTGGAAAGCGACCAACCGGACCACGAAGGCGCGTGGCAAGCGCACCAATGAAGGGTTGGAGATCATTTCGCGGTTGTGGCGCGAGGATTCGGTGGATTTCCAGGGCGAGTTCTATCGCTATACCGGCGCCTCGATCTCCCCGAAACCGGTGCAGAAGACGATGCCGCTGTGGCTCGGCGGTTCGAGCGAAGCGGCGATTCGGCGCACCGCGCGCTTCGGCACCGGCTGGCAGGGGGCGTTCGAGACCCCGGACGAGACGGCGGCGGTGATCGCCGCGATCCGGCGCGCGGCCGCCGAGGCCGGGCGCCATATCCCCGACGATCATTACGGCGCCGCGTTCGCCTTCCGCTACGGCGCCTGGGACGACGAAGCGGTCGTGCAGAGCGCCCGCGCGTATCGCGAGCGCCTCGGCCGCGACCCCGCCCGCGCCATCGTCTGCGGCGGCACGACCGACATCCTGCGCCGGATCGAGGACTACGTTGCGGCCGGCGTGTCGAAGTTCATCCTGCGCCCGATCGGCGCCGGGGACGACGACATGATGGCCCAGACCCGGCGTCTGATCGACGAGGCGCTGCCGGCGGTTGCCGGCCTCAACAAGGCCGCCGCCTGACTCTGCCCGGCGGGAGATCGGCGAGGAACGATTCGGCGCGCGCCAGGTCCTCGGGGCGGTTCACGTTGAAGAACGGGTCGATGCGCCCGATCGGGAAATCGATCTCCGCCGCGCCGTGCCGCGCGGTCCACGCATCGACCTTGCGGATACCCCCCACCACCAGCGCCCGGCGCAGATCGCCGCGCAGCGCCACCGGCCAGAGCCCGAAGACGGGATGCGCGCGGCCGCCGGAACTGGCGCGGGCGAGCGGGAGACCCCCGGTGAGGCCGCTCTCCAGCCGGGCAACCAGATCGCCGGGAATGAAGGGAGAATCGGCGGCGAAGGTGGCCACCAGTGCGGCGTCCGGCGCATGTGCCGCCGCCCAGTCCAGTCCCGCGAGCACGCCGGCGAGCGGCCCCGGCCGACCGGCGACTCCATCTTCCACCACCGGCAGGCTCCAGGCGGCGAAGCGCAACGGGTCGCCATTGGCGTTGATCACCAGCCGTATCACCTGCGGCGCCGCGCGGGCGACGACATGGTCGAGCAACGGGCGGCCGGCGAGAGATAACAGACATTTGTCGCCGCCGCCCATGCGGCGGGCGCGTCCCCCCGCGAGCACGACTCCAACCGGTCGCCCGCTCACGCCCGGTCCGGTTCCGAATCCATGTCCGGTTCGCTGTCGTAGATCAGGCGTTCGGTTCCGGCCAGCGCCATGAAGCGCCGCCCGCGGGCGCGACCGATCAGGGTCAGCCCCGCGCGCTGCGCCAGTTCGACCCCCCACGACGTGAAGCCGGAGCGCGAAATGAGGATCGGAATACCCATGCGCACGGTTTTGATGACCATCTCGCTGGTCAACCGGCCGGTGGTGTAGAAAATCTTTCCCTCCGCCGGAATGCGGTTCATCCGCATATAGCCGGCGATCTTGTCCACCGCGTTGTGGCGCCCGACATCTTCCATATAGATCAGCGGGCGGTCGCCGGCGCACAGCACGCAACCGTGGATCGCCCCGGCTTCGAGATAGAGGCTGGGAGTCGTATTGATGGTCTTCGCGAGCGCGGCGATCCACGAAGTGCGCAGCCGTGCGCCCTCCGGCAGGCTGACCGCGTCGAAACTCTCCATCAGGTCGCCGAACACCGTGCCGTAGGCGCAGCCGGAGGTGCGCGTCCGCTTCTTCAGCTTGTCTTCGTGATCGGCGATCCGGGCGGTGCGCACGACGACGACGTCGAGCTCGTCGTCGTAATCGACCGCAGTGATCTCGTCGTCGGGCGCCAGCATGTTCTGGTTGACCAGAAAGCCGACCGCGAGACAGTCGGGGTAGTCTCCGATCGTCATCATCGTGACGATCTCGCGGTCGTTGAGAAACAGGGTCAGGGGCCGCTCGACCGTCACCCGCGCCTCGATCGCCTTGCCCTCGTGGTCGAGACCGCATACCGTTTCGGTAAGGCGCGGGTTGCCGGGATCGGGTTGCAACAGATACGACTCCATCGCACCAGTATGGCCGCGGCGCCGGATGCGTCAAAGGCGCGGGCTTCCGCGACGGGTCGATGAGTCGATGCTGATCACCTTTCTCGACGATTCGGTGCCGTTCGACGGCGCGACGCCGAACGACAAGCCCCTCGGCGGCGGCGAGAAGGCGGTTGCGGGTCTTGCCGAGGCATTCTCCGCGCGTGGCCATATGGTCCGCGTGTTCAACCGCTGCGCCGCTCCGGTCGTGATCGGCGGGGTGAGCTGGCAACCCATCGACGACTGCAACGCGGCGCACAGTGATCTGGTCGTCGCGCATCGCCGTCCGGTATTGCTGCGCATGGTAGCCGCCGCCCGCCGCCGCGCCGTCCTGTTGTCGACGCCGGGCGACACGATCGCCGACGCCGAGGCCCGGGCGTCCTTGCGTGAATACCGGCCCACCCTCGTCTTGCAAGGCATCGCCCACAGCCAGACCGTTCCGCCGGGCTTGCAGAGCTTTTCGGCCGCGACCGTCGTCATGGGAGTGGCGAAAGGGTTTCGCGAGGCGGTGGAGATGGCTCCGGCGACTCCGCCGCGCGCGATCTTCACCGGCCACCCCCTGCGCGGCCTGGAATGGCTGCTCGACCTGTGGTGCGCCAAGGTGCATGCGCGCGCGCCGTGGGCCGAACTGCACGTCTATTCGGGCCTGCTCGCCGCCGGCGCCGCAGGGGCGCGTCTGCCGGAACCGGTCGCGCCGCTGCTGGAACGAGCACAAGAAGCGGCGGCGCGCGGCGTGCGAATCCTGCGCCCGCAAGCCGATCCGGCGATGATCAACGCCTACCGCACGGCGCGGGTCCACCTCTATCCGTCGAGTTCGCGCGACGTCCTGTGCCACACGCTGGCGGAATCGCAGGCTGTCGGCCTTCCCGCGGTCGTGCGCCCGCTCGGCGCCGCCGACGAACGCATACGCACCGGCGTGACCGGCTACGCCTCGGCGAATGACGAGGCGTTCGCCGACTACGCGATCCGCTTGCTCGATGACGACGACATGTTCCGGCGCTTCAGCGCCAAGGCGCGCGAGCGTCAGCGCAATATCGGCTGGGACCGCGCCGCACGAGATCTGGAACGCTCTCTCGGGTGAGAAACCGTTCATCGCTGATGTGTGTGTGAGATGGCGTCGCCAGCCTCGACAGGCAATCTGCGGCCGCTCAATCCCGCGCCAGCGATGACCGGATGCGAAAAAGGTCCTCGATCACCGTCGAAACGTCGATGCCCCTGGAAAGCAGATTGCCGTGTGCAATCTGGTTGCGAACGTCGTAAAGCTCCATGGTCCTCTTCCACTCGTCGCTGGTCTGGTCCAGAACGAGCGTCAGGCGATTCCGGAAACTCAGCCTCGGGTTCTCCGAATCGTACAGGCTCCACGCCCGGCGGTGCCGCCATTCGTCGTGCGATTGCCCCAGCCGGATGGCATCCCGGCAGGCCTCGCCGATCTCCGCTTCCAACTGTCCCCAGGCCAGAACGAAGCAGGCTTGCTCGTTGAGCCTTTGCTGGCGTGCGACGCGATCGCGCTCCTCGGCCTCGCCGGCGGTCTCGTACCGATCGCGCAAGTCTTCGAGAGAGTTGTCAACCTGTTGGTACAGAGCCGCGATAGCTTCGAGATCGCTCACTGAAGGATTCGTCGTAGCCAGTCTCGCGTCACCGCTTCGCGGTCGCATCGCCGCTCGGCCGGCGAGGCCAGCCATTCCGGCGCCGCGAAGTTCTCGGCCGTATCGACAATGAGGTAGCGGTGACCGCCGTGCTTCAGATCGACCCTGCCATTGCTGCCGATGATCCACAGTCCTCGCGGTTCAAGCCTGGCGACATGGCCCGTCCGGCCGCGGAGCTCAAGCGTCGGTATCCGTTTCGCGGCCACGCCGAACTTGCGCATCAATTCCTCGTCCATGACCACGGAAGCGCCCCGGCGGGCCTCCCACCCGTCCGGCAACCACTCACCGATCGCGGCGAAGAGCCCGTTCAGGCGCTCTTCCCAGTCGTCGACGCGCCGGCGTATGTGAGCCGCGTCGATCGTCTCGCTCGTGACGTCTTCGAGAACCGTACCCATCGAACCGTTCCACGTTCCCGCCTGCCTGACGGGGCCATCCATTATCCGCGCCGCAGCGACGCTTGAACACCTTCAATATGGAGCACCGGGCGGCGTTTCAACACCGCCAATCGGTCCTCGCGCCGAAGCCCCGCGGCCCCCGAACCTCGGGTTTCCCCTTGCGCCGTCCCCCGTACATGCCCCTACAGCCCGAACTCGCGGTCCACACTCTTCGGCGCGGGTCTGCTCCGTCTCCCGCGGCCGTTCCCTCTCTTGCGACACGGGCGCACCGCTCTCTTGGCTGGCGCTCCGGCCTTCATCCAGCCCCGCCTCGCGGCTCCTGGCCCCATCCGGCTCAGCACCGCCTCCAGCGCTGCCCTGCTGTCGTCGCCAGCACGAACCGCGACAATCCCTGTAGGGGCAACCCTTGTGGTTGCCCACCCTTGTCGCCCTCGTGTTCGGGGGTTCGGGCGCCCACAAGGGGCGCCCCTACAGGCGGGCCGATGCCGCTTGTCGCTCCCACCCCTTCGTGGCGGCCTGGATGCGCCGCTTTCCCGCCGTCGTCACAAGCGCGGACCCGAACGAACCGCGATAAAAATGCCTCGACGCCTGAAACGGACGGGGAATTCGGGCGCGAACGACCCCGTCGGGACTGCGCACCGCGAAACGAGCCCTTCAAGGCGATTCTCCTGGGGCAATTCGCTGGCGGTCGTCATCGGCGCCGCATATCTGCTATGCAGCCGGCTGACGGATCCGAAAGCGGAGGGGCGTGTCGTGGACGACGGTGCGAAGCGCGAAGCCAGAGGGTGGGAATCCGAGATCGCCGAACTGCGCCGGCGCGAGGCCCTCGCCCGCGAAATGGGTGGGCCGGAAAAGGTCAAGCGCCAGCACGACAACGGGCGGCTCACGATCCGCGAACGCCTGGACGCGCTGATCGATCCCGGCAGCCTGCACGAGATCGGCGCGATCGCCGGCAGCGGCGAATATGACGAGAGCGGTCGCCTCACGCGGTTCCGGGCTTCGAACGTCGTGTTCGGCCGGGCGCGGCTCGACGGGCGGCGCGTGGTCGTCGTCGGCGACGATTTCACGGTGCGCGGCGGCGCCGCCGACGCCGGCATCAAGGCCAAGCAGATCGCCGCCGAGCAGATGGCGAACGAACTGCGCCTGCCGCTCGTCCGCCTCGTGGAAGGCACCGGCGGCGGCGGCTCGGTGCGCACGCTCGAAACCGACGGCTACACCTACGTTCCCGCCAACCCGGCATGGAACTTCGTCGTCGACAATATGGCGACCGTGCCGGTCGTCGCTCTCGCGCTCGGTCCGGTCGCCGGACTCGGCGCGGCGCGGGTCGCGGCGAGTCACTACTCGCTCATCGTCAAGGGGCAAGCGCAGATGTTCGTCGCCGGCCCGCCGGTGGTCTCGCGCCTCGGCAAGCCGGTCACCAAGGAACAGCTCGGCGGCAGTTCCATTCACGTCGCCAACGGCGCCATCGACGACGAGGTGGAGAGCGAACGACAAGCGTTCGAATGGACCCGGCGCTTCCTGTCCTACCTGCCGTCGTCTTCGTTCGACCTGCCGCCGCGCGCGCCGTGCGACGATCCGCCCGACCGGCGCGAGGAATTCCTGATCGAGGCGGTGCCGCGAAACCGCCGCAAGGTTTACAAGATCCGCCCGATCGTCGAAGCGGTGGCGGACCGCGGCAGCTTCTTCGAGATCGGCCGTAAATTCGGCCGGTCGATCGTGACCGGGCTCGCACGCCTCGACGGCTGGCCGGTCGCCGTCGCAGCGTCCGACCCCTATGTCTATGCGGGAGGCTGGACCGCGGACGCGGCGCAGAAACTGACCCGCTTCATCGAGCTTGCGGAGACCTTCCATCTGCCGGTCGTGCATCTGGTCGACTGCCCGGGCTTCCTGATCGGCGTGCAATCGGAGAAGGCGGGCACCATCCGTTACGGCGTGCGCGCGCTCTCGGCGCTGTATCAGGCGACGGTGCCCTGGTGCACGGTCATCATGCGCAAGGCGTTCGGTGTCGCCGGAGCCGGTCACGACAACCACACGCGCTATCACTACCGCTTCGCCTGGCCGTCGGGCGACTGGGGCTCGCTGCCGGTCGAGGGCGGCATCGAGGCGGCATACAAGGCCGATCTCGAAAAATCCGACGATCCCGAGGCGCTGATGGCCGACATCTTCGCGCGTCTGGAAGCGGTGCGCTCGCCGTTCCGCACCGCCGAGCGTTACGGGGTCGAGGAAATCGTCGATCCGCGCGACACCCGTCCGCTGCTGTGCGAATTCGCCAACATCGCCGCGCCCCTGCGCACGCCGGGCAAGCCGAGCTTCGGCCCACGCCCTTGACGAGGTGAGATTCCGCCGGTCCGGGCCGTGCCCGGCAAGAAGGTTTGCGCGAAACGACGGGACCGGTCTTCGAGTTCGCCGGCCGGTCCGACGCGGAGCCGCCCCCCTGTCACCGCCCGAGCGCGCGGGGGTCCAGGGCGTCCTGGAGGCCGTCGCCGAGGAAGTTGAACGCGATGACGGTGGTGAAGATCGCGAGGCCGGGCCATACCGCGAGCATCGGCGCCTCGTAGATCATGTCCTGCGCGTTGGTCAACATGCTGCCCCAGCTCGCCATCGGCGGCTGAATGCCCAGACCGAGAAAGCTCAGAACCGATTCCAGAAGGATGATGTTGCCCACCGACAGGGTGGTGGCGACGACGATCGGCGAGATCGCATTCGGGAGAATGTGCCGGAACATGATGCGCGCGCCGCCGGCACCCTGACTCTTCGCCGCCAGCACGAAATCGCGCTCGCGCAGGCTGAGCGCCGCCCCGCGCACCAGCCGCGCCACCGTGGTCCAGCCCACCAGCGCGATGATCGCGACGATACGATACAGACTGATCTCGGGCGCGGTCGCGAGATCCGCGGGCAGGCCGAGTTTCCCCAGGTCGATCGCCGCCAGCACGATCAGCAGCGGCAGCAAGGGCAGCGCGATCACCGTATCGGTCAGCCGCATCAGCAGCGCGTCGAGCCAGCCGCCGTAATATCCCGCAGCAAGCCCGATCACCGTGCCGATCACCGCCGCGATCACCGCCGTCGACAACCCGACCAGCAGCGAAACGCGCCCGCCATAGAGAAGACGCAAGGCGACATCGCGGCCGATCTCGTCGGTTCCCAGCGGATGCGTAGCCGACGGCGGGCCGTAGCGCGCGAGCAGATCGACCGCGTTGGGGTCGAGCCGCAGCCACCCGGCCGCGAGCGGCGCGGCCAGCGCCGCCAGCGCCAGGGCGATCAGTACCAGCCCGCTCGCCAGCGCCATGCGGTGATCGAGAAAACGCGCGAGAGTCAGGTTGAGAAGCGAACGCCGGCGCGGCGCGGCCGTCGCCCCGTTCATCGGTAACTCACCCGCGGGTCGAGCCACGCATAGCACAGGTCGGCGAGCAGGTTGCCGAGCAGCACCAGCGCGGTCGCGAACATCAGGCTCACCAGCGCCATGTTGTAGTCGTTGCCGACGATGGAATCGTAGATCAGCTTCCCCATGCCCAGATAGCCGAACATGGTCTCGGTGATCAGCGCGCCGGAGAACAAGGTCCCGAAGCCGAGCGCGAGAATGGTGACCACCGGGATCATCGCGTTGCGCAGCGCGTGCCGGAACACGATGCGCACGCGTCCGGCGCCCTTGGCGCGGGCGGTGCGGATGTAGTCCTGCCGCAGCACTTCCATCGTCGCCGCGCGCACGAAACGGGTCAGGCCGCCGACGCTGGCGATGCTCAGGGCGACGACCGGCAGAATCAGATAGCGGGCGCGGTCCCATAGCCCCGCCGCGCCGTCGCGCGCGTCCAGCCCGCCCATGCCGCCCGCCGGCAGCCAGCCGAGATCGACCGCGAACAGCAGGATCAACAGCAGGGCAAGCCAGAACACCGGCACCGATATGCCCGCCAGCGACAGGAAATTGATCGTGTAATCGGTCATCGAGTAGGGGCGCAGCGCCGACGCCGCGCCCACCGGCACCGCCAGCGCGAGCGAGATCGCCAGCGTCAACCCCATCAGCACGATCGTGTTCCACAGGCGCGGTCCGAGCACTTCGAGCACCGGCCGGTTGTGGATGCGCGAATAACCGAAATCGCCGCCCACCGCCGCCGAGAGCCAGTTGCCGTAGCGCTCGAGGATCGGCTTGTCCAAGCCGTAGAGCGCCTTCAGCCGCGCCGCATCTTCGGGCGTCAGTTCCGGGTCGGACTGCACCATGATGTCGATCGGGTCGCCGGGCATCAGCGCCATCAGCCCGTAGATCGCGAACGACATCAGCCCCACCACGACAAGCGATTCGACGAGGCGTATGGCGGCGTATCGGGTCATGCGCGGCTACGCCTCCGGATGGTGGCACGCGACCGCGTGGCCGGGCGCGACCGGGGAGAGGGCCGGCGCGATGCTGCGGCAGTCCGCCTCGGCCTTCGGGCAGCGGGGATGAAAGGGGCAGCCCGGCGGCGGCGCCAGCGGGCTGGGGGCTTCTCCCTTCAGAGTCCGGCCCGCCGCCCCATCGGGGCCCCGTTTACCCCGTCCCGGCTCCGGCACCGCGGCGCGCAGGGCCACCGTGTAGGGGTGGCGCGGCGCCGCGAACAGGGAGGCCCGCGACGCCAGCTCCACGATGCGGCCGAGATACATGACCGCGACGCGGTCGGCGATGAAATCGACTACCGCCAGATCGTGCGTGATGAACAGATAGGCCAGGCCGCGCTTGGCCTGAAGGTCGCGCATCAGGTTGAGAATCTGGCTCTGGATCGACATGTCGAGCGCCGAGACCGGTTCGTCGGCGATGATCGCGCCCGGTTCCAGCGCCAGCGCGCGTGCGATACCGATGCGCTGACGTTGTCCGCCCGAAAACTCGTGCGGATAACGGTCGCTCTGCGACGCCGAGAGACCCACCGCCTCCATCAGCGCCGCGACGCGCTCACGCCGGGCGCGCCGTCCGCCCGCCCGGTGAATGCGCAACGGTTCCTCGACGATCGCCCCTGCCGTCATGCGCGGGTCGAGCGCCGCGAACGGATCCTGAAAAATCATCTGGATCGCGCGCCGGGCGTCGCGCCCGACCTTTTCCAGCGGCGCGCCGCGAAAGCTCACGGTCCCCGACGTGGCCGGATAGAGGCCGCCCAGCACCCGTCCGAGCGTTGTCTTGCCGCAGCCGCTTTCGCCGATCAGCGCCAGGGTCTCTTCGGCTTCGAGGCTCAGATCGACGCCGTTGACCGCGTGCACCATCTCGCGGCGCCGGGAGAACGGGCCGCCGCCCACGACGAAATGCTTGACCAGATTCCGGCATTCGAGCAGCGCGGTCATGAACGTTCGAACAACAGGCAGGCCGCGCTGCGGCCGCGGCCCACCCTCCGCAGACGAGGCCGCGTGCGCCGGCAATCGTCGAAGGCTGCCGGGCAGCGGTCGCAGAATGCGCAGCCCGGCGGCAGAAAGGCGAGATTGGGGACGTTGCCGCCGATGGCCGGCAGGCGCTCGCGGTTCGCCCCCATGCGCGGCAGCGTGGCGAGCAGCCCCGACGTGTAAGGGTGGCGCGGCGAGGCGAAGAGCTCGTTCGCCGGCGCCTGTTCGACGATGCGCCCGGCATACATCACCGCCACCTCGTCGGCGATCTCGGAAACGACGCCCAGATCGTGGCTGATGAAGAGGATCGCCGTCCCGTGGTCGCGCTGGAGTTCGAGCAGGAGTTCCAGAATCTGCGCCTGCACGGTTACGTCGAGCGCGGTCGTGGGTTCGTCGGCGATGAGCAGCGCCGGCCGTCCGGCGAGCGCCATCGCGATCATCGCGCGCTGGCGCATCCCGCCCGAAAGCTGATGCGGGTAGTCGCGGGCGCGCCGCGCGGCTTCCGGAATCCCCACACGGTCGAGCAGTTCCACCGCGCCGTTCCACGCGGCGCGCCGGCCTTGCCGCTCATGCAGCAACGACACTTCGGCGATCTGGTCGCCGATGCGCAACACCGGGTTCAACGCCGTCATCGGCTCCTGGAAGACCATCGTTGCCCGGCGCCCGCGGATGCCGCACAGCGCCTCTTCCGAAAGCCCGGTGAGCGAGACTCCGAGCAGCGTCACCCCGCCGCGGGCGATCCGGCCCGGCGGGTCGATCAGCCCCATGATCGCCATCGCCGTCACCGTCTTGCCGCTGCCGCTCTCGCCGACGAGGCCGAGCGTCCGCCCGGCCTCGACGCGGAACGAGACGTCGCTCACGGCGGGCACCGCCCCGTCGCGGGTGTCGAACGCGACCGACAGGCCCGATACCGCGAGAACCGGCGGCGTCGCGTCTGCCGGCGCGGGATCGCTCACCGGCGCAGCGGCTTCAGTCCACCACCCGCCATTCCTCGATCCACATGGTAGTCGTGATGTTGTGCCCCGTCGGTCGCACGCCTTCGAGCCAGGCGGGAAAGACATAGGGTTCGGCGCGGAAGAAGAGCGGCAGGGCGGGCAGGTCGGTGGCGTAGAGCGTCTGTAGTTCCGCCCACAGGGGGAGGCGCGCTGTCGGATCGAGCTCGCGTTCGATCAGATCGATCAACTCGTCCATGCGGGCGCTTCGGTAGCCCGGAAAATTCTGTCCCGACCAGCCGTTCTCCGCGCTCGGAATCTGGTCGGATTTCAGGGTCGAGAGCGGCACCGTTTCGGGTAGGCTGAGCCAGGCGAACATCGACAGGCCGTCGTTCGCCCGTTTCGTCACGGTCTGGCCGAAGAACACCCGCGCCGGTTCGTTGCGGATGTTCACCTTGACCCCCACCGCCGCCCACTGGTTCTGCAAGACCTGCTGCACCAGCGCGCGCGACTTGTCGCCCGACGTCGTCATGAGCGTGAAGGCGAGCGGCTCGCCGGCGGCGTTGTGCCGCACCCCGTCGATCGCCTCGGTCCACCCCGCTTCGTCGAGCAGCGTGGCGGCGCGAGTCGGGTCGTGGCGATAGACGGGGACCGCATCGCTGTAGGCCCGGTCGAGCGGGTTGACGTTCGAATTCGCGACCGGTTGATGCCCGCCGAACAATTGCTCGGTCAGTCGCTCGCGGTCCAGGGCGTAGAGCAGCGCCTGGCGCACCCGACGGTCCGCCAGGCGGGGATTGTCGAGATTGACGTCGAGATGCTCGTAGATGAGGCCGGGCTTGTAGAACAGACGGAAACGGTCGCCGTGGCGACGCTCGAACGACATCGCCTGTTCGATGGTGAAGCCCAGCTCGCCGGCCACGTAGTCGATCTCGCCCGACAGCAGATTCGCCTCCAGCGCCGCCGTGTTCTCGATCACCCGGACGACGACCCGATCGAACGCCGGCGCCTGGCCATACCATGTCGGGTTGCGCTCCAGAACGATATGCGAGCCCGAAGCGACCTCGGCGATGCGGTAGGGACCGAAATAGAGGCCCGGATTGGTCGGATCCGTATTGTAGAGCGTGCGATGGCGGTATTCCGCCGGTTCGGCGAACGCCGCTTCCTCCAGGTGCCGCGGCAGAAGCATCAACGGGTTGTCGTTGTACTGGTAGGTCAGCCGGTCGATGTGGACGGTGAAGGTCTTGTCGTCGACCACGTCGATGGCCAGTGTGCGCCGAAATCCCTCGTTACTCGCGAACCCCGACAGTTCGTTCCGCCCCACCTCCCAGGTGAAGACCACGTCGTCCGCGGTGACCGGGACACCGTCTCCCCACGTCGCTTCGGGGTGGATGTCGTAGGTCACCGCGACGCCGGTGTCGCCGTTCTCCAGCGTCTCGCGCACCGCCAGTCCGTTCTCGATAGTGGGCAGTTCGGTGCACAGAATGCAGACCAGATTCCAGTCCCGATCGTAGGCGGTGATCGGTCGCATGGTGGCGTTCAGCACGTAGGATTTCGCCAGCATCGAATCGATGTGCGGATTCAGGGTGGCCGGATACTGCGTGATGCCGATCACCAGCGTGTCGCGCGCGGCGGTGGGCAGGGCGAGCACGGCGGTGAACAGGAAGGCGAAAAGCCGGACCATCGACGAAGACCTCGTTCGTGGATTGCAGCGGGGCGTTCCGTGTCAGGTAGTCATTTCCGCGCTGTTTTTCCATCCTGTCCGCCCACAGCCGGGGGCGCGCCGATCTTCGACTCCTCGCCCGCCAGCAGGCGGCGGATGTTGGCGTGGTGGCGCAGGATCACCATGATCGAGACCAGCGCGGTCATCTGCATCTGCTGCGGCACGCCCGGCAGCCACCACGGCAACGCGCCGGTGAACTGCGCCTCCAGCATCGCCCAGAACGCGACCGGCGCGGCGACCATCGCCGCGATGGCCGCGAGCGACGAGTAGCGGGTGGCGGCGGCGACCGCCACCCAGACCAGCGCCGCCGTCAGCGCGATCGGCCAGCTCGTTACCAGCAACACGCCGAACGCCGTCGCAACCCCCTTGCCGCCGCGAAACATCAACCACGGCGGGAACATGTGACCCAGCACCACGGCAACGCAGGCGACCACCTGGATATCGGGGCCGTAAATCCCCGCAGCGAACGCCGCCGCCGTCCCCTTGCCGCCGTCGAGCAGCAGGGTCAGCGCCGCGAGGCCCCTGCGGCCCGTGCGCAGCACGTTCGTGGCGCCGATATTGCCCGAGCCGATGCGGCGCGGGTCGCCGGCCCCGGCAAGCCGCGACAGGACGAGGCCGAACGGGATCGAACCGAGGAGAAACGCGATCAGGCCGGCGGCGTATAGAGGCCATGTGTAGGACAGTCCGCCGAGTGGATCGGGCATCAGGCGGCCTCCTCGAACGGGAACACGGTTTCGCCGGCGACGACGGTGCGCACCGCGCGCCCCTGCACGGCGTGCCGCTCATAGGGCGCATTCTTCGACTTCGAGAGCAAGGCGTCGGGGTCGATGACCCACGGAGTGTCGAGATCGATCAGCACCAGATCGGCCGGTGCGCCGCGCGCCAGCACGCCTTGTCGCAGGCCCAGCAGACGCGCCGGAGTCGCCGTCATCCGGTCGAGCAGCGCGGAAAGACCCATGCGCCCCTGGTGCACCAGCGCCAGAGACAGGCTGAGCATGGTTTCCAGCCCCAGCATTCCGAACGCCGCCTGGGTGAAAGTCGTGCGCTTCGAATCCTGGTCGTGCGGCGCATGGTCGCTCACGATCGCGTCGATCGTCCCGTCCGCGAGCCCTTCGACGATCGCGAGTCGGTCGTCCTCGCCGCGCAATGGCGGGCGCACCTTGGCGAAAGTGCGGTAGTCGGCGACGGCGCTTTCGTTCAGCGTGAAATAGTGCGGCGCGGTGGCGCAGGTCACGGGAAGTCCGCGCGCTTTCGCCCGCCGCACCGCATCGACCGCCGCCGCAGTGGACAGATGCGCCACGTGATACGGCGCGCCCGCCGCCTCGGCCAGCCGCAGGTCGCGCTCGACGGTGATCGCCTCGGCGACCGCCGGCATTCCGGGCAGGCCCAGGCGGGTGGCGAGTTCGCCGTCGTTCATCATCCCGCCCTCGGTCAACGCATGGTCTTCGGGATGCTGCATGATCAGCGCGCCCACCGCGCGTGCATAGGTCAGCGCTCTCAGCATGACGCGGCTGTCGGCGACGGCGCGGTCGGCGTCGGAGAACCCGACCGCGCCGGCTTCCTTCAGCAAGCCGAGCTCGGTGAGTTCGCGCCCTCGCCGCCCCCGGGTGATCGCGGCGACCGGGTAGATTTTGACCAGGCTGGTTTCGCGCGCCCGGCGGGCGATGAACTCGATCAATGCGGTCTGGTCGATCGGCGGATCGGTGTTCGGCATACAGGCGATGCTGGTCACGCCGCCCGCCGCCGCCGCACGGCTCGCGCTTGCCAGCGTTTCCTTGTGCCCGGCGCCCGGCTCGCGCAGATGGGCCCGCATATCGACCAGGCCGGGCGCGAGGCAGCGGCCGCCGCAATCTACCGTCGCGACGCCGTCAGGAACCCCGTCGGCGAACAGGCGCGGGCCGAGGTCGGCGATGCGGCGGCCCTCGGTCAGCAGGGCGCCCGCTGCGTCGAGACCGCTTGCCGGATCGACGAGCCGCGCATTGATCCAGGCGGTGCGGCCCGGAACGGGCATGTTACGGCGCGCCGCAGTCGTCGGCGTTCAACAGCGCCGCCAGACACGCCATACGCACCGCGACCCCGAGCTCGACCTGGTCCAGGATGACGCTGCGCGCGAGGTTGTCGGCGATCTCGCTGTCGATCTCGACGCCGCGATTGATCGGTCCCGGATGCATCACCAGCGCATCGGGCCGGGCGCGCGCAAGCTTGGCCTCGTCGAGCCCCCAGAAATGAAAATACTCGCGCATCGAGGGCACCCAGGAGCCTGTCATGCGTTCGCTCTGCAATCGCAGCATCATCACCACGTCGCATCCGTCCAGACCCGCCGCCATGTCGTGAAAGGTCTCGACTCCGAGGCGCTCGACCGCCGACGGCAGCAGGGTCGGCGGCGCGATCAGCCGCACCCGCGCCCCCAACGCGGTGAACAAATGGACGTTCGACCGCGCGACGCGGCTGTGGCGGATGTCGCCGCAGATCGCCACCCGCAGGCCGGCGATGCGCCCGCGCCGGCGGCGCACCGTCAGTGCGTCGAGCAGCGCTTGGGTGGGGTGTTCGTGGCTGCCGTCGCCGGCATTGATCACCGCGCAGGCCACCTTCTCGCTCAACAATTTCACCGCGCCCGAATCCGGGTGGCGTACGGCCAGTGCGTCGGGGCGCATGGCGTTCAGCGTCATCGCGGTATCGATCAGCGTTTCGCCCTTTTTTATGGCGCTGACTTCGGCCTGCATGTTGACGACGTCGGCGCCGAGCCGCTTGCCCGCGATCTCGAACGAGGTGCGCGTGCGGGTCGAGGTTTCGAAGAACAGGTTGATCAGCGTGCGCCCGCGCAGCCACGAGCGCTTCTTGCCGGCTTCCCGATTCAGCGCCACGTAGCGGTCGGCGAGATCCAGCAGATAGCCGATCTCGGCGGCGCTCATGCCGGCGATACCGAGCAACCGGCGGCGCGTGAACGCGCGGTGAGCGAGCGGCGGGGCCATCAACGCGTCATCATATATCGCGCCGGGCGCCCGGCAAGATGGAGTCGGATCGCGGCGCACTCGCCGGCGCGGGCGTGCCGCCGGCATCCATGCGCCGCGCCAAACGGGAACCGGTTCTGCCGACCGGCCTGCTCCCGCCCCCTGTCTTGACCTCGCGCCGCCGGGACACCGCCGTTGACCTCGCGCAAGGTGCGGACGCGGCAGCGGAAGTCGCCGAGCGCGCCCGCCGGCGGTGAAACCGGTTTCCCGGTCGCGCCGTGCGCGCTAAGACTGCGCCGTCATGACCGCATCGCTTTCGCATATCCGCGTGCTCGACCTGTCGCGCATTCTCGCCGGCCCGTGGGCGGCGCAAACCCTTGCCGATCTCGGCGCCGAAGTCGTCAAGGTCGAGCGCCCCGGCGCCGGCGACGACACGCGCAAATGGGGGCCGCCCTTCCTTCCCGGCCCGGACGGCGAGCCGACCGCCGAAACCGCCTATTTCCTCAGCGCCAACCGCGGCAAGAAATCGATCGCCGTCGATATCGCCTCGACCGGCGGACAGGAGCTGATCCGCGCGCTCGCCGCCAGGTCCGATGTGCTGATCGAGAATTTCAAGGTCGGCGGCCTCGCCCGCTACGGCCTCGACTACGAGAGCCTGAGCGCCGGCAACCCGGGTCTCGTCTATTGCTCGATCACCGGCTTCGGCCAGACCGGACCCTATGCCGCGCGCGGTGGCTACGACTTCATGATCCAGGCGATGGGCGGGCTGATGAGCCTGACCGGCGAACGCGACGACAAGCCGGGCGGCGGGCCGCAGAAAGCCGGCCTCGCGGTCTCCGACCTGTTCTGCGGCATGTATGCGACGATCGCCATCCTGGCGGCGCTGACGCATCGTGAGCGCACCGGCGAGGGCCAGCATATCGACCTCGCGCTGCTCGATTCGACCGTCGCGATGCTGTCGATGATGGCGACCAACTATTTCACCAGCGGGGTGGCGCCGGGGCGCATGGGCAACGCCCACCCCAACGTGGCGCCCTATCAGCTCTACCCCACTGCCGACGGCCACATCGTCATCGCCGTCGGCAATGACGGGCAGTTCGCTCGCCTGTGCGAGGTCGTCGGCCGGCCCGAACTCGCGGCGGACCCGCGCTTCGCCGACAATCCGCGCCGGCTCGCGAACCGCGATGCGCTCGACGAAATCGTCGGCGGTGTCCTGCGGACCCGCGCCAGCGCCGGGTGGCTGGCGCTGTTGGCCGCGAAGAACGTGCCCGCGTCGCCGGTGAACGGCATCGACCAGGTATTCGCCAACCCGCAGGTCGTGCACCGCGGCATGAAGGTGGACCTGCCGCACGCCGCCGGTGTCGGGGCGTCGCACGCGGCGAGTCCGTTACGGTTCTCGCGGACCCCGGTCCGCTATACCGCGTCGGCGCCGATGCTCGGTGCGCACACCGATGAGGTGCTCGCCAGGATCCTCGACCTGTCCGCCGACGAGATCGCCGGCTTGCGGGCGGCCGGGACGATCTGAGCCGGTCGCGCCGCCTGCCGGGAAACGAACACAAACGGAAACACGATCATGACCCAGGCCTGGCACGAGATGAGCGCGTGCGAACAGGGTGACGCCGTCGCCCGCGGCGAGATCGACCCGCGCGCCCTGTGCGCGCATTACTACGCGCGCATCGACGCGCATGACGGCGCCGACGCGATCTACGTGCGGACCACGCGGCGGCGCGCCGAAGCCGAGGCCGAAGCCGCGGCGGAGCGGGCCGCCAGGGGGCGCCGTCTGAGCCGGCTCGACGGTGTGCCGATCTCGTGGAAAGACATCTACGACACTGCCGGAACCGCGACCGAGATGGGCACGCCGTTGTTCGCCGGGCGGGTTCCCCGCCGCGACGCGCGCGTGCTCGAACGGGCGACCCGCGCCGGTCTCGTTTGCCTCGGAAAAACCAACACCGTGCAGTTCGCGCTCGGCGGGATCGGTTCCAATCCGGTGACCGGCACCCCGCCGAACGCAGTCATGACCGACGTGCCGAGGGCGCCCGGCGGATCGTCAAGCGGCGCCGCCGCCTCGGTGGCCCACCGCCTCGCCGCTGCCGGAATCGGCTCCGACACCGGCGGCTCGGTGCGCATTCCGGCGGCGTGGAATCGCCTCGTCGGGCTCAAGACCTCGTTCGGCGTGCTGCCGACCGAAGGCGTGATGCCGTTGGCGCCCACCCTCGACACCGTCGGCCCCCTGTGCGTGGACGTGGCCGATGCGGCGGCGCTGTTCGGCATCATGGCCGCCCGCGCCGCCATCGACCTCGCGGAGGCGGGTCTCGAGGGCAGCCGCTTTCTCGTTGCCGAAGACGTGGTGCTGGATGGAGCGGACCCGGCGGTGGTCGGCGCCGTGGAAACCGCGGTCGAAGCGCTGGCCGCGGCCGGGGCGGTCGTCGAGCGCGGCCCGGTTCCCGAATTCGCCGCGATCCACGATTGCCTCGAGCGGCATGGCGGCATCGTCACCGCGGAAGGCTACGTCCAGTGGCGCGAGCAGATCGACGAACACGCCGACTCGATCGACCCGAACGTGCTGGCGCGGTTTTACCAGGGCCGCGGCATGAGCGCCGCCGACGTCGAGACCGTCCGCGCCGCGGCGCGCCGCTTCACGCCCGCGCTCTGGCGCCGGATGGCGGCGTTCGACGCCGTGTTGGCGCCGACGGCGCCCATCCTGCCGCCGCCGCTTGCCGAAACGAGCGTCGATGGCGACGCCTACGCCCGCGCCAATCTCCTCGCGCTGAGCAACACGCGCCTGGGCAACGTGCTGCCGTGCTGCGCACTGACCCTCCCTTGCGGCGGCCCCGCCCTTCCGGTCGGCCTCATGGCGATGGCGCCGGCCGGCCACGATGCGCCGCTCCTGCGTATCGGCGCGGCGATGGAGCAGGCCCTGAAGTGACCGCCTATTGTTCATAAACAGTTCAATGAAGAGGTTTATGAGCAAAATTTGACCATCCTGTCTCGCCGGAAGCGCACGAATCCGCGGCGTTGCGAGTCGGCACGCTTTTTGATTGCGAAGAGCGTGTCCGGGCGGCCCGTCGAAGCGCCCGGGGCCGAGCGCGAAGCGCCGCGGCGTTCACCGCGCGCCGGCAACCCACCAAGACAGGAGGACCGCATGACCTCACGGGTCAAGATCCTGGCGCTGGCCGGCGGCGTATTGATGGTCGCCGCGCCGGCAAGCGCCGCCGCCACGGCGGCCGAGACGGCCTACATCTTCAACACCTTCTCGTTCCTCTTCAACGGCGCGCTGGTCATGTGGATGGCCGCGGGCTTCTGCATGCTCGAATCGGGGATGGTGCGCAGCAAGAGCGTTGCCGCTATCTGTACCAAGAACATCGGGCTGTATTCGATCGCCGGCGCGATGTACTTCTTCGTCGGCTACAACCTGATGTATGACGGGGTCAACGGCGGTGTTGTCGGCAGTCTCGGATGGTTCAACTCCTCCGGCGCGACCTATGCCGACGGCGGCAACTACGCGTTGCCCTCGGGATGGTTCTTCCAAATGGCATTTGTCGCCACGGCCGCGTCCATCGTCTCGGGCGCGGTCGCCGAGCGCGTGAAGTTGTGGCCCTTCCTGTTCTTCATCGTCGTGCTCACCGGCGTCATCTATCCGATCCAGGGGGCGTGGCATTGGGGCGGCGGCTGGCTGTGGGAACGCGGCTTCGCCGATTTCGCCGGCTCGACAATCGTGCATTCGACCGGTGGCTGGGCGGCGCTGATGGGTGCGATCCTGATCGGCGCGCGCAGGGGCAGGTTCGGACCCGGCGGTCGGGTCACGCCGATGCCGGGCTCGTCACTACCGCTTGCAGCGCTCGGCATGTTCATTCTGTGGCTCGGATGGTTCGGGTTCAACGGCGGATCGCGATTGCCGCTCGACGGCGGCGACGCCGCCGCGGATATGGCGCAGATCTTCGCCAACACCAATCTCGCCGCGGCCTCCGGAGTGATCGTCGCGCTGGTCGGGAGCCGGGCGCTATACGGCAAAGTCGATCTGACGATGATGCTCAACGGCGCTCTCGGCGGGCTGGTCAGCATCACCGCCGAGCCGCAGACGCCGAGCTTCTTCATGGCGACACTGATCGGTGGCGTTGGCGGCGGACTGGTCGTTCTCGCCATTCCGTTGCTCGACCGCCTGCGCATCGACGATGTGGTGGGCGCCATTCCCGTTCATCTGGGATGCGGTATCTGGGGCACGCTGGCGGTGCCGCTGACCAACCCGGCCGCCAGTCTGGGCAGCCAGATCGTGGGCATCGTCGCGATCGGCGCGTTCGTCTCGACGGTCAGCTTCGTGGTCTGGTTCGTGCTCAGGGCGACCGTGGGCATCCGTCTCGACGCCGCCGCCGAAAGACTGGGCGCCGACCAGTCCGAACTCGGCCTCGTGGCCTGGCCCGAATTCGCGGATCGCGCGCCGCGACGGTAAGGACGAATCGCATGACGCCCGGTGCGCGGGCGTCCCGCCCGCACCGTCATTACCGCCGCGCGGCATGTGCGTCGTCGCGAGGCTCGTGACGTGATCAACGACCGTCTGGCGGCATTGAACGACTATCCCTTCCGGCGCCTCGCCGCGTTGCTCGACGGAGAGGCGCCGCCCGACGGTGTGGAGCCGGTGGTGATGTCGATCGGCGAGCCGCGGCATCCCTCTCCCGCGCTGGTCTCCAAGACCCTCGCCGCCGCTGCGGCGGGCTGGGGCCGCTATCCGCCGACCCCCGGCACGCCCGACCTGCGCGCCGCCTGCGGCGAGTGGCTGACCCGCCGGTATGCCCTGCCCGCCGGCATGATCGACCCGTCGGCGCATATCCTGCCCTGCAACGGCACGCGCGAGGCTCTGTTCACCGTCGCGCTGCTGGCGGTGCCGCGATCGGTCGGCGGCGCGCGTCCGGCGGTGTTGATACCGAACCCTTTCTATCAGGTTTACGCCGGCGCCGCAGTGCTCGCCGGCGCCGAACCCGTGTTCGTCTCCGCCACCGCCGAGACCGGTTTTCTGCCCGACTTCGCCGCCTTGCCGGAGAGCGTGCTGGCGCGCACCGCACTCGCCTATCTGTGCACGCCGTCCAACCCGCAGGGCACGGTGGCCGGCCTCGACCGGCTGCGTGCGCTCGTGGCCCTCGCCCGCCGCCATGATTTCATACTCGCGATCGATGCGTGTTACAGCGATATCTATTGCGGCGCGCCGCCGCCGGGCGTTTTCGAGGCCTGCCGTGGCGACGGGAATCTCGACCGGGTTCTGGCGTTCCATTCCCTGTCGAAGCGTTCCAGCGTGCCCGGGCTGCGCTCGGGTTTCGTCGCCGGCGACGCCCGCCTGATGGCCGACTACGCGCGGCTGCGCAGCTACACCGGCGGCGCCAGCCCGCTCCCGGTGCAGGCGGCCGCCGCGGCGCTGTGGCGCGACGAAACCCACGTCGTCGAGAGCCGCGCGCTCTATCGTCGGAAATTCGATCTGGCGGCGCGCCTTTTCGCCGGGCGGCACGGCTTCTACCGCCCCGACGGCGGCTTCTACCTGTGGCTCGACGTCGGCGACGGCGAAGCGGCAGCCCGGCGCCTGTGGTCGGAAGCGGGGGTGCGGGTGATGCCCGGTCGCTATCTGAGTCGGGAAGAGGGGAGCGACAGGCGCCGCGACCCCGGCGCGCCCTATATACGTATGGCGTTGGTGCACGACATGGCCACGACCGAAGCGGCGTTGTCGCGGGTGGCCGCCGTACTGTAGGGGCTTGTTAGAGGAAATGAAAAAGCGAACGATGTAACTCTTGCTTTCCGTTGCCGGCTCGTTCGAAGGCTGCTTGACGATCATCCCTATGCGAAACATACTGGTCGAGCTGGCCCACTCGATGTCGTGCATACTCGAATGGGTTGGCCGCCTTGGACGCAGAACGGTCTGCCGGCGGACGAACAACGCGGGCAGGGCGGAATGTTCGAGTTCGAATGGGACCTAGCCAAGGCGGCGGGCAACTTACGAAAGCACGGGGTCGGCTTCGATCTCGCTGCCACGGTATTCCGGGATCCACTGATGCAGACTATCCTTGATGAAGAGCACAGCGAGTCGGACGAGCGCTGGGTAACCATGGGCTATGCTCGGAACGGTCGGCTGTTGGTGGTATCTCATATCTACACCGAGGCCGTGGACGAAGGGGCCTTGGTGCGGCTCATCTCCGCTCGTCCGGCCACCCGTAACGAGCGGCGTCAATACGAGTCGGACGAATGAAAACCGAATACGACTTTTCGAAAAGCGAGCGCGGCAGGTTCTTCCGCAAGAACACTAGGCTGATCCTTCCCACTTACAAAGAAAAGCCAAACTGGACCGGTCCCGACGGGCCGATCGGTGAGTTCCTACTCGAGGAGGCGAGAAAGACCCTGGACGCCTACCGCGTGCAGCCGAAACTCGTCACCGAACATGCCAACCAGGAACACGATACGGCACATGGCGGATATGCCCATCGGCAACTATTCGAGCTTATTCAGAACAGCGCCGATGCTTTGATCGACGCGCCGGACGGAAGCAGCATTCTCGTCCGCCTGACAGGACGCTTTCTTTATTGCGCCGACAATGGAAACCCTATCGGCCCTAGCGGCGTCGAAGGGCTCATGTTCGCCCACATGTCGAACAAACGTGACACTGGTGCGATTGGCAGGTTCGGTCTCGGTTTCAAGTCCGTATTGGGCGTTAGCGATTCTCCCGAATTCTATAGCCGGACGGGCTCGTTCCGGTTTGACAGAGGGCGCGCGGCGGCGCGGATAGCTGAAATCGCGACATCCGAGCGCTATCCGATACTACGTTTGCCCGAACCCCTGGATCCTCATGCGGAGATGGAAAAAGACGAGGATTTGCTCGAGCTGGCGGACTGGGCGACGAACATCGTCCGTTTGCCCCTCAAGGTAGGTAGGGGCGAAAGCCTTGCCAAACAGGTTCGGGATTTTCCACCCGAGTTCTTGCTTTTCGTCGATCATGTTCGCTATCTGAGCCTCGATGCTGGAGAACACAGCCGAAATTTCACTCTGCAAGATCGGGGCGGCGAACTGTATCTCGACACCGACAGCGGGAGTGCGCGTTGGCGGCGCTTCGAAACGAAACACTGTCTTTCCGAAAATGCGCGGAGCGACCGGCGCTCGCTTGACGATAGCGGCGGCGTGCCGATATGGTGGGCCGTGCCGCTCGACCGGTTGACCCATCCAGGCCAGTTCTGGGCGTTCTTCCCCACAATGACTGCGAGCCTCGTCGCCGGCATCCTGAACGCACCGTGGAAAACCAACGAAGACCGCCAGAATCTACTTCGGGGATCATATAATGAAGAGTTGATCGAAGCTGCTGCGTCCATGATTGCTGATGCGCTTCCGAAACTCACCACGAACGATGATCCCGCCCGGTATTTGGACGCACTGCCGCGCCGGCAGGAGGCGGGCGATACGGAGCAGACGAATCTCCTGCGCGAGCATTTGTTCGCCGTTCTTCGCGAACGCGAAATCGTTCCCGATCAGGATGGGATTCGACGTGCCTGCGGCGACATCTCCTATCCTCCGAGGGATCTTATTTCGGGTCGGCAAATAGACACAAAGCCATTCGAGCGCTGGGCCGCGTATCCTGGCCGCCCGTCGAACTGGCTTCATCATAAGGCGCTCACGCGCAATCGGCTTGCCGCCATCGACCGGTTATTTCCGCCACGTTGGCCCGGCGATGTCGCCCAGACCGCGCCCAGGACCGCAATCGCCGAATGGCTCGAAGCACTCGTCGAAGGTAGGGGCGGGGACGACGCGATTCAAGCTTCCATGGCGGCGATCCAGACCGCTGCGCTCGTTGCACGCGACACGCGATCAAACGCCAACTCGCTGGGCAAAATCGTGCTGACGGCTGGCCGTGATTGGCGTGCGGCCGATCCCGGGCGCATCTTCCTGCCCGACGAGCCGCCGAGTGCGGGCGTCGACGTGAATCCGGGGTCCTACGTACACCCGGAATTGGCGTCGGACCGAGAAACGCTTTCAGCGCTGAAGGAGCTAGGACTCGAACCGCTGTCTCCAGAAAAAAGATTCAGGCTCGCGGTAGAGCGCGTCTTCAGAGGCACGGGGGACGACCTCTATCATAAATTCTGGGCGATTTCGCGAGAGTTGCCAGTCCAAACCGCTAATATCGTCGTTCGAGAGCGCAAAAACTGGAACCAGAGAGAACTCTGGCCCATGAAACTCCGAGTGCGAACGCAAGCACGAACCTGGCAGCCTCTGCACTCCGTGCTGCTGCCAGGTGACATCGTGCCCGGCGACGGAAGCCGTGACGAAGAGGTCACTGTCGATACGGGATTCCATGAGCAAGACGAGGAATTCCTGGGTGTTCTCGGTATCGTGAGTGCACCAAACAGAAAGTGCGCTCTTTCGCACGAGGAGTGTTTCGATTCTTTTCTATCTGATTGCCGACACAAATTTATAAACCGAGACCTTCCAAAAAAACCACACTGGGATAAGTTGAATTTCATCTCGACGATCGGGTGCGGCCCGCTTCAACTTCTGTCCGTTCTTTCCGATGAGGGCAGAGCGCGCTACACTGATGCTCTTCTGTCGCTCGAAAACGCTTACGAGCCTTGGATAATGCGACACGATACACAGCACATCTACCCTGAGTTGCTGTGCGAGGCGCCTACCGTCCGTATGTTACGCAAGGAAGGGCGAGTTCGAACGACGGCTGGCGACATCGTGCCCTTTGCAGATGCGCTCGGACCGAATCCGAAGAGTCCGGATGCTTTCCATGCATTGCTGGTTCATCCGATGGCCGACAAAATCAAGGAGATATTCGGTCTCGCGGAGCCGACGCCGGAATTCGTTGGCGAGGGAGACCCGATTCCGCTGACCGATATCTGGCCGGGACTCGAACAGCATCTTCCGACGCATCGGAGAACCTGTCGCCTCGTCCGTTGCGAACGCATCCTGATCATTGGCCAACCGCAAGGATGTGTTTTCCACGCCCCCGACATCTATCTTGCTGACACCATTGGCGATGACGAGCAATGCAAGTTGCGCGTCGTCGCGGAAAAGCTGGGACTCTCGCTGGTGCCAGAACAGATCCAAGCGATCCTGCAACGCAGGACACCAGCCGAGATCGAAAAACGCCGGGCCGCCATACGGCGATTTTCCACCGATGCTGAGCGTCTCCTGGCTGCGGTAGGCGAACAGAAGTTAAGCATAGCTCTTCCGAGCTCGCTTCTGGCCGTGCTCAAGAGCGACGACGTCACACTGACGGGTACCGAGATCGCGGAAGCGGCCATCGCGACCTACCATACGGATGCGCTTAAGAAATACAAATGGGCGCTGGACGATCTCGACCCGCCATCGCGGTGGGCCGGATCCGCGCGGGCCGTCAGATTCGTGCGCTCGCTCGGGTTCTCCCCCGAATGGGCGGGAGAGCGGGAAAGGAAGCGTGATCCCTTCGTGGAGGTCAAAGGCCCATACTCGCTTCCCGAACTCCACGGCTATCAGAGGACCATCGTCGGCCAAGTTCGCGACATGCTTCGTAACGACCGTGTAAGCGGCGCGGACCGGCGCGGGATGATCAGCATGCCGACAGGCTCCGGCAAGACCCGCGTCGCCGTGCAGGCGATTGTCGAGGCTATGTGCGACGACGATTTCCGCGGCGGCGTTCTCTGGATCGCCGACCGAGACGAGTTGTGCGAACAGGCCGTGGAAGCGTGGCGGCAGGTATGGTTGAGCATTGGCGCCCAAGCGGCGCGGCTTCGTATCTCCAGAATGTGGGGTGGACTGGAGAGGCCGCAGCCGACGAGCGAGCGCCACGTTATCGTCGCCACGATCCAGACGCTCAAGGCTAGGCTCTCCAACCAAGGCAGCGAGTATGCGTTTCTAGCGGATTTCGAGCTGATCGTGATCGACGAGGCGCACCGGTCGCTCGCGCCGACCTTCACGTCCGTCATGCAAGAGGTCGGATTGACGCGTTTCCAAAAGACGGACGAGCCGTTCCTGCTCGGCCTCACGGCTACTCCCTACCGCGGGCATGACGAATACGAGACGACCCGTCTCGTCAGCCGCTACGGGCGGGTGCGACTGGACTCGGGAGCGTTCGAAAGCGACGACTCCCAGGCCGTTATCCAGGAATTGCAGGAGATGGGCGTGCTCGCCCAAGCCGATCATGAGACCATCGAGGGCGAAACGTTCTCCTTCGATCGTGATGAGCTGGCGCGAGTATTGGAAGCTTTTGCACAGGACTCGTCTTTGCCCTGGCTCCCGCAGAGCGTGGAAGACCGCATAGCCGGGAGCGCCGAACGAACCAGACGTATCGTCGAAGCCTACGAGACGCATGTCGATCCCGATTGGCCCGCTCTCGTCTTCGCGACATCGGTCGAGCACTCGCGGACCGTGGCGGCACTCCTCAACCGGAGGGGTATCCGCTCGCGCGCCGTCAGTGGCGAGACGGAAACGGCGACCCGCCGCCGTGTGGTCGAAGGGTTCCGTTGCGGCGAGGTCAAGGCGCTCGTCAACTACGGCGTATTCCGCGAGGGCTTCGATGCGCCCAGAACACGCGCGATTATCGTGGCGCGACCGGTGTACAGCCCGAACCTTTATTTCCAGATGATTGGCAGGGGATTGCGGGGGCCGCGGAACGGCGGCGACGAGCGCTGCCTCGTCATAAACGTCCAGGACAACATAGAGAACTTCGACCGCAAGCTCGCTTTCTCGGACCTGGACTGGCTGTGGGCGTGACCGGCGTCGGCACCGGGACGGTCACTCCGGAACCGATCGCCGATGACGCGACCCGGGGTGCGCCCTATATATCTATGGCGTTGGCGGGTGACCGCGGTTTTGCAAAGCTTGGATCGCAGGTCCTGTGCAAGGCCCTCGTAGGCGCGCCGACGTCTTGCCGGCATTCTTTGCCTTCCAGGCAAAGACGGCACCGGTCGCCTGCCCGGCGAGAGGCCGGCGCACCCAGGAGGGGCGGATTAAGCCCGTTGCGATGACCTGCGCGCCGGGCGCGAGGAGGGCCGGATGACGACGCGATCGGGAAGCCTGCGTAGGGCGCCGTTCCTGCCTGCTGGAGTGAGCGGCACTATCCGGCGCTTCGCGATCGAGGCGGCGGCGGTCGGCGTCGCCGTCATCGCCCTGCTGGGACTGGCGGCGCTGGTCTCGTACGATTCTGCCGATCGGTCGTGGAACACGGCGAGCGATGGCGCCACGGCCAACTGGCTCGGCCGCGGGGGCGCGTGGGCAGCGGATATCGGCTTGCAGACGTTCGGTCTTGCCGCCGCCGCCTGTGCGCTGGTCGCGCTGGTATGGGGCTGGCGGCTGTGGCGCGACCATCGGCTTGCCCGCGTTCGGGTTCGTGTCGCGGCGTTGGCCGCCTTCCTTCTCGCGCTGCCGTCGGCGCTGGCGCTCGCTCTGCCGCTCGCACGCTGGCCGGTCGAAAGCGGCGCGGGGGGGGTGATCGGCCGCGTGTTCGGCGCGCTGTTGGCCGATCTCGGGCAGCTTGCCGGGCTGAGCGACCGGGCTGTGGCAGTTCCGGTCGCGCTCGTGGCGTTGGCAGCGCTGGCCTGTGCACTCGGATTGTCGCACGAGGAATGGCGCCGGGTGGGCGCCGCCGCAGGCACGCCGGCGCGGTGGGCGTCGGCGTGGCTTCGCCGCCGCCGCGCCGCCGCGTCGCAATCGGTCGCCGCACCGCGCGCGACGCCACGCCTGGAACCATGGGCGACAACCGAAACCCCCGCGCGGAATCCAGCGAAGATCGTCGCATCCAGGGCGACGGATCGGGATCGACGGCGCGATTCAAAGCCGCCGGACAAGAGCGATGCCGATCCCGGCAACCCCGATGCCGGTTTTCAGTTCCCGCCGATCGACCTGCTCGCCGAAGCGCCGGAGGCCGCCGGCGGCGCGCTCGGCGAGGAGGCGCTGAACGAGAACGCCCGCGCCCTCGAAGGCGTGTTGCAGGATTTCGGCGTGCGCGGAGACGTTGCGCGAGTCAACCACGGGCCGGTGGTAACGCGCTACGAGCTCGAACCCGCGCCGGGCACCCGCGCTGCGCGGGTCGTCGCCCTTGCCGACGACATCGCCCGTTCGATGAGTGCGGTGTCGGCGCGGGTGGCCGTCATTCCCGGGCGCAACGCGATCGGCATCGAACTGCCCAACGAGCGCCGCGAAATCGTCTATCTGCGCGACCTGCTCGCGTCGCCCGAATACGAACATGCGCATACGGCCCTGCCGCTTGTCCTGGGCAAGGATATTTCCGGCGCGCCGGTGGTGGTGGATCTGGATCGGATGCCTCACCTGCTCGTCGCCGGCACCACCGGTTCGGGCAAGTCGGTCGCGGTCAACAGCATGATCCTGTCGCTGGTCTATCGCCTGCGGCCGGAAGAGTGCCGGATGATCATGATCGACCCCAAAATGCTGGAACTGTCGGTCTATGACGACATCCCGCATCTGCTCCATCCGGTTGTGACCGAACCGGGCAAAGCGGTGGTGGCGTTGAAGTGGGCGGTGCGCGAAATGAACGCGCGCTACCGCCTGATGTCGCAGCTCAACGTGCGCAACATTGCTGGCTACAACAAGCGTGTGCGCGACGCTCTGGCGAAGGGCGAGACGCTCGAACGCACTGTGCAGACCGGGTTCGACCCGGAGTCGGGCCGCCCGATCTACGAGTCCCAACCGCTCGACATGACCCCGCTGCCGTTCATCGTCGTCGTTGTCGACGAAATGGCCGACCTGATGCTGGTCGCCGGCAAGGACATCGAAGTGACGATACAGAGTCTGGCGCAGAAAGCGCGCGCGGCGGGCATCCATCTGATCATCGCCACTCAGCGCCCTTCGGTCGATGTCATCACCGGTACCATCAAGGCCAATCTGCCCACCCGGATCAGCTTTCAGGTCACGTCGAAGATCGACAGCCGGACGATTCTCGGCGAACAGGGCGCCGAACAGCTGCTCGGCATGGGCGACATGCTCTACATGGCGGGCGGCGGCAAGGTCGCGCGCGTGCACGGCCCCTTCGTCGCCGACGAGGAAGTCGACGAAGTGGCGGCCTTCCTGCGCCAACAGGGCACGCCCGACTATCTCGACTCGATCACCGAAGACACGAACGAAGAGCCGTTACCGGGCTTCGGAGACGGCAAGCGCGATACGGGTGACGACCTGTTCGACCGCGCGGTGGCGCTGGTGGCGCGCGAGCGCAAGGTCTCGACCAGCTTCATCCAGCGTCATCTGTCGATCGGCTACAACCGCGCCGCCAAGATCGTCGAACGGATGGAGACCGAAGGCATGGTCGGCAAGGCCAACCATGTCGGCAAGCGCGAAATCCTGCTGCCGGATACGGGCGAGGATGCCTGACCCGCACCGGGCCGGGCGTGACCTGCCAATGACGGGAGGCGAACCCCGGACACCGCGGGTCCTCCTGATCGGCCCGCTTCCGGGCGCGGGGATCCGCCGCGTTACCCGTTCCGCCGCCTGACCAACGTCAGGCGGTTGCGCGTCCCGTCGCGCCGGTAGCGCGCCTCGTCGGCCATGGTGTGGATCAAATGGACGCCCAGCCCGCCTACGCGGCGGGCTTCGAGGGGAGCGTCGAGGTCGGGCGCGGGCGCATCGTTCAGCGGGTCGAACGGTCGGCCGTCATCGACGACTTCCACCGTGACCGATTCGCTGTCCGAAACGATCTCGATCCCAGCCTGATGACCGGCGCTGTCGTCGTGCCCGTGATTGATGATGTTGGTGCCCACTTCCTCGATCATCAGCTGGATGTGGAATTCGAGATCGGGGGGCCAGTTTTCGGCGCGCGCGAACGACTCGATCGCGGCGGCGATCCGCTGCAACTCGCCCACCCTCATCTCCATGCCCAGAACCAGTTTCGCGCTCACCGCTCCGACCCGGCCCGGCGAAGCGTCAGACAGGCGATGTCGTCGAATTGCGGCGCGTCGACGGCGAACGCTTTCATCGCGCCGAAGACTGCGGCGTTGGCGCTCCGCGCGCCCTTCGGCGGCGCCGCAACCAGGGTCGGGCGCAGGCGCGGCTCGAAATCCGCTTCGTCATCGACAGCGAGGATATTGCAGGCTGCCCATCGTCGTCCTCCGGCGCGTGGGCGATTCACGGTAAGGATTGCGCCGGTTTCGTCAACGACCGAGGTCCGCCGGCAGTGTCCCGGTTCGGAAACCGTCGCCCGCCGTAAGGAGGTTGTCGTAGTGTTCGGCCACGCGGCGCGCCGTGTCTTCCATCGTATCGACGAGGGCGTCGAAGACGACCCGGCCGCACGACCGTCCGACCACGTTCTTGAACGCGCCCGTCGCGTCCTCGGCAGCGAAGTCCGCCCCCACCGTCAGGCGCAGGATGCCTTGGAGGTTGCGCCACAGCGTCGCCGCCTGCGCCAGTTCGCGCGCCGCTTCCGGGTCGATCAACTCGCGGGCGCCGGCGGCTTCGAACACCGAAACGGCATCGCCGGCCAGGATTTCCGGCGTCTCCGCCGCGTGCGCCAGTTGCAGGAACCGGGCGATGAACTCGACATCGAGGAGGCCGCCGCGCATGTGCTCGATCGACCACGGGCCGCCGCTGCCGCATCGACCCCGGATCCGATCGCGCGTCGCCGCAGTTTCGGCGGCGAGCGAGTCGCGCGCCACGGGTCGCATCAGCACCGCCCGTTTCGCGTCCTCGAAGCGCTCGCCCAGGCCGCCTTCGGCATGGACCACGCGCGCTCGGGTTAGGGCCTGGCGCTCCCAGACACGGGTGCCCGACCGGTGCCGTGCGATGAACGCCGCCAGCGAACAGGCGACAGGACCCGCCTTGCCCGACGGGCGCAGGCGCATGTCGATATCATACGACCTGCCCTCGGCGGTCGGCGCGGCAACCGCGGCGATCAGGCGCCGGCACAGTCGGGTGTAGTAACGGTCCGGCGCCATCGGGCGCTCGCCGTCCGATTCCGCGGCGTCCGGGTGGTGGTCGTAGAGAAACAGGAAATCGAGATCGGAACCCACCGTCATTTCGCGGCTGCCCAGTTTGCCGAGCGCGACCACGGCCGCCGCACCGCCCGCGACGCGGCCGTGCCGAGCAGTGAACTCATCACCGACCGCGCGCATGGAGACGCGGAGACAAGCGTCGGCGAGATCCGAAAGCGGCCGCCCCGCCTCGACCGGCGAGAGCAGGCCGCGTAGTATGTGGACCCCGATCTGGAACAGGCGGTCGTTGGCCCAGCGCCGCTGCGCGTCCAGAATATCCTGAAAGTCGCGTGCCCCGGCGACGGCGCCGGCCAGGTCTGCCTCCATCTCGGCGGCCCCGAACTCGCGGCGATAGAACAAGCGCACCAGGCCGCGGCGCGCGGACTCCGCCAACGCCGGCTCCAGGCCGGAATCGTCCGGCACTTCGAGATCGGAGAAGCCGCGGCTCAGAACGCTGTCGAGCAGCGCCGGGCGCCGGGTCAACCGCTCCGCGAGACGCGGCGCGGAACCCATGATCTCGGCGATCAGGCCGAGCAGTTGGGGATGCGCGCCCAACAGAGAGAACAGGTGCACCCCCTCCGAAAGGTGTGCAAGAAACCCGTCGAAGCGGCGCAGGGCCGTGTCGGGATCCGCCGACACCGAAAAGGCGCCCAGGATCGACGGTGCGAGCGCCGCCAGCAGGTCGCGCGCGCGCGATCCGCGCAGCGCCGGCCATCGGCCCGCCAGCCACCCGCGCACCATCGCCGAGACACGCGGCGGATCCGAATATCCCATCTCCGCGATCGCCCGCAGCGTGGCGTCGTCGTCGTCGTTCTGCGGGAATATCGGCACTACGGCGCCGATCGGCGCCGGCTCGTCCGCGAACAGGGTCGCGTAGTGGCGCGCCACCGTTCGGCGATGGGTGGCGAGCGCCCCGGAAAACGCGGCGGTGGACTCGAAGCCCATGAAACAGGCGATGCGCGCCACCCCGTCGTCGCTCTCGGGCAGGCGGTGAGTCTGGGCGTCGTTCACCATTTGCAGCCGGTGTTCGAGGCTGCGAAGAAACTCGTAGGCGGCACGCAAATCCGCCGCCGCCGCGCGCGAAACCCTTCCGGCGGCGACCAGCGCGTCGAGCGCCGCCAGCGTGCCGCGTACGCGCAGTTCGGGGCTGCGTCCACCCCAGGCGAGCTGTTGTGCCTGGGCGAAGAATTCGATCTCGCGAATGCCGCCGGGCCCGAGCTTGACGTTGTACCCCGCTACCGCCGCTCCGGCGCCACTGCCGTGCGAGGCGTCGATCTGCCGTTTGATCGTCTGCACGTCCTGGACGGCGGCGAAGTCCAGATGGCGGCGCCATACGAACGGTTGCAGCGCATCGAGAAACGCTTCCCCCGCGGCGGAATCGCCCGCCACCGGCCGCGCCTTGATCATGGCCGCGCGTTCCCAGTTCCGGCCCGCGGTTTCGTAGTATCGACGCGCCGCCGGAACCGAAAGGGCGAGCGGTGTGGACGCGGGGTCGGGACGCAACCGCAGGTCGGTGCGAAAGACGTATCCGTCCGCCGTGCGTTCGTCCATGATCCGGATCAGGCGGCGGACGAGGCGGTTGAACAGGGGTTGCAGGTCGCCCCTCGCGGACGGCGCAACGTCCGGGTCGTAGAGCACGATCAGATCGACGTCGCTCGAATAGTTCAATTCGCGCGCGCCGAGCTTGCCCATGCCGAGAACGATCAGCCCGGACCCGCTTTCGGGCGCCTCGGGATGCGGCAGCACCAACGCGCCGGAATCGTGCAACGCCCGCAGCACGTGGCGGCAAGCGGCGCGCAATGCCGCTTCGGCAAGATCCGACAGCACGCCCGTGATCCGGTCGAGCGGCCACACCGACGCCACGTCCGCCATGCCGATCGCGAGCGCGGCGCGACGCTTCGCCGCGCGCAGACGCTTCATCGCGGCGTCGGTCGTCTCCGCGGCGGGACTGTCTTTCACGGCGGCATCGGCCGCTGCCCATGCGCGGTCGGGGCCTTGTTCGATCAACAAGCGGGCGAAAGCCGGATCGGCGATCAGGCCGCGGCTGAGATAGGGGCTGTTACCGAAGACCGCGCTCAGCAGGGCGCGGGCGCCGGGGTCGTCCTCAAGGCCGAGGGCGAACGCACGCACTGCCCCTTCCGGGTTGTGCCGACCCGCTTCCCGCCACTGGTGCCAATGCCGATCGTGCGCTTCCGGGTCCCCGACGGTCGGCAGGGGAAGGTCCGCACTCGTCCATTCCGCCGCCAGATCCGTCACGGTCGCACCCGGTTCTCAGGCCGTTCCGCATCGGCGCGGCCACCACTCGAACGCCGCTCAGTGCGGCGTCTGGGTCATCGCGATCATGATCGAGCGCTCGATCTCGGCGATCGCGCCGCCGATCTCGCGGCCGATCAGGTCCATCCGGCGGAGCTGCTCGACACGCGGGCCGACCCGGTCGATCTCCCGCATGGAGAAAATGCTCGGCAGCACGTTGCACGCATCGACGAGACAGATCAGCGCCACATCCCGCGGGTCGGGCGGGTCGTCGGACAGGAGCACGCCCGTAATGCGCAATTTGACTTCGCGTTCCGCCCGCCCGTCGATAACCGGGTAGCGCCGCGATTCGAACACCCAGAGGAACCGTTCGTCGCGGCGCTCAAGAATGCCGCGCGCGATCAGACTGTCCAGCGCTTCCGTCCGCAGCCACTTCGCCTCGCGCCGCGCCACCGTCTCCACCCACGCCGCGACCGTCCGAGTCTCGTCGGTGCCCGTGATGCGCGCCAACACACGGTCGAGCATCGGGTTTCCGGTCGGCGCGCGGTCGATGACCACCAGCTTCTCGGGGTCGGTGTCGATTCGGTTGGCGAACGCCAGATCCATCAACGCCGCGCCCGCGACCACATACTCCATCGTGGTCTCGCGGATCGGCAGCACAGCCCCGTCGTCGTCGAGCATCAACAGAACGATCTCTTCGACGAAGGTCAGCATCGCGTTACCCCCCGTCGCCGGCATGCGCCGCCACGGCATCGTCGCGGGTGTCGTAGGCGTCGAGAATGTTGAAGAAACCGCTGATCTCCATCACCGATTTGCAACCGGGCTGGAGCGCGCACACGGTCAGCTTGCCGCCGTTCTGCCGGCACTTCCGGGCGCCGATCAGCACCGTGCGCAGGCCTGCGCTGCTGATGTAGTCCATCTGTTCGCAATCGAGCAGCACGTCGCTGTCGCCGCGCTCGACGATCTCGGTCAGGCGCTTCTCCAACTGCGGCGCCACCACCCCATCGACCCGGCCGACCGGCGACACGACGACGAGAGAACCCTGTTTTTCCTCCCCGATCTCCATCGGCCCGTCCTGCGTTCGGGCGGCGCCTCTGCGCCGCAAAGAGGAAAAGGCAGGTAGCCTAAAAGCGCCGTCGCGTCAACGCGCGCGCGCCGCCTCGGAGAGCGCCGCGGCGGCCGCCTCGAAGGGCAGCAGCACACATTCGTGCCGGCTCCTGTGCGCCGATACGGGGCGGAAATGTGCCAGCGCCGCCCATGGCGCCGCGGCCCCGGCATCCCCGGCAAGCACGGCGTGCGCGGCGCGGCGGCCCGTCTCCAGCGCTGCTGCGTCTCGGTCGATCAGCGCGGCGCCGACCGCAGCCGCCGCCGCGCGGCACAACAGGCAGCCGCGTACCCTGTGCGCGAACGCGCCTACCCGCTCGCCGTCGAGCGCTACCTCGACCGTCACCCGGTCGCCGCACAGCGGATTGTTGACCGTCGCCACGCCCGCCGGCGAGTCGAGGCGGCCTTCATGTGCGGCGTCGCGCGCCAGCGACAGAATCGCCCGATGGTAAATCTCGTCTTCCATTATCCGAGCCGGCGGATCGCCTCGTCCACCCCGTCGAGCAGGGCTTCGACGTCTTCCACGGTGTTGTACCAGGCCAGGCTCGCCCGTGTGGTGCCCGCCAGGTCGAACCGCTCCATCAGCGGCTGGGCGCAGTGATGCCCGCCGCGTACCGCGACTCCGCGCCGGTCGAGCACCGCGCAGACGTCGTGCGGATGCACCCCCTCCACGTCGAACGACACCACCGGCCCGCGCGCCCGCATGTCGTGCGGGCCGACGATGCGCACTCGCGGCCGCGCCGCCAGTCCCGCCAGCAGGCGCTCGGTCAGCGCGCCAACATGCGCGGGTGCGGCGCCGCGATCGAGCGCGCCGATCCAGTCCGCCGCCGCGGCGAGACCCACCGCTTGTGCGATCGGCGGCGTTCCCGCCTCGAATTTGTGCGGCACGTCCGCCCACAGCGTGTGGGTCAGCGTCACCTCGCGGATCATCTCGCCGCCGCCCATGAACGGCGCCATCTCCTCGAGTAGCGCCCGGCGCGCCCATAACACCCCGATTCCGTTGGGGCCGAACATCTTGTGGCCGGAAAACGCGTAGAAATCCACGTCCAGGCCGGCAACGTCGATCGCGCCGTGCGGAACCGCCTGCGCCCCGTCGAGCAGCACCCGCGCGCCGCACCGCCGCGCTGCCGCCGTGACCGCCGCGACGTCGCAGACCGCGCCGGTGACGTTGGAAACGTGGGCCAGCGCGATCAGCCGGGTACGTGCGCCCGTCAGCGCCTCCAGCCGCGCCGTGTCGATACGTCCTTCCTCGGTGATCGGCAGCGCTTTCAGCACGACCCCGGCGCGGTCGCGCAACAACTGCCACGGCACGATGTTGGAATGGTGCTCCAGCACCGAGATCACGATCTCGTCGCCGGGGCGCAGGCCGGCGCCGAAGCCGTGCGCGACGAGATTGATCGCCGCCGTCGTGCCGCCGGTAAACACCACCTCGTCCGCGTCCGCCGCGCCGATGTAGCGGGCGACTCGCCGTCGCGCCTCGGCGTAGGCCTCGGTCGCGCGTTCGGCGAGGCGGTGGACGCCGCGCAGCACGTTGGCGCGCGCCGTCGTTTCGTGCGCCTCGACCGCCGCCAGCACCGCCTGCGGCGTCTGGCTCGTCGCACTGTTGTCCAGATAGTGCAGCGGCGCCGCGCCGACGCACCGGTCGAAGATCGGAAACGCCGCTCTGACCGCGGCGACGTCGAAACTCACCCCCGGGGCTCGCGCGCGCCGCGCCGGGCGGCCAGCGCTTCGGCGGTATCGATATCCACCAGCACCCCGTCGCCGCCGGCTGCGACTTCGCATACCCATTCGGCGTTCTCGCCGATCAGATGCCGCGCACCCACATCGCCCGAGACCGCGGAAATCGGGGCGAAGAAACGCTCCGCCCACAACACCGGGTTGCCGCGCTTGCCTCGGTGCGTCGGCACTACGATGGCGCGCCCCTCCAACGGATCGAAGGCGGCGATCATGCGGTCGATATCGGCGCTCGTTACGTCGGGCATGTCGCCGAGGCATATCAGCGCGCCGTCACAGTCGCCGTCCAGCGCGGCGAGGCCGCGGCGCAGGCTCGTGCTCAGCCCCTCGGCGTGATCCGGGTTGTGGACGAAGCCCACATCCAGCCCGTCGAGAGCGGCGCGCACCCGTGTCGCCTCGTGACCGGTCACCACCAGCGGCCGCGCCGCCTTCGACGCGATCAGGGCTTCCGCGACCCGGCGCACCATCGGGGTGCCGTCGATCCCGACCAGCAGTTTGTTGACCGAGCCCATGCGGCGCGACTGTCCGGCCGCGAGCACCAGCGCCGCGATGCGCGGCATGTGGGTGGCGTCGAACGCAGGCTCCGGCGTCCGGTCGCGCGGTTGCGGCCGGGCGGCGATCTCCTTCAGCAGGCCGCCGGCTCCCATCCGCATCACGTCCGCTCGGCGCACCGGGAGATTCGCCGCGAGACGTTCCAGGACCCAGTCGAACCCGTTGAGCCGCGGCGACCGCGCGCATCCCGGCATCCCGACCACCGGCACCCGTCCGGCGGCGGTTTCGATCGCGCCCAGCAGCAGCAGGTTGCCGGGGTCCACCGGCATCCCGAAATGCTCGATCCGCCCGCCCGCGCGCTCGATG
The DNA here is from genome assembly GCA_965214495.1 of Alphaproteobacteria bacterium. GTDB lineage: Bacteria > Pseudomonadota > Alphaproteobacteria > UBA7887 > UBA7887 > JANQOH01. Next base: position 2,576,256 of record OZ243958.1, on the reverse strand, counting down.
CCCGCCGGCACCACGTCACGCCGATCGACGACCGCCGAGGCGCCGCTGACCAGCACGATGTCGGCGCCGTCGGCGATGCAGGCCGTCACCGCGCCGGCGATGGCCGATTCCTCATGGTCGACCCGGCGGTCGCCGAGCACCGTCGCGCCGAGCCGCGCCGCGCGTTCTCCCACCGTGCGCCGCGTGCCGTCGAGCACCGAGTCCTTCGTGCCCGGCAGGCCCGACATCACCAGCCCGACGGTCTTCCGCGTGAACGGCGCCAGCCGGGCCAGCGGTCCTTCGTCGGCCGCGAGGCGCACCGCCTCGGCGACCGCGGTGCCTGGCGCGGCGAAGGGAATGATCTTGATCGTGGCGACCATCCGCCGCGCCTCGACCGCGGCGAACGGCGCCACGGTGGCGATCGTCACCGACTCGTCGAGATGGTTGATCGCATCGACCCGCGCCGCATCGATCAGTGCCACACCGGCCGCTTCCGCATAGAGATTACAGCGCCCGGTGAAAGGCGCCGCTGCGGCGATGCCCGGTCCGCGCGCTGCGGCCGCGATTCGCGCCGCGGCGTCGTCCTCGCCCACGTCTCCTGCCTCCGGGCGTGCGGCGACCACCGTGTCCAGCCCCGCTGCGATCAACGCTTCGACATCGGCCGGGTCGAGCACGCGCCCCTTTCTGAACGCGCGCGCCCCGGTGCGCACCCCGTGCGCCAGGATCGCGCCCAGGGCCTCGCGTATGGGCATCCGCCCGAAGATCATGCCGCCATGCCCGCCGTTTCGAGGCGGCGCACCGAGATGATCTGGCCGAGGATCGCCACCGCGATTTCGGCCGGCGATCGGGCGCCGATCGCCAGCCCGATCGGGCCATGGATGCGCGTTGTCGCGGCGGCGTCGAAACCGGCCTTGCGCAACCGCCGCAACCGCCCCTCATGGGTGCGGCGGCTGCCGAGCGCGCCGATATAGAAGGCGTCGGAACGCAGCGCGCACGCCAGCGCCGGATCGTCGAGCTTCGGGTCGTGGGTCAGCGCCACTACCGCCGAACGCCGGTCGAGCGCTGCCTCTTCCAGAGCTTCGTCGGGCCAGTCGGACGACACCGCGACACCGGGGAACCGCTCCGCGGTGGCAAAGGCGCCGCGCGGATCGATAACGGCGACGCGATAGCCTGCCGCCGCCGCCATCGGCGCCAGCGCCTGCGCGATGTGCACCGCGCCGGCGACGAACAGGCGCCATGGCGGGTTGTGGACATGGACAAACACCGCGCCGTCGTCGGTTTCCACGGCGTCGCTGCGGTCGGCTGCGAGCGCCGCGCGCGCCGCGCGGGCAACCGCCGGTGGCGCGCCGCCGTCCGCCGCGCCGGGTTCGATCAGCCACTGCACGCCGTCGGCGAGTCGGGTCGCCAGCGCCAGAGGCCGCCCCGCGGCGCGCACCTCGATCAGCGCGTCGAGGGTGGCGCGCTTCATCGCTCAGTCCACGCGCTCGACGAACACTGAAACCCGCCCGCCGCACGCCAGGCCCACTTCCCACGCGCGCTCGTTGCTGACCCCGAAATCGAGCCGGCGCGGCGCGCCGTCGGCGATCACCTCCAGCGCCTCGCGCACGACCGCGCCCTCGATACAGCCGCCGGAAACCGAACCCTGCATGGCGCCCGTGTCGTCCACGACCAGTTGGCTGCCGGCGGGACGGGGGCTGGACCCCCAGGTTTCGATCACCGTGGCCAGCGCGACCCCGCGCCCGGCCGCCCGCCAGGCGGCAGCCGCGTCGAGAACGTCTTCCCGTTCGGCCTGTGCGTTCATCGCGTTTCCTCGCTGCCTCGGGATGCGGAGCGGGCATCATAGCAGCGTGCCGCGTTGGCCGCCGAGCGCGGCGGCGAGCGACGCGAGGCTGTCGAGGTTGTGCACCGGACGGTGCGAATCGACGTGCGGCAACATGGCGCGGATCCCCGCCGCCTTCGGTTCGAAAGCGTCGTAGCGCAGCAGCGGGTTCAGCCAGATCAGGCGCCGGCACGACCGGTGCAGCCGGTCCGCCGCCGCCGCCAGACCGTCGCCGGCATCGCGGTCCAGACCGTCGCTGATCAGCAGCACCAGCGCTCCCTGGCCGAGGACGCGGCGCGACCAGTCGCGGTTGAACGCCGCCAGCGCCGCGCCGATGCGCGTGCCGCCGGACCAGTCTTCGACCGCATCGACGACCGAGTCGAGCGCGGCGTCGGCGTCGCGGTGGCGCAGATGACGGGTGATGTTGGTGAGCCGGGTGCCGAAGACGAATCCGTGGACCCGCGCCCGGTCGTTCGCCAATGCGTGCGTGAAGTGCAGCAGCAGCCGCGAATAGCGGTCCATCGAGCCGGAGATGTCGCACAGCACGACCAGCGGCGGCGGCGCCGTCGCCCGTCGCCGGCGCGGCGGCGGTGCGAGCGCGCCGCCGCGCAACTGCGCGCGCAGGGCGCGCCGCCGGTCCAACCGCTCGCCCTGCCGGTCGGCGCGGAAGCGGCGCGTGGGAACCGCCGCGATGCGCTGAGCCAGCGCGCGGACCGCGCGCCGGGCGAGCGCGAGTTCCGCTGCGCTCATGCGTTCGAAATCGCGTTTCCGCAGCACTTCCCGCGCCGACGCGGTCAGTGCCGCGTCACCGACAGTGTCGGCGCCGGTCGCGGCTGCCCTGCCGCCGGTGCGCATCGCCTCATATACCCGGCGCGCCCCCGGTGCGGGCCGTTCCTCGCGCGCCTCGCTCGGTGGCGCCGCCCCGTCGAGCCGGTCGAGCAGGTCCGGCATGGTCCAGAACGCATGGAAAGCCTGGTCGAACACCGGCTTCTGGTCGCGCCGGCTGACCAGGCACGAATGCAGGGTCCAGTAGAAATCGTCGCGTCGGCGCACCCCCGCGCGGGCAACCGCGCGCGCCGCGTCGAGCGTGCGACCGGGGCCGACCGCCAGGCCGGCGGTGCGCAGCGTGCGACAGAAATGCACCACGTTGTCGGTGAGGCGGCCTGCGGTCACGACCGGTCGGCCGGCGCATCCGTTCGCACTGCGTCGGCTTCCATGCAGCGGCTGATTCCCACAGCGGTCGCGAAGGCGATCGTTCCCGCCACGAAAACCGCGACTATGCGCGTCGACCGGCGCCGGGCGCCGTCGTCGGAGCGAGGCTGTGATTCCGACCCGCTCATCGCAGCGCCGATATAAGGCCGCGGCGCGGCCGTCTCAAGGATGCAACGCGGTTCGCTCGATCTGGCCATCCAGGCGTCCTCGGACGTTCGTCGAGCCGCCGTGAACGCTCGCGACATGCCGTTCGATAGACCAAACCCACACTCGCAATTCGCACAGTTCGCGGCTCCGATCGCTCCGGGTCGTACGGAGCGCGATCGCCGAAAGCGGCGCTTCGCTTCGAAGCGGCACGGCACGTGCTCCAACTTTGCATCCGGCGTTCCTGTGCCGTTTCGTTCGGGTCATCGCGGCATCCCCTCGCACAGACATCCGGCTGGACGACTCGCGTGCTACCTGAAGCCGGACAGATCATGTGCCAGCGACACACGATGGGGCCGGGGCTTGTTCGCGCCGTCGTTTTTGCCCATTCTGACGCCGTCCGGAACCGGGCTGCGGGCTTTGCCGATACGAAAGCAAGGAGGTGGACGACATGACGATATCGATCCCTGACGGCGCGGCTACCCGTTCCGCCGTCGCCGCGCTCGGGCTGGCCATGGCGGTCGGACTGTCGGCGGTGCCCGGCGCCGCCGCGGAAGAGGGGCTCACCGAGGCGCAGCGGCAGGCGGTGGAAGTGTTGATCGAACGCTACATCGCGGAGAACCCCGAGGCGATCATCGACTCGGTGCGGGCGCACAACCAGCGCAGCGAAGAGGCTCGGCGCTCCGAAGCGGCGGCCAATCTGGTCGCCCTGCGCGACGAGATCGCCAACGACCCCGGCTCGCCCGTCGCCGGCAACCCCGACGGCGACGTCACGGTCGTCGAGTTCTTCGACTACCGCTGCGGTTATTGCAAGCAGTCGCTCGACATGGTCATGGCGGTGCTTGACGAAGACCCGAACCTGCGCGTGGTCTTCAAGGAGTTCCCGATCCTCAGCCCGCAGTCGCGACAGGCGGCGAAGGCGGCGCTCGCGTCGCGCAACCAGGGTGGTTATCTGGCGTTTCACGTCGCCCTGATGGGCGCGCGCGGGTCGTTCGACGATGCCCAGATCTTCGACATCGCCGGCGAGGTCGGTCTCGACGTGGACCGCCTCGTCGCCGACATGGAGGCGCCGGAGATCGAGGGGCAGCTCGAGGCGGTCGACACGCTCGCGCGCGCGCTCGACATCGGCGGCACGCCGGCGTTCGTCGTCGGCAGCGAGATCCTCCGCGGCGCGATCGACATCGAAGCCATGCGGCGAGCCATCGCCGCCGCACGCACCGGCTGACGCCTTGAGACCGGCTCCGGGAAACAGGCGCGCGGGCCGCTGGCGTCGGCGGCCGGTTCTGGTTGCCGGGCTGGGGCTCGCCCTGTGCGCCGCCAGTTGCGGCCCGGGCGGCGTCCTTCCGGGCTTCACCGACAGCGCCCGCGCCTCGTTCGAGGATTCGGCCGAGGATTTCCCCGAACTCGGCGATGTCGCCCGCGCTTTCGACCGCACGGTGTCGCCGCCGCCGGGCACTCGCGACCGCGACCGGCAGCTCGACCTGTTCGCGGAAGTCTTCGACATGATACGCAGCGATTACGTCGAACCGGTATCGGCGCAAGCCGCGGTGTTGCTCGCGCTCGAAGGTTTCGCCGCGGCCGAGGGCGAGGCCGGGTTGCACGATCTCGCCGGAGACGCAAGCGCGGCCGACAGCCCGCGCGCGGCCGACGCTTTGATGAGTGCCGGCCTGTCGGGAATGCTGACCGGACTGGACCCGCATTCGGGCTATCTCGATCCCGGGAACTACCGGGAGATGCAGCTGCGCTCGCGCGGCGAATTCGGCGGCATCGGCATCGAAGTGACCATGCAGGACGGCTACGTCAGGGTCGTCGCGCCGATCGACGATACGCCGGGCCAGCGCGCCGGGCTGCAAAGCGGTGACCTGATCACCCGCGTCGACGGCCAGGCCGTGCTCGGCCTTTCGTTATCCGACGCGGTGGGCCTGATGCGCGGACGCGCCGGCACTGTGGTGCGCCTCGACGTCCGTCGCCCGCCCGCAACCGGGACCTTCCCGGTGACGATCACGCGCGCGGTGGTGCGCGTTCACGCTGTGCGTGCGCGCGCGGAAGGGCGAGTGGGCTATCTGCGCATCACCACCTTCAACGAACGCGCGGAACAAGGGGTACGCCGCGCGGTGCGCGATCTGGCGCGGGAGATCGACGGCGAACTGGGCTGGGTGATCGACCTGCGCAACAATCCCGGCGGCCTGCTCGACCAGGCGCTCGGAGTCACCGACGTCTTCCTGGCCGGCGGCGAAATCGTCTTCACGCGCGGTCGCGGTCGCGAGGCAAGCCGCCGCTTTCCGGCCGGCGCCGATGACCTCTCCGGCAACCTGCCGATCGTCGTTCTGATCAACGGAGGCTCGGCCTCGGCGGCGGAAATCGTGTCCGGCGCGCTCCAGGACCACGACCGCGCCCTCGTCATCGGCACCCGGTCGTTCGGCAAGGGGTCGGTCCAGACCATCATGCCGGTAAGCGGCGGCGGCGCGGTGCGCCTGACCACCGCGCGCTACTACACGCCGTCCGGCCGGTCGATCCAGTCCACCGGCATCATGCCCGACATCCTCGCCGAACCGGACGACGGCGCGCCGCTGCGCGAATCGGACCTCGACAACGCCCTGTCGGCGGAAACAGGGGCGGATGCCGCCGGCGTGCGGCGCCTCGCCGATGTCTGCCCCGAACAGGTCGCCGACGAGGACCCGGCGCTCGCCTGTGCGATCTGGCTTCTCGAACGGCAGCAGATACTGGCCGGGGCGCTGCGATAGGCGGGGCGCGGCCTGCGCCCGGCCGTCAGATGAGGCCGGCCAGCGGCGACGAAGGCGAGGCGTAGGTCTTTTTCGGGATCCGCCCCGCACGGTAGGCGAGGCGGCCGGCCTCGACCGCCGCTTTCATCGACCGCGCCATCAGGAGCGGGTCGCCGGCGCCGGCGATCGCCGTGTTCATCAAGACCGCGTCGCAACCGAGTTCCATCGCTTCGGCAGCGTCCGACGCCGTGCCGACGCCGGCATCGACGATGACCGGAACGCTCGCATTCTCGACGATGATGCGGACATTGACCGGGTTCTGGAGGCCGAGACCGGAGCCGATCGGCGCGCCGAGGGGCATGACCGCCGCGCATCCGAGCTCTTCCAGGCGCTTCGCGGCGATCGGGTCGTCGTTGCAATAGACCATGACCTCGAAGCCGTCGGCGATCAGGGTCTCCGCTGCCGATATCGTCTCCGGCATGTTCGGATACAACGTCTGCCGGTCGCCCAGCACTTCGAGCTTGACCAGGTTCCAGCCCCCCGCCTCGCGCGCGAGGCGCAGCGTGCGCAGCGCGTCTTCGGCGGTGAAGCAGCCGGCCGTGTTCGGGAGATAGATATATTCCTTCGGGTCCAGATGGTCCATGAGCATGGGCGCGCCGGGGTCGGTCACGTTGACCCGGCGCACCGCGACGGTGACGATCTCCGCGCCTGACGCCGCCACCGCCGCCGCGGTCTCCTCCAGATCCTTGTATTTGCCCGTGCCGACGATCAGGCGCGAGCGCAAATGTCGTCCGGCCACCGTCCAGCCATCGTCGTCCGCGCCGCCGCCGATGAAATGCACGATCTCCAACCGGTCGCCTTCGGCCAGCGCGGTGTCCGCGAACGCCGAACGGCGGACGATCTCGCGGTTGCGCTCCACCGCGATCTTGCGCGAATCGAACCCGAGCTCGACGAGCAACCCGGCGACCGTGACCGGCGCGTCGAACGTCCTGGGTTCTCCGTTGATGGTGACCTGCATGAAACGCCCTTCATATCCCGGTCGGTTCCGGCGTCTCCCACTATGCAAGTCGCCGTTGCCGACTTCAACACGCCCCCGGCTTGCGCCGGCGGGGCGTGGCGTGGATATAGTGAAGGGCGACATTGCCGCGACACTGCGAACGCAGGCGCCATGACCCGTCACGTCCTCGTCCTCAACGGGCCGAACCTCAACCTGCTCGGCGCGCGCGAGCCGGCGTTCTACGGCCGCGAGACCCTTGCCGATATCGACGGGATTTGCCGACGCGCCGCGGGGTCGCTGGGACTCGCGGTCGAATGCCGCCAGAGCAACGCCGAGGGCGAACTGATCGGCTGGATTCAGGATGCACGCGGGATGCATGACGGAATCATGATCAACGCCGGCGGCTACAGCCATACTTCGATCGCGATCATGGACGCTTTGCTGGCCTTCGACGGACCGGTGGTCGAGGTCCACATGTCGAACGTTCTGGCGCGCGAGGCGTTCCGCCGCCACTCCTACGTGTCGCGGGCGGCCGGCGGGGTGATCTGCGGCTTCGGCGGCGCCGGATACCGCTTCGGTCTCGGCGCGCTCGCGCGGATGTTCGGCGGGGCGCACGCGTGAGTGATCCGTTCGCTTTCGACGAAGACCTGATTCGCCGGCTCGCGGCGCTGCTGGAGGAAACCGGCCTCGACGAGATCGAAATCGGCGACGACGGAAGGCGGGTCCGGGTCGTGCGCCGCCACGCCGCGCCCCTGGCTCCGACGCCCCAGGCTGCGGCGATCCCCGCGCCGGTGGAGGCGGACGCCGCCGCGCCCGACCCCGGCGCCGACAAAGCCGTCGCGGGTCATCCGGGCGCGGTGACCTCGCCGATGGTGGGCACGCTCTACGTCGCTCCGGGGCCGGGCGAGCCGCCCTTCGTGGTCGCCGGCGGGCCGGTGGCGGCGGGCGAAACCATGTTCATCATCGAGGCGATGAAAACGATGAACCCCGTGCGCGCACCTCGCGGCGGCACCGTGGCGCGCATCCTGGTTCGTGACGCCTCGCCGGTCGAATACGGCGAAGTGCTCGCGCACATCGAGTAGCCCTGCATCGGCCGGCGCCGTGTTCGACAAGGTACTGATCGCCAATCGCGGCGAGATCGCCATGCGCATCCACCGCGCCTGCCGCGAAATGGGGATTCGCACCGTGGCGGTGCATTCGACGGCCGATTCCGACGCCATGCATGTGCGCCTCGCCGACGAGGCCGTGTGCATCGGGCCGCCGCCGGCCAGAGAGAGCTATCTCAACGTCCCGGCGCTGATTGCCGCCGCCGAGGTGACTGGCGCCGACGCCATCCACCCGGGTTACGGGTTCCTTTCCGAGAACGCTGGCTTCGCGGAGATCGTCGGCGCGCACGGCATCGTCTTCATCGGCCCGGCGCCGGAGCACATTCGGCTGATGGGCGACAAACTGGAGGCGCGCGATTCCATGCGCCGCCACGGTCTGACCCTCGTCCCCGGCTCGGACGGCCCGATCCGCGACAGCGCGGGGGCGCGCGCGGCAGCGGCGGAGATCGGCTATCCGGTGCTGGTCAAGGCGTCGGCCGGCGGCGGCGGGCGCGGGATGCAGGTGGCGCGTGACGCGGAAGAACTGCCGCGCGCCCTGGACCTCGCGGTGCGCGAGGCGCAGGAAGCGTTCGGCGACGGCGCGGTGTTTCTGGAGAAGTATCTCGCGGCGCCGCGCCACATCGAGATACAGGTGCTTGCCGACGAGTCCGGTCGTGTCGTCCATTTCGGCGAGCGCGACTGTTCGCTGCAACGGCGCCATCAGAAGCTGCTCGAGGAAGCGCCTTCGCCGGTGCTCGACCCGGAGACCCGCGTCGATATCGGCGCCCGCGCGGTCGCGGCGGTCGCCGCACTGGGCTACCGCGGCGTCGGCACGCTCGAGTTCCTCTACGAAGACGGCGCATTCTACTTCATCGAGATGAACACCCGGCTCCAGGTCGAGCATCCGGTCACCGAGATGATCACCGGCATCGATCTCGTGCGCGAACAGATTCGGGTCGCCGCCGGCATGCCGCTCGACCTGGAACAAGACGAGGTCCAACTTCGCGGCCACGCCATCGAGTGCCGGATCACCGCCGAAGATCCTGCGACGTTCGCACCGCGCCCCGGCGCCGTGACCGACTACCACCCGCCGGGCGGCCTCGGAGTGCGTGTCGATTCGGCACTCTATGCGGGCTACACGGTGCCGCCATACTACGACAGCATGGTGGCCAAGCTCGTGGTCCACGGCGCGAACCGCGACGAATGCCTGATGCGGCTGAAGCGCAGCCTGGAGGAGTTCGTCATCGACGGTATCCCTACCACGCTGCCGCTGCACCGCCGTCTCGTCGAAGCGCCCGAATTCGCCGCCGGGCGCTACGACGTCCACTGGCTTGAAAAATTCGCCGCGGCCGCCCCCTGACGCGCCGCGCGTCAGGCAGCCAGTGCGAATTCGCGCTCGCGCAGAGCTCCGGTAAGCGCCGCGGCCGCGGCCGGCGCGAGTGCGCTCAATGGCGGGCGCACACGCGCCCAACCCGGTGCGCTGCGATGCGCCGCCAGAATGGCCTTGAGCGCGGGGATCATCGGATGCGCCTGAACGGCTTCGCGCAGCGCGGTGATCTCCGCCTGCAGAACGTCGGCCTCGGGCGAACGCCAACGCGCATACAGCGTGCGGATCGCCGCGAGGTTCACGTTGCCCGTGGCGGTGATGCAACCGGCGCCGCCGGCGCGCAGATTGGCGAGCAGGAAGACCTCGGAGCCCGAGAACGTCGCGAAGTCGGGCCAGGCCGAAATCAACGCCTCGGTATTGCGCCAATCGCCCGAACTGTCCTTCAACCCGACCACGGTCTTCGGATAGGCGTCGATGAGGCGGCCCACTACGTCGAGGTTGAAGCCGATCCCCGCCATCGGCGGAATATGATAGAGATAGACCCGAAGCCGCGTGTCGCCGATGCGTTCGATCACTTCGGCGATGCTGGCGAACACCCCGTCATCGTCGACCCCCTTGTAATAGAACGGCGGCAGCATCAGCACGCCGCCGCAGCCGGCATCCAGAGCGTGGCGCGTGAGTGCCACCGAGTCGGGGAGCGCGCAGCACCCGGTGCCCGGCATCAGCGCCGCAGGGTCGATCCCGTCCGCCACCAGTGCGTCTAGCAATCCCATGCGTTCGGCGCCCGACAACGAGTTCGCCTCGCTCGTGGTGCCGAACACCGCCAGCCCGTCCGCCCCCTGGCACAGGAGCCAGCGGCAATGTGCGACGAACGCCGCACGGTCGGGCGCGAGGTCTTCGGTAAACGGCGTCAGAACCGGCGGCAGAACCCCCTCGAACGGCGCGAAATCCGGCATCGGCTCCCCCTCCCTGGATCGACCGCGCCAGCGTAGCGGATCGCGTCCCCTGACGGCAATCGCCCGAATCGGCTACACAGGTCGGCGATGGTCCTTCATTTGCTCAAGATGTGCGTCGGTATCGACTCGATCGCGTGCTTGCGCGTGCGGCAGGCGGAGCGCCTCGAACGATTGCGCGCCGGCGGCGAACCCGCGGTGTTGCGGCACCTCACGCGTCACATGCCGCGCCGCGCCGGCGACATCGCCGGCCGTGGGTCACTCTACTGGATCGTCGGGGGCTGCATTCGCGTGCGACAGCGCATCGCGGCGCTCGAACCGATCGGCGACGCCGCGGGCCTCAAGCGCTGCGCTATCGTGCTCGATCCGGCGCTGATCGAAACGGAACCGCGCCGCGCGCGGCCGATGCAGGGTTGGCGCTATCTCGAAGACCGCGATGCGCCGCCCGATCGCCCCGCGATCCGGACGAACGATTCCCTGCCACCCGCGATGGCCGCCGAACTGCGCGAACTCGGCCTGATCTGACGCCCCGCCGGCGCCGTCAGAACCCGCCGCGCGCCACCGATTGGGCCAGATTGACCAGCAGCACTTCGCGAATGAACACGACGGCCAGGAGCACAACCACCGGCGACAGGTCAAGGCCGCCCATCGGCGGCAGCACCCGCCTGACCGGCCTCAGCACCGGTTCGGTGAGCCGATACAGCGCGTTGCCCACGGAATAGACGAACGGATTGCGCATGTTGACGACGTTGAACGCCGCCAGCCAGCTCAGGATCGCATTGGCGATCACGATCCACATGTAGAGGCCGAAAAGCCAGTCGACGAAGCCGATGAGTTGCAGCATGGAACGGCCGGACGAAGGGATTTACGCGACGGAATCGCCTCTGTATAACACGCGTGCCGCGGGGCCGTAGCTCAGTCGGGAGAGCGCGACGTTCGCAATGTCGAGGTCAGGGGTTCGATTCCCCTCGGCTCCACCACAATCCCCGCAGCGCGAGCCGGTTGGAACTCAGGCATTGCCGCCGCGGGCGATGGCAATCTCGTTCGCCGCCGCTGCCGCCAGCAGGCGCGTGTCGTTGGCTATCGTTACGAACTGGTAGCCCTTGTCGATCTTGTCGCGCGCCGAGGCGCCCGAAGGCGTGTGCATCCCCGCCGCGAGGCCGCGGCGCTTCGCGCAGGCGAGCACCGTCTCGCACGCGTCCAGCACGTTCGGCGCCGTCGGCTCCGGATTCGGCGGGTTGCCGAGGCTGATCGCCAGATCGTTGGGGCCGATATAGACCCCGTCCAGACCTGGCACCGACATGATTTCCTCGACATTGTCGACCGCCTCCGCCGTCTCGATCATCGCCATCGCGACGACCGTGTCGTTGGCGTGCTCGGCATAGTCGGGGCCGCCATAGAGAAGGCCGCGCGCGGGGCCGAAACTGCGATAGCCCGCCGGCGCGTAGCGGCAGGCGCCGACGAAGCGCTCGCATTCGTCGGCGCTGTTGATCATCGGACAGATGATGCCGTAGCTACCGGCATCGAGCAGCTTCATGATCGCCGCCGGGTCGTTCCACGGCACCCGCGCGAGCGGCGTCGGCGCGTAGGCCGACATCGCGGCGAACATCGACACCGCGTCCGGAAAATCCACCATGCCGTGCTGCGTGTCGACGGTCACGCTGTCGAACGGCGCGTTGGCCATCGTCTCGGCGGAAAAGCTGTGCGGGATGGCGAGCCAGCCATTGACCACCGCGCCGCCCTGCCGCCAGATCTTCCGCACCCGGTTTTCGCGCATGACCGTCCCTCCGAGTCGATAAGGGGCATGATTTAGCCCGAACGCCTCGGTGACGGCAAGGATGGCGGGCCTTCACGCAAGCGTGAGCGTCGCGGAGACCGTGTGGACGAAGCCGATGCCGGCGATTTCGATCCGCGCCTCGACCGCCAACGCCTCTTCGGCGTCGATGGTCCCGTCGGCGAGCGCCGCGCGCACCGCGGTTTCGATCTCGCGCTGGCCGGTCACGCCGACCGTCCTGAGAAATTTGCGCAGACTGCGGTTGAGACCCTCGTCGTTCATCCTTGGTTCCTCTCGCGCCTCACGATATGATGACGATCGTCATGCTACAGTCCGGCACCGTGCCTTACGACCACGACATCGCGCTATGCCTTGCCGGCGCCGTCGCCGGCGGGGCCGAAGACGCCGCGCTGGACTCGGCGCTGGCTCGCTGCCGCCCGGCGCTCGACAGTCTGCGTGCGGCCTGCGAATCGGGAGCGGCGCCGTGGCTTACTCTGCCCGAGCGCGACGACGACCTCGTGCAACTCGCACCGCTGGTCGAGGATTTGCGCGCCGACAGTCACGGTGTGGTGCTGATCGGAACCGGCGGCTCGAGCCTTGGCGCGCGGACTCTGTGCGCGCTCGCGCCCGACACCGCGCGACCGCGCTTCCTCGACAATCTCGACCCGCACGGCTTCGCGGCTCTGATGAACGATCTCGACCTCGCGCGCACGCTGTTTCTGGTCGTCTCGAAATCCGGCGGTACAGCGGAAACTCTCGCCCAGTTCGTCCTGGTCCATGAGGCGGTGCGCGCGGCGCAGAACGAAGCGGCGGCGCGGTCGCGCTTCCTGCTCGTCTGCGAACCGGGCGACAATCCGTTGCGTCGTTTTGCGGCCCGCCACGCACTGCGGACGATCGACCACGATCCCGACCTCGGCGGTCGTTATTCGGTGCTGTCGCCGGTCGGGTTGTTGCCCGCCATGCTCGCCGGCATCGATGCGCGCGCCGTGCGCGCCGGCGCGACCGAAGTGCTGCGCCGGACTCTCGGCGCCGCCGAGCCGGGCGCGGCTGCGCCGGCGCTCGGCGCCGCGCTGCACGCCGCGCTGGTCGAAACGCGCGGTGTCGCCGCCAGCGTGATGATGCCCTATGGCGACCGGCTGGCGCCCTTCGCGGCGTGGTATGGCCAGCTCTGGGCCGAATCGCTCGGCAAGGACGGCAGGGGAACGACCCCGGTGCCGGCGCTCGGGCCGCGCGACCAGCACAGCCAGCTACAGCTCTGGCTCGACGGTCCGGCCGACAAGTTGGTCACCCTCGTCACCCTCGACGCGGCGGGAGCGGGGCCGCGGGTCGAACCGGCGGCGGTCGCAGGCGACCCGGCGCTTGCCTGGCTTGCCGGCGCGACCCTCGGCGACCTTGCCGGTGCGATGGCGCGGGCGACCGGCGATGCGCTCGCCGCTGCCGGTCGCCCGGTGCGCCGTATCCGGCTCGCCGATCTCGACGCGCGCCGGCTCGGCGCGCTGCTCATGCACTTCATGCTTGAAACCGTGATCGCCGGGCGGTTGTTCGGCGTGTCGCCGTTCGGCCAGCCGGCGGTCGAACACGGCAAGCGCCTCGCGCGGCGCTATCTCGCCCAGGCCGTGCGGCACGCCGCATGACCCTGCGCCGTCTGCCCGAGGGTGTGATCAACCGCATCGCCGCCGGCGAGGTGATCGAACGCCCGGGCAACGTGGTCAAGGAACTGGTCGAGAACGCGATCGACGCTGGCGCGCGGCGCGTCTCGGTGGATCTCGCGTGCGGCGGCAAGGGCACGGTCGTTGTCGCCGACGACGGCTGCGGCATGAGCGCCGACGATCTGGCGCTGGCGGTCGCGCGCCATGTCACGTCGAAACTTGCCGGCGAAGATCTGAACGCCATCGCCAGTCTCGGGTTCCGCGGCGAGGCGCTGCCCTCCATCGGCGCCGTGGCGCGGCTGCGCCTGACCAGCCGCGCGCGCGGGGCCGATGAGGCCTGGTCGCTGACGGTGGAGGGCGGCGCCGTCGGCGCACCGTACCCGGCCGCGCTCGCCGCCGGCACCCGGGTCGAGGCCCGCGATCTGTTCTACGCCACCCCGGCCCGCCTCAAATTCCTCAAGAGCGAACGGGCCGAGACCGCAGCGGTCGCCGAGCGTTTCACCGAAACCGCCATGGCGCGCCCCGACATCGCCTTCCGCCTGACCTGCGACGGGCGCGTCCGCCACGATCTGGCCGCCGAGCCGGGCGATCTGTTCGACGCCCGCCTCGCGAGGCTGCGCCGACTTATGGGGCGCGACTTCGCCGACAACGCGGCGCCGGTGTCGGGCGAGCGCGACGGCGTCGTCATCGAGGGCTTCGCCGGGCTGCCGACGCTCAATCAGGCCCAGGCCCGCAAGCAGTTCCTGTTCGTCAATGGCCGTCCGGTACGCGACCGGCTCCTGCTCGGCGCGGTGCGGGGCGCCTATCGCGACCTGCTGGCGCGCGATCGCCATCCGCTGGTGGCGCTGTTTCTGACCCTGCCGCCGGGGGCGGTCGACGTGAACGTCCATCCGGCGAAGGCCGAGATGCGTTTCCGCGACGCGGCAGCGGTGCGCGGGCTGGTCGTCGGCGCGGTGCGTGCGGCGCTCGATTCCGCCGGTCATCGCGCATCGACGACGGTCGCCGGCGCGGCCCTCGACTCCGCGCGGGGCGGGTCATGGCCGCCGGCGCGGCATCCGGCCACCGCCGGGCTCGCGGCCGAAGCGGCGGTCTGGCAGGGACCGTTGGCTGCGCCGCCGCAAGCCCGCGTCGAACCGCCGTCCGCCGTTCCCGGGCCCGAGGACGGGCGCTGGCCGCTCGGCGCCGCCCGCGGACAGTTGCACGAGACCTACATCGTGGCGCAAACCGACGACGGCATCGTCATCGTCGATCAGCACGCCGCCCACGAGCGCCTCGTGCTCGAACGCATGCGCGCCGGCCTCGCGAACGGCACCGTCGCGCGGCAGATACTGTTGATTCCGGAAGTGATCGAACTCGACCCGGCGGCGGCCGACGCCCTTGCCGCACGCGCCGAAGAGCTCGCCGAGTTCGGTCTCGTGCTGGAGCCGTTCGGCGAGGGGGCGGTCGTGGTCCGTGAAACCCCCGCGCTGCTCGGCGAAACCGACGTGGCCGGGCTGGTGCGCGATCTCGCCGACGATCTCGCCGCGACGGACGGGGTGACCCGCCTCACCGACCGGTTCGACGAAATGTGCGGCACGCTGGCGTGCCACGGCAGCGTGCGCGCCGGCCGCCGCCTGACCATGCCGGAGATGAATGCCCTGTTGCGGGAAATGGAGGAGACTCCGCATTCGGGGCAATGCAATCACGGCCGTCCGACCTATGTCGAGCTCAAGCTCGGCGACATCGAACGACTGTTCGGACGGCGCTGACTCGCCTGTCTCTATGCCGGCCCTGCGCCGGGTCCGGTCGGCGGGATCGGTCGGTTGTCGATCAGGCGGGTGGCGCTGAGCCATGCGGCCGCCAGTGCGCGCGCCGGCGCGTCGAACCGGGTGATCGGCGCCAGGGTTGCGGCGTCGCGGCATTCGAAATAATCGATCCTGTCGAAGCCGGCGCGGTCGAGCTGCGCACGCCCGACCGCCTCGGCTTCCGCGACCGACGCACCGCGCGCCGCCGCCCGGACGGCCGCGCTGAGCGCTCCGGACAGTTCGGGCGCGACCGCGCGTTGCGCGGCGGTCAGATTGACGTTGCGCGACGAGACGGCGAGACCGTCGGCCTCGCGCACCGTCGGCACCGCAACGACTTCGGTCGGGATGTCGAGGTCGCGCGCCATGCGCTCCACGACTCTGAACTGCTGATAGTCCTTCTCGCCGAAGAACGCTTCGTCGGCGCCGCATTGTAGGAACAGTTTGGCGACCACCGTGGCGACGCCGGTGAAATGGCCGGGCCGTGCGGCGCCGCACAGCCCTTCCGAGAGACCGGCCACCGATACGGCGGTCGCGAAACCGCCGGGATACATTTCCCCGATCGCCGGGGTGAACGCCGCATCGACCCCCGCGTCGCGCAGTTTCTGCAGGTCGCCCGTGAGATCTCGGGGATATGTGGCCAAGTCCTCGTTGGGGCCGAACTGGGCGGGATTGACGAAGATGGTGACCACCGTGCGCGCGCACCGCGCCTGCGCCGCCGCGACCAGCGCCATGTGCCCGGCGTGCAGATAGCCCATCGTCGGCACGACCCCGATCCGACCGACGCGTTCGGCGCGCCAGCCCGCGACCGTGGCCCGCAGTTCGGCAATCGTCGCCGCGACCCGCGGCAAAGCGGACGAACCGGCCATCGCTCGCCTCCCGACTCCCTCACGCGGCCGCGCGGAATCTATGTTGCATTGCAACAAGGATCAAGCGGGGGCTCGCGCCGAAAGGGGGGGCACGAACCGCACGCCGCCGCCGCGTTCAGGCCAACCCTGCCCGTTCGATGAGCGACCACGCGCGCTCCGCCTGCGGGCGGGTCATGGCGCCGTATTTCGCCGCATCGGCGCTGCTCGCATTGCCGGCGAGACCGCGCGCATACACGCCCTCGACGATCGCGGCGCTGCGGAACAGCGAGAACGCGATATGGAAGGTCGGGTCGAACACGGTGCGCCCGGCGTGGCGGCAATAGGTGGCGACATAGGAATCCTGGTCGGGGATGCCCAAGCCGGCGAAATCGACGCCGGCGAGGCCGAGGTGCTCCCGGTGATCCGCGCCCCAAGGCAACAGGTTGTAGCCCAGGTCGGCGAGCGGATGGCCGAGAGTGGACAGTTCCCAGTCGAAAATCGCGACGACCTCCGGCCGGTCGGGATGGATCATCAGATTGCCGAGCCTGTAGTCGCCGTGAACGACGGCCGTTTCGGTGTCGTCCGGCAGGTTCTCGGGCAACCACTCGATAAGCCGGTCCATGGCCGGAATCTCGCGTTGCTTCGACATGAGGTACTGTTTCGACCAGCGGCCGACCTGACGCGCGAAATAGCTGCCCGGCCGGCCGAAATCGGCGAGTCCGAGTGCCCGCCAGTCCAACCCGTGGAGGAACGCCAGACACTCGTTCATGTGGCCATAGACGCGGGCGCGTTCGCGCCGGTGGGAATCGGGCATCGTCACGGCGTTGAACACGCGCCCCCGCTTGCGCTCCATGACGTAGAACGGCGTGCCGATCACGTCGCTGTCCTCGCACAGCAGATGCATGTGCGCGAGCGGCAGGCCGGTCGCTGCCAGCGCCTTTTGCACGCGGTATTCGCGTTCCACCGCGTGCGCCGAGGGCAGCAACTCGCCCGGTGGCTTCTTGCGCAGCACGTAGTCGTGCCTGCCGAAATCGAGCACGAAGGTCGGGTTCGACTGGCCGCCGTGAAACTGGCTCACCTGCATCGGTGCCGCAGCGCCGTCCAGCTTGCCGCGCAACCAGACGGCCAGCGCCCCTTCGTCGAACCGGTGCGCCGCACGCACCGGAATCAATTCTTCCGTCGAACTCGCCCGATCGTTCATTGCCGCGATAGTAGTCCCACTTCGCGCGCGGGAACAGCCGCCGAGTAGTGTCTCGGTTTGGAAACTGTCGCGATTTGTTCGGGTTGCCGCATGTACCGGCGATAGATGGCAGGATGCGCGAACGTGCGGCCCACATCGCCGCGCAAGCACGAGAAACGGCCCAGCTTGGAACATTACCGGGCCGACCATCGGCGATGGCCCAACGCCTTCTTCGCGACTGCCGGTCTGTTCGCCCTGTATCCGGCCCGGCAGTCTGAGAGACACCCCCGATGAGGAAACCACCGACTGGAGAGCCGTATGCGGGAAAACCGCACGTGCGGTTCGGAGGGCGGGGAGGGCCAAAAAGCCCTTCCCGACCCCTATCCGGATCCGGCCGCTTGGCAGCGTATCGATTTCAAACTGAGACACTACTCACTGGCGGCCACCACGCGACGCCGGCCTTCGCCGCTCCGAAGCCGCCGCGCTCGTCTGGGCCGACATCGAACCCGCCAGCGACGGCAGCGGCCGCGATGGTCAGCGGGTTCTTGGGGGTCTCGTTCGGGGCCGCTTTGTGGATATTGCTTGCGGCAGGCGGGTTCTACGCCGCAATCCGCTTCCTGTAGGGCGTCATGGAGGGCCTCGCCTTACTGGTGCTGCTCGCCATCGCCGGCGGCTTCGTGTGGCTCGAATGGGGCGGCCGCGACCATCGTGGCGGCCGTCCCAAGCACCGCACGCGCCGGGCGCTCGAGTCCGGAGCGTCGCCGGCGGAATGGACAGCCTCGATACCGCCATATAGCCTCCCGCGTCCCGCCCGGTTGAGGCTCCATTCGTCGAGGATTCTTCCCGTCCCGACCGCTCGCAAGGTGACGGTCTTGTCAATGCCTGCGATCGACACCCGCCGTCCGTCCGCGGACACCGCGGCGGCGGTCCCGCTTCGATGTCGCCACGCACGCAGAACCTCTCCCGTGCTTGGCTCGCGAACTTCGGTGACACCGTCCCTCCCCACGGTCGACGCCCGCCGTCCGCCCGGAAGCAAGACGGCGGCGACTGCGCCGCCCCGGTGTCGCCAGACCCGCACGGGCGCGCCCGGTCCCACCGGGGCGGCCGGGCGCGCTTTGCTCATGGCCCTGCGGACCCTCGCAAGGGAGATGTTTCCGATTCGTTGCCGGGTCGCCGGCCTCACGGCCGGATCGGTGGATGGATAGCGTTCGATAGTCCCTTCGAGGTTCCCGCAAGCTCGTCTCAGGAGATTGAACTTCTCCTCCTTCGCCGGCTCCTTCCCGGCCGCTTCGATGAACTGGGCCGCCTCGATCGACCGCCTCCCCGTGCGTAACCGGCAGCATGGGTCCGCACCGCGTTCACGGGGGTAGCGCGCAGGGCTTTTCCCAGGCGATGTCCTCCCAGGGTCTCGGTCCCTCGCTCGCCAGCCTGGGTGTGACCAGGCGCAGCACCGCGACAAAGACGCGCGTGCGGTAGCGGCCTCGCAGCGCGACTTCGGTTGCGTCCGGACCCCGGCGCATCTCCTCGACCGTGGCTCTTGGCGTGCAACGCCAGGGCGCCCCGGCGCCGCTGCGTTGACACGCCGCCCCCGCGAGGGGCCGTGGGTCGTCGGGTCCTCGGCGGAAGGTCTGGAGATTGAGGAATTCGGTGCCGGAATCGAGTACCCGCAGATCCGCGGTAGCGGCTCGCCACCGCACGGGGGCGTTGCCCGTCTCGGGGTAGCCCGCGATGGCGATGCCCACATATTCGCCGGGCCGCATCGGCGACTCGCCTTGCGGCCCCCAAAGGCGCGCGACCTTGCCGACGCAGAGCGAGCCGCCGGTTCCGGCTTCGCCTTGGACCACGACCATCGTCCCGCCACCCTGCGGGCCCTGGGCCGTGTGGACCCGCAGGCAAGTGCCGTTCGGGCCACGGTGTTCGGCGGGCTGGCCGGCGAGCGTCGCGCCCGCGGCAAGTGCAAGGCATAGTCCTGTCCATCCCACCGCTGCCCGGGCCTTCATGCCGTCTCCTCTTCGTCGGGGATCTCTCGCCTTGACGATCCGTGAGAGACGCAACCACAACTCCGTCGCCGATCGCATATCCCCCGGCGACTTGGGCGGCGACCGAATCCCGTCGGCTTCGGTCAGCGTCGCGTCAACGCGGAAATCATCGTCGAGAACCGCCATGCGCTCGACGATAGCGCAAAACCAGTCCTCCTCGGCAAGCGGTCAAGCGGTACCCATATGGAAATCCGGGTCGACTATGCTGCTGCGGTAGAGAGTCGGCCGCGAAATCGGATTCTATGGAAGTATGGCTCCCTGTGCCGCTCACGTTGATTGGCGAGGCCCATGGCTGCTTGAATACTCCCTGCTGAGGTTTGCCCGGTCCCGAGATCCACCGACGACACTCGAAGCGGCACCTTGCCCCGATCCGCCATGCACGTATCTCATGGATGGGTGCGTTCCCCGCAACTTCAGTGTCGTAATCACGCGGAAGCTACGCTGCCTGGGTCGCAACCGCGAGCCGCTGCCCAAGAGCATGCAGCGCCGTTTCGATTTGGCCGATATGCGAACGGTGGTCGAGGTCGATCAGCCGGCGCACCGCGCCTTCGGAAAGACCGAGCCGTACAGCCAGCGCGGTGTTGCCGACACCGTGGGCGCGCATCGCGCCGTAGAGCCCGATCTTGGCGGCGGCGAGCGCCGGTAGCGGGACCGTGGTCCGCCCGCGCGCCGGGGACGGCCGAGGGATGGCGCGCCGTGCGCTGATATAGCCGCCAAGGGCGGCGACGAGGCAGTCCTGGGCCTGCGTCACCGCCTCGGCCTCCGTTTCCCCTTCCGTCAACGCCTCCGGCACATCCGGAAAAGTAACGAGGATCGACCCATCCTCCTGCGGCGCGAATTCCACCGGCCAGATCAGCCCTTGCATCGTCCCGCCTTCGTCCATCGTCCGTTATCCCAAGTCCTTGCGGTCGAGCCCGAGCTGCCGGAGCATCGCCGCCGGAAGCCCCGCGCCGATCTCTTTGCGCCGGTCCTTCACCGTGGCGAACCGCTCCCCAAAATACAGCCGCCCGTGGCTTCCCTTGCCCGTCCGAGCCTCGAAGCGCACAATGATCGCCCGTTCGCGGCCGATCCGCCGAACCCGACGTACAAACTCGTCACCGGTCTTGGTATTCGTACAGATGTGTACGACGCAAGGGTTTCACGGCGCCAACGCGCCAGCGTTCTGTCTGGCAACCTCGGCGACCCGGCGGAACCGAGCAAGCCTCCGCCCATTCGGCATTCAAGATCTACTCCGAATCGATTTGTCGATCTTATCGGCGACGCGCTGAGCCGGTTCGCGCAGTTGCTCGACCGTCCAGTCGGCCGCGCAGCTCTCGGTCACGTCGCCAGGCCGTGCGTGATTGACCGGCCGCTTGGTCGGTGAGCGCGGCAGCATCGGCTCGCGCTCGGCCACGGTGGTGAAGGCGTTGCGCAGTCCGTCAAACCAGAAGCGGGTTCCGCCGGCCTCGGTGATTCCAGGATAGAACTGCGAAAGGTGCGAGACATGACCCCGTCCACTCTTTCTTGGCGACTGAAAGAGCCAGCCCTCCGACGGCGTAACCGGCATCCTCGATTCTTTCCACGTTTCGCACATATGCGGGCGGGATGCCCGCGCATCCAAATGTTTCAAACTCAGGCACTACCAGTCGCCGTCGCGCCTTGGCAACGCCGGAGCCGTTTCATAGAGTGCCGCGGAAACCACTGACAGCGGAGCTTGACGGCATGTCAGCGATGCGCGTCGCGCGGCTTTCCAGCTATTTTCTGCCGACGCTGAAAGAGAATCCCGCCGAGGCGCAAACCGTCTCGCACCGGCTGATGCTGCGCGCCGGCATGATCCGGCAGTCGAGCGCGGGGATCTATAGCTGGCTGCCCCTGGGCTACGCGGTGCTGCGGGCTGTCGAGCAGATCGTGCGCGAAGAGATGGACGCCGCAGGATGCCAGGAAATTCTCATGCCCGCGATCCAGCCGGCCGACCTGTGGCGCGAAAGCGGCCGCTACGACGACTACGGCCGCGAGATGCTGCGTATCACCGACCGCCACGACCGCGACATGCTGTTCGGCCCCACCCATGAAGAGGTCGTCACCGACATTTTCCGCCATACGGTGCGCAGCTACCGCGATCTGCCGAAGAACCTGTATCAGATCCAGTGGAAATTCCGCGACGAGCTGCGCCCGCGGTTCGGCGTCATGCGGGGGCGCGAATTCCTGATGAAGGACAACTACTCCTTCGATCTCGATGTGGCGGGGGCGCGCCGATCCTACAACCGCATGTTCGTCGCCTATCTGCGCACCTTCGAGCGGCTCGGTCTCAAGGCGGTGCCGATGCGCGCCGACGCCGGGCCCATCGGCGGCGACATGAGCCACGAATTCGCGATCCTCGCCGACACCGGCGAAAGCGCCGTCTGGTGCGATTCTCGCCTGCTCGCGCTCGACGGCCTCGAAGCGGTCGATTACGACGCCGACTTACAACCCGTCGTCGATCGCTACACCGCGTTCTACGCCGCGGCCGACGAACGGCACGACCCGGCGGCGTTCGCAGCGCTCGCGCCGGCGCATCGCACAGCGGCGCGCGGCATCGAGGTCGGTCACATCTTCTATTTCGGCGCCAAATATTCCGCCGCCCTCGGCGCCCGGGTCGCCGGGCCGGACGGCGAGCCGGTCGATGTCGAGATGGGATCTTACGGAATCGGCGTCTCGCGGCTGGTCGGCGCGATCATCGAGGCGTCGCACGACGATGCGGGGATCGTCTGGCCCCAGAGCGTGGCGCCGTTCCGGGTCGCCATGATCGATCTCAAACCCGGAGACCCCGCCTGCGCCGAAGCCTGCGCGAGCCTGATCGGGCAGCTCGCGGCGGCGGGCGTCTCCGTCCTCCACGACGACCGTGACGAGCGCGCCGGCGTGAAGTTCGCCACCGCCGACCTGATCGGCCTGCCCTGGCAGATGATCGTCGGCCCGCGCGGACTTCGCGAAGGGGTCGTCGAGCTCAGGACGCGCGCCGGGGGGGACGCGGAGAAACTGTCGCCGGACGCCGCGGTCGCACGCCTGGCCGGCTGAGCGGTGTTCTCCGGCTTCGAGCGCCAGGTCGCTTGGCGCTATCTGCGCGCCCGGCGGCGCGAAGGCTTCATCTCCGTCGTGGCCGGGTTCTCGCTGATCGGCATCGCGCTTGGGGTCGCGGTGCTGATCGTGGTCATGTCGGTGATGAACGGGTTCCGCATCGAACTGCTCGACCGTCTTCTCGGCATCAACGGCCACGTCACGGTGTATGGCCCGCGCGCGGGCGACGGGATCGCCGGATACGAAGCGCTTGCCGGCGACCTACTGGCGCTCGAGGCGGTGACCCTCGTCACCCCGCTGGTCGAAGCCCCGGTCATGATCGCCGCCGAACGGGGATCCGGCGGCGCGCTGGTCCGCGGCATTGCGAAGAACGATCTCCACGCCAGGACCGCGATCGTTGACGGGATCGACGGGCCGGAAGCGCTGGCGCGGTTCGACACGGAGGACGGCATCCTGCTCGGCCGCCGGCTGGCGCGCGAGCTCGGCGTGCGTCCGGGCGATTCGGTGACGCTGATCTCCCCGGAGGGCCGCGCTACCGTCGTCGGCCACGTCCCGCGCGCCCGCGCCTATCCGGTGTTGGGCGACTTCGAGCTCGGCATGTCGGAATACGACCGGTTGCTGGTCCTGATGCCGCTGGCTTCGGCGCAACGGCACTTCAACCTGCCGGACCGGGTGAACCAGATCGAACTCTTCGCCGACGACCCCGATGCGGCGGAGAGCATCGCGCGCGAAGCCGGCGCGGTCGCAGGCGCCCTCGGCTTCGCCTCGCCGTGGCAGTCCCGGTTCGGCCATCTGCGGAACGCCCTGGCGGTCGAGCGCAACGTCATGTTCCTCATCCTGACGCTGATCATCCTCATCGCCGCATTCAACGTCGTGGCGAGCCTCGTCATGCTGGTGCACGACAAGGGACGGGGGATCGCGATCCTGCGCACGATGGGCGCGCCGCGGGCGGCGATCATGCGCATCTTCATTCTCGCCGGTGCGGCGATCGGCGGCGCCGGGACCGTCGCCGGGCTGATCCTCGGCCTCCTGTTCACGCTCAACATCCAGGCGATCCAGGACTGGGTGGAGCGCGCGTTCGGGGTCGAAACCTTCGCGCCGGAGATCTACTACCTGACCCGGCTGCCGGCGGTTGTCGAAGCCCGCGAAGTCGCCGCGATCGGCGCGATGAGCCTGGTGTTGTCGCTCGTCGCGACGCTCTATCCGGCGTGGCGCGCGGCGCGGCTCGATCCCGTCGCGGCGCTGCGCCATGAGTGACGCGTCGTGACCGCCACCGCGGCCTTGTCGCTGCGCGGCGTCGAGCGCCGTTTCGACCAGGGCGGCCGGCGGCTCGAAGTCCTTCGCGGCGCGGCGCTCTCGGTGAGTCCCGGCGAGCTCGTCTCCCTCGTCGGCCCGTCGGGGTCGGGCAAATCGACCCTGCTGCACGTCGCGGGGTTGCTCGAACGCCCGGACGGTGGCGAGGTCGAAATCGCCGGCCGCCCGTGCGGCGCTTTGAGCGACCGCGCGCGCACCGCGCTCCGCCGCGACAGCCTCGGCTTCGTTTACCAGTTCCACCATCTGCTGCCGGAGTTCTCGGCGCTCGAGAACGTCGTATTGCCGCAGATGATCGCCCGGCGCGCCCGCCGCGAGGCGCTTGCGCTTGCGCGGGGATTGCTCGATCGCGTCGGACTCTCCGACCGGCACGGCCACCTGCCGGGCCAGCTTTCGGGCGGCGAGCAGCAGCGCGTCGCCGTGGCCCGTGCACTCGCCAACCGCCCCCATCTTCTGCTCGCCGACGAACCAACCGGCAATCTCGACCCCGAAACTTCGGAGCGCGTGTTCGAGGAGTTGCTGCGGCTGGCTCGGGAAGACGGCCTTGCGGCGCTGATCGCGACTCACAACCACGCCATCGCCCGCCGCGCCGACCGCGTCGTCGCGCTACGGCGCGGCCGGATCGAAGCTGCGGAGGCCGTGTGACGGGCGCGAATGCGTCGCGCGTCGCCGGCTCGCGGTTTTCGTTTCGGCGTTCGATTCTTTATCGATCTACGCTTCGTCGTCGGTATCCCTGTGCCGCCACGATCTCGGGTCGTAAGCGACGCGGAGACCCCACATGCCGCGCTTCGCCTTGCGCGCTTCCCGTTCGATGTTTTCGTATCTGTCTCCATACGCGGCGATCGCGTATCCGTTCCGCACCAGCCACTCCCCGACATCCTTGCCGTCGCAAGTCACGACGCCCACTGCGCGGCCGTACTTGTCGTATTCATCGACGACCACCTGAACATGCTTGCCGCCGATGGCCCTGATCAGCGCACTCTTGACCTGTTTCCCGTGATCGAACCACTCTCCGCTCCGGTCCATCGCCGGCTGATCCCATTCTGGAGCGTCCAGGCTGGCGAGACGTATGTTTTGATCGCCGACCCTTATTCCGTCGCCATCGGTCACATACGCCTCACCGGAAATCGTCTCTCGGGATCGCTCCTCGACCTTGCCGAGCCGCGCCAGAATTCCCAGCAGAACCGCCGCCAGGATCACGATGACGATGATTTCCATTACGTCTTACCCGGACTTGCGGCCCGAGACGTGCGCCGGGCGGCCGCCAACGGTGTTCGGCATGACGCGTTCCCGCTCGCGCGCCCGACTCGCGCGATTCCAGACTTCCCTTGCGGATCGGCCGGGCGTCACCGGCCTCTCAACCGAACCGGTTGTTTTTCGGGAAACCCCGCGGTGCCCCGCGTCCGACATTGCCGCGTTTGCCGAGCCAGTCGCCGAATTCGGTCAGCGTGCGCGTGCGCGAACCTTGGCGCCACGACAGGCCCTGAGCGGCGTGGAACACTTTCGCGTCGGCCAGTCCGCCGTCGCGATATCGCTGCAACATCACGCCGCGCCCGCGGCTCAAGACCGGCAGTTCGTCGAGAGCGAACACCAGCAGCTTGCCGTTCTCCCCCACCACCGCGACCCGGTCGCCGTCGGCCGGCGCGCATACGGCAGCCTCCACCGCGCCCGACAGGTTGAGCGCCTGGCGCCCGCCGCGGGTTCGCGCCACCGCCTCGTTCTCCTCCATCACGAAGCCGCGCCCGTCGCTCGCCGCCACCAGGCGCCGCCGCCCCGGTTCGTGCACGAACAGCGCGACCAGACCGTGTTCGTTGCCGAGATCGATCGTCAGCCGCAGCGGTTCGCCGAACCCGCGCCCTCCCGGCAGCCGGTCGCAGTCCAGGGTGTAGAAACGGCCGTTGGTCGCGAACACCAGCAGCTTGTCGGTCGAGTGCGCGCGCAGGCGGCGCCACTGCCGGTCGCCCTCCTTGAAGCGCACCTCCGCATCGTCGGCGAGATGACCCCGCACGGCGCGGATCCAGCCTTTCGTCGAGCACAGCACGGTGATCGGCTCGCGCTCGGCCAGCGCGTCCGGCGCTGCCGCGGCCTCCGGCGGGGCGGCGATTCCGGTGCGCCGGCGCCCTTGCGGGGTGTCCTTGCCGAAGCGTTCGCGGATGTCGCGGATCTCGTCGCCGATGGCGCGCCATTGCGCGCGGTCGCTCGCCAGCAGCGCGTCGAGGCCGTCGCGCTCGGCGGTCAGGTCGTCGATCTCGCGGCGGATCGCGATCTCTTCAAGCCGGCGCAGATTGCGCAGGCGCATGTCGAGGATCGCGTCGGCCTGCGAGTCGCCCAGGCCCCAGCGCGCGATCATCGCCGCCTTCGGGTCGTCTTCCTCTCGAATGATGCGGATCACTTCGTCGAGATTGAGGTAAGCGACGAGGTAGCCGCCCAGAACGTCGAGGCGCCGGGCGATCCGGTCCAGGCGATGGCGCGACCGCCGCTGCAGTACGTTGCGGCGGTGGTCGAGGAACGCCTGCAACGCCTCGCGCAGCGACATCACCCGCGGGCGGTTCCCGGCGTCGAGCACGTTGAGGTTGAGCGGCACGCGGGTTTCGAGTTCGGTCGTGCGGAACAGCGATTCCATCAGCGCTTCGGCCTCGACGGTCCGCGATCGCGGCACCAGAACGACGCGCACGTCCTCAGCGGACTCGTCGATCACGTCGGCGAGCCCGGGCAATTTGCGGGCGGTCAGCAGGTCGGCGATCTTCGCGATCAAGCGCGCTTTCGGGACCTGCCAGGGCAATTCGTGAACCACGATCCGGTATTGGCCGCGGGGGAGCGGTTCCACCCGCCAACGCGCCCGCACGCGAAACGCGCCGCGGCCCGTGCGGTAGGCTTCGACCGCCGTCGCCCGTGGCTCGACGCACACGCCGCCGGTCGGCAAATCCGGCCCCGGCACCTTTTCGACCAGCGTTTCGATCGGCGCGCCGGGCGTGTCGATCAGATGCAACAGGGCGTCGCACAGTTCGCCCGCATTGTGCGGCGGGATCGCGCACGCCATACCGACCGCGATGCCGCTCGCGCCGTTCGCCAGCAGGTTGGGAAACGCGGCCGGCAATACCGCCGGCTCGCTCTCAGAACCGTCGTAATTGTCGCGAAAATCGACCGTCCCGCGGTCGATGTCGGCGAGCAACGCCTCCGCCACCGGGGTCAGCCGCGCTTCGGTGTAGCGCATGGCCGCCGCGCGGTCGCCGTCGATGTTGCCGAAATTGCCCTGTCCATCGACCAGCGGGTAGCGCACCACGAAATCCTGCGTCAGGCGCACCATCGCGTCATACACTGCCGCCTCGCCGTGCGGATGGTATTTGCCGATCACGTCGCCGACCACCCGGGCGCATTTCTTGAACGCACCGTCCGCCCCCAGGCGCAATTCGCGCATGGCATGGAGCAGGCGCCGGTGCACCGGCTTCAGGCCGTCGCGCACATCGGGCAGCGAACGCGCCATGATGGTCGAGAGCGCGTAGGACAGATAACGCTCGCTCAGACTGTCGGCGAGCGGGACCGGAACGATCCGGGCGGTATGATCGTCAGGCATCACAGCACCCATGAGGCGGCGGGCCGGTGCAGATCACTATATCGCTCATGGCGCGCCGAGATGGCCGGCCAGCCGCTCGCGCGCCGGTGGCAGCACACCGTTGACGGGCCCGTGCCGGCGCAGGAAGTGGCCGGTCAGGCGCAACCCGGCGCGCACCGAGTCCGGATCCGGCGCGGCCGCGCCTGCTACGAAACCCGGTAGCGCGAGCAGACGGTCGGCCCAGGCCGCGCCGGCCGTGCGCGACAGCGCCCGCCCGGTGCGCGGCGAGACCCAGCACAGGTCGTCGCGCGCCCCGGTCGCCGCGCAGCGATCGAGATCGAGCGCAAAGCCGAGCTCCGCCAGCAGGCCGAGCTCCCAGATGACGTAACCGGCGGCCCAGTCCACCGGTTCCGCCAGCGTTTCGAGAGAATCGAGCAAGGCGGCCAGCGCGTCGAACAACGCTGGATGCGGCGCCCTCTCCGGCAACAGCGAATCGCACAGGGCGCACGCGGCGCTCAGGGCGGAGAGCCGTCCGGCATCGTCGAACAACCGCGCGCCATGCGCACGCGTCAACTCGCCCGTCAGGGACCCCAGCTGCTCGGCGAGGCGGCCGCGCCAGCGGCAGCGCAACCGATTGCCGGGTTCCCACAACGCCCGCCGCCGCCGTCCCGCGCCGCCGGGAACGAGGCCCGCATGACGGCCGCGATCGGCGGTCAGCACATGAACGATCAGGGCGGATTCGCCATGCCGCCGCGCCGACAGCACGATCGCGTCGTCGCGCCACTCCATGCCGGCGTCCGGGTCTCAGGCGCCGTAGTCGAGCCCGAGGTCGCGGTAGCGCTCTCGATCTTCGGGCCAGTCGCGGCGTATCTTGACGCGCAGGAACAGATGCACAGGGCGGTCGAGCAGCGTCCCCAGTTCGCCGCGCGCAGCGCTGCCGATCGCTTTGATGCGCCGGCCCCCTTTGCCGAGCACGATCATGCGCTGGCTGTCGCGGCGCACATGGATCGCCTGGTCGATGCGCACGCTGCCGTCGTCGCGCTCGGTCCATGCCTCGGTCTCGACCGCGGCGGCGTAGGGCAGTTCGTGGCGCAATTGCAGGAACAGTTTCTCGCGCGTGATCTCCGCCGCGAACAGACGCTGCGGCATGTCTGCCACCTGCTCCGCAGGGTAGTGCCACGCACCGGCCGGCATCGCCGCGCACAGGGCGGACTGGAGTTCCGCCACGCCGTCACCCGTCAGCGCCGAGATCATGAAGGTTTCGGCCACCAGCACCGCGCCATCGGCCGTGCGCCGTTCGGCAAGGGCAGCCGCCAGCCCGAGCAAGGCGCGGCGGTCGATCAGGTCGATCTTGTTGAGCGCCAGCGTCAGGGGGCGGTTCAGTGCCGCGGCGCGGTCGGCGATCAGACGCAAATTATCGTCGATCCCGCGCCGCGCATCGACCACCAGCACTGTCGCATCGGCGTTGCGCGCGCCGTCCCACGCCGCACGCACCATCGCCCGGTCGAACCGACTCGCGGGCGCGAACACGCCGGGCGTATCGACGAACACGATCTGTACGCGCCCGAACAGTGCGATGCCGAGCACGCGGCTTCTGGTAGTCTGCGCCTTCGGCGTGACGATCGACACCTTGGTCCCGACCATCCGGTTGAGCAAGGTCGATTTACCGGCGTTCGGCGCCCCGATCAGGGCGGCGAAGCCACAGCGCGTGTCGTCAACCACCGCGGGCGTGCAAGCGGTCGAGAAGCAGCGCCGCCGCCGCCCGCTCGGCGCGGCGCTTGCCGGGGCCGCGCGCCTCGGCGCTTCCATGTCCGGCGACTTTCACGGCAACCCGGAAGGTCGGGCGGTGGTCGGGGCCGCCAACCGACACGGTCCGATAGGCCGGCACGCCCAGACCGCGCGCCTGCGCCCATTCCTGCAACGCGGTCTTGGCGTCGACCGGCGGCGCCTCCGGCGCCGCGATGCGGGCGGTCCAGTAGCGGTCGACGAACGCAGCGGCGGCGCCCAGCCCGCCGTCGAGGTAGAGGGCTCCGATCAGCGCCTCGCAGGCGTCGGCGAGGTTGGCCGGGTTGGCGCGCCCGCCGTTCGTTTCTTCCGACGCACCCAGAATCAAATGACGTCCGAGTCCGATCTCGCGAGCGACCTCGGCCAGAGTCTCGGCGCTCACCAGCGCCGCGAACCGTCGCGCCAGCGCACCCTCGGCCTCGTCGGTGTAGGCGGCCAGCAGGCGGTCGGCGACGACCAATCCGAGCACCCGGTCGCCGAGGAACTCCAGGCGCTGGTTGTCGATTGCGTCGCTGGCGCTGCCATGGGTGAGCGCCTCCACCAGCCGTGCGGGCGACCTGAACGAAACCCCGAGCGCCGCCGCGGCCTCCGCAAGCGTCACAACGGATTGAAGAAACGGCCGAGCCGCCAGTTCCAGAATTCCCAGAACCGGCCATCGACCGAAATGAACATGATTTCCGCGCGCCCGACCAGGTTCTCGCGGGGGACATAGCCGACCTCGCTCAGCACACGGCTGTCCTGGGAGTTGTCGCGGTTGTCGCCCATCGCGAAGAAATGCCCCTCCGGCACCACGTAAACACGGGTGTCGTCGCCATACCCGTTTTCGTTCACGTCGAGGGTGCGGTAGCTGGTCCCGTTGGGAAGCGTCTCGACATATTGTCGCGCCGCATAGCGCCGGTTCCGCCGGTCGGTATAGATGTAGTCTTCGATACGTCGGCGCTCGACCGGTTCGCCATTGAGGTGGAGGACTCCGCCGCGCATCTGGATGCGGTCGCCGGGCAGCCCGATCAACCGTTTGATGTAATCGACCCCCGGGTCGGAGGGTTTGCGGAAGACGGCGATGTCGCCGCGTTCCGGGGGGTCATACCAGATACGCCCGTCGATCAGCCCGGCGCCGAAGGGAAGCGAATAGCGGCTGTAGCCGTAAGACGCCTTCGAGACGAAGAGGAAGTCCCCGATCAGCAGCGTCGGCGCCATCGAACCCGACGGGATGTGGAACGGCTCGTAAGCGAAAGTGCGCACGGCCACGGCGATGGTGATCGCCCACGCCACGGTCTTGAAAGTGTCCCACCAGCCCGACCACCACGACAGCGCCCAGGCACGGAAACGGCGTGCCGCGTCGGCCGCGCTGCCGGGATCGGGATTCTTCGCGCCGTTCATGCGTTCGCTGCCGGCAGCGCGGTGATGAGAACGATCGCGTAGGCAAGGTCACGGTCGTCGGTAAGCGAGACGTCGATCTGCGCCGCCGCTCCGTCGGGAGTCAGGGCGTCGAGCCGGGCCCGCGCGCCGCCGGTCAGTACGAGAACCGGCTTGCCGCCGGGCAGGTTGTCGACCCCGATATCGCGCAGATGCACGCCGCCGCGGAAGCCGGTGCCCAGCGCCTTGGCGCAGGCTTCCTTGGCGGCGAAGCGGCGCGCATAGGAATCGGCGCGGCGCGCCCGCCGGTCGCAGCGCGCACGCTCGGCCGCGGTGAACGCGCGGTGGGTGAAGCGGTCGCCGAAGCGCGCGAGCGTCTGCGCGATGCGTCGGCTGTCGCACACGTCGTGGCCGAGACCGATCACGTGCGTCGCCGCCAACGCTTCGGTGAAGGCGTCGCTCACGCGTTGTCTCCGCCGGCGCGCGCCGCGTCGATCACCGAGCGCATCCGGCGGATGACGCTGTCGAGCCCGTTGAAAATCGCCTCTCCGACCAGAAAGTGGCCGATGTTGAGTTCCGAGATTTCCGTGATCGCGGCGACCGGACCGGCGCTGTCGAAGGTCAGGCCGTGGCCCGCATGGCATTCCATTCCCCGCGCGACCGTGTCCCGCGCTGCCTGGCGCAGGCGGTCCAACGCTGCGGCGCGCCCGGCCTCCGCAGCGGCACAGTAGAGGCCGGTATGCAGTTCCACCCGGTCGGCGCCAAGCGCTTCGGCGACCGCGATCTGCACGCGGTCCGGGTCGATGAACAGCGATACCTTGACGCCAGCCGATTGCAGGCGGCCGATCACTCCGGCCAGATGTTCATGCTGCGCAGCGGCGTCGAGGCCGCCTTCGGTGGTGAGTTCGGCGCGCTTCTCGGGCACCAGACATGCCTGGTCGGGGCGCGTCGCGAGCGCGATTTCGAGCATTTCCGGAGTCGCCGCCATTTCGAGGTTGAGCGGCAGCGCGATCTCGGCCTTGAGGCGCCGAATGTCGTCGTCCGAAATGTGGCGACGGTCTTCGCGCAGATGCGCGGTGATGCCGTCGGCGCCCGCTTCGGCGGCCGTCCGTGCCGCCCGCACCGGGTCGGGATGCCCGCCGCCGCGCGCGTTGCGAATTGTCGCGACGTGGTCGATGTTGACGCCCAGTCTCAATGCTCGGCTGCCCAATGCCTGGCTCATCGGTTCGGACCCTGCGGTCGGTCGGCGGCGGGGTTCGCCGCCGGCTCGGGCAGCGACGGTCCCGCAGGCGGCGTCCGCTGCCGCCGCTCGATCCGCGCCCGCCGCATGTGCTGATAGCGCGCTACGGCGCGCCGAACAAGCCAGAACGAGATCAACCACGCACCGGCCCCCATCGGCACACCGCCCACCATCATCGGCAGGAGCACCGATTGCGGGTTGTCGAAGATGGAAGACATGGTGAACACGCCGGGTGCCGCGCCGTCGCCGCCGAGTATCCACGAACCCGCGTGATAGGCGGCGAACCAGATAACGGGAAAGGTCCACGGATTGCCGACCGCAGTGCCCAGCGCCGAGGCGAGAACGTTGCCGCCGGTCGCCCATGCGAGGACCGCCGCAAGCACGAAGTGGAACCCGACCAGCGGCGTGAACGACACCGCGACTCCCCAGGCGAGGCCGAGGGCGATGCTGTGCGGCGACCCGGGCAGTCGGCGGACCCGGTGGCCGACATAGAGCCCGACGCGGCGCCACCCCGCGCGTGGCCACAGGAAGTCGCGCAGCCGGGCGCCGGGAGAAGAGCGCCGCCGCCGTCCGAACATCGCCGCGCCGCCGGTTCAGCCGCGCACGCGTTC
Source organism: Alphaproteobacteria bacterium (assembly GCA_965214495.1). Lineage (GTDB taxonomy): Bacteria > Pseudomonadota > Alphaproteobacteria > UBA7887 > UBA7887 > JANQOH01. The sequence goes on along the minus strand of OZ243958.1, from coordinate 2,543,857 downwards.
GACCTGAAAAAAGGCCGGGTTGGCGCGCAGCGCGGTAACGATGCCCGTCAACTGCTGGACGTCCGCCACCTCGACATCGACCACGAACTCGAAGAAATCGGGTGAACGATAGGTGTTCTGAAGGTTGATGATGTTGCCGTCGGCGCGCGCGATCACATCGGTAAGCGCGTTCAGACTGCCTGGCACGTTGCTCATCGTCGCCGAGATGCGTCCGACCTGGGCCCGGGCCGCCTCGCTGTCGGGATTCCATGACAGGTCAAGCCAGCGTTCGGGCGTGTTGGCGAAGCTTTCCAGCACCCCGCAGTCGATGGTGTGCACCGTGACCCCGCGCCCTTCGGTAATAATGCCGACGATGCGGTCGCCCGACAGCGGGTGGCAGCACTCCGCCATGTGCACCGCAATGCCCGGCGTCAGCCCTTTGAGCGGCACCGCAGCACCCGCAGCCCCGGTCGCGGTGAAGGTGCTGCCCGGCGCTGCCGGCGCCGTTTTCGGGTTCGGGTGAACCGCGGCGAGCACCGAATCCGCGGTCAGTTCGCGGCGCCCGACCGCGGCGCAGATCTCGGTCGGTTTGCCGTGGCCGAAATGCGCGCTCGCCGCCGCCAATACGTCGTCGTCGAAGAGGTAACCGCGATGCGCGAAGGTCTGTTCCAGAATGGCGCGGCCGAGCTTGGCATGTTCTTTCGCCAAACTCTGACGCACGAAACGCCGGATACACGCCCGCGCCTTGCCGGTTACCGCGATCGACTCCCATTTCGGATCCGGTCTCGGCACGCTCGAACGCAAAATTTCCACTTGATCGCCGTTCGTGAGGATCGTGCGCAGCGGTGCCGTCCGTCCGTTGATCTTGGCGCCGACGCAGGTATCGCCGACGTCGGAGTGCACGGCGTAGGCGAAATCCACCGGCGTCGCGCCGGCGGGTAACGGAACCAGATCCCCCCGCGGAGTGAAGCAGAACACCTGGTCGGCATACATGGCGAGCTTGGTGTGCTCCAGCAGTTCCTCCGCGTCGGCGGCGTGCTCGAAAATGTCGCTCAGCTCGCGCAGCCCGGGATAGCGGTGCCCTTCCCGCGGCGGGGTGGCGCCGTGCTGTTTGTAGAGCCAGTGCGCGGCGACGCCGAACTCGGCCACCTCATGCATTTCGCGGGTGCGGATCTGCACTTCCGCCCGGCGCTGCCGCGGGCCGATCACCGCGGTGTGCAGCGACCGGTAGTCGTTCGGCTTGGGAGTCGAGATATAGTCCTTGAAGCGCCCCGGGATCATCGGATAGGCGCCGTGCACCGCGCCGAGTGCTCGATAGCACTCGCCCGTATCGGCGACCACGACCCGGAACGCGATCACGTCGGCGATCTGCTCGAACGCGACGTGTTTCTTTTCCATCTTGCGCCAGATCGAATAGGGCCGCTTGGCACGCCCTTCCACCTCGGCCGCGATGCCGGAGGTCGCCAGCGTAGTCTTCAGTTCCTCGGCGATGACGGGGATCAACTTGCCTTCGGTCTCGTGCAGGAAGAGCAGCCGCTTGCGCAGCGATTCGCGCGCCCTGGGGTTGATTTCGGCGAAGGCAAGGTCTTCGAGTTCGTCCTTCAGGCGCTGCATCCCGATGCGCTCGGCGAGCGGCGCGTAGATATCCATGGTTTCGCGCGCGATTCGATGGCGTTTTTCTTCCTTGTCGAGGAACCGCAGGGTGCGCATGTTGTGCAGGCGGTCGGCGAGCTTGACCAGCAGGACACGGATGTCCTCCGACATCGCGAGGAGGAATTTCCGGAAGTTCTCGGCTTGGCGGCGGCTGTGAGACTGCAACTGGATCTTGCCGAGCTTCGTGACCCCGTCGACGAGACGGCCGACCTCTGCGCCGAACAACGCCGCGATCTCGTCCCGGCCGGCGACTCCATCTTCCACCGTGTCGTGTAACAGACCTGTGATGACCGAAGTGGCGTCAAGCCGCAGGTCGGCCAGGATGTGCGCCACTTCGATGGGGTGCGAGGCGTAGGCGTCACCCGACGCGCGCCGCTGGTCCTTGTGCCGGTCGACAGTGAAGCCCCAGGCGCGACGGATGGTTTCACCGTCGGCGCCGGGATCCGCGGCAAAGACCCGCGCGACAAGTTCTGCGCACCGACGCACCGGCGCGTCTGGTCCGGCGGCCGCAACCGACTCCGCGGTCATGGCGCGCGCCGGCGGTCGACGCCGGCGGTCGGTTCAGTCCTTGTCGTCGGGGGCCACGCCGGGGTCGGGAGCATCCGCCGCCGCGGCCGCCAATTGCGCGGCGAACGCCGCCTCGGCCGCGCCCTCGGCGGACAACATGGCCTCTTCGGACGCCGGCAACTGCACCGGCGAGTCGTCGGGCTCGTCGATCTCGGCGTGGCGTTGCAAGCCGCGCAACAGCGAGTCTGTCAGGCCCGTGCGAGTGACGGTTTCCTCGGCGATCTCGCGCAACGCGATCACCGGATTGCGGTCGTCGTCATCTTCCACGGTCAATTCGGCGCCGGCGGAAATATCGCGCGCCCGCTGCGCCGCGAGCATGACCAGTTCGAACCGGTTGGGAATCTTGGTAACGCAGTCTTCCACCGTCACGCGCGCCATGGTCGCCGCTCCTCGATCGGACACTGAACGGACAGGTCGGCCACGGTTCCCGACCGCGATCCGCTGCCCGCCATATTAGGATTGCCGTCGCGCGGAATCAATGCCGAGAGTGGCCCCCGAAACCGGTATCGACGCTGGAGATTCGATTGCGGGCCGCTTCCGGGTCCGGGAAGGGCCTGTCGGCGCTACCGACTTGTGTTCGGGCCGCCGCGAAGCGCGTTTTTTTTCGCGCGTGGCAAGCCGATCTTGACCTCCCCGGACGAGCGATTCCGGCCTATATCACGCCGTCGCGACGCAAGGCGACGATCTCCCCGGTGCCGTAGCCGAGCTCGTCGAGAATGGAGTCGGTGTGCTCGCCGAGCGTGGGCGCGCGATGGCGGATCGCTCCCGGCGTGGCCGACAGATGAAGCGGCAGCCTGAGCAACGGCACCGGATCGGCGACGCCGGGGAACGTGACAGGCCGCATCAGCGCCATCGCCCGGATATGGTCGTGTTCCAGAATGTCCTGCGGAGTCAGAACCGGCGCCGACGGAATGCGCGCCGCTTCCAGCGCGGCGACACACTCCTCGGTGGTGCGCTGGCCGGTCCATTCCGCCATGCGTTCGCAGATCGTGTCGCGATTGTCGCCGCGCGCCTCGTCGGTGGCGAAGCGGGGGTCGCTCAGCCAATGTTCCTCGCCCATCAACCGCGCCCAGCGCGCATAGAGCGGATTGCCCACGGTCTGCACGAGGAGCCAGCCGTCAGCGGTCTGAAAGGCGTCGGTCGGCGCCGAAGTCTGGCCGCGATTGCCGGTCGCCGTGCGGTTCGGCGCACGCAACGCCTGCTCGATCACCGTCGGGTGGTTGAACGACAAGGCGGTGCCGAGCAGCGACGTCTCGACAGTCTGACCCTCGCCGGTTTTCGCCCGGTGCATCAACGCCGCCATCGTGCCGAACGCCGAATAGAGCGCGGTGCCGAAATCGATATAGGGGAGGAACGCTCGCATCGGCTCGTCCGGCCAGCCGGAGAGATACATCGCGCCGTTCATTGCCTGGCCGATGCCGTCGAAACCGACCCGGTCGCTCATTGGCCCCACCCGGCCGAAGCCGGAGGTGGTGGTCAGGATGATATCAGGGCGCTGCGCCTTCAGGCTGTCGTAGTCGATGCCCATCACGGCCAGCGTGGGCGGCGGCAGGTTGGCGACCACCACGTCGGCGGTTCGGACCAGCCGCCGGACGATTTCGGCGCCGCCCGGAGTGCGCGGGTTCAGCGTCAGGCCGCGTTTGTTGCGTCCGAGTTGCAGAAAGGTCGCGCCGGGTCCGTTCTCGGAGACCGGTTGTACGAAACGGTCCTCGCTGCCGGCGGTCTTCTCGATGCGGATCACGTCGGCGCCCATTTCCGCCAGCAGGGTGGCGCAGAACGGCCCCGCGATATAGCGCCCGAAATCGAGCACCCTCACGCCTTCGAGCACGCTGGTCATGGGTCTCCCGCTCCTTCGTCGTCTCCGCTCGCACCGTACCGCACGCCGCTGCCTCCCCGCGCCGGAGCGGGCATGGCTTCCGCCGCGCCCGGATCCGCGAACGTCAGGGTGCGATACGGGAACGGGATCTCGATCCCCGCGTCGTCGAAAGCCTGCTTCATGCGGCGGTGAAACTCGCGGCGCACGCGCCATTGCCGCCGGGGGCGGGTCTTCAGGCGCACCCGTATATTAACCGAAGAGTCGCCGAACGAGTCCAGCCCGAGCACTTCGAGCGGCTCCAATATATCGGGGCGGTAGTCGGGGTCGCCACGCACCGCCTCGCCGACCGCGTGCAGAACCGCGACCACGTGATCGACGTTCTCCTTGTAGGCGACGCCGGCTTCGATGAGTGCGTAGGAGAAATCGCGCGTCATGTTGAGCACGCTGCCGACGTCGCCGAACGGCACGATATGCACGTTGCCGCCGAGATCGCGCAGACGCACCGCGCGCACGGTCATGCTCTCGACGACTCCGGAATGGCCGCCGACATCGACCACGTCGCCGACCGCGATCGAGTCTTCGAGCAGGATGAATATCCCCGTAATCACGTCCTTGATCAGGCTCTGGGCGCCGAAACCGATGGCGATACCGGCGATACCGGCGCCAGCGAGCAGCGGGCCGATGGCGATGCCGAGTTCCGACATGATCGTGAGCGCGGTGACGGCGCCGATCGCCACCCGGGCGGCGTTGCGCGCCAGCGGCATGAGGGTGTGCAGGCGGGCGCCCCGCGACTGACGGTCGTCGCCGCGCGGCGTCAGGCGCGCCGTCAGGGCGCCGGCCAGTTCCCAGGCGATCGCGGCGGCGAGCAGGATCAGTGCGATCGACGCCGCGCGCCCGACCAGGACACGGCCCGGCTCGCTGGCCAGCCAGGCGAACGCGCCGCCGATCCAGATCTCGACCAGGAGCAGGACGGCGATGGCGAGAACACCCGCCCCCAGCGTCCGCCGCAGGCCGCCGGCGTAGCGGTCGGCGCGTCGTTCGAGACCGGGAAAACGGGCGCGCGCCGCGCGTCCGAACCGGACTCCGCTGCCGAAGGTGCGGCGCGACGCCTGGAACAGGCCGATGGCGGCAAGCGCGAGCGCCGCCGCCGCCGCGGCGCGCGCGAGAGCGGGAAAGCCGCCGCCGGGCGTCGCCCACGCGCCGCACGCGACGAGGACGTAGAGGATGGCCGGCAGATGCCAGAAATCGGCGAGGCGGGCGCGCAGGCCGCCGGGTTGGCCGGCCGCGCCGGCATGGGGCGCGCCGCGGATGGCGTCGGCCACCGGGCGCCGGTAGCGCAGGACGACGGCAACGAGAAGCCCTACCGCCGCGAGACCGACGAGCTTGAGCCAGGCGGCGTGCGCGCCGACGGGCAGGCCGAGCGCCAGCGCCGCTTCGCCGAACGCGGCGCCGAAGAGGACGACGGCGGCAACCCGACGCACCTCGGTAAGGAGCGCGGCGGCGGTCTCGTCGCTCACCGGCGCGAGTCGCCAGCGGCCTACCGTGGGGGCGAGGACGAGACGCGCCGCGACGGCGACGCCCAGCAGGAGGGCGGCGGCGTCGATCAGCGCGAGGCCGATCAAGCGCGGCGCGGGGGGCGGACCGGCGGCGGCCATGACGACCCAACCACCGGCAGCGAACGCCGCTGGCGGCACAAACGCGAGCACGGCCCAGGCGGCGTAAAGCGCGCCGGCCGCAAAGCGTCCGTCACCGGGCCGTTCGGCGAGCGCCGCGCGCGCCGGGGCGAGCACGCGCGCGGTGAGCCGGTGCGCGAGCCAGGCGCCCGCGAACGCGAGCAACAATTGGCCTGCCGCGCGCGCCCAATCGGCGAAAACGCCGGGGGCTGCGGCGCGAACGCGCAGCGCCGCGAGGGCGCCGGGAATCGCCTCGATCGCGGCGGCGGCGGCGCCGATCTCGTGGCCCGCCGCAGCGACGCGGCTGGAAACGGCAGCGAGCAGCGCCGCGCCGGGCGAGTCGGCCCGCAGCGGGTCTTCGGTGGCGCGTCGGGCTTCGATCAACGCTTCCAATTGCGCGATCAGCGCCGCACGCCGGGAGTCGTCCTCAAGGGTTTCGACAAGGGCTTCGAGCTCGGCGGTATCCGGATCTTGCGCCCATGTCGCATCGGCGGTCGCCGACACCAGCAGCGCCGTCAGGGCGAAACGGAGGATGAGGGCGAACATGGCGGCAAAGCCTACGGCGCACGCATCCTCGGTCAACCTCGGAGAAGGTGGCGCAGCGGCGTCGGAGAAAGAACTGCCGGCCCGAAACCTCGGCGGTCGCCGCCGCCTATACGAGCACCATCCCTTCTTCGGTGCGCGTCGGCACCGCGTCCTCGTCCGACAGCTTCATCTCGTGGTGCGCCGCGCCCGCCGGAATCATCGGGAACACGTTCTCCATCTTGTCGACACAGATGTCGGCGAGCACCGGGCCGTCATGCGCGATCATGCGCTCTATCGCCGCATCCACCTCGTCGGGGCGTGACGCGCGCAGACCGAGCCAGCCGAAGCTCTCCGCGAGGCGCACGAAATCGGGCAGCGAATCGGTATAGCTCTCCGCATAGCGGCCGCCGTGGAAGAACTCCTGCCACTGACGCACCATGCCGAGATATTCGTTGTTGAGGATGAAAACCTTGACCGGCAGGCGATACTGCGCCGCCGTCGACATTTCCTGCATGTTCATCAGGAACGACGCTTCTCCGGCGACATCGATGACCAGTGCCTCCGGGTGCGCAACCTGAACGCCGAGGGCCGCCGGAAAGCCGTAGCCCATGGTGCCGAGGCCGCCCGAGGTCATCCAGCGCAAGGGTTCCTCTATTTTGAGGAATTGTGCGGCCCACATCTGGTGTTGCCCGACTTCGGTAGTGAAATAGACGTTTCTTCCGGCGGTCAGAGCCTGCAACCGTTGCAAGGCGTATTGCGGCTTGATGCTGGTTCGGCCCGGCTCGTAGCGCAGGCAGTCGATCCGGCGCCAGGTTTCGATCTGCCCCCACCATCCGGCGAGCGCGGCGCGGTCGGGCGCGTAACCCCGCTCCTTCCACTCCGCCAGCAGGGCTGTAAGCGTTTCGCCGGCGTCGCCGACCAGTGGCACGTCGATCGGCACGTTCTTGTTGATAGACGACGGGTCGATGTCGATGTGGATCTTCTTCGACCCGGGTGAAAAGCCGGTGAGGCGTCCGGTCACTCGGTCGTCGAACCGCGCGCCCACGGCGAGCATCACGTCGCTATCGTGCATGCCCATGTTCGACTCGTATGTGCCGTGCATACCGACCATGCCCAGCGATTGGCGGTCGGTGGCAGGAAAGCCGCCGAGACCCAGCAACGTCTGGGTCACGGGGAAACCGGTCGCGCGCGCAAACGCCCGCAGACACTCGACCGCTTTCGGCCCCGAATTGATCACGCCGCCGCCGGTATAAATGATCGGCCGTCGCGCCGAAGCGAGCAGCGCTGCCGCCTCGGCGACGCGCGCGGCCACCGGGGCGCGCCGCGGGCGATAGGTCTGGTGGCGGGCGTCGTCGTGGGGCGCGTAGTCGCAGCGGTCGTTGACCACGTCCTTCGGCAGGTCGATCACGACCGGTCCGGGGCGGCCGGCCGCAGCGATGTAGAACGCCTCGGCCACGATGCGCCCGAGGTCGTGCACGTCCTTAACCAGATAATTATGCTTGGTGCACGGACGGGTGATGCCGACAGTATCCGCTTCCTGAAAGGCGTCGTTGCCGATCAAATGAGTCGGCACTTGGCCGGTCAGACAGACGATCGGCACCGAGTCCATCAGCGCGTCCGTAAGGCCGGTGACCGCGTTGGTGGCGCCGGGGCCCGAGGTCACGAGCACGCAACCGACACGCCCCGTCGATCGCGCATAGCCTTCGGCCGCATGAACCGCCGCCTGCTCATGGCGCACCAGGATGTGCCGCAGCCGGTTCTGCTGGAACAGGGCATCGTAGATCGGCAGCACAGCGCCCCCAGGATAGCCGAATACGACCTCGACTCCCTGATCGACCAGGGATTGGATGACGATCTCGCTGCCGCTGAGAGTCATGGCCGCCTCTCGGTTCGCGCGCCGGTCGCAAAGGCCGGCAAAGCTATGCGCCGGAGGGTCAGTCGGTCAACAAGTCAATCGGCCGATAAGAAGCGATGGACCGCGATGTGGCAAGCTTCGACCGCGGCGGCGAACCTGCCACCGTCCGGCGTCACGGTGAGGTTTGCCGCATAGCGGTGGCGAAACCATGTCAGTTGGCGCTTGGCGTAACGGCGCGTCGCTCCCTTCGTGCGGGCGATCGCTTCGTCTCGATCGATGATTCCGGCGATATGGTCGAGCAATGCGCGCACGCCGAGCGCCTTCATCGCCGGCAGTCCCGGGTCGAGTTCGAGTGCGGCGAGCGCGCGCGCCTCGTCAAGCGCGCCCCGCGCCATCATTTCCTCGAAACGCGCGTCGCACGCACGGTAGAGCGCCGCCCGTTCGGGTCGCAGCAGAATGCGCAGCACCGGACAACGCAAGGGCTCGTGCGCCTCGGTCTGCCAGTCCCGCAATGGCCGTCCGGTCGCTTCCAGCACCGTCCAGGCGCGCTTGACTCGCTGTGTGTCGTTGACCGCCAGATCTTTCGCCGCAGGGTCGCGCGCGACGAGCTCGGCATGAAAGGCGCGGGCGCCGAGCGCGGCGTGGCGAAGGTCGGCGCGGCGGCGGAGTTCGAGTGACGCCGGCGGTACCGGTGCCAGGCCGCGGGTCAGGGCTTCCATATAGAGGCCGGTGCCGCCGACCACGACAGGCAAGCGCCCGGAGCCGTGCGCTGCGGCGATCTCGGCCAGCGCAAGGGCGCGCCAGCGGCCTGCGGAACAGGCTTCCGACGCCGGCATGATTCCATAAAGCCGATGGGGGACTCGCGCACGATCGGCGGCGCCCGGACGCGCGGTCAGGATTGCAAGCTCGCGATAGACCTGCATCGAGTCCGCATTGACCAGCACCGCAGGCCGTCCGGTGTGCGCCAGCGTTTCCGCCAACGCCAGGGCGAGGGCCGTTTTGCCGCTCGCCGTCGGTCCGGCGATCATGACGAGACGTTCGTGCGTGCCCGTCATGCCGAAAAAAGAACCGGGGCGCGAACGCCCCGGTCCCGTAACACCGTCGAAGAGGCCGGTGTGCTCAGGCCGTCTTGCGGGCGATGTAGCCGTAGCTCTTGTTGGCGCGCATCGACTCCAGTTCGCCGGCCTCGCGATACTGTCGCTTGAGTTCGGCGAAGGTGTCGTCGGTCATGCGGCCGTTGTGGGCCTGCAGGTCGAGGTTGTACAGCCGCGCCGAGTTGTAACCCAGGATCTGGTTCTTGACCGGGCCGTCGCCGGCGCCGAGGGCCGGGAACCCGTACTGTTCCTGAAGCTCTTCGGGGATCTCCAGGCGGCGCAGGGCCTCGATCTGCCATTGCGGCGAGCCGTGGAAGACCGAGTCGGTGCCCCAGACCACGTTGTTCGGGCCGAGGCCTTTCACCCAGGCGCCCAGAACGGCCGCGGCGAAGCGCGGATCCGCCACGGCCGTCGAGGCGAAGCTCGTGCCCATCTCGGCGTAGATGTTCGTCGCCCCGGCCTTTTCTGCGACCTCGCCCATGTCGGTCGCCCATTCGATGCGACCGGTCTCCTGGAAGGCGCGGAACGGCTCGCCCGGCGCGTCCATGAACGGGCGCAGGCACCCGTGATAGATCACGAAGTTGAGCTGCGGCCAGTCCGCAGCGGCCTTCTCGAGATCGAACGGAGTCTGATACTTCCAGACCTCGGGCCAACTGTCGCGGTAGTCGGCCGGCATGAGGCCCTTGTGGATGCACATGGTGCGGATGCCCGCCTTGTCCGCCTTCTCGAAGAACGGATAGATCAGCTCCTCGTCGTCGAGATAGAACGGGTATTTGGTCGCCGCCGAGAGCGGGTCGCCGATCGTATAGAGCTTCCAGCTCGCCGGCGGGCGCTCCGCGAGCGCCTTGTCCACCTCGTCCATCCAGCCCGGCTGGCCGGGGCGCACCACCGCATGGCCGAGCATCCGGGTCGAGCCGGCGGTCGTGTTGACCATGTTGACCGCGTCGGCGATCGCGTCGTTGGACAGGAATTCCCACGACGCATCGTCGAACGGCGCACCCGAAAGCACGGTCAGATTGGTGTCGCTGTTGAGATAGATCTCGCGAACGTAGTTCTCGAACTTGAGGTGATACATCGACACCGTCTCGGCATCGACACCGCCGCTTTCCCAAACCTCGGCGCCGTGCTTGATGAAGCCGAGGAAGCCTTCCTGCGTGTAGTCGTCGCGCACGAAGTGGGTCTGCACGTCGAAGACGAACTGGTTCTGTGTCGACTCGGCGAGCTCCGTGGCCATTTCGCGGTCCGCGGCCTCGGCTTCCGAAACCTTGAACACGTCGCCATAGACTTCGTTCATGGCGAGGAACGCAGCCGCCATGCCGGAGCTGGTGCGCAGGAATTGGCGCCGGTCGAGCCCTTGCCGGGCACCGTGATAGTCGGCGAGCTCCTTGATGCGCTCCTCGACCTGCTTCTGCTGCCGGGACTGCGGCGGCGGGTTGAACTCGCCGTTCGAGACCACCTGGGTCGGCACCGGCGACTGGAAAGCGTTCTCGGCCGGCTCGACCTGGCGGAATTCGCGTTCGGTGAAGTAGCTGCCCATGGATTCCCTCCTGGTTCATGACCTTGCACGAGGGATGTCGCCAAGGGTGCGCGCTTCAAACGGGGCCCGCAACCGAGGCCGGCATCGCGACGCGGCGCGCACCTGTGTCAGCCGCGCGCCTTTTCAAGGTTTCCCAAGCGCGAGCATACACCCATCGCGGCGGCGTATCAAATCCGTTCGGGAACAAGCGGCGCCGGACGATCCGACTCCGCCGCCGCGACAAACCTCCGAAGCGGTGGGCGCACTATCAGCGAGATCAGCAAGCTCGCGGTCGCCGAGCCCCGGCGGCTGGAAACGGTGGAAAAGCGGCGGATCGACGGCTTGACGGCGCCGCTCCTCCGATGGGGCGCTCCTTCGCGGCCGCGAGAGGGCGCCCCGTTATCCTTCGGGCGGAAACCGGGGCGGTGGCGATATGCTCAGGCGTGGAACGCCGCGCGCCCGGCAAGATAGCCGAGCGCGGCATAGGGCTGATTGACCACCATCCGGTCTCGGAACCCGCTCCAGCTTTCGTGAATCCGGCGTGAAATATCGTCGGCCGCCGCGGCGTCGGCAACCACATCCACCGAATGTTCCAGCATCGCCCGCAAGACCGGGGCCGGGAAGTGGCGTACATCGACGCCGTGTTGGTCGATCAGTGCCTCCAGGGCGCGCGCGTTGCCGTTCATGGTCTCGGCATACATGCGCATGGCCTCCTCGCCGGCCGCCATGCGGACGATCGCCTGCAGGTCGGCGGGCAACGCGTCGAACGCGGCGCGGCTGACGGTCAGCGAGATCGCCGGGCCGGGCTCGTGCGCCCCGGGCCCGTAGTAATACGGCGCAACCTTGTAGAACCCCATCGCCAGATCGTTGTAGGGGCCGGCCCACTCGGTGGCGTCGAGGGCGCCGGTCTGCAACGCCGGCAGAACCTCGCCGCCGGGCAGGTTGACGGCGATCGCGCCGAGCCGGTTCAGCACCTCGGCGCCGAGGCCGGGAATCCGCATCTTGAGGCCGTTCAGATCCTCGACCGTGTCGATTTCCTTACGGAACCAACCGCCCATATTGGGGCCGCCGGTGCCGGCGAGGAAGCCGCGCAATCCGTAGTTCGCGTAGAGTTCGTCCCACAGCGCCTGGCCGCCGCCATAGAGGATCCACGCATTGTGCTCGGGCGGGGTCAGCCCGCCGGGGACCGAGCAGAAGAACGGCATCGCACCGTGCTTCGCGATCCAGTAGTAGGGCGCATCGTGGCAGCACTCGGCGATGCCGTCGCGCACCGCGTCGAACGCCTCGAACGCAGGCACCAGTTCGCCCGCCGAGTAGAGCCTGATCCTGAGGCGTCCGCCCGACATTTCGCCGATCGCGTCGGCGATGCGTTGCGCGCCGACGCCGATCGCCGGCAGGTTGCGAGGCCAGCAGGTGACCATACGCCACTCGAAGCGCTCCTGCGCGATGGCCGGCGCAGACCGGACGCCGCTCAGAGTCGCCGCGCCGGCGCCCGCCGCCGCCCCCGTCAGAAATCGCCTGCGTTTCATGTTCCGCCGCCTCCCCTGATCCCAGAAAGCGCACTCTAGTGCGCCCCGTGGCGCGAGTCTCGTTACGCGGGTGGGGCGGCGCAAACGGCGTTGTAATCGTGGCGCCGCGAGATAAGACCGGCGTGCAGAAACACGTCCTCCGCGGCCTCATAGGCGGCCTCCGTGATCTCGACTCCGTACGTCCAGCAGCCGAGAGCCCGGTAGGCGTCGATCGTTTCACGCAGAACCTGGCGGTCGATGCCGTCGAAAAAGGGCGCGATCGCCGCCGCCACCTGGTCCGCCGGGGCGATCGTCACGAAGGCGCGCGCTTTCCGGTAAGCGCGCATGAAAGCCGCTGCCTCATCGGTCTCGAGCCAGCCGGGCGTGGCCATCAGGCTGGAAAAGGCGCAACGCCCGACCGCGCGCCCGACAGCGGCGACGACGTGGCCGGCGCCGTCGGCGGCGAGCTGCTGCGGCGCCGGGCCTTGCAGATGAACGTAGTCGCCTTCCCCGGCGCGGAAGGCGCGCACCATCGCGTCCGGGGCGCCCGCATCGACCGTCTCGATGGCTGCGTCATCGACCCCCGCGCGGTGGCAGGCATATCTGAACATCGCGAGCGGTTGACCGCCGTGATCGGCCAACACCCGCCGACCTGCGAGGCCGGCCCAGGAGAAATCGGGCTCGGGTGTGCGGCCGACGAGAAAGAAACCGTCGGTCTCGTTGATCTGTGCGAAATGCCGGGTTGCCGGTGTCTCGCCGCGCTCCAGCGTCAGAAAGCCCTGCGAGACGGCCGATTGCGCCACGTCTGCCGCGCCGTTCGCCAGCAGTTCCGCGGCCGTAATTCCCGCCGGTAGCGTGCGGTGACTCGCTTCCAGCCCTTCCTCGGCGAGGAACGGCCTGGCGAACGTCGCGATCAACGGCGCGTAGAACGTCGAGAAGCGGCTGAAAACGATGCGGATCTCGGTCATGGCGGTTCGGGAATCGGGGCGAGTGCGCGGTGTCGCGACGGGCGAGCGCTGCATGGTAACATGGCGCGAGGCATCGCGTTCACGCCAGCCGCGCCGGGGCGCCATGAAATACGAAATCATCTCTGCCGACTGCCATATCGATCTGATCTGGCTGCCGCCCGACCTGTTCACCGCCAATGCGCCGAAAGAGTTCACCGACCGCATGCCCTATGTCACCGGCGGCGAGAAGGGACCGGTGTGGGTGAGCCGCAACGGCGCGTATTTCGGCCTGCAGAACGGAATGGGATCGGCAGGGCGCGAATATGTGCCGGGGCAGATCCGGCGTTCCGACCGAATGGCCGAAACGGGGCTTTACGAAGACGGAAGGAAAGGCATCCGCCGCCTCACCGACCCCGACCTGCGTTTGAAGGACCAGGACCGCGACGGCGTTCAGGGCGAGGTGCTCTACGGCATCCTCGGTGCCGCGCAACGGCTGGACGACCCGCCGGCGGCGACCGTCATGATGGGCATCTACAACCGTTGGCTCGCCGAGTTCTGCGGCGCCCACCCCCACCGCTACGCCGGCATCGCGGCGATCCCGAGCCACGATGTCGAAGCCGCGGTGCACGAGATCGAGCGCGTCGGGGCGGAGGGCGTGCTGCGCGGCTTCGAGGTGCCGCTGACCCGAGACATGACCCCGCTCTACAACCCCGAATGGGAGCCGCTATGGGCTGCGGCGGCGGCGACGGGGTTGCCGGTGCACTTCCATACCATCGGCGGCGCGCCGCCGAATCTCGACGGCTTGCCGAAACTGCGCCAGCGTCAGGCTTGGGCGGTTTTCATCACCGGCTTTCAACTCGGCATGTCCCGTTTCCTGATGGAGGTCGTCTTCGGCGGCATTCTCGAGCGGCATCCTTCGCTTACCGTCGTGATCGGCGAGAGCGGCATCGGCTGGATCCCCTACATCCTCGAACATATGGACCTGGAATGGGAGGATCAGTTTCAGGACCTGACCCTGACCATGAAGCCGTCGCTCTATTGGCGCCGGCAGTGCCGCGCGACCTATCAGTCCGACCCGGTGGGCACCAAGCTGCTCGACGAGCTCGGTGAAGACAATGTGATGTGGGGCTCGGATTTCCCGCACCCGGACGGCGTGTGGCCCGACAGCTGCGCCTTCATCGCCCGCGAGCTCGGCCAACTGCCCCATGCCCGGCGGCGCAAGGTGGTGTGCGAGAACGCCGGGCGGCTTTACGGCTTTCCGCTCTGACGATCGATAACGAGAGGACACTATGAAACTCGGACTGTTGTTGGGTCTCGCGACCACGGACTTCAAACTCGATATCGAGCGGATCCGGGAAGCCGAATCGCTCGGCTACGATTCGGTCTGGAGCAGTGAGGCCTACGGCTCGGACGCGGTTTCTCCGGCCGCGTGGGTGCTGGCGCAGACCACGAAGATCCGCGTCGGCACCGCGATCATGCAGATGCCGGCGCGCACCCCGGCGACGGCGGCGGGGACCGCCATGACCCTGCACAAGCTGTCCGGCGGACGCTTTCTGCTCGGTCTCGGACCGTCCGGCCCACAGGTGGTCGAGGGCTGGCACGGCATGCCCTACGCCAACTCGCTCGCCCGCATGAGGGAATACATCTCCATCATTCGGATGATCCTGAAGCGCGAGGCCCCGGCCGAATTCCACGGCGAGTATTACCGGCTTCCCTATGACGGCCCCGGCGCCACCGGCCTCGGCAAACCGCTGAAGAGCATGATCCACGGCGATCCGGCGTTGCCGATCTACACGGCGGCGATCACGCCGGCGGGCTTGCGGCTGGCGGCGGAACTCGCGGACGGAGTGTTCCCGATCTTCGTCGATCCGAACCGACGTTGGGTGCTGTCGGAATCGCTCGACCGGGGGTTCGCGGCGGGTGGACGCGACCCTGCCGGGTTCGATCTCGCGCCCTTCGTTTGGGTGAGCATGGGCGACGACCTCGCCGAATGCCGCGCGCCGATCAAGCGCGACATGGCGCTCTATATCGGCGGCATGGGCGCACGGACGAAGAACTTCTACAACGACTACGCCAAGCGCATGGGCTTCGAGGCCGCGGCCGAGGAGATTCAGAACCTGTTCCTCGACGGCCAGCGCGGCGCCGCTGCGGCCGCGGTGCCCGACGAACTGGTCGATGCTACGTCGCTCGTCGGCCCAAAGGAACACATGGTCGAGCAGCTTCAGGCATGGAGGCGCGCCGGCGAGCGCGGCGACGTAAACACCATGCTGCTTCGCGGCGCCTCGCGCGAGGCGCTGCGCGTCGTTGCCGAAGAAATGCTCTGACGGCGGCGCGGGTCAGGCCGCTCGTCGCGCGGGAGCGGCGCCGTCGAGTTCCGCGAACAGACGCGCCCGCTCGGCGTCGGCCTCGGCCATCGCCTTCTCTTTCACATGGCCGTAACCGCGGATCTGTTCGGGAATCTCGGCGATCTGCACCGCGACGGGTAGAGTCTCGGCCGTCAGACCCGCTGTCAGGCGTGCAATGTCGGCGAGATAGCGGTCGCGGAGCCGACACTCGGCGCGGCGCTCCCGCGTATAGCCGAACGGGTCCCACGCCGTGCCGCGCAGACCGCGCAGCCTCGCGAGGCCGCGGAAGACCCACATCATCCAGGCGCCGTATTCGCGCTTCCGCAACTTGCCGCTGTCCGGGTCGCGTCCGGCGAGGAGCGGCGGCGCTAAATGGAACCGCAGTTTGAAATCGCCCTCGAACGCTTCGGCGATCCGGCGCTCGAAGTCGCCGTCGGTATAGAGGCGCGCGACCTCGTATTCGTCCTTGTAGGCCATCACCTTGAACGCATAGCGTGCGACCGCGGTCGAGAACGCCTCGCCCGAGCCAAGCCGCGCTTCGGCGGCGCGGGCGTCGTCCAAGAGCGCGCGGTAGCGCGCCGCGTAGTCCGCGTTCTGGTAAGCGGCGAGAAATTCGACGCGCTTCGCCACCGTCGTGTCGAGATCGGTCGCCATATCCTCCGTCGAAGCATCCGGCAAAAGCGCTCGCACCGTGTCGATATCGTGCGCGGCGAGCCGCCCGAGCCGAAACGCGCGAACGTTGAACGCCACCGCGACGCCGTTGATGCCGATCGCCTCTTCGATCGCCGTCGCCGACACCGGCAGGCCGCCCGACTGGAACGCGTAGCCGATCATGAATGTATTGGCGCCGATCGTGTCGCCGGTCAGCGCCAGCGCGATCCGCGTCGCATCGACGAGCTCCGCCCTGTCGTCGCCCACATGTTCGGCCAGCCCGCGCGCCAGAAAGCCGCCGTCGAGCTTCATGTCGGCGTCCATCTGGAACCCCGGCGGCGGAGTCACGGTGGTGTTGAGCACCGCCAGGGTGCGGCCGGGTTCGAGTGCGCGCACGGCGCCCGCTGCGGTCGCCGCCACGATGTCGCAGCCGAGCAACAGGTCGGCTTCGCCGAGGCCGATGCCGGCCGCCGGGTCGGCCTCCGGGTCGCCGGTGATCTTGAGATGGCTGTACACCGCGCCGTTCTTCTGGCTCAGGCCGGTCATGTCGAACACCGACGCGCCCTTGCCCTCGAGATGCGCCGCCATGCCGAGCACCGCGCCGACCGTGATGACGCCGGTGCCGCCCACCCCGGCGATCAGCACGTCCCATTCCGGGTCGGCGCCCGGCAGCGCCGGATCCGGCAGGCCGTCGAAAGCGTTTGCCGGTATCGAAGCCGGCGCCGGCTTGCGCGGGCCGCCGCCATGCACCGTCACGAAACTGGGGCAGAAGCCCTTCAGGCAGGAATAGTCCTTGTTGCAGCTCGACTGGTCGATCCGGCGCTTGCGGCCGAACTCGGTCTCGAGGGGATGGATCGAGACGCAATTGGCCTCGTTCGAGCAGTCGCCGCAGCCTTCGCAGACCAGCGGGTTGATGAAAACGCGCTTCGGCGGGTTGGGGAAGGCGCCGCGCTTGCGCCGCCGACGTTTCTCCGCCGCGCAAGTCTGTTCGTAGATGATCGCGGTCACGCCCTCGATCCGGCGCATGTCTTTCTGCACGCCGTC
Source organism: Alphaproteobacteria bacterium (assembly GCA_965214495.1). GTDB lineage: Bacteria > Pseudomonadota > Alphaproteobacteria > UBA7887 > UBA7887 > JANQOH01. Next base: position 2,526,684 of record OZ243958.1, on the reverse strand, counting down.
GAGCGAGTCGCGGTGATGGATGCGCACGCCGGGCGGGATATCCGAAAGCCCGCGGAACTTCTCCGGCTCGTCGGAAACGACGTCGACCCGTCTCACGCCTTCGTCGAGCAATTGGCGGGCGATGGCGCCGACGCCGGGCGCGCCTTCCACCGGCTGGCCGCCGGTCATCGCCACGGCGTCGTTGTAGAGAATCTTGTAGGTGATGTTCACTTCGGCCTGGACCGCGGCGCGGATGCCGAGCGAACCCGAATGGACGTAGGTGCCGTCACCGAGGTTCTGGAAGATGTGGCCGGTTTCGGTGAAGGGCGCCATCCCGGTCCACGGCACGCCTTCGGCGCCCATATGCGGCACCGGCAGCGTGTTGCGCTCGGGCACGAGCAGCGCCATGCCGTGGCAGCCGATGCCGGCCATCGCTACCGAGCCTTCGGGCACTTTGGTGGAGGTATTGTGTGGGCAGCCGGAGCAGAAGAAGGGCGTGCGCGCGACGCCGCCCGACAGCGCCGGCAGGTTGCGTCCGAGGCGCGCCCGCAGCCGCGCTAGCTTCTCGGCGGGTCCGGAATCGAGAACGCGCGCTGTTTCCAGGCGGTCGCCGATCGCCGCCGCCACAAGCGCCGCCTCGATCGGTTCGTCCGCCGGCAGCAGCGGCCGGCCTTCGTGGTCGCGCTTGCCCACGATGAGCGGGCGCGGGTCGCGGTTGTAAAACAATGCCTTCGCCTGGTCTTCCATCACCGGGCGTTTCTCTTCGACGAACAGGAGCTCGGCGCATTGCCCGGCGAATTCCGCCAGGCCCTCGGGTTCGAGCGGCCACACCATCGCGACCTTGTAAACGCCGATCCCGAGGCCGCGCGCCGCTTCGTCGTCGATGCCCAGCAGCCGCAGCGCCGCCAGCGTGTCGAGCGTCGCCTTGCCCGCTGTCACGATGCCGAGCCGCGTCGGTCGCTGGGCGCCAAAAACCGGGCGGTCGAGGCGGTTGGCGCGGACGTAAGCCTGTGCGCGCGGCAATTTGTAGCGCGCCACCCGGTTGTCCTGCCCTTGTGGGTCGTATTCGGGGCGGATGTGAACCCCGTCTGGCGCTTCCGGCGCGTTGCGCGGCAGGGCGATCGAAACCCGGCCCGGATCGATCGCGACCGTCGCTGTCGCGGTTACGGTTTCGTTCACCGTCTTGAAGCCCGTCAGCGTGCCGGCGAACCGCGACAGGGCGAAGCCGTGCAGGCCGAAATCGAGGTAGTCCTGCACGCTGGCGGGGTAGAGCAGCGGGATGTTGGCGGCGATCATCGCCTGGTCCGACTGGTGACCCATCGACGACGACTTGCCGGTGTGGTCGTCGCCGCACACCACCAGCACGCCGCCATTGGGGTGGCTGCCGGCGAAATTGGCGTGTTTGAGTGCATCGCCCGTGCGATCGACGCCGGGGCCCTTGCCATACCAGATGGCGAACACGCCATCGACTTTGCGCCCTGGCACGAAGTCGAGCTGCTGGGTGCCCCAGACGGCCGCCATGGCGAGGTCTTCGTTGAGCCCGGGGCGGAACAGGATGTCGTTCTCTTCGAGGCGCCGCGCGGCCTGCCGCAGCGCGGCGTCGTAGCCGCCGAGCGGCGAGCCGCGATAGCCGGAGATGAAGCCGGCGGTGTTCAGTCCGGCGGCGCGGTCGCGCCGGCGCTGCATGATGGGCAGGCGCACCAGCGCCTGCACGCCGGAGATGAACACCCGGCCTTTGTCCAGCGTGTATTTGTCGTCGAGCGAGACGCGCGCCAGCATACCGCCATCCATCGCTTCATCCCCGGTTGGGCCGGCGCGCCGCGAGCCGACGTTCGCCTGTGGAAGCGCCGAAGTGTATAGAGGGCCGCCTGTGCAAGCCAGCGCGCGGGAGACGCGCGACAGGTAGGGAGGCGCACGATGACCCGGGATCTGCTCGTTACCGTCGAAGACCGCGTGGCGACGCTGACCATGAACCGGCCCGACCGGCGCAACGCGATGTCGCCGGCGATGCTCGAGTCGATGCTCGACCATCTGGACCGCATCGCGAACGATTCCGCGATCGGCGCGGTGGTGTTGACTGGCGCTGGGGGCGCCTTTTGCGCCGGCGGCGACGTGAAGGCGATGGCCGAGGGCGCCGAATTCGCCGAGACCGGCATGGAGGGGAAGGTGCGCGCGCTGCGCCGGTCGATGGAGACCGCGCGCCTGCTGCACGAAATGCCCAAGCCGACGATCGCCGCGATCCCCGGCGCCGCGGCGGGCGCCGGATTGTCGCTCGCGCTCGCCTGCGACCTGCGCATCGCCGCGGAGACGGCGAAGATCACTACCGCGTTCGCCCGCGTCGCCTATTCCGGCGATTTCGGCGGCAGCTGGTTCCTGTCGAAGATCGTCGGCACCGCGAAGGCGCGCGAACTCTATTATCTGGCGCCGGTCCTCTCCGGCGCCGAGGCGTGCGCGATCGGCATGGTCAATCGCGCGGTGCCGGCCGAGGCGCTCGCGGATACGGTGCGCGAGACCGCGGCGGCGCTCGCCAACGGGCCCTCGATCACCCTCGGCTACATGAAGCGCAACATGAACGCCGCCGAGTATCTGCCGCTGTCGGCCTGCCTCGATCAGGAGGCGATGCACCACACGCGCTGCGGCATGACCGAGGACCACAAGGAAGCCGCCGCCGCCTTCGTCGAGAAACGCGCGCCGGTGTTCCGGGGCCGCTGATCGGCGGACGAGAGCGGCGGAGGGACACATGACCGACAATGAAAAGCCGGTCTTCCTCGTTACCGGCCTCGGCGAGGGTACCGGCGGTGCGGCGGCGCGGCGTTTTGCGACCGGCGGCTACCGGGTCGCCATGCTGGCGCGCTCGGAAGACCGCTTGCGCCGGTTCGAGGCTGAACTCCCCGGCTCGCGGGGCTATGTCTGCGACGTCGCCGATCTCGACCGTCTCGTCGCCGTCGCCGCGCAGGTGAAGGACGAGATGGGACCGCCTCAGGTGGTGCTGCACAACGCGGTCGGCGGCGGCTGGATCCGGTTCCTGGATGCCGACCCGGCACTGCTCGAACGCAATTTCCGCATCAACGCCACCGCGTTGTTCTATCTCTGCCGTGCTGTGGTGCCTGACATGATCGAGGCCGGCCGGGGCGTCATCCTTGTCACCGGCAACACCTCGGCCCATCGCGGCAAGGCGCATACGCCGATTTTCGCGCCGACCAAGGCCGCCCAACGCATCCTCTGCCAGTCGATGGCGCGCGATCTCGGCCCGAAGGGCGTTCACGTGGCTTATGTGACGGTGGATGCATTGATCGACACGCCGTTCACCCGGCCCCGCCTTGCGCCCGACAAGCCGGACGATTTCTTCATCAAGCCGAGCGCCATCGCCGAAGAGATGTTCCACGTCGCGCATCAGGACCGCTCGGCATGGTCGTTCGACGTCGAGTTGCGGCCGTTCCACGAGGTCTGGTGATCGTGGCGGCCCGATCCGGCGCTGATATCCCTATCCGGCGGGGAGGGCCATCGATCGGATCCCCAAGCGCCGCCACAACGTGCGGTCCTTCGATTCCTCCGGGTTCGCGGCGGTCGGCAGCTTGCCGCCGATGAAGATCGAGTGGGGCATCATGATCCGCGCCGCGGCGATCATGCGCACGAATTCGAAACTGTCGAGCGACTCGAGGTCGGCGAACGGCGTGCCGGCGATCCGGACGCATGTTTGATCGGCGCGCTTTCCGGGTGGCGCGGCATTGTGGCGAGTATGGCCAACATGCCGGCGTGGTCGCTCCGGCTTTCGCCCACGCCGGCGTCGCGAACCCGCGCCATGGTGTCCAACCGGTCGGCGAAGGTCCGTGTGGTCGCCACCGCGCCGTAGAATTCGTCCGGGCTACAGAGGCGTTGGCTTCGGATGCGAGAGCCACGCGCTGTTCGGCCCGCAAACAATCCGATCCCGCACTCGACGCCATTGTGGAACGACTATGTTACATCGTTCGCTCAGGCAAGAAACGGTAAACTGGTCTACCGGAAAACCGCACGATTCGCACGCTAGCCGATGTCATCCTTCTTGTCCTTTGACGGGGGTGACTGTTTTGGCGGCGGAGGCGGAGGCCGTACTTTCCCCGGTCTCGCGGGCTTCCCGCTGTTTCGTATCGTTTTCTTAGCCGGCATAACGCTCAGCCATAATCTTGTACGCGGCCTCCTCACATTTCTCGTTCAGTTTGCGGTCCTCCCGGACGTCGGCGTGGCCTGCCCGTCCGGTCACCTCCAGAATCCTCTGTTCCAATTGTCGATTCTTTCGCCGAGCCTCGGCGTCATCCAGGTCGTGCTCGTTGACGCCGGCCCACAACTCACGCCACTCGATCTCCAATGCACTGCATTCAAGGCTGACAGTGTGGAGAATAGCCGCCTTCTTCGCGTAGTCCGCCACGAAATCCCAGGAGACAAGAAGCGCGATCACTCCACTGGCCAGGAGCTGCATGATGGGCGGAAGTAAATCCAACAGCGTGGCGATGCCGCTGGCTGCTGCGACCAATAACAGAAATCGGACGATCAAGTGGTTGCGTCGATGCCGATCCGAAAGCGCCTCATAGTACCGGACCAGCCGTGCCACATCCAGGAAACCCTGCCAAACGTCGTTTCGTGTTTGTTCTGTTGCCACGTCGTTCGTCCATCCTATTGCAACGGCCGAAGGCATTCGACGCATCCTTACCCCATGCGCGGATCAGTTCAAGGCCGTTGACGGCTTGGCTGTCGGGGGGTGACGCTCGGCAGCGACCGTCCTCGCCATTCGTCGAAATTCGGGTGTGATTCGTGCCACGGCCGCGATCCGCCTCGCCCTCGCTGAAGCGGGCGAAGAATACCGTCCGGCACACCTGGTGGAGCGCGGCGGATGTCCAGTCCAGCATCTCGACCGTGCCGTGCTCCGGCATCTATCCGTCGCGCGGGCGGACCCGCCGGACCTGGCTCCGCCGTGTCGAGGCGAAAACCGGGACGGCCTGCGCCCTGATTTCCTGTCGTTGAAACGCCACCGTCGAAGAGGTGTGTTCTGTTCGTGTCTCGCATACCGTGGGCGTGGTGATACCAGTCGCGTATCATATTGACTCGTGCTTCGATATATCGCTCCCTCGCGCTGACCCCGAAACATCACCGTATAGGTTTGTTTGAATTGCGATTGGTATGAGAGGTCTCTGGTGCGTGTGTGGACGCCCCCTTGGATGCAAGCATTTTCTCGCGGTGGGTTTGGGATCGAAGCGGTCAGGCGCTGTCGTGTGTCCGGCCTCGATAGATGCGGCATTGAAGCGCCGCAGGCCCGTATGGAGATACGCGGAGCGGGTCCATTTCGCGGGCACGAGCTCGAAGCTCGGCGCACCTGGCTGGTTTTCCCGCCCCCGTCTCATTGACCGTTGTCCCTTACCCGTCCGTTCGCCCTGCCTGCATCCCCACCGGGTCCGACGCGCCGCCGCTTACGCAGCCTGCGGCGCCGGCGCCCGGTAGTCCTGTCGTTTCGTCATCAGCGCCCACACCGTGCGCGCCATCTTGTTCGCCAGCGCCACCGCAACCAGCAGCCGCGGCTTGCGCGACAGCATCCGCGCCAGCCACGACCCCGGTGGCGCCCCCCGCCGAGCCGCCTGGCGCACCACCGACATCGCCCCGATGATCAACAATCGACGCAGGTCGCGCTGACCCATCTTCGACATCTTGCCGAGCCGAGGCTTGCCCCCCGTCGTGTGCTGGCGCGGCGTCAGGCCGAGCCACGCCACAAAGTCGCGACCCCGGCGGAAGCTCTCCATCGGCGGCGCAAACGCCTGAAGCGCCAGCGTGCACACAGGCCCCACCCCGGGAACCGTCATCAGCCGCACGCTGTCTTCATCCCGACGCGATCGCTGCCGAAGCTCCTTGTCCAACCCCTTGATCCGATCGTCGAACGCCGCGATCTGCGCGATCAGGTCCTTGCCAAGCTTGCGCATCAACGCCGGCAACCGCGAACCCGGTTCCGCGATCGCCGCCGCAAGACGCTTCACGTGAGCCGGCCCCTGCGGAGCCACAACCCCGAACTCCGCCAGATGGCCGCGCAACGCATTGATCGTCTGCGTGCGCTGGCTTACCGCAAGATCGCGGACCTTGAACAACGCCCCCAGAGCCTGCTGCTCCGCGCTCTTCACCGAGACGAAATGCATCGTCGGACGAGACGCCGCCTCCACGATCGCCTCCGCATCCGCCGCATCGTTTTTCTGACGCTTCACGAACGGCTTCACGTAGATCGGCGGAACCAGCTTCACCGCGTGACCCAGCGCGCCCAACTCTCGCCCCCAATGGTGGGCCCCCGCGCACGCCTCCATCGCCACCACGCAGGGCCTTTGCGACGACAGAAACGGCATCAGCTTGCCCCGCGTCAGCTTCTTGCGGAAAACAACCGAGCCGTCGTCGGCCGCGCCATGCAGCTGAAAGCTGTGCTTCGCCAGATCGATCCCGATCATGCTAACCTGTTCCACGGACGCCTCCTCTCTTCTGAAGGTGAAAACTCTCTCGCCGGAGTGAGCTACAACACCATCATGGCACGCCACGATGCCGGCGATAGGGGGCGTCCACCCCATCGCGGGCGTCCCGCCCGCCTCCCTGCCTCCTCGCTTGCTTCGCGCGAATGCGGGCAAGATGCCCGCGCACCGCGATCGCGGTTGACAGCCCTCGGCGGGCCACCCATTTTCCCGCCCCGTCATGAGCCGGCAGATCGCCATCACCCTGCCCGACGGTGCGACCCGACGCTACGATCCGCCGGTCACCGGCGCCGAGGTCGCGGCCGACATCGGCCCCGGCCTCGCCCGTGCGGCACTCGCGATACGCGTGAACGGCGAACTGCGCGATCTCGCCCGCGAGATCGAGGCCGATGCCTCGGTCACGATGATTACCGCCCGCGACCCGGACGGCCTCGATATCCTTCGCCACGACGCCGCGCACGCACTCGCCCAGGCGGCGAAGGAACTGTGGCCCGACGTCAAGGTCGCCATCGGGCCGGTGATCGAGAACGGCTTCTATTACGATTTCGCGCGCGACGAACCGTTCACGCCCGACGATCTCGAACGGATGGAAGCGCGAATGCGCGAGATCGTCGCCCGCGACGAACCGGTCGAGCGTGAAGTCTGGGAGCGCGAAGCGGCGGTCGCCTATTTCGAAGACCTTGACGAAACCTACAAGGCCGAGATCGTCCGCGGCTTGCCGGCGGACGAGGTCGTCACCGTCTATCGCCAGGGCGGGTTCGCCGACCTGTGTCGCGGCCCGCATCTGTCTTCGACCGGGCGGCTGGGCGGCGCGTTCAAGCTTCTCAAGGTCTCCGGCGCCTATTGGCGCGGCGATTCCGCGAACCCGGCGCTACAGCGCGTTTACGGCACCGCGTGGGCCGGGGAGAAGGACCTTGCGGCCTATCTGCGCCGCCTCGAAGAAGCGGAGAAGCGCGACCACCGCCGACTCGGCCGTGAAATGGACCTGTATCACTTCCAGGAGGAAGCGGCGGGCAGCGTGTTCTGGCACCCGAAGGGCTGGACGCTCTATCGCGTGGCCCAGGACTATATGCGCGCGAAACTCGACGCCGCAGGTTACGTCGAAGTCCGCACGCCCGAGCTCGTCGATCGGGGGTTGTGGGAGCGTTCGGGGCATTGGGAAAAATTCCGCGAGCACATGTTCACCGCGGAGTCCGACGACCGCGTGCTTGCGTTGAAGCCGATGAACTGCCCCTGCCACGTGCAGATTTTCCGGCAGGGGCTGAAGAGCTATCGCGATCTGCCGCTGCGCATGGCCGAGTTCGGCGCCTGTCATCGCAAGGAACCGTCGGGCGCGCTGCATGGCCTGATGCGGGTGCGCGCGTTCGTGCAGGACGACGCGCACATCTTCTGCACCGAAGACCAGATCGCCGACGAGACCGCCCGCTTCTGCACCTTGCTGAGCGAGATCTACCGCGACTTCGGTTTCACCGACGTGACGGTGAAATTCGCCGACCGTCCGGAGAGCCGCGTCGGTGCGGACTCCACCTGGGACCGCGCCGAGGCGGCGTTGCGCGACGCCTGCGCAGCGGCAGGCATGGCGGCGGCGCCGAACCCCGGCGAAGGCGCGTTCTACGGCCCCAAGCTCGAATTCGTGCTCCGCGACGCCATCGGTCGCGATTGGCAGTGCGGCACCCTCCAGGTCGATTTCGTGCTCCCGGAACGTCTCGACGCGAGCTACGTTGGCGACGACGGCGCGCGGCATCGCCCGGTGATGCTCCACCGTGCGATCCTGGGGTCGTTCGAGCGTTTTCTGGGGATATTGATCGAGCACTATGCGGGGCGGCTGCCGCTGTGGCTGGCGCCGGTCCAGACAGTGGTGGCGACGATCACCCAGGACGGCGACGTCTGGGCGGAAACCGTGGCGGAACGGTTCTCGACCGCCGGCTTGCGTGTCGAACGCGACCTGCGCAACGAGAAAATTTCCTACAAGGTGCGCGGGCACAGCCACGCCAGGGTCCCGGTGATCGCGGTGATCGGCGGCCGCGAGGCTGAGGAGAACACCGTGTCGTTGCGGCGCCTGGGCGGCAAACGCCAGGAAGTGCTTGCGCTCGACGACGCGGTCTCTACACTCGCTGCCGAAGCGGCGAGTCCGATCGTTCGCGCCGCCCGGTAGAACAAGGAAGACAGGGAGTCGAAGGATAGCCAGATTCTATCCACCGCTGCCGCCGCAGCGGGAGGGCCCGCGGGCCAATGACGCGATCGAGGCCGACCCGGTTCGGCTGGTCGATCGTTCCGGCAACATGATCGGTGTGGTCGCGCTGCGTGAGGCGCGGCAATATGCTGGCGACGCAGGTCTCGACCTGGTCGAGATCTCGCCCAACGCACGGCCGCCGGTGTGCAAAATCCTCGATTACGGCAAATTCAAATACGACCGCCAGAAACGCGCGGCCGAGGCGCGCAAGAAGCAGAACGTCATCGAGGTCAAGGAAATCAAGATGCGTCCCGGCATCGACGACCACGACTACGGGGTCAAGATGCGTGCCATCGTCAAGTTCCTCGGCGAGGGCGACAAGGTCAAGGTCACCATGCGCTTCCGCGGCCGCGAGATGGCCCACCAGAATCTCGGCCTGCGGGTGCTCGACCGGGTCAAGGGCGAGCTCGAAACGATCGGCAAGGTAGAGCAATTTCCGCGGCTGGAGGGCCGCCAGATGACCATGGTGCTGGCGCCGCGCTGAACGCTGACGGTGTCTCGAACGAACCGCCTGTTGCGCCGCTCCCGGGTGGCGGCTATAACCCGCGCTTTCCGAAAACCGGGCGGTGAAGCGAGGCGGCGATGCCGAAACTCCGAACCAAAAGCAGCGCCAAGAAGCGGTTTCGCCTGACCGCCACCGGCAAGGTGCGCACTTTTCAGGCGGGCAAGCGCCACGGTATGATCAAGCGCACGCCGAAATTCATCCGTAACGGGCGCGGCTCCACGATGATGGCCGAAGCGGATGCGCGTGTGGTGCGCAAGCATTACCTTCCCTACGGCTGAGGAACGGACATGGCGCGCGTCAAGCGGGGCGTCACCAAACACGCCCGTCATCGCAAGATCGTCAAGGCGGCGAAGGGCTATCGAGGCCGGCGCAAGAACACCGTCCGCGTTGCGCGGCAGGCGGTGGAGAAGGCCGGCCAGTATGCTTATCGCGACCGCCGCAACCGCAAGCGGGATTTCCGCCGCCTGTGGATCCAGCGTATCAACGCCGGGGCGCGCGCCAACGGCATGACCTATGGCGCCTTCATCCACGGCCTTTCCCGCGCCGGTATCGCGCTCGACCGCAAGGTGATCGCCGACATCGCCGCGCGCGACCCGGACGGGTTCGCCGAACTGGTGGCCGCCGCCCGCGGGGCGCTCGCAGCCTGACTCGCCGGGCGATGCCGACAGGCGACGACCTCGCCGAACTGCGCGCCTCCTGTCTGACCGCTATCGCCGAAGCCGGCGATGCGGAAGCGCTCGAGGCGGCGCGGGTTGCCGCCCTCGGCAGAAAAGGACGGCTCAATGCGCTGATGCGCGGCTTGTCCGGGATGGATGCGGCGGCGCGCCGGACCCGGGGGCAGGCGCTCAACCGTCTCAAGGACGAGCTCGCGACCGCCGTCGCGGCGCGCCGGGAGGCGCTTGCCGAAGACCGCCTCGCAACGCGGCTCCGAACCGAAACGGTCGATGTGACGGCGCCGGTGCGCCCCGAATCCGCCGGCACGGTGCATCCGGTGAGCCAGGTGCTCGACGAAGTGACCGAGATCTTCGCCGACATGGGCTTCGAGGTTGCCGAGGGCCCCGATATCGAAGACGATTTCCACAACTTCACCGCGCTCAACATTCCGCCTGAGCACCCGGCGCGGCAGATGCACGACACGTTCTATTTCCCGGCGCGCGAGGACGGCAGCCGGCCGTTGCTGAGGACCCATACCTCGCCGGTGCAGATCCGCCGCATGAGAGCGGTGCCGCCGCCGCACCGCATCGTCGTGCCGGGACGCACCTACCGTTGCGACTACGACATGACCCACACGCCCATGTTTCATCAACTCGAAGGGTTGATGGTCGATCGCGAGACCCATATGGGGCATCTCAAGGGCTGCCTCGTCGACTTCGTCGCCGCGTTCTTCGAGGTCGCTGAAGTGCCGTTACGCTTTCGCCCGAGTTACTTCCCGTTCACCGAGCCGTCGGCGGAGGTCGATATCGGCTGCAACACGGCCGGTGGCCAGTTCCGCGCCGGCCATCGCGGCGGGCCGGACGACGACTGGCTGGAGATCCTCGGTTGCGGCATGGTGCATCCGCGCGTGTTGTCGAACTGTGGCCTCGACCCCGCCGAGTATCAGGGCTTCGCCTTCGGCATGGGGATCGATCGGCTGGCGATGCTGAAATACGGGATTCGCGACCTGCGCAGCTTCTTCGACTGCGATCTGCGCTGGCTGCGCCACTACGGATTCGCCGCGCTCGACGTGCCGACGCTCGGCCACGGCCTGAGCCCATGAAGTTCACGCTCGGCTGGCTACGGGAGTATCTGGACACCGACGCCGGCCTCGACGAGATCGCCGCCCGGCTCACCATGCTCGGCCTCGAGGTCGAGGCGGTGATCGACCGCCGAGAGGAACTCGCCCCGTTCGTCGTCGGCCACGTCGTGGCGGCGCGCCGGCACCCCGACGCCGAAAGATTGCGCGTGTGCGATGTCGATGCGGGGACCGGAATCGTCGAAGTGGTGTGTGGCGCGCCGAACGCCCGCACTGGCCTGAAGAGCGTGTTCGCCCCGCTCGGCGCTCGCCTGCCGGGCACCGGCGCGGTGCTGGAGAAGCGCGCCATCCGCGGCGTGACCGGTCTCGGCATGTTGTGTTCCGAACGCGAACTCGGCCTGTCGGATTCCCATGAGGGAATCATCGAACTCGCGGACGACGCTGCCGCCGGCGCACCGTTCGCGCCGCTGGCGGGCCTCGACGATCCGGTCATCGACGTTGCGATAACGCCGGAGCGCGGCGATTGCCTGGGCGTTCTCGGCATTGCCCGCGATCTCGCCGCCGCCGGCGTCGGGCGCTTCGCTCCTCCGCCGGTTCCGCTCGTGCCGGGCCAGGGGCCGAGTCCCATTGCCGCGCGGCTCGATTTTACGCCGGAAACGGCCAGCGCTTGCCCGCTGTTCGTCGGGCGATACATCGCCGGGGTACGCAACGGACCGAGCCCGCCGTGGCTGCAGAACCGTTTGCGCGCGATCGGCTTGCGGCCGATTTCGACCCTCGTCGATGTGACCAATCTCGTCGCCTGTGAGCGCGCCCGACCGCTGCACGTCTTCGATGCCGACAGGCTGCGGGGCGACATGTGTGCGCGGCTGGCGCGGCCCGGCGAGACCTTCGAGGCGCTCGACGGTGCCTCCTATGAGCTCGATCCCGAAATGACCGTGATCGCGGACGATCGCGGGCCGGCGGCGCTCGCCGGAGTCATCGGCGGTGCGGCTAGCGCCTGCACCGAAGCGACAGCGAACGTGTTTCTGGAAGCCGCGTATTTCGACCCCGGGCGCACCGCGGCGACCGGGCGCAAGCTGCGTATCGAGTCCGAGGCGCGCTATCGTTTCGAGCGCGGCATCGACCCGGCGGCGACGGTCTCCGGGGCCGAGCGCGCGACGCGGTTGATCCTCGACCTGTGCGGCGGGGAAGCGCGCGATCTCACGATCGCCGGCGCCGTGCCGCGCAATACGCGCAGGATCCCCTTCCGCGCGGCGCGGCTGCGCGCGCTCGGCGGTCTCGACACCCCACAGGAGCGCGCGCTGGGCATTCTGGGTTCGCTCGGCTTCGCGCCCGGTCGGCAGAACGGTGCGGTGACCTGCGGGGTGCCGTCGTGGCGCCACGATATCGACGGCGAGGCCGACCTCGTCGAGGAAGTGCTGCGCGTGGTGGGCTACGATGCCATTCCGGCGGTCTCGCTGCCGCGTTTCCGCGCGGTCGCCCGGCCGGGTCTCGACGCCGGCCAGCGCCGTGTCCGCCGGGCGCGCCGGGCGCTGGCGGCGCGCGGCCTCGACGAATGCGTCACATGGTCGTTCCTCGACTCCGATCGCGCGCGGCGGTTCGGCGGCGGCGCACCGGCGCTCAGGTTGGTCAATCCGATCAGCAGCGAACTCACCGACATGCGACCGAGTCTGCTGCCCAACCTGATCGCGGCGGCGGCGCGCAACCGAGCGCGCGGCGCCGGCGATTTCGGTCTGTTCGAGGTCGGCCCCGTCTATACCGGCGACGCTCCGGCGGACCAGGCCATGGTCGCCGGCGGCGTGCGTTGCGGCGCCACCGGACCCCGCCATTGGCTCGCGCCGCCGCGGCCGGTCGATGCCTTCGACGCCAAGGCCGACGCGCTGGCCCTTGTCGCCGCGCTCGGCGGCCCGGCCGAACGCCTCCAGACCGCCGCCGACGCTGCACCGGACTGGTATCACCCGGGTCAATCGGGTGCGTTGCGGCTCGGGCCGCGCAACACGGTCGCGTTTTTCGGGATGCTGCATCCGCGCGTCGCGCCCGACGTTTCGGGGCCGATCGCCGCCTTCGAGGTTTTCCTCGACCGCCTGCCGGCGCCGAAGGCCGGCGCGGGTCCGGCGCGGCCTGCGCCGGCGTTCCCGGACATCCAATCCGTGCACCGCGATTTCGCCTTCGTTGTCGATGCCGCACTGCCCGCCGGTGAGTTACTGCGCGTCATCCGCGGCCTGTCGGGCAAGGTGCCCGGCAAATTCGCCCTGACCGATGTCGCGCTGTTCGACGACTACCGCGGCGCCGGCGTGGACGAAGGGAGCAAGTCGCTCGCGGTCTCCGTCGTCATCCAGCCCCGCGACCGCACGCCGACTGACGAAGACATCGACGCCGTCGCCGCCGCGATCGTCTCGCGGGTCGGCAAGGCGACCGGCGCCGTGCTGCGGCAGTAGAGGCCGCGTGTCGAACGCCCCGGTTTCGTCCCGGCCCGTCGGGTCCGGCCGACTGCGCGATCTCACGCCGCTGCTGAGACCGCGCTCGGTCGCGGTGGTCGGTGCGACCCGCGACGCGAACCGCATCGGCGGCCGCCCGTTCGCCTACCTGCGCCGGTTCGGCTTTCCCGGCCCGGTCCACCCGGTGAACCCGCGCTACGGCGAGATCGACGGCGCGCGCTGCTTCGCCCGGGTGCAGGACATCCCCGAACCGCCCGACATGGCGGTGATCGCGATCCCCGCTCACGCCACCCTCGACGCGGTGCGCGACTGTCAGGCCGCCGGCGTGCCGGCGCTCACGATCTACACCAGCGGCTTTCGCGAGACCGGCGCGGGAGGCAAGGCGCTGGAAGCGGAGCTGATCGCGCTGGCCGAATCCGAAGACACGCTGATCTGCGGACCGAATTGCCAAGGGGTCACCAATCTGCTCGACCGGATGCAGGCGAATTTCAGCTCCGCTCTTGCCGACCCCGGCCTCCCGAGCGGCCCGGTCGGCTTCGTCAGCCAGAGCGGCCTGTTCACCGGGATCCTCGCCGCCGCCTTTCAACGCCGCGGTATCGGACTGGGCTATCTGGTCAGCACCGGCAACGAGTCGGTGGTCGATTTTGCCGATGTGCTCGCGTTCATGGCGCGCGACGAGCGCGTTCGCGTGGTCGCCGGCTATCTGGAAGGCGTGCGCGACGGCCGCAAGCTCGCCGAAGCGATCGCGGTGGCACGTGCTCACGGCAAGCCGGTGGTATTGCTCAAGGTGGGGCGCACCGCCGAAAGCGCTGCCGCCGCGGCGTCGCACACCGGCGCCCTCGCCGGCGCCTACGATGTCTATCGTTCGGCGCTCCGCCAGTGGGGCGCGATCGAGGTCGATACGATCGACGAACTGTTCGACGCGATCGAAACCTTCGCGGTATGCACGGGGACGGCGCGCGGCGACCGTATCGGCATCCTGACCAACTCCGGCGGTCTCGGCGTCTTCGGCGCCGATCGGGTGCGCGCCCGGTCGATGCGCATGGCCGAGTTGAGCGCCGGTACGGTCTCGGCCATCGAGGAAAAGTCGTTCGATTTCGCCTCCGCGGTAAACCCCGTGGACTTCACCTTGCAGGGGCTGACCGATGCCGCCGCCGTCGGCTCGCATCTGGCGCATATCGTGCGCGACGAGAACGTCGATGCGACTCTGGCGTTCTTCGGCGTGCAGAAACTCAACGTCGATGCGCTGATCGACGAGATCGATTCCGCTAACCGGCTCAACGACAAACCGCTGGTCGTCGCCTGGATGCTCGGCGATCCCGGCGCGCCGCCGCGTCTGCGCGAACGCGGGATCCCTTGTTTGAGCGACCCGGCGGCCGCTGTCGCCGCGGCGCACGCCCTCGTCCGCCACGGAGCGACGATGCGGCGCATTGCGAGCGGTGAAGCCAGGGCGCCGCGACCGTCGGCCGCAGCGGCGGACCGCGTGGCCGCCGCCAGCGGCCTGCTCTCCGAATGGCAGTCCCGTGCGATCGTCGAGGCGGCCGGGATCCCCGTCGCTCGCGGCCGCCTCGCAAGCGACTCCGGAGCGGCCATGACTGCCGCCGCCGCCATCGGATATCCGGTGGTTCTCAAGGTCGACTCGCCCGATATCGCTCACAAGACCGAGGCTGGCGGAGTTGTGACGGGCTTGACCGATGCGGCGGCCGTGCGCGCCGCATATGCCGGCATCCTGCACGACGTCCGTGCGCGCGCGCCGAACGCCGCGCTCGCGGGTTGCGGCGTTTACGAAACGATCGATGACGGCGTCGAAATGATCGCCGGGATCAAGCGCGATCCCGTGTTCGGCCCCGTGATCCTAGTCGGCATGGGTGGCGTTCTCGCCGAAATCATCGATGATGTGGCGCTTGGCCTTCCGCCGCTTGCCGCGCGCGACGCCCGGGCCATGATCGAACGGTTGCGCGGCTTTCGCCTTCTTGCAGGAGCCCGCGGCCGACCGGCGGCGGATCTCGCGGCGGTCGTCGAAGCGCTGCTGGCGCTTTCGGATCTGGCGCTCGCCTGTCCCGCGATCGTGGAGCTCGACATCAACCCGTTGCGCGCGTCGCCGGGCGGCGTGACCGCCCTCGACGCGCTGGTCAGGATCGACGATCCGGACGGCCCTGACGGCCCTGCTTCCGATCGTTGAAAAAGCGTGTCATGACCGCTTGCGGCTCGCCGCTCTCGTAAGCCTCGCGCTGTAGCTGGCGCGCAGCCTCGAACGCCGAATCGAACGCGGTCCGGGTCATCTCGCGCAACCGTCGCTTCGACAGGCGGAACGCGTTGGGCGGCCGGTCGGCGAGAAACCGCGCCGCTTTCATCGCTTCGGAGTCGAGCACTGGCGCGGCGACCACGCGGTCGAGCAAGCCGATCCGCAGCGCTTCGTCGGCTTCGACCAGACGCCCCGACAGGGCGAGGTCCTGCGTGCGGCTGTGGCCGAGTGCGAGTTCCATCAACTGGACGCCGATGACGCTGGCGAGGCCGACATTGATTTCCGGTTGGCCGATACGGGTCGCCGGCTGGCCGAGACGCAGATCGCAGAGCAGGGCGATCTGCAATCCGGCGCCCGCCGCTACCCCGTTGACGGCCGCCACGCACGGCTTGTCGAGTTCGCGGATCGCCTTGTGATGGCGGCGCAGATCGTCAACCCAGGCGTCGCAGTTCGCCGCGTCCAGCCGGCGCGTTTCGGCGAGATCGTTGCCGGCACAGAATGCCTTGTCGCCGGCGCCGGTGACGACCACCGCACGGATCGCCCGATCGTCGTTGACCGGAGCGAGCGCGGCGCGAATTTCGGCGCGCATTCCGGCGTGCATCGCGTTGAGCGCCTCGGGCCGGTTCAGGGTGACGACCCGGATGCCGTCAGTGTCCGCGATTTCGATGAAATCCATGTGCGTTCTTCGCCGAAGCCGGTGAATTCGCGCGGTTTGTCCGGTTTCCGCTTGCCCGCGGGATTGTCGGCCTGTGTCGTCTGGGCTTCGCCCGCGCCCTGGCGGACGCTATTCCGCTGCTTGGCGCCGGGCGCCGGCGACAATGGCTTCCCTCAAGCCTTCCAGCAGCCCTTCGAGATGGGCCATGCGTTCGCGAAGCTCTCCTGTCTCCTGCCGCAGCGCACCGACCTCCTGCCGCAGCGCGCCGATTTCCTTCCGCATTTCCTGCCGCAGCGCGCCGATTTCCTTCCGCATTTCCTGCCGCAGCACGGCGATTTCCTGGCGAGTTTGCTTGCTGTCCTGGCGCAACCACCCGAACAGGCCCACGATCAGACCCGCGAGGGCCACGCCGACGGTCACGACGGCGATCAGCAACGGCGTCAATCCGGCATCCATGCTGTGACCCTACACGCCACGCGCCGCGCCGCGCAAGGTCGGCCGTTGGCGGAATTCGGATAACCGTGGCACGGAACGGATTGCGCGCCGCGCGTGGCCGCGTCTTCGTAGCCGGCGTGATCTCCACATTTTGAAGAAAGAGAAGGAGCCACCCGGACATGCCCTATCTGACCATCAACGGGCGCAGTCACTTCGTGGACACGCCCGACGACACGCCCCTGTTGTGGGCGATCCGCGAGGAGTTGCAACTCACCGGCACGAAATACGGTTGCGGGGTCGGGCTGTGCGGCTCGTGCACCGTCCATGTCGACGGAGTCGCGATCCGTTCGTGCCAGATCGCCGTCGGCGATGCCGAAGGCGCCGCGATTACCACCATCGAGGGCCTTCACCACGCCGACCGCCACCCGGTCCAACAAGCCTGGCTGGAAGCCCAGGTGCCGCAATGCGGCTATTGCCAATCGGGCCAGATCATGCAGGCGGCGGCGTTCATCGCCACCCACCCGGCGCCGAGCGACGCCCAGATCGTCGAGGCGATGGACGGCAATCTGTGCCGTTGCGCCACCTACAGCCACATCGTCGGCGCGGTGCGCCGTGCCGCGGAAATCGCTAGCGAGGAGACGTGAGATGACCAGCCCGCACCGGACGCCCGCGCGCGAGACCGGCGTCTCGCGCCGCGACTTCCTCATCCGCTCGGCGGCGACCGCCGCCGGCGCCACGCTCGGCATCGGCTTCGCCACCGCGTCGGTTCGCAACGCGGTTGCTGCCGGCACGCCGTCCTTCACGCCGTCGATCTGGTTCACCATGCTGCCGTCGGGCCGGACGATCATGCATATCGTCAAGGCCGAGATGGGGCAGCATATCGGCACGGCGCTTGCGCAGATCGTCGCCGAGGAACTGGAGGTCGACTGGGACAAGGTGACCCTCGACTACCCCGAAGGGTCGAACGAGAACTTCGCGGTTTAC
Source organism: Alphaproteobacteria bacterium (assembly GCA_965214495.1). Classification (GTDB taxonomy): domain Bacteria; phylum Pseudomonadota; class Alphaproteobacteria; order UBA7887; family UBA7887; genus JANQOH01. The sequence goes on along the minus strand of OZ243958.1, from coordinate 2,509,005 downwards.
GGCCTCGCCTACACCGTCAACAGCGGCAGCGTGACCACCGAATTCGACCGCCTGTCGCGTGCCGGCGCCGCCGGGCGCATCGCTCTGATCGAGGCCGGTGCGGAACTGCTCGGTGTCGCCGCCGCCGATTGCCGGGCGCGCAAGAGCCGGGTGATCGATACGGTTTCGGGCCGCTCTATCTCTTACGGCGACATCCTGCTCCAGGCGAAGATCGAGCGGACGTTCAGCTATCCCGACGACTTCCACGACATCCCGCGCAAGTCGCCGGACGACTATACGGTGATCGGCCGGTCGCTGCCTGCGCTCGACCTGCCGGAGAAGACCAACGGCCAGGCGAAATACGGGATCGACACCTTCCTCCCCGGCATGGTGTATGCCGCGCTGGCAATACCGCGCACGCGCTACAAGTCGAAGGCGCTTTCGGTCGATGACTCGGCGGCGCGCGAGATTCCAGGCTTCATCCAGGCCGTGATCGTCGATGATAGCTGGGGCAAGTGCACCGGCTGGGTGCTGGCGATCGCCGACAAGTTCCCCACCGCGGTGAAGGCGGCGAAGGCGCTGGCCATCGAGTGGGACGCCGGCCCCTACGGCGACGTGTCCCTCGACGGGTTGATCGACGAATACAAGGCGTTGCAGGCCGATCCGGAGGCGGGCGCGCCGTGGGTCCTGGTCGGCGACACCGACGCTGCGATGGGTGCCGCCGACGACATGCTCGACGCGGAATACACCACCGACATGGTGGTGCACGCCACGATGGAGCCACTCAACGCCACGGTGCACGAAGCGGACGGCGCCTGGCACGTCTATACCGGCACCCAGAGCACGTCGTTCGCGCGCATGACCCTGACCGGCTATCTGTCGCACGTGCTGGAGAAGCCGGCGGACGAGATCGAGGTCGTGGTGCACCAGTCGGTGCTCGGCGGCGGCTTCGGCGGCAAGCAGGACTACGACGAGATCCTCGCGGCGGCCTATGCCAGCCACGTCGTCGGGCGGCCGGTCAAGCTGATCCAGACGCGGGAATCGAACTTCGCCACCTCGTTCCCGCGCACGCCGACCCTGCACAAGCTGCGCGCGGGGCTCAAGGACGGCGCGCTGTCGGCGATGGAGCACGATATCGTGTGCGGCTACATGGGGCCGCGCTTCTCGGTCGGTAAGGCGTTCGGCTCCGACTGGCTGCAACTCGACGCCGACGACGGGTCGGGACGCGACATCGACCAGTGGTCGATCGGCGGCAGCGATCATTGGTATGCGGTCCCCAACAACAAGGTGCGCGGGATCAACCACGATCCGACCACCTGGGCGGTTCAGGCCTCGGCGTTGCGCACGGTGTCGAACTCCTACAACTACTTCGTGGTCGAATCGTTCCTCGACGAAGTGGCGCATCGGCTGGAACGCGACCCGCTCGAATTGCGGCTGTCGCTGCTTTCGGGCGAGGGGGCGAAACGCGGCATTCCCAACGCCGGCTATCCGCCCGGGACCGGCTCGGACTACTACATGGACCGGTTGTGGATCTCGCTCCCCTGGGCGCAGGACGGCAGTTGGATCCCCTACGAGTCGGCAACCGTCGGCGGCGCCGCGCGGCTCGCCAACGTGCTCCAGGTGGCGGCCGGCAAGGCCGGTTGGGGCAAGCGGCTGCCCGAGAACCACGGTATGGGGATCGGCGTGTCGGCGGCGGAGGAACGCCAGAGTCCGACCTGGGTGGCCGGCGTCGCAGAAGTCGCGGTCGATCCGGCGACCGGCGCGGTCTCGATCGAGCGTCTCACCATCGCCATGGACATGGGAATCGCCGTCAACCCGCGGAACGTCGAGCACCAGATCAAGGGCGCGGCGCTGTGGGGGGCGAGCCAGATACTCTCCGAGCGGCTGACGGTGAAGAACGGCGCCTTCGAGCAGGCCAATTTCGACACCTACGTTCCGATCCGCCTCAGCCAGACTCCGCGGATCGATGTCGAGATCGTCGAGTCCGGCCACCATCCGAGCGGCGTCGGCGAACCGTCCTCGACAGTCGTCGCACCGGCGGTCGCCAACGCCGTCTTCGACGCGGTCGGCGCGCGGGTGCGGCACATGCCGATCACGCCCGACGCCGTGCTGCGGGCGATGACCCAGACCTGAACCGGCGCGCTGCCGGTTTGCGAACGGCAGACGGGGAGGTCACGCAGCATCGCTGCGCGGCCTCCCGCGCCGCGCGCGGAGGAAGTCGGATGAGCGACGACATTTGCGGCCTGCCGGCGACCGCGCTGGTGGCGGCCTATCGCGACCGGCGGCTGTCGCCGGTCGAGGTCACCGAGGCGGTGCTGACGCGGATCGACCGTCTCGACGGCACCTGCAACGCCTTCTGTCTGGTCGATCCGGATCGCGCCCTCGCCGACGCGCGCGCCTCGGAAGCGCGCTGGCGGCGGGGCGCGCCGGCGGGTCCGGTCGATGGCGTTCCGGCCGCGGTGAAGGATCTGATCCTTGTCAAGGGATGGCCGACCTTGCGAGGTTCGCGCACCATCGACCCCGAAGGGGAATGGGACGAAGACGGCCCGCCGGTCGCCCGCTTGCGCGAAAGCGGCGCAGTCATCCTCGGCAAGACCACCACACCCGAATTCGGCTGGAAAGGCGTGACCGATAGCGCGCTTACCGGGGTCACGCGCAACCCGTGGAACCCGGCACTCACCCCCGGTGGTTCGAGCGGCGGCGCGGCGGCCGCCGCCGCTCTGGGCATGGGTGCGCTCCATCTCGCGACCGACGGCGGCGGTTCGATCCGCATCCCGGCGGGGTTCTGCGGGCTGTTCGGTTTCAAGCCGACCTTCGGACTGGTGCCGATCCACCCGCATTCGCCAGCCGGCACCCTGTGGCACCAGGGCCCAATCGCACGCACGGTCGCCGATGCGGCACTGATGCTGTCGGTCATCTCGCGCCCCGATGAGCGCGACTGGCGCGCTGCGCCGCCGGGCACGGTCGATTTCCTCGATGCTCCCGACGGCGGCCTCGCGGGGCTCCGCGTTGCATATAGCCGCGATCTCGGATATGCCGAGGTGGATCCCGAGATTGCCGATCTGGCTGATTCCGCTGCCGCGCGGCTGGAGACCCTCGGTGCGGTCGTCGAACCTGTCGATCCGCCGTTCTCCGATCCTCTCGAGACCATGATCGCGCTGTGGTCCACCGCGCTGGCGCTCGCCGTCGCGCCGCTGAGTGCCGACCAGCGCGCGCTGGTGGAGCCGCCCGTGCTCGACATCGCGGAACGCGGTTTTGCCGCCGGCGCGATCGACTATCGCCGCGCCGAACAGGCGCGCGAGGCGCTTGGCGGTTCCATGCAGCTTTTCCATCGCGACCATGACTTGCTGGTCACGCCGCAATTGCCGCTGCCCGCGTTCGAGGCCGGCGTCGAGGCGCCGCCCGGCAACGGCATGACCCGGTGGTGGGAGTGGTCGCCGTTCACTTATCCGTTCAACCTGACGCAGCAACCGGCGGCGTGTCTGCCTTGCGGCTTCACCGCCGCAGGGTTGCCCGTTGCCGTGCAGGTCGTCGGCCCCCGCTTCGCCGACGCAACCGTGCTCCGCCTGTGCCGCGCCTACGAAGCGGCCCACCCGTTCGTCATGCCGCCGGTGACGTAAACGGGGCGTAACGTCTCCGGCCCCGAGCCGGGCGAAAATCGAGTCCGTTGCTTCGGGGATGCATCGAGTATGAAGGTCGCCAACCGTCGCATAACTCAAGACGAACGACGGCGCATACACCGCGGGCCCGAGCTGGGTAACCGTTCCGATTCAGATGGTTAGCCCGGTCGACCTCGCCAGCACGAATCCACACGAACCGCGACAATTCCTGTAGGGGCAACCCTTGTGGTTGCCCTCCCTTGTCGCCCCACGCCCCTTCGGGGGACCCGGGCGCGCCGCTGTCCCGCCGTCACCAGCACCAACCCGAACGAACCGCAATAATTTTCAAACCAAGACACTACCCGCCGGTCAGGTCGCTTGCATAACACAGTCCCTTGCGCCCCTACATCGGTTGAGTGGTCTCGGTCCACATGTTGTGCTTCGACGATTGCGGGACACAACCAATTGAGCACAACTCGTCGAAATAACTTAATCCATTTCAGGCCGGGCACGAAGAAGCGCCGGGCCGGGAATACCGGAAACGGCGCCCGATCCTGACCCGTTGTTTGCACATTGATGCCATTTCGATAATATCGAGACGGGTTGTTTTCGTCGCCGCAAACAAGAGGGTCGTGTATTGACCGAACTGCCGCAGAGTCGTCGACCGCACGGACGCGCAGTCCGTTGCGCCGGCGGCTACGATGCGTTCGTTCCCGCCCCGCTTCCGCCGCCGGTCGCGTGGGACGGCACATTGGCCGCCGCGCTTTCCCGCGCGGATCTGGCGGTCGGACGCCTCGCGGGCGAAGCCCGTCGATTTCCGAACCCGCAACTCTTCATCCATTCGTTCGTCCGCCGGGAAGCCGTGCTTTCCAGCCGGATCGAAGGCACGCGGACAACGGTCGAGGAACTGCTCGCCGCCGAAGCGGGCGCCCCAGGGCCGAATCCCGCGGATCTGCGCGAGGTCGGCAATTATGTGGCCGCCCTGGAGTACGGACTGGATCGACTGCATACGCTGCCGCTGTCGCTGCGTCTTCTCCGCGAGCTTCACGAACGGCTCATGCGCGGTGTTCGGGGCGACATCGCGACTCCGGGAGAGTTCCGGCGAAGCCAGAATTGGATCGGCCCCGCCGGATGCGGCCTGAACGATGCCAGCTACGTGCCGCCGCCGGTCGCTGAACTGCCGGCTTGCCTGGACGCCTTGGAACGCTTCCTTCATGTCGACGACCTGCCGCCGCTCGTTCATGCGGCGCTCGCGCATGCGCAGTTCAAAGCCATTCACCCGTTCCTTGACGGCAACGGCCGGGTCGGACGCCTGCTGATCGCGCTGCTGCTCGTCGAACGCGGCGTCCTGCCCTCTCCGATCCTCTATCTGAGTGCGTATTTCGAGGCGACGCGGGACGCCTACTACACGCATCTGCTCGCAGTGACCCAAGCCGGCGCATGGGAAGACTGGTTGATCTACTTCCTGCGCGGCGTGCGGTCGCAAGCCGAGGACGCGCTCGCGCGCATCGAGCGTATCGATACCCTGTTCGAAAGCTGGCTGGACGACCTCGCCGGCGTGTCGTCGGGGCGGCAGGAAGAGGTTCTGAGACTGTTCGTCGAGAGCCCTTTCCGGACCGTGGGCGAGATCGGCAAAAAGCTGGGTGTCGCATATACGACTGCCCGGCGCGCAGTCGACCGGTTGGAAGATGCGGGCATCGTCTCGCTCTTCGGCAACGCGAGGCGCAACCGCGTCTATTGCGCGCGCGCCGTCCTCGCGGCACTCCAGGCGCCCGTAGATCGAGATGCGAGCGAAGCGAGGACGCGTCGCCGAAGGGCCGCCCGCGGATGATCGGCCCGGTGCACAGGCGGTCGCGAGCCTTGCCTCAAGGCAAGGACCAGCTTCCGCATCGATGATTGAAGGTGAGGTGACCTCGCTCCTTCCGACAGTCTGGCGCCGCCGCGCGACATCGCCTATCGTGCGCCGCCTGCCCCGCCCTTCCCGCCCCGAGCCTCGCGCATGACCACGCCCCCGGCGATCGATTGGCATCAGGACATCTACGACGTTCTGCGCGCGCAGGAGATGACGCTGGTCGCGCACGTGCCCGATGCCGGCCACACGCCCCTGATCGAGAAATGCGAGGCATCGAACGATATCGACGTGGTGACCCTGACCACCGAGGAAGAGGGGGTCGGCCTGCTGTGCGGTGCCTGGGCCGGCGGGCGCAAGGGCGCGTTGCTCATGCAGTCGAGCGGCGTCGGCAACTGCGTCAACGCGCTGGCGCTGCCGAACATATGCCGCATCCCGTTTGTCGCCATCGTGTCGATGCGCGGCGAATGGGGTGAGTTCATCCCCTGGCAGGTTCCCATGGGGCTTGCGACGCCGAAAGTGCTTGAAGCGATGGAGGTGAGCGTGTTTCGCGCCGACGCCCGGGCAGAGGTGGGCGGCGCGGTCGAGGCGGCGGCGAACTTCGCCTTCAACACACGCCGCTCCGCCGCCGTGCTGCTGTCGCAGAAGATGATCGGCGCCAAGCGGTTCCGCGAGGGCTGAGCCGATGCTGCACCGCCGCCCGCTGGTCAAGGCGCTGCTGGAAGGACGCCCCGACGAGCTGCTCGCCGTGTCGAGCCTCGGCTCTGCCACCTGGGACCTCAACGCCGCGGGGAAGAACGCACGGAACTTCTGTTTCATCGGCGCGATGGGTCAGGCAGCGCCGTTCGCGCTCGGCCTCGCGATGGCGCGGCCCGACCGGCGCGTGGCGCTGTTCGCCGGCGACGGCGACATGTTGATGAGCCTCGGCGCGCTCGCCACCATCGCCAACAAGGCGCCGGCCAATCTGGCGATCGTGCTGTTCGACAACGAGTGCTACGTCGAAACCGGCGGCCAGCCCACCGCGACCGCCGGCCCGACCGATCTTGAAGCCGTGGCGCGCGGATGCGGCATTGCCGCAGCCCGCACCGTCACGCGCGAGGCCGAGATCCCCGCGCTGCGCGAGATGATGCTGCGCGCGCCGGGGCCGGTCTTCGCCAATGTCAAGGTGGCGGCGGAGCCGTTGCCGCTCGTCTTCCCCCACAGTTTCGACGGGGCGACGGCGATCAATCTGTTCCGCGACGCCGCGGCGTAGCGCCGCGAAGTTTCGGCTATCGAGGGCGACGAAGCGCCCGTCTGCGAGGGAGGTCACCATGCAAACCGCCGATGCGCTCGTTCGGATTCTCCGCGCCGAGGGGGTCGAGCAAAGCTTCTGCTATCCGTTCAGCCCGATCATGGACGCGATGGCCCGCGCCGGGGTGAAGCCCATCGTCACCCGCCAGGAACGGGTTGCGGGCAACATGGCCGACGGCGTTTCGCGTTCCACCAACGGCGCCAAGCTCGGCGTGGTCACCGTGCAGGCGCTGGCGGGGTCCGAGAACGCCTTCGCCGGCATCGCGCACGCACACACCGATTCGACCCCGGTGCTGTTCCTTCCCGGCCATCCCGGAACCCGTTTCGTCGGCACCGATCCCACCTTCGACAGCGCGCGCAACTACCGCGAAGTAACCAAGTGGTCGCAGACGCTGATCGTCGCCGACCAGTTGGAAGCGCAGATGCGCCGGGCCTTCACCGCCTTGCGCACCGGGCGGCCGCGCCCGGCGATGCTCGAACTGCCGGCCGACATATGTCGCAGCGAATACGATGGCGATCTCGACTGGACGCCGGTGCCGCGGATGCGCAGCGCACCGGACCAGGGCGCGGTCGAGGAAGCCGCCGACCGCCTGCTCGCCGCGAAGACGCCGCTGATCTGGGCCGGTTCGGGCGTGCTCTACGCCGGCGCCAGCGACGAACTGACGGCGGTCGCCGAACTGCTCGGCGCGCCGGTGATGACCACCTTGCAGGGCAAGAGCGCGATTCCCGAATCGCACCCGTTGGCGGCCGGCGTCGGCGCCCTCGTCGCGACAGCTATGGTCACGCACTATCTCGGGGAGTCCGATGTGCTGCTCGCCGTCGGCACCAGCCTGAGCGTCGCGCCGTTCACCCGCGTCATCCCCGACGGCAAGGCGATCGTTCACGTCACGGTCGACCCGGTCGATATCAACAAGGACTATCCGGCGGCCGTCGGCGCGGTGTCGGACGCCAAACTGTTTCTCGCCGCTCTTGCCGAGGAACTGCGGCGCCGACTCGGCCCCGACGGGCGAACCGATGGGCGCGCCGCCACCGAGGCCGAACTCGGGGCGATCAAGAAGGCGTGGCTCGCCGAGTTCGAGCCGCTGTTCTCCGACGACTCGAAGCCGATCAACGGCTACCGCATGTTCCGCGAGTTGTGGCAGGCGGTCGATCCCGACGCGACGATGATCACCCACGAGGCCGGCGCGTCGCGCGACATCCAGTGCGTGTTCTACCAGTCGACGACTCCGCGCAGCTATCTCGGTTGGGGGCAGTCGTCGCAACTTGGCTTCTCGCTCGGCCTCGCCATGGGCGCGAAGCTCGCTAACCCCGACAAGCTGGTGGTCAACGTGATGGGAGACGGCGCGGTCGGCATGACGGCGATGGACCTGGAGACCGCGGCGCGCAACGGCATCGGCACTCTGACCGTGATCAAGCACGATTCGCTGTTCTCGGGCTATGACCGCAACATCCCGGACTCGATCGAACGCTACGACGCGGCGCGGCAGACCGGCGACTACGCGGCGCTCGCGGCGGCGCTCGGCTGTCACGCGGAACGGGTGGAGGAACCGGCGGCGCTGTCCGGCGCCTACGCCCGTGCCATCGCCGCGACCCGCGAGGGCCGCCCCGCCGTGGTGGACGTCATCACTGCCGAAACCCGCAAACTCTCGCACCACAAATAGCGCGCAGCCGGCGCAGGGGCGCGCCGCGATGATCGAGAGCACGCTCGATATCGCCACGCCGGACGGGGCGATGGAGACCTTCGTGTGCCGGCCCGAACGCGGCGGGCCGCACCCGCCGGTGCTGTTCCTGATGGACGCGCCAGGGGTGCGCGGCGAGTTGATCGACATGGTGCGCCGGCTCGCCAGCGTCGGATACGCGGTGCTGCTGCCCAACCTCTATTACCGCGCCGGGCGCGACACGAAATACGGCCCGGACGTGCTCAGCGAAGGCAGCGCCGAGCACAAGCGGATGCGCGCCGTGCGCACGAAGATGACCATCCCGCCGGTGATGCGTGACGTTGCGGCGATGATCGAATTCTGCGACGGGCGCCCCGACATCGCCGGCGGTCCGGTGGGCTGCCACGGTTATTGCATGAGTGGGCCGTATGCCCTCGCCGCCGCGGCCCGCTACCCCGAACGCATCGCCGCCGCCGCGTCGTTCTACGGCACCTGGTTGGTCAGCGACGCCGAGGAAAGCCCGCACCTGACGTTGGCGCAGGGCCGGGGCGAACTCTACATCGCTTGCGCCGAGCACGACGACCTCGCGCCCCTGCCGATGGTCGAGACCCTGCGCGGCCTGTTCGCGCGCTCGGGCGCCCGTGGCGAACTCGAGATCTATCCCGGAGTCCATCACGGTTTCGCATTCCCGGAACGCTGGTGCTACGACCGCCCCGCAGCCGAACGCCATTGGGAGCGTCTGTTCGCCCTCTATCGCCGCCGGCTTGGGTGAGGAGGATCGCGAGTCAGCCCGATTCGATCGCGAATCTTGCCAGCCAGCGCCCTGAAATCTTCGTAAGCCTGCCCGACCGCCGCAGCGTGTCCGCCGATCGCCCCGTCGGCGTTGGTCAACGCGAAGACGGGTTTGCGCGCTTCCTGCGCCACGGGGACGAGGCTGCGGTAATGTTTGACGGTCGCCAGGCAGTTGCGGTCGTCCTCCGGCGTGGCGGGGAAGGGGCCCTGTCTGTCCTCCAGCAAGTCTCTGGCATACGCCTCCGGCATTCTGTTGACCCATTTGTCATAGGCTTTGACCGGGCGTCCCAGGCGAACGCCGTGTTGTTGCACGATATAACCGACGGGTTTCATGTTTCCCTCCGGCAGAGGGAAACCCGGCGGGGTCCAATTGGCGCGGCGTTTCGACCACTCCTCCTTCCATCTACTCAGGGTCGGCCCCAGATTGTGCAGTCCCTGGAGGGAGAACAGGTCGGCGCCGAGCGGCGCGACGACGTAATCGGTCGCGACTAGGGCCGAACGGTTGAGCGCTCCGAGATTGGGGCCGACATCCACGAGGACGACCGACGCCGGCATGGTTTCGGCACCTTTCTGCATGACTTGCCAGAACGCAGTCAGGATTCGGAAGGGGCGATACAGGTTCTGACTCCCCATCGCGCCGGGCCATTCGCCGGAAAGAACGTCCTCGAAGCCGGACAACGCAAGGTCGCCGGGTATCAGGCCGAGATCCACGGCAATGTGCTGGATATGGGGATCGCGTAGATCGCCGACTTCGGTCAGCGGCTGCACACACTGGTGAATCGTCCGGTTTTCCCCCTCTCCGTCCCACAGCGATTCGAGGCGATCCTCGTCGAGAAACGAAGCGGTAAGGTTGGCCTGTGGGTCGAGGTCACAGGCCAGAACGCGCTCGCCTTCGCGAGCGAGCATCCAGGCCAGATGGTACACGAGCGAGGTCTTGCCGACGCCTCCCTTGTTGTTGAAGAAAGTAAGGACGGGAACGTTCATCGATCTTCCGAGGCCGCTCGGACCGTCGCCAGCACATGGTTCGGCCCGACGACGAACTCGACGTCGGGATGACCGGAGTTTCGCAGCAGGCGTCGAACCGTGGGGATGCCGGCACCGAATTTCTGAACGTAACCCAGAACTTTCATCGCCTCGGCCAGATTGGGATTGCGATAGTCGGTGATGCCGGCCTCCCCGAAATTCGCTTCTCCGACAATGCCGAACGGGCCTCCCGGACTCAGGATCTCGATCCTGTCGTCGAACCAACTGACTCTGACAGGCGCGTTGGTTTCCTCGTAAGTCCGATGCATGACCGCGTTGCGCGTCAGTTGCTGTAACGCCGCAAGGGGATAGAATTCGGCTCGCGATTCACGGTCCGCGCTCACGAGGTCGATCTGGCGCCGGTTGTGGGACCAAAGCTTGTCGTCGAGCAGACGCAGTGTGTCGTGTATCGTCCCGTCGATCGTCGCCTCGTCGGTGATCGGGTCCGACAAGTCCGCACCGGCGATCCGAAGGAACGCGACATAGGCGCCGCCGATGAAGTCGCGCGGGCGAACTCCGACGGCGAGCAGGCCGAGAATCGTCGCGCGTTCGTCATCGACCGCCGCAATCATCTTCGTCGCCGCCAGACGTTCGTGAAAACTTCGTTCGTTCGCTCTCAGGATCTCCGGATCGACCGCGTGCGGCAGATATTCGTCCTCGAACTGCCGGCGGTTCAGATCGTCGGTTCCGGTGCCGGGAACCGGGGAAAGGTCGAACGGCCGGTCGCCGAACCGACGCCGCTCGTTCAGAAGCCGTTCTTCTTGCGGAGTCGCGAGGCCGCGCCGCGGCCCGCTGCGCACATGGATCCGCGCCCTGTAGCGCACGGGCGGTGAATCCGATGGCAGGACCGTGACGACGGCGAGTTCGAATCCCCTGTAGAAACGTTTCTCCACGAGAAGCGCCGGCGGCGGAAGAATGTTGCCGTCGCTTCGGATATCGACGAGGCGCCGAAGCAAGGCGTCGGTAACGTTCACGCCGGACGGCGTGCGGTCGTCCTTCAATCCGATGACGACGACGCCCGGCTTGCCGACGCCGGGAAGATCGTTCGCGAACGCACACACGGCTTCGCGAATCCGCTCCTGAGCGTTCCCGCCCAGTGTTTCCTTGAACTCGACTTGCGCGCTCTCGCCGCCGTCGATCAGGCGGGCGAGCCGGGCGTCGTCGATTCGCGGCGTCTCCCCGGCCATCTCTTTCCCGTCCGTCCCTTGTGCGAACCCGGTGCGTGCCGCGCCGCGATCATAGACGATCCGCGTTCCGCTGCGTCATCGGGGCCAGTCGGTGCGGTGCAGGTCGGCGATCGGGACTGCGGGAGGGTCCGTGCTCGCGCGATATTCGGTCAGCCACTCGTCGCCGTGCGATGCGAAGGCGGCTTCGACCATGCCGTGATAGCGGCGGGCGACGACGGCGTTGTTCGCCGCGACTCCCGCGCCATAGCGGGCGCGCGCCGCCGCGGAGCCGCGATAGAGCCACACCGTGCCGTCGAGCGCGCGGTCGAACCGTCCGGTGGCGTCGACACGGTCATAGTTGAACTCGCGGCGGTCGAGGCGGTCGCGTTCCGCCCGGGTCGCTCGGAACGCCAGCCCGTTCACCGCGTCTCCCGGCGCCCGGCGCACGTTCACCACGGCAACGAAGACGTTCGCACGCGCCCCGGTATGCGGATCGACATAATAGGGCCGCCCGTCGAGGACCACCGCGTTGTCGCGCGCCACGTCCCATGCGCGCCGGTGATCGAGCAGACGGCACGGCGCGATCTCGTCCGGTGCGAAAGGACCGCGGCCGAGCCAGTCGGCCAGCGCGGCGACATCGACGAGCGAGCCGAAGCCGAACACCCACTCGGTCACGCGAGCGCCGCCTCGGCCCAGCGCCCCCAGGCGAGCAGGCGTGCATCGTCGCCGCCCCGTGCGATCAGCTGCACGCCAAGCGGCAGACCCGCCGGACCGACGCCGAACGGCAGGGTCAGGCAGGGCACGTGGAGCAGCGTCCACGGGCGGTTGAACACCGGGTCGCCGGTGGTAGCGCTCGGCGGCGCCTCGCCGGGCGCCGATGCGCTGAGCAAAAGGTCGGCGCCGCCGAACAGCTCCGCCTCGCGCGTCCGGCAATCGGCGGCGTAGTCGCGCGCGGCGGCGACCCGGCCGGGCGCCAGAGCGGCGCCGGCATCGAGCATCGTCCGCAAGCCGTCGCTGAGCAGTGCGGAGTGTTCGGCGCGTTCGGTCGCCAGTGCGGCGGCGGCCTCGCCGCGCATGATGTCGTTCTGCGCCGCGTTGAGGCGGTCGAACGGAAGGGCCGTCGTCGCCGCGCCGCCGAGGCGCGCGAGCGCCCGGTCGAGCGCGGCGCGAGTCGCCGCGTCGGCTTGCGCCCATTCCGGTGTGCGGCACAGCACGACGCGCGGCGGCGACCCGGCGGGCGCCGTCTCGATTCCATAGACCGACGCGACGCGCGCGATATCTTCCACCGTGCTCGCGAACCAGCCGAGCGTATCGAGGCCCGGCGCGAGCGGCCGCACGCCGTCGAGCGGAACCGAACCGTATGTCGGCTTGAAGCCGACGACGCCGCAGAACGCCGCCGGACGGATGACCGAGCCGGCAGTCTGCGTGCCCAGCGCCGCACGCGCCATGCCGGCGGCGACCGCCGCCGCCGAACCCGACGACGAGCCGCCGGGCGTCCGCTCCCCGTCGTGAGGATTCACGGTGACGGGCGGCTTGAAGGTCGCGAACTCGGTGGTCACGGTCTTGCCGAGGACGATCGCGCCGGCGGTGCGCAGCCGCGTCACGCAGGCGGCGTCGCGCGCCGGAATCCGCCCGGCGTGAATCGGCGAGCCGCACTCGCAGGGTGCGCCCGCCACGTCGATGATGTCCTTGACCCCGACCGCGAAGCCGGCGAGCGGTCCGTCGGCGGATGCCGCGGCATCGCGATCGATCGACCGCCATGCGCGCACAATCGGCTCGCGCGCCTCGATCGCCGCCAGGCACGCAGCGAGACTCCGATCCGTTTCGGCCATGACGCTCCGGTTTCCCTTTCCCTCGGCGTCAGTATAGAAACCGCCTCGAATTGCGGCCAACCCGCCGCACCGCTACGGGGGACACCGCGATGAGCCGAACCGAGACCCTGACCCTGGAGAGAGTGCGCGCGCGGCCGGTATTGGTGCCGCTCGCCCGGCCCGTGATCGCGAAGGTCGGACGGTTCGACGACTGGCCCCTGATCCTGATCGACGCGACGACCGATCGGGGCGTCGTCGGTCGGGCCTATCTCGAACCCTATATCGCCAAGTCGGCGCGCTATCTGGTGCCGGCGATCGAGGATCTCGCCGAGGCGCTGGCGGGCAAGCCGCTGGCGCCGCTCGACGCCTGGGGTTCGGGGCGCCGGATGCTCAACCTCATCGGATACGAAGGCGCGGCGATGATTGCGGTCGCCGGCCTCGACATGGCGCTGTGGGACGCCCGGGCGCAGGCGGCGGGCCTGCCGCTCGCGGTCATGCTCGGCGGCTCCCTCGGCCCGGTTCCGGCCTACAATTCGAACGGTTTGTGGTTGAGTCCGCTCGCCGGCCACGAGCGCGAGGCCGAGGCGCTGGCGCAGGAAGGCGGCTTCGATGCGGTGAAGCTCAGACTCGGCCGCGACGCCCTCGCCGACGACCTGGAAGCCATCGCCGCCGTGCGCCGCGCGCTCGGCCCGGACGCGAAGATCATGACCGACTTCAACCAGGGCCGAACGCTCGGCGACGCGCTCGACCGCTGCCACGCGCTCGACGATCAGGGCCTCGTCTGGTTCGAGGAGCCGATCGTTTACAACGACATCGCCGGCTATGCGCGCCTCACGTCCGACCTTCGGACTCCGGTGCAGCTTGGCGAGAACTTCTACGGCCCGCGCGCCCTGCACGAGGCGCTCGCGGCCGGCGCCGGCGACTACACGATGCCCGACCTGATGCGGATCGGCGGCGTGACGGGCTGGCTGCGTGCGGCCGCCATCGCCGGCGGGTTCGGCATCCCGCTGTCGAGTCACCTCTATCCCGAATTCTCGGCGCATTTGCTGCGCGTGTCGGAAACCGCGCACTGGCTCGAATGGCAGGACTGGGCGAACCCGGTGCTCCGCGACCCGTGGCCGGTGCGCAACGGCGCGCTCCAGATGCCGGATCGCCCCGGCGCCGGCGTCGAGTGGGATGAGGCGGCGGTCGCGCGCTACGCGATGTAGCCGGAACGCGGCGACCGCGCTGCTTCCTCAGCGCGATGCGCCCGCGAAGACCGGGTGAAGCACGCGGTCGCCCGCTTCCAGTCCCAGCCGGTCGGCCGCGCCGCCGGGCAGTTCCAGCACCGCCAGCACCGGCGCCAGCGACGGGATCGGCTCCAGCGACAGCGGCGTCGCCCAGCGCGCGATGCGCACCACCGCGCCGTCCTCCGCGATGAACAGCATGTCGAGCGGCACCAGCGTGTTCTTCATCCACATCGACACGTGCCGCGCCGAGGGGTAGGCGAACAACATGCCGGCGTCGGCGGCGAGGTCGGTGCGGAACATCAGCCCGCGCGCGTGCTGCGCGGTCGTCTCTGCGAGTTCGATGCGGAAATGATGGCGCGCGCCGGCGCTTTCGATCCACAGTTCGGAGGTCGCGAAGGTCACGTCCTCCGCCGCGGCGGCGCAGGCCAGCCACGCCGTCGCCGTGGCGAGCGCCGCGAACCGCCTCACGCCGCGCTCCGTGCCCGCGCGCGGTCGTAGCGCGCGAGGCCGGCGGCGAGGTCGGCGATCAGGTCGTCCGGATCTTCAAGGCCGACATGCAGGCGCAGCAGCGGGCCGGCATCGGTCCAGCGCGAGAAGGTCGCGGTGCGCATTCGCGCCGGTTCGGCGAGGATCGCCAGGCTCTCGTAACCGCCCCACGAAAAGCCCATCGCGAACAGTTCCAGCCCGTCCAGAAGCGCCGCCACGGCGTGGCGCGGACCGGGGGTCAGTTCCACCCCGAACAGCCCGCTTGCGCCGGCGAAATCGCGCCGCCACAGCGCGTGGCCGGGGTCTCCCGCCAGTCCGGGGTGCAGCACGCGCGCGACCTGGGGCCGGCCGCGGAGCCATTCCGCCACCGCCAGCCCGCTCTGCATGTGGCGCCGCAACCGAACCCCGAGCGTGCGCAACCCGCGCTGCGCGAGATAGAGATCGTCGGGCCCCGCAGGCGCGCCAAGCGCGAACGCCGCCTTGCGCACCCGCTCGTGCAACGCCCGTGTGGTGGTGACGACCCCCAGCATGACATCGGAATGGCCGCCGATATATTTCGTCGCCGCCTGCACCGACACGTCCGCCCCCAGCGCGAAAGGTTTGAGGAAGAACGGGCTTGCCCAGGTGTTGTCCATCGCCACCACGCAGCCGGCCGCGTGCGCGGCTTCGGCGATGGCCGGCACGTCCTGCACTTCGAAGGTCAGCGAACCCGGCGATTCCGTGAATACCAGCCGTGTGTTCGGGCGGATGAGGGAAGCGATGCCGGCGCCGATCGCGGGATCGTAGAAGGTCGTCTCGACGCCGAACCGTTTGAGGAAACGTTCGCAATAGTCGCGGGTCGGCCCATAGGCCGAGTCGGTCACGAGCATGTGGTCGCCGGCTTCGACGAAGGCCGTCAGCACGGTCAGCACCGCCGCCTTGCCCGACGCCAGCGCCACCGACCGGTGTCCGCCCTCGAGCGCCGCCACCGCCTCCTCGAACGCGAACGTCGTCGGCGTGCCGTTGCGTCCGTAATAGGGCGTATCGAGCTTGCGCTTTCCCGCCGCCTCCAGCGCGGCCAGAGTTGGAAAGGTGACGGTCGAAGCGTGATAGACGGGCGGGTTGACGATGCCGAAATTGGCTTCGGGGTCGCGCCCGGCGGTGACCGCCAGCGTGTCGTCGTTCATCGCCGCACTATGTCACCGGCCCCGGCGTCGTTCAAACGCGGCTTGTGCGGCTCGCCTGCCTGCGCGAACTTGTCGCGCGCCGGTGCTCCGTGATACGCATTCGGCGTCTGTCGTGCGGCAAACCGTCAGGGAGAGAAGGCCATGCGTATCGCGACGATGATCGGAGGAGTGGCGCTGGCCGCCTGCGCGGGCGGGATGGCGCTGGCGGGCGAAACGCTCGACGCCGTCAAGGAGCGCGGCGAGCTCGCGTGCGGGGTCAGCACCGGCCTGCCCGGCTTTTCCTATCCCGATTCCGAAGGCCGCTGGTCGGGTCTCGACGTCGACATTTGCCGCGCCATCGCCGCCGCGTTGTTCGGCGACCCGGAGCGTGTGGCCTTCCGGCCGCTCAGCGCGCAGCAACGATTCGTCGCCCTCCAATCGGGCGAGGTCGATCTCCTGAGCCGCAACACCACCGTCACGCTGACCCGCGACACGTCGGTGGGCCTCAATTTCGGCCCCGTCGTGTTCTATGACGGCCAGGCGTTTCTGGTGCCGAAAGACCTCGGCGTCACTCGTGCGGTCGAGCTCGACGGCGCCAGCATCTGCGTGCAGACCGGCACCACCACCGAACTCAACCTTGCCGACTTCTTCCGCGCCAACGGTATCTCGTTCGAGCCGGTGGTGTTCGAGAGTCTCGACGAGGTTCTCGGCGCATTCTTCGCCGGGCGCTGCGACGCGTTCACCGGCGACTCGTCCGGCCTCGCCTCGGCGCGAACCTCGGTGGCGAGCAATCCCGACGACTACGTGATCCTCGCCGACCGCATCTCGAAGGAACCGCTCGCCCCGGCGACCCGCCACGGCGACGCCGAATGGGCCGATGTCGTGCGCTGGGTGGTGACGGCGCTGATTCAGGCCGAGGAAAGCGGCGTCACCCGCGCCAATGTCGACGACTTCCTCGCCGGCGACGACCCGATGATCAAGCGTCTGCTCGGCGCCACCCCCGGCTTCGGCGAGGCGCTCGGAATCGACGAAACATGGGCCCATAACGCCATCAAGGCGGTGGGGAACTACGGTGAGATCTTCGCCCGCAATGTCGGCGTCGACTCGCCGCTCGGCCTCGAACGCGGCCTGAACGCTCTCTATACCGACGGCGGGCTGATGTACGCAGCGCCCGCGCGGTGATCCTGCGCGGGCGCGCGCCGGGCCTCACGGTCGGCGCGCGCAACCTCTTTTTCCAGGTCGTCGCGGTCGCGGCCGTCGCGGCGCTGATCGGCTTCCTCGCCTGGAACACGGTCGAGAATCTCGAGCGCCGCAGCATCGCCACCGGCTTCGGCTTTCTCGACCGCGAGGCGGGGATGGAGATCGGCGAAAGCCTGATCGACTACGACCCGTCGAACGATTACGGCCGCGCCTTCGTCGTCGGCCTGCTGAACACGCTTCGCGTCGCGCTCATCGGCATCGCGCTGGCGAGCGTCATCGGCCTGTTCGTCGGTCTTGCGCGCCTGTCGCACAACTGGCTCGTCGCCCGCCTTGCGGCGGTCTATGTCGAGACCCTGCGCAACGTTCCGCTGCTGCTGCAATTGTTTTTCTGGTATGCGCTGATTACCGAGGCGTCGCCGTCGCCGCGCGAGGCGCTGAACCCGTTGCCCGGCGTGTTTCTCAGCGCCCGCGGCCTGCAAGTGCCGGCGCTGGAGACCGCCCCGGCGCACTGGTGGATACCGGTCGCGTTTCTCGTCGGCGTTCTCGTCCTGTGGGGATTTTTCCGCTGGGCGCGCGCGCGGCGCGAGCGCATCGGCGCGGCGCCGGCGGCGTGGCCCGTCGCGATCGCGGCGCTGGTCGGACTGCCGGCGCTGGCGCTGCTCCTTTCCGGCGAGCCGTTGGGGCTCGAAACGCCGGAGCTCCAGCGTTTCAACTTCCGGGGCGGCGCGGCGCTGACCCCTGAATTCGCGGCGCTTCTGCTCGGCCTCACCCTCTACACGGCGAGCTTCATCGCCGAGATCGTGCGCAGCGGCATTCAGGCGATCCCGCGCGGGCAGTGGGAGGCGGCGCGCGCGCTCGGCCTCGGCCCGGGGCGGGTGTTGATCGACGTGATCCTGCCGCAGGCGCTGCGGGTCATCATCCCGCCGCTCACCAGCCAGTATCTCAACCTGACCAAGAATTCGAGCCTCGCGGTGGCGATCGCCTATCCCGACCTGGTTTCGATCGCCAACGTCACCATCAACCAGACCGGGCAGGCGATCGAGTGCATCGCCATCATCATGGCGGTGTATCTGACCGTCAGCCTTGCGATCTCGCTGGCGATGAACCTCTACAACCGCGCTGTGGCGCTGGTGGAGCGCTGACGATGGCCGCCCCCTCGGCGCCTGACGGCCCCGGCGCGCTGGTCTGGCTGCGCGAGAACCTGTTCGACGGGCCGTTCAACAGCCTGATGACCGTGATCGCTGCCTTGGCGATCGTCGCGCTGGCGGTTCCGCTGGTGGAATGGGCGTTCGCCGAGGCGTTGTGGTCCGGAACCGCCGCCGATTGCCGCGAGGCGGAGGCGGGGGCGTGCTGGGCGATCATCGGTGAGAAATACGCCTGGATCCTGCTCGGCCGCTATCCTCTCGATCAGCAATGGCGCCCGGTCGCCGCCATGATCCTGCTCATGGGCGCGATCGGCTGGAGTCTCGACCGCCGGCGCTGGCGCCGCTCGCTGTTCGTCCTGTGGGCGGTCGCCGGCGCCGCGTTCTACTGGCTGATGCAGGGCGGCGCGCTGGGGCTGGATTTCGTCCGCGTCGAGCGCTGGGGCGGCCTGCCGCTTACCTTGATGCTGTCGGTGGTCGGCATCGCGGTCGCGTTTCCGCTGTCGGTGGCGCTGGCGCTCGGGCGGCGCTCGCGTCTGCCGGCGATCCGCATCCTGTGCGTTGTCTATATCGAACTGATCCGCGGCGTGCCGCTGATCAGCCTGTTGTTCATGGCGACGTTGATGCTGCCGCTGTTCCTGCCGGAAGGGGTCAATCTCAACGACCTGATCTGTGCGCAGATCGCGATGATCCTGTTTTCCGCCGCCTATTTTGCCGAAGTGGTGCGCGGCGGGTTGCAGGCCATCCCGCGCGGGCAGCAGGAGGCGGCGGACGCGCTCGGCCTGTCCTGGGCGCAATCGATGCGCATGATCGTGCTGCCGCAGGCGCTGACCCACGTCATCCCGCCCATCGCCAATACCTGCATCGGTATTTTCAAGGACACGTCGCTGGTAGTGCTGATCGGCCTGTTCGACTTGCTCGGCGCCGCCAAAGCCGCCCTGGCCGACCCCGCATGGCGCGGCTTCCCGGCGGAAGTCTATCTGTTCACCGCGGCGATCTACTTCGTATTCTGCTACGGCATGTCGCGCTATAGTCGCCGCTTGGAAGTGGAATTGGGCAAGGGCGCGGCGCCGTGATCGAACTCATCGACGTGCACAAATGGTTCGGCGGCTTCCATGCCTTGCGCGGGGTCTCGCTCGCGGTGGGAGACCGCGAGAAGGTGGTGGTGTGCGGCCCGTCGGGCAGCGGCAAATCGACGATGATCCGCTGCATCAACCGGCTCGACGTTCACCAGCGCGGGCGGATCGTGGTCGATGGCGTCGAGCTCGACGACAAGGTGGCGAACATCGAGCAGGTGCGTTCCGAAGTCGGCATGGTGTTCCAGCAGTTCAACCTGTTCCCGCATCTGACGGTTCTGGAGAACCTGACGCTGGCGCCCGTCTGGGTGCGCAAGTTGCCGCGCGCCGAGGCCGAGGACGCGGCGCGGGAGTATCTCGGCCGCGTCGGCATCCCCGACCAGGCGGGCAAATATCCCGGTCAGCTCTCGGGCGGCCAGCAGCAGCGTGTGGCGATCGCGCGCTCGCTATGCATGAAGCCGAAGGTGATGCTGTTCGACGAGCCGACTTCGGCGCTGGACCCGGAGATGATCAAGGAGGTGCTCGACGTGATGGTCGAGCTCGCCGACGGCGGCATGACGATGGTCGTGGTGACGCACGAGATGGGTTTCGCCCGTCGCGTCGCCGACCGTGTGGTGTTCATGGACGAAGGCGAGATCGTCGAGGTCGCCCCGCCCGCCCGTTTCTTCGAAAGCCCCCGCGAGGAACGCACGCGGACGTTTCTGAGCCAGATCCTGTCGCATTAGGGATACTGTTGGGGCTCGTATCTCGAACTTGTATTCCCGTCGGCTCCGGTCCCTGAACTCGCTGCCGCGGAGTCGCGTTTGTAGAGAGACGGACACCGCGACCCGTCTGGATCGCGCAACACGCGAGCGATCCAGTTCATATCTCCGCGGCTGCTGGCGGCGGCGGTGCGCGGGCGTTTCGCCCGCATCCGTTCCGCGCGCACCGAAGATACCTTCGCCGAAGAGTTCGACAGCTTGCGGCCGCATTGGTATCGGAGCTGACGATACCCGCCGGCGGTGGCCGGCCGGATCCCGATTTTCCCTCCGCAGGCCTTCCTGCATACGGTAGCTTCCGACCCCCAACGGGAACGTCATACGGCGCGCGGCGCGACCTCCCGCTCGATTTCGCGGCGCACCGTGCGCTCCGCGACATCCAGATCGTAACGGGTCTGAAGGTTGATCCAGAATTCCGGCGTCGTCCCGAAATAGCGCCCCAGGCGCAGCGCGGTATCGGTCGTTACGGCGCGGCATCCGAGCACGATATCGTTCAGCCGCGCGCGCGAAACCTTGATCTCGCGGGCGAGCCGGTACACGCTGAGTTCCATCGGCGTCAGGAACTCGTCGCGCAGGATCTCGCCCGGATGCACCGGCGGCAGCCGCCGTCCCGAGGCCACATCGGAGAAATCGACGTTCCGACGGTCCACGTCTTCGCGTTCGATGCTCATTTCAATTCCTCAATGTTAGTCAACGATCTCGACCTCCCACGCGTCACCGTCGCGCCAGACGAAACAGATACGCCATCGCTCGTTGACGCGAATGCTGTACTGCCCCTGGCGGTCGCCCCGCAGAGCTTCCAGCCGGTTGCTGGGCGGAGCCCTCAGGTCGTCGAGCCGTCCGGCCGCCTCGATCGTCAGGAGCTTGATCCGCGCCCGCCGCTGGATTTCCATGGGCAGGCCGCGAACGGCATGGCCTGCGAAGACGGCGGCGGCGCGTTTGTCGGCAAAGCTCTTGATCGCGGGCCAACGTAACGAAGTACGATACGTTCGGTCAATGGCAAAACCCTCGGCAGCCTGGAGCACGGCGGCCACCTTTCGCCATCGCGGCGTTGGTACAGTATTAATCCACGGAATCTAAAAAATTCGTTTTAATTCAACTTATTGACGTGAAACTGGAGGCACGGGCCGAGCTTGCGGTTCTAATCGAGGCTGATGAACGAGTTCAAGACCCGCCGCGGATGAACGGGCCCGCGGGCTTTCCGAACGCGGTTGCCATGATGCTCCCCAACACCACGGTCCGGACCTGCATCGCGCATCCGATTTGCAGCTCGCTGGCCTTCGTCCCGTGGAAAGATCGTAGAAGGTCATGCCTGACCCACCGGCAACGACGTTCTCGCCGAAAGGGCGACAGATCAGGGCACGGATTCTTGGTCAATCCTGCCCTTCCTGTCCTCGTGGTGTTGGGTGGACCGGCGGCCGGGCGATCGAGGAGGCCTTTACGAAGCCACCGCAGGACGGCCTTCGTTGAAGGCGTCGGCTTGCTATCCGATCGCGCACGTGCTTGCCGATGGACACAGCGCCGTAACTCTGTAGGGGGCATCGGCAACAGAGCGGAAAGCGAAGATACCCAGCGACTGTATCGGTCGGTGCCTCACACCGTTCGAGATGCTGCGCAACGAACGAGTGTGCTTCGTGCTCCGGCCGTCGCTATGGCCGGTCGCTCCGATTTCGTCGATACCCGGAACGACAATACCCCGGCGCAAGTCCTCGGGGTCTTCTTGGGCGCCTGCGCCGACGGTGGTATGATGATGATCTTCGTGACGCGCGAGATGGGTTTTGCCCGTCGGGCTGCGGACTGTGTGGTGTTCATGGACGAGGGCGAGATCGCGGAGGTCGCCCCGCCGTCGAGATTCTTCGAGAGCCCCCATATGCGTCAACTTGTTTGGCGAATTGGGGCGACGCGACGTCGAATCCTCGATATCGCCGGCTCGGATGTCCGGCGAGAGGGATGAAATCTCCGGAATCGTCCGCCGAACTGCCTCATCACCCGCCGTTTCCTCCATGAGAGTGCCTCGAAACATGGTCCGGGCAAACAAGTTGACGCTTATGCCCCTCCCTCTCCCCCGAGGAGCGCACCCGGGCGTCTCTGAGCCGGATTTTGTCGCATTAGGCGTACCAGCGTCGCAGCCTCTGCTATGACATCGTTCGTTGCGTTCAGCGGTCAGTCCGGCGGGAAAGGGCGCGTTGATGCTGTGACCGTACGACACCGCCCATGATCGCACGGATTTCGCCTTCGTCCAGAACGCTCAATTCCCGCGATGCCTGAATGACTCCGACGGTTCGACAGGCGAGCAGCAGATTCGTGGCGTTCCGCAGCGGCGTTTCGGGTTCTGTCTCGAACAGATTGGCGAGACTGAGAATGAAGGCGTTGCGCACTTCATGCGATCCGAGGAGCGAATTTCTGGAGACAACCATCGTCACGAGCTTTTCCCAGTAGTCTTGATTGATTCTGACGACCTCTCGAATCTTGCTGGTCTTGCCGTCATCGCCATCGGATATTTCCGTAACCAGGCGCTCACGCCACCATGCGCGGGCAAGCGGGCAATCGACATATACGGTGCGGTTGCCGCGCGCTTCCGGCAGGCCGCCAAGCCGTCGGAGCACAGTGCGGACGCAGTCGTCGATCGGTTTGGATTCGCCGCCGTCTCGCAATACCCGGTCGATTCGTTCCGCGCCCCCCGTCGGTGCGCCGCCGTTGGCTGCCAGATAGACGGCATCGATCTTTCCCGCTTCGAGGTGGCGGCAGGTGAGGTTCGCCCAAAACGTCGTGCGGCAGGCGATCCGGGGCGTCAGCCCGTCCAAAGTCCTGTACAGATCGCGCTCGGTGCTCCACGGCGGATCTTTGAACTCGCTCTCGGTGAGCCTGTCCGGGCAAAGCGGCGCCTCGCGCGAACCTTCGATCGCAATTTCCTCCCGAACGAATTCGAGAAATGCCTTGCCATCGCGAGCCGCTTCCAAAAATTCCCGTTGGCGGGGACTGCCTTTGGTTCGTAGCAAGCCGCGGCGAAATTTGGTGAAATCGACGTCGACAAATTCTGCGTAGCCATCGCTCACGCGTCTTCCCCATCGTGTTCCGGTGGCAGGGCGTGGGGGTACAGGCCGGTGGCGGCTTCTTCCGGCCGGAAATCGTCATCCGCCCAATGCGCCACATTCCTGTCCTTCATGAAATTGGCAAGCGCACAAAGATTCCGGTGCGATTTCCAGCCGCCGTCTTCATCACTGTCATCTTGATACTCCCTCTGGAGCAGAGCCAGACAAGCGGTCACAATGTGCGTCATGATGTGCTCGCGGCTTCCGTCTTCAGCAGGGTGCCTGAGAAACTGATGAAGGAGTGGGCTGAGTTTCACGCGAAACCGGAATCCCTGCTCTTCCTCGGCCGACACGAAGAATCTGCCATCCTCAAGGCTCGGATCCGCGTCGAACGACAACAGGTGGAGGATCGACGACTGAAGCTGAATCACATGTCCGAGCGCAAGGCGATTCCCTTTTTCAAGGCGGATACGCTGACCGTCCCAGACATCGTGGACGCCGTCTCTGTGTCTGTCGAGTCGCAAATCCATGTCGACTACCGCCACGATCATCGGCGTGAACAGAGGCGGTTCCCCCAAATTTTCTATATCCCATGCGATACATTGTACGGATTCCTTGGAAAGGTGTATTTGTCGATACGACGAAAGCGGCGACGATACGGCGCAGAGATACCGCGCCCGTCCTTCTTCGAGCAAGCGCGAGAGCAGAGAGGCGCCCGTGACTCTATGGGTCAGCGTGAAGGAGACACGATCCTTTCCCGGTAAAAATTCGACAGAGTACCGACCGTCCGGATAGGAGAGGTTTCCAGACTCCAGAACAGGAAATTCGTGGGTGCGAACGGCGCTGGAAGACGATCGGGCGCGTGTGTCGATCGTCACGACATCGCTCATCTCACTGCTCCTTACGGGTGGCGGGCGGGGTTCTGAACATTTCCACTCGCAGCGCGGGTTCATGGTTCTGCATGACCGTATAATCGTCGGAAATGGCGTATCCGGTGTCCACCCGGATAGACGCATCTTTCTCAATGTTGCCCAGGCGAACGCCAACGACTCGACCGTTCTCCCGGACCAGCTCATCGTCCCGAGCATCGCGCCCGTCGATTCTCACGCCTTCAAGGCGGACACGGGACGTCTCGTCGCTCCGGGATCGATCACACGTGGCATCGACGTTCTCGTCCACCGACATGCGGAGTTCTGCATTCTCGCAAGTTTCCTGACACTCAATCCGGATACACCGCCGGGCGGGACCGTCAGGAACGGAGATCGCCTGAAAGAACGGTCGAAGCACACGGCGGCTTCGGCGGGTGCGTCGTCCATCGCGCGGTCCGCTCCCGCGTCCGTCAGTTCCTTCTTGTCCGTCTTGCGACCCATCGTTCTCGCGTTCCACCGACCGTCGCGACAGGTCCGAATCTCTCCGGTCCACGGGGATGGGCTGCCCCCAGAAAGCTCCTCGGGCCTTGCCCCGACCGGATGCGGTGTCATCGCCAAAGTCGAGCGCCAGGAAATCGTCCGGGCTGTAAGTTTCGGTGCTGATTTCGGGTGTTCTGGACTTCAGATAGTCGACGATCTCGGCGAAGGCGGAGCGCAGCCTCCGTGCGTCCTCGCGTGAAAGGCGCGACTTCACATCCAACTTGTCGTGGAGCGGACCCTCGGCATCGCGAACCAGTCTGTGTAAATGCCCCTGAGTAGTGGAATCCAGCAGAAGAACGGCATGAAAGGTCTGCCTATCCTTGAACTTATAGTAAAATCCCGGAAGCTTCTTGTCATCTGCGATCCACATGCCGTTGCGGCACAAATCGATCCGAGTGCTTCCGGAAATGCCGAGACGCAACCGCAACTCTATCTGTCCCTCGCGTGTCGACACGATATGACGTTCGCCCCGTTTTAGCGCTTCGTGAGCTTCGAAGGCCCTGAAACCACCCAGGAAGGACCGAGATCGTTTTTCATCCCGGTATTTTTCCAGAACGCCCTTTAGAGTGCTTGTATCGAGGGCTTCGAGATCGTCCGAACCGCCGGGCCGCATATCTTCCGCCCAAACGACGAGTCTCCCTGCTTCGATAGCCGGGAAAAAATTGCAAGCGGCCGCCTTCGATACGGTGTCCCATAGTGAGAATTCTGTCTCGCGGAAGCTGTTGAATGCAGGGATAATGACCGCCGTTCCGCAGACCGAGCTCTTTTCTATGTCGTCAAGTTCGCTGGCGATGAAGCCGGGGATCGAATCCCCCTGCGCATACTCGTGAGCACCGCCCTGAAGAAAGCGGCGAATCAGGAAGCCATCGCCGGCGTGCGGATATTTCTCGTTCGGTATGGTGCGCGAGGCGAGGACAGCGTGGCCGGCGGCGATCCGCCGCCCGCCAGCTGTGATGCCACCGTACAGCACGTAGCGCAAATCGGAAGCGGGAATGGCGACGGAATGGCCGTTTCCGAACGTGCCCGTTGAGCCCTCTCCCTTGGCGCTAACTCCGTCGCTGAGCAAAGCGGCCATTCTCTTTCGGTCCAGGCCGATCCCATTGTCGAGCACACATAGAACGTCGTGCTCATCTTTGCGCAGTGCGTTCGACATGACCTGTACGACTCTCCGTGCCGGACCCGGAAGCGAGTCCTTGCCGCCGTGGCTTTGCACGGCACCCTCGAATGCGGCCCTATAATTCTGAATACCCGGAATCGTCTCGATTCTGTCGCGAAAAAGCTGAAACCGGACGATTGCGGTTTTCTCCCTCGCTTCCATGGCGGCGTCGAGAGAATTCTGAATGAGTTCGCGCACGACGGCCGCCGACCGCAGGTCGTCAAACCCTGCAATGCCGGCCGGAGTGAAGCCGGTAGGAGAACCCGGTCCGAAAAGCAAATTTGGTGCGGGCATAGCGTTATCTCCCGTTGGCTACGGGTGCGACGTCCGAGAAGGCTAGAAGGGCACTCTCGATCTCGTCTTCGGTCGTAAAGCGCCCCAAACTCACCCGGACGGCCGTCGTGGCGATCTCGGGGTCGATTCCCAGCGCAAGCAGAACCCTTGATGGGTCGGCGGATCCGGAAGTGCACGCCGAACCTGTCGACGCCGCAACACGGGTGGAAATCAGGGAAAGAACCTGGTCGGCCGGGATTCCGGGAAAGCCGATGCTGAGGGTTCCCGGCAGCCTGCATGTTGCATGGCCGAAGAAACGGATGTTCGGGCATGCGTCTCTCAGTCCGGCGTGAAGGCGCCGCGCAAGCGCCGACATTCGACTCGTGTCCGACTCGCCTTCCTGTGCGGCGATTCGGCATGCTTCGCCGAAGCCCGCCGCGAGAGGGGCAGGCACGGTGCCCGGCCGGAGGCCCCGTTCCTGACCGCCACCGGTCATGATCGGGGTCAGGTGTACCCCGGAACGCACGAACAGGCAGCCGACGCCCTTCGGGCCGTAGACTTTGTGCGCGGAAAGACTGAGCAGATCGACGCCCCAAGCCTCGACGTCGATTCTTATCCGCCCGGCAGCTTGGGTCGCATCGGTGTGCAGGAGTGCGCCGCTGGCCCGACACAAGGCACCGATTTCCGCCAATGGCTGCAACACGCCGATCTCATTGTTCGCTGCCATAACCGAAACGAGCAAGGTGCGGTCATCCAGCACCCGCTCGAGATCGGCAAGATCGAGCAGCCCGTCCGCGGCAACGGGAAGAATGACGACCTCAAAGCCCACGCGCGCTAAATCCCGTGCGGTTTCGAGAACGGCCGGGTGTTCCGTCTCTAGCGTGACGACCTTGCGGCGGCTCCCGTCGGACGCCATGGCGACGCCGCGCAGGGCTAGATTGCACGACTCCGTTGCGCCGGAAGTGAACAGGATTTCGTCATCATCCGCGCCGACAAATCCGGCCACCTGCGCGCGCGCGGCGTTGACAGCATAGGAAGCATCCCACCCGTAAAAATGATCGCCCGAATGGGGATTTCCGAACCGGCAGTCCAAGAAAGCGACGATGGTATCCCGAACACGCGGATCCACAGGAGTTGTCGCCTGGTTGTCGAGATAAACGGGAAGCGAATCCATAAGCGCTTCATTCCGTGCAGTCGCACGGCAGGAGCGTTCCGGAGAATCGAGCGAGATCGGATTCATCGCCTCGCGCCAAGCGCTCATACGAGAATCCATTCGTCCCGAAGAAACCTATAAACTGACTATCCAGCTTTCCCTTGATTTCTCTTTCTTCCGCCTTCAGATTGCGGCCATAGATTCGTTCCATTCGCGCCCACCATCCGACGTCGGAGGGCGTGTCGAGCAGAGATCCGAATCCCGGCGCACTATGCTGTTTCTCATCTTCCATTTGGTGATGGACTCTCTGCAGAGTGCCAATACCCTTGAGAAAACAATAAACACAATTCGACAGGCTACCTTCGCCGGGAAGCGAAAGATTCCAGCCCTGCCGGTCCCAGAACGCATTGACGTCGTCG
The DNA here is from genome assembly GCA_965214495.1 of Alphaproteobacteria bacterium. Classification (GTDB taxonomy): domain Bacteria; phylum Pseudomonadota; class Alphaproteobacteria; order UBA7887; family UBA7887; genus JANQOH01. The sequence goes on along the minus strand of OZ243958.1, from coordinate 2,481,360 downwards.
CGTGTGACGGCCATGTCGGCGAGCGGCATATACACATGCTCCCCTTCGTACCCCGACGCTGCAGGCCCGGCGTTGCGCGCCTCAACCCGCTTCACCCGCAGTTGCTCGTCACCCCGAAGCCCCACAAAAGCGACATATTCGACTCCGCCCTTGCCAAACCAAGCCTTGTTTCCGTATGCCTTGCCTTCAAGCACCGGATTGTCGAACGGCTTCCATGTACGGGAAAAATCGTCGTATCTTTGCTCCGAACGAGTGTGCGGGCGGGCGAGCGCGTAGGCTCTTTTGCGATGGAATATGTCCTCGGGTACCGCCCCGCCGTTGCGGCGGTGTCGGCGATACATTTCATCGGTGTCAACTCGCGACCCGTTCCCGTGGTGGCCCAAGCGCGGAATAGCTTCGCTGCCAGCCAGCCAATCCTTCAGGAACAAGCGCGTTGCCTCCAATTTCATGTTTCGGGTGCAAGTTCGACTAAATTGGTTGGGGACGTAACCCGACCACGAAAGCAGCTCTTCAAACACCTCGCCGCGCCAATGAAAACCATCCGGATTCTCGGTCGATTTCGGCTCGTCATTGACGAGGCGGTAAGAGGGCAAGCGTGTCCACTCGCCGTTGCGCGCATCCTCGTAGGTCTGGAACTCAACCCAGAAGAACGGCACGCCGTACCGGCTGGCAGCCTCTTTACAATCGCGCGCGAAGCGATATGTGTCAGGATGTTCGGATGAAGTGTTGTTGAATACTATTACATCACCTCGTGCAGGATCGAGAATATCGTTCTCCAGAAGTGTGAACAGAAGCATCCCGCTGGATCGGCCCCCGGAAAACTTCACCACATGGGGAAAGCACGGGTGAGCCTTGGCCCGATAGCGAAACTCGTACTCCTTCGTGGGATCGTGGCGGGGCGGCGACGTTCGCAACCGCTTCGAGATAACCAGTCTTGGGACGTCGTGAACCATGCAGCCTACTGCATCCCGTGATTCTCGGTAGGATGTCATGGTGATCCTTTCACAGGAGTTCTCCCTGCTGCAAGATTGTATCGCCATCCCAGTTCCACCGCCGACTGACGGCGTCGCGGAGCACATGAGAAATCAGTGATCCGCGTGTTTTGATGACGCATTCTGTACATCAGCGGGGGTCGTTCGTCAACCGCGAGCTCGGCATGAACGAAACATTCGAGAAGCGGCCCCAGCGCCCGGCGGTCCGCGGCAATATCTGCCGCCCCGACCCGCCGCAGCGCCGCCAACAGGCCGGAATCCAGAAACACCAGCTTCGGCGCCTTGACGAGCCGTTTCAGATCGCCGCGATGCCAAGCGCGAACGCGGCGTATCAGGAACATGTGTTCGAGCAAGGCAAGCCAGCGGTCGATCATCTTGCCGTTCACGCCGAGCTGCGACCCCAGCGCGGACATGTTGAGCAACCGGCCGGCGGCCAAGGCCGCGTGGTCGATCAGGCGAACCATCTCGGCCGGCTTCCCGACCGCGGCAAGCTCGGAAACATCGCGTTCGGCGAGGGCGCGCGCATTGGCGCGCAACCACGCCCGCCGGCGCGCCGGCGCGGTGCGGGACAGGGCCTCGGGAAAGCCGCCGGAAACGACGCGCCAGACCAGGTCGGCGGTGGGTCCGGCGCGCGCTGGATTTCATCGATCACGGCCGTGGGTTGCCCACGCATGAAGCCCGTCGGATCATCCTGGGCGAAGCGCCTGAATTGGTCGTCGTCGAGCGTGACGAAGGGGCGGCCGTCGCTCTCGCCGATGCGGCGGGCGAGCGCTGTCTTGCCGGACTGGCGCGGCCCGACAAGGGCGACGATGCGGGTGTCCGCAAGTGCCGTGCGGACCCGGCGCTCGGCATGGCGCGCGACGAATGTTTCGTATCCAGCCGTCTGATCGGGCATGGCGTAGCGTCCAATATGGATTCATGTTCCGTCCAATGCGGAATGTATCAGCGTCCAATTCGGAATACCGTAGGGTTCGGCGTGGCCCGCGTCCCCGGGGCCGGCGCGGGCGGGCCGGGACGGCCGGGCGCTCGACCGCGAACGCGACGGAAAACCGCGCATTCGGTCGCGTCTTCCCCGGTGCGCCGGCGTCTCGCCGGCATCGTATCGTGCCGGCGGGACGCCGGCGCACCCCGGGGGCAGCTGTCGCGCCACCCGCGACATAAGGCTGCCGGCGCTGCATCGCCCAACGAGTCGAGGCTACGGAAGCGCAGCGCGGAGGGCGGCACGCCCTGCCCGTCCGGTCCCGGCGAGCCGGCGCAGAAGACGCACGCGGGTCGCCCGGCCCGGCGCCGGAAAGATCGCCGGCGCTTGCCCATCTGTCGCCGGCCTCTTACGGTTGGCGCCGCCCTTGCCGGAGAGTTGCGATGAACCTTTCGAGACTATTGGCCGAACGCGCCGAGGCGGGCGCGCCGGTGCGTGTCGGGCTGATCGGCGCCGGCAAGTTCGGCACTATGTTCCTCGCCCAGGCGCAGTTGACCAAGGGCCTGCACGTGCTCGGTATCGCCGATCTGGACGTCGCCCGGGCGCGCGCGAATTGCCGCGCCGGCGGCTGGAGCGACGAGCGGATCGCCGCCGCCGACCTCGACCGCGCCGCAGCGTCCGGCGCCACCTGGATCGGCGACGACTCCGCCGCGCTGATCGCCCATCCGGCGCTCGACGTGGTGGTCGAGGCCACCGGCGATCCTCGGGTCGGCATCCGCCACTGCCTCGACGCCATCGCCAACGGCAAGCACGTGGTCATGGTCAATGTCGAGGCCGACGTCGTCGCCGGGCCGTTGCTCGCGCGCCGCGCCGAGCGGGCAGGGGTCGTTTACAGCCTCGCATGGGGCGACCAGCCGGCACTGATCTGCGAACATGTCGATTGGGCGCGCGCCTGCGGTTTCCGGGTGGTGTGCGCCGGCAAGGGCACGCGCTACCACCCCGAATTCCACCGTTCGACGCCGGAAACCGTGTGGGACAACTTTCACTTCGGGCGCGAGACCGCGGAGCGCGGCGGCATGAACCCCAAAATGTTCAACTCGTTCATCGACGGCACCAAGTCGGGGATCGAGATGACTGCGGTGTGCAACGCCACCGGGCTCACGCCGCAGCCGGGCGGCCTCTCCTTCCCGCCCTGCTCGCGCTACGATCTCGCCGAGACGCTGAAACCGGCGACCGCCGGCGGCGCGGTCAGCCACGCGGGAACCACCGAGGTGGTGTCGTCGCTGCATCGCGACATGTCGCCGGTGGAGAACGATCTCATGCTCGGCACCTTCGTGGTGATCGAGGCCGACAACGACTATGTGCGCCACTGCTTCGAGGAATACCGCATGTTGCCCGACAGCGAGTTCCGTTATGGCGCGCTCTATCGGCCGACCCACATGATCGGTCTCGAACTCGGCATTTCGGTGGCTTCGGCGGCCTTGCGCGGCGAGCCGACCGGCGCGCCCGCCGGGTTTCGCTCCGACGTCGTGGCCTGCGCCAAACGGCCGCTGAAGAAGGGCGAAATGCTCGACGGCGAGGGCGGTTACATGGTGTGGGGCAAGCAGGTTCCGGCCCCTGACTCGCTGGGTTTCGGCGGCCTGCCGCTGGGGCTGGCGAGTGGCGCGCCGCTGATGCGCGACATCGCCGAGGGCGAACTGCTTCGCTGGTCCGACGCCGCGATCGACGAGTCCGACCACGCCGTGCGCGTCCGTCGTGAGATGGAGGCCGCTTTCGGCCGCGCCAACGCGCCGCAAGGCGTGCCCGCCTGACCGGCGGTTTCCACCCGCGCGGCGTCCAGGCCGCGCTTGTCGAAGGCAGGGAGATGACGATGAAGAAGCTGTGCTTGCCGCTGGCCGCGGCGCTGACGATCGCCGCCGCGGGCCTGGCCCACGCCGACGGCCACGCGAACCAGGGAACGATGATCGCGCTCGACCAGGTCGAGTGGCGGCCCATACGGCCGGGCTCGCAGGTGGGCCTCGGCGTGCTCTGGGGCGATCCGTCCGCCGGGGCGCATGTGCGCCTGGTCAAACTGCCCGCCGGCTTCGTCGTGCCCGTGCACGCGCACACCGGCGCGTATCACGGGGTGAATCTGACCGGGACGTGGAAACACTCGTTCACGGCAACCGGCGAGGAACGCATATTGCCGCCGGGTTCCTACGTTTTCCAGCCGGGCGGCGAGATGCACGGCGACTCCTGCGTGGGGCCGGAAGACTGCGTGCTGATGCTCCAGCAATCGGTCGCTTCCGACTTCATCCCGCAAACCTCGGCGGAATAGAAACCGCTCCGAGCGCTGCGGTGCCCGGGAGCCGCTTCGAAGCGGCTCAGGGCGCCGCAGCGTCTTCGCCCGCCTGCGCGGCGAAGATCGAGGTATAGCCGCCCGACCAGTCCGGCGGAATGGGGCAGGGGCGCGGGTCGTGTTGCGCCATGCGCGCCGCCTTGCCGCGCACGACCTGCCGGTAGTGGTGCGTTCCCGACGGGTTGGGCGTGTAGGCGAAGGCGTCGGCCGCGGCGTAGGCGTTGAGCAGCAGCGGCCGGCCCGTGCTCGCGGCGCTTGGCGGCGAACCGTGAACCGCGCGGCAGTTGTGCACCGTGATCGACCCCGCAGGACCGGTCAGATGCCTGACCCCGCCCAGGTCCAGCGCCCCCGCGTCCGCCTCCGACAGCGCCCCGGTCCACTGGCCGTTGCCGTCATAGAGGTCGTAGAGCGGCCCTTCGTGGCTTCCCGGCAGGATCGCCACCGGACCGTCGTCCGCGCCGGCGTCGTAGAGATAGGTCCCGATCGTCAGCGGGCTGTAGTTCGTGTGCGGATAGAACTGGATGTCCTGGTGCCACTGCACCGCATTGCCGCCGCTGCGCCATTTGAAGTTGAGCTTGGAGTGATGGAACACGACGTCGGGCCCCACCAGGTCGGCGGCCACGTCGGCGATGATCCCGGTCGCGAAATCCCAATAGGCGGGATGGCGTGCATCGGGTTCCTTGATGCGGCGGATCGTCGGCCGCGCGGCATCGTGCTCCGGCGCCAGGTCGAAGACGTCGTCGGACTCCGCGACGCCGCGGCTCTTCTCGACGAATTCGGCGGTCACCGCGCGCAACCGCTCGAGCCACTCGTCGGAGATCAGCCTTTCGATCAGCACGTAGCCGTCGGCGAAATAGGCTTCGCGCTGCGCTTGGCTCAGCACCCGTGCCGGGTGGGAAAGGACCTGTTCGGGGGTCATCGGGGCTGCTCCTCGGTTGCCGGCGCCGCCCGGTTTGCGGCGTCTCCCCCGCCATGTTAGCATTGCCGTCGTTACAAACATAAGGAGACCGCGCGATGAAAACCTATCTCATTGCCGCGTCGGGTCTCGCTCTCGGCATCGTGCTGGCCGGGGCGCAGCCGGTCGCCGCAGAGTGCGGCCAGATAACCGTCGCCGACATGAACTGGCCCTCCGCCTCGTTCGCGGCGCATGTGGACAAGATCGTTCTCGAGGAAGGTTATGGCTGCGAGGTGCAGATGGTGCCGGGCGACACGGTGCCGACCGTCACTTCGATGGCAGAGAAGGGCGAGCCCGACGTAGCCCCCGAAGTGTGGGCCAATTCGGTGCGCGAGGTGCTTGACGCGGCGGTGGCCGAAGGCCGGCTGCGCTATGCCGGGAAAGTGCTGACCGAGGGCGGCGTCGAGGGCTGGTGGATCCCCCAATACGTCAAGGACGCCTACCCCGAGATCGTGACCATCGAGGACGCGCTCGCACGCTCCGACCTGTTCGCGCACCCCGAATACACCGATCTCGGCGGGGTCTATACCTGCCCGTCCGGCTGGGGCTGTCAGCTCATCAACGGCAACCTGTTCCGTGCCTATGGCGGCGAAGACAAGAACTTCGAACTGGTCGATCCCGGTTCGGCCGCCGGCCTCGACGGCGCCCTGATCAACGCCTATGAACGCGAGGAACCGTGGCTCGGATATTACTGGTCGCCGACCGCAATCATGGGCCGATACGCCATGTTGCGGCTGGATTTCGGCGTCGGGCACGATCCCGACCACTGGAGGGAATGCACATCGATCGAGGATTGTCCGGATCCGCGTCCCAACGCCTGGGTCACGGCCTATGTCGCCACAGTCGTGACGTCGCGGTTCGCCGAGGCCTCGTCCGACGGCCTGGCCTATATCGAGGCCCGGGGCTGGCCCAACGACGTCATCAACGAGATACTCGTCTATATGGACGACAATCAGGCGGAGGGCGAGGACGCGGCCTGGTATTTCCTCGAGGAATATCCGGACGTGTGGGCGGCGTGGCTCTCGGATGATGCGGCGGCGAAAGTGAGAGCGGCGATCGAGGGTTAAGCGGCCCCCGCTGCTTCCCCCATCGCCCGTTCCAGGGACGCGCGGCATGGCCGGACCCGAATGGTTGTTCGAGTTTCCGGAATTGCCGCGCCAGTCCCTGCGCGCGCTCCGCAAGAGCATCGACGAGGGCTACAAGGCGTTCTCCCGCGCTTGGGGTGAGGCGATCGAAGGGTTTTTCGATCCGCTGTTGCAGTCCATGATCTGGTTCGAGCGTTTTCTGCTCGACCTCCCGTGGTGGCTGGTGATCGCAGCCGTCGCGGGCCTCGCCTGGCTCGCAGGCCGCAAACTGACGCTGGTGGTCGGCATCGTGGCGGCGTTCGTCGCCATCGGCGTCTTCGGCATGTGGGAAGACACGATGCGGACGATCGCGATCATCATCTTCTGCACGCTGATATCGGTCGCGGTCGGCATTCCCGTCGGCATCATGATGGCGCGGTCCGACCGCACGCGCGCCGCGGTCACGCCGGTTCTCGACGTCATGCAGACCATGCCGAGCTTCGTCTATCTGATTCCGGTGGTCATGCTGCTCGGCATCGGCCGGGTGCCGGGGACGATCGCGGTGGTGATCTACGCGATCCCGCCGGTGATCCGCCTGACCGATCTGGGAATCCGCCTCGTGGACAAGGACGTGCTCGAAGCCGCCGACGCCTTCGGCGCCAGCAACCGCCAGCGTCTGTTCGGCGTGCAGATCCCGCTCGCCCTGCCGAACATCATGGCGGGCGTCAACCAGACCATCATGATGGCGTTGGCGATGGTGGTGATCGCCTCGATGATCGGCGTGCAGGGCTTGGGGCAGCCGGTACTGAAGGCGATCACCAACCAGTATTTCGCGCTTGGCCTGTTCAACGGGCTGGCCATCGCGGCGATCGCCATCGTTCTCGACCGGATGTCGCAAGCTTACGGCCGGCGCCTTCAGAGACATCTGGACATCGAGAGATAGACACGCGCGCTCCCAGGGGGCGAGGCGGGGACGCGATGGCGAAGATCGAAGTCGAGGGCGTTTACAAGATTTTCGGACCGTCGCCCGAGGATGCCTTGGCGCGCGCCCGCGGCGGCGAAAGCAAGGAGAAAATCCTCGCCGAGACCGGTAACACGGTCGGCTTGGACGACGTCAGCCTGTCGATGGAGGAGGGCGAGACCTTCGTCGTCATGGGGCTTTCGGGGTCCGGCAAATCGACGCTGATCCGGCATCTGAACCGCCTGATCGAGCCCACCGCCGGGCGGATCGTCATCGACGGTCTCGATGTGTTGACGCTCGACGAAGACGCGCTGCGCGAGTTCCGGCGCGAGAAAACGGCCATGGTGTTTCAGCGCTTCGGTCTGTTACCGCACCGCACGGTGGCGGAGAACGTCGCCTACAGCCTGGAGATTCGCGGCGTGAACCGGCGCGGGCGGCGCCACAGGGCGGTGCAGTGGATCGAGGCCGTGGGCCTCGCCGGATACGAGGACTCCTGGCCGAGTCAGCTATCGGGCGGGATGCAGCAGCGCGTCGGCCTCGCCCGCGCGCTCTGCGGCGACCCGGATATCCTGCTCATGGACGAGGCGTTCAGTGCGCTCGATCCGCTGATCCGGTCCGGGATGCAGGACCAGTTGATCGAGATTCAGGGCCGGCTTCGCAAGACCGTGGTCTTCATCACCCACGACCTCGACGAGGCGTTGAAGCTCGGCGACCGGATCGCGATCCTCAAGGACGGACGGTTGAGCCAGGTAGGTCCGCCGGAGGAGATTCTGCTGGAACCCGCCGACGACTATGTGGCCGCCTTCGTCGGCGATGTGAACCGCGCCCGCGTTCTGACCGCCGACAAGGTGATGCGCCCGCCGCGCCCGCGCCTCGCCGCCGAGACCGCCGGAGAGGCCCTGCGCGAGATGCGCGACCGCGGAGCGAAATACGGGTTCGTGTTCGACGGCAACCGTTTTCGCGGCATGGTCACGGAAGAGAAACTGGTCGCCGCCGCCGGAGCGAACGGCGATGGCGCGAGCCTCCGCGCCCTTGCGGACATGCCGCCCACCGTGCCGGCGGACGCGATGCTGGAAGACGCCTTGCCGGCAATCCTCGATACCGACCGTCCGGTCGGCGTGGTCGGCGGCGACGGGCGGTTTCAGGGCATCGTTTCGCGGCGGCGGCTGATCCGCGTCCTCACCAAGCGGCGCGAGGGGGCCGAAGACGAATAAGCGTTCTCCGACCCAACCCCGCGCCGACGAAAGCGGTCAGTAAGACACCCAGCCGTAGATGCCGAACATCATCGAGGTTTCGTTGCCGAACCCGCCGCTCTGCACGAGACCGTCGTCGGGCCAGGCGATCCCGTTGATGAAGCTGAACCCGGCGTTCGGGATCACCGTCCAGTCGACGATCAGATCCAGTTCGCGCGCGACGTTCCTGTCGGTGCCCGACGGTTCGTCGTAGTCGAAGTCGTACAGGAGCAGGTTGGCCGACACGCCGTCCATCGGCGCCGCGGTCGCCCGGAGCTGATGCACCCGTAGATTCCGGTGCCATAGATAGTTGCTGATGATCTCGCCTTGGTACCATGTTCGCCAAGCGCGCGTGAAGCCCGGCAAAAGCTGCCACCATGCTTCGTTGGCGGTGGTGTTTGGATCGTCGCCGGAAAACAGGCTGTAGCGGTAGCCGAGATACGGCGCCCACGGCGCATCCGCGAACTTGTAGCCAGCCTCCAGATACCAGGCGTTGGCGTCGATGTCGCCCGCCCCGCCGCGCTGAACGGCATACTCGCCCGACAGGAACAACGGCGCCATGCCCTCGGGGCCGAAGGGATTGCCCTGGCCGCGCAGGCTGGTCACGTCCATGCCCTCATAGGAGTCGGGTCTGAGCGGGGCGTCCCGAACCTCGAAGCGGGTCAGCCCGATGGAACCGCGCCCTTCGACCGCATACTCCGCATCGATCCCTGCGAGTTCGATGCCCTTCCGGTTCCAGCCGTCATCGACCTCGTCGCTTCCGCGGACCCCGACACGGAATCCCTTGAAGCGCAGTGGACCCGCGTCGAGCTGGACGACCACCGACTCGTCGTCGAACGCCTTGCCCGGCGCGCTGTAGTAGGCCACGTGATACAGATCGCTCATGGCGTCGGAGACCAGGAAGCCGTCTCCGATCTGGAGTCGCTGTCTCCCGAACGTGATCTGTAGCGCGTCCTCTCCGAGGCCGGCGAATGTCAACGTTTCGCCCGAGGCCCAGCCGAGATTGGCGAGTTCGAAGAACGTTAGTTCTTCGGATTGTCGGCGTTCAGACCGTACATGTCGCCCGCGCCCGCACTCATCGCGGCGACTACGGAGGCTTGGCCGGACAGGCGGCCGGCGCCGCCGAGCGAGAAATCGCCGGCAAGACGCGCCTGCACGAAGCCGTCGAAGCGACTCGGATTGGCGTCGTCGCTGTCGGTATCCGGGCCGGTATAGTTGCACCAGCCTTGGCCCGAAGGCACGCCGAAGCAGATTTCGCGATCGGCGATGAACACGGCGGCCGCGTTCACCGCCGCGCGGACGTTCAGTCCGTCCTGTTCGATCAGCGTATAGTCGGCAAGTGCCTGGGCAGGTATGCCGGCGAGCCACACGAATGCGACCGCCGCCGCGAGCCGTCGGCTCACGCGATGCGAGTGTGAAACGGTCATGGGCACATCCTCCCCCTGGTTCTACCGAACTATCCTGTCGCCGTATCATAGTTAGGTCGCGCGACCGGTCATAGTTAGGTCGCGCGACCGGTGACAACACCCGATAATATCTCGGTTTGAAACACTTGAGTGCGCGGGCGTCCCGCTGTCATCGCCGGCACATGCCGCAACCCGCACAAATCGCCACAATTCTCGAACCGGGACACGACTCGATGCGCCGCCGATCCCGCGCATCGGTTTGCCTCTGCGGCGCTGGATACACCCACGGTCGATATGATCGTCCCGGTCAGGCCGCCTCGCTGGCCCGGCCGCGATATGCGAGAGCGCAGTGCTCTTCGCAATTAGGGCCGTCCGGTCACGCGCGCGCTGCCGCAGAAATGGAAATCCGGGTCGCCCGGATGCCCCGGCGGCCAACGGCACATGCGCTCGGTCGGATCGCGCGGACTCGAGGAAGGCCGTTCGTGGCCGGGCGTCGCCGTCAGCCGCTCGCACCGCGCCTGAACGCTCGAGACGAAAACGGTCAGTAAGACACCCAGCCGTAGATGCCGAGTATCGTCGAAGTCTCGTCGCCGAACCCGGTTCTTTGAGCGAGGCCGTCATCGGGCCACGCGATCCCGCTGATGAAACTGAATCCGGCGTTCGAGGAGACCGTCCAGTCAACGATCAGATTCAACTCGTGAGCGACATCTCTGGCGGTCACGCCGCCCGGGGGTTGGTCGTAATCGAAGTCATACAAGAGCAGGTTGGCCGACAGACTGTCCGCCGGCGCTGCCGTGGCCCGGAGCATGTGCACGCGCAGGTTGCTGTGCCACAGATAGTTGCTGATGATCTCGCCTTGGAACCACGTTCCCCACGCGCGCGTGAAACCGGGGACCAGCGAAGACCAGGTTTCGTTCTTGCCCGGGGTATTCGGATCGTCGCCGGAGAACAGGCTGTAGCGGTAGCCGAGATAGGGCGCCCACGGCGCGTCTTCGAATTTGTAGCCGGTCTCCAGATACCAGGCGTTGGCGTCCACGTTTCCGCCGCCGCCGCGTTGAAAGGCGACCTCGCTCGCCAGGAACAGGGGTGACATTCCCGCGACCGTGAACGGATTTCCCTGGCCACGCAGGCTGGTCACGCTTGCATCCTCATAGGCGCGTTGTCGGGGGGCTTTCCGGATGTCGAAGCGGGTCAACCCGATCACGCCGCGCCCTTCGAACGCGAACTCCACGTCGAACCCCGCATAATCGGAGCCCTTCTTGCTCCAACCGTCGTCCACATGGTGATTGCCGGGGGTTCTGACGACGAAAGCCTTGGCGCGAACAGGATCCGCATCGAACTGGACGACGACGGTTTCGTCATCGAACGCCTTTCCCGGCGCGCTGTAATAGGCCACATGGTAAAGGTCGCTCAGGCCGTCATAAATGAGGAAGCCGTCGCCGATCCCGAATCTCTGTTTTCCAACCGTGATTTGCAGATCTCCGAGGCCGAAGAGCGGGTCGCCCGACGCCCAGCCGAGATTGGCGAGTTCAAGATACACTTTCTTCGGATTGTCGGCGTTCAAGCCATACATATCGCCGGCGCCCGCGCTCATCGCGGCAGCATATGAGACTTCGCCGAACAGGCGGCCGGCGGCGCCGAGCGCGTAGTCGCCGGCAAGACGGGCCTGGACGAAGGCGTCGAAGCGCGTGATATCGGGGTCGTCGCTGTCGGCGTCCGGACCGGTATAGTTGCACCAGCCTTGGCCCGAAGGTACGCCGAAGCAGATCTCGCTATCGGTGATGAGCGTGGCGGCGCCGTTCACGGCCGCGCGGACATTCAATCCATCATGTTCGATCAGCGCATAGTCGGCAAGCGCCTGGGCCGCTATGCCGGCGAGCCACACGAACGCGGCGGCTGCCGCGAGGCGCCGGCCTGCATGACGCGAGTGCGAAGTGGCCACGGTTACATCCTCCCCCTGGTTCTAGCGAGATATTCCCTCGCCGGGCCACAGCCCGGTCGCGCACCAGGCCGGCAAGCGTTCAGATGTCCATAATCAAGAACCGCTGATGTCCCGCGCCATCGGTTTGCCTCTCCGGTGCTGGATACACGCACGGTCGATATGATCGCCCCGGTCAGGCCGCCTCGCTGGACCGACCGCGATAGGCGAGGGCGCAGTGCTTTTCGCAATAGGGTCGTCCGGTCACGCGCGCGCGACCGCAGAAATGGAAATCGGGGTCGCCCGGATGCCCCAGCGGCCAACGGCACATGCGCTCGGTCAGATCGAGCGGACTCGAGGGAGGCCGTTCGCGGCCAGGCTTTGCCGTCAGCCGCTCGCACCGCGCCTGGACGCTCGAATTGTGCGACAGGCCCAGGCGGTTCGCCTTGCCGATCACCGCATTGCGGGTCACCCCCAGCTTGCCCGCAATCTCCCGCGCGCTCCGCCCTTCCGTCCACAGGGCTTCGAGAATCTCGACAGCCTGCTCGGTCCACGCCATCGCACCCAACTCCCTGTATCCGCCGACGACACCCTTTTCTATCATATATCTTGTTGAGGATGCCAACCAATTCCACAAGATTTGGTGATCTATTCACAGAAAAGAGCATTTATACACATCATATCCGCAGGCTTGTCCACGGCTTGCCGAACGCGCCGGCGGCTGATAACTGCATGGTCTGACGAGAACGGAGCGAGGATGCGGCGATGACGGACTTGTCGCCGAACGCCGATCTGGTCGGAGTCCCCGGCGGGCGGCGGCGCCTGGGCACCCCGGCCCTGGTGCTCGATCTCGACGTTATGGAGCGCAACGTCGCGGCGATGGCCGCGCACTGCCGGCGCACCGGCCAGGCGTTGCGGCCGCACGCGAAGAGCCACAAATCGCCGGATATCGCGCGCGCGCAACTCGCCGCCGGCGCCGTCGGCCAGTGCTGCGCCACCATCCGGGAAGCCGAAGTCATGGTCGCCGCAGGGATACCCGGCGTTCTCATCACCTCGCCGCCGACCGGTCACGCCAAGATCGCCCGGTTGGCCGCGCTGCACGCGGCGGCGCCGGACCTGGTCGTGGCGACCGACACCCCGGCGCATCTCGCCGCTCTCGCCGACGCCGCACGCCGCGAACGCGCGCCCCACAAGCTCCGGATCGTCGTCGATTTCGACGTCGGCACGCACCGCACCGGCGTCCGCGACGCCGCCTCCGTGGTCGCGCTGGCGCGCGCCGCTGTGGCCGAGGAGCTCGAGTTCGCCGGCATCCAGGCCTATTACGGCCATTTGCAGCACATCGAAGGGTTTGACGAACGCCGCGCCGCCGTAAAGGCCGAGAGCGCGCGCATCGCAGAGGCCGTCGCCGCGCTGACCGCTGCCGGTCTGCCGCCGCGCCTCGTCACCGGCGGCGGAACCGGCACTCACGACATCGATCATCGCGACGGTGCGCTCGACGAACTCCAGGCCGGCTCCTACGTGTTCGCCGACGTCCAGTACGATGCCTGCGCGCTGACCCCGAAGACCCCGCGGCCGTTTGCACCGGCGCTCTTCGTTCAGGCGACGGTGGTGAACGACGTGCACGACACCCACGCGGTCATCGACGCCGGGCTGAAGAGTTTCGCCACCGACGGGCCGGTTCCGATCTTCGCCGACGGCCCCGCCGCGGAGGCGCCGAAGGGAGCGGCTTATCGTTTTCTCGGCGACGAACACGGCGCGGTGGACTACGCCGGCGCCGGCCCGCGCCTCTCGGTCGGTGCGCCGGTCTCGTGCCAGGTCCCCCATTGCGACCCGACCGTGAACCTCTACGACGCCTATCACTGCGTGCGCGGCGACACGCTGGTCGATATCTGGCCGGTCGCCGCGCGCGGCAACCCGTGACCCGGTTCGGCATCGGCCAACCGCTGCGGCGCAAGGAAGACGCGCGGCTGCTCACCGGCGCCGGGCGGTTCGTGGACGATTCCGCGCCGGAGGGGCTCGCCCATGCGTGGTTCGTGCGTTCCGATGTGGCGCACGGCGATCTGCGAGCCGTCGATTGCGCCGCCGCACGCGCTGCGCCCGACGTGCTCGCAGTCTATACCGCCGCCGATATCGTTGGCGCGCTCGGTTCCATGCCGGTCGCCGCGCGCCCGACGCAACGCGACGGCCGTCCCGCCGCGGTTCCGCCTCAGCCTCTGCTGGCCGAAGACCGCGTGCGCTTCGTCGGCGATACCGTCGCGATGGTCGTCGCCGGGACCGAAGCCGCAGCGCAGGCCGCCGGCGAGTGCGTGGCCTGCGACATTGCCCCGCGCCCTGCCGTCGTGGATCCGCAGGACGCCCGCGCCGCCGGCGCGCCGCAACTGTGGGACGACGTGCCGGGCAATCTCTGCTTTGTCTGGGAGGCCGGCGACGCCGACGCCGTGAACGCGGCGATGGCGCGGGCGAAGCACAAGGTCCGGTTGCGCGCCGCCAACCCTCGGGTGGTGGTCGGCGCCCTCGAAACCCGCGGCGCAACCGGGTTCCACGACCGCAAGAACGGGCGTTTCACGCTCGAATGCGCATCGCAGATGCCGCATCCGCTGCGCGCCGAACTCGCGCAGGTGTTCGGCCTTTCCGAAGACCGCTTCCGCGTCGTGATCGACGACGTCGGCGGCGGCTTCGGCATCAAGAATTCGCTGTATCGGGAATACCCCCTGCTCCTGTGGGCGGCGCGCGATCTCGGCCGGCCGGTGCGATGGATCGGCGCCCGCACCGACGGGTTTCTCACCGACTATCAAGGCCGTGGACGGGTGACCGAGGCGACCCTCGCGCTCGACGCCGATGGGCGCTTCCTCGCCCTCGACGTCGACATCGTCGGCGACCTGGGTGCGCATCCGAGCGCCCGCGGCGCGATCCCGACGACCCTGAACGCGGCCTCGTTCTCCGGCGCCTATCGCACCCCGGCGATCCACATCACCGCCCATGGCGTGCTGACCAACACCGTGCCGACCGATGTCTATCGCGGCGCCGGGCGCCCGGAAAACCTGCATCTGCTCGAACGCCTCGTCGATGTGGCGGCGCACGAGCTCGGCTTCGACCGCTTCGAACTCCGCCGTCGCAACACCCTCTTACCCACCGAACTGCCGTTCCGGACACCGCTCGGCCTGACCTACGACAGCGGCGACTATCCGGGCACGCTGGAGCGCGGCCTGGTGGAGGCCGACCGGGCGGGATTCGCCGCCCGCCGCGCCGACTCCGAACGACGCGGCCTCCTGCGCGGCTTCGGCCTGGCCAATTTCGTCGAGCGCTGTGGCCACGGCATCGCCGACAGCGCCGAACTGCGCATCGAGGCCGACGGCGCGGCGACCGTGCTCTCCGGCGCGATGGCCAACGGACAGGGGCACGAGACCGCCCTCGCCCAGATCGCCGGCGATTTTCTCGGCATCGATCCGGTGCGCGTGACGGTGGTACAGGGCGATACCGATCGCGTGGCGGAGGGGCAGGGCACCGGCGGCTCGCGCTCGATTCCGCTCGGCGGCGCCTGTTTGTTCGCCGCCGCGCGCGAGGTGATCGACCGGGCGAAACCGCTCGCCGCGAACCTTCTCGAAGCCGCCGCCGCCGACATCGCGTTCGAGGATGGCGCCTTCCGTATCGTCGGCACCGACCGTGCGGTCGATTGGGAGGCGGTGGCCGCCGCGGCCGCCGCGCGTGACACCGCCCTGCATGCGGTCGGCCGTTTCGTCCCGAAGAACCATACTTATCCCAATGGCTGCCATCTCTGCGAGGTCGAGATCGACCCGGAGACCGGTGCGATCGCTATTCGCCGCTTCACCGTCGTGCACGATTTCGGCCGCGTCCTCAATCCGCTATTGCTCGCCGGCCAGGTTCACGGCGGCGTGGCGCAGGGCCTCGGCCAGGCCGGTTTCGAAACGACGGTCCACGATTCAACCGGGCAATTGCTGTCGGGTTCGCTGATGGACTATTGCCTGCCGCGCGCCGATCAACTGCCCGCGATCGACTTCATCCCGATCGAAACGCCGTGTCCGTCGAACCCCGCCGGTTTCAAGGGGTGCGGCGAAGCGGGCGCAACCGGGTCGCCGCCGGCGCTGGTCAACGCCGTGCTCGACGCTCTGGCGCCTTACGGCGTGCGCCATCTCGACATGCCGCTGACAGCGGAACGGATCTGGCGGGCTATCGAAGGGGCGAAGGATGACGATTGATCGGGTCGAGGCGTTGTGCTTCGACGTGTTCGGCACGGTGGTCGATTGGCGCGGATCGGTGATCCGCGAAGCCCGGGCGCTGGGCGCTGCGAAAGGAATCGACGCCGACTGGGCGGCGTTCGCCGATGCCTGGCGCGGCGGCTACCAGCCGGCGATGGCGCCGGTGCGCGATGGCGCGCGCGACTATGTGAAACTCGACGTACTGCACCGCGAGATTCTCGACCGCCTGTTGCCGCGTTTCGGCCTCGACGGTCTGAAGGAAGACGAGATCGACCGTCTCAACCGGGTGTGGCACCGCCTCGACGGCTGGCCGGATTCGTCCGGCGGCATGACGCGATTGCGCGAGCGCTTCGTTCTCGCCGCCCTGTCGAACGGCCACTTGGCGTTGATCGTCAACATGGCGCGCCATGGCGGCCTGCCGTGGGATGCGCCGCTCGGCGCGGAAATGGCCCGCCAATACAAGCCGCGCCCCGAAGTCTATGACACGACCATCGCCATGCTGGGCCTGGAACCCGAAGAAACCATGATGGTCGCCGCCCACAATGACGACCTGCGCGCGGCGCGCGGGCGCGGCATGAGAACGGCGTTCGTGGCGCGTCCGACCGAATACGGTCCCCGGCAGACCGAAGACCTCGCGCCCGACGACGATTGGGATGTGGTCGCCGGCGATCTCGACGACCTGGCCGCGAAACTCGGCTGCTGACGCCCGATTCCGCGCGCCGGCAGGTTGCTTTACGAGGTGGCGGTCGCGCCGTAGAGTGCTTTCAAGGTCCTGATTCGACGCCGTGAAAGGCGCATCGGCGATGCCTCGACCTCCTGCCACCACGCAGATCACGGGCGAAGAAGCCCTCGCCTTCCACGCCGCGGGCAAGCCTGGAAAGATCGAGATTCAAGCCACCAAGCCGCTGACCACGGCGCACGATCTGGCGCTGGCCTACTCGCCCGGCGTCGCCGCGCCGTGTCTCGAGATCGAAAAGAAACCCGAACTCTCGTGGGATTACACCTCGCGCGGCAACATCGTCGCCGTGATCTCGAACGGCACCGCCGTGCTCGGTCTGGGAAATCTCGGCGCGCTGCCGTCGAAACCGGTGATGGAGGGCAAGGCGGTCCTGTTCAAGCGTTTCGCCGATATCGATGGCATCGATCTCGAAGTCGATACCGAAGACGTCGACGAATTCGTCAACTGCGTGCGTTTCCTCGGCAAGAGCTGGGCCGGAATCAACCTCGAGGACATCAAGGCCCCCGAATGCTTCGTCATCGAGCAGAGCCTGCGCGAATGCATGGACGTGCCGGTGTTCCACGACGACCAGCACGGCACAGCGATCATCGCCGCGGCCGGCCTCGTCAACGCGCTGCATCTCACCGGGCGGACCATCGCTTCGGCGCGTCTGGTCTGCAACGGCGCCGGGGCCGCCGGGATTGCGTGTCTCGACCTGCTGAAGCGCATGGGCCTGCCGCACGACAACGCCATCCTGTGCGATACGCGGGGCGTCGTGTATCGGGGTCGGGAAGCCGGCATGAACCAGTGGAAGTCGGCGCACGCAATCGATACGCCGCTGCGCACGCTCGAAGAAGCGATCGCCGGCGCCGACGTGTTCTTCGGTCTCTCGGCCCGGAACGCGATGACCGAGGCGATGGCGCGCTCGATGGCCGACCGGCCGATCATCTTCGCGATGGCCAATCCCGACCCGGAGATCACCCCCGAAGCGGTCGCTGCGGTGCGCGACGACGCGATCATGGCCACCGGGCGGTCGGACTACCCGAACCAGGTCAACAACGTTCTCGGCTTCCCCTATATTTTTCGCGGCGCCCTAGACGTCCGCGCGACCACGATCAACGACGAGATGAAGATCGCCGCGGCGCGAGCGCTGGCCGAACTCGCGCGCGAAGACGTGCCCGACGAGGTGGCTACCGCCTACGCGATGCAACGGCTGCAATACGGCCCCCACTACATCATTCCCAAGCCGTTCGACCCGCGCCTGATCGCCCGAGTGCCGCCCGCGGTGGCGCGGGCGGCGATGGAGACCGGAGTCGCCGGGAAGCCGATCGAGGATTTCGACGAATATCAGCATCAGTTGGAAGCCCGCCTCGACCCCACAGCGTCGGCCATGCACCGGATTCAGGCCGAAGTGCAGGCACACCCGATGCGCATGGTCTTCGCCGAGGGCGAGGAAGAAAAGGTGATCCGTGCCGCCATCCAGTGGCGCGCCAACGGTTTTGGCCCCCCGGTGCTGATCGGGCGCGAACGTCGGATCCGGGAGACCCTGGCCACAATCGGCTGGCGCGAGCCGCGCGGCCTGGAGATCCAGAACGCCCGTCTCAGCCAGCGCAACGAGCAATATACCGACTTCCTGTATCGGCGCCTGCAACGCAAGGGCTACCTCTACCGCGACTGCCAACGCCTGGTGAACCAGGATCGGAACGTGTTCGGCGCCTGCATGGTCGCGCACAACCATGCAGACGGCATGGTCACGGGCGTCACCCGCAGTTACTATGTCGCGCTCGAGAATATCGGCCGGGTTCTCGATCCCCGCCCCGGCGAAATGCGTCTCGGACTGTCGATCGCGGTGATGCGCGACCGAACGGTCTTCATCGCCGATTCGACCGTCACCGAACTCCCGACTCCGAAGCAGCTCGCCGACATCGCCTGCCAGAGCGCAGCCAAGGCGCGTGAGATGGGGCACGAGCCGCGCGTCGCCCTACTGTCGTTCTCGACCTACGGCAACCCGTTGCGCGAGCGCGGGCTGCGGGTTCGAGAGGCGATCGAGATCCTCGATTCGCGCGGAGTCGATTTCGAGTATGACGGCGAGATCGCCGCCGACGTGGCGCTCAATGTCGATCTCCACGAGCTCTATCCGTTCTGCCGTCTGTCCGGTCCGGCCAATGTGCTGGTGATGCCGGCGCTGCACAGCGCCAATATCTCCACCAAATTGTTGCAGGAACTTGGCGGCGGCACGCTCGTCGGGCCGCTGCTGATGGGGTTGGAGAAACCGGTCCAGATCGTGCCGCTCGGCGCCACGGTTTCCGATATCGTGAATTTCGCGACCTTCGCGGCGCACGAAGCCATCGGCAACCGGGCGAGGCCCGCCGCTGCCTGATCCCGCGACACCGCCCGGGCGCGGTGCGCGCTGCGCCCGCGCCGCTGCGGCGGTCGCGTTTCCCGCCACGCTCGTCCTCGCCGGGTTGGCGTTGGCGGGGGCGATGAACGCAGCGGCGGCGACCGCAGTCTGGCTGGCCGTGCTGATCCCGGTCGTCGCGGGATCGTGGCTGGTGGCGACAGCCGCCGACAGAGCGGCCGCGCGGTCGTCGCGGATGGCCGCCGGCGGCCACGAAAGCCGGGCGCCGCGATCTCTCGCGGCCGCGCTGACCGGTCTGGACAAACCGTTGAACCAGGCTCTCGCGGTCCTCGACCGTGAGTGGCACGGTCGTCACGAACGCATGGAGGGCGCGGTCACGACACAGGAGGCAGTGCTTCATGCCCTGCCCGATCCGTTGCTGTTGCTCGACGAGGGGCGCGCGGTGGTGTTCGCCAATCGCGGCGCCGAGGCGGCGTTCGGTCCGGGCCTCGCCGGGCGTCCGCTCGCGGCGGCGATTCGCGCACCGCCGCTGCTCGCCGCCGCCGATCGGGCTCTCGAAGGTCCGCTTTCGACGCGGTTCGAGATCGGAGGGGAGCCGCCGGGCTGTCTTGTCTATGCCGCCCGGCTTCATCCGATCGAAGGCTTCGGTGCGGACGGGACGCGCATCGTTCTGGCGCTCCGCGACGTCACACGCCAGGAGCGCGACGAGCGCTTGCGCGCCGAGTTCGTCGCCAACGCCAGCCACGAGATCCGCACGCCGCTAACCACTCTGGTGGGCGCGATCGAAACGCTGCAAGGGCCGGCTCGCGACGACGATGCGATGCGCGGCGAATTCCTCGCCATGATGCAGGACCATGCGGCGCGGATCGGCCGCCTCGTCGACGACCTGCTCAGCCTGTCGCGAATCGAGCGCAGCGAGCACACCGCACCCTCCGGCGCCGTCGCTCCCGGACCGGTCGTTTCTCGGGCGGCCGAGGCGCTCGCCTGGCAGGCGAAGACGCGCAACGTGCGCATCGAGATTGCGGTCGCCGACGCGCTGCCGCCGGTGGTCGGAGACGCGGACGAACTCGGCCTCGTCTTTCAGAACCTGATCGACAATGCGATCAAATACGGTAACGCGGACGCGACGGTGCGCGTCGAGGCGGCGGCGAATGCCGAAACGGTCGCGGTCACGGTTTCCGACGAGGGCCCCGGCATTCCCGCCGAGCACCTGCCGCGCCTCACCGAACGCTTCTATCGGGTGGACAAGGCGCGTTCGAACCATCTCGGCGGTACCGGGCTCGGCCTCGCCATCGTCAAGCATATCGTCCAACGCCACCGGGGAAGGCTCGACATCGACAGCACCCCCGGCGTGGGAAGCCGTTTCGGCGTTCGACTGAAACGCGCCGGTGCATCGGTCGCGGACACGTAACTGTAACCTTGTCCGTGTATCGGGTTCGCGCGGCCCGGAAGGCGGCCGCCGTTGCGGGACACCGATCACAGGAGACAGGCTAGTGAAATTCGAAGCATTCGCCCTTGCCGGCGCCGTGGCGCTCGCGGTGGCGACAGCGGCCGAGGCGCGCGATCGGATTCGTATCGTCGGCTCCTCGACCGTCTTTCCGTTTTCCACCGCGGTTGCCGAGCAGTTCGGCAAGACGACCGACTTCCAGACCCCGGTCGTCGAGAGCACGGGTTCGGGCGGCGGCCTCAAGCTGTTCTGCGCCGGCCTCGGCGTCGGTCTCCCGGACATGACCAACGCTTCGCGCCGCATCAAGCAGTCGGAAATCGATCTGTGCGCGAGTAACGGCGTGACCGATATCATCGAGGTGAAGATCGGTTTCGACGGCATTGTCGTCGCCAATTCGCGCGCCGCGCCGCGAATCGAACTGACCTTGCGCCAGTTGTTCCTGGCTCTCGCCAAGGACGTGCCGACCGACGACGGAGCGGCGCTGGTCCCGAACCCCTATACGCGCTGGAACGAGATCGATCCGGCGTTGCCCGACGTGGCGATCGAGGTACTCGGCCCGCCGCCCACCTCGGGCACCCGCGACGCCTTCGCCGAACTCGCGCTCGAGGGCGGCTGCAAAACTTTCCCTGCGCTCGAGGCGATGAAGAAGGACGACAAGAAGCGCTACAAGGCGGTGTGCCATGCCGTCCGTGAAGACGGCGCCTGGGTCGAGGCAGGCGAGAACGACGTGCTGATCGTTCAGAAATTGGTCGCCAACCCTGACGCCTTCGGCGTTTTCGGCTTCAGTTTCCTGGATCAGAGCGCCGACAGCGTTCAAGGCAGCCTCGTCGCCGGGGTCGAGCCGATCTTCGAATCGAT
The DNA here is from genome assembly GCA_965214495.1 of Alphaproteobacteria bacterium. GTDB lineage: Bacteria > Pseudomonadota > Alphaproteobacteria > UBA7887 > UBA7887 > JANQOH01. The sequence continues at coordinate 2,459,976 of OZ243958.1, read as the reverse complement.
CTCGGACGCCAGCTATCCGGTCTCGCGGTCGCTCTATTTCTACGTCAAGAGCGCCCATGTCGGCGTGATCCCCGGCATGGTCGAATTCGTCGACGAGTTCACCAGCGAACGAGCCTGGGGGCCGGAGGGTTATCTGGCCGACAAGGGGCTGATCTCGTTACCCGACGACGAGCGTGCCGAGGTCCGCGCCCGGGCGCTCGAACTCGCGCCACTGTCGATGTAACGGGCTGACGGCGAACCGGAGCCGTGCCGCTCACCGTCCTCCTCGCGGTCATCGCCGCTCTCGCGGCGATCGGCTATGCGACCGGTCGCCGCAGGTCGGCGGCGGCGGTGGGCGGCAAGCTCCGCGACCTGCACTCGCTGCCGAGCCACTACGGCGGCTACGTCGCGCTGTGGTGCGGACTCCCGAGCCTGATCGTCGTCGCGGTGTGGCTGGTCGCGCAACCGCTCGTGGTCGAGGCGCTGGTCGCCGACAACCTGCCGGCCGATCGGTTCGGCCTGCTGATGAACGACGTTCGCAACCTCGCCGCCGGCGGTACAGTGTTACTGAGCCACGACCCGGCGATCGTGGCTGCGGCGGAGCAGCTCCGGCGCTACCGCACCCTGGGTGACGCGGCACTCGCCGCTGTCGCTATCGCGGCCGCGATCCTCGGGCTGGAATATGCGCGCCGTCAGGTCGTCCCGAGGTTGCGCGCCCGCCTTCGCGTCGAGCGCGTGATGAAGGCGTTGCTCGTCGTTTGCTCGACCATGGCCATCCTGACCACGCTCGGCATCGTTCTGTCGCTGACCTTCGAGTCGATCCGTTTCTTCGCGAAAGTCCCGTTCGACGAGTTCCTGTTCGGCCTGAAATGGAGCCCGCAGACGGCGATACGTTCCGACCAGGTCGGCGCTTCGGGCAGTTTCGGCGCCATTCCGCTGTTCGCCGGCACCTTGCTGATCACTTTCATCGCTATGCTGGTGGCGGTGCCGATCGGCCTTATGTCGGCGGTGTATCTGTCGGAATATGCCGGCGCCCGGCTGCGCGCCGCGGTCAAGCCTACCCTCGAAATCCTGGCCGGCGTGCCGACGGTGGTGTACGGCTTCTTCGCCGCCATCACCGTGGCGCCGTTTCTGCGCGGCCTCGGCGAGGGGTTCGGACTGCCGGTGGATTCGGAAAGCGCGCTGGCGGCCGGCCTCGTCATGGGGATCATGATCATTCCCTTCATCTCGTCGCTGTCCGATGACGTGATCAACGCAGTTCCCCAGACCTTGCGCGACGGTTCCTACGCTCTGGGCGCCACACGGTCGGAAACCGTGCGCCGGGTGGTGCTGGCGGCGGCGCTGCCGGGCATCGTCGCCGCCGTTCTGCTCGCGGTCTCGCGGGCGATCGGCGAAACCATGATCGTGGTGATGGCCGCCGGTCTCGCGGCCAACCTGACCGCGAACCCGCTGGAAGCGGTGACCACGGTCACGGTGCAGATCGTCACGCTGCTGATCGGCGACCAGGAATTCGACAGCGCTAAAACTCTCGCCGCCTTCGCCCTCGGTCTGACCCTGTTCCTCGTCACGTTGGCGCTGAACGTCGTCGCGCTGCGGGTGGTGCGGCGCTATCGCGAGATCTATGAGTGATGGCTGAAACGGTGGAACGGCTCGGCGATCTCGCCGCCGGCGGCGGCGGTGCTGAGGATGTGCGTCTGCGGCGGCGCCACGCATCCGAAAGGCGGTTCCGCGCCCTCGGCGTGTTGGCGATCGTTGCCGCGGTGGCGATGCTGGTGGTGTTGCTGGGAAGCATTGTCGGCAAGGGATACAGCGCTTTCCAGCAGAGCATGATCGCCCTGCCGATCGCCTTCGACCGCGCCGTCATCGACCCCGAAGGCCGCGGCGACCCGGCGGCGATCCGCAAGGCGAATTTCACAGGCCTCGCGAGGGCGGCGCTCTACGAGCGCTTTCCCGAGGTCGCGGGGAGGCGCGACAGGCGCGCGCTGAGCCGCCTGATGAGTTCCGGCGTCGATCTGCAACTTCGCGACATGGTGCTCGCGGACCCGTCTCTCATCGGCACGACGCGCGAGGTGGAATTGCTCGCCTCCGACGACGTCGACATGCTGATCAAGGGGAAATTCTCGCGCGACATCGACGAAGCCCTGCGCCCGATCGGCGATCGGCAATTGGCGTGGATCGACGCGCTGGCGGCGGAGGGGCGGATCGTGAAACGGTTCAACACCCGCTTCTTCACAGCCGCGGATTCGCGCGAACCCGAACTGGCCGGCGTGTGGGGCGCGGTGGTCGGGTCGTTCTGGACCCTCTTCATCTGCCTGTTGATCAGCGTGCCGGTCGGTGTGCTCGCGTCGATTTATCTTGAGGAGTTCGCGCCGAAGAACCGCTGGACCGACCTGATCGAGGTCAACATCAACAATCTGGCGGCGGTACCGTCGATCGTATTCGGCCTGCTCGGCCTGGCGGTGTTCCTCAACTTCTTCGGGATGCCGCGTTCGGCGCCGCTGGTCGGCGGTATCGTGCTGGCGCTGATGACTCTGCCGACGGTCGTCATCGCGACGCGCGCGGCGCTGCGGGCCGTGCCTCCGTCGATCCGCGAAGCCGCGCTCGGGGTCGGTGCGTCCGACATGCAGGTCGTGCGGCACCACGTGTTGCCGCTGGCGCTGCCGGGAGTGCTGACAGGTTCGATCATCGGCGCCGCGCAGGCGCTCGGCGAGACCGCACCCCTGTTGATGATCGGCATGGTCGCCTTCATCGCCGACGCGCCCGCAGGACCGCTCGATCCTGCAACCGTGCTGCCGGTGCAGATATTCATCTGGGCCGATAGTCCCGAACGCGCTTTCGCCGAACGCACGGCGGCGGCGATCATGGTGCTGCTCGGCTTTCTCATCTGCATGAACGCGACCGCGGTCTGGCTGCGCAAACGATTCGAACGACGGTGGTAGGCATGGCGACCGACGAATCCACGCCCGGGACCAAGATCGTCGCGCGTGGCGTGGACGTCCGTTACGGCGATACCCATGCGATCAGGGACGTGGGCATCGACGTCCTCGAGAACCGGGTCACCGCTTTCATAGGCCCCTCCGGCTGCGGCAAATCCACCTTTCTGCGCTGTCTGAACCGGATGAACGACACCATCGGCAACTGCCGGGTGACGGGAAAGATCCTCCTGGACGGCGCGGACATTTACGCGCGCGACGTCGATGTCGTGCGTCTGCGCACGCGGGTGGGGATGGTGTTCCAGAAGCCCAACCCGTTCCCCAAATCGATCTACGAGAACGTTGCCTATGGCCCGAGGATCCACGGCATCGGCGACAATCGCGCCGAACTGGACGAGATCGTGAAAACCAGCCTGTGCCGCGCCGGTTTGTGGGAGGAAGTCAGCGACCGGCTCGACCAGCCGGGCACGGGCATTTCGGGCGGCCAGCAGCAGCGTCTGTGCATCGCCCGCGCCATCGCGATCGACCCGGAAGTGATCCTGATGGACGAACCGTGTTCGGCGCTCGATCCGATCGCCACCGCGCGGATCGAAGAGCTGATCGACGAACTGCGGTCGCACTACACCATCATCATCGTCACCCACAACATGCAGCAGGCGGCGCGGGTGTCGCAGCGCACGGCGTTTTTCCATCTCGGGGAACTTGTCGAATACGACAACACCGAGATGATCTTCACCAACCCGCAAGAGCAACGCACACAGGACTACATCACCGGGCGCTTCGGTTAGCGGCAAGCACCGGGGAAGGTCGATCGCATGGCGGAAGCGGAACACACGGTTCAATCCTATGACGAGGAACTCAGGCAGCTCACCAATCTGGTGCTGCAAATGGGCGGTATGGTCGAGAGCCAGATCGCCTCGGCAACCCGCGCCATGGTCTCGCGCGACAGCGATCTTGGCCAGCGCGTCGTCGATGGCGACGCGGCGATCGACACCCTCGAGCGCGACGTCGAGAGGCTCGCGACCCGGATGCTGGCGCTGCGTCAGCCGATGGCGATCGATCTGCGCGGGATCGTCGGCGCGCTGCGTGTCGCCGGCGACCTCGAACGCATGGGCGATCTCGCCGCCAACATCGCCAAGAGATCGATCGCGCTGGCCCGGACCCGGGAGCTCGATTCCCTTTGGGTCATTCCCAGCATGGCGGCGCGCGTGCAGGCGATGGTCAAGGACGTGCTCGACGCCTATGTCGAACTGGACGTGGACAAGGCCGAGCGGGTGTGGCAGAGCGACCATGAGATCGACGACATCTACAACAGCCTGTTCAGGCAGTTGCTGACCCACATGATGGAAGACCCGCGCAATATCACGCCGTGCACGCATCTGCTGTTTGCGGCCAAGAACCTCGAACGCATCGCCGATCACGCCACCAACGTTTCGGAAGTCATCCGCTTCCGCGAAACCGGTGAGCGCGGCATCGGCGAGCGGCTGAAATCGGACGATACCGCGACATTCGCGGGCGACGCCGGGCCGGACCGATGAGGACGCGGCCGTCGATTCTTCTGGTCGAGGACGAGAAGGACATCACGATCATGCTGCGCTACAACCTCGAGCGCGCGGGCTTCGCGGTGAGCGAGACCGGCGACGGCGAGGAAGCGCTGATCATGATCGGGGAGCACAGCTACGATCTGGTCATCCTCGACTGGATGCTGCCTTCGGTATCGGGTCTTGAAGTCTGTCGCGCCGTGCGCCGTGCGCCGGCAACGAAAACGCTGCCGGTCATCATGCTGACCGCTCGCGCCGAGGAGGAAGACCGGGTGCGCGGTCTCGACAGCGGTGCCGACGACTACGTTCCGAAACCCTTTTCACCCGGCGAGTTGATCGCCCGCGTGCGCGCGGTGTTGCGGCGAACCCGCCCGGCGCTCGACGAAAGTCGGCTGACTCACGACGACATCACGATGGACCTCGAAACCTGGCGGGTCTATCGCGGCGACCGCATGGTGCATCTGGGGCCGACCGAGTTCCGCCTGCTCCGCCATTTCATGGAGCATCCACGTCGCGTATTCAGCCGCGGGCAATTGCTCGATTCGGTTTGGGGCCGCGATATCTGCGTCGAGCCGCGCACGGTGGACGTTCACATCCGGCGCTTGCGCAAGGCAATCAACCACAACGGCGCGCCCGACGTCATTCGCACGGTGCGCTCGGCCGGTTACGCGCTGGAAACCGCGGGCGCCGCGGCCGGTCCCCCGTCCTGAACGCCGCGGGATCGCCTTTGCCGGCGTTCACTCGCCTTCGAATGCGAGCAGCGCATGAACGGTATGGCCGTCCCTTTCGAGCCGGGTGCGGCCTCCCGCGTCGGGCAAATCGACGATGAAGCAGCATTCGACGATCGTGCCGCCCGATTTCTCGATCAGCGCCGCCGCGGCAGCGGCGGTGCCGCCGGTGGCGATCAGATCGTCCACCAGCAGCACCCGATCGCCGGTGGAGACGCCGTCGGTGTGCATCTCGATGGTGTCGGTACCGTATTCGAGGTCGTAGTGATGCTCGATCGTGTCGCCCGGTAGCTTGCCCTGCTTGCGCACCGGCACGAAGCCGACGCCGAGCTGATGGGCGAGCGGCGCGCCGAAAATGAAGCCCCGCGCCTCGATTCCCGCAATCTTGTCGATTCCCGTGCCGGTGTAGCGGTTGACGAGATCGTTGACGGTGGTGCGAAAGCCGCGCGGGTCGGCGAGCAGCGTGGTGATGTCGCGGAACATGATTCCGGCGCGCGGATAGTCCGGGATGGTCCTGATCAGCGACTTGAGTGACATGGGCGGCTCCGTGTCGCGACGGCGTTGTGCCGGGGCCATCATATCATCTCATCGAGAGTTCGGATTCTCGGGAGCGTTCTCCGATACGATGGTATCGGCGCGCCGGGACTGCTAGAATCCCCCGCGAGTGCGGTCGAAGGTCGGGCGAACAGAGGACGACGAACCGAAAATGAACAGGCGAACGGTTTCCGGCTTGGCCGGGTATGCGGTGTTCGGCGTGGCGGTAGCGGCAGCGGGGGCGGTCTTCGCCCAGGACGAGGCGGTGAATCCCGCTCCGGAAGACTCGGTCATCACGCCCGATTCCCTCCAGCGGGGCCGGATCACGTTCCCGTCGGGCAGCGTTTACGAAGGCGAACTGCGCGCTGGACGCATGCACGGCCAGGGCCGGATCGCCTATGCCAACGGCAGCGTTTACGAAGGCGATTTCCGCGACGACGCCATCACCGGCAACGGCGTTTTCGTCTATCCGAACGGCGACCGTTACGAAGGGGCGCTGGTCGATGGCGAACGCCACGGCATCGGTGTTTTTCGGTTCGCCGATGGCGGCACATACGAAGGTGCGTTCGAGAAAGGCGGAATGCACGGCGATGGCGTATTGACCTTCGCTGACGGCGCCGTTTACCGGGGGAGCTTCAGCGCCGGCCTGCGCGAGGGCGAAGGAACGCTGATGTTTCCCAACGGCGACCGGTATGTCGGCGGCTTCCGCGGCGGAGAAATGGAAGGCCCGGGCCGGCTCGAGCACGCCGAGGGGCATGTTTACGAGGGCGATTTCGTTGCCGGTCGGCGGCACGGCGCCGGCAGGTTCGCCATGGCCAATGGCGATGTTTACGAGGGCGGGTATGAAGGCGGCCGACGCCACGGCGCCGGCAGCTACACCCAGGCCAACGGCGTCAAATATGTCGGTGCCTATCGCGCCGGCCAACGCCACGGTCACGGCGTGATCGAATACCCGGATGGCGGCCGCTTCGAAGGCGGTTTCGAAAACGACGTGCAGCACGGTCCCGGTGTGCTCACCTACCAGAGCGGTGCGCGCATGGAAGCGGCATGGACGGCGGGCGCGCCGGCCGGCGCGGTCGTGTGGACTTACCCGGACGGGCTCACGATCGAAGGCGAACTTCCGGCGACACCGGACTCCGGCGCCGGCGGCGCGCCCGTCACGCCCGATGCCCTCCAGCGGGGCAAGATCACGCTCCCGTCCGGCAGTGTTTACGAAGGCGAGTTGCACGAAGGGGGCATGCACGGCCAGGGCCGGATCGCCTACGCCAATGGCAGCACGTACGAAGGCGGTTTCCGCGATGGCGCGATCACCGGCAGTGGTGTGTTCGCCTATCCGAACGGCGACATCTACGAAGGGATGATGGTCGATGGCGAACGCCATGGCGACGGCGTCATCCGGTTCGCCGATGGCGGCGAATATGCGGGGGCGTTCGAAAACGGTCAGATGCACGGCAAGGGTGTGCTGGCCTTCGCCAGCGGCGCCGTTTACCAGGGCGATTTCGTCGCCGGCAAGCGCGGGGGGCAGGGAGCATTGACGTTTCCCAACGGCGACAAATATGTCGGCGCCTTCCGCGATGGCGAGATGGGAGGCCAGGGCCGGTTCGAATACGCCGACGGGCATGTTTACGAGGGCGGTTTCGTCGCCGGTCAGCGGCATGGCGCCGGCAGGTTCGCCATGGCCAACGGCGACGTTTACGAAGGCGGCTATCGGAACGGCCGGCGCCACGGCCAGGGCAGCTATACCCAGGCCGACGGCGTGAAATATGTCGGCGCCTACAGCGACGGCAAACGTCAGGGGAGCGGCGCGATCGAATATCCCGACGGCAGCCGTTTCGAAGGCGCTTTCGAGAACGACGTGCAACACGGTCCCGGCGTGCTGACCTACGCCGACGGCACGCGCATGGAAGCGACCTGGGAGGCCGGCGCACCCACCGGCAGCGCGGTATGGACCTACCCCGACGGGCACGTGATCGAGGGCGAATTCTAGCGCGGCGGTTCGGTTCCGGAATCGTCGACCGGCGCTTGGAGGCCGAAGTCTGGTCGCACTGCGATCCGTCGTGAACGCGCCGGTGTCCGCTCTTTCACGCGCGCGCAACGGTCGGTCGGTTGTGGAGGGAGATAGCGTTGGCCGCAGGCGATCTGGGCACCGCAGATTTTCCGGCATTCTTTGCAGCGTTGTGGAGAAGAGAGCCATTTCGCTGGCAGACCGAACTGGCGAAGATTGTGGTGGATCGCGACGGGGGAGCGGCGTTCGCTCAGGCCGCCGATGTCGTTGGGGCCGCCGGCGCCGCGCCACCTTCCCCGTGGCCCGACGCCATCGCCTTGCCGACCGCTTCCGGCAAGACCGCCTGTATGGACATAGCGTTGTTCGCCTTGGCCGCTCAGGCGCCGCGGCTGGATTCCAGGCGGGTGATCACCGCGCCGCGCCGCATTTTCTTCGTGGTGGACCGCCGGCTCATCGTCGACGAAGCGTATGAACGCGCAGGCCGATTGGCGACAAGGCTAACGCAAGCCCGAGAAGGCGTATTGAAGGCGGTCGCCGATAGTTTACGGCGCATCGCCCGCGGGGGAACCACCGGCTTCGAAAACGAGCGGCCGCTCGCGGTCCACGCACTGCGCGGCGGCATGTACCGCTCCGAGGCGTGGGCGCGCAATCCCCTGCAACCGACCGTCGTCGCTTCGACAGTGGATCAGGTCGGCTCCCGATTGTTGTTCCGCGCCTATGGGCGCGGCGCCGGTACATGGCCGATCTACGCGGGCCTCGTGGCCAACGACAGCCTCATTCTGCTCGACGAAGCGCATTGCGCCCGCCCCTTCCTCCAGACTTTGCAGGCCGTTCAGCGTTTCCAGGGAGAGGAATGGGCGGAGAAACCCTTACGGCGCCGCTTTTCCGCCGTGGTGATGTCCGCGACGCCGCCGTCGGGGATGGAGAACGTGTTCCGGGATACTTCCGAGGACGGGCGTAACCCCCGTCATCCGCTCGGCCGCCGGCAATTGGCCCACAAACCCGCCGAGTTGCGGAGTGTTCCGAACGAACGGGGCGACTGGCCGCGGGACCGACTCCCGAGGGCGTTGGCGCAAAGCGCCATCGAGCTTGTGAGCGTCCGGCGGCGGGCCATCGTCGTGTTCGCCAATCGAGTGGCGACCGCTCGCGAAACATACCGGTTGTTGAAGGACGACGAGAACCTGGCGACCGTTCTGCTGACCGGCCGCATGCGACCGCTGGACAAGGATCGGGCGGTACGGCGGCTCTACGACCAGGATCTTTCTTCGGCCCGATCCGGCAGCCGCGACCTGGAGAAGCCGGTCGTCGTCGTCGCCACCCAAACCCTCGAAGTCGGCGCCGATCTCGACTTCGACGGCCTGGTAACCGAATGCGCAAGCCTCGATGCCCTTCGCCAGCGATTCGGACGCCTGAACCGCATGGGCCGGGATATCGAGGCCCGCGCCACGATTCTGATCCGGGAAGACGAGACGCGGCCCGGGCGGGGGAAACCGGCGGACCCGATTTACGGGAAAGCGCTTACCGATACCTGGACATTTCTCGACGGGGGCAAGAACGACGACGGCATGGTGGATTTCGGTATCGCGTATCTGGACGACCTGTTGTCGGAAACGGATTGCGTGGGCGACCTCAACGCGCCATCGGCCGATGCGCCTGCGATGCTCCCCGCGCACATCGATTGCTGGGCGCAAACGGCGCCTGAACCGCGCCCCTCTCCGGACGTCGCGCCGTTTCTTCACGGCCCGAAGGACGCCGCGCCGGATGTACAGGTCTGCTGGCGGGCGGATATCGACCTGACCCGCGAAGAAACGCGGCGACAGGCCATCGAATCCCTGACCCTGTGTCCCCCCGGCGCCAGCGAAATGCTTCCCGTGCCCATCGGAGCGTTCAAGCATTGGCTGGCCGGCGGGGAGGCGGTGGACGGCAGCGGCGATGTCGAAGGTATAACCGCTACTGACGAGCGTGAGGAACGCTTGGCGCCCGCCGACCGCCGCCGGGTGGTTCGATGGTGCGGGGACGGCACGAACTGCGAGGACGTCACTTCCAACCCGAACGATATTCGGCCCGGCGACGCGATCGTGATTCCGGCTACGCATCCGGGCCCGTACGGCCAACTCGGCGACTTGCCCCCGGAAGCGTTCGAGACGCCCGCCATGTTGGACCTGGGCGATCCGGCGCATCGCCTCGCGCGCGCCAAACCGGTTCTTCGCTTGCACCCGGCGCTCGTGGAGGCTTGGCCGGACTCGATAACCGCCAAGCCGTCGGCGCTATCTCTACTGAACTCTCTGGATCGGAAGTACGAAGACGATCCCCGCGAGGTCGCGGAAGCGACGCATGATCTCCTGGCGCAGCTATCGGCGGCTGAAACGCTGCCGGAACGCTGGGCCTGGCTGCCGCAGGCCGCCAAGGAACTCAGGGAGCAGTTCTCTACCGTCTCGAGTCTCCAACGCGAGTGCCGGCTTATCGGCGATCGATGCCTCGTTCTCGCCGGACGTCGCCGGATAGAGGCGCTCGCTCACGGGGCCGCCGTCTTCAGCGACGAGGATGAAGCGGTGGCATCGGGCATTTCGCACCGGAACGGCGCGCCGGTGGCGCTTGGCGCCCATCTCCCCGGCGTTGAGGAGGTCGCCCGCGATCATGGGGCAGGCTGCGGTTTGCCGGATGAATTGGTCGAAGCCATTGCCCGCGCCGGACTGTTACATGACGTCGGCAAGGCGGATCCTCGATTTCAGTCCTTGCTCCGGGGAGGCTCGCCTTGGCTGGCGGGCGAGACCCTGGCCAAGTCCGCCCGGATGCCGAAGACCCGCGCCGCGCGGGAACGCGCGCGCATCGCGTCGGGATATCCGGAGGGAGGCCGGCACGAGCTGTTGTCCGTTCGCCTCGCGGAAGCTGCACCGGCGCTCTTGCCGGAGGACGACGATATGCGTGATCTGGTCCTCCACTTGGTGGCGAGCCATCATGGGCATTGTCGCCCGTTCGCTCCTGTCGTGTTCGATAGCGAATCCGTATCGGTGGAGTACGATATTCGCGGCCATCGGATGCGATGGTCCGGCCCGACCGGTCTGGAGCGGCTGGACTCCGGCGTCGCGGACCGTTTCTGGCGTTTGAGCCGCCGCTATGGCTGGTGGGGACTGGCGTGGATCGAAGCGCTGTTGCGGCTCGCCGACTGGCGGCGCAGCGAGTGGGAAGAAACGCACGATGCCGACGCGTGACTCCCGGTGCGTGTTGTTGAGCGGCCTCGATGGAGGCAATCCGCTCGGATTTCTGGCGGCGGTCGGCGCGCTGCGCGTCCTCGGCGATACGTCGGCAGATTCGGTTCGCCTCCGATGGCGGCGCGCGCAAGGCGGTTGGAGACCCCGTATCGTGGGATACGGCGGATACGAGCAGGAGCTGGGCCGGAAAATTCTGGAAGCGCTGAAAGGCGCCTCGACGACGGTGTTCGATATCGCGAAAGAGAACAAGAACGGCAAAGAGTACAACAAATTCCCATTCTCCTCTACCAGATTCGCTTGCGCGCTCAAGTCCGGGCAAGAAACCGCATCCCCATCCAAGCGCCGGGATGTAGATTTCCTGGCCAGCTTCGGTACGGAACTATACCCGGATGAGAAAACGGGAGAGTTTCAGGAAACGCGATTCAGGATGGTGCGCAGCGGCGATTCCAACAGACAGGGAATGCTGTTCTACGCCAAGGCTATTCGCGAGGCTCTCGACTCCTGCCATGTCGAGCGCGCGCTGTTTCAGACTTGGGACTATCGAGACGAACGCTACAGCCTGCGTTGGGATCCGATAGAAGACCAATCCTACGCTCTCCGATGGAAAAATCCGAGTAGATCGGGCTTGGCAGACGGCCCCGGCACGATGCTGGCCGCCAACTGCCTGGCGATCGAGGCGTTGGCATGTTTCCCGACGGTGGCGACAGGACGACGGGCGCGCACGACCGGATTCCACGGCGGCGAACGACAGGAACTCCGCTTCGTATGGCCTATCTGGACGCCAGCGGTGGACTTGGAGACGTTGCGCTCCCTGCTCGCGTCGCGCGATCTATACGAGACGCCCCTGCGCCGTCAGGTTCTTCTCGCGAGGGGTATCGAAGAAGTCTATGCCGCCCGGCGGGTCCAACCGAACCGGTACTACGGCAATTTCGCGCCGGCGCAGCCGCTCATGTGACGGCGGCGCCTCCCACATGACCGAAACGGATGGAGATTCGTTCGATGACGCTCGATCTGGCGACTTTACAGGACGCGATGTCCGGCACGGCTGCGGCGTTTCGATGCGTCACCCGCTACCAGCCGGCCGGCGGTCCCGGCGACAAGGTGTTCCCGCCGACCTACGAAGGCGGCAAATACGCCACGGAGGAACGCATCGACCCCGAGACGGGTGAGACCAGACCCTGCGTTCTTCTGGATTCCGTGCAGTCGCAAGCCAACCGTATGGAACTGGCCCTGCTGGAGGCGCATCGCGCGGACAAGGTCGCGCTTCCCTTGATCGTGACGGTTTTCGATCAGGAGGAATTGCTCAGAAAATTCGCCGTGACCAGTCTGGAAGCGCCGCATCGCGCCGCGGATGCGCTGTTTCGCGACAGCCTGTTGGGCGGTGTGATGTTCCGCAGATCGGACCGGGGCAGACTCCTCGACACGGCGGACGTTCGCAATGCGGCGGGCCTGTTTGGTCTCTGCCCCACGGCTTTGGTATTCGGTTTGTGGGATTCAACCGGACCTCGCGGCGGACTGGGCGCCAAATTTCAGCGGACGTTGGTCTCCGAAATCGTGGGATTTGACGCGGTAGCGGGAATAAGTACCGAAAGCCGCATCGATCCGGCGCAAATCATGCGCGTCCCGGACGCCACGCTTTATCGGCGCACCGCCGCCAGGGACGATACGCCACACTGGACTCTGGACGAGGAATCGGGGAGTGGGCCGTTGGGCGCCGGGTCGCGGAGGGGAAGACCGTCGCAAGCGAATCAAGGAAACGTCACCCCGGATTATGCGTTCGCCAAAGACTCGAAACGCCAGGTTATCTTCGATAAGGTTCGGGATCCCGACGGGCGGGAACGTAAGGAGCGTCGCATTGTTGGTGGCTTTACGGTCTCCAGGGCGGTGCAGACCACGGTGTTGTCGTTGAGCGCGTTGAGGCGCTTGCGTTTTCCGCTCAACGGGGCGGTCGACTCGGACGCCGATGTCGATCTGGCCGCGCGCACGACGCTGGCGGCATTGGGACTGGCCGCCGGCGCCCTGGCGCGAGTGGACACGGACCTGCGTTCCCGCTGCCAACTCGTCGCCGAAAGCGAGTCTGCGTGGCAATTGCTCGATCACCCCGGCGCGCCGCTAACGGAATTTCGACTCGATCCCGAAACAGCGCTCGGTCTGTTGGTCGATGCGATAGAGGATGCCCGCAAGGCGGGCTTGCCTTGGGAGGGCAAGATCGAACTGACTCCCTCCCCTGACCTGATTGAACTGGTCCGCCGTAGCCAGGAACTGGCAAGCGCGCCGGGAGCGCAGGAAGACTGATGTTCGCGCTTGCCATCCATTATCTGAACGGATGGTCGATGGCGGCGGCGGACGGGGCGCGGAAAGAGCGGGCCGAATGGCCGCCCCATCCCGACCGGGTGTTCATGGCCCTGGCGGCGGCGTGGTTCGAGACCGTCGAGGATACCGACGAATACAGGGACGAAGGCGCCGCGCTTCGGTGGCTGGAAACCCTGCCGGCGCCCGCCCTGGCCGCCTCGGAGGCCGCGCGGCGCAGCGTCGTCACGAGCCATGTGCCGGTCAACGACGACGGGGGCGGCAGAAAGAGCGGTCGTAAAAGCGAACGGGACAAACTCAGAAACACGGGCTTGGCGGTGGTTCCGGAGCACCGTCTCCGCCAGCCGCGCCATTTCCCTGTCGCCGTTCCGCGCGACCCGACCGTGCGCCTGATCTGGTGGGACAGGGAACCTTGCCGCCACGGCGCAGCGCTGGAGCGGCTGGCCGCGAAGGTCACGCATGTCGGACACTCAACGTCTTTCGTGCAGATGTGGATGGAGCGGGACTGCGCCGCCGCCGCAGACTGGGAACCGACCGACGGTATCGCCGCGCACAGACTGCGGATTCCGTCGGCCGGAAGCCTCGACCGGCTGGCGCAGGTCTGCAACCGCGACGCCTGGATCGCCTTTCACGATCTGAGAGACGAACTCCGGCGGGCTGAGGCGGATCTGAAGGCGATGAAGCCGCCTCCAAGGACGGCTTGGCGCGACTTCCCGGACGCGGTGTTACTCGCGGCCGAGACGCCGATGCGACGGCATCCGGCGTATCCCGCTGCGAAATCCGGCGATGCTGCGGCCGCCGCCAGACTGGTCGACGCGCTGGTTGGAGACGCTCAAATAGCCGCCGTGCGCGTGTTGGTCGAGGCGGCGGGCGGCGAACACGCCCCCACGCTGGTCAGCGCGCATGCTTACGAGCGCGACGGTTTCAACGCGATTCCGGCCGCACTGGCGCTACTGTTGAGCGAGGCGCTCAATGTGCCGTATGACACCACCGTCGTACAGACCAATATCGTCGGCCATACCGGGGCCGACGGTTATGGCCGCCTCGCGCGGCAAGCGGCCTTCGGCGGAAAAGTCGACAAGGGCCGCGAGTACGTGATGGTGGACGACTTCATCGGCCAGGGCGGCACACTGGCGAATCTGCGGGGCTGGGTGGAGAAGCAGGGCAGCGCGGTCATCGGCGCCGTCGGATTGGCCGGTAAGCCCTGGTCGGCGCGGTTGAACCCCTCGAAGGAGCAACTCGATGAACTCAGAACGAAGCACGGACAAACCTTCGAGAAGTGGTGGCGAGAACGTTTCGGCCACGCCTTCGATTGCCTTACTCAATCGGAAGCTCGGTATCTCGCCCGCTCCCCGGATGTTGACGCCATCCGAGATCGGCTTGCTGCGGCGCTGCGCGCGGGAGGCGTCCAAAGTCACTCGCGAAGTCCTCTCGAGCAAAAGCGGCGCGTCGAAGAACTGAAGGCACGTATCGAGAAACGGTTCCCGAAGGGCCGTCCGAGAACGCCCATGCGCCCTGTTGCCGGTAAATGGCAAGGATACGACAGCCCGCCGCAGGCGCCATTCGAACCGACGCCCCACTCCCTCTTCGATCCGCGCATTGTCGTCCTCGGGATCGGCGGCAAGCGCGTTTCCCTCCCGGCGACACTCAAGCTCACCGCGGCGCTGCGCGGCCTGGCGATGAGTGAATGTTCCGAACAACCGCCGCCCGAGTGGTTCAGCGGCCACAGCCCCGACGGCAAACCCACTGCGGCGCCGCACTTGGCCATCGCACCTCTGCCGTTCGTCGGCTCGCCGCACGCCGACGGTCGCGTCATGGGCTTGGCCTTGATCCCGCCCCGAAAGATCGACCCGCAAGAGGCCGGGCGCTGCCTCGAACCCATCCTGCGAGACCCCGGAACCGGCCTGCCGCGAGAGCATCGCCTGTTCGATGGCCACCGGTTCGAGTGCGTCGCCGAACTCGAAACCCGAGAACGCCCGCCAATGAATCTCGACCCCTCCGCCTGGACAACCCAATCCCGTGTCTGGGCCAGCGTGACGCCCGTGGTGTTCAACCGGCACTTCGACGGAAAGCAATCATGGAAGCGGGCGACCGGGAGTGTCGAGGACATGTGCGGACATATCGGCCTGCCGCGTCCCCGCGAAATCTTGCTGCATCCGGTATCCTTGGTCGAAGGCGTTCCCCACGCGAGAGAGTTTCCGCACCTCGTTCGCAAACGCGGCGGCGGCAAACGGAGACACAGCCACGCCGTAATTATTTTCGACGAACCTGTGTGCGGGCCGGTGCTGATCGGGGCCGGTCGTTTTCGGGGATACGGATTATGCCGGCCGATGGAACAGAGATAGCGCTACACCGGCGCGAGTCTCTCGACCGCTCCGGCCCCGCGCATGTCGAATCAGGAAATTGATCCTCGCATCCTTGCTCTATGCGAGCGGGTGACAGCCAAGCGTCCACGCACCGTCATAGACCACATCTTGAAACATGGCCACGTCACCACGGAGGAGCTTCAAACCCTGTACGGTTATGACCATCCGCCCCGGGCTGCCCGAGACGTGCGGGAGAATGGCGTGCCCCTCGAGACATTCCGTATCGCCAGCGAGCGCACGGGGCGACGGATCGGCGCATACCGCGTCGCCGATCCCGGCAAGATCGGACGCGGGCGAATCGGCGGGCGCAGAGCGTTCTCGAAAGCGTTTCGAGACGCGCTCATCGAGCGATACGACTCACGGGACTCCGTCACCGGCGAACGGATGGACCGACGGTGTCTCCAGATCGACCACCGTGTCCCCTGTGAAGTCGCGGGGGACGAATTCTATGAGGAAGCCAACCTCGAGGAATACATGCTGCTGGACACGTCAAGCCAGCGCGCAAATCCTGGTCATGTGAACGATGCCAAAACTGGCAAGCGGGTCGAGATGCGGCGGTATGTCGTTCCTGTTTCTGGGCCTCCCCCGAAAATTACACTCACGTCGCAGGAGAGCCGGTTCGCCGCGTGGATATCGAGTGGCGCGGCCCCGACGAGATGAAGGCATTCGACAACCTCCGCGTCCGGGCGGAGCGCGAGGACGTCACCGTCGCGGCCTTCCTCAAGAAGCTGGCGAAAGGGTCAAGCTGATCTGTTTCGCGTCCGGGCGGATCACACTGCCGACCGGTTCAGCCAAGCCGGGCGTGACGTACAAGCTCTCGACGGTTTGCTCATGGCGCCCGGACAAGGTAGATTGGGACGAGGTTCCGGCATGGATCAGGAGGCGGGTCAAACCGAGGGCCTCGGGCAGCGGCGGTCCGTATTCCCGCCCTCCGGTCATGCCATCGTAAGACAGGGCAAATGGTACGTTACGCTGTCGAAATTTCTCGAGCCCGACAATCAACTCTTCCTGCATAAGCTGCTGGTGGTAACGTTTGTCCCGGCCGACAGAGGTACCGAGATACGGCGGGTCCATATACAGGAAGTCATCGGGACCGGCGTCCGCCGACGTCTCCAGCCAGTCGCCGACGCGGAATTCGGTCCGGCCGCGAAGAATTGAAGACATGCCCTCCACTGCCGCCTGCATCCTGTGCGGGCGCATTCCCAGGCGGCGCCTGTCCACTGATTGCGTAAAGCGTCCTTCGCCGTTGAAGCGGACCGAGTTTTTTACGCAGCGGCATATCAGATACAGCAGATCGACCGGGTCCCGATCTTCATTGTAACGATCGCGAACTTCGTTGAAAAAACCTCGGTCATCCTTTTGTTGACCTTCCCATATCTCACGATACCGGGCCGCCGTCCACTTCGGCTTCTCCACGATAGAGTGCAGAAGCGCCACCATCGGTTCGAGGCTGTCCGCCACGACAAAGCACTCCGCCCGCCGGTGATAAGCCGCGTAAACGGTCATGGCGGCGGAGCCCGCGAAAGGCTCGTAGAACGTCCGTATGCCCTCGGGCAGATACCTGTCGATGACAGCGGCGAGCTTGCGCTTGCTGCCCTGATATGGAATCGGGTGCGGCAGTGTCGTCATGTGTCACGCTCGGCGATTCTCTCCGACGCAGGCTGGAACGTTCTATATTCGTTCATATTCGGCCTCGCGTTGCAACCATACGGTGCCAGCGTGCGACATCGGCGATCCCGATCAATCCGGCGCCAGGCACCCCCAGCTCGTCGCCGTTTCGATCCGGATCGCGATGACCCACCGCACCTCGAGGTTCATGGCTCGGTACGGCGGGTAGCGCCGCCGCAGCGCCGCCAGAGCGCGGGTGTGCTCGGCGCCGCCCACGATGATTTCAGCGCGGCCGCGCAGCGACACCCAACCGAGCTTCGACCAGTCTCCATGGTCGTAGCGGTCCACCAGCAACATGACTCGCGGGTTGGCAGCGATGTTGCGCAGGCGCTTGAGACGCCGCGGGTCGCCCCGTTTCGGCTTCTCGTCGATGGCGATATGAACGTTGTCGCCTGAGAGCGCGTAACACACCGGCACCACATGGGGGGCGCTGCCGGCATCTACGGTCGCCAGACGGCCAACGGTTTCGCGGTCCAGAAACGCCCGTTCGGCGGCGCTCGGAACGCTCACGCACCCGCCTCGTCGTTCCCGCGTGCCCGCACACGCATCGCCTCGCTCCGCACGAGATCGATATGCAGGCGCAACTGATAGAATTCTTCCGCATAGGCCGAGGGCACCGACAACCCCGCCAGCGCGTGCTCGATCGTGTCCAGCCGATCCAGCATTCGCTCCGCCTCGGCGGGGTCGAGGCCCGATCGCACCTGGAGTTCCAGCGGCCTGAGTTCCCTATACCAGCGATAGATGCGGGATCTCATGCGCCAGCGATAGACCGCCGGCATGAAACGGAACAGCGGCAGTGCGAAGGCGATCAGCGGCAGCAGCATCACTGCGAGGCGGTCGATCAGGGTCGCCGCCCAGAACGGCAGCAGTCGGCGGAGAAACGGCGGGCCGGAATCGAAATAGCGCCGCGCGGTTTCGCTGACCGGCAGATCGACCAGGTGCGGGCTCGGAAAGCTGCCTGGTTCTTCGAGAATACCGCCCGGCGAATGGATCTCGGTCGCCGCTTCGAGCAACAGATATTGCAGCGCCGAATGCAGATCTTCGTGTATCACCAGGGCGGCGGTCGGCGACACCAGCCGTAGATCCCGAGGCGGCACGTTCGCCGCGAGGTCGAGCGTGCCTTGCGGTAGAACGAGCGCCGAGAGGTAACGGTGGCGGCGTGCGTAGGCCTCCGCGCGCTCGACACCGTAAGCCCGGATTCCGTCGGCGGCGAAGGCGCGGCGAACGAGTTCCGAATTTACTCCGGCGACGGTGAACCAGGCGTCGATCTCGCCGGCCTGCAAGGCCGACAGCGCGTCGGCGCCGCCGAGGTCGCTCAGGGCGAACTGTTCGGGGGCGATGCCGTTATCGGCCATCAGAGCGAGGGCGAGCGCCCGCGTGCCGCTTCCCTGGGGGCCGACAGCCACCCGCCGCCCGGCCAGCTCGCCCAGGGTGGCGAAGGTCACCGAATCCCGATGAAACAGCCAAGCCGGTTCGTAGTAGAGGCTGGCAAGGGAAACCAGTGCGTCGCCCGCGTCGGCGCCGGTCCCGCCTTGCGCGAACGCCACTTCGACTCCTGAATCCCCGCGGGAGAGCAGGTCGAGATTCTCGACCGAGCCGGAACTGTTGACCAGTTCCAGTTCGACGCCGTGGCGCGCCAGTATTTCGCGGTATCGCTTGCCGTAGGCATGATAGGCGCCTTGCGGACCGCCGGTCGCAAAACGCAAGGCCGATGGCGGTGCCGGATCGACGAATTGGTAGGTGATGGCCAGTAGCGCGACCCCCGCCAGAGTCGCGCCGCCATACAGCTTGATCCACTCCGGCCGTGAGGCTTTCTCGTTCGCGCTCGCCTTCGCCATCGACGCCTCGCCGTCGTCGAACGATTTCGGCCCGGCCTCCCGGCGGGGAACAGCCGATCGAGCGACCGCCCACGCGCTCTTGGTATCGCCGCTGTCATTCCGCGTCAACCGCTTGATGCACAACGGAATCGGAGCTATGTAGCGCGCAGTTCGCCGGATGTGGCGCCGCAATCGTTCTGTCGAGGAGGTTTCCGTGGCCCGTCACAAGATCGCGCTGGTCGGCGCCGGCAACATTGGCGGCACACTGGCCCATCTTGCCAGCCTCAAGGAACTCGGCGACGTGGTGCTCTTCGACGTTGTCGATGGCGTCCCGCAGGGCAAGAGCCTCGACCTGGCGGAATCGTCCCCTATCGAAGGATTCGATTCCCGTCTGTCGGGTGCGACGAGTTACGCCGCGATCAAAGGCGCGGACGTCGTGATCGTCACCGCCGGGGTTCCCCGCAAGCCCGGCATGAGCCGCGACGATCTGCTCGAAGTCAACTGCAAGGTCATGCAGGCGGTCGGCGCTGGCATCAGGAAGCATTGCCCCGAGGCCTTCGTGATCTGCGTCACCAATCCTCTCGACGCCATGGTGTGGGCCCTGCGCGAGGCGAGCGGCCTGCCGCCCGAACGGGTTGTCGGCATGGCCGGTATTCTCGACTCCGCGCGCTTCCGGTATTTCCTCGCCGAGGAGTTCGACGTCTCGGTCGAGGACGTCACCGCATTCGTGCTCGGCGGTCACGGCGACACGATGGTGCCGCTGACGCGCTACTCCGCCGTCGCCGGGATCCCGCTGCCGGATCTCGTCGAGATGGGCTGGAGCACAGCCGAGCGCGTGGCAGAGATCGTGCAGCGCACACGCGACGGCGGTGCCGAGATCGTCGGCCTGTTGAAGACCGGATCGGCGTTCTATGCGCCGGCCTCGTCGGCGATCCAGATGGCGGAAGCCTATCTCAGGGACAAGAAGCGCGTGCTGCCGTGCGCCGCTTGCCTGTCGGGCGAGTATGGCGTCAACGGCCTGTATGTCGGTGTGCCCGTGGTGATCGGCGCCGGCGGAGTCGAGCGCATCGTCGAGATCGCTCTCGACCCTGACGAGCGCGAACGTTTCGACCGATCGGTGGCGGCGGTCGCGGAACTCGTCGAGGCGACTCGGGCGCTGATGCGTAAGGCGGCAGGCCATAAGCCTGCGCTTGCCGCGCGCGTTTCCGGCCGCGGCCGGCAGAAGAGCACGACCCCCGCGGGCCGCCGCGGTGCGACCCGACGGCGCGGCCGTTAGACCCGCGACCACCACCGAAACGGGCGAACGGAGGCGTCGGCGCCGATGAACGTGCACGAATACCAGGCGAAGGCGCTTCTCGCGCGGTTCGGAGTCGCGATCCCGCGCGGCCGCGTCGCCTACACCCCGGCGGAGGCCGTCGCGGCAGCGCGCGAACTCGGCGGTCCCGTGTGGGTAGTCAAGGCGCAGATTCACGCCGGCGGCCGCGGAAAAGCCGGCGGGGTCAAGGTGGTCCGTTCGATCGAGGCTGCGGGCGAAGCCGCCGAAGCGATGCTCGGCAAGACCCTCGTCACCCATCAGACCGGCCCGGAGGGCCAGGAAGTCAGCCGCGTCTATGTCGAGGAAGGCTGCGAGATCGCGCGCGAACTTTATCTCGGCGCGCTGCTCGATCGAACCGTTGGGCGGGTCGTCGTCATGGCCTCGACCGCCGGCGGTGTGGACATCGAGGAGGTCGCGGCGGTGACGCCGGAGAAGATCCTGCGCGTGCATATCGACCCTGCCACCGGCATGAGGCGCTTCCATGCCGATCGCATCGCCTACGGCCTGGGCCTCGAAGGCAAGCAGGCGGCGGCCGCGGCCGAACTGGCGACGGCGCTCTACACGGCGTTCGTCGAGACCGATGCGAGCCTGGTCGAGATCAACCCGCTGGTGATCGCCCCCGACGGCAGCGTGCTGGCGCTCGACGCGAAGATGAGCTTCGACGACAACGCCCTTTACCGCCACGACGATATCGCAGTGTTGCGCGACGAGAGCGAGGAAGACCCGCGCGAGCGCGAGGCCGCGCGGCACGACCTCAACTACGTCAAGCTCGACGGAAACATCGGCTGCATGGTCAATGGCGCCGGATTGGCCATGGCGACCATGGACATCATCAAACTCCACGGCGGCGCACCGGCGAATTTTCTCGACGTTGGCGGCGGCGCGTCGGGCGAACGGGTGGCGGAGGCGTTCAAGCTGATTCTCTCGGATCCCGACGTGGAGGGGGTGCTGGTCAACATCTTCGGCGGTATCATGCGTTGCGACGTGATCGCCGGCGGCGTCGTCGAAGCCGCCCGCATGGTGAGCCTGCAAGTGCCGCTGGTGGTGCGTCTCGAAGGCACCAATGTCGATCTCGGCAAGAAAATCCTCGCCGATTCCGGCCTGCCGATCATTCCGGCGGACGATCTGGCCGACGCGGCGGAAAAAATCGTTCACGCGGTCGAGGAGGCGGCGTGATGGCGGTGCTGGTGGATGCGGAAACCAGGGTCATCTGCCAGGGTTTCACCGGCCGGCAGGGCACTTTCCATTCCGAACAGGCGATCGCCTACGGCACGCGGATGGTGGGTGGCGTGACTCCCGGCAAGGGCGGCGGAACGCATCTCGGCCTGCCGGTGTTCAACACGGTGCATGAGGCGGTCGCCGCGACCGACGCCGACGCCTCGGTCATCTATGTCCCGCCGCGCTTCGCCGCCGACGCGATCCTCGAAGCGGTGGATGCGGGGGTGGCGCTGGCGGTGTGCATCACCGAGGGCATTCCGGTGGCGGACATGGTGCGCGTTAAACGGGCGCTCGCCGGTTCGCGCACCCGCCTGATCGGGCCGAACTGTCCGGGCGTGATCACCCCGGGCGCGTGCAAGATCGGCATCATGCCCGGCCATATCCATCGGCGGGGAAAGGTCGGCGTGGTTTCCCGCTCGGGCACGCTGACCTACGAGGCGGTGGCGCAGACCACCGCGGTGGGCCTTGGCCAATCGACCTGCATCGGCATCGGCGGCGACCCGGTGTCGGGAACGAGTTTCGTCGATTGCCTGGAGATGTTTTTCGCCGATCCGGCTACCGAAGCGGTGATCATGATCGGCGAGATCGGCGGCAGCGCCGAGGAAGAGGCCGCCGAATTCGTCGCGGGTTCGTCGGTTCGGAAGCCGGTGACGGGCTTCATCGCCGGTCTCACCGCGCCGCCGGGCCGGCGTATGGGGCACGCTGGCGCCGTGATCGCGGGCGGCAAGGGTGGGGCGGGAGAAAAGATCGAAGCCCTGCGCCGCGCCGGGGTGGTCGTGGCGGATTCACCGGCGCGCCTCGGAACGACGATGCTGGAGGCGATGCGGATATAGGGCGCGCCGGGCGCTGGAGACCAGTCGAGGCGACATGATGACGATGCAGGCCGGCGACCTCAGTCTGTTCACGGGCGGCAACGCCGCTTTCCTCGAAGAACTCTACGCGCGCTATCGCCGGGATCCGGCGGCGCTCGATCCGGGTTGGCGCCACTTCTTCGACGACCTCGACCGGGCGCCGGAAGCGCTCGTCGAGGCGACGATCCCCGCCGCCGCCGTGGATCCCGATGCCGTGCTGGCCGCCACCCGCGACAGCCTGCGTGTGTTGATGCTGATTCGCGCCTACCGCGTGCGCGGCCACCTCATCGCCAATCTCGACCCGCTGGGCATCGAAAGCCGCAAGCACCACCCGGAACTCGACCCGGCGACCTACGGATTCGGCGACGCGGACTACGACCGGACTTTTTTCATCGACGGCGTGCTGGGCCGCGAGAGAGCCACCTTGCGGGAAGTGCTCGAGATCCTGAAGCAGGTCTATTGCGGCCGCATCGGCATCGAGTTCATGCATATCCAGTATCCGGAAGAGAAATCGTGGTTGCAGCGACGGGTGGAGAACAGCCTCAACCGGACCGTCTTTTCCCGAACGCAGAAACTCGACATCCTGGATGCGCTCGACCGCGCCGAGGGGTTCGAGCGGTTCCTGCACGCGAAATACCCCGCGACCAAGCGCTTCTCGATCGAGGGGGCGGAGAGCCTCGTGCCGGCGCTCGAAGCGGTCATCCGCACTTCCGCTGCGCACGACGTCGAAGAGATCGTGTTCGGAATGCCGCACCGCGGGCGCATCAACGTGCTCACCACGGTGATGGGGAAGAGCTATAGCGAGGTGTTCGCCGAGTTCCAGGGCAGCGTCACCAACGCCGACGACGTTCAGGGCTCCGGTGACGTCAAGTATCACTTGGGGACGTCGTCCGACCGGACCTTGCCGAACGGCCGGGTTGTCCATCTGTCGATGACGGCCAATCCGTCGCACCTGGAATGGGTGAATCCGGTGGTGACGGGCCGGGTGCGCGCCAAGCAGGAGATGCGCGGCGACAGCGCCCATGGCCGGGTGATGGGCGTGCTGATGCACGGCGACGCCGCGTTCGCCGGGCAGGGGATCGTCGCCGAAACCTTCGGCATGTCGGAATTGCGCGGCCACCGCACCGGCGGCACCGTGCATATCGTCGTCAACAATCAGATCGGCTTCACCACCAGCCCGAAATACGCGCGCTCCTCGCCATACCCGTCCGACGTGGCGAAAACGGTCCAGGCGCCGATCATTCACGCCAACGGCGACGACCCGGAAAGCGTCGTGCACGCGGCGATCCTGGCGGCCGACTTCCGGCGCCGCTTCCACCGTGACGTGGTGCTCGACATCTTCTGCTATCGCCGGCACGGCCACAACGAGACCGACGAACCGGCGTTCACCCAGCCGCTGATGGTGCGCCGGATAGAGGACCACCCGACAACGCGGCAGATCTATGCCGAACGCCTGGTCGGCGAGGGGGTGTTGACCCCCCGCGAGTCGGAGGGGCGGGTGACGGCGTTCGCCGAACGACTCGACGAGGCATACGAGGCCGCGCGTGCCGGGCGCGTCCGCAAGGCAGACTGGCTGAAGGGTGAATGGGCGGGTCTCGAGGTCGCGCCGGCGTTTCTCTACCGCCGCGCCGGCAAGACCGGGGTCGAACCCGAGCGGCTGCGCGAGATCGGCGCCGCGCTCTGCCGCTATCCCGACGGTTTCGCCGCCCATCGCAAGATCGACCGATTCAACAGCGCCCGCAAGGCGGCGCTCGACGCGGGCGAGGCCCTCGACTGGGCCACCGCGGAAGCGCTGGCGTTCGGCAGCCTGCTGCGGGAAGGCCACGCGGTGCGGCTCAGCGGGCAGGATTCCGGCCGCGGCACCTTTTCGCAGCGCCACGCAATCATCGTCGATCAGCGCACCGAAGAGCGATACATCCCGCTGAACTTCCTGGAGTCCGGTCAGGCGCGCTTCGAGGTGACCGATTCGATGCTGTCGGAAGCCGCGGTGCTCGGCTTCGAATACGGCTTCAGCCTGGCCGACCCCAACACGCTGGTGCTGTGGGAGGCCCAGTTCGGCGACTTCGCCAACACCGCGCAAGCGGTCATCGACAACTTCATCGCCGCAGGCGAAAGCAAGTGGCTGCGCATGTCCGGGCTCGTCATGCTGCTGCCGCACGGCTACGAGGGGCAGGGGCCGGAACACAGCTCGGCGCGGCTTGAGCGTTACCTGCAACTCTATGCCCAAGACAACATTCAGGTCGCCAACTGCACGACGCCGGCCAACTATTTCCACGTCCTGCGGCGGCAGATCCGCCGCGAATTCCGCAAGCCGCTGATCCTGATGACGCCGAAGTCGCTGCTCCGGCACAAGCGCGCGGTGTCGCCGCTCGCCGATCTCGGTCCCGCCTCGACCTTCAAACGGGTGTTGCCCGAAACGGAGCCGTTGACGGACAGCGACAAGGTGCGCCGCGTCCTGCTGTGTTCCGGC
This sequence comes from Alphaproteobacteria bacterium, assembly GCA_965214495.1. Classification (GTDB taxonomy): domain Bacteria; phylum Pseudomonadota; class Alphaproteobacteria; order UBA7887; family UBA7887; genus JANQOH01. Next base: position 2,435,029 of record OZ243958.1, on the reverse strand, counting down.
AAGTTCTATTATGAACTTCTCGAAGAGCGCGAGGCGCGCGGGATCGACGACGTGGCGTTGGTGCGCGTCGAGCAACTGGCGCCGTTCCCGAACCTGTCAACCGGCGCGGAAATCGAGAAATATCCCCACGCCGAAGTGGTTTGGTGTCAGGAGGAGCCGCGCAACATGGGCGCCTGGAGTTTCGTCGAACCCCATATCGAAACGCTGCTCGAACACCTCGACGTGGCGGGCGCGCGGGTCGCCTGTGTCGGGCGCGACGCGTCTGCCTCTACGGCCGCCGGCACGATCGCGGACCACCGGCGCGAGCAGGCCGATGTCCTGCGGCGCGCCTTCGCCGCCTGAACCGGACCCCGGGGCGATGACGATCGATATCACTGTTCCGGCGCTCGGCGAGTCGGTGACCGAGGCGACCGTCGCCCGATGGCTCAAGGCGGCGGGCGACGCGGTGGCGCGCGACGAGGTGGTGGTGGAACTGGAGACCGACAAGGCGAATCTCGAGGTCACGGCGGAAACAGCGGGAGTCCTCAGCGAGATCCTCGTCGAAGCCGAGCGCGACGTCGCGGTGGGCACGATCCTCGGGCGGATCGAGGAAGGAGCAGAGGCCGCGCCGGAACCGGTCGCGAAACCGGCGCCGGCGCTGTCGCCTGCGGTGCGCCGGCTGGTCGCCGAGCACGGGTTCGATCCGGCAACGCTCGAAGGCACCGGCAAGGGGGGGCGGATCCTGAAAGGCGACGTGCTCGCCGCGCTCGAAACGCCGACCCCGCCGCCTTCCATCCCCACCCCGCCCGTGGTGTCCTCGCCGTCCGCAACCGGGCCGCGCGAGCGCCGCGAACCGATGTCGCGCCTGCGCCGACGCATCGCGGAACGGCTCAAACAGGCGCAGAACACCGCGGCGGTGCTCACCACCTTCAACGAGGTGGACATGAGCGCCGTCATTCGGGCGCGGGCGGATTGTCGCGAAGCGTTCGAGGCCAAACACGGCGTGCGCCTGGGCTTCATGTCGTTCTTCGTCAAGGCGGCGACGGTGGCGCTGACGGAACAGCCCGTGGTCAATGCCGAGATCGACGGCGACGACATCATCTACCGCGACTACTGCAATATCGGCGTGGCGGTCGGTGCGCCGCAGGGCCTCGTGGTTCCCGTGCTCCGCGACACCGAACGCATGGGCTTCTCCGATATCGAGCGCAGCATCGCCGATTTCGGGCGCCGGGCGCGCGACGGCAAACTCGCGGTCGAGGACATGCTCGGCGGCACCTTCACCATTTCCAACGGCGGGGTGTATGGCTCGCTGCTTTCGACACCGATCCTCAACCCTCCGCAGTCGGCGATTCTCGGAATGCACAGGATCGACAAGCGACCGGTGGCGGTGGGGGATTCGATCGAATTGCGGCCGATGATGTATCTCGCCCTGTCCTACGACCACCGGATCGTCGACGGCCGCGAAGCGGTGACGTTCCTCGTGCGCATCAAGGAATGCATCGAGGATCCGCGTCGCATCATGTTCGAAATCTGAGGCCGCGGCGATGGCCGATCGACCCTACGACGTCGCCGTCATCGGCGGCGGACCGGGCGGTTACGTGGCGGCCGTCGCGGCGGCGCAGGCCGGGATGCGCACCGCCTGCATCGAGCGTCGCGAAACGCTCGGCGGCACCTGCCTGAACGTCGGCTGCATCCCCTCCAAAGCGCTTCTGCACTGGTCCGAACGTTTTCACGAAGCGGCGCACGCCTGGGCCGGGCACGGGATTCGGGTGCGCGGCCTCGAACTCGACCTCGCTGCGATGATGGCCGGCAAGGACAAGGTGGTCGGCGAGTTCACCCGCGGCATCGCCTGGTTGTTCGAAAAGAACGGGGTGGACCGGCTGACCGGACATGCCCGTCTCGCCGGCAGGCGGTCGGTCGTGGTAACCGGCGCCGACGGGGAAAGCCGGTCGGTGACGGCGCGGAACGTGATCGTCGCCACCGGTTCCGAGCCTGCGACGCTTCCCGGCGTTCCGGTCGATGAGGAGCGGATCGTCAGTTCCACCGGCGCGCTCGCGCTGTCCTCGGTGCCGAAGACGATGGTTGTGATCGGAGGCGGGTATATCGGTCTCGAGCTCGGTTCGGTGTGGCGGCGCCTGGGCGCAGAAGTGACGGTGATCGAATTCCTCGACCGCCTGTCGCCGGGCATGGACCGGGAGGTCGCCGAACACTATCGCCGCCTGCTTGCGCGGCAGGGACTCGCGTTCAGGCTGGCCACCCGCGTGACCGCCGCCGAAGCGCGCGCCGAGGATGTCGCACTCACCCTCGCGCCGGCAGCCGGCGGCGAGTCGGAATGCATGACCGCCGAGGTCGTGCTGGTCGCCGTCGGCCGGCGCCCGCATACCGCCGGACTCGGCCTCGAAGACGCCGGGGTGGCGCTCGACGAAGGCGGCTTCGTGATGGTCGATGACGGTTTCGGCACCAATGTCGAGGGCATCTACGCCATCGGCGATGTCGTACCGGGTCCCATGCTGGCCCACAAGGCGATGTCGGAGGCGCAAGCGCTGGTCGATCGGCTTGGCGGCGGGGCCGGCGGCGTGAACCGCGATGTCATTCCGGCGGTGGTGTTTACCGATCCGGAGGTCGCTTGGGTCGGCAAGACCGAAGATGCGCTGGAGGCCGACGGGACCGCCTTTCGCAAGGGGGTTTTCCCGTTCTCGGCCAATAGCCGCGCCAAGACCGTGGGGCGGGCGGCGGGCCTCGCCAAGGTACTGTCGGACGCCGCAACCGACCGCCTGCTCGGCGTGCACGTTCTGGGCGCCGACGCGGGCGCGTTGATCGCCGAGGCGGCGCTGGCGATGGAGTTCGGCGGCTCGGCCGAGGACATGGCGCGCACCTGCCACGCGCACCCGACCTTCAACGAAGCGGTGATGGAAGCGGCGTCACTCGCGGCTTTCGGCAGGACTATCCACGTCTGATCGCGCCGAACGCCGCCGCGACTATTTGATCTTGCCTTCCTTGTAGAGCACGTGCTTGCGCGCTACCGGGTCGTATTTCATGATCTCGAATTTGCCGATCATGTTCCGCGGGTTCTTTCGGGTCACGTAGAAATGCCCGGTGCCCGCAGTCGAATTCAAACGGATCTTGAGGGTCGTAGGTTTGGCCATCCTCGCCTCCTGCGAATAGCGGTTGGACCATAGTGAGGGCCTCGATCCTGTCAAGCGGTCGCCGCACGGCGCTGCCGCTCCGGAACCCGGTCTTGACCGATGGAAGCGTCTCCGGTAGTTCCATGCGCGGCGTCTTCCGGCGCCGTATCGCGGAGGCGGCGATCTGTCGCCCGGTCACATGAAGGACGGCAAGCGCGAGCCCCTCGGGGACTCGCCCCCGTGCGTTCGGGCGTGAGCCGTCGAGAACGAGGATCCGAACACGTGTCACAATGGTGCGCCGCCCGATTGGCCGGCTTGCTTGCGCTGTCGCTCGCCACGACCGCCGCTCCTGCGCAGGAATCGGCGGAATCCGCCTCGCCGCCAACCGCGGAGACCGGACAGGAATCCGGGGAACAGGACAAGGCGCTGGTCGGTGCCGGGGCGCGCGCTTACGACCCCGAGAAGGCGTTCTTCGGTCCGCTTCCGCGTTATCGCACGCCCGACGGCAATATCAGCGCCGGCGCCGGCCTGTTGCTGCAATTCGACGCCGGCCGCTACGCCTCTACCGACGCCCGTCCGGGGACGGTGATCGACCGGCTCGAAGACGGCCTGCGCGACCGGCGCGCGATCCTGCTCGCCAACGCGCTGCTCTACAACGAGTTCATCCTGTTCGGAACCTGGGATTTCTTCGACCGGGGCGACCGTTTCACCGACGGCCTGCGCTCCGCGATGCTCGCGTGGCGGCGCTACGATCCGCTGTGGTTCATCGTCGGCCAGCAGACCATCATCTCGCCCATGGACGCCGCGCGCGGGATTCGCTCGTTCATGGAGGAATCGATGGGCTCGGGGGCCTTCGGCTGGGCGCCGGGAACGCCGTCGCTCGGCGCGTCGGTCGCGCACCGCGGACCGCATCACAACGTCCGGGTCGGCCTGTTCAGCGTGCCCGTCAACCAGATCGGCGGCAACGAGGAAGGTTACGGTCTGCACGGACGGGTGAGTTACGCGCCGATCGTCGAACGCACGCGGGCGCTGCATTTCGGACTCGCCGGCTACTGGCGCAAACCGACGATCGTGAACGGCGACAGCGGCGGCAGCGAACAGTTCAGCGCCCGCCCGGAATTGCGGATCGACGACGAGAGCCTGGTCGTCAACACCGGCCTTATCGGGAACATCGACAGTTTCCACTACACGTCGCTCGAATTCGCCGGCGTGCGCGGGCCGTGGTCGTGGCAGGCCGAACTCCAGCGCGTCGGCATCGACCGAGGCGCCGGGCCGGGCGGCGCGGCGTGGCCCGACCTGACCTTCCACGGCTACTACGTGCTCGGCAGCTACTTCTTCACGGGCGAATCGCGGAACTACTATCAGCGCCTCGGGTCGTTCTGGCGCGTCAAGCCGCACCGCGAGTTCGATCCGTGGGGCGGTGGCGGCTGGGGCGCGTTTGAAATCGCGGCGCGCCTCAGCCATATCGATCTCGACGACGAGGTCGACGATCCGGTGGGCGGCGTCCGCGGCGGTGTCAGCGACAACGTCTCGTTGGCGCTGAACTGGTATTTCAATCCCTATGTTCGCCTGTCGCTCAACTACGTTCATGCGGAGGTGGATAATCTGGATGCGAACGGCCTCCAGGAAGGCGGCACGGTCGACGGTGTGGGCATGCGCCTGCGCTGGGAGTTCTGACCCCGGTCCGCCGCGCGCCGGCGAGCGAGGTGCCATGCGTGTCGTTCTGGCCCAGCCCCGGGGCTTCTGCGCCGGCGTCGAGCGCGCCGTCGCGATCGTCGAACGCGCGCTCGAACGCCACGGGCCGCCGGTCTATGTGCGTCACGACATCGTGCACAACAGGCGTGTGGTCGAGGACCTGCGCGCCCGCGGGGCGGTGTTCGTCAAAGAGCTCGACTCGGTGCCGGGCAACGCGCCGACCGTGTTCAGCGCTCACGGGGTTTCCCGGAAGGTGGAGGCCGAAGCGGAAGCGCGCGCGCTGTCGGTGATCGACGCCACCTGCCCTCTTGTCGCCAGGGTCCATACCGCAGCGCAACGCCACGCCCGGCAGGGCCGCGAAGTCGTCCTGATCGGCCACCCGGGGCACCCGGAAGTGGAGGGCACGAGCGGCCGCGTGCCGGGCGGCGTGTTGCTGGTATCGAGCGTCGCCGACGTCGCGCGACTGCGGGTGCGCGACCCGGAGAGACTCGCCTACGTGACCCAGACCACCCTCGGCATCGACGATACGCGCGAGGTCATCGCGGCGCTGAAACGGCGCTTCCCGTCGATCGTGGGGCCCGACCGGGGCGACATATGCTACGCGACCCAGAACCGGCAGGAAGCGGTGCGCCGGCTCGCCGAACAGGTCGATGCGCTGCTCGTGGTCGGGGCGCGCAACAGTTCCAATTCCAACCGCCTGCGTGAGATCGGCGAGGAAATGAATGTGCCGAGCTATCTGATCGACGACGCCGACGCGATCGATCCCCGCTGGCTCGAGTCGGTGTCGACGCTCGGGATCACCGCCGGGGCGTCAGCGCCCGAACGCCTGGTGCGCGAGGTGGTGGAGCGTCTGGGCGCGATCGCGCGGATCGAGGTCGAAACGCTCGCCGGCATCGTCGAGCGGGTGCGTTTCAAGCTGCCGCCCGAACTGACGGCTCCCGATCTGTCCGCCTGAGCCGCCCGAGGCGGTCAGGCCGATTCCGAAACGACTGCCGCCGTGGCGCCGAGCGCCGCCAGCGCCGTCGCGGCGATATCGGACGCGGCCAGCCCGGCCTCTTCGTACATCTTCGCCGGCGTGTCCTGGTCGATGAAGCGGTCGGGCAGCATCATCGGGCGCAGTTTCAACCCGCGGTCGAACAGTCCGGCGCCGGCCAGCGCGCCCATGACCTGGGCCGCGAAACCGCCGGGCGCCCCTTCCTCGATCGTGACCAGCACTTCGTGTTCGGCGGCGAGGCGGAACAACAGGTCGGTGTCCAGCGGCTTGGCGAACCGGGCGTCGGCGACCGTCGTCGACAGCCCGCGCGCGGCGAGCGAGTCCGCGGCCTTCAGCGCTTCCGCGAGCCGCGCGCCGAACGACAGGATGGCGACCGTGTTGCCTTCGCGCAGGATACGGCCCTTGCCGATCTCCAACGGCTCGCCGCGTTCCGGCAGCGCGGCGCCGGTCCCCTCGCCGCGGGGATAGCGGACGGCGCTCGGCCGGTCGTCGATTCGCGCGGCCGTCGCCACCATGTGCGTCAGTTCGACCTCGTCCGCCGCCGCCATCACGACGAACCCGGGCAGGCTGGCGAGCGCACCGATGTCGAAGGCGCCGGCGTGGGTCGGCCCGTCCGCGCCGACGAGGCCGGCGCGGTCGATGGCGAAACGCACCGGCAGACGCTGGATCGCCACGTCGTGGATCGCCTGGTCCCACGCGCGTTGCAGGAAGGTCGAATAGATCGCGGCGAACGGTCGGTATCCCTCGGCCGCAAGACCGGCGGCGAAAGTGACCGCGTGTTGTTCCGCCAGACCGACGTCGAAGGCGCGTTCCGGGAACGCCTCGGCGAATTTGTCGATCCCGGTGCCGGACGGCATCGCGGCGGTGATCCCGACGATCCGGTCGTCGCGGCGCGCCTCTTCGACCAGCGCGCGGGCGAATACGGAGGTGTAGCTCGGCGCGCCGGCCTTCTTCTTCGCCTGGGCGCCGGTGACCACGTCGAATCGCGAAACGCCGTGATACTTGTCGGTCGCGTTCACCGCCGGGGCGTAGCCGTGGCCCTTCTCGGTCACCACGTGCACGAGGACCGGTCCGCCCGCCCGCGCGTCGCGCACGTTACGCAGCACGGGCAGCAGGTGCTCGATGTTATGGCCGTCGATCGGTCCGACGTAATAGAATCCGAGTTCCTCGAACAGGGTGCCGCCGGTGACCATGCCGCGCGCGTATTCCTCGGCGCGTTTGAACATCTGCGCCATGGGCCGAGGGAACTTCTTCGCCACCTGCGACGCGACGTGGCGCAGGTTGCGGTAGCTGTGCGATGAGATCAGCCGCGACAGATAGGCGCTCATGGCCCCGACCGGCGGGGCGATCGACATGTCGTTGTCGTTCAGGATGACGATCAGCCGGCTTTCCAGCGAACCGGTATTGTTCATCGCCTCGTAGGCGAGGCCGGCGCTCATCGCACCGTCGCCGACGACGCAGACGATGTTGTGGCTGCCGCCGGACAGGTCGCGCGCGACCGCCATGCCGAGGCCGGCGGAGATCGCCGTCGAGGCGTGCGCCGCGCCGAACGGGTCGTAGGCGCTCTCGGCGCGCTTGGTGAAGCCCGACAGCCCGCCGCCCTGGCGCAGGGTCGGCATCTGCCGGCGGCGTCCGGTGAGGATCTTGTGCGGATAGCACTGGTGGCCGACATCCCAGATCAGCCGGTCGCGCGGCGTGTCGAACAGGTAGTGCAGCGCGACCGTAAGCTCGACGACCCCCAGTCCGGCGCCGAGATGGCCGCCGGTGCGTGACACCGTCTCGATCATGTCGCGGCGCACTTCGTCGGCGAGCGGGCGCAGGTCGGATTCGCGCAACCGGCGCACGTCCTCCGGCGCGTTCACGCCATCGAGAAGCGGTGTTTTGCTCGTATCTGGGATAGCTTCGCTCCCCGTCGCGCAGCGCCCGGCGACCGTTCGCGATATTGCCGCCAAGGCTTATCCCTTCGCGCCCGTTTCGGCAAGACGGCGATGGCGGCGCGCAGGGTCCTGGTTTGAAAATCGTTATGGTTCGCTCCGGTTACGAAGCGGGGTGGCGATGGCGCCCGCCGGATCCGGCCCTGTCATTCTCTGAAATCCGCGACTCGGAGCGCGTCTTGCGAGGTCAACATGCTCCACCGCACGACTTCGTTATGTGCGAGGGTATTCCGCACTTGGCGAAGCCATTCGAGGTGCCGCCGCTCGTGCGCGAGGGCGCCATTCCATCGCGCTTGCGCCGCCATGTCTCCAATTTCTAGATATTCCCGACACTGGACGACCCCCCTTCCATTTTCACGGGTGTGTGGCAGACGCCAGAGCGTCTCATGAACATCCAGCAGCCGCTGGCGCTCTCGTTCCACAAGCGGTAGCAGAATCGAGAGCTGCGCGGCCCATATATGTTCAGGACGGTGTGCGCTCATGGCGTGTATCCGTCCGAGAGACTCCCTGGCGAGTCGGTTTGCCAGAGCAAGATCGGCGCCGGCGAGTTCAGCGACGAGAGCGCTCTTGAGCGCGATATGAGCAGCGCTGCGGCTTGAGCGCCGGCCGATGCGTTCCGCGAGCGCCCGACTGTCCGTCGCTGTTACGAAGTCTCTCCAGACACGTCGCCGTAACCGTTTTTCTTCCTCGCACTCCGTGGCGCGGTCCATGTTCATTGCTATGCAGACCCGGGGCGTCTCCGTGAATTCGGCGTGTAGCTTGGCGTGATGGGTCCACCCCGCCGCCGCCCTGTCGTCTCTTGTCACATCGACCCACAGCACCAAGCCGTTGGCGCCGTTGCCAATCCGCCGGGCTACCGAGTCCGATGGAACGGTTCCTGAAGCTTCGGCGGACCGAATGGCCTTCCACCGGCCGAATCCGCGTCGCCCGACGCGGTCAGCGACCTCGACGGCGACTTCGTCGCCGGGCGTGTCGTGGGGGACACCGATGAGAACGCTGTTCCGATCCGCCAGATCCTCGACGACGACGTCCAGAAAATCCGCCGGGCCCGACAAGCGGGCCCACGAACGAGGAAGATTCACGCCCTGGAAAACAGGGTTGCGAGACCGTGGGCGTAGGTCGAGTCGAGACGATAACCCCGGCCGTCCTTGAGCGCGAGGCCAAGCCAGCCGGCCCACTCCAGAAAGCGAACGGCCTCTTCCGGGGAAATTTTCCGCTTCGTCTCCCGGGACAGATCGGCAAGCATATCGGCGGTCATCGAATCATCGGGAAATTCGGACAACAGGCGCAGCACGGTGTTCGCAGCCGGCGAAATAAGGACGTCCGAAACCCAAGCGTCATCGTCGATGGCCAGGTGGGCGGCCTTCGCCATAGAGTCCGGTCGTTCGTTTCCCGACGCGGTCTGGAGCACATCGGGCCAAGGCAGATCCACCACCGGGCCGCCCTTTCCTTCCAGGTCGGCACGCGCCGGGGCCTCGCGATCCGTCAACCACGCGTGCGCAAAATCTCTGGCGCATGGCCCAAGCCAGATATCCCGGAGCATGGCGTCCCTTCCGCGCGCCGGGCGCGGGCGGTCCAGCCATTCCCACGCTTCTGCCGGACCGCAGAGGAATATCGGCCGGATCGTCCGCATCCCGGCTCTGTGCGCGGTGATGAATTCCTGTGTCTGCTCTATCCTTTCCAGATTCCAGTCTCCGCGTAGATCTGTAAGGACGACATGGACCCCGGGGCGGCGACTTCCAGCGACTCCTTCGAGCGTGGAAGGTAGATTGTTTGCCCCAGTTTCCCTGATATACAGCTTTGTCTCCTTTCCCTCGCCCGCCCGTTCGAAGGAGGCGCGCAGCCGGCCGATTCCGGCGAGGCGGGTTCCAAAAACGAGGCCGACTCCGCCGCACCGGTCGTAAAGAAGGGCGTTCTCCTGGTCGGCGGTAAGCGAAGACGGAATTTCTTTGTCCGGACCATCCCGAAGAGTATTGCGGAAGCGGGCCGGGTCGAATGTCGGGGGCGCCATTCTACCCTTGGCGTCGGCGAATTCTCGCTCGATCGTGTCGTCGTTGCCAAGCAACATGCGGAGATTGCGCGTTCGAATCGCATATTCCCGGTCCGCCACTTCCCGCAGGATACCGAGACCGATCATTTCTTCCAGTAGAATCTCGAACATCCAGTAACTCGAATCCGCCTCAAATCCTTGCGGCCATTCGCTCAAGGCGTTGTCGCGGATATCTCCGATCGACATGCCGTGCGGTCCGGCGCTGGCGTTGTCGAAGCTGTGCCGGGCGATCAGATAGGTCAGAAACACGTATCGGGAATCGAGTTGAATCGTCCACGAGAACAGGTTGCGGATTCGGTCCCGTGTCTCTCGTGAATCGAAGACGTGATCCACCGTGTCCGCGGGAATCGTCCATGGCGGCCCCGTTTCGCCGCTCGCGCCGCCGTTTTCGCGCATATGCCGGAGCAATTCCTTGCAGAACTGTTGCGCGAGCGCCGGGTAATAGTTCGTTTCGGCAGCGATACGGATCACCGAGTCGGCGGCGGCGAAGCGATAGCCGAGCGCTTCAAGTGGACCGCGGATCAGTTTTTCGATTTCCTCGCCGTCGGTCGTCTGCGGGAGCATCGGTCCGATACGGACCGCCTCTCCCAAATGGGCGAAGGGCGTGTTGGGGTCTCGCGCCGCACGCTGAACGTTGTGAAGACCGGCGAACACGACCTTGAATCTTCGTTCGGTCTCTTCCATTAGCCCCTTGATTTGCTCGAGTGCCGGATAACGTGGCGACCGGCGTTGTTCCGCGTCGAGAAAAGCGTCGGCTTCGTCGACGAGGAGCAGCACGCGACGGTCGGATTTGGCGGCGAGCCACTTCGTCACATCTCTTCTGATCGACTCGAAGCGAACCGTCCTGGCGTCGGCGACGATTCCACGCTCCGCGAGCCGGTCGGAGAACAGCGGCCATAACTCATCCTTGCCCTTGAGATTGACAAGTAATGCCTGTTGGTCTTGCGAGTTTTGGTCTTGCGTGTTCGCGCGATACTCACGAGCGATGTCTGCAAAGAGTGCGGTCTTGCCGAGACGCCGGCCACCATAGACGAAGTGGGCCATATCGCCGGACATAGCGAGAATCTTCTGGCGCGCATCGTCGCGGCCGAAAAACATTTCCGGGGGGACTTCGACCGCGTCCGGGTCGTAGGGTTGAGCGAAGGCGAAGGCCGACGCACAATCGAAGAACGCACCGAGCCGAGCGCTAGGCCACATCGCGAGGAATGCAACAAGGGCTTCGTCGAGCACGAGTGTCGAGTGGTAGGCACCGGAACCGAATTCGCGCGCCAGAGCGCAGCGCGCGTCGGCGTTGAGAACTCCGAGAAAGAGCACGATGTCGGGTGGCAACCCCGCCGCACTCGGGCGTCTGGTTTCCCGAATGATCGCCTCCTCGGTCTCGCGATTGCGGATCGTGAGCAGCCGATACCGGCCCCGGGCCCGTGAGCCGAAATCGGGAAGCTGTGCGATATGGCGGTCCGCAACTGGAATCGTTTGGAGAAGGTACACCCTTTCCCGGTCGGCCGTCCAAGTGTCGGTACCGCTCGCCTTTGCGTTCGTGAATCCGAGTCCCTCCATAAGGGCGTCCAGCGTGTTGCCCCTGGTCCTGCCATCGCGCAGCAGGTTTGCCCATGCGTCAAGGAGCGCGATGCCGTCGCGGGCATGATCGGCCGAAAGCCGCGAGGCATCGACGGGGCCGGCTTGTCCACGCTCTTCAAGCGCGCGTCGGATCTGCGCGACCGCGTCGGGTGCGGCGCCCCGAAAGCCCGTGTAGTCTGTGACGAAACTGGGGAAAAAGCGATCGAAAGGCCGTTCGGTCACAGCTTCCGGGTCAGGCAATTCCTCCCCGCGCTGAACCCTTTCGATGAAATCATGGGCGATTTGAAACCGGACGGCTTCCACTGCGTCCTCGATCCGTTCCCTGTCTTCGGGCAGCAGGTTCTCCATCTCGTCAAGCGACCAGCGCACGCTGTCTCGCTGTTCGCCGTGCGCGGTTTCGACTGCCTCGTCTATATCGTAAAGTTTCTCGAAAGCCGCCCTGAAATCGTCGACCGCGGCCAGTTCCATCGACGGGAGATCCTCCCGCATCCGTTCGAAGGATTCGATATCCAAGACACCCCTCGCATAAGCTGCGTCGAGCTTATCGGTCGTCCGATTGATCCTGTCTTTCAATGCCTTTAGGTGCAACTCGCGCTCTTCCTCGACGATGGCGCGGGCGTGATCCGCGCGGTCTTCGGTCAGGCGTCGGTTGCGCCGGGCGAACTCGAGTGTCATCCGGGCGCCGCGGAGATCCTTCCGTTTCGCGCGCCCGATGGCAGCGTCCGCGAAATCGGGCTTGTCCCAATGTGCGAGCTCTAGCACGAGCGCGGCATCGACGGAAGCGCCCGACGGAGCGCCAGCGGCGTCGAACTCGATCTTCGGATTGGCAAGTAATTCTCCGTTCAGAAGATCGGCCAAGCTGGCGGTCGGCGCGAGCGAATCGCTCGACGCGACCGTGAACAGAGCTTCGTAACGTCGCATCAGCGCTTCGGCGCCACGCGCTAGTATCGAGTCCAGCGCGCCGATTGCCTCGAGCACCGCTGGAATGTGCTCTCGCGCCGCTGCGCGCAGGCGGTTCGCCTGTTCCTCCCGGAATTCCGGCCGATCGTCCGGGCGTGACTCGACCGACAAACGCCAGCGGTCGGCGAAGGAGAGCGCCTCGTCAATCTTGTTGCGTAAATCGTGTCGTGCGGTACCCACGATCCTGTTACCCGCCGCCCGATTCCGAAGTTCGCGGTCGATGCGGTCGATCTCATTGTCGCGATGATCGCGCCAATGCTTGGAGAAAGCTGAAACGCGCTCAAGTGCCGTTTCGCCGTCCGGTTTCTCCAATAACGAGAAAATATGGCCAATAGAGGCGCGGCCGTCGTCAAGCCAGTCGGTGAGCAGCCGCCTCCACACTCGGGTCGCAGCTTGATAGTTGAGTCTCACACATCGTTCGTAGTCGATCCAAGTCTTCGCATCGCGGCGCAACTTCTCCGCTTCCCTGGACCATGCTTCGAGAGAATCGCTCTTTCGAAGCAAGCTCGCAGGAAGAAGCACCCCACTCATCGAGACGTCAGCAGCGGTCGTCGCGAGGGTTCGCAACGAAGGAATACCATCGAGCTGGGGCGCCAGCTGTCTAAGCAATTCTGCGACCGGTCCGCCGGGGGCTATCAAGGCGGGCGCCAATGCGGCGCTCGTCACCAAAACCGCATAAATCTGCCGCACCGTCGGGTCTGCATCTCCGTCCAGGACTGTTTCCGCTTCGACGCTTAATTCGTCCGCAAGTCCGGGCAGTTCCGCGGCGACGGGAGTGCGCTCGTCGGTCACGTAGTTGCACGCGACCAGCCTGATCACGTTCGCGCCGGGCAACGTGTCGGGTGCGGCCCGCGCCAGATGATACGCCACACCGTAACGCCCGCGTTCGATCATCGTCGCAATGGTGGTGTCGAGAACGCTGTCGCCGGCCGGGCTCGCGCCGCCGTCTGAAGCGATCTCCGCGGCCCGGCCGGTTCGGGGTTCCGGCTCTTTCTCAGCCTCCATCCCGGTCGCGCGCTCATCCGGTTCGTCGTCAGCCGTCGCCTCTTTCGACCCGTCGTCGGTCGCGCTATCCGTGGGCGGTTCCCCGCGCTCTGTTTCCCCCTGTGCGGAAGGTTCCGCTTGAGCCTCGTCGGCCGGGGTTTCGTCCGCGTCGGGAGCGGTCTCCGCGCTCTCGCCGGTTCCTGGTCTCGACTCGCCGTCCGTCGCCGATCCGGATCGGCGCTCATCCGGTCCGTCGTCCGCCGTCGCTGCTTCCTCCTGCCCCGAAGATTCGGATTGAGCCTCGCCGCCATCACGCCCGCCGGCGTTCTCGTCTTCCCCGGTCGTCGGCGCGGGATCCGGCGGCAGAATCGGGAAGAGTTCGTCGAACGCGGCGAGATCGGCCCGATATTTTGCCGTCAACTCGCCCATAGTGGCGGCGAGAGAAGAGACGCGCGCAAAGTCCTCCTGCTCAATGGCCGGCTCGTAAGCGGCGCGTGTTTCGGTGAGGTCGCGCGTGGTGTCCATCGCGGCGTCGAAACGTTCGAGCGCCGTTTCCAGAATATCCGGCGCCACATTGCCGGTTGCGGCGCGCCGTTTCAGCGCCGTCATCCGGGAATCGAGGGCCGAATCGCTCAACAATATGTCATCGACGACATCGGAACGCTCATCGAGCCAACCCTGAAGTTGCGTCAGTGTCGCAGTGGCCGCCCGGGCGCGCGCCCGGGATATCTCCAGCAGTCGCCCGACGGCCTGAACGAGCGGGTCGATAGTCGGAGAATCGAGAAACCGCGTGTCGAGCGCCGCCGCCGCCGTCTTGATCCCAACGATGAGCGACGTAGCCTCGCCTTCTTTCTCCGGTGGTGGTTCCAACTCCTCCTCCGGTTTGTCGTGCGGAACGACACCCACACGCACGTCTTTGAGGAAGGGCGCCGCGTCCGGCCAGGAATCGAGCGCGTCGATGAGTCCGCCGCGTGAATTCGTGTTGATGGCGAGCGCCCACGCGAATTCCGCCAACCGCTCCCAAGCGCTCGCCAGCGCGAGCGGCTTGCAAATATCGGTGAAGGTCGCGCCGGCCGACATTCGGGCCTTGACGGCCTTGCCTTCGTCGGCGTCCAGCGCCGTTGAAAGGCAGGAATCGATCAAACGCAGGAACAGATCCGCCCGGCCGGACCGCTTGCGTTTCGATTCGAACTTTTCCCGCGCCCTGCCGTAAATCGCTCGGCCCTCGGCACTGCGCAGAAGTCGATGGAGCCGCTCGTAAAGCTCGCGGTCCGGCTCCCCCCCGGCGGCGCGGGGCCGCGCCACAACTACGGCGTCGAGCGCCGCCTCGAACTCCCGTTCATGGCTCTTGGCGAAACCCAGCACCTCCCTGATCCGACCCGGCGTGAGCGTTGAAGGGAGGCCGTAACCCGGAAGATATTTCATGATCCAGACCGCGCCTTTCATTCGGACTACGGCACCATTGCACCGGCGCGCGAACGAGTCGAGTCGGCGCCGCAACCGAAACTCCCGGCGCCGACGTCGCCTTGAGCTTGCGGTTGTCCAGTATCGGTGTCGTCCGGCCCGGATCCCCGGCCCGCCCGATGCGCACCGCGTCTCGGCGCTCGTCGACCGCCCCGGCAGCGGTTACCGGAAGCGTCGCTTCGGTCGGGCCGGCTCCTCTCCGTTCGTCGCTTGCGCCGGCGCGGCGGCGACGATCTCCTCGATCGCCGCCCAAGCCGCGTCGCGCTTTTTCGCCAAAGACGCCAGAATACCCGCAAGGCGCTGCACCTCCGCGTAATCGCACCCGGCATTGGCCGCGGCGAGTTCCTCTCGGCGCGTATCGAAATCGCGCTCGATTTCGAGAGTCTTGTCGCAACGGGCGAGAACGTCCTCCAGCCCGCCCTTGCCGAAGGCGTCGACGCCCGCCCCCACCCGGTCGAGAATATCGTTCAACTTCGTCCGGTCGGCGATGTCGTTCGCGCGGTCTTCCTTCCACTTGTCGAGTTGTGACAGTAATTCGCCGGCCGCGTCTTCGCGCGCGGCGCCGATTTCGATCAAACGCTCCAGGGCGTCGCGGATCTCGTCGAACGGCGCCGGGGCCAGACGGTCGGCGTCGAGGATCGCGACGGCCTTGCGCATGTCTTCGACAAGCCGGGCCGCTTCGCCTTCCTTTTCCGGCGTAACCATCCACTCGTCTTCTTCGCCCGGCCCGTTGACGGAAACGAGACCGGCGACAACCTCGTCGAGGAAAGGCGCCAGTTCAGGATGAGCGTCGATGGCCTGCAGAAGCATGTTTCCTTGTCCGTTCGTCCCCAGGCAAAGCGCCCAAAGGAACTCCGCCACGCGGGCGATCGAATTCGCGCTCGACAGAGTCATGTCGCTATCGCTCAGAAAAGCGAGAATCTGCTCTATTTCACCATCGAAATACTCATCGACAACGGAAGCCATCAAATTGGCGAAAAGATCCGCCCGCGCGGTTTTGGAGCGTTTGCCTTTGCCTCCCTCGAAGACGCGCCGTGCATCGTTATAAACCTTGCGACCGGCGTCGCTGCGCATCAGGCGATGGATCCGTTCGTAGAGATCGTCGTCGGCGCCGGTTCCTTTCCATGCCTCGGGAGCTGCGGCGTCGAGAGCCCTTCCGAGCTGGCGCTTCTGACTGCGGGCAAATTTCAGCACTTCGCCGATCCGCTCGGGCGTCAGCGTGGAAGGGAGGCCGTAGCCGAGAAGACAGAGCATCGTCAATCCGATCGCTTCGGAGGGGGCCGTCTGTTCCAGCTTCCCGCCCGGTTTACCGTTCGGCCGCCCCCCGCACCAGCCGGGTCTGCGCCGCGACCGAAATGTCGAGCGCCGACGTCACCTCGAGCTTGCGGTCTTCCCACACCGGCGTCCCGGAGTCCGGATTGCCGGCCTGCCACACCCGCACCGCGTCGTCGCGTTCGCGCAGCAAGCCATTCGATCTGCGGACGGAACAGGCGCACCATCGCACCGATCCACCGATTGACCGGCCAGCCCGGAACCGCATGGGTGATCGCGAAACGGTCGAGCAGCGCAATCGCGTCGCCGGCCGCATACCAACTCTCGCCGGTGACCCAGCGATCGACCGTGAAAAGACGGATCGGATGGCCGCGCTTGTCCATCGAAATGCCGATGAGGTGGCCCAACGCCTTGTCGCCCAGCGGGCGCTTCAGAGCGGCCGGCAACCGCGCAGGCTGCATCGACTCCGGCATCCCGGCGGCGCGGACGAAGGTATGGAAATGCCCGTGCTCGCCGCCCCGCAGGTCCGAAGGATGCGCGCGATAGTAATACTGGCCGTGCGTCTCGCGGTCGTAGCCGTGCGTCTCGCCGTCGTGAACGTCGCCCTTGGGGTAGTGGTTCCATTGGGCGAATGTGCCCTGGCCGCGCAGCACGTCGGCGACCAGGTTGCTGCCGCCCTTCCGCCGGCACGCGCTCGCATTCCTCCACCGTGTCGGCGGCCCGCGCCATGTCCGCCGCGCGTTGCGGCGGAACCGTCCACAGGGGCACGCGGCTCGGCCCGTCTTCGCGCCGAATCAGGCTGTCGCGCAGCGCTTCGATGTCCATCGCCGCTACTCGCCCTGGTCGAAGCCGTTCCAGGCCATGCCACCCGGCCGCGGAACCTCCCGTCCTGCTCGTAGAGCACGATCCGGGACCGGCATTCCCCGGAAGCGAGCGGCGACGGCATCGACGCGCAGCCGCGCGCGCCAAAGTGGGCGGTAACCGCACCCCGATTCAGCGGCGCGACCCGCGCCGCGAGGCGGAGTTCCGCCTCCGGTGTGAGGTTCGAGCGCCCGCTGTAGCGCTCAGGACGAGGCCTCGCGGGCGAGCAGAGCCCGCTTGCGTTCCACGCCCCAGCGATAGCTGCCGAGCGTGCCGTCGTTCCGGACCGCCCGGTGGCAGGGGATCGCGACGGCGAGCGGGTTGGAGGTGCACGCGCGCGCGACCGCTCGCGCAGCTTTCGGCGAGCCGACGCGATTGGCGATCGCGCCGTAGCTGGCGGTCGTACCCGCGGGAATGTCCCGAAGCGCCAGCCAGATCCGCCGCTGGAACGTCGTTCCGCGGATGTCGAGCGGCAGATCGTGTCCGAGCGTGGGCGCTTCGACGAGACCGACAGCCCGCGCCACCAGGGATTCGAACTCCCCGTCTCCTCCGACCAGTTCGGCCCGCGGGAAACGGTCCTCCAGCTCACGCGTCAAAGCCGCTGGATCGTCGCCAGGCAGGATCGCGCAAACCCCTCTGGCCGTCGCAGCCACCAGAATCGAGCCCAGCGAACACTCGCCGACGGCAAACCGGATCTTTTCGCCCGCGCCGCCGCCCCGGAAGGTCGCGGGAGCCATCCCGAGCATCTCCGGCGACGCGGCGTAGAACCGCCCGCTCGAATTGAAGCCGGAATCGTAAATGGCTTCGGTAACCGTTCGCGACGTCCGCAGCGCCTCGCGGGTCCGATCCGCACGATGGGCGGCGGCGTAGGCACGCGGCGTGAAGCCGGTGACCGTCTTGAAGACCCGGTGGAAGTGGAACCGGCTCATGCCGGCCGCCTGCGCGAGCGCGTCGAGGTCCGGCATTTCCTCCGCCGTTTCGACGAGGCGGCACGCGGCCGCCACCGACCGCGCGCGCCGTTCGGCCAGGGGCCGCTCGTTCGGGCGGCAGCGCCGGCATGGCCGGAAACCCGCGTTCTCGGCGTCCTCGCAGGACGTGTGGAAGCGCACGTTTTCGCGTCGCGGGTGCCGGGCCGCACAACCCGGACGGCAATAGACGCCGGTCGTCGTGACGCAGTAGACGAACTCTCCAACGGCGGCGTGATTGCGGTCCACCACCGCCGCCCAGCGCTCGTCGTCGCTACGGAATCGCCTCGCCTCCGGTGTTTGCATCGCTTGCGCGTCGACCATGATATCTCCTCCTCAGCTTGTCGAAGTGCCGGCCGTGCTTGTGGCCCGCTCGCTGCGATGGACGATCCTGGCCTGCCCGGCGCGGCCGTTCAGCCTGATTCTTGCTCTCGAATTGACCGCCGGAAACGGGTGCCGGCTCTTCGCTGCCGGCGCCGCCGCAAATCAGCTTCGCGCCGCACCTTCTGCCGCCCGCACAAGCCCGATCTGGGCCGCGACCGAAATGTCGATTGACGACGTCACCTCGAGCTGGCGGTCTTCCCACACCGGCGTCCCGGAGTCCGGGTTGCCGGCCTGCCAGACGCGCACCGCGTCGTCGCGCTCGTGCAGCAGCCATTCGATCTGCGGACGGAACAGGCGCACCATCGCGCCGATCCACCGATTGACCGGCCAGCTCGGAACCGCATGAGTGATCGCGAAGCGGTCGAGCAGCGCGATCACGTCGCCGGCCATATACCAACTCTCGCCGGTAACCCAGCGATTGACCGCGAAAAGACGGATCGGGTGGCCGCGCTTGTCCATCGAAATGCCGATGACATGGCTCAACGCCTTGTCGCCCAGTGGGCGCTTCAGATCGGCCGGTAACCGCGCCGGCTGCATCGACCCCGGCATCCCGGCGGCGCGGACGAAGGTGTGGAAGTGTCCGTGCTCGCCGCCCCGCAGGTCCGAAGGATGCGCATGATAGTAATACTGGCCGTGAGTCTCGCGGTCGTAAACGTCGCCCTTGGGATAATGGTTCCATTGGGTGAACGTGCCCTGGCCGCGCAGCAGGTCGGCGACCAGATTGCTGCCGCCCTTCGCCAGCACGCGCTCGCATTCCTCCACCGTATCGGCGGCCCGCGCCATCTCTGCCGCGCGTTGCGGCGGAACCGACCACAGGGGGGGGCGGCTCGGCCCGTCTTCGCGCCGGATCAGGCTTTCGCGCAGAGCCTCGACGTCCATTGCCGCTACTCGCCTCCGTCCGGCGCCGGGCGTGGTGCGCGCACGAGCCGGAACCCGATCAGTATATGTTTGAGAGCCGCCGGCCGCGAATGCCGCGCCGCCGGGCGGCAGACGCCGCAGCCCTTGTCGTCCCAAGACCCGCCCTTGACCAGATAACGACCCGGCCCCGCTTCGGTCGACGTCCATTCGAACACCTGGCCGGCGGAGTCGAGCACGCCGTAAGGGCTGGCGCCGTTCGGGAAATGCCCGACCGGCACGGTGTCGAACGGGCCGCGGTCATGGCTGTTGAGCCGGTCGGGATCGAACCTGTCGCCCCACGGAAAAAGCCGCCCGTCCGCGCCGCGCGCCGCCTTCTCCCATTGCAGTTCCGTGGGCAGCACCCAGCCCTGCCCGGTCAGTTCGCTCAGCCAGCGCGCATAGGCGCGCGCATCGGCATGGCTCACCAGCACCACGGGATGATCCTCGCGGCCCGGCGGCGCCGCGCCGTCCGTCCATCGGTGCCGCTCGGTGCGCGTGTAAGGGTGAATCAGCCGATAGCTCTCCCAGGTCTCGCGATCGACCGTCGGCGGCGGCCACCCGGTGGCGCGGACGAACGCCGCATATTGCCCGTTGGTCACCGGCGTTCGGGCGATCTCGAAGACGTCGAGTGTCACGATTTGGCGCTCGCGCTCGCGGTCGTACCAGCCGCGCTCGCGGGTCACGGCGTGGCCCCAGGCCGTTTCGTCGAGCCGGTATGCCGCCTCGCGCTCGGCGGAGTCGGATCCGGCGACGAACGGCCCGGCCGGAATCGCGACCGGTTCGGGCATATCGGGCGCGCCCGCCGCCGGCGCTGCAACGAGAACGAGAAGTCGCGTCAATCGGGCCATGGCCTTCATGCACCGCATTCTAGTGCCCGTTCCGCCCGCGGCCGACGGATGCGCGAAAATCGTGAACCGTGAGTTTGACAAGCGCCGGTCGGCTTGTGATACCTGTTGCGATGCTCGTAGGAGCATGACCACTCAGGGAGGTAAGAGCCATGAAGCAGACCCGTAGCCGACTGCTGGCGTCCACGGTCGTGCCGCTCGCCGTCGTCACCGCGATGGGCTTCGCAGCCCCGGCGTTCGCGGGAGCGCACGAAGAGGGCGAGGGGGCGGCGACCGAAGACGCGGCCGCTGCGTGCAATCCCTGTGCGGCCGCTGCGTGCAGCCCCTGCGCGGCCGATGCCGAGAACCCCTGCGCAGCCGCCGCGGAGAACCCCTGCGCAGCCGCCGCGGAGAACCCCTGCGCAGCCGCCGAATAGGCCCTCTGTTCGGCCCGGTCGCGGTCGCTCCATCACGCCGCCGCGACCGGCCTCCACCCCGGAGCCACCCATCGTTCGTTCGAACCCGATCTCGTCGCAAAGGATCCGAAGCCCATGTCGCATCGCACGTTGACGACCGCCGCCATACTCGGCGCGGTCGCCGCCGTCATCGTCCAACCCGCCTCCGCCCAGGATCTCGCCAATGGCGAGAAGGTGTGGAAAAAATGCAAGGCGTGCCACACGATCGAAGAAGGCGGCAAGAACAAGATCGGGCCGAACCTGTTCGGTTTCATGGGCCAGGAGGCGGGCCAGGTCGAGGGCTTCAAATACTCCAAGGCGTTTCTCGAGGCCGGTCTGACTTGGGACGAGGCGACGCTGGCCGCGTGGCTCACCGACCCGAGGGGGTTGGTCAAGGGCACCAAGATGGCTTTCCCCGGCCTGAGAAAAGAAAATGACCTCGCCGACGTGATCGCCTGGATGGCCGACCAGGGCGGCTGAACCCGGACGGCGAGCTCACGCGAGACGGCCGGGCCTCCGCGCCCGGCCTTTGCGTTCGCCGCATCGGGGCCGTCGGGAAACGGAGGGGCGGAGCATGGAACTCGGCGGCGAACACCTCATACACGCCTCTCGCGAGCATGTGTGGGCGGCACTGAACGACCCGGCGGTGCTCGAAGCGTGTATCCCCGGCGTTCAGGGCCTCGAGAAGCGGTCCGATACCGAGTTCGCCGCCACCGTGGCGGCGAAGATCGGCCCGGTCAACGCCCGGTTCCGCGGCGCGGTGACGCTGTCCGATCTCGACCCGCCGAACGGCTACACCATCGCCGGGGAAGGAACCGGTGGTGCCGCCGGCTTCGCTCGAGGCCGTGCGCGGGTGCGGCTCGCCGATGCCGATGGCGGCGCGACCCGCCTTGCATGGGAGGCCGACGTGCACGTCGGCGGCAAGCTCGCGCAGATCGGCTCGCGCCTGGTCGGTGGCGTCGCGAAGCGCCTCGCCGGCGCGTTCTTCGACGCGCTCTCGGAACGGATCGGCGGCAGCGGCGCTGCGTCGGACGTTCCTCTCGCCGATGCGGCGCAGGCCGCCGGGGAAACCCCGCGCGGTGCCGGCCCGATTTACCGGATCGCCGCCGCAGTGGCGGCCATCGCCGCCGTCGTGTTGCTGGCGCTCTACGCCTGATCTTGCCCCTTGACCGGGGGCCGGTCGCTTTCCACACTCCCGGGCGGAGCGCCGCTCCGCATCCGGCGAGCGGACGACCGGGAGGACGCCCCCAATGACCATGACCGTATCGATGACCGTGAACGGCGCGCCGCGGTCGGCCGACGTCGAACCGCGCACGCTCCTCGTGCAGTATCTGCGCGACCGTCTCGGGCTGACCGGAACCCATGTCGGCTGCGACACCAGCCAGTGCGGCGCCTGCGTCGTCCATGTCGATGGCGTCGCGGTGAAGTCTTGCACCATGCTCGCCGCGCAGGCCGAGGGCGCGGGCGTGCTCACCATCGAAGGCCTCGCCGACGGCGATATCCTGCACCCCATGCAGGAAGCCTTCCGCGACAATCACGCGCTGCAATGCGGCTTCTGCACGCCCGGCATGGTGATGAGCGCGATCGAGATCGCCAACCGCCATCCCGCGCCCGACGAGGCGACCGTGCGGCGCCAGCTCGAAGGCAATATCTGTCGATGTACCGGCTACCACAACATCGTGAAGGCGGTGATCGCCGGCGCCGCGGCGATGGGAGGCTGAACCATGACCGGAACCGGAATCGGCGTCCGCGTGAAGCGCAAGGAAGACCGGCGTTTCCTCACCGGCAAGGGCCGTTACGTCGATGACATCGACCGGCCGGGCCAGGCCCACGCGGTGCTGTTGCGCTCGCCGCACGCGCACGCGACCCTGGGCGCGATCGATGCGGGCGCGGCGCTGGCCAGCCCCGGCGTCGTCGCCGTGCTGACCGCCGCCGACCTCGCGGCGGACGGTGTCGGCGGCCTGCCCTGCGGCTGGTTGATCAGGAACAAGGACGGCTCCGACATGGTGGAACCGCCGCATCCGGTGCTTGCCCGGGGCAAGGTGCGTCATGTTGGCGATCCCGTGGCGATGGTGATCGCCGACACCGTCGCCGTGGCGCGCGACGCGGCTGAGAAGATCGTCGTCGATTACGGCGAATTGCCGTCCGTCACCGACACTGCGAGCGCGCACCGGCCCGGCCGGCCGCAGGTGCACGAGGCGGCAGCGAACAACACCTGTTACGACTGGGAATTCGGCGACCGGGCCGCGGTCGATGCGGCGTTCGCCGCCGCCGCGAAAACCGTGTCGCTCGATTTCGTCAACCAGCGCCTGGCGCCCAACGCTCTGGAGCCGCGCGCCGCGCTCGGCGAATACGACGCGCACGACGACCGCTACACGCTCTGGACGACGAGCCAGAACCCGCACGTCATCCGCCTGTTGATGTGCACCGCTGTGCTCGGCCTGCCCGAAACCAAAGTGCGTGTGGTGTCGCCCGACGTCGGCGGCGGCTTCGGCTCGAAAATCTATCACTACGCCGAAGAGGCGCTGGTCACCTGGGCGGCGCGCAAGGTCAGCCGCCCCGTCAAGTGGACCTCGGACCGGAGCGAAGCGTTCCTTTCCGACGCGCAGGGCCGCGACCACGTGACCCGTGCCGAACTGGCGCTCGACTCCGACGGAAAGTTCCTCGGCCTCCGCATCGCGACCCTCGCCAATCTCGGCGCGTATCTCTCGACCTTCTCGACCGCGATCCCGACCTATTTCTACGCGCCGTTGCTGGCGGGCGTGTATGCCACGCCGGCGATTCATTGCGAAGTGCGCGGCGTGTTCACCAACACCGTGCCGGTCGACGCCTATCGCGGCGCCGGGCGCCCGGAAGCCTGTTACCTGGTCGAACGCATCGTCGATGTGGCGGCCCGGGAAACCGGGCTCGACCCGGTGGAACTTCGCCGCCGCAACTACATCCCGCGCAGCGCCCAGCCTTACCAGACACCGGTCGCCATGGTCTATGACGACGGCGACTACGCGAAGAACATGGAGGATTGCCTCGCGCAAGCCGACGCGGCGGGGTTCGCCGCCCGCCGGGAAGAGGCGTCGGCGCGCGGCAAGCTCCGCGGTTTCGGAATTTCGTCTTACATCGAGGCTTGCGGCGCCGCACCGTCCGCCGTCGCCGGCGCGCTCGGCGCTCGCGCCGGGCTTTACGAAATGGCCACCCTGCGGGTCAATCCGAGCGGCTCGGTGAGCATCCTCACCGGCACCCACGCCCACGGCCAGGGCCACGAAACCACCTTCGCCCAGCTGGCGTCCGAGCGCCTCGGTCTCGACCTCGACTCCATCGAGGTCGTGCACGGTGACACCGACAAGATCCCCTTCGGCATGGGAACCTACGGTTCGCGCTCGCTGCCCGTGGGCGGCAGCGCGCTGGTCCGGGCGATGGACAAGGTCATCGACAAGGGCCGCAGGATCGCCGGCCACATCCTCGAAGCCTCGATCGACGACGTCGAGTTTTCCGACGGCGCCTTCAGGGTGTCGGGCACCGATCGCCAGTTGGCGTTCGCCGAGGTCGCCGGCGCCGCCTATGTGCCGCATAACTACCCGCTCGAGGAGCTCGAGCCGGGGCTGGAGGAAACCGCCTATTTCGACCCGCCGAACTTCACCTTTCCAAGCGGCTGCTATGCCTGCGAAGTCGAGATCGACCCCGACACCGGGGTGGTGTCGATCGAACGCTTCACCGCGGTGGACGATTTCGGCGTCGTGATCAACCCGAACATCGTCGAGGGCCAGGTGCATGGCGGCCTGGTTCAGGGTATCGGCCAGGCGCTTTACGAGAACGCGCGCTACGATCCCGACTCCGGCCAGCTCGTCACCGGATCCTATATGGACTACTGCATGCCGAAGGCCGATTGCGCGCCGGGTTTCGATGTTTCGACCAACGAAACGAAGAGTCCGACCAATCCGCTCGGCGTGCGCGGCTGCGGCGAGGCTGGTGCGATCGGCGCGCCGCCGGCGGTGATCAACGCCGTCTGCGATGCGCTGAAGGACCTCGGCGTCAACCATATCGACATGCCGGCGACGCCCGAGGCGGTTTGGCGGGCGATCCGCGCCGCGCGGGCCGCGGCATAGGGGAGGCTGCGCATGTACGAGTTCACCTACCGGCGCGCGGAGTCGCTCGCCGAAGCCAGACGCCTCTACGAGTCCGCGCCCGACGCGCAGTATCTCGCCGGCGGCCATACCCTGTTGCCGACGATGAAGCAGCGGCTCGCAAGCCCGGACGCCGTGATCGATCTCGCGGGAGTGGCCGATCTTCAGGGCATCCGCCGCGACGGCGGCGCGGTGACGGTCGGCGCGCTGGCCACCCATGCCGAGGTCGCCGCGAGTGCGCTCGTGGCGGCGGCGATCCCGGCGCTCGCCGCGCTTGCAGAGGGGATCGGCGACCCGCAGGTCCGCAACCGCGGCACGATCGGCGGCTCGATCGCCAACAACGACCCGGCCGCCGACTATCCCGCCGCCGTGGTCGGTCTCGGTGCCACCGTGCGCACCGACCGCCGCGAGATCGCCGGCGACGATTTCTTCACCGGCATGTTCGAGACCGCGCTCGAACCCGGCGAACTGGTCGTGGCGGTGTCGTTCCCGGTCCCGGAAGCGGCGTGCTACGTCAAGTTTCCCAACCCCGCCTCGCGCTACGCGATCGTCGGCGTGATGGTCGCGCGCACGGCAGGCGGCGCGCGCGTCGCCGTAACCGGCGCGGCGTCGTGCGTGTTCCGCGCCGGTGCCATGGAGCGCGCGCTCGACCGCGACTTCGCGCCCGGCGCGCTCGACGGTATCGCCGTTCCGGACTCCGACCTCAACGACGACCTCCACGCCAGCGCCGAATACCGCGCCCACCTCGTCGGAATCATGGCGCGGCGGGCGGCGGCGGGCTGCGCTTGAGCACCGCGTCCGCCCGAAGCCTCGGAATGCGCCCGACCGACGCAAGCCGACGCGACCGGCAGGGCAGAGTGCGGGACGACGATTGACCGACCTGCCCGCGTCGGTCGATGAAACGCTCGCGCTCCTCGCCGCCGGCGACTATGTCGGCGAGCGCGGGCTGGCGGTCAGCGTCTATCTGGCGCTGGCGATGGGACGGCCGCTGTTTCTCGAAGGCGAGGCCGGCGTCGGCAAGACCGAAGTCGCCAAGGTGCTCGCTGCGCGTCTGGGCCGCCGCCTCGTGCGCCTGCAATGCTACGAGGGACTCGACGCGGCGAGCGCGGTGTATGAGTGGAACTACACCGCGCAGATGATCGAGATCCAGGCGGCCCGCGCGGCTGGCGGCACGGATCGCTCGCAACTCGTCGCCGACGTTTTCGACCGCCGCTTTCTCATCGCCCGCCCGATCCTTCAGGCGCTCGAAGCCGATGCGGGCGGCGCGCCGGTGCTGTTGATCGACGAGCTCGATCGCGCCGACGAACCGTTCGAGGCTTATCTGCTTGAAGTGTTGTCGGACTTTCAGGTGACGGTCCCGGAAATCGGCGCCGTGCGCGCGGCCGCGCCGCCTGTCGTGGTGATCACTTCGAACCGCACGCGCGAAATTCACGACGCCATCAAGCGGCGCTGCTTCTATCATTGGATCGACTATCCCGACGCGCCGCGCGAGAAACGAATCCTCGCCGCGCGGGCGCCGGGGGTGCGTGAAAGCCTTGCCGACGAAGTGGTGGCGTTCGTGCAGAAACTGCGCGGCGAAGACCTGTTCAAGAGCCCCGGAATCGCCGAGACCATCGACTGGGCCGGCGCGCTGCGGCGTCTCGACCGACGCGAACTCGACGCCGCGACCGTGGACGAAACGCTGGGCGTGCTGCTAAAATATCAGGACGATATCGAGAAGGTGCGCGGTGGCCGCGCGGCCGCGCTCCTTGCCGAGATCGACGCCGGCGTGGCGCAGCAAGAGGCGTTTCCGGGATGAGTGGCGGACCCCGATCGATCGACTTGAGCGGAGACGCGCCGGCGCGCGGGCGGACTCACGGCCGCGCGCTCGCCGACGAGATTCGGGCCAATGTCGAGACCTATCTCGCGCGCTTCGAATCCGGCGGCATCGCGCGCGAAACGGCGCTGGCCGAAGGCGCGCGCTGGGCCGGACGCATCGCGGATATGGATCCGGCCTACGGGGCGGAAATGGCCGGCATCGCCGAGGGGGCCGGCCTCGACATCGCGCCGGTCGGCCTGTTGAACGCGCGCTGGGAACTCGCCTATTCGCTGTTCGCGAAGGAAGCGTCGTTCGGTTGCACCGCGTTCGCGGCGTTGCCCGACATCACGCGCACCGGCGCCATGCTGATGGGCCAGAACTGGGACTGGCTGCGGCGGCTGGTCGGGCGCACTGCCGTCCTGCGCGTATGCAGTGCCGGAATGCCCGAATTCCTGTGCATCACCCAGGCTGGAATCGCCGGCGGCATGATCGGCCTCAACGAAGCCGGCATCGGTCTGTGCTGCAACGGCCTGACCACCGACCGCGAAGGCGCAGACCCGGACCGCAAGCCGTTTCATGTGCGCGTGCGCGAGATCCTCACCGCACGCACCTTCGCCGACGCGCTGAAAGCCGTGGTCGGCAGCCCGAGGGTTTGTTCCGTGAACATGCTGATCGGCCACGCCGACGGCGAGGCGATCGACGTCGAGGCAGCGCCGGACCGCGCGGCGACACTGTATCCCGAAGACGGGCTCATCACCCACGCCAACCATTTCGAGGCGCTTGACGTGACCTCGACGATGGAGCGCAACAGCGCCAGCACGCTGTTCCGCGCCCGCCGCCTGAAGCGCCTCATGCGCCGCGGCAACCGGCCGGTCGATGTGGCGATGATGCAGGAACTGTTCGCCGATCATTTCTCGACTCCGAAGTCGATCTGCGCCCATCCCGACGACGCCGACCCGGAGCCGAACCGCACGACCACCGTGACTTCGGCGATCCTCGACCTCACGAACCGCGTTCTCTATGCGACTGACGGCCCGCCCTGCCGCAATCCCTGGGGTGTATTCCGGCTGGCGGCCTGAGATGGGACGGCTTGACGGCAAAGTCGCTTTGATCACCGGCGCCGCGGGCGGCATCGGCGCCGCATGTGCGCACCTGTTCGCAGCGGAGGGCGCCGATCTGGTGCTGATGGACCGCGCAGCCGGCGCGCCCTCCCTCGACCGGTCGCGAGAGGTCGAGGGCGACGTTTCCCGGCCCGAAGACATGGAAGCCGCGGTGCGGGTCGCCGGCGAGGTGTTCGGCGGATTGGATGTCGCGATCCTGAATGCGGGTATCGAAGGTGAGGTCGCGCCCACGGTCGATTACGATGTCGATGCCTTCGACCGGTTGATGGCGATCAACGTGCGGGGGGTGTTTCTGGGCCTGAAATACGCCATGCCGGAGATGAAGGCGCGCGGTGGCGGCAGCATCGTCATCACCTCGTCGATCGCCGGCTTGCGCGGTCGCGCCCGGATGCCGGCCTATGTCACCTCGAAGCACGCGGTGGTCGGCCTGATGCGCACGGCGGCGCTGGAGGGCGCGGCGGACGGCATCCGGGTCAACACGGTCCACCCGTCGCCGGTCGAAACGCGCATGATGCGCTCTCTCGAGGCGATGCTGTCGCCGGACGACCCCGAAGGGTTCCGCCGGAACTATGCGAAGGCGTCGCCCCAGGGCCGTTACGCGCGCCCGGAGGAGGTCGCCCAGATGATGCTGTTCCTTGCGAGCGACGAGAGCCGCCATTGCACCGGTTCGACCTATAGTGTCGACGGCGGCCGCGCCGCGCGCTAGCCTCGGCGCACAGGCGTCTTTCCCGCGTCCTCCCCGACGCGCACAGGCAGGCGAAGGCGCGGACCGGATGACGCGGCCACCGACGACTCCTCGACATTCGGCATTGTTCGGCGCGGTTCTCGCCTTCGCCCTCGTCGGTTGCCTCGACAGCGACGAGGAACGCGCCGTCCGCGCCTACGATTCGCTTGATTTCGCCGCTGCGCGGGTGCTCGCGACCGGGATGGCCGATGCCGGCAACCCGCGCGGCCACGAACTTCTCGCGCTGATGGCCGCCCAGGGACTCGGCCAGTCCGTCGATTACGCCGGCGCGCTCGCGGCGATCGACCGCGCGGTCGCCCTGGATGCGGCTTTCGATTCCACCCGGGCGGTGATCCTCGACCGCGTCGCCGCCGACCGCGCTGCCGCCGAGCAAGCCTTCGCGAACGAACGTTACGACCGCGCCTGGCGTCTCGCGGCCCCGCTCGCGGCGTTCGGCGACGAGACCGGCAAGGCGCTCGAAACCGAACTGGTCACCGGCCACTATGTTGCCCTGCCGGGGTCGGACATGTCGTGGCGGTCGTTTCGCGACCGGTGCAGCGGCAATATCCGGTTTGAAGACGAAAACCGCGGGCAGGAACTGTTCGACGATCGATGCCGCGGCCGCGCGGCGACATGGGACGGCACGGTCACGCGGCGGCAGGGGGAAATCGTGCAGATCAAGATGCGCCCCGGCCGCGCCGGCGCTCGCCCCGACCTCACCCTCGACCTCGCCCACGAACCCGACCGGGATCTCGCCAGGCCGGGCGTCAAGGTCCGCTTCGCCGGCACGATCGCCGAACGCGGCAGCCCCCATCACCCCGACCGCCTGGCCGCTGCCCGGCTGATCGGCCCGGCGCCGCTGACGCCGGGGGAAACCGCGCGCGCCGAGGCGCGCTTGCGTCAGACCGTCGCCGGCGCGTGCCAGCGGCTGGTGGAGACTGTCTATCGCGCCGGCCACATGCCGGCCTGGGCGGTCGAGACCGAAAGGCGGGTGATCGCCGGCGGCAGTCCGCGCAGCCGCGCATTCTATCTCCAGGTGGGGATCGTGAGTGGCCTCGACCGTTTCGAACCCGCGCCCGGCGGCGGTTGGCGCGGTGCCTTCGACGGAACGGTCAGCATCCAGAGCACGGTCGCGCGAACCGCACAAGTCACCGCCTTCACTGCCGAATGTGCACTCGATCCGACCTGGCGCAGGGGCGCCGATCCGGCCAGGCACGGCTCGCTGACCTTCCTCACCATGTCCGAACCGAGCGTCGAGTCGGCGTCGGCGCGTATGAGGCGATAGTCTCGGCGGGCCGGTCGCCCGCGCTCACACCGGTTCCGTCGCGAGCGCCGCGAGCCGGTCGGCTGCGCTGTTGGCGCGCGGCTGCCACAACCCGCGCGTCTGTGCTTCGAGCAGCCGGGCCGCTACGTCTCGCGCCGCGTGCGGGTTCACCCGGCGCATGAAATCGCGCACCGCATCGTCTTCCACATAGGCTTCATACACCGCGTCGAAATGGTGGTCGGACACGGCGCGTGCGGTGGCCGCGAAGGCGAACAGGTAATCGACCGTCGCCGCAATCTCGAACGCCCCCTTGTAGCCGTGGCGCATCACCCCGGCGATCCACTTCGGATTGACCGCGCGGGCGCGGACGACCCGCCCGATCTCTTCTTCCAGGCTGCGGATGCGCGGCCGCTCAGGCCGCGAATGGTCGTTGTGATAGACCGCCGGGGTATGGCCGCCGAAATGGCGCGCCGCCGCCGCCATGCCGCCCTCGAACTGGTAGTAGTCGTCGGAATCCAGCAGGTCGTGCTCGCGGTTGTCCTGGTTCTGCACCACGCCGTCGATGGCGCCGAGGCGGGCTTCGAACAGGCCGTGCGCCGCGACCCCCTCCGCGCCGGCGCCGTAGGCATAGCCGCCCCAGGCGAGATAGGCGCGGGCGAGGTCCGCATCGGTCTCCCATCCTTTCTCGTCGATGAGGGCTTGCAGCCCCGCCCCATACGCGCCCGGCTTCGAGCCGAATATCCGATAGCTCGCCCGCCGCCGAGCCGCTTGCGTATCGTCCGACGCGGCGGCTTCGGCGCGCACCCGCGCGGCAAGCGGGTTGACCGCCTCCGGCTCGTCGAGCGCGGCGACTGCACGCACCGCCGAGTCGAGGAGCGCGACCTGCGCCGGGAAAGCGTCGCGAAAGAACCCGGAAACCCGGAACACCACGTCGATGCGCGGCCGGTCGAGCACCGATGCCGGCATGATCTCGAACCCGGTCACCCGCCGCGACGCGGTCTCCCACGTCGGTTGCACACCGAGCAACGCCAGTGCCTGCGCGATGTCGTCTCCGCCGGTACGCATGTTGGCCGTGCCCCAGGCGCTGATCGCCAGCGTTGTCGGCCAGCAGCCATGTTCCTGGCGATAGCGCGCGAGCAGCATGTCCGCCGACCGCCAGCCCAGCCGCCACGCGGCAGGGGTCGGAACCGTGCGCGTATCGACCGAATAGAAGTTGCGCCCCGTCGGCAGCACGTCGGGCCGCCCCCGAGTCGGTGCGCCCGAAGGCCCCGGCGCCACGAACCGTCCGTCCAGACCGGCGAGCAGGCCCGCGATCTCGGCGTCGCCGCAGCGGTCGAGCGCCGGGCCGAGATGAGTTTCGATCTCCTCCATCACCGCCGACGTCGCCGCGCCAGGCGGCGGATGCCCTTCGATCAAGGCTCGCGCGAACAGCTCGATGCGCTCGACCGTATCGCCGCAACTGCGCCACGGATCGCGGCTCATGGCGGCGAGCGCGGCGGGCCGGGGGCCGGACCACGCGACAGCCATCTCGCAATCGAGCGGGTCGAAATCGCCAAGGCCGAGATCCGCGGCGATGGCCCTTGGCAACGACGCGCCGTCGCCGCGCGGCAACCGGGCCAGCGCGGCCAGCAGATCGCTGCGCCGGTCGTCGTCCGGCGACACGCCGAAGACGTGCAGACCGTCGCGGATCTGCATTTCCTTGAGCTCGCAGAGATGGTTGTCGAGCTTGCCGAGCGCGTCCGCAGCCGCGTCGCCCGGTGCGATGCCGCAGTCGCGATCCAGGCCGATGCGCCGCGCGAGGTCGAGGATCTCGCCGCGCAGCAGGGCAAGACGCCGCGAATCCACGCCGGCCGCTTCGTAGTATTCATCGACAAGCAGCTCGAGCTCGACCAGCGGGCCGTAGCTTTCCGCGCGCGTCATCGGCGGGGTGAGGTGATCGACGATAACCGCCGCCGCGCGCCGCTTGGCCTGGCTGCCCTCCCCCGGATCGTTGACGATGAACGGGTAGAGGTGCGGCACGGCGCCGAACGCGGCCTCGGGGAAACATCCTTCCGACAGGGCGAGCGACTTGCCCGGCAGCCATTCGAGATTGCCGTGCTTGCCGAAATGTACCACCGCGTGGGCGTCGAAGACGTCGCGCAGCCAGGCATAGAACGCGAGATAGCCGTGCGGCGGCACGAGGTCCGGATCGTGATAGGTGGCGGCGGGATCGATTTCGTATCCGCGCGCCGGTTGCACCGCCACCGCGACCGCGCCGAGCTTCAGAATTGCGAGCGCGAACGCGCCGTCTTCCACCGTCGGATCGTCCTCCGCCGCGCCCCAACGCGCCGTCACGGCGTCGCGGACCGCCCGCGGCAGCTCCCGCCATGCGTCGCGATAGCACGCCAGCGGGTAGCGGACCGCGCGTCGTGTGTCGATCAGTCGCCGCATCAGCGTTTCGCCGTCGGTCGGGATGGTGTCGATCGCGTATCCCGCCGCTGTCAGCGCCCGCAGCGACTCCAGAACACCCGCCGGGGTGTCGAGGCCGACCCCGTTACCGATGCGCCCGTCGCGCGCCGGGTAGTTGGCAAGAACGAAGGCCAGGCGCCGCTCCGCCGCAGGCGTGCGCCGTAACCGTGTCCACGCCGCTGCGAGTGCGGCGGCGAAATCCACCCGATCGGCCACCGGCGCGGTCGCCACGATCGCACATTGGGTGCGCGCATCCCACGCCGCTTCCGTCTTGAACGAGACCGCACGGGTGAAAATCCGCCCGTCCACTTCGGGCAGAGCCACGTTCATGGCGATGTCTCGCGCCGACAGGCCGTTGGTTCCCGCTCGCCATGCCGCTTCCGCGCCGCCGGCGAACACGACCTGCAACACCGGCGCGTCGAGGCCGTCGAAGGGCGAGGCGGCGCGCGGCTCGCCGGGCCGGGAGACGGCGAACCCGGTCGCGTTCAGGACCACGTCCGGTGGTGTGTCGGCGAACAGCGCCGTCAGCGTGCCGGCCGCGACCGGGTCCCGAAGGCTCGACACCCAGGCGGCCAATACGTCGAGGCCGCGCCGGGAGAGCGCCGAGATCAGCGCTTCGACGGGCGCAAGATGACCGGCCTGGAAAAGCGCCCGATAGAACACCAGCGCCGCGACCGGCCGATCCGGACCGGCGGCGGCTCGACGATAGAGGCCGGCGCGCAGCAGCGGCGCCGGTTCGACCCACATCGCCGGTTCGCCGAGCAGATGCGCGGCGTAGCGCAGGAAGTTACGGAAATTTGCCGCGCCGCCGTGCACGCAATACCGCCACAGGCGTTGCCAGGCCGCGACCGGGAGGGTGCACAGCGCGGCCAGTTCCGGGTCCGGCTGATCGTCGCCCGGCAGAACGGCAAGCGCGACCCCGTTATCGCGGCAGCACCGGGCGACGCGCTCGATACCGTAAGGCCAGTAGGCGGCGCCGCCGAGCAGGCGGACGACGACCAGCCGCGCCTGCGCGATCACGGTCTCGACGTAGAGATCGACCGACATATGGTGGCCGAGCCGCAACAGGTTGGCGAGCCGCAGCGTCGGATGGCCCTCATGCGCTGCCGAAAGCGCCGCGAGTTCCGTATCTGCGGCGCTCAACACCACGATGTCGCCCGGCGTTTGGCCGAGATCCACGGCTTCCGAACCGTCGACAACGGCTCCCGGCGCGGCGGCGAGCAGATGCATGTCAGACGAAGGCGGGAAGTGCGGCAGTCATGCGCCGACGCATCCTGTCATCCGGGAATGGCGTTCGCGGAACGGACTCTGGCGAGGTCGTGCGAATCCGAT
Source organism: Alphaproteobacteria bacterium (assembly GCA_965214495.1). Taxonomy (GTDB): domain Bacteria; phylum Pseudomonadota; class Alphaproteobacteria; order UBA7887; family UBA7887; genus JANQOH01. The sequence continues at coordinate 2,401,803 of OZ243958.1, read as the reverse complement.
CCTGCCCCGCCTTATATCAGGATGCCGCCATTCGAAGACCGGGGAGTTCCCTCAGCCGGCAGCGCCCCGTTCCGCGACGTATGGTGCGGAGCGCTGCCCGTGCGCAGGTCTTCGTTGCGGTGCAACGGGCCGATTCATATACTGCGCGCCGACGTTTCGACCACGACAGGGGCTGCATGTCCGCACCGAGCACGGCCGCCGGCCCTCCGGACGGGCAGGTGAGCACGCCGGCCACGGAGCCGGCGCTGCCCGACGGTTATCGCCCATGTTCGGACGAAACCTTCATGGGGCCGCGCCAGCGCACGTATTTTCGCCGCAAATTGCTTCGCTGGCGGGCCGATGTTCTCGCCGAATCGCGCGAAGCCATCGCGCTTTTGCAGAACGGCAGCGAGCCGGAGCCCGATCTCGCCGACCGCGCTTCGGCCGAAAGCGAACGTCTGATCGCGTTACGGACTCGCGACCGCGCGCGCAAACTGCTGACCAAGATCGACGCCGCCCTGGGCCGGATCGACGACGGCAGTTACGGCTATTGCGAAGAGACGGGCGAACCCATCGGTCTCAAACGGTTGGAAGCGAGGCCGATCGCCACCCTGTCGATCGAAGCGCAGGAGCGTCATGAGCGGCTGGAGAAAACATACCGCGACGATTGACGGCTGTATTTGTTGGTGCGAGAGGGCTGGTGCCGCCTGCAAGATTCGAACTTGCGACCCTCGCATTACGAATGCGATGCTCTACCGGCTGAGCTAAGGCGGCATGACGGAATAGATATGCGTCGGCGCGAGAGGGTGCAAGCGGCCGGTTCAATCGCCTCGGCCGCGCTGGCGTCCGGCTGGCTCGCCCCCCAAAGGGAGTTCGCACCATGAGCAGCGACGGAGGAGCGACGGTCGATGCCGGCCGCATCGAGGGCTATCATGCCCACGTTTATTATCCCGACGGCGAAAGCCGGGAGCGCGCGGCGGCGTTGCGCACGGCGATCGAGGCCCGATTCGCCGTCAGGCTCGGACGCTGGCGCGACTCCCCTGTCGGCCCGCATCCACAACCCATGTACCAGGTGGCGTTCGACACGCCGCTGTTTCCGGCTTTCGTCCCGTGGCTGATGCTGAACCGGAACGGTCTGACGGTTCTGGTGCATCCGCGAACCGGGGACGACGTCGCGGATCACGGGCGTTTCGCGTTATGGCTCGGCGCCGTTCTACCGCTCGACATGCCGTTTCTGGAGGCGCTCGAAACCAAAGATTGAGGGGCGCCGCGCTACGTGGAAAGAACGATCTTGCCGATGACCTCGCGGCGGCCGAGTCTGTCGAGCGCGTCCGCCGCGCGGTCGAGCGGAAGGACGGCGTGGATGCGCGGGGTCAGCCTGCCGCGTGCGGCGAGAGACTCGATGGCGCGGTGGATGCGCGGACCGCTTGGCGGATCCTGCCGGATCTGCTCGCCGGCGCGCACGCCGATCACCGACAGCCCCTTGATGAGGGCCAGGTTGATCGCCAGCGACGGAATGCGCCCCGAAGCGAAGCCGACGACGAGATAGCGCCCGCCCCACACCAGGGTCCGGATCGCCCGGCCGAACAGGTCTCCGCCGACCGGATCGTAAACCAGATCGACGCCGCGACCGCCGGTCAGCGGCAGAACCGCGGCCTTGAGGTCGCCGTCGGGCGCGATCGTGCGATGGGCTCCCGCCGTCGCCGCGGCGGCGCGCTTCTCCGCCGTGCTCGCGGCCGCGATGACCGTCGCGCCGCTCGCCGAGGCGAGTTGCACCGCCGCGAGACCGACACCGCCGCCCGCGCCGAGGACGAGTACGCGCTCGCCCGCCCCGAGCCGGCCGCGCTCGACCAGCGCAACCCAGGCGGTCTGCGCTGCGACCGGCCAGGCTGCCGCCTCGACGTCGCTCAACCCGCCGGGAACCGGTCTGACCTGCGCCAGCGGCGCGGTCACGCTCTCCGCGTAGCCGCCGCCGCGCACACCGGCGACGACCTTCATGCCGGGCCGCAGGTCGTGGGCCAGAGGCGCGCCCGGAAGAGAAGCCATTTCGACGATTTCGCCCGACACTTCCATACCCGGCACGAAAGGCAGTGGCGGCTTGTGCTGATACAGGCCCGCGACCATCAGCTTGTCGGGGAAATTCACGCCGGCGTGAGAGACGCGGATCGACGCCTCGCCGGGGCGCGGCCTCGGCGCGGGGATATCCTCGACAGCCAGCGTGTCGGGCGGCCCGAGGGTCCGGCACACCACGGCACGCATACGGGACTCCCGATTCGGCTCGCGATGAGCGCTCAATACATGTGCTGACCGCCGTTGATGGACAGGGTCGAACCGGTGATGAAGCCTGCGTCGTCGGCGACGAGGAACACCACCGCGCGCGCAATCTCTTCCGCCCTGCCGAGTCGCCCGACGGGGATGCGCTCGACGATGCGTTTCAGCACCCGCTCGGGCACCGCGGCGACCATGTCGGTGTCGATATAGCCCGGCGCGATGGCGTTCACCGTGATGCCCTTCGCTGCGCCCTCCTGCGCCAGTGCCTTGGTGAAGCCGTGGATGCCCGACTTGGCCGCTGCGTAGTTCACCTGACCGTATTGTCCGGCCTGGCCGTTGATCGAGCCGATATTCACGATACGCCCGAAGCCGCGCTCTCTCATGCCATCGATGACACAGCGCGCCATGTTGAAGCACGAGCCGATATTGGTGTCGATCACCGCTTGCCACATATCGCGGGTCATGCGGTGCATGGTGCCGTCGCGTGTGATGCCCGCATTGTTGACCAGCACCTCGATCGGCCCGAGGTCGGCGGCAATTCGGCCGACGCCGGCTTCGCACGCTGCGAAGTCCGATACATCCCACCTGTAGGTCGGGACGCCGGTTTCCGCATTGAATGCGCCTGCGCGCTCGTCGTTTCCGGCATAGACGGCGGCAACCCGGTAGCCCTCGGAATCCAGCGCCCGCGAGACCGCGGCGCCGATTCCTCGTGTGCCGCCGGTAACGATGGCGACCCGTTCGGTCATGACCTCTTCCTTTGCGACATGATCCTGAAGTGCGCTTCATAACGCCCCGCCGCGCAGCGCCCGATCGTCATTTCGCGACCGCGAGAAGCCAGTCGGCCAGCGGACGAAAGCATTCCCCCTGCGCCTGCCGGCCGACTACCATGCCGATATGCCCCGAGCGCGGTTGCAACCGGCGCGCACAAGGCAACGCGGCCGCCAGCGCCGCGGCGGATTCGGGCGGCACTATGCGGTCGCGCGCCGGCACGAAAACGAGCGCGGGCAACGAAACCGCTGCCGGGTCCACGGCGGCGCCGCCGATCGACCAGCGCCCGCCCGCGGTCGCATTGCGACCATACCAGTCGAACAGGCATTCACGCGCGACCGCGCCGGCCAATGGTATGCCGTCATTGATCCAGTCCTCCACTTCGACGAAGGCGACCGCTGCCGGGTCGTCCGGGGCGAGTGTTGCAAAGACGCGGAATTTGGCGGCGATCCGCTCGGGCTGCGCGATCGCGAACAGCGCCTGAAGCGCACCCGCCGGCAGGACGCCCTCACGCTCGATCCGCGCCGAGAGACAGGTTTCCAACACCGGCAGCAGCGCCGTCCAGCCGGCATCCGCCGCGTGGAAGTCCCACGGCGTCGCGAGCAGCGCCAGCCCGGACACCGACTCCCTGCGCCGTTGTGCCAGTGCGAGCGCCAGCAGACCGCCCATGCAATAGCCAACCACCGAGACCGGACCGCCGGCCATGTGGCGTGCGGCGGCGAGCGCCGGCTCCAGACGGCATACAACGTAGTCGGTGAGCGAAAACGCGCATTCCGCGGCGCCCGGTTCTCCCCAGTCGACGACCAGAGGGCGCAATCCGCGGGCGGCAAGGAGGCGGGTCAGGCTGCGCTCCGGCGCGAGATCGAGGATCGAGGAGCGGTTGATCAGCGACGGCACGATCAGGACGGGCCGTCCTCGCACCGACGGATAGTGTTCGCGCAGCGCAGTTGTGCCGCGCTGCCAGCGCACCGGCCACTCGGTCGCCGCCCGGCGATGCGGATGGATCCGATAGGATTCGATCCCGGTGAGGAATTCGTCGAAGCGCGTCCGCGCCTCGGCGCCGAGAGCGCGAACGAGCGCTTGGGGTTCGACGGCGGCGAGGCGCGCGGCGAGTTCAGCCCCCTCCGTCGCGAGCGGCGGCGCCCACCGGGCCCGGCCCGCCCGCGCTGCCGGTAGATTGGCCAGAGCGCCGAGCCACAGGCTCGCCGCCAGACCGGGATAGAACGGCGGCATCCGTCGCTCCGCGCAAGGCTGCTGTGGACGCGTCATCGCCGGCGAGGACCGTCGCGAAGAATACGGCCCGGTCGGAGACCGACACTGTCTCGACCTGCCGCTCCCACAGATCGAGACAGGCGCGGGCCAGCGTCGCCGGGTCCACTTTTCCCACCATGATCGGGAACATAGGTGCCGGTGCGGCGGTATGCCAGCGCGCGCATGTTTCCGCGCGGCGACGGTCGCGCTATAGTGCCATCGCTCGGCGGGGCATGAACGGAGCCTGGGTGCGGCATGGCCAGGAACAGGAACGACTCGGCTACGGTGATCATCAAGAAATACGCCAATCGGCGCCTCTACAACACCGACACGTCGAGCTACGTAACACTCGAAGACCTCTGCGCCATGGTCAAGGAAGGGCGCGATTTCGTCGTCCACGACGCCAAATCCGGCGAAGACATCACGCGCGCCGTGCTCACGCAGATCATCTTCGAGCAGGAGACGAAGGGTGAGAACCTGTTGCCGATCGGTTTCTTGCGTCAGTTGATCGGCTACTACGACGACGGTCTGCGCACCCTCGTGCCATCCTATCTCGAAGCGGCGATGGACAGTTTCGCCGACAACCAGAAGCAGATGCGGCGCAACCTCGAGAACGCCTTCGGTGAGTTCTTCCCGATTCAGACCATGCGGGAGCTCGGCGAACGGAACATGGCGATCTTCCAGCGCACGCTGTCGACCTTCGGGCCGTTCGCTCAGGGCAAGGCCGGCAACGGCCATCCGGATCCCGAGCCAACTCGAGCTGTGCCGTCTGAGCTGGACGAACTGCGCGCCCAACTATCACGCATGCAGGCGCAGCTCGACGCTCTGGGTGGCGAGGAACCGCGGGGGAGCAAGGAGTGAATCCGCCTTCCGGCGAGCCGGTCCGACTCAGCCGGCGAGCCGGTAGTTCTTGTTGGCGGGGCCTTCCTCGAACAATTCCGCGAGTTTCTCGGTCATCATGCCGCCGAGCTGCTCGGCATCGACGATGGTGACCGCGCGACGATAGTAGCGCGTGACATCGTGGCCGATACCGATCGCCACGAGTTCGACCGGCGACATCGCCTCGATCCAGGCGATCACTTCGCGCAGATGGCGGTCGAGATAGTTCCCCGTATTCACCGACAAGGTCGAGTCATCGACCGGTGCGCCGTCGGAGATCACCATCAGAATGCGACGTTGTTCGGAGCGTTCGAGCAATCGGCCGTGTGCCCAGATCAGTGCCTCGCCGTCGATGTTCTCCTTCAGCAGGCCCTCGCGCAGCATCAGACCGAGGTTTTTGCGCGCCCGCCGCCACGGCGTATCGGCCGCCTTGTAAATGATGTGGCGCAGATCGTTCAGGCGCCCGGGATCGGCCGATTTGCCGGAAGCGAGCCAGCTTTCGCGTGCTCGCCCGCCCTTCCACGCGCGGGTAGTGAAACCGAGGATCTCGACCTTGACCGCGCAGCGTTCCAGCGTCCGTGCCAGAATGTCGGCGCTCATCGCCGCGACTGAAATCGGCCGCCCGCGCATCGATCCCGAATTGTCGAGCAACAGGGTCACTACCGTGTCGCGAAACGTGGTTTCCTTCTCCCGCTTGTAGGACAGGGGATAGCTCGGATTGGTGATGATGCGGGCGAGGCGCGCGGAATCCAGGATGCCTTCTTCGAGATCGAACTCCCACGACCGCCTTTGCCGGGCGAGCAGGCGTCGTTGCAGTCGGTTGGCAAGGCGGGTGATGATCCCCTGCAGCGCCGCCAATTGCTGGTCCAGATGGCCGCGCAGGCGGGTGAGCTCTTCGGGCTCCGACAGGTCTGCGGCATCCACCACTTCGTCGAACTCGGTGGTAAAGGCGCGGTAGGCGGTTCTGGAGTCGTTGCTGCGGTCCCAAGGCGGCCGCCATGGCTCGCTCTCGGCGGCGGTCTCGTCGCCACCGCTCGCGGTGGTTTCCTCGGCACCCTCGACCTCGCCCTCGGTCGTATCTTCCGCCTCCGAATCGTCGCGCTCACCGCCGGGGCTGGCCTCGGCGTCGGACTCCTCCTCCGTCGACTCGCCCTCGGATTCGGAATCGAGTCGTTCCTCGGCGTCGTCCTCCGACTCGGCTTCCGAGTCGAGGCTGGCCGGATCGTTCTCGTGCTCGTCGGCGAACTCGAGGTGCGCGATCAGCCGGCGCAGGGTTTCGGCGAACGCTTCCTGATCCTCGACGACTCGTGCGAGAGTCTTGAAATCGTCGTCGGCACGTTCGGCGAGCCATGGGCGCCACAGGTCGCACATGTAGCGCGCGGCCTCGGGTGGCGGCGCGCCGGTCAGGCGCTCGCGCGCCAGAAGATTGACGACATCGACGATCGGCGCGTCGGACCGGTGCTGGACGTCCTGAAAATGCTGTTCGCGGCACCGGGCCTCGACGGCGGCCTCCAGATTCCGCTTGACCCCCGCCATGCGCAGGGCGCCGAGCGCTTCGCAACGGGCCTGTTCCAGGCTGTCGTAGATCGATTGCGCGGCCTGACCGGGCGGGCGCCGAGCGCGGTGCACGCTGTCGTCGTGGAAACGCCGGCGCAGCGCCAACGCATCCGCTTCGCCGCGGATCTGATGGATTTCCTCCACCTGCATCTCCCGCGACGGCGGGGTCAATAGAATGCGGTCCTGCTCCAGCCGCGGCCCGTTGGCGGCGAAGGTCACCTCCAGCTCGCGATCGCGCGCCAGGGCGCGTGTGGCGCCGGCGACGGCGAGCTTGAACGCCTCCGACGGCGCTTCGTCGTAGCGGTTCACGTCGCCTTTCCTAATTGACCGCGACCAGGGCGGCTGATTCGCGCAATTCCTCGCCCATGCAGCGCTGGTAATATTCGGCGACCAGCTGCCGCTCGGCTTCGTCGCACTTGTTGAGGAAAGTCACGCGGAAGCCGAAGGACTGATCGTCGAAAATCCGGGAGTTCTCGGCCCAGGTAATGACGGTGCGCGGCGACATGACGGTCGAGATATCTCCGTTGATGAAGCCGGAGCGGGTCATGTTGGCGAGCTCCACCATTGCCGCGACGCGCCTGCGCCCCTCCTCGTCGGCAAACTGCGGCACCTTGGCAAGCACGATGTCGATCTCCGCCTCGACCGGCAGATAGTTCAGCGTCGCGACGATATTCCAGCGGTCCATCTGACCCTGGTTGATCTGTTGCGTCCCGTGATAGAGGCCGGTGGTGTCGCCGAGGCCGACCGTGTTGGTGGTCGCGAACAAACGGAATGCCGGGTGCGGGCGGATGACCCGGTTACGGTCCAGAAGGGTGAGCTTGCCGTCCACTTCGAGCACGCGCTGGATGACGAACATGACGTCCGGGCGCCCGGCGTCGTATTCGTCGAAGACCAGCGCCGTCGGGTTTTGCAGCGCCCACGGCAACAGGCCCTCGCGGAACTCGGTAATTTGCTGGCCGTCGCGCAACACGATCGCGTCCTTGCCGACCAGATCGATGCGGCTGATGTGGCTGTCGAGATTGACGCGCACAGTCGGCCAGTTGAGGCGCGCCGCCACCTGTTCGATGTGGGTCGATTTCCCGGTACCGTGATAGCCTTGGATCATCAATCGCCGGTTGTGGGCGAAGCCGGCAAGGATCGCCAGAGTGGTCTCGCGGTCGAAGCGGTAGGCGTCGTCGATGTCGGGAACATGTTCGTCCGCCTCCGAGAAACCGGGCGCGAGCATGTCGCTGTCAATCCCGAACGCCTGGCGCACGGAGATCTCGATATCGGGCAGACGATCGGCTCTGGAAGCCGCGTCGGCGGCGATCTGTGGGGCCATCGGGTCCGTGTCCGCGTGTGTGAAGATCGGGGGAACGGCGCGCCGTCACGCCCCGTCGCTGTTTTGCAGATAGGCGTAGGCTTCGTTGATCGCCTTCAGCCGTTCCTCGGCGCGCTTGCACCCGCCGTTCGTATCAGGATGGTGACGCTTTGCGAGCGTCTTATAGCGCGCTTTCACGTCATTGTGCGAGGCCTCACCGTCGAGGCCGAGCGAAGCCAGCGCTCGCTCACGTTCGGGCGAGACGGGCTTGGCCGACGGTGCGTCCTCCCCGGTTGCCTCGAACGAGTCCGCGGAAGCCCACGCCGTGCGCGCACGTCCTGCGAGCGGCCATGTCGGCCGGTGCCATGTTGCGTCGCGCCGGCGAATCTCCTCGATCTGTTCGGCGTCGAGGCCATCGAAATAGTTCCAGTCGGCGTTGTACAGGCGCACATGATCGAGACAAAACCACTGGAACTCGCGCAGAGTCGTTCGAGACTTCGGGGCGCGGTAATCCCCCGAGGCGATGCATCCCGGCCAGGCGCAGGGACGCACCGGCACAATGTCGTCCGCCCTGGACCAGCGCCGCGCGCCTGACCCTGGCCACACCGGGTTGATCCTCCTCATCCGGCCACTATGCCGCCCGCCCGCGCCGGGGACAAGCCGCCGTGCGTATGCTCGGCGGCCTGCAACGGCATATGCCGCCCGCCCGCGCCGGGGACAAGCGCTTGCGCCGCGAGGGGCCCGGCGTATAGGGTGACACGGGTCGGCGACGCTCTCGGTGATCGATCGTCGCCAGGTGTCGGGCGCGTCGTTGCGGACCAGCGGTTGTCGAAACGCAGCTTGTCCGGTCAGGTATTGCTCGCGCCGAACGTTTCGGCGGAGGCGACATGAACGAGCCATCACAAATCGATACCGGCAGTGACCAATTGCTGGCGTGCATCGAAGATGGCGTCGGCGTCATCACGCTGAACCGGCCCGAGGCGCGCAACGCGCTCTCGTCCGCGTTGACTCCGGCGCTGCGGCGCATGATCGCGGCATTCGGCGAGTCGGAGGATGTGGGCGCAGTGTTGATTACCGGCGCGGGCGGGGCTTTTTGCGCCGGCGGCGACGTGAAGGCGATGGACGACCGGGCCGGTTCGAAGCCGCGCGGCCTCGACGATGCGGCGGCCGACCTGCGCCATCGTCAGCGCACGCTCACCGGGGCGCTGATCGGTTTGCGCAAGCCGACGCTCGCCGCGCTGCCGGGGCCGGCTGCGGGTGCCGGGCTGGCGCTCGCGCTCGCCTGCGACATGCGTTTCGCCGCCCGCTCGGCCTTCGTCTCGACCGGTTACGCCCGCATCGGCCTGACGGGCGACTACGGAATCAATTGGCTGCTCACCCGCCTCGTCGGAACAGGCCGTGCACGCGAACTCATGTTCACCGCTGCCCGGATCGATGTTGAAACCTGCGAACGCATCGGCCTCGTCAACCGCGTCTTCGACGACGACGCGTTGATGGCGGAAACGATGGCCTTCGCACGGGAGCTCGCCGCCGGCCCCCGCGATGCGCTGGCGGGGATCAAGGACAATCTCGATCGTGCGCTGCAACTGGACTTCCTCGCCGCGCTCGACCGCGAGGCCGATGTGCTGGTGCGCGCCGCGCGCACCGACGATCACCGCGAGGCCGTGCGCGCGTTCGTCGAAAAACGCCGTCCCCGTTTCGCCGCAGCGTCCGGGAGAGGAAGCGGTGCGTGAATTTGACGGTATCGAGGCCCTGACGTTCGATACCGGCGGCACGATTCTCGACTGGCATTCCGGCTTCTCGGCCGCGCTGGCGGCACTCGGCAAGAAGCACGGAGTCGCGCGCGACTGGGCCGCGACGGCCAACGATCTGCGCCGCAAGTCGCTCGGTTACGTTCTCAACCAGGGCGAGACCGGGCCGCCTGCCTACACGTTCGACGATGCACACCGACTCGCACTCGACGAGATACTCGCTGTCAACGGTCTCGGCGCCGCCACGGCCGCGGAACGGCGTGCGATCTGGTGGGACGCCGTCCACGGCCTCGCCTGCTGGCCCGATTTCCCGCCGACTCTGCCGCGCCTGCGCGCGCGCTATCTTTGCGCGTCCTTCACGCTGCTCAGCGTTCGCATCGTCACAGACACCGCGAGGCGCAACGGCCTCGCGTGGGACACGGTGCTGTCTTGCGAGATGATCGGCAAATACAAGGTTCTGCCGGCCGCCTACGAGACCGCAGCGCGCTGGTTGCAGCTTCCGCCGTCGGCGTGTTGCATGGTGGCCTGCCACAATTTCGACCTGCGCGCGGCGAAGCGAGCCGGATTCAGAACGGCGTTCGTTCGCCGACCCGAGGAATGGGGCGCGCAAGGCCCGCCCGATCCGACGCCGGACGACGACCACGACATCATCGTCGATACGTTCCCGGACCTTGCCCGCGCCCTCGGAGCCGAGGCACCCTGACGCCGCTATTTCCGTGGCGACCAGACCGACGGGAGCATGAGCGTCGAACTCATTCCCTGGAGGGCCGGGACGTTCGCGCTCAGAAACGCCTGCCAGTCGGGATCCGCCTGAGAGGCGCGACGCGCCTCCATGCGCGCCCCGAAATCCGGATAGGCCCAAAGATGCACGACCTCGTTGGGGTCCGGCAGCATCGACACCCACAGGCCGACGTTCTTCGAGTATTTCTCGCGTGCCGGGAGCGCCTGGAGCATCGCCTGCGCCCACGGCGCGGCGCCGCCCGGCGGCAGACGATAGACGCGCAGTTCGTAGATGTTGCTCTCGCCCTCCGGCATCGTCATCTCGCGCATCGGGTTGAGGATGCGCACGGTCTGGTCGAGCAGATGCGGGCGAATCAATGGAACATATTCGGTTCGCCATGCTTCGAGACCGCCGAGTTCGCCGCGCAGGCGGGTCATTTCGGCCATGCTGTCGTAGCGCCACAAATGGACGAACCGGTTGAGCGCGCCGATCTCGGTGGAGAAATGGCCCTCCAGAACGCCGTATTTGTCGCCTTGGCGAATCCGGCGGGCGACCGTGCCGCTCGCTTCGAGCACCTTGCCGACGGTTCCCGGCTTGCAGGTGTACATGCGCAGTTCGTGGATCATTTTTCCTCCTTTGCGTCGCCGCGAGGGCGCGGGTCCATGCGTTGCCAGATGCCTTCGGCAGTAAACGACAATACGCCGTTTGCAGCGAGTTCGGCGCGCAGAAACACGCTGCGGCGCCCGACCCTCAGCACGTGTGCCGCGCCGTCCACCCAGGCGCCGGCCGGAACCGGCCTGAGAAAACTGCCGTTCAGCGACACCGTGGCCGAGGCGTAATCCGCCGCGCGCGCCGCGACATTGCCGCACAGCGTGTCGGCGAACGCCATGAGGGCGCCGCCATGCGCGACGCCGTTGCGATTTGTATGGTGGTCGAGGACGCGAAAGCCCATCGCAAGGCCGGTCCCGCGGCCCTTGACGAAATACGGCCCCAAGCGTTCGCTGAACCGTCCGTCGCGGGCTTCGTAGAGCTTGAAGCCGTCCGGCGGGCGCGCGATGGTGAAGGAGTCGTCGGCCGTCATGGCGCGCGAGTATCGGTCACGGCTCGGCGCGCGAGGGTCGCGAATCGCGCAGGCAAGACCCGACGATCACGCAAACGGGGGAGGACACAATGCTCGACGGAAAAATCGCCATCGTAACCGGGGGCGGCAGCGGCATCGGAAAGGCGATCGCCGCGGCGATCGCCGGCGCCGGGGCGCGGGTGGTCGTCGTCGGGCGTCGGCGCGCGCCGCTCGAGGCCGCGTCGGCGGAGATCGACGGCGCGGTCGAAGCGGCGGAATGCGACGTAACCGACGACGTCCGGGTCGACGGCCTGTTCGACGATGTTGCGGCGCGGCATGGACGGATCGATGTGCTGGTCAACAACGCCGGCATGTCGGCGCCGGGGCCGACCCACGAACTCGACCCGGCGACATGGCGCAAGGTCATCGACGTCAACCTGACCGGCGCGTTCCTGTGCGCGCGCGCCGCGTTCCGCCACATGATCCCGCAGCGTTCGGGGCGGATTATCAACATCGGCAGCATTTCGGCGCAGATGTCGCGCCCTCATGGGGCACCCTATACCGCGAGCAAATTCGGGCTCGAAGGGCTCACGCGGTCGCTGGCGCTCGACGGGCGCGAGTACGGGATCGCCGCCGGAATCATCCATCCCGGCAACGTCGCCACCGACATTTGGCGCGGACGCGAGGAGATCGCGGCGCGCGAGGGCACGATACCCTTGGCCGACATCGGCAAGGCGGCGGTGACGATGGCGAGCATGGACTCCGGCGTCAACATGCTGAGCACCGTCATTCTGCCGATCACGCAGCCTTATATCGGCCGGGGATGACAGGAAGACGCGTCGCGCTGGCCCCCCTCCGCGTTCAGGCGATATCCCGGAGCCACGGACCCTTCAGCAGGTCACCCGGCGTTTCGCCGGTCGCTTCGCCCCAGGTCTGGGTCACGACGCCGTTGACCAGCGTCGCGGCGATGCCGTCGGCCTTCTGCACCAGCCGGCGTGCACCGCCGGGCAGGTCGTTTTCCACGGTCGGCAGGCGCGGTTTTATTCGCGCCTCCTCGAACAGAACCAGATCGGCGGCGTAGCCGCGGCGCACCAGCCCGCGGTCGGGCAATTCCCAGGCCAGCGCGTTGTCGAAGGTCAACATGCGCACCGCTTCTTCCAGCGTGAACGCCTGCTTGTCGCGCACCCAGTAGCTCAGCATGTGCGTTTGCAGCGATGCGCCCATCTCCTGGCAGACATGGGCGCCGGAATCGGAGAAGGTGGCGAGAGTGCGCGGGTGCCGCAGCATTCCGTGCACGGCGGCCGGCGTTTCGTTGACCAGCGGCTGGACGAAAATCTGGTTCTCGTCGTCGAGCATCAGGTCGATCATTACGCCGACCGGGTCCACGCCGCGTCGTTCGGCAAGCTCGGCGACGGTCGGATCGTTCCAGTCCGTGCCGCACAACGCGTAGAGATTCCCGTAATCCGGTTTGCGCGGGTCGGTGGTCGCGGCGCCGCCGCCCTGGAATTCGTCGCCGCCGAGCGGTTTCATCGCGCGTTCCGCGGCGACCAGGCGCGCGCGGGTTTCGGGGTCGCGCAGGCGGTGTTTCTGGCGCTCGAGCGGTTCCGCGCGCAGTTCCCGCCACTCCGGCAGGCCGTCGAAGGGCAGATAGGACTTGAGCGAGAACACCGCGTTGATCGGCCGCGTCGTGGTCTGGCCGAACATGCGCCCGCCGGCGGCGACCGTTTCGTCGATGTAGTCCAGTTGATATTCCCATGGCAGCGGGTCGGCGCCCTGGCGTGTGGAGATCGTGCCGAACATGACGGGGCGTCCGCTGTCGAGCGCGACCGTGCGCAGACGGTCGAGAAACGCGCGCTGCGCCTCGCCGCCGGAAATGTCGGGGCCGATCTGGAAGATTCCGGCGTTCAGTTCCGCCATCGCGCCCACCAGCGCGTCGATCTCGCGCCAGTCGGCGATGCGGCTCGGCACCGGGGTTCCGTCGGGTGTGACGTGGGTGGTCGCGCGCGATGTCGAAAGCCCCATCGCGCCGGCGCGCAGCGCCTCGCCGACAGCGGAGCGCATGGCGGCGAGATCGTCGTCGGTCGCGGTTTCCTCGAGCGCTCGTTCGCCCATCACATACATGCGCAGCGCGGAATGCCCGAGATAAGCGCCGTAGTTGATCCCCTTCGGCAGGCGCTCGACGGTCGCGAGATAGTCCGGGAAGCTCTCCCAGGTCCAGTCGATGCCCGCCATCATGGCGGCGACGGGAATATCCTCGACCGCTTCCAGGCAGCGGGCGATCCACTCGCGCTCGTCCGGGCGGCAGGGGGCCAGGGCGAAGCCGCAATTGCCCATGATCACACTGGTGACGCCGTGCCAGCACGAGCAGCTACCGAGTGGATCCCACGCGACCTGAGCGTCCATGTGGGTGTGTCCGTCGATGAAGCCCGGCGCGAGGATCAGCCCTTCCGCGTCGATCGTCTGCGCCGCCGGGGCGCGGATGCGGCCGATTTCGGCGATGCGCCCGCCGGCGACCCCGACATCGGCGCGGTAGCGCGGCGCGCCGGAGCCATCGACCACGGTCGCGTCGCGGATCAGCACGTCCAGAGTCATGAGCGTTCTCCCGAGGCTGCGGCGACAGCGTAGAGCAGAGCCGCGCAGGCCCGCAACGCCCGCGCCGAACGGTGTCTGGATAGCATCACAGCCGATGCCTAAATTGGGCTGATGGACGAACGGAGGACATCGTCATGGCGGGCATCACGATCCGCAACCTCGACGACGACACGAAGAGGAGGCTCCACGTCCAGGCGGCAGACCACGGTCGTCCCATGGAAGAAGAGGCGGGGGCGATTCTGCGCGATGCCGTCGGGCGCAGGCCGGATTCCCGAAACCTCGCGAGCATCGCCTGCTCGTAGTTTGGACTGGCCAACGGCGTGGACCTGGAGTTGCCGCCGCCCGCGCTACGTTAGCGCGGGTCGGTTGGCAGCGGCGCGAATCGGCGGGATCGGCGCGTGGACCGAGGCGGGTCCGAGCCGTGAGCGGCACGGGGTGACGCCCTGGCGCGTGCGGAAGGTCGAGGAGGCCTTCGGGGTGATCCATAAGGAGAACGGCGTCCGCATAATGCTCCGAAGGGCGGAGTTTCGCTTTGTCTCGTGGCGACCGATCAACCCCAAGACAGCGGGCGTTTGAGGAGTTGCTGGGGTCGGCGCTTAGTCCGGCGGCGCCGGCGGGACCGGTCGAGGTCTGGTTTCAGGACGAGGCGCGCATCGGGCAGAAGGGAATGACGACGCGAGTGTGGGCGCATCGCAAGCAGCGCCTCCAGATCGCGCGCGATCATCGCTACGGTTATGTCTGTCTGTTCATCGCCGCGTGCGCGGGGCGTTGGCGTCGCGCATGTGGCGGACAGAGCGAACACGGCGTCCGTAAACGCGCACCTGGTGCCCTACAGCCCGGAACGCAACTCGATGGAGCAGATCGTTCTGTTTCTAAAATCGAACCGCTTCGCGAGTCGGGTGTTCAAGGATGTTGCGGCCCTGAAGGAGGCATGCTGGATGGAATGGCAATGGCTGACCGGCCGGCCCAGCGTCATCACGACCATGACACAGCGCGGTTATGCCGTCGCTCCCTCGCGCTGATCCCGAAACATCACTATATTTGTTTGTTGGAATTGTGTTTGGTATGAGCGACGTATTCACCGAGGCTGTCCCGTGATCGATCCGCGTATCCGCCGTCGCATCGACGACAAACTTTCCGAGATTGAGCACAGCGAGTCCGTACGTATCCTTCTTGCTGTGGAGTCCGGCAGCCGCGCGTGGGGGTTTCCGTCTCCCGACAGCGATTACGATGTGCGCTTCCTCTATGCGCGGCCGCGTGATTGGTATCTCTCTATCGACGTACGCCGCGATGTGATCGAATACCCCATTGAAGATGCCCTCGACGTCAACGGATGGGATATCAGGAAGGCGTTACAACTACTGCTCAAGGCCAATCCGGTGCTCACCGAATGGCTGACTTCGCCGATTCGCTATCGGGAGAGCCCGGCTTGTATAGCGAGGCTTCGCGATCTCTCGGCATGTACCCGATTCCATCGTCCGGCCCGGTATCACTACCTTCATCTTGGCCGTTCACAATACGAGGAAGCAATCAAGGGGCGTGAAACGGTGCGCCTGAAGAGGTACTTCTACGCCCTGCGCCCTGCGCTCGCCCTTTTCTGGCTGCGTACGCGCGCAGATGTACCGCCAATGGACCTCCCGGGCCTGCGCTCCGGGCTTGAACTGAGTCACGAACTCGGTCAGGTCATCGATGAACTGGTGGCACGCAAGGCTAGGCGGAGCGACATCGGTGACGGACCTCGTATCGGCATGCTTGATCGGTTCATGGAAACTGAATTCGCTGCCTCCGAGAAGAACATCGCCGAGCCCGGCGGTGACGACACTTTCGCTCTGCTGGATGCCGCCAACGAATTATTTCGCGAAATCATCGCCAGTCACTCGGACACCTCCAATAACATGCGGTGAGGAGTGGATTTAGGCGGTTTTCGGGGTCTTGTTGGGTGTTTGGGCGTATTTCAGGGTGTTGATGGGCTGACTGGATCGCAATAGTCGTGTGAGAGGGGGGTGCTTTGCGGCTATCCGCGCAGACTCATGCCATGACGGCTTTGCGCTCGTGGAACAGCAGACGCTGAATGTTGCAGACGAGGTTGGCCAATCCAATCCGGGTCCTGGCCCGCTCGATGCCGATGGTGCGGATGAACAGGCCCATGCGCTCCTTCCGGTGGGCGAAGACATGCTCCACCTGCGCGCGGACAGCCGACTTGCGAGCGTTGGCCCGAGCGGTTGTTCCGGGCATGGGTCGGCCCCTGGGCTTCTTGCGGTGGATGTGGGAGACCCGCCCCCTGTCCGCCAGCCAGGCCTCGTTGGCCCGGGAGCGATAAGCACTGTCAGCCCACACACCGGCGGCCAGATTGTCGCTGGTAATCAAATGACGCAGCATCTGACCGTCATGGCAGGCGGCATCGGTCACCGCGAAGCTGCGGATGAAGCCGTATCTGCGGTCGATGACGATGTGGTTCTTGTAGCCGAACACCGGGATCGCGATATCGGGCTGGCGTTGCCGCGATCCGGGCGGGTTCCGGCGCCGCCCGGTCTTCACCGTCCAGCGCGCTTGCGTGTCCTTCTGCGCCGCCTTCGCCGGTTGGTCCACCCAAATCTCGTCGCTGCTCTTGCCCGACCCGATCACTTCCTTCTCCGGCTCCGTGTGGCGCTGCCTCGGCGCCGACACCAGCGTCGCATCGACGATCTGGCCGCCCATCGCCAGATAGCCCGCACGGCGAAGCTCGCGATCGAAGGTGGCGAACAAGGCATCCGTCGCCCCGGCCCGAACCAGGCGCTCGCGGAAAGTCCAGATGGTATTGCGATCCGGGGTCCGTGCTCCCAGGTCGAAACCCAGGAAGCGAAGCCAGCTCAGGCGGTCGCGGATCAGGAACTCCATCTGTTCGTCGCTCACCATGTGCCGGGCTGCCAGGATCAGGATTTTGAACATCACCACCGGATCGTAAGGCGGGCGACCGCCCCTGGAGCCGTCCGAATAGCCCAACGCTGCCTCCAGCGGCGCGCGAAAAACTTCAAAGTCCACCACCTTCGCCAGCGCCTCGAGCGGGTCGTCGGTCGACGACAGCCTCCCCAAATGCTCCAGTAAAGCCCAAACTGTCGCATCAAAACCATCCTCCCAGCCTGCTATCTCGAATGAATCACGTCAACATCCAGAACACCACGCTTTTTGAGGTGTCCACTTCGACCCCGTTGGGGGTCAGTTCCTGGATCACCGTCTGGGCGATATCGTGGAGCCGGCCATAACGTTCAACGAACACGTGTCTTCTCCTGAACCGGCGCCCAAATACGAGTGGTAGCACCGGGTCATCTTGGGCTCCGGGAGAACGCGCAGGTCCCGCCGAGACGGGACGGCCCGGCGCGCGTGTTCACGCTTCCCGTGCCGCCCGACGACGGCGCGGTCGACGCGGCTACGGGCGCGACCGGGTTGGACCAAGCGATGCAAGCGCCGTCCCGCGACAGCCGTGGCGCGTTGCCCCGTCTCGGTCTGTGCCGCGAGGACAGCGTCGACGAGAAGCACGCATTCCTCCCCATGCCCGACACCGCGCGCATCCACCCGTTTTTTTCACGGACCTATCCGATCACCGACCTGTCGGAAGCCCGCCCGCCGCTGGCGCACAGACAGGCTCGCGTGGAACTCGTCGACGTCACCGGATAGGCCGCAGGATTTTCGCCTTCTACTTCTTCGGCGGATTGTTCCCTCTGCCGCTGCCCGACGGCCGGCCCGTTCGGGACGGGAAATTCGGATTTCCACCGCCTCCGCGGGCGCCGCCCTTGCCGCCGCCGCCTTTTCTACTCCCGCTCTTGCCACCACCACCTTTGTTACCGCCTTTGGCCATCGTTCAATTCCTTACCTTGGACACCTGCTTCGCGACGTTCTTCCGTAAACCGGCAGCCGCGACATTCCCAGCGCGAGCGATGCCGCGCAATCCGGATCCGAAGCTTTTACGCCGAGTGTCAGCCGGGAAACGGCTCTACAGTCCCAGGAGAGATCTGGCCGCACCCATGTTGGGGGTGTACTCGAGGGGCCGACGGCCTCAAACTCCGGTCGGATATCGTCCGTGACGGTTGTCTTGTCATCGACGGCGTAGTCCCTGACGTTGGATGAGACGAACACCGCGGGCGCCGCGGATCAGCACGTCCAAGGTCATGAGCGTTCTCCCAGTGCCGCGGCCCGAGCCAGCGCGAGTCGGTCGGGGTCGGCCATGCGGCTGGCGGCGAGCGCTTCCGCGGGGGTCATGAAAGACAGAATCAAGGCCTCATGCGCAGGTGCCCGCGGCGCGCCGGTCGCGCCGACAGCGTAGAACAGCGGCGTGTAGGGCTGCAACGTCCACGGGCTGAACAGCGTGCCCGGCGCGTGCAACAACGCCGTGACGGTAATCGCCAGTCCGGTTTCCTCGTCGAACTCGCGGACCAGCGCGGTTTCCGGAGTCTCGCCGGCCTCGACCGCGCCGCCGGGGAATTTGAGGACGTCACGGGCCATCACGCGCTCGGCGGCCATCAGGGCGCGGCCGGCGCGCATCAGAACGCCGTAAACGCGCAGGTTGCGCGGGCCGGTCGCAGCGCTCACGCGCGCGGATAGCCGGCGTTTCGCAGGTCGTCGGCGATTTCGCCGAAGATCGCCGGGTCATCGACCGTGGCCGGCATGGTCCAGTCACTGCCGTCCGCGATCTTCTTCAGTGTGCCGCGCAGGATCTTGCCCGAGCGCGTCTTCGGCAGCCGTTTGACGACCACCGCGGTGCGGAACGCGGCAACCGGGCCAATGTGCCGGCGCACCAATTGTACGACCTCTCCCGCGATCTCGGCGTGTGGCCGGTCAACGCCGGATTGCAAAACGATCATCCCCACAGGCAGTTCGCCCTTGAGCGGATCGGCGGCGCCGATCACCGCGCATTCGGCAACATCGGGGTGCTGTGCGAGCACCTCTTCCATGCCGCCGGTCGAAAGGCGGTGGCCCGCGACATTGATGATGTCATCGGTGCGCGACATGACGAAAACATAGCCGTCTTCGTCGATATAGCCGGCGTCGCCCGACTGGTAGTGGCCGGGGAACTCGCCGAGATAGGAGTCGATATATCCGTCGTCGTTCCGCCACAGGGTGGACAGGCAGCCCGGCGGCATCGGCAGTTCGATGGTTAGCGCACCGATCTTCCCGCGCTCGACCTCGCCGCCGGATTCGTCGAGCGCGCGCACGCGAAAACCCGGCACCGGCACGGTCGCCGAGCCAGGCTTGACGGGCATCAGCTCCAGCCCGGCGCAATCGGCGCAGATCGGCCAGCCGGTTTCGGTCTGCCACCAGTGGTCGATGACCGGGACGTTCAAAACGCGTTGCGCCCAGGCGAGGGTGTCGGGATCGAGCCGTTCGCCGGCGAGGAACAGCGACTCGAAGCGTCCGAGGTCGTGGCCCGCAAGCAATTCGGCGACCGGGTCTTCGCGGCGGATGGCGCGGAACGCCGTCGGTGCGGTGAACAGCGTTTTGACGCCGTGCTGCGCAATCACCCGCCAGAACGCCCCTGCATCGGGCGTTCCGACCGGCTTGCCCTCGTAGAGCACTGTCGCGCAGCCGTGGATCAGCGGCGCATAGACGATGTAGGAGTGGCCGACCACCCATCCCACGTCGCTCGCCGACCAGAACACGTCGCCGGGTTCGGCGTCGTAGATCGCGCGCATCGAATAGGCCAGCGCGACGAGGTATCCGCCATTGTCGCGCACCACGCCCTTCGGCACGCCGGTGGTGCCCGACGTGTAGAGGATATAGAGCGGGTCGGTGGCGGCGACGGGGATGCAGGGATGCGGTGCGGCGCCGGCCTCGGCCTCCTCCCAGCTCAGGTCGCGCCCGGGAACCAGCGTCGCCTCGGCCTGCTCGCGCTGAAGGACGATGCAGCGTTCGGGCTTGTGTGCGGCGAGCTCGATCGCTTCGTCCAGCAACGGCTTGTAGGCGACGATCCGGCCGGGTTCGATGCCGCAACTGCCGGCGACGATCACGCGCGGTTCGGCGTCGTCGATGCGGACGGCCAGCTCGCGCGCCGCGAACCCGCCGAACACTACCGAATGAATCGCTCCAAGGCGCGCACAGGCAAGCATGGCGATCACCGCCTGCGGCACCATAGGCATGTAGATCAGCACGCGGTCGCCGCGGACGACACCGAGCGCCGCCAGCGCACCGGCGAACAGCGCCACCGCGTCGCGGAGTTCGCGATAGGTATAGCGGCGCACGGTTCCGGTGACGGGGCTGTCATAGATCAACGCGGTTTGTTCCGCGCGACCGGAGTCGACGTGGCGGTCGAGCGCGTTGTGGCAGGTGTTGACCTTTGCGCCGGCGAACCACCGGTAGAATGGCGGATTGCGGTCGTCCAGTATCCGGTCCCAGCGCTCCACCCAGTCGATGCGCTCCGCCTGTTCGGCCCAGAACGCCCGTGGATCGGTCAACGCGCGGGCATATTCTTCATGGTAGCGAACGGCCATGACGCCTCCCGGCGACGATCGCTGCGACGCTGTCATTGTGGCGGCGGTGGCGAGGGCCGGCAAGCCCGCGCGGCGTTTCGCTTCCGGCGAGCGCCAGTGCGCCGGTAGCGTTCAGGCGTCGGACGCGCCTGGGATCAAACCGTTCCGGCGATCAGATTGGCGAATGCCACGGCGATGCCTGCCAGCGCGGTGATCGCCGCGACGATGCCGCCCGCCTGCATCCACAGCGCGCGATACATGCGCGCTTCGAGGTTGGAGATATCGGCTTTGGTGGCGCTGGTTTCGCGAAGGTTGTCGATATCGGCCTTGGTGGCGCTGGTTTCGCGCAGGCTATCGATATCGGCTTTGGTGGCACCGTTATCGCGAAGATCTTTGATATCGCTCCTGATATCTTTGACCTCGCCTCGGAGGTCTTCGATATCGCCTTCGAGATTCTCGATACTGCCCTGGAGTTTTTCGATATCGCCCTTGGTGGCGACGTTGTCGGAGATGGCGTCGTTCACCGTCGATACGATGGCTTCGGCCAGAGGTTGAGCCGCGCCGGCCGCGGTGAGCACCTTGGCGGCCTTGAGCGTATCGAGAACCATGATCGTCACGGTCGATTTCTCTCCCGAGGCCGGGCCCGATCCGGTCGTGTCACACGACTTCGGACGGCATGATACCCGCAGCCTCCGAAAGGTCGAGGATCCCGGCGCGCGGCGTCGCGCGCGCCGGGATCCCGCACTCGGACGCCTCGCCTATTCGCGGTTGCCGCCGAACAGCATCAGCAGGAAGTAGAACATGTTGATGAAGTGGAGATACAGGCTGAGAGCGCCGTAAATCGCCTTCTTCTCGGCCACCGCGGTGCCGTCGGCAGCGTAGTAGCTCAGCTTGATGCGCTGCGTATCGTAAGCGGTCAGGCCGGCGAAGACCAAGACTCCGATCACCGAGATCGCGAACTGCAGCGCCGACGATTCGAGGAAGATATTGACCAGCATGGCGAGGAGGATGCCGATCAGGCCCATGATCAGGAACGACCCCATGCCGCTCAGATTCTTTCTGGTCGTGTAGCCGTAAAGGCTGAGGCCGCCGAACGCGGCGGCGGTGACGAAGAACACCCGCGCGATGCTGCTTCCCGTGAAGACCAGGAAGATCGACGCCATGGACAGCCCCATGACTGCCGCGAACGCCCAGAACAGCGCCTGGCACGCGCCGGGGCTGAGCCTGTTGATGCCGAAGCTCAGGATCAGGATGAAGGCCAGCGGCGACAGCATGACCAGCCATTGCAGCGGCGTGCCGTAGATAGCCGCCAACATCGTCCCGGAACTCGCCGTGAACAGGGCTACCGCGCCGGTCACGCCGAGACCGAGGCACATGTAGTTGTAAACCTTGAGCATGAAGGCGCGCAGGCCCTCGTCGATGTCGGCCCTGGCTCGGGTATCCACGCGCGCCATCGCGGGCCTGCGTTCGAATGCCATCGTTACGACCTCCCGGTTCGCATCACGGAGAACTCGATCCGTTATATGGTCAACGGGGGCGATGAATCAACGCGGAACCAGGACAGGGCCGGTCGTGCTCCAGGTGCTGCCGCATCTCGGCGCCGGCGGCGTCGCGCAAGGGGCGATCGAGATCGCCGCGGCGCTCGCCGCCGCCGGAGCGACGGCGTTGGTCGCGTCCTCCGGCGGGCCGAGGCTGGCCGAACTCCAGGCCGCCGGTGCGCGTCACATCGCGTTGCCGCTCGACAGCAAGAACCCGGCGCGCCTATGGCGCAACGCGCGCGCGCTTGCCGGGGTCATCCGGTCGCAGCGCGTCGATATCGTTCACGCACGCTCCCGCGCCCCGGCATGGAGCGCCGAGGCGGCGGCGCGGCGCAGCGAACGTCGTTTCGTCACCACGTTTCACGGTACCTACGGTCATCGCGGCCCTCTCAAGCGCGCCTGGAACGCGGTCATGGCCCGCGGCGACCGGGTGATCGCGATTTCCGAGCATATCGCCCGGCATCTGCACGCCGTTTATGGCGTGCCCCCGGAGCGGATCCGGATCATCCCGCGCGGCGTCGATACCGTGCGATTCGATCTTGGAGCGGTGGCGCCGGCGCGAACGGCGGCGCTGCGGAATTCCTGGCGTCTCGACGGCGACGGCCCCTTAATCCTGCTGCCGGGACGGCTGACACGCTGGAAGGGGCAGGCGGTTCTCATCGCCGCGCTCGCCCGGTTGCGCCACCGCGAGATGCGCTGCGTGCTGGTCGGCGACGATCAGGGGCGAGGCCGCTACCGCGCCGAGCTCGAAACGTCGATCGCGCGCTACGGTCTGGCGGAGCGGGTGCGCCTCGTCGGACCCTGCGCCGACATGCCGGCGGCCTGCGCCCTGGCCGATCTCGTCGTCTCCGCGTCCACCGAACCGGAAGCGTTCGGCCGGGTCGCGGCGGAGGCGCAGGCGATGGCGCGCCCGATCATCGCCAGCGACCACGGCGGTTCGCGGGAAACGGTCCGGCACGGCGAGACCGGCTGGCTGGTTCCGCCGAACGACCCGGGCGCCCTGGCGGCCGCTCTGGACCGTGCGTTGGATGCGCCGGAGCGATGGGCCGCGATGGGTGCGGCGGGTCGCCGTCACGTGCTCTCGCGTTTTACCGCCGACGCCATGTGCCGGGCGACGCTGGCGCTCTACGACTCGCTCGCCGGAGACAACGCCGGAGCCGACGTCAGGTAACGGGTTCGGGCACCTTGCGGCCGCTCTCGCTCCCGTCCGGGTCCTCCGGCGCGCAAGGGGCGGGCGGCGCGGGAATGATGTCGAAAGCGGCCTTACCGTCCTTGACACGCACCTTGACGTGGCCGCCGTTCGACAATTCGCCGAACAGCAAGGCGTCAGCGAGCGGCTTCTTGACATGCTCCTGGATTACCCGCGCCAGCGGCCGGGCGCCATAGAGCTTGTCGTACCCCTTCTCGGCCAGCCACCGGCGCGCGGCGTCGGTCAGTTCGATGGTGACCGCGCGGTCTGCCAACTGGCCTTCGAGCTGCACGACGAATTTGTCGACCACGCGGTGCACGACCTCGGGCGACAGGTTGGAGAAGCCGATAACCGCGTCGAGACGGTTGCGGAACTCGGGCGAGAACATGCGGTCGATCGCTTCCCGATCGTCGCCGACCCGCGCCTCGCGGCCGAATCCGATCGCCGGTTTGGCCAGCTCGACCGCGCCCGCATTGGTGGTCATGATCAGGATCACGTTGCGGAAATTCACCATCTTGCCGTTGTGATCGGTGAGTTTGCCGTGATCCATTACCTGCAACAGGATGTTGAACAGGTCCGGGTGCGCTTTCTCGATCTCGTCGAGCAGCAGCACCGCGTGCGGGTGCTGGTCGACAGCGTCGGTGAGCAAGCCGCCCTGATCGAAGCCGACATAGCCCGGCGGCGCGCCGATCAACCGCGAGACGGTGTGGCGCTCCATATATTCCGACATGTCGAACCGGATCAGCTCGATCCCCATGATCAACGCGAGCTGGCGCGCCACCTCGGTCTTGCCGACTCCGGTCGGCCCCGAGAACAGATAGTTGCCGATCGGTTTCTCGGGTTCGCGCAAGCCGGCGCGCGACAGCTTGATCGCGTCCGCCAACGCCCCGATCGCGGAATCCTGACCGAAGACGACAGTCTTCAGATTGGTCGTCAATGACGCCAGCATTTCCTTGTCGTTACGGCTGACGCTCTTGGGCGGGATACGTGCGATCTTCGCGATCACGCGCTCGATCTCGTCTTCGTCGATCGTTTTCCGCCGCTCGGCCTCGGGCAACAGCGCCTGCGCCGCACCCACTTCGTCTATGACGTCGATCGCCTTGTCGGGCAGCTTGCGATCGCCGATGTAGCGGTGGGAGAGGGTGACGGCCGAACGCAGCGCGTCGCCGGTATATTCGATACCGTGATATTCCTCGTAATAGGGCTTGAGCCCCTCGAGGATCTTGACCGCATCCTCGACCGACGGTTCGTCGATATCGATCTTCTGGAACCGACGCACCAGCGCCCGATCCTTCTCGAAATAGTTGCGATATTCCTTGTAGGTCGTGGAACCCATGCAACGCAGGGCGCCGCTTTGCAGCGCCGGTTTGAGCAGGTTCGACGCATCCATGGCGCCGCCCGAGGTCGCGCCGGCGCCGATCACCGTGTGGATTTCATCGACGAACAGGATAGCGCCGTCGTGACGCTCGAGTTCGGCGAGCACCGCCTTGACCCGTTCCTCGAAATCGCCGCGATAGCGGGTTCCGGCGAGCAACGCCCCCATGTCGAGCGCGAAGATGGTGGCGTCGCTCAACACCTCCGGCACTTCGCCATCGACGATGCGTTTGGCGAGGCCCTCGGCGATCGCCGTTTTGCCGACTCCGGGCTCGCCGACGAACAGCGGATTGTTCTTGGTTCGCCGGCACAGCACCTGCACGGTGCGTTCCACTTCTTCGCTGCGTCCGATGAGCGGATCGACGCGCCCGTCGCGCGACTTCTGGTTGAGATCGACGCAATAGGCGTCGAGCGCCGCGCTGCCCTGCTTCGCCGCCTTGTCGCCGTCTTCCTCGCCGTCGGCGCCGGCCGGCGGGCGCTGTTCCGACCGGCCGGCTGCCTTGGCGATGCCGTGGCTGATGTAGCTCACCGCATCGAGACGCGACATATCCTGCTGTTGCAGAAAATAGACGGCGTGCGATTCGCGCTCGGAGAATATCGCCACCAATACGTTGGCGCCCGTGACTTCTTCCCGCCCCGACATCTGGACGTGATGCACCGCACGCTGGACGACCCGCTGGAAACTCGCGGTCGGCCTGGCGCCGGCGTTGTCCCCGTCGGCTGCCGGTCCGGCCTCGTCGCTATCGAGAAATTCGGTCAGCGCACTGCGCAATGCGTCGATATCCACGCCGCACGCTCGCAGCACGGCGACCGAATCCTGATCTTCGGTCAGCGACAGCAGCAGATGCTCCAGCGTGGTGAACTCCTGCTGTCGCGCGTCAGCATGGGCGAGGGCACGGTGGAGCGATTCCTCAAGTGTTTTCGATAGCATGGGCTGGCGCCTCCTGCCGCGTCTCGCCGTCAGTCCTTTTCGAGGGTGCATTGCAGCGGATGCTGGTTCCGCCGCGCGCAATCCATCACCTGTGTCACCTTGCTCTCCGCCACCTCGTAGGAATAGACCCCGCAGATGCCGACACCACGCTGATGAACGTGCAGCATGATCCGGGTTGCCTCTTCGTGCGATTTCTTGAAGAAACGTTCCAGGATGTAAACGACGAATTCCATCGGTGTGTAGTCGTCGTTGAGCATCAGCACCTTATACATCGACGGCTTTTTCGTCTTCGGTTTGACGCGAGTGATGACGCCAACGTCCGGCCGCCCGCCTCCGCCGGCGTCGCGATCGTCGTCATCCTCGCCGTTCAGTGCCGGCCGCCATCTGTTTTCGGAATCGGGTGTCGCCATCGCGCTTCCGTTCGCCGGCCCGAGACGAGTGCGGGTCGGCCAAGATCGATGATAGACGATCCCGGCAGAGGAATTAAGCGTGGCTGGGGCGCCTGGATTCGAACCAGGGATCACGGGATCAAAACCCGTTGCCTTACCGCTTGGCTACGCCCCACCATGCCGGCGGAACCGCACGTCTTTACCTAGCGCAGAGGGGCGCAGTTGACAAAGCGCGATCGTCGGCTATGCGCAAGGCCCATGAGTCAGGCGCGCGTCATCGACGGCAGGCTGATCGCGGCCGCGCTGCGTCGCGACGTCGCGCGCGAGGCGGCCACGTTGGACGCTCCCCCCCGGCTTGCCGTGGTGCTGGTCGGTGACGATCCGGCAAGCCGGATCTACGTCCGCAGCAAGACCGCGGCACTGGCTGAAGCGGGCATGAGGGGGATCGAACATCGACTGGTGGGCGAGACCAGGGAAGCGGTGTTGCTTGGCCTGATCGAGCGACTCAACGACGACCCCGAGGTGGACGGCATCCTGGTTCAGCTACCGCTGCCTGCACAGATCGATCCGGCGCGAGTCGTCATGGCGATCGACCCGGCCAAGGATGTCGACGGCTTTCACCCGGTAAACGCCGGACGCCTGATTGCCGGCCTGCCGGGAATGGTCCCCTGCACGCCGCAGGGGGCGATGCGTCTGCTCGCCTCTGCCGGCGTCGCGCTGGCGGGGGCCGAGGCGCTGGTCATCGGGCGCTCGACGATCGTCGGCAAGCCGATGGGGCTGCTCCTGCTCGCCGCCGATGCGACCGTCACTCTCGCCCATTCGCGCACTCGCGATCTCGCAGGCCTGTGCCGCCGCGCCGATGTCGTCGTGGCGGCGGCCGGTCGGCCGGGGATGGTGCGCGGGGATTGGCTCAAGCCGGGCGCAGCGGTCATCGACGTGGGCATCAACCGCATCGCGGCCCCCGGTGGCAAGCGCCGTATCGCCGGCGACGTTGCCTTCGACGAAGCGGTGGCCGTCGCCGGCGCCATCACGCCGGTGCCCGGCGGGGTCGGCCCGATGACGATCGCGTGTCTGCTCGCCAACACCCTTCGCGCGGCGCGTCTGCGTCGCGGCGTTGCCGCTTTCGATTGAACGGCCTCGACTCCCGGCCGCGGTTTCAGGTCTTCGTGCGATTTTCGACGAGGGAGGCCTGGCCGGCCTGGCGCTGCAGGACCGTGGTTGACCACGCGGCCGGCCTGAAATAGCGCCGGCAAACAGCGAGCGCCGCGTCGTCGGAAAACGGCCGGCACGAGAAAACGTCGAGATAGGCTTCGTTGCGCGCCTCGACGAAATGCCCGGTAATGCTCGACGTTTCGATCAACTGGACGAGCGAGTAACCGGCGACGTCCGGCATGTGCGCCGCAAAGTGCTCGATGAGCGGCTCGCCGTGCGCAGTCATTCCGATAGCCGCGACCAGATCGCGGCAAAAGCGGGCGATCGTCGTGCGGTCGCCGACGGCGGTGGAATCGCAACCGGCCATGTCGACGATCAGATGCTGGCCCCACACGGCGTATCCCCATACCCGCCCCGCTGCCGCCGAAATAGCACGCCCGCGCGGCGCCGCAAATGGACGGCCACCGTTTCCGGCGGCGTCTCACCCGGAGCGAACGACGGCATCGCCTTGACATCCGCCGCACACGGCCGATAGTGGCCGCCGCCTTGTCGCGGGCGCTCGCATGAGCCGTTGCCGCGCGGCGTTTCGGGTGCATATCGCGATGTTCGATACACTTTCCGGCAGGCTCGGCGAGGTCTTCGCCCGGCTGACGAAACGGGGTGCGTTGTCCGAAGGCGACGTGACCGGCGCGCTGCGCGACATCCGTATAGCGCTGCTCGAAGCCGACGTCGCGCTGCCGGTCGTGAAGTCGTTCATCGGCGACGTGCGCGAAAGCGCGGTCGGCGCTCAGGTTCTCAAGAGCGTCACGCCCGGTCAGATGGTCGTCAAGGTCGTGCGCGACCGCCTCGTCGAGATGCTCGGCGCCGAGCCGTCGGCGGTCTCGCTGGCGGCGCGCCCGCCAGCGGCGTTGATGATGGTGGGCCTGCAAGGCTCCGGCAAGACGACGACGACGGCGAAGCTTGCCAAGCGTCTCTCGGTTCGCGACCGCAAGAAAGCGATGGTCGCCTCGCTCGACGTAAGCCGCCCGGCGGCACAGGAACAGCTCGCTCAGCTCGCGGCTCAGGCCGGGGTCGATGCGCTGCCGATCGTCGCCGGGCAGCAGGCTGAGGCGATCGCCGGACGGGCGATGGAGGCAGCGCGGCTGGGCGGTTACGACGTCGTGCTGCTCGACACTGCCGGGCGGTTGCACATCGACGAAGCGCTGATGGCCGAACTCGCGGCCGTCCGTGCCGCCGTCGACCCGGTCGAGGTTCTGCTTGTCGCCGATGCCCTGACCGGGCAGGACGCCGTCAACATCGCCAGCACCTTCAAGGAGCGCGCCGGAGTTACCGGGATCGTGCTCACCCGTATCGACGGTGACGGCCGCGGCGGCGCGGCACTCAGCATGAGGGCGGTAACGGGCTGCCCGATCAAACTGGTCGGCACGGGAGAAACTCTCGACGCGCTTGAGGATTTTCACCCCGACCGCGTCGCCTCGCGTATCCTCGGCATGGGCGACGTCGTCTCCCTGGTCGAGAAGGCGACGGAAAGCTTCGAGGAAGAAGAGGCCGAAAAACTCGCGCGCAGGCTGGCCGCGGGCCGCGTCGATCTGAACGATCTCGCCGCGCAACTGCGGCAGTTGCGCAAGATGGGCGGCATGGACGGAATGTTGGGTCTGTTGCCGGGCGTCGGCAAGATCAAGCGTCAGCTCGCCGAGGCGCGGATCGACGACGGTCAGATACGCCGTCAGGAAGCAATCATTTCGTCGATGACCGCGCGCGAGCGGGCCAATGTGAAGCTGCTCAACGGGTCGCGCAAGCGACGCATCGCCGCCGGCGCCGGCGTCGGGGTGCCCGACGTCAACCGGCTGCTGAAGCAGTTCAAGGACATGCAGCTAATGACGAAACGCATGAAGAAGATGGGCAAACGCGGATTCGCCGGCGCCAGCCTGCCCGGCATGACGGGTAACTTGTCCATCCCCGGCGTGCGTCCCTGAGAACTTCGCAGGAAAGAAGAATCGAATGACGTTACGGATTCGCCTGGCCCGCGCCGGCGCCAGAAAACGCCCACACTACCGTATCGTGGTCGCGGATTCGCGTAGTCCGCGGGATGGACGCTTCATCGAACGTGTCGGCGTTTACCACCCCCTTCAGCCGAAAGACGCTTCCGGCAGGGTGGAACTGAAGGCCGAGCGGATCAGATACTGGCTTGACCGCGGCGCGCAACCGAGCGACCGGGTCGCGAAGTTTCTCGGCGAAGCGGAAATCACTCCGATGCCGCCGGAACGCCGCAATCCGATCAAGGGCCAACCCCGCGCGAAGGCCCACGAGCGCCTGGAAGCGGCGCAGCAAGGAAGCGGGTGACGCTGCCCGCCGATCGGGTCTGCGTTGCCGCGTTCGCCGGCGCCAAGGGCTTGCGCGGCGCGGTTCGGCTGAGGGCGTTCACCGCAGAGCCTGCCGCCGTCGCCGGTTTTCCGGCGCTCGAGGACGAGTTCGGCCGCCCGATTCGCCTCACCATACTCGAGGAGCGCCCGCGCACCGCCATCGTCCGAATCGAAGGTGTCGCCGATCGCGCTGCGGCCGAAGCGCTGAAGGGAACGCGGCTCTACATCGATCGCGCCGATCTGCCGGCTGCCGGTCCAGACGAATACTATCATGCGGACCTGATCGGACTCGCTGCGGCTCTGGCGAGCGGATCAACGATCGGAACGGTCGCCGCCGTACATGATTTCGGCGCCGGCGACGTGATCGAGATCGCCGGTCGTGACGGCCCGTTCCTACTGCCGTTCACCCGCGAGACGGTGCCGGAAGTGGCGCTCGCCGAAGGACGCCTGGTGATCGACCCGCCGCCGGGCCTGCCGGGGCTGGAGACCCGCCCCCCGGACACCGGACCATGACCGCGCCGGCGTGGACCGCGCGCGTGCTGACCCTCTATCCGGGCATGTTCCCCGGGCCGCTCTCCGAGGGCTTGGCCGGAAAAGCGCTGAAAGCGGGTCGGTGGCGTCTCGAAACGGTGGACATTCGCGCTTTCGCGCGCGATAAGCACCGGACTGTTGACGACGCGCCGTTCGGCGGTGGTCCGGGAATGGTAATGCGCGCCGACGTGCTGGCGGCGGCGATCGATTCCGTTGCCGCGCCGGGGGGCCAAGCGCGAGTGTGTCTGACTCCGCGCGGGCGCTCTGTCGATCAGGCGACCGTGGAACGCTGGGCCGGCCTGCGCGAGGTCGTGCTGCTATGCGGGCGCTTCGAGGGGGTCGATCAGCGTGTCGTCGAGGCGCGCGATCTCGAGGAGGCGAGCGTCGGCGATTTCGTCCTTGCGGGCGGAGAGATCGCGGCAATGGCGGTGATCGACGCGTGCGTGAGGCTGCTGCCCGGCGTCATGGGCAAGGCTGCCGGGTTGGAAGAAGAGAGTTTCGGGGCGGGGCTGCTGGAATACCCGCATTACACGCGCCCGCGGTGCTGGGAAGGCCGCGACGTGCCGGCGGTGTTGCTGTCCGGCGACCACGCCGCCATTCGCGACTGGCGCCGGAGCGAGCGCCGGCGGGCGACTCGGGTGCGGCGGCCCGACCTGTGGCGGTCCCGGCAACGGGACACAACGCAGGCCGGCCGTGTCTAGAGGATCGGGACGACGGTGATGAACGTAATCGAACGGTTCGAACGGGAACAGATCGCCAAACTGATGGAATCGCGGGAGATTCCCGCTTTCTCGCCGGGCGATACGGTGCGCGTCAGCGTGCGCGTGGTCGAGGGCAACCGGTCGCGCCTGCAAGCGTTCGAAGGCGTCTGCATCGCGCGCTCCAACAAGGGCATCAACTCGAACTTCACGGTGCGTAAACTGTCTTACGGCGAAGGGGTCGAACGTGTGTTTCCGCTCTATTCGCCGTTGGTCGAGCGCATCGAACTGATGCGCCGCGGCGCCGTGCGCCGTGCCAAGCTCTATTATCTGCGCGGGCGCACCGGCAAGGCCGCGCGCATCGCGGAAAAGCGCGAGGATCGCGGTCGCGGCGCGCGTCGGGCCGCCTCGGACGACGCGCCGAGCGCGGAAGCCTGATCCATGGCCGCGCCGCGCACGCTGTTCGACAAGATCTGGCGTAGTCACCTGGTCGACTCGCAGGATGACGGCACGTCGCTGCTCTACATCGACCGGCATCTGGTGCACGAAGTTACCAGCCCGCAGGCTTTCGAGGGCTTGCGCCAGGCCGGGCGCAAGGTGCGCCGGACCGAGGCTACGCTCGCGGTCGCCGATCACAACATCCCCACCGTCGCGGCCGACCGCGAAGCCGGCATCGCCGACGAGGTCTCGCGCATCCAGGTCGAAACGCTGGAGAAGAATTGCGCCGAGTTCGGGGTTCCCTACCTGCCGATCACCGACATGAGGCAGGGCATCGTGCACATCATCGGACCCGAGCAGGGTTTCACGCTGCCGGGGACCACCATCGTGTGCGGTGACAGCCACACGGCCACGCACGGCGCCTTCGGCGCGCTCGCCTTCGGGATCGGCACCAGCGAGGTCGAACACGTTCTGGCCACCCAGACGCTGATCCAGCGCCGACCGGGGAACATGCGAGTGACCATCGATGGCGCGCTGCCGCCGGGAGTGACCGCCAAGGACGTGATCCTCGGCATTATCGGACGCATCGGGACCGCCGGCGGGACCGGCCATGTCATCGAATATGCGGGGTCGGCGATCCGCAGTCTGTCGATGGAAGGCCGTATGACGGTGTGCAACATGTCGATCGAGGCCGGCGCGCGCGCCGGGCTGATCGCGCCCGACGAAACCACCTTCGCCTGGCTCCGGGGCCGGCCGATGGCGCCGAAGGGCGGCGCGTGGGAACAGGCGGAAGCCCTCTGGCGCACGCTGCCGAGCGACGACGGCGCCGTCTTCGACAAGGAAGTCGTGTTGGCTGCAGCGGACCTGGCGCCGCATGTGACGTGGGGAACAAGCCCGCAAGACGTCGCCCCCATCACCGGGGTGGTGCCGGACCCGGCGCGGGAGGAGGACGGGCGCACACGCGCCGCCATGGAGCGCTCTCTCGAATATATGGACCTGCGACCCGACACGCCGCTCGCCGAGATCGCGGTCGACCGCGTGTTCATCGGCAGTTGCACGAACGGCCGCATCGAAGACCTGCGCGCCGCGGCCGCAGTGGCGCGCGGCCGCAAGGTGGCCGCCGGAGTCGGCGCGATGGTCGTGCCGGGCTCGGGCCTGGTCAAGGAACAGGCGGAGTCGGAAGGGCTCGACCGCGTGTTCCTCGAGGCCGGCTTCGAGTGGCGCGAACCCGGTTGCTCGATGTGCCTGGCGATGAATGCCGACCGTCTGGAGCCGGGCGAGCGCTGCGCTTCGACCTCGAACCGCAATTTCGAGGGCCGCCAGGGGCGCGGCGGACGCACTCATCTGGTGAGCCCGGCGATGGCCGCCGCCGCCGCCGTCGCCGGCCGGCTGGCCGACGTCCGCGACTTCGTCTGAACCGCCTGCCGACGACGGAGAGGCTCATGCAACCGTTCCGAACCCTGACAGGGGTCGCCGCGCCCCTGCGCATGATCAACGTCGATACCGACCGGATCATCCCCAAGCAGTTTCTCAAGACCATCGCGCGCACCGGTCTCGGCGCCAATCTGTTCAACGATTTGCGCTACGCGCCGGACGGCGCCGAGAACCCGGACTTCGTGCTCAACCGGCCGCCGTGGCGCGATGCGACGATCCTGATCGCGGGCGAGAATTTCGGCTGCGGGTCGAGCCGCGAGCACGCCCCCTGGGCGCTGCTCGACTTCGGCGTCCGCTGCGTCATTGCGCCGAGCTTCGCCGACATCTTCTACAACAACTGCTTCAAGAACGGCATCCTGCCGGTCACGCTGCCGGAGGAGACGGTCGAGTCGCTGCTCGATCAGGCGGAGCGGGGCGGCAATGCGCGCTTCACCGTCGATCTGGAGGCCGGAACGGTCGTCACGCCCGACGGCACGCGGATCGGGTTCGAGATCGACCCGTTCCGCAGCCATTGCCTTCTCGAAGGTCTCGACGATATCGGCCTGACTCTGGAGAAAGCGGCGGCGATCGGGTCGTTCGAGACCGGCCAGCGCGCGGGTCAGCCCTGGTTGTACAGCTGAGCGACGCGGAGGGGGAAACCACATGGCGCGCAACCGGAAATTGCTGCTGCTGCCCGGCGACGGCATCGGCCCCGAAGTGATGAACGAGACGCGCAAGGTCATCGACTGGTTCGGCGCGCGGGAGGCGGTGGGCTTCGAGACCGAGGAAGCGTTGGTCGGCGGCGGATCTTACGATGAATATGGCGCGCCGATCACCGATGCGACGATGGATCTGGCGATGGCGGCGGACGCGGTTCTGTTCGGCGCCGTCGGCGGCCCGAAATGGGATGATCTCGACTTTTCGGTGAAGCCCGAACGCGGCCTGTTGCGTCTGCGCAAGGACATGGACCTGTTCGCCAACCTGCGCCCGGCCGTGGTGTTCGACCCGCTGGTGGAGGCCTCGACGCTGAAACCCGAGGTCGTGCGCGGCCTCGACATCATGATCGTGCGCGAACTCACCGGCGGCATCTATTTCGGCGAACCGCGCGGCGTCGAGACCCGCGCCGACGGCACACGCCGCGGCGTCAATACCGAGGTCTATACGACTCCGGAGGTCGAGCGCGTCGGGCGCGTCGCCTTCGAACTCGCGCGCAAACGGCGCGGCCTCGTGCATTCGGTCGAGAAGGCCAACGTCATGGAGAGCGGCCAGATGTGGCGCGAGGACATGCAGGCGCTGCGCGACCGAGACTATGCCGACGTCGAACTGCGCCACATGTATGCCGACAACGCCGCCATGCAGTTGGTGCGCAACCCGGCTCAGTTCGACGTCATGGTCAGCGGCAACCTGTTCGCCGATATCCTCTCGGACTGCGCCGCGATGCTCACCGGCTCTCTGGGGATGCTGCCGTCCGCCAGTCTCGGCGCCGCCGACGCGACCGGGAGTCGGCGGGCACTCTACGAACCGGTGCACGGCTCGGCGCCCGATATCGCCGGCGACGGCAAGGCCAACCCGATCGCCATGCTGACGTCGTTCTCGATGATGCTGCGCTATTCGTTCGATCTGGCCGGGGAGGCCGATCTGGTCGAAAAGGCGATCGACGGCGTGCTCGCCGACGGTCTGCGCACCGCCGACATCGTGCAGGAGGGTATGACGCCGGTATCGACGAAAGCAATGGGCGATGCGGTTATCGGCGCGCTGGAGGCTCTGACGGCGTGATCCCATGGCGCGCGAGTTCGCGCCCCAAGCGCCCGGCGACCGCGAACCCCAACATACGGAAATCGCTGAAGAACGACCACAGCGGATAGTCGAACGTGGCGGGGCGGTTGCGCTCGATGAAGAAATGGCCCACCCACGCGAAGGCGTAACCCGCCACGACCGCCGCCGGGAGGAAGCGCCAGTCCTGAAGCGCGGCCGCAGACGCGAGCAGGGCGAGTCCGAGGCCGCTGCCGAAATAGTGCAACGCGCGGTTGGCCGGGCGGCTGTGCTCGGCGAGGTAATACGGCCAGAATTCGGCGTAACGGGTGAGTTTCTCGGCCATGGGCGACCCTCCGCCGGGCCAGTATAGCACGGAGGCCGCAGCGGAAAACGATGGGATATCGAGTCGCGGTGGCGGGCGCCACCGGCAATGTCGGGCGGGAGATCCTCGCCATCCTCGCGGAGCGCAATTTCCCCGCCGACGAGGTGTTCGCGCTGGCGTCCGAACGGTCGGTCGGCCGCGAAGTCTCGTTCGGCGACAGGGACGTGCTCAAGGTTCGTCCGCTCGACGATTTCGATTTCGAGGGCGTCGATCTCGGCCTGTTTTCCCCCGGCTCGAAGGTCTCCGATATCTACGCGCCGGTCGCCGCTGCCGCCGGTTGTGTGGTTGTGGACAACAGTTCGCGCTTCCGCATGGAACCGGACGTGCCACTCGTGGTGCCGGAGGTCAACCCGGAGGCGCTTGACGGCTTTCGCGCCCACAACATCGTCGCCAACCCCAACTGCTCGACCATCCAGATGGTGGTGGCGCTGAAGCCCCTGCACGACATCGCCCGCATCAAGCGCGTGGTGGTGGCGACCTATCAGTCGGTTTCCGGCGCCGGCAAGGCGGCCATGGACGAACTGTTCGACCAGACCCGCAAGGTCTATTTCCAGGAAGAGCACCGGCCGCAGTCGTTCTCGCGCCGCATCGCCTTCAACGCCATTCCGCAGATCGACCGGTTTCTGGACGACGGCTCGACCGGCGAAGAGCGCAAGATGGTTCAGGAGACGCAGAAAATCCTGGATCCGGAGATCGTCGTTTCCGCAACCTGCGTGCGCGTGCCGGTGTTCGTCGGCCACGCCGAGGCGGTGAACGTGGAGTTCGAAACCCCGATCGAGGTCGAGGAAGCCCGCGCCGCGCTCGCCAACGCACCCGGAGTGCGACTGATCGACGAACCCGAAGAGGAACGCTACGCGACGCCGGTGGACTGCGTCGGCGAGTTCGACGTTTTCGTCAGCCGCGTGCGCGCGGATCCGACGGTCCCCTGGGCGCTCAACCTGTGGGTGGTCGCCGACAATCTGCGCAAGGGAGCCGCACTCAACACGGTGCAGATCGCCGAGTCGCTGATCGGAGAATATATGTAGAGGAGGAGGCGCGATGAGCGGCGGCGAACCGTTCGTGAAAGTTCTCGCAGCCCGTCTCACGCGGCGGACCGTTCTGGCCGGCGGTGCGGCAGCGGCGGTAGGGTTTCTCGGAACCGGGCGCAGCAGGGGTGCGCGCGCCGCTTCGCCGCTGGTCGGCTTCGAACCTGTCCCCCTCGCCCGCGGCGGCGGGCCGAACCCGGCGATCTCGCCGGACTATCGCTACAGCGTGCTGATTCCGTGGGGCGACCCGCTGGTGCCCGGCGGGCCGGAGTTCCGCTATCCGCCCGAGTCGGCCGAGCAGAGACGAAAGTCGGTCATAGTGATCCGGTGGTTCCGAGTGGAAGGGCCATCGCTCAACGGATAAAAGGTACGCCGGGGATAACAGGCTGATACCCCCCAAGAGTCCCCATCGACGGGGGTGTTTGGCACCTCGATGTCGGCTCATCACATCCTGGGGCTGAAGCAGGTCCCAAGGGTTCGGCTGTTCGCCGATTAAAGTGGTACGTGAGCTGGGTTTAGAACGTCGTGAGACAGTTCGGTCCCTATCTGCCGTGGGTGTACGAGACTTGAGAGGACCTGCTCCTAGTACGAGAGGACCGGAGTGGACGACCCTCTGGTGGACCGGTTGTCGCGCCAGCGGCACAGCCGGGTAGCTACGGTCGGAAGAGATAACCGCTGAAAGCATCTAAGCGGGAAACTCCCCTCGAAACCAGGTCTCGCTTGAGAGTCGTGGGAGACCACCACGTCCATAGGCCGGGAGTGGAAGCGCAGCAATGTGCGAAGCGGACCGGTCCTAATCGCTCGAACGGCTCCAGATCCGCGCCCTCGAACAGGGCGGGCGCCGCCGGCGAAGACGCGCGCAATCGGGAAAGCAAGGACGCATCCGGACGATGCGTTGGCTTGGCGGTCATGGCGCGGGTGAAACACCCGATCCCATCCCGAACTCGGCAGTGAAAGCCCGCAGCGCCGATGGTACTGCGTCTTAAGGCGCGGGAGAGCAGGTCGCTGCCAAGCCAACCCATCGCCCGGTGCGCCCGGGCCCCGCCAATGCCCTGGCCCATGCCTGTTGCCGCGGGGTGGAGCAGTCCGGTAGCTCGTCAGGCTCATAACCTGAAGGTCGCAGGTTCAAATCCTGCCCCCGCAACCACAACAAAGCCGCGCCGGGCGGTGAATCCGCCGGCGATCCCGCAGAGGGCGGCCGCCTCGTATTTGGGCGGGCGCCGGCGTCGATTGATGAAGATGTTGTCCCTGCACCGGCCCCTGCCGCCCATTGAGATGCGGATGCCGGTCGAACCAGCTACCCTGTTCGGTGGCGTGCGGTAGCGCGCCAGGGCTTCGTCCAGATCAGCCTCTGCGAGGCCGGAATGGAGCAGGCAGAAGCCCTGCCGGAGGCGGCGCCGCTGTGTCCGGCTGTTCTGTGTCACCAAGGCTCTCGCCGCGCTGTCGCAGACGTGGGACGAAACGATCATGCCGCGTAGCGGTGCCGCGGCCAAGGCCAACTGCCTTGGGCTGACCACGCAGAATCCGGTGCGCGCGGTATATCTCACCTCCGGTCCCAACCGCCGACTGCACTCGACGGCAGGCGCGGACGCTCTGGAGGTAGTGGAGCGGAACAGCAGCCACCAGGCGTATCTCCTGGAGAAGGGCATCTGGGTGGTCACGACCCCGGGGTGTTGTTCGATGCGCCGTTCGCCGGGAATCTGATCTTCAAGGGCGGTGTGTCGCTGTCTCCGCCTGACAGAGTGGGTCCGGGATCGGGCACGCCCGGTTGTCGAGGCCGGGCTTGTGCGTGCCGGGTTCACCGCAGCATTCGAGCCGCTGTTCGAGGAGACCGGGTTGGTGCGGCCCGAGGTCATGGTGGAGTTCGGTGCGCGCTCCACGGGCGAACTGCGCAAAACCCTGCCCGATTGCATTGCTAGGGTTCCCCAATGACAGGCTGGACTTGCCCCGTTTCTGCGGGCGGTTGAAGGCACCCCCGAATCGGTGGAGAGGTCAGGGCTCTCGCGGCCCGCACCGGGGAGAACGT
Organism: Alphaproteobacteria bacterium; assembly: GCA_965214495.1. GTDB lineage: Bacteria > Pseudomonadota > Alphaproteobacteria > UBA7887 > UBA7887 > JANQOH01. The sequence continues at coordinate 2,364,030 of OZ243958.1, read as the reverse complement.
TCCAGCCACGCCTGGAACATCAGGATGTTCCAGAGGCGTTGCGCCAAACCGGCGTACTCATCGTGCGCTTTCAGGAATGCAAGCCACGTCCGGCGAACCGGACCGGGATCGAAAAACCCTTCCTCCCGCAGCCGGCGTTCGTCGAGCAATGCCTCCGCCCAGTCCCGGAGGGGGCCGCGCAACCACGAGGCGAGCGGCACACCGAATCCCGCCTTCGGACGATCGACGAGCCGCATCGGCAGGTACTTGCGGAGTACCTGCCGAAGAATCCACTTGCTCTCGGCGCCGCGGATCCTCAACGACAACGGCAGCCGCCAGACAAATTCCACGACATCGTGGTCCAGAAACGGCGCGCGCGTCTCAAGGCTGACGGCCATCGCCGCCCGGTCAACCTTGACCAGAATGTCGTCGGGAAGATAGTTCAGAGTATCGGCCGCCATCATCCACTCCGCGAATTCCAACGCACCCACACAGCTTGCCGGTTCGTTCATGACGGCTCCCGACAGGGACGTTCCGTGCATGATCGCGTGCGGATTCGGCCAGGACGAGCGGCCTTGCCAATAGAACTCTTCCTGCGTCCGGCAGGTGACCATGGCCGCCAGCTTGCCGAGCCTGTCGGGTGTCCAGCGCCAACCGTAGATTGGGGGCAGCCGGCGAAGCAGGCGCTCCCCCAGTGTAGTGCCCGAGACCGCAGCGAGGGCCCGGAGCGCGCCCTCGCGGAGGCGGCGCAGCGGCAACGGCGCGTTGGACAACCGGCGCCAGTATCGTAGCGTCCGAGAATACAGATGGTAGCCGCCGAACAGCTCGTCGCCGCCGTCCCCGGACAGGGCCACGGTCACATGCCGGCGCGCCATCCCGGCTACAAGAAAGGTCGGAATCTGCGAGGGATCGGCAAAGGGCTCGTCGAAAAGGTTCGGCAGGCGCGGAACGACGTCCAGCGCCTGGTGCGCCGAGACGTACAGCTCCGTATGTTCGGTTCCCAAGTGGCTCGCCACTGCCTTGGCGTATGGCGCTTCGTTGTATTCGGCCTCATCGAATCCAATGGTGAACGTCCGCACCGGCCGCGTGGATTGCGCCTGCATCAATGCCACGACGGTCGAGGAATCGATCCCGCCGGACAGGAACGCGCCAAGCGGAACGTCCGCGACCATCTGCCGGCTAACCGACCGCAGCAACAGGTCGTTCAGGACATCAACCGCTTCTTCGGGAGCGCCCTGGAACGGTCCGGCCCGGCCCGCGGCTATCGCGTCCTGCAACGACCAGTACGGCCGCGGCTCGGGCAGATCGCCCCCCTGCCGGCCTGCAGCGCCGACGGCTATCCTGAGGCATGTACCCGGCGGCAGCTTGCGAATGCCTTCGTATATGGACCAGGGGGACGAAACATAGCCATGGCGCAGGAGCTGGGCGAGTGCGCCTCGGTCGATGTCTCCCGCAAATGCGGGATGCGCCGCGAGCGCCTTCAACTCGGAGCCGAACAGGAACACGCCGTTCTGCCAGCCGTAGTAGAGCGGCTTTTCTCCGGCCCGGTCGCGGGCCAGCCAGAGGGTCCGGTCTTGGCGATCCCAGAGGGCAAGGGCGAACATGCCGGCGGATGCCCGCAACGCCTCCTCCAGTCCCCAGCACTCGATGGCGGCCAGCAGCGTTTCCGTATCGGAATGCCCCCGCCAGGAGATCTCCTGACGATCGGAGTCGAGCTGGCGTCTGAGGTCCCGATGGTTGTAGATCTCGCCATTGAAGACGATCACCCGTTGCCCGGAAGCGGACCGCATTGGCTGGTGGCCGGCCGGCGAAAGATCGACGACCGCCAGACGGCGATGCGCGAGAGCGGCCCCTGCCCCGGGATCCAGCCAGACCCCGGCATCGTCGGGACCGCGATGCGCCAGCCGGTCCGCCATCCCGCGGGCGGTCGATGACGCCGCCTCCGGCGAGAGAGGTCCTGTTCCAAGAAAACCGGCTATGCCGCACATGCCGCGCTCTTCATGGGCCGTGTCATTGCCGTCGCCACCTGCCGTCGGTCGTTAGGGAAGGTCTGAACATACCAGGTTTTGGCTTGCGCGGGGCGTATTCGGTTCGTGCGGGAAAGGCCGACAACTGTTCGACAGGCGCAGCCATGTCTTTTCGTGTCGAAAGAGGGGGTGAGCACCGCTCGAAGACTGGGCCAAATGCCCCGTCCCGCCTTGCGGCGGTGGCGGACAGACGGGCCCTGCCTCAGCCGGCAGCATAGCGCCCGGCGATGAGCAGGTTGGCCAACCCGAGCAGCACGGCGATGCGCTGCCGGTTCTTCGCCAGCCCCCGGTAGCGCAGCTTCGCATAGCCGAAATGGTGCTTTCACATACAGGAACGGATGCTCCCCCCTTCGCCCGCACCGACGCCTTGCGCCTCTCCGCCGCCCCCCGGTTCTCCTCGCGCTTGCCGCCCCCCCGATAGCCCGCGTCGCCCCACACCTGCGTCTCGCCCCCGTGCAACAGCGCGTGCGCTATTGCCTCTTCAACGGTCCGGGCGAGCGATTCTCCAAATTCCCGCTGGGGCCTCTCCGCCGGAGAGCCCGGCAGCCGTCGCCCTCTCCACGCCTCTGCACGCGGGCAGCGGCGAAACCCCCCTTGATACCAAACCCTCCGGTATCGTGGTGTGAAAGGACGAACGGCTCCTCGTCGAAACCCCGGGAGCGCCGGCGGTTCGGGTTCCGCGGTAAGCCTCGTTAGGGTCGAACGCCCGGCAACCCTCTTCACCTTTCTCATCGGCAGCCTTTCCCGCCCCCTCGGACTAACGGTGAAAGAAGCGATCATGCTCAGGCGGCCGCTCGGATGCTTGAATACAATGCCTGATAGCGCTGTGACATCCTTTTCGCCGAGTATTTCTCCACGGTTCGCTGCCTGATCTGTTCCCTTGGCAGGCTCGCAATAGTCGCCAAATAGTCCTTCAATCTATATGCAACCGCATCGGGAGGATCGGACAGGGAGAAAATCTCTACGCTTCCGGGCGGCATGGCATCCCTCAATTCGAGATGCGGGCCGATGTCGGAAAGCACACAGGGAAGCCCCATCGACAATGCTTCCAATACGGCATTCGGCAATCCTTCTCCTAATGACGCGCTCATAAAGAAGTCGGACCCGTGCAGATATCTGTACACATCGTCTTCGCCCCGATGCCCGACGAGCGATATTCTATTGTCTTCATAACGTGTAAGATCGCCGTATTCCGGTCCATCCCCGATAACGGTCAACCTTGTATTGTTGTTATCCAGTCTCTTGAAAACCTCACATAAATACCGAACATTCTTCCGAGGAACCAACCGGCCTACCGTCACGCCTCTGAAGTTCCCATTTCTTTCTGCACACGCACTGGCGATATCCTGGGGCAGCTCTACTCCATTCGGGACTACCAAAGCGTCTTTCATACCATAGCGTTGTTCATATTCAGCCTTCATGGAATTCGAGCAGCATACAACATTGCCGCATCTTCCCAGAGCCCTTAGATGGCTTCTTGCCATATATGCTCCTGGATATTTCCCGAACTCCAAGGGATAGTCGATATCGGGAATGTTTCTGCACGTTGCAATCCAGACGGCGGACCGATTCAATTTCGATACGAGAGTGTCGCTTCGCCAACCGGAGCTATGTATCAGATCCGGATGGATTAACTCAATTATGTCTTGGAAGCGTTTTTTCATCCGGAATAATCCGAGAATTCTACTCATATTAAGCGGGTATATCCTTGGAGGAAGACATTCAATCTCACCTATGAGGGAGTCATCTTTCCTTTCGGGAGAAAGAGTTATTATGGACACCTCGAATCTGTCGTAATCCATATGCCGCAAGATGTTTTTTAGCTGAATGGATGGGCCGCATCTCCAAAGTGTCGATATCACATAGGCAATTTTGATTTTTCCGCGAGTATTGGAGGGGCCCGTCATGGTTCTTACTGTCCGTTCTATGGTAGAAGCATCGATTCCGGCTGCCGCGCCCGGATTGTCTGTCCCGCCGTCAAAGGGCGCGGCGCGGAACGGGCAAGGTTAATTTGAGCGACGAGGCCATGGCGAACCCGCACACCCTGACGGACTCCGCAATTCCGCGCTGGACTCGTGCGGCATCTGCCGCTGGCAACCGTCGGCGCAACTTCCTGTCGCCCCGCGGCCCGCGCGGCAGCATCCTCATGGGGATCGGCCGGAGGATGTTCATGCCTCAACACCCCGGCCGGCGATTGTCGAATACCGCCTCGCGAAGCGTTCGGGCGCCGAGCGCAGCCCGGACCGCTTGCCAGGCGGAGACCGCATCGCCGGCCTGCGGCAGCCAGATTGAGAACCGGGTCATTCGGGCCTGTCTTGCGAACGCCGCCGCGAGAAGGACGAGCCGGCAGGCCATGCCCAGGGTCAGCCCCCAAGCCGCGGCCGCGACGCCGACCGCCGGGTAGAGCAGGGGAATCGCAAGGAGATTCGCCGCCACTCCCAGGGAGACAGCCCAAGAGCAGATGCCCGGGCGGTCGATAGCCTTGAAGTAGGTTCCGAGTATGCCGGCGCCGGCACAGGCGAGCACTCCGAGGGCGATAATCCACAGCAGCGGGACCGCCGGCAGGAAGGCTTCGGAGAAGAGGATCCGGACCAGCGGCGCGCTTACCGCCAGCACGGCGAGACACGCGGCCGCGGTGGCGCACAGAACGAGCCGCAGGCAGAGCGCCGTCAGTTCCGGGCGGCCGCTGCCGGCGATACGGGGCAGCAGCGCGCTGCCGACCGAGTCCGAGATCATTTTCAGTCGAAACATGAGGATGCTCGCGGTTGCGAACAGGCCGATTTCCGCCGGGCTGGCGAAAAGCCCGAGAATGAGGATGCCCGCACTCATTTCCAGCGCGATGCCTATGCCTGCGGCGTGGAATCGCAGCCCGTAGCCGACGATTCGCGACGAGACGGCGCGGAACGGGTTCGTCGGAACCAGTCCATGGCGGCGCCGCAGATACCATATTGGTAACGCCACCGAAAAACCGTGCGCGGCGGCGGCCGCCAGGATCGCGCCGTCCACCCCGAGTTCCCAAACCGGCACGAGAACCAGGAGCGCAAGAACGTTCACGGCGACATGGAGCAGGGTGAACGCCGCGAGATGCCCGAAACGCCGGAGCGCGGCGAGTTGGCGCTCCAGCGCACCCGAGAACGCCATGACGGGAACCAGCGCCAACGCCAGATAGAAGGCGCTCGGCTCCGCCTGCTGGAAGAACGCTGTTTCGCTGTGGACGAACGGGGCCGCCAGGGCGACCGCCAGAGCCCCGCCGGCGAGGCAGACCGCCAGGGCGGAGGCGGTCCCTTCCGAAACCGACGCCTGCCCTGTCATGACGAAATATTGCGCGCCTTCCCGCGCCCCCGGTGTGAAGAGCACGGCGAGAACGTGAGCGAACACGACGCATACGGCGAAGCTGCCCCGCCCTTCCGGCAACAGCGTGTAGGCCAGGAGGCTCTGGATCGCCACGCCGAACACGACCCTGCCGGCCTGGGTTGCGAACACGATGGCCGCATCCTGTCCGCCGGTCGTGCGCGGGCCGGCCGGCCTGTCCGGCTCTTGCGGCGTCATGGCTGCGCCGGTTCTCCCGGAATGACAGGAAGTGTATCCGGCTTCACCGCGCGCTCCTGCACCAGCTCCCGGAACAGCGCGACATAGGCGTTGGCGGCCTTGTCATCGGAAAAGTCGGCGGCGCGCGTGCGCAAGGCTTCCTCCGGCGGGTGCTCGCCGCGCAGCGTCGCGACGAGCGCCCGCGCCAGCGCCGGCGCGTCGCCCACCGGCGGCAGGTCGCCCCACCCGCCCAGGATCTCGCGCGGGCCGTAGGGCGCATCGGTGCTGACCACCGGCGTGCCGCAGGCCAGCGCCTCGATGACCACCATCGACAGGCCCTCCCAGCGCGAGGAGAGCGCAAAGAGCGCCGCACGCCGCATGTAGCGGAACGGGTTCTCGTCGAAGTCCACGAAGCCCAGGTCCTCCTCCGCGCCATGGCTCCGCGCCAGGGACTTGAGCCTTTCCCGGTAGGCGGCCGACAGCTTGCCGAGGATCACCAGCCGCGCGTTCACCTCGCGCCGCGCCAAACCGAACGCCTTCACCAACGTGGGGTGATCTTTCTGCAACGCCTCGCGCCCGACGCTCAGGATCACCGGCGGCTCGCCGTCTGCGAACCACGGGTGCGTGACTTCATCCTGCGCCAGCTGTCGTATGCTGTCGACAGGAACGCCGTTGTAGATGGTGCGAACGCGCCCGGCATCCACCCCCATCGATTGCCGCACGGACTCGCCCACGCCTCGGGATATCGTCACCACCGCATCGGCCCGCGGATAGAGGGTTCGGCAAGCGGCCAGCCATTCCGGCGTATAGTCGGCGACGATGTTGATGCGCACCGTGACCACCACAGGAACGGCCCGGTCCGTCAACGCCGCGGCGCAGACAGCGGCGGTGTCGGCGCCCGGCAGCGCTGACACCAGCACATCAGGACGCGCCTCACGAACGTACGTGGCGATCATGTATGCATACGCAGCGATGCGGTGATGACTTCGAACGGGCAGGTTGAAGCCTTTCCCGGCGAGAGCCAGCCAAGTGCGGGCGACACCGATGGGGTTGACAGTCATCGCCTTCACCTCGGTTCCCGCCCGCTGCACCTCCCGCAGCAGATTCCTGTCGGTGCCGGGAAGCCGCGCCCGCCAGACGCGCATTCCGCTGGGGACCGCAGCCCGGTAGTCTCCCGCGAATTTGGGGATCACCAGATCTGCCCGGTGCCCGCGCTCAATAAGCGACCGGGCCAATCGGAGAATACTGCGCTCCGCCCCGCCACCGTTCATGCCGGTCAGCAGGAAGCTGACTTGAAGCTTGTCCTGCCTCACCGCGCGCGCTCTCTCACCAGCTTCTCGAACAGCGCTTCGTAGGCGTCAGTGGCCTTGTCATCGGAAAAGTCGGCGGCGCGCGCACGCAAGGCTTCTTCCGGCGGGTGCTCGCCGCGCAGCGTCGCAACCAGCGCCCGCGCCAGCGCCGGCGCGTCGCCCACCGGCGGCAACCCGCCCCACCCCCCAAGGATCTCGCGCGGGCCGTAGGGCGCATCGGTGCTGACCACCGGCGTGCCGCAGGCCAGCGCCTCGATGACCACCGTCGGCAGGCCCTCCCAGCGCGAGGACAGCGCAAAGAGCGCCGCCCGCCGCATGTAGCGGAACGGGTTCTCGTCGAAGTCCACGAAGCCCAGGTCCTCGGCTGCGCCATGGCTCCGCGCCAGGGACCGCAGCCTTTCCCGGTAGGCGGCCGACAGCTTGCCGAGGATCACCAGCCGCGCATTCACCTCGCGCCGCGCCAAACCGAACGCCTTCACCAACGTGGGGCGATCTTTCTGCAACGCCTCGCGCCCGACACTCAGAATCACCGGCGGCTCGCCGCCCGCGAACCAGGGGTGCGTGACTTCCTCCTGCGCCAGGCGCCATATGCTGTCTGCAGGGATGGGGTGGTAGATGGTGTGGACACGGTCGGCATCCATGCCCACGAACCGCCGCACAGACTCCGCCACACCCCTGGACACCGACACCACGGCGTCGGCAAGCGGATAGAGCGTCCGGGCCGCTGCCAACCAATGCGGCGCATAGCCGGCGGCGACGTTATTGCGCACAGTGATCACCGTCGAAACGGCCCGGTCCGTCAGTTCGGCGGCGCAGACCGCAACGGCGTTGGGGCCCATATGCGCCGACACCAGCACGTCGGGCCGTTCCTCGCGAAGGTAGCGAGCCAGAACATGGGCGTAGGGATAGATGGAGCGCATGCCGCTGCCGCGTATGACCGGTATCCCGGGATGCTTCCGGGCGAGAGCCAGCCAGGCACACGCAGCGCCGACGGGGTTGACGGTCATCGCCTCCACCTCGATTCCTGCCCGCCGGACCTTTCGCAAGAACGCCCTATCGGTGCCGGGCATCCGCGCCCGCCAGATACGCATTTCACCGGGTATCGCCGCCAGGTAGTCTCCTGCGAACCGGGGGATCACCAAGTCCACCCGATGTCCTCGTTCGATGAGTGACCGTGCCAGACGGAGAATGTTGCGCTCTACTCCGCCGCCGGCCAGACTGGTTACCGTGATGCAGACTTGGAGTCTATCCGATCTCACCGTGCTCGCCCCCTCGCCAGCTTTCGGAATAGTGCTTCGTAGGCGTCGGCGGCCTTCTCGGGGGAGAACTCGGCGGCGCGCGCGCGCAAGGCTTCCTCCGGTGGGTGCTCGCCGCGCAGCGTCGCGACCAGCGCCCGCGCCAGCGCCGGTGCGTCGCCCACCGGCGGCAACTCGCCCCACTGCCCAAGGATCTCGCGCGGGCCGTAGGGCGTGTCGGTGCTGACCACCGGCGTGCCGCAGGCCAGCGCCTCCAGGATCACCGTCGGCAGGCCCTCCCAGCGCGAGGAGAGCGCAAGGAGCGCCGCCCGCCGCATGTAGCGGAACGGGTTCTCGTCGAAGTCCATGAAACCGAGGTCTTCCTCCGCGCCATGGCCCCGCGCCAAGGACTTGAGCTTTTCCCGGTAGGGTGCCGAGAGCTTGCCGAGGATAACCAGCCGTGCGGCCGCCTTGCGTCTCGCTATCACAAACGCCTCCACCAGGGTGGGGTAGTCCTTCTGGGGCGCCTCACGCCCGACGCTCAGAATCACCGGCGGCTCGCCGCCCGCAAACCAGGGGTGTGTGACTTCCTCCTGCGCCAGGCGCCATATGCCGTCAGCGGGGATGGGGTTGTAGATAGTGTGAATACTCCCGGCGTCCACGCCCACAGACCGTCGCACAGACTCCGCCGCGCCCTTGGACACCGCCACCACCGCGTCGGCCAGCGGATAGAGACTCCGGGCGGCGGCCAGCCATTCTGGTTCATAAGCGGCGGCAATGTTGTTATGCACCGTGACCACCACGGGAACCGCCCGGCGCGTCAACTCCGTGGCGCAGACCGCGGCGGCGTTGGCGCCCCGCGACCCCGATACCAGCACATCGGGACACGCTTCGCGGAGGTAACGGTTCAAAACATAGACCGAAGCATAGTGGGAACGCTTGCGCTGCACCCGTATGCCAAGGTGTTTCCAGGCGAGGACCAGCCAACTCCGCGCGACTCCGAATGGGTTGACGGTCATCGCTTCCACTTCGACACCCGCCCGGCGAACCTCCCGCAGGAACGTCCTGTCGGTGTGAGGAAACCGCCCCCGATACAGCCGCGCGCCGCGGGGAATCGCGGCCCGGTAGTCTCCCGCGAGGCTTGGGATGACCAGGTCTGCCCGGTGTCCGCGCGCGATGAGTGCCGCCGCAAGGTCGAGTGTGACGCGCTCCGCGCCGCCGCCGTTCAGGTTGGTCAGCGCGAAGCCAACATGGAGCTTGTTCCCGGTCAATGGTCACGCTTTCTCAGGGCGTCGGTCTCCGGCATTCCGCACCGCCCCTATCGCGACGCTCAACCCGGCCATAAGCATGAATGCTTTGTTGCCGAACAGATGCGCGAAGGTCATGCAATACAGGACGATGACGATGACCCAAGCCACTGCCGCATCCCGGGCAAGCGACTTCGGCGTGACCCATTGTGTGCGCAGAAGCAAGACGATGGCGGACAGAAACAGTAGCAGAGGGACGATACCGGCCTCTCCCAGCAAGTTTATATACAGATTGTGAGGATCCGGCAGCAAGCCGCTATGGGTGAGGGGAGCGCCTTCCAGATATTTCAGCGCCCAGAAGCCATGGCCGAAGACGGGCGCCTCCATGGCCTTCTCAAAACCGAGCCTCCAAAGGAACGGTCTGCGATTCATAAAGAAAGTGCAGACGGTGCCGTGATCGATATCGCTGCTGCGCAGGCTGCGCAGTTCCCACGCCATGCAGCTGTCCAGGTCGTTGCCGGCGACGGCCAGGGAGACACCCCGGACACGGGCCCATTCGAACGGGATGGAACCGGTGAGCCGGTTGTCGGCCAACCATAATTGCCTGAGATTCGGCAGATTGGCGACCTCCGGCGGGATGGCGCCTGTCAGGCGGTTGCCCTCCAGCGACAGCATGGCCAGCCGTGTCAGTTTCCCCAGTTCGGGGGGGATGGGGCCGGTGAGACGGTTGCCGTCGAGCCTCAGCCGCCGGAGATGGCGCAGTTCGCCCAATTCCGCGGGGATCCGCCCGGTCAGGTTCCTGTCCTGCAGGTCCAGTGCGGCGACGCGGCCGCTGTTTCCGATGGTGACGCCCTCCCAGGACGCAACGGGCCGCTCGTAGCTCCAGTCCAGCACCGCATTGCCGGCAAGGATGTCGCGCAGGCGCATCAGGCTCGCGCCATCGTCGAACAGGCCCGGCTTGGACCAGGGCGGCGATTCGCAGAGCAGGTCGGCGGAAGCGAGGTCGTTGCGCCGCACCCGCGCCGCACCCGCGCCGCGCCCGATGCAGCCTGCAAGGGCGTTGCCGCCCAGGCGGAGGACCGCGAGGCGGGACAACCGGTGGAGTTCCCTGGGGATCTTTCCGTGCAGGCGATTGTTCTCCAGCAGCAGTTCTTCCAGATGCTCAAGGCCGCCAAGCCGCGGATGGATATTGCCCGTCAGCAGGTTGTTTTCCAGCGCGAGCACGCGCAGGTTGGCCAGGGTGGCGAATTGCCGCGTGCGGCCGGCGAGTTCGTTACCGCCGAGGCGCAGCGAAACGAGCGCCTTCAACGCGCCCAGTTCCGGCGGGATCTTGCCTGTCAGCGCGTTGTTCTCCAGGGTCAGCGTCCGCAGCCCGGCCAGGACGCCCAGTTCCGGCGGGATGGACCCCGCAAGCCGGTTATCGCCGAGACGCAGGACGGCAAGGGCGTCCAGAGCCGCAAGCCTTGCCGGAATCCGCCCGTTCAGCCCCATATGCGACAGGTCCAGGGCGATGACGCGCGTCCCTTCCCCGGCCTTGCCGGCGGCCGCGGCAAGGCCGATCGCAACGCCCCGCCAATAGTCGATCGGGACCGCCTCGCTCCAGTTCAGTTCGACATCGCCGGCCAGCTCGTCCCGGATCTCCAGCAGCAGGGCGCAATCGTCATGCAGGCGCCCTTCGAGCGACGACCGGCAGAGCAGGTCCGGGCCGCGGTCCGATGTGGGGCCCGTCAAGGGGTTGCCGTTCAGCCGCAGGTCGATGAGCTTCGACAGCTTGCCGAGTTCCGGCGGCGCGGGGCCGGCCAGGAGGTTGCCGTCCAGGGCCAGCTCGCGCAGGCCGGCGAGCTTGCCGAGCTCGGGCGGGATGCCGCCGGCGAGCCGGTTGCGGCTGAGGCGCAGCGAAACGAGCCCGGCAAGCCGCCCCAGCTCCGCGGGAATGCGCCCGTTCAACCCCATCTGCGTCAGGTCCAGCGCCGCCACCCGGCCGCGCGAACGGTCCACGGCGACCCCCTGCCAGTCGTCCACCGGCGCATCGCGGCGCCAGTTGAGCGGCGCATCGCCAGCGAGCGTGTCCCTTGCCGACAACAAGAGGGCGCAGTCGGCGAGCAGGCCCGGACCGATCGCCTGCGGCCGGCAGAAATCCGGCATGTCCAGGTCATGGTCGGCAATCCTGCGGAGCGCCGGCGGGAAGGGCCGGTCCAGATTGTTGCCGGCGAGGCGCAGGAAGGCCAGCTTGTCCAGCCTTTCCAGTTCCGGCGGCGCGGGGCCGGTGAGCCGGTTATCGCTCAGGTCCAGGGCGACGAGGCCGTTCAATTCGCCGAGCGCCGCGAACAGGCGCCCGTCCAGTCCCGCGTGCGGCAATTCCAGGGCGGTCACGCGCTTCGGCGAGCCGCCGACAGTGACGCCCCGCCAGAAGTCGATGGGGACCTGCTCGCTCCAGTTGAGCGGCGCGCCGCCGGCCAGCATGTCCCTGTTCGCAAGCAGGAGGCCGCAGTCGGCATCCAGGCCGGAGGCGCCTCCGGAACCCGGACGACAAAGCGGGCCGCTCTCCGGTTCCCGGCGGCCCGCCGTCTCCGCCGCCCCCGCATCGCCTCGCGGCTGGCCGCGGCGCAGACCGTCGCGAAAGAGGTCGTGGTCGGCGATCCTGAAAAGACGCCGCGGGTAGGGGCGGTCCAGGTCGTTGCCGGAGAGACGCAGCACGACCAGATTGTCCAGCCCTTCAAGTTCCGGCGGCACGGGGCCGGTCAGGCGGTTGTGCTTCAGCCACAACTCCCTGAGATGCGGCAGCTTCCCCAGTTCCGGCGGAATCGAGCCGCTCAAGGCGTTGAAGGAGAGAACCAGGCGCTCCAGAGCGGACAACGCCCCCAGTTCGGGAGGCACCGGGCCGGTGAGCCAGTTGCGCATGAGAAAAAGCGATTCGAGCTTGTCCAGTCCGCCCAATGCCGGCGGGATGCCGCCGGTGAGCCGGTTGCGGCTCAGGTTCAACATCACGAGCCGGCTCAGCCGCCCCAACTCCGAAGGGATGCGCCCGCTCAGATCCAACCCGGACAGTTCGAGCCGCGTCACCCGCTTCGGCGAGCCGCCGAGCGTAACGCCCTGCCAGGAATCGATGGGGACATGCTCGCTCCAGTTGAGCCGCTCATCGCCGGCGAGGATGTCCCTCGCCGCCAGCAGGACCGCGCAGTCGGCGCGCAGGGCGGGATTGTCGGCAGGCGCGGCGGGGCAGGACGCTCCCCCGACTGCTGCCGCCCGCAGGCCCGGGGGCAGGGAGCCTGTCAGGCGGTTGCCGCCCAGCCGGAGTTCCCTGAGGTGGGGCAGCTTTCCCAGTTCCGGAGGGACCGGGCCGGTCAGGGCGTTGACGGCAAGCCCGAGCGCTTCCAGATCGGCCAGTTTCCCGAGCTCGGGCGGAATGGCGCCGGTCAGCGCATTGGCGTCAAGCTCCAGGGCTCGCAAACCTGCGAGACCTCCCAGCGCCGCGGGAATATGCCCGTTCAGCCGCATTCGTGGCAGTTCCAGCGCGACGACCCGGCCTTGCGGGCCGCCTGTAGTCACGCCCTGCCATTCGCCTATCGGCAGCGCACGGCGCCAGTTGAGCCGCGCATCGCCGGCCAGTGCGCCTTTAGCCGCCAGCAGCCGTTCGCAGTCTTCAAGCAGGGCGGAGCCGGCCAGCAACGGCGGAAAGCAGAACAGCAAATGGCCGAGATCGTGTTCGGGGATATCGAGCAGCGGCGGCGGAACGGGGCCGGCCAGACTGTTTCCTCCCAACAGCAGGCCGTCGAGCCGGATGAGAGTCTCCCACTCCGGCGGAACCGGGCCGGTGAGCCGATTGTCGGCCAGATCCAACCACTTGAGGCCCTCCAGCTTGCCGAGTTGCGGCGGAACCGGGCCGGTGAGCCGATTGTCGGCCAGGTCCAACCACTCGAGGTCCTCCAGCTTGCCGAGTTGCGGCGGAATGCGCCCGTCCAGCCCCTTCCGGCGCAGGCCCAACCCGGCCACACGCCCCTGCGGACCGCCCAGGGTCACGCCTTGCCACAAACCTACGGGAAGCGCCGCGCGCCAGTTTAGCGGGGCGTCGCCGGCCAGCGTCTCTTTCACCGCGAGCAGCAGCGCGCAGTCGTCGAATAGCGGCAGGCCGGGCGCCGGCGGCGGCAGGCAGTACAGGAAATGGCCGAGATCGTGTTCGGGGACGTCGAACAACGCCGACGGCACGGGGCCGGTGAAGCGGTTCTCCCGCAACCACAGGGATGCGAGTCCGGGGAGTTGTTCCAGTTCCGCCGGGACGGCGCCGGTCAGGGCGTTCCGGTCCAGAGCCAATGCGCGCAGGTCGGTCAGCTGTCCCAGCTCCGGCGGAATCGGGCCGGTGAGCCGGTTGCGGGCCAGGTTCAGCGTCCTGAGGCGCTTCAGCCTGCCGAGTTCCGGGGGAATGCGTCCGTTCAGCCCCCTGTTGCCGAGGTCCAGCCCGGTCACGGCTCCCTCCGGACCGCCCGCCGTCACGCCCTGCCACTTGCCGACGGGAAGCTCGGCGCGCCAGTTGAGCGGGACGTCGCCGGCCAGCGCTTCCTTCGCCGCCAGCAGCGCTGTGCAGTCGTCCAGCAATGCCCGGTTCATCGGCGCCGGCGGCAGGCAAGGCTGCGCATCGGCCCAATCGCTGTCGGCGGCGGCGAGTCCGGGGGGAATGGAGTCGAAATCGTTGCCCCGGAGGCGCAGGACGGACAGGCCGAGATCGCCGAGCGCGGCCGGGAGCGGCCCGGTCAGGCGGTTGTGGTTCAGCCGTAGCCGCCAGAGGTCCCTGGGCTTCGCCAGCTCCGGCGGGACGGCTCCGGTCAAGGCGTTGAAGCCCAGATTCAGATGATGCAGGCTCGCCAGATCGCCCAGTTCGGGCGGAATGCCCCCGGTGAGCCGGTTTCGCTGAAGGGACAGCGACTCCAGGCGGTCCAGGCGGCCGAGTTCCGGGGGAATGCGGCCGTTCAACCCCAGTCCCGCAAGACGCAGTTCGGTAACGCGCCCCTCCGGGCCGGCCGTCGTCACGCCCTGCCAGCGTTCGACGGGCAGGGCGCGGCTCCAGTTCAGGGCGATGTCCCCCGCCAGCGTGTCCCTCACCGCCAGCAGGACGGCGCAGTCCCGCCTGTCGGTTGGCGAAGGATTGCAGAGCAGGCTTCCCTCTTGCGTGGCGCCGGACCGCAACCTCGACCATTCGGAAAGACCGCCGGAGAAACCCACAAGGCCGACAAATCCTGCGATCCCGGCCAATACCACGCCTGTCGCAACCAGAACCCTCGGTCTGCTGCGGAGGTTGAGCAACAGGAACAGGACCGCCAGCGCGCCGAGCACGACCAGAGCGGTTCGGGACGCCGTCCCCAGGGCTGCGGCGACGCCTGCGGCCAGGCCCAGCCAGCCGAGCCCGCGCGGCCCGCCATTGGTCAGCAACGCCGCGGCGAGAGCCGCCGTCATGCAGGCGACCAGGCCGGCGTCGTTGGGGTTAGTGAAAGCGCCGGTCAGGCGGAACGGGATTCTGTAGGGCGCCAGGACGCCGAGGTCGCGCAGCACCGGCGAAGCGAGAATGAGGGCGCAACACCCAATCAGGACGACAAGCACGCCCCGCAACAACCGGTCGGCCCCGACCCGCTCCAGCATGGCGCGGCCGCCAACCGCAGCGGCGACGAGCACACCGAGACAGAGGACTGCATACCGCACTGTCGCAGCCATGTCCGGCGTCCAGTCCGCGTCGTCCATCACGGCAACGCCGATCGCCAGATAGGAGGCTACCGCGCCGATCAACAACATGCCGGGCATTCCGCCTATTGCGCCCAGCACCGAGGCGCGCAAGCCGGACTTCGGCCGGTCCGCCAGACATCGGATTCCCGCCAGGCCCGCCAGAACGGCTACGCATGCCATGGTCACCCGTGCGGTGACGCCCACGACCTGCGGCATCCCCCAAAGATGCAGATCCCGCAGGCCGGCCAGAGCTATCGCCGCCAGCGTCCAGAACGCGACAGCGGTCAGCGCGGCCTGAAGCGATTCGGTGCGGCGCACCAGCGAGGCCGTATGTCGGAAC
Source organism: Alphaproteobacteria bacterium (assembly GCA_965214495.1). Lineage (GTDB taxonomy): Bacteria > Pseudomonadota > Alphaproteobacteria > UBA7887 > UBA7887 > JANQOH01. Next base: position 2,348,652 of record OZ243958.1, on the reverse strand, counting down.
AGGATCACTTGCTTCTATCGGCCGTGGCAGTTGTGCTGCAGGATGAAGTCCGGGAACGGTTGATGCGGCCCCTACCTGTTCCATGAACTTTGAGGCCGCCGATACGCTTGACGGCTATACCGCCGTTGCGACCCGAGATTGCCTTTGTCAACGAGAACGCCGATGTCTCGGGAGTCGCCAGGGGAATCGGGTTCGACAATCGCATTGGGTTCGACAATCGCATTGGGCGGTATTTCCTGCATGCAGGGCCTGGCTTCAGCGGCTCCTGCTTTCTCAGGGAAACGGCGAAGTTCTTCGCCTGCATCGCCGAGGAAGCCGGCGCACCATGCAGCATAGTCAAGACGGCGCTGCGCAGCAACGGCGGGCGCAAGGCCGGGACCGGGACGATCACAAAAGTCGCGCAGGCCGGCGGCGTAACGCCTTGGGCAGGACCGTCGCAGCGCTCGGCGTTGCCCTCAAGCCCAACACCGACGGCCTGCGGGAGAGCCCGAGCCCCTGTCATCCTGCGCGGCCTCGCGGTTACCGTTGTTGTCGGCGCCGTGTTGGTATCGACCCGGCGCTCTCAGTTACGATCATGCGGTCGGCCCGCATAAGTTTCACGCGACGCCCACCCCCAAGGATCGGCGGTCTTGCCTTAGTATGCAGGATATTGGGCGGCGGCGAGCGTATCGCCACCGCCAGTGCGCGAACTCCTGTTCGCCGTCGGCGCCGTCTTCGCAAAGCGGCGTCCGGGCCTCTAGACGCCGGCCGGCCCGTCTCGTTTGACGGTCGCGGTGGAGACCGTGAATGTTCTCCCTCCGGAAGGGGTGAAGGAACCCGCCGATCGAGAACATGGCGCGAACAGCGCAGTGTGCTCCGGCGAATGACTTTTCGGAGCGCGCCCCGTATGAAGCGAGACGACGTGACAAGTCGAGAGGGTATGTCCAAAATCATCGCATGAAGCAGCCTGTTGCAGCCGCCGCGACTCGCCTCCCCCTAGTGTCGGTTATCATACCGGCCCGCAACGCCGAAGCGACCATCGCGAAGGCTCTCGATGCGGCGCTGTCCCAGGACTATGCGGGCCCGGTGGAGATCGTTGTCGCCGACGGCTCCGACACGCCCGCGACCGCCGAGATCGTTCGACGGCTCTACCCGTCGGTGAAGCTGATTCCCAACCCCGACAGGTTGCACATCCCCGGCATCGTTGCAGCGCTGCGGATCGCAAAGGGGCGTGTGATCGCGCGTTGCGACGCCCATTCGTTTTTCCCGCCCGGATATCTGCGCCGCGCCGTCGAGACGCTTCACGGAACGGAGGCCGCGAATGTGGGCGGCCGGCAACGGTCGGTCGGGACCACGTTCTTCGAGCGGGCGGTGGCGGTCGCGATGACCACGCCGCTCGGGGCAGGCGACGCGCGTTATCGGCTCGGCGGCCCCGCGGGGCCGGTCGACACCGTCTACCTTGGCGTCTATCGACGCGAAGCGTTGGAGGCGGCGGGCAGTTACAACGTCGCCCTGTCTGGCAACGAGGACTACGAAATCAACTACCGGCTGCGGCGGCGCGGGGAGACGGTGTGGTTCGATCCCGAGCTCGCGGTCGAATACCAGCCCCGCGGCACGCTGCGCGCCTTGGCCAGGCAATATTTCAACTACGGACGGATGAAGAGGTCGGTGCTGCGGCAGCACCCCGCGTCGCTGCGGCTCCGGCATCTCGCCGCCCCGCTGTTGGTGTCGGGTCTGGCGGTCTCGGCGCTCCTGGCTCCGGCCGGGGCCCCCTGGGAGGCGGCGGCGGCGCTGCCGCTTGCCTGGCTCTTCGTCCTGACGATCGGATCCCTGACGGTCGGCATCCACCGCCGCGAGCCCGCCGCGCTCCTCCTCCCGGCGGTCCTCGCAACCATGCACCTGAGCTGGGGAACCGGCTTCTTCCTTCTTCCGTTCCGGCGGAATGGCCCGGCGGGCGCGGACGGCGTGTGACCGCACTCATGCGGAACAAGCTGTGGCGTCTGCGTAGCCGCCTGCTCTATCCGGGCGGGCCGGGGATGCCGGCGGATGTATAGAGCGGCCATCATAGGCGCCGGGTTCATATCGACCGATAAACACCTCCCGGCTTGGCGCCGGCTGTGCCGCAAGGTGAGGGTCGTCGCCGTCTGCGATATCGACCGCTCCCGCGCCGAGGCGGTGAGCCGGCAATTCGGAGTTCCAGCGGCTTATGCCAACGCGCGGCAGATGCTGGAGAGGGAGCGTCCCGACTTCGTCGATATTTGCACGCCGCCCGGCGCTCACGCCGGTCTGGCGGTAGCGGCCTTGCAGGCGGATGCGCAGGTCCTGATCGAGAAGCCTCTGGCCGTAAATGCGGAGGAGTGCGAGAGGATCGTCGAGGCCCAGCGGGCATCCCGGGGCCGGGTGGAAGTGGCCCATACGGACCTGTGCCACCCATCGGTTGTCGAGGCTCGCCGGCGGATCGCGCGCGGCGACATCGGCGACTTCACGGGGATGCGGGTCTTCTATTCCACCCCCGTCGCCCTGTGGATGACGGACCCGGACCACTTCGCCCATCGGCTGCCCGGCGGGTCGATAGGCGAGACCGGCCCTCATGTAGTGTATCTGGCCCGGTCGTTCGTCGGCCCCATCCGGGAGGTGCGGGTCCGGGGCCGGAAGGTCCTGTCCCAATACCCCTGGTCGCCTTTCGACGACTACCACCTGGAACTGGCGGGCGAGCGCGCAGCCTGCAGCGTCGTGCTGACCTATACAAGCAGGCATTCCGCCTACATGGTGGAGTTGTGGGGCGCGGACGGCGTGCTGAAGATTGACATGCAGAGCAAGGTGCTGGTGAACTACAAGCGGGCGAACCGTTCTCCCGCGGGGATCGGCCTTTCCGCTTTGGGCGAGGCTGCCCAGATCGCCTCGGGCGCCGTCGCCAACGGCGCCGGCTATCTCGCGGGCCGCTTCCGCAAGACCCATGACCGGCCCATCGCAGGGTTCGTCGAGCGCAGCGCCAGCGGCCTGCCTCCGGTCGCCGCGGCCGAAGACCGCCTTGAAACGGTGCGGGTAATGGGCGTCATCGGCGAACGGCTGCAAGCCCAGGGCGGTTGCGGGTCGTGAGCAAGCGCTCGCCACCCTCCTTCTCCCGGCGGTCATCGCAACCATGCGCTTGAGTTGGGGAACCGGATTCGTTCTTCCGTTCCGGCGGAGCATTGGATGCCTGCGATCTGCGAATTGAGCCTCTCGTGAACACGGGTCCGGCAGCAATATGAGACGGGCTATCGGACTGTCAAAATACTTCCTTGCGGCCTATCCGGGGCGCAGCGCGCTGGTGCTGGTGTCGTTCACGGTGGCGGCCTTGGCGGAGGGGGTCGGCATCGCGGCATTTCTGCCGCTTAATCGGCCTGCTGGTCGATGGCGGTGTCGCAGAGCCGCTCTATGCCGAGTGGGCCTTTGCGCTGCTGGGGCCGGAGCTTTCCCTCGAAGGACTGAGGCGTGCCCCCGACATGGGGAGAAACGCTCGGTCACGGCTTCGCATGAGTGCGGATGCGACCGTCCCGGTGGTCCCTACACGCATCAAGAAGGCGCGGGTAGGGACAGGACACGAACACCCACTCTGGCGTCGGCCATAGATGGGGAGAATGTTTCGATCCTGTTCCGATGACGGGTTTTCGCGCGTTCATCGATGGGTTCGCCGCCGGGTGAAGATTGCGGGTCAGGATCCAGTGACGATCCCGAGCGGCGCCACGGTCGCCATCAGGTGGGAGGGCGGCGGCATCGTCGGTTCGTGACGCAGGGTGGAACCGGGTTGGAACCCGTTGGGCGCTTATCTTGGCGGGACGAGCGAGTGTTCGGACGCTCGTTATGGAATTGTCGCAGGCAGAGCCGCTGCCCGCGTGTCGAGGATCGACTATCTCACCGGACGGTCCGACCGCCGCTTCGGCGCAGCCCTCGCGTCAGCGGTCACGTAGTCCCGAGGTCGACGCACGCGAACGTCGCTTCGCGGAAGTGCGGCTCCGCCAGCGACTCCACGTCGACGACCAGTTCGGCCTCCCGGTCATACGAGGCGCAGATGCTTTCGGCTTTGGCGCCGATTTCGGACACGGTGGCCCACGGCCCGTAGCGCAGGATCACCACCTGGCCGTCATCCTCCAGAATCGTCGGCGAGAAGCAGCCCGCGCCGACATAGGTCAACAGCCCGGTGGCCGCTGCGACGATGGATTTTGCGACTATCATGAGGTCATTGTGGGCGAAGACCGCCAGCAGAGCAAACGATTTTCCGCCGATGCGTCTCCAGCGCAGGATCTGTCCGGCCCGGGCCGCCGACGCGTCGTCCGGTTGCGTGTCCCGACGGGAAGGCCGCCTGATGTTCCTGGCAAGCGGGGTATCGAAGTTTTGCTGGAAGCATGTTCGGGGGCGGATCACGACGCACAAGACGTCGACGAGTCGCCGACCTGTGTCGTGCGCGCCCCGCCTGTGGGGGTGGCCCTTCCTCCGCCGCTGGCCAACACCGCGGCGAGAAGGACACAATCCGCGCCCGCGAAGATCCTGACGCCGCCCTCGTCGTCTTTCACGGGTCGAGATGCCTCGCCGGCTACCGGCCGGACGGCGGGCCGAGTGGAAATCCCCGCCCGGACGGCCGCGCGCTCCGCTTCGACGCAACCGGTCGCCGGGGCGCCGGCGTGGCCGCGCTGCACCGATGGATGCAGGGTATGAACGAGCAGGAGCGCGCGTGCCGGCGGGTTCGGTGGCGCGGCGGATAAGGAGGCGATAGCCTCAGTCTGGCGCCGGGACGGCGGCGCCGAGCGCGGGTGAACCGCCCATGACCGTTCGCAACGGCCGCGACTTTCTCGCCATCCCGGGCCCGACCGTGGTGCCCGAGGCGGTACTACGGGCGATGCACGCGCCGGCGATCGACATCTATGCCGGCCCGCTGGTGGCGATGACCGATAGCCTGCGTGCCGACCTCGCCGCGATCTTTCGCACAAGCGGGCGCTGCTACATCTACGCTGCCAACGGCCACGGCGCGTGGGAAGCGGCGCTGGTCAACACCCTGTCGCGGGGCGACCGGGTGCTGGTGCTGGAAAGCGGCCGCTTCGCCGGCGGCTGGGGCGAGATGGCGAAGCCGCTCGGCGTGGCGGTCGAAACGCTGCCCGGCTCGTGGAGCCGCGCCGTCGATCCGGGCGCCGTCGAAGCCCGCCTGCGTGCGGACGCCGCAGGCGCGATCAAGGCGGTGCTGATGGTTCAGGTCGATACCGCATCGGGGGTCGTCAACGACGTTCCCGCCATCCGCCGCGCCATCGAAGCGGCCGGGCACCCGGCGCTGCTGATGGTCGATGCCATCGCCTCGCTCGCCACCATGCCGTTCGAGATGGACGACTGGGGTGTCGACGTGGCGGTCGGCGGCTCGCAGAAGGGCCTGATGATGACGCCCGGCCTGAGCTTCGCGGCCGCCGGCCCGCGAGCGCTCGCCGCGCACAAGACCGCCGGCCTGCGCACACGCTACTGGGACTGGACGGCGCGCGGCGGCGACGAGCACTACATGAAGTATTGCGGCACGCCGCCGGAGCATCTGTTGTTCGGCCTGCGTGCGGCGCTCGATATGATCCTCGCGGAAGGGCTGGAGGCGGTGTTCCGTCGCCACCGGCTGCTCGCCGAAGCGGTGCGCCGCGCCGTCGGCGCCTGGGCCGAGGGCGGTGCGCTGACGTTCAATGTGACCGAGCCCGAACAGCGTGCCGATTCGGTGACCACGGTGCGCCTCGCCGCGGGCCACGAGCCCGAGGCGCTGCGGCGCTATTGCGACAACCGGTGCAACGTCACGCTCGGGTTCGGCATCGGGGAACTCAGCAATTCGGCGTTCCGAATCGCGCATATGGGTCACGTGAACGCGCCGATGATTCTCGGCGTGTTGGGCGCGGTGGAGATGGGTTTGATCGCCTTGGGCGTCCCGCACGGGCGCGGCGGCGTTCAGGCGGCGGTCGAATGGCTCGGCCGCTCGGTCCCGCCTCCCCGCGCCCCGTAGCGCCGGTTTCGAACCGCCAAGCCTGGTCCTGGTTTCGAACTTTCAGCCTCGGTCGCGACCGAGGGGTATTGCGGAAACACTTAAGCACAACATATGGTGGTCTCGGTCATGCGAGTGGAGCGCTTTTTTACCAGTGGCAACGCTTCGGCCTACTCCGACATCGCGTTCCGGAGCGCGACCAGCGAAATTCGCAACCCCGACGGATCGGTCGTCCATCGGCGCGACGACATTGAAGCGCCCGCCGACTGGTCGCAGACCGCCGTCGATATCCTGGCGCAGAAATACTTCCGCAAAGCGGGCGTGCCCGAAGTTACCGAACCCGTTCCCGAAGACGGCGTTCCGGAGTGGCTGTGGCGGCGCCGCGCCGTGCCCGATTCGCCCGAACACGGCGAGCGCAGCGCCCGCGAGGTTTTCGACCGGCTCGCCGGGACCTGGACGTATTGGGGCTGGAAGGGCGGTTGTTTCGACGGCGAGGCCGACGCGCGCGCGTTCCGCGACGAGCTCGGCTCCATGCTCGCCCGCCAGATAGCGGCGCCGAACAGTCCGCAATGGTTCAACACCGGTCTGCACTGGGCCTACGGCATCGACGGCCCGGCGCAGGGCCACTACTACGTCGATGAGGCCACCGGCGAGACCGTTGGCTCGACTTCGGCCTATGAGCGCCCGCAACCGCACGCCTGCTTCATCCAGAGCGTCGCCGACGACCTGGTGGGCGACGGCGGCATCATGGACCTGTGGGTGCGCGAGGCGCGGCTGTTCAAATACGGCTCCGGCACCGGCTCCAACTTCTCCAACATTCGGGGCGAGAACGAGCCGCTGTCGGGTGGGGGGCGGTCGTCGGGGCTGATGAGCTTCCTCAAGATCGGCGACCGCGCCGCCGGCGCGATCAAGTCCGGCGGGACCACGCGGCGGGCGGCGAAAATGGTCGTCGTCGACATCGACCACCCCGACATCGGCGCGTTCATCGACTGGAAGGCGCTCGAAGAGCAGAAAGTGGCGGCGCTGGTCGCCGGTTCGAAACTCGTCGAACGCACCCTCAACGCGATCATGCGCGCCTGCCGGGCCGACGGCGCGGCGCGCTGCGATCCGGCGGACAACCCGGTGCTTCGCAAGGCGATTCGCACCGCGCGCCGGGCGCAGGTTCCCGAAGCGTGCATCCAGCGCGCACTCCAGTTCGCGCGCCAGGGCTACGCCGAAATGGCGTTCCCGACTTACGATACCGACTGGGACTCGGAGGCCTATCGCACCGTCTCCGGCCAGAACGCCAACAACACGGTGCGCGTGACCGACGACTTCATGCGCGCGGCGCTTGCGGGCGAACCCTGGCAACTGACGCGCCGTACCGACGGCGCGGCCGCCGAAACCGTCGATGCGCGCGCGTTGTGGGACCGGATGGCGGTCGCGGCGTGGCAGTCCGCGGACCCTGGCATCCAGTTCGACACCACTATCAACGACTGGCACACCTGCCCCGAATCGGGGCGCATCCGGGCCTCGAACCCGTGCTCGGAATACATGTTCCTCGACGATACGGCGTGCAATCTTGCCTCGCTCAACCTGCTCGCGTTTCGTGGGGCCGACGGCGGGTTCGACATCGACGGGTTTTGCCACGCAGCGCGGCTGTGGACGATCGTGCTCGAAATCTCGGTAGCGATGGCGCAATACCCGTCGCGCGAAATCGCCGAGCGATCGTGGGCGTTCCGCACTCTCGGCCTCGGCTACGCGAATCTCGGCGGCCTGCTGATGGCTTCGGGCCTGCCCTATGACAGCGACGCCGGGCGAGCGCTGTGCGGCGCGCTGACTGCGCTGATGACCGGGGTCGCCTATCGGACCTCGGCCGAGATGGCTGAATCGCGCGGCAGTTTTCCGGCCTGGGCGGCCAACCGCGGCTCGATGCTGCGGGTGGTCCGCAACCACCGGCGCGCGGCGCACGGCGAGACGGCAGGCTACGAGGCGCTGCACACGGCTCCGGCGCCGCTCGACTCGAAGCGCTGCCCGGTCCCCGGCCTCGTGGCGGCGGCGGCGCGGGCGTGGGACGAGGCACTCGCGCTCGGCGAAACGCATGGCTTCCGCAACGCCCAGACGACGGCGATCGCGCCGACCGGCACCATCGGGCTGGTGATGGACTGCGACACCACCGGGATCGAACCCGACTTCGCGCTGGTCAAGTTCAAGAAGCTCGCGGGCGGCGGTTACTTCAAGATCATCAACCGCTCGGTACCGTCGGCGCTGGCGGCGCTCGGCTACGGCGAAGCGGAGATTGCCGCTATCGTCGATCATGCCGTGGGCAAAGGCACGCTCGACGGCGCGCCCGGCGTCAACCACGCGCGCCTGAGGGAGAAAGGCTTCGACGACGCGGCAATCGCGCGGGTCGAGGCGGCGCTCCGAGACGCTTTCGACATCCGCTATGCCTTCAACCGTTGGACCCTCGGCGAAGCGTTCTGCGTCGAAACGCTCGGCATCGACGCGGCGCGTCTGGACGACCCCGGGTTCGACGCGCTCGCCGCGCTGGGTTTCGGCGAGGCGGAAATCGAGGCCGCGAATGCCTGGTGCTGCGGCGCGATGAGCCTGGAAGGTGCGCCGCACCTGCAAGAACGGCATTTGCCGGTATTCGACTGTGCGACTCCGTGCGGGCCGCGCGGCACACGCGCGCTCGACTGGCGGGCGCACATCCGCATGGTGGCTGCCGCGCAACCCTTCGTGTCGGGCGCCATCTCGAAGACGATCAACATGCCGAACGCGGCGACGGTCGAGGATTGCCGCGAAGCCTATCTGTTGTCGTGGCGGCTGGGCCTGAAGGCGAACGCGCTCTACCGCGACGGCTCGAAGCTGAGCCAGCCGCTGAACACGGCGCTCTTCGGCGGCGGCGAGGCCGAGGCCGAAGACGAAGAGACGGAAACGCCGCACCGGCCGGTGGTGCGGGAGATCGTCCGCGAGATCGTGAAGGAGCGCGCGCGCCTGCCGCATCGCCGCAAGGGTTATACGCAGAAGGCGACGGTCGGCGGCCACAAGGTCTATCTGCGCACCGGCGAATATGACGACGGTCAGCTGGGGGAGATCTTCCTCGACCTGCACAAGGAGGGCGCGGCGTTCCGCAGCCTGATGAACAATTTCGCCATCGCGATCTCCATCGGCCTGCAATACGGTGTGCCGCTCGACGAGTTCGTCGATGCGTTCACCTTCGTGCGTTTCGAGCCGTCCGGCGTGGTCACGGGCAACGACCGCATCCGCATGGCGACGTCGATCATCGATTACGTGTTTCGTGAACTGGCGGTTTCGTATCTCGACCGCGACGATCTCGCCCATGTCCGGCCCGACGATCTGCTGCCTGACGCGGTGGGCCGGGGCAAGGAAGATCCGGGCGCGGATGCGGTTTCCCCGAACGTCAGCACGGGCTTCGTGCGCCGCCGGCTTCAGGTCGCCGCCGGCGGGGCGGCCGATGAAACCGCTGCGCCGGCGGCTGCGGTTCTTCCCACCCGGGCCGCGGCGGCGCGCATCAAGGGCTATGAGGGCGATCCGTGCACGGAGTGCGGCAATTTCACGCTGGTCCGCAACGGCGCCTGCCTGAAGTGCGATACCTGCGGCGGTACTAGCGGCTGTTCGTGAGTCCCGTCGCTACTTCCGGGGAGGCGGGGCGCGGCGGATGTGGAGTTCGCGAAGCCGGTCGTCGGGAACCTCCCCCGGCGCGCCCATCAGCAGGTCTTCGGCCTGCTGGTTCATCGGAAACAGGATGACCTCGCGGATGTTCGGCTCGCGCGCCAGCAGCATGACGATGCGGTCGATGCCCGGCGCGATGCCGCCATGCGGGGGCGCACCGTAACGGAAGGCGCGTAACAGACCGCCGAACTGCGTCTCGACCTCCTCCGGCGGATAGCCTGCGATACCGAACGCCTTGACCATCACGTCGGGACGGTGGTTGCGGATCGCGCCCGAACTCAGCTCCACTCCGTTGCACACGATGTCGTATTGCCAGGCGAGGACGTCCAGCGGGTCCTGGCTCTCCAGCGCTCCCATGCCGCCCTGCGGCATCGAGAACGGGTTGTGGCTGAACCCGATCGCGCCGGATGCCTCGTCGCGCTCGTAGAGCGGGAAATCGACGGTCCAGCAGAAGCGGAAGACGTCGGTTTCCACGAGGTCGAGCGCCTCGCCGAGCCGCGTCCGCACCCGCCCGGCGAATGCCGCCGCGTCTGCGGGCTTCATGCAGACGAAGAAGACGGCGTCGCCCGCGCCGATTCCCGCCGCGCGCCGGATCGCCGTCTGTGCGTCTTCGGGCACGAATTTGGCGATCGGCCCCTTGCCGGCACCGTCGGCGGCGTCGAACACGATATAGCCGAGGCCGGGCGCCCCTTCCGCACGCGCCCAGTCGTTGAGCTTGTCGAAGAAGCTGCGCGGTTGCGCCGCCGCGCCGGGGGCGGGGATCGCCCGCACCACCGCGCCATTTTCGATCGCGCGGCGGAACGCCTTGAACGTAACCCCCTCCATCGCGAACGCTCCGGTGACGTCCGCGATCTCGATCGGGTTGCGCAGGTCGGGCTTGTCGGTCCCGTAGCGGCGCATCGCGTCGGCCCAGGCGATGCGTGGAAACGGCGGCGCGGTGACGGGCAGGCCGCCGAACTCCTCGAACACCCCGTGCAGCACGGGCTCGATCGCCGCGAACACATCGTCCTGGGTGACGAACGCCATCTCGACGTCGAGTTGATAGAACTCACCCGGACTGCGGTCGGCGCGCGCGTCCTCGTCGCGGAAACACGGCGCGATCTGGAAATAGCGGTCGAAACCGGCGGTCATGATCAGTTGCTTGAACTGTTGAGGCGCCTGCGGCAGGGCGTAGAACCGGCCCGGATGCAGCCGGCTCGGCACCAGGAAGTCGCGCGCGCCCTCGGGACTCGAAGAGGTCAGGATCGGGGTCTGGAACTCGGTGAAGCCCTGCTCGATCATGCGCCGGCGGATGCTGGCGATCACTGACGACCGCAGCATCATGTTACGCTGCATTTCGGCGCGCCGCAGATCGAGGAAGCGGTAGCGCAGCCGCAGGTCTTCGCCGTAGGTCTGGTCGCCCGCCACCTGCATGGGCAGCGTTTCGGCAGGCGATTGCACGGTGAAATCCTCGATGCGCACCTCGACCGTGCCGGTGTCGAGGCGCGGGTTCACCGTGTCGGGGCTGCGTGCGACGACCGGGCCGGTGACGGTGACCACGCTTTCCGGGCGGGCAGCTTCGACGGCGGCGAAATGGGCCCCGTCGCGTTCGACGACGCACTGGGCGATCCCGGACCGGTCGCGCAGATCGAGGAACAGCAGGTTGCCGTGGTCGCGCTTGCGATGCGCCCAGCCGGAAAGGCGAACCCGGCGCCCCACATGTTCGGGCCGCAGTGCGCCGCAATGGTGCGTTCGGTAGTCGTGCATGGCGCGCGGATCATAGAAGCGGCCCGGCGCCGCGCAAGCCACCGTCGGCGCGGCCAGCCTTTACGGCGTCGCGGCGACCTCGCGCACGCCCTTGACGAACGCCGACAGGCCGGCGCTGCGTAACGGCGCGAAGGGCCTCGCGGTCTGTTTGCAGAACCGTTTGGCGCGCCGGCAGGCGCCGTGGCTGACGCAGTTGACGGGGCACAGAACGACGTCGCCGCGCGAGAGCGTGCATTCAAGCGCGCGGCCGTTGTCTTCGATACCGCCGTCATGGTGAAAGAACCGGCCGTTGGCGCTTTCGACGAAGGCCCGGAAATGCCGCAGCAGGCCCGCTCGCCCGCCGATATAGACGACACCGCGTCCGGCGAGATCGAAAACGCCGGAGGCGGCGGCGGGTGCGGCGTCATGCGCCATCGCCGCCAGCGATTCGCACTCGTCTTCCGCGTCCGCGAGGGCCCGGCGCAGCGACTCGATGTCGTGACGGCAAGCGTCGAGTTCGGCCGACCGTTCCGCGAGTCGGCGGTGGGCGCCGTCGCGTTCGCGCGCATGCGCGTCGGCAGCGCGTTCGAGCGCTTCCATGCGCGACATGAGCGCGCGGCGTTCGGCGCCGCTCTCGATTCGCTCCAGTCGCACCGACAGTTCGGCGGATCGGAGACCCGCCGCCTGCGCCTCGCGCAGCCGCTCGCGCAGGTCGTCGATCTCGCGTTCCCGGCCCGCAAGGCGCCGCCGCGCAGCCGCCGCGTCTTCGGCGGCCGCCCCCGCCGCGCGCTCGAGCGCGGCCAGGCGGCGCTTGTAGGCGCGGTTCGTCCATCCCTCCAGATGCGACATCATGTGTATTTCGCCGAACAGTTCGACGGTGAGCGCGGTCTTCGCGAGGGCGTGGGTCATCAGCGCCCAACAGGGCCCCGCGATTTCGCCCCGATCGACCGATTCCACCCACCAGGCGCGTAATTCGGCTTCTTCCGAGAGCCGCGCGGCGCGCTTGATCGCGAGATGGAACTTCCTGTCGAGCGCCTTCTGCACCGCGCGCGCGAGCGCTCCCGGTTGCGACATCATTTGGACGACGCGGCCGTGGATGCGGAAGTCCGTGGTGTCGGCGGGCACTGACAGGTTCGCTTTGGCGACGAGCTTGCGCAATTCATCGACACCGAGGCAGGTGCCGCAGATCATGCAGTGATATTCGGGGTTGATCTCCCAGATCCGGCGTCGTCGCCGCGACGGGGCGGTTTTCGGTGTGCAGGGGTCAGGCGGTGTGCACATGGTAGTTCGGCGGCATTGTTGCGAATGGTTCTCAATCTCAATTTAACCGCTCCGGCGCGGAAATGCAACTAGGAATGAGTTGCAGTCAGGGCCTTCGCCGCACTCGCCACCAATTGTAAACGCCGGTCAGCCCCAACAGGATCAACGCCGCCGCCGCCGCGTCCATGACCAGCGGCCCGAACGTGCCGAACAGGCGGCCGGAATGCAGGTCGAGCAGAACGCGCTCCCACGGCAGGCCGGCGCCGCGCCAGGATTCGGCGATCGCGGCGGCGACTGCCGGCGGCGGCGGCGCACGCCGCGCCCATGTTACGGACTCTGCCCCGGCCTCCCGCCACTCGAGCAGATCGACGTCGCCGACGAACGCGCCGGACGGGGTACGCAGAACGATCGAGTCTCCGCCGCCGGCGGCGACCGCGTCGATGGGGAGGGGAACGCCCGCAGGCGCCGCTTTCTCGATCAGTTCGCCTTGCGCGGTGAACAGCCAGACCGCGTCGGCGGTTGCGGCAGCCACCACAGGGTCGCACCATACCGCGCCCGCCAGCGGCGCGGCATTCTCCGCTACCGCGGCGCCGTCGAGATAGAGTCGCCCCGCGAGCCACGAAACCTGAAACTCGCCGGCGGCGAAATTGATCGGCGCCGGGCCGGCGTCGATGCCATACCAGTCGAGCAGCCAGTCGTGGGTCACCGCACGGCGGTCGAGGTCCAGACTGTCGGTGCGGTTAAGCAGCACGCCGGTGACGACGAGAATCAGTACGAAAGGGATCGAGGCGAGCCCGAGGCGGCGGTGCCAGATCAGCACCGCGCGCCGGAAGCGGCGGTTCATGGACCGCGGATTACGGCATGATGCAAATACAGCGCAAGACGGGCGAGATTGGTCAGTGCGCGTACCGACAGGGTCGCGCCTGAAATGCCGTCGATGCGCCGATCGAGCCGCGCATCCCCGTCGAGTCGGGCGCCGATGAACTGTGCGGTGAAGAAGTCGTAGCGCACTTCCCAGCCGCGGCTTTCGCGGTAAACCAGCACGCGGATTCGCTCGATCGCGCCGTCATCGACGGCCAGCCCGGTGGTGATCGGCTTCACCTTGCCGATCTCTTCGAGGATCCACGCAGTTCGGCGCTCCGCCCGCCAATAGCTGACGCGCAGGGCGCCGAGCCCGTGCCCCAGAATGTCTTTGATCGCGTCGCGATGGGCGCCGGTAACCCAGAATTTGCGCGGCTTCGGAACCGCACCGTCGAAGACTTCGGCGAGGAAGCGGTCGGGCGAGAGATGGACGTCTTCGATACCCTCGTCGACGACCTCAGTCGCGACCGCCGGAGCGGCGCAACCGAGGATCGCCGTGAGGACGAGCCCTGCGCGCCGGAAGGTCAGAACTGGAAGCCGACGCCGGCGTTGAAGTTCCGGGTACCGCCGCCGCTCTCCGGTTCCTTGAACGCGTAGTCGAGCTTGAGGACCACGTCTTCGTGCAGCCAGAAGTTCGCGCCGATGTCGTATTGCTCGGTCCCCGTATCGGCGCTGTTGCCGGCGTTGTTGTCCCACATGCTGTAGCGGGTGAACAGGCCGATCTCTCGACCGCCACCGGCGTCGAAGCGGAGCGACGGTTCGAGGAAGTAGCCCCACTGCCTGTCGCGGCCCAGTGCCTCCGGGCGGTCGCCGTCGAGAGTCCATTGCGCCGCCAGCGCGCGCAAGCCGAAAATGCCGCGCTGGACGCCGATATGTCCCTCGAACAGCGTCGCCGGAACCGCTTCGGCTTCCCCGTTCTGGGTCACGTCGGTCTGGTACTGACCGGTGAAGCCGAGTTCGATTCCGGGCATCCCCGTATACTTGACGCGCCCGGTGAACGCGCCGTTGTTCGCGTTTGCGTAGGCCACTTTCTGCCGCCCGCCGCGAATCTTGTAGTCGTCTTCATTCGTCTCCCGCAGCTTCAGCCCCGAATGCGCCGAGAGGTCGTAAGACCAGCCGGTGCCGACCTGGCCGGCGACACCGACACCCGCTTCCCACCATGTGGTGGGGATAATCTGGGCCTCGACATTGTTGCGCTCGACGCCGTAGTAGGTGGGCGGCTCGTGGGTCTCGTTGAGGAAGCCGACGGGGATCAGAAACACGCCCGCGCGCGCCGCCGAATTGGCCGTGTAGTCCCATTCGATGAATGCCTGTTCGACCTCGACTTCGCCCGGCTTGCCGTCGCCGGCGAGCGCGTGCTCGACCTCGAGCTCGCCCCCAAAGCGCAGATCGTCGGTGAAGTCGTGGCCGAGGAACAGCACCAAACGGTGCACATCGACGCGGTCGTAATTTTTACCCCTGGCCTCGTAATGGACCTCGCCATAGCCCCCGAGCTGGGTATTGGCCCACCAGCCGCCGCCCGCGCCTTCGTCCTCCATCATCGTCTGCTCGATGAGATCGCCGGTCGCCTCGACCTTCGTGTCGGTTTCGGCGAGCGCGTCGCGCGTTTCGCCGATGCGCGCGTTGTTGCGCTCGACCTGGCCTCGCAGATCCTCGATGACGGCCTGCTGTTGCTGGATGATCTCCCACATCTGTTCGGGAGTCGGCATCGTGTCCTGCGCGGTCGCAACCGGCGCAAGGGTGAATACGGCAATGGAGGCCAGGAGGCCTCGGCCGAATGCGTGCATGGTCTTCTCCTTCCGATCGTGCCTTGTGCGAATCATTCTCAATTGCGTTGATAATAGGATGCATTCTCATTCGTCAAGCGAGAATGAGATGCGTTCGCAATACCTCCCCCCGCTTGCGCGGCCATCACGCGACCGCAATGATGGCGCCGCGAACGCGGGGAGGAGGCGGGACCATGCGTCTGGTGCAACTGACGACGCAGGCTGGCGAGCGCGCTGTGGCGGTCACGGAAGACAGGGGGCTATGGCTGATCGACGGGTGCGATCGGGTATACGACCTCGCGCTCGAAGCGGCGGAAACCGGCGCGTCGCTCGCGGCACTCGCTGCCGCGCGCCGGGGGCGTGCCGTCGAATCCTGGGATCGCGCGCTCGACGAGGGCCGTATCCTGCCGCCGATCGACCATCCCGACCCGGCGCACTGCCTGGTCACGGGCACCGGGCTGTCGCATCTGGGCAGCGCGCAGGCGCGCGACGAAATGCACGCCAAACTCGAAAGCGGCGAGGCGCTGACCGATTCGATGAGGATATTCCGTGCCGGGCTGGAAGGGGGCAAGCCGCCTGCCGGCGCAATCGGCGCCGTGCCGGAATGGTTCTGGAAGGGCGACGGCGACAGCGTGGTCGGCTGCGGCGCGCCGCTCGACCGCCCCGGTCATGCGCTCGACGGCGGCGAAGAAGCCGAGATCGCCGGCATTTACGTTATCGACCGCCGCGGCAGACCGCGGCGAGTCGGGTTCGCGCTTGCCAACGAGTTTTCCGACCACGTGCTCGAACGGCGGAACTACCTGCTATTGGCCCATTCCAAGCTGCGCCCGTGCGCGCTCGGCCCCGAACTGCGCCTCGGCCCGTTGCCGGCTTCCGTTGTCGGTGCGGTCCGCGTGCTGCGCGGCGACCGCACGTTGTGGAGCGGCGAGTTCCTGAGCGGCGAGGACAACATGTCGCACGCCGTCGCCAACCTCGAACACCACCATTTCAAATACGACCGCTTCCGGCGGCCCGGCGATGTTCACATCCATTTCCTCGGCGCCGGCGTGCTGAGCCATGGCGCGGGAATCGCCGCCGAAGACGGCGACGTGTTCGAGATCGACGTTCCGGCGTTCGGCCGGCCGCTGCGGAACCTGCTGCGCGTTCACGCGGCGGACCCGTTGGTGACGGTGACCCCGCTATGACGCCTCGGGCCGTGCGTGCTATGACTCGCCCATGGCCCTGATTGCCGACACCGACAGCCTCGCCGGTTTGTGCCGCGATCTCTCGGCGCAGCCTTTCGTGTGTCTCGACACCGAGTTCATGCGCGAGAAGACCTACTATCCGCGCCTGTGCCTGGTGCAACTGGCCGGGCCGGACGGCGAGGCGCGGGCGGTCGATCCGCTCGCCGAGGGGTTGGATCTCGCGCCGCTGCTGGCGCTGATGAGCGACCAGCGCGTGCTGAAGGTGCTGCATGCCGGGCGTCAGGATATCGAGATATTCTTTCATCTGTCGGGACGGGCGCCGGCGCCGCTGTTCGACACGCAGGTCGCGGCGATGGTGTGCGGGTTCGGCGAGGCGGTGGCCTATGAACGCCTCGCGCGCAAGATCGCCGGCGCCGAGATCGATAAATCGTCGCGCTTCACCGACTGGTCCACCCGGCCCCTGACCGAGCGCCAGATCGCCTATGCGCTCGCCGACGTGGCCCATCTCCCGGAGATCTATCGCGCACTCGATTCACGCCTCGCGGCGACCGGACGCGGCGCGTGGCTGACCGAGGAACTCACCGCGCTGACCGATCTGGAGACCTACCGTCTCGATCCCGAACGCGCCTGGCTTCGGGTCAAGACCCGGTCAACCAAGCCGCGCTTTCTCGGCGTGCTGAGCGAGGTCGCGGCGGCGCGCGAGCGGTTCGCGCAAAAACGCGACCTGCCGCGCAACCGGGTGCTGCGCGACGAGTCGCTGCTTGAAATCGCGGCGCGCGAGGTTACCGGCCTCGACGACCTCGAGCGCGTTCGCGGGGTGACGAAGGGGCAGGCCCGGGGGACGCTGGGCAAGGCGCTGATCGCCGCGGTCGAGCGTGGCCTCGCTCTGCCCGAAAGCGACCTGCCGCGAATCGTCAAGCCGCCGCCGGCTCCGCGCGGAGCGGCACCGATCGTCGAGCTGCTCAAGGTGCTGCTCAAATTGTGCTGCGAGGAGAACGACGTGGCGGCGCGGCTGGTGGCCAGTACCGGCGACCTCGAGCGCCTCGCGGCCGATCCGAACGCCGACGTGGCGGCGTTGCGCGGCTGGCGGCGCAAACTGTTCGGCGACGACGCCCTGTCGCTGATGCGCGGCGACCTCGCCCTCACCGCCGACGGCGCGCGCCTGGCGTTGGTCGAACTGGACGATCCGCGATAACACGCCGCGGGGTGGACCGGCGCCGCCGTCTCGATTCGACAGACAGAGCCTGTAGAGTCGCCGCATGGCCTTCGTCGCGTTCGGTGCGCTTGCCGTCACCCGCGACCTCGAGGCCGCCGGCGTCGAGCGGCGTCAGGCGGAAGCCGTCGAGCGGCGTCAGGCGGAAGCCGTCGAGCGGCGTCAGGCGGAAGCGATTGCGACCGCGACAGGCAACGCGGGTGAACGCGCCGCCAGCAAGGCTGATCTCAAGACCGCCGTCGAGCGCCTGGAGGACAGGCTCGAGCGTCTCGACGACAAGCTGCAAAATTACGCCACCAGGGCCGACCTCTATCGCGCGGTGTGGCTGCAGACAGGCGCCATCATCGCGGCGGTGGTGGCCTTGGTGAAGCTGTTGTAGGCCGCTCCGGCGGGGCTTCCGCCGAGGCGCCCCCGACCTGTTCGGCCGTCGCGGAGTCGATACGCCAGGTGTCGGGCGAGGCGGCGAAGCGGGCGGCCAGCGCCTGTCGCTCGGCTTCGAATTGCGGCGGCGTCCGGCCTGCGTAGAGGCCGAACAATTCACATTGAGCCTCGGCCTCGCGCCGACCGGCGGTGCTGTCGATGTCCATGATCCGGTTGAACGCCGCCGGGTCGAAGCCGAGGCCGTGCCAATTGAGGTCGTCGTAGCGCGGCATCGGGCCGAACGGGCCATCGACCGCCCGCGCCGCCACGCCGATGCGGGCGACGATCCATTCCAGCACCCGCATGTTCTCGCCGAAACCCGGCCAGATGAACCGCCCCGAACTGTCCTTGCGGAACCAGTTGACGCGAAAGATCTTCGGCGGCGCCGCGAGCTTTTCGCCCAACGCCAGCCAGTGCCGCCAGTAATCCGCCATGTTGTAGCCGCAGAACGGCAGCATCGCCATCGGGTCGCGGCGCACCGCGGTCTGATCGGCGGCCGCCGCGGTCGCTTCCGAGCCCATCGTCGCGGCGCTATAGACGCCGTGGGTCCAGTCGCGCGCCTCATACACCAGTGGAAAGGTGTGGCTGAGCCGCCCGCCGAAGACAAACGCGCCGATCGGCACGCCGTCCGGATCCTCGCGCGCCGGGTCGGCGCTCGGGCAGCGGTCCGCGGCGCAGGTGAAGCGCGCGTTCGGGTGCGCTGCCTTGCGGCCGCAGTCCGGCGTCCAGTCATTGCCGCGCCAGTCGATCAAGTGATCGGGCGGGTCGCCGTCGATCCCTTCCCACCACACGTCGCCGTCGTCGGTGAGCGCGACGTTGGTGAAGATCGTATCGCGGGCGATCATCGCCATCGCGTTGGGGTTGGTCTTCAGCGAGGTGCCGGGAACGACGCCGAAATAGCCGGCCTCGGGGTTGATCGCGCGCAGCCGCCCGTCGGCGTCGGGCCTGATCCAGGCGATGTCGTCGCCGACCGTGCTGACCTTCCAGCCCTCGTAGCCTTCCGGTGGGATGAGCATGGAGAGGTTGGTCTTGCCGCAGGCGCTGGGGAACGCGGCAGCGACCCAGGTCTTGTCGCCGCGCGGCGATTCGATGCCGAGGATCAGCATGTGCTCGGCGAGCCAGCCTTCGTCGCGCGCCATCACCGAGGCGAGGCGCAGCGCGAAGCATTTCTTGCCGAGCAGCGCGTTGCCGCCATAGCCAGAACCGTAGGACCAGATCTCGCGGTCCTCGGGGAAATGAACGATGTATTTCTCGGCGTTGCACGGCCATGCGACGTCCGCGGCGCCTGGGGCGAGCGGCGCGCCGAGCGAGTGCATGCACGGGATGAACGACTCGTCGCCGAGCGCGTCGAGCACTGCCCGGCCCATCCGGGTCATGATCCCCATGCTCGCCGCGACATAGGGCGAGTCGGTCAACTGGACGCCGATGCGCGCGAGCGGCGAACCGAGCGGCCCCATGCTGAACGGCAGCACATACATCGTCCGCCCGCGCATCGCGCCGTCGAACAGGCCGCGCAAGGTCCGTTTCATCGCCGCGGGATCGACCCAATTGTTGTTCGGGCCGGCCTCGGCCTCGGTGCGCGAACAGACGAAGGTCCGGCCTTCCACGCGCGCCGTGTCGGCAGCATCGGAGCGGGCGAGAAAGCATCCGGGCCGCTTGTCCGGGTTGAGCGCGATCAGCGTGCCCGCCGCGACCATCTCCGCGCACAGCCGATCGTATTCTTCGCGCGAGCCGTCGCACCAGTGGACGCGGTTCGGCTGTGCCAGCGCGGTCATTTCCCCGACCCACGCAAGCAGCGTCCGGTTGGCCGTGGGAGCCCGGCTATCCCGCATCGCACCGTCCGTCACGCCGTCTCTCCCCCTCGCGAACAGGATGTCGCGGAACCGGTGAGATATCGGCAGCCGAACGAGGCTGTCAATCTTCTGTCATGTTTCGGTCTCGCGCCCGGGCGGCTGCGCGGCGGTGGCCATCAGCCCGCCATCGACGACGATTTCCGTGCCGGTGACGTATTTCGACTCGTCGCTGGCGAGGAACAGGGCCGCGTTGGCCACGTCCCAGGCATTGCCCATGCGGCCCATCGGCGGCTGCTGGTGGCGCGCCGCGATCAGTGCGTCGGCGTCGCCGCCGCCGCGCTCGCCGGCCAGGCGATGCGCGACCAGCGGCGTGTGCATGAGACCGGGCACGACCGTGTTGAGACGAACCCCCTTGCGGGCATGGCTCACCGCGGTCACCCGCGTGAACTGGATCAGCCCTGCCTTGCTCGCCGCATAGGCCGCCAGATCGTGGCCGATATGGCGCAGACCGGCGATCGACGCGATGTTGACGACGACCCCGGCGCCCTGGCGCTCCATCACCGGTAGCACGTGCTTGCAGCTCAGATAGACGTAGCGCAGATTGGTGTCCATCTGCCGGTCCCACACCGCTTCGTCCATTTCCACCGGTCCGCCCGGCGCCGAGCCGCCGACATTGTTGACCAGAACGTCGATGCGCCCGAAAGCGTCGAGGCACGCCGCTACTGCCGCTTCGACCGCCCGGCCGTCCGTGACGTCGGCGGCGTGGGCCACGGCGTCGCCGCCTTCGCCGCGCACGATGTCCACGGTCTCCTGCGCGGCGCCAAGATCGCGATCGACGGCGAAGACCTGCGCGCCCTCGCGCGCGAACAGAACGGAAATGGCTTTGCCGTTGCCCCAGCCGGGCGCCACCGAACCGGCGCCGAGCACAAGAGCGGCGCGCCCGGCCAGCCGGGTCACGGCGCCGCCGCGCCTTCGTCGCAGTGCACCTCAGGGGCCCGATCCATCGCCGCCGCCAGGGTGCGGAAACGGTGCATGACCACTTCTCCGAGCATATTGCGGTCTTTCGGTTCGTGGTTAAGCCGCAGCCTGCGCGGCCGCGCCAAAAGCGACAACGCGAATCGCCCGAGAATTCCGGAGACGCCGCCGGACAGGGTCTCGCCGAGGCGTATGGCCAGGCCGACCGTCCGCGCGCGTTCGTGTCCCGCCGCCCCCAACAGGCGTCCTGCCGCAGCCAGCGCGCCGCCGGGCTCGCGACTCGTATAGCGCGCGAACACCGCGCGGGCGAGGAAGCAGCGCTCGGCGTGACTGGCGTGCAGCGCCGGCGCGCGCAAGACTTCCGCGCTCGCCTGTTCCGCCCGGTAGTTGGGGTGCAGGCGCCAGCCGACGTCGCCGAGCAGGCAGGCGGCGTGGCGCAAGCGCCGGTCGGCGGCGCTCTCCTCTGGAAACAGACTCGCGGTCCAGGCGAACATGTCTTCGGTGCTCGCCGGATTCCGCGCAGCGCGGGCCGCGATGTCGCGACACGCGGCGATCAGTGGATCTTCGGCGCGAACCTCCACCGGCAGGCGCTGGTGCGCAAGGCCTTCGCGCAGGCCGAACGCCGAAAACACGACCCGGCGCGGCGCCGCGGCATGCAGCAACCGCTCCATCACCAGGGCGGCGAACGGCAACAGTTCCAAGCGCCGGCGCGGCACGCCGGCGAGGCGGCTCAACGATTCGCCGCTCTGCCGCGCGATGAGCGCCGCGAGCGCCGCCAGTTCGTGCCGCCGCAGGGTGTAGTGGTGGATGACTCGCAAGGCATAGTCGTTCCGCGCCATGTGGACGCGGGCGAGCGCCCGCCAATTGCCCCCCACCGCATACAGGTTGGCGCCCCGGGCGGCCTCCTTCAGCCACGGGAGGTCCGCCAGCGCCTCATCCACGACGGCACGCGCGCGTTCGCGATTGCCGTTCGTCGCCGCCGCCAGATCGAGCGGGCCGAAGGGCAGCGTCGCGTGCGCGGCGGCGCGGCCGTCGGCGAGACGCACGAGTTCCAGGCTGCCGCCACCGAGGTCGCCCATCAGGCCGCGCGCGTCCGGCGCGCCGGCCAACACCCCGGCGGCGGCGATCTCCGCTTCTTCGGCGCCCGACAGCACGCGTACGCCGAAACCGCAACGCTTCGCCGCCTTGCGCGCAAAGGCGGCGCCGTCTTCGGCCTCGCGCACCGCCGCCGTTGCCACGGCATCGACCGGCGCCGCCCGCATCGCGCGCAACAGGACGCCGAAGCGCTCGATATTGTCGAGCGCCCGCCGGACTCCCGCCGGATCGAGCCGTCCGGTGCGCCGGACTCCGCGGCCGATCCCGCACATGACCTTTTCGTTGAACAGAGGCAGCGGCGCCCGGCGCAGGCCGTCGAACACCACCAGCCGGATCGAGTTCGAGCCGATATCGATGACGCCGTGCCGCCCGGTCGCGCCCTGCCCGGCGGGCGCCGTCAGAACGTACCCCGGAAGGCGCCGCCGTCCATCAGGAAATGCTGACCCGTGACGAAACCCATCTGTGCACTGCACAGGAAGGCGCATGCGTCGCCGAATTCCTCCGGCCGGCCGAAACGGCCCGCCGGGTTCGCCGCGGCGACCCGGGCCGCGAACGCCGCCTCGTCCTCGCCCGCCTGTTCCGCGCGGAACCTGATATTGCCGCGCAGGCGGTCCGTATCGAAGGGGCCGGGCAGGAGGCAGTTGATCGTCACGTTGTGGGCCACCGTCTCGCGCGACAGCCCCGCGACGAAACCGGCGAGGCCGGTGCGCGCACCGTTCGACATGCCGAGCTCCGGGATCGGGCTCCGGGTGGCGCCGGACGTGATGTTGACGATGCGCCCGAACCTGCGCGCGATCATGCCATCGACCGTCGCCTTGATCAGTTCGATCGGGGTCAGCATGTTGGCGGTCACGCCCTTGATCCAGTCGTCGCGCGACCAGTTGCGGAAATCGCCCGGCGGCGGCCCGCCCGCATTGTTGACGAGAATGTCCGGGTCCGGGCACGCGGCGAGTAGGGCGCGCTGGCCCTCGGGCGCCGTCACGTCGCACGCGACGGCGGTCACCTCCGCGCCGGTTTCCTCTCGAATCTCCGCCGCCGTCGCCTCCAGCGGCCCGGACGTGCGTGCGTTGATCGTCACCGCCACGCCCTCGCGCGCCAGCGACATGGCGCAGGCCCGCCCCAGCCCCTTGCTCGATGCGCACACGATCGCCCTGCGGCCCGACAGACCCAGTTTCATGTTCAGTCCCCCCTGATGCCGCCTTCCCCGTCACCGGGAAGCAGCAATTTGCGAACGAACGGTATGGTGAGCGCGCGCCGCCGTTCGTATGCGGCGCGATCGAGAAGCGCGACGACCCGACGCGCCGCGGCGAACGAACGCTCGATGCGGGCGACCAGATAGTCGATCAGCGCCGGTTCGACAATCGTCTGCCGGTCGGCGAACAGTTTGACGAGCACCGCGGCGAGCAGATCGTCGTCGGGTTCGTCGATCGCGACCGCCGGCAGCGCGGCAACCCGTGAGCGCAGGTCGGCGAGCGCGAGCGGCCAGCGTGCCGGCGCCCGCACCGCGCTCAGCAACACGCTGCCGCGCTGCGCCGCGACGACGTTGTAGAGATGAAGCAACGCGCGCTCGTCGATGCCGGAGTCGACGTCGTCCACCGCCGCGGCGCGCGTCGCCGCGGGCGGCAGGCCGCGAAGGTTCCGCGCGGCGATGGATCGCGCGCCGCTGCGGTGCGCCCAGATCGCCAGCAAATGACTTTTGCCGCAACCGGACGGGCCATACACCACCAGGCCCGGCGACGGCCAGTCGGGCCAGCGATCGATCCACGCCGCCGCCTCCCGATTTGCGCCGGTGACGTGAAAATCGCCGGCCTCCCGCGCGTCGCGGGAGTCGAAGGCGAGGGCGCCCTGTGCGCCGCTCACGGCGCCGCGCCCCCGCCCCGAAAGAGCCGGCTGGCCAGATAGCGCTCGATCGAGAACCGTACCAGAACGCCGACCACCGCGGCGACCGGCAGCGCGATCATCACGCCGACGATTCCGAACAGCGCTCCGCCCGCGAGGAGCGCAAACATCACCCACACCGGATGCAGTCCCACACGGTCGCCAACCAGTTTCGGGGTCAGGGCGTAGCCTTCCACCGCCTGCCCTGCAACGAAGATGGCGACGAGGAGAAGCAGTTCCGCCGACCAGCCGAATTGCAGATAGCCGAGGCCCGCCGACAGGACCAACCCGATCAACGAGCCGACGAACGGGATGAACGAGATCAGCCCGGCGATCAGACCGACGATCACGCCATAGTCGAGACCGGCGAGTTGCAGTGCGACCGCGTAGGCCACGCCGAGAATCACGCAGACCAGCGCCTGCCCGCGCAAGAACCCAGCCAGACGCTCGTCGATCCGTCTCGCCTGCTCGCGGATCGTGGCCGCGTGGTCGCGCGGCAACAGCTCGTCGACGCGCGCGATCAACCGATCCCAGTCTCGCAACAGATACCACGCGACCACGGGGGTGACGATCAGAAGCCCCAACAGATTGAGCACCGCAACGCCGGATTGGTACAGGCGACCTGCCGCCGACAGGAGCCATTGCGCGAGCGTCCGCTGTAGCGCGGTCAGTGCGTTGTCGATGTCGGCCATGCGTGCCGGGTCGAGACGGTCGGAGGCGAACGCCGCCAGCCGCGCCACCCCGTCGCTGGCCGCCTGGAACAGTGCGGGCAGCCGGCGCGCCAACCCCGCGGCCTGACCCTCGATCAACGGCACGAGCAGGAACAGCCCGGCGACGAAGGCCAGAAGGAAGGCGACGAGGACGAGGGTCGCGGCCAGCGCGCGCGACAATTTGCGCGCTTGCAGGCGATCGACCAGCGGGTCGAGGAAGTAAGCGAGCGCCATGCCGGCGACGAAGGGCAGCAGGATCGCGCGCAGCAACGTTAGTGTAGCGACCGCGGCGGCGAGCGCGCCGAGCCAAAACAGCACCCTTCGGGACGTGCTCACGGAGCCGCGACCGGCCCGCGTTCAGCGCCGGGCATGGCGGCAGGTCATTCGACCAGCAGGTCGTCCAACGGCGAGCGCGGCTCTTGCGGCGCGACGGCCTCTGGTTCGGACGCCGAGGAAGAGAACGCCGCCTCCTGGCCGTCGCCCGCGCGTGGCCGCGTTTGCCGGAGGAATCGCCCGACCCCGCCCTCGCCGGCGACCAGATCGATGCCGCGCGCCGCGAGCGCCGTGCGCAACCGTTCCTCGGCGCCGAGATAATGCAAGGTCAGCGCCGCCTGCGCGACGCTCAGGCTGTGGATCTCGACCCGATCGATCCGGCTCAGCGCCGCGAAACCGCGACGCAGTGCGAGCCAGCTCTCGAGACCGTCGAGTTCGGCGATCGCGTCGAGACTCGCCGACCGGCGGTAGTCGGTCAGATTGGCGGTGAGCCAGCTTTGCTCGATCAGGCCGGCGGTCGTTTCCGCGGCGTGCCGCCACGGCTCGCCGTCGTTTGGAAGCGTGCGCCGCAGCGCCGCGCCTGCCAACGCTCCATGCGGGCGGACTTCGACCGCGAGCGACTCTTGCCCGGCGCCGGGACGGGCAGCAACGACCAGCACGCCGGCGGCGCGGTAGCGTTCGGCCATGGCGCCGAGCCGCTCTTCGTCGCCGGCCATCGCCTGTTCGGCCGAGATGCCGATCAGGTCTTCCAGTTCGCCCAGGGGCAGCACGAAATCAACCATGCGGTGACGCCGGTCGAGCCGGGTCCAGGCGTCACGCCATGGATTGGGCGAATCCCACAGCGCCGCCCCGTCGCGACCGGCCAGAATCGGCAGCACCAATACCGGCGGGGTTCTGGTGTCGGCATACAGAATTTCCGCGTCGCGCAGAAGCGCACGCACGCCGTCGGCATCGAAGCGGATCGTGAACTCGCCGATATAGCGTTGCGCCGCTCGCCGCTCGTTGGTCACTTCGTACCCGCGCACCAGCGCCGCAGCCGTCGCGGCGTCGGGTTGCGGCAGGCGGCCATGATCGACCGGGCGGGTGAGCTTGCGCAGCATCGAACCGGTCGCACGAACCGTCGCGTCGACCACCGCGCGCTCTTGCGCCGCATGGGCGCTTTCCGCCTCGATTTCGACCGTGACACCGGCGACCGCGAACAAATCGTCGGCGATCGCTTGGCTGGCGAGCCCGGCGAAAACGACACTCGCCGCCAACGCACCCGCGCGCGTTGCAAACCTTTGTCGCTGCGATATTGTCGTCGGCATTTGCGGCACATGATATCATGAGCGGCATACCCAGCCAGCCTTACGACTATCGCGGCGCGGGCGTCGATATCGACTCTGGCGCGGAGTTGGTGAGACGCATTGCTCCGTTGGCGAGGGCGACCGCACGCCCCGGCGCAGACGCCGCGCTCGGCGGGTTCGGCGGCCTGTTCGACCTCGCCGCCGCCGGGCGCTGGCGGGATCCGTTGTTGGTTGCCGCGACCGACGGTGTGGGAACCAAGTCGATGGTCGCTGCCGCCGCCGGGCGTCACGACGGCATCGGCGTCGACCTCGTGGCGATGTGCGTCAACGACCTTGTGGTTCACGGCGCGGAGCCACTTTTCTTTCTCGACTATTTCTCGACCGGTGCGCTCTCGGTGGACTCCGCGGCGGCGGTCGTCGCGGGAATCGCCAAAGGCTGCCGGCAGGCGGGGTGCGGCCTGATCGGCGGCGAGACCGCGGAAATGCCCGGCATCTACAGCGCCAGCCACTACGATCTCGCCGGCTTTGCCGTCGGCGCGGTCGAACGCGACAGCCTGTTGCCGCGACACGATGTCCGCGTCGGCGACACGGTGATCGGCCTCGCGTCGAGCGGCGTTCACGCGAACGGGTTCTCGCTGGTGCGCCGCCTCGTCGCCGACCGCGGCCTGTCCTGGGATGCGCCGGCGCCCTTCGACCCAGCGGTGTCGCTGGGCGAGGCGTTCCTGGCGCCGACGCGGATCTATGTCCCGGCGGTTCTGGCGGCGCTGCCCCAGGGGATCAAGGCGCTCGCCCACGTAACCGGCGGCGGCTTGATTGAAAATCTGCCGCGGGCGTTGCCACCGCCGCTAGGTGCTCGCCTCGACTCCCGGGCATGGTCCGAGCCGCCGGTATTCGGATGGATCGCCGCCGACGGCGATGTCGCGCGAGAAGAGATGCTGCGCACGTTCAATTGCGGCATCGGGATGGCCGCCATCGCAGCCCCGGACACCGTGGACCCGGTCTGCGCCGCGATTACCGCGGCTGGCGAAACCGTGTGGTGTATCGGCGAAGTCGTCGCGACCCCCGGGGTCACAGTGATGTGACGACGCGCCGCCTCGCGATCCTGATCTCCGGGCGCGGCTCGAATATGGGGGCGCTCCTCGCGGCGTGTCGGACACCCGGGTTCCCCGCCGCTCCGGCCGCCGTGATCGCCGATTGCCCCGATGCTGCCGGCCTGGAACTGGCGCGCGACGCCGGCGTCGATACGGTGGTCGTCGATCGCCGGGACCATGCGACGCGCGATTCCTTCGACGCAGCGCTCGATTCCACGATCCGGGAACGCGGCGCCGACCTCGTCTGCCTGGCCGGTTTCATGCGCCTGCTCGGCGGTGCGTTCGTTGCGCGCTGGCGCGACAGGCTGATCAACGTGCACCCGTCGCTGCTGCCCGCGTTCAAAGGCCTCGACACCCATGCGCGGGTGCTGGCGGCCGGCGTGCGCTTCACCGGCTGCACGATCCACTTCGTGCGCCCGGCAATGGACTCCGGCCCGATCATCGTCCAGGCGGCGGTGCCGGTGCATCGCGGCGAAGACGCCGACCGCCTCGCCGCACGTGTGCTGGCGGAGGAGCACCGGATCTATCCACTCGCCGTGCGCTGGATCGCCGAGGGCCGGGTCCGCATCCGCGACGAGATCGTGACCGTCGATGGAACCGCGTCGCCGGCGGGCGCGTCGATCAACCCCGCGCCGACCCGGGAACGTGGTAGAATCGGCTCATGAACGCTGCGATGGCAGGCCATGAATTCCGCGACGACCGCCGTGGTGTCCGCCCGTTGCCGCCGGCGGTCGTCAAGCGGCTCTGCCGGCTCGACCCCGGACGCGCGACACTGGCGGTCGCCGAAACGCTGGCGATACTTGCCGCGGCGATCGCGGCGGCGCTGATCTGGCCGCATCCGGCGATCGTGGCAGTGACGGTGATCGTCGTCGCGAGTCGGCAGCACGCGCTGTTCGTGCTCGCCCACGACGCCGCGCATTACCGGCTCTATCCCGCGCGATGGCTCAACGAGGCTGCCGGCCGTGCGCTTGCGGCCATCGCCGGAATCTCGATGCCGACCTACCGCGTCATCCACCGGCTGCACCACAATCATCTCTACGGTGACGAAGATCCCGACGTCGCGCTGCATGGCGGCTATCCGCGCGGGCGGCTCTACCTGCTGGGGAAATTGGCGCGCGACCTGGCGGGCCTCACGGCGTGGAAGACATACCGCTATTTCTTCGGACATCCGGCGATCAACCGCGCGCGCGACGGCGCGGCGCGTCCGCTCGACGATACCAGCCCGGCACTGCGCGCGGCGGCGCGGCGCGACCGTCGGCTCGTGGTTGCGGTTCAGCTCGGGCTGGCGGGTGCCGCGACCGCCGGCGGGTTCCTGGTCGAATATCTGCTGTTGTGGGTGTTGCCGGCGGTGACCGTGCTGCAAGCGCTGCTGCGAGTGCGTGCGATACTCGAGCACGGGGCGGTGACCGACACGGCGTCGCCGCTCACCGCCGCACGGACCAACCTGGCGCCTCGCTGGTTGTTGTGGTTGGCGTTTCCGCACCACGTCAACTACCACATCGAACACCATCTTTACCCTGCGATCCCGCACTACAATCTGCCGGCTTGTCATCGCGCATTGGCGGCGGCCGGAGCGCTGCGCAGCGCCGAGGTGCGGCGCGTCGGCGAAGGTCTGCAACGGGTGTTCGCTGCGCCGGTCTGACCGTCCGGCTCGTCCCGGCCGTGGCCCCACCGACCGCGCGGGGCTCGGTTCAGTTAGCGGAAACGGCAGCGATCGAGGCTGCGATCGCCGCCGGATCGTTCGCTACCCATTCGGCGTCTTCCTCACCGTGCTGGCGCAGGATATCCGCCTGACATCCGGTATTGCCGGGGCTGTCCTGCGGCGGTGGGCCGATGGCGAATGCGTTCTCGACCAGATGCGGGTAACGGCGGCGCCATTCGAGCGCCTGCAGGCCGCCGAATCCGGCGCCGATCACGGCGCGGATGCGCTTGATCCCCAGATCGTCGGATAGCGCCTTTTGCACCGCGACCAGATCGCGGATGACGAGCGCGGGAAAATCCGCGCCCCAGACATCGCCGGTTTCGGGATCGCGGCTCGCCGGACTCGTCGCCACCTCTTCCGGCCCGCACGGCGCCCCGAGGCCCAACACGAAGAAGCGCCTGGTATCGAGCGCGCGGATCATCGGGTGGGTTGCCGTCGCCGGTCTCTCGCCCATCCCGGGCAGCATGAGGACGGCATTCTCGCCGCGGAAATCCAGCCGGCCGTGACTCTCCCACGCGATGGTCATGTCGCGGATCAAGCTGCCGCCGGTGGTCGTGAACCACGGGATCGTGAACGCCTTCTGCGCCG
This sequence comes from Alphaproteobacteria bacterium, assembly GCA_965214495.1. Classification (GTDB taxonomy): domain Bacteria; phylum Pseudomonadota; class Alphaproteobacteria; order UBA7887; family UBA7887; genus JANQOH01. Next base: position 2,319,198 of record OZ243958.1, on the reverse strand, counting down.
CGTCCTGCCCCTGGCCATACGCGGGCAGAGCAAGACCCACCGCAGAAAGCAGTGTGAATACGCGGAGCATGGAACGCGACGCGCGACCCGTGGGGATCAGCGGTCGAGCGACGCCAGACGAGCCACGCTCCACCGCCCCTTCCATAGCGAGAAGCCCTCGGTCGGGAAAAGGAAAAGGTCGCTGTGCAGCCGTGCGCGACCGGTGATCCCGGCGAACGCGCCGGTTCCGTCAACCCACGACGCCGTGCCTTCGCAGCGCGCGTCCGAGGTCAGGGTTGCGCCCGTCTGGCAGCGCCATTCGGCGACCGCCGTATCGCCGTTCTCGGTGGCGAACAGGCAGACGCCCGCCACCGATTCCGCCGTGGTGAAGCCGCAGGAGAAGCCGCGTGATTCGAACGTGTGGCCGTCGAACTCGCAATTGACCGACGTCCCGGCGAACAGCGCTGAATCGTCGGCCCGCACGACCCCCGTGATGGCGCCGAAGAACGACTCTTCGCCGGTCACCGGATCCTCGATCACCTGGATCTCTGGCGGCCCGGTGAATGAGATGGTCATCTCGAGGTCGTCTTCTGCGCCGGCGGCGAGAGAAACGAGCAAGCCCGCGCCTGCCAACGCGCCTGCCGCGGAACGGAGAATGCACATTTCCGATTCCTGTCGTAGAGCGTCCTTTCCACCATACGACACTGCGCCGGCCGGCGCAAATTTCGGCGCGCCGACGAAACCGCGGTGACGCCTTTCGCCGCGTTTGAAATATCCGCCGGTCATGCGATGCTGGCGGACAGGCGAAGCGTGGAGACGGGTCATGCCCCGGGCGGTCGCGACCACACCGACATTCCCGGACATGGCCGGTCCGGCAACCGACGTCGACCGTCCGGCGACCGGGATCCTTCCCTGTCAGGCGTTGCGGCAAACCATCGCCGACGGCGCGTTCTACGCCGAAACGCCGATCGAACCCGATCAGGTCCAGCCGGCGAGCCTCGACCTGCGGCTCGGCACACGGGCGTGGCGCATCCGCGCGAGTTTCCTGCCGGGCGTCGGAACGACGGTCGCGGAAAAAATCGCCGCCTGGGGCACACACGAGATCGATCTCGGCGGCGGCGCGGTGCTGGAGAAAGGCTGCGTCTATATCGTCGAGCTCCAGGAACGGATGAGCCTGCCGCGCACGCTCACCGGCTTCGCCAATCCGAAGAGCTCGACCGGGCGGCTCGACGTGTTCACCCGTCTGATTGCCGACGGCGCGGCGTCGTTCGACGTCGCCGCCGGCGGCTATCATGGACCTCTCTATGCCGAGATCGTGCCGCGCACCTTCTCGATTCTCGTGCGCGAAGGATCCCGGCTGTGCCAGTTGCGTCTCAAGCGAGGCGCGCCGCCCATGCCGCACGTGGAAATGCGCAAGCTCCAGACAGAAGTTCCGTTGATCGATGTGCCTGCCGCCGAGGCGCGCATCCACGAAGACCGCATCGCGGTCACGCTCGACCTCGACCGACCCGGCGGTATCGCCGGCTACCGCGCGCGCAAGCACGCCGATGTGGTCGACGTCGATCGCCGCGACCACTACCCCCCGCAGGATTTCTGGGAGCCGATCGCGCCGCGCGAAGGCCCGCGCATCGTGCTCGATCCCGATGACTTCCACATCCTGGCGACGGCCGAGCGCGTGCGCATCCCGCCTGGATTCGCGGCGGAGATGATGGCCTACGACACTATGGTCGGCGAGTTCCGCGTCCATTATGCGGGTTTCTTCGACCCCGGTTTCGGTTACGGCTCGGGCCCCGGCGCCAAGGCGGTGCTCGAAGTGCGCTCGCACGACGTGCCGTTCGTGCTTGAACACCGGCAGATCATCGGCTGGCTGCGCTTCGAGAAGCTCGCCGCGATCCCCGATCGTTTGTATGGTCGCGACATCGGCTCGTCCTATCAGGGGCAGAGCCTCAAGCTCGGGAAGCAGTTCCGCGCCTGGACGGTGGGCGCTTGACCGGCAGGCGGGGCTGCGATACCCGATCCACCGTGTTCCGGCAGGTTCGGGAGGGGGCGGCATGACCGGTCACGGTGCGCATTACGACGATCTCGAAATCCGTGACCCCGAAGACCGTGAACGGGCGGCGTTCGAGGCGCTGCGCGGCCAAATCGCGTTTGCCAGAGAAAAAAGCCCTGCCTGGGACCGCATTCTCGCCGAGGTCGATGCCGTTGCCGTTACCGACCGCGCGGCACTCGCGGCGCTGCCCGTAACGCGTAAATCGACGCTGATCGACCTGCAACGCGAGAACCGCCCCTTCGGCGGTCTGACCACCCGCCCGCCGGGCGAACTGGGCTGGATTTTCTGCTCGCCGGGGCCGATCTACGAACCCGCGATGCGGCGGCATGACTATTTCCGCATGGGCCGCGCGTTCCACGCCGCCGGTCTGCGCCCCGGTGACGTCGTCTGGAACACGTTCGCCTACCATCTGACTCCGGCCGGCCACATGATGGAATCCGGCGCGCACGCCTGCGGTTGTGCGGTGGTGCCGGGCGGTGTCGGCAACACCGACCAGCAGATCCGCGCCATCGCCGACATCCGGCCGAACGCCTATGCCGGCACGCCCTCGTTCCTGCGCATTCTTTTCGACCGCGCGAGCGAGGCCGGTCTCGACATATCGTCGATCGTCAAGGCCTCGGTCGGCGGCGAGGCACTGCCGCCGAGCCTGCGCGACCGGTTCCGGGACCGGGGGGTCGCCGTCCTCCAGTCCTACGGCACTGCCGACATCGGCCTCATCGCCTATGAATCGCCGGCGCTGGAAGGGATGATCGTCGATGAAGGGGTCATCGTCGAAATCGTCGCACCGGGGACCGGAGAACCCGTGGCCGAAGGCGAGGTCGGCGAGGTCGTGGTCAGCGTGCTGAACCCCGACTATCCGCTGATCCGCTTCGCGACCGGCGACCTGTCCGCCATCCTCCGCGGCCGTTCTCCGTGCGGGCGCACCAATGTGCGGATCAAGGGCTGGATGGGCCGCGCGGACCAGACCACCAAGGTGCGCGGGATGTTCGTTCATCCCGTGCAGGTCGGCCAGGCGGCAGCCCGCCATCCTGAAATCGTCAAAGCGCGCCTCGTCGTCGAGAACCCGGACGGGGCCGATCGCATGGTGCTGCGCTGCGAATTGAAGGAACCCGGCGGCGACGCGCTGCGCGACCGCATCGGCGGATCGGTGCAGAAAGTGTGCCGGCTGCGCGGCGAGGTCGCGTTCGTCGAACCCGGCACGCTGCCCGACGACGGCGTCGTGATCGACGACCGGCGCCGCTACGAGTGACGCGGTGCGAACGCGAGCGTTCTGTGTGAACGACCGCGACGACGTGGCGCAACTGGCGCGGATGCTGGAGCGCTCCGAACGGTCGGTCGTCTTCACCGGCGCCGGGATCAGCACCGAGTCGGGAATCCCCGACTTTCGCTCCCCTGGCGGCGTCTGGGACAAACACAAGCCGATCCTCTTCGAAGAGTTTGTCGCCTCCGAGCGCGCGCGCAGGGAGTACTGGCGGCGCAAGTTCGCGGTCGATCCGGTGATCGCGCGCGCGACGCCCAACCGGGGCCATCGCGCGGTGGCGCATCTGATCGCCGAAGGCCCGCTGACCGCCGTCATCACCCAGAACGTGGATGGCCTGCACCAGGCCTCCGGCGTGCCGGACGAGCAGGTGATCGAACTGCACGGCAACGGGACTTACGCTGCTTGTCTCGATTGCTGCGCCCGCCGCGAGCTCGCGCCCATCCGCGCCGCTTTCGTCGACCGGGGGGCGATCCCGATCTGCGAAGCCTGCGGCGGCATGGTGAAGGGCGCGACGGTCTCCTTCGGCCAGGCGATGCCCGAGCGGGCGATGGCGGCGGCGGAACGGGTGACCCGCGATTGCGACCTGTTTCTCGCGGTGGGATCGTCCCTCGTCGTCTATCCCGCCGCCGGGTTTCCCCTGATGGCGCGGCGCAACGGTGCGCGTCTCGTGATTCTCAACCGCGAGCCGACCGACCTCGATTCCCATGCGGACCTGGTGCTCAACCGCGAGATCGGTCCGACGCTCGGCGCAGTCGCGGGGGTGGCGTGAGCGCCGCGCCGACCGTGGCGCCGATCGCCGGCGCACTCGGCGCCGAAATCGTCGGGGTCGATCTCGCGAAACCCTTGGACGCGGGAACCGTCGCCTCGGTTCGCCGCGCCTTTCTCGACCATCTGGTGATCTTCTTCCGCGACCAGGAGCTGACCCCGCGGCAGCTCGTGGACGCGGCGCGGCGGTTCGGCGAGCCGATCCCCTATCCGTTCGTCCGGGGCCTCGACGAAGAGCCGCTGGTCATCCCGGTGGTCAAGCGCGAGGACGAGCGGATTAATTTCGGCGGCCTGTGGCATTCCGACACCGCTTATCTGGAGCGGCCTCCCCTCGGCACGCTGCTCCACGCTTGCGAAGTCCCGGCCGCGGGCGGCGACACGCTGTTCGCCAACATGTATCTCGCCTGGGAGACCCTGTCGGACGGGATGAAGCGCCTGCTCGAGGGCCTGCGCGCGCTCAACGTCTCGGACAAGGCGGCGGCCGCCGCCACGCGGCCCGACAGTGCCGGCGAGGCGCGACCGGAGGCGCTGGCCGCCGAGCACCCGGTCGTTCGCGTCCATCCGGAGACCGGGCGGCGCGCGCTCTACGTCAATGTCGCGCACACGCGCCGCTTCGTCGGCTTCACCGACGCGGAAAGCGCGCCGCTGCTCGACTATCTGTTCGCCCATCAGACGCGCCCGGAGTTCACCTGCCGGTTTCGCTGGACCCCCGGCGCGCTCGCGTTCTGGGACAACCGCTGCGCCCAGCACCATCCGATCAACGACTATCACGGCCGGCGCCGCGCGATGCGCCGGGTGACGCTGGCGGGCGACCGCCCGGCCGGCGCGCAGGGAGACTAAGCATGAACCTCGACCTGGGTGGACGCACCGCGCTGGTGACCGGTTCGACGCGGGGGATCGGCTACGCCACCGCGCTCGGCCTCGCGGAGATGGGCGCGAAGGCGATCCTCCACGGCCGCAGCGAGCGCTCGGTCGCGGCGGCGCTCGACAGGGCGCGCGCCGACCCGCGCGGCGCCGGCGTTGTCGGGGTTGCCGGCGACCTCGCCACCGCGGCCGGGTGCGATGCGGTCGCGGACGCCCACCCGGAGGTGGATATCCTCGTCAACAATGCGGGCATCTACGCCGCTGTGGCCTTCGCCGACATCGCCGACGCCGAGTGGGAGACCTATTTTCAAACCAACGTGATGAGCGGCGTGCGCCTGAGCCGGCGCTATCTTCCCGGCATGATCGCGCGCGACTGGGGCCGCGTGGTCTTCGTCTCCAGCGAATCGGGCGTGTTCATCCCGCCGGACATGATCCATTACGGGTTCTCGAAGGCGGCGCAACTGGCGGTGTCGCGCGGCCTTGCCGAAACCACCGCGGGGACCGGAGTGACGGTCAACTCGGTTCTGCCCGGCCCGACCTGGGTCGAGACCAATGCCGAGCGGGTCGCCCGGCGCGCTGCCGAACAGGGCCGCACGCTGGAGGAGGCGAAGGAAGACATCTTCGAAACGCGCCGCCCGACATCGCTGTTGCGCCGCTATGCCACGCCGGAGGAAGTCGCCAACCTGATCTGCTATGCTTGCAGCCCGGCCTCTTCGGCGACCAACGGAGCGGCGCTGCGGGTCGATGGCGGAATCGTGAAGACATACATCTGATGGCCGAAAAAAAGATCGACCTCTATACGGACATCAAGAGTCCGTATGCCTGTCTCGCCGTGGCGCCGGCGCGCGCGCTGGCCCGCGACTACCGGGTGACGTTGAATTGGCTGCCCTACACGCTGAACATCCCGGACTTCCTCGGCAGTGCCGAAGTCGATTCCGGCGGCGCGGTGGTGGCGGAGAGCCGCAGCGCGCACCAGTGGCGGCGCGTGCGCTACAGCTACATGGATGTGCGGCGCTACGCGAATCTGCGCGGGCTGACGATTCGCGGCCCGCGCAAGATCTGGGATTCGTCGCTGGCCCATATCTGCCTGCTCCGGGCGGAGGCGCAGGGCGTGCTCGACCCCTGGCTTGATGCGGTTTACGAGCGCTTCTGGAAGCGCGAACTGGATATCGAGGATGCGGCGGTCCTCGCCGCGACGCTGGAGGAAGCCGGCGGCGACTCCGCGGGCTTCGCCGCTTGGGCCGATGGGCCGGGGCGCGCGGAGCACGACCGCATTCAGCGCGAAGCCGAAGAGAGGGGCGTCTTCGGCGTGCCGAGCTACATCATCGACGGCGAACTCTATTGGGGCCGCGAGCATCTGCCGTTGATCCGCGAGCGCCTGGAGGAAATGGGATTGCGGCGCGCGGACGAGACGGCGACCCCCGAAGTGGAATATACGTGGCGCGCTGACGCTGCCGCGGGTGGCTGATCTCCTCGTCTGCCGCGGCGCCGGGCTGGCGGGTAGAACGCGTCGTTCATGACCGCCCGATTCATCGACTGCCCCGCCTTTCTCGCTTCGCTGATCGACGATCGCCTGCGCGCGGTCGCGCCGGCGCTCGAAATCTCGGTCGGCAGCCCGGACCGCGCCGCCGCGCGCGCCCTGCTCGCCGATTGCCGGGTCGCGGTGGTCGATCATACCGAAATCGACGCCGGGACGATCGCGGAGGCGCCGGCGCTGCGCGCGATCGTGTTTCTCGGCACGGGGGCGGGGAGCTATATCGACCTGGAAGCGGCTGCGGCGCGCGGCGTTTCGGTGCGCACGATCCGCGGCTATGGCGACCGCAGCGTCGCCGAGCACGCGGTCGCGTTGATGTTCGCCGCCGGGCGCAACGTCGCCGTGATGGATCGGGAGATCCGTTCCGGCGGTTGGAAAACCTGCGACGGCGTCGAGTTCGCCGGCAAGACTCTCGGCGTGGTGGGGATCGGCGGCATCGGCCGCGAGATGGTTCGTCTGGGCGCCGGGCTCGGCATGTCGGTTGTCGCCTGGAACCGCAGCGGAGTGGCCCGCGATCTGCCGTGCGGCGAGCGCTCCCTCGACGATCTGTTGCAGTCCGCCGATGTGGTGTCGCTGCATCTCGCGCTGACCGACGAGACGGCGGGGATCGTCGATCGGCGCCGTCTCGGCCTGATGCGGCGAGGCGCGATTCTGATCAACACCGCCCGCGGCGGCCTGATCGACGAGGTGGCGCTGATCGACGCGCTGCGTGCGGGGCGCCTCGCCCATGCCGGCCTCGACGTGTTCGCCGCCGAACCTCTCGCCGCCGACAGCCCGTTGCGCAGTCTCGACAATGTGACTCTGACCGGTCACGCCGGCTTCATGACCCGCGAAGCGTCGGTCCGCCTGCTGCGCGCCGGCTTCGAACTCGCGCGCGAAGAGGGCGCGAGAACCGAATAGCGCCGAACGATCACCAAACAAGTTAGCGCTTATGCCCGGCGAAAACAGCCGCCGCGCGCTCTTGTCCGTCGTCATCCCCTGCTTCAACGAAGAAGCGGTCATTCAGGAGACGCATCGCCGGCTTGTCGCGGTCCTCGAGGCGGTCCCCGAACTCGATGTCGAGCTCGTCTATATCGACGACGGCAGCCATGATGCCACGCTGAACGTCTTGCGGGCGATTCAACATGCCGATCCGCGGGTGAGAGTGGTCGCCTTGTCCCGCAATTTCGGCCACCAGGTCGCCCTCACCGCTGGCCTGGAAAGCGCTGCCGGCGATGCTGTTGTCGTCATCGACGCCGACCTGCAGGATCCGCCTGAGGTCATACCCGAGATGCTCGACCGGTGGCGCGGAGCGTCGACGTTGTCTATGGCCGACGCACCGAACGCAAGGACGACACGAGATTCAAGCGCTGGACGGCCGCCGTCTTCTATCGTTTCCTCGACCGGTTTGCCGACATCTCCGTTCCCCTCGACACGGGAGATTTCCGGCTCATGGACCGAAGGGTGGTGGACGCTTTCCTCGCCATGCCGGAACGCGACCGTTTCGTGCGCGGCATGGTCGCGTGGACCGGCTTTCGGCAGGAGCCCGTCGAACATGCGCGTGCCTCCCGGGCGGCGGGCGAAACCAAATATCCGTTGCGGAAGATGCTGCGCTTCGCCGCCGACGGCGTTCTGTCTTTCTCTTCCGCGCCGCTTCGCCTGACGACGTGGCTCGGCTTTCTCGCCTCGGGGCTGGCCCTCTCGGGTATCGTCTATGTCCTCGTCATTCGTATCTTCACCGACCTGTCGATCAGCGGCTGGGCGTCGCTTCTAGCCCGGATATCTCACGGTGTGTGGTGCATCGGCCTCTGTGATCTGATAAAGTCGTTGTTGACCAATGACTTGCCAGATCGGGAGCAGAGGACCGATGCAGACGGAGTGTATCAGCAAGCAGTTTGAGTTTGAAGGCTTTGGGAAGCGCCGGGTTGTTGCCGGGTTTGACGGCGGTGCGCTGACGACCAACGCGGGTGCGCTGCTGCTTCGCCGGACCGATCGGGCGATCGGCCTGTTCGAGCGGGTGGCCGCTTGCTTCACCGATGCTCGGCGGTCGGACCTTGTAGTCCATGACCTGCGGGCCTTGATCGGCCAGCGCATCGGCGCGATTGCCCTGGGTCATGAGGATGTGGCGGACCACGACGAGCTTCGCCACGATCCGGTGTTGGCGCTTCTGTCGGATCACTGTGAGCCGAAGCGGCGGGACTGTGCGGTGCTGGCGGGCAAGAGCACGCTGAACCGGTTGGAGCATGCATTTGGGGATAAGCCCGGGCGTTACCATCGGATCGGCCACGATGCCGGCGCGCTCGAGGATTTGTTGGTGACGCTGTTTCTGGAGGCTCACGAGGGGCCCGAGAAGCGCATCGTGCTGGACCTGGACGCCACTGACGATCCGCTGCACGGGGATCAGGAGGGCCGGTTTTTCCACGGCTATTACAAGTGCTATTGCTATCTGCCGCTGTACATCTTTTGTGGCCGTCATCTTCTGGCGTCTCGGCTGCGCCCGGCCAACATCGACGCGGCGGCCGGGGCGGTGGACGAGGTGGCGCGGATCGTTGGCCAGGTCCGCGCCCGGTGGCCTGAGGTGGAGATCGTTTTGCGGGCCGATTCCGGTTTTTGCCGTGAGGACCTGATGGTCTGGTGCGAGGCCAATGACGTTGGCTATCTGTTCGGGCTGGCCCGCAACCGCCGGCTGGCCGCCGTCATCGAGCGCGAGCTTGGCGCGGCCAAGGCCGCCTGTAAGGCGAGCGGCCAGCCGGCGCGGCGGTTCGCCGACTTCGTGTATCGGACACGGCAGAGCTGGTGCCGGGCGCGCCGGGTCGTGGCCAAGGCCGAACATCTCCCCAAGGGCGCCAATCCGCGCTTCGTGGTCACGTCGTTGCCGGCGGATCGGTATGACGCGCGAACACTCTACGAAGACCTCTACTGCGCCCGCGGCGAGATGGAGAACCGGATCAAGGAATGCCAACTCGATCTGTTCGCCGACCGCACCTCGGCCCGGACCATGCGGGCCAACCAACTGCGCCTGTGGTTCGCCTCCTTCGCCTACGTCCTGGTGTGTGCGCTGCGGCGCATCGGCTTGAAGGCGACGCGGCTGGAGAACGCCACTTGTGGCGCCATTCGTTTGAAACTGCTCAAGCTCGGCGCTCAGGTCCGGCGCAGCGCACGGCGCATTCTCGTCTCCATGGCCAGCAACCACCCCTACCGAACCGAGTTCGCCCGGGCACACCGACGATTATCGCGCTGAACCGTCCCACCACGCGACCTTGACATGCCGGCGCCAGCGCCGGGCGATGACGGCTGCGTTCATCTTGAGAACAAAGCAAGAAATCCGGCATGAGCGGCGCCCAAACACCAAAACGCCACCCCAACCAAACACAACGACGCCACAGCGCCCTCCCGCGCCCAGCCCGCCGCCGCCAAACAACCCACAAAGCGTCCCATCCCGAGCCGCTGTGAGATATCCGGGCTAGTCGCCGTCCTGTTCCTCGGCGGCGTGCAGCTTGTATGCGTGGGTATCCTCGGCGAGGATCCGGGGCGCATCTACCGCGAGGTGAAGCGGCGGCCGCTCTATCTGGTCAAGGAGCGGTTGGGGTTCCCGTCCTCCGGCCGGCGGGTGCGCAGCGCAACGGCCGGAGCCGTCGAACGCCCCCTGACCGGCAGCGACATCGAGAGTATCGAAGGCTGTCGCGGCAATGACTGACTCCCCGGCTGCGCGACAAGGAGGATTGCCGCCATACACCGGGATCGCGATGTCGGGCCGGCGTTGCCGCGATCCGACCGGGCCCCGGCGCCGCCCGGTCTTCACCGTCCAGCGCGCTTGCGTGTCCCTCTGCGCCGCCTTCGCCGGTCGATCCGCCTAAATCTCGTCGCTGCTCTTGCCCGACCCGATCGCTTCCTTCTCCCGCTCCGTGTGGCGCTGCCTCGGCGCCGACACCAGCGTCGCATCGACGATCTGGCCGCCCATCGCCAGATAGCCCGCACGGCGAAGCTCGCGATCGAAGGTGGCGAACAAGGCATCCATCGCCCCGGCCCGAACCAGGCGCTCGCGGAAGGTCCGGATGGTATTGCGATCCGGCGTCCATGCTCCCAGGTCGAAACCCGGAAAGCGAAGCCGGTTCAGGCGGTCGCGGATCAGGAACTCCATCCGTTCGTCGCTCACCGTGTGCCGGGCCGCCAGGATCAGGATTTGAACATCACCACCGGATCGTAAGGCGGGCGACCGCCCCTGGAGCCGTCCGAATAGCCCAACGCTGCCTCCAGCGGCGCGCGAAAGACTTCAAAGTCCACCACCTTCGCCAGCGCCTCGAGCGGGTCGCCCGTCGACGACAGCTTCCGCAGGTGCTCCGGTAACGCGAAAGCCCAGACTGTCGCATCGAAACCATCCTTCCAAGCCCGCTATCTCGAATGAATCACATCGACAGACAGAACGCCGGGTTCTTGGAGGTGTCCAAGTGATCGACTGCGCCACCGGCGCCGAATTGCTGGCCTGGATGAAGGGCTCCGGCGCCTGAAGCGCGCGGCGAAAGGCCGTCTGGCCCGTCAGAACTGACGGACGAGGCGGGATTCGAGCCGATAGCGCTGGTAGTCCAGCGCTTGGGCGTTGGTGGTGCGGTTTTCGTTGATTAGCGCGAGTTGCGGGCTGAAGCCCATCAGAGTGAAGCCGCGGTTGAGAATCGTCGCGCGCAGGATTCGCGTCCGGTCTTCGCGGCCCGCGCCGTCCGATGTCATGTGCGCCCTGCCGCTACCCTCGTAATCCGCCCAACGCATTTCGCCGCTGACGCCCACGGTGAAGCCCAGGGGCAACGCCAGCGACGCGCCCAATCGGCCCCGAAAGCCCGCATTGCGGCGGCTTTTCATGCGCGGGCGCTCGTGCGTGTAACCCAGGGTGGCATGGGTGTGCAGGATCGGGGTCGCTCCCCAGAAGGCGCTGAGTGCGAGGTCCGTCGCCGGACCGTCCAGACCGCCGCCGTCGCGATAGTCGCGGCGGCGCCAGTCGGCGGCGCCGTGGAGGCGCAGCCGGCCGCTCAACCTGTGATCGGCCTCGAGACGGACGCCCAGCGCCGTGTCGTCCGGATACCCGGCGGATCGCCAGCCCCGCGACGCGGTCGCCAGCAAGCTGAACTCCGTGTCCGGGGCGGCCAGCCAGCGCGGCCCCAGATGGCCGGTCACGAAAGTGTGGGTCGCGTCTCCGCCGCTGTTCTGCCAGCCGGTGTCGGCGCCCGCGCGCAACCGCAATCGCTCCCCCAGCGGGTGTTGATATTCTCCACCGCCCCATGCGGAGAAGCTTACGCCCGACCGCGCCAGCGACTCGGGGTCGCGGCGGAAAGGCAGCCTGCCGAACGCCGTGTCGATATAGACGATCTCGGTGTCCGAGGCCCCGTTGACGTTGCTGTCGGGGGTGACGGCGGCGGCGAACCAGGCCGACCAGCGGCGGCGGGCGCGCATGAGCGCCAGAAAGCGGTTGACGTTCGCGACCACGGCCGGCGGCAGTTCGCCGGCGAGCACGCGCTCGAAGTGCCGGCGCGCGAGGCTGTCTTCGCGCTTCAGGAAGAACGCCCGCGCCAGTTCCAGGCGCACGCGCACCAGGTCGGGGCGGTCGATCAGAATCGTGCGCAGCGCGGCAACGGCCTCGTCCAGCCGCGCCTCACGCGCGTCTTCCGGCAGGCCCTCCCGTTCCGCGGCTGCCATCGCCGCCAGACCGGTCTGGAACAGGATTTCGGTGTGGCGGTCGTCGGGCGGCAGCGCCCGCAGGATCGTCAGCGCCGCTTCGGGATCGCCGCCGGCGATGAGCGCCCGCGCTTTCCCGACGGCGGCATCGACCGGCGGCTCTGCGGCGGCGCGTGCCGCCTCCCACGAAAGGAGCGCGGCGGCCACCGCCAACGCCCGACAGACGACCGCGACCGCGGCCACGAGCCGACGCGCCTGAGGGCGAACGACCTATTGCCTCTCCGCGCCGAACGAGCCGATGATTTCCAGAGTGTCGACAGGTGAGGGCGTAGCCGCGGTGAAGGTTCCCGCGACGTAGCCCGGATGGTTGCCGCCGACCCCGAAGTCATTGTGCCACTCGCCTCCGTTCCTGAAGAAACGGGCGCCCCATTGGCCCGTCAAGATGCGCCCGTCGGCTTCGCCGGACACGGTGCTTGTAACGGTGTCGGCACCGACGACGTCGTCGGGATGATGCGTGAAGAGCGGGTCTCCGGTGCGGGCGACCACCGGGTCCAGTTCGACGCTCCAGTCGCCGAGCGAGACGCCGTTCTCCATGAAGTCCCGCACATATCCGCTCACTGTCGGCGAATCGCCCGTAGGCCCGGCGTTGGCGCCGAAGTCGGCCTGCAGCGTCGCCGTCGCGACAAAGGAACCGATCCGCGCGGTCGGATCGGCGGTACCGTAGATTCCGGTGGCCGGCCCGACATATTCCGCCGTTCCCGTGAGACTGTCGAGGTCGTCCCGCTCGAACGCCGACGCGCCGTCCGCGAAGACGCCGACGTCGAAGCGGCCGTCATCGCGATCCGGCAGCGACAGCCATGTTCCGAGTGTCAGATATTCCTCGTCCTCAACGGGAGCGCGATTCTCTACTTCATTAACCTCGAGTCTCCATCGACCCTGCAAGGATCTCAGAAGGTGAACCTCCCCCGGCACGGTCGCCGCCTCGCACGCTACGTCCTCGCCTTGTCCGACAGAACCCGTCACACAGGTCAGTCTCGCGTCGTAGCTCGTATTGCCGACCTGAAAGCCGTAACGGTCTTCCTGATACGGACCCGCCATGATCGCCACCGGCACCCAGGTTCCCACACTGACGGGATCCTCCCAGTTGGTTCTCGATGTCTCGATGAGTATGTCCACCACCTCGCCGAGAGGCGTCTCCACTTGGGCAACGAATTGGATTGGTGCCGTATCGTCGGTTAGGAAAACGACTCCACTCAGGTCGAGATTGGTCGCCAATTCCCCACCGCTCGTGACGTGCGCGGGTTCTCCCCCGATCAGGGTGAGTTCGGGGACCGTTTCCCAGATGTCTGACCAGACGGTGGCATGCACGGTCGTTCCACCCTCGACGCGATGTGCCAAGGCAGCGCCGAGCCAACCTCCACTGAGATCGGGGATGGCGCTGTCGATCTCTTGCTGGATGACTATGGGATCGGACTGGCTTTGTCCGAACAGACCGAAGCCTGGTGTGCTCAGCGTTATATCGAACACGGGATCGGTATCGGTATCGCGGACGACGCGAACCGTGACCGTGGGCTCCGGATCCGGTGGATGAATCACGGAGCTTTGCACGACGCTGTCCGCCAGGGCGGCGGGTTCGTCATAGAGTTCAAGGCTGGCTATCGTCCTTCTTATGTGGCTCACGCGCCCGGGCTGGTTGGCGGCGAGGATCATCTCGTCGGTCAGGACCGTCGGTTCGCCGCCCGTCGCCTCCCAGGTCGCCGCGCCGTCTTCCCCGACGGCGACGACACAGGCGGGGCCGGACGGACAGTCGAGGCGGACGCCGCGATCGCCGTGGTGAGTGTCTCCTCCTTCGACCGTTACGGACACCAGACCGTGGCCGAGGGGGAGATCGAGAGGGTCGAGCGCTGCCGTCGCGACGGGCGTGCCGCCGGTGGCTTCGTAGTCGGCGCCGGCGACGCCCGCGACGACGACACAAGCCGCACCGCCCGACGGGCAGGACAGTTCGATGTTGCCGACGCGTATCGTCTCCCCGGCGGGGACGACGATGCGTCCGTCGCGCGCCATCAGGCCATGTCCCGTCGGCAAGGTCACCGGGTCGAGCGCTGCCGTCGCGACGGGCTTGCCGCCGGTGGCCTCGTATTCGGCGCCGGCGACGCCCGCGACGACGACGCAGGCCGCGCCGCCCGACGGGCAAGAGAGTTCGATGTTGCCGACGCGTATCGTCGCTCCCGCGGGGACGACGATGCGGCCGTCGCTCGCCATCAGGCCGTGTCCCGTCGGCAAAGTCACCGGGTCGAGCGCCGCCGCAGCGACGGGCGTGCCGCCGGTGGCTTCGTAGTCGGCGCCGGCGACGCCCGCGACGACGACACAAGCCGCACCGCCCGACGGGCAGGACAGTTCGATGTTGCCGGCGCGTATCGTCGCTCCCGCGGGGATGACGATGCGGCCATCGCTCGCCATCAGACCATGCCGCGGCGGCAGGGTCACGGGGTCGAGCGCCGCCGTCGCGACGGGCGCGGCGCCGGTGGCTTCATAACCGGCGCCGGCGTCGCTCGCGACGACGACGCAGGCCACCCCGCCCGACGGGCAAGAGAGTTCGACGTTGCCGGCGCGTATCGTCTCCCCGGCGGGGACGACGATGCGGCCGTCGCTCGCCATCAGGCCGTGCCCCGTCGGCAGGGCCACGGGGTCGAGCGCCGCCACCACGGAGGGCTTGCCGCCGGCGGCGTCGTAATAGACGCGGCCATCGTCCACGACCACAACGCACGCGCCGCCACCGGATGGGCAGACGAATTCGACGTTACCGACGCGCCGTGTCTCGCCCGCGGGGATCGTGAACGGGTCGTCGATCGATGTCAGGTCATGTCCCGGCGGCAGGGGGGTGAGGCGCGGGCCTCCGCCGGGAAACCAGGACGAACCGCCGCTGTCGCCGCCGCCGCCGCCCGCCAGAAAAAGTGCTAACGCAAGCGCGGGGGGGGGGGGGGGGGGGGGGATTTTCTTCGCGTCATGGCGTTGGAGTCCCTTTCAGCCGGTTCAAATGGAGAATCACGGAGATTCCTCGGCGTCGCGGCACGCGCGAACGCGCCCGAAATCGCCTTGCCAGCTATTCCGTGATTAGCCCGGATATCTCACAGCGGCTCGGGATGGGACGCTTTGTGGGTTGTTTGGCGGCGGCGGGCTGGGCGCGGGAGGGCGCTGTGGCGTCGTTGTGTTTGGTTGGGGTGGCGTTTTGGTGTTTGGGCGCCGCTCATGCCGGATTTCTTGCTTTGTTCTCAAGATGAACGCAGCCGTCATCGCCCGGCGCTGGCGCCGGCATGTCAAGGTCGCGTGGTGGGACGGTTCAGCGCGATAATCGTCGGTGTGCCCGGGCGAACTCGGTTCGGTAGGGGTGGTTGCTGGCCATGGAGACGAGAATGCGCCGTGCGCTGCGCCGGACCTGAGCGCCGAGCTTGAGCAGTTTCAAACGAATGGCGCCACAAGTGGCGTTCTCCAGCCGCGTCGCCTTCAAGCCGATGCGCCGCAGCGCACACACCAGGACGTAGGCGAAGGAGGCGAACCACAGGCGCAGTTGGTTGGCCCGCATGGTCCGGGCCGAGGTGCGGTCGGCGAACAGATCGAGTTGGCATTCCTTGATCCGGTTCTCCATCTCGCCGCGGGCGCAGTAGAGGTCTTCGTAGAGTGTTCGCGCGTCATACCGATCCGCCGGCAACGACGTGACCACGAAGCGCGGATTGGCGCCCTTGGGGAGATGTTCGGCCTTGGCCACGACCCGGCGCGCCCGGCACCAGCTCTGCCGTGTCCGATACACGAAGTCGGCGAACCGCCGCGCCGGCTGGCCGCTCGCCTTACAGGCGGCCTTGGCCGCGCCAAGCTCGCGCTCGATGACGGCGGCCAGCCGGCGGTTGCGGGCCAGCCCGAACAGATAGCCAACGTCATTGGCCTCGCACCAGACCATCAGGTCCTCACGGCAAAAACCGGAATCGGCCCGCAAAACGATCTCCACCTCAGGCCACCGGGCGCGGACCTGGCCAACGATCCGCGCCACCTCGTCCACCGCCCCGGCCGCCGCGTCGATGTTGGCCGGGCGCAGCCGAGACGCCAGAAGATGACGGCCACAAAAGATGTACAGCGGCAGATAGCAATAGCACTTGTAATAGCCGTGGAAAAACCGGCCCTCCTGATCCCCGTGCAGCGGATCGTCAGTGGCGTCCAGGTCCAGCACGATGCGCTTCTCGGGCCCCTCGTGAGCCTCCAGAAACAGCGTCACCAACAAATCCTCGAGCGCGCCGGCATCGTGGCCGATCCGATGGTAACGCCCGGGCTTATCCCCAAATGCATGCTCCAACCGGTTCAGCGTGCTCTTGCCCGCCAGCACCGCACAGTCCCGCCGCTTCGGCTCACAGTGATCCGACAGAAGCGCCAACACCGGATCGTGGCGAAGCTCGTCGTGGTCCGCCACATCCTCATGACCCAGGGCAATCGCGCCGATGCGCTGGCCGATCAAGGCCCGCAGGTCATGGACTACAAGGTCCGACCGCCGAGCATCGGTGAAGCAAGCGGCCACCCGCTCGAACAGGCCGATCGCCCGATCGGTCCGGCGAAGCAGCAGCGCACCCGCGTTGGTCGTCAGCGCACCGCCGTCAAACCCGGCAACAACCCGGCGCTTCCCAAAGCCTTCAAACTCAAACTGCTTGCTGATACACTCCGTCTGCATCGGTCCTCTGCTCCCGATCTGGCAAGTCATTGGTCAACAACGACTTTATCAGATCACAGAGGCCGATGCACCACACACCGTGAGATATCCGGGTTAGGGCCGGGTTACGTCGTTTCAAGGCAGGCGATGGAATTGTCGGCGGCGCTCCGGCTCGAACGCGCGGTTTGCCCGGGTCGCGAGATGGTCGGTGAGCAGTTCACCGAATCGCGCGGGCCGCGCGCCGCCGGGGCACGAACCGCACTTCCTCCCATTCCTGCTCGCTCTCGACCGGATGGTTCGCCCCGTCGCAGTGCGTCAACGCTCGACTGTCTCCTTTCTGCACCGAACGCGCAGCCGCCGTGAACGCCGGCGTCACATCGACCGACACCGCGAAATCGATCGTTCCGAAGTGCGTGTCCTTGCCCTCGCCGCAATACAGAAGCAGCTCTCGCTGATAGCCCGCGCTGTCCGAGCGCATCGAAATCCTCTCGACCCCCAAGCGCGCGCGCCTTCGCAAGGCTCTCGCGCAGTACCCGAAGCTGCGCCGGCACAACCATCTGAAATCAGGGCGGGAATTGGGGACGAATAGCGTAGGGACTTGAAAAACAATGGCACGCCGGAGGCAGAATCAACGCTGCGCCGCCATCGCGTAGTTCGTTCCAGTAACGCTGTGGCAGAATAGCCACAGTGATCGCCCGTCCACGGCGGTCAGGCGCGGCGCGGCTCCACACTGTCGGCCAGTCGGACGATAGGCTGGTTCGGCGGCAGCGCCGCGATGAGCGTCGCCACGGGGCGCCCGTCGCGTGGATCGCGCCAGTCGGGAGCGACCTCGGCGAGCGGCAGCAGAACGAAAGCGCGTTCGGCAAGCCGCGGATGCGGTATGCTCAGGCCCGGCTCGTCGATGACCGCTGCGCCCCAGGCGAGCAGGTCGAGATCGATGACTCGCGCCGCCCATCGCGCGCCCCGCGTCCGGCCGAGGCGGTGTTCGACCGCGTGCAGGAGCGCCAGCGTCTCGCGCGGCGGCCGGTCGGCGCGGAAACGGGCGACGGCGTTGACGAACCAGGGTTGGCCGGCGACCGGTGCCGGCGCGCTGCGATACCACGACGACACCACCGGCCGCTGTCCCAGTTCATGCCCGAGGGCCGCGAGCGCCTGCCGGCAGGTGGTCAGCGGCGGCGCACCCGCGGCGTCGGGCAGGTTCGCGCCGACGCCGACGAAGACCTCGGTAGATCCGCCGCTTCGACCCTTGCGAAAATCGCCGCCTTCACCAACTATGAGAGCCGAAGTCGCACCGCCGCCGGCGGCCGCGGCGATAAGGCATGGAGAAACCGATCGATGACTTTCTATCCCGATGAACGCATTGCGGTCTTTATCGATGGCGCGAATCTCTACAATGCCGCGCGCGGCCTGGGATTCGATATCGATTACAGGCGCCTGCTCCAACTGTTTTCCAGCAAGGGCCGGCTGGTCCGGGCTTTCTATTATACGGCGGTGCGCGACGACCAGGAGTATTCGCCGATCCGCCCGCTCGTCGACTGGCTCGACTATAACGGCTACACCATGGTCACCAAATCGACGAAGGAATTTACCGACTCGGAGGGCCGGGTCAAGATCAAGGGCAACATGGACATCGAACTGGCCATCGACGTCATGGACATGGCTGCCTATGTGGACCACATCTTCCTGCTCTCCGGCGACGGCGATTTCCGCCGCTTGGTCGAAGCGGTGCAGCGCAAGGGGGTCAGGGTGTCGGTGGTATCCACCATCCGGTCGCAGCCGCCCATGGTTGCCGACGAGCTGCGCCGCCAGGCCGACAATTTCATCGAACTGCTGGAGTGGCAGGACGACATCATGCGCGACCCGGTCTATCGCCAGCAGCGCGAGGCCGCGCGCGCCGCGGTGGAAGCGGCCGCGGGCGATACGGGAGACGACTACGACGACGAAACCGGCGAAGAGCCGGTCGGCTACGCGCGCGGTTGAGCCGCCGGCGCCGGGGCGGAACGGAAGGGGCACTCATGACCGTCCGACACGACGCGCTCGCCGCGTTCACGGCGACGATCTTCGGCAACGCCGGCAGCGGCGAACGCGAAGCCGAAACCGTCGCGCGCCATCTCGTCGCGGCGAACCTCGTCGGCCACGACAGCCACGGCGTGATCCGTGCGCCCGCCTATGTCGATTGGGTTGAGGCCGGCACGCTCGTCCCCAATCAGTCGATCACGACGGTGTTCGAGAACGACGCCGCGGCGGTCGTCGATGGCAATTTCGGCTTCGGGCAGGTGATAGGCGAGCAGGCGGTGGCGCTCGGCATCGCGAAATGCGCCGGCGCCGGGCTGTCGATGGTGGGGCTGCGCAATGCGGGCCATGTCGGCCGCGTCGGCGACTGGGCGATCCAGGCCGCCGAGGCGGGGTTGTTATCGCTGCATTTCGTCAATACCTCCGGCGGCGGTATCCTCGTCGCGCCGTGGGGCGGGACCGACCGCCGACTGTCGGCGAATCCGATCGCCGCCGGCATCCCCGTTCCCGGGCGGCCTCCCATCGTCGCCGACCTTTCGACCTGCGTCGTCGCCGAGGGCAAGATCCGCGTCGCCCGCAACAAGGGCGCGCGGGTGCCGGCCCACGCCATCATCGACGCGGACGGCAGGCCGACCGAGGATCCGGAGCGCTTCTACGCCGACCCGCCCGGCGCCATCCTGCCCATCGCGGCGCACAAGGGCTATGTCCTCTCGGTGCTGGTCGAGGCGCTGGCGGGGGCCCTGACCGGCGGCGGTTCGAGCCACCCCGACAACCCGACCGCCGACCGCGTGTGCAACGGCATGTTGTCGATCTACATGGACCCGGCCACCGTCGCCGGCGAAGCGTTCGGGAAGGACATCGAGCGTCTGATCGCGTGGATCAAGGCCTCGCCGAAGGCGGACGGGGTTTCCGACATCCTGATGCCGGGCGAGCCGGAAGAGAACACCCGCGCCGAGCGGCTGGCGAACGGTATCCCGCTCGACGAGGCGACGCTGGGCCAACTTGCCGCCGCGGCGCGCCGGGTCGGTCTGCCCGCCGACCGCATCGCCGCGCTGACCGGCGAGGGAGTGGCGTCGTGACCGTCGCCGCCGCACCGCTGCGCGCGCTGGTCGCCGACATTTTCGCCGCCGCCGGCTGCGACCGCGAGGAAGCCGAGCGCATCGCCTTCTATCTGGCGGCGGCGGATCTCGTGGGCCATCCGAGCCACGGGGTCATTCGCGTTCCCCGCTATCTCGACGCGATGGCGCGCGGATCGGTCCATCCGGGGCGGACGATCGAAGTCTTGCGCGACGCGCCGGGTTTCGCGGTCGTCGACGGCCGTTCGGGTTTCGGGCAGACGGTCGGCGAGCAGGCGGTCGATCTCGGCATCGCCAAGGCGCGCGCCAACGGGGTCGCGGCGGTGGGACTGCGCAATTCCGCCCATCTGGGGCGCATCGGCGACTGGCCCGAACGCGCGGCCGCGGCGGGCATGGCGTCGATCCATTTCGTCAACGCGTCGGGCATCGCCCCGGCGGTGGCGCCGTTCGGCAGCATGGACCGGCGCATGTCCACCAACCCGTTCGCGGTCGGCGTTCCCAACGGCGGCGAGCCGATCGTCCTCGACTTCGCGACCTCGGTCGTGGCCGAGGGCAAGGTGCTGGTGGCGGTCAACGGCGGCAAGCCGCTGCCGGAAGGCGCGTTGATCGACGGCGACGGCAACCGTTCCTCCGATCCGGAGGCGCTTTACGGCCCCATTACCGACAAGACGAAGGTGAACACGCGCAACGGGCGGGGCGCCATCCGGGCAATGGGCGAACACAAGGGGTCGGGCCTGTCGATGATGTGCGAATTGCTGGCGGGCGCGCTCGCCGGCAACCGCTGCGCGAGCGCGGAAATCTCGGTTCTCGCGAACGGTATGTTCTCGATCTATGTCGATGCGGCGGCGTTGGACACCGGCGGCTTTGCCGGCGAGGTTTCGGATTTCGTCGCCTGGGCGCGGACCGCGCGGCCCGTCGATCCGGCGGCGCCCGTTCTCGCCCCCGGCGATCCGGAGCGCGCCCGCCGGCGCGCCCGCGAAGCCGACGGCATCCCGCTGGAAGAGGATACGCTTCGCAGCCTGCTCGACGTCGCCGCGCGACACGGCGTCCGGGCGCCCGACGGGCTCGGGGGTTGAAGCGGCGTCGGCCGGGGTGATAACCACTCGTAACTCCGCCGCGCTTTACCGGTTTGCCGGTATGCTTGGCGCCGATCCGGTGTATGATGGCTTCGTAACATGAACCGTAAGGAAAGAACCCCGATGACACTGGACGAGTTCCACAGGCGTGGGCCACGCGGGTTCTGGCACGGGTTTCTTCGGGGGTTCGGCGCGATGTACGATCTCGGTCCGAGGCCCTTCAATCCGCCGCGCTATCCGCGCAATGCGCGCGCCATGGACATGGCCCGTATCGGGCGCGACATGTGGGCTGCGATGAAGCAGGTCGATGACGAAATCAGAACAAGCGGCGGTCGGCAGCGTTAAGGGGGGAGTCGGACTCCGATCCACCCGTCCTGCCGTCGCGGGAAGTTCTCGACAAGCTTCCGGAGGAGCTGCGGATCGCGGTCATCGAGGCCGCTTCGTTCTCCGGGCCTCTCCCGCCGCCGTCGATGTACAAGAGCTATGAGGTAACGCTGGCGGGAAGCGCGGACCGCATCATGACAATGGCGGAGACCGAACAGGCGAATCGCATCGCGTGGGAGAACCGGGCGCTGAGCGAGGCGAGCGACGTCGTAAGACGCGGGCAATGGCTTGGCGCCGCGGCGGCGTTCGTTTGCATCGCCGGTTCGATCTGGCTCGCGATGAACGGGCAGACCGTCATCGCCGGAATCCTGGCGGGAGTCAGCGCTGTCGGCCTCGCCGGACAGTTCCTGCTCCAGCGTTCGCAATAGCCGGTCGATCGCGCGCCGGGTGCGCAAGCGCACCGACACCAGCCGAAAGGAGCCCGCCATGCCCCGCAGCACCGGTCCCGACCGCCGTCAGTTCACCCTCGGCGCGGCCAGCGCTACCGCCATCGCGGGCTTTCCGGCCATCGTCCGGGCGCAGAGCGCGCCGATCAGGTTCGGGATGCCGACCATCCTGTCCGGGCGCGTCGCCCAGGTCGGCGTTTCGACGATCAACGCTGCGCGCCTGTCGATCGACGCCTTCAACGCCGCCGGCGGCCTCGACGGACGCCCGGTCGAACTCCTGCCGCGCGACAGCAAGGCCAAGCCCGACGAGGCGGCGCGCGTCGTCCGCGACCTGGTCAACAGCGAAGGAGTCGACGCCGTCTTCAGCGCCGAGGCCTCCAGCGCCAGCTTCGCGATCCAGGAAGTCGTCCGCGAGACCGGGACTCTGTGCATCCACGTCACTTCCGAGACCTCTTCGCTGACCGCCGACCCGGAGATCCGCAGCGACAACGCCTTCCGCACCGCCCGCCAGGGCATCCACGACGCCGTGGGCAGCGCGCAATACGCCGCCCGCGTCGCCGCGCGCGACGGCCTCACGCGCTGGATGTCGGTCTCGCCGGATTACGCCTACGGCCGCGACAACACCGACCTGTTCTTCCGTCTCCTGAACGGTCTCGCCGGGGGTATCGAGGTCGTCGGTGCGGGGTGGCCGAAGCTGTTCCAGCCCGACTACACCGAAGTGATCACGCAGATCCTGCAACGCAGGCCCGACGCCGTGTATAGCGCGCTGTGGGGCGGCGATCTGGTCTCTTTCATCGATCAGGCGTCGATCTACGGCATGTTCGACCACATCGCGTTCTTCACCATCAACCTTGCCGACTACACCACCATGAGCGCGCTGCGCGAGCTGCCGGCGGGCCTGCATTCGGGCACCCGCTACATCGCCAGCTTCCCCGATACCGAGCAGAACCGCGCCTTCGACGCCGAATATGTCGCGCGTTTCGACACCCACCCCACCAACTGGTCGTGGGAGGCGAAGGCCGGAATCGACTTCCTGCTCGCCGCAATGACCGAGAGCGGCGCTTCCGGCGGCGCCCCGGTCGCCCAGGCGCTGCGCGGCATGTCGCTGCCGCAGCCTGTCGGTGTCGGCCCCGGCGGCACCCTGACTCTGCGCGCGGAGGACCACACGGTGGTCGATTACGCCATCGGTTGGGGCGTGACAGTGCCCGAAGCGCCGTTCGTCACCGACATTCAGGCTGCCGACTGGGCCGACGTGCGCGAATACGAAGCCGGGTGGAAGCGCGAGCAGGGTTACGTCTGACCGGCCTATACCGGATCCCAGTCGAACACCTCGGCGCTGACGTCGAGCGGATAGAACGACGCGGCCAGCGCCGGCGCTGCATGTGCGGCGACCGCTTCCGGGGTCCAGCCCTCGCCGCGCTGGACCGAGCGCAGCGGCCGCGACTGACTCATCAGGAAGATCTCGTTGTTGCGCACGGCGAAGATCTGGCCGCTGACCTTCGCTTCGTCGGCCGCGTGGCTCGCCAGATACACCGCCAGCGGCGCGATCTTGTCGGGCGTCATCCGTTTCAGCCGTTCGACCCGCTCGGCCTGATCCTCGTCGGCGATCGGGATCGTGCCGATCATCCGGCTCCAGGCGAACGGCGAGATGACGTTCGAGCGCACACCGAAGCGTGCCATGTCGAGCGCGATCGACTTCGACAGGCCGACGATGCCGAGCTTGGCGGCGGCGTAGTTCGCCTGGCCGACATTGCCGACCAGCCCCGAGGTCGAGGTCATGTGCACGAAGGCGCCGGCGCCGCGGGCGCGGAACCGCGGCGCCGCGGCCCGGCTGACGTTGAAACTGCCCTTGAGGTGCACGTCGATGACCGCGTCCCAGTCGTCGTGGGTCATCTTGTGGAAGATGGCGTCGCGCAGGATGCCGGCGTTGTTGACCACCACGTCGAGGCGTCCGAACCCGGACTCGGCGCGCGCCACCATCGCTTCGGCGTCGCCGGGGTCGCTCACGCTGCCGAAATCGGCGATCGCGCGTCCGCCCGCATCTTCGATCTCCCTGACCACTTCGAGCGCCGGTATGCGGTCGCTGCCCTCGCCGCGCTCGGTGCCGCCGAGATCGTTGACCACCACGCTTGCGCCTTCGCGCGCCATGGCGAGGGCAAAAGCGCGCCCGATTCCGCGTCCGGCGCCCGTCACCAGCACGACCTTGTCCTGCACCATGCCGCTGCCGGCCATCTCTTTCTCCTCCGATCCTGCCGTCCGCTATCCTACGACAGGGCCGTTACGGCGCAAACATTGCCGGCGGGTATCCGGGACGAGGGCTTGCCAAACGGGCGGTCGAGGGCTATTTCGGCGGCACGTTGCAAAACTCACGCGAGCGAGCGGCGGCCTTGAGGCTGCGCGCTTCCGGTGCCCGGCGGAGTCGGGTATGTAGGCTCGCGGCGGAACAACCGGAGAACGACGTCAGATATGGCCGCGCCCACCTTCTCGATGCGCCAGCTCCTGGAAGCCGGCGTGCATTTCGGTCACCAGACCCATCGCTGGAACCCCAGAATGGCGCCGTACCTGTATGGCGTCCGCAACGGGGTCCATATCATCGACCTGCAACAGACCGTGCCCTTGCTCTACCGCGCGCTCGACGCGGTGCGCGCAACCGTGGCCGAAGGCGGGCGGGTGCTGTTCGTCGGCACCAAGCGGCAGGCCCAGCAACCTGTCGCGGATGCGGCGAAGCGGTGCGGGCAATACTACGTCAACCATCGCTGGCTCGGCGGCATGTTGACCAACTGGCGCACCATCTCGAACTCGATCGGCCGCTTGCGCAAGCTCGACGAACGGTTGGCGGGCGAGACCACCGGCCTGACCAAGAAGGAAACGCTCAACCTGACCCGCGATCGCGACAAGCTCGAACGCACGCTTGGCGGTATCCGGGAAATGGGCGGCCTGCCAGACCTCGTGTTCGTTATCGATACGAACAAGGAGGAGATCGCGAAGAAAGAAGCGGTTAAACTCGGGATCCCGCTGTTTGCGGTCATCGACAGCAACAGCGACCCGATGGGAGTCCAGTTTCCGGTGCCCGGCAACGACGACTCGACTCGCGCCATCGTGCTCTATTGCGATCTGGTGGCGCGCGCGGTGATCGACGGTTTGCAGCAGGAACAGGCGGCGCTCGGCGGCGACATCGGCGCGTCGGAAGAGGCCCCGGCGGAAGATCTGGATGCCGCCGGCGCGGCCGAACAGGAACCTCCGCCGACTCCCGAAGAACCGGCGGGCAAGGAGGACGGCTGATGGCCGCGATCGCGGCGCGGCAGGTCAAGGCGCTGCGCGACAAGACCGGCGCCGGAATGATGGACTGCAAGCAGGCGCTCGGCGAGACCGACGGCGACATGGAGCGCGCGATCGACTGGCTGCGCACCAAAGGGCTGGCCGCGGCGGCGCGGAAGGCCGGGCGCGTTGCCGCCGAGGGCCTTGTCGGCGCGGTCGTATCCGGGAACGCCGGCGCCCTGGTGGAGGTCAATTCCGAGACCGATTTCGTGGCTCGCAACGAGGAGTTCCAGGCGTTCGTGGCCGGCGCCGCGGAGCTCGCGCGGGCGGGCGGCGGCGATGTCGATGCGTTGAGGGCGGCGGCCTGGCCCGACGCCGGGCGCAGCGTGTCGGAGCAATTGACCGAACTGATCGGCAGGATCGGCGAGAACCTGGTGCTGCGGCGCAGCGCCGGCCTCTCGGTCGATAGCGGGGTGGTGGCGAGCTACGTTCATGCCGCCGTCGCGCCCGGCCTCGGCCGGATCGGGGTGCTGGTGGGACTGCGCACCGACGCCGCGCCCGATCGGGTGGCGACGATCGGCAAGCAATTGGCCATGCACGTCGCGGCCGCGCAGCCCCTGGCGCTGAGCCGTGAAACGGTGGATCGGGCGGCGGTGGAGCGCGAACGCGCCGTGCTTGTCGAACAGGCGAAGGCAAGCGGCCGGCCGGCGCACGTGATCGACCGAATGGTCGAGGGGCGAATGCGCAAATGGTTCGAGGACATCGTGCTGGGCGACCAGGTGTTCGTCATCGACGGCAAAACGCGCGTGCGCGACGCGGTGGCGGCCGCTGCCGAAGAGGCCGGCGCATCGATCGAGATCGACGGTTTCGTCCGCTTCGCGCTCGGCGAGGGGATCGAGAAGGGGGAGACCGATTTCGCCGCCGAGATCGCTGCCCAGGCCGGCGGCGGTTGAGGCGCGGGCTTCGGTCGCCGCAGGCCCCGCCGCGCGCCGGCAGCATCGCGTGTCCGGGGAGCGCGTGAGCATACCGGAAGCGGCGAACGCCGCGGAGTCGACTCGCCACCGCCGCGTGCTGCTGAAGCTTTCGGGCGAGGCGCTGATGGGAGAGGCGGCATTCGGTCTCGACGCCGCCGTCCTGCGTCGGATCGCCGGGGACATCCGTCAGGTCCATGCCGCCGGCGTCGAGATCTGCGTCGTCGTCGGCGGCGGCAACATCTTTCGCGGCCTGGCCGGGGCGGCGGCGGGGATCGACCGCGTGACGGCCGACGGCATGGGCATGCTGGCGACCGCGATCAACGCGCTGGCGCTGCAAAGCGCGCTCGAACGGCTCGCCGTCGCGACGCGGGTGGTTTCGGCGGTGCCGATGCAGGCCATCTGCGAGCCCTTCGTTCGCCGGCGGGCGGTGCGTCACATGGAGAAGAGGCGCGTGGTGATCTGTGCTGCCGGCACGGGCAACCCCTATTTCACGACCGACACCGCCGCCGCCCTGCGCGCCGCCGAGCTCGATTGCGGGCTGTTGCTGAAAGGGACCCAGGTCGATGGCGTATACAGCGCCGATCCGAAGGCCGATGCGACGGCGCAGCGATTCGACAGGCTGACCTACGATCGGGTGTTGAAGGACGATCTCAAGGTCATGGACGCATCGGCGATCTCTCTGGCGCGCGACAACGGCATTCCCATCGCGGTGTTTTCGATCCACAATCCCGGCGCCTTCGCCGACGCCGTCCGCGGTGTCGGGCGGCATACGTTGATCAGCCAGACGGAATGAACGTATGTCAGCGGAATTCAGTCTCGACGATCTCGGTCGCCGCATGGACGGCGCCATCGAGGTTCTGAAACGGGAATATGCGGGTCTGAGAACGGGTCGTGCGTCGGCGAGTCTGATCGAGCCGATCGTCATCGACGCCTATGGCGGGCGGATGCCGGTAGTCCAACTGGGCACGGTCAACGTCCCCGAACCGCGCCTGATCACGGTGCAGGTCTGGGACCGGTCGCTGGTGAAGGCGGTCACGAACGGCATTCGCGACTGCGGTCTGGGGCTCAACCCCGCCGCCGACGGCCAGCTAGTCCGGATACCGATCCCCGAATTGACCGAAGAACGACGCAAGGAACTGGTGAAGGTCGCGCACAAATATGCCGAGGAGTCGCGCGTCGCCGTGCGCAATGTCCGCCGCGACGGCATGGATACGCTGAAACGGCAGGAGCGCGCCGGCGAGATGTCGCAAGACGAGCACAAACAGCGCGCCGCCGAGGTTCAGGAGCTGACCGACTCGGCGATCGAAACCATCGGCGGGGCGATGGCTCAAAAGGAGAAGGACATCCTTCGGGTCTGACGGTATGGAAACCGCTGCCACGCGCCCGGCGTCGCCGCCGCCGCGGCACATCGCCATCATCATGGACGGGAACGGGCGATGGGCGATCAGCCGGGGTTTGCCGCGGATCGTCGGCCATCAGCGCGGCGCCGACGCCGTGCGCAGGACCGTGGAGGGCTGCGTCGAGCTCGGCGTCGAATATCTGACGCTCTACGCGTTCTCATCGGAGAACTGGAAGCGGCCGGCCGATGAAGTACAGAACCTGATGAGCCTGCTGCGCCTGTATCTGCGGCGCGAACTGGATGAACTTGCCGGCGCCGGCGTGCGGTTGCGGGTGATCGGCGAACGCGGCGCGCTCGACGAGAACATCCGTTCGCTGATCGGTCGCGCCGAAGCGCACACGCGCGACAACGGCAAACTGGTCCTGACGGTGGCATTGAACTACGGCGCGCGGAACGAAATCGTCGCCGCGGTTCGCGCCATCGCGCGCGACGCGGGCGCCGGGCGGATCGATCCCGGGGCCGTCGACGCCGCGCTCTTCTCCACCTATCTGCAAACCGACGGAATGCCGGATCCCGATCTCGTGATTCGCACCAGCGGCGAGCATCGGTTGAGCAATTTCCTGTTATGGCAATGCGCTTATGCCGAATTGGTCTTCACGCCGGTGCTTTGGCCCGATTTCGACCGCGATTCGCTGGCTGCGGCTATCGGCGAATTCCGCGGCCGCGAGCGCCGCTACGGCGGCGCAGGGCACTGAGGGGCTGCGGCGGAATGAAGGAGGCGACCGCCCGCGTGGTGTCGAGTCTCGTGCTGGCGCCGCTCGCGCTTGCGGCGGTGTGGCAGGGCGGCATCTGGCTGCTGGCGCTGTTGGCGGCGGCGCTGGCGGTGCTGGCCGGCGAGTGGCGGCGGCTGGTGCAACCGCCGGGCGGCGGCGTGGGCCTCGCCGCGGTGCTGGCGGCGGCGCTGGCGCTCGCTTTTTTCGATCTGGCTGCGGGGGCGTTGGCCGTTCTCGGTCTGGGGGCGGCGGCGACCGCCATCCTCGCGCGACGGTGCGGCGGAGCGGTCTGGCCGGCGGCTTTCGGCCCGCTCTATCTCGGCGCGCCGGCGGTGGCGATCCTGTGGCTGCGCGCCGCGCCGGACGACGGGCTGATCCTGGCGACGGGACTGCTGGTTCTGGTTTGGACGACCGATATCGGCGCCTATGCCGTCGGCCGGACGTTCGGCGGCGCGAAGCTTGCGCCGCGCATCAGCCCCGGGAAGACGTGGGCGGGCGCGATCGGCGGCGCCACTCTCGCCGGCGCCGTCGGCGCGGCGCTGGCCCCGGCAGGCGGACGAGCCCCCCTGGTCGGCGCCCTTGCGGGCATCGCGATCTCGGTCGTCGCGCAGGCCGGCGACCTGTTCGAGTCGTGGCTCAAGCGCCGGCGCGGGGTCAAGGATTCGGGCCGTTCGGTTCCCGGACATGGCGGGCTGCTCGACCGGGTGGACGGGCTGATCGGCGCTGCGCCTGCGGTGGCGGTGCTGGTCGCTCTGGATGGCGGGTGAGCCGATGGCGCTGGCGGCCGCGGCGGCCGGCGAACCGCGCCGGGTCTGCATCCTGGGCGCGACCGGTTCGGTCGGCCGCAACACGGTCGATCTCGTCGCGGCGGATCCGGGGCGGTATCGCGTCGAAGCGTTGACCGCGCACCGCAACGCGAAACTTCTCGCCGAACAGGCGCGGCGGTTGCGCCCGCGTTTCGCGGCGGTGGGCGACCCGGCCGCCTATGCGGCGCTCAAGGCCGAACTCGGCGGAACCGGTGTGCGCGTCGCCGCCGGCCCGGAAGCGTTGCGCGAAGCGGCGGCCCGGCCGGCCGACTGGGTGATGGCGGCGATCGTCGGCGCCGCCGGCCTCGCGCCGACGCTCGAAGCGGTGCGCCGCGGCGCGGTGGTGGCGCTCGCCAACAAGGAATGTCTGGTGTGCGCGGGCGCGGTGATGATCGGCGAGGCGCGGCGTAACGGCGCCACGCTTCTGCCGGTCGATTCCGAGCATAACGCGATCTTCCAGGTCTTCGACTTCGAACGGCCGGAGCGGGTCGAAAAGATCACCCTGACAGCCTCGGGCGGGCCTTTTCGCACGGGAGAGCGCGACGCGATGGCGGCGGCGACTCCGGCCCAGGCGGTCGCGCACCCGACCTGGGACATGGGCGCCAAGATATCGGTCGATTCGGCGACCATGATGAACAAGGGCCTGGAGATGATCGAGGCCTACCACCTGTTTCCGGTCTCCGAGCGTCAGATCGAGGTTCTCGTCCACCCGCAGTCGGTGGTCCACGGGATGGTGGCCTATTGCGACGGGTCGGTGCTTGCGCAACTCGGGTCGCCGGACATGCGCACGCCGATCGCGTGCTGTCTCGCCTGGCCCGACCGGGTCGCCGCGCGGGTTCCGCGTCTCGACCTCGCAACGGTCGGCGAACTGACCTTCGAACGGCCTGACATGACGCGTTTCCCGGCCCTTCGCGTGGCGCGCGAGGCGCTGGCCCGGGGCGGCCGCGTCGCCACCGCCCTGAACGCCGCGAACGAGATCGCGGTGCAGGGCTTTCTGCGCGGCGATATCGGCTTTCTCGACATCGTCGCCGTCGTCGAGCGCGCGCTGGAGACCCTGCCGGACGGACCGCTCGCATCGCTCGAGCACGTCGTCGAAACCGACCGCCAGACGCGCGAGGTCGCCCGCGATCTGGTCGCCGCTCGATGCGGCCCGGCGACCGCCCCTGTTTTCCACGGCTGACGGAGTATCGATGGAAACGCTGCTTGGGCTCGGTTTCGACATCGGGGCTTTTCTGGTCGTGTTCACGGTCGTCGTCTTCGTGCACGAGTTCGGCCATTACTGGGTGGCGCGGCGCTGCGGCGTCAGGGTGGTGGTGTTCTCGATCGGTTTCGGCCGCGAGTTGTTCGGCTGGACCGACACCGCGGGCACGCGCTGGCGGGTCAGTCTAGTGCCGTTGGGGGGCTACGTCCGGTTCTTCGGCGACGCGGATCCGTCAAGCCGCCTGTCGCCGCATCTCGAACATGTGACCGAGGACGACCGCGCGGTCTCGTTTCACCACAAAACCCTGTTGCAGCGCAGCGCGATCGTGGCCGCCGGTCCGGCGGCGAACTTCGTGCTGTCGGTGGTGCTGCTCGCGACGCTGTTCGTGGTGGCCGGGCGGCCGGTCACGCCGGCCGTCGTTCACGAGGTCCTGCCCGGCGGCGCCGCGGAGGCCGCCGGCTTCCGGTCGGGCGACCGCATCGTCGAAATCGACGGCACGCGCATCGATACGTTCGAAGAGATGCGCGACATCGTGATGCTCAATCCCGAAGTGGCGATGACCGTCGCGCTGCTGCGCGACCGCGACCGCCTCGAACTGACGGTCACGCCGCAGGCGCACGAAGAGACCGACAGTCTCGGCAACGTTCACCGGGTGGGCCTGATCGGCATCCGGGTCAACGAGATCGTCCACACGCGCCTCGACCCGTTCTCCGCCGTGGTCAGTGCGGTGGCCGACACATGGGCGCTGGTCGGGCGCAATCTGGTGGGGCTCGGCCAGATCGTCGCCGGCTCGCGGGATGCGAGCGAGCTCGGCGGCCCCATATTGATCGCCCAGATGTCCGGCCAGGTCGCCGAGGCCGGGCTGTTCGCCGTGATCAATTTCATCGTCCTGCTGTCGGCGATGCTGGGGCTGATCAACCTGTTTCCTATACCGCTGCTCGACGGCGGCCATCTCGCGTTCTACGCCGCGGAAGCCATTCGCGGCCGTCCGTTGGGGGCGCGGGCGCAGGAATACGGGTATATCTTCGGCTTCGTGGTGGTGGTCGCACTGATGCTGCTGGTGACCTACAACGATCTGTCGCGACCGTCGATCGTCGAATTCTTTCAGCGAATCATCGGCTAGAACGGTGCAGCCGGAAACGTGGACGGAGGAACGGCGATGCGCGGCCTGACGGTGCTGGTTGCGATCCTGCTCGCGGTAGCCGCCGGTCCGGTCGCGCGCGCGCAGACCGGCGACAGCGTCCGCGATATCCGCATCGACGGCAATCAGCGCATCGAGGACGAGACCGTTCTTTCGTATATGAAGCTGGCGGTAGGCGACCCGTTCGATCCCGCCCTGGTCAACGAGTCTCTCAAGAGCCTGTTCGAGACCGGTCTGTTCGCCGATGTGCGCCTGGGGCGCGACGGCGACGTTCTGGTGGTCGAGGTCGTGGAGAACCCGGTCATCAACCGGCTGGCGTTCGAGGGCAACCAGCGCATCGAAGACGACGTGCTGCAAGGCGAGGTGCAGTTGCGCCCGCGCACCGTTTACACGCGGACGCGGGTGCAGAACGACGTCGCCCGGATTCTCGATGTTTACCGGCGCAGCGGCCGCTTCGCGGCGACGGTCGAACCGAAGGTCGTGCAACTGGAGCAGAACCGCGCGGACCTGATCTTCGAGATCGAAGAGGGACCGCTGACCAATGTCGAGAGCATCGTTTTCATCGGCAACACCCAGTTCAGCGACGGCACGCTGCGCGACGTGATCCAGACCACGGAAGCGCGCTGGTGGCGGTTTTTCTCGACGACGGACACCTATGACGGCGACCGCCTGAGTTTCGACCGCGAACTGCTGCGCCGGTTCTATCTCTCGGAGGGCTTCGCGGATATCCGCGTCACGAGCGCCGTCGCGGAACTGGTCCCCGACCGTTCGGCGTTCTTCGTGACCTTCGTGCTCAACGAAGGGGAGCGCTACCGCTTCGGCGAGATCGACATTGTCAGCGAGTTGCCCGGTCTCGATGCCGAAGAACTCCGGGCCGATATCGGAACCGAAGAGGGCGACTGGTACGACAATCAGGAAATCGAGGAGACGATCCAGGAGCTGACCGACGAAATCGGCACTCGCGGGTTCGCTTTCATCGATGTCGAACCGCAATTGACGCGCTCGCGCGAGGATCGGACCGTGGCCGTGCGATACCGGGTCGCCGAGGGGCCGCGCCTCTATGTCAGGCGCATCGACATCACGGGCAATGCGCGCACGCTCGACCGGGTGATCCGCCGCAACGTGCGCATCTCCGAAGGCGACGCCTTCAACGCCGCCCGTATCCGGCGCTCGCGCACGCTGATTCAGAATCTCCGTTTCTTCTCGCGCGTCGATATCAACGATTCGCCGGGGGATGCGCCCGACGAGGTGAACCTGACCATCGACGTGGAGGAAGTGGCGACCGGCGAACTGACCTTCGGCGGCGGTTACTCGACCAACGAGGGACCGAGCGGGCAGGTAACGATCCGCGAACGGAACCTGCTCGGGCGCGGCCAGGACCTGGCGCTCGAGTTCCTCGTTTCCGGCGTGTCGCAGAACATCGATCTGAGCTTCACGGAGCCCTATCTCCTCAACCGCGATTTCTCGGCCGGGTTCGACGTCTTCAACCGTATCCGCGAGTTCCGGAACAGCGAGTTCGACCGCGAAGATTTGGGGTTCGCGCTGCGCGGCGGTTACCCGCTCTCGGAGTATCTCCGGCATACGGTGGGATATACGCTGGCGCAGGAAGAGATCGCTCCGCATTCCGGCGCTCCCCGGGTTATCACGGACCAGGCCGGCGAGCGCCTGATCTCGCGAATCGACCAGTCGCTGTCATACGACCGGCGGGAGAGGCGGCCCGAAACCGGGGTCACGGACGGTTATTTCGTGCGCTACGGGATGGGCGTGACCGGCGCTATCGGCGATCGGGAGTGGCTGAGGCAGACTCTGTCGGGCGGGTATTATCTCCCGTTCTGGGGGGATTGGGTGGTCTCGGCGCTCGGCGAGGCCGGCTACATTTTCTCCTATGCGTCGGACTCGATCGGTATCTCCGACCGTTTCTTTCTCGGCGGCAACAGTTTTCGCGGTTTCGCCGTCGCCGGCATCGGACCGCGCGAACGGGGTACGAATACGGCGCTCGGCGGCAACATGCTCTACAAGGGCACGGTCGAGGTCGAGTTCCCGATCGGCCTGCCGAACGAACTGGGCATCAAGGGGCGTCTTTTTTCGATCCTCGGCAGTATCGCGAAGGTCGATGACATGGGCGATTTCGACGAGACGGGGAACCCACGGGCTTCCGCCGGCTTCGGCGTTTCGTGGGGGTCGCCGTTCGGTCCGATCCGTCTCGACTTCGCGACCGCGTTGCTCAAGGAGCCATTCGACGACACGGAGACCATGAGTTTCGGATTCGGGGTGGCGTTCTAGCAGCGCGCTCGCAGCGGCCCCCCAAGCGTCGGCCAACCAGTTTCAGGATGCGAACAGCGATGATCGAGACCCGTAAAGGCATTCTCCGCCTCGTCGCCGCGTTGGCCGCGGCCGGCGTCCTTGCCGTCGCGGCAGGCGCCGCCGGGGCGCAGGAGGATCAGCGGCTCCCCCGCATCGGAGTCGTGGACCTGCAGATGATTCTGCGCGAGTCCACGGCGGCCAACAGGGTGCGCGCGGAGATCGAGGAGAAACAGGGCGCCTATCGCGACGAACTCGCATCGCGGGAAGCGGCGTTGCGGGAACAGCAGAGCGAGTTGGAACGACAGCGCACGATTCTGTCCGCCGAGGCGTTCGCCGCGCGCGAGGCCGAGTTCGCGCGGTCGGTGGAGGCGCTGCAACGCGAGGTCGGGGAGCGCAACCGGGCGCTGGAGGAAAGCCTCGCCTACGGTATGCAGCAGGTGCAGGTCGGTGCGCTGCGGGTGATCGCGGAGATCGCCGACGAGATGTCGCTCGGCCTCGTGCTGGACAAGTCGCAACTTCTGCTCGTTGCGAAGAATCTCGAATTTTCCGACCGCGTCGTCGTTCAGCTTAACGAAGAACTCCCCGCCGTCTCGACGACTCCGCCAGCCGAGGAATAGCACGCGGCGCGCCGATGCCCGATCCGCGTTTCCACGCACCGCCGCGACCGGTCGAGATCGGCGTTCTGGCGGCGCGAATCGACGCGGAACTGGCCGACCCGGCAAACGCCCGGCGTGTCGTCACCGGCGTGTCGCCGCTGGACGCTGCGGAGGCCGGCGATCTGAGCTTTCTCGACAACCGGAAATATGTCGACGATCTGGCGGCGACGCGCGCGGAGGCGATCATCCTGGCTCCGGCGATGCGCGCGCGTGCGCCCGACCGTGCGGCCTTGATCGTCTGCGAAGACCCCTATCGCGCCTATGCGCGGGCGACGCAGTTGCTATACCCGCCGGCGCCGCTCGCCGGTGGGGGCATCGCCGCCGGCTCCTGCGTCGATCCGACGGCGGTCCTGGGCCCCGGTTGCGAGGTCGATCACGGCGCCGTTGTCGAGGCGCGGGCGGAACTCGGCGCGCGGTGCCGGATCCATGCGAATGCCGTCATCGGAGCCGGGGTCGTGGTCGGCGAGGATTGCACGGTGGGCGCCGGCGCGTCCGTCAGCCACGGCATTCTGGGCGATCGGGTGATTCTGCACCCGGGCGTCCGCGTCGGGCAGGACGGCTTCGGCTTCGCGCTATCCGCCGACGGTCATGAAAAGGTGATGCAACTGGGGCGGGTCATCATCGAAGACGACGTCGAGATCGGCGCGAACAGCACGGTCGATCGCGGCGCGGGGCCGGACACGGTGATCGGCGCCGGCAGCAAGATCGACAATCTGGTACAGATCGGACACAATGTGCGCGTCGGCCGCAACTGCGTGCTGGTCGCCCAGTCGGGCATCGCGGGCAGTACCCGCCTGGCGGATTTCTCGGCCGTGGGGGGGCAGGCCGCCATCGCGGGGCATTTGCGCATCGGCGCAGGAGCGCGGATCGCGGCGCAGAGCGGCGTCATGCGGGACGTGCCGGCCGGCGCCACGGTGTGCGGTTCGCCGGCGCGTCCGATCAAGCAATTCTTTCGGCTGGTTGCGCTATGGGAAAGGCAACTGAAGGCGCGAAGGCAAAGCCGGTGAGCGCTGCGCGGGGGCCGTTCATCGAACCGGCGCGGATCATGGAGATGATCCCGCATCGCGCGCCGTTCCTCCTGCTCGACCGGGTGATCGAGTTCTCCGCGAACGAATACGCGGTGGGCCTGAAGAACGTGACGATCAACGAGCCCCAGTTCTCCGGCCACTTCCCCTCCGCGCCGGTGATGCCGGGCGTGCTGATTATCGAATCGATGGCGCAGACGACCGCGGCGTTCGTCGTGAACACGCTGGGCGCCGAGGCGGAAGGCAAACTGGTCTATTTCATGAGCATCGAGCGTGCGCGGTTTCGCAAGCCGGTGATCCCCGGCGACACCATGCTGATCCGGGCCGAGAAACTCGCCAACCGGGGCGATGTCTGGAAGTCGGCCTGCACGGTCACGGTGGACGGCGTGCTGGTGGCGGAAGCGACGATCTCGGCCATGATCCGGGAGCGGGCGCGATGACGGCGGAGGTGATCGCCACCGCGCCGTCGATCCACCCGACCGCCATCGTGGAGAGCGGCGCCGAGATCGGCCCCGGAGTCGTCATCGGTCCCTATTGCTGCGTCGGCGGCGAAGTGGTGCTCGGCAGCCGGGTCGCGCTCCGTTCCCATGTCGTCGTCGCCGGGCGGACCGAGATCGGCCCTTCGACCACGATCTATCCGTTCGCGTCGATCGGCCACCGGCCGCAGGACCTGAAATATCGCGGGGAAGCGTCGCGCCTCGTCATCGGCGGCCACAACGTCATCCGCGAGCAGGTGACGATGAACCCGGGCACCGAGGGCGGCGGCATGGTCACGCGGATCGGCGATCGCTGTCTGTTCATGGTCGGGGCTCACGTGGCGCACGACTGCCGCGTCGGCAACGATGTCATTCTCGTCAACAACGCCACGCTTGCCGGCCATGTGACGGTGGACGACTACGCCATTCTCGGCGGTCTCAGCGCCGTTCACCAGTTCGTCCGTATCGGGCGGCACGCGATGGTCGGCGGCATGAGCGGGGTCGAGAGCGACGTGATTCCGTACGGCTCGGTGGTGGGGAACCGGGCGCGTCTGTCGGGCCTGAACGTCGTCGGGCTCAAACGGCGCGGGTTCTCGCACGACACGATTCACGAAATGCGCAAAGCCTATCGCCTGCTGTTCGCCGAAGAAGGAACGATGGCGGAGCGGATGGCGGACGTCGCCGAAGAATTCGGCGGCGTCGAGCCGGTGATGGACATCGTCGCGTTCGTTCGCGCCGCGGGCAGCCGCGCGATCTGTCAACCCGTTCAGGATCGTGCCGCGTAAACTCGGCGTGCTCGCCGGCGGCGGCGCCCTGCCGCGACAACTCGTTACCGCCGCCCGCCGCCAGGGCCGCGAGGTGGTGGTCGTGGCGATCGAGGGCATGACCGACACCGCCACGACGGCGGGTATCGCGCATATCCGGGCGGCGCCGGGCGCGTTCGGGCGCATCATCGATTTCCTCAAGCGGAGCGGCGCCGAAGAGGTCGTGCTGGCGGGCCGCGCCACGCGCCCGGACTGGTCGCGCATCGCGCTGGACTGGCGCGCGCTCAAAATGCTGCCGCGGATGCTGTCGGCCGACCGGGGCGACAACGCGGTTCTCTCGTTCGCCGTTCGCGAACTGGAGAGCGAGGGCTTTCGCGTCGTCGGGGTCGATTCGGTGGCGCCCGAACTGATGATCGAGAGCGGCGTGATCGGCGGCGTGGGCGTGGCGCGGGCCGCCCGCGCCGATATCGCGCGCGGCGCCGCGGTCCTGGCCGCGCTCGGTCCCCACGATGTCGGACAGGCGGTCGTGGTGCAGGACGGCATCGTCCTGGGGATCGAGGGGGCGGAAGGGACCGACGCGCTCATCGCGCGCTGCGGCGGCCTTCAGCGCCGCGGCCGGGGCGCCGTGCTGGTCAAATGTGCCAAATCGACCCAGGACCGGCGGGTGGATCTGCCGGCGATCGGGCCGGCGACGGTCGTCGCCATGGCGGCGGCCGGCTATGCGGGGGCGGCGGTGGAAGCGGGCGCCGCGCTGATCCTGGAGCGCGAGAAGACGATCGAAGCGGCCGACCGCGAACGTCTGTTTCTTTGCGGCATCGACCCCGTGTCGTGAATCGCCGCGTTCCGCTGGTCTTCCTGGTCGCCGGCGAACCCTCCGGCGACGTGCTCGGCGCGCGGCTGATGGCGGCGTTGCGAGACATGGCGGCGGAACGGCGCATGGCGTTCGCCGGAGTCGGCGGTGAGGGCATGATCGCGGAGGGCCTCGACAGCCTGTTCCCGATGTCCGAACTGTCGGTGATGGGGCTGTTCGAGGTCCTGCCGCGCGCGCCGCGCCTGCTGCGGCGCTTGCGGCAGACTGCTGCGGCAGTGCACGAGCGCCGGCCCGACGTGGTGGTCACGATCGACTCGCCCGGCTTCAACATGCGGCTCGCGCGCCGGTTGCGTGGCTTCGATCGCCCGCTCGTCCACTATGTCGCGCCGAGCGTGTGGGCGTGGCGCCCCGGACGCGCGCGAACGATGGCCGGGTGTTTCGATCGGGTGCTGGCGTTGCTGCCGTTCGAA
The DNA here is from genome assembly GCA_965214495.1 of Alphaproteobacteria bacterium. GTDB lineage: Bacteria > Pseudomonadota > Alphaproteobacteria > UBA7887 > UBA7887 > JANQOH01. The sequence continues at coordinate 2,281,476 of OZ243958.1, read as the reverse complement.
CCGCCGTGGTTCGAGCGCGCCGGCCTGCCGTGCAGCTATGTCGGCCATCCGGCGGTCGAACGGATCGGCCCCGCGGACGGCGGCGATTTTCGGCGCCGGCACGGCATCGCGGAGGATGCGCCTCTGCTCGCGATACTGGCGGGAAGCCGGGCCGGTGAGGTGGGGCGGCTGCTTCCGCGTTATCTCGCGGCGGCGGAACGGCTGACGCAGCGGATCGCGGGCCTGCGGTTGCTTACGGTGACGGTCCCGGCCGTCGCCGATGCCGTCACGCGCGCCGACTGGCCGCAACGGCCGATCGTCGTCGGCGACGCGTCGGCGCGGCGCGCGGCGTTCGCGGCCGCGGACGCTGCCATCGCCACCTCCGGCACGGTGACGCTGGAACTGGCCGTCGCGCGCACGCCGATGGTCGTGTGCTACCGGATATCGCCGCTCAGTGTCCCCATCGCCCGGCTGCTGGTGCGCGCAAGCGCGTTCGCCCTGCCGAATCTCGTTCTCGGCCGCCGGGCGATCCCCGAACTGCTTCAGTCGGAATGCACGCCGCACGCCATCGCCGCGCACGCCGAGCGGTTGCTCGTTGATTCGAGCGCGCGCGCGGCGCAGATTGCCGCCCTGGAACATGCGGTGGACGCGCTGCGCGGGCCCGACCCGGCGATGGCTCCGAACGACAGGGCGGCGCGAATCGTGTTCGACGCGATCGGCAACGGGAGACGGACGGCCAATGTCTGACGCCAGCGAATTTCGGATGCTTCACACGATGCTTCGGGTGAGGGACCTCGATGCGTCGATCCTGTTCTATACGGACGGGCTGGGGATGCGGCTCCTGCGCCGCAGCGACTTTCCCGGCGGCCGGTTCACCCTGGCTTTCGTCGGTTACGGCCCGGAAGAGAGCCATACGGTGCTCGAACTCACCCACAATTGGGACCAGGAGGCGCCCTACGATCCGGGCGCCGGCTATGGCCATATCGCGGTGGGTGTGCCCGACATATACGCCACCTGCGCGGCGTTGAAGGCGCGCGGGGTCAAGGTGGTGCGCGAACCGGGTCCCATGAAGCACGGCGCGACGGTGATCGCGTTCGTCGAAGACCCGGACGGTTACAAGGTCGAACTGATCGAGCGGCGGTGATGTCGGACATGGCGACCTGGCGGGAGTCCCGGAACCGATGACCGAAACCGACAACCACGGCGAGTCGTTCGAGGCGGAAGGGGCGGCGCCGCCGCTCGACCGTTACGTCGACTCGTATGACGATGCACTGACGGAAATGGCGCAGCGGCAGGCGGGGGCGGCGCCGATCGTCACCGGCATCGCGCGACTCGCCGACGGCCGCTATCTGGTCCAATCCCGGTTCGCCGAGGCGTGGATGGAGCAATTATTGGCCGCCGCCGAGGCTGTCACGCCGGCGAGACCTTCTTTCGGGGAGCGGGAACCTCATGTCCGCAGGGGATGAAAACGGTCGCCGCGACGAGGGTGCGGCGGCGCCAGCGGTTGCCGGGGAAAGGCGCGACCGCCCGGCGGCGGATGCGTCCGCCGATCCGTTCTCCGCGTGGCGCGAACTGGAGAGCAAGCGGATCGACGCCCGCAACCGCCGCACGGAGGCGATGGCGAGGGCGGTCGCCGCGAATGCGGAGGTGCATCGACGGGACGCCGAGCTGCGCGCGCAACAGCTTCGGTTCGATGGGGAAGCGGCGGAGCGGCGTCATTCGCTGGCGGTGCGCATCTTCACCTGGGGCGGCGGGTTCGCGGCGCTTCTGCTGACGATATCGCTGGGTTTCGTCTTTCTGGGTTCCGGGCCGCAGGCGGCTTTCGCCAAGGAGTTTGTGAAGAGCGCGGCGATCGCCCTGGCCGGCGGCGGCGCGTTCCATCTCGTCAGCCAGGCGATAAGGTGGATGCTGCGGCGTTGATCGTCGCCATATGGGGCGTGCCCGGCCGAAGCGTCGGGAAAGCCCCCACCCGCTTTCACGCCGACGACGGGGGTGCCTCCGGCAGGAACGGGGCGTTGGCTCCGTCTGCAGACCGCCGCTTTACCGAGGGGCCCGGGCGAAAAGGCGGGAAACCGCGCCCGCTCAAGCGCCGGCGTCTGCGCGGTCGAGGCGGACACGGGCGCCCTGGCCCTCGTCGTCCTTGGCGATTTCACCGTCGAGGCGATGGCGGCCGCATCGCCCGGGCGGCGGTCCGGAATGCGCTGTCGGAAGGCGTCGAGGCCCGTCTGTTCGGGGGGTCGGGCGCCCACAAGGGGCGCCCCTACAGGGGGCTCGCCTACCAGCGCGCCGTGGCGCGCAGGGCGATGCCGTGTTCGGGCGGGTCGGCGGCGCTTTCCCGGCGGCCGGCTTCCAGGCTCAGGTCGAGGCCCGCGCCGAGGCCGAAGCGCCCGCCCAGGCGGTAGCGCCGAACGCCGTCGTCAGCCAGCGCCGCGCCGCTGTAGGGCGTGACCAGGCCGGCCCCGTCGAGCGCCGCCAGACCGTAACCCAGCTCCGCGTCGATCCGCCCGACCGGCGCCGTACCGTCCGCGTCGCGGGCGGTCATGCCGTCGTCCCACAACTGCGACAACCCGCTCCCCGCCTCGCCCCAAGAGGGCGTCACGCTCAACGACAGGCCGCGCCCGTCCGCACTCGGGTCCAGACGCACGAAGCCCGACGCGCCCCATTCCCGCAGGTCGCCGCCATGCGCCGCCAGCGCCCGGCCCGTAAATTCCGCCGTCAGGCCCGAAGCTCGGTCGGACCAGCCCAGACCGGCGCCGATCTCGAACCCCGCCCCGGTCACGCCGTCGCCGCCGTCCCAGCGCAACCCGGCCTCCAGCGACGGCGTCAATGTCTTCTGCGATGACAGCGCGAATGTCCGGGAACCCTCCAGCGCCAGACGCAGCCGACGAGTGTTCACCGTCAGGCCATCGATCAGGTCGCCGTTGTCATCGACCTCCAAACGCGCCGTCTGCGCCTCGCCCTTGAGATCGAACGCCGTCGCACCCCCGGACGCAAGCCGGGCGACGCCGCCCATCGCCGCCGTCAGCAGCGCCGTATCGCTCGACTGACCGCCCGCCGCCTCCTCGTCGTCGATCTCGATCTCGCCCCGGCCCCAGCCGACCGTCGCCCACAGCCGACCGCCATCCGCCAGAGACAGGCCCGCATAGGGATGGACGCTCGTCATCCGGCTCTCCAGCGTGCCCGCCGCCGGCGCCGCGCCGCCGCCGTCGGTATAGTCGATCGAACCCTCCGACCAGGACAGCGCCGTGCCGACCCGGAGGTCGGAGCCGAGGCCGGTGTCGAAGCCGAGATAGCCGGCAAACGTCTCGCCCTCCCACTCGATCGGGTCGTCGTCGAGCGACAGGCTCCGCCACTCGCCCGCACCCCAGAACACGGCGTCGCCCGCACCGTCGCCGTCCGCGAGCCCCAATGCGAAGGACTTGCCCGCCAGCGCCCGCCGCCAGGAGAAAGCGCCCTCGTCCAGCGCCCGCTCGTTCGCCTTCAGAGCCCCGGCGACCGAAGAGAGCGCGTCCGCGAAACCAGCCGGCGCCGCCGGCGCGGTGCCCGCCAGCGCCGCGTCGAGGCGCCCGGCCACCGCCTCGGCCGCGCTCCCCGCGAACGCGCGCGCCAGTTCCGGCATAACCGACTCGTTCACCGCCGCCAGACGCTCCCGAAGCGCCGTCTCGGCGGAGATCACCTCCACGGTGAAGCGCGCTGTGGCCTCTTCGTAGTTGTCGGTGGCCGCCGCCGTCGCCTCGACGGTGCAGTCGCCGGGGACGACGAGGGTCAGCGCGCCCGTGTCCGCCTCGACCGTGCAGACGCCAAGGGTCGTGCTGGCGTAGGTCAGCGCCGCGCCGTCCGCAACCAAGGGCGGCGGGGTCAGCGCCGGCGCCGCGCCGTCCACCGCGACACGGGCCGGGCTGTAGGCGAAGCCGCTCAGGTCCTGCATCCCCCTGGCGACCGTGATGGCGACGGTCAGTGCGGCGCTGTCCGGGTCGGACGCGTCGCTGTCGGTGGCGGTCAGGGTGAGCGTGGCACTGCCGGCCGCCGAGGGCGCGCCGGTGAAGGTGCGCGTGGCGGCGGCGTAGCCCACCCCGGCGGGGATGTCGGCCTCGTCCGCGAGCGTGTAGGACAGATCGCCGTCGCCGCCGCTGGCCGCCGGCAACTGCACCGAGCCGATGTCGGCGCCGACCGTCCAGCCATAGGCAACCGATTCCGGGACGAAAGACGGGATCAGGTCGTCCACCGGCAGGTTGACCGTGGCGGTGAACGTCTGCGTGGCGGTCAGGCCGCCCGGATCGGTGGCGGTGACCGTGATGACGGTGCTGCCCGCCGCCGCCGGCGCGACCGTCACGATGCTGCCGGTTACCGTCACCGTAGCTACCGACGTGTTGTCCGATTCCGCCGTGTAGGTCAGCGGGTCGTTGTCGACGGCGTCGAAATTGCCCGATACGTCTACATCCGACGTGTCGCCGCCCATCGTCAGCGTCACATCCGATATCGTCCCCACCGCGATCGGCGAGTTGTTCGCCCCCGCCGTGGGCGTGACGCTGTCGGAGGTGGCGGTCGCGCTGGTGAGGCTGCCCGCCTTGGCCCGCAGCCTGGCGGTGTAGGTCGTGCCGTTGGTGGCGTCGATGACGATGGTCCGGGCGGCGATCTCGCCGGCGGCGGCCGCGGTCCAGGAGGTGCAGGAGACCTCCCCGGGTTCGCAACGCTGCCAGTCCCAGGCGTCGATGCCGGTGTCGCCGGGGTCGCTCCAGGTCAGGGTGATGGACCCGTCTCCCGCCGTGACACCGATGGCGGGCGCGGCCGGCGTGATGTCGACGCCGGCGTCCGCCGTGGCCACGTTGTAGTCGTCGGTGGCCGCCGCGGTGGCCCGCACGGTGCACACCCCCGAACTCAGGACGGTCAGCACGCCGCTGGCGCTGTCCGCCGTGCAGACGGCGGTCGTTCGGCTCGCGTAGCCCAGCGCGCCCTGGTTCCCCGTGGGCGCGGTCACCGCGGGCGGGCTGTCGTTGAAGACGATGGCGTCCGGCGAGTAGGCGAAGCCGATCAGCGTCTGCTCGCCCTTGCCGACCGTGGCGGTGAACATCTGCGTGGCGGTGAGGCCGCCGGGGTCGGTGGCGGTGACCGTGACGCCGGCGCTGCCCGCCGCCGCCGGCGTAACCGTCACGGTGCTGCCGGATACCGCCACCGTGACCACCGACGTGTCGTCCGATTCCGCCGTGTAGGTCAGCGCGTCGTTGTCGGCGTCGCTGAAGTTGGCCGCTACGTCCACGTCCGACGCGGCGCCGCCCACCGTCAGCGTGACATCCGATATCGTCCCCACCGCCGTCGGCGCGGTGTTCCCGTCGTTATCCTTGATCGTCAGCCACAGGAATACGGGGTCGGTCATGAGGAAGGGAACCGAAAGCCCCCGTACGAGGATCAGCTCGTCGCCCTCGACGTCGCTGTCGTCGTTCACCGTCAGATCGAACGTCAACTCGCCGGTGGTCATGCCGGCGGGAACGACATCCTCGGTGAAATCCTCGATCGTGGCGAAATCGACGCCCTCCGTCGCGGCCTCGAGGGGGCTGTCCACGGGTTTGTTCCCGTCCACCACCGTCGTCAACCTGACCGGGGCGGGCCAGGTCGAGCCCCCGTCGGGGAGCGACGCGGTCAGCGTGACGCGCACCGTTCCGGCTCCCTCGGCAACCTCCACCGGAGCGAGCGAGAGGGTGAGCGGGCCCGGATAGGCGTCGTCGTCTTCAATGGTCAACAGCGCGCGGCCCACGCTCCAGCCCACGTCCATCGCCGTCGTCCCCGTGACGGCAACGGTCTCGTCGCCCTCGTAAAGACTGTCGGACACCGGCGTCAGGCCGAAGCTCCCGCTGCCGGTCGACTCGTTTGCTGCGATCGCGATCTCGAAGTCGGTTACCGTCGCGTAATCCGCCGGTGCCGTGGCCGTGTCGTCCCCGACCGCCACCGTCACCACGGTCTCCTCCGTCCGGGTCGCGCCGATCGTCGCGGTGACCGTCACCGTCTGTGCGCCATCGGCCTCGGTTACGGTGGCGGGCGCCACGCTCAGCGTGATGTCCGGCGCCTGGACGATGATGTCGAACGTCGCCGTGGTGCGGGTCCAGCGTTTGTTGTCGCCGGCGACGTTTATCTCCACCGTGCAGGTCCCGGCCGCGAGGAAGGTCACCGCGCCCGAGCTGCTTTCGACCGTGCAGATGGAAGTCGATTCGCTGTAGTACCTGATCCCGCCGACGGTATCGGGCGGCACGGTCAGCGTCGGCGAGGGATCGCCCACGAGCACGGTGGACGGGCTGTAGGCGAAGGCGCTCAGGTCCATCGTGCCCAGGGCGATGGACAGCGCGGGAAGCGTCAGGGGGGCCGACTCCTCGTAGTCGTCGTTGGCCGCCGCCGTCGCGGTGACGATGCAGTCGCCCTTCATTTCCGCCGTCACCGTCGTTCCGGCCACCGTGCAGATGTCGGTGGTGGTGCTGGTGTAGCCGATGGGGCCCCCGACGCTGCCGGCGCTGTTGGCGGGCGCGACGATCGAGGCGGTGGGCAACGGGTTGCCGGGGCTGTCGAAGGTCAGGGAGGACGGGGTGAAACTCCCGCCCGTCAGCGTCTGCTCGCCCTTGTCGACCGTGGCGGCGAATATCTGTGTGGCGGTGAGGCTGTCCGGGTCGGTGGCGGTGACCGTGATTTGGGCGCTGCCCGGCGCCACCGGCTCGACCGTCACGGTGCTGCCGGATACCGTCACCGTTGCCACGGAGGTGTCGTCCGATTCCGCCGTCCAGGTCAGCGTGTCGCCGTTGAAGTCGCTGAAGTTGGCCGATACGTCCACCGCCGACGTGGATCCGCCGACCGTCAGCGTCACATCCGATATCGTCCCCACCGCCGTCGGCGCGGTTGGCACGTCGTTGTCACGAACGGTGACGGCGACGTCTGCGGCGGTTACCCCGGTGTAGTCGCCGCCACTGGCGGTGTGGCTCAGCGTCGCCGCGTCGTTATCCATGTCCGTGTCGTCGCTGGCGGTGACCGTGACCGTTTGCGGCCCGTCCCAGTCTTCAGCGGTGAAGGTAAGCGTCGTGGGGTCGATGGTGAGGTCGTGGCCGTTCGGTGTAACACCGATGTCAACCGTCACGTCCGCCGTCGGCTCGGAGTCGAGAACGACCGCGTAGGTTGCGCCGGCCGCGTCTTCCTCGATCACGCTGAGGTCGGTCGGGCTGACGGTGACGCCCCGCGTGTCGTTGTCCGTAACGGTGATGGTGAGGGTGTTCGAGGTCAGCCCCTCGCCGCTGGCAGAGATCACGATGGTTTCGCCATCCTCGTCCACGTCGTCGTCGAAGATGGGCAAGGTGGCGGTTCTCCGGCTTTCTCCTTCGCTCATCGGGATGGTTGCCCGCGGCAATTCGTAATCGTCGCCCTGGGTGGCGCTGCCGCCCGCGGCCGAGAACGTCATCCAGCGATAGCCGCCGGCGCCCGCCGGCTGGTCGAACTCAACGGTGAGGCGCACGCCGCCGTCGGCTTCGCCGACGGTGTCGGCGCCGGACAGCGTCAGCGTCAGCGTGGTCGGGTTCCCCGGCGTCTGCGCCGCCGCCTGACCCGCAGCCCCGCCGCCAGGGCAAACGCGAAGCGTCGGAAGAGACCGACCGGGGTGCGGGCTGCCCCGTCGGGAGGCGGGGTTCCGACCGTCACGGTCGGGCACCCTGGCTCAGGAGCGGGGGGGGGGGGAACGCGCAACGCCAGGCGGCGACACCCGGCAACCGTTCCCGTGAGTCTCTATCGTCATGATACGCTCCTCGCCAAGTCCACCCCGTGCGGCGCGCAACGTAGCGCCGCGGGAATTCTGAAACGAGCGTTTTTTTTCGCCGCGTGGACGAGGACGAGCGGGTCGTGCATATCGGCGTGCCGAAATCGGGGCGGGTGAAGGGTATGGTTCTTCGCTCCGCTGTCCGTCGTCCGCTTCCGTCTCGAAAACGGTTCGCTGACGAAACTCGCCGACGAGGGCCCCAACCCGACCGGGCGGCAGGCGTTCTACGCGGCGATCAGCCGGTGTGCGGAGCCTGCGCACCCGGATAACGCTTCAGACGCCGCTCGCCAGGGCGGGTTCGGGGTCGAGGGCGAGCGCGCTGTTGAAACGGTTGAACGCGCCGCACAGCGCGATCTCCCACACCAGTTCGACGATCCGGGAGTCGTCGAACACGGCGCGCAGTTCGGTCATCAAATCTTCAGGCACGCGCCGCGGGTTCTCGCTCACGGCGCGTGCGCAGGCCACCACCAGCTTGTCGGTCGCATCGAGCTCGGGGTGGTCCTCGTAATCCAGAAGGCGCTCGACGCCGGGCTCCGACAGACCTTCGACGGCCAGCAGCGGGGCGTGATGGGCGACGCAATACGAACAGGCGTTCAACTGCGAAACCGCGACCTGAACGAGTTCCCAATGGCGCCGCGACAGGCGCCCCTCGCGGCGCAGCGCGGCCTGCATGGCGAAGAGATGCTCGAAGATCGGCCGCCGGTGGGCGAAGGCGCCGAGCATGTGGTCGAACGGCGCATAGGCGCACACCGCGTCCCACTGCGCGCGCAGCGGTTCGGGCAGGCTCTCCCTCGCGACCGGCCCGACCCGCGGCACGGAACCTAGCGCGAGTAGTATTCGATGACGAGATTGGGCTCCATCTGCACCGGATAGGGAATGTCCGCGAACAGCGGCTGGCGCAGATAGGTCCCCTTGAGCTTGTCGAGATCGACCTCCACATAGTCCGGCACGTCGCGTTCCGGGCGCTGAACCGTTTCCAGGATCAACGGATGCTCGCGCGACCGGGCGCGCACTTCTACGGCGTCGCCGTCGGCGACGCGATAGCTCGCGACCGTCACGCGCCGCCGGTTCACATGGATATGCCCGTGATTGACGATCTGCCGGGCGGCGAAAATCGTCGGCGCGAAATTCATGCGATAGACGACCATGTCGAGCCGGCGCTCGAGCAGACCCACCAGATTCTCCAGTGTGTCGCCGCGCGCGCGCACCGCCTCGGCATAGATGCGGCGGAACTGTTTCTCGGATATCTCGCCGTAATAGCCCCGCAGCTTCTGTTTGGCCTGTAGCTGGACTCCGAAATCCGACACCTTGCGTCGGCGCTGGCCGTGTTCGCCCGGCCCGTATTCGCGCAGGTTGATCGGACTTTTCGCCCGCCCCCACAGATTGACGCCGAGTCGGCGGTCAAGCTTGTATTTCGATCGTCTGCGCTTGCTCATGAAAACTCCCGTGACGCGACAGCGGCCGGACCGGCGACGGGTTCTATACCGGCCCCGCGGCTCGTGTCAAACCCGCACCCGGCGACCCGGCAGTGTCTCAGTTTGAAATCGATACAGGACGACCGGACTCCAGCGGGCCGCCGTCCCGCTGTCATCGCCAGCACGAACCCACACGAACCGCGACAATTCCTGTAGGGGCAACCCTTGTGGTTGCCCTCCCTCGTTTCCCGCCGGTTCGGGGGTTTGGGCGCCCACAAGGGGCGCCCCTACAGGGCGATGTTGCCTGGCGCACCCGGCCCTGCGTGGCGGCCTGGAGGCATCGCCGTCGTGCTGTCATCGCCAGCATGGACCCACGCGAACCGCGACAATTCCTGTAGGGGCAATCCTTGTGGTTGCCCTCCCTCGTTTCCCGCCGGTTCGGGGGTTTGGGCGCCCACAAGGGGCGCCCCTACAGGGCGATGTTGCCTGGCGCACCCACCCCTGCGCGGCGGCCTGGAGGCATCGCCGTCGTGCTGTCATCGCCAGCATGGACCCACGCGAACCGCGACAATTCCTGTAGGGGCAATCCTTGTGGTTGCCCTCCCTCGTTTCCCGCCGGTTCGGGGGTTTGGGCGCCCACAAGGGGCGCCCCTACAGGGCGATGTTGCCTGGCGCACCCGGCCCTGCGTGGCGGCCTGGAGGCATCGCCGTCGTGCTGTCATCGCCAGCATGGACCCACGCGAACCGCGACAATTCCTGTAGGGGCAATCCTTGTGGTTGCCCTCCCTCGTTTCCCGCCGGTTCGGGGGTTTGGGCGCCCACAAGGGGCGCCCCTACAGGGCGATGTTGCCTGGCGCACCCACCCCTGCGCGGCGGCCTGGAGGCATCGCCGTCGTGCTGTCATCGCCGGCACGGGCCGCTACCCGCGAGCGCCGCGAACGAGCCCGCCGACCACGCCGCGCAGGATGCGCACCTCGCGCCCGGTCAGTTCCGCGCGCTGAAACAGCGTCCGCAGATTGCGCACCATCCGCGGCCGCCTGTCCGGCGGGCCGAGAAACCCGCAGGCGTCGAGCTCGCTCTCCAGATGGGCGAAAAAGCCGAGCAATTCGCCCTTGGTGGCGGCGCGGTCCGCCGGCGAAACCGGCGCCGGGCCGGCGGCCGCCGCGCGATGCCATTCGTAGCCGATCAACAGCACCGTCATGGCGAGATTGAGCGACGGAAAGCGGGGATCGGTGGGTATCGTGACCACGGCGTCGGCAAGCGCGAGCGCATCGTTGTTCAGCCCCGCGCTCTCGCGGCCGAACACCACGGCGCCGGTTTCGCCGCGGCGCGCGGCCTCGCGCAGCATCGCGGCCGCCCGCGCCGGCGCGACGACTCGCACCGCCATATCGCGCGGCCGCGCCGTCGTGACGAAGACCCGCTGCCGGTCGGCGACCGCGGCCTCGAGCGTGTCGAACAGGACCGCACGATCGAGGATACGATCGGCGCCGGCTGCGGTCGCCCGCGCCGCGGCGTTGGGCCAGCCGTCGCGGGGCTGCACCAGGCGCAGTTCGTGGAGGCCGAAATTACGCATCGCGCGCGCCGCCGCGCCGATGTTCTCACCCAATTGCGGCGCCGCCAGCACGATCGCCGGCGCCCGCTCGTCTCCGACCATCTACGGAAGACCCCCCGCCGCGTGCAACAGCCGGAACGTGACCGCGTCGTGAAGCGCGTCCCACGACGCCGAAATCACGTTGGTCGAGACGCCGACGCATGCCCAGCGCCGTCCTGCGCCGTCTTCGCTTTCGATCATGACCCGTGTTACGGCGCCGGTCCCGTCCTCCGGGGTCAGGATGCGCACCTTGTAGTCGACCAGACGCATGTCGCCGAGAATGTCGTATGCGTCGGCCAGCGCCTTCCGCAGGCCGTGCGCCAGAGCATCGACCGGGCCGTTGCCTTCCGCCACGACCATGATCGGTCTGCCCTCGACCGTCACCTTCATCGTCGCTTCCGACAGGGTGACGCGCTCGCCGCGCGCATTCACGCGACGCTCGTCGATGACGCGGAAACTGGTGAGTTCGAAGAAATCGGGCACGCCGGCCAGGGTCCGGCGCGCCAGCAACTCGAAGCTCGCCGCCGCTCCGTCATAGGCATAGCCCCGAGCCTCGCGCTCCTTGACCAGCGCGACGAGGCGGTCGATGTGCGGCGACGCGCGGTCGATCGCGATGCCGAGCTCCGCGAAGCGCGCAAGGATGTTCGACCGTCCCGCCTGATCCGACACGACGATCGTGCGGCGGTTGCCCACGGTTTCCGGGGGGACATGCTCGTAGGTGCGCGGGTCGCGGGCGACGGCGGACACGTGCAGGCCGCCCTTGTGTGCGAACGCGGACTCGCCGACATAGGCCCGGCCGCGGCGGGGCGGCCGGTTGAGACGTTCGTCGAGCAAGCGCGACACGCGGGTGAGCCTGGTCAATCCGGCGGAATCGATCCCCGTTTCGCAGCCGGTCTTGAGCATCAGGTTCGGGATGACCGAGGTGAGATCGGCGTTGCCGCAGCGCTCGCCGAGCCCGTTCAGCGAGCCCTGCACCTGGCGCGCGCCGGCGGCGACGGCGGCCAGCGAGTTCGCCACCGCGGTGCCGGAATCGTCGTGGCAGTGGATGCCCACGCGGTCGCCGGGGATGTGCTCGCACACGGCCGCGACGATATCGCCGACTTCGCCCGGCAGGCTGCCGCCATTGGTGTCGCAGAGTACCACCCAGCGGGCGCCGGCCTCCAGCGCAGCGTCGAGGCACGATAGCGCGAAGTCGGGGTTGGCCTTGTAGCCGTCGAAGAAATGCTCGGCGTCGAACAGGACCTGCCCGGTGCGGGCGGCGGCGTGGGCGATCGAATCGGCGATCATCGCCCGGTTCTCCGCCGCATCGACCCCGAGCGCGGTTTCGACATGGAAATCCCAGGTCTTGCCTACGAGACAGACGGCCGGCGCACCGGCGCCCAGCACCGCGGCGAGGCCGGGGTCGTTGGCCGCGCTCCGCTCCGGACGCCGGGTCATGCCGAAGGCGACAAGCCGCGCCCGATGCAGGGCCGGCGGCGCGGCGAACACCGCATCGTCTGTCGGATTGGCGCCAGGCCATCCGGCCTCGATGTAGTCGACGCCGAGGTCGTCGAGCGCGCGGGCGATGGCGATCTTGTCGGCCGCGCCGAAATCGACGCCCTGGGTCTGCCCACCATCGCGCAGGGTGGTGTCGAAGATATGGATTCGCGCGCCCATCACACACGCCGCCACGAGGTTTCGCCTCCGGGTCCGTCTTCGAGGATCACGCCGCCCGCCGCCAATTCGTCGCGGATGCGGTCGGCGGCGGCGAAGTCGCGGGCGAGACGCGCCGCCCGCCGGGCGGCGATGCGTTTCTCGATGTCCTGGCGCGGCACCGCGCCGTCCGCGGCCTGCAACCAGACTTCGGGATCGTGGGCGAGGATGCCGAGCGCCTGGCCGGCGGCGCGCAACGCCCCCGCCGACCGGGCGTCGCCCGTTCGGTCGAGACGACCCGCCACGTCGCGCGCGGCCGCCAACGCCTTCGGCGTATTGAGGTCGTCGGCCAGCGCCTCCTCGACGGCGCGGGGCACCGGCGCCGACGGCGGGTTCGGGTGGCTTCGCAAGGCGCGGTAGAGCCGGTCGAGATCCTTCTTCGCAGCGGCGAGGGCGGAGTCGGTCCAGTCGAGCGGATGGCGGTAGTGGGTCTTCAGCATCGCCATGCGCACGGCCTCGCCGGGAGCCTTGCCGAGCAGGTCGCGCACGGTGGTGAAGTTGCCGAGGCTCTTGGCCATCTTCCGGCCATCGACCACGACGTAGCCGTTGTGAAGCCAGTAGCGCACGAACGGCGCGCCGTGGGCGCACTGGCTCTGGGCGCGCTCGTTCTCATGGTGGGGAAAGATCAGGTCGCGACCGCCGCCGTGGATGTCGAAAGTCTCTCCGAGATAACGGGCGCTCATCGCCGAGCACTCGATATGCCAGCCCGGGCGGCCCCGCCCCCACGGCGATTCCCACCCCGGCTGGCGCGCGGTCGAGGGTTTCCACAACACGAAATCGGCGGGGGCGCGCTTGTACGGCGCGACCTCCACGCGCGCGCCGGCGATCAGTTGCTCGCGGTCGCGATGCGACAGGGCGCCGTAGTCGGCCATGCTCGGGACATGGAACAGCACGTGCCCCCGGGCCTCGTAGGCGTGGCCGCGCTCCAACAGGCGCGCGATCATGGCGATCATGCGGTCGATGTTGTCGGTCGCGCACGGCTCCTCGTCGGGCGGCAGCGCCCCGAGCGCCGCCATGTCGCGGTGGAACGCCGCGGTCGTGCGCGCGGTCAGCGACTCGATGGTCTCGCCGTTGTCCGCCGCGGCGGCGATGATCTTGTCGTCCACGTCGGTGATGTTGCGAACATAGGTGACGCGGGGATAGCGGCGTCCGAGCAGGCGATAGAGGACGTCGAACACCACCACCGGGCGCGCGTTGCCGATGTGCGCGCTGGCATACACGGTGGGCCCGCAGACATACATGCGCACGTGCGCGGGATCGAGCGGCGTGAAATCCCTCTTCCCGCCGCTCGCCGTATCGTAAAGCCGGATCACATCGGCAGCGCCGGTTCGGGAGCGCGCAACCGCCGATGATGAACGGTGAACCAGGTCAGCATGACCGCGAAACAGGTGAACACGAAGAGCTTGTTGACGAACCAGTTGGCGGTCCAGATCGTCCAGTCGGGAGCATCGAGAAACAGCGCCAGCTTGACCGCGACGATGACGATCTCGGCCAGCGATACGACCATCGCCAAGGCCCACGTGTAGCGCCGCCAGTCGAGCAACGCCAGGCCCAACCAGATATGCACCACCCACCAGAAATCCCACATGACCCAGGCGCCCGGCGGCGCGCCCTCGGCGAGTGCGAAGGCGACCGGAAACGCGAACTTGATGACCAGGGTCCACGCCGCGAGAACGAACAGAAAATGGGCGAGGAACGCGATCATCCGAGCCGCGCCGCTGTCGAGCGGGTGAGGATGGGGATGTCGAGGCCGTAGGGACACGCGCCGCGGCACGCCTGGTGGCCGCATGAGAGACAGGCCGAGGCATCGAGGGCGGCGTAGTCGGCGCGCGCCATTGCTTCGTCGCCATAGTCGGCGGCATACATGCGCGTGCGCAGCACTTCGGCGATCGGCACCCCTTCGGGGCAGGAGCCTGCGCAACTGTCGCATGCGGGCCGGCAATAACGTGCGTCATTGCGCGCGGTGTAGCGTTCGAGCAGCGAACGGTCGGCGCGGGAAGGCGCGCCGGTTCCCGACGCCGCGACATATTCGTCGATCCGATCCCGGCTGGTCATCGAGACGACCAGCGCATCGACGTGCGGATCGGCCAGCACCCAGCGAAACGCGGCCTGCGCGAAGGTGCCGCCCGGACGCTCGAAATCGCGCATGTCGTTCAGCCGGGCGCCGGCCAGGGTCTTCATCGCGATGACGCCGGCGTTTTTCTCCTTCGCCCGCGCGAGACGCTCCGGCAGCCGGGGTTGCAGCGCCGTGAAATGGAACGCATCGCGCAAACGGTCGAGCAATCCGGGTTTCTGCGCGAAATTATAGGCCACCAGATAGACGTCGGCGAGATCGTGGTCGATCGCGTAGTCCAGACACTCCGCGAGCCGGCTGCCGTGCCCCGACATGCCGCGGAAACGGATCTTGCCCTGCTCGATCGCGCGCTCGGTGAAGGCCGCCCATTCCGGATTGGCGATACGCGCGACGTCGTTCACCGCATGCAGATAATAGATGTCGAGATAGTCGGTGCGCAGCCGCCGCAGGCTGCCTTCGAGCGCCGCCATCATGTCGGCCTGGCGGTCGCGCGCGCCGGCCCGGGTTTTCGACGCCAGTACCACCTCGCCGCGCCGGCCTTCGAGCGCTGTGCCGAGCGCTTCTTCGGCGGCGCCGAAGCGATAGGTTTCGGCGGTGTCGAAAAAGGTCACGCCGCGGTCGAGCGCGTGGCGCACGAGGTCGGGGTCGGCGGAACTGCTGGAGCCGAAAGAGATGTCGGGAACTTCCAGCCCGGTGCGCCCGAGGGTTACCGTGCGGCGGATGCGCGGCGCCTCCCGAGCGCGCACGCCGGTCGCACCGGACGCTCCGGTCGCGGCGGCGGCGCCGAATGCGATGAACTGTCGCCGGTCGAGCGAAGCCGTCATGGCGAAGCGCCCGCTAGTTCCCGGTCACCATCAACCGGTAGTGGTCGCGCCCCTGGCGTTCCCAGTCGCTGTTCAGCGTCCGGTCGAGGCGATCCATATATCGGCGCGCGTCGTCGGAAACCTCGAGCTCGTCGAGCTCTCTGGAAAAATGAAAAAAGCAGACGTTCAGCATATGGCTCATGTGGTATTTCGTTTTTACGGTCACATCGTCGAAGCCTCTGCCGTCCTTCCGCGCCGAGCACTCGATCGTCACGTCATGATCGGTCCAGGTCGAAAGTTCGCCGCGCGTATCGACGGCCCGCACGCCGAAGATGGGCGCCAGACGGTCGGGAAGCCGCTTGATGCCCTTCCGCGTCAGCTTGCCTCTGTAGCGGTAGCCCGTGCTCATGGAGTACCCGGTGTCCATCAGGATCGGTTCGCGGTTTCCGGGAATGACGTCGTCATACAGGCTGTCGAGGATGTCGGTATGGCGTCGCACGAGCGCGCGCATCGCCTCCTTCACTTCGCTTACGGTCTCACGCCGGTCGGGATACAGCTTGAACGCGCACTCCATCGAGAACAGCCCGCCGCTGTTGCCTTGCAGCGAGAAGTAGTATTGGAAATCGGTCAGCGTCACGATCAACGGTTGACCGTGCGCTCGATGGCGAGCAGACGTTCCTTGCGCTCGACGCCCCAGCGATAGCCGCCCGCCCCGCCGTCGGCGCGCAGCGCGCGGTGGCACGGGATCACCAGACTCACCGGATTGGCGGCGCAAGCGCTGCCGACGGCGCGCGCCGCCCCCGGCGCCCCGATCGCCGCGGCGATCTCAGCATAGGTTCGGGTTTCGCCGCGCGGAATCTCTCGCAACGCGCGCCAGACCCGCTCCCGGAACGCGGTGCCGCGGACATCCAGCGGCAGGTCGCCGGCGGCTTCGCGGTCGAAATGCGCGACGACTCCGGAAACCGGCTCCGCCAGACCCGCATCGTCGCGCGTCAACGGAGCGTCGGGGAAATCCGCCTCCAGCGCCGCGCGCAGGGCCCGGTCGTCGGCACCGAAGAAGACCGCGCACACGCCGAGTGGGGTCGCCGCGACCAGCATTCGGTCGAGCGGACAGTCCGCGATCGCATATCGGATCCCGGAATCTTGGGTGTCGCCGGGCGCCGATGCTGCCGCATCATTCATCATGCGCCGAGCATACACGCCCCGCCTGGCGAAAGATAGGCGATGCGGAATCCGGATTTCCCGGCGGCTTGCCGGTGCGCTCGCCGTGCGCGCGGGCCTGTGCTCCAGGTCGGCCTCGATCGCATCCCTGTGTCATGTACGATCTCACGACACGGCGACGGCGACGGCCCGCCCAACTCTAGGCGGCTCAGCGTCGACTTCCCCGTCGCCGGCGCACAATCGGCCCGCCGCGCCTTCAGCTCGCCCGCGGGTCACCGGGCCCACCGTTTCGGCAAGGACGATCCCCGACGGCTTCTTTGCCGAGAACGCATGAGTCTCGGCATCGACGGGGAGGGCAGGCGGTTCAACCGTTTGGCGGATCGTCGCCCCGGTTCGCCGAGCGCTTTCCGTATTCCTTGTCGTCCTCCGGGATTTCCGTCACAGGCGCGTCTTGCCAGGTGGCGCACGCCGCCAATTCGACGGAATGTTGCTTTTGCAAGACCCGGCGCTCACGATCGTCGCTCGTATCGTCCGGCAGGTGAGATGGATGTCGGCGTGGTACGGGTTGGAGTCGACCGGGCTGGCCCGCACTGTTCTTCCGCTCGATTCCGCGTTTGCCACGGTCAGTGTGGCCCAGCCGTGAAACGTCTTGCCGCCGACTGCTCTCTCTTTGCCCCTCGCAACCGCGAGCGTCGCGAGCTCCGCGGTGGATGCACGATCCATTCGGTCCACAGAAATCCGATCGTCATTCAGGCGGACGAGAAACGCTTCGGGGATGGGGCGCGGCCGTCTGGCTCTTTTGGCTAACCTGCTCCCGAATACGCTTCGGCCGATCTTTTCGGCTGGATTCAACGGCGCTACCGGGTCGCCGGACGAAACATCGCCTCTCTTTGCGAAGGAAATGTTCCCCCCAACGCGCGTAGTTTCTCGTTCAGGAACTCGTCGGGCAGGTCCGACGGATTATCGTAGCGCTTGTGCTCGTTCTTTCCACATATCGACGCGTAGCACCCTGCTTCATCTCGGTCGTTCAGAAGAATCAGCACGGCCACCGGCGCGACAGGTGATTTGAAGTAGATCGCGACCTCACCGTCCATCGAAGGATATACCGCCGGCTCGATGGCAACACCGGCCAGAGCGAAAGAAAGAAGATGCTTCGCCCTCGCCTTCGCGTTGTCGCCCACAGGAGGATATCCTTCCTCGGCCGCTTCCCGGTCAATTTGTTTCAACTGATCCAGGGCGCGCGCAATCCATTCGGCGCCTAAAGGCGTTCCGAACAACCGGCGGCCCGCCGGATAGTTCCTCGGCCAGGATGTATACACGCTGCTGGCCGATTCCTGCGCCGCGGACGGGATAGCGCGAAGATGCAGGTTCATTGCGGTTCATCCGTTCGATACTCGATGCCAACCGCGCGGTCGGCGATCTCGGCAATATGGTCGAACCAGCGTCGCTCGTAATCGAAGTCCGGTCGTTCGAGCATAGATGCATAAATGAGTGTTGTAATAAACAGGCCGCTAGATAAAAGTTCAGATTGTTCCACCTGCCGCCGCAACACCCGGCGTCCGTCGTCGCTCCTAAGTACAAAACGAGCCGAAGGCCAGTATCGCATCGGCGGCGCGATGTCGAATTCCGATCGATTTCGGCCGGCTTCCTTTTCCATTTCGTCGCTTGAAAATTGCGAAAGGTAGGTCTTCGGTGCGCTGCCGATCACGTCCACATGGCGATCATACGCAAGAAAATAAGAGTGCTCTTCCCACGAGCCGAGCGCCGGCAATAGAGACTCCATTGCCCGTTGAACTATTCCGGTTTCGAGCTCGTAATCCATGCCGATCAGGTTCGGAAAATCGAACTGGAGAGACTCCGGTCGGAGAATCGCCATATTCGGACCGCCGGCAATACGGTAGCGACACCACGATTCTCCAGGATCGGCCATCGGGGACACGGTAAAATCGCGGGCCTTCGTTTCGAACCCTCGCATGACATCGGACACCATGCCGGAAACGAAAATCCGCTTCGCCCGCTCCCAGTCGAAGATGAACGGTCGCAAAGGAAAGGTAACCGACGCGGCGGTTTGACGGACGCGCACGGGCAGGCGTGTCATCGGTCCTCCCCTTTCAGTCCATTACAGCCCAACCCGCCTCGCTGGAGATCCCGTGTTACGCCATTCTCGTCCTCGCCATGCCCGCGTCAGGCGGCGCGGGCGGCATCGAGCGCGATTTCGGCGGGCTCGCTCACCAGCTCCATGTTCGCGTGCGCGCGGACTTCATCGAACAGCGCCTCCGAAACCCCGATCTCGCCGAGCGCAAGCGTGTTCCTGATGCGCACGATACGGGCGTCCATCGGTTCGACCCCGATCAGAGTTTTGACCGCCAGCCGCACCGCCTCGCCCTCGGTGCGCATCGGGATCGGGATCGCGCCGCCGGAGAGATAGGTGCTCGTGACGATGTTCGCATAGGTGACCCCGAAGTCGATGCGGCGGAACAGCCGCGACGTAATCACGTCGGCGCTGCCCACCCCCGCCGCGTTGCCCTTGGTCGCGTCGGTCAGGTCGAGCATCACGATCTTCTTCACGCGCGGCAGTTCGAAGCCTTCCTGCGCACGCCCGGTCGAGCCGATCACGTTGGGGTCGGCGCCGGCGCCGCTGATCTCCTTGCCGATCTCGTCGACGATCAACACGTCGATGTCGTCGATGAAGATCCGCGCCATCAGCGACCCGGCGCGCGCCTGCAACTCGGTCTCGCGCGCGACGAGAGTCTCGCCCGGAATGGCCTCGACATGGGCGGTGTCGTCGTAAGCGTCCTCGACCAGCCCGACGCCGAACAGGAACCGGCTGTTATCGATCACCGCCTGTGCAGCGGGCGGCAGAACCTTGCCGAAATCGGTCATCTCGTAGCCGCCGTGGAAGGCCGAGGCGCCGTTGATCTTGCCCATGCCGATGATGATCATCTTGCAGATGCCGCTCTCGATAGGCCCGCGGAAGCTGGTGTGCGGTTTGATCCGGTTGATGAGCACCACGCCGTCGGCCTCGTTGGCGAGCCGGTCCATGTGCAGCGCCGTGCCGTCGTCCATCTCGGCCACCACCACGGTGTCCATGCTCGCCTCGACCGGCGCGCCAACCTCGTTGTCGGTGATGCCGTAGCCGGCAAGGATGCGGCGCTGGCCTTCCGCGGTGCCGCCGCCGTGGCTGCCCATCGCGGGGAAGATGAAGGGATGCGCGCCGCGCTCCTTGAGCGCCGCCACCGTCGCACGAGTGGCGGCCTGGATGTTGTTGACTCCGCGGCTTCCCACGCCGACGGCGATGCGCGCGCCCGGCGCTATACGCGCCGCGATTCCGGGCCGCGCGATTTCGGCGGCAACCGCGCCGGCCACGTCGTCGATCCGGTGACGCTCGAAGCTCTGGCGCACCCGCGCCATGCGGGGCAGGCCGAAATCCAGCCCGCCGGCGATGTTGATCCGCGCTTCGTCAAGCATGGCATCCTCTCCCTGTCGTCGATACGCGCGTGTCCAGGCTCCGGGCGGCAAGCCTACGCGGTCAATTGCTGCGGATCAACCGGCCGGGCGGACGGTCGGCCGGGCGGAACCCGTCGCCGTCCGCCACGCGCACGCCGTTGATCCATACCCCGTCCAGGCCCTCGGCGTCGCAGGTCAGCCGGCTCGCGCCGCCCGGCAGATCGTGAACGCGCCGGTTCGGGGTGCGCCCGATGCGCTCCGGGTCGAACAGCATCAGGTCGGCCCACGCGCCCTCGCGGATGCGCCCGCGGTCGCGCAGGCGGAAGATGTCGGCCTGCCGCCCGGTCAGGCGGTGGACCGCGGTTTCCAGGTCGAGCGCCCCCTTGTCGCGCACCCAATGGCCGTAGAGATGGGGGCCGAACCCGGCGTCGCAGAAAAAGGTGAGATGTGCGCCGGCGTCCGACAGCGCCACGGTGCTGTGCGGGTGCGTGATCAGCTCGGCGACGGCCGTTTCGTCCGAGTTGAGCAGGGTCGAGGTGAACACGGTGTCGAGGCCGTCGGCGAGGCCGAAATCGAGGAAACAGTCGAGCGGATGTGCGCCGGCCGCCGCGGCGAGATCGGCGATCGTGCGTCCCTCGGCGTTGCGCGCGCCGCCATTGCCGACTTCGGCGACCACGATGCGCGACCAGTCGCCGTTGAAGGCCCGCAGGCCGTCGGGGTTTTCGAGCTCGGCCTTCATGGCGGCGCGGAACGCGGTGTCGGCGTAGATCGGCTCCAGGCCGTCGCCGCGGGTCGCCATCGCCGGGCGCCATGCCTCGTAGGATTCCATCAGATACGGGTTGCGAAGAGTGAACTCCATGGTCAGCGGGCAGCACGACACCTGGCCGTAGAGCTCGCGGCCCCGCCGGTTCGCTTCGGCGATACGGTCGAGGGCGCGCGTGGTCGCCTGCGGTTTCGTGTGGTCGTGCAGCAGCGCGGCGACGATCACCGGCCGGCCGGAGTCGGCGGCGAAGCGCTCGAGCGTGGCGATGCGAGTGTTCTTGCCGCGGGTCAGCATGAACACGCCACGCTCCGACTCGGCCATCGCGCCGATCAACGCACCGATCTCGCTCTCTTCGGCGAGCAGCGAGGGCATGGGCACGCCGCCATCGCCATTGTGTCCTTCGAAGGTCGAGGTCGCGAACCCGACTGCGCCCGCGGCCATCCCCTCACGCACGATGCGGCCCATTGCGGCGACCTCGCCCGGAGTCGCGGCGCGCTCGGTCGCCTGTTCGCCCATCACCCAAGTGCGCACGGCGGAATGGCCGACGAAGGCGGCAACGTTCGGCCCCACCCCGGCGCGTTCGACGGCATCGAGATATTCAGGGAAGGTCTCGAAATTCCAGCGGATACCGGCGCGCAGGGCGTCGATCGACATGCCTTCGACATTGCACAGATTACGCGCGGTCATGTCGCGATGCGGCGGTCGGCATGGCGCGATGGCGAAGCCGCAATTGCCGATCACCACGGTGGTGACGCCGAGCGCCGGCGACGGCGTCGCCCACGAATCCCATGTGATCTGGGCGTCGTAGTGCGTATGGGTGTCGATGATGCCGGGGGCCAGTGCGCACCCCTCGGCATCGACGGTCTCGCGCGCCGCGCCGACGTCACGACCGACCGCGGCGATGCGCCCGCCGGCCACCGCCACGTCGCCGCGCCGCATCGGCCCGCCGGAGCCGTCATAGATCGCCGCGTCGCGAATCACGAGGTCGTACATTGTCGGAACACCCCCTCCGCCCGTCGCGCGCCGCCGGACAAGCCTCTAACCGGACGACACCATATCAGGATTTTGCCCGCCGGATCGACGCCCGGACGTTCCCCTTGGGGCCTCCGCGTCCCCTCTTTGTGCGCGTCGGAGATTCAGGGCGAGAAACGTTCGGTCACGGCGTTCGCGTGGGCCCGGATGCGACCGTCCTCGTGGCTGGCCCAGATCTCGAGGAGGCGTCTCCAGGAACAGGCGACGAAGCGCACCTCGTCGCCAGTCACGGCGGCCGCGAAACGCCCGATCTCTTCGCGGTGTCGCTTCCGGGCCCTTTCGTCCACCGGTTCGCCGCTTTCCGGCCATGCCTCCGGTTCCGCACAGACGTAGAAGAGCACGGGCGCGAGGCCGTGAAATTCGGGCTTCCTGCGCACGGCGGTCCTGAGCGCGAAGGCGTGCTTGAAAAGCTGCGCGGCGTCCAATCGCCGCCAGAGGTCCGGTTCATCGCGCAACCCGTCGCGAACGCCTTCATACCCCTTCATGTGTTCGCCCCAGACCGGACGCCAGTATGCGTCGCTCGGCCGTGAGGCGCTCCTCGTCCTGTATGGCTCGAACCGTTTCGACTCGATCCCGATCAACGCGGAGGGCGTGGTCACGAGGCAGTCGAGGACGGGATGCCGCCCGCCGCGCCACGGGAACCGGACCTCGGTTTCGAGCGTCAACGAGCGCGCGGGCCATGCGTCGTCGTTACATCCGGGCAGGGGCGGCAGATCCGCCGCCCGTCTCATGAAGAAGCCGAAAGCGTTGGCGGCGAGTGCGGCAGACGATTCCGGGCTGTCGAATTTCCCCGCGGCGATTTCGTTGCCGGGCGCCGCGTGGAATACCGCCTCGATTTCCGGTCCCGGAACGCCGGGGAGGAATCGGTCGGTTATCGTCGCCATTTTCCGCACGCGGGCGCCCGGAGCACCGAGAAAATTTGCGCCTGTCGCAGCGGTGACCGACAGCGCGCCCCCCGCGAAGCGGAGAGCGAACCTGAGGAACTCACGCCGGGGCAACCCGGGAGTCGCCGACGGTCCGATCCCTGCGCGCGCGCATCGTACCGCGGCGCCTGCTCGAAGGCGCTGTCGCGCCGGACTGCCGCAACGGCCTGCGCGGCTATTGGGAACCCGCTTGCAGCGCACGGTTGCGGCGCAACGGTCCTGACGGACCGCCCGGCGCGGGACTCGGCGCCTTGTCGCCGCAGCCGCGGGGCGCGATTCCGTCTCGCATCGTTACGGCGCCTCCTCATCGACGATCGCACCGATGTCGGCAAAGGTAATCACGGCGGACAGCGTGCCCTCCATCCGCGCCATGCGTTGCTCCATACCACCCATGCGACCGTCAAGCTCCTCGACGCGTCGATCAATCTCGTCCATCCGCGCGGCGAGCCCGTCGAGCCGCACATCGATACCGTCGAGCCTCGCATCGATACCGTCGAGCCTCGCGTCGATGCCGTCGAGCCTTGCCTCGACGCCGTCGATCCGCGCGCCGAGGCGGTTTTCGACATCATCGATCCGTGCACCGAGGCGGGTCTCGACATCGTCGATCCGCGCGACAAGGCGGATCTCCACCTCCTCCATCCGCGCGCCAAGACGGGTTTCGACACCCGCTACATCGGCGCGCACCCAAGCGATCAAGGCCACGGTCAACGCCGCCAGACTGACGAAGCCGCCAATCATGATCCGGTCATGGGTCGCCATCAGTTCTCCCGATCATCCAGACAACGCCATGATACCGCGTCGGCGGCGGGATTGAAATCCGCCGTCGGATCAGAACGCCAGCGCCACCCAGTCGATCGCGATCAGCCGATCCTCGAAACGGTAGAGCCACGCGATCAGGCGTGTCGGAGCGGCGGGGTCGGCATGATCATAAATCGCCGGACTGTCGTCCGCGCCTCCGCCGGCGCGGCAGCGCAACACGATCTCGCTCGTCCGCCCGGTCTCGAGGTCGCGCGGGCCGCGAAACAGGATGTGTGCGACGCCGCGCGCGCGACACCGTCCGCTGCCGTCCTCGCGCAGCACCGCGGGCGCCACGACCTCGCGAATCTCGAACAGCACATGGTAGTCGGCCGCGTCGCGGCGAGCGGCGCGCTCGGCCTCGGTCGTCGCCACGGCCGGCGTAGCCAGCGCAATCAGCAGGGCGGCGAGACGGATCACGGCGCCCGATCGGCGATCAGAGCGAGAAAGGCGTTCGCGTAGCGGGCGAGCTTCGTCTCGCCGACGCCGTGCAGACGGGCCATCGCCTCGCGCGTGCCCGGCTTGTGGGCCGCCATCTCGATCAGCGTTCGGTCGGTGAACACGACATAGGCCGGAACGCCCTGCGCCTGGGCGATGGCGCGCCGTTTGGCCTTGAGCGCCTCGAGCAGAGTGTCATCGACCGGTTCGGTCGGCGCGGGAGGCGCCTTCTTCTCTTTCTCCTTCCGCTTTCCGCGCCCCGGAATGTCCGCGCGCATTTCGAAGGGCGCTTCGCCGCGCAACACCGACCGGCCGGCGTCGGTCAGGAGCCAGCGCCCGTGGCCGACGATATCCATCTCGATGCATCCGGCGGCGTAGAGTTGACGGAACACCGCGCGCCAGTATCCGGCGGACCGGCCGCCGCCGACCCCGAAAGTGGGTAAACGGTCATGGCCGTAGGCAGCCATGCGGTCGGTGCGTTGGCCGCGCAGAAGCGCCACGAGATGAGCGGTGGCGAAACGCTGGCCGGTGCGCGCGATAGCGCTCATCGCTTTGCGCGCGTCTTCGGTCCCGTCGACCGTCTCGACGCCGTCGATACACAGGTCGCAATTGCCACACGGCGGCGCGGTCTCGCCGAAATAGGCGAGCAGGGTCTGGCGGCGGCAGCGGCGCGCTTCGCACAACGCGACCAGCGCGTCGAAACGATGGTTGGCGATACGTTTGCGGGTCTCGTCTTCACCGGCGAAAATTTGTCCCCGGCGCAAGCTCATGTCCCGCATACCGTAAAGCGACAGCGTGTCGGCCGGCAATCCGTCGCGACCGGCGCGGCCGATCTCCTGATACCAGGCTTCGATGCTGTCGGGCATGTCGGCGTGGCAGACGAAGCGCACGTCGGGCTTGTCGATACCCAAGCCGAAGGCGATGGTGGCGACCACGATGACGCCGTCCTCGCGCAGGAAGCGGTCCTGCGCCGCAACGCGATCCCGCTCGAACATGCCGGCGTGATAGGCGAGCGCGTCGTGGCCGGCGGCGCGCAGCGATTCGGCCAGCGCTTCAGTGTGCTTGCGCGTGCGGCAATAGACGATCCCGCTTTGCCCCTTGTGTTCCGCGATGAACCGCGGGAGCTTCCCGCCGCCCGCGTCCTTCGCTGCCATCGCCAGCCTGAGGTTCGGCCTGTCGAAGCCGAGCACGAAGCGCCGCGGCGGGGCGGCGAACAAGCGGGCCTCGATGTCGTCGCGTGTTGCCGCGTCGGCGGTCGCGGTGAGCGCGATCATCTGCACGCCGCCAAGGGCCTCGCGCAACGCGCCGAGCTGGAGATACTCGGGGCGGAAGTCGTGCCCCCACTGCGAGACGCAGTGCGCTTCGTCCACGGCGAGCAGGCCGACCCCGCAGCGTTCGAGAAAGGCGGAGGTGTCCGGCTGCAACAGACGTTCGGGCGCGGCATAAAGCAGGCGCAGAGAGCCGTCTTTCGCGGCGCGGCCGATCCGCCGATTTTCGCTGGGCGGGTTGGCGGAATTGACGCAACCGGCGGCGACGCCCATCGCCGCAAGCTGACTCACCTGGTCGCGCATCAGGGCGATCAGTGGCGAGACCACCACGGTCAGGTTGCCGCGCACGATCGCCGGCAATTGAAAGCACAGCGACTTGCCGCCGCCGGTCGGCATGACGGCGAACACGTCGTCGCCGGCAAGCACGGCTTCTATCGCTTCGGCCTGACCGGAGCGGAAGTCGTCGAAGCCATAGACCCGGCGCAGCGCCTCCCGCGCCGACGCCAGCGTCGTGCTCGTCGTCGGCGCGCGAACCGTGTCTTCGCCGGTCATGGTCTCAAGCCGCCGGTCCATCGAATTCCGCCTGTCGAACGAGCCGCTCCGCGGCGATTTATACAGTAAAGTCGGGCGCGCCCGCCGATGCGACAGGATCGCCCTGTCGTTCGTCGCCGGCGCGTATGAAACGGGAGGAGCGAATGCTGACCAGGGGAGTTCGCCGGATGGTCGCCGAGGCCGAGGCGGCGGTGGAGTCGGTCTCCGCCGAAGAAGCGATCGCCGAGCTGAACGGATCCGACGCCGTGTTCGTCGATGTTCGCGAGCCCGGCGAATACGCCAAGGGCGCGATTCCGGGCGCGCTGCCGGTCCCGCGCGGCCTGCTCGAATTCATCGCCGACCCGGAATCGTCGATGCACAAGCGGGAACTGAGCGCCGGCCGCCGACTCATCGTCTATTGCGCGACCGGCGGCCGTTCGGCGCTCGCCGCGAAGACGCTGAAGGACATGGGAATCGGCCGTGCAGCGAACCTCGCCGGCGGCATCGCCGCGTGGCGCAAGAAGGGTGGCCCGGTCGCCTGATCCCGCTTTACGAAGCCGAAAGCCGCCGCGCGAACAAGGCGGACAGACGCTCCCAATGCCGTTCGGCGGCCGCCTTGCGATACACCGCGCGCTGCGGAAACGCGAAGCCTTGCTCGGTGTCGGGAT
The DNA here is from genome assembly GCA_965214495.1 of Alphaproteobacteria bacterium. Taxonomy (GTDB): domain Bacteria; phylum Pseudomonadota; class Alphaproteobacteria; order UBA7887; family UBA7887; genus JANQOH01. Next base: position 2,255,113 of record OZ243958.1, on the reverse strand, counting down.
AGACCTCTATTCGATGGTTCACACCCGCCTCGGCCATGATCGCCGGCATCCGGTCGAGCAGTTCCTGCGGCACATACGGGTCGTTCGAGGCGAACGCCAGATAGAGTTCGCCGCTGATCTCGCCGGCGCGCAGGTGCGGTGAATCGGCGTCGTCGGTAACGATACCGACCCCGTAATACGAAGCGATGGCGGCGAATTCGTCCGGCCATTCGGCGGCGGCAGACACCACGAATCGTCCGCTCATGCAGTATCCGACACAACCGACGGGGCCCGGCGCCGCCTTTTCTGCGCCGTGAACGAAATCGAGCAGCGGTCGCGTGTCGGCGACGACGCGCGCGTTGGTCAGCGTGTTCATCACGTCGAACATCTTCCGGCGTTCGCTGTCGTCGGTGCGGATGCGCGACAGGTCGAAGCCGTAATGGCCCTCGCTCCCGCTACGGTAGTACAGGTTCGGCAGCACGACGAAATAGCCGACCGTGCCGAGGCGCCGCGCCATGTCGCGCAGTTCCTCGCGGATGCCGGGCGCGTCCATGTAGAAGAGCACTGCGGGGAAGGGGCCGCCTTCATCGGGGTGGCAGACGAAGGCGTCGAGCGCCCCGTCGGCGGTGGCGATCGTCGTTTCGAACTCGTGCATCGCGAGCCTCAGATGGCCAGATTGGCGGGGATGTCGGCGTCGAACAGCCACGGGTTGGGCGTGGCGTCGCCAGCGATAGTGGTGCGCACCATCCGCCGCAACTGATCGGCCGGATAACCGTGGCCGCGATGCAGGACAGCGCGGTTGTCCCACATCACCAGGTCGCCTTCGGTCCAGCGGTGCTTGAACGTGCGCGGCGGCCGGCAGGCCTCGTCGCACAGCTTGCCCAACAGCGCCCGGCTTTCCTCCACGTCCTCACCGAGGATATGGCTCGCGTGGCGACCGACATAGAGGATCTTGCGCCCGGTCGCCGAGTGTGTGCGGATGATCGGGTGCTCGACAGGCGGCAGGATCGAATCGAGGATCATGTCGGCGCCGCCGACGAGCCCCTGGCTCCAGGCGTAGCTATGGACCGCGACCTTGTCTTCGAGCCACGTCTGCATCTCCGGGTCGAGCGCGTCGTAGGCGGCGCGCATGTCGGCCCATTCGGTCTTGCCGCCGGTCTCCGGCACGGCCCGGGCCGATAGCAGCGACGCCTTCGCCGGTACGACTTTGAACGATGAATCGGTGTGCCACCAGGAATTGCCCCTGAGCAGCAGATCGCGCTTGCTGTCCCGGGCGACCAGCCCGCCATCCTTCTTCTCGTTGGTAAGGTAGGCGAATTCCTGGCGTTCGCTCCGGAAATCGGCGGGGTTGCCGTTGATCGCGTCGTCGGTGTTCTGGCGGAAGATGGCGACGTTTTCAAGCGGCCCCAGGCGGCGGCTGAACGCAGCCTGGCGCGCGTCGTCGAGATGCTGGCCGGGGAAGACGAGCACCGCGTGGGCGTGCCACGCCTCGACGATCTCGTCGAGCGCTCGTTTCTCGATATCGCCCGACAGGGCGACTCCGCGCACCACGGCGCCCAGCGTCGCATCGACCGGGGTCACGTCCATGGTCATGTCACGTCTCCTTTTCGGCCTGTGGACGCCGCTCATTCGCACACCAGTTCGCAAGTGGTGTCGCGGTCGATATTGGTGAGCTGGACCGCGTCGCAGCGCGCCGAGACCTTGCCGTCGGCGAAGACGACCCGATCCCCCGCCTGCCAGTCCGGGCATGCGCCGACCGCGCCGTAGATATTGCCGTCGATCACGAAATCGACATTGCCGTCGCCGGTAACGGCGGCTTCGATGATGTAGCTCTGCTGCGCCGGCGCCCCGTGCGCCGCAACCGAGGCGGACATGGCGAAGGCCGCGAGCGCGGCGAACCGCATTCGGATCATCGGGTTCCCTCCCTGTTCTCGATGGCCTGCCGGCCGCCACCTCGGTCGCGTCGATCAGTGGTCGCAACCACGCCTCACAGCCGCGCGATCGTTTGCGCAGAATACACCCCCCGGCCGCAGCCATACAACGACTGCGACGACATCATCGCCGCATGACAGGATGGACTGCCCCGATCCCCGCCGCAGGACGCGAAGATCGGCGACGGTTCCAACGCCCCGCGCACCGGGCGGCGAACGAAATGCGCGCCGCTTCCCGGAAGACTCCTGATCGTCCGCCGGGGCCAGCAGTACTCGCACCAGCCAATATCCCCAAGGGTGAGAGATGTTGCTCGTTCGGCTCCGGGGGCGGGCGCCCGCCTTACGATCCGGTGGTGAGTGATGTTCAAAATCCTGATCCTGGCAGCCCGGCACACGGTGAGCGACGAACGGATGGAGTTCCTGATCCGCGACCGTCCGAGCTGGCTTCGCTTCCTGGGTTTCGAGCTGGGAGCACGGACGCCGGATCGCAATACCATCTGGACCTTCCGCGAGCGCCTGGTTCGGGCCGGGGCGATGGATGCGTTGTTCGCCGCCTTCGATCGCAGGCTTCGCCGTGCGGGTTATCTGGCGATGGGCGGCCGGATCGTCGATGCGACGCTGGTGTCGGCGCCGAGGCAGCGCCACACGGAGCGGGAGAAGGAAGCGATCGAGTCGGGCAAGAGCAGAGCCGAGATTTGGGCGGGTCAACCGGCGAAGGCGGCGCAGAAGGACACGCAAGCGCGCTGGACGGTGAAGACCGGGTGGCGCCGGGCCCCGATCGGATTACGGCAGCGCCAGCCCGACATCGCGATCCCGGTGTTCGGCTACAAGAACCACATCGTCATCGACCGCAGATACGGCTTCATCCGCAGCTTCGCGGTGACCGATGCCGCCTGCCATGACGGTCGGATGCTGCGTCATTCGATCACCAGCGACAATCTGGCCGCGGGCGTGTGGGCTGACAGTGCTTATCGCTCCCGGGCCAACGAGGCCTGGCTGGCGGACAGGGGGCGGGTCTCCCACATCCACCGCAAGAAGCCCAGGGGCCGACCCATGCCCGGAACAACCGCTCGGGCCAACGCTCGCAAGTCGGCTGTCCGCACGCCGGCGGAGCATGTCTTCGCCCACCAGAAGGAGCGCATGGGCCTGTTCATCCGCACCATCGGTATCGAGCGGGCCAGGACCAGGATCGGATTGGCCAACCTGGTCTGCAACATTCAGCGTCTGATGTTCCACGAGCGTAAAGCCGTCACGGCATGAGTCTGCGTGGATAGCCGCAAAGCACCCCTTGCACACGCCTATTGCGATCCAATCAGCCCATCAACACCCTGAAATACGCCCAAACACCCCAACAAGACCCCGAAAACCGCCTGAATCCACTCCTCACCGTATGTTGTTGGAGGTGTCCACCTGCATTGGGGAGCCTCCGTCGGCTGGTTTATCCACACCGATAGCCTGAAATTTTCATGCTCTCGGCTCAAGGCCTGCGTCTTGCATCTGTCCGACGAGGGTCGGAGCGCGCGGCGAGGAAATCGACGATAGCACTCGCCTCGGACCCGGATACGCCAAGCGGTGACATGAAGGTTCCGGGTGCAAACCGCTCGGGGGTCACGATGAATCGCTCCAAGCTCTCCCGAGTCCATGTGAGGTCCAGCGCACGCAACGCGGGCGAAAATCGCCAGCCCTCGACGATGCCGGCCCGGCGTCCGGTGACCCCGAGGAGGTGAGGTCCTATACCATGCTGTTCGGCATGGGGGTTGTGGCAGTTTCGGCAGTGTATGCCGAACAGCTCCGTGCCGGCGCTTCCCGCCGCGTCGGGCGTACCGGCGGCGGGGCTGCCGGTTTTTTCCGCGGGTATCTGCAACCGCGTATCCCCCGCACTCGATATCCCTTTGGCGTCGCCTGGTCCGCACCCGACGGCATAAATCCATCTGCCGCGGCCGCCGCAGTATTCGGCCCTTGTCGATCGGCTCAGGAAGAGAATTTGCGAATTATCGGAGAGCAGAAGGGCGATACGACCATCCCGCATCTGCGTAATGTCTCGTATTTTTTTGCCAATGCGGATTCGCTCGACATACCGGACGTTCGCGCCGTTACGGCGAACGCGAAATATCGGAAGGCCGGCGCCCGAATTGCCCGATAGCGATGCGATCAGAAGGTCGTCCCGCCACAGCGGAAACCATCGATCGTCGTTGACGACGAGGTTGGAAATGCCGACCGATGGCACCCACGAGAAGACGGGTTCCAAGAAACCGTCGTGCGATCCGGCGTCTTCGACATCGATCCCCGGCGGAACCGATCGGCTGTAGGTCAAACCATACGTGGCGTTTGGCCAACCGTAGTCGCCGCCGCGCTCCAGAACGTTCAGCTCGTCGCCGCCATACGGCCCATGCTCCGTGACCCAAAGCGTACCGTCCGGGTCGCGCGCGAAGCCCTGTGGATTGCGATGACCACTCGTCAGTATTTCGACATCGCCGGTTTCGATCTCGACCCGCAGGACTTTGCCCGCATAGGACCCTGGGGGAATGCGTATCCTGTCGTTCCACCCATCCATACCTTGATCTCCGATCGTCACCAACAGGTGTCGGGGACCGTCCACCAACATTCTTCCACCCGAATTCTGCGCATCCTGAGCCATAATTCTCAGCGGGGGGTCCACATCGAATATCGTTCTCCACGGGGGCTCTATCGTCATGCGCCCGTCCTTCAACGAAACGGTCGTGGATGACAGCCTGTTTCTTATACCGTTTTCGGTGAAATAGTAGTGCGTCACGAACAGATCGTAGTCCGTCGTGTGGTTTGTTTTCTCTCTCAATAGAATATCGTTGACTCGAAATCTCCTGCGCCTGAATTCCGTATCGTCGTGGATTTCATGCGTCGCCAGCTCCTCCCGATTCATCGGAACTCTTCCTTCGAGGTACTCGACGCTCTTGTTCCGGCGAACCACGGCGATGTTGCCGCGCCCGCTGACGACGAGCAAATCGTCGCCGATGCCTTGAATGGCCCCGCCTCCAGAATCGAATTTTCGGAGATCCACCGTCTCGCTCTCCAACGAATACAGATGGGTCTCGATCGCGGGCGCCGCTTCGGAGGCAGGCGCGGTTGCGATGCGCGCCGCCGCTTGCGAGAGGTCTTCCTGTCCCGTGTCACCGGCCGGCATCGGGAGTGAAAATACGACTATCCCGGATATCCCCACTATCGCAGCTATCGAGAGGAAGCCGACGATACCGGGCGCGACGGTAGAATTTCGGTGATACGGTCGTTGCGTCCCGATCAACATCTAACCCGTCTCGGCGCAACGGGCGAACGAGCGCCGCGGTCCAATTGCCAAGGTGTCAGTATCCTCCAATCTCCACATCGTTTCCCGTGCGCCGGTATCCCGGCGGCAAGCGCACACAATATATGCGTCGGCCGCCGTCGCCGCTCCTCCGACAATCTTTCCCAAGCCAGTCAATCGATGCGCCGTTCCCAGAGACGGTCCCTGCCGATGAACTGGCCGGTGACGATGCGGTCGATCGCCCAGTCCGGAAGGTTCCGCGCTGCAAGGCACCGGTCGTTCTCCCGAAATCCCTGCCTCGCGAAGCGGAAGTCGAGGTTGTCGAAACCGTGCCGCCGCCTCGACGCCGTCAGATCATTCCCCTCGACCGGGAAAACGTGGACGAAGAACCTCGAGGTGACATCGTCGACGCCGCATCCGTTCTTGGCGTAAATCAGCCGGCCGCCGTCCCTCCAGACATCATAGCCCGGGCGGTGGTCGCGGGTTGGACTGCGTCGGCGAGGGCGGCCGCTTGTCGGGCGAGTGCGGCCCTTTTCTCGTGGCCGTGAAACCACGAAAGCGAGAGCGCGGCGAGGAAAACGCCCGCCAGAACGACAGGCCCCTTCCGGTCCATATATGTGGACGCCACAAGCGCGCCGGACCAGAGGAGCGCGTGCGGCAGAAACAGATACCGCCCGTTTCTAACCGATAGATCGTCCGGAAGCACGAATTTCAGCCACACTACCGCCGTCAACCCCGCGATCCACAACAGGTCGCGGCGCAGCCTCCGGCGTCGCTCCCCATCGCCAACCTCCTTCCATGCGAGCCAAACAGCGATGGCGAACGCCGAGAGGGCGGTCGCCGTCATGACCGTCCCTGAAAACAATCTGCCGGGCCCCGGAAAGATCATCGTGTAATAATGTCCGATGGAGGGATAGGGGGAGAAGTCGTCGATCATCCGGTTCAGATGATAGAGAAATTGATTTGCGATACTGGCCGATACATGCGCCGCCGAGCCGCCGAATGATTCCTCGACGGTCATTTTGACAACCTGCCCGAGGGCATAGCAAACGACGAAGCCGGCAGCGTAAAGGGCAGCAAACGACAGCGCCCGGCGCAATTTTTCGCGATCGTCCGCGGCGCCGGGTCCGAACCACGCCATCATCCCGATTAGTGCGACGATGAGAAAATTATGCCCGTCGAACAGCCACAGATAGCTCGACCCTACGCCTGTGACGAAACAGCAGAGAAGGGCCGCTGCGGGGCGAAACCGCAACGTCAACGCCAGGACCGCCCCTGACAGCGCCGCCCACAGGAACGGCAGGCCGTTTGCCGCGCCCGAGAAATACGGAACGCCCGAGAACAGCGCGCCGAAGACGACCAACGGTGCCGCGGCGAGAAACGCTCGCGCCGACAGCGCCACCAGAGCGGCCGCCAGCAATCCGAAGGCGGCCCATGTGGCGATTTCGGTCAGCCGCCAAATATCCGCGGCCGACCAATACTGCAGCGCGATGGCGAAAAGCGCTTTGGCACCCCACCAGTAGCGGGTTTTGAGCGTCCGCGCTTTGAGGGCGTCGCCGTTTGCCACCGCTTGCAGCGCGTCGCAATAGTCCGATGTCCTGTAAACTTTCAGTAACACGGCGTCACGAAGGGCGTGCCCGTCGGCGGCGCCGAGCGCGCCGGACAGGGTCGTCGACCAAATCTGGCAATACTCGAACAGGGACCACCTGTCCCTGATACCGGAGAGGTACCCCAAGTGGCCCGCATCTGCTTCCGTGAGCCGCTCCCGCGCCAGTTCGGGCGGGAGCCGGTTGCCGAGCGCGTGCAGGCAGAAGAAGAGCGCCGTGGCGACGACAGCGACAGCAGCGTAACCCGGAAGCATGCGCGTCGCCCACGCGCCGCGGGAGGAGATCGTTCGGCCCCGGTTCACGCCGGCCTCGACGCCGCGACCGTTACGTAGAGGCCGGCGAGAATCGTCAAAACGCCAATCCAGTAGAGCGGGTTCAACCGTTCGTCGAAAAACGCGGCGCCCGCCAGCGGAACGATGACGAAGGTAAGCGCCACAAACGGCATGGCACGGCTCAGCGAAACCCGCGACAGAACGAGCATCCACAAAAGAGTCGCCGCGCCATAAACGAACAGCGCGATCCAGAAGTGCGGGTTGCGGAGAAGTGACAAAACAAACCCCGACAACGAACCCGCGTCCACGGCGTTCGCCGCGCGCTTGAACAGAAACTGCCCCGCCGACAGCAACGCCGGCATCAGGAGCAACAGGAGATAATCGAGAGGCTTCGTCACGCCGCCACGCGCGATTGGACGATCACGGGCGTTCCGCCTGCGTTGTCAGCAGCCACAAAAGAAACCCCGAGAACATCGACTGCGCGCCGAGGATCGACAGGGTGACGGCCGGAACCGCGATCCGCAGGCGGGCCTCGAGCCCGACGCCCTCCGCCCACGCGGACAGGCTCCACAGGCTCCCGGACGCGCCGGCGAGGAGCAAGGCAAGGCCGCCGGCGAGGCTGTATTCCAGGACGTGGCGTTGCCGAAAGCCCACCATCGCCCGGGCAGCCGTCAGGCCGGCGTTCTCGCAGAACGCGCGCGCCAACAGGTGAAACCAGGTCGCCTGGGCGCCGCAAACGACGAGCGCGGAGCCGAACAGCATCGTGTAGGCGCCGAACCGCCCGCCCAGATCGACCGGCCGCAACACGGGCACCAGCAGGGCTACCGCGCCCGCGGCGAGCAGGCCGCAGCCGGGATAGAGGAACAGCCATCGGGGAGATAGCGCCAGCAGGAGGCGCAAATGACGCCAGCCGTCGCGCTATGCGCGCAGGCGCGAACGCCGGTCGGGATCGACCGCACGGCGCTGCGCCACCGGCGTCTCGGCAATGCGCGCGCGACGCGCTACCGCCTTCACAATCATCTCCGACGCGCATTCCATACCGGGTGCCCGCAGCGCCAGCGCGTGCGCCGTGTCCGCCCGAATCCCCCGCAGCCCGCAGTGAAAATCGCCAACCGGCGCCCGGAACAGAAGCCGGCCCAATTGCGACAACAGGGGATTGCCCACCCAACGGCGCACCAGCGACATCGCGCCGGGCTCGATTCCGCCCGCGAACCGGTTGCCGCACACGAACTCGAAGCCCTCCCGCAACTTGTCAAGGAAGCCGTCAAGGGCGTTCAGATCGTGTTCCCCGTCGCCGTCGCCCAGAATGATGAATTGTCCTCGAGCGGCGGCGATCCCGGCCCGGATTGCGTTGCCGTATCCCGCGCGCGGCTCCCCGACCACCCTTGCGCCTGCGGCTTCCGCCAGCGCTGCAGACCGGTCCCGACTGCCATTATCGACGACCAGGACTTCGCCGCGCACTGCTTTCCGACGCAGAAATTCCTGCGCCTCGCTCACGCACCCCGCGATCGATCCTTCCTCGTCCCGGCATAGAATCAGAATCGTCAATTCCGTTGGGCCGGGGGCTCGTTCATCTGCTTGTCGGTCATGCGGAGCGTTGGGTTTGGCGGTGGCACCGGAGTGGCGAGCGCCTGCCGTCGGGTTCGCAGTCATCGGTCCGTCGCTCGGTCATGTCTAGCCCGGATATCTCACGGTGTGTGGTGCATCGGCCTCTGTGATCTGATAAAGTCGTTGTTGACCAATGACTTGCCAGATCGGGAGCAGAGGACCGATGCAGACGGAGTGTATCAGCAAGCAGTTTGAGTTTGAAGGCTTTGGGAAGCGCCGGGTTGTTGCCGGGTTTGACGGCGGTGCGCTGACGACCAACGCGGGTGCGCTGCTGCTTCGCCGGACCGATCGGGCGATCGGCCTGTTCGAGCGGGTGGCCGCTTGCTTCACCGATGCTCGGCGGTCGGACCTTGTGGTCCATGACCTGCGGGCCTTGATCGGCCAGCGCATCAGCGCGATTGCCCTGGGTCATGAGGATGTGGCGGACCACGACGAGCTTCGCCACGATCCGGTGTTGGCGCTTCTGTCGGATCGCTGTGAGCCGAAGCGGCGGGACTGTGCGGTGCTGGCGGGCAAGAGCACGCTGAACCGGTTGGAGCATGCGTTTGGGGATAAGCCCAGGCGTTACCATCGGATCGGCCACGATGCCGGCGCGCTCGAGGATTTGTTGGTGACGCTGTTTCTGGAGGCTCACGAGGGGCCCGAGAAGCGCATCGTGCTGGACCTGGACGCCACTGACGATCCGCTGCACGGGGATCAGGAGGGCCGGTTTTTCCACGGCTATTACCAGTGCTATTGCTATCTGCCGCTGTACATCTTTTGTGGCCGTCATCTTCTGGCGTCTCGGCTGCGCCCGGCCAACATCGACGCGGCGGCCGGGGCGGTGGACGAGGTGGCGCGGATCGTTGGCCAGGTCCGCGCCCGGTGGCCTGAGGTGGAGATCGTTTTGCGGGCCGATTCCGGTTTTTGCCGTGAGGACCTGATGGTCTGGTGCGAGGCCAATGACGTTGGCTATCTGTTCGGGCTGGCTCGCAACCGCCGGCTGGCCGCCGTCATCGAACCCGAGCTTGGCGCGGCCAAGGCCGCCTGTAAGGCGAGCGGCCAGCCGGCGCGGCGGTTCGCCGACTTCGTGTATCGGACACGGCAGAGCTGGTGCCGGGCGCGCCGGGTCGTGGCCAAGGCCGAACATCTCCCCAAGGGCGCCAATCCGCGCTTCGTGGTCACGTCGTTGCCGGCGGATCGGTATGACGCGCGAACACTCTACGAAGACCTCTACTGCGCCCGCGGCGAGATGGAGAACCGGATCAAGGAATGCCAACTCGATCTGTTCGCCGACCGCACCTCGGCCCGGACCATGCGGGCCAACCAACTGCGCCTGTGGTTCGCCTCCTTCGCCTACGTCCTGGTGTGTGCGCTGCGGCGCATCGGCTTGAAGGCGACGCGGCTGGAGAACGCCACTTGTGGCGCCATTCGTTTGAAACTGCTCAAGCTCGGCGCTCAGGTCCGGCGCAGCGCACGGCGCATTCTCGTCTCCATGGCCAGCAACCACCCCTACCGAACCGAGTTCGCCCGGGCACACCGACGATTATCGCGCTGAACCGTCCCACCACGCGACCTTGACATGCCGGCGCCAGCGCCGGGCGATGACGGCTGCGTTCATCTTGAGAACAAAGTAAGAAATCCGGCATGAACGGCGCCCAAACACCAAAACGCCACCCCAACCAAACACAACGACGCCACAGCGCCCTCCCGCGCCCGGCCCGTCGTCCCCAAACAACACACAAAACGTCTCATCTCGCGCCGCTGTGAGATATCCGGGCTAGATATCCGGCGCCATGGTTCTTCCCTCCGCCGGTTGATCAGCGCCTACAGTTTCATGCTCCATGCCTGAGAGCAAGTTGGCCCAGCAAACCGCGAACGACGGCGCCGGCGTTCATCGACTCGCCTTGGCGGCGTTGACAGCGCTGTCGGCGCCGGGCTAATCGCGGCGCGTTCCGAACCGGAGGCCGCCATGTCGGGCGAAATCAGGAAGGTCGTGCTCGCCTATTCGGGCGGCCTCGACACGTCGGTGATCCTGCGCTGGCTGCAAGAGCGCTATGGTTGCGAGGTCGTCACCTTCACTGCCGATCTCGGACAGGGCGAAGAGCTGGAGCCCGCGCGGCGCAACGCGGAACGGCTGGGAATCCGGGAGATCTTCGTCGAAGATCTGCGCGAGACCTTCGTCGCCGATTACGTGTTCCCCATGTTCCGCGCCAACGCGCTCTACGAAGGGACCTATCTGCTCGGCACGGCGATCGCGCGGCCGTTGATCGCCAGGCGCCAGATCGCCATCGCCGAGGCGGTCGGCGCCGACGCGGTGGCCCACGGCGCCACCGGCAAGGGCAACGACCAGGTGCGCTTCGAACTCGCCTATTACGCGCTCGCGCCCGACATCAGGGTGGTCGCGCCGTGGCGGGAATGGGAACTCGACTCGCGCAGCAAGCTGGTCGCCTGGGCTGAGGCGCGCCAGATATCGGTTCCGACCGACAAGCGCGGCGAAGCGCCTTATTCGACCGACGCCAACCTGCTCCACATCTCCTACGAGGGCAAGGCGCTGGAAGACCCGTGGATCGCGCCCGACGAAGACATGTTCACGCGCTCGGTCGCGCCGGAAGCGGCGCCCGATCGCCCCACCGAAATCGCAATCGATTTCGAGGCCGGCGACCCGGTCGCCATCGACGGCGAACGCCTGTCGCCGGCGGCGTTTCTTACGCGGCTGAACGCCCTCGCCGGCGCCAACGGGATCGGCCGCATCGACATCGTCGAGAACCGCTATGTCGGCATGAAATCGCGCGGGGTTTACGAGACCCCGGGCGGCACGGTGCTGCTCGCGGCGCGGCGGGCGATGGAGAGCATCACCCTCGACCGCGGCGCCCTGCATCTGAAGGACGAGCTGATGCCGCGCTACGCCGAGCTCGTCTATAACGGCTACTGGTTCTCGCCCGAGCGCCGCATGATCCAGGCGGCGATCGACGCCAGCCAGGAGGCGGTCACCGGCGCGGTTCGCCTCAAACTCTACAAGGGCAACGTCATCGTCACCGGTCGCCGGTCGCCGCGCAGCCTGTATGACGAAGCTACGGTCACCTTCGAGGCCGACCGGGTTTACGACCAGAGCGACGCCGAAGGTTTCGTCAAGCTGCACGCGCTGCGCCTGAAGATGCTGGCGCGCGAGCGCCGCCGGGAACCCCGGCCATCGACCGGAATGTGATAGTTTGGTCGTCGCGGACCGTCGGGTTCGCGCAATCACGGAGAATCGGATGACTCGTTTTCACAAGTTCGGCGCCGCCGCGCTCGGCGCCGCGTTGGCCTTCGCGGCGTTCGGCGCGCAGGCCGTCGAAACCAAACCCGTTCTGACGCTGGCGATGGCGGAAAAAATCGCCGACGTTTGCGCAGAGAAGGCCGCTGCCGAGGGATGGCGGCCCGTCAACGTCGCGGTGTATGACGACGGCGGCAACCTCACCGTCTTCCATCGCATGGACGGCGCGTTTCTGGGCAGCATCCAGATCGCGCAGATGAAGGGCCACACCTCGGCGATGTTCCCGTTTTCGACGCGGTTGCTCTCCGAACTCGCCTACGGCAAGGACGGCGAACCGGGCCGTGTACCCGGCATCGCCGAAATCCCCGGCATCGCCGCCTTTCCCGGCGGCGTTCCGATCATGACCCCCGACGGCAACCAGATCGGCGCCGTGGGAGTCAGCGGCGCGACGGGGGACCAGGACGAAGAGTGCGCGCAGGCGGGCATCGCAGCCATCGCGGACATGATTCAATAGCGCAGCGATAGCGCCGCGCGCGAGGGCGCGCGGCGTTCTTCCCTCACCGCCGGAGCGCGAACTCCATGGCCGATCTACGCATCTTCTCGTACCTGCCCAACCCGCGTATCTGGAAGGCGACGATCGCCGGCCGCCTGTGCGGGGTGTCGGTGGAATTGCGCGGCGGCGCGCCGGGCGAACTGCGGGACTGGCTGTGGGACTTCGACGCCCATCCCCTGACCGAGGCGGAACGCGCCGGCCAGGCCGCCGGGGTCACCGCTGTGGCGGGCCGCACCGGCTTCGGCGGAGACCGGCTGTTCAAGACCGAGGCGTTCCTCGCCGCGCATCCCTTCGGCACGGTGCCGGCGGCGTTCAGTCCCGACGGCCGCACGGGGATTTTCGAATCCAACAGCATCATGCGCGCGGTCGCCCGGCTCGGCGCCGCGGATTCGGGGCTGTATGGCGACAACCCGTGGCAAGCCGCGCGCATCGACGGCTTCCTCGACGCGAGCCTCGTATTCGCGCGGGATTCGCAGCTCTACCTGTTGTCGTTTCGCGGCAACGGGCCGACCGCCGGCGTCCACGACGGTGCCCGCAGGGCGTTCGCGACCTGGATGACCGGGATCGAGAACGCTCTGTCGGCGGGCGGCGGCCACATCGCCGGGCCGGCGCTGGGCCTCGCCGACATCTGTTTCGCCTGCGAGTTCACCCTGTTCTCGCGCGAGAAAGCGCTGCACGGCGCGTTGTCGCAGTTGGGGTTGGAGCCGATCCTGTCGCAGACCGCCGGCACGGGCTGGCCGCGCGCGCTGGCGCACTACGCGACGCTCTGCGAACATCCCGCTTTCGCCCCCGATATCGGGCCGTATCTGGCGAAGCTCGAAGCCGACGCCGCGCGCGCCGGATAGCGCGACCGTCGTTCAGGCGGCCGCCGGGGGCGCCAGCCGTTCGCGCGCCATCGCGTCGGCGATCCGTTCCGGCGGCTCGTTTCGGCGCGCGCTGCGGTCGAAGATCGTCCGCAACCGGCCTTCGATCTCCGCCACTGCGGCCAGCGCGGCGGCGCGGTCCCAAGGCGCGCCGGGATACAGAATCTCCCACGACACGTTGATCAAACCGCCGGCGTTGATCACGTAGTCGGGCGCGTAGAGAACCCCGCGGCGATGCAGCGTCATCCCGTCGGCGGGGTCGGCGAGCTGGTTGTTCGCCGCCCCGGCGACGACGCCTGCGCGAAGCCGCCCCGCCGTATCGCCGTCGATGACGCCGCCGAGTGCGCAGGGCGCGAACAGGTCGGCCTTCGCATCCACGATGGCGTCGGGCGCGACCGCGGCGGCGTCGAACGTGGCCACCGCGCGCGCGACCGCGTCATCCGCGATGTCGGCCACGACCAGCTGCGCGCCCGCTTCGCGCAGCATCCGGCACAGGTGGAATCCCACATGCCCCAGCCCCTGAACCGCGACCGTGATCCCGTCGAGGTCCGGGCTGCCGAAACGATGGCGCAGTGCGGCGCGAATGCCGTGCAGCACGCCCGCCGCCGTCACCGGCGAGGGATCGCCGCTCGTGTCCGCCAGACCGGCGACATGAGGCGTTTCCTCGCGCACCAGGGCCATGTCGGCCACCGACGTGCCGACGTCCTCGCCGGTGACGTAGGCGCCGCCCAGATGCGCCACCGCGCGGCCGAGGGCGCGAAGCAATTGCGGCGACTTGTCGCAGCGCGGGTCGCGGATGACCACCGCCTTGCCGCCGCCGAGCGGCAACCCCGCCACCGCCGCCTTGAAGGTCATCCCGCGCGCGAGCCGCAGGGCGTCCGCGAGCGCCGCGTCTTCGCTTTTGTAGGACCACATGCGGCAGCCGCCGAGTGCCGGGCCGAGAGTGGTGTCGTGAACGGCGATGATCGCGTTCAGGCCGCTCTCCGGGTCCGTGCACCGCAGCACCTGTTCGTAGCCGGGGACTTTCAGGGTCCGGTACCGGTTCATCCTCGCCTCCCTCGGCCGGGCGGGACATCCCGGAGCGACCCGGCCGTCGAATTCGCCGTCGCCCGTGGATATGTGAACCGGAGGGACGCGGCGCCAGAGACGACGCCGGTCAAATTTCGGAGAGTTCCCCCACTGCGTCGCACAGGCGGCGCAGGTCGGAGGGTTCGCTGAGGCGGTGGTCGCCGTCCTTGACCAGAGTCACCGTCGCGTCGCGGCTTTCCAGCCACCCCATGATCCGCATCGAAGTTTCCCAGGGAACCGACTCGTCCCTCATGCCGTGCAGCAGACGAACCGTGCAGGTCAACGGGATCGGCGCATCGAGCAGGCAGCGCGCATTGCCGTCGTCGATCAACGCCTGCGTGATTACATAGGGCCGCGGATCGTAGGGCGAGGCCATCGCGACACGGCCGTCGCGAGCGAGCGCGGCGCGCTGTTCGGCGTCGAATTCCCGTTCGGTCATGCGGCGGGTAAAGTCGGGCGCCGCGGCGACGCCGACCAGCCCGAGAACGCGGTCCCGGCGGGCCAGGGCCGCGAGCAGCATGATCCAGCCGCCCATGCTCGACCCAACGACGATCACCGGGCCGTCGGTCAGCCGGTCGATCACCGCCAGCGCGTCGCCGGTCCAGCGCCCGATGGTCCCGTCCTCGAACGCGCCCGACGATTCGCCGTGGCCCTGATAGTCGAACCGCACGAAGCACTGGCCGCGGTCGCGGCAGAACGCTTCCAGAGTCGTCGCCTTGGTCCCTGTCATGTCGGACATGAAGCCGCCGCAGAACAACACCGCGGGCGCGCGTCCAACGGTGCGGCGATAGGCGATCACGGCGCCGTCGTCGAGAACGAGTTCGGTCATGGCGTCCTCAGGACACGCGCGGGTTTCCGGCCGAGGGCGCGCCAGGTTCCGGCGAAACCGAACACCGCCGCCACCGCCGCACCGATCGACACCGTGGCGAAGGCGCGCCCGGCGGGGAACTGCCAGTCGATTTCGAGGATGCCGCTGACGAACCCCCAGGCCGCGAGCCCGCCTGCCACCAGCGCCACGCCGCCGGCGATCAGACCGAGAAGAGCGAATTCGAGCAGCCAGACCCCGAGAAGGCGCGCGCGGGTCGCGCCGAGGACCTTCAGCACCACCGCGTCATGGAGCCGCGCCCTGCGGCCCGCAGCGACCGCACCGGCGAGCACCATGACGCCGGCCAGCAGCGCCGTCGAAGCGGTCAGGCCGATCGCAGCGGCGACAGCGCTCACGACCTGGCCGACGGCGGCGAGCAGCGCGCGGACGGGAATCGCCGAAACGTTGGCGAAGTTCTCACCCAGCGCGCGGATCAGCGGCCCCTCGGCGGCTTCGCTTGCCCGTGCGCTGGCGACCAGTGTCCAGGGCGCCGCGTCCAGTACGCCGGGTGCATATACAACCACGAAATTGATCCCGATCCGGTTCCAGGATACACGCCGGAAATTGCCGATCGTCGCTTCGATGGCGCGGCCGAGCACGCTGAACGTCACCCGGTCGCCGACTTCGAAACCGGCGCTGCGGGCACTCTCTTCATCGAAAGAGATCAGGGGAGGCCCATCGTAGTCGGCCGGCCACCATTCGCCCTCCACGATTTCCGCGCGCGCGGGCGGCAGAGCGGCGAAACTGAGGCCGATGTCGCCCCGCGCCAACCACCGCGCGTCCGGCGGCAGGTCGGAAACCTCGATCGGTTTTCCGTTTATCGCGGTCAGCCGGCCGCGCAACATCGGCGCTCGGTCGAGCCCGTCGACCTCCGGAAACGAATCGATCAGGGCGGCCAGCGGCTCCGCCTGGTCGCGCTGAACGTCGATGAAGAAGAACGCCGGTGCGTCCTCGCGCAACCGCTCATCGACCATGCGACGCATGTTGCTTTCGACCAGCATCACGGCGACCAGCACCGAGAGGCCGACTCCGAGGGCGCACACGGTCTGTGCGGTCGCGGCCCCCGGGCGGCCCAGACTCGCCAGTGCCAGACGCAGGGTTCCGCGGCAGCGGTGTGCGAGCTGCCGCGCCGTACGCGCCGCGCCGCGCCCGGCGAGCGCGAGGATCGTCATGCTGCCGGCTGCGCCGCCGACGAACCACGCGGCGACGATGCGGTCGTCCGAAGCGACGAAAACGACCACGGCGAGCAGCACGACCAACGCGGCCGCCGCGATCCGATATGCCGGCGGCGGCGGCGCATCGGGCATGGCGACGGCATGGCGAAAAAGTCCGCCGGCGGAAACCCGGCTCGCCCTGGCCAAAGGCCACAGGCTGAACAACGCTGCGGTCAACGCCCCGTACAGCGCCGCAAGCGCCAGCGGCAACGGGTAAACTCCCGTGGCCGGCGCGACATCGAGGCGCGCGGCGATCGACGGTCCGGCCGCCCATGGCAACGCCGCCCCGGCGGCAACGCCGATGACGATGCCGCACAACGCGAGAAGCGCGGTTCCCAGCATCACCAGGCGAAAGGCGGTGGCCGGTGTGGCGCCGAGACATTTCAACGTTGCGAGCGTGCCCAAGCGGCTCGAAACGTGACTTTGCGCGGCGCTGGCGACGCCGACGCCGCCGACCAGCAACACCGTGAGACCGATCAGCGTCAGATAGAGGTCGAGCTGATCGATGAAATCCCGCAGCCCCGATTGCGCCTGATCCGGTCGTCGCACCCGCCAGTCCGCCAGCGGAAAGGCGGCTTCGAGATCGTGCGCAAAATCGCCTGCGGCGACACCCGGCGCGAGCTTGAGCTTGAGGAAATGGCGGATCAACGCGCCGCGGCGCAGCAAACCGGTTTCCGGCAACGCCGTCGCGGCAACCATCAATCTCGGGCCGAAACTGAATGCCGACGCGATCCGATCGGGCTCGTGTTCGACGATCCCGCGCAGAACGAAAGTCGAGTCACCCACCACCAACGTCTCGCCGACCGCGAGACCCAGCCGGTCGAGGAGCGCCGGCTCGGCGACGGCGCCGCGATCGGCCAGCGCCTCGGCCAATGGCTGCGCGGGCGTCAGCGCCACCTCCCCATAGAGCGGCCAGGCGTCATCGACCGCCTTGAGCTCGACCAGCGCGCGCGCACCGTCGGGCGCGGCGGCCATGGCGCGCATCTCCACACTGTCGCTCGTCGTTTCGGCACGGGCGACGACCCAGTCGCGGATATCGGGCGTCAGCGCCTCGTAAGTGCGGCGGATCGAGATGTCGCCGCCCAGCAGGGTTCGCGCCTCGGCAGCGAGATTCGCGCGGATACCCGCCGACAGCGAGCCGATCCCGCCGATCGCGGCGACACCGAGCGCCAGGCAGCCGATCAGCACCGACAGGCCGACCGCGCCGCCGCGTAGATCGCGGCGTGCGAAGCGCCAGAGAAGAGCCGCTTCCTTCAGCACGAGAACCCGTCGATCACGCCATCGACAAGGCGTGCGACGCGGCCGCAACGCGCCGCCAGAGTCGGATCGTGGGTGATGAGAATCAGCGTCGCCCCGGCTTCCGCGCGCACCGCGAACAGGAGATCGATCACCGCTGCCCCGGTGGCGCGGTCGAGATTGCCGGTCGGCTCGTCGGCGAGGATGACTTTCGGCTTCGCGACCACGGCGCGGGCGAGCGCAACGCGCTGCTGTTCGCCTCCTGACAACTGGCCGGGATAGTGGCCCGTCCGATGGCCGAGCCCGACCGTGTCCAGCGCAGCGGATGCGTGCGCCGCTGCGTCGGAGCGGTAGTCGAGCTCGAGCGGCGCCGCCACATTCTCCAGCGCGGTCATCGTCGGGATCAGGTGGAACGCCTGAAAGACGATCCCCACACGGGAGCGGCGAAAGCGGGCGAGCGAATCTTCGTCGAGATCGGTAATGTCGGCACCGTCGACGCGAACTCGCCCCGCCGTGGGGCGTTCGAGGCCGGCGATAGCGGCGAGCAGCGTGGATTTCCCCGAACCCGAGGGCCCCACAAGGCCAAGCGCCTCGTCGGATGCGACACGAAGCGTTACGCCGCGCAAAATCGGCACAGGGCCGGCGGCGCCGGCAAGCGTCAGATGGACATCGTCGAGCGCGATCATCAAGGGAGGAAACGGCGACTGTGAAGGACCGCGCACGATATGGCATCCGGCGCGCGTCGATCAACGCGCTGGCATTGTGCGCGCTCACCGGCGCGGCAGTGGCCGAACAGCCGCCGCGACTCGCGGTCTTCGGCGACAGCCTGATCGCCGGCTACGGTCTGGCGGCCGAAGACACGCTTCCCGTCCGGCTCGAAGCGGCGCTGCGCGCCCGCGGCATTGCGGTGGAGGTTCTGAACGCCGGCGTGTCGGGAGACACGACCGCCGGCGGTCTTGCCCGGCTCGACTGGATGCTCGCAGACAGGCCCGATCGCGTTATCGTCGCGCTTGGCGCCAACGATGCCCTGCGCGGTCTCGAACCGGCGGAGGTGGAAGCGAACCTGACCGCCATCGTCGAACGGCTACGGGCGTCGGGCGCCGGTGTCCTGATCGTCGGCATGTTGGCGCCGCCCAATCTCGGCCGCGACTACGAAAGCGCGTTCAACGCGATCTTTCCGCGTCTCGCCGCACACTACGGCGCGCCCTTCCACCCGTTCCTGCTCGACGGCGTGGCGGCCGTGCCGGCGCTGAACCAGACCGACGGGATCCATCCCAACCCGGCCGGAATCGCGGTCATGGTCGAGCGCCTGCTACCGCTTGTCGTCGAATGGTTGTCGGAAACCCGAACCGGCCCGCCCTGACATCGCGCCCGCGGGCTGTTGAAGGGGGTGTCCGACAAAGCCGCAAGCGCGCAGGATCGCAGAATCCGGTCCGTTTCACGAGCGACGTTCCTCTCGCGCCGTCCCTGCCACCGCTCTGAACGCATGGGCATGATCGAGCGGACCGTGGCCGCCCCCCAGCCCCGGCGCAGAGGCGATCGCGCGAACCACGTAATCGCGCGCACGCCGCACCGCGCGGGGCAAATCCATCCCGGAGGCAAGGCCGGCGGCGATCGCCGATGCAAGGGTACATCCCGTTCCATGAGTATGGCGGCTGTCGATGCGCCGACCGGTGAAGCGTTGTGCGCCGTCGCGATCGACCAGAAGATCGACGATCGTCGCCCCCTCCATATGGCCGCCCTTGACCAGAACGGCTTGCGGACCAAGGGCGAGAATGCGCTCGGCGGCGCACCGCATATCGTCGTCGCCGGCTATCGCCATGCCCGCGAGATGCTCGGCTTCGGGCCGGTTGGGGGTCACGATCCGCGCCATCGGCAGCAGGATCTCGACCAGAGGCGCGCGCGCATCGTCGTCGAGCAGGGGCGCGCCGCCCTTGGCATACATCACCGGATCGACCACCAGCGGCGTGCTCGGCGCGCACCGGCGAAGCGTCCCGGCCACCGCCTCGATCACATCCGGGCGATGCAGCATTCCGGTCTTTACGGCATCGGCGCCGATGTCGTCGAGCACGACCCGCATCTGCTCCGCGACGAACGCCGCCGGCACTTCATGCACGCCGTGCACGCCCGTGGTATTCTGTGCGGTCAGTGCGGTGATGGCGGTGGCGGCGTAGCCGCCGAGCGCGGTCACGGTCTTGAGGTCGGCCTGCACGCCGGCGCCGCCGCCCGAATCCGAGCCGGCGACGATCAGCACGCGGCCGTTCACGACGCGTGCCGCGCGATCTCTTCGACGACGCGCGCCGCCGCTGCGGCGACTACGGCAGCGTCGGCGCCCTCGGCCATGACCCGCGCCTTCGGTTCGGTGCCCGACATGCGCACCAGCAGCCGACCCCCGGCAAGCGACGCCCGCGCATCCGCGATGGCCCGGACGACCGGATCGCAACGAAGGGTCGCCGGTGTGCACGGCGCACTGTGCAGGGCCTGCGGCAACGGCGCGAAACGGCGGGCGGCGCGGCTCATCGGCCCGCCTTCCGACACCAGGACGGCGAGTACCTGCAACGCCGCGATCAGGCCGTCGCCGGTCGTCGCGTGGTCGGTGAAGATCAGATGACCCGATTGCTCGCCGCCGAAATTATAGCCGTGGCGGCGCATATGCTCGATGACATATCGATCGCCGACCTCGGTGCGCGCGAGGTCTATCCCGAGGTCCGCCAGATGGCGTTCCAGTCCGAGATTGGACATGTGCGTGGCGACCAGGCCGCCGCGGGCGAGACGGCCCGCGGCATGGAGATGCGCCGCGACCATCGCCATGAGCTGGTCGCCGTTGATGATCGTTCCCGTCTCGTCGCACATGACGACCCGGTCGGCGTCGCCATCGAGCGCGATGCCGAGATCCGCCCGGTGTTCGACCACAGCGCGCGCCATCGAGTGCGGCGCTGTCGAGCCGCACTCGCGGTTGATGTTGAACCCGTCGGGTGCGACGCCGAGCGGCACCACCTCGGCGCCGAGTTCCCACAACACCGTCGGCGCCACGCGGTAGCCGGCGCCGTTCGCGCAATCGAGCACGACCGTGAGGCCGGAGAGCGACTGCGTTTTCGGGAACGCCGCCTTGACGGCTTCGATGTAGCGGCCACGCGCATCGTCGAGCCGTTGCGCCCGGCCGAGATCGCGGGCGTCAGCCAGGCGAACCGCGCTGCCATTGCCGACATGCGATTCGATCTCCGCCTGCATGGCGTCCGACAGTTTGAACCCGTCCGGGCCGAACAGCTTGATCCCGTTGTCGTGATGCGGGTTGTGCGAGGCCGATATCATCACCCCGAGATCGGCGCGCATCGCCCGCGTGAGAATGCCGATGGCCGGAGTCGGCAACGGTCCCACCAGGGTCACGTCCATGCCGAGCGCGATGAAACCCGCCGTCAGCGCCGGCTCCAGCATGTAGCCCGACAGCCGCGTGTCCTTACCGATCACCACGCGATGGCGATGGTCGCCGCGTGTAAACACCGCGCCCGCCGCTTTGCCGACCGCGAGCGCCGTCTCGGCGGTGATCGGATATACGTTGGCGCGCCCGCGAATCCCGTCGGTGCCGAACAGGGCGCGATCATTCCCGGTCATCGAATCGGAATCTATCCGTCAGTCCGGCTGTCGTCCAGCGTCCGCCACAGCGCGCGCGCCTGCGCCGTCTCGGCGGCGTCGTGCACGCGGACTATCTGCGCACCGCGGTCCCACGCCGCTTGCGCCAGCGCCAGCGAACCCGGCAACCGACCGTTCGGCGCGGCCGCGGCACCGCCGGCGATCCGCCCGATAGTGCTTTTGCGCGACGCCCCGATCAGCAGCGGACAGCCGAGGCCGTGGAACAACGCCAGCGAGTCGACCAGACTCATATTGTGCGCCGGAGTCTTGCCGAACCCGAAGCCGGGATCGAGGATCAACTGCTCGCGCGCGATACCGGCCGCCCGGCACGCGGCGAGGCGCGCCTCGAAATAGTCGTAAAGGTCGAGGACGACATCGTCGTAGCGCGGGTCGTCCTGCATGTCTCGCGGGTCGCCGGCGCAGTGCATCAGCACGACCGCGCAGCCGGCCGCCGCGACGATCGCCGGGCTGTCCGGATCATGGGTGAGAGCGCTGACATCGTTGACCATGGCCGCGCCGGCGTCGAGCGCCTCCCGCATCGTGGTCGCGTTACGGGTATCGACCGACACCGTGAGTCCGGCGCCGACAAGTGCCGAGATCACCGGTAACAGGCGCTCCCGCTCGAGTGCCGGTGGAACCGGTTGCGCGCCGGGCCGAGTCGACTCGCCGCCGGCGTCGATCACTCCCGCGCCCGCCTCGGCCAACGCCAGGCCGTGCTCGACCGCTGCCGCGGGCGCCGCATATCGTCCGCCGTCGGAAAAGCTGTCCGGGGTGACGTTGACCACCCCCATGATCGCCGGCTGGTCGGTCGTCAGGCCGGAAAACGCAGGACGCGGCGCCGACAAGCGCTTCAGCCGCCGGCCGAAGAACGGGTCGGCGTCGGCGCGGTCGCGCAATTCCGGGATCGAAAGCCAGCGTTCCTCACGGCCCTGCCCGCCTTCGCCGCGGTCGATCGCGAGGCAGCCGGCGAACGCGAACGGCCCGCCGGCGAGCGGCAGCGCGGCGCTCGCCGCACATGCTGCGGCGGCTTCCGCGCCGCGCAGCAGACCGGCCGGTCTCAGATACAAAGCGGCGGGACGGTGTGCGCCCCGGCTTCCGGCGGTTCGCCGCTCAGCCTTCCGGTTGCGGATTCGGCGTCAGGTCCGGCGGTGTTTCAGGAGATCCGCTCGTCGGTACCGACGACCGGCCTTCCCCGGCTTCCACCGGCTCCGGCTCGCCGCGGTCGATGGGCTCGCCACGCAGCAGGGCGGATACGTCTTCGCCTGACAGCGTCTCGTATTCGAGCAGCGCCTCGGCCAGCCTGTGCAGATCGTCTTCGTGTTCCCGGAGGACCGCACGCGCCGTCTCCTCGGCGTTGTCGATCAGCTTGCGAATCTCTTCGTCGATCAGTTTGGCGGTGGCGCCCGAGATCATCTGTTGGCGTGCGACCGAATGGCCCAGGAACACTTCGTCCTGGTTGTCGCCGTAGCGCAGCGGGCCGAGCACCTCGCTCATTCCCCATTCGGTGACCATGCGACGCGCCATGGTCGTCGCCTGCTCGATGTCCGACGTCGCGCCGTTGGTGACGTTCTCCTTGCCGAAGATCTGCTCTTCGGCCACGCGCCCGCCGAACATGCGCGCGAGCAACGCCTTGAGTTCGCGAATTGTGTGACTGTAGCGGTCGCGTTCCGGCAGGTTCATGGTCACACCGAGCGCGCGTCCGCGCGGGATGATCGTCACCTTGTGCAACGGGTCGTTGCCGGGCACGAACAGCCCGACCAGCGCGTGTCCCGCCTCGTGATAGGCGGTCAGCTTGCGCTCGTCGTCGGTCATCACCATCGAGCGCCGCTCGGCGCCCATCATGACCTTGTCCTTGGCCTCTTCGAACTCGGACATGGTGACCACACGCTTCGACTTGCGCGCCGCGAGCAACGCCGCCTCGTTGACCAGATTGGCGAGGTCGGCGCCGGAGAAACCCGGCGTGCCGCGCGCGATGACCCGCGGCTTCACGTCCGGCGCGAGCGGCACCTTGCGCATGTGCACCTGGAGGATTTTCTCGCGGCCCAGAATGTCCGGGTTCGGCACCACGACCTGGCGGTCGAAACGGCCCGGTCGCAGCAGCGCGGGATCGAGCACGTCGGGCCGGTTGGTCGCCGCAATCAGGATCACGCCCTCGGTGGTGTCGAAGCCGTCCATCTCGACGAGCAACTGGTTCAGCGTTTGCTCACGCTCGTCGTTGCCGCCGCCGAGGCCGGCACCGCGATGGCGCCCGACAGCGTCGATCTCGTCGATGAAGACGATGCACGGTGCGTTCTTGCGGCCCTGCTCGAACATGTCGCGGACCCGGCTCGCGCCGACGCCGACGAACATCTCGACGAAATCGGACCCGGAGATCGTGAAGAACGGCACGTTCGCCTCGCCGGCGATCGCGCGCGCCAGCAGAGTCTTACCCGTGCCCGGCGGACCGACCAGCAACACGCCCTTGGGGATGCGACCGCCGAGGCGCTGGAATTTCTGCGGGTCGCGCAGGAACTCGACGATCTCCTGCAGCTCTTCCTTCGCTTCGTCGATCCCGGCGACGTTCTCGAACGTCACCCGGCCCTGCTTCTCCGTCAGCAGCCGTGCCCGCGACTTGCCGAAGCCCATCGCCTTGCCGCTCGACCCCTGCATCTGCCGCATGAAGAAAATCCACACGGCGATGATGAGAAGCATCGGCAGCCAATTGAGCAGGATCGTGAAGATCGGCGAGAATCTGTCGCGTTCGGGTTTCGCCGAAATCGCAACGCCGCGTTCGCGCAGCAATTCGATCATCGCCGCGTCATCGGGCGCATAAGTGCTGAAGGACTGGCCGCCGGAAAGATGCCCCGTGATGTTGTTACCCTCGATGGTCACGTCGCGCACCTGTCGGTCGTCGACCTGTTCCAGGAACTCGGTGTAGGTGAGGGTGCGCGACGAACGCCCGGCCGTGTCGGTGCCGAACATTTTGAAAAGCGTGACCAGCAACAGAGCGATGATCACCCAGAGCGCGACGTTGCGACCGAGATTGCTCAAAACCGTCGAATCCTTCACACAGCACCGAACGCGGCAGCTTGTATTCTAGCAGATATCCGCTGCCGGCGCGAAACGAGGCCCGGCAAGCGGCAGCAACGGGCGAAACTCCGCCGTGAACGGCGCGCGCTCGCCTCGCCTCGCAGACAAGTGGGGCAGCGCCAGCGGTCCGTCAAGGTCGTGCAGCACCGGCAGGCCCGCCCGCAGCGGCGGCGGAAGCGCGGCACCGTCGTTGCAGCGGCGCAAGGCCGCCCACGACCGATCGTCGAGCCGGGTCACGCGGTAGGGTGCGGCACCGCCGCACCGTTCCGATACGGCAACCGCGAACCGGCCGTCCCAGTGCGCCGTCGCGCCTGCCGCGAGCGGCAGATCCGGAACCGGAGCCGCTTCGCGTGTGACGGTCAACAGCCCGCCGCGCGCGGCGATCCGGCAACCGCCGAGGGTCAGAACGGCCGGCGCTGCGCCGCACAGAGCGGTAAGCGCCCGCGACAGGCGTCGCGAACGCGGCGGATGAACGCGACCACCGATACAGCGCACCACCCGCGCCAGTGCTGTCAGGGCGACAGTGTGCGGCGCGGCGGTCAGACAATCCCGGTTCACGGCGGCGGCGCCGCGCGGGTCGAGCCGCACCGCTTGCCGCAGCACGCGCGCCACCGTTCCTTCGTGCGCCGCGCGTTCGCGGCCGCGCCGGCGCGCCTCGGCGACGAGCGCCGGCGCATCGCCCGCCCGCGCGAGATATCGCCGCGCCGCGGTCCGGGCGTAGGCCGGGTCGCGGTTCGACGGATCTTCGATCCCGGTAACGCCGTGCTTCGCCAGCGTCGCCCGCAGCCGGCACGGCGGCACCGGCAGGAAAGGCCGCAACAACCGGATGCCGTGGCGTTCGGTTACGGAGGCCATACCGGCGAGACCGTCTGCGCCGCTTCCCGCGGCGCGCCGTATCAGCACGGTCTCGGCCTGATCGCCGGCATGATGACCCAGCAACAGGTGCAATACGCCGCGTTCGCGGCAGGCGTGGGCCAGCAGGTCGTAACGCGCGGTGCGGGCGGCGGCCTGAACACCGGTCACCGGCTTCGGCCCCTGCCACGGCAGGATGTGCGCATGGAGGCCGAACGCGGCGGTGCACTCCGCGGCCGCCACCGCTTCCGTCGCCGAGTCGGGGCGCAACCCGTGATCGACGACGAGTCCGACCGCAACGCCGCCGCGCGCCCGCACCCAGCGCCCGGCCAACCGGGCAAGGCACAGGCTGTCGGCGCCGCCGGACACCGCCACCGCGAGTTCGGGCGCGTGTTCGAACGGCGCGAACGGCGCCATCAAGCGGGCGAATTCCGTATCTTCGATCGGCGGGGCTTCCGCCACCGTGCTCAGGGGCAGTCGGCGCGGGCGCTCTCGCGAACCAGTCGATCGAGCACGGTCGTCGGTGCGTCGTCGTATTCCTCCCGCAGCTTCATGAAGGTGGCGCAGGCGTCTTCGATCCTGCCCATCGCCGCGAAGCTCATGCCGATCTTGAGGAGGTTGTCTGGCGCCTTGCCGCCTTGGGGAAAGTTCCGGTAGCTGCGCGCGAACGCGACCGCTGCGCTCTCGTAATCCTGTCGGGCGTAGTGGGTCTCGCCAAGCCAATAGCCGGCGTTGCCGGCCAACGGGTGCTCGGGAAAGCGCTCGATGAAGCGCCGCAACGCCGCCTCTGCACCGACATAGTCGGCGCGTTCCAGGAATTCGTAGGCGTGTTCGTATGCCTCCTCCGGCGCCGTCTCGGTGGCGTCGGCCGCATCGGCCGTTCCGACGTCGTCTGCCGAAGGTTGCCCGGGCGCGGGCGCTGTGTCGGGAGGCTCCGCCACGTCCGGTGCGACGCCTGGCGGAGCGCCGGCATCGCCTGTCGCCTCGGCCATCGGTGCCGATGCGCTCCGCGCCGCCGCCTCCAGCGCGGCAACCCGATCTTCGAGGTCGCGCACCGTGAGCGACAGTGAATCGCCGAGCTGGCGCAGGCGGAACTCCGTTCTCTCGAGCTGATCGGTTAGCTGCCGGAGCTGATCCTTGAAGCCGGCCAGCCGCATCTCCCGGTCGGCGATCATGGCCGGGTCGGCAGCCGCTTCCGATTCCGGCGCGCCTGCGGAAACGCCCTCGCGCGCCAGCCGGCGTTGCACGGCGCCGAGATCGCGTTCCAGGCGATCGAGACGGTCGAGCAGTGCGTTGAACGACTGCCCCTGCTGCGCCGGCGCCGGCGCAGCCAGAGCCACGACCAGCAGGACGATGGTCGCCGATAACGCCTTCGCTGACAGGGCTCCGCGATCTCTCACAGTAAATACCGGCGATTCTCTATACAGACCCAAGGGCGCAGCCGGTAAGCGTGTTTCCCGTTATCAGTGCTGCATTCTCTCTTCGACAGAAGGAACCATCGTCCGCTCCCGCATCGCCGAGCCTTTTCGACCGCACGAGGCCCCGCACGCTAGTTGAACGTCGTGATCGCCACCCGGTTCTGCGCCCACGCGGTTTTGGTATGGCCGAGCACGATGGGCTTTTCCTTGCCATACGAAATCGTTCTGATTCGCGCCCCGTCGACGCCGGCCTGCACGAGGAAGTTGCGCGCCGCCGTCGCTCGGCGCTCGCCGAGGGCCAGGTTGTATTCGCGCGTACCGCGCTCGTCGCAATGACCGGAGATGGTGATCGTCAGGTCGGGATGGGCCTTCAGCAGATCCGCCTGGCGCCGCAGGGTTTCCTGGCCATCGACGCGCACGTTGTGACGGTCGAAATCGAAGAACACGCGGTCGCCGACATCCACCAGCATCTCGCCCGGCGTGCGGGGGTCCGGCGGTTGAATCGGTTCGACGGTGGCGGTATCCGACCCCGCGGCGCCGGCGCCTTCCGCTGCGCCGCCCGATCCCGACACGTCTCCGGTGTCTGTCGGCGTGGTCTCGCACGCGGCTATCAACAAGGTGGCACCCGCGAGGGCAATGAGCTTCCAGTCCATACGCCGGTTCTCCCCAAAATCCGTCTTTCCCGCCGATTGCTCGCGGCAATATATGCGACAGGTGCGGGCGGTTCAAGGGACTGGCAATCGCGCCGGTTCGATGATAGCGTTCCGCCGCGCAACTGTCATTCGGGGAGGCATTCGATGAAGAAGCGCAACAGACTCATGTCGCGGCGCAAATTGCTGGGCGGTGTCGCCGCCGGCGCCGGCGTGCTGGCGGTCGGCAAGGCAGTGCAAGCCGCCTGCACGGTAACGCCGTTTCAGTTCAATGGGCCGTTCTTTCCCGTGGCGATCAACGACTACGACTGGGACATGACGCACGTGCCCGGGCGGCGCAACCGCGCGGAAGGCGAGGTGGTCGAGGTCGTCGGCCGCGTGCTCGACTCAGCGTGCAATCCGGTGCGCGGCGCGATCGTCGACGTCTGGCAGGCCAATGCGAAGGGGCGCTATCTGCACCCGCGCGACCCCAACCCCCAACCGCTCGATCCCAATTTCGAGGGCTATGCGCATCTCTACACCGATGCGGGGGGGGCCTATCGCATTCGCACGATCATCCCCGGCGCGTATCCCGTCGCGCCCGGCTGGATCCGTCCGCCGCATCTGCACTTCAAAGTCCATCCGGCAACGGCGCCGTCGATCACGACGCAGATGTACTTCGCCGGCAACGAATACAACGAGAAGGACAACCTCTACACGGCCGTGCCGGAATCGGCCCGGTCGATGATCACGGTGGCGTTCGACGAGACCACCGCCGACGGGGTTCCGCTCGGCACCTTCGACCTGCATGTGGAAACCGGTCCGGAACTGCCGATCTAGAGCGGAATCGAAGCGCTTTCGAAAGGGCCGCTTCGGCGGCCCTTTCCTCGCGCTCGACGCGGGTTCCGCGTGGTGCCCGCGCCGCCGGATAGCCGCGCCATGAGGGCGTTCATTCGCATCCTGTGCGTGGTCGCTGCGCTCGGACCTCCGACCGCGGCGGCGCAGGAGCCCGGATCGTGGGAGAACCCCGACGGCGCGGTCATCGGCGCGGTCGAGCGTTACCTGAACGACCTCCCGACGATACGCGCGCGATTTACCCAGACCAACGCCAATGGCAGCATCGACCGCGGCGTGATGTGGATATGGCGGCCGGGCCTCGCGCGGGTCGAGTATTCACCGCCCGCCGACCTCCTGCTGGTCGCCGACGGCACGTGGTTGATCTACTTCGACGCCGAACTCGACCAGGTAAGCCATATCCCGATCGACGCCGGCGCGTTCCGCTTCCTGCTGGCGGAAACGGTGAGCCTGGCGGAAGACGTGCGCGTAACCGGGATGCGGCGCGGTGACGGGCGGCTGCGGCTTACACTGGCGGATCCCGACGCGCCGGGCGAGGGATCGGTGACGCTGGTATTCGACGAGACGCCTCTGGCGCTCCGCCAATGGGAGGT
This sequence comes from Alphaproteobacteria bacterium, assembly GCA_965214495.1. Taxonomy (GTDB): domain Bacteria; phylum Pseudomonadota; class Alphaproteobacteria; order UBA7887; family UBA7887; genus JANQOH01. The sequence goes on along the minus strand of OZ243958.1, from coordinate 2,226,359 downwards.
CATCGACCCGCAAGGCTATCTCACGGTCGTCAGCCTGTCCGACACGGTGCTCGGCGAGCGCTTCGACCGCGACTGGTTCTGGTTTCCGGACAGTGCCCGCACGCGCGATTTCCGTATCGGCGACCACGATTGACCCGGGCGCGGCCGCCCGCCGGCGCTACGCCGCTTTCGCGCGCTGCCAGGCGTCGAGTTTTTCCCGCGCGGTTGCTTTCGCGCGCGCCTGATCGGCGTCCCGGTCGGTCCTCTTCGCGCACAGTTCGATGACGTAGCCGTTCGGGTCGCGGAGATAGATCGACTCGATCGCGCCGTGGTCGGTAGGACCGCGGACATCGATACCGTCCGCTCGGGCTCTTCCCAGCGTCCCGCGCAGGTCTTCCTGCGAGACTTCAAGCGCGATATGGAGGTCGAAATCGCGCTGTTCCTTGAACTCGAACGGTTCGTCCGGCGCCTCGAAGAAGGCGAGAAACGACCCGTCCTCGAGCTGGAAAAAGGTGTGCAGCACGCGCGCGCGGCGGCCGGTTCTCGTTTCGCCGATGGCCAGCGCGTCGGTGAGCGGCAAACCGAGGAAGTCTTCGTAGAATGCCCGGGTTTCCTCCGAGTCGCGGCAGCGGTAGGCGTTGTGATGCAGTTGCTTGATCATGACGACCTCGCCGGTTGTCGATGAGGCTCCAACCATAACGCCACCCCGGCGGTCACTCCAGATCGTTTGCGAGCGCCTCGCGCAGGCCGGGGCGGAGGGCCGCCGAATGACCGTAGGCGGCGTGCGTGATGGCAACCGCGGCGGCCTCGCCCGGATCGCGAAACGCCGCGATCTGCGCCGGAGTCAGCGGGAAATGCAGGAAGTGCACCGCCGACGCCCTGCCGGACGCCGACGTGCGCTCCACATCGCGCTCGGGCGTTGCCGGGGCGACCGAGGCGCCGATGCGGAGCTCGACGCTGTGTTCGATACCGCCGGCCCCGGCAAGAAACCGCGCGCGCCGTGCCGGATTGTCGATCTCGAACATCAGGGTCGCCACCAGTTCGGCGCCGTCAGGAATCAGCGGGTTGTATGCAGCGAGTTCGTCGGCGATCTGCGCCTCGCCGCCGCTTTCGGCATAGAGCATTTCGTGAACCTGCATCCACATGGTCTCGCGGTTCTCGAAGCTCAGCGAAGCGTGAGGGCCGAGTTCCACCCGTCTGAGACGGCGCAGCGCCGACAACGCACGGCGTTTGTCGGCGCGTATCCTGGCGTAATCGTCCATCGCCATGATGTCGGCGCGGGTCAGCGTTCGCGCGGGCATCACATGGACTCGTAGGCGCGCGCCAGCAGTTCCACCGGATGATAGGCGCGCTCGACGGCAAGCGGCGCCTTGCCCAGACGCTCCATTCCCTGGCGCAGGTGCTCGCCGGCCAGCGGACACTCGGACACCAGAAAGGCCTTCCCGGCGGCCAGCGCTCTGCGCGCGGCGGGGCGGCCCACCTTCAGTGCGGTCTCGAAATAGCGCGTCTTGACGCCCCACGAACCGCCATGGCCCGAGCAACGCTCGACGACCTCGATCTCGCTCTTCGGAATCAGGCGCAGCAGTTCCACCGCCTTGGGGCCGATGTTCTGCGCGCGGGCGTGACACGCCAGATGCACGGCGATACCCCCGTCAAGGGGCCGAAGCCCCGCGGCGAGCCCTTCGCTCCCGGCAATATCGACGACGTATTCGGTGATGTCGCGCGTATGCGCCGCGAGCCGCGCAACCGCCGCGTCGTCGGGAGCGACCAGCGGCCACTCCTTCTTCAGCATCAGTGCGCAACTCGGCGTCAGAGCGACGATGTGGCGTCCGTCGTCGATATACGGCGCCAGCGCCTCGGCCGTGCGGCGGGCCCGCGCGGCCACGTCATCGAGGTCGCCGTTTTCGAGTTGCGGCATTCCGCAGCATCCGGGATACGCGACCACGGTATCGACGCCGTTGCGCCGCAGCACGGCCTGGGCCGCGACGCCGATATCGGGGTTGTTGTAGTTCGCGAAACACGTCGCGAACAGCGTCGCCTTGCGTCCGTGGGCCGGCGCCTCGGTGTTGATTCGAGGCGGGCGTTTGGCGCGGTCGGCGAAAGTCCTGAAGTGGAACCCGGGCAGCGATGCGTCCGGGTGAATACCGCCCAGCTTGTCGAGCAGGGGTCTGGTCAGGCGGTTGTTCGTGGCGGTCGCCCAGTTCGCGAGCGGTGCCACCGCGCCCGCCAATTTGCCGTTGCGGTCCGTTTTCGCGAGTTCCCGGTCGGCGAAGCCGAGCTCGCCTCGGGCCAGCGCAGCGGACCGGTAGCGCAGCATCAGATGCGGAAAATCGATGTCGAATTCGTGCGGCGGCACGTAGGGACAGCTCACCATGAAGCACATATCGCACAGCGTGCAGGCGTCCACGACCGCACCGAAGGAGTCGCTCGACACCGAATCGAGCTCGCCCGTCCCGGACTCGTCGATCAGGTCGAAGAGACGCGGGAAACTGTCACACAGATTGAAACAGCGGCGGCAGCCGTGACAGACGTCGAATACCCGCCGCAGCTCGGAGTCGATCTTGCCGGCGTCGTGATAGTCCGGGTCGGCGCGGTCGATCGGGTGGCGCTGGGGCGCGCGCAACCCCCCTTCGCCGGCCACGGCGGAGCGGCGCCGACGCTAGTCGAGCGTGTCGAGCGCGCGCTGGAAGCGTCCGGCGTGCGACCTCTCGGCTTTGGCCAAGGTCTCGAACCAGTCGGCGATTTCGTCGAACCCCTCTTCGCGCGCGGTTCGCGCCATGCCCGGATACATATCGGTATATTCGTAGGTTTCACCGGCGATCGCCGCCTTCAGGTTGCTGCCGGTATCGCCGATCGGCTCGCCGGTGGCCGGATCGCCGGTTTCGCTCAGAAACTCGAGGTGACCGAAAGCGTGTCCGGTTTCACCCTCGGCAGTGGAGCGAAAGACCGCCGCGACGTCGTTGTAGCCTTCCACGTCGGCCTTCTGAGCGAAGTAGAGATAGCGCCTGTTGGCCTGCGATTCGCCGGCGAACGCCGCCTTGAGATTGTCTTCGGTCCTGGTGCCGCCGAGTGTCATCGAGTCCTCCCGCGAAAAACGATGCGCGCTATATGTATCGGCGCCGTTCCGCCGTCAATCCCCGGTCTGCAGCCGTTCGACGAGTTTGCGCACGGTGGGGATGTAACCGTTGGCGTAGAACGGGTCGGCGGCGAAGCGGTAGGCGCTGTGGCCGGCGAACATCAACTGGTTCTCGATGTCGTCGCCGTGGCTGATTTCCTGCAACGTCTTCTGAATGCAGTAGCTGCGCGGGTCGGCCTTGCGCCCGGTCGTATGGTTTTCCGCCTGCGACCAGTTGCTGAAATTGCACGCGCTCAGGCAGCCCATGCACGCCACCTGGTCGGCATGGATCTCCGTCGCCTTTCCGGGTTCGACGAAGATGAGCGTGCCGTCGGGCGTGCGCAGCGACACGTTGTATCCCTCCGCTATCCAGGTCGCGGCGTGGGCGCGGTCGGTTTCGGTCAGATAGACGGTGCGCTTGCGCGGCCCGAAGGCGAACGGTACCCGGTGCGCGCCCATGGCCTCGGTGGTGAAAGCGACCTGGCGCGCGTTGCGCGCCTTGAGTTCGTGCAGGAACGCATTGTTGACCGCCGACGACCAGAATCCGGTCGGGCTGTGACGGTTGAGACGGATGTCGCCGTCGGCCAACGAGCGCAGACGCGCCTTCCACGCATCCGAGATCGGACTCTCCACGGTCAGCAGAGGACGGGTGCCGAACTGAAAGGCGATCGGGCCGAGTTCGGGATTGTCCATCCAGTCCGCCCACTCGCGCAGATACCATACGCCGCCAGCCATGAAGATCGGCAGTTCGCCGAGATCGAACCCCCGCATGATCCGACGCAGCGCGACGGTTCGGGGGTAGGGATCTTCCGGCGCCTCCGGGTCCTCGCTGTTCGACAGGCCGTTATGACCGCCGGCGCGCCACGGATCTTCGTAAACGACGCCGCCGAGCCATTCGGGGAATTTGTGGTAGGCGCGCTTCCACAGCGCGCGGAATGCGCGCGCGGAAGAAACGATGGGGTAGTAATAGACTTGGAAGCGCGCCGCGATTTCGGCGATGCGATAAGGCATTCCGGCGCCGCAGGTGACGCCGTGGATCAGGCCCCTGACGCCTTCCAGAACGCCCTCCAGAACCCGGATCGCGCCGCCCATCTCCCACAGCACGTTCATGTGAATACGGCCTTCGCCGCCGGCGATTTCGTGTGCGATCCGGGCCTGGGTGATGCCGCCCTTGATGGCGTAGGCAACCAGTTCGTCGTGGCGTTCGCGCCGTGTGCGCCCGCGATAGACCACCGGGATCAGCGCCCCGTTTTCATCGTGGGCGTCAGCGTTGACGCCCGAGAACGTGCCGACGCCGCCCGACGCCGCCCAGGCGCCGGAACTGACGCCGTTCGATACCGAGATCCCCTTGCCGCCCTCGATCAACGGCAAGACCTCGTGGCCGGACAACACGATCGGATTGAGTGCCTTCACGATGCCATGTCACCCGCGGCCGGTGATGCCGGTTCCCATCGTTCCCATATATGGCCCGGCAATCGAAAAAGGCCAGACCCGACAGCGCACCGCCACCGTCGCGACCCTCGACGCCCGACGCGCCGACGCCGCGGATCTCTCGTAAGGCCCGCCCGGCATCCGCATCAACTTGCGGCTTGCTCGTCGCGGGAAAGCCCGGCGCCGGTCTTCTGATCGACCGCCTTCATGCTGAGGCGCACCTTGCCGCGATCGTCGATGCCGAGCACCTTGACCTTCACCTTGTCGCCCTCGTCCACCACGTCCTTTACCGTGCGCACCCGGCGCGGCGCCAGCTCGCTGATGTGCACCAGACCGTCCCGGTTGCCGATGAAATTCACGAAGGCGCCGAAATCGACCACTTTTACCACCGTGCCATCGTAGATCACGCCCACTTCGGGCTCGGCGACGATGTCGCGGATCCACTTGATCGCCGCATCGCTCGCCTCCGAAGAAACCGCTGCGACCTTGATCGTGCCGTCCTCCTCGATGTCGATCTTCGTGCCCGTGGTCTCGGTGATTTCGCGGATGACCTTGCCGCCGGTACCGATCACTTCGCGAATCTTCTCGCGGGGGATGCCGATAGTGGTTATCCGCGGCGCGCGTGCGCTCACTTCGTCACGCGAATGCGAAAGCGCCGCAGCCATCTCGCCGAGTATGTGCAACCGCCCCTCACGCGCCTGATCGAGCGCGACGCGCATGATCTCTTCGGTGATGCCCGTGATCTTGATGTCCATTTGCAGCGACGTGACTCCGGCCTCGCTTCCCCCGACCTTGAAATCCATATCGCCGAGATGGTCTTCGTCACCCAGGATGTCGGACAACACCACGAACTCGTCGCCCTCCTTGATCAGCCCCATGGCGATGCCGGCGACCGGTCGCTTCAGCGGCACGCCGGCGTCCATCAGCGACAGCGACGACCCGCAGACCGTCGCCATCGACGACGAACCGTTGGACTCGGTGATCTCGGACACCACGCGGACAGTGTAGGGGAAATCGTCCTTCGCCGGCATGAGCGGGTTGACCGCCCGCCAGGCGAGCTTCCCATGGCCGATCTCGCGCCGCCCGGGCGCGCGCAGGAAACTGGCCTCGCCCACCGAATAAGGCGGGAAATTGTAGTGCAGCATGAAGTGCTGGCGATACTCGCCTTCCAGCGCATCGACGATCTGTTCGTCCTGGCCGGTGCCGAGAGTCGTGACGACCAGCGCTTGCGTCTCGCCGCGGGTAAACAGCGCCGATCCGTGCGCCAGCGGCAACACCCCGACCTCGGCAGCGATCGGGCGCACCGTGCGCGTGTCGCGCCCGTCGATCCGCCGTCCCGTTTCGAGCACGGCACCGCGCACGATGGATTTCTCCAGCGTCTTGAACTCGGCCTTCGCGACATTCGCGTCGTGCCCGCTCTCGGCCATGGCCTTGCCAACCTCGGAGCGGACCCGATCCACCTCTTCGATCCGGGTGCGCTTGTCCGTTTCGCGATACGCCGCCTCCAGCCGCTCTCGGGCGACCGCCGCGACGGCCTCGCCGACGTCGCCGGTGTCCGCGCGGGGCGGCAGTTCCCACGGCTCCTTCGCGCAGGCTTCGGCGAGTTCGACGATGGTCTGGATCACCGCCTGTATCTCGCGGTGCCCGAAGGTGACGGCGTCGAGCATCTGCCGCTCGCTGAGTTCCTGCGCCTCGGATTCGACCATCAGCACGCCGTTCGCGGTGCCCGCCACGACCAGATCAAGGCGGCTGTTCTCAAGTTCGCCGGGTGTGGGGTTGAGCACCCAGGAGTCATCCACGAAGCCGACTCGGGCGCCCGCCACCGGCCCCAGAAACGGAATTCCCGACAGGGTCAGTGCCGCCGACGCGCCGATCATCGCGGGAATATCGGGGTTGTTGTCGAGATCATGCGCGAGAACCGTGCAGATCACTTGCGTTTCGTTGCGAAAACCGTCCGCGAAGAGGGGCCGGATCGGACGGTCGATCAGGCGCGAGGTGAGCGTTTCCTTCTCGCTCGGGCGCCCTTCGCGCTTGAAAAAACCGCCCGGAATCTTACCGGCGGCAAAGGTCTTTTCCTGGTAGTTGACCGTCAGCGGAAAAAAATCGACGCCCAGCCGGGGCGCGCGTTGGGCAACCGCAGTGCACAGCACGGTGGTTTCGCCGTAGGTCGCCACGACCGCGCCGTCGGCCTGGCGCCCGATGCGCCCGGTCTCGAGAACGAGAGGTCTGCCTCCCCAGGTCAGTTCCTTGCGATGAACGTCAAACATCGAGTTTCGTCTTCCTCCTTGCCGCCGCTGCCGCCCCGTGCGGCAACGGCCCGCTGCCGGCGCGCGAACGCACGGCGCGGAATGAACGATCGCCGGCCACGACTGGACCGGGCGTATCGTGTGATCGCGTGAAGCGGGACAGTGCGGACGCGTCGCGCCGCTACCGGCGGAGACCGAGCCGGCCAATCAGCGACTGGTAACGCGCGGCGTCGCGGCCGCGGATATAGTCCAACAGGCGCCGCCGCTGGCTCACCAGCATCAGCAGGCCGCGGCGCGAATGATTGTCTTTCTTATGAACCTTGAAATGCCCGGTGAGATTGGCGATCCGCTCGCTCAGAATCGCCACCTGTACTTCCGGCGAACCGGTGTCGCCCGGCTTCACCGCATATTCCGCCATCAATTCCTGTTTGCGCTCGGCCGTAATCGACATATCGCTCTCTTCTCCCGCGAGATCAGTAGTTGAATACCCGAACTGGGCGTAACTCGCCGAGGCGCAACTCGGCCAGCGCCACGGCGCGGCCGGCGAACCGCGCCCACAGCTCGCCATCCTCGATCGGCGCGCCGTCCGGCGCGACGGGAGGCCGAACGAGCGCCACAGCCCGACCATGCTTCAGACGGTCGGCCTGGTCCGCCGTCACCGACAGCGCCGGCAAGCCGGCCAACCCTCGGGCGACCGGCAGCAGCCGCTTCGCGCGCCCACTATCGTCGAGCGCTTCGATATCGGCAAGCGAAATCGCATCGGCGAGGGCGAACGGCCCGACTCGCTCGCGGCGCAAGGCCGCGACGTGGCCACAGGTTCCCAGCGCGTGCGCGAGGTCGCGCACGGTCGAACGGACATAGCCGCCCTTGCCGCACTGCATCGAAAACACGGCGTTGTCAGGGTCGGGGCAGGCAAGCAGACGCAGGCTTTCGATACGAACGGGGCGCGCGGCGGGCGCGACCGCCTCGCACTTTCGCGCCAGGTCGTAAGACCGCCGCCCGCCGATTCTCACCGCGGAGAACGCCGGCGGCGCCTGCATCACGTCGCCGGTAAACCGGGGAAGCATCGACTCGATCGCCGCCGCCTCGGGCCGCACGTCGCTGGTTTCGGTGACCTCGCCGTCGGCGTCGTCGGTGTTCCGACCCTCGCCCCAGCGCGCAGTGAACATGTACTCCTTCGCCCCGTCCACCACACGCGGCACGGTTTTCGTCGCTTCGCCGAACGCGATGGGCAACACGCCCGTGGCCAACGGATCGAGGGTGCCGGCGTGCCCCGCCTTTGCGGCCTGAAACAGCGTCCGCGCACGCACGACGGCGCGGGTCGAGGCCGTTCCCGCCGCCTTGTCGAGCACCAGCCAGCCGTGCACCGGTCGGCCGCGGCGTGCGGAGCGCGTCATCTCCGACTCAACCGTCCCGCGCCGGCGCGTCGTCCGCCAGCAACGAAGCGATCCGCGCCGCCCGGTCGAACGACGGGTCGGCGACGAAACTCAACCGCGGCGTGTTGCGCAACCGCAGCGCGGCGGCGAGTCGCGCATTGAGATGTGGCGCCGCGCGCTCCAGTCCTTCGAGCACAGGGGCCATATCGCCGCCGCCGAGCCGGCAGACGAATGCCGTAGCGTTACGCAGATCGGGGCTCACGCGGACTTCCGACACGGTAACCGACTCGTCGCGCAACGCCGGATCGCGCAGTTCGTCGCGCGCGAGCACGGTGGCCAACGCGTGGCGCAGCGCCTCGCCCACCCGCAACTGCCGCTGGCTGACGCGCCCGCCGCGCGCCCGTCTCGCCATCATCGCCCTTACGCGCGCAATTCGCGTGCGACCTGCTCGATCGTGAACGCTTCGATACGATCGCCGGGCTTCAGGTCCTGATAGTTCTCCAACCCGATGCCGCATTCGAAGCCCTGCCGGACTTCCCCCACCTCTTCCTTGTGGTGCTTGAGGCTGCCGATGGCGCCCTCGTGCACGACCACGTTGTCGCGCAACAGTCGTGCGCGCGCACCGCGCCGAACGATTCCCTCCACCACCTCGCAGCCGGCGATCCTGCCCACCCTGGAGATGTCGAAGATCTCCTTGATGCGCGCGTAGCCCAGGGTCTCCTCGCGCTCGGTCGGCGCCAACATGCCGGAGAGCATGGCGCGCAGGTCGTCGAGCAATTCGTAGATGACCCGGTAATACCGGACCTCGACACCGTGCCGCTTGGCGAGCTGGCGCGCCGGTGCGTCGGCGCGCACGTTGAACCCGATGACGATCGCGTTCGATGCCGCGGCCAGGGTGACGTCGGATTCGCTGATGCCGCCGACGCCCGAAAGCAGGATGCGTGCGTCGATCTCGTCGTCGTTCCTGGTCAGGGACTCGACGTTCGATAGAATCGCTTCGAGAGAACCGCGGACATCGGTCTTGACCACCAGGGGCAATTCCTGCGCCTCGCCCTTGGCGATCTGCGAGAACATCTGTTCGACCGAACCGCGCGTGCTGGCAATTCCCGCACGGTCGCGCTCGACCTTGTGGCGATATTCGGTCACTTCGCGGGCGCGGCTGTCGTTGGCGACCACGACCATCTCGTCGCCCGCTTCGGGAGGGTCGCTCAACCCCAGCATCTCGACCGGCTGCGACGGACCGGCTTCCTCGACGTTGCGGCCGCGGTCGTCGATCAACGCACGCACGCGGCCCCACTTGCTGCCGGCAACCATGATGTCGCCGATCGCGAGCGCGCCGCGTGTCACCAGCACGGTCGCGACGACGCCCCGGCCGCGTTCGAGCCGCGCCTCGACCACCACGCCTTCGGCGTCGCGATCCGGATTCGCCGACAGTTCCATCAGTTCGGATTGCAGCAGGATCGCTTCGATGAGTTTGTCGAGGTTGGTCCCCCTGGTCGCCGAGACCGGCACCGACAAAACCTCTCCGCCAAGTTCCTCGACCACGATGTTGTGCCGCAGCAGCTCCTTACGCACGCGCTCGGCATCGGCGTCGGGTCGATCGATCTTGTTGATGGCGATAATGATCGGCGCGCCCGCCGCCTGGGCATGCTGAATCGCTTCTGCGGTCTGCGGCATCACGCCGTCGTCGGCAGCGACCACCAGCACCACGATATCGGTGATGTTGGCGCCGCGCTGGCGCATCGCCGTGAAGGCGGCGTGGCCCGGTGTGTCGATGAACGTGATCGTCCGTCCGTCGGCGGTCTCCACCTGATAGGCGCCGATATGCTGGGTGATCCCCCCCGCCTCGCCGGAGGCGACGTCGGCGTTGCGCAATGCGTCGAGCAACGAGGTCTTGCCGTGGTCGACATGCCCCATGACCGTGACCACCGGCGGGCGCGGGCGCAGGACTTCCGACGAGTCGTCCGGTCCGCCCAGTCCGAGTTCGACATCGGCCTCGCTGACGCGCTTGATACGGTGGCCGAATTCGTTGACCACGAGCTCCGCGGTGTCGGCGTCGATCACATCGTTGATCGTCGCCATGACGCCGAGCTTCATCAACGATTTGACGACCGCAGCACCGCGCACCGCCATGCGGTTGGCAAGTTCCTGGACCGTGATCGCTTCGGGCACGACCACGTCGCGCACGACCTTCCGCGTTTCGACAGGTCCGCCGCGCGCGCCCGCAGCGCGCTTCTCTCGCTCGCGCGCGCGCCGCATGGAGGCCAGGCTGCGCTGGCGCTCGTCTTCGGTCAGCGCCTGGACGACCGTGAGTTTACCGCCGCCGCGCCGCTTGCCACCGCCGTGACGGCCGATCGACAGGCGTTGACCCTTGCGGCGGCGTGACGGTGTTTCGGTTTCCGTGCCGTCCGCCTTGCGGCGCACCGGCGGTTTCGCCGGCGTGGTCTGTGGCCGCGCCGCGGTTCTTTCTTTCTTCTCTCTTTCCTGCTTCTGCTTCCGCGCCGCTTCGGCAGCCTCGGCCGCGGCCTTCTCCTTGGCGCGTTCCTCTTCCCGGGCGCGCTCCGCAGCCGCGGCCGCCTCGCGTTCGGCCTCTTCCCGGGCGCGGCGGCGCGCCTCTTCCTCGGCGCGCCGCGTGCTTTCCAGCGCCTGCAACCGTTCTTCCTCGAACTGCCTGGCGTCTTCCAGAGCGCGCGCACGCGCGGCGCGCTCCTCACCGGTCAGTTTGTGGCCTGAGGCCTTGCGCGGCGTCTTGTCGCCCGCGGGTGACGCGACGCCGGCACCCATACCCTGCTTGACCTCGGTCAGCCGGCCGGTCGTGCCGCGTTTGAAGGTGCGTTTCTTCTTGACCTCGACCTGCACGGACTTGGAGCGACCATGCGAGAAACTCTGGCGGATCTGTCCGCCCTCGACGGTCTTCCTGAGTTCAAGCTTGCCGGGACGAGACAAACCGAGGGTCTTACGCTCGCCGGTGTTCGCCTTCTCGCTCATGTCGTTCGACGCTCCCTCGCCCCCGCCCTGAACCCGGCCAACCGACCGGCTGTCGTCTCGAACTTCGTGGCCAATCCGCCGGAGCGGATGGCGATGTGAGCCGCATCGCGCCCCAGCGCCGCCGCCAGCTCGGCCCGGTCGAACAGCGTCACCGCTGCGCAGTCGGGCGCCGCGGCGGCGCGCAGCCGTTCTATCTTCGCGCGGCCGTCCGCTGCGGCATCGCGCGCCTGCACCAGAACCGCGGCGGCTCCGGCCTTCAGCGCTTCGCGAACCGCGTGCGCGCCGATAGCCAACTGCCCGGCGCGGCGCGCAAGGCCCAGCAACTCGAGCGCGCGCACGACCAATACGCTCTCGCAGCGCGCCGCCAGATCGCCCGACACCCGCCCGGCGCGCGCCAGAGCGCCCTTGCGCCGACACGCGGCCGCGACCAGATCCCGTTCGGCGCCGACCCAAACGCCGCGTCCCGGCAGGGTTTGACCGACATCGGGAACCACCGTGCCGTCCGGCGCCCTAACGAAACGGATCAACGCCGACTTGTCCAGTATGCGCCGGGTAACGGCGCACCGACGGCGATTATCGCCGCCCCCGCCGCGAGGCGAGCGCGCCGCAGCGGGTTGTACGTCCATCCCGCGCTCCCGCTCAGGCGATGCTGCCGTCGTCGCTGGCACGTTCGTCTTGCGGCACCGGATCATCGGCGAACCAGTGCGCGCGCGCGGCCATGATGACCTCGCCCGCCGTTTCCTCGTCGAGCGCGTCCTCGCCGACGATCTCCCGCAATTCGTCGCTGGCCAGATCGGCGAGATCGTCGAGTGTCTTGATGCCGGCCTCGCCGAGCCCGACCTGTATCGCCGGAGTCAGCCCTTCGATCTCGGCGATGCGGTCTTCGACGCCGAGCTCGCGACGCTGCCGGGTCAGTTCCTCGTTCCGCTTAAGCAGGTGATCGCGCGCCCGCGCCCGCAGTTCCTCGGCGATTCCGGCGTCGAAGCCTTCGATCTCGGCCAGTTCCTCCACCGGCATGAAAGCCACGGATTCCACGTCGGTAAACCCTTCGGTCACCAGCAGGTGGGCAATCACGTCATCGACGTTGAGCGCTTCCATGAACAACGCCGAGGCGACGCGAAATTCCTCGGTCCGGCGTTCCGATTCCTGGCCCTCGGTCATGATGTCGATGTCCCAGCCGGTGAGTTGCGCGGCCAGACGCACATTCTGGCCGCGCCGACCGATGGCGAGGCTCTGCTGTTCGTCCGGGACGACGACCTCGATCCGCCGCGTTTCCTCATCGAGCACCACCTTGGTGACCTCGGCCGGCGCGAGCGCGTTGACGATGAAGGTCGCCGGGTCGGGGTTCCATTGAATGATGTCGATCTTCTCGCCCTGCAACTCGCTGACCACGGCCTGCACGCGACTGCCCCTCATGCCGACGCAGGCGCCGACCGGGTCGATGCCCGAGTCGTTCGACAACACGGCGATCTTCGCCCGGCTGCCCGGATCGCGGGCCACCGAGCGGATCTCGATGATGTTGTCATAGACCTCGGGTACTTCCTGGCGGAACAGCATGGCCATGAATTCGGGCCGCGAGCGCGACAGGAAAATCTGCGGCCCGCGCAGTTCGCGCCTGACGTCGCAAATCAGGGCGCGCAAGCGCTCACCCTCGCGGAAATGCTCGCGCGGCAGCGATTCGTCGCGGCGCATGACCCCCTCCGCGCGACCGAGATCGACCACCACGGTCCCGTAGTCGTCGCTCTTGACGAGGCCGTTGACGATCTCGCCGACCCGATCCTTGTATTCCTCGTATTGACGCTCGCGCTCGGCGTCGCGCACGCGCTGCACGATCACCTGCTTGGCCGCTTGCGCCGCCAGGCGCCCGAGGTCGATCGGCGGCAACCCCTCGACGAACTCGTCACCGACCTCCAGTGCCGAGTCGCGGGCTTGCGCGTCGGCGAGCGCGATCTCGACCGCGTCGTCTTCGACCGCATCGACGACCTTGCGTATCCGGCTCAAGCGGATTTCACCGGTCTTCGGCGTAATCTGCGCGCGAATATCGAGTTCCATGCCGTATTTGCGCCGCGCCGCGGTCTGGATCGCCTGCTCCATCGCCTCGACGACGATCTCGCGGTCGATCGCCTTGTCGCGGGCCACCGCGTCCGCCACTTGCAGCAGTTCCGGCCGGGCCAGACTTTCGCTCGCGCTGGTCAGCATGGTTATCGCTCCCCCGTCTTGCCGCTGGCGGCGATCAGTGCGTCGGTCAATACGAGTTTGGCCGATCGAATCGCCGCGAGGGGCACCTCGACCGAGCCTTCGGCACTGCCGATATCGATGCGCACCACCGGATCGGTGTATCCGATCAGACGCCCTCGAAAGCGTTTGCGTCCGGCGATCGGGGTCTCGGTCTCGAGCTTCGCCTCGAAGCCGGCGAACCGCGTGTAGTCGGCAGGTCGCACCAGCGGTCGGTCGATCCCCGGCGACGTCACTTCCAGGAGGTAGGACCCGGCGATCGGATCTTCCACGTCGAGCAGCGCCGACACCGCATCGCTGACCGCAGCGCAGTCGTCCACCGTCATCGGCGCGCCGTCGCCGCGTTCGACCATCACCTGAAGCGTCAGCGAGCGGAGTCCGGAAAGCCGCACGCGAACCACGGCATAGCCCATCGCCTCGATCGTCGGGGCGATCAGTTCCTTTGTCGTTCCGGCGCTTTCTCGATCCAACGCAAGGTCCCGAAACAGAAAGTGGGCGCGAGGCCCACGGTCGAGGGCGCCGACCGTGGAACGGTCGGCCTCCCGCCGCCCGGCAAGCGCGAGGGCCGGACAACGTGTCGATCGCTCCCTATATACGCAAAATCGCCCGCACCGCAAGGTCAGCGCGCGCCTCGCCGGACGAAACGCAGATAAACGCATTCCCGCCCTGCCGCGCGCGCTTTCCGTTCGTAGCGGGTCTCCGGCCAATCGGCGGGGCGACGACGCCAGTCCGCCGCGCCGCGAGCGGTCCAGGCGAACGCCCGATGTGTAAGCGTGCGCGCGAGCATCCAGTTCCGATAGCCGGGATGGTCGGTCGCCAGACGCAGTTCCGCGCCGTTCACCATCGTCCGCGCCAGGTCGTTCAGGAACGCCGTGGTGATCAGACGTCTTTTGTGGTGCCGTGTCTTCGGCCACGGATCGGGGAACAAGGCGAAGACTCGTGAAAGGCACGCCTCGGGAAGTGCCGCGACAAGCGGGCGCGCATCGTCCGGGAACACGCGCACGTGGGTCAGGTTCGCATCCTCGATGGACGCCAGCAGGCGCGCCACCCCATCCACATAAGCCTCGCAGCCGACGATCGCGACGTCGCGGCGCCGGGCCGCCTGCCAGACCAGGTGCTCGCCGCCGCCGAAGCCGATTTCAAGCCACAACGGCACGGCCCGTTCGATCCCGAGCGCGGACCACGGGTCCGCGATACGTCCGCTCTCCGGAATACCGACCCCGACGGTGGGCAAAAGCGTATCGAGAAGTGCGCGCCGGCGCGGGCGGAGGCGGCCCCCCCGCCGGCGTCCGTACAAAACCACACGCTTGCGGATGTCAGCGACAGACGCGCCGCAGGTCGTCGGCGAGGTCGGTGCGTTCCCAGGAGAAACCGCCGTCTTCGTCGGGTTCGCGGCCGAAATGGCCGTAGGCGGCGGTACGCGCGTAGATCGGTTTCACGAGCCGCAGATGGTCGCGAATGCCGCGCGGCGACAGGTCCATCGCGTCGCGCAGGACGCCTTCGAGACGGCGCTCTTCGACCTCTCCGGTACCATGGGTATCGATGTAGAGCGACAGGGGTTTCGAGACCCCGATCGCGTACGCGAGTTGAATGGTGCAGCGGTTCGCCAGTCCGGCCGCGACGACGTTCTTGGCGAGATAGCGCGCCGCGTAGGCCGCCGATCGATCGACCTTGCTCGGATCCTTGCCGGAGAACGCTCCGCCGCCGTGGGGCGCGGCGCCGCCATAGGTATCGACGACGATCTTGCGGCCGGTCAGACCCGCGTCGCCGACCGGCCCGCCGATGACGAAGCGCCCGGTCGGATTCACGTAGAACTCGGATTCGGGGCACATCCAGCCGTCGGGCAGCGTGGCAGCGACATACGGGCGCACGATCTCGCGCACGGCGTCCTGGTCGAGCGCGCCCGCGTGCTGCGTCGACACCACCACCGAGGCGGCGCCGACGGGCTTGCCGTTCGCGTAGCGCAGGGTCACCTGGCTTTTCGCGTCCGGACCGAGACCGGGTTCGGCGCCCGACCGACGCGCCTGCGCCAGCGCGCGCAGGATCTCGTGGCTGAAATGGATGGGTGCCGGCATCAGCGCTTCGGTCTCGCGACATGCATAGCCGAACATGATCCCCTGGTCGCCGGCGCCGAGATCCTTGTTGCCGTCGTCATCCACGCCCTGCGCAATATCGCCGGACTGGCTGTGCAGATGCACTTCGACCCGCGCCGTGCGCCAGTGGAAACCGTCCTGTTCGTAGCCGATATCGCGCACCGCGGCGCGCGCGATCGCTTCGATCTCGTCGTTGCCGATCTCGGGCCCCCGGGTCTCGCCGGCCACCACGATGAGGTTGGTCGTCGCCATGGTCTCGCAGGCGACGCGCGCGCGCGGGTCGCCGGTCGCGAGAAATGCATCGACCGCCGCGTCCGATATGCGGTCGCACACCTTGTCCGGATGGCCCTCGGAAACCGATTCGCTGGTGAAGAGATAGTCGGCGCGCGGCATGGGTTCGCTTCCCGGCTTTGCGGATCGGCGCTCGCGACGCGGCGGTCCGCGACCGCGCCGAGGCCCGGCTACATAGCACCGGGCGCGCCGAACATCCAAGGGCCGACCGCGCCGCGCCGGGTATCGGTAAGGTTCGGCCCGCGAGCGGACGGGCTCCGTGCGCCTTCCGGCGGGCGGGAGAGCGGGCGTTACGACACCGCGCGGGGTTCCGCGAGCCCCGTGGCGGCAAGCAGAAAATCGGCGATGGTATCGACGCCGTCGCCGGCTTTCAGATTGGCGAACACGAAGGGGCGGTTGCCGCGCATCCTGCGGGCGTCGCGGTCCATGACCGCCAGATCGGCCCCGACCAGCGGCGCGAGGTCGATCTTGTTGATCACCAGCAGGTCCGATCGCGTGATGCCGGGGCCGCCCTTGCGCGGGATCTTGTCGCCGGCCGCCACGTCGATGACGTAGAGCGTCACGTCGGCGAGCTCGGGGCTGAACGTCGCCGCCAGATTGTCGCCGCCGGACTCGATCAGGATCAGATCGAGGCCCGGGAACCGCGCGGTCATGGCGGCGACCGCGGCGAGGTTGATCGAGGCATCCTCACGGATAGCGGTGTGGGGACAGCCGCCGGTCTCGACACCGGCGATGCGTTCGGCCGCCAGCGCGCCCGAACGCACGAGGAAGTCGGCGTCTTCCCGCGTGTAGATGTCGTTCGTCACCACCGCGATGTCGTAGCGCTCGCGCAGACGCTTGCACAGGGTATCGGCGAGCGCCGTCTTGCCGGAGCCGACGGGG
Organism: Alphaproteobacteria bacterium; assembly: GCA_965214495.1. GTDB lineage: Bacteria > Pseudomonadota > Alphaproteobacteria > UBA7887 > UBA7887 > JANQOH01. Next base: position 2,209,723 of record OZ243958.1, on the reverse strand, counting down.
CCGCCGATGCCTATGCGGGCAGGGCCATGAGGGGAGAAGGTCATGAGAGAACGGGCCTCATATGTAAAGTTTCGCGGGCGACTGCACGCCGACCCGGCCGCACGGCGCGGGCTGTATCTTCTTCAAACGGCGCGAATAATGGGGCACGGCCGTGTCATGTCCACAACGTTCGATCATTGTTCGGACAACAGATCGCGCCATGCCTCGCGATGACCGAGATCGCCGCGCCGATCGAGTTCCTCTCCGATTTCCCGAAGGAATCTTATCCTCCATTCCTCGTCGAGCAGAGCGAACGCCGTCACGGCGAGTGTCACGATATCGACGCGGTGCACGTTGAGACCTGCCGCCCAGGCACCATGAATTCCATCTTCTATCGCCTGTCGATCCGACTGCCGGGCACCGGGAAGCACGAACAAAAGGTTCGACAATCGCCCTTCGGCTCTGCGCGCCTTTGAAATCGATGCCCGTAGATCCGCCATGGCGAGCTCGTGCTCCTTGACCTCGACAGCAAGCACGATATTTCCGTCGCGATCATAGCAAATTATGTCGCCGGGCATTCCTGCCGCGGCGTCGGCCTCGTTCAATCCTTGGGCACTCACGCTGGATCGTCTTTCTATCCTTGCCGTCCAACGAGAAAAAGTAGTTCGCCAATTTTCGCCATTCTTCCGGGTTCCGCACACTCGACATGTCGGAATCCAAACGAAGACGACGCAGTGGGTTATTGACGCAAGGATCGGCGCTGGTTCCCAACACGTCTCCGTTCACCGAGACCCATGGAACGACAACGGTTTTCGAGAAACTCCGTGCGTCCCATACCCCCTTTTCGTTCGTGCCTCTCTGCATGAACATCAGGTTTCGTTCGTGATCCGCGATTTTGCCCAACAGCTATGTGAAGAACGCATAGCGTACGGAAGCGATGTTCGAATTTACGAACGGATCGATTTCCGGGTCAGAGCATCCTGGACTCTGTTCGAGGACACGTTTCCACTCCGCGTCCAGCCAGGAGCGAATTTCCGACAGCTTCACCTGCAGGACCGGATCAGAAATTCAGCCACAGAGACTCCCGGCGCGGTCTTCGCACCGAATGGCACAAACGCTCGGGCGCATCGATGCGGCGCCAGTCCGCGAAAAGACGGTCATAGAGGTCGGTCCCGTAGCCGGACAGAACCGCCCGCCCGCGGAGCTTTCGCAGCACGGCGGCAAGTTCCGCATGTTGGTCATCGGTCATCTCGGAACCATAGGCGGCCGAATCGCCGCGCGCCGAATGCACGTAGGGCGGGTCGAGGTAGAACACTGTGCGCGCCGTGTCGTAGCGCCGGACCACATCGAGCGCCGGCGCGTTTTCGATCTGCACGCGCTGAAGACGCTGCGCGATCTCCGGCAGCCTCTCCACGGAACCGAGCCAGCGCGAAACCGCTCCCGCCATGCCTGCGCGCGAGGTCAGTACGCAATGGGCCCAGCGCCCCTCGCTGCTCTTCTGCGCCAGCCCGGTTCGCGTCTGACGGGCGCGAACGTAAAACCGTCGCGCGCGCTCCAGCGGCGACAGACCCTGCGCCGGCTCGCAGGCCCGAACCAGCTCCTCGCGGGAAAACGGCGTGAGGCCGATCGCCCTGACCAGCGCCGCTTCCCGGTCCCGGAGCATGCGGAAGAAGTTGACCAGTTCGGAATCGAGGTCGTTGTAGGTCTCCACCGGATAGGGCGGCAGGTTGATGAGGATGGCGGCCGAGCCGCCGTAAACGTCGCAGAAATGCTCCGCGTCGCGCGGGATGTGGGGGAGGATGAAGTCCAGGTGGCTATATTTTCCGCCATACCACCCGAACGCGATCGCCCGGCGGGGGCGGTGAAACGACGTGCGGGGGGCGACGCGCCGGCCGGTCCCCGTCGCGTTGACCGGCGGCGTCTCAGACATCGGCGGCGCGGCCGAGCGTCCGGGCCGTGCATTCCGCCGGCAAACGCAGGCTCGCACAGGTCATCTCTCGCAACTGGATCCGTTGCGACAGACGATCCAGAAACAATGTCGCTTTCTGGCGTGGTGGGCGGTCTTCCATTTCGTCGAGACCATCGGCCCGGTCCTGATCTTGACGATCAAATCGCAAACGGTGAAGCCCGCCTCATCGGCCATTCGCATGAAATCGCAGTGCGGCCACTTCGCTCGATGGCAGTTCACCATGTCAGTGATTTTCGCCAGCAACAGTCCGCGAGGCTTGAGCACTCTTTTCGCCTGCTTCAAGAATGGGGGATAGAGATAGCTAAGGCTCCACCCTTGCTCCTTTCCGCACTCGACCGTCGCTCCGAAATCCTCGTCGAATCTCTTTTTGCTCTTGTCCCGCCCCTGGGGGCCGACGTGCGGCGGATCGTATACGACGGTCCCGAAGGTAGCATCCGGAACCCCTCCATTTTCCGATTATCGCCAACAATCATCGGTCTGAATTTCGGGTTTATATCCATGGACACGACTCGCCGGGTCGATTCCCTCCAGAATCTTCCGCTGTTATAAGTGGAATCCAGGACAGGCTCCGGCGGGACCGAGGCATAAAACCGCAACATCCGTTCCAGAAGTTCTCCATCGCTTCCCTCCCACACGCTGCTGAGGGGAGCGTATTGCGCGTCACCGACCGGGCGTCGTTCGGGGATTCTCTCGATGCTGCCTTCGATGAGATCGGTGAGGGGCGTTCCCGTCATGTCGCCAATTCCCGGTGCCAGAACATCTTGCCGGCGTTTGGCCGGGCAATGATCGCCGTTCGGTCGGCGGCGTCGCGCGTATAGCGCCCGCAGGCAAACTCCGCAGCGTAGAGGTCCGAGCGCTTTTCGCTGACGCAATAGCAGCTCCGTTGGCGGCGGCGCGATTGACGCCTGGTAGATGTACTCGGGCGCAGCGCAGAGAACGGATTCATCTGCGCGGCCGAGTCAGAAATTCAGCCACAACGATTCCCGGCGCGGCTGTCGTACCGAGCGGCACAGACGCTCCGGCGCCATCCTGAGAAGAGGCGATCGCAAAGATCGGTCCTGTAGCCGGACAGAACCGCCCGCCCGCGGAGCTTTCGCAGCACGGCGGCGAGTTCCGCATGTTGGTCATCGATCATCTCGCAACCATTGGCGGCCGAATCGCCGCGCGCCGAACGCACGCAGGGCGGGTCGAGGTAGAACACTGTGCGCGCCGTGTCGTAGCGCCGGTCCCCGTCGCGTTGACCGGCGGCGTCTCAAGCATCGGCGGCGCGCCCGAGCGCTCGGGCCGCGCATACCGCCGGCAAGCGTCTCCTGCGAACCTGCTGCCCGCCAATGACCATGAATCGAAGGCTAACGGGAATAAAAGGCGAACGCAAACGATTTCCGCAGTCGGTGAGTAGGGCGGTCATGAGCGAAACAGCCTCACATGTTTGGTTTCGTGGGCGACCGCGCACCAGTCTGCAAGCGGCGTCGCCGTGCCTGTCCGGGCGTCTGCATCGCGCTGCGCCGCGGCGACGCGCGCGACGACCGGTTCGAGCGCGGCCTGGGCGCGCTGGCCATCGGTCTGGCCGAGCGGGATCAGGCGCACGCCCGCGGATACCAGGGTGGCGGCGAAACCATGCAGCCACGCGCACAGCGCGGCGCGGACCTCGATCCCGTGCGCCGCCGCTGCGAGTCCGAACGCCACCGCGTGCGTGGCATCCGCCTCTTCCAGCCGGTCGAGCCACGGGTGCGGCCACGCAGCGCGCGCGGCCCGCAGGAATGCAGCGCCCTGGGCGGTCGCTTCGAGCGCGGTCTCCGCGCTCGCGCGATGCGCCGCCGCGTCGCGCGCCACGCTGTTCAGACGCTCCCAGTCCCCCGCCGCTGCCGCGTCGTGCGCCGCGGCGAGGTAGAAGCCGTCGATTCTCCCGGCGCCGAACTCCAGCGCTGCCGCGGTCCACTCCCGCAGCGCGGCGGCGCCCGGAATCAAGCCCTCGGCGACCGCCGTTTCCAGGCCGTGGCTGTAGCTGAAACCGCCGACGGGAAAGGCCGGCGAGTTCCATGTCAGCAGACGATAGAGCGCGGCGTCATCCACGGTCGCGGCGGTGGTCGTAGGCGCCGCGTTCGGGATCGAACGGCGCGGTGCAGCGGGTCGCCGAGGCGCCGAGGCCGGCGACCATATCGACGATGACGGGGTCGTCGCGAAACCGCAGACCGCCATCCATCAACTGCGCCGGCACGTGCCGGTTGCCCAGATGCCATGCGAGCCGGGCCAGCGACCGCGCGTCGGTGCATCGCACCTCGACAACGGGCTCCGGCGCCGCGACCACCGCCACCCAGCCGCCGTCGTCGAGCGCGAGGCCGTCGCCATCGCCGAGCGGACGGGCTTTGTCGAGATCGAGCAGCAAGGCCTCGCCGCCGTCACTCACCAGACGCAGGCGGCGCCGATAGCGGTCGTCCCAGGTCAGCGTCACGCTGTCGCACGACCGTTCGGCGGGCCATCGCCCTGCCGCCGCCACGCGGCCGATACGGCGCATCAGAACAGAAAGTAGCGCTGCGCCATCGCCAATTCCGCGGCCGGCTCGCAGACCAGCAGTGCGCCGTCGGCGCGAACTTCGTAAGTCTCCGGATCGACCGCCATCTCCGGCAGCGCATCGTTGTGAATCATGCTGCGCTTGTCGATCGCGCGGGTTCCGGACACCGCGACGAGCGGGCGCTCCAGTCCCGCGCGCTCCGCGATGCCGGCGTCCCGACCGGCGCCGCTCACGAAGTGCACGGCGCTTTCGACGCGCGACCGGCCGAAGCCCGCGAACATCGGCCGGTAGTGCACCGGCTGCGGGGTGGGGATCGAGGCATTGGGATCGCCCATCGGCGCCGCCGCGATGGACCCGCCCTTGAGCACCATCGCCGGCTTGACCCCGAAGAAGGCCGGATGCCAGAGCACCAGATCGGCGAGCTTGCCGGCCTCGACCGAACCCACCACGTCGGCGATGCCGTGCGCGATCGCCGGGTTGATGGTGTATTTCGCGACGTAGCGTTTGGCGCGGACGTTGTCGTTGTCGCCGGTTTCGTCGGGCAGACGGCCGCGCTGGCGGCGCATCTTGTCGGCGGTCTGCCAGGTGCGCAGGATCACCTCGCCCACCCGGCCCATCGCCTGGCTGTCCGACGCCATCATCGAGAAGGCGCCGAGGTCGTGCAGGATGTCCTCGGCAGCGATGGTCTCGCGGCGGATGCGGCTCTCGGCGAACGCCACGTCCTCGGGGATGCGCGGGTCGAGATGGTGGCACACCATGAGCATGTCGAGATGCTCGTCGATCGTGTTCACGGTGAACGGGCGCGTCGGGTTGGTGGAAGACGGCAGCACGTTCGCCTCGCCGCACAGCTTGATGATGTCGGGGGCATGGCCGCCGCCTGCGCCCTCGGTATGGAACGCGTGGATCGTGCGCCCCTCGAACGCGCGTATGGTGTTCTCGACGAAGCCCGCTTCGTTCAGGGTGTCGGTATGGATCAGCACCTGAACGTCGGAATCGTCGGCGACCTCCAGGCAGCAATCGATGGCGGCCGGCGTGGTTCCCCAGTCCTCGTGCAGTTTGAGGCCGCACGCGCCGGCGGCGATCTGCTCCTCCAGCGCCGCCGGCGTGCTGGCATTGCCTTTGCCGTAGAAACCGAAATTCATGGGAAAGGCTTCCGCGGCCTGCAACATGCGCATGACGTGCCACGGCCCCGGCGTGCAGGTCGTGGCGTTGGTGCCGGCCGCCGGCCCCGTGCCCCCGCCGAGCATCGTCGTCACGCCGCTCGCCAACGCTTCCTCGACGAGTTGCGGGCAGATGAAGTGGATATGCGAGTCGATGCCGCCGGCGGTCAGGATCAGGCCCTCCCCGGCGATCGCTTCGGTGCCCGGTCCGATGACGATGTCGACCCCGGGCTGCACGTCAGGATTGCCGGCCTTGCCGATGCCGGCGATACGGCCGTCGCGCAAGCCGACATCCGCCTTGACAATCCCCCAATGGTCGAGGATGAGCGCATTGGTGATCACGGTATCGACGGCGCCTGCGGCGCGGCTCGCCTGGCTCTGCCCCATCCCGTCGCGGATCACCTTGCCGCCGCCGAATTTGACCTCTTCGCCATAGACCGTCCGGTCCGACTCGACCTCGACGAGCAGTTCGGTGTCGGCGAGGCGCACCCGGTCGCCCGTGGTGGGGCCGAACATGTCGGCATAGGCGGCGCGGTCGATCGTGGCCGGCATGGTCAGCTCTCCTCGTCGAGCGGTCCCATGACCGCCTTGTTGAAGCCGACCGCGCGGCGGGCGCCGGCGAATGCGACCAGCGACACGTCGCGGCTCTGGCCCGGCTCGAAGCGCACCGCCGTGCCGGCGGGAATGTCGAGCCGCCGTCCATGCGCGGCGAGGCGGTCGAATTCGAGCGCTTCGTTGGCTTCGGCGAAATGATAGTGGCTGCCTACCTGCACCGGTCGGTCGCCTGTATTGACCACGGTCACGGCAACACGGCTGCGGCCGTCATTGATGACCACCTCGCCCGCTTGCGTGAATATCTCGCCCGGAATCATCGCCGCCTCTCTACCGAACCGGATCGTGCACGGTGACGAGCTTGGTCCCGTCGGGAAAGGTCGCTTCGACCTGGACCTCGGGGATCATTTCCGCCACGCCGTCCATCACCTGGTCGCGGCGAATCACGTCCGCGCCGGCGGTCATCAGCGACGCGACGCTGCGGCCGTCGCGGGCGCCTTCGACCACGAAGTCGGTGATCAGTGCTACCGTTTCGGGGTGGTTGAGCTTGACTCCGCGTTCCAGCCGCCGGCGCGCCACCATGGCGGCCAGAGCGACCAGCAGCTTGTCCTTTTCCCGTGGCGTCAGGTTCATACGCGGTCGCCCTCCCCGTCAAACGCTCCAGATCGCCGGCAAACGCGGCGGGCGCCCGAGCGCCTCGGCGCGAAACGCGCGCCAGAATACGCCGAATGCAGCGCGCACCGCCGCCGCGTCGCCGCCCAGCCAGCGCACGATCAGCACGCCGTTGACGACCGTCGCGCCGGCCCGGAACCCATCGTTCCCGGGTGCGGGTGTCGCCAGGTCGAGCGCCGATTCGAGCCGTCCCGGTGCATCGTCGCCGGCATAGATCGCGGTGGCCAGACACCGCGCGGCGGCGAACCCGTACGGCGCGGCGAGACGTGCACCGACCGCGCCGTCGAGCCGGAGGGCGTCGATCCACAGCGGCCGGTCGTCGCGCTCGATGCGCCAATAGTCGCCGATCGCGCCGCGGTCCAGCCTTTCCCCCATGCCGATCCGTCCGAAGACCAGGATCTCGCCGGCGAGGCAGCGCGCGCCCCGAGCCACCCGAACCGCCGTGCGCCGGTCGATCAGAACCCGGTCGAACAGGATCGTGCCCTGCGGCAGCCACTCCAGCGCCGCCCCGGCCTGCACGGTGATGTCGGTGCGCACATGCGCGACCGAGCCGGCCGACCGATAGACCTTTTCCGCCGCCTGCGCGGTAATCGACGCTCCGCTGCGGGCCTCGACGCTCACGACGAGCCGGTCGCCCCCGAGCACCCCGCCGGAAAGATTGGCGATGACTCCGAGCGGCGGTTCGCCCGCCGGTGCGCGCGGGCGAAACAGTCGCAGCGGTGCACGTTGACGCCGCGCGCGCAGCCCGCTGCCGTCGGCGACGATGTCGAGCGTCCCATCGGCCGCCAGCGGGGCGGGCATCGCCCGGAATCGTGCCTCAGACCGTAAGGTGGCGGCGGACATCGTCGTCGGCGAGGCGGTCGGGCGCGCCGCTCGCCACCACTTCGCCGCGATTGAGCACGGCGAAGCGGTCCGCCAGCCGCCGGGCGAACTCGTAGTATTGTTCGACCAGCAGGATCGCCATGTCGTCCGTCTCGCGCAGCGTGCGGATGACCTGTTCGATATCCTTGATGATCGACGGCTGGATTCCCTCCGTCGGTTCGTCCAGCACCAGCAGCTTCGGACGCATGACGAGGGCGCGGGCGATCGCCAATTGCTGCTGCTGGCCGCCGGACAGATCGCCGCCGCGGCGGCGCAACATGCGGTGCAGCGCCGGGAACAGTTCGAATATGCGCTCGGGCAGCGTGCGCTGATCGCGCGGCACGGCGGCGTAACCGGTGCGAAGGTTCTCCTCGACCGTGAGCAGCGGGAAGATCTCGCGGCCCTGAGGCACATAGGCGATACCTGCCGCGGCGCGGGCGTGCGCCGGGCTGCGTGAAATATCGCGGCCTCGCCAGACGATGCGCCCGCCGCTGATCGGATGTTGACCGACGATGGCGCGCAGCAGGCTCGTCTTGCCGACCCCGTTGCGGCCGAGCACGCAGGTCACCTCGCCGACCGCCGCTTCGAGGTCGACCCCGCGCAGCGCCTGGCTGGCGCCGTAGTGCAGATCGACCGCCTCGACCGACAACACGCCTCAGCGCCCCAGGTAAATCTCGATCACGCGCTCGTCCCTCTGCACGCTGTCCATGTCGCCCTGAGCGATCACCGCGCCCTCGTGCATCACCGTCACTCGGGTGTCGAGCGCGCGGATGAACTCCATGTCGTGCTCGACCACCAGCACCGAATGGGTCTCGGCGATGCGTTTGAGCAATCGCGCCGTCGCCTCGGTTTCGGCTTCGGTCATGCCCGCGGCCGGCTCGTCGATCATCAGCAGTTCCGGGTCCTGCATCAGCAACATGCCGATTTCGAGCCATTGCTTCTGGCCGTGCGACAGGGACCCGGCCAGCGCCGCCGCGCGTCCGGTGAGACCGATGACGCCGAGCACCTCGTGGATACGGTCACGCAGTTCCGGGGCCGTGCGCGCGAACAGCGAGCGGAACGGATTGCGGTTGCCGCGGGCGGCGAGTTCCAGATTGTCGAACACCGTGTGGCTTTCGAACACGGTCGGCTTCTGGAACTTGCGGCCGATCCCCAGATTCGCGATCGCCGCCTCGTCCAGGCGGGTGAGGTCGACGTCGCCGCGGAACAAAAGCCGGCCGCGATCGGGCCTGGTCTTGCCGCTGATCACGTCCATTATCGTCGTCTTGCCGGCGCCGTTCGGGCCGATCACCGCCTCCATGCGGCGCGCCTGCGCATAGAAGCTCAGATCGTTCAGCGCCTTGAAGCCGTCGAAACTCACCGTTACGCCGTCGAGATAGAGCAGCGTGTCGCCGGCGTCGGGCGCCCGCGCGGCGACCGCGCCGCTGTCCAGCAGCCGCCTGCCGACCTCAGCCATGCGCGCCGGCCTCCGCCCGTACGGCCCGCCGGCGGGGCAGAAGGGCGCGCGCCCGGGCCAGCGCGCCGACAATCCCTTTCGGCAGGAACAGTGTCGAGCCGATGAACAGCCCGCCCAGCACGAACAGCCACATGTCGGGCAGCGCGCCGGTGAAATAGCTCTTGGCGTAGTTCACCAGAATCGCGCCGAGAACCGCGCCATAGAGTGTCCCGCGCCCGCCGACCGCCACCCAGACCACGATCTCGATCGAATTCGCCGGCGAGAACTCGCCCGGATTGATGATGCCCACCTGCGGCACGTAGAGCGCCCCGGCGATCCCGGCCAGCATCGCCGAAACGACGAAAACGAACAACTTGTACCCGGCGTCGCGGTAGCCCAGGAAGCGAGTCCGGCTTTCGGCGTCGCGGATCGCGATCAAGACCCGCCCGAGCCGGGAGGTGACGATGAAACGGCACAGCAGGAGGCCCGCGATCAACGCCACCCCGGAAGCGGCGAACAGGCCCCGCCGCGTCGCGTCTTCCTGGAGGTCGAAACCGAGCAGATCCTTGAAATCCGTCAGCCCGTTATTGCCGCCGAACCCCATGTCGTTGCGGAAGAACGCCAACATCAGCGCGAAGGTCATCGCCTGGGTGATGATCGACAGATACACCCCGGTGACGCGCGACCGAAAGGCGAACCAGCCGAAGACGAAGGCGAGCGCGCCGGGGACCAGCATGACCATCAGCGCGGCGAAGGCGAAATTGTCGAAACCGTGCCAATACCAGGGCAGCGCCTCCCAATCGAGGAACACCATGAAGTCGGGCAATACAGGGTGGCCATACACCCCGCGGTCGCCGATCTGCCGCATCAGATGCATGCCCATAGCGTAGCCGCCGAGGGCGAAGAACGCGCCGTGGCCCAGGCTCAATATGCCGCAGTAACCCCAGATCAGATCGACGCTGAGCGCCAGCAGCGCGAAACACAGATACTTGCCGAGCAGGCTCACCATCCAGGTCGGCACGTGCAGCGCCGAACCCTCGGGCGCGTAGAGGTTGAGTATCGGCACTGCGGCCGTCGCCGCCGCTATCAGCGCCACGGTAACGCGCAGGCCGGTATCGCCCTTCGCGCGGATGCCGGTCAGAGCCCCGATCACGGTTCGCTCACTCGACCGCGCGGCCCTTGAGCGCGAACAAACCGCGGGGCCGCTTCTGGATGAACAGGATGATCGCCACGAGGATCAGTATCTTGCCGAGCACCGCGCCGGCCCAGGGTTCGAGGAACTTGTTGACCACGCCGAGGCTCATCGCTCCGACGAAAGTACCCCAGAGATTGCCGACACCGCCGAACACCACGACCATGAAGGAATCGACGATATAGCCGCGGCCGAGATTCGGGCTGACATTGTCGATCTGGCTCAGCGCGACCCCGGCCACTCCGGCGATGCCGCAGCCAAGACCGAAGGTCAACGCATCGATCCAGCCGGTGCGGATGCCCATGTTCGCCGCCATCGCGCGGTTCTGCGTCACGGCCCTCATGCGCAGGCCGAACGGTGTGCGCGCAATCACCGCGATCAGGAGGGCGAAGACGATCAATGCGAACAGGATGATCCAGATGCGGTTCCACGTCAGCACCACGCCGCCGGCCAGGTCGATGGCGCCGGTCATGAAATCGGGATTGCCGACCTGTCGGTTGGTGGGGCCGAAGACGCTGCGCACCGCCTGCTGGAGGATAAGGCTCAAGCCCCAGGTCGCGAGCAGCGTTTCAAGCGGTCGTCCGTAGAGGAAACGGATGATCCCGCGCTCGATGGCGATTCCCACTGCGCCCACCAGCAGGAACGCCGCGGGCAGCGCGACGAACAGCGAGTAGTCGAAGGCGTGTGCGAAATGCGTGCGAAAAACCTCCTGCACCACGAACGTCGTATAGGCACCGAGCATCACCATTTCGCCGTGCGCCATGTTGATGACTCCCATCACCCCGAAGGTGATGGCGAGGCCGATCGCGGCAAGCAGCAGCACAGAGCCGAGGCTGATGCCCTGGAACAGGTTTCCGAGCAACTGCCAGCGCGCGATCGCGTCGTCGATCGTGTCGAGCGTCGCGGCGGCCGCGTCGCGCACTGCCGGATCGGGTTCGACCGGTGCGCCGTCTTCGCCTTCGATCAGAACGCTCGCTACCAGAGCGCGAACGTCGGCGTCGGTGAATTCGGCAAGGATTCCCAAGGCGGCGATGCGCGTCGTTGGGTCCTCGGCGGTGGCGAGCCGCCCGCCCGCGAGCGCCCGACGCATCCGTGCCGCCACCGCCGCGTCGCTCTCGGAAACGAGGGTCTCTTCGAGAAGGGGGAGGACGTCGGCGTTCGGCGTCTTGAAGATCGCGTTGGCCGCAGCGATGCGCCGTTCGGGGGCCGGGTCGCGCAGGGTCAGTGCGCCCAGAGCGCCGCGCAGCACTCCCCGCAGCTTGTTGTTCGCCTTGACCTTTCTCACGTCGCGGCGCCCGACCTCGCCGAGTGCCGTGCCGTTCAGCGCATCGGTCAATCGGTAGCCGTCCTCGATCCTGTCGGCGAAAACGATGCGGTCGTCGGCCTTCACGCGGAACAGCCGCCCGTCGAGCATCGCCTGCAACACATCGCCGGCACGCAGGTCGCCGCTGCCCGCCAGCGCGTCGATGGCTGCCACCTTGTCGGCGAATTTCTTCGCTGCGAGCTGCGTGACCGATCCGGCGATCGGGTCGTCCTGCGCCGCCGCCGAAACGCAGAGCAGGCACGACAGCGCGAAGAAGATCGACCGGTGGCAGGCGGTGCGTATCGACATGATCGTCTATTGAAGTGAGCGAAGGGGCGGGCTGCGACCCGCCCGCCCCCGCAAAGCCGGAAACGCGCTCAGTTGACCGCGTATTTCGGCGCGTCGCAATTGCCGCAGACCCAGGGGAAGGTCCAGTCCGCGGTAAGCTTCGCGCTTTCCGGAATGTAGTCGCTCCAGGCGTCGCCGATCACCACGTCGTCGGTCTGCCAGACGATGTCGAACTGGCCGTCGTCCTGGATTTCGCCGATCATCACCGGCTTCGACAGGTGGTGATTGGGGTTCATCGTGACCTCGTAGCCCGAAAGGGCGGTCACGGCCTGCCCGTACATCGCCTGGCGAACTGCATCCACGTCGGTCGAGCCGGCCTGTTTCACCGCCTGAACCCACATCTGGAAGCCGATATAGTGCGCTTCCATCGGGTCGTTGACCACCCGCGCGTCGTCGCCGATGAAACCGTGCCACTTCTCGATGAACGAGTCGTTCTCCGCCGCATCGACCGACATGAAGTAGTTCCACGCCGCAAGATGGCCGACCAACGGCCCGGTGTCGAGGCCTGACAGCTCCTCCTCACCGACCGAGAAAGCGACCACGGGAACGTCTTCGGCGCTGATGCCCTGGTTGGCGAGTTCCTTGTAGAACGGCACGTTGGCATCGCCGTTGATCGTCGAAACGACGGCCGTGGGCTTGCCCCCCGATGCGAACGCACTCACCTCGGAAACGATGGTCTGCCAGTCGGAATGACCGAACGGGGTGTACTCCTCCATGATGTCGGCATCATCGACACCGTTCGCATTCAGGAAGGCGCGCAGAATCTTGTTCGTGGTGCGCGGATAGACGTAGTCGGTGCCCAGCAGCACCCAGCGTTCGGCGCCGCCGCCTTCCTCGCTCATGAGATATTCGACGGCCGGGATCGCCTGCTGGTTCGGCGCCGCGCCGGTGTAGAACACGTTGCGCGAGCTTTCCTCGCCTTCATATTGCACGGGGTAGAACAGCAGGCCGTTGAGCTCTTCGAACACCGGCAGCACCGATTTGCGCGAGACCGAGGTCCAGCAGCCGAACACCGCTGCGACCCCGTCCTTCTCGATCAACTCACGGGCCTTCTCGGCGAAAAGCGGCCAGTCCGAGGCCGGATCGACGACGACCGCCTCGACCTCCCGCCCGAGCAGCCCGCCGGAGGCGTTGAGGTCTTCGACCATCATCAGCACGGTGTCTTTCAGCGTCGTTTCGCTGATGGCCATGGTTCCGGACAGCGAATGCAGGACGCCGATCTTGATCGGGTCTTCGGCGACCGCCGGCCCGGCAGCGAGCGCCGCCGCGCCGACGAGAACGGCCGCGCAGCGCCGGCCGAGGGAAAGGGGGACGTTCATCGGGTAACCTCCAACACGGGACGAGTTGCACCTGCCCCTTTGCGTGCAACGCCCGTGCCAACCGTGAACGTCACCGGGCGCGCGCCGGCGCAGAATCAATTAGCCTAAAATTTAGCCTCAAACGTTCTTTGCTGACTAAACCAGCGCCATAAATTGCGCTGCACGGCAGTGTAGGATGCCCGGTCCGTCTCCGCCTCGCCCCCGCGGGCGCCGCCAGGCCATCGGCTTCGCGGTCGTCACCGCGTCCCTTCCGCTCTTTCGCGGCGCGCAGCCGACCCGCCGGTCTGTTCGACCCGGTATGCATCGAGCAATTCCTCGACATCGCCCATGCCGCGCAGGCGCCCCTTGTGAATCCAGACGACCGTGTCGCAGAACTCGCGGATGATCCTGGCTTCCTGGGAGGCGATCACCAGCGTGCTGGCGGCGGTCATCGCGGAGAGGATGCGCTTGCCGACCTCCGACCGAAATCGAAGATCGCCGGCGCCGATGTCCTCGTCGATCAACAGCACGTCGGAATCGACGCAGGTCGCGATCGCAAACATGAGGCGCGTGCGCATCCCGGTGGAATAAGTCCGCACCGGGAGATGCAGGTAGTCTCCAATCTCGCTGAACCGGACGATTTCCGGCACGCGGCGATCGATCTCCCTGCGGGTCAGGCCCCGTGTGAGTCCGACGAGCATGATGTATTCGAGCCCGGTCGCATCGCGATAGTCGCTGAGCAAAGTGGTCAACATGGTGGACACGCGCCCCCGCACTTCGCAGTTCCCGGAGCTGGGCGCGTAGATTCCCGCCATCACCCGCAGCAGCACGCTCTTGCCCGCCCCGTTGTGGCCGATAATGCCGACACGCTGGCCCTGACCGATGGTGAGGGACAGGTTGTCCAGCGCAACCACTTCCAGCGACGCTCTCCGGCGGGTGGTGACAGGGTTGCCGATGGTCTCTAGCAGCGAACGGCGAGCTCCGTGCGCGCGCCGGCGCCCGGCCCGGCCCGGCAGGCGCAGCGTCACGTCCCGGAGTCGAACTGCGAAATCCGGGCGCCCGCTCGTCAAAGCCAGAAAACCACCCGCCGGTGGCACCAGGCATGGACCATAAGAGTCACCGCCAGCCCGACGGCATTCGTGGCCAGGACGACCGTCCACGAAGCGTCCCACACCGGCTCACCGAGCAGGGGCGCCCGCACGACCTCCAGGAAGTGAGCCAACGGATTGGCGTTGGCGAGCAGCGCGCGATCCCCGAGGTCGTCGGCCCGCCAGAACACCGGGGTGACGAAGAACAGGAAGCGCATCGCCATCGTGAGAATGTATTGGAAGTCGTGATACCTCGCGCCGAGGAATCCGATCAGCGGCGCGACCCAGAGAGAGGCGAACAGGCCCGCTGCGAGGCCCAACGCCGCCATGGGCAGGTTGGGGTCCACCGTCGGCATGGAGTACACCAGCACCGCCGCCATCACCGGAACATGCATCAGAAACCGCGCCAGACTGGCGACGATGTGCCGCAGAGGGTAGGTGTAGATCGGGTTGTTGACGCTGAGAAGCAGGACGCTCCGGCTCGTGAACAGTCTGGCGCCGGTCGAAATCATCGACACCATATAGAACCAGAGAACCACGCCAACGCCGACATAGGCGAGATAGGTTTCGTCCGCGCCGCCGCGCACGCGACCGAACACGATACTGATCCCGCCGACCCAGACCACCATGAGGACCGTTTCCCAGAACGGTCCGATAAGGGTTCGGCGGTAGGTGAGGATGAAGTCGTACCACCCCGGCCCGACCCAGAGCATCGTCCGGCGGAAGGACTGTACAATATCGGTAATGCCGGCGCGAAACGGCGCAAGAGAATGCATGGCGAGAAACATTACACCGATACCTCCGCATCAGCGGCGCCGCCATCTCGTGGGATGGGCTTCTGCAGACCGTAAAGACGAAAAGACGCGGCCCCGTGGACGGTGGGTCTCTTCCCGAGAACCGGAGAACCGCGATAATCGCCCGTCCCGGCCGCATCTCGGCCGGTCCCTGAGTCGACCGATCATATCACGAACTTCGACCTGCGCAGAGATTCCGGGATAACCGACGAAGAAAGAAACACGCCTCCAGGCGCTCAACCCCGCCGCCCGACCGTGCTCCTCGGACCGGGAAACCGAGGTCTGAACCGAAGAACTGCGCGGGCAATGCTCCGCCCCATACCCGCGCTTCCGTTCTCCGCGGCGCTACGCCGCCCGATCCTGAACCCGGTTCAGCGCCGGCTTACCGTCGAGGATATCGACGGCCACCGTGTCGCCGTCGCCGATCGTGCCTTCCAGCAGCATCGTCGCCAGCGGGTTTTGCAGTTCGCGCTGGATCACGCGCTTGAGCGGACGAGCGCCATATACCGGATCGTAGCCGGTGTTCGCCAGCCACGACGTCGCCCGAGCGCCGACGGTCAGGTCGATCTCCCGGTCCGCGAGGCGTTGGTGGAGGTGGTCGAGCTGGATGGCGACGATGCGGCCCATCTGCGCGCGGTCGAGGCGGTGGAACAGGACCACTTCGTCCAGCCGGTTAAGGAATTCCGGACGGAACGCCGCGCGCACCTGGGTCATCACCTGGGGCCGGGCGTCGCCGGCGTCGGCGCCGTCGGGCAGCGCCGCCAGCACGTCGGCGCCGAGGTTCGACGTCAGCACGATGAGCGTGTTCCTGAAATCGACCGTGCGCCCCTGACCGTCGGTCAGGCGCCCGTCGTCGAGCACTTGCAGGAGCACGTTGAAAATGTCCGGATGCGCCTTCTCGATCTCGTCGAACAGCACCACTTGATACGGCCGCCGGCGCACGGCTTCCGAGAGGGCGCCGCCTTCGTCGTAGCCGACATAGCCGGGGGGCGCGCCGATCAATCGCGCCACCGCATGCTTCTCCATGTATTCCGACATGTCGATGCGTTGCAGCGCGGTTTCGTCGTCGAACAGAAACGCCGCCAGCGCCTTGGCGAGTTCGGTCTTGCCGACGCCGGTCGGGCCGAGGAACAGGAACGACCCCATCGGCCGGTCCGGGTCCTGCAGGCCGGCGCGGGCGCGGCGCACCGCATGGCTGACGGCGTCGATCGCTTCGTCCTGGCCGACGACGCGCTCGTGCAGCGAGTCTTCCATGCGCAGCAGTTTCTCGCGCTCGCCCTGCAGCATTCTGTCCACCGGGATGCCGGTGACCCGCGACACGAGGGCTGCGATATCGTTGTCGGTGACGTTCTCGCTCGCCATGAGTGCGGCCACGCCGGATTCTTCGGTGTCTTCCTGACCCGCGCGCAGGGCGGCTTCGAGGCCGGGGATGACCCCGTGCGCCAGTTCGCCGGCGCGCTCGTAGTCGCCGTCGCGCGTCGCGCGCTCCAGTTCGATACGCGCGGCTTCCAGCTGCTCCTTCACGTCGCGCGCGCCGTGCAACTGCGCCTTTTCGCGAGTCCATCGGGCGGTCAGCGCGGCGGACCGGCTTTCCAGATCGGCAAGTTCCGATTCGAGCTTGTCGAGGCGTTCCCGCGACGCCGGGTCGCGCTCTTTGACCAATGCCTCGCGCTCGATCCTGAGCTGAATCAGGCGCCGGTCGATCTCGTCGATCTGTTCCGGTTTGCTGTCCACTTCCATGCGCTTGCGGCTCGCCGCCTCGTCCACCAAGTCGATCGCCTTGTCGGGCAGGAAGCGGTCGGTGATGTAGCGGTTGGACATGGTCGCCGCGGCGACGATCGCGCCGTCGGAGATGGCGACGCCGTGATGGACCTCGTATTTCTCCTTCAGCCCGCGCAGGATCGAGATGGTGTCCTCCACGCTCGGCTCGGCGACCAGCACCGACTGGAAGCGGCGGGCGAGCGCGGCGTCCTTTTCGATGTGTTTGCGGTATTCGTCGAGCGTCGTGGCGCCGATGCAGTGCAGTTCACCGCGGGCCAGCGCCGGCTTGAGCAGATTCGAGGCGTCCATCGCGCCTTCCGCCGCGCCCGCGCCGACCAGCGTGTGCAATTCGTCGATGAACATGAGGACCTCGCCCTCGGCGCCGGTCACCTCGGCGAGCACCGCCTTGAGTCGCTCCTCGAACTCGCCGCGATATTTCGCACCCGCCACCATGGCTCCGAGGTCGAGCGCCAGTAGCCGTTTGTCGCGCAGCGATTCGGGCACGTCGCCGGCCACGATGCGGTTGGCGAGACCTTCCACGATCGCCGTCTTGCCCACGCCGGGCTCGCCGATGAGAACGGGGTTGTTCTTGGTCCGCCGCGACAGCACCTGCACCGTGCGGCGAATTTCCTCGTCACGGCCGATCACAGGGTCGAGCTTTCCGGCTCGCGCCATCTCGGTGATGTCGCGCGCGTATTTCTCGAGCGCATCGTAAGAGTCTTCGGCGGAAGCCGAGTCCGCTTTGCGTCCCTTGCGCAGACGATCGATCGCGGCGGCGAGCGAGTCGGGCGTGGCGCCGGCAGCGGCCAGGCCGCGTCCGGAGTCGGTATCCTGTGCCTCCACCAGCGCGAGCAACAGGCGTTCGGCGGTAACGAAGCGGTCGCCGGCGCCGCTCGCCAGCTCCTCCGCCGTACGGAAGAGGCGCATGGTTGCTGGCGCCGCATGGAGGCCGCCGGCGCCGCCGCCTTCGACCCGCGGCAGCTTGGCGAGACTGCGCTCGACATGCTCGCGCGCCACTTCCGGCTGAGCGCCTGCCGCCTGCATCAGCCCGGCGGCGAGCCCGTCCGGGTCTTCGAGCAGTTCCTTGAGGATGTGCTCGCAGGTGAATTGCTGGTGTCCGGCGGCGACGGCGCGAGTCTGCGCCGACTGGATCAGACCGCGGCTGCGCTCGGTGTAACGCTCCGGATTCATCGTCGCTCCCCCGTTCGAGGTTCGTCGCTCTTCGCGATCGCCCCGAATATGGTGTTGCATATTTGCAACGCAAGGGTAGAGCGACGGCCGACCCGGGTTCGCGGCACCCGGGATAAGGCCGGCATGGCCGGTCGTTCAGGTGGGGGCGGAGCGGGTGGTGTCGCCGGCGTTCGCTTCCTTGTCGGCCGTCCCGGCCGGTTCGGGCACCGGAGCGCGCGGCCGGTAACGGCGCGGCCGCCGGTCTGCCTCGTCGCCGTTGCGCTGCGGACGCTCCGCCGGGTCGCGGGGCTGGGCGCTGCCGTTCGCCTCGGCTTGCGCGGCGAGATTGGCGTTGATGATCCGCTGATAGTGTTCGGCGTGTTGCAGATAGCTTTCCGCCGCGATCCGGTCCCCCGACGACAGAGCGTCGCGCGACAGCGCCTGATAACGGTCGTGGACCTGGGCCGCGCTGCCTCGCACTTTAACATCGGGACCGTTGCTTTCGTAATTCGACGACAGTCCATGGCGGCGGTTGTTTGGCCGCCCGCCCCGATAGCGTTTCGGATTGGGTCCTGGTTTCATGAGCCTCGGTTTTCGAGAGATCGTTCGGCTTGGCCGATGCGGCCGTTCACTTGGCGGCGACAAACGAACGCCGCCCCGCGTCACCCCTCGGACACGGCGGCCACCTTATCGCAAGCGGCGATCGGTAGCCCGGATCTCAGGGTCCGGGTTCCCCGGATTGCCGCCGACAATCCGTAAGACTAGCGCGCTCGCGGGAGATGTCCAAGCGTTTTTCTCGGCGACGATCGGGTCGGACGGGTTCGCGATACCGGCGTATGACGGCTGGACGTGGAAGTCGCCCGCGGTGTACTACCGACGGCGTTCGCGGCGAAGCCGGGGTTCGACCGTCGCGTCCGTGCTCCGACTCGGGCAACGCCTACCCCCCCAACGGGCCGAAAGGAAGATCGCCATGCCGATCGTCAACCGGATCGCCGCCTATCACGACGACATGAAGGATTGGCGACGCGACATTCACGCCCACCCGGAGCTCGCCTATGAGGAAGCGAGGACCGCGGCTCGGGTCGCGAGCCTGTTGCGCGAGTTCGGGGTTGACGAGGTGACCGAAGGTATCGGCAAGACCGGCGTCGTCGGAGTCCTTCGCAACGGCGCCGGGCCGAGCATCGGCTTGCGCGCCGACATGGACGCGCTGCCGATCGTCGAGGAAACCGGCCTCCCCTATCGTTCGACCCGGCACGGCGTCATGCACGCCTGCGGTCACGACGGCCACACGGCGATGTTGCTCGGCGCGAGCCGCTATCTCGCCGAAACGCGCAACTTCGCCGGCACGGTGGTGCTGGTCTTTCAGCCGGCGGAAGAGGGGTTCGCCGGCGCGCGCGCGATGATCGAGGATGGCCTGTTCGAGCGCTATCCGGTGGATTCGATCTACGGTGTTCACAACATGCCGGGCCAGCCTGCGGGTAGCATCGCCGTATCGCCGGGGCCGATCATGGCGGCGGCGGATTCGTTCACGATCACGGTCCGCGGCGCGGGCGGGCACGGCGCCATGCCGCATCTGGCGACCGACCCGGTCGTCGCCGCCGCGGCACTGGTCACGGCGTTGCAGAGCCTGGTCTCGCGCGAAGTCGATCCGACCCGGACCCTCGTCGTTTCCGTGACCCGCATTCACGGGGGAGAGGCCTTCAACGTGATCCCGGACAGCGTGGAACTCGGCGGCACCGTGCGCTATTTCGAGCCCGAGGTCGGGCGTATGGTGCGCGAACGCATGGCGGCGCTGATCGACGGCGTCGCCGCGGCCCACGGCGCGACCGCATCGCTTTCCTACGACGACGGCTATCCGCCGACCCGTAACCACGAAGCCGAAGCCGCGTTCGCGCACAGGGTCGCCGGCGAGATAACCGGCGCCGCGCCGCCGCCGCAGCGGACGACGATGGGGTCGGAGGATTTCTCCTTCTTCCTCGAAGCGAAGCCCGGCGCCTACGCTTTCGTCGGCAACGGCGACGGCGAAGGATGCGCGAGCGTTCACAACCCGAAATACGATTTCAACGACGAGATATTGCCGGTGGGCGCGAGCTTCCTCGCCCGCTTGGCGGAAACGGCGCTCGGCCGGCGCTGACGGCCGGCGAGGAGCGCTGCGCGGTGCCCCGTTTCGCCGCCAACCTCTCGACCCTGTTCGGCGAGCGGGACTTCCTCGACCGGTTTCGGGCGGCGGCGGATTGCGGGTTCCACGGCGTCGAATGCCAGTTCCCCTACCAGTGGCCGGCAGCGGCGCTCGCCGACCGGCTGCGCGACTGCGGCCTGACCCAGGTGTTGATCAACGCGCCGCCCGGCGACCTCGCCGCGGGCGACCGGGGTCTGGCCGCCCTGCCCGACCGGCGCGACGAGTTCCGCGCTACCATCGACCGGGGACTCGCCTATGCGGGCGCGCTGGGGTGCCGCCTGATGCACGTCATGGCGGGGGTCGTGCCCTCAAGCATGGACCGTGCTGCGACGACCGCTTGCTTCGTCGAGAACCTGGCCTGGGCGGCGGGACGAGCGGCGGCGTGCGGGGTGCGCGTTCTGATCGAGCCGCTCAACCCTCGCGATGCACCCGGCTACTTCCTCGGCCGCATGGCGCAGGCGCAAGAAGTCCTCGCCGCCGTCGGGCACGAGAACCTCGCTATACAGTGCGACCTCTATCACCTGCAAATCACGCAGGGAAACCTCGCGGCGACGATCGTCGAGTCGCTTCCGCAGATCGGTCATTTCCAGATCGCGGGCGTGCCGGGCCGCCACGAACCGGACGCGGGCGAAGTGGCTTGGCCGTTCCTCTTCGACCTGATCGATTCGCTGGACTACGAGGGCTGGATCGGCTGCGAGTATTTCCCCGCCGCCGCCACCCGCGACGGCCTCGCCTGGGCGCGAGAATACGGCATCGGCTGACGCGCGCGGCGCGGCGGTGCCTGTTGGTTCAGGAGCGGCGGCGGGGTAGAGTGTGCAGCTCCCCCGGGGTGAAGGAGGGTCGGACGATGAAGACGAAAGCGGCGGTCGCACACAAGGCGGGCGCGCCCCTGACGATCGAGGAACTCGACCTGGACGGGCCGCGCGAGGGTGAATGCCTCGTCGAGATCAAGGCGACCGGCATTTGTCATACCGACGAATTCACCCTCTCCGGCGCCGACCCGGAGGGCCTGTTTCCTGCGATCCTCGGGCATGAGGGCGCCGGGGTAGTGGTCGATGTCGGCGCCGGCGTCACCGGTCTCGCGCCCGGCGATCACGTGATCCCGCTCTACACACCCGAATGCCGGCAGTGCGAATACTGTCTGTCGGCCAAGACCAATCTCTGCCAGGCCATCCGCGTCACCCAGGGGCAGGGCGTGATGCCCGACGGCACCAGCCGCTTCTCGCTCGGCGGCGAAAAGGTGTTTCACTACATGGGCACCTCGACGTTCTCGAACTTCACCGTGGTGCCCGAGATCGCGCTGGCGAAAATTCGCCCCGACGCACCGTTCGACAAGGTCTGCTACATCGGTTGCGGCGTCACCACCGGCCTCGGCGCGGTCATGAACACGGCGAAGGTCGAGCCGGGTGCGAACTGCGTCGTGTTCGGTCTCGGCGGTATCGGTCTCAACGTCATCCAGGGGCTGCGGTTGGTCGGCGCCGATATGATCGTCGGCGTCGATACCAACCCGGCCAAACGCGCGCTGGCCGAGAAGTTCGGCATGACCCATTTCGTCGATCCAGGCGAGGTCGAGGGCGATCTGGTCGCGCATCTGGTCGATCTCACCAGGGGCGGCGCCGACTATTCGTTCGAGTGCATCGGCAATGTCGACGTCATGCGCACTGCGCTCGAATGCGCGCACAAGGGCTGGGGTGAATCGATCATCATCGGAGTCGCCGGCGCCGGACAGGAAATTCGCACCCGCCCGTTCCAACTGGTGACCGGCCGGGTGTGGCGCGGCACCGCCTTCGGCGGCGCCAGGGGCCGCACCGACGTGCCGCGCATCGTCGACTGGTATATGGACGGCAAGATCGATATCGACGATCTGATCACCCACACCATGCCGCTCGCCGAGATCAACCGGGGCTTCGATCTCATGCACGCCGGCGAATCGATCCGCAGCGTCGTCACCTTCTGATCCCGGCTCCGGGAAACCGGGCGGCTCCGTCGTGGACCGGTGTTTCCGCGGGGCCTGTCGCCCCGCTCGCGCATTGCCGCCGTTCCCGCTCGGGAATCCGCGGAACACCGCCCCTTGAACCGGCGTCGTGTCGCGCCCACACTTCGAGGGTTGCCGGGCGCCGACTCACCGTTCCCTCCAATGAGGACCCCGCCATGACCCGTCTCGCTGCCGCCGTTCTCGCCGCCGCGCTGCCCGCCGTCGCTCTCGCGCAGGAGCCTCCGGGCTTCGCCTGCGCCATGGAGGCGATGCGGGCCGGCGCGCCCGACGAAAGCGGAGTCTCCGGGGCGCACGCCCTGGCGATACATGGAGACGTCAAATACGGCCCCGGCTTCGCCCATTTCGATTACGCCAGCCCGAACGCGCCGAAGGGCGGTGAGGTCACCCTGGCGGCGATCGGCAGCTATGACAGTTTCAACGGTTTCATTCTGAAGGGCGTCGCCGCTGCGTCGCTCGGTCTGATCTACGACACGCTCTTGACCAGTGCCGCCGACGAACCGGCCACCGAATACGGACTCCTCGTCGAGACGATCGACATGCCGGCGGACCGGTCGTGGGTCGAGTTCGCGTTGCGCGACGAGGCCCGCTGGCACGACGGACAACCCGTGACGGTCGATGACGTGATCTGGACTTTCGAGACGCTGCGCGACAAGGGGCACCCCTTCTTCCGGCAATACTACGCCGACGTGGAGTCGGTAGTGGAGACCGGGCCGGGCAGGGTGCGCTTCGCCTTTTCCGACACCACCAACCGCGAACTGCCGATGATCGTCGGTCAACTGACCGTTCTGCCGAAGCACTACTGGGAAGGGCGGGACTTCGAGGCGACCACGCTGGAGCCGCCTCTCGGCAGCGGGCCCTATCGCATCGCCGGGTTCGATTCCGGGCGCTCGATCGCCTATGAGCGCGTTCCCGACTATTGGGGCCGAAATCTGGCGGTCAATCGCGGCCGGCACAATTTCGACCGCATTCGGTTCGATTATTACCGTGACAACACGATCGCGCTCGAAGCGTTCAAGGCTGGCGAGATCGACTTCCGGGTCGAGAACAATTCGAAGGACTGGGCGACGCAATACGATTTCGCGGCGGCCGAAGAGAACCGGGTCGTCGTGGAAACGATCGACCACCAGATCGGCACCGGGATGCAGGGATTCTGGTTCAACATCCGCAAGGCGAAGTTCGCCGATGCGCGTGTGCGCGACGCCCTCGCGCACGCCTTCGATTTCGAGTGGACGAACCAGAACCTGTTCTACGGTCAATATGCGCGCACCGAGAGCTTCTATTCGAACAGCGAACTGGCCGCGCGCGGGCTGCCCGAGGGGCGTGAACTGGCCATCCTCGACTGTTTCCGCGACCGGTTGCCGCCGACATTGTTCACCGACCCCTACACGGCGCCGAGCACCGCCGGCGGTTCGATCCGGCCCAATCTGCGCGAGGCGCGCGGGCTTCTCCAACAGGCCGGCTGGACCGTCGATGACGGCGCGCTGGTGAACGAAACGACCGGCGAGCCGATGGAGATCGAGTTTCTGCTCGTCGCGCCGGCGTTCGAGCGCGTGATCGGCCCCTATGCGCAGAACCTCGAACGCCTCGGCGTCGCCGCGCGCATCCGCACGGTCGATACCGCGCAATACCAGAAGCGGGTGGAAGATTTCGACTTCGACGTGATTGTCGCGTCGATCGGCCAGTCGCAGAGCCCCGGAAACGAACAGCGCAATCAGTGGACCAGCGCCGCCGCCGACATACCGGGCACGCAGAACTATGCCGGCATCAGGGATCCGGTGGTCGATACGCTGGTGGATGCGGTGATTCAGGCGCCGAGCCGGGACTCGCTGGTCGCCGCGACCCGAGCGCTCGATCGAGTCCTGCTCGAAGGCCGGTATCTGGTGCCCAATTGGCATATCCGCTCGTTCCGGCTCGCCTACTGGAACAAATTCGGCCGGCCCGGACAGATGCCGCGCTACGGTCTCGGCTTCCCCGCGGCGTGGTGGATCGACGACACGCTGGAAGCACGACTCGAATCCGGGCGCTGATCGCGGCCCGAGCCGACCCGCACCGGCGCCGAAACCGCCATGCTCGCCTACATCGTTCGCCGTCTGCTGCTGCTCGTTCCGACCCTGTTCGGAATCATGGTGGTCAATTTCGTCGTCATCCAGGCGGCGCCGGGCGGCCCTGTCGAACAACTGATCGCCACCATGCAAGGCATCGCGGTCGAGGCGACGGCGCGGGTCAGCGGCGGCGGCGGTGAGACGGTTACGACCGAGCGGTCCGGCGCCGGCGGCGAGTCGCTCACGAGCAAATATCGCGGTGCGCGCGGCCTCGATCCCGAATTGCTGGAAGATCTCGAGCGCCAGTTCGGGTTCGACAAGCCGGCGCACGAGCGCTTCCTCATGATGCTCTGGAACTATGTGCGTTTCGATTTCGGCGAGAGCTTCTTCCGCGATCGGCGGGTGGTCGATCTGGTGCTCGAAAAGATGCCGGTGTCGATCTCGCTGGGTCTGTGGACCACGCTCCTGATCTACCTGATCTCGATCCCCCTCGGCATCGCCAAGGCGGTGCGCGACGGCAGCCGCTTCGACGTCTGGACCTCGGGCGCGGTGGTGGTCGGCAACGCGATCCCCGGTTTTCTCTTCGCCATCCTGCTCATCGTGCTGTTCGCCGGCGGACGGTATCTCGACTGGTTCCCGCTGCGCGGCCTGGCTTCGCCCGGCGCCGGGGAGATGAGCTGGTTCGCCCAGGTCGGCGACTATTTCTGGCACCTGACCCTGCCGATCCTGTCGATGGTCATCGGCGGTTTCGCCGGACTGACGCTGCTCACCAAGAACTCGTTTCTTGAAGAGATCAACAAACAATACGTCATGACCGCCCGGGCCAAGGGCCTCGCCGAACGCCGCGTGCTCTACGGTCACGTGTTCCGCAACGCCATGCTGATCGTCATCGCCGGTTTCCCGAGCGCCTTCGTCGGCATCCTGTTCACCGGCGCGCTGCTGACCGAAATCATCTTCTCGCTCGACGGCCTCGGCCTGCTCGGGTTCGAGGCGGCGCTGGGGCGCGATTATCCGGTCATGTTCGCATCGCTGTACTTTTTCACCCTGCTCGGCCTCGTCATGCAACTGGTCGGCGATCTCGCCTATACGGTGATTGATCCACGCATCGATTTCGAAAGCCGCGAGGTCTGATCGTGGCCGGCCCCGCCGTCGCGCCGCCGCCGCCGGACAACCGCTTTCTCGGCTTCCGAATCTCGTCGCTCAACCAGCGTCGCCTGCGGAACTTTCGCCGCAACCGGCGCGGTTTCTGGAGCCTGTGGGTATTTCTGGCGATTTTCGCGCTGAGCCTGCCGGCCGAATTCGTCTCCAACGACAAGCCGTTGCTGGTGTCCTTCGACAGCGAATGGTTTGTGCCGGTTATCCGCGCCTATGCCGAAACCGAGTTCGGCGGCGATTTCGAAACCGAGGCGGACTACCGCGACCCCTATGTGCGCGCGTTGATCGAAGACGCCGGCGGCTGGCTCTTGTGGCCGCCGATCCCGTTCAAATACGACACGGTGAACACCGAACTCGACATGCCGTCGCCGGCGCCGCCGTCGGCGCAGAACTGGCTCGGTACCGACGATCAGGCCCGCGATGTAGCGGCGCGGCTGATCTACGGCTTTCGTATCTCGGTGCTGTTCGGGCTGGTGCTGACCGCGATCAGTTCGGTGATCGGGGTCGCGGCCGGCGCGGTGCAGGGCTATTTCGGCGGCTGGGTCGATCTGGTCTTTCAGCGTGTCATCGAAATCTGGTCGGGCCTGCCCATCCTCTATCTGCTCATCATCCTCGCCAGCATCGTCGAACCGAGCTTCTGGTGGTTGCTCGGCCTGATGTTGCTGTTTAGCTGGATGGCGCTGGTGGGGGTGGTGCGCGCCGAATTTCTGCGGGCGCGTAATTTCGAGTTCGTGCGCGCGGCGCGGGCTCTGGGCGTGAGCAACGCCGGCATCATGTTCCGCCACATCCTGCCGAACGCGATGGTGGCCACACTGACTTTCCTGCCTTTCATCCTCACCGGCTCGGTCACCGTTCTGACGTCGCTGGACTTTCTCGGTTTCGGTCTGCCGCCCGGCTCGCCGTCGCTCGGCGAATTGCTGAACCAGGGCAAGAACAATCTTCAGGCGCCCTGGCTCGGCTTCACCGGCTTCTTCACCCTCGCGATCATGCTGTCGCTGCTCGTGTTCATCGGCGAGGCGGTGCGCGACGCCTTCGATCCGCGCAAGACCAACCTGTAGGGCGATGAGCCTGCTCGAGATCGACCGCCTCGCGGTCAGCTTTCGCGTCGAGGACCGGGATCTGCCGGCGGTGCGCGATGCGTCGTTGTCGATCGACCGGGGCGAGACCGTGGCGCTGGTCGGCGAGTCGGGGTCGGGTAAATCGGTCACCGCCTTGTCGGTGCTGCAATTGCTGCCCTATCCACGCGCCCGCCACCCGCATGGCAGCATCCGGTTCGAGGGGCGCGAACTGATCGGCGCCGGGCCGTCGGTCCTGCGCAAGATCCGCGGCAACCGCATCTCGATGGTGTTCCAGGAACCCATGACCTCGCTGAACCCGTTGCACACGGTGGAGAAGCAGATCGCCGAAACCTTGATGCTCCACAAGGGGCTGACGCCCGCGCGGGCGCGGGCGCGCTGTCTGGAACTGCTCGACATGGTGCGCTTGCCCCATCCGGAGCAACGCCTCGAATCGTGGCCGCACCAGCTTTCGGGCGGCCAACGGCAGCGCGTGATGATCGCCATGGCGCTGGCCAACGAACCCGACCTGTTGATCGCCGACGAGCCGACAACCGCGCTCGATGTGACGGTCCAGGCGCAGATCTTGCAACTGCTCCGCGACTTGCAGCGCGACCTCGGCATGGCGGTGCTGCTGATCACCCACGACCTGACCATCGTCCGCAAGGTCGCCGAACGGGTCCACGTGATGACCGAGGGCGAGATTGTCGAATACGGCGAAACCGCCGTCGTTTACGAAGCGCCCCGGCATTCCTATACCCGTCAACTGCTCGCCGCGCAGCCCAGCGCCACGCCGCCGCCGGCGGACGACACCGCCGCGGAGGTCATGGCCGGCGAAGAAGTGCGCGTCTGGTTCCCGATCCGCCGCGGCGTGTTACGCCGCACGGTCGGGCACGTGAAAGCGGTGGACGGGGTCCCGGTGACCGTCCGCGCCGGCCAAACCGTGGGCGTGGTGGGCGAATCCGGTTCCGGCAAGACCACCCTCGGCATGGCGCTGCTGCGCTTGCTGGCGAGCCGCGGCCCCATCCGCTTCGAGGGCCGCGACGTTGCCGGTCTGAGAAGCCGGGCGCTGCGCCCGCTTCGGCGCCAGATGCAGGTGGTGTTTCAAGACCCGTTCTCGTCGCTCAGCCCCCGGCTCTCGGTCTGTCAGATCGTCGAGGAGGGGATGCGCATACATCGCATCGGAGAAAGCGAAGGGGAACGCCGCCAGTTGGTCGCGGAGGCGCTGGCCGAGGTCGGAATCGATCCGCTGGCGATGGATCGTTACCCGCACGAGTTCTCGGGCGGCCAGCGCCAGCGGATCGCGATCGCGCGCGCGCTGGTGTTGAAGCCGCGCTTCCTGATGCTCGACGAGCCGACCAGCGCGCTCGACATGACCGTGCAGGCGCAGATCGTCGATCTGTTGCGCGAACTGCAACGCCAGCATCGCCTTGCCTATCTCTTCATCAGCCACGATCTGCGCGTGGTGCGCGCGCTCGCCAACCACGTCATCGTGATACGCGCCGGCAGGGTGGTGGAGCAGGGGCCGGCGCGGAGGATCTTCGAGGCGCCGCGCACGGCCTACACGCGCGCACTGATGGCCGCGGCGTTCGAGATCGAGGCCGTCGAGACCGCCGAGGTGGCAATGTGACGCCGGGCGAACAAAAACCGAACTTTGTGGACGATCGAATCGAGAAGCGTCATAGTTGCCGCTGCTGCGGAATCGGGCTCAGGGGGCGAGCGGCTCCAGACTTTGAGCGCGCGGCGAAGATCGTGGGGTGTCGCCGATGAACGGATTCTACGAGTTTTTCGCGGGAGGAGGAATGGCCCGAGCGGGCCTTGGCCCGAAGTGGTCGTGCCTTTTCGCCAATGACATCGATCCTAGGAAGGGTGACAGCTATGTGCGAAACTGGGGTGGTTCGGAATTGCGCTTGGCGGATGTAGCCAAACTGGCGACAGCGGATCTGCCGGGAATCGCGGATCTGGCCTGGGCTTCCTTCCCTTGTCAGGATCTTTCTCTTGCGGGCGCGGGCGCTGGGCTCCGAGGGGACCGCTCAGGCGCCTTCTGGCCCTTCTGGAATCTTATGAGGGCGCTGGCGGCCGAGGGGCGGGCGCCGCCTGTGATCGTTCTGGAGAACGTCTGCGGAGCTTTGACCTCGCACAACGGCAGGGATTTCGCCGCGATTGGCGCCGCGCTCGTCGAAGGGGGCTATCGTTTCGGCGCGCTCGTAATCGACGCGGTCCACTTCGTTCCGCAATCGAGGCCGCGACTATTTATCGTCGCCGTGGGCGAAGAGCGCCCGATTCCGAAGACACTGGCGTGTCCGACACCGGGCGGAGAATGGCTCACGCGCGCATTGATCGGGGCGCATGATCGCCTCTCCCAATCGGCGCAAAGTAAATGGCTGTGGTGGCGCCTTCCGCGCCCGCCTGCGCGCAACATGGGTTTCGCCGACGTAATCGAGGAAAATCCGACCGGAGTGAAATGGCATACGGCCGCCGAAACTCGCAAGCTGCTCAATATGATGAGCCCGGTGAATCTAGCGAAGGTCCACGCCGCCAAAAAAATCGGTCGGCATATGGTCGGCGCCGTATACAAGCGCACGCGCCGGGACGAGAACGGAGACAGGGCGCAAAGGGCGGAGATTCGTTTCGACGATATCGCAGGCTGCCTTCGTACTCCCGCAGGTGGCTCGAGTCGCCAGACGATCATGTTCGTGAACGGAAGCGACGTGCGCTCCAGATTGCTTTCCCCTCGCGAGGCGGCGCGACTGATGGGATTGCCCGAAGATTACGAACTACCCCGGAACTATAATGACGCATACCATCTGGCGGGGGACGGCGTGGTGGTTCCGGTAATCCGTCACATCGCGCAACACGTTCTGGAACCGCTCATGACGGCGTTCGGCGTATCGGCAAAGAGGGCGGCGTAAGCTCATGCCGAACGCTCTCGCGGACGCCCTCGACGAGTTCGTTACGGAGCGCGAATTCAAGGGTCAAGGCTCCTTATGCGTCGCGCTCGTCGTCACGAAACACGCGAGAGAGAGAGGGATGCCGCTTGATTCAGGCACGTTGGTGACCGCTGGTGGCGGCCAAGTTCTCGGCCTCGGAAAATCCGCGGTACAAGCCGTGTTGAAACGGCACGGAATCGAACGCGTACTGGCCGCCGAAGGCGGGCGCACGAGCAGGGGTAGTCTGCACAACATGAAGGAATACGTCGTTTTTCTGAATGATTTACACCGCCGGTGTATGGCGGATATTGATGCGATAGAGAATTACTGGATTGATCGTGTGCGCGCCTTCTTTGCCGGCAAACCCTTTACGGTCAAGCTGGACTCTTCTCGTGGGCTTCGCCATGTCGTTCGCGATATTCTCGATCAGGCGATCAATCGACAGAAACAAGCAAGAAGGATCAATTTTGCCGGAGCGGTGTCGCAACATCTTGTCGGCGCGAAATTGGACTGTGTTCTGGACGACCACACAATTGAACACAACGGCTTTTCGACCGCAGATGCGCCCCGCAACCGAGTCGGAGATTTCCTTGTCGGAGACGTCGCTGTTCACGTCACCACCGCGCCGGGCGAGGCCGTGATCGAACGGTGCCGGGAGAATCTGGACAGCGGTCTCAAACCCGTTCTCGTAACGCTACGAAACGGGGCCGTCGTAGCGGAAGGTCTGGCCAACAACAAAGGACTGGCCCACAGAATAGATATCTTCGAAATCGAGCAGTTTGTCGCACTGAATTTATATGAACTCGGAGGATTCGATACGCAGGGGCGACAGATAGTGATCCGCGATATGGTGAACAAATACAACGAGATCATCGAGGATGTTGAAACCGACCCGAGTCTGAAGATCGAAATTCGAAAATGATCGAACGGCCGGAAGATCGAAGCCGGATAATGCGTGCGGTCAAAGGGCAAGATACCGAGCCGGAAATGATCGTGCGACGCATGGTTCACAGCATGGGCTACAGATACCGTCTGCATCGCAAGGATCTTCCTGGAAAGCCGGATTTAGTGTTTCCCGCCCGACGGAAGGTGATTTTCGTGCATGGATGTTTCTGGCATCAACATCAATGTCCCCGTGGCGCGCGGCTACCGAAAACAAGGCGGAGTTACTGGGTTCCGAAGCTCGAACGCACCAGAAGACGCGACGTGGAACACCGGATGCGTCTTCGCGAGATGGGGTGGGATGCGCTGGTGATATGGGAGTGCGAGACTAAGGATCGCGATCAAGCGCGGGTCCGAATCAAGGAATTTCTGGAGAATCGGTAAGGCGAAAACTTCGCATAAACCCGGTTTCGTGGCATGGAGAAGTAGCGCATCCTCGGTCATCGGGGTGTTTATCTCCCTCGATCCGACGGTGCCTTTTCCGGCGCCGCGGCGCGTTTGCGCGCTCGCGGATGGGCCGCGCGGTAGGCCGCCAGAATCTCCGCTCCCGCCACCGCCGTGTAACGCTGGGTCGTCGACAGGCTGGCGTGGCCCAAAAGCTCCTGGATCGATCTGAGGTCGCCGCCGTCGGCCAGCAGATGGGTCGCGAAGCTGTGCCGAAGCGCGTGCGGAGTCGCCGTTTCGGGCAGGCCGAGCAAGGCGCGGGCCCGGCGCATCTGCTTCTGCGCGACCCCCGGGTTGAGCCGCCCGCCGCGCGCGCCGACGAACAATGGCGCGTCGGCCCTGACCGGGTGGGGCCGCAAGGCGAGATAGGCGGCGATCGCCCGCGCGACGACCGGAAGGACCGGAACTAGCCGCTCCTTGTTGCCCTTGCCGACAACGCGCAGTGTTTCGGGCGAGTTGGCGACCGCGCCGCAATCGAGGCCCAGCGCTTCGCCGATGCGCAGCCCGCAGCCATAGAGCAGAGTGGCCAGTGCGGTATCGCGCGCGGCGATCCACGCCTCGTCGCTGATCGCGCCGATCTCGGCGACCACCGATCTCGCGTCGCCTTGCGACAGCGGGCGCGGCATGAGGCGAGGCTTTTTGGGGGTGCGCACCGCGGCAGCGTGCGGATTGTGTGCGATACCGCGCTTGTCCAGCCAGGCGAAAAAGCCGCGTATCACCGCGACACTGCGCGCGATACTGCTGCGTGCCGCTCCGGCGCGCTGCCGGGCCGCGAGCCAGGCGCGAAAATCCGTCGCCTTCAGCCCGGCGAGCGTGGCGACGCCGACCGCGCCGCCGCGATGCTCCGCGATGAAGGCGACGAAGCCGTTCAGGTCGCGCGCGTAACCGTCGCAAGTGTGGGGCGAGGCCATGCGTTCGACCGCGAGCCAGTCGCGCCAGCCGGCGATGGCGTGCGCGAGGTCGGGCGCTGCCGCGGGCGCCACCGGTTCACTCGGCCGCGTGCGCCGCAACGATGGTCTGACCGGTCGCGCGCCAGTCGGCCAGGAACGCCGCGAGGCCCTTGTCGGTCAGCGGATGCTGCGCCAGTTGGCGGAGGACCTTCGGCGGCACGGTCGCGACATCGGCGCCGATCCGGGCGGCTTCGACCACGTGGTGCGGGCCGCGGACCGAAGCGACGAGCACTTCGGTATCGACGAGCCGCGGATACTGCCGATAGATCGCGCAGATATCGGCGACGAGCTGCATCCCGTCCTGGCCCAGATCGTCGAGGCGGCCGATGAAGGGCGATATGTAGTTCGCGCCCGCCTTGGCCGCGAGCAGCGCCTGAGCCGCCGAGAAACACAGTGTCACGTTCACCTTGACGCCCGAATCGCGGAGCCGGCGGCAGGCGGCGAGGCCGTCCCACGTCAAAGGCGTCTTGACCGTCACGTTCTCGGCGATCGCGGCAAGCCGGCGTCCTTCGGCCACCATGCCGGCCGTATCGACCGCTGCGACCTCGGCGCTGACCGGACCGGACACGACGGCGCAGATGTCGGCGATTACACTGGCGAACGGGCGCCCCGTCCTGGCGACGAGCGACGGGTTCGTCGTCACCCCGTCGATGAGCCCGGTCGCGGCGAGATCGGAAATTTCGTCTATATCGGCGCTATCGACAAAGAACTTCATGCCCCTTCTCCGGTGACGGGCCACGATCGGCGAGAAGACAATCTAACCCGATGATTCGACCGTCCGCCAGCACCGGCGACCGCATCGTCTCGGTTTTGCTGCCGATGAGCGCCGTGGGACCCTACGACTATCGCCTGCCGCGCGACCTGGCCGCGCCCGACGGCAGCTTCGTGCGGGTGCCGCTCGGCCCGCGGCGTGTCGTCGGGGTCGTGTGGGGCGCCGCCGACGGCGCCGTCGCGCCGGCCCGGCTTCGCGATGTCGAGGCGGTGCTCGAAGCGCCGCCGCTCGCCGGCTCGCTGCGCGCGTTCATCGACTGGCTGGCCGATTATTGCCTCGCCGCCCGCGGGGCCGTGTTGCGCATGGCCATGAGCGTGCCCGCGGCGCTCGAACCCGAACGCCCGGCGCGGGCCGTGACGCGGGGCGCTGCGGCGCCGGTGCGCCTCACGCCGCAGCGCGCCGCGGTGCTCGCGGCGCTCGACGCGGGGCCCGCCGCGACACAGGCGGATCTCGCCCGTCGCGCCGGAGTGGGCGCCGGTGTGGTGCGCGGCATGATCCGCGCCGGCGCGCTGCGCGTCGTCGAACGCGCCGGCGAGGCGTCTGCGGGGCGCACGCCCGATACGGAAGCGGTGACGGTGCGGCTGTCACCCGCGCAGGCGACGGCGGCCGAGGCGTTGCGCGCCGCTGTCGCCGGCGGCTTTTCGGCGACGCTGCTCGACGGCGTGACCGGGGCGGGCAAGACGGAAGTCTATTTCGAGGCGGTCGCCGCGGCGCTCGACGCCGGCCGGCAGGTGCTGGTTCTGTTGCCGGAGATCGCCCTCGGCGCGCAATGGTTCGAGCGGTTCGAGCGGCGTTTCGGCGTCCGTCCGGCGGCGTGGCACTCGGATCTGAGCGCGGCGCAGCGCCGCGACGCCTGGCGCGCGCTCGGGCGCGGGCGCGCGCGGGTGGTGGTCGGCGCGCGCTCGGCGCTGTTCCTGCCGTTCGCCGCGCTCGGCCTGATCGTGGTGGACGAAGAGCACGACTCGTCGTTCAAGCAGGAAGACGGCGTGATCTACAACGCGCGCGACATGGCGCTGGTGCGCGCCCGCCTCGCCGACGTTCCCGTTGTTCTGTCGAGCGCGACTCCGTCTCTGGAAACCCTGAGCAATGTCGCCGAGGGGCGCTATCGCGCACTGCGCCTGCCGGAACGCCACGGCGCGGCGGGACCGCCGTCCATCGCGGCGATCGACCTCCGCGCCGACCCGCCGCCGCGCGGCCGCTTCGTCGCGCCGCGCCTGGAGGCCGCGCTCGCCGAGACCCTGGCGCGGAAGGAGCAGGCGATGCTGTTCCTCAACCGCCGGGGATACGCGCCGCTCACCCTGTGCCGCGCTTGCGGCCGCCGGCTGAATTGTCCGAACTGCACGGCTTGGCTGGTCGAACACCGTCTCGCCGGCGAACTGCGCTGTCATCATTGCGACCTGCGCCGGCCCCTGCCGCGGCGCTGCCCGGACTGCGACGCGGAGGACAGCCTGATCGCCTGCGGGCCGGGCATCGAACGGCTGCACGAAGAGGTCGTGGCGCTGTTCCCCGACGCCAGGGTCGCGGCGATGACCAGCGACACGGTGCGCGGCCCCCGCGCCGTCGCGGCGCTGGTGGAAGCCATGACCGGGCGGCGCATCGACTTGCTGATCGGCACCCAGATGGTCGCCAAGGGCCACCATTTCCCCGGCCTGACGCTGGTCGGGGTGGTCGATGCGGACCTCGGTCTCGCCGGCGGCGATCTGCGCGCGGCGGAACGGACGTTTCAGCTACTCTTTCAGGTCGCCGGGCGGGCCGGACGCGGGGGGCGGCCGGGGCGCGCCCTGCTGCAAACTCACTCCCCCGACCATCCGGTGATCCGCGCGCTGGTCGCGGGCGACCGCGACGGCTTCGTCGCGGCGGAGGCGGCGGCGCGGCGGGCGTTGCGTATGCCGCCGTTCGGCCGGCTCGCGGCGATTATCGTTTCAGGACCCGACGCCGCAGAGACCCGCGCCTTCGCCGCGGAACTGCGCCGCCGCGCGCCGCGTGCGCCGGACCTCGAGACGCTCGGCCCCGCCCCGGCGCCGCTGGCGTTGATCCGCGGCCGCTACCGTTTCCGCCTGCTCGTCCGCGGCCCCCGCGACCGCGCCCTCAACGCCCGCCTCGCCCCGTGGCTCGCCGCCGTCCCGCCGCCGCGCGGCGTCCGCGTGCAAGTCGATATCGACCCCTACAGCTTCCAGTAAGCCGTCTGCAACTTCAGCGTTGCGTTCGCCGCGGCCCGATCTGTTCGATCGTGAAGTCGTTTCCGGAGAGGCTCACCACCGCCTCGAACCCTTCGCTGTCGAGCATCCTGCCGATCTCGCGTCCGAGGCTGGCGCCGTGCGCCGTCTCGAACCAGATGCGCTGCCGGGTCGGGCTGGAGTCGATCGGCCGGTGCGAGCGGTAGCCGCGAAACAGCGGGAGATACCGCTCCATGTCCTTCATGTCGCCCGCGGTGAAGTTGTCGAAGGTCAGGACGAAGCCGGTCGGAAGGCCGTCTTCCGGCGCCTCCGGTTCCAGCAGGCCCTCGAGTTTCGTGACGAGGACATGCGCGACGTCGCGCCGCTCTCCCGCTGTCATCGCCGGCACGAACCCACATGAACCGCAACAATCCCTGTAGGGGCAATCCTTGTGGTTGCCCTCCCTTGTTCCCCTCCTGTTCGGCGGTTCGGGCTGAGGACGGGCGCCTCTGGCGCGCAGTTGTCAAGAAAACCGCCGACGGATCGGAGACCTACCTCACAAGCCTGCACCAGACGCAGCAGCGCAACCTGCGCGCCGCGAAGCGGAATCTGAAAGATCGGTAGTGGCGCCGGGCGGGTCGTCTGGCCCCGCGCTCGCCCGAAGGCATGAGAGGATGACGGAATGCTTCCAGCGCCGCCGATACCCTACCGCCCCGACGCCGCCGATAGCAACACCTGCGACGACTGATTCTTCCGAGCGTTTTAGCGCCTCGAAACCGCCGGAAAATCGCCATTCAATGGCGTTGCAGCGCGAATTCCGGTCGGAATTTCGCATCCTTTCCGTCCGGGCGATCGCCACGCCAGATCGCGCGTAAGCCGTTGCGTCGTCCCACTATTTCCCGCCAAATCCCGGCCAATCCCAAGAATCAGCCTTTTCTTCGTCCTACACGGGCGCCCACAAGGGGCGCCCCTACAGGTGGATCGATGCCACCTGGTGTTCCCGCCCCTTCGTGGCGGCCTGGAGGCGCCGCCGTCCCGCTGTCATCGCCAACACGAACCCGAACGAACCGCGATAACGTTCGAACCGGGACGCTGCCATCGTGCGCATGTCCGGGCTCTTTCGCGACGGCGAATTGATCGAGCCGCAAGTCGGACTTATGGTCGGCAAACTGCGCAAGCGAAGGGAAAGAGCGGAGCCGCCGTCCGGGATACCGGGTCGTCCCGAGGATCGGCACGAACGGATCGAGGCGGACCTCGCGCTCCGGCTTGCGGCCGGGGGAACGCTTTGTAGCGTCCGGTCGGACGGCGCCTGTATTGTGCCCACCGGATACGGCGACCGGAAAACCGCCTGATCCGGCCACCCGGCACGTTCGGCGACGCCGACGCTTTATGTGGTCGCCGGCCCCAACGGGTGCCGCAAATCCACCCTGACGTGCACGACCTGGTTCAGGGAAGTCGAAGTGATCGACCCCGATGCGATCGCGCGGCGTCGCGCCGGACAAGTCCCGACAGGCGGCGCGTGAAGCATCGCGGCGGCAGGCCGCGCTGCGCGCGGGCGTAACCCACCCGGTGGAAACGACGCTCGCCGGTTCGGGCGTTTTCCGTCGCATGGAAACCGCGGCAGCGGAAGGCCGTCGGATTGTGCTGCACTATGTACCCGTCGATACGCCCGAACGGGCGCTCGATCGCATCCGCAACCGTGTGTGCGGGCACCGGGGCTTCCGCTCCTCGACCCCGCGCTTTCGGACGAATGCGCGGGAAGTCGAACGGCATATTGCGCCGCGGGAATCGCCGTGCTACCAACCG
This sequence comes from Alphaproteobacteria bacterium, assembly GCA_965214495.1. Lineage (GTDB taxonomy): Bacteria > Pseudomonadota > Alphaproteobacteria > UBA7887 > UBA7887 > JANQOH01. The sequence continues at coordinate 2,173,202 of OZ243958.1, read as the reverse complement.
CCCGCCTCTGGCGGGACCGGTGCCGCCCGGCTGGCGTCGTTCGGCTGCCGGGCGATCCCCCTCTTCCGACATATCGACGGTCCTCCTCCAATCTCGCAGGTGGCGCGTGGCGGAACAGCAAGCAGGCGTTTCCGGTCTGGCCGGCCGTTACGCGACGGCGCTGTTCGCGCTCGCGCGCGAGACCGATGCGCTCGATGCCGTGGCCGGCGACCTCGCGCGCGTCCGCGCGATGCTGGACGCCAGCGCCGACCTGCGGCGCATGGTGCGAAGCCCGTTGGTCTCACGGGAGGAGCAGGGCGCGGCGATGACCGCCATCGCGCGGCGTGCGGGACTCGGCGCGCAGGCGACCGGTTTTCTCGGCGTGTTGGCGCGTAACCGGCGGCTGTTCGTCGCCGCCGAGGCGATCCGCGAGTTCGAGGTTCTGCTCGCCCGTCATCGCGGCGAGGTAACCGCCCAGGTCGTCAGCGCGCGTCCGCTCGACCGCGCCCGGGCCGAAGCGATCGCGCGCGCGCTGGCCGGGGCCGCCGGGCGCGAGGTGCGCGTCGACGCCTCGGTCGATGAAACGCTCATCGGCGGCCTGGTGGTCAAACTCGGCTCGCGCATGATCGACGCCTCGATACGAACCCGCCTGCAATCGCTCAGGGCGGCCATGAAAGGAGCGGCATGATGGAGATCCGCGCCGCGGAAATTTCCGACATTCTCAAGCGGCAGATCGCCGATTTCGGCGCCGAGGCCGAAGTCGCCGAGGTCGGGCAGGTGCTCTCGGTCGGCGACGGCATCGCCCGCGTTTACGGTCTCGACAACGTGCAGGCCGGCGAAATGGTCGCGTTCCCCGGCGACGTGCGCGGCATGGCGCTCAACCTCGAGAGCGACAATGTCGGAGTCGTCATCTTCGGCGACGACCGCACGATCCGCGAAGGCGACACCGTCAAGCGGACCGGCGCGATCGTCGATGTGCCCGTCGGCAAGGGGCTGCTCGGCCGCGTCGTCGATGCGCTCGGCAATCCCATCGACGGCAAGGGGCCCATCGAGACCGGGGAACGCCGCCGCGTGGACGTCAAGGCGCCGGGAATCATTCCCCGGCGGTCGGTGCACGAACCGATGCAGAGCGGCCTCAAGGCCATCGATTCGCTGGTGCCGATCGGCCGCGGCCAGCGCGAACTCGTCATCGGCGACCGACAGACCGGCAAGACCGCGGTCGCCGTCGATACCATCATCAACCAGAAGGCGGTGAACGCCACCGGCGACGAAGCCCGCAAGCTCTACTGCATCTATGTCGCCATCGGCCAGAAACGCTCCACCGTCGCGCAGATCGTGAAGACCCTGGAAGACAACGGTGCGCTCGACTACTCGATCGTTGTCGCCGCCACCGCGTCCGAGCCGGCGCCGTTGCAGTTCCTTGCGCCCTACGCCGGCTGCACCATGGGCGAGTATTTCCGCGACAACGGGATGCACGCGCTGATCGTCTATGACGATCTGTCGAAACAGGCCGTCGCCTACCGCCAGATGTCGCTGCTGCTGCGGCGCCCGCCGGGGCGCGAAGCCTATCCCGGCGACGTGTTCTACCTGCATTCGCGGCTGCTCGAACGCGCGGCGAAGCTGAATGCGGAATACGGCGCGGGATCGCTCACCGCGCTGCCGGTGATCGAAACCCAGGCGGGCGACGTGTCGGCTTACATCCCGACCAACGTCATCTCCATCACCGACGGCCAGATCTTCCTCGAGACCGAACTGTTCTACCAGGGCATTCGCCCAGCCATCAATGTCGGTATTTCGGTGAGCCGGGTGGGGTCGGCGGCGCAGGTAAAGGCGATGAAGCAGGTCGCCGGCCGGATCAAACTCGAGCTCGCGCAATATCGCGAGATGGCCGCCTTCGCCCAGTTCGGCTCCGATCTCGACGCCGCGACGCAACGCCTGCTCAACCGGGGCGCGCGCCTGACCGAGATGCTCAAACAGGACCAGTATGCCCCGCTGCCGGTCGAAGAACAGGTGACGGCGATCTACGCCGGCGTGCGCGGCTATCTCGACGGCATCGCGGTCGCCGACGTGACCCGCTACGAGCAAAGCCTGCTCGGCCTGATGCGCGCCGAACATGCCGACCTGCTGGCCGCGATCCGCGACGGGGAGGAGATCGGCGACGAGAGCGAGGAGAAGCTGAAGGCGGTGCTGGACGAATTTACCAGGCGCTTCGCCTGACCCGCCGATGGCCACCCTCAAGGAGCTCCGCAACCGGATCAACAGCGTCAAGGCGACGCAGAAGATCACGAGCGCGATGAAAATGGTCGCTGCGTCGAAACTGCGTCGCGCGCAGGAAGCGGCCGAAGCGGCGCGCCCCTACGCCGACCGGATGGCGCGCATGGTCGGCTCGCTCGCCGAGTCGGTCGCCGGCAACGAAAGTGCGCCGGCCATGTTGCGCGGGACCGGCAAGGAGGAAACCCACCTCGTCGTCGTGGCCACCTCCGACCGCGGTCTGTGCGGCGCCTTCAACAGCGCCATCGTCAGGGCGGTGCGTGCGCGCATCGGCGAACTCGAACGCCAGGGCCGCAAGGTCGATCTGCTGATCGTCGGGCGCAAGGGGCGCGACCAGTTGCGCCGCGACCACGGCCAGCGCATCGTCGAGGTCCTGGAGGATGTCGGGACGCGCGGTGTGACGTTCGCCGACGCCGCCGCCGTCGCCGGGAACCTCACCCGACGCTTCGACGCCGGCGAGTTCGACATGTGCACGATATTCTACAACCGGTTCGCGTCGGCGGTCAGCCAGATCGTGACCCCGCTGCAACTGATCCCCCTTCCCGCCGCCGCGGCGCCGGAAGGGACCGGCGAGGCGATCTACGAGTTCGAGCCTGACGAGGAGGCGATCCTTGTCGATCTGCTGCCGCGTAATGTGGCGGTGCAGGTGTTCCGCGCGCTGCTCGAAAACGCCGCCAGCGAGCAGGGCGCACGGATGATGGCGATGGACAACGCGACGCGAAACGCCGGAGACATGATCGGACGGCTGACCCTGACCTACAACCGGTCGCGGCAGGCGGCGATCACCAAGGAACTGATCGAAATCGTTTCCGGGGCCGAAGCGCTGTAGCCGCCGGTCCGAACCAGGAGCACGTGATGAAGGAAAACGTCGGACGCATCACCCAGGTCATCGGGGCCGTGGTGGACGTGCAGTTCGAAGGCGGGCTGCCGGCGATCCTGAACGCTCTCGAAGTCGACAACCAGGGCGGCGTCCTGGTTCTCGAAGTCGCCCAGCATCTCGGCGAAAGCACCGTTCGCGCGGTGGCGATGGACTCGACCGAAGGCCTTGTGCGCGGCAGCTGGGTGATCGACACCGGGGGGCCGATCGCCATCCCCGTGGGGCGCGAAACGCTCGGTCGCATCATGAACGTGGTCGGCGCGCCGATCGATGAGCGCGGGCCGCTCGAGGCGGCGCAAACCGCGCCGATCCATCAGCCGGCGCCGGAGTTCGTCGATCAGGCGACGGAATCGGAGATACTCCCGACCGGCATCAAGGTCATCGACCTGCTCGCGCCCTACGCCAAGGGCGGCAAGATCGGCCTGTTCGGCGGCGCCGGAGTCGGCAAGACCGTCATCATCATGGAGTTGATCAACAATATCGCCAAGGCCCACGGCGGTTATTCGGTCTTCGCAGGCGTCGGCGAGCGCACCCGCGAGGGCAACGACCTGTATCACGAGATGGTCGATTCGGGGGTGATCGACCTCGAAGGCGGCGAGTCGAAAGCGGCGCTGATCTACGGCCAGATGAACGAACCGCCGGGCGCCCGCGCCCGGGTCGGCCTGTCGGGCCTGACCGTGGCGGAGTATTTCCGTGACCAGGAAGGCCAGGACGTGTTGTTCTTCGTCGACAACATCTTCCGTTTCACCCAGGCGGGTTCCGAAGTGTCGGCGCTGCTCGGGCGCATCCCGAGCGCGGTGGGCTATCAGCCGACACTCGCTACCGACATGGGCATGTTGCAGGAACGCATCACCACGACGAGGAAGGGGTCGATCACCTCGGTGCAGGCGATCTACGTGCCGGCGGACGACCTCACCGATCCGGCGCCGGCGACGTCGTTCAGCCACCTCGACGCGACGACGGTGCTCAATCGCCAGATTGCCGAACTCGGTATCTACCCGGCGGTGGACCCTCTCGATTCGACCTCGCGGATGCTCGACCCGCGCGTGGTCGGCGACAAGCATTACGCCATCGCCCGCCGGGTTCAGGAAATCCTCCAGACCTACAAGTCGTTGCAGGACATTATCGCCATCCTCGGCATGGACGAACTGTCGGAAGACGACAAGCTGACGGTTGCGCGGGCGCGCAAGATCCAGCGTTTCCTGTCGCAGCCGTTTCATGTCGCGGAAGTGTTCACCGGCACCGCCGGGCGGCTTGTGTCGCTGGAGGACACGATCGCGGGCTTCGAAGCGATTTGTGATGGCGAGTGCGACGACATGCCCGAAGCGTCGTTCTACATGCTCGGCACCCTCGAAGAGGCGCGGGACAAGGCCAGGCAAATGGCCGCCGAGGCGGCGTAGGCGTCGTGGCGGATCCCGCACGAGCCGGCAGGATTGCCTTCGAACTCGTCTCGCCCGAGCGGCTGTTGATCTCCCGCGCGGTCGAAATGGTTGTGGTGCCGGGCGAGGAGGGCGATTTCGGCGCGCTTCCGGGTCACGCGCCGTTCCTCTCGCAGGTCCGCAACGGGGTAGTCGAGGTGTATGACGACGGCGCCGTCAGCGACCGCCTGTTCGTCGCCGGCGGCTTCGCCGAAGTGACGCCCGAGCGCTGCACGGTACTCGCCGAGGAGGCCGTCCCCCTCGCCGACGTGACGCGGGCCGACGCCGAGACCCGGCTCGCGGAAGCCGAACGCACGCTGGACGAAGCCCGTGACGAGACCGAACGCGCACCGGCCCGGTCCGAACGGGAAACCGCCGCCGCCCTGGTCGAAGCGATCGACTATCACCACGGCGGTTGAACGGCGCTTTGCGATTTATGCGCGGGCGAGAAACGCCTCGATCGTCTCCCTGGCGACTCGCGTCGATTCGATTGTCTGCGTCAGTGCGTAGAACACTTTGCGGCAGGTCTCGATTTCCGGTTTCGGCATATCGCGGAAAAGCGGGTGCCCCGGCTTCGCCCTGAAATTACGGAGCCGGGTTTCCAGCTTCTGAATATCCCGCAATACTCGGATTTCCCTCGGATTGTCCGCAACCCGTGCGCCCGAGAACAAGCCCGCGTTGAATCTCTCGAGGAGATCGAGCAACCGGCAACGTCGAACGACCGATATCGCGGTCGGGTTCTCGCGCTGCGCCGAAACCAGCTCTCAATCCTCCGCAAGAGAGATCGAGTGGAGCTCGGGATCGCGGGGCTTGCCCTCGAACAGAGCGACCTCGATCTCGCCCGCTCGCCCGCGGACCCGGGCAATGTCGTAGCTGTTCTGCATCCGCATGAGGGTGTCGATCGACACGCCGAAGGCCTTTTCGATCCGTAGCGCCATTTCCGGGGAGAGACGGGCGCGCTCGTTCAGAAGAGCCGACAGCGCCGCCCGGGTGATGCCTGAAATCCGCGCCGCTCCCGTCACCGTAAGATCGAGCGCGTCGATGATCTCGTGCTTTACGAACTCGCCCGGGTGGACGGGATTCTTCGTACGGACGCCGTGTGCTGTACTCATGGCCGCCTCTCAACGGTAATCCTCATAGTCCAGATCGACCCGGAATGTGAGTCGCCAGTTCGCGGTAACGGACAGGCTCCAGACGCCCTTGCGGCGGCTGGCGTGCGCCGCCGCCGCAGCAGGGGGCGGCGAACCGGCGGTTGCCGCCAGGCACGGATCGGAGTATCGTTTCCATTCGTAAACGGGGCTTCGGCAACGTAATTCGGTTCGGCGATGAAAGGATGGACGCTGGACGATATCGCGTGGCGCCGGTTCGATGCGAGCAAGGTGGACGCGAACCTGCTGGCCGTGGCGAAGGCCGCGGCGATGGTCGAGTATAACGGCCGCGACTACGCGACCTATCTCCATAGCGTGTTCGCCGGCGATTCCGCCTTCTGCGCCGCCGCCACCGCGTGGGCGCGCGAGGAAGTGCGCCACGGCGAGGCGTTGGCCCGCTGGGCGGCGATGGCCGACCCGTCGTTCGATTTCGAATCGCGCTTCGCCCGCTTCGCCGCCGGCTACCGGTTGCCGCTCGACAGCGCGCGCTCGGTTCGCGGTTCGCGCAGCGGCGAGTTGATCGCGCGCTGCGTGGTCGAGGCGGCGACATCGTCGTTCTACAGCGCCCTCGCCAGTGCCTCGGACGAACCGGTCCTTACCGAAATATGCGGCCTGATCGCGGCCGATGAGTTCCGTCACTACCGGCTGTTCTACGACTCGCTGAAACGTTACCTCGAATCGGAGAAGGTCGGTCGTTGGGGCCGTGTCCGGGTGGCGATGGGGCGGTTCCTCGAGACAGGGGACGATGAACTGCCGTTTGCCTGGCACTGCGCCAACGACATGCCCGCGCCCTACCACCGGCGGCGCTGTGCGCGAGCCTACGCCCGGCGCGCTTACGGCAGTTACAGATATGCGCATTTCGCACTCGGTTTCCGGATGATTCTGAAAGCCGCAGGGATAAGGCCGCAGGGCTGGGTCGGGCGGCAGCTATCCCGTGCGGGATGGACGCTGATGCGGCTGAACACCGCCCGGCTTACGGCTGCCGCCGCGTAAGCCCGGTGACGATGGGCGCGAACTCCGCCATTACCGCTTCATAGACGGTGCGTTTGAACGGCACGATCTGCGCCGTCATCGCCGCCGGGTCCATCCAGCGCCAGCTCGAGAATTCCGGTTCGCACGCCTCGATATCGATATCTTCGTCGCGTCCGAGAAAGCGCATCGCGAACCACTTCTGCTCTTGGCCGCGGTAGCGCCCTTTCCACACCCTGCGCCGCAGCTTCGACGGCAGGTCGTAGCGCCGCCAGTCGGCGCTTTCGCCGACGATCTCTACATCGGTTACGCCGGTCTCTTCGGCCAGTTCGCGCAACGCGGCCGCCCGCGGCGTTTCGCCGGGATCGATCCCGCCCTGCGGCATCTGCCAGGCAGGCGAACGGACGGCGCGGCGCTGACCGGCGAAGACCTCGCCGCGGTCGTTGAGCAGCATGATGCCGACCCCGCGGCGGTAGAGCCGCGCGCGCGCGTCCACGGCCTCCGCGCGGCGAACCGCGCTCCGCTTCCCGTTCGGCTCAGGTCTTCTTGTCGTTATACAGCGCCACGCCTTCCAGCAAGTCGAGCGCTCGCTGGAGCTGGTAGTCGATCATATCGATCTCGTCGCTGGCGGGCACGGCGTCCTCCGCCACGGCTTCCGTCCCGGGTTGGCCCTCGGTCGTGTCGGCGCTCGCTTCGGGGGCCGGTTCGCCGTCCAGCCGGCCGCGCAGATCGGATTCGCGGCGCCCGTCGTCATCCTCCACCGCCTCGATCGTGGTGCGCCCGACCGATATGTCGGGTTCGATGCCCTTGGCCTGGATAGACCGGCCCGACGGTGTGTAGTAGCGCGCCGTGGTCAGGCGCATGGCGCCGTTGCCGGGCAGGGGAATGATCGTCTGTACCGAACCCTTGCCGAACGATGGAGTTCCCAGAATGACCGCGCGCTCGTGGTCCTGCAGCGCGCCGGCGACGATCTCCGACGCCGACGCCGACCCCCCGTTGATAAGCACGACCATCGGCATCCCGGCGAGCATATCGCCGGTCTCGGCATTGTAGCGGCTGGCGCTGCCGTCGCGCCGGCCCCGGGTCGATACGATTTCGCCCTGTTCCAGGAAGGCGTCGCTGACCGCGATCGCCTGGTCGAGCAGACCGCCCGGGTTGTTGCGCAGATCGAGCACCAGACCCTTCATTCCGTCGCCGAGACTCTCCCGCAATTCGTCGATGCCCTGCGTCAATCCGGGGCGCGTCTGCTCGTTGAACGAAGTGATGCGGACATAGCCGATATCGCCCTCGACGCGCCAGCGCACGGAGCGGATCCTGATCACGTCGCGGATCAGGCTCACGTCGAACGGCGCTGCCTCGCCTTCGCGCAGAACGGTGATGGTGATCTGCGATTTCACCGGACCGCGCATCCGGTCCACCGCTTCCGACAGGGTCAGGCCCAGAACCTGTTCGCCGTCGATATGGCTCACGAGGTCGCCCGGTTGCAGCCCGGCGCGTGCCGCCGGCGTATCGTCGATCGGCGAGATCACCTTGACGAGGCCGTTCTCCATCGTGACTTCGATACCGAGGCCGCCGAACTCGCCGCGGGTCTGTACCTGCATGTCCTTGAACTCGCGCGGCGGCAGATAGCCCGAATGCGGGTCGAGCGCGCTCAACATGCCCTTGACGGCGGCTTCGATCAGTTGTTCGTCGGTAACTTCCTCGACATACTCCGCACGCACGCGCTCGAACACGTCGCCGAACAGGTTGAGCTGGCGGTAGGTCTCGGAATTGGCTGCGGCCGCGCTTCCGGCCGAAACCGCCAGCGCCAGCCACGACGCCGCGCCGAGGCTCATAAGCTTACGGATCATCCGCTTACCCTTCGCTTGTCGGACAACAGCCAGGAGACCGGGTCCACCGGCGCGTCGTCACGGCGGATCTCCACGTATAGCACCGTCGGACTTGCGGCATCGGCCGCCATGACTCCGACCGGTTCGCCAGCCAGCACGCTTTGTCCGACCTGGCCGTCGATCCGTGCGAACCCCGCCATGACGCTAACATACCCGTCATCGTGTTCGATGATCAAGAGTTGGCCGTAGCTGCGGAACGGGCCGGCGAATACGATGTCGCCGTCGCCCGGCGCGACGACCTGCGCGCCGGCGGGCGTGGCGATGGAGATCCCCTGGCCGCGCTCGCCGCTATCTTCGCCGAAGGCGGCAGTAACCTCGCCATGTGCGGGATAGGGCAGGCTCGATCCCGGCGGCGCCCGCGTTCGGGTCAGCGCGGCGGGTTGCACACCCGCTGCGGCATGTCCGGGAGCGCGTTCGGCAGCCTCCCGACGATCGTTCGGATCGTGCACTCCGGGGGCTTCGACAGTGCGCCGGGGCGGTACGGGGGTCAGTGCTGCGAGTCGTGCGGGCGGATCGTCGGGCTCGCTGCTGGCGGTGGTCGTCGCGGCCGCCGGACTGCCGGCGTCATCCCGGTAGATCGGATCGCGCTCGCTGGTCGCGCCGACGGCGCGCCGCGAAGGGGTGGGAGGTAGTGCGGCAAGGTGCGGGGGCGGATCGTCGGGATCGCGTTCGGCGTCGAGCCGGTCGATCAGATTGCGCACGTCGGGCGCCGCGCTCGCCCGCTCCGCGCGCGCTTTCGCCAGCGCCCGCCGCTCGGCCATCAGCGAGGCCTGCAAGCTCGAATAGCGTTCCAGCAACAGGCGCAGGCGGGTCTGCTCTCGAGCCAGCGCGGTTCGCGTGGCGTTCAGTTCCGCCTGGCGTCGGGTGCGCGCAATGCGCAGGTCGTCGAGTTCGGCTGCTTCGGCGGCCGCCGCGTCGGCGCGCTCCTTCAATATCGGCGCGATGTGTTCCAGCAGGATAACGCCGCGCACCGTGTCCGCCCATTCCGCCGGGCGGCCGATCAGCGCGTTGGGCGGGCTGCGCGCCACTAGCGCCAGGCCGGCCAGCAAGTCTCCCAGACGCGCGCGGTCGGCGTCGTGCGCCGCGGATCGGGCGCGATAGCGAGCGTCGAGTGCGGCGAGTTCGGAGGCCGCGGCGGCGATCTCCATCTCCCGCGCCTGAACCGCAGCGGCGGTCGCGATCGACTCGGCGCGAATGGAGTCGATGGTTCTCGCCAGTTCGCGCGTTTGTCGGTCCAGTGCGATATTCCGCTGCGCCGGCGTTTCGATCGTCTGCGCCACGGTGAATGCGGGGCCGAGAGCTTCCTCCGCAGCCGCGCCCGGCGCCGACGATATCGCTGCGAGCGCGGCGAGACTAAGCCACCGCACGGCGCCGGGCGTTCGCATCGCTCCTGACACGCAGGGACCGGCCGGTCATCGTGGCGGGTCGGGCGAGGCCGAGCAGGTCGAGCACGGTCGGCGCGATGTCGGCCAGTCCGCCGTCCCTCAACCGCGCCGCGCTCCCGGCGCCCGCGAGCACGACCGGCACGGGGTTGGTGGTATGCGCGGTATGTGCGTTGCCGTTCGCGTCGCACATCCGCTCGGCGTTGCCGTGGTCGGAAGTGATCAGCAGAGCCGCCCCCGCGCGCTCGGCGGCGGCGGCGATGCGCCCGAGGCAAAGGTCAACGGCTTCGACGGCGGCGATCGCCGCGGCGAGGTCGCCGGTGTGGCCGACCATGTCGGTATTGGCGAAGTTGACCGCGATAAAGGGCGTGTCGCCTCGGGCGAGGGTCTCGACAACCCCGTCGGTCACCGCAGTCGCAGCCATGGCGGGAGCGCGGTCATACGTCGCAACCTTCGGCGACGGCACCAGACGGCGTGTTTCACCGGGAAACGGTTCCTCGCGCCCGCCGTTCAGGAAAAAGGTGACGTGCGCGTATTTCTCCGTCTCCGCCGTTCTGAACTGTTTCAGGCCCGCGGCGGCGACCAACTCGCCGATGGTGTCGCGCGGCTCGAGCGGCGGAAACAGCGCGGTGAGGCGCCGGTCGAGCGCGGCGGCGTAACTCGTCATACCGACTCTGGCGGCGAAGGCGACCGCCCGCGCGCGCGGGAACGCGGCGAAGTCCGGCTCGACCAGGGCGGTTAGAATCTGCCTGACCCGGTCGGCGCGGAAATTCGCCATGACCAGGCCGTCGCCGTCGGCCATGCCGTCATACGCGCCGATAGCGGTCGGCGCGACGAACTCGTCGCCCGTCCCCGTATCGTAACTCGCGTCGATCGCGCTGGTCGCGTCCCTGGCGCGCCTGCCGCCGCCGGAGACCAGCGCCGCATAGGCCCGTGCCGTGCGGTCCTGGTTCCCGTCGCGGTCCATTGCGTAGTATCGCCCGCTGATCGTCGCGATCGTGATCGCCGATGTGCCGGAGATCGCCGACTCGAAAGCCGCGACATGCGCGCGGGCGCTGCGGGGCGGCGTGTCGCGCCCGTCGAGGAACGCATGGACGGCCACCGGCACGCCGGCGGACGCGACGGTTTCCGCCAGCGCGCGTATGTGGTTCTGGTGGCTGTGCACGCCCCCCGGCGACAACAGGCCGAGCAGATGGCAGACTCCGCCGCTCGCTTTCAGGCGCCCGATCAGGCCGGTGAGAACCGGGGAGGCGGCCAGAGTCCCATCGGCGATGGCGCGGTCGATGCGCGGCAGGTCCTGCAACGCCACACGCCCGGCGCCGATCGTCATGTGGCCGACCTCGGAGTTCCCCATCTGGCCGGCAGGCAATCCGACCGCACCGGCCGAAGCGTCGAGACGGGCACTCGGCCAGTCGGCGGTCAACCGGTCCCAGACCGGGGTCAGCGCCCTTGCAATGGCGTTGCCGCCGCCGTCCGGCGCGATACCCCACCCGTCGAGGATGCACAGCACGACCGGCGTCATCGCACCGCGGGTTCGGGCAGCGGTACCGCCCACATCTTCTCCAGATTGTAGAATTCGCGCACTTCGGGGCGGAAGACGTGGACGATGACGTCGCCGGCATCGACCAGCACCCAATCGGCCTTCGGCAGCCCTTCGACCGCCCGCGGCGGCAGGCCGCCCTTCTTGAGGCGTTCGGTCAGATGCCCGACGACCGCTGTAACGTGGCGCGCCGAACGACCGCTGGCGATGATCATGAGGTCGGCGATAGAAGTCTTGCCCACGAGGTCGATAACCATGACATCGTTGGCGTTGTCGTGGGCGAGCGAGTCAAGCGCGATGTGCCGGACCGTTTCCGCCCATTGGGATGGCTTGTCGTCGCTGATGACCGGCTCCCCCGTTTACCCCCGTTCCGCCTCGTCGGCAGCCCGCAGCGCCCGCAACCGGGTCGCCGATTCCGGGTGCGGACGACCGTGCACGAACGCCCACGCCGGCGGTGCGGCGTCGGTCAGGCGACACGGTCGGTGCCGCCGGAAGCGGGCAAACCGTGCCGCGGCCGCACCGCGCAAGGCGCGGGCAGAATAGGCCGAACGGTCGAAAACCGCAATGGGCAGCGCCCGGAACAGGGCGGGCCAGCACCGCCATGCCGGCATTTGCGCGAGATTGTCGGCGCCGGTCAGCCAGACGAACCGTGCACGCGGCCACCGCCGCCGCAGCGCGCTCACCGTATCGACCGTGTAGCGCGTCCCGAGCGCGGTTTCGAGTGCGGTGGCGCGGATACGGCGATATCCCGCGACACGCTGCGCAGCCGCCAGTCGTTCGGCCAGCGGCGCCATTCCGCGGCGCGGTTTCAGCGGATTCTGCGGCGAGACCAGCCACCACACGCGGTCGAGCCTCAGATCGCGCAGGGCTCGCAGACTGATCGCACGGTGGCCGTCATGCGCCGGGTTGAACGACCCGCCGAGTAACCCGATCCGCGGCCGCCGCCCCAACCCGGCCATGAGCCGGCGCGCGCACCGCAAACCCGCCGGGGCACCCGCCCGTCCGAACACGGCGCAACCGTAACGAAGGCGCTCAAGCGGAACGGTCGTCGTCGGACATCTCGATCGGTGTGTCCCGGCGCGCGCCCCACTCGGCCCACGAACCGTCATAGACCGCCCAGTCGCGCTTCCCCGCCTCGTCCAGCGCCAGCGCAAGGATGCACGCGGTAACGCCCGACCCGCAGGTGGCGATCACCGGACGGTTCCAGTCCAACCCGGCCGCCTCGAACCGCGCCCGTGTCGCCGCCGCGTCGGGCATCCGCACCGCACCCGTCAGCAGCCGTTCCCACGGCAGCGACAGCGCCCCCGGCATATGGCCGCCCGAACGCACGTTCGGATAGGGGTCGGTCTCGCGCCCGGCGTAGCGCGCGGCGTTGCGGGCGTCGACGACCTGCGCGGAGTCGTCCGCCAGCGCCTCGCGCACGGCGATCCAGTCGCGGACTAATTCCAGCCGCGGCGCCGGCGCCGCGTATTTCCGCGCTGTGCGGGTCACCTCGCCGCTTTCCACCGCGCCGCCGGCGGCGAGCCATGCGGGCAACCCGCCGTCGAGCACGGAAACGCGCGCGTGGCCGAAAACCCGGAACATCCACCAGACCCGCGCCGCGCTGTAGAGGCCGCGCGTATCGTAGGCGACCACCTGCGTGTCGTTGCCGATCCCGAGCGCCCCGACCTTGTCCGAGAAGACCGCGGAGTCGGGCAGCATATGGGTGAGCCCCGCCCGCGGCCTCGGATCGGCGATGTCGTCGATGTCGAAGAACACCGCACCCGGAATATGCGCATCGCGATATTCCGCCCGCGCATCGCGCCCGAGATTGGACAAATGATAGGTCGCATCGACCGCGACCACGCGATCGAGGGCCGCGCGCAGGCGTTCGGCGCCGATGACCGCCGGCAGCGGCCCGCTCATGGTCCGGTCTCCACCGGCGTATCGTCGCGGCCGCCCCAGTCGGTCCACGAGCCGTCATAGACGGCGACGTCGGTGTGTCCGATCAGATGCAGCCCGAGAGCGAGGTTGCACGCGGTCACGCCGGAACCGCAAGTCGTGATCGTCGGCCGCGTGAGGTCCATCCCCGCCTCCCGGTAAAGAGCGGCAAGCGCCTCGCCGTTCTTCATGGTCTTCACGCCGGGCTCGGGCGAATCCGCGTAGAGGTCGAGGAAGGGCAGATTGAACGACCCCGGTATGTGACCGCCGCGCAGGCCGGCCCGAGGTTCCGGCTCCGCGCCGGCGAACCGTCCCCGTGAGCGCGCGTCCAGCACCTGCTCGCGGCGCGAGTCGAGCGCCGTGCGGACCCCCGCACGGTCGCGCACCCGCTCCGGGCGGCGGCGCGGGACGTAGTCGGCGCCGATCGGCCGGGCGACGCCGTCTTCGACCGGGCGGCCTTCCGCGCGCCATTTCGGCAAGCCGCCGTCGAGGACGCAGACTCTCTCGTGGCCGAACACCCGGAACGTCCACCAGACCCGCGCCGCGCTGCCGACCCCGGTCGTGTCGTAACAGACGACGCGCGAGTCGTCGGCGATGCCCAGCGCGCCGACCTTCTCCGCGAATCGTCCGGCGTCCGGCAACATGTGCGGCAACGGGTTCGCCGTATCGGCGATGGCGTCGATATCGAAGAACACCGCGCCGGGAACGTGCGCCGCCGCGAACTCGGCCTGCGGATCCCGTTCTAGCTGCGGCATATGCCACGAGCCGTCCACGACCCGCAGGTCGGCATCGTCGAGATGCGCGGCGAGCCACGCGGTCGAAACCAGGGCGTCGGGATTGATCCAGGCCATGTCCGTCTCCCCGTGCTATTCGTCGAAGACGATCGTGAAACGGCGGTTGCGCCGGCCCTTGTTCTCGATTTTCGATACGCGGACGCGGCCGATCTCGCCGGTATGCGCGACATGGGTGCCGCCGCACGCCTGGAGATCGACCCCCGCCACCTCGATCAGCCGCACCCGACCGGACCCGCGCGGCGGCGCCGCCGACATCGTCTTCACCAGCGCCGGATCGGCTTCGAGTTCGGCGTCGGTGATCCATCGCTCGGTTACCGGATGCTCCTCCGCGACGAGCGCGTTGAGGGCCGCGCTCAGCGCCGTCTTGTCGGGAACTTCGCCGGTGAGGTCGAAATCGATGCGGCTCCTCTCGGCGCCGACCTGGCCGCCGGTCACCCGGCCGGGAACCAGCGCCGACAGCAGATGCAGGCAACTGTGCATCCGCATCAACCGATGGCGGCGCCTCCAGTCGATCGAAGCGGTCACCGCAACGCCGGGCGCAAGCGTTGGACCGTCGTGCGCGGGAACGTGGATCGGCGCCCCCGCGGCGCCGTCCTTCACCGTATCGACGATGGCGATCCGCGCGCCCTCCGCCTCTATCGCACCGGTGTCCCCCGGCTGGCCGCCGCCGCGCGGGTAGAATACGGTCCGGTCGAGCCGGATGCCGCGCTCGTCAACCGAAGTGACGGTCGCCGCGCAGCGTTCGAGACGCGGGTCGTCGCGGAACAGCAGTTCAGACACCGGAGACCGGCTCCTTCTCCAGCCACGCCGGTACCGGCAGGTCCTTCGAGCGCAGGAACGCCGGATTGTAAAGCTTGCTGGTGTAGCGGTTGCCGTAGTCGCACAGGACGGTGACGATGGTGTGGCCGGGCCCCATTTCCTCGGCCATCTTGATGGCGCCGGCGACGTTGATGCCGGTCGAGCCGCCCATCACCAGACCCTCTTCGACCACGAGGTCGAAGACCACGTCCAGCGCCTCGGTGTCGGTGACTTGCCGGGCGTCGTCGATCGGCGCGCCCTCCACGTTCGCGGTGATACGGCCCTGGCCGATTCCCTCGGTGATCGACTCGCCCTCGATCACCGGCCTGCCCGGCGCGAGTAGCGAAACCATCGACGCGCCGAGCGGGTCCGATGCCCAGATCTGGACTTTCGGATCGCGCTCCTTCAGCGCGAACGCGACCCCGGCGAGCGTTCCCCCGGTACCGATCGCGCAGGTGAAGCCGTCGATCCGGCCTTCGGTTTGGCGCCAGATCTCCGGCCCCGTGCCTTCGATATGCGCCTGGCGGTTCGCCACGTTGTCGAACTGGTTCGCCCACACCGCGCCATTAGGTTCGGTCGCGTCCAGCTCGGCCGCGAGACGGCCCGAGAACTTGACGTAGTTGTTGGGGTCTTTGTACGGCACGGCCGGAACCAGACGCAGGTCGGCGCCGCACAGCCGCAACATGTCTTTCTTTTCCTGACTTTGGGTCTCGGGCAGCACGATGACCGTGCGATAGCCGAGCGCGTTTCCGACCAGAGCGAGACCGATGCCCGTGTTGCCCGCCGTGCCCTCGACCACCGTTCCCCCCGGCCTGAGCGCGCCCCGCCTCTCCGCGTCGCGGATGATGTAGAGCGCTGCCCGGTCCTTCACCGACTGGCCCGGGTTGAGGAACTCGCACTTGCCGAGAATCTCGCACCCCGTCCGTTCCGACGCGCGTTTCAGCCGGATCAGCGGCGTGTTGCCGATCAGGTCGATGAAGCCCGTTCCGACTGCCATGCCGGCGCCTCCCTGGGTCGAGCGCGGGTCCCGCCCGTCAGGCTGCCTGCGGGCCGCGTCGCACGAAACCGCGCTGCGGGTCGTAGCCGATGATCGCCCCGATCATGAACAGCACCGTGCATCCGATCACGACCGCCGCCCCGGTCGCATAGAATTGCCCTTCGCTCGCGTAGCGGATCAACTGCACGCCGTAGGTGAACGGATTGACGCTCGCCAGCCAATATACCGCCTCTGCGCCGCCCTCGATGAGATACCAGAGCGGAAACAGCGCCGGCGAAATGAAGAACATCGGAAAGATCACGAAATTCATCGTGCCGGCGAAATTCTCCAGTTGCTTGATGTGAACCGACAGCAGCAACCCCAGCGCGCCGAGCGCCATCCCGGTCACGAACAGCGCCGGAAGAACGTAAAGCCAGCCCAGCGGATCGCTGAACGCGACGTGCAGGCCCGTGAACAGGTCGAACGGCAGGCAGATCAGCAGGAAGGCGTAGGCTTGCACGACCGAGATGAACGTGCCTGACAGCAATTTGGCCGTTAGCAGATACCAGCGGGGGAGCGGTGCGGTCAGCAGAAGCCGCATCATCCCCATTTCGCGGTCATATACCATCGACAGCGACGATTGCATGCCGCTGAACAGAAGCACCATGCCGGTCAGACCGGGCAGGATGTAATATTCATAGTCGACGTTGCCTTGCGCGTAGGGCTCCCCTGCATCGATGCCATAGACACCGCGAAAGCCGACCGCGAACACGAACAGCCACAGAGCCGGGCGCACGAAGGCGGAGAACAGCCGCCCCCGCTGCTGCACGAATTTGACCGTCTCGCGCCGGCTCAGTGCCACCACGGCGGCGCCGGCGTGATAGAGCTGCATGACGTGTCCTCCCTCTCGCGGCGCCTTATACCGCATCCGGCGCGCATTCCGGTCCCGAAATCATCCGGGCCGGAACTCGCACGTCGTGTCGCGGAGCTCGTAGCCGAGCGTGTCGAGGTCGGTGACGCGGTGTCGGAAGCCTTCGATCGGCGCCCGCGCAACCACCCACTCCGGCGTCGTCAGCATGATCGGTTGGCGTAGTTGGTTGTTCCAGGTTCGAAAACCCATACCCGGCCCCTTGCTGCCGTCGATCCTCAGCGCGCCCGTGCGCAGATAGGCGGCGAGCGCTGCGGGGTCGGTGCTCTTGGCCCGCGCGACGCCGTTGCCGATGATCTTCATCGCGATCCACGCACCCCAGTCCGCCTCGCCCATGCGCCGGCCGTGCATGCGCTCGAACCGACCGTGCACTTGCGGCGCGCCGTGGCGCAAATACGACCAGTGCCAGACGCGCGGGACCAGCCCCGCAGCCCCGATCACCGCCGCCGGCAGCCGGGTCGCATAAGGCACGCCGAGCGCGAACTCGCCGTCCACGTCGGCCACGAACACCGCTTCGTAGTCCGCCGACCCGGTGAGAAAATCGAGATCGTTGCGCTCGCGCGCCCTCGGATCGTTGCCGAGCACGAAACCCCGAATCTCCTCGATGTCCAGCCCGAACAGGTCCGCCGACCGCTCGAACGCGCGGACCGTCGCGGCGTCCTCGGGGTGCGGCCCGCGCAACACCAGAACCTCGTTCCATCTGCGGGATTTGAGGTATTGCGCCAGCGCGTCGGTCAACATGCTGCGACTCGCCGCGGTGTGAAACAGATGCGGTTGACACAACTCGTTGCGCAGCCCGTCGTCGGTCGCCGTGGTGTTGAACAGGAACGCGCCCTGTCCCGCGGTGCGTGCCGCCACCTCCGCCACCACTGCGCCGGTCGCATCGAGAAGGAACAGCGCCGTCCCGGCCTCCATCATCTCGCGGATCGCCGCCACCATCGCGGCCGACCCGGCGACCGACCGCCGCTCCAGCGAGAAACGCGCTTTGGCGATGCGGGTGAAACGCTTGAGTTCTTCCAGGCCCAGCGCGGCCCCGGCATAGGGCCGTCGATCGACGATCGCGGTCGCCGACCTGATATCGACGGGGTGGATGCCCCAATCGTCATAGCGTGGGTCTTCGACGAGGTCGAGATAGCCGATCGGGATTACCGGCAGCGCGTCGTCCTGCGCCCGCGTCGCCGAGACCGGTAAAACGCTCGCGGCAAGCGCGGCGCTCGCCAGCAGGAACCGCCAGAATCGCATCGTTCAGTCGTCGATGCGCACGGTGTGCGGCGTCCGCCCCACCGAAATCGCCTTCACCGCCACCTCGCGGCGCGTATCGATGATGCTGATATTGTCGCTCGCGCCATTGGTGACGACAAGGAACGCCTCGTCCGCCGTCAGCGCCGCCCCCCACACCCGGTCGCCGGCCAGGATATACTCCTCGATCTCGCGGCTCGGCACATCGACCACCGCCACGTGCCGGGCGCGGCCCAGCGTGACATAGGCTTTCCGACCGTCGCCGGTCATCGCGAAATCGACCGGGTTCACGTCTTCCAACCGCATCCCGCGCGGCTCGAAGATGATCTCGTCGATGACCTCCCACGTCTGCGCATCCAGGATGGAGACCGAACCGCCGAGCTCGTTGGTCACCCAATACTCCCTGTCGTCGGGCGTGACGATGCCGCGCCGCGGGCGGTTGCCGACCAGAATTTCGTCGAGGATCTCGCCCGCCCACGGATCGATGACGAAAATCGAGTTCGTAACTTCGGACGTAACGAAGACCACCTTGCCGTCGTGGCGGAAGGTTACGCCCTCAGGTTCGATCCCCACTTCCTCGATGACCCGGAGTTGCTCGCCGGTCGCCAGTTCGGTCACCGTCACTTCGTTGTCGTCTTCGTTCGCCGCAACCAGAATCCGGCCCGACGGATCGATATGGAATATCTCCGGGTCCTCGCCCGCCTCCAGGCTGCCGACGATCTCCAGCGAGGCGACGTCGAGCACCTCGATCCGGTCGTCGCCGCTGGCCGCGATCAACAATTGGGTCTTGTCCGCGTTCCAGCGCATGTCGCGCGGCCGCTGGCCCGTCGGTACCGTCTTGATGACCTCGAAACTCTCGCCGTCGATCACCGAAACGGTATTGTCGGTCTCGTTGCTGACGAAGATGTAGCCGGTGCCCGCCGCCGCGGCGGGGGCCGACGCGGCACAGGCCAACGCGGCAACCGCGATCGCGCCGAATAGTCGTTCCAGTGAACTGTGCATGTTTCGTCCGTTCGCAGGTGAGTGGCGGCCTCAGCCCCCGTCGGCGCCGGTCAGCGCCACGAAAGCGTCGTGGAGTGTCGGGCGCCCGGTCTGCTCGACCAGCGCCGGCGGTGAACCGTCGGCGATGACGTTGCCCTTGTGCAGCACCACCACCCGGTCGGCCTGCTCGGCTTCGTCCACCAGATGGGTCGCCCACAGGATCGCCATCGACCGCCGGTCGCGCAGTTCGAGCACATAGTCGAGCAGATCGCGCCGGCTCGCCGGATCGAGGCCTACCGTCGGTTCGTCCATCAGAAGAAGCTTCGGATGATGGACCAGCGCCCGTGCGAGCTCGACGCGGCGGCGCTGCCCGCCGCTCAGCGCCCGCGACCGGTCGCCGGCACGGTCGGACAGCTTCAGTTGGGTCAGGCTCTGCGCGATCCGCTCTCGGGCCTCGCTGCGGGTCAGGCCGTGCAGACTGGCATGAAACCGGAGATTGCCGCCGACCGTCATGTCGAGGTCGAGAGTCGGTTGCTGAAACACCACGCCGAGACCCGCCAGCGCCGGCACGGCATTGTGGCGGATGTCGTGGCCGTCGATCTCGATACTGCCGTCGTCGGGAACGAACAGGCCGGTCAGCAACTGAAACAGCGTGGTTTTCCCCGCCCCGTTCGGCCCGAGCAGTGCGACGAACTCGCCGGCGCCGACGCCGATATCGATTCCGGCGAGCGCCTTTCGCGGCCCGTAGCTCTTGACCACGTTCCTCGCGTCGAGGATCGCCGCCGTCATCGCCTCTTCGCTCACGCCGTGCCTCCCGTTTCCCGCTCGCTCCGGTCGCCGGTAAGCCCATGTAACAGGGACCGGTTGGCGGTCAAGAGTCGCGCCCGAAACCGGTCTATCTCGGGATCTTCCGGGTCGCGCGGCCGACGGAGCGGCACCGCGACATCGAGAATGATTCGCGACGGCCCGCGCGACAAAAACAGAATGCGGTCGCCGAGATAGATGGCTTCGCGCAGGTCGTGGGTAACGAACAATACCGTGGTCGGACGCGCGCGCCACAGATCGAGCAGAATCCCTCTCAGGCGATTCGCCACCGGCCCGTCGAGCGAGACGAACGGCTCGTCGAGAAGCAGCAGGTCGGGGTCGGTCACGAAGGCGCGGGCCAGCGCCACCCGGCGCTGCATCCCGCCGGACAGACGGTTGGGAAATTCGTCCAGGGAATCGCCGAGTTCCATCCGTTCCAACAGGGCTTCGCCGCGTCCCGATGCCGCAACCTCCCGCGGCAACACGAGGTTTACGTTGTCGCGCACCGTGGCCCACGGCAGCAGCCGTGGCGTCTGAAACATGTAGGCGACCCGCGCCTCCCCCTCGCCGACACGGATCTCCGCATCGGCATCGGAGTCGAGCCGGCCGACGATATTGAGCATCGTCGTCTTGCCGCAGCCCGAAGGGCCGACGAAACACACGAACTGACCCGGCGGCGCGGTGAACGCGAGCCCCTCGATAGCCAGCCGTTCGCCGTCGCCCGAACCCTTGCGGTATGCCTTGCGATCGATGCGGACGCTCAGCGTCCCCTCACCGTCGGCCCAGGCG
>OZ243958.1:0-2147500 GCA_965214495.1 Alphaproteobacteria bacterium | reverse complement strand
ACCCGAAACCGGGTGATCTAGCCATGGGCAGGTTGAAGGTGCGGTAACACGCTCTGGAGGACCGAACCCACCGACGTTGAAAAGTCGGGGGATGACCTGTGGCTAGGGGTGAAAGGCCAAGCAAACCCGGAGATAGCTGGTTCTCCGCGAAATCTATTTGGGTAGAGCGTCGCGCGGTTGCCGCCGGGGGTAGAGCACTGGATGGGCTAGGGGGGAGCAAATCCTTACCAAACCTAACCAAACTCCGAATACCGGTGAGCACAGCGCGGCAGACAGACTGCGGGTGCTAAGATCCGCGGTCGAGAGGGAAACAGCCCGGACCGCCAGCTAAGGTCCCCAAGTCCTGGCTAAGTGGGAAAGGATGTGGGAAGGCCAAAACAACCAGGAGGTTGGCTTAGAAGCAGCCATCCTTTAAAGAAAGCGTAACAGCTCACTGGTCTAATCAAGCCGTTCCGCGCCGAAGATGTATCGGGGCTCAAGCCAGGCACCGAAGCTGCGGGTGCTGGAGGACAGTTGTCAGAGACCGCGAGGCGCGTCGGCGCCGCACGATTCTCGTGTTCGCGGTCGTTGCCAACTGTCCTCCGGCGCGGTAGCGGAGCGTTCCGTAGGCCGGAGAAGGCACTCCGCGAGGGGTGCTGGAGGTATCGGAAGCGAGAATGCTGACATGAGTAGCGACAAAGAGGGTGAGAAACCCTCTCGCCGAAAGTCCAAGGGTTCCTGCGCAAGGCTAATCCGCGCAGGGTGAGCCGGCCCCTAAGGCGAGGGCGAAAGCCGTAGTCGATGGGAATCGGGTGAATATTCCCGAGCCTGCCGGAGGTGACGAATGCCGTAAGTCGTATCCGCTTATCGGATTGGGGATGCGGCGAAGGCGTTCCGGGAAACAGCCCCGGCGAAGAGACCGTACCCGAAACCGACACAGGTGGACTGGTAGAGCATACCAAGGCGCTTGAGAGAACGATGTTGAAGGAACTCGGCAAATTGCCCGCGTAACTTCGGGAGAAGCGGGCCCCGCGTCCGCGCAAGCGGAAGTGGGGGGCACAGACCAGGGGGTGGCGACTGTTTACTAAAAACACAGGACTCTGCCAAGCCGCAAGGCGACGTATAGGGTCTGACGCCTGCCCGGTGCCGGAAGGTTAAGGGGAGGGGTGAGAGCCCCGAACCGAAGCCCCGGTAAACGGCGGCCGTAACTATAACGGTCCTAAGGTAGCGAAATTCCTTGTCGGGTAAGTTCCGACCCGCACGAATGGCGCAACGACTTCCCCACTGTCTCCAACATCGACTCAGCGAAATTGAATTCTCCGTGAAGATGCGGAGTTCCTGCGGTCAGACGGAAAGACCCCGTGCACCTTTACTACAGCTTTGCAGTGGTGCTAGGGCTGGTTTGTGTAGGATAGGTGGGAGCCGTCGAAGCGCCGGCGTCAGCTGGCGTGGAGGCAATCTTGAAATACCACCCTCATCATTCTTGGCATCTAACCGAGGCCCGTGATCCGGGTCCGGGACCCTGCATGGTGGGTAGTTTGACTGGGGCGGTCGCCTCCCAAAAGGTAACGGAGGCGCGCGAAGGTGGGCTCAGGCTGGTCGGAAATCAGCTGTAGCGTGTAATGGCACAAGCCCGCTTGACTGCGAGACCGACGGGTCGAGCAGAGACGAAAGTCGGCCATAGTGATCCGGTGGTCCCGAGTGGAAGGGCCATCGCTCAACGGATAAAAGGTACGCCGGGGATAACAGGCTGATAACCCCCAAGAGTCCATATCGACGGGGTTGTTTGGCACCTCGATGTCGGCTCATCACATCCTGGGGCTTGAAGCAGGTCCCAAGGGTTCGGCTGTTCGCCGATTAAAGTGGTACGTGAGCTGGGTTTAGAACGTCGCGAGACAGTTCGGTCCCTATCTGCCGTGGGTGTAGGAGAATTGAGAGGCGCTGTCCCTAGTACGAGAGGACCGGGATGGACGCACCTCTGGTGTACCGGTTGTGGCGCCAGCCGCACCGCCGGGTAGCTAAGTGCGGACGGGATAACCGCTGAAAGCATCTAAGCGGGAAGCCCTCCTTGAAACGAGTTCTCCCCAAAGAGCCGTGGAAGACCACCACGTTGATAGGCCGGGTGTGGAAGCGCAGCGATGTGTGAAGCTAACCGGTACTAATCGCTCTTGAGGCTTGAGTCGCGGTTTCCGTGTGCAGGCGCCAGCCTGCCCGGCGACCCCCGTCAATTTCAGCCCGAAGAGCCTGTCGCTGTTGCGGCGGGCGCCGGACAACCTGGTGGTCATAGCGAGGGGCCTGTACCCGATCCCATCCCGAACTCGGCCGTGAAGACCCTCAGCGCCGATGGTACTGCGTCTCAAGGCGTGGGAGAGTAGGTCGCCGCCAGGTTCTCCAGCCCCCGCCGCCCGCCGGACCTCGACACATGTCACGAAGACCGTTTTTCGGCGCGGGGTGGAGCAGTCCGGTAGCTCGTCAGGCTCATAACCTGAAGGTCGCAGGTTCGAATCCTGCCCCCGCAACCACAGATCCCCGTTATCTCGGCAAGACGGCGGGGTTTTTTCTCGTCCGCGGGTCGTGGCTTCTTTGTAAGCGTCCGGCGTGGCAGCCCTTGTATCGGTTCTATGTCAGGCGTCAGTTTCCGCCGGTGATGTTCGGAAGGCCGATGGTGTCCACCATCGGTTAGTGGACACTATCGGGGGAGGCAGTGCGGCGCCACGTCGTGTACGTCGGTTCTGGTCGGCGGATGGTGGCGCAGAGCTTTGCGCCGGGCGTATCGGTGTCGCAGGTGGGGCGGCGCTACGATGTCAACGCCAGCCTGATCGTAAGCATCTGGCCATGTTGTCGGGAGCGATCATGCGCTTGGTTTGCCTCTGTGGTAGTGCACCGGTTCCACTCCAGCAATCGGTCCGAATGTAGTCCGGCTGGGTTCGCTGCGTCACCATCGTCGCGACGGTGCCAGGGTGTTCACGCGGGACAGGTGTTCGGTAAGCATCCGGGGTGGGCTGCGGGTTATGCGGCCAGGTCCTGTTTCCGTTCGGCTTCCAGTGCCAAGGGAAGAGCTCGTGCAGCCGGGTCTGCGGCGTCTCGGCGATGCGATCGAGGACGCCGGCGAGCCAGGCCGGCGGGTCGACATCGTTCAGCTTCGCAGTGCCGATGAGGGTGTAGATCACCGCCGCCCGCTCGCCGCCGCGCTCGGTTTCCCGGTTGCCGCACGCGGTCGGCGCCGCCGACGGCAACTCTTCCAAGTTGATGAGCCGGCGGCCGGGAATGGGTCACCGTCCATGCCGGCCCACGCGGAGCGGTGTCGACATTCCTGACGATCCGACGGCAATCCGCCCGCCAACGGGCACTCACCGGCAATCGTGGCGGGAGTCGTGCGGCCCTGGAATCGAGTATGAAACGATCATACAATGAGAGAAGATCATCTCACTCGAAGGTTTGACGATGGCGGCTTCCCATAGACGGACATTCAGCCTGCCCGGCGAACAGGCGAGATATATCGATAGCCTCGTGGCCTCCGGCGCCTATGCCACGAGCAGCGAGGTGATACGCGCGGGCCTGCGGGCCTTGCAGGAACGCGACGCCGCCGTCGAGCGCTGGCTGCGCGAAGAGGTCGTGCCCGTCGCAACTGCAATGGAGTCCGATCCCGGACGAGCAATCTCCGCCGACCGGGTCTTCGGCGAAATCCGGGACCTCCACGCCGCGCGTGCGAAGAACCCCGGGCGCCGTGCATAAGGTCGTCTTCGCGCCCGAAGCCCGCGACGATATCGAGGATCTGTACCTGTTCATCGCCGAGCGCGGGGGCGCCGGTCGGGCCTTGGCCTATGTCGAACGCATCGAGACCTATTGCCAGGGTTTTGCGGAATTTCCAGAGCGGGGCACGCGGCGGGACGACTTGTTTCCCGGCCTGCGGATCGTCGGTTTCGAACGGCGGGTGACCATCGCTTTTCACGTGAGCGCGGACACTGTGGCGTTCCTCAGAATTCTTTACGGCGGCCGCGACGTAGATGCTTTGACGATATCGTGAAGCGCCTCGGCATTATCGGGCTGTCGCCTCGTTGCTATCGTCCTCCTTCGTCTCCGGATACCGCTCGATGCTGTCGCCGATGCGCGCGACCGACACCTTGACCGTGTCGCAGGTGAGGGGGGCGTAGCGGGCCGTGGTCTGCACCTGGGTGTGGTAGAGCAATTTTCAGATCATGGGCGAGCTCTCGCCGAGCGCCGGCGCGCGAAACGCGAAGCTGTGACCCGGATCATGGATACGCAGTAGGCGCCCGGCGTGGCAGCGCTTGTATCGGTTCTGTGTCATGCGTCAGTTTCCGACGGTGATGTTCGGAAGGCCGATGGTGTCCACCATCGGTTAGTGGACACTATCGGAGGAGGCAGTGCGGTGCCGTGTCGGAAACGCCGGTTCCGGTCGGCGGACGAGAAGCGCCGGATCGACGGCGCCGGCTTGTTGACGGCCGCGAAAGGGGGGGGGGGGGATATGATAGCATGTCGTTATCGTTCTGTGCTGGGAGGTCCGTCATGGGCAAATACGATCCTCTGGAAACACACTTGTCGGAACAGGCCGACGACTCCTGCGCGCTGACATTTTTCGGGGTCGAAGACATCCTCGGCGACTCTCTGCCCGCGAGCGCGAGGAGATATGGGTCGTGGTGGGGGAACGATGAGACTCATACGCAGGCGCGTAGCTGGATGCGGGCAGGCTGGAAGGTCGAACGGTTCTCTCTGGAAGAGAAACGGGTCTGTTTCTCACGGGACGACCGCCTCGTCCGGCGTCCTGCGGAGCGCTCCTTGGAGGGTGCGCGTTCGCAGGTGATCGTGCGCAATCTGGATGCGGAAACGGTCGCGGCGCTGAAATGGAAGGCGAAGCGGCGAGGCTGCTCTCTGGAACGGATGCTGAGAACGATTCTGACGCAGGCTGCGCGCCCCGGGCGGGCGGAGTTGGTTGCCGAGGCCGATCGCATCCGGGCCATGACCGCCGGTCCTCTGGAGGACAGTGTGTCGCTTCTGCGCCGGGACCGCGACGATCGATGACGCTGGTGATCGACGCAAGCGTTGCGTGCAAATGGTTTTTCGAGGAGAACCTGTCGTCCGAGGCGCGCGCCTTGGCGGAATCGGAGGCGGTCTTTTCCGCACCCGACATGATTCTCGTGGAATGTGCGAACGCGGCCTGGCGGAGGGTGCTGGCGAAGACGGTCCCGCAAGCCCAGGCGAGGGCTTTCCTCAAGGCCCTGCCTCGATGGTTCGAATCGCTGGTCCCGTCGACGCGGTTGCGCGAGGCGGCTTTCGAGATGGCATGTGTTCTGGAGCACCCGGTTTACGACTGCCAGTACCTCGCGCTTGCCCAGGACGAAGAGACCCGGCTCGTCACGGCCGATCGCGCGTTTGTCGAGCGGGTTCGTCGCTCGCGGTGGAGCGACCGGATCGAGAGCCTGGACAGGAACTGACGATAGGCGATTCGCCCGGGGCCGCCAGCGGCTCGGTATCGCTTCTCGAGCGACCGCAAGGGCGGCGCATCCGAAGGCTTTAACGGCTGGATGCACAGCGACGGCTATGCCGGCTTCGGCGCGCCGGCGCGTGCCGGTCCGGTGGCTGAGGTCGCCTGTCTGGCGCATGTGCGGCGCAAGTTCTTCGATGTCCCTGCCGCCCGGACATCGGCGATTGCGGCCGAGGCCCTGGAACGGATCGCTGTGTTCTACGCCATCGCGAGGGACGCCCGCGGGCAACCGCCCGACCGCCGGGCGCGATCCGCCGGGCCCGGGCCGCACCGCGCCTCGACGCGCTGGAGCGTTGGTTGCAGACGCAGTTGCCGAAGCTCTCCGCCAAGACCTCGCTGGCGGCGATCCGCTACGCGCCGACCCGTCCGAAGCGCCTGCGGCCCTGTATCGAGCACCGTTTCCTGGAGATCGACGACAACCCTGCCGAACGCGCCATGACGCCCATCGCCCTGGGCAGGAAGAACTATCTCTTCATGGGTTCGACCGGCGGCGGCAGGGCTACCGCCATCGCCTGCACCCTGATCGAAACCGCCAGACTCAACGGCGCCGCCCCGCAGGCTTGGCTCACCGAAACCCTCGATCGCATCCCCGACGACAAGATCGATCGTATCGACGAATTGCTGCCGTGGAACCGATCCACCGCCGCAGTCGCAAAACCGGGCGCGCGACCGCGCCGATCTGCTCACCGACGATGCCTGGAAGCTTGCCGACCAGCTCGAACGGGCGACCGGCGAGCGGGTCGCGGCGCTCGACGCGACGGCGAAACAGGCCGCGCATGAGGCCGTGTTCGGAGTCGAGAAGCCGCACGAGCGCGACGGCGATTGTGTGACACGCACGTTGGACACGATGGATCGCGGTATCGAATCGGACCGCCAGACCCACCGGGAGCGCGAACGCGGGCATTGGACCGAGCGCGAAACCGGCCACAACCGCGAGGAAAAATCGTTGGGACGCTCCACCGGGCGCGACCGGACGGACCAGGAATCTCGTGGCTGGGGCCAGGAAATCGAGCGCGGGAACGATCGTTCGCGCGGTCCGGGACGCGATTCCGGACAGGAAAAGGCCGCGGAACCGAAACAGAAGTCCGTCGATCTGGACATGGGCCTGTAGCCACTCGCCCCCCTTCCGGCCATCGACACGGCCGGCGGGGATACGAAAACCGTCACGAAATCTGCCCCCGAATAGCTCGGGACCGGCAGGCGGTTCCCTGCACCGCCAATCCCGCCGCCGTGCCTTCCGGCCCGGCGCAATCATGCCCGTGCGCGTGCCTGCCGCCATGTATGCTCCCGTCATACGGCGGGATGCGAGGGGATCTCGCGCGTATGCTTGTCGTATGCTCCGCATCCCCGCGCACGCCGGCGCGCACGCGGCGGCGTTCAACAACGGGCGCAGGTATGGCCGCGCTTGGGTGTTCGGAGCGCACCCTTGGGACGCCGGGGCTATCATGGAAAAGGCGCCACCGATCAGGGGAAGCGTGGGACTGATCGGGATGCCTGTAGGAAAGAGCCTATCCGGTGATTCCCGTGGGATTGGGCGGACCGTCGCGACTGGCAGCGCTCCAAGCCATTGAAATCACGGCCCGATAGCGGACCGATATACGACCGGCATACGGCGGTATCCCAAAACGGTGGCGCCTTTTCCATGGCCGGGGTGACGCCACATGGCGGCCGTTCGGCAAGAGAGCGCACCGGGTCGCAGACACGGCACGACAGGCAGCACGCTGCGGATGGTGTGACACCCTTAACGCCGAAGGCGTAGGAAACGATCGACATCGGAAACGAGCGATTCGGGCCACGGACCGGACTCGCATCGCGCGTTCAAGCCTGCGCGGCGTGTGAGCGCGCACGGTCGGTTCGAATCGAAACCTCGGGAACGGGGCGCGGCTGGAGTGCTACTCCTTCAGGCGCAGACCGGAGTTGACGCCTTCTAGAAGTTCGTTGAGGGAGGTTACCGATTCGGGAGGCACGTCGTTGCCGTCTCCCAGCGTGATGCGAAGGTGGAACCGCAGCGGGACGCCGGCCGCGGCCGTAATGACGTCGGGCAGTGCTTCGACCAGATCCTGCAGTTCGTTGGGTTCCAGGTCGGCGGAGCCGATGCGTGCGCCTTTCGGGACAAAGTCGCTCTTCTGATCCGTAATACCCGGCGTTGCCGCGTCGGGCTCCTTCAGTGTCACGGCGGCCGCGCCCGCGGCTTCGCACGGCCACGGGCCGCTGTCCGGCGCCAGCGCGAGCCAACGCGCGCCGAGCGCGTCGTCGATCGCCCGGCGCAGGATCGGCCACGGCAGCGAAGCGCCGAGCTGCACCGAGAGCGCGGCGGACAGGGCCAGGGCGTTGGTCCGCCCGTCCTGCCAGGCCTCCGGCACGGCGTCCTTCGTCAACCGGTTGACCGACAGCGGCGGCAGCGGCGCGCGGAGCTCGGCGGCGTCGGTCAGCACGCCGGGCGGCAGCGGCTCGCCCTGGAAGCTTGCGGGGCCGTTCACCAGCCAGAGGATGCCCTGGCGGACGGCATCGGAGACGGCCGCTTCGACCGCGGCGCGTGGGCAGGTCGGGATGGCGACCGGCTCCTCGTAGCCCTCGCGCTGCACGGTCACGGTCCGACCGTCCGCAAAGTACGCGACAATGTCGGCCACCGCCACCGACCCGCCGGCCCACAGCTCCGGGAGGACGTCCGGCGCCAATGCATTCGGGTCGAGCTCCGAAAGCGTTGCCTTGTCGGGCAGGAACAACTCGAGCGCGGGCTCCCCGCGTGACGCCTCGTCGATCGGCGTCCGCCACCAGGTCCTGACCGACCTGTCGGGCCGGGTGAGGGAAGCGACGAAGATGCCGTCGTGGACGCCCCGGTCGATCGTGTCGAGGATCTCCTTGTGCCGGAGCATCTTCGGCAGCTTCGGGTTCTCCGCGAAGGCGCCCACCAAGTCCTTCACCCGACGCGACGGCTCGCCCACGCGCCAGAGGTCGTAGGGGCCGCCCGGCAGCATCGCCTCGGCGCTGATCGCGGTCTCTTGGATGCGTGCGCGCCGGTCCGCCTTGACGGTCGGGAACAGCGGTTCGGCGCCGACGGTCACCTTGAACGCCTGGATATCGTTGCGCTCGTTGACGGTGACGACGATCGCCCAGGCCTGGCGGATCGCGTCCGGGACGCGCTTGCGTGCCTGCTCCGTCCAGGCGGCAAGCATTCCTTCGCGAACGGGGTCCTGCGTCCGGTCTCCGAGTTGGCTCCGCACCTCCTCCCAGCCCAGATGTTCGCGGATGCGCGCGCGGACGGCATCCAGGCCGTCGCGCGAGGGGGCCGCCAGCACGACGGCGTTGCGGCGCGTGCGGGGGCGGTCCGGCCCGGTCGTCTCGTCGATGAAGCGCCGCGCTTCCGCACTCGGCTTGCCCGAATCGGAAACGGCTTCCGGCTCCAGGACGGCGAAATGGAAGTCGCCGTCGTCCTGGATGTCGCGCGGTCGTTCCGGCAGCGTGTGCACGCGGGCGCCCGCTGCCGCCGCACCCTGCGTCAGGCTCTTGGTCCGCCGGACCTCGGCGAGGAGCGTCTGCTCGACGAGCTCCGCCGTGACCCGGTTGGCGCAGGCGTCGTGGTGCATCTGCTTGAGGTTGGGCCGGTTGCCGAGGCGCCACGCCTTGGGCAGCGCGCCGGGGCCGCCGTCCGCCTTCGCCGCGCCGGCGAACTCCGCCTCGTCGAGGAACCAGGAAAGGTCCGTCCAGCGGCGCAGGCCTTTCTCGAGCTCGATGCGGTCCGGGCGGGTCGCGCCGACGAGCGCCATCAGCTCCGGCGTGTGCGCCTTCTGGCCGATCGGCTGCGAGCTCAGGAAGGCGGCGCACACGGCCTGCTCCATCTCGCGGAACTTCAGCGCCGGCTGCTCGTCCTGGATCGTCCGCGCCTTGGCGAGCTCGCCTTCGAGCACGGCGCTCCAGACGTTGCCGGCACCGTCCGTCACCTCGCGCGTGGCGGTGCCGGCGAGCTCGCGCGCCGCTTCGGCGAGGGCGCCTTCGCCGGGCGCGGGCAGAAACACGCCTGCGCCGACCAACGGCGCCGCGTCCCACGCCTCAGCGTCGCGCAGCGCGATGGCGAAGGTTCTGAGAATGCCGCGCGTGCGCTGGAACCCGTCGATCTGCGTCCACTTCGTGTAGAAGATATCGGTCAGGTCCGGATGGAAGGGGTAGCCGTCGAGGAACCGCTGTTCCGCGCCCGCCCTGTTCTTGCGCACGGTCTCGTCGACGCGTGCGATATTAGCCACCGCCGCGGTGACGTGCGGCCGGAAGGAGTCGGGGTCGGCGATCGATCCGGGTTCGAAGAAGCGGCGGCGCAGCACCTCGGCCACGTCCTGCTTCTGCACCGGCTGGACGCCCTCCTCCCTCTGCCGGTTGAAGATGTTGAAGATCTGCTGGGTCAACTCCTTGCCGAACGCGTCGCTCTTCGCGGGGTCGGAGGCGAGCAGCGAGGCAACCAAGGCGCAGCGGTCGACCCTGGCCGCCGCTTGGCAGAGATACTGGAAGAAGTCGATCAGCCGGGCGCGCCAACCGTCCCCCATCCCCGCCTTCTCGCGGGCGTACATCAGCACTTCGTCGATCAGCACCAGGGTCGCGAGCCCGTGCGCCTGCGGCAGCGACAGCACTTCGGCGAGCAGCGGCTCGGCGGGCGGCGTCTCGCGCTCCGCGTTCGCACCGTCGGGATGGAGCGCGCGCAAGCCCTCTTCGCCCGCTATCTGGAACGCGAGCACGCTCCAGGGATGCTTGAGCCAGCGCAGCTCGCCCTCCGGCCCGCGCGTCTCCATGCCCTTCTCGACGTCGAGCTTGTCGAAGCAGAGCGCCGCGACGCGCGACGGCGGCAGAGGCGCGCCGATATGGGACCGGAACTGCTCGACCGCGGACAGCGGCGGCAGCGCCTCCGGATCGTGCACGAGGTGGCGCAGCGTCACCAGCGTATGGGTCTTGCCCCCGCCATAGGTGAGCTCGAGCTGGCGGATGGCCTTGGTGTTCTTGCCGGCGAGGCGGAGCGCCACGTCGCGCGCGAGCTCCCGCAAGGGGAACGTCGGATAGGTCAGCGCGAAGAAACGGGCCGGGTCCTCATAGACTGGCCGCGCGCCCTTCTGCGTCACCACGTCGTGCAGGTCGGCGGCGAAGTCGGCGAGCGAGAGCTCGCCCGTGCGCACGTCCTCGCGCAGTTTCACGACTTGGTGCCAGGGTGTCCATGGAAGGGTCTGCGCCATGACGGCCTCGTTCGACGGGTTCAGGGGTCGGCTTCGAGACGCCGGGCAGTGGTTGCGAAGTCTTCGAGCCGGCGCGCGGTCGTCACGATCCGCCTCTCTGCGGCATATCGGCCACGCGTGACGCGGCGTGCGCCACATGCACGATCCGGTCCGACAGATAGGGGTGGCCCCGCACCTTGTCGTGGAAGCGCGCGTCGGCCGTCACCACCGGGTACTGCGTCTGGACCGCCAGAGCGAGATAGAAACAGTCATAGACCGGGTGATCGAGATCGACCGCCAGCCGCGCCGCGGCGGCGGTGAGCTGGAGCATGGAGACGGGGTGCGAGATCGGCGCCGCTCGCAAGGAGTCCACCGCATCCACGAGATCCGCCGCCGCGATGTCGCCACGTCGGCGCATCGCCCACAGTGCGTTGGCGACTTCGGCGAAGACGAGCGTCGGCGCGACGAACGTCGATCCGCCGTCCAGAAGGCCGGCCGCTTCATCGGAGTGGTTCTCGTCGACCAGCCACTTCACAACCACGCTGGCATCGACCACATAGCCGGTCACGCCGCACCGTCCCGGTCGCGATCCGCCCGTATCGTGTTGCTGCTGTCGACCGAGGAGCGAAGCCGGCGCCGCAACGCCGCGGCCTGCGCGGCGAAATCCTCTTCCGTGCCGAGCAGCGATGCACGCAGGATCTCCCGGTGCTCGGCTTCGGCGGAACGTCCGTTGGCCGCGGCCCTGCGCCTGAGCGCGCCGACCACTTCGGAGCTTACCTTTCGCACCGTCAATTGCGCCATCAGAATCGCCTTCACCGATTCGTCTTCATCGCCATCATTCATATAGACCCGTCGTACCGGCCGCGCAATCCGGGGCGAGCCGTCACGGCGCCGTTTCCAGCCGCAGGGCGGTCTGGCGCGGCGCGGCCACGCCCGCCCGGGCGGCGATGTGGTTGGACAGCGATTCGAGGATCGCGCGTTCCTCCGAACCCGCCGGCGCCAGCTCGATCAACGTCTGCACCAGCCAGGCGAACAGCGCGTGGCGCCCGAGGCCGTGATCGTCGATATAGCCGTTCACCCTGGCCTCGTCGCCGGCGCGCCAGAGGTGCATGAGCCGGTGCGCCCGGTCGATGAGCGGCACGGGCCGGCCTCCCGGCCCCTCGTGGCCGAGCCACTTGGCCTTGCGCCGGGTCCAGGGCAGAAGCCTGACCTTGCCACCCCCGCCGCCGGAGCCGGCATCGGCATCGTCGCCGCCGGTCTCGTCGTCCTCCAACTCGTCGAGCGAGGTGCGGCCGGGGCGCGAGAGGATGTCGAAGCGGTCGGAGAGGTCGCGGTCGGACAGGTTGCACGATAGCGCGTAGAGGATGCAGGCCCCGGCGGGCGCCTCGTCGAGGCCGAAATCGCCCCGGTGCAGCAGGTAGTAGGTGGTCACGTCGTCGAGCCCGCTCGCGGCGTCCGCGTCCCCTTCGCCGGTCAGTACCCGGCCGACGACGAAGTCCACCACCATCCGGCGCACCTCGCGCAGGAACGCCGAGACCGCCATCGTCGCGCCCGGCTCGTCGGCCTTCTTCACCACGGGGTGTTTGGAGAAGGCTTCGAGCGCCGGCCCGGTTGCCGCCCACACGAAGTCCGGGCCGCGGATGCCGGCGTCCCAGAAGTCGCGCAGTCGGCGCGTGATGTTCGCCCGCATCTCGTCGAGCACCGCGGCGTCCCAGCCGGGCCGCGCCGGCGCGCGCTTGCGGCAGACCAGCCAGACCGACGAGGCCAGGGCGGCGGAGGCGAGCGAACGCTGCCGGTTCTGCATTTCCGTCTGGATCGGCCAGGAGCCGTCGACGACGAAGCCGGCGCGGATCAGCGCCGCGGCCAGTGTTTCCCAGGCATCGGGAGACTTGTTGGCGAACACAACGACAAGCCGGCCGTTCGGATTCAGCGCCTCGTGGCAGGCCTGGAAGGCGCGGGCCATCCCGTCTTCGTACGTCGTCTTGGACAGCGCCTTGTCGCCGCCGAAGCGGCTGGCGTCGTCGATCAGTTCTCCGTCACCGTTGACGGTATCCCACTTCGGGCCGAGCGGTTCGGCGAAAACGGGATCGGTGTCGGGCACGACGCCGTGCAGCGCCCGCCGCAGCCAGACGTGGAAGAAGTCCATCAGGTCGGAATAGGGAATGGCGTCGTAGTAGGGCGGATCGGTGCAGATCGCGTCGAACCCGCCGGGCGTAGTGTCCGTGGCGGATCGCCGCAGCACCGTTGCGGCGGGCGCGGTCTTCGCCGCGCCTTGCAGATGCTCGACGACGCGGGCGATCCACTCGACCGCCTGAACGAATCCGCCGGTCGTGTCGGTCAATGGACAGGACTCGGCGAAGTCCCACACGATCGGCAACGCGAAGCGGGCGAACGTGCTGCGGATATTCTCCCGGTCGTTGGTCCAGGTCGCCAGCGCGCTGCCCCGGTCAGCCAGCCGGCCGATCGACGGTGCGAGGCAAGCCACGATCGCCTCGCGCCACTCTTCCGGGACGCCATCCATGTTTGCGGGGCACCGGCGTAGTTCCCGGACAAACGCCCCGAGCGCGAGAAGCTGCCGGTCCGTGAACAGCTTGGCCCATCGGTCGAGGCCATAGTTCTCCACCGAGAAGGCGCGCGCCGCGCCCGGCCCCTGGCGGGGCGTCGGCTCGCTCGGCAGGCCGAAGGGGATGTCCGCGTAGAGCAGGCCGAACTCCTCCGGCGAAACCTCGGCGGCGCGCAACTCCTCGTCCTCGGGCGGGCGGTACTCCTTGCCCTTCGGCCCATCCACGACGACCGCGGTCATCGCCGCGCCCAGCCGCCCGGCGCGGCCTTCGAGGCGGATGTCCTCCATGGTCATGATCGTCGGGCAGCAGGGGCAGCGCGCGCCCGAGCGGCTCATCGTGCCGGCGCCGAGCCGCTTGTCGCGCTCGCGCCGCTGCGCCGTGTTGCCGCCGGCCCGTGGTACATCGGACTCGACGCCGAAATCGACGCCGGTGCCGTCCGCGTTCGGCGCCATCGTCAGCAGGACGCGCTTGTTGTCTTTCTTGGCGAGCCAGCGGGTCTTGAGCAGCGGCAGCGTCGCCCGGCAGCCCTTGCAGCGCACCGTGCGCGCCCACAGATAGGCGACGGTCGGCTTCGCCGCCCAGCGCGGGTTGCGCGGGTCCTTGAGGTACGCCGCGTCGAACCCCTCGTTCAGCGGCCCGGCGTCGGTCTCGCCGCTTGCGTCCGGTCCCAGCAGGGCGAGCGGCCGCTCCTCGAACGGCCTGCCGCCCGGCGCCGGCGCCTGGAACGCGGCATAGGTCGGGTAGCGGTGCGCCAGCGCCGCGCGGACGCGGGCCAGCACGCGCCGGCCCCACGCCCGCACCTGCCAGGCGAGATCGGCCTCGAGCAGAGGCTCGTCCTCGATCGGCGCCGGCTCCGCCCCGCCGCAATCCTCGCCGAGGCCGAGCTTGTAGAGTTGGCGCGCGAGCGCCCTGCCCTTGAAGCCCCTTGCCTTGAGGAACGCTTCCATGAAACCGCGGTCGGCGCGGGCGAAGTACGGCAGCGGCAGGGTCCGGCCGGCGAGCCGGCGCGGATAGTCGAGCGTGCACTTGAGGATGAACCAGGCGACCGGGTTGATGTCGATCGCCGTCGCCTCGCAGCCGAGCCGCATCGCCTCCAGAGGGATCGCGCCGCCGCCTGCGAACGGGTCCAGCACCCTGGGCGCGCGGCCACCGTGGGCCTCGCGGATCTTCTCGCGGAACCAGTCGAGGTCGGGGCCGCCCTCGCGCCCCCAATGCAGGATGCCGCCGCGGGTCTCGCGCCGGCGCCGCTCGACCGTGCGCCCGTCCCGCCGCTCCGCCTTGATCGTCTCGACGACCTCGCCCGCGAGCCGGCGGTAGATCTCCTCGCGCTCGGCCGCGTCGCCGGGGTCGGGCAGCAGCGTCGCGATCAGCGCCGCCCGGCACGCCGCCAGCGGCCGCCGCGCCGGCCAGATGTGCAGCGTCGAAATATGCCCGTGCCGCACGTTCTTCTCGTGCACCGAATCGAGCGAGACCCGCTCCAGCGGAAACGCCACCTCGATCAGGCGGGTGTCGTTGGCAGTCATGATGTGGTGCTGTCTCGTTGCTCCGGCTGCGGTTCGACGGCAACGAAAGAAAGGGAATGCGTAAACGTCCCGTCTGGATGTTCTTGGATAATACGAGTGTAGGACAGATCGCAGTTCTCTTTGTGCAGAAATCCTGAGAACGATTGCAGGTAGTCCATCCGAAAAGTGTGTTTCATAACCCGATAGAGTTCTTTTCCAGGAACGGTAAGTAAAATAACTGGGATATCAATCCTACTTTTCCCACAGGTCGCTAAAATCTTCAGTAGGCAGCTCTGATACTGAAATATGAAGAACTGGTCGCTTTGAGAAAAATTGATCGTATATTTCAAAAACGAACCGGCGTGGAGAAGGCCACAAGCATCGAGATCAAGTGCGTCACTACAATTGAAAAGGTGATGATGCTTCCTACGAGATCCAGGGTGGAATATCCAATCACTGATGGCAAAGTCGCATATATCTCGGAACATTTGAGCTTCTCTTCTCGTCATATTTCTGAGAGTTTCCAACGTCCGAAGCGACGTCCGTCCCGGAGTTTCCACTTCTCCAGATAGAATCTTTGCCCAAAGTTTCCTCATATCGTCCGACGACACGTCCTGAACGCAATCGAAGAACCGCGCGGTCCAGTCGTGATCGGGTTCGTGATCGGGAACCTCGTTGTCGCCGAGCTCGGCGGCGGCGCCCCGGACCACGGATGCAATGTTCGCCTGCCGTTTCGTCTCCTGGAACTCGATTCGCTGCGCAATGCCTTCCGGGCCGATCTTTAGCACTCCGC
This sequence comes from Alphaproteobacteria bacterium, assembly GCA_965214495.1. Taxonomy (GTDB): domain Bacteria; phylum Pseudomonadota; class Alphaproteobacteria; order UBA7887; family UBA7887; genus JANQOH01. Next base: position 2,131,967 of record OZ243958.1, on the reverse strand, counting down.
GTCCCACGTCGTCCGGCGCGGCGAGGGAGCGCCGCGCCTCAGCCTGGGCGTCGGCGATGAGCTTCAGACTGTCGGCGTCCGTCTTGACCCCGATGAGCTTGGCTTCGGCCTCCTTGCGCGCCTTCCACGGCGCCAGCATCGGTCCCGCCACCGCCCCGATGCCACTGGCGGTGTAGTCCAGGAGCTTTTCGAGCGCCGGGACCTTGAGGTTCACGTCCACCATCGTCAGCTCTCTTCCGCTTTCGTCAGCCGCCGCCGGGACTCTTCCAGCAATATCTTCACCTGCTTCACGGCCGCGGCGCGGTCGAGCGGCTTCATGCCGGGATCCGGCGGCCGTTGTTGGAGATCATGGCGCGTTCGTCATCGAGGGGCCGGCCCTGATCTCTTGAGCCGCACGGCCGGGAGCCTTTTCAGCCGCTGGTTCAGCGGGTCGATCTCGATGCCGACCGACTCCAGGGCGGTCACGCCGAGCAGGGGCTCGGCGTCCGCCGCCCCATACAGGATCGTTCCCCCGACCGTTTCGCCCATGAACTCGATATCCCCGGTCGTGATATCCATCACGACCTCGCTCCCGTCTGCCAATTCATAGACTCGCTTGCCTTTGGGCTTGAGCCCGATGGCGTCCAGATGCGGCTTGGGCACCAGAGAGTCGGTCGCGCCCGTATCGACGAGAAACAGCCCTTCCCAGAACCTGTCCGGGTCGGCCGGATTGCGAACGGTCACCGTGACGTGCGTCGCACCCATCTCGTTCGTCCCCTTTTGTGGTCTATTGCGCGCCCGGAATTCATCGATCGGTTCGGCCGCCGGCTACGGTCGTCGGCGCCGGGATCTTGAGGTTTGTGTCCACCATAGTCAGGCTCCTTCCGCGTTTGCCAGCCGCCGCCGGACTTCGTCGAGCAACGCTTCCACCCGCTCGAGGGCTGCGCGGCGATCGAGCGGTCCGGCACCGGCGTCGGCGCCGGCGTAGCGGAGCTGAACGGCGTAGGGGGTGTAGTCGATCAAGGCGTGGAAGCGCGCCGCAGCCGGCTGATGCGCCGTCAGCATCTCCAACAGTTCGATCAAGTCATGGATCGCCGGATAGACTTCGCCCAGCAGCGCCAGCCACGCCTTGAACAGCTTCTCGGCCGCCTGCTGCGCATGGAAGCCGAAAATCTCGTCGGCGAACACCGCTGCGTCGCCCATGCCGCGGAGGGCGGAGACATCCCTCTCCGCGGCCTCCACGAGCACGCGGGCCTGCTTAGGGTCGCTCATAGAGCACCTTGCCTTCGCGCAGCGCCCGCGCGAGCACATGGTTGAGAGAGTCGCGCCAGTACTCGACCTCGCCGCGGCTGTAGACCAGTATGTCCTTGGAGACGCGAAAGCCCGCGAGCGCGCGCCACAGCCGCACCGCTTCGGCGCGCCGGTCCCGGCCCGGCCCGAACGGTTCGGCCTCGACGACGACCAGATCGACGTCGGAACGGGTCCCGGCGTCGCCGCGCGCCTGGGAGCCGAACAGGATCACCTGTTCGGGATCCACCTCGTCCACAATGGCGTGCACCATCCGTTCCAGAAGCGCGTCGTCAACCAGCGTCATGGCGCCGTTCCGTTTTCTCGTTCTCCAGCACTTCGCGTCCCACGTCCACCCAGACGACTTTTCCGTCTTGGAACACGGCGATGGGGGTGCCGTTTTCCGCCGCGCGGCGGCGGGCGCGCTCGGCGGCTCTGCGCATCGCCGCTTCGGCCCCGGCAAGGTCCGGGCCGCGGGCGGGCTCCGCCGGCTTCCGATCGTCCGACTTCGGCGCTTTCATCGCTTCCTTCCCTCCACAAGCAGGACCGGGGCGGTCCCGGAATTGTCGTATATCGCCCATTCGTCGACCAGATCCCGATAGACGGTCTCTAAATTGCGCCATCCCGCATGGAACCTTCGGCGAACGACCGCCTCGGGCACGTCGTGTCCGCCTTCCGACACGCGCTGCCGGACACGGGCGATCGCCGTTTCCGGCGTCGGCAGCCGCAGGAAAAACAGCTTCACACGATAGCCCCGCTCCCGCCAGAGAGGGATCGAACGGGCATGGCCGCGCCCGCTCAAGGTCGTCTCGAAGGAGAAGCTCTCGCCTCTGGCCGCATATCCGTGGATCGTCTCGATCATCAGACGGCCGGCCCAAAACGCCACCGAAGACGGCCGGAACGGACTCAACCCCGCGGCGATCGAATCTGCGTTGACGAAAGTCGGGCAGTCCGCTTCGTTCGGCAGGAACTCCGTCGCGAATGTCGTCTTTCCCGCCCCGTTCGGTCCAGCGATGATCAGTATCTTGCTGTGCGTGGTCACACGCCGGCCCTCGCTTCGAGCAGTCGCGCACCGTTGATCGGATTTGGTCGGGTAGGACCGAGTTCATCGATGAAGCGTGAGGCAATCGTCGAAACATTCTGCCTGTGGCCGATTATCGGTACTTGAAGATGATGGGCCAAGTCTCGAGGCAGATTTGTGACGCTCGACAGAATCAGCGTGTCGCGTGAACGGGTCAATGCAACATAGAACAGCCGTCTCTGCTCTTCGAGCATCCTGTTATGTTCCTCTTGCGACAGCGATTCATCTACGTGCGGGGTCAGTCCCTCAACGCAACCCATCACGACCACAAGATCGGCGGTCAGACCCTTCGATTTGTGCAGGCTCATGACTCGAACGTAGTCGACATCCGTAGGTAGTTTCGGTTGAGTGATGCTTGTGCGAAGCGTGTCCAGAAGGAGCTTGGCGCCGGCATCTTCGCGAAGTTCGGCGGCCAGCTCGCGAAGCTCCGCGAATTCCGGTTCGTCCGCCGGAAACAGCGCATCAATCAAATCTTGGCCAACCAAGCCGTCGATATCTTGCAACTGTTGTTGAAGCTCGACGAGTCTGGATCGGAGAGAACCGCCATGCCGTAAAGGAATGCACCCGTCCCGAATGTCGGCAAGAACATCGGTTAGGGCGCGATCGGATCGACGGCAGAGTGCGCGGACCCGTTTCCAAGCGGGAGCGCGCAGAGATTGGCTGCCGAAGCCGCACCAGCAGCGAAGCGCTGTCGCATCCGTCGGATCGGCGGCAAGCGTCAAGAGGGTGAACGTTTTCTGTTTCTTGCTGCCGTCCGCGCTCTTCGGGTCGCCTTCGAGAGCTTGTTCCTGAAAGAAGCTGTGGGCATGGACATTGATCGCTTTTAGGGCGTCGCGAACCGCGTAGCCGAATACCCGACGCGGAGCGAGGACGAGAATCCGACCGGGCTGAACGCGTCCTTCGACGACACGCTGTCGGATAAACCGAGCCAACCCGTCCGCTTCGGCCTCGATGCCCGACCATTGGACGATATAGACTTCCCCCTGGCCATTTTCCGCGTGCGGCAACAGGCTTCGATTGGCCCTCTGGTTGTTGTTTCCGATCAACTCGTTGGCCAGTGCGACAATCGCCGTCGGGCACCGCCGACATACGTCCAAACTTCTGTCCACGGTTCCGGCATTTCTCTGGTGGAACTCCTCTATACCTTCGGGATACGCGTGCTTGAACGAGTAGATCGATTGATCCTCGTCACCGACGATTGTCAGTTCCGCGTTCCTCGCGAGTAGACCGATGACCTCCTGTTCGGCGACGTTGAGATCCTGATACTCGTCGACGAAAATCTTCGTAAAATCGTCGAAGTCCCGTGCCGCCGGATTGTTTCTGAGGTAACGCAAGGCTTCCGGTACGAGCTCGCCGATCAACATCGCCCGATGAAAGCGCAGCCAATCGAGAAGTATGGCCTGGAAACCCCTGTCCGTCGCATCGTTCGGCCAGCCCGGCTGCTCGTCCTGGAGTCTCGCCCAGGCTGCCTCGAAGGCTTTGATCCGTTTGCGGTTTTGGTGGATCGTGCCGAAGCCGTCGACCCGCAGATCCTCCAAAAGAAACCGCTGCTCGAAATCCATCAGCGGTCGGGGAACCCGACCGGTCGACGCCAGAACCTCATCTCGCATGAGGATTCCGAAACAATGGCCGTGGATGGTGGTCGTCTTGACGTCATCCGCTCCAGGCGCATTCAGCGCAATGACAGCCTTTTTCAGATCGGCCGCTGCCGTTCGAGTGAATGTACATACAAGAATTCGCTCCGGAGCGGTTCCTCGCTCAAGGAACCGTGCAATGCGACGCATCAACGTAAAGGTTTTGCCGGTGCCGGGCCCGGCGCGGACGCGCAGAGGCGATGCGTCGGAGGCGGCGATGTGAAGAGCGGCGCCGTCCAAATCGTCATGCCACGGCGCTACACTGTTCCCTTGTCCGTCGCCGACAGGATCTCGGAGCTCGATATGACGACGCTCCCTCTCGCCCGCGCGAGCAACCGGCCGAACGGATCGCGGACCTTGACCAGGCGGGGCCGGGGCGTGGCGCAGTCGAAGACGGCATAGAGCCAGTAGCGGCCGCGCAGGTTGCAGGCCGCCGCCCACTCGTTCTCGCTCACCTCCACCGCACCGGACCCCGCGCGGCCCTTGACCTCGATGGCGCGGTCCTCCGCCGGCCCGTGCGCGGCTGCTGGGCGCAGTGAACGGAGGTCGAAACCAGGCCAATCTCCGAGACCTTCGCGGCGCGCAAGCACGGGCCGCGACACGTCCCAGACCGTGGCGCCGGCCGCTTCCTCGTGGGTGCGGGCAAGCCGCATGGCGATCGCCTCGACTCCCGCGTCGTGCCGTTGCCGCTCCTCGAGATCGTCCGTCGGCACGACCAGCGCGTGGGCGATCATCGCCGTCTCGCCGGGCTCGATCAGAGACGGCTCCGCGTCCAGCAATGCCAGACCGCGCTGCTTCTCCGCGACGAGTCGGCCCTGTTCTTCCCTTACGACGGCAAGCTCTGCCTGAGCGCCCGCATCGCCCCGGCGCGCCTCGCCGCTCACCTGCCGCCGCCTCGCCACCAGCTCGGCGGTCTTGTGGTCGTAGCCGCGCGCGATCCACCGGCGCCGTTCCGGCAGCGAATCCTCGATGCACGCACGATGCTCCGCCGCCATGCGCAGCGCGGTATCCTTCAGCCACTCGTCCGCGTTCTCCATCAGCCCGCGCGCCAGCCGGGCCAGCGGCACGCCGCCCGGGGCGATCCCGGTTGCGCCGCGCAGCAGGAGCAGGTGCTCCGGTGGGCAGGGCGAGACGGTGCCGTCGCTATCCTGCCGCAGTCCGATCGGACGGGTCTCGACCATCTCCGACCGCTCCCCGTCACGGCGCACGACCGACGCTCGGGCCAGATGAAAGAGGTAGGGCGCTTGGGTATGAGGATCGACGAAGATCGCGCCCCGCCGCGCCTCCCCGCCGCAGCGCGCCAGCAGGGCTGCGCGGAATCGCTCGAACACCGGCTCGCCGGGATGCATCCAGATGGCGTCCCCACCGTTCGGTCGATGGACCGTCAACCGGCCGCGCACCGCTTCCGGATAGGCTTCCATGGCGCCGCGCAGCTCGTCGGCGGCGCCGGGCCGTTCGGGCGCAAGCTCGAAAACGTCGTCGGGGTCGCCCTCCAGCCGCAGGTCGATCAGGGGGATAGCGGTCTCGACGAAACGGCGGACATAGCCGGGTAGCAGCCGGCGATACTGCTCCCGTTCCATGGCCGCGTTGATCTCTGGGAGACGGTTGCGCACCTCCCCGCCGCCGTACAGAGCGCGCTCGCGCTCGGTAATCGCGGTCACTTGCTCCGGTGTCAGGCGGCCGCCGAGCTTCTCGATGGCGTCGCGGGCGCCGTCCTCCGTCGCCGCCATCTCCAGATACTCTTTGATAGGCATGTTCTCGAACAGGCGCCCGACGACATCGAACACTTTGTCCGAGCGGAGCTGTTTGCGGATCAGCTCGAGCTTGTCGAGAAGCGCCTTGAGGACCCGCCCTTCGCGGGTTTCCCCGGCGATCAGATTGACGATCACCACCGGGTCGCGCGCCTGCCCGTAGCGGTGGATGCGCCCCATCCGCTGTTCCAGGCGCGCCGGGTTCCAGGGCACGTCGTAGTTCGCCATCAGCCAGCAGAACTGGAGGTTGATGCCCTCGCCCGCGGCGTCGGTGGCGACCAGATAGCTGGCGCCGCCCCGGTCCGTCGGACGTCGGAACAGCTCGACCTGTGTCTCCCGGTCGCGGTAGTCGAGCCCGCCGTGGATCAAGGCCACCTGTCCAGTGAAGCCGAGCCCTTCCAGGCGGCGCACCAGAAACTCCGCCGTGTCGCGGTGCTCGGTGAAAACGATGAGCTTCTCCCGGGCGAAGGCGGGATCGGCCATGAGTGTGCGCAGCTTCTCGAACTTGGAGTCCTCGCCCGATTCGGCGAGACGGCGCGCCCGGGCGAGAAGGGCCTCGACCGCGGCGCGCTCCTCCCGCAGTTCCGCCAGGGTGATCGCGGCGAGGCCGCCGAACGCGGTCTCCTCGAACGCTTCGTGACGCTCCGGCTCGCCCGCGTCGCCCGCGTCCTCGTCCGCGGTCCGGGATTCGAAGAAATCGGGCGTGCCGGCGATGCGCGTCTGGCGCCGTTCCAGCTCGTCGGCGCGGCCCGCACGCACCAGCGCGATGGCCTCGTCCAACCGGTCGAGGCGGCGTTCGAACGACCGCATCAGCGCGTAGGTCGAGCTGGCGAGCCGGCGCTGGAACACGCTCATGGCCAAGCGGGCGGCGGAACGGTTCAGTATGCGCGCCTTGTTGTAGGTTTCCGCGATGTACCGCGTCGTCGCGTCGTAAAGGGTCTGCTCCGCCGGGTTCAGGGCGTAGCTCAGGGTATCGCAACGCCGCTGCGGGTAGAGCGGCCGGCCGTCGAAGTGGACCATCTCCTCCTTGGTCCGGCGGATGAAGTGGCGGCGGCGCTGCGCTTCCGGGAAGGCCTCGAACGCATCGAAGGTCGCGAGCGTGTCCGGTGCGAGAAGCCGCCACAGGCAGTAGTAGGGGAAGTCCTTGCCCATGTGCGGCGTCGCGGTCAGCAGCAGGATGTTCGACGCCGACCAGCCGAGCCGCCACCGCGCGTCATCCGTAGGCAGGCCGGCCAGCGCCTCGGCGAGGCGGTAGCGGTCGGTCTTGCGGACGTAGGAATCCCGCTCGCGGTCGGCGGCCAGCTTGTGGGCTTCGTCGAACACCACGAGGTCGTAGGCGCGCGCGGCGCCCGAGGCCACCGCCTCGCGCATCCGCGCGACCATACGCTCGCCGGCGAGCGTATCGATACTGATGATGAGGTGGTCGCTCTCAGGCCCGACGAACGGGTTTCCGGCACGAGCATCGACGCCGCGCGCGATGCGGAAGGGGAGGCGGAACAACGTGCGCATCTCGCGTTCCCAGTTGCCGACTAGGCCGGCCGGCGGAACCACGAGAATGCGGGCGACGAGACGGCGCGCGATCATCTCCCGGAGATAGAGCCCCGTCATGATCGTCTTGCCGGCGCCGGCGTCGTCGGCGAGGAGGAAGCGCAGCGGCGACTGGCCAAGCATGTGCTCGTAGACGGCGATCCGCTGGTGCGGAAGGGGGTCGATCGAGGAGATCTCCGCAGCAAAGGCCGGGTTGGAAAGGTGGCCGTAGGCGAGGCGGGTCGCCTCGGCGACCGCGGCGACCGCCCCCGGTTCCGCCGCGAAGTCGAGCGTCGGCGCAGTCGGAGCAGCGGCCGGTTCGGCCCGGTGCTTCGATGCCCGGACTTCTGCTTCCAGATCGGCGATCCGTCGCCATGCCAGGCGCGTCGGCCTGGACTGGCCGTTCTCCCATCGGTTCACCGTCGCGAACGACACGCCGATGCGCTCCGCCATCCGCGTCTGCGTCAACCCGAGCCGTTCTCGCAAATCCCTGACTCGAGCAGGATAATCTTCGGGAACGGAATAGCCCGCCGACTGCATCGCTCACTCTCGCGACGAATGATCGACGAGAATAGGTCAGAACGCATGATATAGCAAGCGTGATATCGCGCTTGCTATATCATGGACAGCTCAGCCGTAAAGGTCGAGCTTGCGGGACCTTCACCCCGCGACCTCGGCGATCCTGCCGGCGATGCGATTGGCGGCGGACTTGACGGGATCGTTGGCGAGGTGGGCGTAGCGCGCGGTGGTCTGAACCTGCGTGTGCCCGAGCAATTTCCCAATCATCGGCAGGCCCTCGCCGACCAGCAGGCCGCCGCTGGCAAAGCTGTGGCGCAGGTCGTGGATACGCACGTCGTCGAGCCCGGCGCGCGCCCGGATGCGTCGCCAGGGATGTTGCAGGTCGGTCAAGTGACTGTCGGGCTTGCGCCCCGCGATCACCCAGGGGTTGCCGTCGCTGCGGTCAATGCCGCGCAGGACCGCGATCGCCGGCCCTCCAAGATACACGACCTTGGCGTCGGTCTTGGTATCCGGCAACCGCAGTTCACCCGCCTCGGGATCGACATGCTCCCAGCGCAGCTTCTGGATTTCCGAGAGCCGGCACCCGGTCAGCATCAAGAGGCGGACGGCTGCGATCGCCACCGGCGTCTCCGAGCCGTCTTGCTCGATCTCCTTCAGGGCGTCTCCAAGCCGTCGGTACTCCTCGTCCGACAGGAAGCGCTCGCGCCGCTCCTCCCGGAACCGCTTCACGTGCCGGCACGGGTTCGAGCCGTCCGGCCGCAAGCCCCATAGCTCCGCCAGATTGAAGATCTTCGAGAGCACCCCGAGCGTCCGGTTGGCCTGATAGGGCGTCTCCCGCATGTCGTGGTGAAGGGCCGCGATGTCGCTCCGCTGGATGTCCGGGACCAGACGCTTGCCGATCCGGGGATCGATGAACAGCTCGACCGAGCGGCGGTACTCGGCCTGCGTGCTCGGCTTGCAATGGGAGCGGGCGTATTCATCGAGGAACCGTTTCCCGAGTTCGCGCATGGTGGGCGCGTTGGCATTCCGCCCGTTCCACCCCGCCGGGTCCTTGCCGGCCCTGGCGTCGGACATGATCTCGGCGGCCCGCGTCCGCGCCTCCGCCGGCGTGACGGTCCCGTGCGGTCCGATGGTCACCTTGATGGGCCGGCCGCGGTAGCGGGTCTTGACGATATAGACCTTGCGCCCGGTGGGGTGAACGCGCATCCCGAAGCCCTTGAGGTCGTCGTCCCAGACCACGCGCTCGCGCACCTCGGCCTTCAGGGCATCGACGGTCCGCTTGGTGATCCTGGCCATAGCCACTCGTCTCTTGCAATCCGATCCAAGGCACCTTATAGGTACCTTAGTAGAGCAAGTCAAGGCGCATCGGAGCGTGCCCCCAGGTGCAGGGAAGTGGACGTAACCTACTGTTTTATAGCACTTTATCGTATCCAGGCGCACATGTGTCATCAAATAACAACCAAACTCATAACCTGAAGGTCGCAGGTTCGAATCCTGCCCCCGCAACCACAGATCCCCGTTATCTCGGCAAGACGGCGGGGTTTTTTCTCGTCCGCGGGTCGTGGCTTCTTTGTAAGCGTCCGGCGTGGCAGCCCTTGTATCGGTTCTATGTCAGGCGTCAGTTTCCGCCGGTGATGTTCGGAAGGCCGATGGTGTCCACCATCGGTTAGTGGACACTATCGGGGGAGGCAGTGCGGCGCCACGTCGTGTACGTCGGTTCTGGTCGGCGGATGGTGGCGCAGAGCTTTGCGCCGGGCGTATCGGTGTCGCAGGTGGGGCGGCGCTACGATGTCAACGCCAGCCTGATCGTAAGCATCTGGCCATGTTGTCGGGAGCGATCATGCGCTTGGTTTGCCTCTGTGGTAGTGCACCGGTTCCACTCCAGCAATCGGTCCGAATGTAGTCCGGCTGGGTTCGCTGCGTCACCATCGTCGCGACGGTGCCAGGGTGTTCACGCGGGACAGGTGTTCGGTAAGCATCCGGGGTGGGCTGCGGGTTATGCGGCCAGGTCCTGTTTCCGTTCGGCTTCCAGTGCCAAGGGAAGAGCTCGTGCAGCCGGGTCTGCGGCGTCTCGGCGATGCGATCGAGGACGCCGGCGAGCCAGGCCGGCGGGTCGACATCGTTCAGCTTCGCAGTGCCGATGAGGGTGTAGATCACCGCCGCCCGCTCGCCGCCGCGCTCGGTTTCCCGGTTGCCGCACGCGGTCGGCGCCGCCGACGGCAACTCTTCCAAGTTGATGAGCCGGCGGCCGGGAATGGGTCACCGTCCATGCCGGCCCACGCGGAGCGGTGTCGACATTCCTGACGATCCGACGGCAATCCGCCCGCCAACGGGCACTCACCGGCAATCGTGGCGGGAGTCGTGCGGCCCTGGAATCGAGTATGAAACGATCATACAATGAGAGAAGATCATCTCACTCGAAGGTTTGACGATGGCGGCTTCCCATAGACGGACATTCAGCCTGCCCGGCGAACAGGCGAGATATATCGATAGCCTCGTGGCCTCCGGCGCCTATGCCACGAGCAGCGAGGTGATACGCGCGGGCCTGCGGGCCTTGCAGGAACGCGACGCCGCCGTCGAGCGCTGGCTGCGCGAAGAGGTCGTGCCCGTCGCAACTGCAATGGAGTCCGATCCCGGACGAGCAATCTCCGCCGACCGGGTCTTCGGCGAAATCCGGGACCTCCACGCCGCGCGTGCGAAGAACCCCGGGCGCCGTGCATAAGGTCGTCTTCGCGCCCGAAGCCCGCGACGATATCGAGGATCTGTACCTGTTCATCGCCGAGCGCGGGGGCGCCGGTCGGGCCTTGGCCTATGTCGAACGCATCGAGACCTATTGCCAGGGTTTTGCGGAATTTCCAGAGCGGGGCACGCGGCGGGACGACTTGTTTCCCGGCCTGCGGATCGTCGGTTTCGAACGGCGGGTGACCATCGCTTTTCACGTGAGCGCGGACACTGTGGCGTTCCTCAGAATTCTTTACGGCGGCCGCGACGTAGATGCTTTGACGATATCGTGAAGCGCCTCGGCATTATCGGGCTGTCGCCTCGTTGCTATCGTCCTCCTTCGTCTCCGGATACCGCTCGATGCTGTCGCCGATGCGCGCGACCGACACCTTGACCGTGTCGCAGGTGAGGGGGGCGTAGCGGGCCGTGGTCTGCACCTGGGTGTGGTAGAGCAATTTTCAGATCATGGGCGAGCTCTCGCCGAGCGCCGGCGCGCGAAACGCGAAGCTGTGACCCGGATCATGGATACGCAGTAGGCGCCCGGCGTGGCAGCGCTTGTATCGGTTCTGTGTCATGCGTCAGTTTCCGACGGTGATGTTCGGAAGGCCGATGGTGTCCACCATCGGTTAGTGGACACTATCGGAGGAGGCAGTGCGGTGCCGTGTCGGAAACGCCGGTTCCGGTCGGCGGACGAGAAGCGCCGGATCGACGGCGCCGGCTTGTTGACGGCCGCGAAAGGGGGGGGGGGGGATATGATAGCATGTCGTTATCGTTCTGTGCTGGGAGGTCCGTCATGGGCAAATACGATCCTCTGGAAACACACTTGTCGGAACAGGCCGACGACTCCTGCGCGCTGACATTTTTCGGGGTCGAAGACATCCTCGGCGACTCTCTGCCCGCGAGCGCGAGGAGATATGGGTCGTGGTGGGGGAACGATGAGACTCATACGCAGGCGCGTAGCTGGATGCGGGCAGGCTGGAAGGTCGAACGGTTCTCTCTGGAAGAGAAACGGGTCTGTTTCTCACGGGACGACCGCCTCGTCCGGCGTCCTGCGGAGCGCTCCTTGGAGGGTGCGCGTTCGCAGGTGATCGTGCGCAATCTGGATGCGGAAACGGTCGCGGCGCTGAAATGGAAGGCGAAGCGGCGAGGCTGCTCTCTGGAACGGATGCTGAGAACGATTCTGACGCAGGCTGCGCGCCCCGGGCGGGCGGAGTTGGTTGCCGAGGCCGATCGCATCCGGGCCATGACCGCCGGTCCTCTGGAGGACAGTGTGTCGCTTCTGCGCCGGGACCGCGACGATCGATGACGCTGGTGATCGACGCAAGCGTTGCGTGCAAATGGTTTTTCGAGGAGAACCTGTCGTCCGAGGCGCGCGCCTTGGCGGAATCGGAGGCGGTCTTTTCCGCACCCGACATGATTCTCGTGGAATGTGCGAACGCGGCCTGGCGGAGGGTGCTGGCGAAGACGGTCCCGCAAGCCCAGGCGAGGGCTTTCCTCAAGGCCCTGCCTCGATGGTTCGAATCGCTGGTCCCGTCGACGCGGTTGCGCGAGGCGGCTTTCGAGATGGCATGTGTTCTGGAGCACCCGGTTTACGACTGCCAGTACCTCGCGCTTGCCCAGGACGAAGAGACCCGGCTCGTCACGGCCGATCGCGCGTTTGTCGAGCGGGTTCGTCGCTCGCGGTGGAGCGACCGGATCGAGAGCCTGGACAGGAACTGACGATAGGCGATTCGCCCGGGGCCGCCAGCGGCTCGGTATCGCTTCTCGAGCGACCGCAAGGGCGGCGCATCCGAAGGCTTTAACGGCTGGATGCACAGCGACGGCTATGCCGGCTTCGGCGCGCCGGCGCGTGCCGGTCCGGTGGCTGAGGTCGCCTGTCTGGCGCATGTGCGGCGCAAGTTCTTCGATGTCCCTGCCGCCCGGACATCGGCGATTGCGGCCGAGGCCCTGGAACGGATCGCTGTGTTCTACGCCATCGCGAGGGACGCCCGCGGGCAACCGCCCGACCGCCGGGCGCGATCCGCCGGGCCCGGGCCGCACCGCGCCTCGACGCGCTGGAGCGTTGGTTGCAGACGCAGTTGCCGAAGCTCTCCGCCAAGACCTCGCTGGCGGCGATCCGCTACGCGCCGACCCGTCCGAAGCGCCTGCGGCCCTGTATCGAGCACCGTTTCCTGGAGATCGACGACAACCCTGCCGAACGCGCCATGACGCCCATCGCCCTGGGCAGGAAGAACTATCTCTTCATGGGTTCGACCGGCGGCGGCAGGGCTACCGCCATCGCCTGCACCCTGATCGAAACCGCCAGACTCAACGGCGCCGCCCCGCAGGCTTGGCTCACCGAAACCCTCGATCGCATCCCCGACGACAAGATCGATCGTATCGACGAATTGCTGCCGTGGAACCGATCCACCGCCGCAGTCGCAAAACCGGGCGCCTGATCGCGCCGGGCAGCACGGCTGGAAGCTTACCGTGCATTGCCACGACAAGCCGTGTGGCCGGCGGCGGTGATCGGCGGCCTACTCGGCCAAGCCGGGTTGCCTTGTCGGAGAACAGAGAGTACGCAAGGCCCATTGGTCGCCATCGGCTTCCATGATGCACTTGGCCGAAACGCCAGATGAAACACGTTGAAGCCCATTTCAAGATCGTGACGCCGTGCTTCGCCGGTTCGGGCGAGGACGATGCCGAAATACGGGCGCCCTCGGTCAAGGGTGCGCTGCGATTCTGGTGGCGCGCGCTCGCGTGGGCTCGTCGCGCCGACAAGGAGGATGCCACGGGCGCCATCGCGCGCATGAGGCGGCGAGAGCACGCATTGTTCGGCTCCAGTGATGCCGGGCAGAGCCGAGTCGCGATGCGGCTCGACATGAAGACTATGCCCAGGATCGTGGAAAAGGATGAGGTTCTGTCCGTCGGCCCCGGCGCCCGCTATCTCGGTTATGGGGTTATGGAAGCCTTTGAGAGCAAGAAAAAAGGCACCAGGCCGGGGCAGTTGATCCGCCCTTGCCTCGAAGCGCCCTTCGAGTTCTCCTTGCGGATTGCCGCGCGAGACGCGGAGACGTTGAACGAAGTCGAACCCGCGCTGCGGCTTTTCGGCTTGGTCGGCGGGGTGGGCGCTCGGTCCCGCAAGGGCTACGGCAGTCTCGTCCTGACCGCCCTCGAAGGCGACGGTATCGTCGGCTGGCAGCCGCCCCAGGATATCGAAACGTACCGCAATCACTTGAGTTCCCTGTTGAGCAGCACGAAGACAGCCGACCGCGAGCCGGAGATCAGCGCGTTCTCGGCAGGCGCCCGGGTCGATCTGATGTTCGAGAACATCGGCGCGTCCACGAAGGTTCTCGACGAATACGGCAAGACGATGGTGCGCTACCGAAGCTGGGGCCGAAAGGGCAAGATTCTCGACGGCGAACAATCCAAATGTCGTTTCCCCGACGACCATGCCTGGATGAAGGGCGAGAAGACAGGCGACGACTTTCATCCGCGGCGGACAGTGTTCGGGCTGCCGCACAACTACGGAAAACAAACGAAGGTCGAACCCGAATCGCACAACCGGCGCGCGAGCCCTCTTTTCTTTCATGTCCACGAAATCGGCGCCCGGTATACGGGTGTTGCGCTGTTGCTGCGGTCGCGTTTTCTGCCCGAAGGCGAGAAGATCAAGGCGCGCGGCAAGGTCGTTCCCGCCAGGCCGGACTGGAGCGTGTTAACGACGTTTCTGGACGAAAACCGCAAACGCCGGCTTTGGCCCGATGGCTGACCGCCTCCTGCACGTCTCGATCGGGCCGGTGCAGGGCTTCGTCGCGCAGGCGCGGCGCACGCGTGACTTGTGGGCCGGGTCGTTTCTGCTGTCATGGCTGGCGGGGCAGCTGATGGCCGCCACGCTGCGCCAGGACAGTCGGATTCTCTTCCCGGTGGTCGGAACGGAACGAGAGCCGGAGAATCCGATGTTGGCCGCGGTTCTCGGGCGGCCGCTGCCCAGGGAAGAATCGCCGCGTATCGGCAGCCTGCCTAACCGCTTCAAGGCGTCGGTTCCGGGGGCGTTCGATCCCGAAGCTGCCGCGGAGGAGACACGGCGGAAGTGGCGTGAACTGGCGGAGTGCGTGTGGCGGCGCTTCGTCGCCGATGCAGCCGGCGGCGGGCGCGACACCCGCGCGATCTGGGACCGCCAGATCGAGGAATTCTGGGACATCCAGTGGGTGATGGACGCCGACCCCGGCGACGGGAGTGACTCCGCCTGGCTCGATCGGCGCAAGAACTGGCGTTCCCACTGGCCGCCCGAAGAAGGCGGAGACCATTGCACGACGATGGGCGATCGGCAGGAACTGTCGGGTTTCGTCCGCAGCCGCGAGCGACCGGCGCAGGACGCTTTCTGGGGCGACGTCCGGCGCCGGACCGGGCGACTCGATCTTCGCGATGACGAGCGTCTGTGCGCAGTCGCACTGGTCAAGCGCCTGTTTCCCAAGCTCGAACCGACGGAACTGGAGACGACTGTCGGTTGGAACATCGGCGCCGCGAACTGGCCCTCGACCGCCTATATGGCGGCGGCGCCCTGGCTTGCCCACGTCGCCGCCGACCCCGAGCGCCGCACGAAACTTCAAGAATATGTTGAATCCGTCCGCGACGCCGTGGGCCCAGCGATCTTCGGCAAACTGAGCGGCGAGCGCACGGCGCGGCTGCCCGGGCTCTCCCCGCTCGGCGCCGCTGCGGATCTGGACGGCAACCTGTTTCTCGAACCGGCGCTGGCGAATCCACGCGCGACGCCCTTGAGCGACGACGCACGACCGCTCGGCGAGGCTGACGCCGAAGACGGTCCGGACGCGGCGCTTCGCGCGCGGTTGTCGAGCGCTCTGCGAGAGCTCGGCAAGGTGGTCGGCGCTGCGCGGCCGTTCTATGCTCTGTTGTCGATGGACGGTGATCGACTCGGCAAGTTGTTGCGCGAAAGCGGCGAAGAACGGATTTCCGGGGCACTGGCGGCGTTCGTCAGCCGCGTCCCTGATATCGTCCGCGACAATGACGGCTCGACGGTTTATGCCGGCGGCGACGACGTTTTGGCGATGCTGCCCGTCGATCGGGCGATCGGTTGCGCGACCGCGTTGCGGCGGGCCTATGGCAGCGCGTTTGCGGGTCTGGCTTTCGAGGACGCGAGAGAAGAGGGCGCATCCGCTACCGCATCGTGCGCTGTCGTCTTCGCGCATTATCGCAATCCGCTGCGCGAAGTGCTGGCGTTGGCTCGCGAAGAACTCGACGGGACGGCCAAGGACGGAAACGGACGCGACTCTCTGGCGCTCGCCGTTATACTGCCCGGCGGCGTCAACCACCGTTGGGTCGCACGTTTCGGACGCGCGCCGGAGGCAATCGCGGCGCTTCGGGCGCAGAGTTATCCTGCGAGCTTCCTGTACAACCTGCGGCGGCGCTACGAAGATCTGATAGGCGGTCTCGACGCGGACGAGCGGCACGCGGTCGTCCTGGCCGAGCACGTCAAGGGCGCGCCGCCGAGGACGGGGGACGAACAGGTGCGCGCCGAAGCCGCCGTGAACGGACTGCTTGCCGCCTGTACCACGCAACGCGGCGACGATTTGCCCGGCGCGGGCGAGACGTTTCGTCTCGACGGCGCATTCGTCGCCCGCTTCCTGGCGGAAATCTGCGACTTCGGGCGCGCGGCGGCGCCGTCATGACCCTCGTTCGTTTCGAGCCGCTGGATACGCTCTTCTTCCGCGACGGCCGGCCGTACGAACAGGGAGAGGCGAGCCAGGCGGGAGTCGTCAGCAGATTTCCGCCGCCGCCGCCGACCCTCGTCGGAGCGGTTCGCGCCGGCCTTGCCCGATCCATGGGTTGGAAGTGCGGGGGCTGGAGTGCCGACATATGCGCGCGCCTCGGAAACGGTGCCGACCTCGGACCCCTCCGGTTCCGGGGGCCGGTCCTGACCCGAAACGGCGAAAGCCTGTTCCCCGCTCCGGCACACCTGGTGGGCGCGCTCCCGCGCGAAAACGAGGACTTCCCGAAATCGCTGGCCTTCCTGTCTCCCGGTTGCGACTTGACCTGCGATCTCGGGCCGAACCTGCCACTGCCGTCCGCCGCGGGCGCCGCGGAAGGCGTCAAGCCGCTGTTCGATCAGGGCTGGTGGATGACCGTGTCGGGACTTGCGGCGGTTCTGCGAGGCAACGCTCCTGCCCCCGAAAATCTGGTTCACCGCCGCGATTTGTGGCGGGAGGAACCGAGGGTCGGCATTCTCCGTTCGAGAGATGCCCGCGTCACGGCCGAAGGTGCGCTGTATTCTCCGAGCCACGTCCGCCTCGGGCGCGGGACGGCGTTGGCGGTCGAAGCCCGAGGGCTGCCGCCGCATCACGCCGACGCCTTGCGCGGGCGACCGCACCCCGTGGGAGGCGAAGCACGCGCCTGCTGGCTGCGCCTCCTCGATGAGCGGCTGGGTTTCCCCGAACCGCCCCGCTTTCGACCCGCACAGGGGCCGCTTCTCTATACAGCGACCATTCTGACTCCCGCCGATACGAAGGCGCCGCCGCGCCCCGGGGAGCACGGATATGCGGGGCTGCCCGGCCGCGTCGTAAGCGCCTGCCTGCCCCGTCCGACCCTTGTTGGCGGCTGGGATTCCCAAGCGGGAAGACCGTTGGCGTTGCGGCCTCATCTTTCGCCCGGCAGTGTGCTGTTCTTGGAGGCCGAACGAGACGACGCATCCCGGGTCGAGGCCTTGCACGGCGCCGCTATCGGCGCGCGCGCTGCCTGGGGGTTCGGGCTCGTCGCAGTCGGAAATTGGAAGCGCCGAAACGACCGAACCGGGGAGCCGCCGCAATGAACTGTGCGCTGCTCGGCCTGCTGGCCGAAACCTTCGTTCACTCCGGCGCCGGCCAGAGCGGCGGCGCCATCGACCTGCCGGTCGCGCGCGAGGCGGCGACGGATTATCCGTTCATCCCCGGTTCCGGCCTGAAGGGCGCTTTGCGCGATGCCGTGGGGAAGGGCCTGGAGCCGGGCGAGCGCGACCGGGTGTTCGGCAAGCCCGACCGGGCCGGCGCCTTGCTGGTTTCCGATGCACGATTGCTCCTGCTTCCGGTCCGCAGCCTGACGGGCGCCTACCGTTGGGTGACGTGCCGCCATCTGCTGGAACGGCTGGCGCGGGATCGACGACGCGCCGACTTCGCGAGCACACCGGAAACGCCGGTCGTCGAACCGTATCGTTACGTCGCCGCATCGCCGGTAGAAGGCGGCGACACGCTCTATTTGGAGGAACGCAGTTTCCGCGCCATGCTGTCGGCTGGCCGTGGTCTGGACGGTTGGATCGATGTCATTGCGGGGCTGATTACGGATCCAATGGCGCGCGAGCGGCTGGCCCGGCAACTGGTCTTGTTGTGCGACGACGATTTCTGTTGGTTCGCCCGCAACGGACTCTCCGTCCAGGCGCGAAACGTGCTCGACGAGCACAAGAGAAGCGAAAACCTCTGGTATGAGGAAACCTTGCCGCCGGATACGTTGATGTATGCACTCCTCGCGGAACGGGAGTCCGACGCCGGCGGCGTGAAGGCGGTCGGCGCGGCGTTCGCGTGCCGGCCCTACATCCAGGTCGGCGGCAACGAGACCGTCGGCCAAGGCTGGTTGCATACGGCCTGGCAGGAGACGAGCGGATGACCACCCGCAGTCTCGACCAGCGCCGTGCCGCGCACGCCTTGAGTCGGGTCAGGAAACGGCAGGCGCATCCGAAACAGTCCGACTATCTGGCCTATGTCAAGGCGTTGCCGGCGTCGATCCTGCAAAACGGGTTCGGACAAGCGATGGCGACCCTGCGCGCGGCGGCGAAACCGGGGGACGGCGGTGATCCGCACCTTCTTCTGTATCAGGACGTCCAGGACTGGCTGTGCGGCGACGACGAGGATGCGCCCTATCGAAACACACAGGAACTGCTCGAAGCCATCGTCGGCAACGACCAGCGGACCTATCTGCGTGCGCATGCCGAGGCGCAGAGCTATCTCGGCTGGTTGAAGAAGTTCGCCGCCGCCTGGCTGACCTCGCCCTTGGGAAAAGGCGGCCAATGAACACGCGGCCGCTATACCGCGGCGCCGATGTCCGTTCCCTGCCGAACGGCGGCAATGCGGGGCTGTGGTACGACAAGTTCTGCCGTTCCTGCACGAGCCTGTCTACGCGCGGCGACGATTTCGACAAGGCGAAATGGGTCGGCGCCGCCGCCGGACCGTGCGGAGACCCGGACGAACTCCAGCGCCGGGCCGAACGGCAGAGCGCCATGATCGAGCATCTGAACGGCCGATACATCGACCTTCAGACCGCCGGTCCTTTCGTTGCGGGTCTCGGCCGCGCGCATCCGGTGGAGAACGGGTTCCTGTGGCATCACGGTCTCGGCGTTCCCTATCTGCCCGGCCCGTCGGTGAAGGGCGCCGTTAGTGCGTGGGCCAAGCAGTGGAAAGCCGAGGACGACGCAGCTTGCCGTCATATTCTCGGGTCGGAAGAGCAAGTTGGCGACGTGATCTTCTTCGACGCCCTGCCGACGAAGCCGGTCGTGTTGAAGGCCGATGTCACGACCCCGCACTACAGCGACTATGATCGGGAGGGCAAGCCGCCGGGGGATTGGATATCGCCCGTTCCAATACCGTTCCTCTCGGTCGCTGCGGGAGCCGTGTTCCGCTTCGCCGTCACGCCGCGAGGGGCATCCGGCAAAGCGTCGTGCGATACGGCGTGCCGTTGGCTCGAAGACGCGCTTGAATGGCTCGGCGCCGGCGCGCGCACCGCCGTCGGCTACGGACGCTTCGACAAGCCTCGGCCGGACCCGCCTCGCCAACTTCGGAAGGGAGACGCGGTCGAGGCGACCTTGTACAAGGACGACAAAGGCCGTTGGTGCGGGCGTGTCGAAGACGGGCAGGAAGGAACGGTGTTCTCCCGCGGCCCGGCGCCGGACGACACGGCCGACGGCCAGACGAGAACTCTTCATGTGCGCGTCGTTCGGCCCCTTCAGTTCCAGTGGGAGAAACCCGGACCGAAACCGCCGCCCCGGCGGTCTCCGGGAAGATCCCGCCGCCGTTGATTTGGTGAGGGCGCGGCGATGCCGCCTGAGCAGTCCACGCATAAACTGTTGATCGCGACTGTTGGCGGCAGGCCGGAACCCTTGGCCGCCTCGATCGCGCACTGGCGACCCGATCGGATTCTGTTCGCGCCTTCGTGCGACACCGTCAACCACATCGCGGGCATTCGGAAGCTGCTGAGCGAGAGAGGGCGCGATCCGGGTGAAGGCGCATACGACACCATTCCGCTATCGGACCCTCAGGACTTCTCGCAATGCGTGCAGGAAATGCGCGCCGGAGTGGAGCCGCGCGTCCTCGAATGGCGCGGGCGCGGCGGCGGATATGAATGCATCGTGGATTTCACCGGCGGCACGAAGTGCATGAGTGCCGCGCTCGCCCTGGTCGCCCGGCCGTGGGCGAACTCCCGGTTCTCGTATGTCGGCGGCACCGAACGCGATCGGAACAACGTGGGCGTCGTCGTCTCCGGCAGCGAACAGGTGGTATATGCGGCCAATCCGTGGGACGCGCTCGGTTATCAGGCAGTCGAGGATGCCGTGGCGGTATTCGATAGACACGCTTTCGGCGAAGGTAGCCAACTGCTTCGGGATGCCCTGAAAAGAATTACCGGCAACGCGTCCCGCAAGAGCGAGTTGAACGCTCTCGCCACATTCATGGATGCTTACGATCTCTGGAGCCGATCGGAGTACGGGAAGGCTTTCGAGAGGTTTGGGCAATGCGAAAGCCGCCTGAACGATCTGGCCGCGGCCCTCCACCCGATCCCGAAGAGTCGACTGAAAGACCACGTTGATGAGGCAAGAAACCGTCTGGAAGATCTGAAACGGAGTTCCGATCACCCGACGCGGGCATTGCTGGAAGACCTGATATCCGATGCCGCACGACGTCGGCGGGAAGGCCGCCACGTGGATGCTGTGGCCCGACTCTACCGCGCGGTCGAGGCAATTGCCCAACTACGTCTGTGGACGAAGTACGAAATCCGCACTTCCAGCGTGCTGTTGAAAAAGCTGCCGCAGCCCATGCGCCAACACCTGAAATCTCGTGCGGAGGACGGAAAGCTGAAGCTGGCGCTTCAGGATTCCTTCGAGGTGTTACGGTATTGGCAAGATCCTCTGGGCGAGGGATTTGTGGAACTGGGCTGGCACGGTCGCGGCTCGCCGCTGGTACGGCGCAACAAATCGATCGCCGGGCACGGTTTTGCACCCGTATCGCGGAATACATCCGACGAACTATGGAAAGGAACGCTGTCTCTGGCAGGATTGTCCGATAAGGATGTCTTTCGGTTTCCGCAGCTTGGTCGGCAAACCCGGGAAAGCGAAAGACCGAAGTAAACTGGGACACCGCACCGATCTCCAACCGGGCGACAGTTCTCTCGATGTGGGCTACGAGACATCGCATTATTGCTCGCTGTATCGCGAAATGATACCAACGGCTATTGATATTGACCTTATATGTGCCCGTTGTCGGTCTGTGATCGAGTTTGTCCTGCCCCGGGCTTTGGATCAGGCGGTTCCAGGGCAGCAGCTCGTCGATGCGGTTGATCTTGTAGTCGGGGATGCGGTCGAGGACATCGGCGATCCCGACCTGCGGGTCGGCGTCGTTGAGCCTGGCGGTCTCGGCCAGGGTGTCGGCTATGGCGGCGGCGCGGACGGAACTGCGGAGCGCGTTGCGTGACGATCTCCGCGGCAGTGTCCGCTCCGGTGCGGTGCGACGGGCAGTGAGCGTGTGCCGATGCGGCATTGCCCCGGGGTACCGCACCGGCCGGCGGTAGGAAGACGGAACGGACCGCGCCGGCTGGCGCGACGCGGCCCGTGTCGGGTGCGTTGCCGTCAGGCGGCGGCGCGGTGGACCGGGATATCGATCGTGCGCGCCTTGTCGGCAAGGTTCTCCGTAGTGCCGTTGCCGGGGGAGGCTCCCTACGGCGGGCATGAACAACTACCGCCGGAAGGCGCAGGAAATGACCAGGAATGGGAGGGAGAAATCAGGTGTCCGGAGCCAGCCGGAACACGGGTTGAAACCGGCGTGCGAGTGAGCGTCTCCGATTTCTTCGACCCGCGGTGAAATCGCCGTCGTGCGCCGGTCTGATCCCGCGATGCGGGTGTTTCGGCTTTCGGCGGTGCGGGCGGGATCACGTCACGCCGTCTCGTCCTCGTCGCTGGTCAGCTCGCGGACGGTGGCGTTCGTGACTCGCCAGCGCTGTCCCGCCCTTTCGAGATCGCCATGAACGATCACCGGGTTCCGCGCTTCATGGGCGCTGATCGCGATCGAATAGTTGTTCTGATCGAGCACGGCGCCGACGGACTGGATCTTCCCATCCATATCGACCTTGAACGTTACTTGTCCCTCGATTTCATGCTCGCCCCGGGTCAATTTGTGAACGCTGCCGAAGAGCCTGATGTCCGGCTTGGGTTCTCTGGCACGGAAGGTGCGCGCAGCTTCCTTGAAGGCGCCGGCGTCGCTCTTCGAGAACAGGATGCGTCTGCGACTTTCGGGCGTCGGTCGGGTCCTTGCCCAACTCACGCTGACCTCCAACCAGCTTGACCGCTCTATCAATCTGGCGACCGCGTCGCAGAGATTGGCGCTCACGCCGTCACCCACCGCCCGCTCGAAAGCCGGCGCTCCATCGCCCGAATGCGCTTTCTCGGCCGCATCGCGGGACGCCTCGAGCGCCCTGACGAGACGCCGCGTGACCCGTCGCCCATACGGTTCGTCGTCGAAGTCGGCCCAGGAATCATCGAGCACGGGTTGAAGCATCGGCAGCACGGGCGCCATCAGCGTAACGACAAAACTCCCGTGCTCGGTCTGCCCAAGACGAACCTGCCTCATATACTCGACGGCTTCGCGGTTGGCGCCCGCGCGGTAGACCGGTTGCGTCGTCGTCGTGGCGCACGCCGCGGCCAGAAGCATTTCCCGGGCCTGCGAAACCAGTTCGACGCCCTGGTCGAGCAGGACGGAGCCGTTGTCGTCCGCCCCGATCGCGCGGACCCTGACGACATCGTGATCCGCCCCGACGAGATCGCGATAGACCGACAGTTCATCTTGCTCTGCGACTTCGCCGAAAATACCGATGAGGCGGGAGACGACGGACGCATAGTCGGCAAGGCGATCGGTTCTGGGCAAGACGATCTCGGGCCGGCCCTCACCGACATAGATGTCCGCGTGCCCCCTATAGGCTTCGGTCTTCGCCCAGCCCTCGCCCCGCGCATAAGCTGCAAGGGCGGCCGGCGGAACGGCCCTCAACGCGCCCGCATCGAGAATCTGCGTTTTCACGACATGGCTCCCGTTCTGGCTCGTTCCATTAGATCCTCGAGGCTTCCCACGTCGAACCGGTTCCGCTTCCCGATCGCAACCGTCACCGATTCCGTGTTGGCGGTTTCGGGAAATCCCGCAATGTCCGCCCAATAAGCGCAACGCCTCATCACGAGCTCTTCGGCGGTTACATCGAGCCACTGCCCTTCATCCCTCGGGAGGTCGAGCACGACAAGAATTCGTGGCACCAGCGTCTGCTCGCGAAGCAGATCATAGTTGCGGAGCGGGAGCCGGTAGCGGAGTTCGCCTTCTCCGCCATTGCCCAGTTGGACGGTGGCCTTGAGTTGAACGTCCAGACTCGGGCGCATCGTTCCACCCGCCCGTATCTGCACGTCGACGCCGTCGCGGTCGAAGTCCTGCGTCGCCAGCGTGTAGCCGGCCCCGGCGGCCACAGCCGCGACATAGGCGCGTGACAGGGCCTCTTTTCGATCCGCAGGCGCGAGGATCGCGTCGCTCATGGCCCGATCCTCGCAAGAAGCTGCGCGCGGGCATCTTTGCCTTCGACCGACCGTTCGGCAAGCACGAACAGCCCCTTGCCGCCGCTTTCGCGTTCCCACAATGCCCCGATGGTCCGCTTCTCGGCGGTGTCGGGGCCGTCGGCGATGTGCGCGCCCTTGTATTCGACGACCAGAAGCCGCCCATCCTCCATCCGAGCCACGAAGTCGGGATAGAACTTGTCCGTCGCGGTAGGCAGCCAGAACGAGTCCGGGCGCCTCGCCACGTTCCTGATCCAGAACTTCACGCCCGGCAGGCTGTCGAGGGCCTGGGCGCACCGTATCTCCTCGCCGTCCTCGGCCCCGTCGAAGGCCGGAACCCGGTCGGGACCGAGGAAATGTTTGCGCGGCTTCCAGCGTCCGCGATAACGGCGCACATCCCGGTACATGCCGTCCTTGAACGCGAACGCGCGGTCGAACGAAACGCAGACCCTGGCGTTGGGTGCGAACAGGCAGCGTTGATAGACACCGTTGCGCTCCTTCTGGCGGATGGCCGCGATCTTCTCGCGCACCTTGCGGGCGAGGATGAACTTGCACCGCATCAACGGGGCGATGCGCATCCCGCGCGCGACGGTCAGATGCCCCACGAGGTCGCCCAGCCAACGCAGCAATTCGCTCTGACCGATATCCGGCTGGCGCGTCTGCCGGTCGAGCCACAGCACGAGGGCCTCCGGCGTCCAGCCTTCCATGTCCACGTCGAGCGCCCGCCGTTCGGCCTCCGCCGTGAATCTGTAGGCGACGCGCGCGCCGTCAAGGTCGATCTCGAAGTTGCGCGCCGTCTCGCGGATCGCGAATTCGCTTTCGTCCAGCTGCGGCGAATGATCGAGAAGGGACCAGTCGTGGGTTTCCATGAACAGGTCGGTGTCGGCGAATTCCAGCGTGCCCTGAACCGCCGCCATCAGGCGCGGAACCGAGAAGGTCTCGCCCCGCTCGGCGGGCGAAAGCAGGCCCCGCGCCTCGACGCGATAGGCGGCGACGGCCTCGACGAACCCTTTGCGTTCGGGCTCGGGGAGCGCCTCGGCGATCGCCTTTTCCAGCTTCTCGTCGACAGGGCCGGCGACGGCGATCTCGGCCTCGCCGCGCTGCGTTTCGCGGACGGTAACGCCTTCGCACTTCGCCAGGTCGGAGAGCAGCGACGACGTCGCCGCGACGGCGTGCCGGAAGGTCGGCCCGGGCCTGTCTCGCAGGCCGAACAGACCGCCATCATCATCGAGCTCCTCCTGCACCGGTTCGATGTTGTCGCGCGCTTCGTCTTCCTCGAAACCCATCCTGACCAGCTTGTCGACGAGCGCCCGCGCCGCTTCGCCGAAGGAGGGCTCGGAAAGAAAGGCATAGGCCCGGTTCAACGCATCCGCCTTGCGCCGCTTGGCGTAGGGCATTCGCAGCACGCGGCCCAGCAGTTGCTCGACGTCCGTCGCGTTTCCGATGCGGGAGACGGAGCAGAAGGCGTAGGCGAACGAACAGTCCCAGCCCTCCTTCAGCGCCTCCACGGTGATGATGTGCTCGATGGGGCAGGTCGGGTCGAACAGGTCTATTCCGTCGAGTTCGCGCTGGTCGCCGGTCGCCACGGCGATCTTCGCCTCCGGGATCCGCTCGACCTCGATCAGGTGTGTCCTCAGCGCAGCGACTGTCACTTCCCGGTTCTTCGGCTGCGCCTGGAACAGGACGATGGGGCGGATGCGGCCGGGATCGTTCCCGGCGGTCTCGGCCAGCGACGCCCGTGCCGCGACGGCGGCGTTGACCGCGTTCTGCCATGTATCGTGCTCCGAGAGCATGACCGGCAGTTTGATCATCTCCTCGGCCTTCAACTCCTGCGCCGTCACGCTGTACAGGATGTTGGAGTTGACACGCGGCGTCGCCGTGAACTCGATAATGGCACAGGGTCTCACGCGCCCCTGCATCTCGCGCGTCAGCCCGGTGACGGCGTTGTGCGCCTCGTCCACGATCATCAGCGGGCGGTGGATGTGCATCAGGTTGGCGAAGGAGAACTTCGCGCCGCCGCCGTCCAGCGTCTCCAACCCTGGGGGGAACGTCGCCAGCGTGCGGAAATGCGGCTCCATGTCTTCGTTGTGGGCATAGACCTTGCGGCCCTCGGTGCTCTTGACGCGCAGCGTCTGGATGGTCCCGACCACGATGCAGCAACGATCTCGGATGTCGTGCGGGCGGATATGGGTAAAGTCGGCGATGTCGAACACGCGCACGCGGCCGCCGAAGGCCTCGTTCAGCACTTGCCGGTAGGGGTGGTGCGGGGTCTTCAGCGCCTCGGCAGTCTGGCGCCGGATCGTGTTGGTCGGCGCCAGCCACAGGACCAGGGGATGGTCCTTCTCGATCCAGGCGTCGCGCGCGACGGCGACGGTATGGGCGGCGAGGATCGTCTTGCCGCCGCCCGTAGGCAGCCGCAAGCAGACATAGGGCGTGTTCGGCGCCGCGTTGAGCGGGCGGTAGGTGCCGCCGTAGCGCCCGAGCCTTCGCGCAAGGTCCGGCTCGCCGGTGATCGCCTCATAGGCGTTCTTCGGCCCGGCGACGCGCGCGTCCTCGAAGAAGCGGCGCAGGAGCGCGAGCGCGTCAGCCTGATAGCGCTTGAGTTGCATCGGCTACGACCGCGCCGTCACGTCGTAGGGTGTCTGCTTGAAGGCGATGCGCTCGCGCTCGTGCGTCGCCGGCGCCAGGCGCGATTGCTCGCCATAGACGGTAAGCGGATAGCCCGCGCTCTCTTTGGCGAACCCCGGATCGGCCGCGGCGATGTTCTCGCGGATCAGGGCGAGCGTCGCACGGGTCAGCACGTTGCCGCCGCCCGGCCGCCTGTCGCCGAGGACGCCGTTGTAGAGCAGCGCGTGAGCGCGCCCGTCGTGGATGCCGAGGAACGGTGTGCCGCCGCCGCCGTTCCAGGGCCGGCCGGTCTCCGAGAACCAGACGTGTGCGGCGAGCACGGGGAACTCGATGTCGGGACGGATGCGGCCTTCGGCGTCGAACGCCGGCGGGCCGAGCCGGTGGAAGCGGAACCCGCCGCCGCCACGCCAGCCGACGGCCCCGGAGATGCCGCCCTGTTCGCCCTCGATGACCTTCTTCAGGCGCGGCGCGCAGTGGGTGACGACATGCCCGCCCATCTCGATGCCGATCCAGCGCCGGCCCATCTTGTGCGCCACCGCCGCCGTGGTGCCCGAGCCGAGGAAGGAGTCGAGAACGAGGTCGCCGGGGTTGGTGACGATCTCAAGAATACGCCGAATCAAGCGTTCGGGCTTGGGCGTCAAGAACACATCCTCGTCGAACAGTGCCAGAATTTCCTTCTTCGCCGCTTGTGTGTGCCCAACGTCCTCATAGGACCATATTGTCTGAGGCGTCACGCCTTGCTTCACTTCCGAAAGGAACCTCTTGATTTGAGGTATGGCGTCGCGTTTCGTTCCCCACCAAATCCGATTATCAGCATCAAGTTTCCAGAAGTTCTCTTCAGAAACTCGCCAGTAGTTTCCACCCGGAGGTCCCTTGATTTCGCGGCCGCTCGGGGTTTTGATCGCATATTTGCCAAGGCTATAAAAATTGCGGGCGGAAAGATCGCTCGTTTTCCAGGGGCCGCGAGGGTCGTTGTCTGGGTTCCTATATGCCTTGTCTTGCTTTTCGGTACGAGGCATGAGGTTCGGAACAAAGATGTCTGCATTCTTCGCAAACACCAAGATATAGTCGTGGTCAGAAGAGAAGTGACGAGCACTCGATTTTGGTGAGTAATTCTTTCGCCATATGACGGTGTCTATGAAGTTCTTGCGTCCGAATACATCGTCCATAATTACCTTGAGATAGTGCGCCTCGTTGTCGTCGATGGAGACCCAGATCGACCCGTCCTCGGCCAGCAGGTCGCGCAGCAGTTCCAGGCGTGGCCACATCATGGCGAGCCACCGCGCGTGCTCCAGATTGTCGTCGTAGTGCTCGAAGGCCGAGCGCGTGTTGTAGGGCGGATCGATGTAGATGCACTTCACCCGGCCGGCATGAAACGGCAACAGGGCCTTCAACGCTTCCAGGTTATCGCCCTGGATCAACATGTTGTCCGTTTCCGCCTCCCCGGCGGAAAGCGCCGGCGCTTCCTCGATCAGCCGGTAGGGCACCCGCGCCGCTGCGCCGATGTCCTCGTCCCGCGTCAGCCAATCGAGAATGGGCATGTCCCTACCGCTCGTCCCCGTCGCCCTCCGCCGTCCGATCCACCAGCCGCTCGAAGGCGTCGACTGCCGGCACGGCATCGACCGACCGGCCAAATTCGTGGCCGGCTTGACGGGCGGGGGAAACCTTCATCGGCGGCTCGTTCAGATCCAGGTCGATATTGAACATGATGAACCCGGACATCAATCGGCCGAGGTCGTGAGCTTCACCCCGCGACCTCGGCGATCCTGCCGGCGATGCGGTTTGCGGCCGACTTGACGGGATCGTTGGCGAGATGGGCATAGCGGGCCGTGGTCCGGACCTGTGTGTGCCCGAGCAGTTTCCCGATCATGG
The DNA here is from genome assembly GCA_965214495.1 of Alphaproteobacteria bacterium. Lineage (GTDB taxonomy): Bacteria > Pseudomonadota > Alphaproteobacteria > UBA7887 > UBA7887 > JANQOH01. Next base: position 2,104,157 of record OZ243958.1, on the reverse strand, counting down.
GCAACCCTTTGCCGACCGGCAAGCCGCCGCTGGCGAAGGAATGCCGCAGGTCGTGGATGCGCACGCCGTCGAGACTGGCGCGCGCCCGGATGCGCCGCCAGGGGTGTTGCAGGTCGGTCAGGTGGCGATGAGGCTTGCGGCCCGCGATCGCCCACGGGTTGCCGTCGTCGCGCCCGATGCCGCGCAGGACCGCGATCGCCGGCTCTCCAGGACGCACGACCCTGGCGCCCGCCCTGGTGTCCGGCAACCGCAGTTCGCCCGCCTGGAGGTTGACATGCTCCCGGCGCAGCCTCTGGATTTCCGAGAGCCGGCGCCCGGTCAGCATCGACAGGCGGACGGCGGCGCGCTGGAGTCCCGTCAGCCCGCAGCACGTATCGATTTCAAACCGGGACACCACCCGAACGACGCGCCGATGCACGGCCCGCCGCGTCGTGATATTGTCTGAACGAGCGCCCGCGAAGACGGCGGGCGCATTCTGAGCCGCGGACCATTCCGGAGCACACGGACCGATGCACAATATCGTTCGCAATGTCGGGGTGGCGTCCCGGATCGGCAGCTACAGCGATGCCGTCGAAGTCCCCCCGGGTGCACGCTGGCTGTTGACCTCGGGGACGCCGGGTCTGGCCCTGGACGGTGGGTTGCCGGCCGATATTACCGGCCAGGCGGAGCTTGCCTGGGGCCACATCGTCAGAACCCTTGAATCGGCGGGAATGACCGTCGACGACCTGGTCAAGGTAACCCATTACCTGCTGCACGAATCGGATATCGCCGACTACGTCAAGGTTCGATCGCGCTTTCTGGGCGATGCGCGGCCGGCGTCGATGCTGGTCACCGGCGCCGGCCTGGTGAAGCCCGAGTTCCTGCTCGAAATCGAAGCCATCGCCGCGAAGGCGTAAGGGCGGCCTTCGTCAAGCGCCGCGTGGCGGCTCTTCGGCGCGCGGCGTTGTCGAGGGCGCCTCCCGGGGCAAAGAGGGCAACCACAAGGGTTACCCCTACGGCGTCGGGGATGTCATGGCGAAACTCGCAGTGGGATATGCGGACTAATTTCGCGTCGCCGGGCCGGCGGTGACTTCAGCGGTCGAGTAGCCGACATGGTCGAGCGCCAGGTCGGCGACCGCGGCGATGACGACCATGGCCAGGAAGGCGGTCAGCATGGCTCTCATTGCGGCGTCCTCATGCCGTTGTCGTATGCCTCGACGATGTGCGGTCGGCCAGGTTAGTCGCCTGCCGGCGGCTGCCGGGAACGTCCGACGTCATTCCGCTGACGGGGCGGCCTCCCGGGCGTGCCCGGCAGGCTCGCCGGTCAGCTCTTCATACCAGAGCGAATGGTGTTCCCTGGCCCATTGCCGGTCCACCTCGCCCGTCTCCATCGCGTCGAAGGCGCCCTCCATCCCGATCGTGCCCAGATAGATGTGGGCGACGATGAGCGCAATGAAGGCGAAAGCGACGATGACATGCCAGAGATGGGCGTATTGCATCTCCTCATGCGGCGCGAGCGTCGTCGGCAGTTCGCCGCGGCCGAACACCTGCGGCAGGCCGAGTGCGTTCAGCGTGTCGAAGGTCTTGGCGAACATCGGCAGCTCGAACGGGAACAGCAGCGACAGACCCGAAGCCGAGATCGAGGCGCCCAGTATGACCACCGCCCAGAATACGATCTTCTGGCCGGCATTGAATTTTCGCGCGGGCGGGTGGCTGCCGCGCGTGAAAAGCCCGCCGCCCCTGGCCAGCCACACCAAGTCGGCGCGGTTGGGAATGTTGTGAACGATCCAGAACACGAACACCCAGACCAGCGCCAGCATGAACGCCCAGGCGACGTTGTTGTGGATCCATTTCGACGCGAGCGCGATCGGGGCGAAGCCGTCCTTGCCGAGGATCGGGATCAGCAGCGGACGCCCGAACAGCGTGACGAGCCCGCTGACCGCCAGGAGGATGAACGACCCGGCAAGCAGCCAGTGTCCGAAACGCTCCAGCGCATTGAAGCGCAGGATGGTTCGCCCGGTCCGCCCGCCCTCGATGCGAATCGGCCCGCGCAGCAGCAGGAACAGCGCCAGCACCAGCACCATGCCCGCCAACGCCCCGCTGCCCCATGTGCGCAGCGGGCCGTTCCGCAATTCAAGCCAGCGCATGCCGCCGTCCTGGATCACCACCTCCGACGCGGGCCCTCTGGCCGAGACCGTCACATTAGCGCCGCCATAGCGCAACGCGCGGAAGAGTTCCGCATCGGACGCGCCGCCGAGCGTGCCGAGTTGCGACCGGATACTGGCGGCGCGCGCCGGATCGCCGACCGCCGTCCGGCGGAAGTCGTCGTCGATGCGCTCGCCCCGCTGTCGGGCGAGAATGTCCTCGAGCGTTTGCGAGCCGCCGGTGGCGGCCCGCGGGTTCTCATCGACGCCCTGTTGCGCGGCGGCGGGCGCGGCCGCCGTCAGCAACACGGCGAAGATCGGAAGCATCGACAGGCGCAGCGCCGGCATCATCCCGGGACTCCTGCTGACATCGACCGAAACCGGGCGCGAGAAACGGGATGCCCCGCCGGACACGACGAAAGCGGGCCGGGACCGGCTTCGCCCAAAGGCGTCAGCCGCTCTTCTGGCCGTAGGCGGTGCCCCAGCCCCAGGCGCCGGAGCCGAAGCCTCGGGCCACCACGCGCTCGCGGTAGATGTCGGAGACGACGTCGCCGTCGCCCGCCAGCAACGCCTTGGTCGAGCACATCTCGGCGCAGATCGGCAGCTTGCCTTCGGCGATCCGGTTGCGCCCGTATTTGGCGAACTCGGCGCTGGAGTGGGTCTCTTCCGGGCCGCCGGCGCAGAAGGTGCACTTGTCCATCTTGCCCCGGGATCCGAAATTGCCTGCCTGCGGGAACTGCGGCGCACCGAACGGGCACGCATAGAAACAGTAGCCGCAACCGATGCACAGGTCCTTGGAATGCAGGACCACCCCGTCTTCGTTCTGGTAGAAGCAGTCCACCGGGCACACGGCCATGCAGGGCGCGTCCGAACAGTGCATACAGGCCACGGAGATCGACCGCTCGCCAGGGGTGCCGTCGTTGATCGTCACGACCCGGCGCCGATTGATCCCCCACGGCACCTCATGCTCGTTCTTGCACGCGGTGACGCAGGCGTTGCACTCGATGCAGCGTTCGGCGTCGCAGAGGAATTTCGCTCTTGCCATCTCCTTCTCCTCCCTCAGGCCGCGTAGATATTGCAGAGAGTGGTCTTGGTCTCCTGCATCTGCGTGACCGAGTCGTAGCCGTAGGTCTGCGCCGTGTTGGAACTCTCGCCCAGCACGAAGGGATCGGCGCCTTCGGGATATTTGTGCCGCAGGTCCTCACCCTCGAAATGTCCTCCGAAGTGGAAGGGCATGAACGCGACCCCGACGCCGACGCGCGGGGTGATCATGGCCATGACCTTGACCTTGCCTCCTTCCGGGCCCTCGACCCAGACCTGCGCGCCGTCGCGCAGCCCGAGATCGTTCGCGTCCCTCGGGTTGATCTCGACGAACATGTCCTGCTGGAGTTCGGCGAGCCACCGGTTCGAACGCGATTCCTCGCCGCCGCCCTCATATTCGACGAGGCGCCCGGAGGTCAGGATCAACGGGTAGTCCTTTGAGAAATCCTGCTTCTGGATCGACGCATACAGGGTCGGCAGACGGTAGAACTTCCGGTCCTCGTAGGTCGGATAGTCCGCCACCAGATCGCGCCGCGGCGTGTAGAGCGGCTCGCGGTGCACCGGCACCGGATCCGGGAAGGTCCACACCACCGCCCGCGCCTTGGCGTTGCCGAAGGGCGCGCAGCCATGCGCGATCGCGACCCGCTGGATGCCGCCCGAGAGGTCGGTCTTCCAGTTGGTCTTCGGGCCGGCCACGGCGTCGATCGCCGCCCGTTCGGCATCCGTCAGGTCCTTGTCCCATCCCAGGTCCATCAGCATCTGCATGGTGAACTCGGGATAGCCGTCCTGGATCTCCGAACCGACCGAATAGACGCCTTCCGCCAGCAGGTTTTCGCCGTCGCGTTCTACGCCGAACCGGGCGCGGAAGGTCAAGCCGCCTTCCGCCACCGGCTTGGACATGTCGTAGAGGTTGGGCGTGCCGGGATGGCCCATTTCCGGCGGGCCCCAGGAAGGCCAGGGCATTCCGTAATAGTCGCCGTCGGCGGGGCCGCCCACCGCCTGCAAGGTCGTCCGGTCGAAGGTGTGCTGGTTGGCCATGTGGAGCTTGATCCGCTCCGGCGACTGGCCGGTATAGCCGATCGTCCACATGCCGCGGTTGATCTCCCGCGTGATGTCCTCGACCACCGGCGCGTCGTCCGCTTCCATCGCGATGTTGCGGAACAGGCGGTCCGCCCAGCCGAACTTTCTGGCGAACTTCGCCATGATGATCTGGTCGGGCAGGCTCTCGAACAGCGGTTCGACCACCCGTTCGCGCCACTGGATCGAGCGGTTCGACGCGGTCACGGAGCCGTAGGTCTCGAACTGCGTCGAGGCCGGCAGCAGATAGACGCCGTCGGTACGGTCGTGAAGTACGGCGGAGACGGTGGGATACGGGTCGATCACGACCAGCATGTCCAGCTTCTCCATCGCGGTTTTCATTTCCCTGCCGCGCGTCTGCGAGTTCGGCGCATGGCCCCACAGCACCATGGCCCGGACATTGTCCGGCTGCTCGATGTTGGCCTTGTCTTCCAGAACCCCGTCGATCCAGCGGGATACCGGGATGCCCTTCAGGTTCATCAGCGGCTTCTGCGCGCCGTCCGCGCCTTCGAGCGTCGCGAACCGGCCCTTCAGCCAGTCGAGGTCCTCGTCCCAGACCCGCGCCCAATGGCCCCACGCGCCGTCCGACAGGCCGTAATAGCCCGGCAACGTATGGGACAGGACGCCGAGGTCGGTCGCGCCCTGCACGTTGTCATGGCCGCGGAAGATGTTCGTGCCGCCGCCGCTGGCGCCCATATTGCCGAGAGCCAGCTGCAACACGCAGTAGGCGCGCGTGTTGTTGTTGCCCTGCGTGTGCTGGGTGCCGCCCATGCACCAGATCACCGTGCCGGGACGGTTGTTCGCCATGGTGCGGGCGACGCGGCGAAGCTGCGAACCGGGGGCCCCGGTCACGCGCTCGACTTCTTCCGGCGTCCACCTGGCGACCTCCGCGCGGATCCGGTCCATGCCCCAGACGCGGGTGCGGATGAACTCCTTGTCCTCCCACCCGTTCTCGAAGATGTGCCAGAGAATGCCCCAGACGAGCGCCACGTCGGTGCCGGGCCGGAAGCGGACATACTCGTCGGCATGGGCGGCGGTGCGCGTGAAACGCGGGTCGCACACGATCAACGGCGCGTTGTTCCGCTCCTTCGCCCTGAGCAGGTGCAGCAGCGAGACCGGGTGCGCTTCCGCCGGATTGCCGCCGATCAGGAAGATCGCGCGGCTGTTATGGATGTCGTTGTAGGAGTTGGTCATGGCGCCGTAGCCCCATGTGTTCGCAACGCCTGCAACCGTGGTCGAGTGGCAGATGCGGGCCTGGTGGTCCACATTGTTCGAACCCCAATAGGCCGCGAACTTGCGGAACAGGTAGGCTTGCTCGTTGCCGAACTTCGCCGAGCCGAGCCAGTACACGCTGTCCGGACCGCTCTGCTCGCGGATCGCCATCATGCCGTCGCCGATCTCGTCGATCGCCTGCTCCCAGCTGATGCGCCGCCACTCGCCGCCCTCTTTCTTCATGGGGTATTTCAGACGGCGTTCGCCGTTCGCGTGCTCGCGCACAGAGGCGCCCTTGGCGCAGTGCGCGCCGAGGTTGAACGGGCTGTCCCAGCCCGGTTCCTGTCCGACCCACACGCCGTTCTCGATTTCGGCGATCACCGTGCAACCGACCGAACAGTGGGTGCACACCGACTTGGCGATCGAGGCGGCGCTCTGCGCCGCCGGTTGCGCTTTGGCCTTCGTCACCATGCCGCCGGTTGCGCCGATCGCCGCGAGCCCTCCTATCGCGAGGCCCGAGCTCTGAAGGAAGGTCCGCCGATCGACCGATCCCCCCGGGCTGCCGGGCAGGATCGAAGTCCGCCGGGAGCGTCTCGCAACCCCGTTGGTCTTTTTCCTGAGCATCGTTGTCCTCCGTCAGAAACGGGCGCTTTCGTAATAGGCGCGGGTATGCGGGGTGTCCTGCATTCGCTCGCCCTCGTCGTCCGGGACCGCCGCTTCGGCCGCCCGCCCTGCGACTGCCGCCACCGCGACCGCAGGCATCGACGCCGATGCCAACTTCAGAAAGTCCCGGCGATTGGTCTTCTCGCCGTCCATTCCGGTGCTCATGCGTCTTCTCCTCCTCTTCGTCCCGGCGCGGGTCAGCCGGCCGTCATGCGAAAAGCTTCCGTCTCGATCTCCATGAACGCCCGCCCGGCGGAGCCGACCGGAGCGTAGATGACCGCGTTCCGCGCGTTTTCCAGATCCGTGAAGAAATGCCCCGCCCAGGGGGCGATATGCCTGTCGAAAAATCGCTTCGTGTCGGTGACCGACGCCAGGTCGCCGAAGCGCCCGGAGATCATCCCCGCCATCGTCTCCATCAGGCCGGCGATATGGTCCTCGGGCTCGCATACCGCGAGGGCCCGCTCTAACCCGAGCTGCGCCATGTCGTCGCGCAGCACCGCCAGCGGCCTCTCATTCAGGAAGCCCGTGAGGTAGTAACTGGCATAGGGCAGCAGTTCGCCCCGCCCGACCCCGATGAACAGTGCGGTGTATTCGCGTTCGGCCGCCTGTTCCGTCGTTGCCGAGGCGACCTGCGCCAGCGCCTGGATAGCCCGGCCGAGCGCGCTGCCGTCTCCCGAAAGCGCGGCGGAACGGGCCAGCAGGGCTCGATCCGGCGGCCGAGCCAGCAACGCGCCGAGAAAATCGTAGAGGTCCGCCCTCAAGCGGTCCTCTTCCGCGATCTCCGCGCTACGGGCCGCGTGCGCCGCCATTCCTGTCCCTACCCCTTCACGCCGGTTGTCCCGGTTCCGCGTCCGTAAAGGCGAAACGCATTCGCGGCTTCGCGCGTGCCACCGTCGGTTCGGCCGCGGTCGGCCACGTGTCCGGCATGTCCGTAGCGACGTCTTTCGCCGGCTCTTCGATCGGCGATTCCTCCGTGTTTTCGGCCGCTGGCCCGTCGCCGTCGCCCTCGGCCATGTCCCGATCGCCGGTGCGCTCCGCCGCCTCGGCCAGCGCCTCCAGGTGCTTGAGCGCCCCCTTGCCGACCTGGTAGGCAGTCTGGAGGTTCTCCACGACCAGAGCCGCGTCCGTGTAGTCCTCGCCGTAATCGACCAGGTTGTCAAGATTGGCGAGCACCGGGTTGGAGCGCCAGAGCTGGCGCAACGCGCGCCGCCGCAGCCTCTCGGGCACCGCTTCGGCCATAAAGGCGGTAAAGTCGTCGCCCGGCTTCATGCCGTCCGGGTCGGGCAGTTCCAATTCGGCGAGCGCCTCCTCGTCCGGGCGTTCCTCGAGCGCCGCGCGTTCTTCGGCTGCGCGGGCCTTCCGTTCGGACTCTTCGCAAGCGCGTGTCTCTTCGGCTACCGCCGCCTTGCGGCGCGACCAGAAATCCACCCGCCCGCTCATCGGGCCGCCGCCGTCCGGGTGCGCGTCGGAGCGCGATAGACATCGGACATCTGGCGGATGCGCGGGTCGCCCTTGCCATTCTCGACCAGATCGACCCGGCGCTTGTCGCGCCGGCGTTTGACGAAGAAGGCGTCCTCGCGATGCCGCTCGACGAAATCGCGCACCACTGCGACCAGACCCTCCGGCATCGGCGCCTGCTCGACGATTTCTTCGCCGGTGTCCATGTAGTCCTGCGCCTCGTATGGAGACGCCGTCGCCAGCACGACCTCGAGCGCATGGGGCGCGTCGGGTTCGGTCGTTCGGCGCATCACGACATAGACCGCCGGCACCCGCGCCGCGAGACCGGTCAGATAGGCTTCGACGTCGGAAGGCCAGAGTTCGAGCGATACCGTGGCGGCGTGATATTCGACCGTCTCGCCGTCGCACCGCAATTCACGCCATTCGGCCGGTCCGGCGCCCGGCAAGACGTCCGTCACCGCCCAGTTCCAACGCGCCCAACGGCTCGCTGCGGGACTCCGCCGGATGACGATACCCAGCGGAAGAGACAACGCGCGCGACGGCATCGTGTCGACCTCCTCCGGGAAATGCCCGCGAATTCCGCACGGACCGGCGCACTTCCATTGCGAATAATGCGCCTGTTTTCGCCCCGCGCCAACAGAAAAGAATCGTTCTACGGCCTGTCGCCGCCGCGACCGTTCACGGCGCTCTGGACAGGGTGCGCCGCCCGCTCATACTACGCCGACTCCTCTTTCGGCCAACGGGGATTCATGTCGTTCCGGCCGGGAGGGGCGGCGGCGAGGCTTCAGCCAACCTGCGGCGGTTTGTGCGGAGGGTGACGGCATGGCCGGAACGCTGTTCCTGTGCGACTGCGCGCACAGCCAGAAGATCGACGCCCGGAGCATCGAAGCCGGGGCCGGGATTGCCTGCTCGCGCATCCACAGCGCGCTCTGCACCGCCGAGGCCAACGCGGTCGCGGACGCGATCGCGGCCGGCGACGCGGTTATCGCCTGCCAGCAGGAACGGGCGCGGTTCGAGGAGATCGCCGAGGAGCTGGAGGCGCCGCCCCCGATGCTGGTCGATATCCGGGATCGCGCCGGATGGTCGGACGAAGCGGCGAATGCCGGCCCCAAGCAGGCGGCCCTGGTCGCCCAGGCGTTGCTTGGCGCGCCTCCGATGCGGACCGTGGATGTGGTCTCCGAGGGGCGTTGCCTCATTCTCGGCCAGGCACCGGTTGCCCTGGCGGCGGCGGAACGGCTGGCGGAACCGATGTCGGTCACCGTGCTGCTTGCCGACATGCCGGAAGACCTGCCCATCGACCGCCGATTCAACGTGGTTGTCGGGAATCTGCGCACCGCGACCGGTGCGCTGGGCCGCTTCCGGCTGCGGATCGACGGCCTCCGACAGATGGAGCCCGGCGGGCGCGGCGGCTTCCGCTTTTCGGCGCCGCGCGATGGTGCGGAGAGCGAATGCGACTCGATTCTGGACCTCTCGGGCGGCGCGCCGCTGTTCCCGGCCCATGAGAGCCGCGAAGGCTATTTCCGGGCCGACCCCGGCGACCCGAACGCCGTCGCCGGAGCCGTCTTCGAGGCCGGGCAGACTGTCGGCACCTTCGAGAAGCCGCTTTATGTCCGCATCGAGGAGAGCCTGTGCGCGCATTCCCGCGCTTCGCAGCGCGGCTGTTCGAAATGCCTCGACATTTGCCCCGCCGGGGCCCTCTCGCCAGCAGGCGACCATGTGGCTGTCGACGCCATGGTCTGCGCCGGCTGCGGGGCTTGCTCGGCCGTTTGTCCGTCGGGGGCGGTCTCCTTCGATGCGCCGCCGGTGGCTTCGCTGTTCCGGCGCATGGAGGCGCTGGCAGGGGCATACCGCAAGGCCGGCGGCGCCGCGCCGCGCCTGCTCGTCACGGACCGGCGCTTCGGCGCGGAGATGGTGGCGTTGTCGGCGCGCTTCGATCGCGGCCTGCCGGCCGATGTCATTCCGTTCGAAGTCGAGGCGCTGGCGGGTTTCGGCCATGCCGAAATGCTGGCGGCGCTGGCAGGCGGCTTCGCGTCGGTCGATATCCTGCTGGCGCCGCGCGCCGACGACCGCGCACCGCGACGGGAACTCGCTCTCGCCGAGGCGATGGGCGGATCGGGCCGGCTGCGCCTGTTGGACGTGAGCGAACCCGACGCGCTCGCCGATGCGCTATACGGGCGCGAGGCGCCGGCGGCCCCTGTCGAGCCGGTGCTGGCGCTGGGCTCCCGCCGCCAGGTGGCGCGGTTGGCAGCCCGGGCGCTGAACCCTGCCGACGCGGTGCTGCCGCTGCCGGAGGGCGCACCCTACGGTTCGCTGCGCGTGGACATCGAAGCCTGCACGCTCTGCCTCGCCTGCGTTTCCCTCTGCCCTTCCGGCGCACTCGGCGACAATCCGGACTTGCCGCAGCTCCGCTTTCAAGAAGACGCCTGCCTGCAATGCGGCCTTTGCGTGCGCGTCTGCCCGGAGAACGCGATCGGGCTGGAGCCGCGTCTGGACCTCTCGGACGCCGCGTTGCGACAGTGCGTCATCAACGAAGAAGAACCTTGTGAGTGCGTAGAATGCGGCAAGCCCTTCGGCGTGAAGTCGACGGTGGAAAAGATCGTCGCGCAACTGGCCGGCAAGCATTCCATGTTCGCCGGGACAGAGGCGGCACGCCTGATTCGCATGTGCGACGACTGCCGCGTCAACGCCCGCTACCATTCCGCCGACAACCCGTTCGCCGGGGGCGAGCGACCCCGCGTGCGCACCACGGAGGACTACCTCCGCGACCGCGGCAAGGATCGGTGATATTCGAGCGGCGCGGCGAGGCCTACCGGGGTTATCGACGCGGCATCGGCGCGGATCGCTTCCCGCCTCGTGCGCTTTCCGACGGCGCTGACGGCGTTCGCCGGCGGCCTCAGAGGGGGCCGGTCGGCCGCCGGGCGGGACGGGCGTGAACGAAATCGCCCAGGGAGCGTTCGAGGCAGCGCGTCTGATCGTGGCGCTGGATGCGGACCTGCTCGAGATCGCGGCCCGCTCGCTGGAAGTGACCCTGACGGCGGTGGCGGTCGGGTCGGCCATCGGACTGCCGCTGGGCGCCTGGCTCACGGTCAAGCGGTTTCGCTGGCGCCGGCATGTCGTTGCGGTGATGAACGCGTTGATGGGCTTGCCGCCGGTTGCGGTCGGTCTGATCGTCTATCTCATGCTGAGCCGTTCCGGTCCGTTCGGCGTGCTGGGGCTGCTGTTCACCCCGACCGCGATGATTATCGCGCAGACGGTGATCGTGACGCCGCTCATCGCCTCGATCGCCCATCAGGCGCTGCGGGAACTCTGGGCCGAGTATCACGACCTGTTAATCTCCATCCATACGACGCGGGCGCAGCGTATCCGGGCGCTGCTCTGGGACGGCAGGCGCGCGTTGATTACGGCTTCGCTCGCGGGCTTCGGGCGCGGCATCGGCGAGGTCGGCGCCATCATGATCGTCGGTGGCAATATCGACCACGCGACCCGCGTGCTGACCACCGCCGTCGCGCTGGAAATCAGCAAGGGTAATTTCGCACTCGCATTGGCGCTCGGTTTCGTGCTGATCGCCCTTGCGATCACGGTGAACGTCCTTACCCATTCGCTTTCGCGCACCGAGCGGGATAGCCGATGGTAGCCTCGATCCTGCCGCTTCGCCTGGAGGCAGCGGAAGCGCGGCGCGCTGGCCATCGTCTGTTCGGCCCGGTCGATCTGGAGCTGTCCGGCGACGGGGTGACGGTCGTCATCGGACCGAACGGGTCTGGTAAAACCTCGCTTTTGCGCCTGATGCACGGGCTGGAGCGCGCCGCGTCCGGGCGGGTGCGCTGGGCTGTGCCCGACGCCGAGGCCCGCACCCGCCAAGCCTATGTGTTTCAGACTCCTATCGTCTTGCGCCGACGGGTGCTGGACAACATCGCCTACCCGCTACTGGTGCATGGCGTCGGGCGCCGTAAGGCGCGCGACCTGGCAGGCGAATGGGCGGCGCGGGTCGGGCTGGGTGACGCGCTGGACCGGCCTGCTTCCGTGCTTTCGGGCGGCGAGAAGCAGAAGCTGGCGCTTGCCCGAGCCCTGGTCCGCTACCCCGACATCGTGTTCCTGGACGAGCCCTCCGCCAATCTCGACGGGCGCGCCACCCGCGAGATCGAAGCGATTCTGGCGCAAGCGCGCGCGAACGGCACGCGCATCGTCATGGCGACCCACGATATGGGTCAGGCGCGTCGCCTGGCGAGCGAAGGGCTTTTCCTGTTAGGCGGGCGTGTCGAAGACGCCGTTTGCGGCCCCGATCCGATGGCGGGGTTCCGGTCGGCGGAGGCCCGGGCGTTTCTGAAGGGAGATATCGTCGAATGAATTGGAAGGGCGTTGCCGGTGCGGTCGCCGCGACCGTTTGCCATATGCTCCCGGCGGCCGGGGCCGAGACGATGCGGATCGCGGTCACCACCTCCTTCCATAATTCCGGCCTGGCGGACATCCTGCTGCCCGAGATCGAGCGCGACCTCGGCATCGAAGTGCAGCTTCTGGCGGTCGGCACCGGGCAGGCGCTCCGGCTTGGCCGGGCCGGCGACGTGGATGCGGTGCTCGTGCATTCCCGCGCCGCCGAAGAGGCATTCGTCGCCGAGGGATACGCGCTTCGGCGGCGTGAGATCATGTACAACGACTTCGTGCTGGCCGGCCCGGAAACCGACCTGGCCGGCATCGCCGAATCCGACGATGCGACGGCGGCGTTCGCGCGCATCGCGGCGGCGGGAAGGGCAGGGGCCGCACTGTTCGTCAGTCGCGGTGACGACAGTGGCACGCACCGCCGGGAACTGGCCCTCTGGCGCGCCGCAGGCTTGGATCCTCAGGGATTCGGCCGCTGGTATCGTGCGGCGGGAGCCGGCATGGGCGCGACGCTCAACACCGCACGGGCCATGGACGCCTATCTGCTCTCCGACCGCGCAAGCTGGCTCAATCACGGCAATCGGCGGGGTCTTTCTCTCCTGTTCGCGGGCGACATCGCCTTCTTCAACCAATACGCTTATCTGGCGGTCAATCCGGCGAAGCACCCCCATGTCGCCGACGAGGCCGCCGCCCGCCTTGAAACCTGGCTGACCGGCCGCCGGGCCGAAACGCTGATCAACAGCTACCGCGTAGGTGGGGAGCGCCTGTTCACGCATAACGCGAAGGACGAATGAGCGCGGCGGGCGGCGCCGGCCGCCTCGGTCCTTACCCCTCCGGTTCGGCGTGTATGGCGAATTGTTCGAGGCCGGCGTGTTGCGGCTTGATCGAGCGGAAACTTTCGTGGACGCCGGCGTCGGTGAGCTCGCGGGACACGGTGAGCAGCGTGTTGGGATCCGGCTCCTCGCAGAGCTCGCCCATATGGGCCAGTTCCTCCCTGGCGACGGGCACCGCCGCCTCGACGGAGGGCGCGCCATAGATCCGGACGAAATGGTCCGCGAGTCGCGTGGTCAGCGCGTCGAGCTCCTCTTCGCGGATAGGTGTGACGGCGACGAAGGTAACACGCCCGAAGGTCTCGACGCCGAGCCAACCGTTGGCGAAGGCTTGGCGCGCCTTGCCGGTCAGATCGGCCTCGGACCAGTTGGAGAACTCGAAGCCGCCCGAAACGCACCACTCGCCGGTGCGCGCGGGGCTGTGGAAGATGCGCGTATCGCTCTCGTCGAAATGGATCGCGCGCGCCAATTTCATGGCCGGCCTCCCCGTTCCAGCAAGCCGCTGAGCGGTAGCAGACTGGTGGTATTCCCCTCGCGGAGTAACATGCCGAAGCGCTCGTCGACGCCGACGAACACACCGGTCCGCCCGCCAACCGACACCCTCTCGCCGAGGCCGCGGGCGAGCCCGCGCCATTCACCGTGCAGCGGCTCCGCGCCGTCGTCGGACCAGCGGTTGATCCAGACCAGTGTGTGGCGCGACCAGCTCTCGAGCAGACGGTTGGGCGCCACCCCGACGCAGCCTTCCTCATAGAGCGAGGTCCGGTCCCGCGCCGCCCCGGGCGCGTTCGGGTCCTCGGCGAGCAACGGCACTTCGAGTCCGACGACCAGCCAGTCCGGCACCTTCTCCGGCCCGCAGTCGGCGGCGGCGGCGCGCAGCCGCCCGCAGGCCGCCCCGTTCACCAGGATGCCGCCCTCCCACGCGAGATGCACCGCGACTTCGGGCGGCGCCAGCGCGCCGAGCGCATTCTGGAACCCGACACCGCAGGCGGGCAGCATCGCCATGGCGGCCTCCAGCGGCACTTCGGGTGCGAACACGATGGCGGCCGCCAGGCGGGCGGCGCCGATGTTGTAGAAGATCGTTCCGCCATCGCAGCCAAGCGCTGCCGCGGCGCAGGCCCTGGCGAAGGGGTCGATGTGCCCCGCCACCGGCCGGCCGGCGAACAATGGCGGGAAGGTCGGTTCGCTCACGCCGTCCCGGCCTCGATCAGGGTCCGTGCGACGCGGCGGAAGACCGATGCCTCCGGCGACATCGGGCGCGACACCACGATCGGCGCGCCGCCGTCCGACGCGAGGCGGATGCCGAGCGCCAGCGGAATCTCCGCCAGCAGCGGGATGCCGAGCTTCTCCGCCTCGGCGCCCACCCCGCCGTGGCCGAAGAGATGCTCCTCGTGCCCGCAATTGGTGCAGATGTGCGTGGACATGTTCTCGATCATGCCGAGGATCGGCACCGACATCTTGCGGAACATATCCACACCCCTGCGGGCGTCGAGCAGGGCGACGTCCTGCGGCGTGGAGACGACGATGGCGCCGGTGACCTCGGCAGTCTGCGCCAGCGTCATCGGCACATCGCCCGTGCCGGGGGGCAGGTCGGCCAGCAGCACGTCGAGCGCACCCCACTGCACCTGGTTCATCATCTGCTGGAGCGCGCCCATCAGCATGGGTCCGCGCCAGACGACCGCTTCGTCTTCGCGCGTCAACAGGCCGATGGACATCATCGTCACGCCGTGGTTGCGCAGCGGCAGGATGGTCTTGCCATCGGGTGACGCGGGGCGTCCGGAGACGCCGAGCATCCGCGGCTGCGACGGCCCGTAAACATCGGCGTCGAGCAGTCCGACCCGGCGGCCCTCCGCAGCCAGCGCCGCTGCCAGATTGGCCGCCACGGTGGACTTGCCGACGCCGCCCTTGCCCGAGGCGACCGCCACGATGCGGTCGACGCCGGGGATCTGCCGGGGGCCGACGGGTTCGGAGCGGCCCGGACGGGACTTCGACCCCCGCGGCGCCTCGCGATGGGCGGTCAGCACGGCCGACACCTGTGCGACGCCTGCCACGGCGCGTACCGCCGCTTCCGCTTCAGCGCGCGCGCGTTCCATGATCTCGGCGCGCTCCGGGTCGATCTCAATCACGAAGCGGACGGCGCCGGCATCCACCGTCAGCGCGCGCACGAGCCCCGCGGAGACGAGGTCTCGCCTGCTGACCGGGTCGGTAACCCCCTTCAGCGCCGCCAGAACATCCTCTCGCGTCGCGGCCATCACGCCGTCCCGTCGATACACCCCTCGACGCCGTGAGCGGGGCCGGGCTTGTCGATCGTCAACATCGTTCGCACATTGTCGCCGCGCCCGCTGCCTGCGTCGCCCCGGCGCCGCGCACCGCTTTCTCGCTGGCCTGCCGGGAGGTCACGCCGACCTGCTTCAGGAACTTGCGTATCGACGTGCTGAAATCGTCGATGTCGCCACTCGTCGGACAAACGGCAGACGCGCGATGGTCTGCGCGGCCCGCGGCATCGGGCGGATTGGAAGCACAGTGCGGACGCCGACCAGTGTTCGATCGTCGCGTTCCACCCGCCGGCCACCTAGAAGAATATCTCGACCAGCGAGAAATCGTCCGGCAACGGTCCGTCGCCGTTCTGCGACCGGACCCATCGGTAGATCTCCGCTGGTCCTCGACGCAGGTCGGCGCTGGCGAAGTCGACCAGATCCTGCTGTGCCAACATGCGGCCGTTCACGCCGGAAATTTCGTAAGTGCCGTCGCTGAACACCAGCAGCCGGTCGCCGGGTTCGATAGCCACCGTGTCCTTGGCGTATCGCAGGCCGGCGGACGCGCCGATAGCGAGATTCCCCTGATTGCCCAGTGGGATGGCGGCAACCGTTCCATCGACGCCGGGTCTCAGCAGGATCGCCGCCGGATGTCCTCCAGACGAATAGCGCAGTTCGCCGGTGCGCCGGTCATGGACACCATGCCATATCGTGAAGAACTTGTCGTTCTGCTTCTCCATCGGGAAAGCGTCGTTGAGGGCCGCAAGAACCGACCCCGGGTCGCGGAGGTCAGAGTTCGGCAGCGCTCCCGCCCGCAGGACATTGATGATCGTCGCGGACAACAGGGCGGCCCCGACCCCGTGGCCGCAGACGTCGATCAGGTAAATCGCGAAATGGTCGGGGTCTATGTGGTGATAGCCGAACGAATCGCCGCCGAGTTCGGTTGACGGCTCGAAGAGCCACTCTGCACCCGGCCATTCCGTGCGCGGCGCGGGCAGAATCGATTTGGCATAGCGCAGGGCGTCGTTCAATTCTTCGTCCAGTCGCGCCTGGGTGCGCTGCAGAAGAATGTTGCTCTCTGCGAGTTGATCCTCGACCGCCTCTCCGTGGGCGATCGTCGCCTCATAAAGCAGTCTGAGATCGTCGTGCTCGGCTTTGACGGTTGCGATCTCATCGCGGGCGTCCTTCAGCGCGCGCGCGAGGTCGGGCGCGAGCCGCGCCTCCTCCGTTTCCCGCTCCGTCAGGCCATCGCAAGCCGCGGCCGCCATGTGCGCGAATTATCCTTCTTCCGGTTCAGGCTGCCGGCGCATACGATCGCTTCGGCGTCCGCCCCTCGCAGCCGGCCCATCGAAACGGCTCCGGCGCCGATCCCCGGTCCGCACGCGCCAGGGATGGGAAAAAACGCCTTCGATCGCCGCTGGCGCCCCGTCGGTACCGTTCCGACGCTGCGAGTGTGCCAATCCGGGCCCGCCGCTGGCAAGCGTAATCGTCGCGCGCCGGCGGCAGGCCCGCCAGACGCTCGCGGTCGAGCCGAGCACGCGTGTGGCGAGGTTGCGCTGCTTGTCGGGGTCGGTGTCGCGGGCGACCGACTTCTTGCGGTTCGTCCGACCGGGGATGCAAGGCGTGAACCCGCGCCCGGCCAGGGCTTTGCGGCAGCGGTCGCTGCGGGGTATCGGCATCGGGCAGGGCGCGACGCACGGCTTCGGCGCCGCGACCGCCGCCGATCCGTCCCGCGGTGCGCCTTCGGATGCGCTGCGTCTTGCGCGGCCTCCATCGGGGCGGAACGTCGCGCCACGTCGGACCGTCGAGAATGACAGGGATGATGCCCGAAATCACCCGCCGGTCGGACAGCCGGAGTGATGATCGGACGTAGCGCGCTTTCTACATCTGGTGGGTCCAACGACATCGAACGATCGGC
This sequence comes from Alphaproteobacteria bacterium, assembly GCA_965214495.1. Lineage (GTDB taxonomy): Bacteria > Pseudomonadota > Alphaproteobacteria > UBA7887 > UBA7887 > JANQOH01. Next base: position 2,087,209 of record OZ243958.1, on the reverse strand, counting down.
GCTGTTTCCTCTTTACCGGGAGCTCTTGACGGGCTCCGGATGGTCATCTATCCGGTCCGGCACCGTCGTTCCGTCGCCCGAGGGCGGCTATCGCCCGGGCCGCGTTTCCGGAATCTGGCGCACTGACATGGACAGAGGATTTACTCGGGCTTGTTGCTGTGGCATATTGCAGTAATGGCACAGGCGCGCGACGTCATCGTTGGTGCTGAGGGCCGCGGGCGTTCGAGGGCGACCGTCGGCAGCGCATTGCGCGACCGGACCCGACCGGCGGGGAAATCGCCGCTACCGTCAGAGATACTCACGCGCGTCGGCGCGGTGACCTGTCGGGACGCGCCGCCCTGTGCGACCGCCCGTCGGACGGGTGGAACCGCGGCAGGGGCTGTTGGCGTCAACCTGCGTTCGGGGCAGCGCATCCGGCAGGCCTGCAACTGGCCGCCCCTGCGGCGCTTCGTCGGTTTCACGCCGACCTCGGATTCCCGGTCCGGCCCGGCTGCGAGCCTTCTCTCCGCGTGCGCTCGACAGCGCATCCTCGCCGGAATTACAGGAATGCCCGTACCTTCCGCTCGTATCGACATACCGGGCATGTGGCCATGACCGAGACCCGGGTCGGCGCCCGTGACGGGAGCGGCTTCCAACCTCTCCTCCAATTCGATGTGGACGCGCGGGTTTTCGGCTCCAACTGGCTGTATTGCGATCGTATCTCCTCCTATATCGCGCAGATGGTCAGCCACAACCGCCCGGACTCTTTCGTTTTCTCGAACCTTTTCTCGTCCGCACTGAACGAGCTTCTCGAAACGGTTTTTCACGCCCGCAAGGCGGCGGGAGAATTGCGTTGCCGGATCATGCGAGACGGTCCGATCGACCGTATCGAAATCGTCTCTTCCTGCAGCGAGGCGGACCGGCGGTTCTACATGGATGCCGTCGAAGACGCCCGCGCGCCGGATGCATCGGAAGCGTATTTGAACGCTCTTTTCTCCGAGGGCCCGTTGGACCGACGCATCGGGCTGCTGGAACTGGCGGTCGACTACGAGGCCGAACTCTCGGTCGAGCCGGTCGAGAACGACGCCATCCGTCTGATCGTCGATCTCGTTCTGGACGGGCAGACGACCCGATGTTAGACGGCGCCACATCATCCTTTCAATACGGGTTCAACGAGAACAATCAAGAGTTCGCCATCGCCGGCTGCATGCGCCCGCGTCATATCGACGAGATCGACTCTTGCCTGGAATTGCTGCGGAACTCCCTCGCGCGGGTAAAAGGCACGTTCTACGTCAACGTCCGTCGATTGTTGCGGCTAAACAACACCGCCTTCAACGGCCTCGCGACAGTGCTCATCAGAATGTGCCGCCAGAGGCCCGACCTCGACGTCACGATAACGACGTCGAGCGTCGTCGGTTGGTCGGCGCGAAAATTCGACGCGCTGCACCGAACGATCCCGAACGTCAATGTCGTCGTTTACGACAGGGAGTTCTATCCCGGCCAACGATTCGTGGAGGACAGTTCTTTTACCGCCGTTTTGCGCAAGCAGACCATGATGACGTGGCGGCACGAAAAGAACATCCTGCCGCGCCACGGCCTTTGCGCAGGTATGAAGATCGCCGACATCTGCTGCGGTATCGGCGACTTCGCGGTACTTCTGAAGAAGGAGTTCGATCCGACCCGGATCGTCGCGCTCGATCACTCGAAAGCCAGCCTCGATTACGCGCGCAGGGTAGCTGCCGAATTCGCGATCAAGGATATCGAATATATCTATGGCGACGCCGCGGAAATGCTGTTGGAAGACGATCAGTTCGACTTTGTTGTCTGCCGGCATTCACTGCAAGTCTTCGATCGTCCGGAATTTATACTCAAAGAACTCTTCAGGATCTGTGAACCGGGCGGTCGCGTATACGTCACTAACGAGAAGAATTCCCATTGCCTCGGGGAGCCGCGCTCGCAATCCATCCAGTGGACCTACAACGAAGTGGCCAAGCTTTGGAAATACTTCAACATGGACATTGAAATCGGTCCCAAGAGCCGCGGGTTGATGGTCGATGCAGGTTTCGACGACATTCGCATGGAGTCCTTCATGGTGACCAATCTCGACGGCGACCCGCAGGGGTTCGCGGATGTCGTCGCAACGTGGAAGCATCTCTTCGCCGGCAGAATGGCTGAACGGCGCGGCGACGACGAGGCCTTCATCGAGAAGTTCAAGAAGGGCTTCGACGACCATATTTTCGCCGCCATGCATCCGAAGGGATATGCCGGCTGGCCGATCTGGGTCGCGTCGGGACGGAAGCCGTCATGACGCCGGCCGCAGGTGGCGGCAGGTTCTCCATCGGCCGCCTGGCGCCGCGCAGCTTTCGCGCCAAGTTCATTCTCGTCGTCGGCGCCGCGGTTTTCTTCGACCTGATGCTTGCCGGCGGCGTTTCGATCTGGAACATGCAGCGCCTGTCCAGGGACGCGACGCGCGAGATCGGCGTCGGATTGACTCAGTCCACCGAACAGTTCCTGCGAACCAATATCGAAATGACGGTATCGCAGGCCGATCTCCTGATCGACCGGGTGCATTCCGAAATCACCATGCTCGCCAATGCGATGCAGTTCCTGATCGACCATCCGGGCGTCGAGGACGGGATCGGCGCCGTGATCGAGGCCGATACTGCGCTTACCACCGCGCTGGACTATGACGACGAGGGCGGCTGGTCGCAGAACCGGCCCGGGGCGCCGTCCGCCGTCAGTGTCTGGGGATATCTTCTCGACGAGAACAGGAAGCCGCTGCCCGACACCCTCAGGGAAATTCGCCACAGCAAGTTCCTCGACCTCATGGGCCCGGCCATCATGCGGACGGGGGCGCCGAAGCTGCAGATTTACTATGTCGGACCGAAGAACGCCTCGATCCTGCGCGCCACCCCCTATTCCGAACAGGCCCAGACGTTCGACGAGCTTTATCCCGGCCACAATGAGGGCCCGAACTTCTGGGACTTCTTCTTTCCGGGCGTCTATGAGGGATGGCAGGCGTGGCTTGCCGACCCGGCAAGCAGGAAGGTCGATTCCGACATCGTGACGACCGAACCCTATATCGACGCGATTACCGGCAAGCTGATCGTCAGCTTTTTCCACCCGTTGTGGAATGGCGACCGTACGGATGTCGCCGGAATGGTGGCGGTCGATATCACGCTCGATCAGCTAACCTCGCTGGTCGAGAGCGTCCGCCTCGCGGATACCGGTTTCGGCTTCCTGGTGATGTCGAACGGCAATGTGATCGCAACCAACGAGGTTGGCGAGAAGACGCTCGGACTCGTCGCAAGCGACGTCGGCGGGCAAGGCGTGACCGGCATCGATCGGTCGATCCGCAACAGCACCCGGCCGGCCATCGCCAACCTGGCGCTGCCGACCGGATCCGATGTCGTGATCCAGCATCTGGGATTGGGCGACGAGGGGCAGGAAACGCCCCATCTGGTGGTCCAGAAGCGGATGAGTCCCACCAATCTTTGGGGCGCCGACGGGATTGGCGAAGAGGTCATGACGCTTGGTTTCGTCGTTTCGGAGGACGAGATCTATCGTTTCATGACGGCGGTTCAGAACAGGATCTCCGAGGCCACGTCACGCATTTTCAATTGGCAGATCGCGGCGCTGCTGGTCAGTCTGATCGTCGTTTTCGTCGCCGTCTATACGATATCCGGGCGTATCACCGCCGGCCTCCGGGCCCTTGCCGGCGCTGCGCGATTGCTGGAGCAGAAGGACTATTCGGTGAGCGTCGACATTCCGTCACGGGACGAAGTCGGTAAAGTGGGCGTTGCCTTCAACAGCATGGCCAGGGAAATTCGCTTCCACACCGAAAACCTGGAGAATCTCGTCGAAGAACGCACTCGCGGACTGGAAGAGGCGAACAAGGAGATCGTCGTCCTCAACCGGAAACTGCACAGTGAAAACCTTCGCCTCAGCGCCGAATTGGATGTCGCCCACCGCATCCAGAAGATGGTCCTTCCCCGGGCCGGCGAGCTCGACACGGTCCCCCAACTCGATATCGCCGGCTACATGGAACCGGCCGACGAAGTGGGGGGAGACTATTACGACATTCTCCAGGACGGTTCGCGCATCAAGGTCGGCATCGGCGACGTCACCGGCCACGGCCTTGAAAGCGGGGTCCTGATGCTGATGGTCCAATCGGTCGCTCGCGCCCTCCACGAAGTCGGCGGCGGCGACAACAAACAGTTCCTCAATGTCGTCAACCGTGCGATCTTCAAGAACATCGAGCGAACCGGGTCCGACAAGCATCTGACGCTGTCATTTGTCGACTACAAGGACAACCGCGTCACGCTCACGGGACAGCATGAGGAAGTCCTGGTGCTGCGCAGCGGCGGGGCGGTCCAACGCATCGATACGATCGATCTCGGCTTTCCGATCGGTCTCGAATTCGACATCGCCCCGCATATCGGTTCCCGCGATATCGCCTTCGACAGCGGCGACATCCTGATTCTCTATACCGACGGCGTTACCGAAGCCGAGGGCGCCGGGGGCGAATTCTTCGGCATCGAGCGCCTGTGCGACGCCGCCGCGGCGCGGTGCGACAGGCCGGCAGCCGACATTGTCGACGGCATTATCGCCGACCTGAAAGCGCATATCGGCACGCAAAAAATACACGACGACATCACGCTCGTGGTCATGAGGCACCGATAGGCGACATGTGGCGAAGGATCGGAATGAAGGAGTCACCGCCGGAGTTCGGCGCCGGCGCCGTTCGTTTGAGGCTTCCGGACGGTCCGCTCGATCTCGGCTGGCACCATTGCGGGATGACGTCCGATTTTCTCAGCGCTTTTTTCGCGACCGGCATCGTCGACTCCCGGATAGACACGAACGAAGCACGCCATAATATGAGGTATCTCGTGAATGAAGTTCTCGAAAATGCGGTGAAGTTCCGCTCGGCAGGCGATATCGTCATCGAGTCGCTGTTGGCGGAGAAGGATTTCAGGTTGTGCGTCTCCAACGCGATCGAAAAGGATGTTGCACTGCGGTTCCAGGACATGCTCGCCGGCATCGAGGGTCGGGATCCCCAGGAACTGCTGATCGAGCGCATCGAGCGCAACGCGGTCGATTCGACATCGAGCGGTTCCGGACTCGGGTTGCTGACCTTGATGAGCGATTACGGCGTTCGAATGGGTTGGAACTTCCATGAGAACGAAGACCGCGAATCGACGCGCGTGGACACCCACGCAGTTCTGGCGCTCGCGTGAGGCGCCGCGCGCTGAATCGGTTCGTCCCCGGATACGCTCTTTCCCAAACCAACGAGAAGGCGGCTGTTCCAAATGGAAATCAAGACCGAACAATACCGGATCTGGACCGAGGATGCGGTCATTCACTACGAAGGCACGATGCGCCTGTCCGGCACCGATGCTTATGCGCCGATCCTGTCGCTCATGAACGATGTGTTGGAAGCACGGCCGCCCGAGATCACTCTCGATCTGACGGGACTGGAATTTCTGAACAGTTCCGGCATCAATCTGTTGGCTCGCTTCATTATAGAGGTGCGCAAGCAATCGGAAACATCGGTCGTCGTCAAGGGTTCGTCCCGCGTTCCGTGGCAATCCAAATCGCTCCCGAATCTCAAGAAGCTCCATCCGGCGCTCGAGCTCGAGATCATATGAGTCCGACGGTATTTCCGTAAGCGTCTGCGGTATCCGCTCTTGAATCTATCTCAAAATCGTCTCAGGAGGACGACGAAGAAGCGGGAGACCTGGGCGAGATGGGTTCTTTGTTGGCGGAACGGATCGACGAATATATCGAACGCGCGGAGCGGCGCGGCGAAGAACGCGGCGAAAAGCGTGGTGAGGAACGCGGTCTGGCGCGGGAACGGAGGTTGCTGTCGCGCCTGTCGGCGCGGAAGTTCGATGCGGCGACGGCGGCGCGCCTGTCGGCGGTTCTGGACGGGATCGACGATCCCGATCGTCTTGCCGGGATCGGCGAACAGATCATCGACTGCACCACCGGCGCCGAACTGCTCGCGCGTGTCGAGGACACCGCGGGCTGAAACACGCGGCGAACCGCCGTTGGATCGCGGGCGCCGGGCTGGAGCCGAATCCGTCGTCCATGACCCGAAGGCTGGATATCGGCCAGGTCGCCGCACGCAGCGGGCGTCGTCGTCGATCCCGTCGCCGCACCGGTTTGTCGATATGTCACGATGGGGTCCATGCCTGCGCTCCACGATGCCACCTTCAAGCGATGGTTCGACCATCCGCAGATGGTCCGCGACCTGCTGCGCGGTTTCGCGCCTGCGGATGTTGCCGGGTCGCTTGATTTCGACACGCTGGAGCAATTGTCGGCCCAGTATGTCGGTGATGACATGCGCCAGAGCCGCGGCGATGCCGCGTGGCGTGTGCGCTTTCGCGGCCGGGAAGGGGACGAATGGCTGTATCTGGTAGTGCTGCTGGAGTTTCAATCGACGATCGACCCGCACATGGCGGTGCGCGTGTTCGCGTATGTCGGGCAGTTGTTTCTGAAACTGCTGCGCGACGGCGAGTGGCCGCGGAGCCGCGAACTGCCGCCGGTTCTGCCGGTAGTGATCTACAACGGGCGTTCGCGCTGGACGGCGCCGCGGGACGTGGGCGAGACGGTCGCGGCGGTGAGCGCGGGTCTGGCGCCGTTTCAGCCCCGACAGCGCTATCTGTTGCTTGACGAACACGCGCTGCGTGTCGAGGATTTGCCGGTTGAGAACGCGGTTTCGGCGCAGATTGCGCTGGAACAGGGTTCGGTGTCGGCGTTGCGCGGGCTGGGGGCGTTGCTGGGGGAGCCGGGCGACGAGACGCTGCGTCGAACCTTTGCGGCGTGGATGCGGGAACTGGTCGGGCAGGGTCGTTTTGCGGCGTCGGCGTCCGATCTGGCGGGCACGCTGAGGGAGTTGGAAGAAGCGGGAGACCTGGGCGAGATGGGTTCTTTGTTGGCGGAACGGATCGACGAATATATCGAGCGTGCGGAGCGGCGCGGCGAAAAGCGCGGCGAAGAACGTGGCGAGAGGCGCGGCGAAGAGCGCGGCGAGAGGCGCGGCGAAAAGCGCGGCGAAGAACGCGGCGAAAAGCGCGGCGAAGAACGCGGCGAAAAACGTGGTGAGGAACGCGGTCTGGCGCGGGAACGGAGGTTGCTGTCGCGCCAGGCGGCGCGGAAGTTCGATGCGGCGACGGCGGCGCGCCTGTCGGCGGTTCTGGACGGGATCGACGATCCCGATCGTCTTGCCGGGATCGGCGAACAGATCATCGACTGCACCACCGGCGCCGAACTGCTCGCGCGTGTGGAGGACACCGCGGGCTGAAACACGCGGCCGCCGGATCGCGGGCGCCGGGCCGGAGCCGAATCCGTGGCGTCCGATCTGGCGGGCGCGTTGAGGGGGTTGGAAGAAGCGGGAGACCTGGGCGAGATGGGTTCTTTGTTGGCGGAACGGATCGACGAATATATCGAGTGTGCGGAGCGGCGCGGCGAAAAGCGCGGCGAAGAACGCGGCGAGAGGCGCGGCGAAAAGCGTGGTGAGGAACGCGGTCTGGCGCGGGAACGGAGGTTGCTGTCGCGCCTGTCGGCGCGGAAGTTCGATGCGGCGACGGCAGCGCGCCTGTCGGCGGTTCTGGACGGGATCGACGATCCCGATCGTCTTGCCGGGATCGGCGAACAGATCATCGACTGCACCACCGGCGCCGAACTGCTCGCGCGTGTGGAGGACACCGCGGGCTGAAACACGCGGCCGCCGGATCGCGGGCGCCGGGCCGGAGCCGAATCCGTGGCGTCCGATCTGGCGGGCGCGTTGAGGGGGTTGGAAGAAGCGGGAGACCTGGGCGAGATGGGTTCTTTGTTGGCGGAACGGATCGACGAATATATCGAGTGTGCGGAGCGGCGCGGTGAAAAGCGCGGCGAGAGGCGCGGCGAAAAGCGTGGTGAGGAACGCGGTCTGGCGCGGGAACGGAGGTTGTTGTCGCGCCAGGCGGCGCGGAAGTTCGATGCGGCGACGGCGGCGCGCCTGTCGGCGGTTCTGGACGGGATCGACGATCCCGATCGTCTTGCCGGGATCGGCGAACAGATCATCGACTGCACCACCGGCGCCGAACTGCTCGCGCGTGTCGAGGACACCGCGGGCTGAAACACGCGGCCGCCGGATCGCGGGCGCCGGGCCGGAGCCGGATCCGTCGTCCATGACCCGAAGGCTGGATATCGGCCAGGTCGCCGCACGCAGCGGGCGTCGTCGTCGATCCCGTCGCCGCACCGGTTTGTCGATATGTCACGATGGGGTCCATGCCTGCGCTCCACGATGCCACCTTCAAGCGATGGTTCGACCACCCGCAGATGGTCCGCGACCTGCTGCGCGGTTTCGCGCCTGCGGATGTTGCCGGGTCGCTCGATTTCGACACGCTGGAGCAATTGTCGGCCCAGTATGTCGGCGACGACATGCGCCAGAGCCGCGGCGACGCCGCGTGGCGTGTGCGCTTTCGCGGCCGGGAAGGGGACGAATGGCTGTATCTGGTAGTGCTGCTGGAGTTTCAATCGACGATCGACCCGCACATGGCGGTGCGCGTGTTCGCGTATGTCGGGCAGTTGTTTCTGAAACTGCTGCGCGACGGCGAGTGGCCGCGGAGCCGCGAACTGCCGCCGGTTCTGCCGGTGGTGATCTACAACGGGCGTTCGCGCTGGACGGCGCCGCGGGACGTGGGCGAGACGGTCGCGGCGGTGAGCGCGGGTCTGGCGCCGTTTCAGCCCCGACAGCGCTATCTGTTGCTTGACGAACACGCGCTGCGTGTCGAGGATTTGCCGGTTGAGAACGCGGTTTCGGCGCAGATTGCGCTGGAACAGGGTTCGGTGTCGGCGTTGCGCGGGCTGGGGGCGTTGCTGGGGGAGCCGGGCGACGAGACGCTGCGTCGAACCTTTGCGGCGTGGATGCGGGAACTGGTCGGGCAGGGTCGTTTTACGGCGTCGGCGTCCGATCTGGCGGGCACGCTGAGGGAGTTGGAAGAAGCGGGAGACCTGGGCGAGATGGGTTCTTTGTTGGCGGAACGGATCGACGAATATATCGAGCGTGCGGAGCGGCGCGGCGAAAAGCGCGGCGAAGAACGTGGCGAGAGGCGCGGCGAAGAGCGCGGCGAGAGGCGCGGCGAAAAGCGCGGCGAAGAACGCGGCGAAAAGCGCGGTGAGGAACGCGGTCTGGCGCGGGAACGGAGGTTGTTGTCGCGCCTGTCAGCGCGGAAGTTCGACGAGGCGACGGCGGCGCGTCTGTCGGCGGTTCTGGACGGGATCGACGATCCCGATCGTCTTGCCGAGATCGGCGAGCAGGTCATCGATTGTGCTACCGGCGCCGAACTGCTTGATCGCGTGAGCGCCGCCGGGCGCTGAACCTCTCGACGGGCGGCCGACGCTCTCCCGGATGCGCCGACCTTGCGCTACGCGGTCGGCGGCTTTGCCGGCGGGACGCCCGCGCATCCGGGCAGAGCAAAAGAAAAGGGGCGGCGACCGCGATGGCCGCCACCCCGATGCGTCGAGAGAACGCGTCGCTCAGAAGCTTAGCACCATGCCCGTCAGCACGACCGTCGCGTCGCCGCTCACGCCTCCCCCGGTGCCTTCGGCGCCGACCACTTCGCCATACCAGTGGAGGCCCGGCGCTACGCTGTAGCCGATGCCGATTCCCCAACCGTCGAAGTCGTTGACGGCGCCGCCGCCGCCCGGATCCTGCTCGGCATGCGCATACTGGAGTTCGATGCCGTAGGCGCCAAACGAGTAGGCGGCGTCGAGGCCCCAACCGGTGTATTCCTGATTGCTGCCCAGCGGCGCGCCGGCGTTGCCGTAGTCCCACCAGGTTCCGCCGAACTGGAAGCCGCCGTGACGGATGACCGAGCTGATCTCGTAGTAACCCAGCCCCTCGGCGACGGTGCCGTTGGCGTTGGTGAGGTTGTCACTCGTCGCTCCGACCGCGGATACCGCGAGATTCGTGCCACCGAACTCTCCGTTCCACTGCGCTCCGAAGCCGAAGACGTCATGGAAGTCGCCGTCCGCAACGGGGGCGTTCGGAGCGGGCGTCTGGACGAAGAAGTTGGCGCCGTTGCCCCGCGGCGTGTAGCTGATACCGGCCTGCAGGCCACCGATCACCGGCGTGTAATACACCGTCTTCGGCGACTGCTCGAACCAGTACGGGTTGATGTGGTTGGCGGGAACGCCGGCCGGCAGTATCGCATAGGACCTCCACGGCGTATCGAGCAGGCCATAGCTCTTGTAGGTGCAGGCGAGCAGGCACAGGTTCAGACCCGAATCGGCGCCGATCCAGTTACCGAACTCCGCCGAACCCCAGTTGCCCGACAGGTAGATGTAGTGGCGCCCCGGATAGCCGAGGGTCGAGCCAGTGCCGCGGTCTCCGGTGTTGATGTGGATCTTTGCGCCATAGACGAGGCCGTTGTCGGCGGTCTGCTCGCCGTTGAAGTAGATCTCGGAAAACCGGCCGTTGACGAAGCCGCTATCGCCATTGGCGTTCGTCGCAACGCTGCTGTCGGCGATGCCGGCCTCGAACTGCGCCACCATCGACGCCGACAGGATCGGCGTGCCATGCTCGGACATCGACTGAATCGGCATGGCGGCAGCGCCCGTCGCCAGTGCCGACGCACCGGCCAGTGCGGCCGTGCTCATCAGAAGCTTTCTCATTCGTTCCGTTTACCTCCACCCTTGGGTCGGATGCCCCGACTCCGTTCAAACCGACGACAAGGGACGGCTTTCCTCGACCCCCGCCGGCACCAGCGATCCCGCGCCATCCCCCCCAACTACGGAGCGCGCCGCCGAAACGGCGTAACGGGAGACCGGTGTCGCACGATGCGATACGCTGCGGGATCAAATAGCACGCTGGCGTCGGAATCAACGCTGCGCCGCCACAGCATGGCTCATTCCGGTAACGCTGTGACAAAATAGTCACGGTTTCGGCCGATCCGGGGAGTGGCGACGCAGGTATCGCCGTTCACCCAGGCCGCCCATTGCGCCATCAGCACGCGCCGGCGTTCGAACAGGTCGGTCCGGCGGTAGGCCGCCTCCACCCTGTCGCGTACGGCGTGGGCCAGCGCCGCTTCCGTGACCGCGTGGGGGGCGTCGGTGCATTCCGCCGCCCAGTCGCGGAAGCTCGACCGGAAACCGTGCACCGTGGCGTCGACGCCCAGAATACGGAGAGGTTTCGCCAGCGTGGTGTCGGCCAGCGGCCTGCCGGTTCGCGCCCCGGGGAACACGAGACCGCTGCCGTCATCGAGCGTTCTCGCTTCGGCGAGGATCGCCAGCGCGCGAGCCGACAGCGGAACCCGATGCACGCGATTCGCCTTCATTCGCGTCGCAGGGACGGTCCAGACGGCGGTGTCGGTATCCATCTCGCTCCACGCCGCCCACCGGACCTCGCCCGAGCGCGCAGCGGTCAGAACGAGGAACTCGAGCGCGAGTCTGGCGGTCTTGCCCGCGCCGGACGCGCGTATGGAAGCGACCGTCGCGGCGACCTCGCCATGCGGCAGGGACCGGAAATGACGCCCGCCGGCGCCGCGGCGCCTGGGCAGGGCCGCACCGATGGCTTCGCCGGCGGGGTTGTCCACTCGCATCCCCCTGGGCGACGGCCCACTGCATCACCTTGCCGATGCGCTGGCGCACGCGCCGCGCGGTCGCGGATTTCTCGTGCCAGATGGGCGTGAGGACGGCCATCACGTCCGCCGTATCGATATCCGAAACCAGACGGTCGCCAAGGTGCGAAAAGGCGTATCGCCGCAGCGTCGCGAGCCACTGTTCGGCGTGTTTCGCGCTGCGCCACGAGGGCCGGTGAAGCGCGAAGACGATGGCGGCGGCCTCGGCGAAGGTCGGGACGCCTTTCGCCCGCCGGGCCGCAAGCGGGTCGCCGCCGGCGCGGGCGAACTTGCGGTTGTCGCGCGCCCTGGCGCGCGCTTCCTCCAGCGACACCAGCGCGCAGCCGCCCAACCCGAGCATGCGGTTTCGGCCCCGGACCACCAGCCGCTGCACCCAGCGCCGCGCGCCGGACGGATCGACGTGCAAATAAAGCCCGTTGCCGTCGCAATAACGGCCCGGCGCCGCGTTCCGCACGAAAGCCGCCGACAGGGCCTTTTCGGGGTGCTTGCCTTTCTTGCGCCCCTTGGATGCGCCGTCGATTCCCCTACTCTCCCGCTTCCCGTCGGCCATGGCCGTCCGCCCCGTTTTTCATATCCAATTTTGTACAGAATAACGAGCCGGCACGGGACCGGTCAAGATTTGACAAGATAGAAGCTACAACGGGTTGTGTGCTGTGCAGGACAACACGACGCGCCAAAGTTTGCATGACTGGCGGCTTCGTCAACGGCCGGTTCTCCGAGATCTACTTCAACGGCGAGCAGACCGCCGACAACGGCCTCGTCTATGGCGCAAAGATCCACTTCAACACCGGCGACCGCAGCTTCAACTCAACCGGCGGCTTTCCGGGGCGCCACTACATCTATCTGTCGGGCAACTGGGGTTCGGCGGAGTTCGGTAACTGGATCGGCGCCGATTCGGGTCTGAACCTGTGCCTGCTCGCCTGCACCTACAAGAGCTATGGCCTGCTCGATACGCCGTGGAGGTCCTACGCGATGCTGCCGCCCGGCGTTCCCACCAACCACATCAACCCGTACTGGTTCGAGCAGTCGCCGAAGGCGGTGTATTACACGCCGGTGATCGGTGGCCTGCAGGTTGGCGTCAGCTACACGCCGCGGGGCGCCGGCGACGCCAACTTCTTCGTCCAGACGCCCGCTCCGAACGCCTCCGTTGCGGACGGCGACTATCATGACGTCTTCGGCTTCGGAGCGCAGTGGAACGGAGAGTTCGGCGGCACCAACGTCGCGGTATCCGCGGTGGGAGCGACGAGCGACAATCTCACCACCGCGCCCGTTCTCGCCACTCTCCCCACTCCCGCCAATCCGACCGGCACTCCCTTCGTGCCCAGCCAGGTCAACGAGGGCCTCGGCTACTACGAAATCAGCGGGGTCATCCGTCACGGCGGCTTCCAGTTCGGCGGAACCTGGTGGGACTTCGGCAACAGCGGGGCGGCGCTGGGCAGCAATCAGGAACGCACCGGTTGGGGCCTTGACGCCGCTTACTCGTTTGGCGCCTACGGCATCGAACTCCAGTATGCGCATGCCGAGCAGGATCCGGGCGGCGGCGCCGCCGTCAACGACTTCGACGGCTGGGGAATCGGCATCGGCTACAGCGTCGCGCCGGGCCTCCATTGGTATGGCGAAGTGGTCGGCGCCGAGGGCACCGGCGGAGGCGTGAGCGGCGACGCGACGGTCGTGCTGACGGGCATGGTGCTGAGCTTCTGAGCGACGCGTTCTCCCGACTTCTCCGAGGGGCGGCGGCCGTCACGGCCGCCGCCTTTTTTTCTCGCGGGGTTCGGAAGTCGCATGTCCCTCGGTGCGTGCGTGGACGCCGCCCGGCGGCGCAAGCGTTCGTCGGTCGGTTTGCCGGATCGATACGGCCGGGAGCGCTTTTTCCCGCTCTGTCTCACTCACCGCGATCCGTCCCTCCGGCCTGCCTGCATCGCCGCCGCCGCTGTGCCGCTCGCGCGGCGCGTGCCGGGGCACGGTAGTCCCCTGATCCGCCGGGAATTCCCGGACGATCCGCGCACCGCGGTTCGCCGGCGCCACCGACAGTTGCGAAGCCTATGACCCCGCGTCGAACCGGGTACGGTATCATGGCGCCCATCGTGCCGCTGCCGCAGTCGCAACGAGAATTGCCGGCGATTCTCATTTTGGCTTCGGCGGGCGCGGTCCGGGTGCGCGGGGGTCTCGCCCGCAGAGGCGTGTAAAGCGAAGATGCGGGCGAGACGCCTGCGCACCAGGCCGCCAAGCGTTCAGGTGTGCATAACGAGAACCGCTGGAGAATTTCCGCACAGCGGGAGCGCAGTGCCGCCATGGCTCACCGTCTCTTCGTCGGCGTCGAACTGCCGCAGCGAATACGCACCGGTTTGAGCGCCCTGCAGGGCGGGCTCAGGGGCGCGCGCTGGGTGGCGCCGGAATCTCTTCATCTCACGCTGCGCTTCATCGGCGAAGTCGACAGGCGGCAGGCCGAAGACATCGCCGCCGAACTGGGGGCGCTCCGCGCGCCGCGTTTCGCGGTCAGGCTCGCCGGAGCGGGCACGTTCGGTTCCGATCGGCGCCCGCGCGCCCTGTGGGCGGGGATCGCCCCCTCGCCCGACCTGCACCGGCTGAAGCGGCAGGTGGATTCGCTGTGCGCACGCGCCGGGCTCGGACCCGACGAGCGGCGTTTCGCTCCGCACGTCACCCTGGCGCGGATCAGGAGCGGCGTCCGCGGCGCGGCCGAGCGCCGCGCGAACGCGCTCGCCGGCGCCGTGACGGGCGAGTTTCCCGTCGAGGACGTGGTTCTGTTCGAAAGCCGCCTCGGCGCCGGGGGGCCGCATTACGAGCGTGTCGTGCGCTATCCGCTGGATCCGGCATGAGCGACGAACTCGCCGCCGTGCTCGCCGCGGCCCGCGCCTGCACGATCTGCGCCGCCTCGTTGCCTCTCGGTCCGCGCCCCGTGCTGCGAGCCGGCGTCGGCGCGCGGCTGATGATCGTCGGCCAGGCGCCGGGCACGCGCGTCCACGAGACCGGCGTGCCGTGGAACGACGCCTCGGGCAGACGGTTGCGCGACTGGATGGCGATCGCGCCGGAGACCTTCTACGACGAGAATCGGGTCGCCATCGTACCGATGGGGTTCTGCTATCCCGGGCGATACGACCGGGGCGGCGACCTGCCGCCGCGCCCCGAATGCGCCCCGACCTGGCACGCGCGCTTGCGCGCCTGCCTGCCGAACGTCGAGTTGACCGTGCTCGCCGGCGCCTGGGCGCAGCGTTACTATCTTGGCAGCGAGAGCGGCGCCAGCGTGACCGAGACGGTGAAAGCGTGGCGGCGGCATCTGCCGGACTACCTGCCCCTGCCGCACCCATCGTGGCGGACACGCGCATGGGTTGCCCGCAACCCGTGGTTCGAGGCCGAACTGCTGCCCGAACTACGCGCCCGGGTCGCCGCATTGACAGTTCGGCCGCCACCGCATAAATAACGGTGCCTTGCCGGGAGGGGTGGCCGAGCGGCTGAAGGCGGCGGTTTGCTAAACCGTTATGCGGAGACAATCCGTATCGTGGGTTCGAATCCCATCCCCTCCGCCACCTGTTCCTGAGAAGAGCATTCCCCGTTCCGGCCACGGCCATGCGGACGGCGTGTCCGCATCCCGGCTCGAGCGCGACGCGCAAGAGGGATAGCGATGCGGGCCCGGATGTCCGGGCACCGGCATCGCCGTTCCCCGAAGCCATCGTGTCGGCGCCTCGAGGGGCTTACGGGAAGGCTCGATTCGCGAGTCGTATGCATGGCTGAGTCGATCGCCCGCCGGGCGGATATTCATCGCCCCGATGCAACCTCCCTCGCGCCCAACCATCCCTCAACCGTCATGCCCGCCTCCCCCAACCGTCATGCCCGGACTTGTTCCGGGCATCTTTCTCCGAGTATCCGCGATCGGTCCCCGGCGCCGTCTCCGGCCCCTGCGGGGCGCCGTCCCGCGACCAGCGGACGCCCGGATGGAGATGCCCGGAACAAGTCCGGGCATGACGGTTGGGGGCGGCGGGCATGACGCAGGAACGAGTCCGGGCATGACGTTATGTGTGCGTCGTCGAGAGCTTTCCGCGTTCCGACGCCACAACGGGAACCGCCGATGACGGTTGGAATGGCTTTCCCTTTCCCTGGGTGAGCCGGAAACGAGGCCGGAGCGCCACGCATACATATCGCGAACGGATCGGTCAGGGCAGGCGTTCGTCTCCGGTGGGGTCGGCTCTATGCCGTGCCCGCGCGGCGGTTCGAGAACCACACCCAGAAGCCGAGCACGATCGCGGAGGCGGAGACGATGGTCATCAGCGTGCCGGGCAGGAAGTTCGCGTAGCCCGGCAGGTCGATGAACACGAAGTATCCCACGTCCGCCATGCCGCCCACGAGGGCGGTGACCCGGATCGCGGTCATGCTGGTGCGCCAGATGAAGACGGCGCCGACGATGGTGGTCAGGCCGATCCAGCCGAGGTTCCAACCGTGCTGCGAGAGGATGCCCGACAGTTCTGCAGGGTAGTCGGCGGCGAGCTGCGCCGGATCTACCCCGTCGAGGATGTTGCCGATGGCGGTTTGCGGATCGGCGGGGGTGACGAGGAAGGCGGCCATTACATAGATGATCCCCCAGGTACCCCGGAGGACGGCGGCAGCCTTGAGCGCGTTGCGGCGTGCGTCTGCCGTGGTCTACACCCTCAACGTTCCGACAATGCCCGGCGATCGTTCGTGGCGGCCTGCCCGGTTGGGGCCTCGGCGAGGCGTTACGAGCGCTCGCCGAACCACATGCGGCGCAGAAGCCCGTCCTTCAGGACGAACTGGTGATAGAGCGCCGCGGCGGTATGAAGTGCGATGAGCGCCACGAGCAGCATTGCAACGAGGCCATGGGCGGCATATTGCGGGAGGTCGTGAAGCTCGGGCGGGAGCGTCTCGGCCGCGCCGCCATAGACGATGGGGAAGAGATCCGCCCCGAAGGCCATGGCGAGACCGCTCAGCACCATTGCCGCAACGAGCGCGTAGAAGCCCCAATGGGTCCACACGCCGATCCGGTCGAGAAGCGCATTGCCCGTGCTGGCGAGGGGCGGGCGCCGGCTGCGCAGACGGACCAGCAGTCGCAGGAGCAGCAAAACGCCGATCGTCATGCCGAACGCCATATGCGCGCCGAGCGTCAGGATCTTGTCGGGGTCGTCGTCTGGCATGTCCTCGAGAACCAGCGCGCCCAACGCAAGCGAGACGAGGATCATGAGCGCCATCAGCCAATGCAATGCGACGAGAACGGGGTGGTATCTCTGCATCGTGACGACTCCGCGAGAGGGTTCTTCGACATCATCCCACAGCCGCCGAATTCGCGCAACCTGCTGTCCTCTCGAACCGGCGGGACGGCGTCTTCCCGCGCGGCGGGCGCGGGTGTGCGGTGGCGCGTCCCGGTGCGCCCGGTTCCGTGGCCCGGCACGGATGGCGCCAGGGGCAACCACAAGGGTCGCCCCTATGATCGCTGCTTGATTCGAGATTCGCCGCGCGCAATCCTGCGCCGCCCGATTCCCGCCGTCGGCGACAGATGCAGCCGAGAGCCTTCGGAGAGCCATGCGATGTCCCACGCCGTGACCCCGGACGGCCCGCTGTCCGTCGCTATCGTGGGCGCCGGTCCCGCGGGGTTCTATGCCGCCGACGCATTTCTTCGCCGCGAGACGCCGTGCCGGATCGATATCGTCGATCGGTTCCCGACCCCCTTCGGTCTCGTGCGCTCGGGGGTCGCTCCCGACCATCAGAACACCAAGAACGTCGTCCGGATCTTCGACCGGATCCTGCAACGCGACAATGTGCGTCTGATCGGCAACGTCACACTCGGCGAAACCGTAAGCTATGCTGACCTGACCCGGCTCTACGACGTCGTCATCCTCGCCTTCGGCGCCCGGGTTCCGCGCCGCCTCGGTGTGCGCGGCGAAGACCGCGAAGGTGTGCTCGACGCGGCGTGTTTCGTCGACTGGTACAACGCGGTTCCCGGCGCCCGGGACCTGTCGCCGCTGGTGGCCGTGGACACCGCCGTGGTCGTGGGCAACGGCAACGTCGCGCTCGACATCGCGCGCCTGCTGGCCAAGACCCCGGACGAACTCGCCGTCGGCGATATCGACCCGGCGGCGGCGGCGGCCATCGGCGCCGCGCCTCTCTCGGACATCTACGTGGTCGGGCGCAGGGGGCCGTTGCAGGCGAGCTTCACCGCGCCGGAACTGGGCGAATTCGGCGGCCTCGCCGAGGCCGGGGCGGTCGTGTCGCGGGCCGACCTGCCGCCCGACGCCGACACGGTCGAAGAGGACGAACGGCCGAAGAAGCTGAGGAACCTGCGAATTCTGCGCGCCTACGCCGATGCGGCCGAGGCCGCACGCGCCCGGCCGGTGCGCGTGCGTTTCCTGTTCTTCGCGTCGCCCGTGGAAATTCTCGGCGGGGCGCGGATGACCGGCGTGCGGCTGGAACGCAACCGTGTGGAGAACGGGCGCGCCGTCGGCACCGGCGAAACCTGCGAACTCGACGCAGGGCTTCTGATCCCGGCGATCGGCTACCGCGTCGCCGACGACGTTTCGGGCCTGCCGATCGACGGTCGGGGGACGGTGGCCAATGCGGGCGGCCGCGTGGCTCCCGGAGTCTATGTGGTGGGTTGGGCGCGGCGCGGACCGACCGGCGTGATCGGCACCAACCGCAACGACGCGCGCGAAGTCGTGGACCGGATACTGGCCGACGGCATCGCGCCGGGAAAACCGGGACCGGCCGGTCTCGACTCGCTGCTCGCCCGGCGCGGTGTCCGGCCGGTGGACTATGCCGGGTGGCGGCGAATCGATGCCGCCGAGATCGCCGCCGCGACGGGAAGCGCAAGCGAACGGCCCCGGGTCAAATTCACCCGCATCGCCGACATGCTGGCCGCCGCCGGCGAATAGGTCCGGCTCACTCCACCGTCACCGCCTTCGCGAGATTGCGCGGCTGGTCCACGTCGGTGCCCTTCAGCACGGCGATGTGGTAGGCCAGCAACTGCACCGGCAGCGCGTAGAGGATGGGCGCCGTTACGGGGTCCGCCGCCGGCATCGCGATCCATTCCGCCGCCTTGTCGCCAAGCCGGTCGACGCCGGCCGAGTCGCCGATGACGATCAGCCGGCCGCCGCGCGCCGCCACTTCCTCGCAGTTCGACGCGGTCTTGTCGAACAGCGAGTCGGACGGCGCCACGACGACCACCGGAAACGAGTCGTCGATGAGCGCGATCGGCCCGTGCTTAAGTTCGCCCGCCGCATGGGCTTCGGCGTGGATATACGAGATCTCGGTCAGCTTGAGCGCGCCTTCGAGCGCGATCGCATACGACATGCCGCGGCCCATATAGAGCACGTTGCGTGCGTGATGAACGCTCTGCGCGACCCTCGCGATCCTGCGGTCGGTGGCGAGCACTTCGGCAGCGAGCGCCGGCAGTTCGAGCAGCGCGCCCGCGATCCGCGCCGCGTCGCTTTCCGCGACGGCGCCGCGCTCGCGCGCGCAGGCCAGCGCCAGGCAGGCGAGAGTGGCGAGCTGCGTGGTGAACGCCTTGGTCGAGGCGACACCGATCTCGGGACCGGCGCGGGTGGGCAAGGTGGCGCTCGCCTCGCGCGCCATCGTCGATTCGGGCGCATTGACGATGGCCAGCGCCGGCGCCCCGGCGCGCATGAAATGGCGCATCGCGGCAAGCGTGTCCGCGGTCTCGCCGGACTGCGAGATGAACAGGCCGGCCGTGCCCGCCGTCGCCGGCGGGTCGCGGTAGCGATACTCCGACGCGATATCGACATCGACCGGGAGGCGCGCCAGACGCTCGAACCAGTGGCGAGCGAGGAGACCCGCATGGAAAGACGTGCCGCACGCCACGATCGACAGGCGCTCGATCCGCGCCGGATCGACAGGCAGCGGCGGTAACGCGACGCGGCGCTCGACGGAACCCAGAAAGCCGCGCAGCGTGTCGCCGATCGCCTCCGGCTGTTCGTGAATCTCCTTGAGCATGTAGTGCCGGTAGTTGCCCTTGCCGATGGCCGCGACCGACAGCGAAGTCTCTCTCACGGGACGGGAGACCGGCGCACCCTCGGCGTCGCGGACCTCGACGCGACCGCGCTCGATCAACGCCCGGTCGCCTTCTTCGAGATAAAGAATGCGCCGCGTGATCGGCGCCAGCGCGATGGCGTCCGAACCCAGACAGATTTCGTCGTCGCCCAGGCCGATCGCGAGCGGGCTGCCGCGGCGCGCCGCGATCAACAGGTTTTCGTGCCCGGCAAACAGTATCGCCAGGGCGAACGCGCCCTTCAGCAAACCGAGCACCGACGCCGTCGCTTCCGCCGGGCTCGCCCCCTCGTCCAGCGCCGCGCTCAACGAATGCACGATGACTTCGGTATCGGTATCGCTTTCGAATCGGCGACCGGCGGCGATCGACCGTTCGCGCAGTTCTGCGTGGTTTTCGATGATTCCGTTGTGAACCACCGCGACGCGGTCGTCGATATGGGGATGGGCGTTGGCCACCGTCGGCTCGCCATGCGTCGCCCAGCGCGTGTGGCCGATGCCGGTCGTGCCGGCAAGCGGGCGTTGGGCGATCGCCGCCGCCAACCGGTCGAGCTTGCCGTCGACGCGCCGGCGCTCGATCGCTCCGTCCACCAGCGTCGCCAGCCCGGCGGAATCGTATCCCCGATATTCCAGCCGTTTCAGCCCGTCGAGCAGGATCGGAGCGGCCGGGCGGCGGCCGACGACGCCGAAGATTCCGCACATCGTCTCAGCCGTCCCCGGCGCGCCGGCGCCGGGCGCGCCGATAGCGTGCGGCGCCGCCCGCAACCGCCTTCTGCGGCGCCCGCGCCAGCGCGAGCGAGTCGCCGGCCACGTCGGCGCCGATCGTGCTGCCGGCGCCGACGATCGCACCGTCGCCGATCGACACCGGGGCCACCAGCGCAGCGTTCGAGCCGATGAATGCGCCGGCGCCGATCTCGGTGCGATGCTTGGCGAAACCGTCATAGTTGCAGGTGATGACCCCGGCGCCGACGTTCGCGCCGCCGCCCACCCGGGCATCGCCGATATAGCTCAGATGATTCACCCTGGCGGCGGCGGCGATCGCGGCCGCCTTGACCTCCACGAAATTCCCGACCCGTGCGCCCTCGCCGATTTCGCTCCCCGGCCGCAAGCGCGCGAAAGGACCGATCGCGGCGCCGCGATCGACGCGGACTCCTTCGAGATGCGAGAAGGCGCGGATCGTCGCCGCGTCGCCGATCGAGACGCCGGGACCGAAGAACACGCAGGGTTCGATCGTCACGTCGCGGCCCAGCACGGTGTCGGCGCAAAGGCGCACCGAGTCCGGTTGCACGAGCGTGACGCCCCCCGCCAGGGCGCGGGCGCGCAGTCGGCTCTGGGCGACGGCTTCGGCGGCGGCGAGCTCCGCGCGCGTATTGACCCCTGCGAGTTCGCTCGCCGGCGCTTCGACCACCGCGCACCGGCGCCCCGCGGCGACCGCGAGTCCGACCAGATCGGTCAGATAGAACTCGCCCCTGGCGTTGTTGTTGCCGATGCGGTCGAGCAGCGCCCACAGAATCGCACCGTCGATCGCCATGACCCCCGAATTGCACAAGCGGATCGCGGAGTCGGCGCTATCGGCGTCCGCCGCTTCGACGATCCCGAGCAACATGCCGTCGCCGTCGAGCCGCAGCCGGCCGTAGGCGCCCGGCTCGTCCGTGCGAAAGCCCGCCACGACGACGGCGGGGTCGTCTCCGGCGCGGCGCCTCGCCACCGCACGGGACAGGGTTCGAGGAGCGATCGACGGCGTATCGCCGTAAAGCACCAGAACGTCGCCGCCGGCGCCTTCGTGACCGGCGCGAGCCCGCGCAACCGCATCGGCCGTGCCGCGGCGAACCTCCTGCACCACATGCGGCCAGGGCGCGGCCAGTGCCGCGACCTCGTCCACGCCGGGGCCGATCACCACGCTCATGCGCGCGGGCGCCAGGGTTTCGGCCGCGGCCAGGACATGCCGGATCATCGGCAGCCCGGCGACCTCGTGCATGACCTTCGGGCGATCCGAGCCCATGCGCTCGCCCTTGCCCGCCGCCAATACGATGACGCACAACGCCCCGTCGCTCATTGTTTCCCCGCGTTCAGGCTCGCCCGACCGGCGCAAAGTGGCCGCCGCCCCGCTATGATGCAAGCGTCATCTCGCCCCGGTCTCCCGCCATGCCTTTCGACACGATCGTCTTCGACCTCGACGGCACACTGATCGACAGTGCGCCCGACCTCGCCGAGGCGCTGAACCGGGTTCTGGCCGACAACGGCCTGCCGCCCGTGACTCCGCCCTCGGTCCGCCGCATGGTGGGCGAGGGCGCGGCGGCGATGATCGCGCGCGGGTTCGCCGCAGCGGGCAGGCCCGTCGAAGACCCGCCGCCCGACCGGTTGCGCGACAGCTTCCTTTCCCACTATGCGGACTGTCTGGACGAGTCGACCCGCCCCTGGCCCGGTGCGGTCGAGGCGCTGGAAGCGCTCGCGGCAGCCGGCCATCGTCTCGCCGTGTGCACCAACAAGCCGGAAGCCATGAGCCGGACGCTGCTCGACCGCCTCGACCTCGCGCGCTTCTTCCGCGCCGTACTCGGCGGCGACAGCCTGGCGGTGCGCAAACCCGATCCCCGGCATTTGACCGCGACGATCCGGCAAGCCGGCGGCGCGGCGACCGATGCCGTGATGGTCGGCGACAGCATCGCCGACGTCGATGCGGCGCGCGCTGCCGGGGTCCCGGTGGTCGTCGTCACTTTCGGATATTCGCGCGTTCCTGCGAGCGAGCTCGACGCCGACGCGCGGATCGGGCATTTCGACGGTCTGATCCCGGCGCTCGAACGGGTCGCACGATCGGCGCCGCGCGGCTGATCGTCCCTCGCGCCGAGCATGCGTGCCCGCCGAATCGCACTGTTGGGCCTCGGGTGGCTCTGCGTTGCCGCCGGCGTCGTCGGGATCGCGGTCCCCGGATTGCCGACGACGGTCTTCCCGCTCGTGGCGCTGTGGGCTTTCGGACGTAGTTCCGAACGGTTCCACGCCTGGCTTTACGGGCATCCGCGTCTCGGCCCGCCGCTTCGCGCCTGGCACGAACACGGGGCGATCCCGCCGCGGGCGAAGCTGTTGGCCGTGGTCGTCATGGCCGCCGGCCTGGTCGTCACCACCCTCGCCAGCGCGACATGGGTGGCCCCGGCGGCGCTCGGCGCGATCCTGATTCCGGTGGGGGCGTTCATCGTCACGCGACCGGGCCGGCACGGAGCCTGACGCCGCCCGCGACGGCGGTCGCGCGAACCCACCAGCCCGGCTGCCGGCGACGCAGCCGCCCGGCCGCGCGGCGGGCGGCCGCCGCGGTCGGATAAAGCCCGAAACAGGTCGCACCGCTTCCCGACATGCGGGCCAGCAGACATCGCGGCGTCGCCCCGAGGGCGTCCAGGACGTCGCCGATAACGGGCGCGAGCCGCCGCGCCGAGGCCTCCAGGTCGTTTCGGTATGCCGCCAGCGCGTCGGCGAGCCGCGCCGTGTCGCCGCACGGTCGCAAGACCGGCGCCGGGCCGGAGAACGGCCGACGATGGCGAGAGAAGACCGCGCCGGTCGCCAGCGCGACGCCCGGATTGACCAGTACCATCGGCACGAGCCGGGGAATCGGCCCGACCCGGTGGAGGCGGTCTCCGGCGCCGGTGGCGCGCAACGCGCCGCCGGCCAGACACGCCGGCACGTCGGCGCCGAGCGCCGCCGCGATCGCCCGAAGCGCCGTGCGAGGCAGCTCGGCCTGCCACAGCCGCGTCAGCGCGCGCAACGTCGCCGCCGCGTCGGCCGAGCCGCCGCCCAGGCCGGCGGCGACCGGTAGATGTTTCTCCAGCACGATCGCGGCGCCGCGCCGCCCGCCGGCCGCCCGGGCCAGCGCCCGCGCGGCGCGCAAGACGAGGTTGTCGCGCGGCGCGCAGTCGAGCGCCGGCGCGAACGGCCCCGTGACCGCGAGCTTCAGGTCCCGCGCCGGCCGCGCGCGTATCCGGTCGGCGACGCCTGCGAACGCGATCGACGTGTCGAGGTCGTGCCGTCCGGCGCCCCGGCGTCCGCGGACGTGGAGATACAGGTTGACCTTGGCCGGCGCCGCCTCGACGACCTCGCCGTCGGGCCAGGGCGGTGTCCGCCTGACAGGCGTGCCGGCGTTGCGCCGGCCAACGGCTAGAGATCCCGGGTCGCGACCGGCGATTCCACAGGCTCCGGGGGCAGGCCGTTCTCGATCTTGTCAACCAGGGTTTCTTCCAGATCCGGCTCGGGTTCGAACGTCAGCGCGCGGCGCCACTGGAACTGCGCCTCGTTGTGTCGCCCGACGCGCCAGAGGCCGTCGCCGAAATGGTCGAGGATGACCGGGTCGCCGGGCCGGAGCGCGACCGCGCGCTCCAGATATTCGGTCGCCCTCTCGTAGTCGCCGAGGCGATACCAGACCCAGCCGAGACTGTCGACGATGAAGCCGTCATTGGGCCGCTGCGCCACCGCCTTCTCGATCATGCCCAGCGCCCGGTCGTAGTGGCGGCCCATTTCCACCCAGCTATACCCCAGGTAGTTCAGCACCAGCGGCTGGTCGAGTTCCAGTTCCAGCGCGCGCAGGAAGTCGTCCTCGGCGCTTTCCCACTCCCTGGACCGCTCGAACGAGATTCCGCGTGCGTAGAGCAGCGACCAATGCCGGTTCTCCAGCGTCGGGATGCGGGCCAGCGCTTCGTTGTAGGCCGCCACGGCTTCGGTATAGCGCTCCTCGTTCAACATCATGTCGGCGAGGGCGATCAACGGGTCGGGGCGCTCGGGGTGCTCGCGGGCCATGGTCCGAAACAGCCGTGCGGCGTCGTCGATACGCTCCAGCTCGGCCAGCATGTTCGCTGCGCGAAGTCTGAGCGCCCATTTCAGCGGCGACGCCTCGTCGACCGCGCCATAGGCCGCGGCCGCCTCGGCATACCGCTCGACATCGGCGTAAATATCGCCCAGCAGCATCCGGCACGCGTCGTGCCCGGCGCGTGCGGCGAGGCAGAGCTGCGCATAGATCCGGGCCGCCTCGATCGCCTTGTCCGCGAACAGGGCCGAGGCGATGGCGTAGAGCGCCTCGGCATAGCCGTCGCCGGCGTCGGCGACCGGCCTCGGCGCCTCGGCGCCGGTGTCCAGGCTGCGATAGACCGGATCGAGGAACGTCGTGTCCGGGTTCTCGTCGAGGAACGTGTCGTAGATCGCGCGCGCGTTGTTGTCGCGCCCCTGACGCCGATAGAAACTGCCGGCCGCCAGAACCACGCGCAAGCCGCCGCCGCGCTCCGCGCTCAGCGCCCCCGTGAACGCGGTCTCCGCGGTTTCCGTCCGCCCCGCAAGGTCGGCGATCAGGCCGGCGTGATAGTCGTGCGCGCCGGCGAACGCCGCGCGCGCCGCCAGCGGGCGCAGGGCCGCCAGGGCAGCGCTCGCGTCGCCCTGCCCGAACAGCGCCCAGGCCCGCAACAGGGGACGGGCGAAACCGCCGAGCGCGGTCGCGGACAGGCCGTCGAGGGTTTCCGAGGCGGCGGCGTTGTCGCCTCCGATCAAGGCGATCGTCGCCAGAGTCACGCGGACGACGCCGATGTCCGGCGCTACGGCGTGAAGCCGGTTCGCCAGGGAGGCAGCGGCTGCCATGTCGCGTTCGGCCAGCGCGCTCGCCAGGGCGGCGCTCAGGAGGTTCGGGTCGGTCGGTTCGTCGTCGAGGGCGCGCGTGAAATAAACCTGCGCGGCCGCGGTGTCGTGATGCGATCGCGCGTGGCGGCCGGCCAGATATCCGCCCAGGCCGCTCGTCGCCTCGGGCAGCGCGGCGACGTCCGCGCCCTCTTCGGGCGCGTTCGCCCGCAAGCCGGCGGACTCGCCCGAAGAGGGCATGCAGCCCGGAGTCAACAAGGTAAGACCTGTCACGGCGACAAGGCGCACAAGCACGCGCGGCAGCGGAAACGTGGCCGTATCGCTCATCCGATGCTTTACCCTGATCGAGAACACCGTATCGAACGGCGGGACTCTAGTCGTTCCCGGCGGCGATGCAATGGCCGGTGCGACGATCCGCGGGCGGTTGACCCCGCACCGCGCGCCGCGATACATCGCCCGGCGACGAACGACCGGCGAAGGCCGGCGCAACCATCGTCGGGAGACGATCGAATGGCGAGCAAGAACAATCCGGCGCGACGCAGCGACCGGTCGAACCGGAAGGAAATCGACGGCAAGGCGGTCAAGCCCGTGCTCTATGTCGGTTCTCTGGTCGGTCACGGCCGTTACGTCGCCGCGCAGGACGAGAGCGGCGCGTTGATCAAGGACGCGGCGGGCAAGCCGATGCCGTGGCGCCAGCTTTGATGTCCATCCCCTGATCCCGGTCCGATGACCGGGCCGCCGGCTGCGGCCGGCGACGACCTTGCAGCCTTGCGCTGGCTGGTCGAAATGGGCGCCGACGAAGCGATCGACCCGATCGCGCGGAATCGTCTGGCGGCCCCCTGGGTACGCGGGCGTCCCGCCCGCATCCCGACAACCGTGCGGCCGCCGGTACCGCAGGTGCCGCCGCCCCCGACGGCCGCGCGTCCGCGCCGGGCGCCGGTCGCGATCGCATCTACCGGCGCCCTGATCGAGGAGGCGCGCGCTGCCGCCGCCGCTGCCGTCGACGTGGCCGCCCTCGCCGACGCGGTGGCCGCGTTCGACGGGTGCGCGCTCAAACGCACGGCGAAGAACACCGTATTCGCCGACGGCGATCCGAACGCCGATCTGATGCTGGTCGGCGAGGCGCCCGGTGCTCAGGAGGATCGCCGCGGCCTGCCTTTCGTCGGCCCGGCCGGGCAGTTGCTCGACCGCATGCTGGCCGCGATCGGCCGCAGCCGCGAGAACGCCCGTATCAGCAACGTCCTGTTCTGGCGACCGCCCGGAAACCGCACCCCTTCCAGCGAAGAGATCGCCTTGTGCCGGCCGTTCGTGGATCGGCACATCGCACTCGTCCGCCCGCGGGTGCTGGTCTGCGTCGGCGGCATCGCTGCCGGGAACCTGCTTGGGCAGAGCGCGGGGATCACGCGGTTGCGCGGGCGCTGGTATCGCTTCTCGCCCGACGACACAAACGAAATCGACGCCACCGCGCTGTTCCATCCGGCCTATCTGCTTCGCCAGCCGGCGCACAAAAGGCAAGCCTGGCGCGACCTTCTGGAGATCCGCGACCGACTTGCCGGATGACCCGCTCGATTCAATAGTCCAATAGACGAGAATATTTTCGTAACCCGTTGATTCCAAGACTAAAGACGAAGTTTCTCTTGATAAAGCCGTATGGGGCTGGCGCGCTGTTCGAGGATCGTCTATGATATTCTCCTGGTGTTGTGGGGCTCGATATCGATACTCCTTCGAGTGGGAGCGATGGCGCGTCGTTTGTCGTTGGCGCTTGCAGCGGCCGTTGGATACGTTCTGTACGGGTGCGCGCTGGCCGAGACCGGCGCAATTCATGAGTCCGAGCGTCTCCTTCTCGCCCGGCTGAATGCGCCCGAGGCGCCGGGCGATCCCGTAACCCCGTTGCCGAAGATCCTGAGCGACGCGGATACCCGCCGCTACCGGCACCTCTTCGCGGCGCAGGAAGCCGGCGACTGGGCGCTCGCCGACGAACTGATCGCGGCGCTGGACGACCGCCTGCTGATGGGGCATGTGCTCTTTCAGCGCTACATGCATCCCACGGCGTGGCGCTCGCGGTTCGACGAGCTGGCGGCGTGGCTGCACGAATTCTCGGATCACCCCGGGGCCGTCCGCATTTATCGCCTTGCTCTCCGGCGGCGCCCCGACGGCGCCGCCATGCCGGTCGAGCCGGACGATTGGTCGTTGACCGGGCATGGCGAAATCCGAAGAGCGGGATTGTCGCCGGAACTGCCGACACGCGACCTCTCCGGCGAGGAAACGAAGGCGGTGGCGGCGTTGCGCCGCGCGGTCGGCGGTGCGGTCTCGAAAGGCGATCCCGCCGGCGCGGAGGCAACCCTCGCCAACGCTTCGGCAAGCCGATCGCTCACCGCCGCCGAAGTGGATTCCCTGAAAGCCTGGATCGCGCGCGGCTACTTCGCCGCCGGTGACGATGCGGCGGCCGCGCGGCTCGCGGAAGCCGCGGCGGAACGGTCGGGCGCGCTGGTTCCGGAAGCCCGCTGGACGGCGGGAATGGCGGCGTGGCGGCGGGGCGACGCCGAGACCGCCGCGCGGCATTTCACGGTGCTGGCCAACGCGAGCAGGCTCGTGCCGAACCTGGTCGCCGGCGGTGCGTTCTGGGCCGCCCGGGCGTATCGCAAGCTCGGCCTGCTGCCGGCGGCGGATCGCATGTTGCGCCTCGGCGCGGCGTATCCGCGCTCGATATACGGCCTCATGGCGCTGCGTCAGCTCGGCGAGTTTCCGGTCTTCGACTGGGACAAACCGCGTCTGGGGCTTTCCGCCGTGCGGCTTCTGAATCGCAATCCCGCGGCGCGCCGCGCCATGGCGCTGGCCGAGACCGGCAACGCCGCCGGCGCCGAGGCGGAACTGCGCGTCCTCTATCCGCGCGTCGGCCACAAGACGAGAGCGGCGCTGCTGATACTCGCGGAGCGCCTGAAACTGCCCGGCCTGGAAATCCGCCTGGGCAGCCAGCTCGCCGTCGTCGATGGCCGGCGCCATGACCATGCGCTCTATCCGCTGCCCGGCTGGGAACCGGACGGCGGGTTCCGCATCGACCGTGCGCTGATGTTCGCCGTCATGCGCCGGGAATCGATGTTCGATCCGGACGCGAAGAGCCGGGCCGGGGCGCGGGGTTTGATGCAACTCATGCCGGCGACCGCGAACAGCGTTGACGGGCGAACCGACTACCGCGGCGGCGCTGCCGCTGCGCTGCTCGCGCCGGAGCGCAACCTCGCGCTCGGCCAGCGCTATCTGGACCGTCTCCTCGACCGCGTGTCGAACAACCTCATCCATACGCTGGCGGCCTACAATGCCGGCCCCTCGCGGCTCGCCGGATGGCGCGACCGGCTCGACGAAACCGACCCGATGCTGTTCCTCGAAAGCCTGCCGTCGTTCGAGACCCGCCAGTTCGTGCGCAGCGTGCTGGCGAATCTGTGGATCTACCGGCACCGGCTCGGCCAACATCCGGATTCGCTCGACGAACTCGCGGCCGGGCAGTGGCCGGCCTATCACGCACACGACCGCCTGGCGCGCCTGGCCGACCTGACCGAAACGCCCTGACCGTGCCGGGCATCGACAAAAGCCGGCCGTTCGTCGCGGTGAACATCGCCGTCCTGACGGTTTCCGACACGCGCGGCGAAAGCGACGATCGATCGGGCGCGGTTCTCGTCGAACGGCTGACCGGCGCCGGGCACAGGCTCGCGGCGCGCGGGATCGTGCGCGACGACCGCGCGGCGATCGGCGACCGGTTGAAAGAGTGGATCGCCGACCCCGGCATCGACGCCGTGATCGCCACCGGCGGCACCGGCGTCACCGGCCGCGACGTCACGCCGGAGGCGTTCGAGGCGCTATACGACAAGGCGATCCCCGGCTTCGGAGAACTGTTCCGCATGGTCTCGTACGAGAAGATCAAAACCTCGACGATCCAGTCCCGCGCCACGGCGGGGGTGGCGGGCGGAACCTATCTGTTCGCGGTGCCCGGCTCACCGGGGGCGTGTCGGGACGCCTGGGACGAGATTCTGGTCCACCAGCTCGACTACCGGCATATGCCGTGCAATTTCGTCGAGCTGATGCCGCGTCTCCGCGAGGGCGAAAGCGGCGCCTGAGCGCGCCAGCGCCGCCAGGCGGCGCCGTCGTCGATGTCGTCGAGCGTTTCGAGAAAACACACGCGCGCGCGCCGCGGCAGGCTCGCGAGCGTGTCGGCAAGCGCATCGGCGCTCGACCACGCCACGTCGCGGAACGGCGTGGCCGATGCGGGCCGGCGCCGCAGGCCGACCAGCCAATAGCCGCCGTCGCGGGCAGGACCGAAAACCGCGTCATGCGCACCGAGAGCGCTGAACGCGGCGTCGATGTGGTGCGGCGCGATATCCGGGATGTCCGCGCCGACAATGACCGCCGGCCCCGGCGGCAGGAGCCGGAAGACCCGCGCCATGCGTGCGCCCAGATCGCCCGGTCCCTGCGGCGACCGCGGGATTTCGCGCGGCCAGAAGCGGCCCCGGCGGGCGAAACGGTCGGGTGTGACCGCGATGCGGCAGCGCCAGCGTCCCGCGCCCGAGAGGCGCCGCAGGATCCGGCGCATGTTGTCGCGATAGAAGCGCCACGCCGCCGCGCCGCCGATGTCGCGGGCGAGCCGCGTCTTGACCGCGCCGCGGCGCGGCGCCTTAACGAAGATCACCAGGTGGCGTGCGTGCGGCGGCCTCATCCGTAGAGGCGGGCGATCAGCCGCGGCGGCACGCCGAGAAAATAGAGCCCGAGGCATCCGAGATTGACGAGGCCGCGCGCGGCGATCCCGTGCCGGCGATAACGTTCCCCCGAGGTGAGCATGTCGGCGTCGAGAACGACGAGGCGCCGCCGGCCGAGGCGTCGCACGATATCCACGTCCTCCATCAGGACCAGCGGACGAAAACCGCCGATCCCGTCGTAGAGCGTGCGCGGAATCAACAACCCCTGATCGCCATAGGGGAGTCCGGGAACACGGCTTCGCCACGCCACGAAGCGCTCGAGGCGGCGCGCGCCCCGCCCCGGCAGATCGACCGCGAGGCGGAAGACTGCGGCCCTGGCAGGATCGTCGCGACGGCTCATGAATGCGCCGACCGCCTCCTCCCAACCCGGTTGCGGGCGGGAATCGGCGTGGACGAACAACAACCAGCCGCCGGCCACCGCAGCCGCGCCGACGGCGAGCTGCGTCCCGCGCCCGTGCGGCGCGGTAAGGAGCCGGGCGCCGGCGGCGCGCGCGCAAGCCTGCGTGCCGTCGGTGGATCCGCCGTCCACCACCACGACGTCCCGCGCCGCGCCGTCGAGCGCCCGCAGCGTCGCCGGCAGACTCGCGGCCGCGTTCAGGGCGGGAACGACGATTCCGAGGTCGGGAAAGCGGCGGGTCACAGCCCCGACTCTACCGGAATCCGGGTCGTTTCCCGGTTTGAAACCGACATGCGTTTCCGATGGTCCGATCCCGGAAATGCGTCTTCGTCGTGACCGCGGCGAAAGTGCCTCCGGTCAAGCGGCCGCGCGCAGGAGGGCGTGGAGGAGGGCGCCGCATTCGGCATCGTAAACTCCGTCGATGCGCCGGGGGCGGAAATGGCGTTGGAATGCCGTCACCGCATCCGCCGTCGCCCGGTCGTAGTTGCCGGTTGCGGGCAGTCCGTAGCCGTAGGCCGCCAGCGCCGATTGCGCTGCCGCGACGCGGTGTCCCCGGTCGCCGGGGCCAAGCGCGGCGCCGGTGCGCACCGGCGCGGCGGTATCCGGCCAGAGTCCGATTCCCCGGCGCGCCAGACGCGCCCAGTCGAACAGCTCTCCGGGGTCGCGTTTGCGCGCCGGCGCGATGTCGGAATGGCCGACCACCCGGCGCGGCGGAATCGCGTGACGCCGGACCGCGCCGCCGGCGACGCGTTCGAGCGCCGCCATCTGCGCCTCGGGAAACGGGCGGTAGCCATGCTCGTGACCCGGGTTCGCGAGCTCGATGCCGATCGAGCGGCCGTTGATATCGGTCGCGCCGCCCCACGCGCTCGCCCCGGCGTGCCACGCGCGGCGCGCTTCGGGCGCCAGCCGGTATGTCGTGCCGTCCTCGTCGATCAGGTAGTGCGCGCTGACCCCGCTTGTCCGGTCGCACAGCCGCTCCAGCGCCGAGGCCGCGTCCAGCATCCCCGTATAGTGCAACACCAGCATGTCGGTCGGGACTCCGGCCGGGCGCGGGCCGTGGTTCGGCGAGGGGCGTTCGACGACCGCCCCGGTCACTGCGGGCGGGCGGGCCAGCGCGCGACGAGATCGAGGAACAGCGGGTCGATCTCGTCGGGCGCGCGCGCCGCGTGCTCGGACAGCGGACCCGGCGAGTCGTTGAACGCCAGAAACGAAAGGTCGGTCATGCGCATCGGATAGAGCACGCCGTCGAGATGGTCGCACTCGTGCTGGAGCAGCGCGGCCCAACTGCCCGTCGCCTCACGCTCGACCGCGGCGCCGGCGAGCGTCAGATAGCGGGCGCCGATGCGCGGATAGCGGGGCACCCGCCCGTGCAGGCCGGGAAGGGAAAGGCAGCGCTCCCACACCGGCACGGTTTCCCGCGCCAGCGGAGTCAACACGGGGTTGACCATGACCGTCCACGGCACCGGGTCGGTGTCGGCGCCTGCCGGAATGCGGTCGGCGCGCAGGCGATAGACCACCAGCCGTATGCCGGTGAAGACCTGCGGCGCCGCGAGCCCGCTCGCCCCGATATGGTCGAGCGTGTCCTGCATGTCGCCGGCCAGCCGCGCGACTTCCGGAGCCGTCGGATCCGCCACCGGATCCGCGGGCGTGCGCAGAACGGGGTGCCCCATCCTGGCGATCTGAAGTATGGCCACCGCCTCCTCCTCAACTCTCCCGGGCTTCGCGTTCCAGCCTTATCGCGCCGTCGCCGCTCCGCCAACCGCGCCAACCCGGCGGGACCAGAGTCGTCGAGTCATACTCCTCGACGATCGCCGGACCGCGCCGCGGTTCGGTCAGGTCGTCGCGCCGGAGCACCGGCGTTTCCAGCCATCCGCGGTCGCCGAAATAGGCCCGGCGCGGCCGACCGGCCGGGATGGACGCGCCGGCCAGCGTCGGACGTTCGGGCATTCGCGGCCGGTCCGGGACGCCCCGCCCGACAACCTGCATGGCCACCAGCACGACCGGTTCTCCGGGGCCGGCGCGATGGCCGTAGGTGCGCTCGTGTTCGACTCCGAACGCTTCTTCGAGACCGGCGAGCGCCGCGGTGTCGAAAGCGCCCCCGGGCGCCGGCACGGTCAGTTCGTATATCTGCCCCTTGTAGTGCATGGCGGCGGCGCGGTGGATGCGGATTCGCGAGTCCGGGAAGCCGTCGCGGCGCAGTTGTCGGCGCGCCTCGTTCGCGAGCCGGTCCCATTCCGTCGTGAGACGACCCGGATCGAGATCGGCGAGCGTCCGGTTGAGCGTGCGCGCGTAGTGATGCTCCACGTCGGCGTAGAGCATCCCGAACGACGAGAACAGCCCCGGCGCCGGCGGCACGATGACGCGCGACATGCCGAGCGCCTCGGCCATGGCGGCGGCGAACAACGGCCCGTTACCGCCGAACGCGAACAGGGAGAAGCGCCTCGGGTCGCGGCCGCGCTCGCTGGACACCGCCTTGATCGCGCGGATCATGTTGGCGGCGGCGATGACGTGCGCGCCCCACGCCGCGCGTTCCACCGCAAGCCCCATCGGATCGGCGATGGCGGCGGCGAAGACGGCTTCGGCGTGGGCCTTGTGGAGCTTGAGCGCGCCGCCCACCAGATGATCGGGATTGAGATAGCCGAGCAGGACGTTGGCGTCGGTGACGGTCGGCCGGGCGCCGCCGCGCGCATAGACCAGGGGGCCGGGGTCCGCGCCGGCGCTTTCCGGTCCCACCCGCAACGCGCCGCCGGCGTCGAGGCGAAGCAACGAGCCGCCGCCGGCGCCGACTTCGGCGAGATCGATGGCCGGGGTTCTGAGGAGATAGCCGGCGCCGGTGAGCAGGCGCGAGCCGGTCATGATGCCGCCGCCGACCGCCAGTTCGTGGTTGCGGGCGACCGCGCCGGCTTCGATCAGCGACGCCTTGGCGGTCGTGCCGCCCATGTCGAAGGCGATCAGGTTCTCCTCGCCGAGCGCCGCCGCCATGCTTTGCGCGCCGATCGCCCCGCCGGCCGGACCCGATTCGACGATCAGGCAGGGGCGGGCCGCGGCGGCCGATTCGCCGGTCAGGCCCCCGTTCGACTGCATCAGCAGCAGCGGCGCGGCGACTCCGGCGGCATCGAGGGCGCGTCGCAGGGCGGCAATGTAGGAACGGACGAGCGGCATGACGAAGGCGTTGATCGCGGTGGTCGAGGTGCGCTCGTATTCCCGTATCTCCGGCAACACCTCGCACGACAGGCAGAAGGGCAGGTCCGGGGCCGCCGCTTCGATCAGCGCGCCGACCGCGCGTTCGTGGGTTTCGTTCGCGAAGCTGTTCAGCAGGCAGACCGCGATCGCTTCGACCCCCTCCGCACGGAGCCGCGCCACGGCGCGTTCGGCGCCGTCCTCGTCGAGCGGCGTGACGACCGCGCCGTCGGCGCCGATGCGTTCGTTCACTTCCAGGCGCAGACGGCGTTCGACCAGGGGCGGCGGTTTCTCCCACCGCATGTCGTAGAGCCGGGGCATCCGCAGGTTGCGGATTTCAAGCACGTCGCGAAACCCGCGCGTGGCGATCAGCCCGACCCGGGCGCCCTTGCGCTCGAGGATCGCGTTCGAGCCGACGGTGGCGCCGTGCAGGACTTCGCGCACCGCCGTCGGCGCGACCCCCGCTTCGGCGAACAGTGCGGCGAGGGCCGCCGCGATCGCACCCGCATCGTCGCCGGCGGGCGAGGGAACCTTTCTTACTCGCGCGGTCCCGTCGTCGCCGAGCAACACGATGTCGGTGAAAGTACCGCCGATATCGACGCTGACGCGGTAGCGAGGTTGCGGATCGGTCATGGGACGCCGACGACAGGTCGCTCCTCGGAACATCGCGGGCATGCGGGCGGGACGCCCGCGCACCGACCGGCACCGCCGACATATACCGCACGGCGAACGAGTTCTGTAGGGGCGCCCCTTGCGGTTGCCCGATCTCGTGGTCGCCCGCCCTCGTTCCCCGCCTGTTCGGGGGTTTGGGCGCCCACAAGGGGCGCCCCTGCAAGCGGATCGACGCCGCCGTCATCGCCAGCACGAACGGCAACAATTCCTGTAGGGGCAACCCTTGTGGTTGCCCTCCGTTGTTCCCCGCCGGTTCGAGGGTTCTGACGGTCAACGCCGCCGGCGCCGGCCTTGTCATCGCGGCGGTCGGGTGGATGCTCGGCGGCGCGTAGCCCCCACCGCTCGAATTCCGGTCCGCAGTCCTGGCGAAGATGCGGGCGAGACGCCCGCGCACCGTGACGAGAACCGCCGACTTCGATGCGAGCGGCTTGCACCGCCGGCGCGGCGTGCTATCGTCACGCCATGCGCACGGTCGCGATGCAGCTTGACGATGCCGACCTCGCCAGCCTCGAACAGGTCAGGGTGCCGGTCGATGAACGGCGTCTCGCCACGGTCGGCGCGGTCGTGCGCCGGCCGTTTGCCGCCGCCGGCGCGTTCGCGTTCCTCTCGTGCGCGGGGGCCGGGCGCCTTGGGCGGCGCAGTCGCGGAGCGTGAGTATGGGCGTCGCGTTCGACACACTCGCCGCCGCGCAGAAGCTCGAAGACGCCGGTATGGAGCGCCGGCAGGCGGCAGCCGTCGCCGCAACCGCCGCAACGGCCGCCGGCGCGGATCGCGACGAATTGGTTACGAAAGCCGACCTCAAAGCCGAGATCGCCGCCCTCGAGCGGTGCCTGATCGCCTTCGTTCTGGCGGTCAACGCCGCCGGCGCCGGCCTCATCATCGCGGCGGTCGGGTGGATGCTCGACGGCGCGTAGGCCCCAACCGCTCGAATTCCGGCGCGCGGCCCTGGCGAAGATGCGGGCGAGACGCCCGCGCACCATGATGGCGCTTATCGCGCAACGAACGCACGGAGCCGGCCATCATCGGGTTCGAGAACGCCGCAACCGTCATTCCGGCAATCGACTATCGAGCCGCGCCGCTCGCCGCTCGCCACGCGGCCTTGTGGACCCGCTGTCATCGCCCGCACGAACCGCAACAATCCCTGTAGGGGCAACCCTTGTGGTTGCCCTCCCTCGTTCCCCGCCTGTTCGGAGGTTCGGGCGCCCACAAGGGGCGCCCCTACAAGCGGATCGCCGCCGCCGTCATCGCCCGCACGAACCGCAACGATCCCTGTAGGGGCAACCCTTGTGGTTGCCGTGCGCCGTGGTAAGGCGCCATTTCCCGGCGGGTGCGAATCCCGCCCGGCGACTGTCGCTCCAGCTGGAAGCAATCGGGGCGGTTGAAGGAGGTAACGACTTCGACTGAAGCACTCCGATGTAACGGGCCGCGTTGGGCGGTTCAGCGACCATGCGGGCCGCAACGCGAGTGAACGCCGAGCAGGCCTCGAAACGGGTGATGCGGAAGCCGACCCGCCGGCATCCCGGGGAAGGCTGACATTGGCCGGGAAGCGAGCGACGCGAGCACCGGCCGGTTCCGCCGGGGTAGTGGCGGCGGCACGCATGGAAGAGGGAGATGGCAGCAACACGGGAAGCCCCTGGCGGTGGCGTGGCACGCGCCAACCGACCGCCCGCGAGGGATGGGTCGGGCCGCCGGGGGTGGCGGAGAGGCTCGTAGTACCGATGAAGTCGGGTAACGCCGACGGAGGGAAGGGGCCTTGGTTCGAGAGTGGCGTTTGACGGAGGAAGGGACGTGGGGACTGGCGAGAGCCTATCAGCCCCGGCGAGTGTTTCCGGAGGCTCCGGACGGCGCTGCATGCGCAAGCGAAGGAAGCTCCGGGCTATCGCTTCTATACGCTGTGCGACAAGGTGTGGCGCGCCGATGTGCTCGCCGTTGCCTGGCAGGAGGTCCGCCGTCATGGCGGGACTGCCGGTGTGGACGGCGAGACGGTGGCGGACATCGAGGCGTATGGGGTGGAGCGGTGGCTTGGGGCACTGGCGTATCTGCCGCAGGATCAGCGGGCTGACGATAGCGCGCAACGGGCTGCTGGACCCGGACATGATCGTAGATCGCCTGAACCGGTTGATGACCGGATGGGCGCACGACTTCGTCCCGGGTCAGGTCAGTCCGGCCTATGCCGCGATCGACCGGCACGCGAAC
Source organism: Alphaproteobacteria bacterium (assembly GCA_965214495.1). GTDB lineage: Bacteria > Pseudomonadota > Alphaproteobacteria > UBA7887 > UBA7887 > JANQOH01. The sequence continues at coordinate 2,050,790 of OZ243958.1, read as the reverse complement.
CGGCGGCTGCGTCAGTGGTTGTGTCGTAAGCACAAGGTTGGGGCCGGGAAACAGGTGCGCTTCCCGGATGAGTGTCTATACGACGACATGGGCCTCACCCGCCTTGCTCCGCGAACGAGCGGCTTTCCGTGGGCGAAGGCATGATCTCGTCCGAGAGCCGGATGCGGGAAATCCGCACGTCCGGTTCGATGAGCGGCGACTGGAAACGGAGCCACGGCGTGGAGTGAGGCACCGGCACAGCGAAAGCCGCCGGACAACAGCGACCCCCACAAGCCTACCGCAACCGCGCCAGTCGCCGACTCTACCCTACAGGCCGATGTTGTCTGGCGCCCCCACCCCTTCACGACCGTCGGTAGCGGGTGTGACGGGGGAGACAGATGCGGGCGGGACGCCCGCGCACCGAAACGAACCGCGACAATTTCTGTAGGGGCAACCTCCGGCTCGCGCGCCGTTATCAGAATCTCAGACGCAGCTTCAGGCCGATCCGGTAGTCCGCCTCGTCGCCGGTGCGCAGACCGCCGGAAAAATCGAGGGCGCCGCGGCCGGCGGCGAAGCCGCGCCGCGCGACGCTGTCGAATACCAGCGCCGATCCTCCGGTTGCGTCGTCCCGAAGCTCCCGTTCGCCGTAAAGTTCGAACGCCATGTCCAGACCGCGCGACGCCGTGATCCCCAACCGCGCCCCCAGCCGCTCGCGCCGGTCCCTGTCCGACAGGTTCAACCCGCCGAACGGCGTCAGGAGCACGTCCTCGCCCGCAAGGCCCAGCCCGTAACCCGCCTCGGCCTCCAGCCGCATGGCCGCATCGCGCCCGGCCGGCGCGCCGCCGTCCTCGTCCTCCGCCGCGACCGCCCCGGCGCTCTCCCACAGCGCGTCCGCGCCGCCCGACATCTCCCCCAGCGCCGGCGCCAGCGAGGCATGGAAGCCCACCCCCGGCGCCCCCGGATCGAACCTCGCCGACAGGCTCGCGCCCCACTCGTCGAAGCCCTCCGCCCCGTGCGCCACCAGGAGCCGACCGTGCGCCTCCACGTCCAGACCCAACGCCGGGTCGGCCCAGGCGACACGGCCTCCGGTCTCCACACCCGCGCCCTCGTCCGCGTCGCCGCCGTCCAGCCGCGCCCCCAGCTCCACCGTCCCCCGCAGCCGCGAGCCGCCGTCGAACGCAGCGCTCGCGCTGCCCTCCGCCGCCACACGAAGGCGATGGGACTCGGCCGACACCGCCGGCAGCAGATCGTCCAGTCCCTCCGTGTCGATCCGCACCAGGAAGGCGTCGGCCTTCAACGCCCAATCGACGCCGTGGGCCGGCGCCAGCTCCTTGCGCGCCCCCGCCGCCGCCATCCGCATCGCGAGGTCCGTCGTTGCCGGGCCTTCCACGCCGTCGTCCAGCGTTGCCTCGCCCGCGCCGTAGCCCAGCGTGGCCCACAACCCCAGACCCGCCCGCGGCGACCAGTGCGCGTAGGGGTGCACGCCGGTCAGCACCGTGTCCATCTCGCCCTCCGTGCCGCCGGCGAAGCGATACGACATCGCCCCCTCGCTGCGGCTCGCCGCAACCCCCGCCAGCAGGTCTTCGCGCAGGCGCGTGTCGAATCCGAGATGGCCCGAAAGCACCTCGCCGCTCATGTCGAAACCTCGCTCGGGACGGCCCTCGAACCGGCTCGCGGCCCCGCGGCCCCACAACGTCCAGGCGCCCTCGCTCCCCAGCGGAGAGAGCTGGAACGAGGTCCCGGACAACACCTCGTCCGCTTCGAGCGAACGCAGGCTCCCGTCCTCCTCCGCGAGCCCCTCGAAGAACCGCCCGAGGTCGTCGCCGAGGCTGTGCAGCGCCACCGCCTGCCCGGCGATCGTCCCCTGGACGGACCCTTCGGGCGCCTGCCGGGACGCGGCCGCGCGCTCCTCCACCGTGGCCGCCATGCTCTCCGCCACCGTGCGCCCGAACGCCGCCAGCGTGCGCTTCATGGCCTGTCCCCGTTCGGCCAGGTTGACGGCCGGGTCGCGCGTCACCGTGACCGTGTAGGTCTGCGTCGTGGACCGGTCCTCCGCCGTCACCGCGACCGCGATCGCCGTCTCGCCCACCGCCAGCGGCACGAGCCCGGCGGCGTCGATGGCGGCCCCGTCCACCGTGACGATGTAGCTCGCGGCTTCGTGCGCCGGCGTCGCCTTCACCGCGACCTCGTCCACCCGGCTCGCCGCCCCGGCGGTGTAGTCCGTCTTCGCCGGGTCGAAGGTCTCGTTCAGCGCGATGTCGTTCCCCGCGGCATCGGTCAGGTCGATCGCGCTCAACGTCGCGTTCGACGAGGCCGCGCCGCCCACGACGAAGGGGGAGAACGCCTCCGTCGCGCCGCAAACGAAGCCGGGCGGCGTCGGCGTCGATTCGGGATCGTCCAGCGCCGTCCACTCCATCGTGGACTCGTCGAAGTGCCAGACGGCGGGCTTCTTCAGTCCAGCCGGCTCCGACAGACAGACGACGGCGCTCGCGCCGTCAGGAATATCCGTATCCAGTTCGATGTTCACCCAGGCCGGGTCGGCGCCGAACGTCACGCCGCGGGGCGAGGCGACGGCGGGCGCCGGCGCATCGGGATCGAAGGCGACCCTGCCGACGCTGTGGCCCGACGGCAATGTCAGTCGGACGGGGAACCCGGCGACCTCCGCGGCGATCGTCGTCGTCCCGTCCGCGTTCGTCGTTACGGTCGGCGTCGTGTCGGGGTCCCCGCCCTCGACTCCGATCGGCGTCGCCGTCGCCGTATCCGAGGCCGCCGAGCCGCCGCCCGCGGCGACCGCGCGGATGCGGAAGCTGTATGCGGTCCCGTTGGTCAGCCCCGTGACCGTATGGCTCGTCGTGGCCGCGGTGCTGCCGGCGATGTCGGTCCAGGCGGCGGGTTCGCTGCCGGCGCTCGCCCACTGCCGGAGCTGGTATTTCGCGATGCCGGCGTCGCCGGGGTCGTCCCAGCCCAGCGTCGCTTCACCGTTGCCGGCGGTGGCGGTGAAGTTCGACGGCTCCGCCGGGACGTAGCCCGGCGTCGCCGTGGCGGCGTCCGAGGCCGCCGAGCCGCCGCCCGCGCCGACCGCGCGGATGCGGAAGCTGTATGCGGTCCCGTTGGTCAGCCCCGCGACCGTGTGGGTCGTCGTGGCGGCGGTGCTGCCGGCGATGTCGGTCCAGGCGGCGGGTTCGCTGCCGGCGCTCGCCCACTGCCGGAGCTGGTATTTGACGATGCCGGCGTCGCCGGGGTCGTCCCAGCCCAGCGTCGCTTCGCCGTTGCCGGCGGTGGCGGCGAAGTTCGACGGCGCCGCCGGGACGTAGCCCGGCGTCGCCGTCACGGCGTCCGAGGCCGCCGAGCCGCCGCCTGCGGCGACCGCGCGGATGCGGAAGCTGTATGCCGTCCCGTTGGTCAGCCCCGCGACCGTGTGGCTCGTCGTGGCGGCGGTGCTGCCGGCGATGTCGGTCCAGGCGGCGGGTTCGCCGTCGGCGCTCGCCCACTGCCGGAGCTGGTATTTCGCGATGCCGGCGTCGCCGGGGTCGTCCCAGCTCAGCGTCGCTTCGCCGTTGCCGGCGGTGGCGGTGAAGTTCGACGGCTTTGCCGGGACATAGCTCGGCGTCGCCGTGGCGGCGTCCGAGGCCGCCCCGTCGCCGCCCACGCCGACCGCGCGGATGCGGAAGCTGTATGCGGTCCCGTTGGTCAGCCCCGCGACCGTGTGGCTGGTCGTGGCGGCGGTGCTGCCGGCGATGTCGGTCCAGGCGGCGGGTTCGCTGTCGGCGCTCGCCCACTGCCGGAGCTGGTATTTCGCGATGCCGGCGTCGCCGGGGTCGCTCCAACTCAGCGTCACCTGGCCGTCGCCCGTCGCCGCGGCGAAGTTCGACGGCTTTGTCGGCGCCGTATCGTCGTCGATGTTGGTGACGCGCACATCGTCGGGGTCGATCGCCGCATAGACCGGGTCGGCGCTGTCGCTGTCCGGCGCCAGCGCGATCGTGTAGGTCTGCGCGCCGTCCTCCATCGCGTCGTCCTGGCCCGTCACCGTCACCGTCTTCGCCGCATAGTCGTCAGGGGTGAAGCGCAGCTCCAGCGAAGCCGCGGGCGCGCCGCCGCCGGTGCTCACCAGTCCCTCGCTCTCATCCCGGCTCGCAACCTCGATCGCCACGTCCGCCGTCGGCTCGCTGTCCAGACCCACCGTGAACGTCGCCGTCGTCCCGGTCTCGTGCGTCGTCAGGTTCGGCGCCGCCGTCACCGCGATCCCGGCCGTGTCGTCGTCGATGATGGTGATGGTGTGGTCCGGGGGCGCGGTAAGGTTGAGGCCGGTTGCCGTGACGAGGCCGGTTGCGGTGAGGACGATGGTCTCGTCGTCTTCATCGACCGCGTCGGGGAGGATGGCGATGGCCGCCGCGCCGCTCGTGTCGCCCTCCTCGATGGTGAAGGCGGGATCGGCCGGCAGCGTCCAGTCGCTGCCGAGGGCGGCGCTGCCGGGCGTCCCGGCTTCGGCGAGGGTCACGGTGACGCCGCCGGCGGGCGCGGCGTCATCCAGCGTGGCGGTGACGGTGACCTCGGGGGTCGTGTCCTCGTCGAACGCGGCCGCTGCGGTGGACAGGGTCAGGGCGGTCGGGTTCCCCGGCGCGGCCGGACGGCGCACCGTCAGCGTGTAGGTCTTCCTCGTGGCGCCGTCGATCGCCGTTACCCGCACGCGCAGGTGGTTGTCGCCCGTGCCCAGCGTCGCCGTGGCGGTGTGGGCGCCGCCGGTCGCGGCGAAGGTGCCCGTGCCGGGGTCGGCGGCGACCTCCGCCTCGGCGACGCTCGAGTCGGCGGTTTCCGTCGTTGCGGTGGCGGTCAGCGTCACCTCCGCCACCTCCGGCGGCACGCGCGCGGCATACCCTTCGGTGGCGGCGGCGAAGGCGGGATCCAGGGCCACCTCGGTCGGCGGACTGCCGTGGGTCAGCGTGAGCGCGCGCAGCGTGGCGTCCTCGCAGACCGGATAGGACGGCTCGGCGCCGGCCGTCAATTTCAGATTGGTCAGGCCGGGCAGCGCGGTCTGGTAGCTGGCGAGCGCCGTCGACGATGCACCGGCGGTTCCCAGCTCCAACCTGTACAACTCCGTCAGTCCCTGGCCGGCGAAGTAGGCCGGCGCCACGTTGCCCAACGAGTTGCCGTCGAGATACAGCGTACGCAGCTCGGACAGCCCGTCGAACAGGCCGCCGGGCAGGCAGGTCAGGGCGTTGTCAGACAGGTTCACATAACCCAGGTTGGAGCGCCCGTCGAACAGGCCGGCCGGCACGCCGGTCAGGGAGTTGCCGCTCAGATACACCTCGTTCAGCGTGGTCATCCCGTCGAACAGGCCCGCCGGCAAGGCGGTCAGGTCGTTGTCCTCCAGATACAGGTAGTATACGCCGGAAAGGTCGTCGAACACGCCGGCCGGCAAGGCGGTCAGGTCGTTGTCGCGCAGGTCCAGATCTTCCAGCATGGTCATCCCGTCGAACAGGCCCGCCGGCAGGCCGGTCAGGGCGTTCTCCTCCAGGGACAAGGACTGCAGGCCGGAAAGCCCGTCGAACAGGCCCGCCGGCAGGCTGGTCAGGAGGGGGTTTTGCCCCAGGTTCAAGGATTGCAGGCTGGAAAGCCCGTCGAACAGGTCCGCCGGCACACCGGTCAAGCCGGTCGTGTCCAGACGCAACCGCTCCAGGGCGGTCAGCCCGTCGAACAGGTCCGCCGGCAGGCTGGTCAGGCCCTCGTTCTCCTCCAGACTCAGCCGGGTCAGGGCGGAGAGCCCGGCAAACAGGTCTCCCGGCAGGGCGGTCAGGGCGTTGTCCTGCAGACTCAGCTCGCTCAGGGCAGAGAGCCCGTCGAACAGGTCTTCCGGCAAGGTGGTCAGGTCGTTGTCCCACAGATTCAGGTCTCTCAGGGCAGAGAGCCCGGCAAACAGGTCTTCCGGCAGCGCGGCCAGGTTGTTTCCCCACAGATTCAGGTCTCTCAGGGCGGTCAGCCCGGCGAAGTCGCCGGACCGCAGCGAGCCCAGGCGGTCGAAGTAGAAAGACAGTTCGGTGATGGCGGCCAGATGCGCGGCGGTGACCGCGGCGCAATCGTCGACGCCGTCCACCGCCGCCACGATGACGTCCACCACGCCTTGCGTCCGCCCCTGCAACGGGCCGTCGCCGCAGTTCGCCAGCCCCTCCATCGGCGTGGCGATCGCTTCGGCCGATGCCAGGCTGACCGCGTCCATGTCGGCGAAGGCGCGGACCTTGAAGCGGTATTCCGTCCCGTTGGTCAGCCCGGAGACGGTGTGGCTCGTCGTGTCGGCGCCGCTGCCCGCGATGTCGGTCCAGGAGGCGGGTTCCGTCCCCCCTCCGGTCCATTGCCGGATCTGGTACTTCGCGATGCCGGGGTCGCCGGGGTCGTCCCAGCGCAGCGACGCCTGGCCGTCGCCGGGCGCGGCGCGGAAGCTCGCCGGCACGGGCGGACGGACGCGGACCGGGACCCACAGCGTGGCGCTGTCCGGGTTGGCCGCGTCGCTGTCGGTGGCGGTCAGGGTGAGGCTGGCCGTGCCGGAGGCCGCGGGTGTCCCCGAGAAGGTGCGCGTGGCGGCGTCGAAGGTCACGCCGTCGGGGATGTCCGCCTCCGGGGTCAGGGTGTAGGTCAGCGCGCCGTCGCCGCCGACGGCCGCCGGCAACTGCTCCCCCGCGCCGATGGCTGTGCCCGCGGTCCAGGTCAGGGTGTAGGAGCCCAAACTACCGAAAGGACGGCGCCTCGTCCGCCACGACGGTGACGTTGACGGCCAGCGTGGCGCTCTCCGGGTCGATCGGGTCGCCGTCGGTGGCGGTCAGGGTGAGGTTGGCCGTGCCGGCCGCCGTCGGCGTGCCGGTAAGCGTGCGCGTGGCGGCGTCGAAGGTCACGCCGTCGGGGATGTCCTCCTCCGGGGTCAGGGTGTAGGTCAGCGGAGCGTTGCCGCCGTCGGCCGCCGGCAACACCACCGAGCCGATGTCCGCGCCCTGCTTCCAGGTGTAGTCGGCGGACAGGTCGGAGAAGGACGGAGTCCCGTCGACGAAGAGGTTGATGTATATGGTGGCGCTGTCGCCATCGTCGTCGGTGACGGTCAGGATAAGCTGGACCTCGCCCGCCGCGGTCGGCGTGCCGGTGAGGGTGCGTGTGGCGGCGTCGAAGGTCACGCCGTCGGGGATGTCCGCCGCCGGGGTCAGGGTGTAGGTCAGCGGAGGGTTGCCGCCGTCGGCCGCCGGCAACACCACCCCCGTGACCGTCTCCCCGCCCTCCGTCCTGACGATCTCCTCGCCCTCCGTGAAGTTGTGGTCGGCGCTTGCCCAGCGGAAGGACGGCTCGGTGTCCTGCGCCGCCGCCGGGGCGGCGGTCAGCAGCAATACGGCGCCGGCCAGGGCGGCCAGCCGGCGCCGGGCGATCGGGATCGGCGACAGCGCCTCAGTCCGAAACACGCGGGTGCGCGGGCGTCCCGCCCGCATCGGTGCGAAACGTGCAAAGAATCGAGGATGCGAGCCGCACGCTTGCCCCCCCCCCCCCCCCCCCCGCGACGAAGCGCGATGCCGGCCGTAGCTCTCTTCCGCCGTACCGGGCTGCCCGATGACGCCTTCGTTCATCGCCGCGACCCGGTCCGACATGTTCCTCGCCTAGGTCTGGTCATGGGTGGCGCAGACGGTGGCGATATTGAGGTCGCACTGGATATGGCGTCAAGCGTTTCGCCGTACCGCGATAATCTTCAAACCGGGACACGACCCGTTTTTCGTCGCGATTGCGCCGCCGCGGCGGGATATGTAAGGTCGCTGCATGAGCGCGGAGACGAAGCCTCCGTCGATCATGATCCCGCCCGCCGGCGGAACGGAGGCCGGCGCGATAACGGCGTAAGTTGGCGTGGCGACGGGTCCCGGACGGATCCGAAAAGACGCGAAACAGACTGAACGGCGAAGCAACGACCCGAATGTCGATGACGGCCCCGGAAGAGGGGGGCGCACTCGCCGCAAGCGACCGGGACGCCACGCCTCTGGTTGTCGATGTGGACGGCACCCTGGTCAACGGCGATCTGTCGATCGAGGGCCTGGCGCGGCTGTGCGCAACCTCCCCCGCAAAGGCTCTCGCCGCGCTTTCGCCGCTCCTCCGGGGGGGGCGCGCGGCGGTGAAGCGCGGCATCGCCCGCGCGATAGCGGTGCCGCCGCCGACACTGGTGCTGAATCCGGCGGTGGTGGACGAAATCGACACCGCCAGGGCGGCGGGGCGCGACGTCTGGCTCGCTTCCGCCTCTGACGCGCTGGCTGTGGCGCCGCTCGTCGAGGCGGTCGGGGCGACAGGATATCTGGCCTCGGACGGACACGTCAATCTGGCGGGACAGGCGAAAGCGGAGGCGCTGGTCGCGCGGTTCGGCGAGGGCGGGTTCGACTATGTCGGCAACGAACGCCGCGACCTCGCCGTGTGGCGGCGCGCGCGGCGGGCCATCGCGGTCGCTCCCTCGGCGGGCCTTGCGCGGGCGGTGCGAGCGCTGGATGCGGAGGCCCGGTTTCTCGCGGGAGCCGGCGGGTCGGCGCGCGATCGGATTCGCGCCCTGCGGCCCCTGCACTGGATCAAGAACGTGCTCGTCTTCGTTCCTCTCGTTGCCGCGCACCAGACCGACGCCTTGTCCTGGCTGGCCGCTGCGGCCGTGTTCGCGGCGTTCTCGGCCTGCGCATCGAGCGCCTATTTGCTCAACGATCTGCTCGACCTTCCGCATGACCGCCAGCACGCCCGCAAGCGCCACCGCCCGCTGGCGGCGGGGAAGGTAGGAGTTCCGTGGACGGTCGGCGCCGCCGCGGCGCTGGCGGCGGGCGGTCTCGCGGCGGCCTTCTCGGTGTCGGTCGAGGCGGGCGCGTGCCTCGCGTTCTACCTGGTGACGACCGTCGTCTATTCGCTGTATCTCAAGCGGCAGCTTCTGATCGACGTGGTCGCCCTCGCGGCGCTCTATGCGGTCCGCGTCGCTGCCGGAGGGGCGGCGGCGGCGGTGATGCTCTCGCCGTGGCTGATCGCCTTTGCCGGCTTCGCCTTTCTCGCGCTGGCGGCCGTCAAGCGTCAGAGCGAACTTCACGTCGCGCGCCGATCCGACAAGCCCGATCTGGAAGGGCGGGCGTATCGGGTCGAGGACCTGCCGGCAATGGCAGGGTTCGGCATGGCCGGCAGCTTCGCGTCGGTGGTCGTGCTCGCCCTGTATATCCAGAGTCCGGATGTGAACGGCCTCTACGAGCGGCCGGCGTTCCTCTGGGCGGCGTGCCTGTTTTCGGCATATTGGCTGGGGCGCGCGGTCCTGCTCGCCAATCGCGGGGCCGTGCACGACGATCCGGTCGTGTTCGCAGTGCGCGACCGCACAAGCTGGTTGACCGGCGCCGGTATCCTGGCCGCGTTCGCGGTGGCGCTGTGAGGGCTGCGCGCATACCCGACGCCATCGCCGTCCGACGATCGCCCGGATGAAGCTCTCCGGGTGGGGCCGCTATCCGGTGCTGGAGTGCCGGGTGGCGCATCTGCGCGCGCGCGAAGACCTGTCAGGGTTGCTCGACCGCGGCGGAACCCTGATCGCGCGCGGTAACGGACGCGCCTATGGCGACGCGGCGCTCAACCCGGCTCTGACCCTGTCGATGCGGGGAATGGACCGGATGCGGGCGTTCGACTCCGAAACGGGCTTGCTGGACTGCGAAGCCGGGGCGTCGCTTGCCGACATCCTGAAGACCTTCATGCCGCGCGGCTGGTTTCCTCCAGTGGTGCCGGGCACCAAATTCGTCACCGTGGGCGGCATGATCGCCGCCGACGTTCACGGCAAGAACCATCATCGCGACGGGGCGTTCGGCGCGCATGTCGAAGCGCTGACGCTGGCGACGGCGGACGGTCGGATACGGGAATGCAGCCGCACCGAGAACGCCGACCTTTTTCACGCCACTTGCGGCGGCATGGGATTGACCGGGGTGATCCTGTCGGCGCGTTTTCGGCTTCGGCGAATCGAGACGGCTTTCGTGAAGGCGGAAACCGTGGCGGCGCGCGACCTCGACGAGACGATGGCGGTGTTCGAGGAGTCGCGCGACTGGCCTTGCAGCGTGGCGTGGATCGATTGTCTGGCGCGCGGCGCGAAGCGGGGCCGCGCACTGGTGACGCGCGGCGCCTTCATGGAACGCGGCGCGTTGCCGCGGCGACTCGCGTCCGCCCCCCTGTGCCGGCCGGCAGAAGGCGGATTTGCGGTTCCGGTCGATGCGCCGTCGGCAGCGCTCAACCGGTTCTCGATCGGCGCCTTCAACGCGCTCCACTATCGTTGGGGCCGGGCACGCGGCGGCGCGCACCCGGTCCATGCCGATCGCTTCTTCTTCCCGCTCGATCGGATCGGGGCGTGGAACCGCCTCTACGGGCGGGGCGGGTTCGTTCAGTATCAATGCGTGCTGCCGAAGGCGGAAAGCCGGTCGGGCCTCGCGGCGCTGCTCGATCGCATCGCGGCGGCGGGCGGGGGGTCGTTTCTCGCGGTGCTCAAACTGTTCGGCTCCGTCGGCGACGGGCTTCTGTCGTTCCCGATGGAGGGCTACACATTGGCGCTGGACTTCCCGATGCGCGCGCGGACACCGGCGCTGCTGGACGCGCTCGATGCGATCGCTCATGAGCGCGGCGGGCGGGTCTATCTCGCCAAGGACGCCTGCTGCACGCCGGAACGGATACGCCGGGGCTATCCGCGTCTCGACGCCTTCGCCGCGATCCGGGCGGCGGCGGCAGTGTCGCCGACCCGCTTCGAGTCGGCGCTTTCACGGCGGCTCGCGTTGTGAACGCGCGGGGCGATTTCGGCCGGCACGCGAACGACCGAAGGAAGCGAACGCGATGAACGACGGTGCACGGACGGCGCTGGTGATCGGCGCCACGTCGGATATCGGCCGCGCCATCGCGCGCGAACGGGCCCATGCGGGCTGGGCGTTGCAGCTCGCGGCGCGCGACCCGGTGCGCCTCGAACGTGAAGCGCAGGACCTGCGGCTGCGGACCGGAGCCGCAGTGACCGCCCACCGCTGCGACGTGCTCGACGAGAACGGCGGGGTCTCGATGCTCGACGAAATCGAACCGTTGCCCGACATCGCGGTGTGTGCGGTCGGATCGCTCGGCGACCAGGCGGAAAGCGAGCACGATTCCGCGGCCGCCGAACGGGTGATGCGAACCAACTATGTCGGTCCCGCACTGCTGATGGGAGCGCTGGCGGAGCGCTTCGCCGAGCGTGGCGACGGCGTCCTCGTCGGCATCGGTTCGGTGGCCGGCGACCGCGGGCGGGCCTCCAACTACGTTTACGGTTCGGCCAAGGCGGGCTTTGGCGCTTTCCTGTCCGGGCTGCGCAACCGGCTCGCCGCGTCGGGGGTCCATGTCGTAACCGTCAAGCCGGGTTTCGTGCGCACCCGCATGACCGACGGGATGGACCTGCCGGCGCGCCTGACGGCGACGCCCGAGGAGGTCGCCGCCGCGGTGGCGACAGCGGTTCGCCGACGCCGCGACGTCGTTTATGTCCGCCGGGTCTGGCGCCCGATCATGCTGGCGATCCGCGCCATCCCCGAACGCCTGTTCAAGCGGATGCGATTGTAGTGCCGGCCCCGTGCGGCGATCGGACGGAGGGCCGTTCGCGGAGAGGCGTCCGACGGGTAACGCCGTGAGTCGATGGCTCAGACTTTCGGTCGGCTTGTGCTCGACGGCGGGGTTCGCGTGGTTGCTGGCGCGCGGGTTGGAGGGCGACGCGCTGATCCGGGCGTTCTCCGGTGTGTCGGTCTCGGCCGTGGTCCTGGCGCTGGCCTTCATGTTTGCAGGACACGCGGCGCGCATCGGGCGCTGGTGGTGGATGCTGCGGGCGCTGGAGCCGGGGCTGCCGTTCGGCGCGTGCGTTCGTCCTTTCCTGGCGAGCATCGCGCTCAACAACGTTCTGCCGCTCCGGGCCGGCGACGCTCTTCGGGTGCTGGGATTCCGGCGCCAGCTCCGGTCGCCGGCGACGCGGGTGCTGGGAACCCTCGTCATCGAACGCGCGCTGGACCTGGTGTTTCTGTCGGGAATCTTCTTCGTCGGCCTGCTCGGTCTGCCGGAAGGCGTCTTCCCGCGCGGCTTCGTCGTTGCGGCGGCTGCGTTGGCGGCAGCAGGGACGGTCACGCTCCTGGCGTCGATGCTGCTTCCCCTCCTGCTCGAGCGCTTCGGAGACCGACTTCCGGGGCGTCGCCTCCTGGCCGGCATCCTCGCCCGCCCGCGCTGGCGGGACGCGGCGTCGAAACACGGCGCTCATCTGGCTGCGGCGCTCGGCCTCATGCGTTCCGGCAGGCGGACCCTCGCGCTCGCCGCCTGGTCGGCGGCGGTGTGGATTCTGGAAGGCGCGGTATTCGTGACGATGGCCGGCGCGCTCGCGCCCGGGGTCGCCCCGCCGGGCCCGTGGCTGTCGCTGGCGACGGGGACACTGGCGACCGCGCTCCCGAGTTCGCCCGGTTATGTCGGCACCTTCGACTATTTCGCGGCGGCCGGCCTCGCCGCCTACGGCGCGGCGCCCGCGGCCGCCGCCGCCTTCGCACTGACTGTCCATGCGCTGTGGATTCCCCTGACCGCCGTCGGACTGCTCTGTTACTGGCTTCCGGCTCCGGCCCGCCGGCAGCGCCTGCAACCCGGCGGCGAGTGAAGCGGAATCTGCTTGTCGCCGAAACGCCGCCACCGCTCCATCCGTCATGCCCGGACTTGTACCACCGCTTTCCGGTTCAGGTTTGCGCCCATACGAGTTGAACCCGCCCGACTTTTCTCGCCGGTGCGCGCAACCGTTTCAACGCACATCGTAGGCGTGGCGGCTTGCCCAGTCGCGCACGAGCGCGGTGAAACTCGAGTCCGGGCGAGTCGGCAGCATCACCTTCAGGCGAACCAATTGATCGCCGCGCGCCGCGCCGCCAGGATCGGGGAGGCCCTTGCCGCGCAGCCGCAGCGTGTCGCCGGTATTGCTGTTCGCCGGCACGGTCATGGCGACCGGCCCGTCGATGGTGGGCACCTGCACGCGGGCGCCGAGCACCGCCTCGGGCACGCTGACCGGCAGGTCGATCGACACATGGCGCCCTTCGCGCCGGAAACTCGGGTGCGATGCGACGGAGATCCTGATCAGCGCGTCCCCCGGGGCGGCGCCGTCGCCCGCCGTGCCGCCCTGGCCCTTCAGCCGGATGGTCTGGCCATCTTCGATGCCGGGCGGAATGGCGATATCGAGCGCTCGCCCGTCCGGCAGGGTGACGCGGCGCTTGCCGCCGCGCGCGGCTTCGACGAAGTCGATCTCGATGGCGCCGGTGACGTCCGGCCCGCGCGCGACGCCGCGCGCCTGGCGGAGGTGGTCGTCGAAATGGCCGCCGAACAGGTCGCCGAGAATGTCCTCGACTCTGAACCCGCCGGCAAATCCGCCGAAGCCCCCGCCCGCCGCTCGGGACGAGAAACCCTGCTGCCGCCCCTCCGCGTCCAGTTCGCCCTGGTCGTAGCGCGCGCGCATTTCGGGGTCGGACAGAATGGCGTATGCGGCCGAGACGCGCTTGAAGCGCTCCTCCACCGCCGCATCGCCCGGATTGGCGTCCGGATGCAGCGCCTTGGCCAGGCGCCGATAGACCTTCTTGATTTCGTCCGCGCTCGCGTCGCGGGCGACGCCGAGAATCTCGTATGGATCGGTCATCGGGCGGTGTCGTTCACGCGACCGATCGCCAAGCGTCAGGCGGGCCGCCGGGGGTCGCTTCCCGGCGGCGCCGGATTTTCAGCTGCCGACGATCTTCCAGGTGCCGTCTTCCTCGCGGCAGGCGCGCCCGTGGGCTTCTTCCGTCTGGCCGCCGATGGTCACGGTCTGCTGGAACTCGCGGCAATACCGGCCGTCATCGGTCTGCCATGTTTGGGTCGGCGTATGCGTGCCGCTGTGCCCGGTATCCGGGTTGACCCAGGTGTTGGTAGTGCCGATCGGGGCGCTTTCCAGCGTTTCCTGGGCGTTCCTCGCGGCGTAGAGCCGGTCCGCCTTGTCGAGCGACCGGCCGACCTCGCCCCCCATCAGTGCGCCGAGCACCGCACCGGCGCCCACGGCAACCAACTGCCCGGTCCCTTTTCCAACCTGGGAACCGGCGAGGCCGCCGATACCGGCGCCGATCAGAGTCCCCGCCACCTCTTTCTGTCCCGCGCCGTCCGCGCACGCGCCGAGCGCCAGCACCAGCCCCGACACGGTCAGTATCTTCAACGCTTTCATCGCCGCACCCCTTTCTCTCGGTCCCGCCGGCGGCGCGCCCGCCGCCACGAAGACTGATATATAGGGGATCGAGCAGGGCGGATAAAGGTTCGGAGCCGCTGGAACCATGGCGATTCCCCTGGACCGGGATCCGATCGCATTGTTCAACGCCTGGCTCGTGGAGGCCGAGGCGCGCGAAGCGAACGACCCCACCGCAGCGTGCCTCGCCACCGCGACGCGCGACGGCGCGCCGTCCGCGCGCATGGTGCTGGTCAAGGCCGCGGGAGAGGACGGTTTCGTCTTCTACACCAATCTAGGCAGCCGCAAGGCCGGCGAACTGGCCGACAACCCGCGCGCCGCGCTGTGCTGCCACTGGAAGAGCCTGCGCCGGCAGGTGCGTATCGAGGGCGCGGTCGCGCCGGTCCCGGACGCCGATGCGGACGCCTATTTCGCCAGCCGCAGCCGTGCGAGCCGCATCGGTGCGTGGGCGAGCCGGCAGTCGGCGCCGCTGGAACATCGTCGCGCGCTCAAGCTTCGCGTCGCCGAATTCACCGCGCGGTTCGGCGCCGGCGCGGTGCCGCGGCCACCCTTCTGGTCGGGCTTCCGGCTGGTCCCGGCGCGTATCGAGTTCTGGCGCGACGGCGCGTTCCGTCTGCACGACCGGGTGGCGTTTCACCGCGCCGCGCCGGGAGAGGATTGGTCGAGCGAGAGGTTGTTTCCGTGACCGCCGCGCCGACCGACGCGAAAGCGCGCCTGATGCGCCTGGCCACCTGGGCGTCGGTTTCGGTGGCGGGGGTGTTGATCTGTATCAAGCTTGCGGCCTGGGTCGCCACGGATTCGGTCTCCGTGCTGTCTTCACTGGTCGATTCGTCGCTGGACGCGATCGCCTCGATCGTCAACCTTGTCGCCGTGCGCCAGGCGTTGACTCCGGCCGACGCCGAGCATCGCTTCGGCCACGGCAAGGCGGAGTCGATCGCTGCCCTCGGGCAATCGGCGTTCGTCGCCGGATCGGCGCTGTTTCTGATCGTCGAATCGATCTCGCGCCTCATCAATCCGCGCGCCATCGCCCACGGCGACGCCGGCATCGCGGTGATTCTGGTCTCGATCGTGCTGACCTTCGGCCTCGTCCGCTTCCAGAAGCATGTGGTCCAGCACACCGGATCGACTGCGATCGGTGCGGATTCGCTTCACTACCGGGCCGACCTGATGGTCAATCTGGCGATCGTCGGCGGGCTGCTGCTGACAACCCGCCTCGATCTCGCGTGGATCGACCCCGTCGTCGCGATACTCATCGCCGGCTACATCCTGCACAGTGCGTGGGCGATCATGCGCCCGGCGCTCGACGGCCTGATGGACCGGGAGTTCCCCGACGCCGATCGCCGGCGCATCATCGCCATCGCCTCGGCGCACGAACAGGTCAAAGGCGTGCACGACCTGCGCACCCGTCGTTCGGGCCTGCAACCCTTCGTTCAACTCCATCTGGAACTCGACGGCGCGATGACCTTGCACGACGCGCACATCGTCTCGGATCAGGTGGAGGCGGAGATCGTCGCCGCCTTTCCGGGCGCCGAAGTCATCATCCACCAGGACCCCGAAGGTATCGCCGAATCCATGCCGGGCTATGCGCGGTCGTAGGCGCTGCCGCGCTGGGGCCGCGCAAGGTAGTCGGCGGTCTGCATTTCGGTCAGACGCGAGGCGGCGCGTCGGAACTCGAACGCACCCGTGCCCGAAGGATAGAGCGCGTCCGGCGCGGCGGCGGCGCTCGCGATCAGCTTGACCCGATGGTCGTAGAGGATGTCGATCAGGGTGGCGAAGCGGCGCGCCTCGTTGCGATGCGTCGGATCGAGCTTCGGCACGCCGGCCACGAACACGGTATGAAACCGCGCGGCGATGGCGAGATAGTCGGCGGCGCCGAGCGGCTTCGCACACAGATCGTCGAAGTCGAAACGGGCGATGCCGCCGACAGCCGCCGATACCGCCACGGTTCGCCCCTGCACGCGCAACGTCTCCGGGATCGCCTGCGCGCCGCCCGCGAGTCGCGTGAAGGTGGCGTCGAGCGCTCGCGCCGCCTCCGGCCCCAGCGGCGCGAAATAGACGGGCGACCGCCGCAAGCCTCGCAGACGGTAATCGATCGGGCCATCGAGGTGCAGCACGTCGAAGCGGGATTCGACCAGCGCGATGAACGGCAGGAGGCGGTCGCGCTGGAGCCCGCCGGGATAGAGGTCGCGCGGCGCCCGATTGGACGTCGCCACGACGACGACGCCGGCGTCGAGCAAGCCCTCGAACAGGCGCGCGAGGATCATCGCGTCGGCGACGTCGCGCACTTCGAATTCGTCGAAGCAGAGCAGCGGCGCCTCGACCGCCAGCGCCGCGACGAGAGGCGGGATCGGATCCGCGGCGCCGCGCGACCCGCACGCCCGCGCCCGCCGTCTCCAGACGTGGATGCGGGCGTGAACGTCGGTCATGAAGGCGTGGAAATGGGCTCGCCGCGCCGTATGGGCGCTCGCAGCGGCGGCGCGGGCGTGGAACAGGTCCATCAACATCGTCTTGCCGCGCCCGACGGCGCCGTGAAGATAGACGCTGCGCGGCAGCGGGGCGGGGGCGAACCCGAGGCGCCGGCGCCAGCCGCGCCCGCGCGCCGGCTCATCGTCCTTCAACCGCCGATACAGCCCGTGCAGAACTTTCGCCGCGCGTTCCTGTGCGGGGTCCGGCTCCAGCGACCCGCCGGCGAGGAGGCCGTCTTTCTCCTCCCCGCCGGTTCCCGGACCGTGCGGACTCACTGCAAGGTGGGGATGGTGTATTCGGCGCCCTGGCGGATGCCCGACGGCCAGCGCGCCGTCACCGTTTTGATCTGGGTGTAGAAGCGGACGCCGTCCATGCCGTGCGCGTTCGCGGCGCCGAATTTCGAGCTCTTCCAGCCGCCGAAACTGTGGTAGGCGACCGGCACCGGGATCGGCACGTTGACGCCGATCATGCCGATATTCGCGCGAGCGGCGAAATCCCTGGCCGCGTCGCCGTCGCGGGTGAAGATCGCCGCGCCGTTGCCATAGGGGTTCTCACGCACCAGCGAGAGCGCCGCTTCGTAGTCCGGCGCGCGCATCACCGACAGCACGGGACCGAAGATCTCCTCCTTGTAGATGTCCATGTCCGCGGTCACGCGGTCGAACAGGCATCCGCCCATGAAATAGCCGTTCTCGTAGCCTTGCAGGGAGTAGTTCCGGCCATCGACGACGAGGTCGGCGCCCTGGGCCACGCCCGAATCGACCAGCCCCTCGATGCGTGCGCGCGCCTGCTTGGTGACGATCGGCCCCATGTCGGCTTCCGCATCGGTGTAGGGGCCGACGCGCAGGCTTTCGACCCGCGGCTTGAGGCGCGCGATCAACGGCTCGGCGCTGCCGCCGACCGCCACGGCCACCGACACCGCCATGCAGCGCTCGCCGGCCGAGCCGTAGGCCGCGCCCATCAGGGCGTCGGCGGCCTGGTCGAGATCGGCGTCGGGCATCACCACCATGTGGTTCTTCGCGCCGCCCAATGCCTGCACGCGCTTGCCGTGAGCCGACCCGGTCGCATAGACGTATTCGGCGACCGGAGTCGAGCCGACGAAGCTCACCGCCGCGACGTCGGGATCGGTCAACAGGGCGTCGACGGCTTCCTTGTCGCCGTTGACCACGTTGAACACGCCGTCGGGCGCGCCGGCCTCGATGAACAGTTCGGCGAGCCTGAGCGGGCAGCTCGGGTCTTTCTCCGAGGGTTTGAGAACGAAAGTGTTGCCGCAGGCGATCGCCAGCGGCGCCATCCACAGCGGGATCATCGCCGGGAAGTTGAACGGCGTGATGCCGGCGCACACGCCGACGGGCTGGCGCATCGAGTAGCTGTCGACGCCCCTGCCGACCGCCTCGGTGAACTCGCCCTTCAGCAGGTGCGGAATGCCGCACGCGAACTCGACCACTTCCAGCCCGCGGGTGATCGAACCCCTGGCGTCGGGGATGGTTTTGCCGTGCTCGCGGGAGACCAGCGCCGCGAGCTCGTCCATGTGGCTCTCGATCAGCGATTTGAGGCGGAACATCACGCGCGCACGGCTGATCGGCGTGGTCGCCGCCCATGCCGGCAACGCCGCCGCGGCGGCCTCGACCGCCCGGCGCACCTCCGTCGCGGAGGCGTAGGGAAGCCGCGCGACGACTTCGCCGGTCGCCGGGTTGGTCACGTCACCCGCCCGCCCGTTCGCTCCGGCGACGCGCGCGCCGCCGATATGGTGATGAAGTATCTCCGGCATGTCGCCGCCTCCTCGTTGCCCGCCGTTCACAGATAGCCGAGATCGCGCCAGACGGCGTAACGCTCGCGGAACGCCCGCAGCGAATCCCAAGCCCTGGCGAAGTTCTCGTTTCCGGCCGCTTCCTCGGCCGCCACTTCGTCCCAGGCGGCGGCGAAGGTTTGCAGCATGTCCGGCGACCAGCGATGGAGCTGGACTCCCTGGCCCTCGAGATATTCCAGCGCCGGCACCTGCGCCGCCTCGCCGTAGGAGACCGCTTCGCGCACCATGTCGCCGCACGCCACCTCGAACATACGCTGTTGGCGCGGGCTGAGCGCGTTCCAGTTTTCGAGGTTGAGCAGGATTTCCGCCCAGGTGGACTGCTGGTGCCAACCGGGGAAATAGTAGTGCTTGGCGATCTCGTGGAAGCCGAGCTGGCGGTCTATCGCCGGACTCGCATACTCGGTCGCGTCGATGGTTCCGAGTTCGAGCGCCGGATAGATGTCGCCGCCGGCCAGTAGCTGGGTGGAAACGCCGACCTTCTCCATCACCCGCGCGCCAAGGGCGAAGAAACGCATCTTCAGGCCCCTGAGGTCGTCGACGCTCGTGATCTCCTGGCGGAACCAGCCCGACGCCTCGGGCGGGAAGATCATGCACAGCAGGCTTTTCAGATTGTGTCCGGCGTAGAGCTCGTCGAGCAGGTCCTGGCCGCCGCCATGATAGAACCAGGCCATATATTCGGGCGCCGCGGGGCCGAACGGCACCGACGCGAACAGTTGCAGCGCCGCGTCCTTGCCGGCCCAGAACCCCGGCGTCGAATAGCCCGCGTCGATGGAACCCTGTGCAACCGCGTCGAAAATCTCCAGCGGCGGCACGAGCGCGTTCGGTTCGAAATACTGGATGTCGATGTCGCCGTCGGACAATACGTCGAGATTGTCGATGAACCGCGCGATCAGCTCGCCGAGGATGGGGGTCTCGCTGGTATAGGCGCTCGCCAATTTCCAGCGCACCTTGCCGCCGGTCGGTTCTTCCGCGGCATCGGTCGGCGTCCCGTCGGCGATGTGAACCTCGGCATCGCCCCCGGGAACGACGAAATGGCCGACCAGCCCGCCAATCGCGAGACCGGCCACCAGGATGATGATGGAACGCATGGTTTCCTCCGTCGGCCACGGCGGGCGCCAGCATACGCCAGTTCGCCCGCGGTCTCTACACGGCGCCCGGGGCGATTCCGGCGACGACGGCGCCGACATAGAGCAGGTAGGCGGCCGCAAGCGCTGCGCCTTCCGGGCGCGTGATCCGGCGCGCGCCGCGCATCAGAAACAGCAGTACCAGGGTGACCGCCAGCATCACCCACAAGTCGAAGGCGATCAGTTCGCCGGGAACCGTGACCGGGGCCGCCATGGCGGTGATTCCGGCGATGCCGAGCATGTTGAACAGGTTGCTGCCGAGCGCGTTGCCGAGCGCGATGTCGCCATGCCGACGCCAGGCGGCCATGCCGGCGGTGGCGAGTTCGGGCAGCGAGGTCCCGAAGGCGACGAGCGTCAGGCCGATCACCGCCTCCGACAGGCCGGCCAGACGCGCGATCTCCACCGCGCCGTCGATCAGCAGGCGCGCGCCGAGCAATACCCCGGCGATGCCGGCGATCGTGGCGGCGAGAGCGACCGCGGGGCGGCGCGGCGCCGCTTCGATCTCTTCGGCGGCGCCGTCGGCGCTGGCGCCGCGCCGCCGCGCCGCCCGGAACGACCAGGCCGTATAGGCCGCCAGCGCCGCGACCATCGCCAGGCCGACGGCGAAACCCGGCTCGCCGATCAGACAGATGCCGATGAACCCCAGGGTGGCGGCGAGCACAAGGGCGCCGTCGCGGCGGAGCAGCCCGGGCGCCACGGGGATGGCGCGGATCGCCGCCGCCGCGCCCACGATCAACAGGACGTTGGCGATGTTCGACCCGACCACGTTGCTCAACACGATGTCGGGATGGCCCCCGAGCGCCGCCTGAAGGCTGACCACGAGTTCGGGCGCGGAGGTGCCGAACGCGACCACCGTCAATCCGATAACGAGGGGCGAAACCCCCAGCGCGCACGCCAACCCGACGGCGCCGCGCACCAGAAACTCGCCGCCGGCGAGCAGCAGCGCCAGCCCGCCGGCCACCATGACGACCGTCCAGATCATGAGGCGCTCCGGTTTGTCGGACGGGATGGCGACTCGATCGAGGCAAGGTTCGGTCGCGGCTTGCGCCGCCGGACCGTCCGCTAACCGATGCCGAGGCTTTGGCTCCCGCAGGAGTGGCGGCGAGGCGCATAGCGGTCGGCGCATCATATCCATGGGCGGATCGCCGTAACAGACATCGGCCCGGTAATTTTCGTGGCGGGCTTCGGGATACTCGACGGCTGCGCAGGTCGGACACGTTCCGGCCGTAGCCCGGGAACGAATGCTGCCCCAATTGTCGGCTTGGATGTTTCCCGGCTAACGGCGCTCGACCAGCAGTTTCTTGATCGTGCCGATCGCGCGGGCGGGGTTCAGGCCCTTCGGGCAGGACTTCGCGCAGTTCATGATGGTGCGGCAGCGATAGAGCTTGAAGGGGTCTTCCAGCGCGTCGAGCCGCTCGCCGGTCGCTTCGTCGCGGCTGTCGGCGATCCAGCGCTGGGCCTGCAACAGCGCCGCCGGGCCGAGATAACGGTCGCCGTTCCACCAGTAGCTCGGGCAACTCGTAGTACAGCAAAAGCACAGGATGCATTCGTAGAGCCCGTCGAGTTCGCGGCGTTCGTCTTCCGACTGCAAGCGCTCGCGGTCGGGCGGCGGTGGCGACTCGGTGCGCATCCACGGCTCGATCGACGCGTATTGCGCATAGGCCATGCTCAGGTCCGGCACGAGATCCTTGATCACCGGCATGTGCGGCAAGGGATAGACGGCGACCTCGCCCGACACGTCGTCGATATATCTGGTGCAGGCGAGGGTGTTGACGCCGTCGATGTTCATCGCGCAACTGCCGCACACTCCTTCACGGCACGAGCGGCGGAAGGTGAGGGTGGAGTCGATCTCGTTCTTGATCTTGATCAGCGCGTCGAGAACCATCGGCCCGCATTTCTCCCGATCGATCTCGTAGCGGTCGAGGCGCGGATTGCGGCCGTCGTCCGGGTTCCAGCGATAGACGGCGAAGGTCCTGACGCTCGCCGCGCCCTCCGGCGCCCGGTAGGTGGCGCCCTGGCCGACCTTCGAGTTGGCGGGGAGCCTGAATTCGGCCATCGAGTCGTCCTTCGGTGAACGTCCTGGTCCGCGACCGGTCAATAGACCCGCGTCGTCGGCGGGATCGGTGTGATCTCGTTGGTCAGCGTGTTGAGATGCACGGGGCGGTAGTCGAGAACGGGTTCGCCGTCGTCGCCGAGCCACGCAACCGTGTGCTTGAGCCAGTTCTCGTCGTCACGCTCGGTGAAGTCTTCGCGGGCATGGGCGCCGCGGCTTTCCTCGCGGTTGCGCGCGCCCGCCATCGCCACCACGGACTGCGCGAGCAGGTTCTCGAACTCCAGCGTCTCGACGAGGTCGGAGTTCCAGATCATCGAACGGTCGGAGACCTTGAGATCCGCGCATGTCCGCCATAGCCGGTCGAGTTTTTCGGCGCCCTCGCGCAGCACGTCGCCGGTGCGGAACACCGCGCAATGGCTCTGCATGGCGCGCTGCATTTCGAGCCGTAGCGCAGCGGTGGGCGTGTCGCCGTCGGCGTGGCGCAAGCGGTCGAAACGCGCGAGAGTCCGCTCGCCGGCGTCCTTCGGCAGCGCCGGGTGGCTCTCCCCGGGGACAATCAGTTCGGCGGCGCGGAGCGCTGCGGCGCGTCCGAACACCACTAGGTCGAGCAGCGAATTGGAGCCCAGCCG
The DNA here is from genome assembly GCA_965214495.1 of Alphaproteobacteria bacterium. GTDB lineage: Bacteria > Pseudomonadota > Alphaproteobacteria > UBA7887 > UBA7887 > JANQOH01. Next base: position 2,028,502 of record OZ243958.1, on the reverse strand, counting down.
GTTGGCGCCGTGCACCGACACGCACGCCGCTTCGCCGATCGCCATCAGCCCCGGCACCACCGAGTCCGGATCGCCGTCGCGAACGGTCACCACCTCGCCGCGATGGTTGGTCGGTACCCCGCCCATGTTGTAGTGGCAGGTCGGCAGCACCGGGATCGGGTCGCGGGTGACGTCGACGCCCGAGAAGATGCGGGCCGTTTCGGCGATCCCCGGCAGACGCGTGTTGATCAGGTCGGCGTCCAGGTGTTCGAGATGCAGATGGATGTGGTCGCGTTCGGGCCCGACCCCGCGGCCCTCGCGGATCTCGATCGTCATCGAACGCGAGACCACATCGCGCGAGGCGAGGTCCTTGGCCGACGGCGCGTAGCGCTCCATGAAGCGCTCGCCTTCCGAATTGGTCAGATAACCGCCTTCGCCACGCACACCTTCGGTGATCAGGCAGCCGGCGCCGTAGATCCCGGTGGGGTGAAACTGGACGAACTCCATGTCCTGGCACGGCAGGCCGGCGCGCAGCGCCATCGCATTGCCGTCTCCGGTGCAGGTGTGCGCCGAGGTGCATGAAAAATAAGCACGCCCATAGCCGCCGGTCGCCAGCACCACCTGGTGCGCGCGGAAGCGGTGGATCGTGCCGTCGTCGAGATTCCACGCCATCACGCCCCGACACGCGCCGTCGTCGTCCATGATGAGGTCGAGCGCGAAATACTCGATCATGAACGCCGCGCGGCGCCGCAGCGCCTGTTGATAGAGCGTGTGCAGGATCGCGTGACCGGTGCGGTCCGCCGCCGCACAGGTGCGCTGGGCGATGCCCTCGCCATAGCGGGTCGTCATGCCGCCGAAGGCGCGCTGGTAGATCTTGCCGTCCGGCGTGCGCGAGAACGGCACTCCGTAGTGTTCAAGTTCGATCACGGCCGGAACCGCTTCACGGCACATGTACTCGATCGCGTCCTGGTCGCCGAGCCAGTCGGACCCCTTGACCGTGTCGTACATGTGCCAGCGCCAGTCGTCCTCCCCCATATTGCCGAGCGCCGCCGAGATCCCGCCCTGCGCCGCGACCGTATGGCTGCGAGTCGGGAAAACCTTGGAGATGCACGCGGTTTCGAGGCCGCGCTCGGCCATCCCGAAGGTCGCGCGCAGACCGGCGCCGCCCGCCCCGACGACCACGACGTCGTAGATGTGATCGGTGATCGGGTAGGCTTCGGGCATTCGCTCAGGCCCCCAGCGCGATATCGAGCACGGCGAAGATCGCGGCGGCAGCGAGCGCGACGCAGGCGAACGCGTTGGCCAGCAGCAGCGCTTGCCTGGTCGCGGAGCCGTGGACGTAATCCTCGATCACCGCCTGCAAGCCGAGTTCGAGGTGCCAGAACATGACGCCCAGCGTAAGCGTCAGTGCGACCGCGACCGGCGGTTGCGCGATCCAGGCGGTCACCGTCGCGTGGTCGGCGCCGGCGCGGGCGGCGAGCGAGGCGACCAGCCAGACCGCGAGCGGCGCCAGCGCGATGGCGGTGATCCGTTGCGCCCGCCAATGCCCGACGCCCGACCGGGCGGCGCCCAGCCCGCGCGCGCGCGCCAGCGGCGACCGGCGCCCGTTCACGACCCGCACATCGCGGTGTAGCCGAGAATCCAGGCCGCGACCGTGAGGACGGCGGAGCCGGCGACAACCGCCCAGCCGCTGCGCGACACCGCGGCGAGGTCGTAGCCCAACCCCGCGTCCCAGAACAGGTGGCGGATTCCGTTGCACAGGTGATAGAGCAGCGCCCAGCTCCAGCCGAACAGCAGCACCTGCCCCGCGACCGAGCCGACGATGGTTTGCGCGGCGGCGAACGATGTGGGCCCTGCGGCTGCGGCGCCGAGCCACCAGACCAGCAACAGCGTGCCGAGGCCGAGCGCAATCCCGGTCAGCCGATGCAGAATCGACAGAACCGACGTCAGTTGCGGGCGATAGATGGATAGATGGGGCGAGAGCGGCCGACCGGCCTCGGACATGCGGAAAAGTCCCCGACATCGCCAAGGAAAACGCCATCAAGGAACTAGACCGTGAGATTCGGCGAGTCAACCGGCGCGGGCCGTGATATGTCTTGCGTTCCGCACGGCGCGATCGTCAGGGGAGGGATGCGCGATGAACTACGTTAGCGGGCGGGCTTCGACCGCGGGCCGCGTCGTTCAGGAGGTCCGGGGCGATATCTTTCTCATCGGCATCGACCGGGTCGCCAAGCGCAACGGCTTCACGCCGGTCATGCTGCGTCAACTCGCCGAAGCCTACACCGCTTACGAGAACGAAGCGGACTGCCGCTGCGCCGTGGTCCATGCGGAGGGCGATCATTTCACCGGCGGCCTCGATCTGTCTCTCGTGGCGCCCTTTCTCGCGTCGAGCGAACCGTTGTTTCCGGATAATTGCATCGACCCGCTCGACCTGCGCGAACCGCGCCGCACGAAGCCGGTAGTGGTCGCGGTGCAGGGCTGGTGCCTGACGATCGGCATCGAGTTGATGCTCGCCGCCGATGTGGCGGTCGCCGCCGACGATACCCGCTTCTCGCAACTCGAAGTGCAGCGCAATCTGGTTGCGACGGGCGGCGCGACCGTTCGTATGGTCCGCCGCGCCGGTTGGGGGAACGCCATGCGCTATCTGCTCACCGGCGACACGTTCGACGCCGAGACCGCGTTTCGGCTCGGCTTCGTCCAGGAAATCGTGCCGGCCGGCGAACAGAAGGAACGGGCGCTCGCACTGGCGCGCCGCATCGCGGCGCAGGCGCCGCTCGCGGTGCGCGGCACGATCGCCAACGCCCGCGTCGCGCTGGACGAAGGCCGCGCGGCGTCGGTCGCACACGGGCGCGCCCTGCAACGCAGTCTGCGCGCCAGCGAAGACGCCGCCGAGGGCCTCGCGGCGTTCAGGGAACGCCGGGCCGGCGTGTTCAGCGGACGGTAGCGCCTCGATTCGGAAGGTCCCGCCCGGCTTCGACCCGATCCCCGGGGGGATGCCGGCGCGGAATACCTGCACCGGTCAGGTGCGCGCGCCGTTTCCGATCACTTCCACCTGATCGACCGGCGCATAGAAATAGGAACCGGGGCGGAAGTCGTAGCCGAGGTCGCCGAGCAAACGGCGCTGGCGTGGCGAGCAGTGGTTGGGGATACGCGCGCGCTCGGGATAGTCATACTGGCGCACGCACATCTGGCAGTAGTTGTAGAGCAGCGTCTTGCGTGCACGGCCCGAATCGTTCGGCGACGGGCCGTGCCAGAGCGCGTGCGAGAACAGAATGCAGTCGCCGGCCTTGCCGGTCAGTTGCACAGCGCCGGGGGTGTGCGGGGTGAGAACCGGGTCGCCCGGCTCCGGGAATGGGCGCCGGTGGCTGCCGGGGAACACCGTGAAATTGCCGCAGTCGGGGCCGTCGATGTCGGACAGCAGATACATCGCCTTCATCGCCACCGGCCGGCTGCTTTCGGCGACGCGGAGCCGGCGCAGCGCCTCGCCGCCGTCGGTGTGGGTGTAGCCTCTGAACCCGTCCGAGGAGGCGCGCACGATCGCCTGGGTCATGCTGAGGCAGATATACGGACCCATGATGTCCACGACGAGATCGAAGATCGGCGACCGGTCGATCAGATCGATGAACGCTTCGTGATATCCGATCAGGTCGCGGCGATCCATGAAGGCTTCGGTGTCGGGGTTGATCGCGCGCTCGACCCAACGGTAATGGCCGAGCGGTTTTTCCATCGGCTCCCAGCCGGGCTTCCGCCGCAATGCATCGACCTCGCCGCAGTACAGCGCGACCGAGGAGGCGCTCAGCGCGTTTTCGATCCGGACATAGCCGTCGCTTTCCCACCGGCGACGCTGCGCATCCGTCAATCGTTGCATGATCGGCGCCTCTCCTGTTCCTTCGTCGCCGAACCTAGCCGGTCGCGGCGCGTCTCGCAACGCGATCAGACGGCGCTGCGCAGGCGCGGGTCGAGCATGTCGCGGATGCCGTCGCCGAGCAGGTTGAACGCGAGCACCGTCACGGTAATCGCGAGCCCGGGAAACACGTAGAGCCACCAGCGCGGCTCGAGGCCGGAGTTCAGCGCGTCGGCGAGCATGTTGCCCCAGGTCGGAGTCGGCGGCGGGATGCCGACTCCGAGGAAGCCCAGCGAAGCCTCGATGATGATCGCCACGCCGAGATGGGTGGTGGCCAGGATCAGATAGGGCGCGATGCATTGCGGCAGGATATGTCGCAACATGATGCGCAGGTGCGATGCGCCGACGCCGCGCGCGGCCTCGACATAAGACATTTCCTTGAGCGAGAGCACGACCGAGCGAATGACCCGGCCGCCGAACGGCAGCCGCGTGATGGCGATGGCGATGATCACCGTCCCGGTCCCCGAACCCAGCGCCATGGCGATCGCCATCGCCAGGATGAGGTCGGGAAAGGCCTGGAAGAACTCGATCAGGCGCTGGCTCGCAATGTCGAACCAACCGCCGAAATAGCCGCTCGCCAGGCCCCAGAGGCAGCCGAGGGTGGTGCCTGTCAGGACCGCGAGGAACGCGACGGTCAACGATATCCGGCTGCCGTGGATGACCCGGCTCAGCGTGTCGCGTCCGATCTGGTCGGTGCCGAACCAATTGGCGGAGTCCGGCGGCACCTGCATGCGCAGGAAGTCGGATTGCAGCGGGTCGCTGGGCGCGATCGCCGGGGCGGCGAGCGCCATGACCGAGATGGCGAGGGCGATCGCACCCCAGAACGCCGACAGCGGCGACCGCCGCGCAAACGTCGCCAGCGCCCTCAAGACCCCGCCTTTCGGCGCCGACGTCGCGGTGGCGACGGTCATCGATAGCGGATCCTCGGGTCGATCCACGCGATCACGATATCGACGACGATATTCAGCGTCACGAACACCACGGCGTAGAGGAACACCAGGTTCTGCATCACGAAGATGTCGCGTTCGTTGACGGCCGTGAACATGGCGTATTCGACGTGCCGAAACGTTCCTCATGCAGACTATACGGGATTGTTCGGGAAGACATTCGGAACCTATATGGCCCACCGTCACGTTAAGGCGTTACGATCGTGCGGGAATCTGATTTTTTGTTCGAACGCGCTGGCGAAAGAATGGCTTCGGCGCTACGACGTAAAAGCCGCCGCGATAATACCGAACGGCGTAGAGTTTCCTGATACCGCGCGCGACGACAGGTGGGAGCAGCAAGGTTTACGTTTCGTAACGACGTGCCAGATAATTCCCCGGAAAAATGTAAAGTATCTGTGCGATATTTTCACGAATTTCGATAGCGGGACTGCGAGCCTCACCGTGGTCGGAGGCGGACCGAAGATACGCGAGATAACCGCATATCGAGGAGAGACCATAACCTTCACAGGGCATCAGACTGATGTTTATCCGTGGTTGACGGATTCCGACGTTTTCATCAGCTCTTCCTTGTCGGAGGGGCTACCCAATTCCGTCCTCGAAGCGCTGTCGGTCGGCATCCCTTGCATTCTGTCGGATATCGGACCGCATCTCGAATTGAAGAAGGAAATGCCCCGTTGCGTTGAGATTTTTTCTTTATCCGACGGACCGGACGTCGCCGCGCGCAAGATCCTCGGCCACGCGAAACGCCTGTCCACGGTGCGCGCCGTAGAAATACGGAGCGAGGCGATACGAAGATATTCCGCTGAAAACATGTCACGCTCCTATCAAGCACTGTACGACCGTACCCTCGACAAGGGCGGGGTGTCGTGATGACTCGGTTTAGTTCGTTCGAGCGAATGCTGTCTCGCCGGCTGCGCCGATTCCCCCGTATCAAGCGAAGCGCGAAAAGGGTCTATCAAAGGACCATCTACCCATTATATCGAAAAACCTCGAACTTGAAGTCCGATCGCGAAATTACCCTGATCGGGCCCGACCGATGCGATACGTTTTTCGGGTACTACGATAAATCTCCCGAGTCGAACGAGGGTTACGTTCTTTGCCACATGGCGGCGTTCGCGACTCGTGTCCCGCCTCGTCCGGAAAATCCGGTGCAAGTGGCCCTCTTCTCGCCTGACAACTTGAGAGAACCCGTCTTCACCAGGGAGGTTACCTCGTACAACTGGCAGCAGGGCTGCCGGCTTCAGTGGGTAGGTGACGACGAGTTTCTGTTCAATATCTACGACGGGGAACGCAATCGCTACAGGTCCGTTTTGATCGACAGGAAGAACGGAAAAGTGGAGCATATATTTGATGAGCCCGTGCAGGATGCGTTCGGGCTGGAGTTCTATATTTCCTTGAATTACGATCGGCTCAACGCCTTCGCTCCCGACTACGGTTATCGGAACAGAAATGTCGGAAGCCGCGGTCGATTACCCGATCTCGATGAGGACGGTATCCTGCACGTCTGTATGAAGACAGGGAAGACGGTACTTCTGTATTCATTTACCGATTTATGCAAAGTGGATTACGATCCGTTATTCGACGATGCTGATCACACGGTCAATCATTTGATGATCTCGCCGAACGGGGACAAATTCCTGTTATTGCACCGCTATTTCGTGCGAGGACGCCGTTTCGACCGTCTTTTGCTTGCGAGCGTCGGGGAACGTTCTCTGAAGCTTATTGCCCGCAATGGTATGGTGAGTCACTACGGTTGGATAGATAACGATTCGATCATAGCGTATTTGGGAAGCTCCATGCTGGTCGATGGTTATTTCTTGATATCGACCCGAGACGGGACCCGGGAGCGTTTTGGTAACGGTTCTCTCGACGGCATGGGCGATGGACATCCACACGTCAACGGCGGTTTTTTTGTTACCGATACATACCCCGACCGGGCGAGGATGCAGAAATTGATATTGGCGGATCACCGGAGGCAGAATTTCAGGTTGTTGGCGGAGTTTCACCACGGATTCGGTTTTGGGGGGGAATGCAGATGCGATCTGCACCCGCGTTTCTCTCCAGGCGGGGATCGCGTTTATTTCGATTCGGTTCATAGCGGGGCGAGAAGGATGGCGCGTATGGAGATCCGGCAGGGAACGGGGACTTGAGTTCGTGATGAAGACGGACGCAATTGCGGCGCGCACGCGGGACGGCCGACGTTGTGCGATCCTGTTTGCGCTGCACACGGAAGAGCGCGCCGTCGTTCTGTCGCTTGGCGCCATGAGGGCGCCAGGCGCGGGACTCAGCAGAGGGGGGGATTCTCGATGCTCGAACTCCTACGGCGGCGTCACGTTGGATATGCGGGTGCCGAGCGTGGAAGTTATCGGCCGGGGCGATATGGTTGGCGAGGAGTATCAGGAGCCGGCGGCGGATGGATAGCCTTCGAGTACTGTTGATCATCAGCGAACTCGGATCGGGGGGCGGCCAGCGGGATTTGTGCCGATTGGCCGTCCATCTCCACCGTCGCGGCTACGAAGTCGAGGTCCTGGTCTTTCGCAAGGTGGCGTTCTTTAACGATGTCCTGGCGGAGGCCGGCGTTCCCGTCACCTTCGTTCCGTCGCGCAACTGGCCGCATCTCTTCCTTATCATGCGGCGGGCCGTTCGGCAGCGCGATCCCGATGCGGTGGTCGCCTTCCTCGACGGCGCCAACCTGCTGGTCGAGTTCGCAGGGTTGCCGCGTCGGAAATTTGCGATCGTCGTTACGGAGCTGAACGGCCGTACGAACAGAAACCTGGTGCGTCGCTTGTGCCTGGCGTCGCACCGTATTTCGGACGCCGTAGTCTGTAACACTCACGAACAGCGGGATCGAATTGTCGAAGTGGCCCCATATCTTCGACAACGGACATCGGTTATCGTGAATGGCGTTGATCTGGAGCATTTCAAACCGGCGGAAGTAACCGCGGCCGATCGACACGGACAGTTGCGACTGCTCGTCGTCGCGAGGTTGCATTGGGAGAAGAACCCGTTCGGGCTGGTGGAAGCGCTGGATATCCTCCGTCGGGAACATCCGGCCCTCGATTTGGCGGTCGATTGGTACGGAGAGATCGTCGCGTCGGACGAGGCCGACGATATCGAGCGGTGGCCGCGCGGTCGCCGCAAGGCGGCGGAATATTACATACGGGTGAAGAAAGCTGTTGCCGCGCGATCGCTGGATGGGCGATTCCGCTTGCGAGGGGCCCGCAAGGATGTGGTCGCGCTCTCGCTCTACCGCGAAGCGGATGCGGTCTGCCTGCCTTCGCTATCGGAAGGGACGCCCAACGTTATTTGTGAGGCGCTGGCGTGCGGAGCGCCGGTGCTTGCCGCCAGGGTGGGCGGCATTTCCCGCCTGATCGAAGACGGCAAGAACGGCATCCTCTTCGATCCTGCGACACCCGGGAACATCGCCGAGGCGATCCTCCGCTTCTCCGCGCTGTCCCCCGAGGCCAGGCTCGCAATGGGCCGGGCGGGGCGCAAGACCGCCGAGGCTCTGCTGCCGGCAGAACTGTTCGCCGATCGTTACGCCGCACTCATCGACCGGTTCGTCTCTGCCCGGCGGGGACGCGCCGATGGCGGCCGCGCCCGTCTTACATAGCGGACGCCGCGAGACAGGGGAGTCGGAGAGTGAGCACGGTGGCTCACGGCCGACGCTCGCCGGTCGGTTCCCTTCGTCGGTCTTCTGTTCTGGACGACGGCCGCCGGCGTGCTGCTCAATGGGGGAGGGATCGCAGATTTGACGGGGCTGAGGAACATACCGTCCCTCCTCGTCAATCTCGCACTGCTGATCGGCTGCTGGTCCTGGCGAGTTTCGTCTTCGGCCTCCCTCCAGGACCACTGCTGTCCGGTTCACCCTGAAGCCCATTGTATGGCGGTTTGATTGGAGCATTTCGGGGGCGGGTGATGGGGGCCGATGAGTCGGTCGATGCGCTTTCGATGCATGAGATTGGCGCGCACGAGGCGGGCGAAGGCGAGTGGGGATTTGACGAGGTTCTGTGCGGCTTGGGCGAGGTGGAGCAGCAGATAAGCGATCAGGGCGACGGCGATCTGGATGCGCACGGCGTTCTCGCTGACGCCGAGGAAGTGGCGGATTCTCAAGGTCTGTTTGACCCATCGAAAGAACAACTCGATGGCCCAGCGCCGCTTGTAGAGATCGGCGATTTCCCGGACCGGGGCATCGAGGTCGTTGGAGAGGATGCGCAACGTCTTGCCGGTGTCGGTCCTGACCCGAACCTCGCGCACCGGATCGGAGAACGGGTTCTGACGGCTCCGCGCCGCGCGTTGCGGCAACAGGCCGATGCGGTCCGACAGAATGTCGTCGTCTTCGGGAACATCGAGTTCGGCGCTCACCGTCAACGGCGTGTTGGCCTTGAAGCGGGTGACGATGCGGCAGCCGGCGGCATCGAGCCTGGCCCACCAGGCGTAGTCGTAGTAGCCGAGGTCGAAGACCCAGGTGGCGCCGGCCTCGACCGGCATCTCCTGCGCCGCCGTGATGTCGTTGACCCTGGCCGTCGTGACCGACGCATAGAGCGGTTGCTCGGCGTCGGCATCGTAGATCACGTGGAGCTTGGCGCCGCAGGCCCTGGCCGAAAAATGCGCCCACTCCGGTCCCCGCCCGCCCAGACGAAGGTTCGTCGCGTCGATCGGGTAAGTCGCCTCGCCGATCTTGCGGCGCAGGCCCCGCCGGGCGAGACCGACCATCTTGGCGAACAGGTTGGCGAACAACGCCGCCGGGCGTCTGGCATTGGCGTCGGCCAACGTCGAGCGCTGCGCCACGCGACCGCCCACATGATAGAGGCGGGCCTTGTGGCTGTGCAGACCGCCGACGATCTCGCGCAGGCTCGTCGCCCCGGAAAGCTGGCCGTAAAGCAACGCGATCAGTTGATCCCGGGTGCGCAGGCGCCGCACCCGACTGTCCGCTCCATGGGCCTCCACCAGCCGATCGAACGCAGCCCACGGAACACGCTTCAACAGGTCGCGGAAAACGCTATTGTGGTGGCGCATGGCATTGACCCTCTTCCGTGTCCAAAACGTCGCTAAACGCTTGGACGCCAGTAGAATCAATGCCATGCAACCCGTCCACAAAAATTTAACCGGACAGCAGTGCTCCAGGACGGAGACTGGGGCCACCCGGTGCTCTGCTCGTCGGCTCTCTGGCGGCGCATTTGGCGATCGGCTTGTCCATGGCGCTCGACGACACGCCGTATCCGCTCCAGGGCCTGCCATTTCATCGTCTCGGCGATCGCCGGCGCGGCCGGCGGCTCCCTGATGTTGTCGCAAATCGCGATCGAGGCTTTCGCCAGGGGCATGTTGGCGATCCTCGCCGTGGCCTGCATTCTCACGCTCGCGTCGCCGCTATCGCAGCCTTTGCAACCTTATTTCCTCCTCGATCTGAAGGGCTACCGGTTCACCGGTGTCTATATCGGCGCGACGCCGGCTGTTTTGCGGTCGGGCTGGCATTAGCGATCCTGTTGGCGGGGCGGCGGCACCGGGCACTTGCCGGCGCCGCGCTCATACTCGGGGCAGCGGCGATCCCTGACCTTTTCCAGAACGGCGTTACTCGCCTTGGTGCTGATCTTCTGCGTGGCCGGGCTGTCGTCGGGCCGGCGCCTGCTCAGTTCCATCGCGGTGCGGCGGACACTCGAGGGCGTGGTCGCGCTATCGGGCCTCGCCATGATCGCATCCGGCCGCTTGTCGTTCCTCAGCCAAAAGAGATCGAGCGCCTGTCGTGGATCGCCAATCTGGCGGAGTTGGACGCGGACGCGCGCGATGCTCTCGGGCGCTGCGTAGAATTGTGGAGCGCCGGCGTGGAGAAAAGCGCCGAGTCGCCGGTCGCCAGCATCGGTCTGGGCGAACTGCGCCGCATGGTAAGGCGTATCTTGCGAACGGTTCAAGGATGCCTGTGGTGTCCACAGCGCCTATTTGCTGCTCTGCGGAGAGGCGGGCGTCGCGCCGCTCGCACTGTTTCTGCTGTTTCTGGCCCCCTTGTTTCGACGGCGATGGCGCGACGGTGCGTCCATCGGTGCGGACGCAAGCGCCTGGTGGGCGTTGGTCATCACCGTCAGCGCCATAACGGCGGTCTCGGTCGTGACCTGCATATGGTATAGCTTCGCCATCGGTCTGACCTGCGCCATGGCGAGCGCGGCAAGCTCGTAATCGCCGCCTGTTCGGGGTTAGCGCGCCCCGAAGCGCGGGTTGCCTTGGGGCCCGCTCTTCCGCTATCATGTCCCCGGCGATCCGACTCCTGTTTGTCGGGGGCCGACGGGTGCAAGAACGGGTGAGCCCGCTCTTCCGCTATCATGTCCCCGGCGATCCGACGGCTGGGGAAGAAGGCGGATGAAGCTGATCGAATGCGCGATATCGGACGTCGGGATCATGCCCGGGATGAATTCGCGCATCGTGTGCCTGGCGTCCGCAGCCGCGGCGATGGTTCGTGCCCTCTTTGACCCAGTTGCGCCGGCGTCTTGCCGGAATACGGGCGGAGGGCGGGTCGTCCTTTCCGGAAGGAACAAGGCGCCGGGCATACCGAGGGGAACCGATGACGCATGGGAACGATGGACCGATGAACGGAAAACGCGCCCGAGGCGGGCCGTGAATCGCTTCGCCGTCTTGGCGTTCTGGGCGTTTGCTTTGTTGACGCTCGTCAGCGCGCAGAATTTCCAGCTATCGGGAATTCCGGTATTGCGGGTCGTTCTATGGAGCGTTCTCGTTCTCTCTCTGTTCCTTGTGAGCGTGGTCGATGCCCGGTCATGGAAGAATTCCGGAGCGCCCTTCCAGCTCATGCTGTTCACACTGGCGCTGCATGCGATCGTTGGCACCATCGTTTCTCTCGCGTCCGACGCCGAAATCGACCTGCGGCGGGAGCTCGTGAGGCAATTTTTCTTTATCGTCCTATTCCTGGCCGCCGCGCTGGGCGGGCGGGCGGCTCTCCAGCTCATCGGAACCGAAGCGTTGCTAAAGGGGATTCTGGCCCTTCTCAGCACAAGTTGCGTCATCGTCCTGGCCTCCCCGGTCCTGCACGATCTTGACGCGCTGCGGGCGTTTCCGCGCAACTACGAATCCTTTCGTCTTACTGGCGGCTTCAGCGACCCCAATGACGCGGGCTTTGTCGGTTGCGCGACGGTCGTGCTCTCGCTTGCCTTTCTGGACAATACCCGACGGCGCGCCGCCGGATATGCGGGTCTCGGGGTCGGCATCGCCGCGGTTGTGGCGTCGGCTTCCGGGACCGCGGCGCTCGTTCTGGTATTGATATTGGCTCGATTCGCGAGTCGCGTGTTTGAGACCGCCGCGCATACGACTCGCGAATCGAGCCTTGATTTCGTCTTATCGAAAGGTCGCCTGAGCGCGCGTGCGATCGTTTTTTTCTCGTTGTTCGCGTGCGCCGCCGGCGTTATCGGGAAGGATATGCTCTCCGAATCTCTGAAAATGATCGAACGAAAGATATCCGTCGGTATCGAAGTGATCTTCGACGAAACGACCGATAAGAAAGGGGGAATGCGACTGGTCCTCTGGAGGATGGGGGCCGACAAGGTTTTGGAACGCCCGCTTTTCGGGCACGGCTTGGGACGGCTCCGTTCCATGGATGACGCTCCCGTCGAAGTACACGGCAGACCAGTGGGTGTTCATAATATGTACCTGCTTCTGATTGGCGAGGCCGGTGTCGTTCCGTTAGCGTTGTATATCCTGTTTCTCGTCTCTCTGATACGTTTGCGCTGGACGGCTCCAAGATCCCTGACCGGAGATACCGTCGTCGGGTGGGCGATCGTCGCGGTCTTGTTCGGCGTCATGTTCCAGCATTTGTTCGTGTCGGGTTTCTTTCTGTTTCTCGTCGGTCTGTCGTGCGCGTTGGCGGCGCATCCGGCGTCGCAACCTTTCGCCGATCCGTGCTCCCGACGACGCCCCGGACCTCTTCCATGACCGATAGCCTCACCATCGCGCTGGCGCAGATCGATCCGGTCGTCGGCGATATCGACGGCAACGCCGAACGGGTGCGCCGCGCGCGCGGGCGATGCGACGCGCAACTGATGGTGTTCTCCGAACTCGTCCTGTCAGGCTATCCGCCCGAAGACCTGGTGCGGCGGGGGGCGTTTCTCGACCGCATCGAGGCGGCGGTCGCCGCGCTTGCCGCCGACACCGCCGACGGTGGGCCGGCGCTGCTGATCGGCGCCCCGTGGCGCGACGGCGGCGCCGTGTGCAACGCCGCGCTGCTGCTCGACGGCGGCGCGCTCAAAACCGCACGCTTCAAGCACAAACTGCCCGACTATGGCGTGTTCGACGAAAGCCGCGTCTTCGAGGCGGCGCCCCCGGCCGGCCCCGTCTCGTTTCGCGGCCACCGCCTGGGGCTGATGCTGTGCGAAGACATGTGGTCTCCCGACGTCGCCGAGACCCTGTCGGAATCGGGCGCCGAACTGCTCGTCGTGCTGAACGGGTCGCCCTACGAACGGGGTAAGGAAGACGAACGGATGGCGTTTGCTGTGGCGCGGGTCACCGAGACCGGCCTGCCGCTGATCTACGTCAACCAGGTCGGCGGCCAGGACGAACTGGTGTTCGACGGAGCGTCGTTCGTGCTCGACGCCGCGCGTTCGCTGAAGGTCATGGCGCCGTCGTGGCGAGAGAGCACCATTACCAGCCGCTGGACGCCGGGCGGCGACGGCCTCGTGCCCGCCGCGGGCGAGATCGCGTTGCGGCCGGAAGGGCACGCGCAGACCTGGAGCGCGCTGACGACGGGGCTTCGCGACTATGTGGAAAAGAACCGGTTTCCCGGAGTCGTCGTCGGGCTTTCGGGCGGTGTCGACTCGGCGTTGACCGCGGCGATCGCGGTCGATGCGCTGTCGGCGGACCGGGTGCGCTGCATGCGAATGCCCTCGCGTTATTCCTCCGATCACAGTCTGACCGACGCGGCCGAGTGCGCGGCGCTGCTCGGCGTGCGATGCGATACCGTGCCGATCGAGGCCGCACACGCCGCTATCGAAGCCATGACGGCGCCGCTGTTCGGGGACCTGCCGCCGGACGAGACAGAGGAGAACGTTCAGGCGCGCATCCGCGGCACGCTTCTGATGGCGCTGTCGAACAAGACCGGATGGATGCTCCTTACTACCGGCAACAAATCGGAGATGTCGGTCGGCTACGCCACCCTTTATGGCGACATGTGCGGCGGCTATTCGGTCCTCAAGGACGTTTACAAGACCGAAGTCTTCGCACTGGCGCGCTGGCGCAACGGCGTCCGCGGGCCGGAGGGCCGGGTGATACCCGAACGTATCATCGCCAAACCGCCGTCGGCGGAGTTGCGGCCCGACCAGACCGACGCGGATTCGCTGCCGCCCTACGACGCACTCGACGACATTCTCGAAAGCCTGGTCGAACGTGAACTTTCGCTCCCCGGGATCGTCGCGCGGGGTCACGATGCCGCGACCGTCAGGCGCGTTCGGCGCCAGCTCTATCTCGCGGAATACAAGCGCCGCCAGGCGCCGCCGGGCGTCAAGATCACCCGCCGCGCCTTCGGCCGCGACCGGCGCTATCCGATCACCAACGGCTTCGTCCACGCCGAACGGTAAACCGCGATCGGGCGCTGTTCGGCTCGGTCCTGCGGGACGCTTTCGGCCCGGACAGTGACATCGACATTCTCGTCGAGTTCAGGCCGGAAGCGCGCAGCTTGTTCGACATGGTTCGGATGGAGAGGGAGCTGAAGACCGTCTTCGGCCGCGAGGTGGATCTGGTCGAACGCCAGGCCATCGAGCAAAGCCGCAATTACCTGCGCCGGAGGGCTATCCTTCAATCCGCCGAGACGATCCATGTGGCGTGACAAGGCTTATCCGCTCGACATGTTGCTGGCGGCGCGCGAGGCGGTGGAATTCGCGTCTGGTCTGACGTTCGAAGAGTTCGAGCGGGATCGCATCAGAGTGTCTCATACCGGGCGCGGGTCATATTGACTCATGTTTCGATATGTTGTGGTGCGTGTATGTATGGTCCATATAGTGTGTCTGTGGTTTTGACATGACCGGAGAGTAGGGATGGGTGCGGCAACACCGATAACCCGTGAGGATCACACGGCGGATGAACTCTATGATCTGGCGCGGGGGTGCAGGGATGCGAAGCAGGCGTCGCGTGCGCGAGCGATAGCGATGATCATGGAGGGGTTCTCGCGGTCGGCGGCGGGTCGGTCGCAGGGCATGGAGCTTCAAATTCTGCGCGATTGGGTAGTGCGCTACAACGCTGAGGGGTTTGAGGGTCTTGCGGACCGGGCGCGAGGCGGTAGCACGAGGCGGTTGACAGACGCGCAAATCGCCGAGATCGGCGGGTGGATGGAGGCGGGTCCGGACCTTGAGCGGGACGGCGTGACGCGCTGGCGCGTTCGGGACATCGTGCGGAAGATCGAGGAGGCCTTCGGAGTGATCTATACGGAGAGCGGCGCCCGTATGATGCTCCGAAGGTCGGGGTTTCGTTTTGTTTCGGGGCGACCGCTCCACCCCAACGCCGACCCGGCGCGGCAACGGGCGTTCGTGGCGTCGTTCGAAGCGCGGTTGAGGTCGGCGCTCAGTCCGTCGGCGCTGGCGGGACCGATCGAGGTCTGGTTTCAGGACGAGGCGCGGGTCGGGCAGAGGGGATGACGACGCGGGTGTGGGCGCGTGGCAAGCAGCGTCCGCGGATCGTGCACGACCATCGCTACGGCTATGTCTATCTGTGCGGGGCTGCGTGCGCGGCGCGGGGCGTTGGCGTCGCGCATGTGGCGGACAGGGCGGACACGGCGTCGATGAACGCGCATCTGGCGGCCATCGGGGCGGCGGTGATGCCGGGCGCGCATGGAGTGATCGTCCTCGACGGCGCGGGCTGGCATCGCTCGAACGATCTGGTCGTTCCTCGCAACCTGACGCTCGTGCATCTGCCGCCATACAGCCCGGAACTCAACCCGATGGAGCAGATCGTTCTGTTTCTGAAATCGAACCGCTTTGCAAACCGCGTGTTCAAGGATGCCGCCGCCTTGAAGGAGGCGTGTCGGACAGCATGGCGATGGCTGACCGACCAGCCCGGCGTCATCACGACCATGACACATCGCAACTGGGCCACCGCTCCCTCGCGCTAATCCCAAACCCTCACCGCATCAGTTCGTTTGAATTACGGTTGGTATTAGATCCCGCGCGTTCAGGTTCGCACCGGCGTCCAGCAACGCTGCTACTACCGAAGAGGATTTGCTCCCCGCCGCCGAATGCAGGGGCGTAAATCCGTCTTCAGCCCGCGCGTTCGGAGCCGCGCTGCCAGACAGGCAGCGCGAAACATCCGCAGCCGTGGCGTTCTCGAAGAACGCATTCGCGTTCCAGTCGGCGCACGAAACTTCCGCCGTCGCCGCGCCCGCAAGTCCAAGCCACAAGGCGCAACACAAAGCCGCAATCAGCAATCTCGACATTTCATTCTCCCGAGTCGCCCGATCATGGCAGCATAGCAACCAGCGCCGTGGCGGGGTTCGACCGCGCCGGAACGCCGCCGCTCAGTGCGCCAGGTCAGCGCGAAACCCGGCCGCCGGTGTCAACGTCGCTCGTCGCGCACCTCCTCGAGCCGACGATAAGCGTCGGTTCCCTTCAGGGCGGCGTTGTTCTTCGCGAAATCCCATGGAATCTGGCCCGAATCGGCCCGCGCCGCCGGGTTCGCCCCGGCATCCAGCAGGGCGGTTACGACCGCAGGGCTCGCGCTTTTGAACGCGGCCCAGTGCAGCGGCGTCCCCCCATCCCTGTTTCTTGCCTCCAGGTTGGCCCCGGCGTCCAACAGCGCCTCGACCACCGCAGGGGAGTCAGTCTTCGCCGCCGCCCAATGCAGAGGCGCCAATCCGTATTCATCGCGGGCGTCGGGGTCGGCCCCGGCCCCCAGCAACGCCATTGCGACGGAGGGGGAGTCACCAACCGCCAGCGCCATATGCAGAGGCGTCCATCCGCCGGAATTTCTTGCTTCCAGGTCGGCTCCGGCGTCCGCCAGCGTGAGCACGATCGAGGGATCCCCGCTTTGCGCCGCCGCCAGTAACAGGGGCGTCTCCGCGCGTTCCGTCCGCGCTTCCAGGCTGGCTCCGGCTTCCACTAACGCCGCTACCACTGAAGGCGTTTCGCTGAACCGCGCCGCCCAGTGCAGGGGTGTGAATCCGCCGTCGGCTCGCGCTTCCAGGTTGGCTCCGGTGTCCGCCAGCGCCGTCACGACCGCAGGCGCTTCACTGTTCCCCGCTGCCAGATGCAGGGCTGTCAACCCGCCTTCGGCCAGCGCCGCCACGTCGGCCCCGGCGTCCAGGAACGCCGTCACGATCGAAGGAAACTCACTGTAACGCACCGCGATATGGAGAGGCGTCCATCCCTCGTCGTCCCGTGCCTCCAGGTCGGCCCCGGCGCCCGCCAGCGCTGTCACGACGGAAGCGGCCCGGCCGCTTGCCGCCGCCAGATGCAGGGGAGTCAATCCGCCTTCGCCCGGCGCCGCCGGGTCAGCCCCGGCGTTCACGAGCGCCGTCACGACCGAAGGGAACTCGCTGTAGCGCACTGCGACATGAAGGGGCGTCCATCCGTCCTTGTCCCGCGCCGTCAGGTCGGCCCCGCCTTCGGCCAGCGCCGCCATGACCGAAGCGGTTTCGCTGTGCTGCGCCGCCACATGCAGAGGCGTCCACCCCTTGAGTTCTTCCCGCGCGCCCGGATCGGCCCCGGCATCCAGCAATGCGGTCACTACCGAAGGAGTATCGCCATACGCCGCCGCCACATGCAGGGGCGTCAGTCCGCCATCGTCCGGCGCCGCGAGATCGGCCCCGGCCTCCACCAGCGCGGTTAGGATCGAAGGCGTATCGTTATGCGCCGCCGCCGCGTGCAGGGGCGTCCACCCGTTTTCGTCCCGCGCCGCCAGGTCGGCGCCGGCCTCGAGCAGCGCCGTCACGACCGAGACGGTTTTACCGTAACGCGCCGCTACACCCAGCGGTGTCCGTCCGTTTTCGTCCTGTGCCTCCAGGGCGGCGCCGGCGTTCACCAGTGCGGTCACTACCGATGGGGCCTCGTTGTCCGCCGCCGCCAGATGGAGGGGCGTCTGTTCGTGTCGGCTCCGCGCCTCAGGGTCGGCGCCGGCATCCAGAAGCACCTTCACCACTGCGAGGGTTTCGTTGTGCGTCGCAGCGATATGCAGAGGCGTCCGTTCGCCCTCGTCCCGCGCCTCCAGGTCGGCGCCAGCGTCCAGCAACGCTTTCACCACGCCCGGGGTTTCACTGTGCTCCGCCGCCACATGAAGCGGCCTCCATCCCTTTTCGTTGCGCGCCTCCAGGTCGGCCCCAGCGTCGAGCAAGGTCTTCACCACCGACGGGGATTCACTGTCGGCCGCCGCGAGGTGCAGGGGTGTCCGTCCATGCTCGTCCCGCGCCTCCGGGTCGGCGCCGGCGTCCAGCAACGCCGCCGCCACCGACGGGGTTTCGCCTTTCCCCGCCGCCAAGTGCAAGGGGGTCTGTCCGCGTTCGGCCCGCGCCGCCAGGTCGGCGCCGGCCTCGAGCAGCGCCGTTACGACGGAGGAGGTCACGCCATACGTCACCGCCATGTGCAGGGGCGTGAATCCGTCGTTATCCTGCGCCTCCAGGTTCGCCCCCGCCTCGAGCAGCGCCGTCATAGCCGAAGACTCGTCGTTGCGCGCGGCCGTCCAGTGCAGGGGTGTCCTTCCATGTTCATCCCGCGCGTCCGGGTCGGCGCCGGCCTCGAGCAACACCATCGCGACCGCGGGGGCGTCGCTGTAGGTCACCGCGACATGCAGGGGCGTGAGTCCGCCCCCACCCCGCGCCTCCAGGTCGGCCCCCGCATCCAGCAACACGGCTGCCACGGAGGGGGAGGCATGGCGTCCCGCTGCCGAATGCAGCGGGGAGAAGCCGTTGTAGTCCCGCGCCTCCAGGTCGGCCCCCGCGTCGAGCAACATGGCCGCCACCGAAGCGGTTTCGCTCTGCGCCGCCGCCACATGCAGCGGTGAGAGGCCGCCATTCTCCCGCGCCGCCAGAGCCGCTCCGGCATCCAGCAACGCCGCCACTACCGAAGGAGTTTCGCTATGCCCCGCCGCCACATGCAGGGGCGTCGCCCCACTGTTCTCCCGCGCCTCCAGCTCCGCCCCGGCCTCGAGCAGCGCCGCTATCACCGAAGGGATTTCGCTGTTCCGCGCCGCCCAATGCAGCGGCGTCCTCCCGATACCGTCCCGCGCCCCCGGATCGGCCCCGGCGGACAGGCAATCCAGAACATCGTCGGTCGCCGCGTTTTCGAAGAACGCCATCGTGTTCCAGTCGGCGCACGAATCGCGCATCGCTCCGATGCCCGCGAGCGCGAGCCAAACGACCGCGCATATGCCCAACCCGATCAGAGCGCTGCGCGTTACCCCCTTCCGGGTTACCTTGCTTCGCTCGCTCACGAGACCTCACATCGGCCGCACGCCCGCTTCGTTCAGCCGCGCTCCAGACCGCGCAGGAAATTGGCGCGCTCCTTCGCCGCCGAAACCATGAAGGGCAGATCGTTGCCGCCGAGGATCAGCCGGAACCCCATGCCGACGTAGCGCTCCAGAAGGTCTGGGCGATAGACGCCGCCGAGGCCGGCATACTTCTTGTGCGAGGCGCAGGCGGCGAGAACTTTCTCATACGCCGCCGCGACCTTTTCATGATCGATCTGCCCGGGGATACCCATTTCGATTGTCAGGTCGTTGGTGCCGACAAGCAGGGCATCGACCCCCGGCACCGCCGCGATGGCCTCCGCATTATCGATGGCCAGCGGCGTTTCGAGCATCACGACCACCAGGGTGGCGGCGTTGATCGCCCCGGTCGCTTGCGGGATCGGCGTGGGTTCGAAGCCGAGTTGCGGCAGCGCGCCGGTGATCGAGCGATGGCCGACCGGCGGGTATTTGCACCAGTCGGCAATTTCGGCGGCGCGCTCCGGCGTGTCGACATGCGGCACGACGACACCGAGCGCGCCGCCGTCCAGCACGCGAGTCGCGTCGTCGAGCGCCAGCGCGTGGACGCGCACGACCGGGGTGATGCCGGCGGCCTGCGCGGCGACGCTGATCTGGGCCGCGGTGTCCAGCGTCATGGTGTTGTGTTCCATGTCGATGAACAACCAGTCGTAGCCGCAGCTCTTCATGATCGGGCCGATATCGACGGTGCGCGCTTGGCGCAGACCGACGCCGATCGCGAGTCCGCCGGCATCCATGCGGCGGCGGGCGTGGTTGACGACCTCGGGCATCGTTCTCCTCCCGTTGCGGCTATACTGTGGCGAGCGCGGTGACCGGCGAGCCGACCGCGCCGGGCAGTCTGAGCGGCGGCGCCGTCAGCAGAAAGCGCGTGCGGCCCGACGAACGCAGATAGCGGGCGAGTTCGCGCAGATAGAACAACTCGCCCAGATGAATACCCAGCCTGAACAAGCAGAGCTCGTGGAGTGGCAGCGCCGGGTGCGGCCCTGCGGCGCCGGGCGGGCGCGACGGAAATGCCTCGACCGCGTAGTTGTCGGCGATCAGCACGCTGAGGCCCGACTCGGCGATCCAGTCGAGCAACGCCGGATCGCGGCCGTCGAGCGCCGCGCAGCTCTCGTGCACTTTCTCGGGGTCGGGCGCGCGGTCCATCTCGAGCAGCAGGTCGGCGAAGCCGGTATAGAGGCACACCATGTCGCCGGGTTCGACGACCGCACCGTCGGCCGCCATGATCTCCGCCAGTCGCGCCCGATCGACAAGGGTTCGCGCGCGGCCGCAATGGCGCTCCAGGTCGATCATCACCGCGCGCCCCTGCACGCCCTTCGCGGCCATGCGCTCGATCCCGAGCCGGCCCGCGGCGACCCCCTCGAGTATCGGTTCCGTCTGGTCCTGCGCCGGCGCCACGACATGCTCCCCGCCGCGCCAGCCATTGTAGAACACGGGCTCCGGCGTTCCGTCGGCGTCGGCATCGAACATCTGGCCCATATGCGCGAAGCTGTCGAACTGGGTCGAATACTGGAGCGTCAGCAGCACCGTGTCGTCGCACACCACATCCGTATGGTCGGGGTTTTCATTGGCGAAGGGGTAGAGATAGTTGGCCTTGCCTTCGCGCAGCGTGGCGGCGAGGCGCGGTGGATGGCGGCGCGGGTTGAGCACGTTGCCGCCCGGATAGTCGAGCGGCAGGCTGAGGCAGAACACGCGGCCGTCACGCACTTCGGCCATGCCTTGCCTGACCTTTTCCGGCGTCAGCAGGTTGAGCCGGCCGAGCTCGTCGTCGTCGCCGAACTCGCCCCAGTTCGATCCCTCCGGCCGGCGGGTCCAGCGCCGGGTCATCGGAAGGAGACCGACACGCTGCCGAGTCCGGCGAACCTCCCCTCGGCGGTATCGCCGGCTTCGGCGAAGCCGAGAGCGGCGCAGGTCGAGCCGGTGCTGACGATCTCGCCCGCGCCCAGGCCGCCGCCGCGCGCCGCGCGTTCGTTGGCGAGCCAGACCAGGGCGGCGAGCGGATGGCCGAGCACGTTGGCACCGCTGCCCTCGCTGACCTTCTCGTGATTCATCCACAGTTCCGTGCGCAGTGTGGCGAGATCGAGGCCGCGCCAGTCTTCGACTCCGCCGCCGAGCACGAACGCGCCCTGCGCGCCGTTGTCGGCGATCAGCGCCAGGCCGCCGGCGCGCAGGCCGCCGGAGAAGCGTGAATCGACGATCTCGATCGCCGGATGAACCGCCGCCACCGCACCGGCGACCGCATCCCGATCGTAAGGCGCCCCCGACGCCGGCAGATCGCGCCCGAGGCGGAATGCGAACTCCACCTCGATGCCGCGCCCGAACAAGTCTGCGGCCTCGATCCCGGCAGGGCTCTCGTGCACCGCCGGCGCCAGAAGGCGGCCGTAAAACGGTTCGGCATGATTCAGCATGGCTTGCGCGGCCGCGTTCGTGGCGCCGACCTTCCAGCCGACCACGGCGCCGTCCAGCCCGGCGACATGCGCATCCTGGATGGAGTAGGCGGCATCGGTATCGGCGGGGCGCATCTCTTCCGGCAGGGAATCGAGCGCCTTCTTCTCGCGGCGCGCGGCCAGCAGGAGCGCCGCCGCGCGGTCGGTCGCGGTCGTCATTGTGGGTTCCTCCCCCGGAGATCGCGCCATTCAACAGCAAGCGCCGCCGCGCGGCAATCGCCCGTCTTGACAGGAAAACCGGCGATCCCCAGAATCCGCCGCATCCCGGACGGGCGCCGGGGAGCCCGTTTCGGAGGAAACCGCCACATGACCGCGACGGCCGAGACTGCGGCGAACGGAGCGCCCATCCATCTGGCGCACCACGACAGCTATTCCGACGAGAAACTGCGCCGCATCCTGGGCAGTGTGCGCACTTTCGCCATGGTCGGCGCCAGCTCGCACTGGCGGCGGCCGAGCTACTACGCGATGAAATATCTCACCAACAAGGGCTACCGCGTGATTCCGGTCAACCCGGCGCGGGCCGGCGACGAGATCCTCGGTGAGAGGGTTTATGGCGCGATCGCCGACGTGCCGTATGAACTCGACATGGTGGATATTTTCCGCTCGTCGGAAGAGGCGCTGGCGATTACCGACGAAGTGATCGCCAACAAGGACGCCAAGGGCATCGGGGTGTTGTGGATGCAGCTCACCGTGCGCAACGACCGGGCGGCCGAACGCGCTGAGGCGGCCGGCCTCGAAGTGGTGATGAACCGGTGCCCGAAGATCGAGTTCGGCCGGCTGTCGGGCGAACTCGGCTGGTGCGGCGTCAACTCGCGGATCGTGTCGGCGAAGAGCCTGCGCCCGCCGCGCTGAACGACCCCGCCGCGCCGGAGCGGCTGCGGCCCGAGAGACGAGGCTGACGACCATGAACAAATCGACGACCGGCGCCGCCGCGGCGGCCATGCATCGCATCGAGGCGCCCCGCGATTACGGGATCGAGACGCTCGCCGTTCACGCCGGCGCCCAGCCCGATCCGCACACCGGCGCACGATCCACCCCGATCTATCAGACCACGTCGTTCGTGTTCGACGATGCCGATCACGCGGCGTCGCTGTTCAACCTTCAGACGTTCGGCTTCGTCTATTCGCGCATGACCAACCCGACGGTCGCGGTGTTCGAAGAGCGCGTGGCGGCGCTCGAGGGCGGGCGCGGCGCGGTCGCCGCGGCGAGCGGACACGCGGCGCAGTTTCTGGTTGCCGCAACCCTGTTGCGCCAGGGCGACGAGTTCATTTCCTCGCGCAATCTCTATGGCGGCTCGGTGACGCAGTTCGGGGTCAGCTTCCCCAAACTCGGTTGGAAGTGCCATTTCGTCGATCCGACCGATCCGGAGAACTTCCGCCGGGCCATGACCGACAAGGTCAAGTTCATCTTCCTCGAGTGCCTCGCCAACCCCGGCGGGATCGTGATCGATATCGAGGCGGTCGCCGCGATCGCGCACGAGAACGGCATCCCCCTCGTCATCGACAACACTCTCGCCTCGCCTTATCTGTGCCGGCCGTTCGAATGGGGCGCCGATATCGTGGTGCACTCGACCACCAAGTTCATCGGCGGCCACGGCAACACGATGGGCGGCATCATCGTCGAAGCCGGCACGTTCGACTGGCGCCAGAACGACAAGTTTCCGGGCTTGAGCCAGTCCGATCCCGCCTATCACGGGCTGATTTTCGCCGAGACCTTCGGCGATTTCGGTTTCACGATGAAGGTGCGTGCGGTGGCGCTGCGCGACTACGGCCCGACTCTCAATCCGACGGCGGCCTGGAACCTGCTTCAAGGCGTGGAGACCCTGCCACTGCGCATGGAGCGCCATTGCCAGAACGCGCTCGGCGCCGCCGAATGGCTGGAAGCGCACCCGAAAGTGAGCTGGGTTTCCTATTCCGGCCTCGAATCGAGCCCCTATTACGATCTGGCCCGGAAATACATGCCGAAAGGCGCCGGGTCGGTCTTCACCTTCGGGCTGAAAGGCGGCTACGAAGCGGGTCTCGCCTTCGTCGATGCGGTACAGATGTTCTCGCACTTGGCGAACATCGGCGATACGCGCAGCCTGATCCTGCATCCGGCATCGACCACCCACCGCCAGTTGAGCGAAAAACAGCAGATCGCGGCCGGCGCCGGCCCCGACGTGGTGCGCCTGTCTGTCGGGATCGAGACTCTGGACGATATCATCGCCGACATGGATCAGGCGCTGGCGAAAGTCTGACCCGCCAACCGGTCCGCCGCTCGCACGGTCCGGCGATGGGGGATCGGCGGCCGTGATGTGCGCCGGGTGGCGCAGAGGCTTCGCCGTTGGCGCCGCGATCCTAGTGCTGCTGGCTGCCGCCGACGCCGTGGCGCGCAAGCAACCCCGGCCGGGGCCGAGCGGCGTGTGGGTCGAGCGCTACCTTCTCGAATTCCGCCTGCCCCACATCCACCCGTCGGCCGACCGCTTCGGCCCGCCGGAGGGCCAACCGCCGGCGATGCCGCTCTATCGCGGCGACCAGCTGGTGGGCTACGCTTGGGACACGTGGGACGTGGTGGAGGCGGTCGGCTATTCGCGAAAGCCGTTCCACATTCTCGCCGGCCTTGACCTTCAGGGCCGGCTGACCGGCGTCGGACTGATGTGGCACGTCGAACCGATCACATCGCTCGGCCGGGACGACGAAGACCTGCAGAACTATCTTGACCAGTTCGTCGGCCACGACGTGCGCAGCGGCGTCGCGGTGACGTTCGACGGCGCCGTGCGCGCGGGCACGCGGTCGAATGCCGACCGGCAGATCGACGGCGTCTCGCGGGTCACGACCTCGTCGATGCTGTTCGCCGATGCGGTCTTGCGCTCCGCCCGGCTGGTCGCGCGCGGACACGGGATCGACCTCGCCGGCGGCGGGCCGCGCCTCGACCTCGAACGATACGACGACATGACGTGGCCCGAACTCGAGGCCGACGGCTCGGTGGCGCGCCGGACGATCGCGCGCGGCGAGATCGCCCGCGCGTTGGGCTCCAAAACCGGAAACGGCGTCGCGGTGGAGATCGAACTGTGGGCGGCGCTGGTCGATCCGGCGGGGATCGGAGTCCATCTGCTGGGCCGGCGCGGACACGGCCGATACGCGGTCGGACGATCGCTCGGCGACTCGGCGATCTTTCTCGCCAGCGCCGGCCCACGCGCGGTGCTGCCGCGGCCCGACCGCGATCCGGTCCCCTTTCCGGTGTTGCAACTGGTTCAGGGCGAAACGAGCATTCGCCTGACCGAGGACCGCTTCGAACCGATCGTCTTCTTCGATGGCGAGGGCCGGCCGCGAAATGCGGCCCAGGGGATGTTCCGCGTCTCGGCAATGGAGGGTTTCGACGCGACCCTGCCGTGGCGGCTGGAGCTCGCCCTGTTCGGCGACGGCGGCGCCACGGTGTTCGCGCTCGACTACACCTTGCCGGAACGCTACCTCATCGACGGCGCGGCGATAACGGTGGCGGAGTCGCCGGCGGCGGAAGCACGCCTGCGCGCCGGATCTACGACGACCGAACGGTCGGGCTTTCGTCGGCGCAGCGGCAACGAAGCCGCCGCGTTCGGCGCCGGCGCCCGGCCGACGCGACCGCCCTCCGCACCCGCCGCCGGCGAGGCGCAACCGGTCGAAGAGACCGAGGTTTCCGGCCTGTTCGTGGCCGACGGGCCGGACTGGCGGGCGGAGTGGCGGGCGCAGCGGCTCCCCGTCGCCGTTCTGGGGGGCACGCTGGCGGCGTTGCTCGTCATCCTGTCGTTGCAGGAAGTCATCGTGCGGCGGCCCCGCCTGCACCTGTCGGTCCGCGTCGGCTTCCTCGCCTGGACGCTGGGCTGGCTCGGCTGGGTCGTCGGCGCGCAGTTCAGCGTTCTGCACGTGATCAACTGGATACAGTCGGTGGAGGTGGGGTTCGATCTCGCCTTCTTCCTGATGGAGCCGCTGATCTTCCTGATCGCGGTCTTCGTCGCGATCTCGGCGCTGTTGTGGGGGCGCGCGGCTTTCTGCGGCTGGATGTGCCCGTTCGGCGCGCTCCAGGAGCTGCTCAACCGGCTCGCCGTGCGGCTGCGGATCCCGCAGGTCGCGGTCCCCAAGGCGGTCGCCGAGCGCCTGACCGCGCTGAAATATCTGATCTTCGTCGGGTTGGTGGCGCTCACCTTCTATGCCGTGGATATGGCCTACGCCGCCTCGTCGATCGAACCGTTCAAGACCGCGATCACCTTCCGGTTCGACGCGCCCTGGCCGGCGGTCGCCTGGGCGCTGCTCCTGCTCGGCATCGGTCTGACCGTCGAACGCTTCTACTGCCGTTTCCTCTGTCCCCTGGGTGCAGGGCTCGCGATACTCGGCCGGCTGCGCATGTTCGACTGGTTGAAGCGGCGCGCGGAATGCGGCAGTCCGTGCACGCGCTGCGAGAAGGTGTGCCCAGTGGGAGCGATCCGTAGGGACGGCGCCATCGACATGAACGAGTGCTTCTATTGCCTCGACTGCCAGGTGGTCTATCACGACGCCCATCGGTGCCCGCCATTGGTCAAGCGGCGCAAGCGGCGCGAGGCGGCCGGCATCCCCGACCTGGTGCACGCCATCGAACCCGCCGCGGCGCCCGACAGATGACCGGAACCCGGCGATGACGTTCCTCCGCCGGTTGTCGTTTCTCGCCGCGGCGCTGGGCCTCGCGGTGACTGCGCTGCCGGGTCTTGCCGCCGACCCGCAGACGCCCGATCGCATGACGCGATGGAGCGGCCGCGACCTCGGGGCGCCGTGGCTGACGTTCGAACTCGCGGAGAAACTGTTTCCCGGCGTTCAGGACGTCGCGCCGTTAAACGGCGACCCGCCATCCGCCGCCGTATATACGAACGGGGCGCTGGCGGGCTACGCGTTCGTCACGCGCGACGCCACGATGTCGCTCGGTTTCGCCTCGTCGCCGTTCCTCATCGCCGTGGGACTCCGGCTCGACGGCACGCTCAGCGCCATCGAGATCATCGACCACGACGAACCGATCATCGACCTCTACGTGCTCGCCGATCGGGTGCCTTCGTTCGTCGCCGAATATCCCGGCGTCGATATACGCGAGCCGCACCGCGTTACGGTGGTGGAGACCGAAGAAGAGGGAACCATCGACGCGATCAGCGCCGCTACCATCAGCGCCGTCCTGTTCAACGAGGCCATACTGAACGCGGCACGGCTGGTAGCGCGCCAGCGCGGCCTGAACGTGGCCGACGGACCGGTGGTGGATCTGGTCGGTTTCCGCAAGGCGAGCTTCCGGTCGCTGGTCGAAGACGGCTCGGTCGCGCGCCTGCAAGCGACCGAAAGCGATCTCGCCGCCGCGGGGCTTGCCGATGCCGACCCGATCGATCTGTATTTCGCGCCCGTCACCCCGCCGACCATCGGGCGCAGCATTCTGGGCAAGACCAAATACAACCTGTTCGTCAGTGGCCGCGACCCCAAGGACCTGTTCGTGGTGCTGATGGCGCGCGGTTCCTGGCGGTTCGATCCGACCGCCCTGCGTCTCGGCGGCGGCCTCGAACGTGTGCGCATCGTGCAGGGCGACCGGCGTTTCGCGCTCAGCCGCGACCGTTACCGCTACCTCAATTTCCTGCGCGGCGACGAGATGCCCGTCTTCGAACAAATCGGGCTGTATTGGGTAACGGCCGATCAGGGGATCGATCCGCTGGCTCCGTGGCGGCTCGAAGCCGTGGCGACCGATGCCGCGGGAACGGAAGCCGTTTTCGGTGCCGACTATCGACTCGCGGAGGAATACGTCGCCCGTCCCGTGGCCGACAGTGGCGCTCGTTCCGGGGAACCCGGCCCGACATGGCTCGCGGCGTGGCGGGCGCAGGAAACCAATCTCGTCATCCTGGGCTTGCTGCTCGGCGCTCTCGTGGGCGTGCTGGTGTTCATGCGGCCCCTGACCCGGCGGCCGCGGCTCTATGCGGTGCTGCGTCCGGCTTTTCTGGCGTTCGTGCTCGTCTGGCTCGGCTGGATGGCGGGGGCGCAGATCACGGTGGTCAACGTGCTGACCTGGCTGCGGGCGGTTGCCGGTGAATTCAGCTTCGCCATGTTCATGTCCGATCCGCTGACCGCGGTCCTGATCCTGTTCGTCGCAGTCACCTTCGTGATCTGGGGCCGCGGGGTCTTCTGCGGTTGGCTGTGCCCGTTCGGCGCCTTGCAGGAACTGCTGGCGAAGCTTGCGCGAATGCTTCGCATCCCGGCGGTGGCGTTGACTCCTGGCGCGCACCGGGTGCTGCGCCCGGTGAAATATGCGGTGCTGGCGGTGCTGGTCGCGCTGTCGTTCCATTCCATGACCGCTGCCGGTATGGCGGCGGAGGTCGAGCCGTTCAAGACCGCGATCTCGCTGCGCTTCGCGCGCGACTGGCCGTATGTCGTCTATGCCCTGACGCTGCTGGCCGCAGGGCTGTTCGTAGAGCGCTTCTTCTGCCGCTTCCTGTGCCCGCTGGGCGCGGCGATGGCGATCGGCGGCAAGCTGCGGCTGAAACCGCTGGTGTTTCTGCCCCGGCGCGCGGAATGCGGCTCGCCGTGCCAGCTTTGCGCGCGCAAATGTCCGATTCAGGCGATCGAACCCGACGGAACGATCGATATGGACGAGTGCTTCTATTGCCTGGATTGCCAGGTGGCGTACCGCGACGACACCGTTTGCCCGCCGCGAGTGGCGGAACGCCGCCGGCGCGAGCGCGCCCTTGCCGCCGGGGCCACTGCCTGACCCGGGCGGCGCAGGTTACGCCGCGGTCGCGATCACCAGCGCGCACAGGCCGGCGACCTCGGCGACGGCTTGCGCGGCGCCGAACACGTCGCCGGTCGCGCCGCCGATCTGCCGCATCGCGAGCCAGCCTATCGATGCCGCACCGAGCGCCGCGCCGGCGACGACCGCGCCGCCGCCGGTCGCGCCCAGCGGTGCGGCGCACGCCGCCATCAGCGCCAGCGCGACCGCCAGCGTCGGGCGCCCCGGCTTGCCGGCGCGTGCGGCCAGCCCATCGGCGCGCGCCGGCGGCAGCCAGCGCATGGCGACGGCCATCGCCGCGCGCGACGCCGCGCCCGAAGCGGCCAGTGCCGCGATCAGCCATCCCGACGGGGCCAGCGCCGCCACGGCGCCCGCGCGTGCGGCGAGAACGACCGCGACGGTGAGGACGGCGTAGCTGCCGGCGGCGCTGTCGCGCATGATCGCGAGCTTGGCGGCGCGGTCCCGGCCGCCCCCGAACCCGTCGGCAGCGTCGGCGAGTCCGTCTTCGTGCAGCGCGCCGGTCAGTGCGAGCTGGGCGGCGACGGCGAACACCGCCGCGAGCCACGGTCCGAGCCCGACCCACAGCGCCGCCTCGGCCACCGCCCCGCCGATCACGCCGACCGCGGCGCCGACGAGCGGAAAGAACCCCGCCGCCGAGGCCAACCGACCGGGACTGCCGCCGGCCGCTGCCGGAAAGCGGGTGAGAAACCCGACTGCGGTCGTCAGGTCGGCGAGAATCCGCCCCGGCATTCCGCGCCCGCGGTTCATCGGTTACGGTCGTCGTCGGCAGCGGTTGGCGGTTCGGAGCGCATCATGAATTTTAGCACCATCCGCGCTCGCCTCGCCGCTCTTCCCGGCCCGGACACTGCGGCGGCGGCGGCGGCGGCGGCGCGTGAGGCGCGCCTGACCAAACCGGAGGGCGCGCTCGGCAGGCTCGAAGACATCGCCGCCTGGGCCGCAGCGTGGCAGGGCCGCCATCCGGCCGCCGCAGACCGGATTCAGGTTCTGGTGTTCGCCGGCAACCACGGTGTCGCCCGGCGCGGAGTCTCGGCCTATCCGGTGGAGGTGACGGCGCAGATGGTGGCGAATTTCGCTGCCGGCGGGGCCGCGATCAACCACCTCTGCGATACCGCGGGCGCGGCGCTGACCGTGGTGCCGCTGGAGCTCGATTCGCCCACCGCCGATTTCACCGAAACGGCGGCGATGAGCGAGACCGAGTGCGCCGGAGCCTTCGCGGCCGGATACGAACATGTGGATTGCGAGGCCGACCTGATCTGCCTCGGCGAAATGGGTATCGGCAACAGCACCGTGGCGGCGGCGCTGTGTCGTGCGCTGTTCGGCGGGGCCGAGGCCGATTGGGTGGGCCGCGGCGCCGGGATCGACGATGCCGGCCTCGCACGCAAGCGCGCCGTCGTGAAGCGGGCGGTCGCGCGCCACCTCGCGTGTATCGATCATCCTCTCGAGGCGTTGCGCCGCCTCGGCGGGCGGGAGATCGCGGCGCTCTCGGGCGCGATCCTCGGCGCCCGGTTCAAGCGGGTTCCGGTCGTGCTCGACGGTTACATTTGTTGCGCCGCCGCGGCCGTCTTGTGGATGGCCGCACCCGGCGCGCTCGATCATTGCCTGGCGGGGCACCGTTCCGCCGAACCGGGGCACCGGCGGCTGCTGGCGCGGCTCGGCCTGGACCCCCTCCTCGACCTCGGTCTGCGCCTTGGCGAGGGTTCGGGCGCCGCGCTCGCCGCGTCGATCGTCAAGGCGGCGCTCGCCGCGCATGGGGGCATGGCGACGTTCGCCGAAGCCGGGGTCAGCGACCGGCCTATTTGAGCCGTTGCGCCAGGCCGGCAGTGACGAAATACACCCGGTCGGCGACGGCCGCGCATTTCTGATGCAGCAGCCCGGCGGCGTCGCGAAACCGCCGCGTCTGTGCATCGGCCGGCACGATGCCGTGGCCGACCTCGTTCGACACCAACACGCACGGCGCGGACGCGGCCGTGAGCGCGGCAGTGAGGGCGCCGCGCGCGGCGTCGGTATCGCGGTCCGCCGCCATCAGGTTGGCGAGCCAGAGCGTCAGACAATCGACCAATACCGCCGAGCCGTGTGAAACCCGCGCCAGCGCGGCGGCGAGATCGAGCGGCTCCTCGACCGTGGCCCAATCGCGTCCGCGCCGCGCCCGATGCGCAGCGATGCGTGCGGTCATCTCGGCGTCTCCGGGTTCCGCCGTCGCGACGTAAACCGGGCGCAGCCCGCTGGCGGCGACGAGACTCTCGGCGAACCGGCTCTTGCCCGACCGCGCGCCGCCGAGTACGAGCGTGACCGGGGCGAGCGTCGCCGTTTCTATCGGCTTACGGTCCATGACCCGAAACCCTATAGTGGCCACATCGATTCGCGTCTCGAAGGGGGCTTCCATGACGATGACGGCCGTCGCGCGGCCCGGCCTCGGCGCCGCAGCCGCGCGTGTTCCGGCGTTCTGCGCCGTTCTTCTGGGGCTGGCGCTGCTCTATGGCGTCGGTTTCGCCGGGCCGACCGCCCTGCACAATGCGGCGCATGACAGCCGACACGGTCTCGCTTTCCCCTGCCATTGACGATGTTTCGCCGAATCCTGCTGGCGGCGGCCGGCGCCGGTCTCGTCGCCGGAGTCGCGCTGACCGCCATCCAGGCCGTCAAGGTGCTGCCTCTGATCGCCGCCGCGGAGCAACAGGAGGCCGCGGCGCACGGCGACGACGATGCGCATGACGAGGCGTGGGCGCCGCGCGACGGTGCCCCGCGCCTGACTTTCACGTTGATGATCAACATCCTCGCCGGCATCGCTTTCGCGTTGTTGCTGGTCGCGGGGTTGTCGCTCCGCCCGCCGGCGGACTGGCGCGAGGGCATCGCCTGGGGGGCCGCCGGGTTCGTCGCGTTCTCGCTCGCTCCGGCCGCGGGCCTGCCGCCGGCGCTGCCTGGGGCCGTGGAGGCCGGGCTCGGGGCGCGGCAGCTCTGGTGGGCGGGAACCGGCGCTGCGACCGCCTGCGGTCTGGCGTTGATCGCGTTTCCGCCAGCGTGGTGGGCGCGCGCTTGCGGGGTGGTTCTCGTCGCTCTCCCGCACGGCCTGACCGTCCCGCACGCGGATCACGGCCATGGCGGTACGGTGTCGGCCGATCTCGCGGCCTCTTTCGTCGGTGCGGCCCTCGCGGCCAGCCTGGTATTCTGGCTGGTCATCGGCGGCCTCGGCGCCTGGGTGTTCGCGCGGCTGGCAGCGCCGGCGGCCGCCTCGGCCCGGTCGATGAGGTGACAGAACGCGCCGCAGACCCGGCCGCGTCGCAGACCGATTGCCGTCGCTGAATCGCCGCCCGAATCCAGACGATCGAAAAGTGCGTCGGCGCGCCGCCGGTCTTCCCTGACCGCGGCCGCGTAGTGGAATTCGTGGCCGCGCCATTCGCTCCCGGCCGGGCCGAAGGGGCCATCCGCCCGCGGTGCGAGAAGGCGGTAGCCGAGATGGAGCCGCGGCGCAGCGAAGCTGGTTTCCAGCGGCAGCAGGCCGGCCATCGCGTGGCGGCGCCCGGCGCGGTCGATCAGCCCTTCGCCGAGCGTCATGTAGCCGCCGCATTCGCCAT
The DNA here is from genome assembly GCA_965214495.1 of Alphaproteobacteria bacterium. GTDB lineage: Bacteria > Pseudomonadota > Alphaproteobacteria > UBA7887 > UBA7887 > JANQOH01. Next base: position 1,996,443 of record OZ243958.1, on the reverse strand, counting down.
ACACGATCGCGCCGCGCGAGGCTGCGGCGCGCAGTCCGTCGCGAAACCCGGTGGCGGCTGCCAGCGGTCCGGCGTGAAGTTCAGGGTAGCCGCCGGGCAGATAGACGCTGTCGGCGTTGGGGTGCGGGGGTTCGTTGGCGAGCGGTGAAAACGGCGAAACTCGGGTTCCAGCCGACTTCCATGCTGCGCGCCAGTGGTCGTACACGAACCGGAACGCCGCATCCGAGGCCACGGCGACATGGCGGCCGAACGACGGGACGGGCGGCGGCGCGGGCGGCGGGGCGTCGGCCAGATGCGGTTCGCGGGCGAGGGCGACGAGGCGCTCTTCGTCGATGGCCTCGCCGACGATCCGCGCCGCGCGGTCGAGGAACGCCTCGAGGTCCGGATGTTCGGTCGCCTGGACGAGTCCGAGATGGCGTTCGGGGAGCGACAGGGCGTCGTGCCGGGGCACGAAACCGAGCGGCGGCATGGCGCAGGCTTCGCGAATCAGCCGCGCGTGGCGCTCGCCGGCGATCCGGTTGACGACGACTCCGGCCACCGTCACGCCCCGGCGATGGCGCGCGAACCCCTCGATGACGGCCGCCGCACTGGCTCCCTGTCCGCGCGCGTCGATCACCAGGAGCACGGGCAGGCGCAGCGTTTCGGCGAGACTCGCGGTCGAACCGGCGCCGCCCCGTGCGCCGTCGAACAGGCCCATCACACCCTCGCCGATCACGATGTCCGCATCTGCGGCGGCGCGGCGCCAGGCGGTCGCGAGCGTGGCGGGCCGCATCGCCCACGGGTCGAGATTGCCGCAGGCGCGCCCGGTCGCGGCGGCGTGGAAGGCGGGATCGATATAGTCGGGGCCGACCTTGAACGCGCCGGCGCGGGCGCCGCGATCGCGCAGCCGTCGGAGAAGACCGAGCGTCACCACGGTCTTGCCGGCGCCGGAGGCGGGCGCGGCGACGATCATTCCCGGGACCCGCATTCAATCGGACCGCGCGCGGCCGAGCGGATCGGGGTCGAGCGCGCGCCCGGCAAGCGCGCCGAGCCAGTCGAGCCCGGCGCGCAGCCGCACGACTTCGCCGACGACCACCACCGCCGGCGGTTCGGGGGCCGCCGCGGCGATGTCGGCGATGCATGCGCCAAGGGTGGTTTCGACGACGGTCTGTTCGGGCGTGGTGGCGCGCGCGACCATCGCCACCGGTTCCGCATCGCGGCGCCCGCCGGCGCGCAGCCGTGCGACGATTCGCGGCAGATGCCTGAGCGCCATGTATAGCACGATGACTTGCGAACCTTTCGCGAGCGCGCGCCAATCGACGGTTTCGGGAACCTCTCCACTCGCATCGTGACCGGTAACGAAGCTCACCGAAGCGTTGGTGTCGCGATGGGTGAGCGGGATGCCGGCGTGGGCGAGGCCGCCGAGGCCGGCGGAGATGCCCGGCACGACGCGGAACGGCACGCCGGCGCGCACGAGCGCCAGCGCTTCCTCGCCGCCGCGCCCGAAGACGTAGGGGTCGCCGCCCTTGAGCCGCACCACGCGCTGCTTCCGGTGCGCGAGTCCGATCAGGCGCCGGGAGATATCGGGCTGGCTCGCTGACGGCCTGCCGCCGCGTTTGCCGGCGTGATGACGGGCGGCGCCCTTCGGGATCATGTCGAGGATCGCGGGGCCGACGAGAGAGTCGTACACCACCGCGTCGGCCTGGGCGAGCGCGCGCCAGGCGTGCAGGGTCAGCAGGCCGGGATCGCCGGGGCCGGCGCCGCACAGCCACACCCAGCCCGGCAACAGCTTGTCGGGCGCGGCGAGAGGCGGCGTTGCGGCTTCGCTCATGGGCGCTGTCATACACCGGCGGTCGTCGCGGCGGAATCGTGCGGGTCGCGCCGTCTCCTCGCGGGGCGGGCCATGGTCCGCTGCGTGCCGCCCGCTGCGCCGTGTTTCGATCCGGGCGTTACCCGACGAGCAGTGGAGCGCAGGGATGACGACGAAGCGATCGGCCGAGGCGGCCGCGGGCAGCTACGAGGCGCGGCGACTGGCGGTGCGGGCGGCGCTGGACGCCATGCGCACCGACGACGAGGGGTATCCGACGATCGTGGCGATGTTCGACCGCCAAGTGGTGGTCGGGCGCGGGGCGGCGCTGACCCGCTACGACTACGAGATCGGGGCCGACGGGACGGCGGTGTTGAGTGCGCCGGCGCGTGTCGAAGAGACGTTTCGCGTGGCGCCGGACGCGGCGTTCGCCGCGCATGAGGCGGCGGCGGTGGCGGTAGCGGGAGGGACGCCGCCGCCTCGCGGCGGGGAGCTCTGGCGGGTGCGCGCCATCCGCGCCGGGGCGAGCCTGAACGGAACCTGGTACCCGGCGGCGGTGCTGCGCGAGGCGGCGCCCCGGTTCGACGGCGCGCGGGTGCTGGTGCGGTCCGACGAAGACCATCTGGCGGGGCGCGGCGCGGACGTGCGCAACATCGCGGGGCGGATCGCGGCGCCGGCGTTCGTCGAGGGCGCCGGCCCGGACGCGGGCGCGATCGAGGCCGATTTCGAGGTGCTGGAGCCCGAGGGACCGGTGGCGCGGCTGCTGCGCGCGGCGCGGGAGCGCGGAATGCTCGACCTGATGGGGTTGAGCATCGTCGCGCGGGGCCGGGCGCGGGCGGGCGAGGTCGCCGGCCGCCGGGTGGCGCTGGTCGAGAGCATCGACCGGGTGGAATCGGTCGATCTGGTGGTCGAGCCGGCGGCGGGCGGGGCGTTGATCGGCCTGGTGGAAGCGGCGCGGCGCCAGGAGGGCGCGACGCCTGCGCAGGCGAACGAGGAGAAAGACATGACGTTGAGGGAGCGAATGCTGGCGACGATCGAGGCGCGGCTGCCCGAACGGGCGGCGGCGCTGGACCGGAACGACGACGCCGCGGTGGAGGCGGCGTATCGCGAGGCGGCCGCGGGTCCGGCGGCGGCGCGGGCGGCGGCGCGCGAGGCGGTGGAGTCGTCGGGCCTGCCGCAGGCGGCGCGGGCGCGGCTGCGCGAACGCTTCGCGGACGCGGCGGCCGGAGCGCCCGACACGGCGGCGGTGCGCGAGGCGATCGAGGGCGAGCGCGCCTACCTGGCGGCCGCTGCGCCGGGCGGCCAGGTGGCCGGTCTCGGACAGCCGGCCGGCGCGGTTCGCGTCGAGGACCGCCGGGCGAAGGTGGCGGCGATGTGGGACGCGCTGCTCGACCCGGCGGACGCGACGACCGTGAGCCTGCGCGCGGCCTGGGTGGAGACCACCGGCGACGCGCGGGTGAGCGGGCTGTTGCGCGAATGCGACGCGGCGCGGCTGCGCGAGGCGGTCGCCAGCGGCGGCCTCGGCGAGTTGCTCGGCGATTCGATCGCCCGGCGGATGATCGCCGACTACCGGCAGACGGGAATCCATGACCACTGGACGCGGTGGTGCGCGGCCGGGACCGTGACCGATTTCCGCACCCAGCGCCGGGTGCGATGGGGCGGCTATTCGAACCTGCCGACGGTGGCCGAGTCGGCCGCCTATGCGGCGCTGACCACGCCGGGCGACGAGGAAGAGACCTACGCGCCGGGCAAGCGCGGCGGCACCGAGAGCGTGACGCTGGAGGCGATCCGCAACGACGACGTGATGGCGATGCAGCGCCTGCCGGCGATGCTCTCCAGGGCGGCGAAGCGCACGCTGAGCGCCTTCGCTTCCAGCTTTCTGACCGCCAACGCCGCGCTGGCGGACGGCAAGGCGCTGTTCCACGCCGACCACGACAATCTGGGATCGGCGGCGTTGTCGAAGACGGCGCTGGCGGCGGGCCGTCTGGCGATGGTGAAGCAGAAGGAACCGGACAGCGACAAGCCGCTGGGCATCGGACCGCGCTCGCTGCTGGTTCCGTTCGACCTCGAAGAGACCGCGGTGGACCTGTTCCGCCGTTCGACCAACCACGACCGCAACTTCGTGCAGAGCCTGGCGCTGGACGCGATTCCGATCCCGGAACTGACCGACGCGAACGACTGGTATCTCGCCGCCGATCCGATGGACATCCCGACCGTGGAGATCGGCTTCCTCGACGGGCGGCGCGAGCCGGAACTGTTCGTGCAGGACAGCCCGACGGCGGGGAGCCTGTTCACGAACGACCGGATCACGTGGAAGATCCGGCATGTCTATGGCGGCGCGGCGCTGGACTTCCGCGGCCTCTACAAGTCGGCGGTGGCGTAAGTGGCGCTCCAGGACCATCGGGACTTCGTGGCGGCGCTGATCCGCGACGACGCGGAGGCGGTGGCGCCCGCGGACGTGGACCGGGCGCTGGCGCACGCCGCGGCGCGCTACTCGACGCACCGGCCCCGCGTGGTGGTGGACGACTACCGGGTCGCGAGCGCGGACGGGCGGATCGCATGGACGGCGGGGTGGACGGTGCGCGCCGTCGAACACCCGGTGGGCGAAACCCCGCCGGCGATGCGGGGCCGGCGTGCGTGGCGGCTTCACGTGCGCCCCGGTGCGGTGGATCTGATCGTCGGGGGCGCGGCGAAAGGCGACACGGTGCGGGTGACGCACGCCGAGGCGCATGTTCTGGCTGCGTTCGAGGACAGCGTTCCGGCGGCGGACCGGGCGGCGGTGGGTCACTGGGCGGCGGCCGAACTGCTCGACATGCTGGCGGCGCGCGGCGCGGGATCGACCGATTCGACGATTCTCGCCGACAGGGTGGACCGCGGCGCACAGGCCGACTCCTATCGCCGTCTCGCCCGCGGGCACCGCGACATCTATCCCGGATATCTCACGGTGTGTGGTGCATCGGCCTCTGTGATCTGATAAAGTCGTTGTTGACCAATGACTTGCCAGATCGGGAGCAGAGGACCGATGCAGACGGAGTGTATCAGCAAGCAGTTTGAGTTTGAAGGCTTTGGGAAGCGCCGGGTTGTTGCCGGGTTTGACGGCGGTGCGCTGACGACCAACGCGGGTGCGCTGCTGCTTCGCCGGACCGATCGGGCGATCGGCCTGTTCGAGCGGGTGGCCGCTTGCTTCACCGATGCTCGGCGGTCGGACCTTGTAGTCCATGACCTGCGGGCCTTGATCGGCCAGCGCATCGGCGCGATTGCCCTGGGTCATGAGGATGTGGCGGACCACGACGAGCTTCGCCACGATCCGGTGTTGGCGCTTCTGTCGGATCACTGTGAGCCGAAGCGGCGGGACTGTGCGGTGCTGGCGGGCAAGAGCACGCTGAACCGGTTGGAGCATGCATTTGGGGATAAGCCCGGGCGTTACCATCGGATCGGCCACGATGCCGGCGCGCTCGAGGATTTGTTGGTGACGCTGTTTCTGGAGGCTCACGAGGGGCCCGAGAAGCGCATCGTGCTGGACCTGGACGCCACTGACGATCCGCTGCACGGGGATCAGGAGGGCCGGTTTTTCCACGGCTATTACAAGTGCTATTGCTATCTGCCGCTGTACATCTTTTGTGGCCGTCATCTTCTGGCGTCTCGGCTGCGCCCGGCCAACATCGACGCGGCGGCCGGGGCGGTGGACGAGGTGGCGCGGATCGTTGGCCAGGTCCGCGCCCGGTGGCCTGAGGTGGAGATCGTTTTGCGGGCCGATTCCGGTTTTTGCCGTGAGGACCTGATGGTCTGGTGCGAGGCCAATGACGTTGGCTATCTGTTCGGGCTGGCCCGCAACCGCCGGCTGGCCGCCGTCATCGAACCCGAGCTTGGCGCGGCCAAGGCCGCCTGTAAGGCGAGCGGCCAGCCGGCGCGGCGGTTCGCCGACTTCGTGTATCGGACACGGCAGAGCTGGTGCCGGGCGCGCCGGGTCGTGGCCAAGGCCGAACATCTCCCCAAGGGCGCCAATCCGCGCTTCGTGGTCACGTCGTTGCCGGCGGATCGGTATGACGCGCGAACACTCTACGAAGACCTCTACTGCGCCCGCGGCGAGATGGAGAACCGGATCAAGGAATGCCAACTCGATCTGTTCGCCGACCGCACCTCGGCCCGGACCATGCGGGCCAACCAACTGCGCCTGTGGTTCGCCTCCTTCGCCTACGTCCTGGTGTGTGCGCTGCGGCGCATCGGCTTGAAGGCGACGCGGCTGGAGAACGCCACTTGTGGCGCCATTCGTTTGAAACTGCTCAAGCTCGGCGCTCAGGTCCGGCGCAGCGCACGGCGCATTCTCGTCTCCATGGCCAGCAACCACCCCTACCGAACCGAGTTCGCCCGGGCACACCGACGATTATCGCGCTGAACCGTCCCACCACGCGACCTTGACATGCCGGCGCCAGCGCCGGGCGATGACGGCTGCGTTCATCTTGAGAACAAAGCAAGAAATCCGGCATGAGCGGCGCCCAAACACCAAAACGCCACCCCAACCAAACACAACGACGCCACAGCGCCCTCCCGCGCCCAGCCCGCCGCCGCCAAACAACCCACAAAGCGTCCCATCCCGAGCCGCTGTGAGATATCCGGGCTATCACCGCCTGATGGAGGTCGCGCCGGACCGCCGCACGCCGGCGAGCGCGTGTGCGGCGCTCCGGCGCGCCCGCCGCGGGGGTTCGGGCCGGGCCGCCGGCGCGGGGCGGCGATGAGCGGGAACGCGCCGGCGATCCGCGCCTGGATCGTGGCGACGCTGACCGCCGCCCTGGACGGCGCGGCGCCGGTATTCGACCACGAGGTTTACTGCGAGCGCGAGTCCGAGTTGCGGCGCTGCTATCTGCCGGCGCATGTGCCGCCCGGGGAGCGTCGGCTGAACGGCTGGCACGTGCGCCGCGCGGAAGCGGCCTGGGACCGGTTTGGCGGTTCGGGGCTGTGGCGCGTGAAGACGACCTGGCTGTTGCGCGGGTTCATGGCGATGGCGGCCGAGCAACCCGCTTCCGGGCCCGGCGGCGAAGCGACGCCGGCGAGCGAAATCCTGTTCGACGCGCAGATCGACGCCGTGTGCGCCGCGTTTCGCCCGGCGATCCGGGCGGCGCGCGCCGCCGGGATTCTCGACCGCGCCGACCGCGTCGCCGCCGATCGTCGGGAGACGCGCCGCGCCGCGTTCGACGGCCCGCAGCTCGACGAGTCGGCGCCGGTGATGTTCGCCGGCGCGCTGTGCCACCACGCACGGTTGCTGTTGGTTACGACCCACAACGAGCAAGAGACGACAGAGGCATAATAGTGCTTGCATGTATGCACTATGATGCTTATCATGCGGCCATGACACGCAGCGTCGGTCACCGACGACCGACCGCCGACCATCGACAAGGAGGCGAACCATGACCACGGCGGCAAGCCAACACCAGGACAACATCGTTATCGGGTCGGGGCGGCTGTTCCTCGACGTGCTGGACGCGGACGATGCGACTCAGGGAGAGCGCTATCTGGGCGACGCGGTGAGCGCGGCGCTGACGATCACGAGCGAGCGGGCGCAGGTGTTTTCCGGCTCCGGGCCGGTGGCGCGGCAGTTGGTGAACAAGGTGCGCTCGCTGACCCGCGGCATGACGGTCACGCTGCACGACATGAGCATGGAGAACCTCGCACTGTTTACCGCGGCGGACGAGCCGGAGTCGGCGGGGCTGGCGGAGGATGCCGGTTCGCCCTGGTCCCTGGCGGCGGTGAAGAAGGGCCGCTGGTATCAGATCGGCGCGTCGGCCTCCGATCCGATCGGCGTGCCGAAACTCACCGCGGTGTCGGAGGTCGGCGTCGCGGCCGACACCGACAAGTATTCGAGCGGCGAGACCGACATCTACGACACCGACGACTATGCGATCGACAGGGACACCGGTCGCATCGTGGTCAAACCGGGCGGTTCGGTGGCCGAGGCCGACGGGATTCGCGTCGCCTACACCTCGCCGGCGACGACCGGCCGGCGCAAGGCGGAGGCGACCGAACTGCGCGAAGTGCGCGCGGCGGTGCGCTATCTGGAGGACACGCAGACCGGCGAGGGGCGGAACTTCTACGCGCCGCTGTGCTCGGTGAGTGCGGGCGGCGAAATGGCGCTGATGTCGCGCGAAACCGAGCAACAGATCCAGCTCGGCGTCGAGATTCTCGATCCGGGCGGAGGCAGGGCGGCGCTGACGATCGACGGGCGGGACGCCTCGTGACCGGTTGGCTGGAGATGGCGGCGACGGCGGCGCTGGCGTGGTTCGCCTGCGGCGCCGTCGCGACGGCGGTCGTCGCCGCCGTCGATGAACGTCCGCCGCGGTCGTGGCGCGACGCGGCGATGCTGGCGGCGTTGTGGCCGCTGGCGTTGCTCGGCGGCCTCGCGGGGAGGTGAACGGGGAGATGGAGATGCGACGAAACGATGCGACGACCGAGCTCGAGGCGCTGTTTCCCGACCGCGAAGTGGAGGTTCGGGATCCCGACACCGGCGCGGCGGTCGCGCTGACGGTGCGCGAGTTCCGCTTCCTCGAGGGTTTGGAGACTCAGGCGGAAGCGCGGCCGCTGATCGAGGGGTTCGCGGCGCTGGTTCCGGCGGCGGACGCGCCGGACGACGCGCTGCCGTCGGCCGCGGCGATCGACTCGGTGCTGGGCGCTCACGCCGAACTGTGGCTGGCGCTGGTCGCGCGCGCGACCGGGCGCGAGGCGGCGTGGCTCGCGCAGCTTGGCGACGCCGACGCGCGTGCGGTTTCGGATGCGATGTGGAGTGCGAACGGCGGTTTTTTCATGCGCCGCGTCGTCGCCGCGCTGGCGACGCGGCGCGCGACGGCCGAGTTGTTCCGCTCGCTCGCGTCCTCGACGAACTCGTCCGCGCCGGCCACGGACGCGGACACGCCGAGCTCGCCCGGCGCCTGACGTGGCGGCAGATCGAACTGTTCTGGCGCGAGGCCGAGCGGCGGCGGGCGGACGCGCTCGCGGCGCTCGGGATCAGAAAATGAGCCCGAAGAGATACAAAGCGAGCTTGAGAACGCCGAACAGGACGATGCCGCCGCCGATGACGATGAGAGCGACGAAAAGCACCTGCATGATGACGTCTTGCGGTTCCTGTTCGGCCATGCGCGGAGCATAGCGGGATGGTTGACGGGATCAACCTCGCGTGGCGAGCCGGCGGACGCGACGCGATCGGCGATGTCGATCGTCTCGAACACGACCCGGGACGAGGCGCAGGCGGACGGCGCCGCCCGCGCCTTGCCGCGGCGGCCGATCGAGCTGTTCCGGCGCGAGACGCGATGGCGGCGGTCGTCAGTCGAAGCCGCCCCGCATGACGACGATCACGCGCGCGATCGAGCGCTTCGACGTTCTCGAACGGGAACCGGGTGCGACCGGCGCGGCGGCCATGCGGCGGAGGGCGAGCGCATCCTGTTCGCCGAGGTCTCCGACGCGCTCACGCGCGCCGGTCACCGATCCTCGGGATCGACGAGCCGTAAGACGTGGCGCCGAGTCAAGGGATCGTAATAGTACTCCACCGGGGGATCCCGTAATGACGGGTCAACAACTCTCTCGTCCCGAGGCTCTCCGAACAGGGCGGAGATAACCCAACAGGCGAGGAAGAAGAAGAACACCTTCACCAAGCCGTCGCCGAAGCCCGAGATCATATTCCACATGCAGTCAGTATAGGAACCGACATGCTCAACGGCAATTCCCATCCGGCGCCGAACGGCCGTGCCTTTCCGGGCACAGTCAGGATAGACGTCCCGCACCTGCAAGACTCGGCGCGTGCGGCGCAGCGCGCGACGCAAGGCGCGGAGGGACTGGCGGGCGGCCTCGACCGGGTGGAACTGAGCGCCGGCCTCGCGGCCGGCGGCCTCCACCGCGCCGTTCTGGAGATGGCCGCCGTGGCCCTGGCGGTCCGCACTGCCCGCGGCATGGCGGGATTCGAGGCGTCGCTGGCGCGGATCGGCGGCTTGGTGGGAGTGGCCGAAGCCGAGGTCAAGGCGATGGGCGATGCGCTGACGGCGTGGGCGCCGGCGGTCGGGCAGGGGCCGGGGGCGCTCGCCGAAGCTTTGTTCGTCGTCACGAGCGCCGGCGCGCGCGGCGCCGAGGCGCTTGACATCGTCGAACAGTCGGCGCGCCGGCGACGCGGCGCACGATGGCCGCGTTGTTCCGCTCGCTCGCGTCCTCGACGAACTCGTCCGCGCCGGCCGCGGCCACGGACATGCCACCGTCGCCTGACGTGGCGGCAGATCGAACTGTTTCTGGCGCGAGGCCGAACGCAGGCGGGCGGACGAACTCGCAGCGATCCGGATCAATAGAAAAGCGAGATGATGAAGAAAAAAAGGGCGACGCTGCCTCCCATGATGAGGAAGCTACCGACAGAGAAACAAAGCACAAACACTATGCCGCCGAGCACGGCGCGTAAAAGCCCCCCTTCCATGACGGGAGTGTAGCACGCATGTCTGACGATCTCAACCTTGCGTTGCGCATCCACGCTGATATGCGCGACGCGATCCAAAACCTCGACCGCCTTGAGCGCGAATTGGGCGCGACCGGCACGGCTGCGCGCAGGGCGGGACGGCAAGCTGCCGGCGCGGCCGGTGGTATCGACCGCGCGGGCCGTGCGGCGCGCCGTGCAACGGGGCCGTTCCGCGACGCGGCGGGACAGATCAATATTGTTGGTTACGCTTTCTCGTCTGCCTTTGGCAATGTCGGGGCGGCAGTGACCTTGCGCGCCGGCAAGGCTGTAGCCGACCTCACGCGCGGCGTCGTCGATGCCGGGTTGGACGCGGAGCGCCTGGAGGCGCGGTTTCGATCCGCCACCGGATCGGCTGCTGCCGGCGCGCGCGAATTCCAGTTTCTGCGCGCTGAGGCGGATCGCCTCGGCATCGACCTCACCGCGGCGGCAGATGCCTATTCGGGCTTTGCCGCAACGACACGAGGAACGGCCCTGGAGGGCGAGGCAACGCGGCAGGTGTTCACCGCCGTCGCCGAAGCGTCGCGGGCGATGGGCCTGTCCGCCAACCAGACCGGCGGCGCGTTGCTCGCGCTCCAGCAGATCGCGAGTAGGGGTAAGGTCTCGGCAGAGGAACTGACCAGCCAGTTCGGCGGACATCTGCCGGGTGCCTTCCAGATCGCGGCGAAAGCACTGGGCGTTACCACCACCGAACTCGACCGGATGTTGGCCGCCGGCGAGCTGATGGCCGACAAATTCCTGCCTCGGTTCGCGACCACGCTGCGCGAGCATGTTGCCGATGGCGTAGCGGATGCGACCGAAGACGCGGCGTCGAGCTTCGCCCGGCTCGGCAACGCCGTCGGGGATCTGCAACGCGAGATCGCTGACAGCATTGTGCTGGACTGGCTAGGCTCCGTGGCCGACGCGCTGCGCGGTCTGATCGGGCTTGTCACAACAACGCCGGCGGAGTCGGCGGAGAGTGCCGCGAGCCGGATCGCTGGTCTGGCGTCGGACGAGAGTGACCCGAAAGCGCAGGCGAAGCTGGTCGCAGCCGCGCGTGTGGACCGGGCGGGTGTGCAGAGCCTCTTCGAGCGCGCCCGCACAGCGGAGCAGAAGCGTCGAAACGATATCGCCCAGCTGCGCCGCGATCTGGAGCGCGTGGAAGCCGATCCGAACGCCGCTCCCGGTGAGGCCGATACGCTGCGCTTCGCCATCGCGGCGATCGAGGAAGAACTCAGGTCGCTCACCAGGCACGCCGACGCGCTGCGCCGCGGGCTGCAACAGGCGGCGATCCAGGCGGACCGCGAGATGCAAAAGCGGATCGCGCCGGACTATCCGGGCGCGCTGGAGGCCGCGCCGCGCTCCAACGCTCTGGTGGAGATCGAGGCGAGACATCGCGAGATGGTGGCCAGACGCGACGAGACCGAGCGTGAGGCGCTCGACCGGTGGCTGCGCGAACGGTTGGATGCGATCGACGAGCGAGCAGAAACGGAGCTTGCGTCCACGACGCAGGTTGAGGCGACGAAGGCGGCGGTCCGCGCTGACTACGCGCAGCGGGTCGCTGCGATCGACGTGAGGCAGGCGAAGAAGCGCGAGCGCGCGGACGCAGAGGCGGCGCAGGACGCGGAGAGGCTAGCCCAAGACCGGGCCAGCGTGATGGCGCGGATCTATGAGCGTCAGGCCGATCTCGGCCTTGTCTCGGGGTTCGACGCCGCGAAGCGCTTTGCCGATGAGACAATCATCGCACTGGGCGCAGTGGATATCGCGACAGCAGGGAATATCGCACAGGTTCGGGCGATCGAGCGTGCGTGGGTGGAGCGCGCCACGGCGGAGGCTAACCAAGTGGCGCAGGCGGCCGAAGAGGCGGCCCGCGAGGCCGCCGAGCGACAGTTGCGCGAGTCGCGCGACGCCTCGGACGGTGCCGTGCGGGCGTTGCGCGACATCGCCGATGAGGCGGGAGACACGGCGGCGCATGTCGAGAGCGCCTTGAGCGGCGCCTTCCGCTCCATGGAAGATGCGCTGGTCGGGTTCATCCAGCGCGGCAAGCTCGATTTCTCGTCGCTGGCGGACCACATCGTCACCGAACTTGCGCGAATCGCGGTGCGGCAAAGCATTATCGAACCGCTTGCCGGCGCCCTCGGCGGCGTGTTCGGCGGCGGTGGACCGGGCGGCCTCCTCTCGTCGCTGTTCGGCGGCGGCGTGCCGGTTCCCGCCGCCGCGGGCGCGGGCAACGTCTTCCATGCAGTCTGGCACGGCGGCGGCGTGGCCGGTGCGCTCGGTGGTGTGCGGCGCTACGGCGTGCCGCCGGCGTTGTGGGCGGACGCGCCGCGATTCCATCGCGGCGGCCTCGCCGGGCGGCTGCGCCCGCGCGAACTGCCGGTGATCGTCGAGGCCGGAGAGGAAATCCTGCCGGCAAGCCATCCCCGGCACCGGCGCAATGCCGGCGGTGCGCCCGAAGTGTCGATCCAGTTCGTCAACCGGGGAACGCCGCAACGCGAGGTCGGGCGCGAAAGCCGCTTCGACGGGCGGCGGTGGGTGGTGGGGATCGTCCTCGACGACCTCGATCGCGGCGGCCCGATCCGGCGCGAAGTCGGGCGCATCGCCGCGCCCGGCGGCGGCGCGCTGTAACAAGGCGCGCTTCGCCGGCGCGCGTTGCGGCCTGTGCGCAGGCAGAGCCCCGGTTCGAGTCCGGTCTGCCCGATCCGGGTGCGCGGGCGTCCTGCCGGCAGGCGCTCGAAGCGCGCAAGGATTCGAAGATGCGGGCGGGACGGACTCGGTCCGCGGAGCCCGCGCACCGGCTGGCGGCGCCGACAGGCGCTGCACCCCGAACCAACCGCGATAACTCCTGTAGGGGCGCCCCTTGTGGGCGCCCGATTCCCCGAACGGGAAGGCGACGAGGGAGGGCAACCACAAGGGTTGCCCCTACAGAAATTGTTGCGGTTCGTGCTGGTGACGACGGCGGGGCAGCGGGGCGCTGGAGTCCGGTCGGCCCGATCCGGGCGCGCGGGCGTCCCGCCGGCAGGCGCTCGAAGCGCGCAAGGACGCGAAGATGCGGGCGGGACGGACTCGGTCCGCGGAGCCCGCGCACCGACAGGCGCTGCACCCCGAACCAACCGCGATAATTCCTGTAGGGGCGCCCCTTGCGGGCGGCCGATTCCCCGAACAGGCGGGCGACGAGGGAGGGCAACCACAAGGGTTGCCCCTACAGAAATTGTTGCGGTCCGTGCTGGTGACGACGGCGGGGCAGCGGGGCGCTGGAGTCCGGTCGGCCCGATCCGGGCGCGCGGGCGTCCCGCCGGCAGGCGCTCGAAGCGCGCAAGGATTCGAAGATGCGGGCGGGACGGACTCGGTCCGCGGAGCCCGCGCACCGAGCGGCGGCGCCGACAGGCGCTGCACCCCGAACCAACCGCGATAACTCCTGTAGGGGCGCCCCTTGTGGGCGCCCGATTCCCTGAACAGGCGGGCGACGAGGGAGGGCAACCACAAGGGTTGCCCCTACAGAAATTGTTGCGGTTCGTGCTGGTGACGACGGCGGGGCAGCGGGGCGCTGGAGTTCGGTCTGCCCGATCCGGGCGCGCGGGCGTCCCGCCGGCAGGCGCTCGAAGCGCGCAAGGATTCGAAGATGCGGGCGGGACGGACTCGGTCCGCGGAGCCCGCGCACCGGCTGGCGGCGCCGACAGGCGCTGCACCCCGAACCAACCGCGATAACTCCTGTAGGGGCGCCCCTTGTGGGCGCCCGATTCCCCGAACGGGAAGGCGACGAGGGAGGGCAACCACAAGGGTTGCCCCTACAGAAATTGTTGCGGTTCGTGCTGGTGACGACGGCGGGGCAGCGGGGCGCTGGAGTCCGGTCTGCCCGATCCGGGCGCGCGGGCGTCCCGCCGGCAGGCGCTCGAAGCGCGCAAGGACGCGAAGATGCGGGCGAGACGGACTCGGTCCGCGGAGCCCGCGCACCGGCTGGCGGCGCCGACAGGCGCTGCACCCCGAACCAACCGCGATAATTCCTGTAGGGGCGCCCCTTGTGGGCGCCCGATTCCCCGAACAGGCGGGCGACGAGGGAGGGCAACCACAAGGGTTGCCCCTACAGAAATTGTTGCGGTCCGTGCTGGCGACGACGGCGGGGCAGCGGGGCGCTGGAGTTCGGTCTGCCCGATCCGGGCGCGCGGGCGTCCCGCCGGCAGGCGCTCGAAGCGCGCAAGGACGCGAAGATGCGGGCGGGACGGACTCGGTCCGCGGAGCCCGCGCACCGACAGGCGCTGCACCCCGAACCAACCGCGATAATCCCTGTAGGGGCGCCCCTTGTGGGCGCCCGATTCCCTGAACGGGAAGGCGACGAGGGAGGGCAACTACAAGAGAGGGCAACCACAAGGGTTGCCCCTACAGAAATTGTTGCGGTTCGTGCTGGTGACGACGGCGGGGCAGCGGGGCGCTGGAGTTCGGTCTGCCCGATCCGGGCGCGCGGGCGTCCCGCCCGCGCACCGGCTGGCGGCGCCGACAGGCGCTGCACCCCGAACCAACCGCGATAACTCCTGTAGGGGCGCCCCTTGCGGGCGCCTGATTCCCTGAACGGGAAGGCGACGAGGGAGGGCAACCACAAGGGAGGGCAACCACAAGGGTTGCCCCTACAGAAATTGTTGCGGTTCGTGCTGGTGACGACGGCGGGGCAGCGGGGCGCTGGAGTCCGGTCTGCCCGATCCGGGCGGGACGGACTCGGTCCGCGGAGCCCGCGCACCGAGCGGCGGCGCCGACAGGCGCTGCACCCCGAACCAACCGCGATAATTTCTGTAGGGGCGCCCCTTGTGGGCGCCCGATTCCCCGAACGGGAAGGCGACGAAGGCGGGCAACCACAAGGGTTGCCCCTACAGAAATTGTTGCGGTTCGTGCCGGTGACGACGGCGCGACGGCGGGGCGCCGGGGGGCCGGTCGTCCCGCCGCGTATCGATTTCAAACCGGAACACGATCCATGCATAATAGGGCTTGACTTTGTGCATTATCGTGTCTATCGTGGGTTTCATGACGCATCGAGACATTGCCGGTAGTCGCCTCGTCCGGGCATGAGCGCGGCCTGGCCTTCATACGCCCGCGTCGTCGCGCAGGACTACGGCCTGCGGCAGGACGCCGACGTGGCGCGCACCCCGTGGGACGACGGGATGGTTCGTCAGGCGCGCCGCTTCACCGCGGCGCTGGACGTGCGCCGGATCGTCGCCTGTCTCGACTCGGACGACGACCTCGCCGCGTTCCGCGGCTGGATGCGGACCCACGCGCACACATGGTTCGCATGGACCGACCCCGAGGACGGGACGGCGCGGCAGGTGCGGGTGCGCGGCGGCGCGGGCGGGGTCGAATGCCGCGCGCACGTCGCCGGCGGTCGCCGCCGCTGGGAAGCGCAACTCGAACTGGAGGGGCTGCGATGACCGGCGGCGCCGCGACGGGTTCGCCATGACCCGACGAGCATCGGTTTTCGACTCGGCGGCGCCGGTGACGGCGGACGGTTCGAGCGGGGTGTGGTGGCGCCGGACCGGGCCGATCAAGACGAAGTATGTCGCCGGCGACCGTTGGATACGCCCGATCGACGCGGCCGCCGGCGCGGCGTATCGGGCCGCCGCGCCGGTGCCGGCGGCGCTCGTGGCGGCGGCGCCGCGCTATGTCACGCGCGTCGCGCTGAGGCAAACCGCCGCGCGGGGCCAGGCGGCTTTCCATCTCGGCCCGGACCCGGCGGCATACGACAGGGCTTCCGATGGCGGGCTGACCGCGGCGGCGCTCGCCGATCTGCGCATCGCGCTGCGCTGGGACGGCGGCGGGCAGACGCTGGCGATCGCTTTCGACGCGGCACAAGACGACGCGGAGCCCTACACGTGGCGCCCGGCGAACTCGGCGGCGGTGACGGCGTTCGTCGCGGCCGTACTGGCCGACCCGGACCCGGACCCGAGCGGCGGCGCGATGACGGTGGCGCTGCTCCATGCCGGCGGCGGTGCGCGGGTGGACTTCGGCGACCTGACCGTTCCCGCGCCGAACCCGCCCTGGTCGCGCGCGCTGCGGGCGTCGGCGCCGGATGCGGCGGTTCTGACGGCGCTGGAGGTGAGCCACCCGGACCTGGCGGCGCCGGTGCGGGTGGTGAACGATTCGCGCGACCACACGCTCGGCGGGGAGGCTTATACGGCGCTGCGGTTCGAGGCGCGATTGACGGACGACACGGAGGGGCGGGCGCCGCGGGCGGAGTTGTCGATCGACAATGTGGGCCGCGACCTGATGCAGTGGATCGAGGCGGCCGGGGGCGGCGTCGGGGCGACGGTGCGGGCGATGCAGTTCCTGGCGGGCGAGAGCGCGCCGGACTGGGAGATGACGCTGGACGTGGCGAGCGTGCGGGCGGACCAGGAGCGGGTGACGGTGCAGCTCGGCTTCGACCCGCTGCTGGGGCGTTCGGCGGTGGCGCTGCGGCACGACCCGCAGACCTCGCCGGGGTTGTTCTGATGGATAGTGGCCGGTGGTCGGTGGATAGCGGTCGGTGGGCGGCGGACGGTGGATCGACCGGCCACAGGCCACCGGGCGGCGGGCACTGGACGGAGCGCTGGCTGGCGCGGGGCGGCGGCGACTGCGCCGATCTGGTGGTGGCGGTGCTGCGCGAGGAGTTCGGGCGCGACCTGCGGCTGCCGGCGCACGCTGCGGGCGTGCGGGCGCGGGATGCGCAGATCGCCGCGCTGACGGGCGAGGTGGCGCGGCCGCTGGCGGCGGACGAGGCGCCGCAGGACGGCGACGGCGTGCTGATGCGGATGGCGGGGCGGCGGCGCGTGTCCGGGCACCACATCGGCGTGTGGACGCGCATCGGCGGCGAAGGCTGCGTGCTGCACGCGCTGGCCGGCGCCGGGGTGTGCCTGCATCCGTTGCGGTCGCTGGCGGCGCGGGGGCTGGAGGCGACCGGGGTGTATCGGTGGACGGTGGCCGGTGACCGGGGCGCGCAACGGCGATGCAGCGCCTGTGCACGGGGCGTGCACGGGCGCTGCACCGACCGCCACACTGGACCTGTGGCCGCACCCGCTGACGGCGGAAGGGCGGGCGACGACGACGGCGCTGGCGATCCCGCCGGAGGGCGCGAGCCTGGCCGACGTGGTGCGGCGCGCGCTGCCGGGCGCCGGCGGGCTGGATGCACCGGTGGCGGCGGCGGTGGACGGGCGCTTCGTGGCGGCGGCGGACTGGGCGGCGGTGCGGCTGACGGGCGGCGAGATCGTGACGCTGCGGGCGGCGTTGCGGGGCGGCGGCGACTCGGACCCGCTGCGGGTGATCCTGACGATCGCGGTGATCGCCGCCTCGTTCTACGTGCCGGGGGCGCTGGGCTTCGCCGCCGGGTCGTGGCAGGCGGGGCTGGTGTCGGCGTTCATCCAGATCGCCGGCGGGGTGCTGATCAACGCGCTGGTGCCGCCGCAACTGCCGGAGGAGCCGGAGACCGCCGAACGCGAGCCGACCTACAGCCTGAGCGGCGGGGCGAACCGGGCGCGGCTTTACCAGCCGCTGCTGCTGGTGCTGGGCCGACACCGGGTGTTCCCGGACCTGACGGCGCGCGAATACACCGAGCTGCAGGGCGAGGACCAGTATCTGTCGCAGATCTTCGACCTCGGGATCGGCGACCTGCACGTCTCGGACGTCCGGCTGGGCGGCACGCCGATCGACGACTACGACGACATCGAGAGCGAGGAGAAGCTGGCCGGCACGGTCGCCGTCGCCGGCGAGCAGGCCGACCGGGACGCGGCGGCGGTCAGGCTGGTCCAGGGCAACGTGGATACGATCGCCGGGGCGGCGCTCGAAGACGACGACTGGGTGGTGCGCACGGCGCCGGAAGACTCGCGGCGGCTGGTGGTGGAGATCGTCGGCGAACTGTTGCGGGTGGACGACCGGGGCAACGAGAAGGCGACGCCGAAGACGGTGCAGACGCAGCTCCGCCGCGGGAACGGCGCCTGGACGATGGCCGTGGACACCGAGCTCGGCACCGAGCCGGGGCCCGTTCGCGCCACCATCGTGGTCGGCCAGGCCCCGATCGTCGGCGACTCCATTCTGGCCGGCAGCGGCGACTACGAAGTGCGGGTGCGGCGGACCTCGGAGCCGTCGGACGCACTGCGCCGGCGCGACGACCTCACGTGGTCGGCGCTGCGGGCGTATCAGCCCGACCGCGGGGACTACAGCGGGCGCAACCGCATCGCGTATCGCATCCGCGCGTCCGGGCAGTTGTCCGGACGTCTCGACCGGGTCTCGGCGATGGTGAGCCAGAAGGTCCCGACCTGGAACGGCGCGTGGACGCAGCCGGAGGCGACGTCGAACCCGGCGTGGATCTTCCGCCAGTATGCGCTGGGGTGGACGATCGGCGGGCGGGTCGTCGCCGGCGTCGGGTTGCCGGCGTCGCGCCTCGACGACGCGGCGGTCAGGGCGTGGGGGTCGTGGTGCGACGCGCAGACCCCGGCGCTGCGCTGCGACATGGCGCTGGACCGGGTGCAGTCCCACGCGCGGGTGCTGCAAGCGGTCGCGAAGTGCGGGCGGGCCACGCCGACCTGGCAGACCGGCAAGCTGGGCGTGGTGTGGGAGGCGGCCGACGTGGCGGCGACGGCGCTGGTGACGCCGGGCAACATCGTCGCCGGGTCGTTCGAGGTCGATTGGGTCGCCGGCGAGCCGGCGGAAGAGATCGTGGTCCGCTACATCGAACCGGACCTGGACTGGCAGTGGAACACGGTGCGCCGCCTGGCCCCCGGCGTGGCGACGCCGCGGCACTCGGCGACGCTGACGCTGGCCGGGGTGACCGGTCGCGAACAGGCGGCGCTGGAGTGCAACCTGCAGGCGGCGCGGCAGGTGTATCACCGGCGGCGGCTGAAGTGGGAGATGGGGCCGGAAGGGCTGACGATCGCGCGCGGCGACGTGGTGCACATCACGCACGGGATGATCGACGGCGGCACGGCCGGGCGGCTGGAGCGCATCGAGGACAGCGCGGCGGGGGGCGCGGCGCGCGACGTGCTGACCCTCGACCGCGAGACGGGCGTCGAGGCGGCGGACCGGCTGTTGCTGCGGCTGCCCGACGGGGCGGTGCATGACAGCGCGCTGGCCTCGGTGTGGGGCGGCGGGCCGCACGGCGAACGCCCGCGGCTGGCGACGCCGCTGCCGCTGTCGGCGCTGGACGGGCCGCCGATGGACGTGCTGTGGCGGCTCTACGCCGCCGACGCGCCGCCGGTGCGGGTGCGGGTGGTGGCGACCGAGCCGCAGGCGGACGGGCGCGTGCGCTTCGAGGCGATCGACGAAGTGGCGGAATACTACGCGGCGGCGACCTCGGACCTCACGGTGGCGCTGCCGTCGGCGCACGCTGCGGCGCCGCGCATCGTGGACGTGCGGATCACCGAGCGGGCGATCCGGGCGGGGGCCGGCCACGCGGTGGAACTGACGGCGTGGCTGACGGTGGCCGGCGACTGGCGCGGCGGCGCGGTGCGCGCGGCGCATGACGGCGGCGCGGCGCGCACGGTGGCGCGCATGAGCGGCGGCGACACCGAGGCAAGCTGGATCGCGCCGGCGTCCGGCACGCTGGAGATCCAGGTCTATGCCGGCTCGGAGTCGGCGCCGATCGGCGCCGCGGTGGAAGCGACCTACGAGATCGGTTCGGGCGTGCTGAGCGTGGTGCACGCGCTGACCGCGGTGACCGGGTTCGCGGTCGGCGAGCGGGTTGCCGGGCTGCGGCGCTATACGTGGGATACCCATCCGCGCGACGACACGATCGGCTACGAGGTCCGTTACGGCGAGGCTACCGACGCCTGGGACGACATGACCGCGCTCGGCGGCGGGCTGATCGGCGGCTCGCCGTGGGAGCACACCGATCCGGGGTCCGGGACCTGGCGCTTCGGCATCGCCGCCCATACCGGCGACGGCGCGGTCTCGCCGCCGGCGTATGTGGACGCGACGCTCGGCGACGTTGCGGCCGGCGTCGATGGCGAGGACGGGCAGGGGTGGGAATATGTGTTCGCGGCGACGGCTGGGGCTTCGGTGCCGTCGTCGCAGCGGCCGTCGAACTCCTGGGGCTACGACTCGCCGGGGACCCGCGGCGGGCTGACCTGGCACGACGGGGCGCCGGCGCTGTCGGCGGCGAAGCCGTATCTGTGGCGCTGCGCGCGGCGGGTGTCCGGCGCGCCGGCCGGCGGCGCCGCGGTGAGCGCGAACTGGAGCGCCCCGGTCATCGTCGGGCGCTACGGCGCCGACGGCACCGACGGGATCGACGGGGTGGACGGGATCGACGGGATCGACGGCGGCGACGGCCGCGCCTACGAATACATCTTCGCGCGCACCGAAGACACGGTGCCGGCCGAGAGCCAGCGGCCGTCGAACTCGTGGGGCTACGACGAGCCGGGGACCCGTGACGGCCTGGAGTGGCACGACGCGGCGCCCGACCTGACCAGCACGTATCGCACGCTGTGGCGCTGCGAGCGGCAGATCGAGGGCGTGCCGGCGGTGGGCGACGCGGTGTCCGACAACTGGTCGACGCCGGTCTCGGTGGGGCGGTTCGGCCTCGACGCCGGCGACGGCGTGGGCGGCGGCCTGTACTATGTGTGGGACACCACCGGGGTGCGGTTTCGGCCGGGGCCGTCGGGTAAGGTGACGGGTTACGTGCGGTATCCGAGCAGCACGCCGACGCCGCCGCCGTCGCAGCCGGGATGGCGGTGAACGGCGCGCGGATCGGCGTCGCGTGGGAATACCAGCGCGCGCCGGACGGACGCTGGGTGCGGGCGCTGCACACGCGCGACGGCGCCGCGGCGAAGCGCGCCTTCGCGGCGGCGGAAGCCGCCTGGGGCGGGCCGCTGCCCGGCATCGTGCGGGCGATCTCGCCCGACCCGCTGCGGGTGGAGCTTCACGGCTGGCCGCCGGCGCGGTTCGTCGAGGCCGCCTGCGCCGGGCGGCGCGACTTCGACCGCCTGTCGCACTACTGGCAGTTGCGGCTCGACGGGCCGCCGGTCGTCGGGGTGTACCACTCGATGCTGCACCTGGCGCCGTTGCCGGCGCTGCCTGCGGGGCTGGCGGTCTGCCCCGACACCACCTGCCTGCGCTCGCTGCACCGGTGGGAGGACGGCGCCCGCATCGGCCCGCTGCGGCTCTACGCCGCCGAGGCGCGCGCCGGAGCGGTCGGCGCCGCCTGGCCCGACCTCTGCCCGCGCGAACCGGCCGGGCGGCACGGCTATTACGGCCTCGATTACGACCCGGCGACCCTGCGCGTATGCGGCGTGCAGGTCTATCGCGCCGATCCGGGGCCGATGCCGCCGATGACCCGCTGGCTCGGCGAGACCGTCGGATGGCTGGGGCGCAGGTGACGGCGTTCGGGCGCCCGCCCGACATCTCGGTGGCGGTGCGCGGCGTGCGCGTCGATCGCTGGCACGTCGCGCGCATCGGCCGCTGGCGGCTGTCGATCCACCGGCTCGAGGCCGCGCCGGGCGCGACCGTGTGGGACGATCATCGCTGGGACAGCCTGAGCCTCGTGCTGTGGGGCCGCCTCGACGAGGCGTGGCTCGACCGGTGCGGGCGGGTGCGCCGGGCGGCGTTGTTTCCGGGCCGGGTGCGCCGGCGCCGCGCCGAGACCCGCCACCGCCTGTCCGGCAGCCGCGCCTGGACGCTGATCGCCACCGGCCCCGCCCGCCGGCGGTCGCGATACTGCCCCGACGGCCCGAACGGGCCGTGGATCGAGTTCGACCAGCCGGAGATCGCCGCATGAGCACGACGCCGACCCCCGCGCGCCAGCCGATCACGCGCGCCGGCGGCATCTGGAGCCACGACGGCGACAGCCTCGACGACGGCTGGCTCGACGACGCCGAACGCGCGCATCTGACGGCGCATCTGACCCACGCCGAGAGCCCCGCCGTGCACGCGATGGCCGGCGAAGCCTGGGCGGCCGTCATCGACCTGCACGCGCGGCGCTGCTACGCGGCGCGCATCGGGCCGCTGATGGCCGCCCGCCTGGCCCACTGGAGCGCGCCGCTGACCGCAGGATCGACGACGCGCCAGGGGCACGTGCACCGCGCGCACTGGCTCGAAGACGTGGGCCTGCCCGACCTGCGCACCGAGCTTCACGCCTGCCTGACCGTCGGCGCGGCGCACCCGGACTGCGTCGATCTGCCGGCGCTGGTGCCGCTCGACGCCGCCGGCCCGGCCGTGCTGTGGGGCGCCGCCCACCGCCGGTTCCTGTCCGCCTACGCCGAACGCGAATGGCCGCGCCACTTCGCCTTGTTGCGCCACTGGGGCCTGCTGCGCGACCGCGCGCTGGCGGCCGGCGGCGATGCGGACGCCGCAGCGGTTTCCCCCGCGCGCGCCGCCGTCGCCCCGGCCGACCGCGCCGCCGCGCGCCGGGCGCTCGTCGGCAGCGACCCGGCCGCCGACTACGCCGCCGACGCCGCGAGGCCGCTTTCCGAACTGCTCGCCGAGCTCGGTCCGACCGCGATCGGGGACGCGCGCGCCCTGGCGGAGGAACGCCTGGAGCGCGCCGCCGCCGGCGCCGTCATGCGCCTGCGCGGCGCGCACTCGCTGTGGGGCCTGTTCGCCGCCGCGCCGGCCGCCGGCGAGGCCGCCGTGCTCGCCGCCGCCGCCTCGGGCCGCACCGCGATCGCCGCCGCGACCGACGCCGCCGGCGCCCGGACCGCCGCCGACACCGCCATCGCCGCCATCGAAGGGGAGTGACCGTGCAGGACGACAGCGCCCGCAACACCGCCGACGGCGATACCGCCGTCCCCGACATCTACATGCGCGGACGCTGGATCGAGAGCGCCGCCGCCGCCGCATGGGCCCCGCGCTACATGGAGCACGGCTTCGCCGCCGCCGATCTCGACCGCACCCTCGTCGCCGAACTGCGCGAGGCGACCCTGCGCGCGCTCGACGCCGGGGGCAGCGCGCCGGAACTGTTCACCGCCGCCAACGCCTACCGCTCCGCCGTCGCCATGCCGGCGGAGTGGCTGACCGCGCCGCCGGAAGCCCGCGCGCCGCCGCACGCCAACGCCGTGCGCACGATCTATGGCGGCGACGCCCTGGCCGCGCTCATGCGCCGCACCCTGCACGCGGCGCTCCCCATCGCGGAAGCGGCCGTCGGCGCGCCGCTGGCGCCGACCGCGTGGCACGGCCCGCGCGTCTATGCGCCGGGCTGCATCCTCATCGGCCATACCGACGAATATCCCATGCACGCCATCGGCGTCACCGTGACGCTGGAGGCCGGCGCGCCGTGGGCGATGCAGTTTCTCGACCTCTCGGCCGCCACCGACGGCGTCACCCGCCAGATCGAAACCGACGAACGCACGCTGGTGGTCTATGAGGGCGCCCGCGTGCTCCACGCCCGGATGCGGCCGCTGACCGCCGGGCGCTATGTGGCGGCGTATTTCCACTACGCCCCGCGCGACTTCACCGCCTCCCCGGCCGTCAGCCACCCCGCCTTCTGGCTCCCCGGCAGCCCCAGCGGACGACCTGCCGCGGGCTGACTCCAGCGGTGCGCCGGCCCGGATTTTCCCGCGATGAATCATTTTTTTCGTCCGGCTGCGGTGGTCACGGGATATGCGCTCTGGGTTGCGGGTTCGGTCGCCCTTACCCCGGGGGAACGCGACGCCAGGGAGGAAGGGCGGGCGGGACGCCCGCGCACCGAAGAGGCGCGAATTCCGAAAGGGCCATATCGGACCGCGGGATCGGCGTGTTGCGGATTCGGGGGGTTGGGCGCCCACAAGGGGCGCCCCTACAGGCGGGTCGATGTGGTCTGGCGCGCCCGCCCCTTCGCGGCGGCCGGGAGGCGCTGCCGTGCCGCTGTCATCGCCGGCACGAACCGTGACAATTTCTGTAGGGGCAACCCTTGTGGTTGCCCTCCCATGTTCCGCGCCTGTTCGGGGGTTTGGGCACCCACAAGGGGCGCCCCTACAGATGCCCCGCCGCCGTCGACGAGTGCGCCCCGTGGGGGTTGGGCGCCCACAAGGGGCGCCCCTACAGATGGGTGAATGTGGCGTGCGGGCGGGACGCCCGCGATGGGGTGGACGCCCCCTATCGCCGGCATCGTGGCGTGCCATGATGGTGTTGTAGCTCACTCCGGCGAGAGAGTTTTCACCTTCAGAAGAGAGGAGGCGTCCGTGGAACAGGTTAGCATGATCGGGATCGATCTGGCGAAGCACAGCTTTCAGCTGCATGGCGCGGCCGACGACGGCTCGGTTGTTTTCCGCAAGAAGCTGACGCGGGGCAAGCTGATGCCGTTTCTGTCGTCGCAAAGGCCCTGCGTGGTGGCGATGGAGGCGTGCGCGGGGGCCCACCATTGGGGGCGAGAGTTGGGCGCGCTGGGTCACGCGGTGAAGCTGGTTCCGCCGATCTACGTGAAGCCGTTCGTGAAGCGTCAGAAAAACGATGCGGCGGATGCGGAGGCGATCGTGGAGGCGGCGTCTCGTCCGACGATGCATTTCGTCTCGGTGAAGAGCGCGGAGCAGCAGGCTCTGGGGGCGTTGTTCAAGGTCCGCGATCTTGCGGTAAGCCAGCGCACGCAGACGATCAATGCGTTGCGCGGCCATCTGGCGGAGTTCGGGGTTGTGGCTCCGCAGGGGCCGGCTCACGTGAAGCGTCTTGCGGCGGCGATCGCGGAACCGGGTTCGCGGTTGCCGGCGTTGATGCGCAAGCTTGGCAAGGACCTGATCGCGCAGATCGCGGCGTTCGACGATCGGATCAAGGGGTTGGACAAGGAGCTTCGGCAGCGATCGCGTCGGGATGAAGACAGCGTGCGGCTGATGACGGTTCCCGGGGTGGGGCCTGTGTGCACGCTGGCGCTTCAGGCGTTTGCGCCGCCGATGGAGAGCTTCCGCCGGGGTCGCGACTTTGTGGCGTGGCTCGGCCTGACGCCGCGCCAGCACACGACGGGGGGCAAGCCTCGGCTCGGCAAGATGTCGAAGATGGGTCAGCGCGACCTGCGTCGATTGTTGATCATCGGGGCGATGTCGGTGGTGCGCCAGGCGGCTCGGCGGGGGGCGCCACCGGGGTCGTGGCTGGCGCGGATGCTGTCGCGCAAGCCGCGGCTGCTGGTTGCGGTGGCGCTGGCGAACAAGATGGCGCGCACGGTGTGGGCGCTGATGACGAAACGACAGGACTACCGGGCGCCGGCGCCGCAGGCTGCGTAAGCGGCGGCGCGTCGGACCCGGTGGGGATGCAGGCAGGGCGAACGGACGGGTAAGGGACAACGGTCAATGAGACGGGGGCGGGAAAACCAGCCAGGTGCGCCGAGCTTCGAGCTCGTGCCCGCGAAATGGACCCGCTCCGCGTATCTCCATACGGGCCTGCGGCGCTTCAATGCCGCATCTATCGAGGCCGGACACACGACAGCGCCTGACCGCTTCGATCCCAAACCCACCGCGAGAAAATGCTTGCATCCAAGGGGGCGTCCACACACGCACCTCTGGTGCGGGCGCCCCTACGGGCGGGTCGATGTGGTCTGGCGCGCCCGCCCCTTCGCGGCGGCCTGGAGGAGCGAGGGGCCGGCCAGGACACCATCGAACGACAAGGACGATGGGCCGCAGGCTCGCGGATGGTCTCGACCTACACCCGCGCCGAACGCCGCGCTTCGTTTTCTGTAGGCGGTCATTGACGTCTTTCTATAATCGATTCGAATGTCCTGCAGTTCCATTCGTATCGACCACGAGCGAGACCGCAACAGGTGCGGGCACCCTCGTCGGTTGCTGCGCGTCCCCCGGGATGGCGGCCAACGCAAACATTATGCGGAGTTCCGTGGCTACGACAGCGATTGAAGGCGTATAGAATCTCCTCGAAACGGGCCACCGCCGCTTTGCACTCCGCTTCCGCAGCCTCCTACCGCTCCTGCCGCTCGCGGAACTGGTCCGGCGGGATGAGTTGCGAGCCGTGGACGAAGGCCGCGCGGCGCGCCTCGATCCGGAGCCATTCGCCGGCCTCGCCCGTCACCCGCACCTTCTGGCCGAATATCAGCTGCCCGAGCACGGCATGGTCCGCGCCCGGCCCGCTACGTACATCCACCAGGTCGTCCCTCGCATGCATGATCCGGTCGGCCGGGGCGATGCCGGGCGTCCGCTCCTGCTCACCGCCCTCCATGCCGTCCGCCGCGGCTTCGACCTCCCTCACCAGCGATGCATGGACGAACGCCGTCTCGCCCGCCACCTCGACCTGCAGCCAGTCCGTGTTTCCGACCGTGCCGGTGACATGAACCGCCGTGCCGCCGTCCAGCGTCGCCAGGATGTCGTGGTCCGTGCCCGGCCCCGAGCGGACGTTCGACCGTGCGGTCAGTTCGCCCGGCCAGTCCGCCGCATCGACGGTCCAGCTCGCCGCCAGGCGGTCGGTGTTCCTGTCGTCGCACGCCAGGTCGTGCCCGTGCGCCCGATCCAGAGCCGAGTGGACCGCTCCGCCCTCGCGGGCGATCTGATAGGGCGTGTAGCGTTGGGCATCCTGGATACAGGGGTCGGCGCCCGCGGCGAGCAGGGCTTCCACCATGGAAGAGTTCTCCGCGCTGCCGCCGTTGCGGATCGCCGTGTGAAGCGGCGTCTCGCCATCCGGGTTCTTCCGGTCCGGGTCGGCGCCGGCTGCCGTCAGGACCGTCACGATCGCGCCGCCGGCTCCGATACGAGCGAACAGTTGCAGCGGCGTCTCACCGCTGCTCCCGATCGCATCCGCCCCGGCGCCGGCGTCCACCAGCGCCCCCACCACATCGACGCTGTTGCGGCTGTCGTGGCCCACGGCATAGTGAAGCGGGGCGTCGCCCCGGTTGTCGGTCCGGGCGGGATCGGCGCCGGCCGCCAGAAGGTCGTGAACGCTGGCGGCCTCGCGATGCTCTTTGGCCACGACGTGCAGCGGCGTTCGGCCTTCCGCGTCGGCGGGATCGGCACTCGCGCCGCGGCGGAGCAGCACCTCGATGGCCGCCTGCGAATCCGGTTCGGACCCGGAGGCTGCGGCCAGGTGCAGGGGCGTTCTGCCCTCGTCATCCCGGGCGTCGGGGTTGGCGCCGGCCTCCAGAAGCACGTCCAGAACGGCGTTTTCCCCGTTCTCGGCGGCGCGGTGCACCGAAGTCCGCCCCATGTGGTCGGGGACGTCGGGGTCGGCGCCCTCGGCAAGCAACCGCTGCACCTCGCCGAGGTTGCCGTGCATGGCCCAGTCGCGCAGCGCGCGTTCGTCGGGGGTTTCCGCCCGGGCGGCGCCCGCCGCAATCGACAGCAGGGCCGCGATCAGGATCGTAACTGCGGCAACCCGAACGGTTGCAAGCGAAACCCTACCCATCGCGCTATCTCCTCCCCCTCGGCGCGTGGCCTCTCGACCGCCACGCGCATCGCAAGAACGCCGCTCTTCGCATGAGCCGTCGAGCCGCCCCGCCAAGCGATCGACCGCCTGCAACCCAGCGTCCGAACAAGGTAGCAGATCCCCGTGGGCGCGCCAGCGCCTCACTCGCCGTCAGCCACCCCGCCTTCTGGCTCCCCGGCAGCCCCAGCGGACGACCTGCCGCGGGTTGACTCCAACGGTGCGCCGGCCCGGGTTTTCCCCGCGATGAATCATTTTTTTCGTCGAGCTGCGGTGGTCACGGGATATGCGCTCTGGGTTGCGGGTTCGGTCGCCCTTACCCCGGGGGAACGCGACGCCAGGGAGGAAGGGCGGGCGGGACGCCCGCGCACCGAAGAGGCGCGAATTCCGAAAGGGCCATATCGGACCGCGGGATCGGCGTGTTGCGGATTCGGGGGGTTGGGCGCCCACAAGGGGCGCCCCTACAGGCGGGTCGATGTGGTCTGGCGCGCCCGCCCCTTCGCGGCGGCCGGGAGGCGCTGCCGTGCCGCTGTCATCGCCGGCGCGAACCGTGACAATTTCTGTGGGGGCAACCCTTGTGGTTGCCCTCCCATATTCCGCGCCTGTTCGGGGGTTTGGGCACCCACAAGGGGCG
The DNA here is from genome assembly GCA_965214495.1 of Alphaproteobacteria bacterium. Classification (GTDB taxonomy): domain Bacteria; phylum Pseudomonadota; class Alphaproteobacteria; order UBA7887; family UBA7887; genus JANQOH01. The sequence goes on along the minus strand of OZ243958.1, from coordinate 1,968,297 downwards.
CCCCTACAGGCGGGTGGATGTGGCATGCGGGCGGGACGCCCGCGCACCTCTGGCGCGGGCGCCCCTACAGGCGGGTCGATGTGGTCTGGCGGGCCCGCCCCTTCGCGGCGGCCGGGAGGCGCCGCCGTCGCGCTGTCATTGCCAACACGAACCGCGACAATTTCTGTAGGGGCAACCCTTGTGGTTGGCCGCCCCTATTCCGCGCCTGTTCGGGGGGTTGGGCGCCCACAAGGGGCGCCCCTACAGATGGGTGGATGTGGTCTGGCGGGCCCGCCCCTTCGCGGCGGCCGGGAGGCGCTGCCGTGCCGTTGTCATCGCCGGCACGAACCGTGACAATTTCTGTAGGGGCAACCCTTGTGGTTGCCCTCCCATATTCCGCGCCTGTTCGGGGGTTTGGGCGCCCACAAGGGGCGCCCCTACAGATGAGTGGATGTGGCATGCGGGCGGGACGCCCGCGCACCTCTGGTGCGGGCGCCCCTACGGGCGGGTGGATGTGGTCTGGCGGGCCCGCCCCTTCGCGGCGGCCGGGAGGCGCTGCCGTGCCGCTGTCATCGCCGGCACGAACCGTGACAATTTCTGTAGGGGCAACCCTTGTGGTTGCCCTCCCATATTCCGCGCCTGTTCGGGGGTTTGGGCACCCACAAGGGGCGCCCCTACAGGCGGGTGGATGTGGTCTGGCGGGCCCGCCCCTTCGCGGCGGCCGGGAGGCGCCGCCGTCGCGCTGTCATTGCCGGCGCGAACCGTGACAATTTCTGTAGGGGCAACCCTTGTGGTTGCCCTCCCATATTCCGCGCCTGTTCGGGGGTTTGGGCACCCACAAGGGGCGCCCCTACAGGCGGGTGGATGTGGTCTGGCGCGCCCGCCTCTTCGCGGCGGCCGGGAGGCGTCGCCGTCGCGCTGTCATCGCCGGCGCGAACCGTGACAATTTCTGTAGGGGCAACCCTTGTGGTTGGCCGCCCCTATTCCGCGCCTGTTCGGGGGTTTGGGCACCCACAAGGGGCGCCCCTACAGGCGCAGCCGCTCCGACAGCAGCCCATCGCCCGCGGGTTTGGGCGCCCACAAGGGGCGCCCCTACAGGCGGGTCGATGTGGCGGGCGGACGGGCCGTGCGGCCCGACGGTTATGCTTCGGCGAGCAGGGCGCGGGCTCGGGGCCAGATCGTGCGCGGGCGCAGGCGGGCGACGCAGGCGGCGTGTTTCGCGGCCGCGACCAGATGTGCGCGGCGGAAGGGCTCCCGCGTCGCGCCGTATTCCTCGAAGACCGCCTGCTGGAGCTTCCAGGCGTGCATCTCCGATTGATCGTCGCGGCAGACCCATTGGGCCATCAGGTCGAGAAACGCCGCGCCGTCGTATCCGCGCGCCGCGTAATCCTCGGCCAGCGCGACCGTGCCGCGCACCGAGTCCGGCGCCACCAGGTCGGCGATCGAACCGGTCATCGTGGTCAGGTCGTATTCGGGCTGGGCGGCGATGCTGTCCGAGATCGCCGCGAGCGAGGCGCCCTGCGTGCGGTCGGGCAGCGCTGCGCAGGGCTTGTCTCCGGCGCCCGCCGGCCAGCGCATGGTGCGGTCGAGATGGCGCACTTCGTAGCCCTGTCCCCACGACAGCAGCGCCAGCAGCCGCGTGCGCAGCGAGAGGCCCGGCAGGCGGAGCAGATAGCGCCGCGCGCTCATGCCGGTGTGATAGTGCACGTCGAACGGGTTGCCGGTGTCGGAGCGCAGATAGCGCCGCGCCGCGGCGATGGACTGCGCCTCGCACGCGCCCATGACGGAAAGGCCGGCGGCGAGCGCGTTCGCGGCCAGGCCGGGCGCCGCCGCCGCCTTGTCGGCAAGGGTGATGGAGTCGGCCAGCGCATCGACCGCCGGCGTTTCGTCGGCCCCGGTTTCGAAACGCGCGCCGCCTGCCGCCAGGCCGCGGTCGTCGACCAGCGCCTCGAGCGCCGCGAAATCGCGATAGAGGTCGATCCCGTCCTGGATAATCGCGCCGCGCACGCCGCCGGCGTGCTCCATCATCGGGTGGCGGGTGAGGAAACGGACGGGCGGGCGGAGGATCGCCGCCGCGTGCTGCCAGCCGAGATCGTCGAGCGCCCGGAACGCATAGACCGGATAGAGCAGGTAGTGGTCGTCGAGCGCGTTGCGCGGCAACGCCACCGCCAGCAGCGCTTCCATGATCTCGCCGGGTTCGGCGGCGTCGAGCAGCGCCAGCAGACAGCGCTCCGCGGCGGCGGCGCGGCGGCGGCCGAGCTCGAAGGCGAAACCGTCAAGCAATTCGCGCTTCGGCTTGCCGGCGAGGTCGCCGACGGCGATGACGGGCATCGCTCCCGGCCCCATTTCGGGCGCGTGAACGTGCTTGTTGGCCAGGGCGACGCTCTGCACCACGGGCAGCGCCGCGGAGTCGCCGTCCAGCCGCTCCGCCAGCCGATTGACCGCCTGCAACCCGGCGACGGGATGCACCGGGCCGCCGTGGTGCGACGGCGGCAGTTCGGTCGAGCGGCTCACCGCGAGTCCGGCGGCCGCGAGCAGGTCGCGCGCCGGCGTGCCGCTGCGCAGTTCGGCGCAGGTCGCCGCGACGATCTCTTCGGGCGGCGTGTCCTCGACGAATCGCACCAGCCGTTCGGTCGGCTCTTCGAACGTCACCAGCCCGGTCATGGTCTCCGCCCCCCGGTTTGCCCTCGACCGAGGGTAGCAGGATCCCCCTCGGCGCGCCAGCGGCTCACCCCCCGCCGCAGTCCCTGAGCAGGAACTCGCGCCCGACCTTGACCGAGGCGCGGCCGTTATAGGCGACGATATCGGCGGTTGCGTAGGTCTCGGTCCAGTTCTCGGGCAGATACGAGCCGGTGCCGATGACGTCGACCGGGGCATCGACCGAGGCGAACACCTTGCACTTGCCCGGGTTGAAGCCCGAGCTGGCGACGATCTTCACCTTGTCGAACCCGGCGTCGTCGAGCGCTTCGCGCAGGTGGAACACCGCCGCCGCGCTGACGCCGGTGCCGACCAGCAGGCGCAGTTCGGTTTCGCTGCGATAGGTGCGCACGGCGCGCGGCGCGCGGCGCTCGAGCACCGCGTAGGACGCGGCGGTATCGAGACCCTCGACGAAGCGCCCGCCATGGGTGTCGATGCGCACGGCGAGGCGGCCCGCCGCTGCGAGATCGGGAAAGCGGGCCGCCACCGCAAGGGCGTCGCTCACCTCGCGGCCGAAATAATCGACCAGCACGGTGACCGGTTCGTCGGGGTAGAGCTCGTGATACATCTCGGCGGCGCGCACCGTGCCGCCGGCGTAGCCGACGAGGCCGTGCGGCATGGTGCCCAGGCCGCGGTCACTGCCGAAGAACCGCGCGGTGGCGTCGTTGGCGGTGCCGATGAAGCCCACCGCATTCGCTTCCTGCCGCGCCTTGGCCGAACCGACGCTGGCGCCGTAGGCCATCAGTTCGGTCATCTCGGCCCCGGCGCAATGGCGCGCGTCCATCGCGATGAAGGCGGTTCGCGGCAGGTCGGCGCACATGCTGAAGGCGTTGTAGGCCGCCACGCAGGGCGGACCGAGCTTCTGCAGATACACCGTTTCGAGCTCGACCAGCGCCGCGAACGGGCCGGTGACGTAGAGCAGGGGTTCGCCGGAGCCGACCCAGGCGCCCTCGTCGAAACGCTGCTCGACCGCGATCGCGATGCCGCGCGCGCCGGCGACGGTCTCCAGCCACTCGACCGCCAGGCGCGGGCAGCAGACGACCGGGCGGCGCATGAACACCGCGTAGGTGACCTCGACGTCGCCGTTGCGCTCGACGATGCGCCGGGTGCGCTTGAAATAATGGTCGGTGCGCCGCGCGATCTCGGCCTCGCGCGCGACGGCGTCGGTCATCAGAACGCGCCCGGATAGAACCCGCCGTCGAGCAGCAGCGACTGCCCGGTGATGTATCCCGCATGGACGCTGCACAGGAACGCGCAGGCGCGGCCGAACTCGTCGGGGTCGCCGAAGCGCCCGGCCGGGATGCGCGCGAGCTGTTCGGTGCGGATCTCGGCCACCGGGCGCTCGCTGCGCGCCGCGGCGGCGGCCTGGCCGCCCGTCAGGCGGTCGGTCTCGAACAGCCCCGGTTGCAGGTTGTTGATGGCGACGTTGCGCCCCGCCGTCTCGCGCGCCACCGAGGCGGTGAAGGCGGTCAGCCCCGACCGCGCCGCGCTCGACATCGTCAGGCCGGGGATGGGCATTCGCACCGCGATCGAGGTGACGTTGACGATGCGCCCGAAACCGCGCTCCGCCATACCATCGACACAGGCCCTGACGAGTTCGACCGGGACGAGAAGGTTGGCGGTCAGCCCGCGCTCCCATTCCGCGCGCCCCCAGTCGCGAAAACCGCCGGGGGGCGGGCCGCCATTGTTGTTGACCAGGATGTCGGGGTCGGGGCAGGCGGCGAGCAGCGCCTCGCGGCCTTCGGGCCGGTCGAGATCGGCGACCACTGCGGTGGCCTCGGCGCCGGTTTCGGCGGCGATCTCGTCGGCCGTGCGCGCGGTGCGGTCGGCATCGCGGCCGTTGACCACCACGCTTGCGCCCTCGCGCGCCAGCGCCATCGCGCAGCCGCGCCCGAGCCCGCGGCTCGAGGCGCAGACGATGGCCTTGCGGCCGGCGATTCCGAGGTCCATCGCCGGCTACCCCGCCGCCGCCCTGCGGCGTTCCTGCGACAGGCGCCGGCGCTTCAGCTCCTCGGCGATGAGGAAGGCGAGTTCCAGGCTCTGCGACGCGTTCAGGCGCGGGTCGCAATGGGTGTGGTAGCGGTCCGACAGGCTCTCCTCGGTGATCGCCTGCGCGCCGCCGAGGCATTCGGTCACGTCGCGCCCGGTCATTTCGAAATGGACTCCGCCGGCGTGCCGGCCCTCGGCCTCGTGGACGGCGAAGAAGCCGCGCACCTCGGCGAGGATGCGGTCGAAGGGGCGGGTCTTGTAGCCGTTCGAAGACTTGATGGTGTTGCCGTGCATGGGGTCGCACGACCACACCACGCAGCGGCCCTCGCGGGCCACCCGGCGCACCAGCGGCGGCAACAGGCGCTCCACCTTGTCGGCTCCCATGCGCGCGATGAGGGTCAGCCGCCCCGGTTCGTCTTCCGGATCGAGCAGGTCGATGAGGCGCATCAGGCCGTCGGCGTCCAGGCTCGGCCCCACCTTCACCCCGATGGGGTTCTTCACGCCGCGCAGGAAGGCGACATGCGCCTCGTCGGGGTCGCGCGTGCGGTCGCCGATCCACAGCATGTGCGCGGAGCAGTCGTACCAGTCGCCGGTGGTGCTGTCGATGCGGGTCAGCGCCTCTTCGTAACCGAGCAGCAGCGCCTCGTGCGAGGTGAAGAAATCGGTGCGCCGGAACTGCGGCGTGTTGTCGGAATCGAGGCCGCACGCGGCCATGAACTGCAAGGTCTCGCCGATCCGGTCGGCGAGGTCGCGATAGCGTTCGGCCTCGGCGCTGCCGGCCACGAAGCCGAGGTTCCAGCGATGCACCTGATGCAGGTCGGCATAGCCGCCGCTGGACAGGGCGCGCAGCAGGTTGAGGGTGGAGGCGGCCTGGGCGTAGGCGCGATACATGCGTTCGGGGTCCGGCTCGCGCGCCGCCGCGTCGAACTCGATACCGTTCACGATGTCGCCGCGATAGCTCGGCAGTTCGACGCCGTTCCGGGCCTCGGTGGCCGTCGAGCGCGGCTTGGCGAACTGCCCCGCCATGCGCCCCACCTTCACCACCGGCGTGCCGGCGGCGTAGCTCAGCACCACCGCCATTTGCAGCAGCACCCGGAAGGTGTCGCGGATGTGGTCGGGGTGGAACTCGGCGAAGGCTTCGGCGCAATCGCCGCCCTGCAACAGGAAGGCGTCGCCCCGCGCCACGCGGGCGAGCTGCGCCTTCAGCGCCCGCGCCTCGCCGGCGAAGACCAGCGGCGGCGACGAATGCAGGCGTTCCTCCACCGCCGCGCGCGCCGCGGAGTCGGCATAGACCGGCTGTTGCCGGATCGGCAATCCGCGCCACCCGGCGGGCGTCCACCGTTCAGGCATGGCACTCTCTCCCTGACCAAAGCACTGCTATACACCCGCGCCCCGCCGGCACCAAGAGTCCCGGTGCTACGGCGCGCGCGGGTCGGGGTCCTTCGGCGGCAGGATCGGGTCGGGCCGGTCGTAGAAGGTGTATTGCGACTGCGGCGCGTGCTCGCCGGGCTTGCGCGGCTTGCGGTCGGTCACGCCGACCTGCCGCACGCCCTGCTGGATCTTGAGCAGCACCTCGTTGACCTGTTCGTGCGCGAAACGGGTGTAGGGAACGCGATAGGCGCGGGGCATCTGGTCGGGCTGGACGCGGGTGTCCAGCATTCCCGGCGTGTAGATGTCGCGTTCGTCGATCGGCCCCTCGCCGGGCAGGGTCATCGCCCAGACATAGATGGCGCCCTCGACGCGCATCACCTCGTCCGGCTCCTGGATGCGGGCGTGCAGGATCTCGAAGCGGTCGGGCAGCGCGTCCGCGGTCGGCCAGCCGAGAATGTTCCTCACCGAATCGAAGCTTATGAAGAAGAACGCGGCGGTGATGACGACGCTCGCGGCGCGGATCCACCAGCGCACGCGGTTCCAGATCGCGATGCTGAGCAACAGCGCGCCCAGAGCCACATAGGCGGCGACCAATTCATACTGCCCGAGCAGCAGCAGATGCCGGTCCGCCGGCATTCAGCTCTCTCCGAACAGTTTTTTGGGGAGCTGGTTGATGTCGGTCACGTCGCCGTCCGGCTGGATGGTGAAGCGGACGGCGGTCAACTCGTCGCCCTGGCCGCGCAGTTCGACCGTGTCGTAGAACATGACCCGCACCGTCGGGTTCACCTTCTCGACCTTGACCGTGACCGGGATCGGCGGGTTGTCGCCGGCGGCGCTGGCGAGATCGCCCGCGTCGTAGGCATACATCTTCACGTTGACCGTGAACTCGCCGGGAACGATGCCGCGAATCGACACGATCTCCTGGTTGAGCGGGTTCTCGATCGTCCGCCCGTTCACCGTGATGACGTCGCGGGTCGTGCCCGTGTCGTCGCGGTCGAGATGCATCAGGCCGGCTTCCTTCGCGGCATACCACGAAAGGTTCCCGGCGGGGTCCTGCGTCCACGTATCGACGTCCGACGGGTTGCCGTCGGGCCAGGTGACGGTGATCAGGTATTCGGCCTTGGTGTCGATGGCGCCGGTCTTGGCGATCGGGTTCATGAAGATCACCGCGATCGCGAACATGAAGGTGAAGCCGAGCAGCGCGTTGAACAGGAGGTCGGTGAAGGCTTCGGCCTGGTCGAACCGGCGCCTACTCCGCAGCACGGAGGGCCTCCATCCCCGGAGACCGCTCTTCCAGCGCCGGCACGACATAGACCTCGGTGATCTCGGTGACCATCGCCACGAGTTCCTCGGTGCCGCCCTGGAGGAAGTAGTATTCCAGCTTGAGCAGGATGCCGCCGATCAGGCCGCACAGGGTGGTGTAGAGCGCCACCGCCATGCCGTCGGACATGGAGGCGAGAATCTCGCGCATCTGCCCCACATCGATGGCCTGCACGCTGGTCAGCGGCGCCAGCATGAAGATGAAGCCGATGACGGTGCCGAGCAGACCCAGCCTGAGCATCGTCTCGGCGATGAAGAAGCCGATGGCCTGGGCGTTGAACAGCTTTTCCTCGAACGCCTTGAGCAGCAGGGTCTGGTCGATTCGCTCCGGCTTCAGCCGCGCCTTCACCATCAGGTCGCGCACGTGCTGGTTCAGCAGCCCGCCGGGCAGGGGCCGGCCGCCGCTGCGCACGGAATCGCCGTCGAACGCCAGCGTGTCGGACGCCTCGGCGATCTGCCGCCCGCCGATGCCGGTGCGGTTGATCTCGCCGGAGATGTGCAGAATGCGCACCATGCAGTGCACGCTGGTCACCAGGAACAGCAGCGTGATGGCGAGCGAGATATAGGTGCGATCGACCCGGAACACCTGTTCGACGAGGCCGAACGACGCCGCGACGAAGAACGCGAACGCCGCCACGGCGGTCAGCACCATCCATTTCAGCAACAATTGATGGTGCCGCTCGATGCCGAACAGGCGCCACAGGCTGAAGCTTTGCGCGGTCACACGCGACTCCCCGGATTCCGCGGTCGCAGGACGAGAGAAGACGGTTCGACGCGCAGGCCGCGCCGACCCCGGCTGGTGGGCACGGCTGGGATTGAACCAGCGACCCCCGCCGTGTGAAGACGGTGCTCTCCCGCTGAGCTACGTGCCCGCCCCGGAACGATGTAGCGGAACGGGGCGCGGGGTGTCAATTCCGGCCCTGCGCCCCGCGTCGTTCAGCGCCCCGGCTGGGGGACGTAGCGCATATAGGGCTTCGGCGCCCGCCAGCCGTCCGGGAACTTCTCCTTCGCCGCCGCGTCGGAAACCGCCGGCACGATGATCACGTCGTCGCCGTCCTGCCAGTTCACCGGCGTGGCGACCTGATGTTTCGCGGTGAGCCGGATCGAGTCGACGACGCGCAGGATCTCGTCGAAATTGCGTCCCGTGCTCATCGGGTAGGACAGCATCAGCTTGATCGCCTTGTCCGGGCCGATGACATAGACGTTGCGCACCGTGGCGTTGTCCGCCGGCGTGCGCCCTTCCGAGCTCGCGCCGGCGTCGGCGGGCAACATGCCGTAGAGTTTCGCCACCGCCAGGTCGGAGTCGCCGATCAGCGGATAGTTCACCGCCGTGCCGCCGGTGTCGGCGATGTCCTGCGCCCAGCGCGCATGGTCGCTCACCGGATCGACGCTGAGGCCGATGATCTTCGTGTTGCGTTTGTCGAATTCGGGCTTGAGCCGGGCCATGTAGCCGAGCTCGGTGGTGCAGACCGGCGTGAAATCCTTCGGATGCGAAAACAGCACGCACCAGCCGTCGCCGATCCAGTCGTGGAAGTCGATCCGGCCCTCCGTGGTCTCGGCGGAGAAGTCCGGCGCAATATCGCCAATTTTCAGGGTCATCGTCGCTCCCTTTCCCTTCGGCCCGCACAGCGGCCTCGTTCGGCGAACATGGTCCGCAGTCCGGGCGGGTTCAAGCCTGAAAGCGCCGGTCGGTGTGCGCGCGCCGGCGGCGCGTCTTGCCGGGCCGCCGTTTTGCTGCGATTGAGCGGCGTCGGGGTCCGCAACCGGGAGCCGCCATGTTCGACAGCGTGTTGGTCGCCAATCGGGGGGAGATCGCCTGCCGCGTCATTCGCGCCTGCCGCACGCTCGGCCTGCGTAGCGTGGCGGTTTATTCCGAGGCCGACGCTGGCGCGCTGCACACCGTGCTGGCCGATGAGGTCGAGCCGATCGGGCCGGCCAGCCCGCGCGCCAGCTATCTGAACATCGAGGCCCTCGTCGCGGCGGCGCGGCGGGCGGGGGCGGGGGCCGTGCATCCCGGCTACGGCTTTCTCGCCGAAAGCCCGGCCTTCGCCCGCCGTGTCGCCGAAGCGGGCCTCGTGTGGGTCGGCCCCGATCCCGGGACCATCGCCGAGATGGGCGACAAGGAGCGCGCCCGCCGCCTGGCTGCGGCCGCCGGGGTGCCGGTGCCGCCCGGAAGCGCACGGTTCGCTTCCGACGGCCTCGCGGGGCTCGCCGACGCCGGACGGGCGGTCGGCTATCCGCTGCTGGTCAAGGCCGCGGCCGGCGGCGGCGGCATCGGCATGAAACGGGTGGACGACGCCGCGGCGCTGGAACCGGTGGCGGCCGCGACCCGGGCGCTGGCGGCGCGCGGGTTCGGCGACGGCACGATCTATCTCGAACGCCTCGTCGCGCCGGCCCGCCACGTCGAGGTCCAACTCTTCGGCTTCGGCGACGGCCGCGCCGTGCATCTGTTCGAGCGCGAGTGCTCCATCCAGCGCCGGTTCCAGAAGGTCGTCGAGGAAGCGCCCGCGCCCGGCCTCGACGCCGGCGCGCGGGAGCGCATGTGCGAGGCCGCGCTCGCTCTCGCCCGGGCGCGGCGCTATCGCGGCGCCGGCACGGTCGAGTTCGTCGTCGGCCCGGACGGCGCGTTCTTCTTCCTCGAAATGAACACCCGCATCCAGGTCGAGCACCCCGTCACCGAGATGCTGACCGGAGTTGATCTGGTGGCGTGCCAGCTCCGGCTGGCGCGCGGCGAGGCGTCGGACGAACTCCGGCAGGCGGCCATCGCGCATGACGGGCACGCGATCGAATGCCGGCTCTATGCCGAGCGCCCGGCGCGGCGGTTCCTGCCGGCGCCGGGGCGCATCGCGGCCCTGCAATGGCCGGCCGCGCATCCCGATCTGCGAATCGAAACCGGCGTGCGCGAGGGCGACGCGGTGACCCCGCACTACGACCCGCTGGTCGCCAAGCTGGTCGCGCGCGGCCCGACGCGCGACGCCGCGCTGCGCCGCATGGCGGGGGCGCTCGCCGAAACCCGCATCGAGGGGCTTTCGACTAATCTCGAATTCCTTGCCCGCGTGGTCGCGCATCCACAGTTCCGCGCCGGCGCCGTTTCGACCGGTTTCGTGGACGCGAACCTGGCGGAACTGACCGCCGCGTAGCCCGTCATCCGAGCCGTGCGTCGAGCCACGCGACGGCGGCGGCGGCGCTGGCCACGCGCGGCGGGTCGGGCGGCGGCGGGCGGGCGATCATCGCCACCGGCAGGCCGAGCGCGCGCGCCGCGGCGATCTTGCCGTAGCCGGCGGACCCGCCGGCGTTCTTCGACACCACGAGGTCGATCGCGCTGCGGCGCAGGAAGGCGGTCTCCGCCGCTTCGTCGAACGGCCCGCGCGCCACCACGATCTCGGCGCCCGGCAGAAGCGCCGCGCCGGGGTCCTCGAACACGCGCACGACGAATTGGCAGTCCCGGCAGGCCGCGAACGGGGCGAGGTTCCGGCGTCCGATCGCGAGCAGCACCCGCCGCCCGCGGCGCGCCGCCTGCGCCGCCGCCGCGACGTCCGGCGCCGGGATCCAGCGGTCGCCGGGCGCGCGCTCCCATTCCGGCCGCCACAGCGAGACGCGCGGCAGACCGAGGCGCGCACACGCCGCGGCAGCGTTGGCCGAGATTCGTGCCGCGAACGGATGCGTCGCGTCGATCGCCGCGTCGATGGCGTGCCGCGACAGCCACGCCGCAAGGCCGTCGATGCCGCCGAACCCGCCGCGCCGCAGTTCGCCTGCTGGCCTCAGCGGCGCCGTCGTACATCCGGCGAGCGAGGTCACCACCGTCAAGCCGCGCCGGCCGGCGAGCGCGTCGGCGAGGGCGCGCGCTTCGGCCGTGCCGCCGAGGACGAGGACTCTAGAACCCACTGCCGGCGCGCAACCGCCCGGCGCGGTCGTAGATCAGCACTTCCACCGCGACATCGGGGCCGGCCGTCTCTTGCGCCACCGCGCGCGCCGCCGCGGCGATATCGCTCGCGAGCGCCGGCGCTGCGGTGAGCGCGGCCCCGGCGCTCGGTGCGGCGCGCACGGCCGCAACCGTCTCCGGCGCCGCACCGGTCGCCGCCGCACGCTCGGCCAGCCAGTCGGGATCGACCCGGCTGCGCGCCGAGTGCAGGTCGAGGTTGCCTTGCGCGAGCTTGCAGAGCTTGGCGAAACCGCCGGCGAGGCTGAGCCGGGGGACCGGCCGGCGGCGGAGGTATTTCAGCACCCCGCCGGCGAAATCGCCCATGTCGATGAGCGCGGTTTCGGGCAGGCGGTAGCGTGCGCGCACGGCCGCTTCGCTGGTCCGCCCGGTCGCCGCGGCGACGTGGCGGTGGCCCGCGGCGCGCGCCACGTCGATGCCGCGATGGATGGCGGCGATCCACGCCGCGCACGAATAGGGCACCACGACCCCCGTGGTGCCGAGCACCGACAGGCCGCCGACGATGCCCAGGCGCCCGTTCATCGTTCTCTCGGCCAGCGCCGCGCCGTTCTCGATGCCGATCTCGACGTCCATGTCGCCGCTCGCGCCGTGCGCCCGTGCGGCCGCGCCCACGGTGGCGCGGATCATCGCCCGCGGCGCCGGGTTGATCGCCGGCTCCCCGACCGCGAGCGCGAGACCGGGGCGGGTGACCGTGCCGACGCCCTCGCCGGCGCGGAAGGTCACCCCGGCGCCTGCCGCCCCGCGGCGCACGGTCGCCGTGACCAGCGCGCCGTGGGTGACGTCGGGGTCGTCGCCGGCGTCCTTGACCACCCCCGCCGCCGCCCAGCCGGCGCCGCGCGCCTCGCGGGCGAGCGCGAACGCCGGCCGCAACCCGCCCGGCAGGTCGATCGACACCGGGTCCGGGAACCGGCTCGTCATCAGCCCTTCGCACGCGGCGCGCGTGGCGGCGGCGGCGCACGCGCCGGTGGTCCAACCGCGCCGCAGAGACGGTGCGCCGGCGGCGGAACGCTCGCCCGGTTCGGCGTCTGCCGCTGCGGTCATCGCCCGTCCCGAGGGCGTCGTCCCGGCATCGGCGGGATTCGAGACGGAGAGGTCGTTCGTTCCACCATCGCGCGCCAGCATATTCGACGGCGGTCGCCGGGGAAACGACGGGTCGTGTCCCGGTTTGAAATCGATACACGCTGCGGGACGACCGGACTCCGGCGCGCCGCCGTCCCGCTGTCATCGCCGGCACGAACCGCGACGATACCTCGTTCCCCGCCTGTTCGGAGGGGTCGGGCGCCCACAAGGGGCGCCCCTACAGATGTCGATGCCGCCTGGCGCCGCCGTCCCGCCGTCGCCGGCACGGACCGCGACAATTTCTGTAGGGGCAACCCTTGTGGTTGCCCTCTCTTGCGGTTGCCTGCCTGTTCGGGGGTTCGGGCGCCCACAAGGGGCGCCCCTACAGGCCGATGTAGTCTGGCGCCGCCGTCCCGCTGTCGTCACCGACACGAACCCGAACGAACCGCGATAATTTTCGAACCGGGACACTATCGAACGACGGCGTTTCCAGTGCCTGTGCGTCGAGCCGTCCGGCGCCGCACGGTTCGGAAACCGCGCAGGTATCTGTCGATCGTTCGGGACCGGGTGCCGCGGCCGCGCAGGGCTGCCCGCACGCGCAAGGCGCGATGCGCCTCGTCGGGCAGGTTGCGCACGGTCGGCATGGCCACGAACGATAACTCTTCATGCTTCGTATTGGAGACCGCAGGGGCGGATGCAGCCGGCTGTCGATCGCCTCCCGCCTGCACATTAAAAATCGTTAAAAACCGTTCGTTCCAGAATTCCCGCGCCGCTATATTGCGCGCCGCACGGCGTGGCGCCGGCGAAGGGGGGTATCATGACGATAGAGACTTGCAGGAACGGTTGCCCGACGGCGATGCTTTTGCCCCCCCCCCCCCCCCCGATATTTCCGGGAGGCCGGGAATGGTGAGCGGCGCCTGTCTGCCGGGCAGGCAGGGGCGGCATCCCGTCGGAGACGCCGGTGCGCGCCGGCTGCTCGGGGCCGCGCTGTGCGCGCTCGTCCTGGCGGCGGGTCTGCTGACCGCCCCGGCGGCGCGCGCCCAGAACTGGGACGGCATTGTCCCGCCCGGCCTGGAGCCCGGCGACAAGTACCGCATCCTGTATATCGATGGCCCTTTCACCCCTAGTGACCGGTCAAAAAATCACCAATGGGACCTAGCTGCGCGCGCCGGCTTGGCGGACGGCGAGCTCAAGACGGCGCTCATGGCCCGCTTCGGCAGGCTCGAAATCGACACGCTGCTCTCCGAGGGGAAAGGCTCGAACGTCACCGCCAAGCAGAATACGAGTACAACAGGCAGCGGGACCGGCATCTCCATCTGGTGGTACAAGGGTCCGAAGGCCGCCGACAGCTACAACGACTTTTACGACGGAAACTGGGACAACAACGGCCTGTGGGGCGATTTGGGAATAGATGGAAGCGCCCTATGCAGTTCAAACCCGAAAATCCTCACCGGCTCCTATTTCACCGGAACCGCGGCGGGCAGCAACTGGTCCATCGACGGCGGTTCAGGCAGAGAGGCTTACGGGCTGCCCTGCAGCAAGGGCAAGGAGCTCAATGCAGGCGGAATAAACCCGAACACCGGCAAACCGAACGGCTGGACGGATCCAACGGGCACCAACAACATCGTGTATGTGCTCACCAGCGTGTTCACGGTCCCTGGTTTCATCATCGAGGCCGCCGACGACGCCGCTTTCGACAGTCAGGGCAGGCTGAGCGTCCGGGAGGGCGGTAAGTCCTCGTTCACGGTGAGACCCGCCGCCGAACCCGTCAACTTCATCGACGTTGTCCTTTCCCCCGCAGAGCTGATCGTCAGTCCGGCGGATTCCCGCTCCTTTTCAACAAGCTAAACTGGGAAACTCCTCAGAAGGTGACGCTAAGCGTCCGCGCCGACGACGACATCGATCAGGACGACGTCACCTACAGCATCGAGCTGGTCGCGACCCCCGGCGCCACGGACCCGAACTCCGTCCGCCTCACCACCATCCAAGGAATCACCCTCGACGACGACACCGCCGGGTTCACGCTGACCGATCCGGTCGGGCCGCTCACCCAGAACGCGAACACCGTGAACGAAGGCGACACGAAGGAGGCGACCTTCACCGTGGTGCTCGACTCCGAGCCGACCGCGGACGTCACGTTCGACGTGACCAGCGGCGACGTGAGCGAAGGCGCGGTAAGCGCGCCCGGCGCCGCGAGCATTACCCGCGGCGTCCGACTGACCTTCACCCCGGACAATTGGGATACGGCCCAGACGGTGACGGTGACCAATCTCGACGACGATATTGCGGACGGTGACCGGAGCTTCCTGGTCTTTGTGTCCAATCCGACCAGCGACGACGCGAAATACAGCGCAATCAACGTTCCAGTCGCCGACCGGAGGTGGGAGTTCCTGAACCTCGACGACGACAAGGTCGGGGTCACGGTCGCGCCCACAAGCGGGCTGACCACCACCGAGGCCGGCGGCACGGCCGAATTCACCGTGGTGCTCGACACCGAACCGACCGCGGACGTCACGGTCCAGGCGACCAGCCGCGATACGACCGAAGGCACGCTTGGCGCGACCGCGCCCGGCGCCGTGGACATCGCGAACGGCGTCAGGCTGCTCTTCACCCCGGCGAATTGGGATACGGCCCAGACGGTGACGGTGACCGGCGTGGACGACGACGCCCTGGACGGCGACGTGACTTATGCGATCTGGGTCGGCGACGTAGCCAGCACGGACACCAATTACCACGGCTTCAACCCCGACGACGTCGAGGTCACCAACGAGGACGACGAGGCTCCGCCGACCCGCCTGACGCTTTCGGCCGCGAACACCGAGGTCCTTGAGGACGTCGGCACGGTCCGGGTTACCGTCCAGCTCGACAACCCCGCGGGCGCCGGCGGCCTCGAAGTGACCTTGAGCGAGGGGCAGGGCGGCACGGCCACAAGAGGCGCCTCGGGCGACTGGGATTGGTCGGCGAACACCGTCACCATCGCCGAGGGCGACAGGGAGGGCGCCGTTACCCTCACCATCCGGGACGACGGCGATGAGGAAGGCAGCGAGACGTTCGCGCTCGCTGCCGCCGCCGGAATCCTGACCGGCGACGAGATCGTCTTCACCATCTACGACAACGACGGGGACCAGACGCCGTTCTTCTCCCCGGCGTCCGTCGCTTACACCTGGACGGAGGGCGAAGATATCGGCTCGGTGGTGTTGCCGGCGGCCACCGGCGGCGACGGGGCGCTGACCTACGTGCTCGCGGACGAGGCGAACATCCCCGCCGGGGTGAGCTACGACGACGCGACGCGCGCCTTCACCGGCACGCCCACAGCGGCCGGCGCCGCCACCCTCACCCTGACGGCCACCGACAGCGATGCGGCCGACGCCGACAGCGCCGTGCTCGACATCGACATCGCCGTCAACGTGGCGGACACCGCTCCATCCTTCTCCGACGAGTCGGTCTCCTACACCTGGACGGCGGGCGAGGCGGTCTCGCAGCAACTACCGATGGCCACCGGCGGCAACGGCGAGCTGACCTACGGGATCCACGGCACGAGGCCCGCCGGCATCAAATTCGACCGCCCCACGCGCACCCTGTCCGGCACGCCCACGGAGGCCGAGAGCGCGGCCACCCTCATCCTGAGGGCCATGGACAGCGACGACAACAGGACCGCCGCGGACAGGGCGGAGATCGACGTCTACATCACGGTCATCGCGGCGGACGTGGCGCCGTCCTTCTCCCCCGAGTCGGTCGAGTATAGCTGGACGGTCGGCGAGGACATCGGCTCTGTGCAATTGCCGGCGGCCACCGGCGGCAACGGCGCGTTGAGCTATGCGCTCACGGACCGGGCGGACATTCCCGACGGCGTGAGCTACGACGACGACACGCGCACCTTCACCGGCGCGCCCTCGGAGGCCGGCGCCGCCGCCCTGACCCTGACCGCGACCGACAGCGACACGATCAACCCGGACAGCGCCGGGTTGAACGTGCGCATCGAGGTCGGCAAGGGGATGCAGGACCTGAGCGGCTTCGCGTATACGCCGGGACGGGTCCGGTTGGACGGCGACCCGCCTGTGCTGACCCCGCCCTCCTCGGTGGCGGAGGGCGCGGCGCTGACCTACGCCAGCACGACCCCCGGCGTCTGCACGGCGGACGAGAACACGGGCGCCCTGACCCTCGTCGCCGCCGGCGACTGCACCGTCGAGGCGACGGCGGCGGCCACCGAC
Organism: Alphaproteobacteria bacterium; assembly: GCA_965214495.1. GTDB lineage: Bacteria > Pseudomonadota > Alphaproteobacteria > UBA7887 > UBA7887 > JANQOH01. Next base: position 1,951,731 of record OZ243958.1, on the reverse strand, counting down.
GACTACCGGGCGACGACGGCGCGCTTCACCGTGGAGGTGATCGCCGCCGAGGCGGAGGTCGGGGAGCGTCTGGCGGCGGTGAACGAGTCGGTTCTGCCGGAACTGGGGCGGGCCATGGCGACGGGCGCGGCGGAGGCGGTGACGGGCCGCCTCGACGCGGCGCTGTCGGGCGGCGGGCCGGCGGCGGCGACCGGGTTCGCGGACGCGATGGCCTTCGTTGCCGGGACGTTGCAGGCGAACCGGCAGTCGCTGAACGAGGGCGATTTCCCGTGGCGCGAGGCGCTGTCGGGCAAGTCCTTCGCGCTGGGGCTCGCGGACGGTATCGGCGCCGGCGATGCGGCGTTCTGGGGTTCGGGCGACTGGCGGCGGCTGTCGCTCGACGACGAACCGATCGAGTGGAAGGGCAACCTGTTCTCCGCCGCGCTCGGCATCGACGCCGCTCTCGCCACCGATCTCGACGCCGATGTCCGCACCGGTGTGGCGGTGTCCCGCTCCGAGGGTTCGATCGACTACACCGACGAGAGCGGCGCGGCGCCGGCGGAGGGCACGCTGGAGAGCCGGATGACGAGCGTTCACCCCTATGCCGGCCTGTCTATGGCCGACGGCACGCGGCTGTGGGCGACGGCCGGCTGGGGGCGTGGCGAGATCGAGATCGAGGAGGAGGACGAAGCGATCCGCCAGTCGAGCGACTCGACGCTGCTGACGGCGGCTGTGGGCGGCAACGCCCGTCTCGTGTCGGAGAGCGGCATGGCGGCGGCGGGCGTGACGGCGCTGGACCTGAAGGGCGAGGTGCAGGGCGCGCGGCTGGAGATCGACGACAACGGCGACATGATCGCGGGTATGTCGGTGAAGATCTGGCGCCTGCGTCTGGCGATGGAGGGGTCGCACAGCTTCGCGCTGTCACCGGACGAGACGCTGACGCCGTCGCTGGAGGCCGGCGCACGCTGGGACGGGGGCGACGGCTTGATCGGGGCGGGTCTGGAGCTCGGCGGCGGTCTGGGCTGGGCGAACCGGGCTTCGGGCTTGACGGCGGCGGTCTCGGCGCGGGCGCTGGCGGCGCATGGCGGCGGTCTGCGGGAATGGGGCGCGTCCGGCTTCGTGCGCCTGGACCCGGGCGCGGACGGGCGCGGCCTGTCGCTGAGCGTGGTCCCGTCGTGGGGCGAGACGGCGAGCGGCGCCGACCGGCTGTGGGAGGACGGCGTAACCGCCCGGACGGTGGGCGACGACGGGCTGCGGGCGCCGGTCGGGCGGCTCGATGCGGAACTGGGCTACGGCCTGGCGGCGTTCGGCGCGGCCGGTCTGGTCACCCCCTACGGCGCCGCTGCGTTCGCCGGGGACGGCGGTCACCGCTACCGCCTCGGCGGGCGCCTCGGCCTGGGCGCGGGGTTCAGCCTGAGTCTGGAAGCCGTCCGCCGGGAAAGCGCTGCCGACACGCCCGAACACGGCATCGGACTGCGCGGCGCGCTGCGCTGGTAGCCGCCGCGGGGGGACCGCCGACGCGCATCCCCTCGCAGCGCAGGTAAAGCGCAGAACGGCTTCGGTGCGCGGGCGTCCCGCCCGCGCACCGCCGCGCGTCGGCGCCCGGATCCTCTGCCGGGCCGAGAGAGGCGGTCGCGTTCGTCTGCCGCAGAATCGCACCGTCAACGCGGGTTGTGGCGCCGTTCGGTCCTCCGGTGTTCCGGCGCGTCCCGTTCCACGTCCACCCAGACGATTTTTCCATCCTCGAACACGCAGATGGGGGTGCCGTTTTCCGCGGCCCGTCGGCGGGCGCGTTCGGCAGCTCTGCGCATCGCCGCTTCGGCGCCGGCGAGGTTCGGGCTATGGGCGGGCGTCGCCAGCTTCCCGGTGTCCGACTTCTTCGGTTTCATCGGAGTCCTCCCTTCGCAAGCAGGATCGGGGCCGTTCCGGAATTGTCGTATATCGCCCACTCATCTACCAGATCCCGATAGACGGTCTCGAAGTTGCGCCACCCCGCGCGAAACCTCCGGCGAACAACCGCCTCGGATATGTCGTGTCCGCCTTCCGATACCCGTTGCCTGACGCGGGATATCGCCATTTCCGGCGTTGGCAGCCGCAGGAAAAACAACTCCACACGGTAGCCCCACTCCCGCCAGAGAGGAATCGAACGGGCATGGCCGCGTCCGCTCAAGGTCGTTTCGAACGCGAAGCTCTCGCCTCTGGCTGCGTATCGGCGGATCGTTTCGATCATCAGACGGCCGGCCCGCAGGGCGACCGAAGACGGACGGAACGGACTCAATCCCGCCGCGATCGAATCCGCGTTGACGAAGGCCAGGCAATCCGCTTCGTTCGGCAGGAACTCCGTCGCGAAAGTCGTTTTCCCCGCTCCGTTCGGCCCGGCGATGATCAATATCTTCCCAAGCCGGACCACTTGCCGACCCCCGCTTCGAGCAATTGCGCACCGTTGACCGGTTCGACCCGCCAGGATCACGTTCATTCATGAAACCTGAAGCACTATACCCGACGCGGAGCGAAGACGACGACCCGACCAGGCTGAATGCGCCCACCGAGAAAACGTTGTGGGGCGAACCAGGCCAAACCCGCCGCTTCGATCTCGATGCCCGGCCGCCGGACGATAAGGGTTGCCCCTACGGGATTGTCGCGGTTGGTGTGGGTTCGTGCTGGCGACGTCAGCGGGACGGCGGCGCCTCGACGCCGCCGCGAAGGGGCGGGTGCGCCAAGCGGTATCGACCTGTAGGGGCGCCCCTTGTGGGCGCCCGACCCCTCGGACCACAGGGGCGGGCAACCACAAGGGTTGCCCCCACAGGATTGTTGCGGTTGGTGTGGGTTCGTGCCGGCGGTGTCAGCGGGACGGCGGCGCCTCGACGCCGCCGCGACGGGGCGGGTGCGTCACGCGACATCGACCCGTTTGTAGGGGCGCCCCTTGTGGGCGCCCGACCCCCTCGGACCACAGGGGCGGGCAACCACAAGGGTTGCCCCTACAGGATTGTTGCGGTTGGTGTGGATTCGTGCCGGCGATGTCAGCGGGACGGCGGCGCCTCGACGCCGCCGCGACGGGGCGGGTGCGTCACGCGACATCGACCCGTTTGTAGGGGCGCCCCTTGTGGGCGCCCGACCCCCTCGGACCACAGGGGCGGGCAACCACAAGGGTTGCCCCTACAGGATTGTTGCGGTTGGTGTGCACTACCTAAAGCAATTTGTTTGCGAACGAACCGTGACGCAGGGTTGCTCTTCCCTCCTGTATGTAGATTACGCTACAGTGGGTTAGGATGCTTGTCAAGGGCGGACTGGGCGGAGATGGAGAACACATTGGCAAATCCTGTGTCTCTCAGGAGTTGCACACGGGAAAGTGGGTTGTGGATATTGACGTATGAGCGCTGGTATGGTTTTTATCACGAATTGGGGAGCTCTGCGAGGACACAATGGCGGCATATACTACCGCTCACGAGGAATGCCATAGGATTTTGATGACATATTCCTCGTCTTCAAGAAGCCACGTGTCCCGGTTGCAGCAGGTTCCTACGGGCGGCTCGCCACCATGAGGGAGGATGCCAGTGGGCGCCGCCAGCGCGCGGTCATGGCGACCGATGCGGAGTGGGAGCGGGTCGGTCGGGCGGCTGTGGCGAGCGGCATGGACCTGTCGCGCTTCGTGATCCATCGCGCGCTGGACCGGGATCCTCTGCCGCCGGAGGTCCTGCGCCGGGCGGTCCGCGAGATGCTGGTGCTGTCGAGGCTGGAGGAGAAGCGGCTGCGCGGGGCCGTCGCCGGCGAGGCCTGGGAGGATGCCTGCGACGCGGTGGACGAATGGATCGAGCGGGAGGGCATGCTCGACCGGTTCACCGATCCCGGCGCGGCGAACCGCTGGGAGGCGGCGGGGCCGGCCGGGGAGGACGGGTCGTGACGGAGGAGGCGGCGCGGCCCGTCAGGCGGCAGCGGAGCCTGCACTGCAAACCGGCGGAGCAGGCGATGATCCGGGAGCGCGCGGCGGCGGCGGAGAAGACCGTGTCGCGCTATGTGCTGGAGCTCGCGCTCGCCGACGATCCGGACCGCCATCCCCTGGTGCTGACGGAAGCGGAACAGGTGGAACAGCGGGACGGGGTACGGGAGTTGCAGGCATTCGTGCGGGCTTTGCGGCGCGAGCTTCCGGGAGGCAGCGGGCTCGGCCTGCTGAGCGCGATCTCCGTCCTTGCACGGGAGCGTGCGCCGTGAGAGGGGTGCGGCGGCGGCGGAAGGCGCGCAGGCCGAGCAGGCACATCTCGATCTCGGCGACGTGCGGCGCGACAAACAGGATGAGACAGGTTCTCACCCAGATTGTCGCGCCATAGCGACGGATGCGGAGTGGGAGACCGTGACGTGTGCAAGCAGGTCGAACGGCGCGCCGTCGCGGGTTCGAAGCGACAGCGACCCGGTGTTCACGCGCACGGTGACGTGCCCCCCCCCCCCCCCCCCGTCCGCAGCTTCCCGAGTGACTTCCTGAGCCTGCGTCCGACGGAGTAACCGGGCGACGTCCTGATGAGGTCTCCGACCTGCAACGCCGAGATGGCGCGTCGTGAAAACCGGCTACGGTCCTCCAGGTGCCCCGGGGTCTCGGATATCGCGCGTGGTCCCACTCCCCGGGGGCCGTTTCGCAGATCGATCCGTGGCAGCGGGTGGGCACGGTTCGGCCGCCGGTTGGTCTTGATTGCGACCAGCGACATGAACAAATCTTCGACGCTCCAGAACGGCCAGTGTTTCGCCAGTCCGTCCACCAACGGCGCATACTCGAAAAAGAGATCTCCCAGCCGTTTGGGCAGCAACGCGGCATTGGGCAGCGCGTAGGTGACCTCGCCGAAGCGCATATGGTCGCAGTACCGCAGTCTTCTGTCGGGGTTGCGGCCGTAGAGGCTATGGATGACCTCCGGGTCGCTCACGAATTCATCGTGGAGCGCGGACAGGCTGGACTCGGGGATCACGATGTCGTCGTCCAGCGACAGAATGACTTCGTTGGTTGCATCCTCGTAAGCCAGAAAACGCCGCGCCATGCCGTATTGGCGATTTACGTCGCCGTAGTCGTGCCGATGTACCATGCGGCACCGCTCGCTCTCGTAGTCGAACGCCGTGTCCAGTTTGCCGTGCGAGATGATGATCTCGTCGATCTGAGAGCATTGTTCGAGGAGCGGAAGAATGATGTGCTTCAGGTTGTACGGTCGTTCCCAGTTGAGGATAACCGCCGAAATCATGCTCGACTCCCGCATCGGTTCAAGCCGCCCTCAGTCCGACGAATAGCCGAACATCCGAAAATCCTCCGCGTACCGCGTTCGGAGCAACGCCTTGTTCCGCGGGGTCAGGTGCGCCTCCATGGCGGCCGATCTGGCGGTGTTGAGCGCGTCCGGCATCGTCTCCCATCCCGCCATCGTGTTCAGCATTGGCAGCGCCGGCGCTGGCATACCGAGATGATCGGCGATCCGCTTCATATCGGCGTCGAGGTTCTCGAGATGGCCAACGAAATCGGGCAGGCACTTATGCTCTCCCCGGGGGTTGATCTGCATGTGTTGGGACAGAAAATGCTTTTCGGCCAAGGCGTCCGAGCCGTAGGGCGTGTTCAGCCAAAGGCACAAGTCCTCGAAGCTGCCCGTTTCCTCCAGACCATAGAACTGGTCAAAGAGGCTCTGACGTTTCTCCTCTTTGTGGAAGCGTTGTTCTCCCGTGTAGATCGTGTGGGCGAAGTGCAATTCCCGATAGAATGAGAGCGCCCGGCCGAACGGGTGCCTGACGAACGCGAAGCTGTAGTAGTTCCTCGCTTCCGGACGCATCGCAGTACATGCATTATACCAACCGTAATTCAAACGAACTGATGCGGTGAGGGTTTGGGATTAGCGGGATGGAGCGGTGGCCCAGTTGCGATGTGTCATGGTCGTGATGACGCCGGGCTGGTCGGTCAGCCATCGCCATGCTGTCCGACACGCCTCCTTCAAGGCGGCGGCATCCTTGAACACGCGGTTGGCAAAGCGGTTCGATTTCAGAAACAGAACGATCTGCTCCATCGGGTTGAGTTCCGGGCTGTAGGGCGGCAGATGCACGAGCGTCAGGTTGCGAGGAACGACCAGATCGTTCGAGCGATGCCAGCCCGCGCCGTCGAGGACGATCACCCCATGCGCGCCCGGCGTCACCGCCGCCCCGATGGCCGCCAGATGCGCGTTCATCGACGCCGTGTCCGCCCTGTCCGCCACATGCGCGACGCCAACGCCCCGCGCCGCGCACGCAGCCCCGAACAGATAGACATAGCCGTAGCGATGGTCGCGCACGATCCGGGGACGCTGCTTGCCACGCGCCCACACCCGCGTCGTCATCCCCCTCTGCCCGACCCGCGCCTCGTCCTGAAACCAGACCTCGACCGGTCCCGCCAGCGCCGACGGACTGAGCGCCAACCTCAACCGCGCTTCGAACGACGCCACGAACGCCCGCTGCCGCGCCGGGTCGGCGTTGGGGTGGAGCGGTCGCCCCGAAACAAAACGAAACCCCGACCTTCGGAGCATCATACGGGCGCCGCTCTCCGTATAGATCACTCCGAAGGCCTCCTCGATCTTCCGCACGATGTCCCGAACGCGCCAGCGCGTCACGCCGTCCCGCTCAAGGTCCGGACCCGCCTCCATCCACCCGCCGATCTCGGCAATTTGCGCGTCTGTCAACCGCCCCGTGCTACCGCCCCGCGCCCGGTCCGCAAGACCCTCAAACCCCTCAGCGTTGTAGCGCACTACCCAATCGCGCAGAATTTGAAGCTCCATGCCCTGCGACCGACCCGCCTCCGACCGCGAGAACCCCTCCATGATCATCGCTATCGCTCGCGCACGCGACGCCTGCTTCGCATCCCTGCACCCCCGCGCCAGATCATAGAGTTCATCCGCCGTGTGATCCTCACGGGTTATCGGTGTTGCCGCACCCATCCTTACTCTCCGGTCATGTCAAAACCACAAACACACTATATGGACCATACATACATCCGCACCACAACATATCGAAACATGAGTCAATATGACCCGCGCCCGGTATTAGGCTGCGCGACGCCACTTTGGGGACGCATATCCAGAGCCACCGGTACCTGTGGGAGACGATCTTCTCCGCCCGGAGATCGGGCTTCAAATGCGCCGTGTGCGCCATGCGCTTCGCGTCGCGGAACCTCCCGTGCAACAACGCGCCCGCGACGTCTCTGGCGACGGGCCGGTTCGATGCGACGGCGGCCAGCACTCTCAAGTAGCGTTTCGACTTGTCAATCATGCCGGTCCGATAACGACCCTCTCAAGGCCGCCGCCAACAGAATCGCAAGCCGGATCGCTGAAGTCGCGGGGCGACCTCCACCCAGGATTTCGCCTTCGCTCTTTCACCCAAGCCGACGGCCACCCATCCCCGCATACCATCGCTTTGATGCGGACTCCGGAATCGAGGCCGGCGGCCCGACATGGAATCCGGCGGCACCCAACCCCGGTCCGCCGAAAAAATGGAGCCAGTGCCAATGCCCCGGCCCTCAATCCGGCGAATAGCCGAACATCCGAAAATCCTCCGCGTAGCGGGTTCGGAGCAACGCCTTGCTGCGTTCTGTCAGGTGCGTCTCGTTGCGGGCCGATCTTTCGGTTGTCAGCACGTCCGGCGTCGCCTCCCATCCCGCCATCGTGTTCAGCATTGGCAGCGCCGGCGCTGGCATACCGAGATGCTCGGCGATCCAATTCATATCGGCATCGAGGTTCTCGAAACGGCCGATGAAATCGGGCAAGCACATCCCCCCTCCCCGAGGTTAATCTGCACATGTTGGGACAGGAAGTGCGGGTCGGCGAAGGCGTCCGACCCGTACGGTGTGTTCAGCCACTCGCAGTAGTCTTCGAAACTGCCGACCTCGGCCAGTCCGAAGAACCTGTCGAGGAGATATCGGAAATTCAGCGTTCTGTGGAGGCGCTGTTCGTCCGTATAGACCACCCGGGGAGAGACGAAGGCAGCCCAATAGAAAGATAGTGCTCTGGCGAAAGGATGCCTGACGAATGCGAAGCTGTAGTATTCCCTCGCTTCCGGGTGTGCGGCGTAGAGTTCGGAGACGCTCCGTTCCCCCGTTCTTTCGGCATCGGGGTCCGCGGCGCGCAAGGCCGCCACGATGCTCCGCGACGCGACTTTCAGGTTGATCATCCAGAGGCACCGGTATTTTCGGGAGAATAGCTTGAGCCCGTGACGAGGCGGCCCGGCCACCGTGCGCGCAATGCGCCATGTGTCGCCGAACGCCCCGCGCGACAATGCGCCGATGACATCCTTGGCAATGGGCGGGTTGGCCCCCAAAATCCCCGCCAGTCTGGCTAGCCCGGATATCTCACAGCGGCGCGAGATGAGACGTTTTGTGTGTTGTTTGGGGACGACGGGCCGGGCGCGGGAGGGCGCTGTGGCGTCGTTGTGTTTGGTTGGGGTGGCGTTTTGGTGTTTGGGCGCCGTTCATGCCGGATTTCTTACTTTGTTCTCAAGATGAACGCAGCCGTCATCGCCCGGCGCTGGCGCCGGCATGTCAAGGTCGCGTGGTGGGACGGTTCAGCGCGATAATCGTCGGTGTGCCCGGGCGAACTCGGTTCGGTAGGGGTGGTTGCTGGCCATGGAGACGAGAATGCGCCGTGCGCTGCGCCGGACCTGAGCGCCGAGCTTGAGCAGTTTCAAACGAATGGCGCCGCAAGTGGCGTTCTCCAGCCGCGTCGCCTTCAAGCCGATGCGCCGCAGCGCACACACCAGGACGTAGGCGAAGGAGGCAAACCACAGGCGCAGTTGGTTGGCCCGCATGGTCCGGGCCGAGGTGCGGTCGGCGAACAGATCGAGTTGGCATTCCTTGATCCGGTTCTCCATCTCGCCGCGGGCGCAGTAGAGGTCTTCGTAGAGTGTTCGCGCGTCATACCGATCCGCCGGCAACGACGTGACCACGAAGCGCGGATTGGCGCCCTTGGGGAGATGTTCGGCCTTGGCCACGACCCGGCGCGCCCGGCACCAGCTCTGCCGTGTCCGATACACGAAGTCGGCGAACCGCCGCGCCGGCTGGCCGCTCGCCTTACAGGCGGCCTTGGCCGCGCCAAGCTCGGGTTCGATGACGGCGGCCAGCCGGCGGTTGCGAGCCAGCCCGAACAGATAGCCAACGTCATTGGCCTCGCACCAGACCATCAGGTCCTCACGGCAAAAACCGGAATCGGCCCGCAAAACGATCTCCACCTCAGGCCACCGGGCGCGGACCTGGCCAACGATCCGCGCCACCTCGTCCACCGCCCCGGCCGCCGCGTCGATGTTGGCCGGGCGCAGCCGAGACGCCAGAAGATGACGGCCACAAAAGATGTACAGCGGCAGATAGCAATAGCACTGGTAATAACCGTGGAAAAACCGGCCCTCCTGATCCCCGTGCAGCGGATCGTCAGTGGCGTCCAGGTCCAGCACGATGCGCTTCTCGGGCCCCTCGTGAGCCTCCAGAAACAGCGTCACCAACAAATCCTCGAGCGCGCCGGCATCGTGGCCGATCCGATGGTAACGCCTGGGCTTATCCCCAAACGCATGCTCCAACCGGTTCAGCGTGCTCTTGCCCGCCAGCACCGCACAGTCCCGCCGCTTCGGCTCACAGCGATCCGACAGAAGCGCCAACACCGGATCGTGGCGAAGCTCGTCGTGGTCCGCCACATCCTCATGACCCAGGGCAATCGCGCTGATGCGCTGGCCGATCAAGGCCCGCAGGTCATGGACTACAAGGTCCGACCGCCGAGCATCGGTGAAGCAAGCGGCCACCCGCTCGAACAGGCCGATCGCCCGATCGGTCCGGCGAAGCAGCAGCGCACCCGCGTTGGTCGTCAGCGCACCGCCGTCAAACCCGGCAACAACCCGGCGCTTCCCAAAGCCTTCAAACTCAAACTGCTTGCTGATACACTCCGTCTGCATCGGTCCTCTGCTCCCGATCTGGCAAGTCATTGGTCAACAACGACTTTATCAGATCACAGAGGCCGATGCACCACACACCGTGAGATATCCGGGCTAGCGCTCTCGCCCTCCGCATCGGCGTGTCGATCATGACTCGTCGGGAACCGTCGAGAACAGATGGTCGAGGAAGGTCCCAAGCCCAGCTTTCGCCAAGTCCAGCTGCCAGTCCAGGAAGTACAATGGCAGGTGTGCGTCGTCTATCGCCCGCCGCGCGTCTTCGGAGAGGGGGTCACACAGCCGCCCAAACTGACGCGGTTCGGTAAGTTCAGTCGGGCACCACTTCGGCGTAACATCCCAGATTCGCCGCACCTCCGGGTGCTTCGCATAGCAATATTTGAAGAGGAAAAACAGCCAGCCATACGGAGCGGATTTGATGACGTTTCTGAACAGAGGCGAGACATAGACCAGGGGGTGCCGCCGGATCCACCTTCCGAGGGCGAGCAGCGGCCAAAAGGCATAGGCGGTGCGGAGGGGAACCATCCCATCCCCAACGTTTCGTGCGAGGTCGTTCGAGACTTCCACAACCCAACCGATGGGGGACCGTTTTCGCAGCGAATTGCGCAGTCGAGGCGGGCAGCCTATCCAGTAGGCGCGCATTTCACGGCGCCAGATATCCACCGCGCGGTTGCCGCGCGCCGCCGCCAGGAAGCTGCAGAGGGGCGCTTGGCTCCACCCAAAGCCGAACAAGCCGCTGTGCAGATATCCGAAGAGCCATTCGTCCAGCGGGCGCCGACAGAACAAGGCAGCGTCGACCCAGACGCCGCCATAGGTCGCCAGCAATTCGATACGGACGATGTCGGACAAGGCTTGGGGGGTGAAATCGTTCTCCGGCGTGGCGGAAAAACCGGACAGGTCGATGTAGGCGGGCAAGGTTTCCGCGTCCAGGACGCGGATCGTCCAACCGGGATTGTGGTATTCCCAGGAGCGCAGGCAACGTTTCACCAGTTCCGGCGCGTTCTCCCGGCCCTGGAGCCAGAGCATCCAGATGGTCCGGGGGCAATCGGTCATGACGATCTCCCGGCGCCGCTGCGCGCGTCGGCCCATGGTTGGCCGTACGCCGGATGCGGCAGGTCAAGATCCCCGAGGTCGGCCAGTGCCGGGTCCCAGCCTGGGCTGGCACTGTCGGCTCGTGCGAGAAACCAGTCATCGGACACGTCCCAGGTATGGCGGTCGCCGTGTCGAACCAGCATGAAGCCGGCGCCGTGGGTCCGGTATACCTGCCCGCGCGCCCGAACGACGGCCTCGATCAGCGCCTGATCGACGCCTCTCCGCGCCCGCTGCCACCCGCCCACGCGAGCAAGCTCGTCGCGCGCAATCAACAGAGTGCCGCCGGCCAGGGTCGACGTCTGATAGCTTTCGCTGCTCCCACGGTGCAAATGAACGGTCTGATCCGACGCGGCCAGATAGACGAACTCGACCCCCTTGCCCACGAGCGGCGCGCCCGAATATTCCCGCGCCAGCACCAGATCCCACACGTGGTCGGCGCCGTACACGTCGTCGTCGTCCATCTTGGTCAGCAGATCCCCGCTCGATGCCTCCGTGGCGGCGTTGAGCACGATGCCGAGCGGTTCGCTCGCGGACACCCGCGACACTTTTACCGGACTCGGCAATTCGGTGACGCGCCGATCGACCTCCGGAAAGGGTCCGCCGTGCAGCGCCAGCACCAGCTCGAGGCGGGGATAGGTCTGTCTCGCCACCGCGGCGAGCGCCTGCGGCAGCCGTTCGGGGCGCCGGGTCGCCAGCAGGATCGACACCAGGGGCGGCGCCGCCTCGCCGAGTTGCCGGGCGCGCGCCTGCAACGAATGGTTCCGCAGAGCCGCACGGCGCATCCTGATGCTGAGCAACTCGCGCCCGCCGGCGTCGACGCCGCTCACGCCGGTGGCCATCAGGTCATGGAGGGCGGCGCCGAGCAGCGGCCGAAGCCCCGGACCGCCATCGGCCAGATGCACCACCGCGCCGGTGGCGGCTGCGCGAGCCAAGTCGCTTGCCCGCGTGACCGCGTCGGCGTGGAACGCCTGCACGTCCTCCACGTGATGATACCGGCGGAGCCGGAGCAGATCGTCCCGATGCACGACGCGGTGCGCCTCGACGCCGGGCGGCAGCCGTGCGATCGGTCCCAGCGCCGCCACCTCGTCCCCGGCGGCGTGCGGCCACCCGAACGGGTTGTATCTCGACGGATCGAAGGCGGTCACGACAGGCTGGCACGGCGTGTCCGGCGGTTTCGATGCACTCGGCATCGGCGTGTTCCGAGCCGATCGACCCCGTAGCGGTTTGCCCGGCTTCCAGACGACCCGCCGCCACCGGTTCCGTATCCAGTGCCGAGAATACGCCCAGGCCACCTGTCGCTTTCTGGCTGTCCGCCACCGAACCACATATTTCAGGAACAACTCCTGTGCTCCATATTCTGCAACGAACGGGCCAGGAAACCGCGTGCTCGACTTCCCGCCACACCGGCCGACCACTTCAGGAACAACCATGCCTCCCGATAGCCGTGGAGGTTCCTCGCCCGGCCCCGCAAGCGCTCCCACTCGGTGGGAAATTCCACGGCCCCCGTCGATGCGGTGCGGTCCGCGCTACCCGGCGGCGCGCCGACCCGGATCTTCAAGGAACGCGCGGATAGCGTCCGCGCATCGCCGAAATCGGCCGGGCTGCCCCCCGCACGGCGCGCCCGATGGAGCGCCCACGCCCGGGTGATCGACACTTCGGTTCCGTCGGGGAGGATCGCGACCGCGCTGACCGCGCCTCTCAGCCTTGCGCGCAGCCGATGCACCAGGTTCGGGGCGAACGCGGCGGCGGTGGGAAGCGCGACGTGGAACGGCGATGCGGGAAACTCTTCCAGGGCTGCGCGGGCGGGAGCGACGCGCACGCGCGGGTCGGGACCGAACACATCACGGAGCCAAGCCAGTCGCTCGTCATCGTCATCCGCTGGCGTTTCGATTCGCACCACCAAGTCATGCACGCGGCCCGCCAGGATGTTCGCGGCGGTCTCGATGACCCGCTCGGCCGGGTGATGTGCCGCAGCGATGGTCACCACGTACTGGGGCACCGCATGGATGCGGCCGGCTCTGGCGCGGCGCAGGTCGTAATGGGCGATCAGGTTGGCCGCTTTCCCGTGCTGGATCCGATAACTTCGCGCCTTGGCGTCCCGGTCCTCCGCCCAGCTCCCCTGGTGCCAGGCGAAGGCGTCCCGGACCGGCACCAGCAGCCCGCCGCGAGTGTAGGCCCGGTAGGCGAGCTCGGTGTCCTCCGCTCCCCAGAGTGCGAACGATTCGTCGCTCCCGCCCACCAGCCGGTAGAAGCTCTTGCCGATGCCGAAGTTGCCCCCCGCCATCGCGTGAAAAATGTCGTCCGCCCTCGTCGTCAGATCGTCGGTTCTGCGCATCAGGCCTTCAATCGGGTAGGGATCCGCCGGCCGGTCCGAAAACAGATCCTGTAGTGATCCCGCCCGGCACCGGATTGTCTCCGCGTCGAGATCGTCCACCGCCACATGGCTGAAGGATCCCAACGTCAGGACGTCGGAGATGACATGGTGCCAGCGGGCGTGCGCCGCGATCCAGTCCGCCTCCACAAGCATGTCGCTGTCGAGAAAGAGCAGGATGTCGTGAGCGGCCGCCCGAGCGCCGGTATTCCGCGCTCTGGCGATCCCGAATCCGCATCGTTCCTGACGCACCACCTTGACGTTCAGCGGGGTCGGGCGGGGTCGGGACAGCGGCGGCTCCGACCCGTCGTCCACGATCACCACCTCGAACAGATTCCGCGGACAGGTCTGGCCTTCCAGCGCAGCTAGCGTCCTTGCCAGCGTTTCGGCGGATGTTTGGTAGTATGGGACGATTACGCTGACCGGCATGGTGGGCACGAACGTATCCAGCGGCTCCACTGCCACTTGGCTCCAGTCGTTGTACCGGACGGATGTGGGTTTGGGAGTCATCCAGGCCGCTTATCGCCTGATGGCCGCCCGCCATCGAACCGCGATGGCCAAGCCTTTCAGGAGCGCCCAAGCCTCGCCAGGGCTGCGGATATCTCGTATCCAGTTGAGCAAGGTGCTCCATTTGGTGGGGTAGTCCGCCGAACCGGCGCTCTTCAGCTTCAGCGCCGAGGCGGGTATCGTCCGCGCCTCGCCGAAGTCGGCTGGGTGCCCCCCCCCACGACGCACACGATGGAGCGCCCATGCCCGAGTGATAGACACCCGGGATCCGTCGGGGAGAGTCGAGGCCGCGGTGACCGCGCCGCCGAGCCCGACGCGCAGCCGATGCACCAAGTCCTTGGCGAACACCGCGGCGGGAAGCGTGACGTGGAACGGCGACGCCGGAAACTCGTCGAGGGCGGAACCAGCGGGACCCACGCGCACCCGCGAGTCGGCGCCGAACTCCTCCCGTAGCCGCGCCAGTCGCTCAGCATCGTCGCTCGCGTGCGTTTCGATTCTCACCACCAAGTCGTGCTTTCGGTCGGCCAGGATATTTACGGCGGTCTCGATGACCAGTTCGACCGGGCGACGCCCCGCGTCAACGGTTACCACGTATTGAGGCACCGTGAAGATGCGACCGGGTTGTTTACCACGAAACCCCGGATGGGCGATAAGACGTGCAACCTTCGCGCGCTGCAGCCGAAGATCCCGATCCTTGGCGTCTCTATTCTCCATCCATCGGCCCTGGTGCCAAGCGAAGGCATCCCGGACCGGTATCAGCAGCCCGCCGCGGGTAAAAGCCCGGTAGCCGAACTCGATGTCCTCCATTCCCCAGCGTGTGAACGATTCGTCAAACCCGCCGATCGACTCGTAGAAAACCCTGCCGATTCCGAGGTTCCCGCTATGGACCACCCTGAACAAGTCGTCGGCCTTTGACGTCAGATTGTCGGTTCTAGCCAAGTGGGATTCAACCCAGAGTGGGTCCACCGGCCGGCCCGAAAACAGCTCCCGCAACGACCCTGGCCGGCGTCGGATCGTCTCCGCGTCGATTTCGTCCATCGCCACATGGCTGTGGGATCCCAGTGTCAGGGCGTCGGAAACGGCGTGGTGCCAGCGGGCGTGCGCCGCGATCCAGCCCGCCTCGGCCAGCATGTCGCTGTCGAGAAAGAGCACGACGTCGTGGGCGGCCGCCCGAACGCCGGTGTTTCGCGCTCTGGGAGCTCCGAACCCGCAGTGCTCCTGACGCACCAGCTTGACGTCCAACGTGGTCGATTGGGGACGCTCCATCGCCGGCTCGGAGCCGTCGTCCACGATGACCACCTCGAACAGCTCCCGCGGATAGGTCTGACCTTCGAGCGCCGCCAACGTTCTCGCCAGCGTCTCGGCGGGAGTCTGGTAGGCCGGCGCGATCACGCTGACCGGCATGGTGGGCGTGAACGCCTCGAGTGCCGGCACGTCCACCTGCCGCCAGTCGTTGTAGCGGACGGACGCAGGCCTAGGGATCATCTCGTGTCTCGGGTACCAGGGTCATTGGCGAGAAGTCCCGGGTGCGCGAGCCGGAGGCCGCATGCCGGCGGGATGCCCGCGCACCAGCACCGGCACCGCCGCACCTGCGACCGCGCACCTACGACCGAGCACCGACGGTTCGCCGCATGGCGACCGGCTCGTCCGCCGCCTGGAGTGTAGCCGTACCGTCTTCCAGCCGATAGACGAACTCCGCCGCGCGCTGCACTGCCGGCTGGTGAGAGGTCGACAATACCGTGACCTTGCCGGCCAGCCGCCGGACGGTCGCCACGATTCCCGCCTCCGTCTCCGGATCCAGCGCGGCCGTGGCCTCGTCTAGGATCAAGAGCGCCGGATCGCGGACCAGCGCCCGGGCGATGGCGATGCGCTGTCTCTGGCCGCCGGAAAGCCGCGCGCCCCGCTCGCCGACCACCGTGTCCATGCCCTCCGGCAATGCGGCGACAAACGCCCATGCCTCGGCGCGACGCAGCGCCGTTTCCACCTCGGCGCGGGAAACGCCGGGATCGCCGAGCGCGACGTTGGCCATGACCGTGTCGTGGATGAGGAACGCATCCTGCAACACGTATCCGATCATGCCGCGCCACGCCGTTGCGTCGATGTCGCGCATCGGCAGGTCGTCGATCCACACCTCGCCGCGCTGGGGCCGCAGCAACCCGATGATCAAGTCGGCGACAGTCGTCTTGCCGGTGCCCGAGGGCCCGACCACGGCGACGAACGACCCGGCGGGCAGCGTCATCGAGACGCCGTCGAGAACGTTCCCGCGACCGTAGGAAAAGCATACCTCCCGGAGCGAGATCGCCGAGACGAGCCGGGGCACCTCGCCGCCCGGATCGGGCTCTCGCGCCCCTTCGGCGGCGGTGAGCACGGACCGCACGAAGGCGAACGCGGGTTGGTTGGCCGCGACGATCTGATATTGGCTCTGCATCTGGCCCACTTTCTGGAAGGTGCGCACGAAGAGCAGCGCGAGGACCAGCAGGCCGTCGATACCAAGACATACAACCCACCCGCCACCGCGAAGGCCCGAATGATTTCGTGCGACTCGGCGAGCGCTTCCCGACTGACGATCATCGTCCGCAGGGCGCGGTTAAGCCCTCGGATATCCCCGTCGATCAAGGGCTTCATGCTGCCCTCCAGAGCCATGGCCTTCAACGGCTTGATGCCGTCCAGCGTCTGCAGCAGCCGCGTCATGAAGGACTTCTGAAGCCTGGTCTGGTTCTGCCCAGCGCGGCGACTGATGGCAACGAGCCGGCTCGACACGACCATGCCGCATGCGCCGACGACGAGCGCGGCCACCAGAATTTCCCAGGATATGGCGACGGACAGCCCGAGATAGATCAGAAGTTGAATACCCCCGGACAGAACGTGGCAGGAAGCCACATAAGCGTTGGAGGCGCGTGTCGGCTCGCCGGCGACGGCGCTCGCCAGATCGCCGGCCCGCTGATCTGCGAAATGCGTCAAGCGCGCCCGCAGAAGCGCGCGAACGACCGCGAGCCGCAGATCCATCGCAGTATGGGCCGCAGAGTATCCGACCTGCGTCATGGCCGCCAGCATCAGCAGCGATTTCAGGGTGACCGCCCCGACGATCAGCACCAACAGCCCGCCGAGGGAAAGTTCCAGCCCGAGCAGGGCAAAGACCCGCTCGAAGTAGAGCGCCGCTGCGCCTCCGCCATCGATCACCAGGCCGAGGAACGGCAGCAATGCCGCGATGCCTACCCCCTCCGCCAGGGCGGCCGCCGTGAGCGACAACAGCGTCAGCGCGCTGCGCCCCGGATAGGCCGCAAGGAAGTATTTGAACAGTCCGATGGCCTGTCTCACAACCTTGTCCCCAGAACCGAGTTCACGAAAATTGCTCCTGCTTATGAGCCGCTTGCAAAATTCCGCATTTGAGCGGGTTTTGCCGCCGCGCAGGGCAGATTTTCGTGGATATTGGGACCGCTCTCATGATCCTGTCGGGTTCTGGACAACCTGGGCAGGGAGAGCGGCCCCATGTCGCTGGGACAGACACTATTCAGATTTTGGCACGCCGTTCAAGCCGATCTTTTCCCCTGGCTTGAGGAGGAACTCGGGCCGCTGGGCGAGAGGTATCGGCGTCTCATCACCGTGCTTGAGTTGACGCGGGTCGAGAGCTTCATTCCTCACTTCCATGGCCTGCCCGACCGGCCGAGGCCTACCAGGACGGCCCGCCTGTGGATATGATGGATAAGCCGCTACGCGCCTTGCCCACAGATCCACAGGCGCAACAGCAGCAACGGGAAGATCGATTCAAGGGGATTCTGGCGGCCTGAGGAACAACCGGAATACACCTTAACTCAGCCGCCAGGCTGTCCGACGAACCGAGGCCACCTCACAGGGGCCGATGTCCCCGGCTTGGCCGACGATCTTCCAGAACCGCCGGCCGTTGTGCTGGCTGTGGATGAAGTAGCGCCTGGCGCCCGAGGTCAGGACCCTTACGCCGAATCCCTTGAGATCGCGGTCGCGCACGTCGTAGGCGGACTTGCGGGGCTTGAGCGCGTCGACGCGGCGTTGGTCGAGGCGAAGCGTCGCCATTGACATTCCTCCTGCGTTCCGTTGCAGCCGGGGCGAAATCGGGGATCGATTCCGTGTCCTCCGGCTAAGTCAGGAGGAAAAAAGCAACTCTGTGTCAGTAGATTAGAACCGTAGGTGCGCCGGGAGGTGTGGGTTCGTGCCGGCGGTGTCAGCGGGACGGCGGCGCCTCGACGCCGCCGCGACGGGGCGGGTGCGTCACGCGACATCGACCCGTTTGTAGGGGCGCCCCTTGTGGGCGCCCGACCCCCTCGGACCACAGGGGCGGGCAACCACAAGGGTTGCCCCTACAGGATTGTTGCGGTTGGTGTGGGTTCGTGCCGGCGATGTCGGCGGGACGGCGGCGCCTCGACGCCGCCGCGAAGGGGCGGGTGCGCCAAGCGGTATCGACCTGTAGGGGCGCCCCTTGTGGGCGCCCGACCCCTCGGACCACAAGGGCGGGCAACCACAAGGGTTACCCCTGCGGGATTGTCGCGGTTGGTGTGGGTTCGTGCTGGCGGTATGGCAAGGATAATCAGGGCGACCGACCCCCGGACGCCGAAACCCGGCCACTCCACGACCTGTCGAAAACGCGCCCGTTTCGAATCCGGAGGGTTCCCAGAATGGTAACGCTTCGGCGAGTCACGCAGCCTCGCCGACGATCACGCTGACACGCTTGCCCAACCGGCGCAAGGCGCGGTCGATCATTGTCGCTTTGGCGGCATGGTCCGGATTCAACAGGCGCCGAACCTCACTTTCGGCGACGTCGAGATCGCGAGCGAGTCGGCGTTGCGACATACCTGCCTTGCGGAACGTCGTGTAGAGAGCCGCTTTCAACGCGATCGGCGCCGGCGGAACGACCAGAGGCCGCCGCGGGCTCGCCGGCGACGGTTCGGGCAGATCCTTGCTCTCCCGCATCGTCGCCGCAATCAGCTCCCGCAGTAGATCCCCGGCTTCCGCCAACGCCTCGTTCCGTGTGGCGCCATCCGTCGCGCCCCACCCGAAATCAGGGAACGTAACGACATAGCGGCCGTCCTCGTCGCGCTCGACTTCCGCGGGGTAGTTGTAGATGTCAGGCATGGCTTCGGCCCCTCCCTACTCGGGATATCTCCGTCGTTCTGCCGACTGGAAACCGCCCCTCTCGATCCCGAGGTCGGCGAGCATCTTGTCCAGCAGCCCCTTGCCGATCGCCTTCTTCCAATCCTTGACGGTCGTCTTGCGACTCCCGGTGTAAAGCGTGCCGTGCGAACCGGGCCCTTCCGACGCTACGAAACGCATCTCCAGATCCCGGGCTCTCGCCCGCTTTCGGACTACTGCCGCCCATTCATGCGGCTGTCGTGGGAACCAGTATCGCCGCGAGCCAACGACAAACGGACGCATATTCGGGCACAACGATCAACGCTTCGCATCGCCCGATCGTTCGGGCGAACACGAGGCGGGTTGACGACTGCCCGCAGCGTCTGTTCTACAGCGGACTCATGAGCGGGTGGGACGAGGTTATCGCGCGCGGGGCCGCGGTCGGCGCGACGCTGAAGGCGCGCGGGGAAACCGTGGCCGTGGCGGAATCCTCGGCCGGAGGTCTCGTCGCGGCGGCTTTGTTGGCGGTGCCCGGTGCCTCGGCTTTCTTTCTCGGCGGTGCGGTCGTCTATACGGTTGCCGCCCGCAAGGCGTTTCTGCCGCCGCCCGGGCTTGTCCCCGACGGCATGAGGTCGTCGTCGGAACCGTATGCGGCGTGGCTCGCGGCGCAGGCGCGGTCGCATCTCGGCGCCGATTGGGGGCTTGCGGAAACCGGTGCGGCAGGTCCGGCCGGCAATCGCTACGGCGACGCGCCGGGGCACACTTGCCTCGCGGTCTCCGGCGCCGTCGAGCGGGTCGTCACGCTGGAAACCGGGTCCGACGATCGCCGCGACAATATGCACGCGTTCGCGGTAGCGGCGCTGGGCCTGCTTCAGGACGCTCTCGAAGGCTGAGAGTCGAGGCCCGCTGCGGCGGAGACGGCGGAATCGAGCGCTGCCCAGTCCTGATCGGCGCGGCCGTCGGCGAGCGCCGAGAGCAGGCGGTCGCGCACCACGCTCGCCACCGGCATCGGCGCCGAAGCGGCTGCCGCGGCGTCGAGGACCAGCGCGATGTCCTTGAGGCCGAGCGCGAGGCGGAACCCGGCCGGTTCGTAACGGCGCGCCGCGACCGCCTCGCCGTAGATGCGATAGACCGGGCAATCGAACAGCGAACGGGTAATCAGATCGACGAAGGCAGTGCGATCGACACCGTGCTTCTCGGCGAGGGCGCACGCCTCCGCGACCGATTCGATCGCCGCGCCGATGAGGAAGTTGTTCGCCAGTTTCACGACGTTGGCGGTGCCAGGCGCGTCGCCGAAATCCCTGATGCCGGCGGTAAAGGCGCCGAGCACTGGGCGCACGCGCTCTTTCGCGGCAGCCTGGCCGGACAACGCGATCCACAGCGCGCCCGCAGCAGCGGCGGGCGGGCGGCCGAACACCGGCGCGCAGAGATATATCGCGTCCGCCGCCGCGTGCCGTTCCTCCATGCGGCGGGCGGTGGCGACCCCCACCGTGCTCATCGAGACATGGACGCCGCCGGCGCCGAGGCCGGCGACGACACCGTCCGCGCCGTCGCAGATCTCCGCGAGCGCCGCGTCGTCGGCGACGATCGACAGCAGCACGCCGCCGCGCGGCGCCGCTCCGGCGGGTGTCGCCGCGCGTTCGGCGCCCATCGCGACCAGAGCGTCGCCGCGCGCGGCGGTGCGGTTGTACACGCGCACCGCGTGGCCGGCGTCGAGCAGGCGGCGGGCGATCGGCGCGCCCATATTGCCGAGGCCGACAAGGCCGACCGTCTGCGTCGTCGTCACGGCTCAGGCGCGCATGGCGTCGGAAATGCCGGTCTCGATCATCACCGACGCGGAGACGTGGCGCTCGTGGCCGAACGGATCGACTTCCGGGTGCGCGCGGCCCATGTCGAGGAGCCGGCCGAGCTGCCGGCCGCGGGCGACCATGCCGTGGCCGAAGGGAAGGCGCTCGGCGCGCCAGGCGGCGATGCCGGCGTCGATATCGCCGCCCGACGCGTCGAGGGCGTCGGCCAGCGCCACCGCGTCGCCTACCGCCTTGGTGACGCCGAAGCCGGTGTGCGGGCGCGCGACGAAGGCGGCATCGCCCATCACGATCGCCCGCCCGAAGGCGATCTCGGATGAATCGAGATCGTAGATCGCCTGCAGGAAGGGCTGCGGGGTAAGCGCCACCAGTTCGCGATAGGCCGGCGGAAGGCGGCGCGCATCGGCCCGCATCGCCGCCACCGAGCCGGGACTCACGCGGCCCGGCGGCATGGAAACGTCGTGCCGCACCCCGTCGGGGTCAGTGAACAGGGCGTCGAAGGCGGCGCCGGCCGCCGGGCGATACCACACCCAGTTGAGGCGCCGGTCGCCGAGTTCCAGCCGCCCGCCCTCGCCGGCGACGGGATAGGACAGGAACTGTTCGCCGGGCGGCAGGCAGAACGAGAGGCGGTCGGCGAGCGCGTCGCGGGTGGAGTCGCTTGCTTCTCTTTCGGGGACCATGCCGCGCCACGCGACATAGCCGGCATAGTGCGCCCGGGTTTCCGGCGCGACCTGTTCGCGCACCGTCGAGCGCACGCCGTCGCAGCCGACGATCAGGTCGCCGTCCGCACGGCCGCCGTCGCCGAACAGCGCCGTCGCGCCGTCGGGACGCGCTTCGAGCCCGACCAGCGGACAGCCGGGATGACAGGATTCGTCGGGAAGGCCGCCGCGCAGGCGCCGATACAGCACGTCCCACGACGAGGTGAGCTGCGGCAGGTCGTGAACCCCGGCGACGCTGCCGTCGAGGTTGAAGGTGACGCGGCCGCCGATCGGCACGCCGACATCGTGGCTGCCGACGCCGCCGGCGTCGAGTGCGGCAAGCAGTTCGGGATGAGTGAGGATGCCGGCGCCGCGGCTCGACAATTCCTCGCGCGACCGCTCGTACAGATCGACGCGCCAGCCGATCCGGCGCAGCAACAGGGCGGCGGCAAGACCGCCCAGCGAGCCGCCGATGACGAGCGCGCGCGGCGCCGTCACCGTTGCGCGTCCGCGGGACCGCGAGCGGTGAAGCCTTCGAACAGTCCTTCGAGGCGCGCCATGCGTTCGCAAAGGTCGGCAATATCGCGGCGCAGATGGTCGAGGGCCTGGTTCGTATGCCGGTTTGTGTGAAGGATCATGCCGGCGAGGGCGACACCGACTCCTACGATAGCGATCACTTCCGGCGTCATGCGTGGCCACCCTCGATTGTCGCGCCGCTCCGCGACGCCTCGTTCGCCTCCCTTATACCAGAAACGGGTCGCGCAGGCGATTGACTCGCGGCGGCAAGACAGGAAACTTGCGCGCCGGGCGAGCAAAGGGGGCGGCAATGTCGGAACGACGGCAGGCGAGCGGGTTGCGGGTCGCGCAGGTCCTCCGCGATTTCATCGATAACGAGGCGCTGCCGGGAACGGGTGTCGCCGCCGACGCCTTCTGGTCGGGCTTCGAGGCGATCGTCGCCGAATTCGCGCCGCGCAACCGCGAACTGCTCGCCCGGCGCGATTCCCTGCAAGCGACGATCGACGCCTGGCACGCCGAGCGCCGGGGACAGCCGATCGACGCGGCGGCATACAGGGCGTTTCTCGAAGAGATCGGCTATCTGGTCCCCGAGGGCGCCGCGTTCTCGGCGCGGACCGCGAACGTCGATCCCGAGATTTCCACTCTCGCCGGGCCGCAGCTCGTGGTGCCGGTGATGAACGCACGCTATGCGCTCAACGCCGCCAACGCGCGCTGGGGCAGTCTCTATGACGCGCTATACGGCACCGATGCGATCCCGGAAGACGACGGCGCGACGCGCGGAACCGGCTACAACCCGGTACGCGGCGCGCGGGTGATCGCGTTCGCGCGGGACTTTCTCGACGAGGCCGCGCCGCTGGCGGGCGGGACCCACGCCGCCGCCGCCGGCTATGCGGTCGTCGATGGCGCGCTGACGGTGGCGCAGAAGAACGGCGCCGCTGCGCGGCCGGCGAACCCCGGCCAGTTCGCCGGCTATCGGGGCGACCCGGCGCAACCGGACGCGGTCCTGCTGGTCAACAATGGCCTGCATGTGGAGATTCTGATCGACCGCGATCATCCGGTCGGCCGCGACGACCCCGCCGGGGTGAGGGACGTGGTGCTTGAAGCCGCGGTTACCACGATCATGGACTGCGAGGATTCGGTCGCCGCGGTCGATGCCGCCGACAAGGTGGCCGTGTATCGCAACTGGCTGGGCATCATGAAGGGCGACCTGACGGCGGCCTTCGACAAGGGCGGCGTTCGGGTGGAGCGCCGTCTGAACCCCGACCGGGAATACACGGCCTCCGACGGCGGCGCGCTGACGCTGCCGGGGCGCAGCCTGCTGCTGGTGCGCAATGTCGGCCATCTGATGACCAGCGACGCGGTGCTCGACGCCGCCGGGCGCGAGGTCCCCGAAGGCATTCTCGACGGCATGATCACGACGGCGATCGCGCTGCACGATCTGCGGGGCGGGGGGCCGTTGCGCAACAGCCGCGCCGGGTCGGTCTATATCGTCAAGCCGAAGATGCACGGCCCCGAAGAGGTGGCGTTCACCGACGCGCTGTTCGCCCGCATCGAGGACGCGCTGGGACTCGCGCGTTTCACGCTCAAAGTCGGCATCATGGACGAGGAACGACGCACCACGGTCAATCTCAAGGAGTGCATTCGGGCGGTCGCCGACCGGGTCGCGTTCATCAACACCGGTTTCCTCGACCGCACGGGCGACGAGATTCACACGTCCATGGAAGCCGGCGCGATGATCCGCAAGGCGGACATGAAGGGTGCAGCATGGATCGCCGCCTACGAGGACCGGAACGTCGATGTCGGCCTCGCCTGCGGTCTCAAGGGCCGCGCCCAGATCGGCAAGGGCATGTGGGCCATGCCGGACCTGATGGCCGACATGCTGAGGGTCAAGATCGGCCACCCGCAAGCGGGCGCGACGACGGCCTGGGTGCCGTCGCCGACCGCGGCGACCCTTCATGCGATCCACTATCACAAGGTGGATGTGGCGAAGCGCCAGGACGAACTGGCGGCGCGGGAGAAGGCGAGTCTGGACGACATCCTGTCGATCCCGGTGACCGAACGCCCGAACTGGCGCCGGTCCGACGTCCAGCAGGAGCTGGACAACAACGCACAAGGCATTCTGGGCTACGTGGTGCGCTGGGTCGATCAGGGCATCGGCTGCTCGAAAGTCCCGGATATCGACGATGTGGGGCTGATGGAAGACCGCGCGACGTTGCGGATTTCAAGCCAGCACATCGCCAATTGGCTGCGCCACGGCATTTGCACCGAAGAGCAGGTGCGCGAGACCCTGGCGCGCATGGCGGCGGTGGTCGATGCGCAGAACGCCGGCGACCCGGCCTATCGCCCGATGGCGCCGAAGTTCGACGACAGCGTCGCGTTCCAGGCGGCGTGCGACCTGGTGTTCGAGGGCCGCGCGCAACCCAGCGGCTATACCGAACCGATCCTGCACGCACGCCGGGCGCAGGCCAAGGCGCGGTTCGGCGCCTGAGCCGGGCGGCGCGGGGGTTTACGCAGCCGCCTGCGTGGCCGGCTCGACCGCTTCCGCGGCGTCGTAGTTGAGCTCCAGCATGACGCCGTTCGGGTCTTCGACGAAGACCTGGTGCAGCCCGAACTGCGGCAAGGTGCGCTCGAAATAGCGCGACTGCGCCTTGTCGAGGCGTTCGCGCATGGCCGCGAGACCGCTGGCGCGGAACGCCAGATGATCGACCGCGCCGCCGCCGTGCAGGCTGGCCGGGTCTTTCACGCCGAGATATTTCGCCAGTTCGTCTTCGTCGCCCGAGTCGTCGCTGCCGCCGAACAGGTGCACGACCGCCGTATCGCCGGAATACAGCCAGTAGCCCGGGAACTTCACCGGCGGGCGGGCGCCGACGGTCAGGCCCACGACGTCGACGAAGAAGTCTTTCGTGCCTTCCAGGTCGTTGGTGCGAATCGCGCAGTGGTCGAGTTTGTCGATAGCCATTCCGAAGCTTCTCCTCCCATCGGCGATGAGGCGGCAAGCGTATCAGCACTGCGCCGGTTACGGCAACAGCGAGCCGGCGGCGAGAGGAATCGACGGCAAGTGCGTTACAACAGCTTGACCAGCGCGACGATCAGCCCGCCCTGGGCGATCATCGCGCCGAACATCCATTTCGGCAGGTCGGCCTTCACGGTTGCGATATCGGCTCTGGTCGCCTCTCGCAGGGCCTTGATATCGGCCTTCGTCGCCAGATTGCTGTTGAGAAGGTTGACGTGTTCGTCGGCCAGGGTCTCGGCTTGCCGTTCGGTAAAGCCGTTCTCCGTCAGGCGCTTGACGAAACGATGGGTGTCGAAGGCGATGGCCTCGTTCATGCCTCGCTGATAGCCTCCCCGCTGGGCCTGCGCAAGGGGCGGTCCGGTTGGGCGATCGTGCGGCCGTCCGGAACGCAGTGAGGCGCCGCCTGCCGGCGGCGCCTCCTGGTTGGCGGCCTAGACATGAGCCGATCGGGGCAGGGCGGTTACGCCGCCTTGTGGGCGCCGATCGCCTTGGGGGCGAGGGCCGCCCCGTTGCCGCCGATCGCGATCTTGCGCGGCTTCAACTCTTCGGGCACGAGGCGCACGAGATCGAGGTGCAACAGTCCGTGCTCGAGCCGCGCGCCGGTCACGCTGATGTGATCCGCGAGCTGGAAGCGGCGCTCGAAGGCGCGAGTCGCGATGCCGCGGTGCAGATACCGCTTCTCATCCGGCTCGGCCTGCTCGATACGGCCGCTGATCGCCAGCACGTTGCTCTTCACCGTGACGTCGAGGTCTTTCTCCTCGAATCCGGCGACCGCCATGCTGATGCGGTAGGAATCGTCGTCGATCTTCTCGATGTTGTAGGGCGGGAAGCTCGGCGCGGAATCCCAGTTCTGCAACTCGTCGAACACCCGGTTGAGGCGGTCGAAGCCGACGCTGCTGCGAAACAGGGGGGAGAGGTCGAAGGTACGCATGTCATATCCTCCATCGAGCGATACGTTGTTGTGGGCCCGCCGCAGCGCGGCCCGTGGACAGGTCGCCGAACCCGGTGGAAGCGGCATCCGGCGACACGCCCCATATGGGGCGTGCGCACACGGTTTCAAGGGGTGAGTGGCGGAACGCGGCTCGAACGAGGGTCCGGTCCCGTGCGTCGCTGGCGTCCCCTACGGGACTCGAACCCGTGTTTCCGCCGTGAAAGGGCGGTGTCCTGAACCGCTAGACGAAGGGGACGCGGCACGGTGCGCCGATGCGGCGGAATATAGCCCGCGAAGGTGCGGCGTCAACGCATGGGAACCCCGAGCCGGGGTCAGATCGGGCAGACCAGATTGCCGAGCCGGGCGGTGAGCTTGCGGTTCTCGTCGTAGTCGACGGGGACCGCGACCAGCGCCGGACCGGGTTGCGCGAACGCCTCTTCCAGCGCCGGCGACAGCCCGCCGGCTTCCTCCACCACCCGGCCCCGGATTCCGAACGCCTCCGCAAGCTTGACGAAATCGGGATTGTCGAAGGCCAGGTCGGCGTGGCGGCCGTCGAAGCGGTTCTGCTGCTTCCACTTGATCAGGCCATAGGCGCCATCGACCCAGATCAGCACCACGATGTTGAGACCGAGCCGCGCCGCGGTCTCGAGTTCCTGCACGTTCATCAGAAAGCCGGCATCGCCGCACAGCGCCAGGACGCGGCGCTCCGGCATCGCAAATTTGGCCCCGATCGCGCCCGGCAGGGCGAAGCCCATGGCGCAGAACCCGTTCGAGATCAGGCAACTGTTCGGCGAATCGCACTGGTAGTAGCGCGCGACCCACATCTTGTGCGCGCCGACGTCGGACAACACGATATCGTCCGGTCCCATCGCAGCGCGCAGATCGTTGAGGATACGCTGCGGCTTCATCGGGAAGGCGTCGTCGTCGGCTTCGGCGGTGAGGTCTTCGGCGATCGTTGCGCGCAGGCCCGCGCGCCCCGCGATGTCGAACAGGGGCAGGCGCGAGGCGTGGTCGCGCTCCAGCCGCTCGTTGATCTGCCACAGCGCGTCGGCGATGTCGGAGACGATCTCGACCGCCACCGGATAGGCGCGGTCGATCTCGGCCGGGGTGAAATCGATATGGATCACCGGCGTGGGCATACCCCGGTTCCAGTACGACGGTCCGTATTCCACCGGGTCGTAGCCGATGCACACCACGAGGTCGGCTTCGTCGATGGCGCAGTTGGCGTAGTCTCCGCCTTGCAGGCCGATGGTGTAGAGGCAGTGCGAGTCGCTACGCGGCAGGGCGCCCTTGCCCATGAAGGTATTGACGACACCGATGCCGGTGAGTTCGACGAACCGCCGCAACTGCGCCGAGGCGCGCTTGCGGATGGCGCCGTTGCCGGCGAGCGCGATCGGGTTGCGCGCCCCGGCGATCGCCGCGACCGCCTCGGCGACGGCGCGATGGTCGGCCCCGGCGCGCCGGGTCTTGCGCACCGGCAGCGGTGCGCCGTCGGTGTCGCGCTCGGCGATGTCTTCGGGCAGTTCGACGACCGTCGCGCCGGGCTTCTCGGCCTCTGCGGTCTTGAACGCCTTGCGCACGATTTCAGGGATCGCGGCCGCGTGGTGCACGGTCTGCGCCCACTTGCTGATCGGACGGAACATGGCCACCACGTCCATATGCTGGTGGCTTTCCTTGTGCATCCGGTCGGTCCCCGCCTGCCCGGTGATCGCCACGACCGGCGCGCGGTCCATATTGGCGTCGGCAATCCCGGTCACGAGATTGGTCGCGCCCGGGCCGAGGGTGCCCAGGCACACGCCCGCGCGCCCGGTCAGCCGGCCATAGACGTCGGCCATGAACGCCGCCGATTGTTCATGGCGGCACAGCACGAAATTCACGTCGCTGTCTTCCAGCGACATCATGACGTCGGCGTTCTCTTCGCCGGGCACGCCGAACACGTAGCGCACGCCTTCGGCTTCCAGACAACGCACGAACAGATCCGATGCCTTCACCCCGTCATCCTCCCCGCTACACCGGCCCGGCCCGGTCGGACGGCCGCCGAGCGTTCGGGTTGGAATAGAGGACAGACCAACGATCGGCAATCGGCAGCCACGGGTGTGCGCTTCCCGTTCCGAACCGCTCAATCGATGAACGGGTCGCGCACCAGGATCGTGTCTTCGCGTTCGGGGCTCGTCGAGAGCAGCGCGACCGGCGCGTCGATCAGTTCTTCGATGCGGCGGATATATTTGATCGCCGTCGCCGGAAGCGCGGCCCAATTGCGGGCGCCGCGCGTCGTGGCGTTCCAGCCTTCGAAGGTTTCGTAGATCGGCGCGACGCGGCGCTGCGAACCCGGCGCCGCGGGCAGGCTGTCGAGCTTCTCGCCGTCCAGCCGGTAGCCGACGCAGACGTCGATGCTCTCGAAGCCGTCGAGCACGTCGAGCTTGGTCAGGGCGACGCCGTCGATGCCGCCGAGCCTGACCGCCTGGCGCACGAGCACTGCGTCGAACCAGCCGCAGCGCCGCTTGCGTCCGGTCACGGTGCCGAACTCGCGGCCGCGCTCGCCGAGCCTCCGCCCCGTCTCGTCGGAGAGTTCGGTCGGAAACGGCCCCTCGCCGACGCGGGTGGTGTAGGCCTTGGTGATGCCGAGAACGTAGTCGATCGTCCCGGCGCCGATCCCCGCGCCCGCCGCCGCCGCGCCGGCGAGAGTGTTGGACGAGGTCACGTAAGGGTAGGTGCCGTGGTCCACGTCGAGCATCGCGCCCTGGGCGCCTTCGAAGAGGATTCGTTTGCCGCCGCGCCGCGCGCGTTCGAGTTCGGCGCTCACCGGGGCGGCGAACGGCAGCAGCCGCGGCGCCAGCGCCAGCAGCGCGTCGCCGAGGCCGGCGCGATCGACCGGTGCGAGGCCGAGGCCCGCGCGCAGGAGGTCGTGATGCGCCAGAGCGGCGTCGAGGCGCTCGTCCAGCAGCCCGGGTTCGCCGAGGTCGCACAACCGCACCGCGCGGCGGCCCACCTTGTCTTCGTAGGCCGGGCCGATCCCGCGCCCGGTGGTGCCGATCCTGCCGGCGCCGCGCGCCGCCTCGCGCGCCCGGTCGAGCTCGCCGTGCAGCGGCAGGATGAGACAGGCGTTGGCGGCGACACGCAGGCGCTCCGGGGTCAGCGTGACGCCGCGCTCGGCGAGGGCGTCGATCTCGGCGAGCAGCACCCACGGGTCGACGACCACGCCGTTGCCGATCATCGAGGTCTTGCCGGCGCGCACGACTCCCGACGGCAAAAGGCTGAGCCTGTAGGTGACGCCCTCGACCACCAGCGTGTGGCCGGCATTGTGCCCGCCCTGGAAGCGCACCACGATGTCGGCGCGGTGCGACAGCCAATCGACGATCTTGCCCTTGCCTTCGTCGCCCCACTGGGAGCCGACGACCGCGACGTTGGCCACGCGCTCCCCCTATGCGTCGAGGCACCGGACCGCGCCGCCGGTCCAGACATGGCTGCAACTCAACCGCCGCGCCTCGGCAGCGGCATTCGGTTCCGGCATCAGGGCGTGCAGGACCGTCCAGCCTTCGGCCCGCAACCGCGCCGCCGTGCCCCGCGGCGCATCGAGCGGCACGAACAGGCGCGGTTTCGCCGGCGCCGCGGGAAGCACGCGCAGCAGCGCGTTGGTGAACAGGGTGAAGCCGGTGGCGGGTTCGTCGGCGGCGGTCCGGTAACGCCCGCCCGAGCCGAGTTCGTAGCGCGCGAACAGCGTGAACGAGATCCCCGTATGATATTCGAACCCGCGGTTTTCGATCGGATCGACGGTCAGGGCGAGACCGGGGGCCTCCGCCGCGACCAGTTCGATCACCTCGACGAGCCGCTCCACCAGCGCACGCGCCGGCGGCGGCAGGTCGGTGCGCGCCAGACGGGTGAGGCCGGGCGCCGCCGCGCCGGCCGCGGCGAGCAGGGTGTCGAGCGCCGCGACCGCCGGACCGCCGATGGCGCGCAGGGCGGCGCCGTCGCGGCGTTGCAGCGCCGCCGCGGCGAGGCGGCGCTCCCCGGCGTCCATCTCGAACGCGTCGCACACGGTGGCGGCGAGAGTCGGGGTGTTGATATCGACCGACAGGCCGTCGATGCCCAGCCGCGCCACGGTCTCCGCCGCCAGCAGGATCGCTTCGGCGTCGCCCATCGCGGCGTTTCCGGCGCCGATCAGTTCCACCCCCGCCTGCCGGAACTGGCGGTCGGCGCGCAGTTGGCTGCCGCGCACGCGCAGCACTTCGCCGGCATAGCACAGGCGCAGCGGTCGCGGCGCGGCCGACAGGCGGGTGGCGGCGATGCGCGCCACCTGCGGCGTGATGTCGGCGCGCACGCCCAACATACGCCGCGATGCAGGGTCCATCAGGCGAAAGGTCTGGTCCGCGTGCACCGCGCCCGCACCGTCGAGCAGCCCGTCCTCGAATTCGAGCAGCGGCGGCTTGATGCGCTCGTAGCCCCAGGCGGCGAAGGAATCGAGCATGAGGCGCGTCGCCGCCTCTTCGCTGTCGGCGTCGGGCGGCAGCAGGTCGGCGAGGCCGGTCGGCAGCAGCGCCTTTCCGTCGGACGGGTTCATGGCCGGCGGCGGAACTCAGAAGCGGAGCCGCTTCACCCGCACCACCCCCGGCAGTGCGCGAAGGTCGGCGACCAGCGCGTCGGAGACCGGCTCATCGACCTCGATCAACGCGATCGCGGCGCCGCCGCGCGCGGTGCGGCCGAGATGGAAGGTCGCGATGTTGACCGCCGCATCGCCGATCGTCCGGGCGATGAGCCCCAGGGTCCCCGGCGTGTCGTCGTTGTTGATGTAGAGCATGTCGGGGCCGAGCCCGGCATCGACGCCGATATCGTCGATCGAGATGATGCGCGGCTTGTCGCCGAGCAGCGTTCCGGCCAGCCGGCGGGTGCGGCGCTCGCTGGTGAGTTCGACGCGGATCAGGGTCTGGTAGTCGCACGGCCCCTCGTATAGCGTCTCGCGAACCTCGATGTCGCGTTCCCGGGCGACCAGCGGCGCGTTGACCATGTTGACGGTTTCCAGGGTCGGTCGCAGCAGGCCCTGAAGGACGACGGCGGTAAGGGGGCGCGCGTTCAGCGTCGCCGCGTGCCCCTCATACTGCACCGACACCTTGCCGATGCCGGATTCGGTGATCTGCCCGGCCAGGCTGCCAAGCTGGTTCGCCAGCGCCATATAGGGTTTAAGGCGCGGCGCTTCCTCGGCGGTCACCGGCGGCATGTTGAGCGCGTTGGCCACCGTGCCGGTCAACAGGTAGTCCGCCATCTGTTCCGCGACCTGGACGGCGACCTTCTCCTGCGCTTCGGTGGTCGAGGCGCCGAGATGCGGCGTCGCGACGACCTGGTCGAGGGCGAACAGCGGGTTGTCGCGCGCCGGCTCGCGCTCGAACACGTCGAGCGCGGCGCCCGCCATCCGGCCCGACTCGATGGCGGCCTTGAGGTCGGCTTCCACGACGAGGCCGCCGCGGGCGCAGTTGACCAGGCGCACGCCGGGCCGCGTTTTCGCCAGCGCCGCCGCGTCGATCATGCCGCGGGTCTCGTCGGTCAACGGCGCGTGCAGGCTGATCACGTCGGCGCGCGCCAGCAACGCGTCGAGGCCGACCTTCTCCACGTTGAGTTCGGCGGCGCGTTCGCCGGCCAGCCACGGGTCGTAAACCACGACGCGCATCCGCAGTCCCTGCGCCCGCTCGGCGACGATCGAGCCGACATTGCCGCAGCCGATCAGCCCCAGGGTCTTGCCGGCGAGTTCGATGCCCATGAAACGGGACTTCAGCCACTCGCCGGCGCGGGTCGAGCGGTCGGCCTGGGGAATGCGGCGGGCGAGCGCCATCATCATCGCCACCGTGTGCTCGGCGGTCGTCACCGAGTTGCCGAACGGCGTGTTCATCACCACGATGCCGCGCGCGGTGGCCGCGGCGAGGTCGATATTGTCGATGCCGATGCCGGCGCGGCCGATCACCTTGAGGCCGTTGGCGGCGGCCAGCAGGTCTTCGGTGACGCAGGTGGCCGAGCGCACGGCAAGGCCCTCATAGGCGCCGATGCGCGCCGCCAGCGCTTCGGGCGCGAGGCCGGTGGCGACATCCACGGCGATGCCGCGCGATTCGAACACGGCGACCGCCCGGTCGCTGAGCGCATCGGAAATCAGCACGCGGGGCATGAGCGATATCGCCGTCAGGCGGCGCGCAACCGGCGCCAGGCCCAGTCGAGCCAGGGAAACAGCGCCTCGAGGTCGCCGCGTTCGACGGTCGGCCCGGCCCACAGGCGCAAGCCCGGCGGCGCGGCGCGGTAGCCGTTGATGTCCTGTGCTGCGCCTTCGTCGGCGACGAGTCGGGCGAGGCGCGCGGCGGTCGCGCGCTGGCGGTCTTCCGGCTGGCCGGCGAACCACGGATCCACGATCGACAAGCACACGGAGGTCGATGAGCGCAGCGCCGGGTCGGCGCACAGGAAGTCCACCCATCCGGTGCGCGCCACCCAGTCGGCGACGGCGGCGAGGTTGGCGTCCGCACGCGCCACCATCGCCTCGAGACCGCCGATCGACTCGGCCCAGCGCAGCGCGTCGAGCGCGTCTTCGACGCACAGCATCGACGGCGTGTTGATCGTCTCGCCGCGGAAAATGCCTTCGTTCAGCTTGCCGGCCCTCGTCAGGCGAAACAGTTTCGGCAGCGGCCATGGCGGCCGGTGCGATTCGAGCCGCTCGACCGCGCGCGGTCCCAGCGCCAGCATCCCGTGCTGCGCCTCGCCGCCCAGCGCCTTCTGCCACGACCAGGTCGCGACGTCGAGTTTCGCCCACGGCAGGGGCATCGCGAACGCCGCCGAGGTGGCGTCGCAGATCGTGAGGCCCCCGCGGTCGTCGGCGATCCAGTCGCCGTGGGGCAGGCGGACGCCCGAAGTGGTGCCGTTCCAGACGAACACGATGTCGCTCTCGGGCGCGACCGCGCCGAGGTCGGGCAGGGCGCCGTAATCCGCCCGGCGCACCTGCGCGTCGGCGATGCCGAGTTGCTGGACGATGTCGGTCGCCCAGCCGGCGCCGAAGCTCTCCCACACCAGAACCTCGACCCGGCGCGCACCGAGCAGCGACCACAGCGCCGCTTCGAACGCCCCGGTGTCGGAGCCGCCGAGAATGCCGAGGCGCCAGTCTGCGGGAATGCCGAGCATCGCCTTGCTGCGCGCGATGACTTCCACGAGCCGCGCCTTCGCCGCCCCGGCGCGGTGCGAACGCCCGAGCGCAGCGTCGCGCAAGACGGCGGCCGACCAGCCCGGCCGCTTGGCGCACGGGCCGGAGGAGAAGCACGGGTTCGCCGGGCGCGCGCGCGGTTTCGTGACGCCGATCATGAGGGGAATGCTGCAATGCAAAAGCGGCGCGAAGCATAGGCGCGCGCCAGTTTCCGGTCAATTTGCGTCCGGCTAGATTTCTTGTTGACAGCCATACGAGAATAGGAGAATATGAAATTATGGTAGCCATACAGGCTAGATATCCGATGCCAACAGCTCGAGGTCACCGCCATGCCCAGCATCGCAATTTCCGAAACCGATTCCGAACGGCTGCAGAGAATTGCGCATCTGCTTGGAGAGACTCCCCCGGTCGCATTCAAGCGGGTGCTCGACCACTACTGCAAGCAGATGCAAGAAATTGCCAGCCCACCGGTCGAGAATGCCAGTGGATCGTCGATCCGGCCGGTTCCCAGGGACGACATCCTCGATATCGATCCCGAAGGCGTTCCGCCAATGGGGCATACAAAGCTCCTGGATGGCCGGTTCGCCGGTAATCGCCCTGAGAAAACCAACTGGAACAGCCTTGTGGAGACGGCGCTGGTTGCCGTTTTCCGATCCTGCGGCTCGGTGGACGACACTCGCCGGCTTTCCGGCGCGCAGTTGGCGCAGGGGGTCAAGCGCAACGACGGTTACAAGCCTGTACCGTCTCGCGATTTCTCCTTTCAAGGCGTTTCCGCAGGCGACGCCGTCAGGGTCCTGATCAGATGCGCGAGAGCGCTCGGCTGCGAAGCGCGCATGGAGTTCGAATGGCGCGACAAACCCGAGGCGCACGCGCCCGGCAGGCGCGCCGTCCTCAGAGTTCCGGCCCGGGCAAAAACCGGAGGCGGCTGTTGATGACCGACGCCATGAACGCAAAGCCCCGGGCGCATACCAGAAGGCAGAGGCGGACCCGGGGCGTACAACCTGAATCTGATGAACGACGGGACAAACGTCAAGAATTTTTGACTCGAAGAGAGTTTCTCGACGAACTGCAAGCATCGCTGACGCCCGAACGCTTCGGCACGTATCTCAACGCGGCCGGAGGCGATCGAAAGGAGGCTTCGAGGCTATACGTATGGAACACGGAAGTCAGCGCTGCGTTTTATGGACCGTTGCAGGGATTGGAAGTGACTCTGCGCAATGCCGCGCACCAACGGCTTGCCGAATGCTATGGCCTGGCGTGGTACGACAACCCGGACACGGGGCTGGACGGGGGCGCCATCGAACGAATTGCCGCCGCCAAATCGGAACCGATGCGCCATGACTCGCCGGGCGATGCCTCGCGGGTCGTTGCCGCCCTGTCGTTCGGATTCTGGGTCTCGCTGTTCGGCCGGGGAGGCCGTCTCGAATCAGGAGGGAAGGCGAACTACGAGATGGTGCTGTGGCGTCCGGCGCTGCGCTCTGCGTTTCCGCATTGCGCGACGCTGAACCGCAAGCGGGTGCACGGGATGCTGAACGGTCTGAGAATTCTGCGCAATCGGATCGCTCATCACGAACCGGTCTTCGCGCGAAACCTGGCCGAAGATCACCAACGCATTCTCGAGGTCACCGGGTGGATGTCGCCGGTGATGCGAACGTTGACCGAACGCCACAGCCGGGTTCCCGCCTTGTTGCGATGCCCGGAAGACGTGGAGAGAACCCGGTTGCGATGAACCCGGGCCGCTGGATGCGGGGTCGAACGACCCGCCTGCCCGGAACGCGGAGTACCTTGGCCGCCCGGCCGCGGTGCGGTCGCCCTGCACAAGCCGGCGAGGCGTTTCTTACCAGCTCATTCGCAAGGACAACCCTGCGGCGTGGTCGGGTTCGGCGACGGGGCTTTCGCGTCGGCTGGCTTCGAGGGCGAGGCCGATCCGGCCTCTGATGTCGAGGCGCCAGCGGCGGCCGCCGTCGTCTCCGAAGGCCGCGCCGGCGAAGGGGGTGAGGACGCCGGCGCCGCCGAGCGCCGCCATGCCGTAGCCGAGTTCGGCGTCGATGCGTCCGCCGGGTGCGCGCCGCGCCGGGCCGTTCGCGGCGCGCCCGGTCATGCCGTCGTTCCACAACCGCGCCATGCCGCTTCGCGCGTCGCCCCAGGCGGGAGCGACGCTCAGCGACAGACCGCGCCCCTCGGCGCCGGGGTCGAGGCGCACGAAGCCCGAGACGCTCCATTCGCGCACCCCGCTGTCGCCGGACGCGAGGGCGCGCCCGCCGAGTTCCGCCGAAAAGCCCCGCGCGCGGTCCGACCAGCCGAGCGCGCCGCCGATCTCGATCCCGGCGCCCGTCTCGCCGTCGCCGCCGTCCTGGCGCAGCCCCGCCTCCAGTGAGGGCGTGAGCGTCGCGCCGGGCGACAGGGCGAAGGCGTGCGAGGCTTCCACGACGAGACGCAGCCGATGGGTTTTCACCGTCACGCCGGCGATCAGCGCGTCATTGCCTTCGGCCTTCAACCACGCCATCTGCGCCTCGCCCTTCAGCCTCAGCGTCATCGCGCCGTGCGATGCCAGGCGTGCGACGCCTCCCGCCGCCGCGGTCGCCAGCCTCGTGTCGCCCGTCTGCCGGCCCGCCTCCCCGTCGTCGATCTCGATCTCGCCCGCGCCGTATCCCGCCGTCGCCCACAGGCGCGAGCCGTCGGCGAAGGTCAGGCCGAGATAGGGATGCACGCTGGTCATGCGGCTGTCGTGCGCGCCCGCGACCGGCGCCCCGCCGCTCCGGTCGGCGTAGTCGGCCGCGCTCTCGAACCGCGACACCGCCGCGCCGGCCCGCAGACCCGGACCGAGAGCGGCGTCGACGCCGAGATGCGCGGCGAACACGTCGCCTTCCCACTCGACCGCGCCGTCGCCTTCGGGCGACAGACGCCGCCAGTCGCCGGCGCCCCAGACCGTGACATCGCCCGCGCCGTCGCCGGCGTCGCTGCCCACCAGCCGCAGCGCGAACGACTTGCCCGACAGCGCCTGGCGCCAGGACAGATCGCCTTCCTCCTGCGCCCGCTCGTTGGCCTTCAAGACCCCGGCGGCGGAAGAGAGCGCGTCCGCGAGACCGGCCGCTCCGGCGGCGTTCCCCGCCCCGCCGCCCGGGGGCGCCGCCCCGAAGCGGCCCGCCACCGCCTCCGCCGCGCTTCCCGCGAACGCGCGCGCCAGTTCCGGGAGAACGGCCGCGTTCACTCCCCTTGAGCCGTTGCCGCAGGAGGGCGCCGTCGTTGTCGATGACCGTCACCGCGACCGCAGCGGTTTCGCCGTCATAGTCGCCGCCCGACGCGGTGTGGGTCAGCTCTGCCGTCTCGTCCTCGGTGTCTTCGTCCGGCGCCGCCCTTACCGTTACTTTCCGGGGGCGGTCCCAGTTGTCCGTCGTGAAAACGAGGGACGGCGGAGAGACCTCGACGTCGGCGTCGTCCCCGGCGATGGCGACGGTGACCTCCGCAGTCGGTTCGGAGGCGAGCGCGACCGTGTAGGTCGCGCCGGTTTCGTCGCCCTCGGCGACGGTGAGTTCGGCCGGGCTGGTCGTGATTCCCCGGGCGTCGTCGTCGGTGATCGTGACCGTCCTGCCGGTGACGGCAAAGCCGGCCGGGTCGGTCGTCGCCGAGAGCTCGATGGTCTCGCCGTCGTCGTCGATGTCGTCGTCGACGATGGTGATGTCCACCGTTCTCGCGGTCTCGTTCTCGGCGATGGTAAACGCCTCCGGCAGTGCGTAGTCGTCGTCGGTCGCCGTTCCGGCCGCGGTCAGAGTCACGGTCACGCCGCCGGAAGGCGCCGGCCGGTCCAGCATCGCCCGCACCGCCAGTTTGCCCGCCGCTTCGTCGATGGTGTCGCGTTCGGGGAACACGGCCAGGGCGGTCGGCAACAGCCTGCCCACGACGAAGGTGGAGAAGTCCGCCGTCTCGCCGCAGACGAAGCTCTCCGGCGTTCCGTCGCGGGAGTCCGGCGTCGCCCACTCCCAGCCCCCGTCGGGAAGGTGGTATAGCGCCAGGATCTCCGGCGGCCCGCCCGGCGAGGCCAGGCAGACCGAGGCGGCGGCCATGAGCGTCGCGTCCAGTTCGATGCCCACATAGGCCCCGGCTCCGAAACTCACCCCGGCGGGCGCGGCGGGGAGGCCCGACGTCGGAGCCGAGAACGTGACCGTGCTCACGCCGTGGCCGGCGGGCAGCGTCAGCTTGACCTCCGTCCCGCCGATCGTCGCGGAGATCTCGTCGCCGTCCACCGTCGGTGTGGTGCCGGGATCGGCGCCGATCACGGCGGTGACGGGAGGGTCCGCCCTCATCACCGCCACCGTCTTGTCCGAGGTCAGCGACTCCGCCGTGGCGCCGGCGTCGGTCCAGCTCACCGTCACCGTGATCGTTGTGCCCACGTCGGCCTCGACCAGCGTGTAGGTCGCCCCCGTCGCGCCGGGAATGTCGGTCCCGTCGCGCTTCCACTGGTAGCTGAACGTGAGCGTCCCGGGCCCGTCCGGGTCGGCGATGGTGGAGGTGTTCGCTGTCAGCGTCTCGCCTTGCGTCGCCGTGCCCGTGATCGTCACGGCGCCGGTCGGCGCGTCGTTGACGTTCGCCACCGCTGCCGTCGCGGTCGAGGTCAGCGACTCCGCCGTGCTGCCGGCGTCGGTCCAGCTCGCCGTCACGGCGATCCTCGCGCCCACGTCGGCCTGAACCAGCGCGTAGGTCGCGCCGGTCGCACCGGTGATGTCCGCGCCGTCGCGCTTCCACTGGTAGCGGAACGTCAGCGTTGCAGGCCCGTCCGGGTCGGCGATGCCGGAAGTGTCCGCCGTCAGCGTCCGGCCCTGCATCGCCGTCCCGGTGATGGTCACCGCGCCGGTCGGCGGGTCGTTCACGTTCGCCACCGCCGCCGTCGGCGCCGAGGTCAGCGACTCCGCCGTGTTGCCGGCGTCGGTCCAGCTCGCCGTCACCGTGATCCGCGTCCCCACGTCGGCTTGCGTCAGCATGTAGGTCGCGCCGGTCGCGCCGGTGATGTCCGCGCCGTCGCGATGCCACTGGTAGCTGAAGGTTCCGAGCCCGTCGGCGTCCGCGATGTCCGACGTGTCCGCTGTCAGCGTCCGGCCCTGAGTCGCCGTGCCCGTGATGGTCACCGCGCCGGTCGGCGCCTCGTTCACGTTTCTCACCGCCGTCGTCGCGGTCGAGGTCAGCGACTCCGCCGTGTTGCCGGCGTCGGTCCAGCTCGCCGTCACCGTGATCCGCGCCCCCACGTCGGCTTGCGTCAGCATGTAGGTCGCGCCGGTGGCGCCGGTGATGTCCGCCCCGTCGCGTTTCCACTGGTAGCTGAACGTCAGCGCCGCAGGTCCGTCCGGGTCGGCGATGCCGGAGGTGTCCGCCCTCAGCGTCCGGCCCTGCGCCGCCGTGCCGGTGATCGTCACAGAACCCGTCGGCGCGTCGTTGACGTTCGCCACCGCCGCCGTGGCGTCCGAGGTCAACGACTCCGCTGCGCCGCCGCCGTCGGTCCAGCTCACCGTCACGGTGATCGCCGCGCCCACGTCGGCCTGCACCAGCACGTAGGTCGCCCCCGTCGCGCCGGGGATGTTCGTGCCGTCGCGCTTCCACTGGTAGCTGAAGGTCCCAAGCCCGTCCGCGTCGGCAATGCCCGACGTGTTCGCCGTCAGCGTCTCGCCCTGCGTCGCCGTGCCCGTGATGGTCACCGCGCCGGTCGGCGCGTCGTTGACGTTCGCCACCGCGTCCGTCGCCTCCGAGGTCAGCGACTCCGCCGTGTTGCCGTCGTCGGTCCAGCTCACCGTCACCGCGATCTCCGCCCCCACGTCGGCCTGCGTCAGGACGTAGGTCGATCCCGTCGCCCCGCTGATAACGGCGCCGTCGCGTTCCCATTGGTAGCTGAAGGTCCCCAGCCCGTCCGCGTCGGCAATGCCCGACGTGTTCGCCGTCAGCGTCTGGCCCTGCCTCGCCGTGCCCGTGATCGTCACCGAGCCCGTCGGTTCGTCGTTGACGTTCGCCACCGCGTTCGTCGGCGCCGAGGTCAGCGACTCGACCGTGTTGCCGCCGTCGGTCCAGCTCACCGTCACCGTGATCGCCGCACCAACGTCGGCCTGCGTCAACACGTAGGTCGCGCCGGTCGCGCTCGTGATGGCCACGTTGTCGCGCTTCCACTGGTAGCTGAAGGTCCCCAGCCCGTCCGCGTCGGCAATGCCCGACGTGTTCGCCGTCAGCGTCTCGCCCTGCGTCGCCGTGCCGCTGATCGTCACCGTCCCCGTCGGCTCGTCGTTGATGTTCCCCACCTCCGCCGTGGCGGTCGAGGTCAGCGACTCGACCGTGTTGCCGCCGTCGGTCCAGCTCACCGTCACCGTGATCGCCGCACCCACGTCGGCCTGCGTCAGCACGTAGGTCGATCCCGTCGCCCCGGGGATGTCCGCGCCGCCGCGCTTCCACTGGTAGCTGAACGTCAACGTCGCGGGACCGTCCGGGTCGGCGATGGTGTCGGTCACCGCCGTCAGCGTCTGGCCCTGCGTCGCCGTGCCCGTGATCGTCACCGAGCCCGACGGCGCGTCGTTCTCGTTGGTCACCGCCGCCGTGGCCTCCGAGGTCAGCGACTCCTCCGTGTTTCCATCATCGGTCCAGCTCACCGTCACCGTGATCGTCGCGCCCACGTCGGCCTGGACCAGTTCGTAGGTCGATCCCGTCGCACCCCCGATGTCCGAGCCGTCGCGCTTCCACTGGTAGCTGAAGGTCCCAAGCCCGTCCGGGTCGGCGATGCCCGACGTGTTCGCCGTCAGCGTCTCGCCCTGCGTCGCCGTGCCGCTGATCGTCACCGCGCCCGTCGGCGCGTCGTTGATGTTCGCCACCGCCGCCGTCGCGGCCGAGGTCAGCGACTCCGCTTGGCCGCCGTCGTCGGTCCAGCTCACCGTCACCGTGATCGCCGCATCCACGTCGGCCTGCGTCAGGACATAGGTCGCGCCGGTCGCACTCGTGATGGCCACGTTGTTGCGCTTCCACTGATAGGCGAACGTCCCAAGCCCGTCCGCGTCGGCGATGCCCGACGTGTTCGCCGTCAGCGTCTCGCCCTGCGTCGCCGTGCCCGTGATCGTCACCGCCCCCGTCGGCGCGTCGTTGACGTTCGCCACCGCGTCCGTCGCCTCCGAGGTCAGCGACTCCGCCGTGTTGCCGACGTCGGTCCAGCTCACCGTCACCGTGATCGCAGCCCCAACGTCGTCCTGCGTCAGGACGTAGGTCGATCCCGTCGCCCCGCTGATAACGGCGCCGTCGCGCGCCCACTGGTAGCTGAAGCTCCCCAGCCCGTCCGGGTCGGCGACGCCGGAGGTGTTCGCCGTCAGCGTCTCGCCCTGCGTCGCCGTACCGTCGATCGTCACTTCCCCGGTCGGCGCGTCATTGATGTTCGCCACCGCCGCCGTCGCGGCCGAGGTCAATGACTCGTCCGTGTTGAAGGCGTCGGTCCAGCTCACCGTCACCGTGATCGCCGCGCCCACGTCGTCCTGGACCGGCACGTAGGTCGCTGCCGTCGCCCCGGTGATATCGGCACCGCCGCGCTTCCACTGGTAGCTGAAGGTGAGCGTCGCGGGACCGTCCGGGTCGCTCACGTCGGAGGTGTCCGCCGTCAAGGTCTGCCCCTGCGTCGCCGTGCCGGTGATCGTCACACTGCCGCTCGGGTTGTTGTTGACGTTCTCAACCGGGTCCGTCGCCTCCGAGGTCAGCGACTCGGCCGTGCCGCCGTCGTCGGTCCAGCTCACCGTCACCGTGATCGCCGCGCCCACGTCTTTCTGTATCAGCCGGTAGGTCGCGCCGGTCGCGCCCCCGATGTCCGCGCCGTCGCGCTTTCACTGGTAGCTGAACTCCAGCGTCTCGGGACCGTCCGGGTCCGTGATCCCGGACGTATCCGCCGTCAGCGTCTCCCTTTGCTTCGCCGTGCCGTCGATCGTCACCGCGCCGTCCGGCGGGTCGTTGATGTTGGTCACCGCGTCCGTCGCGTCGGAGGTCAGCGACTCCTCGGTGTTGCCGTCGTCGGTCCAGCTCACCGTCACCGTGATCTCCGCATCCACGTCGGCCTGCACCAGCGTGTAGGTGGCGGCCGTCGCCTCGGAGATGTCCGTGTCGTCGCGCTTCCACTGGTAGCTGAACGTCAGCGTCTCGGGGCCGTCCGGGTCGGAAATCGTGTCCGTCACCGCCGTCAGCGTCTGCCCCTGCGTCGCCGTGCCGCTGATCGTCACCGCCCCCGTCGGCGCGTCGTTGACGTCCGCCACCGCCGCCGTCGCGGTCGAGGTCAGCGACTCCGCTGCGCCGCCGCCGTCGGTCCAGCTCACCGTCACCGTGATCTCCGCATCCACGTCGGCCTGCACCAGCGTGTAGGTGGCGGCCGTCGCCTCGGAGATGTCCGTGTCGTCGCGCTTCCACTGGTAGCTGAACGTCAGCGGGTCGGGGCCGTCCGGGTCGGCGATCGTGTCCGTCACCGCCGTCAGCGTCTGCCCCTGCGTCGCCGTGCCGCTGATCGTCACCGAACCCGTCGGGTCATCGTTGATGTTCGCCACCGCCGCCGTCGCGGCCGAGGTCAGCGACTCCTCCGCGCCGCCGTCGTCGGTCCAGCTCACCGTCACCGTGATCGTCGCGCCCACGTCGGTCTGCGCCAGCACGTAGGTCGCCCCGGTCGCGCCGTTGATCGCCGTCCCGCCGCGCTTCCACTGATAGCTGAAGGTGAGCGTCGCGGGGCCGTCCGGGTCGGCGATGGTGGAGGTCACCGCCGTCAGCGTCTCGCCCTGCGTCGCCGTCCCGCTGATCGTGACCGCGCCGGTCGGCGCGTCGTTGGCGTTCGTCACCGCCGCCGTCGCGGCCGAGGTCAGCGACTCCTCCGCGCCGCCGTCGTCTGTCCAGCTCACCGTCACCGTGATTGCCGCGCCCACGTCGGCCTGCACCAGCACGTAGGTCGAGGCGGTCGCGCCGTTGATGTCCGTGTCGTCGCGATGCCACTGGTAGCTGAAGCTCCCGAGCCCGTCGGCGTCCGCGATGCCGGAGGTGTTCGCCGTCAGCGTCTGGCCCTGCGTCGCCGTGCCGCTGATCGTCACCGCACCCGTCGGCGCGTCGTTCACGTTCGCCACCGTGTCCGTCGCGACCGAGGTCAGGGACTCGACAGTATTGCCGGCATCGGTCCAACTCACCGTTACGGTGATCGTCGCGCCTACGTCGGCCTGAACGAGTTCGTAGGTCGAGGCGGTCGCGCCGTTGATCGACGTCCCGCCGCGCTTCCACTGGTAGCTGAAGGTAAGCGTCCCGGGGCCGTCCGGGTCGGCGATCGCGCTCGTCACCGCCGTCAGCGTCTCGCCCTGCCTCGGCGTGCCCGTGATCGTCACCGCACCGGTGGGCGCGTCGTTCACGTTCGCCACCGCCGCCGTCGGCGCGGAGGTCAGCGACTCCGCCGTGTTGCCGTCGTCGGTCCAGCTCACCGTCACGGTGATCTCCGCACCCACGTCAGCCTGCGTCAACACGTAGGTTGTGCCGGTTGCGCCTGAAATGTTCGTGCCGTCGCGCTTCCACTGGTTAGGTGAAGGCTCCGAGCCCGTCGGCGTCCGCGATGCCGGAAGTGTCCGCCGTCAGCGTCTCGCCCTGCGTCGCCGTGCCGGTAATCGTTACGGCGCCTGTCGGCGCGTCGTTCACATCGGTCACCGCCGCCGTCGGCGTCGAGGTCAACGACTCCGCCGTGTTGCCGTCGTCGGTCCAGCTCACCGTCACGGTGATCGCCGCGCCTACGTCGGCCTGCGCCGGCACGTAGGTCGCCCCCGTCGCGCCGGGGATGTCGGTCCCGTCGCGATGCCACTGGTAGCTGAAGGTCAGCGTCTCCGGGCCGTCCGGGTCCGCGATGGTGCTGGTGACCGCCGTCAACGTCTCGCCCTGCGTCGCCGTCCCGCTGATCGTCACCGCACCCGTCGGCTCGTCGTTCACGTTCGCCACCGCCGCCGTGGCGTCCGAGGTCAACGACTCCTCCGTATTGAACGCATCGGTCCAGCTCACCGTCACCGTGATCGCCGCGCCCACGTCGGCCTGGACCAGATCGTAGGTTTCCTCCGTCGCGCTGGTGATGTCGGTCCCGTCGCGCTTCCACTGGTAGCTGAAGGTCAGCGTCGCGGGTCCGTCCGGGTCCGAGATCGTGTTCGTCACCGCCGTCAGCGTCTCGCCCTCCGTCACCGCGCCGCTGATCGTCACCTGGCCGTTCGGGTTGTTGTTGACGTTCTCGACCGCATCCGTCGCCTCCGACGTGAGCGATTCCTCCTTGCCGCCGTCGTCGGTCCAGCTCGCCGTCACCGTGATCGCCTTCCCGACGTCGGCCTGGACCA
The DNA here is from genome assembly GCA_965214495.1 of Alphaproteobacteria bacterium. Classification (GTDB taxonomy): domain Bacteria; phylum Pseudomonadota; class Alphaproteobacteria; order UBA7887; family UBA7887; genus JANQOH01. Next base: position 1,908,305 of record OZ243958.1, on the reverse strand, counting down.
GCCGGTAGGACGCTTCGGTGGCCTTCGGGATATCCGCGCCGTCGCGATGCCACTGGTAGCTGAAGATCAGCGTCTCCGGTCCGTCCGGGTCGGCGATCGTGTCCGTCACCGCCGTCAGCGTCTCCCTCTGCGTCGCCGTGCCGTCGATCGTCACCGCACCCGTCGGCGCGGCGTTCGTTTCTTCGTTGGTCACGCTCACGTCGTCCGGGTCGAGGCCGCTGTAGTCGGTGTCCGTGCTCTGCGCCGCCGCCAGCACGACGGTGTAGGTCTGGTCGCCGTCGTTCTCCTGGTCGCGGACGCCGGTCACGGTGACCGTCTGCGCCGCGTTCCAGTTCTGCGGCGTGAAGGTGAGGCTGGGCGGCGCCACCGTGCCCTCGTCGGTGTCGTCGCTGCTGACGCCGATGACGACGTTCGCCGTCGGCTCGCTGTCCAGCACCACGTCGAAGGTGTCGGTTTCGCCGTCTTCGGTCGTGGTCAGGCTCGTCGCCCCCTGCGGCAGCGTGACCGTGATCCCCGCCGTGTCGTCGTCGGCGTTGCTCACCGCCACGTCGTCCGGGTCGAGGCCGCTGTAGTCGGTGTCGGTGCTCTGCGCCGCCGCCAGAACGACGGTCCAGGTCTGGTCGCCGTCGTCCACGTCGTCGTTCACGCCCGTCGCCGTCACCGTCTGCGCCGCGTTCCAGTTCTGCGGCGTGAAGGTGAGGCTGGACGGCGCCACCGTGCCCTCGCCGGTGTCGTCGCTGCTGACGCCGATGACGACGTTCGCCGTCGGCTGCGAGGCAAGCGCCACCGAGAACGTCGCCGTGCCGCCGGCTTCGGTGGTGGTCAGGCGGGTCGCCCCCTGCGGCAGCGTCACCGCGAATCCTGTCGCGTCGCTGTCGACAAGAGCGATGGAGGTGCCGGTCACCGGGATGCCTACGGTCGTCGTGCCTTCGATCAGGATCACCCCTTCGTCGGCGACGTCGTCGTCCACGGGAACGACGTTCTGGCCGTTATAGGCCGAGCCGGCGTTGGCCGGGATGGTGATGGTGAATGGATCGGCCGTGAAGTCGGCTGCGGTCAACCCGGCGCCGGGGCTGAACGTCGCCGTCACATCGGTCGCCTGTGTCCGCACGCCGCCGACCAGTTCGGCAATGACCCGCACAAGCTGCTGGTTGCCGCCCTCCTCGGATATCTCCGTCACTTCCGTCTTCAGGACGATCCCGGTCACCGCGCCGTCATTGTCGATGATCGTCGCGGTCACCGGCGCCACCGTCAGGGCCGGGCTGGTGGTCGCGTCGAAAACGATGGTCTCGGAGCCTTCGTCGAGCGTGTCGTCCATGAGCGCAATGGTCACGATCGCGCCGTCGTCTTCGGAGACTGTCTCGCCTGCGGGGATGGTGAAGACCGCGGCGCTCGACATGCGGTAGTCGTATCCGTCGTCCAGGCACTGCGCGTCGGTCAGGGTGCTGGGGCATTGCGATGCGTCGCCGCCCGGCGATCCGCCCAGCGTCACCGTCACCCCGCCGACCGGCGCCGGCCGATCCAGCCTGCCGGTGACCACGAGCACGTCATTGTCCTCGAGCACCGAGCCGTAGTAGGGCGCCCGGCCGTCGTCGTCCGCGATCAGCGTCAGCCGCGTGGGTTCCTCGTCCTGCGCCCGAGCGGCCGGCGAACCGACCGCCGTCGCGAGCAGACAGAAAAGACCGATCAGGCAACGGGGAGGTCTGCGTGAGGCCCCGGGCCGGACGGTCGCTTTATCGCGGCCGATTTCGGCCGTCGAAATGCGCAGAGACGCTGTGCGAGCGAACAAGTCGGCGCTTACGGCGGGGGGGGGGGGGGACGAGTTGTCGGGCATGACCGGAACGAGCTTCCGGCCTTCCGCAGACGAAAACGCGCCGCCCCGTGACGCATGTCGGCGGGACGCCGGCGCACCTGGGGAGGGAATGCGCCGCGAACCCCCGGTTCGCGCGGCGCATGGCGTTTGCATGGCGTGACTGGTCCCTTCGTCTTCCGGGGAATCCGGTTCGGTTTCCCCTCGTGGCGACGGCGCCGGAAACGCGGCCCGTTCGGATGGAAATAGGGCGATCGCCGCGTCCGTCCACTCCTCCGGGAAATTTGCTTACCGGAGCCGTGGACGGAAAACAAGCCGTCGAGCCATGAGGTCGTGTCCCGGTTTGAAATCGATACCCGCTGCGGGACGACCGGACTCCGGCACGCCGCCGCCCCGCCGCCATCGCCGGCACGAACCGCGACAATCCCCGCACAGGCAACCCTTGTGGTTGCCCGCCCTTGTCGCCCGCCCTTGTCGCCTGCCTGTTCGGGGGTTCGGGCGCCCACAAGGGGCGCCCCTACAAGCGGATCGATGCCGCTTGGCGCCCTACCGCGACAATCCCTGTAGGGGCAACCCTTGTGGTTGCCCGCCCTTGTCGCCTGCCTGTCCGGGGGTTCGGGCGCCCACAAGGGGCGCCCCTACAGGCGGATCGATGCCGCTTGGCGCCCCACCGCGACAATCCCGTAGGGGCAACCCTTGTGGTCGCCCGCCCTTGTCGCCCGCCTGTTCGGGGGTTCGGGCGCCCACAAGGGGCGCCCCTACCGGCGGATCGATGCCGCTTGGCGCCCCACCGCGACAATCCCGTAGGGGCAACCCTTGTGGTTGCCCGCCCTTGTCGCCCGCCTGTTCGGGGGTTCGGGCGCCCACAAGGGGCGCCCCTACAGGCGGATCGATGCCGCTTGGCGCCCTACCGCGACAATCCCTGTAGGGGCAACCCTTGTGGTTGCCCGCCCTTGTCGCCTGCCTGTTCGGGGGTTCGGGCGCCCACAAGGGGCGCCCCTACAGGCGGATCGATGCCGTTTGGCGCCCCACCGCGACAATCCCGTAGGGGCAACCCTTGTGGTTGCCCGCCCTTGTCGCCCGCCTGTCCGGGGGTTCGGGCGCCCACAAGGGGCGCCCCTACAGGCGGATCGATGCCGTTTGGCGCCCCCGCCCCGCCGTCATCGCCGGCACGAACCACGATAATTTTCAAACCGAAACACGGCCAATCACGAAACCGCCTCGCCAATTCCGTCGCGCGGCGAAGCATGGTAGGGGTTCGTCGGCTCTGAGAGAACGCCATTGGGAGGGGAGAATGCTGATGACGACCGACGCGGAACGCCGGCCATGAGCGCCGGCGCGGGTTACGACGGCGCCGCCTTGCCGACGGGCGTGCGCGCCCGTTTCGTCGATAACGGCAACGGCCTCAACGTCCATCTGCTCGAAGCCGGGTTCGAAAACGGCGACCGGCCCTGCCTGGTGTTGCTGCACGGCTTCCCCGAACTGGCGTGGAGCTGGCGCCGGGTCATGCCGGCGCTCGCCGCCGCGGGCTATTACGTCGTCGCGCCCGACCAGCGCGGCTTCGGGCGCACCACCGGCTGGAGCGACGACTATGACGGCCCGCTCCACCCCTTCCTCATCACCAACCTCGCGCGCGACGTGGTGGGCCTGCTGGCGGCGCTCGGCCGCTCCCGGGTCGCCGGGGTGTTCGGCCACGACGCCGGCTCCTTCGTCGCCGGATGCTGCGCCCTGATCCGCCCCGACCTGTTCCGGTCGGTGGCGATGATGAGCGCGCCGTTCACCGGCGCGCCGCCCCTCGCTCCGTCGGGCGGCGCCGACCCCGTGCATGACGACCTGACGGCGCTGCCGCGCCCGCGCAAGCATTACCAGTGGTATTATTCCACCCGGCCCGCCAATGGCGACTTGATGGACTGTCCGCAGGGGGTAAGCGATTTCCTGCGCGCCTATTTCCATCACAAGAGCGGCGACTGGCCGGGCAACCGCCCCTTCCCGCTCGCCGGCTGGTCGGCGAGCGAACTGGCCAGGATGCCAACCTACTACATCATGGACCGCGATTGCACGATGGCGGAGACGGTGGCGTCGGAAATGCCGGCCGCGGCGGAGGTCGCGGCGTGCGACTGGCTGCCCGACTCCGCGCTCGCGGTCTATGCGAACGAATACGGGCGCACCGGCTTCCAGGGCGGGCTGCAATGGTATCGCTGCATGACCGGCGGCGGCAATGCGCGCGACCTGGGCCTGTTCGCCGGCCGCAGGATCGAGGTTCCGGCGTGCTTCATCGCCGGGCGGCGCGACTGGGGCATCTACCAGCGTCCCGGCGCGCTCGACGCCATGCAGGCCGCCTGCGCGCGGTTCCGCGAATTGCGGCTGGTCGAGGGCGCCGGCCACTGGGTGCAGCAGGAACGCCCCGAGGCGGTGGTGGAAGCCTTGCTGGCGTTGCTGGCGGAGTCAGGCGGCGGCTGACAACATGCCGCCCAGACGCCGGCGCACCAGCGCCTCGGCTTCGGCCATGATGCGCGAGACGAGTTCGGCGCAGGTGGGAATGTCGCGAATGAGGCCGGCCACCATCCCGCACGACCACACGCCGGACTCGACTTCGCCCCGGTGCATGACCCGCGGATAGACCCCGGCGACGTCGGGCAGGATGTGGTCGATCTTCAGGTCCTTGCCGAGCCGGGCCTCGGTCTCCAGCACCCGTTCCACCGCGGCGTTGCGCAGGGCGCGCTCCGTGTTGCGCAGCGGGCGCATGACCAGGCGCGTGTCGAGTTCCGATGCGGCGACGATCGCGCGCTTGACGTTGTCGTGGATCGGCGCTTCGCGGGTCGCCATGAAGCGCGTGCCCATATTCATGCCGTCCGCTCCCATCGCCAGCGCCGCGACCAGGCTCCGCGCGTCGGCCATGCCTCCCGACGCCACGAACGGGATCGACAGTTCCTCCGCCGCCCGCGGCAGCAGGATCATGTTGGGAACGTCGTCCTCGCCGGGATGGCCGCCGCACTCGAACCCGTCCACCGAAACCGCGTCGCAGCCGATCGCCTCGGCCTTGAGGGAATGACGGACCGAGGTGCATTTGTGGATGATCTTCACGCCCGCATCCTTGAGCCGGGGCAGATGGGCCTGCGGGTTGCGCCCCGCGGTCTCGACGATGCGCACCCCGCCTTCGACGATCGCCTCGATGTAGGCGGGATAGTCGGGCGCGCCGAGGCTCGGCAGGAAGGTGAGGTTGACGCCGAACGGCTTGTCGGTCATGTCCTTGCAGCGCGCGATCTCGTTCGCCAGATCCCGCGCCGAGGGCTGGGTGAGGGCGGTGACGATCCCCAGGCCGCCGGCGTTCGAGACCGCCGCCGCGAGTTCCGCGAATCCCACATGGTGCATCCCGCCCTGGACGATCGGATGCTCGATGCCGAACAGTTCGGTGATGCGGGTTTTCATGGCGGCCTCTCGCGACGGGAACGACCAGGTGGTGCTGACACACGGCGCGGCCCGGTGCAAGCGTTTCGCGATCCGTCTCCGGTTTCGATCCGACGGAGAACCGGAACAGGTATCTACTTGTAAATTCATATGCGTTTTTCTCCCCTTCCAACAGGCAGGAGGTCGGAGTGATTCGACGAGGCCGGAACACGCCGGAAGGCAGGCCGATCCATGCCGCAATCGAGGAAAGCGAGGGGTGGTATGTGGCGGAGTGTCTCGAGGTCGCCGTCGTCACTCAGGGCCGGTCGCTGGACGAGACGCTGGCAAACCTGCGGAGCGCCTTGGCGCTGCATCTTGATGACGAAGAACTCGCGCGGGTCGGTCTGCCGGTCGCGCCCCGCTTGGTCGTGAGCTACGAAACCCCGGCCTTTGGCGCCGGGTGTCCCGGCTCAAGCGGCTGACGTCGCGGGAGGTTCTGAAGGTCCTCGGGGAGTTCGGGTTCGAAGTCGTCTCGATCCGCGGCAGCCACGCCGGGCTCGTTCGTGTATCGGCTTCGGACGAACGGCAAGTCCTGACGGTTCCGCTCCATGTGCGACTGCCGACCGTGACGGTGCGCGCGATTTACCGACAGGCCTCGCGTTTCGCTGCGAGCGCCGACCTGCGGCCGGGATTCTTTTCCGACTGAGATATTGCGGCGCCGCATCCCGCCGCACGGCATTGACTCGCGGCGCGACTCGGCGCAAGCGTCTCACCGCCCTTCGCCGGCTTCGATCCGCCGGCGCCGCCCGGAGAACCTGAATGAAGATCTACTACGCGCCGCATACGCGCGCCGTCCGTATCGTCTGGCTGTTCGAGGAACTCGGCCTGCCCTACGAGCTCGAACGCTACAAGCTGGGCGACCCGGCGATGCGCGCGCCGGACTATCTGAAGGTGCACCCCGTGGGCCGCGTGCCGGCGTTGCGCGACGGCGCCGTCACGCTCTTCGAGTCCGGCGCCATCGTGCAATACGTGCTCGCGAAATACGGTGACGGGCGGCTCGCCCCCGATCCCGGATCTCCCGACCATCCGGCCTATCTGCAATGGCTGCACTATGCCGAGGGCATGATCATGCCGCCGGTCAACACCATCGTGGTCGAGACGATCCTGTTGCCGAAGGAGCGGCGCAACCAGGTCAACGTCGATCGCGCCACGCGGCTGCTCACGCGGATGCTCGGCGCGGTCGAGGACGGGTTGCACGGGCGCGACTTCCTCGCCGGCGCATTCGGCGGCGCCGACATCATGACCGGGCACGCCTGCATCGTCGCCTCGCGCCTCGGCGCCGACCTGTCGGACAAGCCCTCGGTCCGGGACTATATCGACCGGTTGAACGCGCGCCCGGCACTACAGAAGGCGTGGGACGCATGACGACGCCGTCGAGAACGGCTGCCGGCCGGCGCATCGTGCTGCGCGAGCTGCCTGAGGGTGCGCTGCGCGAGGATCATTTCGAACTGCGCACCGCGCCGGCGCCCCCGATCGCCGACGGCGAGGCGCTGATCCGCACCGTCCTGATCTCGATCGACGCCGCCAACCGCGCGTGGATGCAGGGCGCCACCTACCGCGCGGCGGTGAAGGCGGGCGACACCATGCCCGGCTATGCGATCGGCGAGGTCGTGGCCTCGAAAGACCCGGCGCTCGCCGTCGGCGACATCGTGGCGGCGGAAGCGGTGTGGGCCGATTATGCCGCCATCGCCGCGCGCGCGGCGGAGAAACTGCCCGCTGCGCGACCGCTGTCGCACCGTCTGTCGGTGTTCGGAATCGCCGGCAGAACCGCTTACCACGGCCTGACCGAGGTCGGCCGTCCCCGCCGCGGCGAGACCGTCGTGGTTTCGGCCGCTGCCGGGTCGGTCGGCGGCTATGTCGGCCAGATCGCCCGCGCCCTCGGCTGCCGCGCCGTCGGGATCGCCGGCGGCGCCGCGAAATGCGACTGGGCGGTGCGCGAACTCGGCTTCGACGCCTGCATCGATCATCGCGCCGGCGGCCTGTTCGGACGCCTGCGCGATGCCTGCCCGGACGGGATCGACGTCTATTTCGACAATGTCGGCGGGAAGGTGCTCGAAACCGCGCTGTTCCTGATGAACATGCGGGGCCGGGTCGTCTGTTGCGGCGCGGTGAGCCAGTACGATTCCACCGCGCCGACGGGGCCGCGCAACCTCCCCGGCCTCGCGGTGGTCAAGCGCCTGCGCCTGGAGGGGTTCATCGTGATGGATTTCGCCGACCGCGCCGCCGAGGCCGAAAGCGCCTTGCAGGGCTGGGTGAGCGACGGCGCGATCGCGGTCGTCGAAGACGTCGTGGACGGCCTGGAGAACGCGCCGCGCGCGCTCGTCGGGCTGCTGGCCGGCGAGAACCGCGGCAAGCGCATGGTGCGGGTGGCGCCCGATCCGGACTGACCGCGCCGGACGCAGAGAGGGCCGGCGCGGCGCGACCTCTCAGTTGCAGGCCGCGCGCTCGATCGGGTATCGGGGATAGACCGACGTCCAGTCGTTCTGCAACCCGCCGGGCGCGCCGTCGATCCGCGCACCGATGGTGAAGCCCTCGACCTCCCTGGTCTCGACCGTGCTCTGCGGTGTGTAGCCGAGTTCCCTGAGCGCCGCGGCGCGCCGGCGCATGTTGGCGGCGTCCCTGAACACGCCGAACGAAATTCCGTTCGCAAAACGGCCGGTGCCGAGGATGGCGACGTCGCGCACGCCCCGGTCGCGGATCTCGCGGAGTTTCGCAGCCGCGGCGGCGCGGCTTGCCAGAGGCGGCAGATACAGCCGGTGCAGGGCTATCGAAGTCGGCCCGGCGCGGATCTCCACCGCCTCGGCGCCCCGCTCACGCAGCCAGCGCCCGGCCTCGTCGGCGTCGGCGCGGTCGCGGATCCCGCCGACCGTCACGCATGAGGCGCCCGCGGGTGCGGCGGCGGTCGCGGCGGCGGCGGCGGTCGCGGGGCCGGGGCCTGCGGCGACGGTATCGATGGCGATCCCCGGCAGGCTCTCGACATCGGGTTCGAGTTCGCGGGCGAGCTGATAGGCGCGGCGGGCCAGTTCGGTATAGATGACGCCCAGGTTCTCGTGCGCCATGGCGAATTCCGGCCAGCGTTCGACCGCCTCGAGCAGCAGCGCGCGGGCCTCGTCGAGATGGCCTTCGGCGCCGTAGAGGACGGCCAGGTTGTTGTATATTTCAGGGATGTCGGGGGCGGCGCGCCGGAGGTTCTCCAGGATTTCCACCGCCTCCGCCGCCCGGCCCTCATGCGCGCGCAGAACGCCGTGCAGAAGCTGCGCGTGCGGGTTCGTCGGGTCGTCCCCGAGCAGCGGGTCCAGGGTGGCCCGGGCTTCGGCATAGCGCTGCTCGGACATCAGCGTCAGCACCCGCTCGACGCTCTCGGCGCGCGCGGCGGGCGGCAGAAGAACGACGAGGAGGGCGGCGAGCGCCGTCAGCGCCGCTTTCACCGAAGCCCTCCCGGTCACGACCGGACGTCGGCGATCCACCCCGCGATGAGCCGGTTGGCGATGGAGCGAATCTCGCCGTGCAGCGCTTCGGCGACGCTCACCATCCGCGCGACATCGCTCGGGTCGCGTCCGTTCGGCGGCGGCGCCCCGCCCGGCCACCCCGCGGCGGCGCGCAGGGTAGGGCCGATGGACACCAGGGCTTCCGCCGCCATCGCCGCCTGTTCCAGCGCGCCGGGTTCGCGGTCGCCGTGCTCTCCGGTCCGGGCGCGGCCGATACGGCCGAGAGCCTGTCCGATTTCCTGCGCCGCCTCAAGGGTTTCACGTTCCCCCGCCGCGAGTTCGCCATTCCCCGACTCGACTTCGCCGAGCGCCCAGTCGCCCTCCTTGCCGGCGCTTTGCAGCGCCGAGAAGCCGACCCAGGCGTCGTGCGCGAAGGCGATGCTCAGACGGAGCTGTTCGATCAGCCCGATCGGCGTGAGCGTTCCGATCTTGCCGCTGTCGGTCTCGGTGGCCCGGTAGCCGCTCTCGGGGGCCGGCGCGCGTTCCAGGCTCATGCCGGCCGTGCGCAAGCCGTCCCGCGTCGCGGCGCCGGAGTCGGCGAGCAGCGACTCCGCCAGCGCCTCGAGCCATCGCGGCGCGCCCGCTTCGCCGGCCGCGAGGCGGGTGCTGAGCGCTTCGACCTCCGCCGGGTTCTCGAACCGCGCCAGTTCCTCCCCCACCGCCGGACCCCAGGTTTCGCCCATGCGCCGCCGAACCGCGCCCGGCAGGTGGTTGACGGCGCGCTGGAGTTCCGCGATCTCCGCCGGCGGAGTCAGCGTCGCCGGATCCGAACCCAGCGCGAGGGTAACCGCCGCTTCTTCCTTCGCGGGAGCGCGTTCGGGCGGCGCCGGGGGGGGCGGTTCCCGCCTCGCACCGCCGGCCGCGTGCTCCGCCAGCGCACGCAACCAGCGGATCTCGTCCGCGTCGCAGGCGTGAAGGCGATGGCTCGCCGCCGGCGTGTAGTGGTTCGCTCGCGGCGCCCGCACGCCGGGCGCGGTCGCCAGGCGCACGCCTGCGAGCGCTTCCCGGGTCTCGCCGTCCTGACCGTTCCACGCGCGTTCGAGCGTGCGCGCATACTCGCCGGCCGTCGCTCCGTCGATCAGCGTCTGCAGGCGCTCGCCCATGTGCACCGCGCAGCGGGCCAGATCGCTCTGCCGGTCGTCGGGGGTCGCCCGATGGCGGTCCGCGGCGCGCCGCCACTGCTCGACCGCGTAGTGCAGGGTCGTCGCCAGGTCCATCGCCAGCGCCGCATAGCCCGCCACCGCTTCGGGACGCACGCACATATAGACTTCGCCGCTGCGGTCGTTGCGGATCAGACAGGTCTCGCCGTCGGATTCGAGCGTGACCCAGGGGATCCAGGCGCTCGCGGCCCCCTGGCGCTCGATGCCGGCGGCGAGGTCGGCGGGGACGATCCCGATGTCGGCGATCAGCCTGTGCGCGAGCGCTTCCACCGCCGGCGCGAGACGACGGCCCGTCTGCGCCGCCGCGCCGATGTCGCTCTCGGTTTCGGCGCTCTCGTAGGCCGCCCAGTCGAGCGGGGAGTCGCCGTCGAGCCGCTCTCTCACCGCGTCGGGGAGAAGCGCGGCGGCGCGGGTGAAGAATTGACCGGGGTTCATGTGCCACTCCTCGTCAGGGCGCGTCGAAACTGACCACCTGGGCGTCGGCGCTGCCGCGAAACACGCGCACCGTGGTTTCCAGCGCCTCGGCGCGCGGCGCCGGCTCCGCGACCGCCGGCGGGGGAGGCGGCGGCGCCGGGGGCGGCGGCGGTTCCAGGACCGGGAGCCGCAGCAGGTTTCCCAGATCGACCGCAGTGCGCTGCAACGGCGCGTGGGCGGCGGCCAGCGGACGCACCGCCAGGGAGAGGTTGCCTTCATGCTCGCCGAGCACCAGGCGGTCGCCCTGTTCGGGCGAGACTTCCAGAGTCGCCGTAGTGATCTCGGTCCGGTTTCGCGCGCCTTCGCCGGGACCGGTGGCGACCCCGATGCGGTGGTCCACCGCGACGACGCGCACGTCCTCGACGATGGTGCGTGCGAACGCCACGTTGGTGGTCTCCACCGTATCGATCTCCGCCGTCAGGATCACGTCCACCCGGTCGCCGGGGTCGATGAGGCCGGCGTAACCGGTCGCGGCGCCCACCCGTATGGTCACCGCGCGGGCGCCGGGGCTCAGCGCGGCGGTCAGGAAGCCGGGCTCCCTCGGCCCCACCACCGAGGCCGGGGTGAGCGGCTCTCCTTCGGCGACCGCCTCGCGCATGGCGTGGCCGTAAAGGGCGTTGGCGGTCCCGTCTCCGTCTCCCTCCACGACGAAATATCCGCCGCGGCGGACCGCCCCCACCTCGAAATCGCGCGCGACCAGATCGTCCTTGCCCAGCAGCGCGCCCACCGGCAACGCCCGCGCGGCGGTCCATACCGCGCTCGTCTCCGGCGGCGGCGCTTCCACCGCGACCGGGATCGGACCGACGGATTCGGTCACCACGGGCTCTTCCGGCCCGCTGGCCAGGAGCGAGAGCGCGACGAAGAGGACTCCGGTGACGGGAAGCACCCCGAACACCACCAGCAAGAGCACGACCCAGAAGCGTTGCATCGGCGAGGCCTCCTCGTCACTCGGCGTTTCCGAACGGGATCCCGTGCGACAGCGCCTGCGGGATCACGACGGCCGCGGCCGGCAGCGCAATGGCGACCGCGAAAGGCAGTTCCCGGCGCATCCGCCGCGCCGCCGGGAAGGGCAGCAGGGCGAACAGAGCCAAGGCGAGCGCGCCGATCGCCAGACCGAACAGAAAGCGGCTCAGGTCGCTGGGACCGACCCACAGGCCCGCCGCCGCGAGCAATTTGCCGTCGCCGGCGCCGAACCCGCCCGTGAGATATAGCACGAATCCGGCGGCGAGCAACGCCGCGCCCACCGCGGCGTGCGTCCACCAGGCCGCCGGGCCGACCGCCCCCGCCAGCACATGGGCGGCGAACAACGCGGCGAGGGCGAGCGGGATGGCGTTCGGAACCCGACGGCAGCGCAGGTCCCACCCCGCGGCAGCGGCGAAGATCAGGCACGCGGCCCAGGCCGGTATTCCCGCCATGCGACGACCCTCTTCCGCTTCCGAACGACGCCTTAATCATATAGATATAGCGCTCTGTCGGCGCAGCGTGCGGGCGCCGCCGGCGGGACCCCGGCGCATCCGCAGGGGGCTACTGGCCACCGCTCCCTACCGCCCTAATTTGTCCGGGGCCGACTTCGCCCCTGGCGCGCCGGAGTATTCGTGACGCACAGACCGCCATATCCATACCCACGCCTGCCCCGCGTCGCTGCCGCAGCGATAGTGGTCTCGCTCGCCGCCTGCGTCGGCGGACCCGAGGTTCCGGCGGACGGAACGGTGGATGAAAGCGCGCTTCGCAGCACGCTTCCGGTAGCCGCGGCGGCGCTCGCCTCCGGGCAGACCGATGCCGCGCGGCGGCTCTACCGGTCCCTCGCCGACCGCTTCGACGGCGCGCCGGATCCGTTTCTCGGCCTGGCGTGGATCGCGCTGCACGACCGGAAGTTCGACGCGGCGGAAAGCAATTTCGCGCACGCCGCCGCGCGCGCCGCCGACCGGCCCGAGACGCAGGCGGAAGCGCTGCTCGGCGCCGGACGCGCGGCGCTCGCCCGCGGCGCGACCGACGCGGCGCGGCAGCACTTCGAGAACGCCGCAGCGGCCGGCCCGAGTCCGCCGGCGGCGGTGTGGGTCGCCAACGGCCTCGCCGTCGTCGCCGCTCTCGACGGCGACTATGCGGCGGCCGATGCGCACTACACCGAGGCGCTGGAGCGCTCCTCCGACCATCCGAGGATCGCCGCGAACCGCGTCCGCACCCTGGTCGCCGCGGGACGGCCGCACCGGGCGGCGCGCGCCCTGGCGGCGCGCGACGCGTCGTTCTGGATGGACGGCGACGACGCTCTGCTCGCGCGCCTCATCGACGACTCCTCCGACCGCCACCGGAACGCGGCGCTGCGCTTCGCCGCGTTGCGCCCGGCCGCCGGAGCGGCGCCGACGAGGCAGCGGGCGCGCTCCTCGGGCCCCGCACTGGGCTTCGGCGACTGGCGCTTCGCGGCGGCGCCGCCGATCGTGCATGCGGGCGCGCCGCCGGAATCGCTGCTGCCGCCGGCCGCGCCCGAACCGGCGCCCCCGCCGCCGGAATCGCTCGCAGCGCCGGGCGCCGCGCCGCCGGTGATGCTGCCGGTCGGGCACAGCCGGCGCCTGCGCCTCGACCGACCGGCGACGGCCGTGCTCACCGCAGCGCCGGAGATCGCCGACGTGCAGTTGCTGTCGCCCCAGGTGCTCTACGTCATCGGCAGGCAGGTGGGGCGCACCACGGTCGCGGTGCTCGACGACGATGAGATCGCCCGCGAGCAGACCGTCGCAGTGGTGCTGGACGTCGAGCCGCTGCGGGCGATCCTGGCCGGCGACCCGGTGTTCTCCGACGTGCGCGCGCGGCGCCTGCAACGCGGCGTCGCGCTGACCGGCGAGGTCTCTTCCCCGGAGGTCGCCGACCGGGCGTTGCGTCTCGCCGCCGCCGCGCTTCCCGAAGCCGTCGCGGTGGAGAACGATCTGCGGATCGCCGCGCCGCAGCAGGTCAACCTGGAAGTCCAGATCGCCGAAGTCCACCGCTCCATCACCGAAGACATCGGGATCAACTGGGAGGCGTTCGGCGTCATCGACGGCGCTCCCTTCCGCTTCCGCGTCGGACGGGTGCTGCCGAGCGCGCCGGACGGCCTGCCCGATCGGCCGTTCCCCGGGATCATCGACGGCAACCCGGCGCCGTCGTACGAGTTCGCCAACACGTTCGACCTCGGCGAACTGGGGCCGATCCGCATCGCCGCCATGATCGACGCGCTGGCGACCGCGGGGCTGGCCAACGTGCTGGCGCGGCCCAACGTCACCGCGGTCACCGGCGAGACGGCGTCGTTCTTCTCCGGCGGCGAATACCCCCTGCCCACCGGCTTCGAGGACGGGGTCATCGTCTTCGAATACAAGAAATACGGCGTGCTGCTCGATTTCGTGCCGACGGTGCTCGACACCGGGCGCATCGTGCTCACCGTCCGTCCCGAAGTCTCCGAACCGTCGCTGAACCAGTCGGTGCGCATCGTCGGCGTGGACATTCCCGTAATCAACGTGCGCCGGGCGGAGACGACGGTCGAGATCGGCGACGGCGAGTCGATCGTCATCGCCGGGCTGTTCCGCAACGCGTCGAACACGGTGGAGGCCGGTGTGCCGCTGCTGAAGGACCTTCCCGGCGTCGGCGTGCTGTTCGGCCATACCTCCACACGGGCGGACGAGCTGGAACTGATCGTCGTCGTCACCGCCCGCCTGACCGGCGCCGCCGCAGACCCCGAAGCCGCCGATGCCGGGCCGGCGCCGCTGGCGACCCTGCGTGCGGAAGGCTATCATTACTGACCCCTCCATCGGTCGTCTCCGGGAGCGCTCAATGCGGTGTCCGTGTCTTTCGCTTCGTTCGGTTCTCGCCTTCGCGGCGTTGTCGGCGGTCGTTTTCGTCTCCGGCTGCGAGCCGCGGCTGGCGCAGCAGGACAGCTACTTCGCGCCGCTCGCCGAGACCGATGCCGCCGCCGCGGCCGAGGCCGCGCTGAGCCGCTACGGCGCGTTGCAGGCGCTGGCGCGCGAATGCGCCGGAAGCGGCGACACCGCCTTGCTGTGCCCGCCCCCGCGCCCGTCCGCCGCGGCCTACGGCGCCGGGTCGAACGCCTATCGGCGCTGGGCGGAAGACTCGGTGCGCGAGCTGCCGGCGCTGTCGGCGACCGGCGCCTCGTCGGCCGGCGGCGGCTAGCGGCGTCGCCGGGGTCGGGCGCGCGGTCCGGCGGTGGCGTCTTCCGAAGGGGTTGGTGCGCAGGGTTTCGCGGCCGACGCGGCGACCGAGCGCGCGTTGCGCGAGGGGCTGGCAAGCCGCGACGCGCGCGTGCGCCGCGGGCGTCTGCCGGTCGCGCTGCGCGCGCTGGCGGGCGAACCCGCCGCGCCGCTGGTGCTGGTCGATTTCGACGGCGTGCGCGAGCCGGAAGCGGCGGCCGCGCAACTGGCTGCGGTGTGCGCTCCCGGCACCGCGCTGATCGCCATCGGCTCGGCCGACACGGCGCCGCTGGCCCGGGCGCTGCTGGAACGCGGCATGGCCGACTATCTGGTCAAGCCGGTTTCGCCGGCGGCAGTGCGCGAGGCGAGTGCGGCGGCGCTGGACGACCTGCCCGAGCGCGCCTGGGCGGGGCGCGTGATCGCCGTGGCCGGCAGCGCCGGCAGCGGCGTGGCGACGCTGAGCGCGGCGATCGCGCGCGCGGCGACGGGGCGCGGCGGCGTGGCGGTGGTGGACCTCGACACGGCGGGCAGCCGGTTGGCGGCGCTGCTGGGCGCCGAACCGCCGGAGGGGTTGGCGGCGCTGCTCGCCGACCTGGAACCGCCGCCGCCCGAGCTCGACGCGATGGGAGAACCGGTGGAGCCGCCGCCGGCGCCCGCGGTCGACGACGAACGTATCGACGCCCTGCGCGCGCCGGCGGAAGAGGGGGTGACGCTGATCGGTTATCCTGCCGAAGGACCGGTGCCGCCGCCGCCGGGCGCATCGGCGCTGCGCGCGCTGCTGGAGCGTCTGGCGAACCGGACGCACGTGGTGCTGGCGACGGGAATGGCCGGCCCCGAGGCGCTGCTGGAGGTGATGCGCGAGGCGGATTCGCGGGTGGTGCTGTTCGAGCCGACCCTGCCGAGCATCAGCACGGCGGTCCGCTGTCTGGCGCTGTTGGGCGGCGACCGCCCGGCGCTTCTGGCGCAGTGCCAACCGCGATGGCGTTCGTCCTCGCTGTCGCGGGCGCAGGTGCGCCACGCGCTCGCCGACCGGCACCCCGACGTCGTCATTCCCTACGACCCCGCGGTCGGGCGGGGGCGCGGCGGCAAGGCATGGCGCGCGGCGGTGCGCCGGGTGATCGACCAGACGGTGGAAAGCGCCGAGTGACTCGCGGATCGCGCCGCTGCGCCGCGAACCCCGGGAGCGTTCGAGCGACCCCGATCCGACTCGCGCACCGGGCGATGGTCGGTGTCTCCGCGCGATTCGTGGAGCTCAAACCACGGATATTAACGACACGACGCCCCCGAGAGCCATTTCACGATTCTATCGACAGCGCAAAGCGCTTCGCAAAATCCACCGTGCCATATGGCCACCCGGCCGACCGGGTCCTTTTCCATATCCTGTCGTTCGACAAATTCCTTGACAGTATTCTCGTTCTCCGATGGCGGCGCATCACCATCGGCGAACGTCGTATTCAATGCATGCTTTAGCTCCCAAGACCAAAAATGATGAATCTCAAGACGTGCAGTCCGATATCTCTTTGGACACGATTTCTCCAGAATTACGACCTTTGGAGGCGGACGGTCGTTATCGGGTATTTCAAACCTGTTCCGAAGCACGCGGTTGACGTGCAAGTCGCCGAATCCGTATCCACCTATCAGAATCGCATCGGCTTCGTGCACATGCTTGGTAAGGGTCGAATAAAATGTTTGGTATGGATCGGCAAGCAATTGGTCCAACTTAAAACCGCCCGCGATCAATGTCGTCAGCGGCACTGGCTTGAAATTTTGTGCCATATCGGATTGCGGGATGTCGGAATCGGAAAAGCATCCCCCAAGGTCTTTTTTCCAGAAAATCCGGGGCCTGCCTATCTTGCTATAGATGCAATGGTGCACGCTGCCATGGAGATGGTAGATAAATCCCCATTCCCGACGCTGGCTGACCTCTAATGGATTGAAAGTTCCCTTGGGATCGAATCCGCAGAACGCCTCGGTCCACGCAGTACAGGCGACAGTATCGTAGTTCAAGTTGTAAATGCCGAGGTCGAATTGTTCTCGGAGTTTGCCAAGAAACTCTTTGTAGTCGGAGAATTCGGATGATCGACCATCAAACTCCTGACAGCGCTCCCGCATATGACGAACCAATTTTTCCAGAAGAAAAGTTTGCTGTTTCACAACACTGTGTCTGGCAGCATATTTGTTCGAACAGTCATGCAGCCACTCGAGCTCGCGGATCGGTTTTCCGTCTTCGACCGCTTGGGAGAGCGGAGTTCCGAAAGGAGGGGGTGACAGCCAACTCGCCAGCGCGGTCATCTCGCTAAGAATTCTTTCGTAGTTCGGACGAATACAGTAATGATTCGATCCGTAATATTTTTCGACAACCTTCCATAAGGCATTGAATACATCGCATCCCGCGTCGACGCGTGTTTCAGGTTTCCATTCTCGACCCCAGCATTTCATCTGTTTGTCAATTTCATGGACACTCGGCATGCCGCACGGGATGGAGCTTCCGGCTCCGAGGATCACGAGGAGCTTCGGCTTACTCGGACGGCATCCGGGTGGTTGCATGGGGGGCCTCGCGGGCGTTGAGTCGTTCAGGCAGAGTTATCTGGCGATCATGCCCGGAACAACCGTGGATGCCGTCATCAACCGGAGGTCCGTTCGGGGGGCGTGACGGCAGTTGTCGATCTCCAGGTTCCCCGGGCGCTTTTCGGATCGACGGACACTGCCTGCCGTTGTGGCCCGGTGCTGCGTTGTCTCGCGGCCGGCGACAAGCCGGCCATGGCCGCACACCCGTCGCATCGCGAAATCGTGCGAAGGTCCGGTTCGCGAGTCGCATGTTGCCGGACCGGTCCGGCCGCGGCCGCTGGCCGCGCCTCGTCTTCGGGCGCCCCGACGGCGCACAGGATCTGCGGACCCGAACCGCCGAGTGACGGCGCTTCATGCGGCGGCGCGGCGGCCGAAGCGGTGCAGTTCCTCGACGAGTTCGCGCGCGGCGAGAGACAGCGAACCGGCGCGCCGCGTGATGACGCCGTAGCGGCGCGCACGGAGTTGGCGGTCGATGTAGTCCGGGAAGCGGATCACCTTCACCCTGTCCTGCGGGGTGACGCACAGTTCGGGAACGACGGCGATCCCCAGGCCGGCCGCGACGTAGCGCTTCATCACGTCCCACTGGTTGGTCTCGACCGCGACGTTGAACTCGATGCCGAAATAGCGCGCGGTCAGTTCGGCCACTCTCCGCAGTGTGGTGTCCGGGCTGGGCAGGATCGAGGGCCACGCGGCGATGTCCTTGGGAGACGGCAGGGGTTCGCGCCGCAACGGATGCTCTTCGGGCACGATGAGCACGTGGCGGCTGGAGGCGATCTCGCGAAACTCGAGGTCCTTGGGGACGACTTCGATCGAGCCGAGGGCGAAATCGGCGTCCCAGGCGCGGAGGATGCGCAGATTGTCGCCAGCGTTGCCGGTGGTGGCGCGGACCTGCACGCCGGGATAGCGGCAGCGGAAGCGCTGCAGAGGTTCGACCAGGATCGATGTCGAGGCGGTCAGCCCGGCGACCACATGGACGGTGCCGGACACGCGGGTGCCGATCCGTTCGGCGAGCGCTTCGGGCAGGCCGTCCATCTCCTTGACCAACGGGAGTGCGAGTTCGAGCAGGGCGCGGCCGGCGGCGGTGAGCGCGATGCGCGGGCCGTGGCGTTCGAACAGGGTTGTCCGCAGCTCGTCCTCCAGCGCATGGATATGGATCGATACGGCGGGCTGGGTGAGGTTGAGGATCTCCGCCGCCTTCGACATGTTCTGCTGGAGCGCGGTCTGACAGAAGATGCGCAATTGCCGGAGCCGGTCCCGGCCGTGCTTGCCCTTCTCGGGCGGGGCCATCAGCGGCGCCTCTCCGCCCCGGCCGACGGCCGGGGCGCGGGCCGGCGTTTCCGATCCGCGACGATCTTCAAGCCGAGGCACCATCCTTCACCGCACGGCACAGCACAATATATGGTATAAGTTACCGCGGTGGAAGAGTGCGCATATGTTCATGGCTCGTTCTCATTGGGGTGTTCTCCGGGTGCGCCGGCGTTTCGCCGGCCCGCCTTCCGGCCGGACGCTGGCGCATCAAACGAACAAATAGAGAACAAAGCGCGCAGCAAGTTTTCTATTGGGTATTATCGCACCCGTCTGGTAACCTGTTTGTGATGTGATTATGGTGCTGGAATGTATGATTGTTGGTGCCAGAATGTAAATGAATCGACTTGCCAGACAATGATCGAGGGTCGGAATCAGTGACGGTGGCTCAGCTAGGGGGCTTGGAGCGCTTTTTGCGTGAGCGGCGCGCCGCATCGGCACTGTCGTCGGCAGCGGCGATCGGGGTTCTGGTCATCGGGCTGGCCGCGACGATAGAGATCGTGCGGTCGGCGTGGAGCACAGACCGCATGGCCCGGGCGGCGCGGACGGCCGCGCGGGCGGTCGCGCTGATGCCGGACGCGGCGGCGAACGCGGCGGCGCTCGAAGCGGTCGCCTGCCAGGCGATCCGGCGCGAACTCCGGTTGACGGACGGCGAGGGCTGCGACGAGGCCTGGACCATCTCCGTCGACATCTATGAGAGCCCGTCGGCGATGCTTGCCGGAACGGTGCGGAGCGGGCCGGACGCGGTGCCCGGCGGCGAGAACGGCGACATGGTGGTGGTGCGCATCGCCTGGAGCCGGACGAATCCGCTGGCGTGGTTCGTCCCCGATACGGAGGCGGAAGCCGATGACGGGACGGACACCGACGGCAAGACGGACGCTGCGGAAAGCGAAACGATCAGGACGATCGTCATCGGGGTCGCGCGCAACGAGCGCGCGGTGAGGGCGTGACGATCGGGCGCTTGGCGGCGGCGGCGCGCGCGTTCGCCGCCCGCACCCGCGGCAGCGCCGGGATCGAACTCGCGCTCGGCGGGGCGGCGTTCATCGGAATCGCGATTGCGGCCTTCAGCGTCTATGCATGGCTCGAATCGAGTGCGGCGGTCGGGCGGATGGCGGCGGTCATCGCGGACTATGCGTCGCGCGAGGACGCGCCGGACGCGTCCGAGGTCGAGGCGCTGGCCCGGTTCCTCGTCGACAACGAGCTCGGCCGCCCGGCCGACGGGGTGTATGTGCTTACCGCGTTCAGCCTTCCCGAAGGCGCGACCGCGGCCGTGGTGGACTGGGTCGAGGAAATTGCCCTCGGCGACGAAGCGGCGACGACCGCGCTGGCCCAGGATTGCGGCAACTTCGGCGCCGC
The DNA here is from genome assembly GCA_965214495.1 of Alphaproteobacteria bacterium. GTDB lineage: Bacteria > Pseudomonadota > Alphaproteobacteria > UBA7887 > UBA7887 > JANQOH01. The sequence continues at coordinate 1,888,528 of OZ243958.1, read as the reverse complement.
GGGCGGGAACGCGGCCCTGCCCGACGACTTCGCGATGAAGGAAGGAGAGGAGGTCGTCGCGGTCGAGATCTGCCTGCGTCCGAGTTTCTCGGGCGTTCTCGCCGCGCGTTTCGTCGCCGGCGACCTGTATGCGGCGCACGCCTTGCCGAAACGGCCGGTCGGGGCGGCGGAGGACTCGGACGCATGAATCCGTGTCGCGCGCTGCGGCGCTTCCTGCCGGACGTCCGCGCCGGCGCGACGGCGTTCGTCGCGGTGGCGGTGTCGATCATGGCCGTTTGCGGCGTGGCGCTGATCGGCGACCATTCGTGGCTGGTCAAGCAGCGCGACATCCTCAAGACGGCGGCCGACGCGGCGGCGGTCGCGGCGACTCTGGAGCTCGGGCGCCTGCCGTCCACCATGTCCGACAGCGACGTCGACCAGGAACTGATGGCGGTCGCCGAGCGTTACATCCTGCTCAACATGCTGCCCAACCTGCCCCAGGGGGCGCGCGAGCGCGCGCGCGACACGCTCGAGGTGGAGATCGATGTCAATCGCGCCGCCGGGCTGGTCGGCGTCGTCGCGCGCGCCGACCTCGGAGGGACTCTGTTCGCCGCCCGGTTCTTCGACTATGCGGGGCCGGAGGGGGGAATGGAGCAGCGCGCCGGCGTCGAGGCCGCTGGTACCGCGACCGAGATCGTCCTCGCCGTCGACGTCACCTCCTCGATGTTCAGCGATCCCGCGGGCAGGTACTACACCGACCCGGCCTTCACCGAAAGCCGCATGGACATCGTCAAGCGGGCGGCGATCGACCTCATTGACGTCATGGCCTCCGGCGCCAGCGGCATGCCGCTCGCGGTCGGCATCGCACCGTGGCACTACCGGGTGCGGCTCGCCGCGGCCGAACGCCAGCGTTGGGACGACAATGGCTGGGCGGTCTATGGGAGCGACCGCACCTATCCCTACGCCTGGTGGGAGTCCGGTGCGGGGCGGCAGGCGGCGACCGAAACCGTGCCGGCGCAGTCGGGGAGCTGGACCGGATGCGTCGACTGGCGCGACACCGCGTCGGCCGCGGTTCTCGACCTGCCGGACGACGATCCGTTCGCCATGACCTGGTATTCCCCCGAGGTCGCCTATCCGGATACCGACTCGGTGGGCTACGAGTGCCGGGCGGATGCCGGGCCGCCGGAGGTTCAGCAGCAATATTGCTACTGGCTCCCGCCCGGATCGTTGGCGCAACCGTCGGGAAGCGTGTTGCCGGCGCAGGATCCCTGCCGATCCGACATGCCGACGATCATGCCGCTTTCCGACGACCTCAACGCGGTGCGGGCGTCGATCAACGCGCTCAGGTCCGGCGGTGCGTCGACCTACTCGGCGCTCGGGGTCGAATGGGGCACCCGGCTTATGGTGCCGGAGTGGCGTGCCATGTGGAGCGACGATTCGCCCTATCCGATGGAGTCGACTCCGGGGCGTGAAGTGCGCAAGATCCTGGTGCTGCTCACCGACGGCGAGGACAACCATCACAGCCAGCAGGTGGTTTACGACCGTCGCAGGAACGCGTGCGACGCGGCGAAGGCGGCGGGGATCACGATATTCACCATCGCCGCGATGGACACGAGCGGCAGCCGGTATAGTTTCTTCCGCAGCGAGCTCGAGAGATGCTCCAGCGCGGCCGACGACCCGGACGGTACTTACGTCTATGTCAACAACGCCACACCCGAGGCGATCGCGGCGGCGTTCGCCGACATCAGCCGCCAGTTGCTTGTCATGCGGCGGGTGTATTAGCGGTGGCGGCGCGCGGGCTTTAGAGCGCGACCGTGGTCGGGCCGCTTCGATGCATCGCCGCAAGCGAAGCGCGTCATGATCGAAGCGCCGGTCGGCCAACCGGAGAACGCCACGGCTGCCTACCGGACGGCCACACTTGCCGCGCGCCAAGCGGCGTTGTGGATCGCCGACGCGCACGTGTTCGTCGGTTTGGTACAGGTGGTCACGGTTCTGTACGGCATCCGTCTCATGACTCGCGCCAACGATGTGCGCGAACGGCAACTCGACCTCGCCGAGAAACGTCACGCCGAAGCGATGGCGGCGCCCACGGTGTTGATCGAACGCACCGCCGGCGCAGGGGCCGCGACGATTCGGGCGGGAATCGCGCGTTCGTGAACGGGTTTGATCGCCTGTCTCCTTGTCGCGTCGTGCCGTCGGATCGGTTGGCTATTGTGCGCCGCGGGGCGTGTGCAGCGGAATGATCGTTCTGTAAGGCGGGCCGGCAGTGACCTCGTTTGGACAGATGTGGGAAACAGCATGGTCTTCTATCGCCGTTCGGGCCGGCATGGCCGGGAGCCTGCGTTCGACCGTGGACGCGCTCGATGACGCGCCCGCCGCCGGCACACCGGGAGTCTCGTATGTCCTGAACCAGGACCGTCGGTTGCTTGTCATGCGCGTGTCTAACCCGTATGGTGGGGATCGGCTCGTGACGACGAGAGGCCGTCACTGAGGCTGGTTGCCAGCAACCGCAACTTGAGGAGGAGAAACAAGATGATGCGAGTGAAACAGTTGTTGCAGCGCGCGGTTCGCTTCTTGCGCGACACGGAAGCGGTAGCGGCACTCGAATATGCGATCCTGGTCGGGGTCGTGACGGTGGGTATTGGCGCTGCGGTGGTGACGTTTCAGGATACCATCACGGCGGCGATCGCCGGTATCGGCGCCGACGTTACCACTGGCACCGATATTCAGAACGCCGCGAACCCCACCCCGTAGCAATTGGACCGCGATCGCGAATCGCGCGTTCGGTTCTGTCGTCTGCGCGCGTATCGGCGGTAGATATCGACGATAGTGTCGACAGGCCCCGGAGGTGGCGACGGGCATGTGGTTGCAGGACGGGCGGCGTGCCGCGAGTCGGGCTGCCCCGAAACAGCGGGCGGTGCGTCGCTGTTGGCGCGGTGCGCGAGAAGGATCGCGTGTCGGAAGGCAATCGAGGGTGCGCCGGAATAGCGTCGCGGGCGCAAACGCCAAAGATACCGGCGACGGCAATTGTGCTCGGTGAGCGCGATGAGGCGAACCGGACTCTTGTCGCAGTGGGCTGTCCGTTTCGTGTGCGACACCAGAGCGGTGTCGGCCCTTGAGTACGCAATCCTGGTCGGGGTGGTGACGGTCGGCATTGCCGCGGCGGTCGTTGCCTTCCAGGGCCAGATCGACACGGCGCGATCAGCTTGATCGGAACCGACGTCGTGGGTACCGCTGCCACGGCGGAAACCGGCGATTTGGCGCAGTAGGGGTAAGACGGCAGTTCTGAATCGAGCGTTCTTCCGGCAACAGGGGGCGGGATAATCTGCCCACTCCCTGTCGGAGAGGGTGCGTGCGGGCGTCCCGCCCGCATGCTTGTCGCCCGCTGGGTCTGGCCGTTGCGTTTGATGCGCGCGAATCGCCCGCGCCCCTCCGAGGGCGATTTGTTCGTCGTGTTGACCATCGTCTGTACAGGTTTGACCTGCGAATCGTCGCCGACCCGCCCGTCCTTGTAGGGGCGCCCCTTGTGGGCGCCCTGTGAGACCGCGAGAGCGGATGCGGGCGAGACGCCCGCGCGCCGGCTATCGTGAACGGGTTTCGGGGACCCGGCGTTCAAGATACGATACGGCGAAACGGATGGAGGCGCGGCCATGAACACCCATGACCGGATCACGCTTGGCGGCTTCGTCGCGCTGGCGGCGCTGACCGTCGCCCTGTTCGCCTGGCTGCGGGCGGACATCGCCGCCGTCGACGAGCGCCTCGGCGCCGTAGAGGAGCGCCTGGGCGCCGACATCGCTGCCGTCGAGGAGGGCTTGGGCGCCGACATCGCCGCCGTCGAGGAGGGCTTGGGCGCCGACATCGCCGCCGTCGAGGAGCGCCTGGGCGCCGACATCGAGCGCTTGGATGCGCGGATGGAGCAGCTCGAGAACGGCCAGATCGACCTTCGCGAGCGCATGGCGCGTCTGGAAGGCGAGTTGTCCGCTGTGCTGACCATCGTCGATGTGGCGACGACGCGCGACGCGCCGCCCTCCGGCGAAACGGCGGAATGACGCCCGCGCACCGAAGACGCGCCTGTACCGGAACTGCTGACGCCCGACTCCCTCGAATCCTTCCATAACAGGATCGAGGCAGGTGCGCGGGCGTCCCGCCCGCATGCTTGTCTGGCGCGAGGGGCGGCTACCGGCGCCTCTCAGGCGTGACCGCGAGGGCGGATGCGGGCGAGACGCCCGCGCACCGGCTATCGTGAACGGGTTTCGGGCGCCCGGCGTTCAAGCTATGATGCGGCGAAACGGACGGAGGCGCGGCCATGAACACCCATGACCGGATCACGCTTGGCGGCTTCGTCGCGCTGGCGGCGCTGACCGTCGCCCTGTTCGCCTGGCTGCGGGCGGACATCGCCGCCGTCGACGAGCGCCTCGGCGCCGTAGAGGAGCGCCTGGGCGCCGACATCGCTGCCGTCGAGGAGGGCTTGGGCGCCGACATCGCCGCCGTCGAGGAGCGCCTGGGCGCCGACATCGAGCGCCTGGATGCGCGGATGGAGCAGCTCGAGAACGGCCAGATCGACCTTCGCGAGCGCATGGCGCGTCTGGAAGGCGAGTTGTCCGCTGTGCTGACCATCGTCGATGTGGCGACGACGCGCGACGCGCCGCCCTCCGGCGAAACGGCGGAATGACGCCCGCGCACCGAAGACGCGCCTGTACCGGAATTGCTGACGCCCGACTCCCTCGAATCCTTCCATAACAGGATCGAGGCCGGTGCGCGGGCGTCCCGCCCGCATGCTTGTCTGGCGCGCAGGGCGGCTACCGGCGCCTCTCAGGCGTGACCGCGAGGGCGGATGCGGGCGAGACGCCCGCGCACCGGCTATCGTGAACGGGTTTCGGGCGCCCGGCGTTCAAGCTATGATGCGGCGAAACGGATGGCGGCGCGGCCATGAACACCCGTGACCGGATCACGCTTGGCGGCTTCGCCGCGCTGGCGGCGCTGACCGTCGCCCTGTTCGCTTGGCTGCGGGCGGACATCGCCGCCGTCTATGTATGGCGCCAACCCGCGCACCCGTAGGGGCAACCCTTGTGGTTGCCCTTCTCGATGGGCAGGCAACGACGGGGAAACATGGACAACCGCAAGCGCCCGACCCCACAGGCATGATCGGAGCACATGAATCGTCGCCCACCCGCCCGCATCCGCACGGGCGCCCGACCCCGTAGCGCGCGAGAGTCGGCAGCGCCGGCGCCCGGCTATCGTCAACAGGTTTCGGGCGCCGGACGTTCGAGCTATGATGCGGCAAAGCGGTCGCAGGACGACCGGCGTCGGGAAAACCCGGTAAGCAGGTCTGAAGGAAGCCCTTCGATGCCGAGACGCCAGGGAAACAACCCGAAGCGCAGAGTCGTCCCGCGCCGCGACATAGACCCGAACGTTCTCCGCCGTCTCCTGGACGAGGCGTGCTATATCGGCAGCGCGCATCACAAGCGAACGCCCGCCGACTATGGCTTCGACCCACCGGTAAACCCGCGCCCGAACAAGTCGCTGTGCGATGGCGCCCGGAGCGTCCGACGCGATGAAGCGCGGGCGCTCTTCCGCGAAGGCGTGAGGCGGGGTTTGATCAGCCGTATTCCCGCGGGCGGATTGCCGAAATATGTCTGGGCGGTCGATGACGACGGGCAGGCGTATGAAGCCAAACTCGAAGCCGGCAGCCGGAACTATCACGGCTATGCGCTGGGCGACAACGATGACGCCATGCGGCAATTGATCGTTGAGGAGTGGCGGGGCAGATGTCCGGCAGGCTGACGGTCTCCCTCTCTTCCGAAGTTCTTGCCGACGGCCCGGCGGAAGAACGGGCGACGTTCGGCCTGTTCGCGGTGACGGCGAACGACAGGCTGTTGACCGAGGGCGTTGACACGGAGCGGCGGGAAATCCGCCGCGGCCCGTATGTCGCCGGCTATCCTCTCGCCGAATGGCTCGCGTGGAACTGGTGGCGCATCCGCTGGGAGCTCGGGCGTCCCTCCGCTGCGGATTCCGAACGCGGTTGGGATTTCGCTCACCGAATGTCGGCCATCGGCGGGGGCTACGCTTGGCCCGACATCGCGATCTTCTCGGACGGAGTGCATTCCTTCCTGGACTCCGAACCGTCCCGAAATCCCGACACGGTTCTTTTTCGCTATTTCGGGCCGTTGGGACGCGAGGCGGTTCCGGCGACCGAACTGGAAACCGCCATCGACGGCTTCGTGGAAAGCGTTCTGACCCGGCTCGAGGGGCGCGATCTTCGCGAAACCAACCTGCGCCGGATCTGGAGCGATCTGAAGACCGAACGCGAGGACCCGGAACTCGCGCGCTTCCGGCGCCTGGAAGCGCAGCTCGGCTGCGACCCCGACGAAGCCGACCAAGAGGCGATACACCGCCATCTTCGCGATGCGGCGGCGCTGGGCGAACAGGCGCTGGGTGAGGTGGCCGCCGACACCGCGTGGCATGGTCGCCGCCGGGGCGATATGATGTCGGCGGACGACATCGCGGCCATCGCGATGCGCAGCGGCTTCGACGCCGATCCGAACGACGCGGTCGCGCTGGACGACGCGGCGGACAGGCCGCGCCCGGGAGAAGCCGAGGCATGGCGCCTGGGGGCGTATGCCGCGCGCCTTCTGCGCGATCGGGAGGATCTGGACGGGCGCCCGGTTTCCGACGAATCCCTCGCAGGGTTCGCGGGGACGACCGGTCATGCGATTGCAGGGAAAGACCGATGTTCCGGCGGCATCTCCTTCGTGTTCGATCGCGAAGGCGGTTGCAGCCGCGTATCGCTCAGGTCGAAATGGGAAACCGGGCGGCGGTTCGAGCTTGCCCGCCTGATCGGCGATCGCGTGGTCGGCGGCTGGATCGGTTACGCCGCCGAACGGCTGTTCCCCGCGACGCGCGCGTATAGCTACCGACAAAAGGCGCAACGCTCGTTCGCCGCCGAGTTGCTGAGCCCGTTCGCCGCGGTCGATGACATGCTGGACGGCGATTATTCCGGGGAAAAGCAGAATGATGTGGCCGCGTATTTCAACGTCTCGCCGATGACGATCCGGACTCAATTGGTGAACCACCGCTGCATCGACCGGGAGGACGCGCCGGATGTCGTCCGTCGCGGCGCCGACTCATGACCCGTGCGGGCAAGTCGGCCCTCGTGAACAGGTTTCGGGCGCCGGACGTTCAAGCTATGATGCGGCGAAGCGCACGGAGGCGCGGCCATGAACACCCATGACCGGATCACGCTTGGCGGCTTCGTCGCGCTGGCGGCGCTGATCGTCACCCTGTTCGCCTGGCTGCGGTCGGATGTAGCCGCCGTCGAGGAGCGCTTGGATGCGCGGATGGAACGGCTCGAGAACGGCCAGATCGACCTTCGCGAGCGCATGGCGCGTCTGGAAGGCGAGTTGTCCGCCGTGTTGACCATCGTCGATGTGGCGATGGCGCGCGACGCGCCGCCCTCCGGCGAAACGGCGGAATGACGCCCGCGCACCGAAGACGCGCCTGTACCGGAATTGCTGACGCCCGACTCCCTCGAATCCTTCCATAACAGGATCGAGGCAGGTGCGCGGGCGTCCCGCCCGCATGCTTGTCTGGCGCGAGGGGCGGCTACCGGCGCCTCTCAGGCGTGACCGCGAGGGCGGATGCGGGCGAGACGCCCGCGCACCGGCTATCGTGGTAGTGTCTCAGTTTGAAAATTATCGCGGTTCGTTCGGGTTCGTGTTGGCAATGACAGCGGGACGGCGACGCCTCCAGGCCGCCGCGAAGGGGCGGGTGTGCCAAGCGACATCGACCCGCCTGTAGGGGCGCCCCTTGTGGGTGCCCGAACCCTCGAACAGGCGGGAAACAAGGGCGGGCAACCACAAGGGTTGCCCCTACAGGGATTGTCGCGGTCCGTGCCGGCGACGACGGCGGGATGGTGGCACGCTGGAACCCGGTCGTCCCGCCGCGTGTGTCGATTTCAAACTGAGACACTACCGCTATCGTGAACAGGTTTCGGGCGCCGGACGTTCAAGCTATGATGCGGCGAAACGGACAGAGGCGCGGCCATGAACATCCATGACCGGATCACGCTTGGCGGCTTCGTCGCGCTGGCGGCGCTGATCGTCACCCTGTTCGCCTGGCTGCGGGCGGATGTAGCCGCCGTGGAGGAGGGCCTGGGCGCCAACATCGCCGCCGTCGAGGAGCGCCTGGATGCACGGATGGAACGGCTCGAGAACGGCCAGATCGACCTTCGCGAGCGCATGGCGCGTCTGGAAGGCGAGTTGTCCGCCGTGCTGACCATCGTCGATGTGGCGATGGCGCGCGACACGCCGCCCTCCGGCGAAACGGCGGAATGACGCCCGCATACTTGTCGCTGCCTCCGGTGCCGACAACGGGATTCCGGCCTGCAATGTCGGCATGTCGCCCTTGGTTCGACCGCTGGAGTGTGTATCTTGCCTCCGCTTTACCCGGACGTAACCTTGGGGAACCGCCATGCCCATGTTCGAACGGTCGACCGCCAGGGTCTCGACGAAAGGTCAGGTCGTCCTGCCCAGGGCAATTCGGCAGGCGCTGCGCTGGGAGGCGGGAACGCGGCTGGTCGTGGAGAATACGCCCGAGGGGGTATTGCTGAAACCTGCGCCCGTATTCACCGAAACCCGGCCCGAGAACGTGTTCGGGCGCCTCTCATACGGCGGTCCGCCCAGGTCCCTGGCGGAGATGGAGGCGGGGGTGCTGGCGGAAGCGCGGCGGCATGAGGGCGAGCCGCCCGCGCACCGGCTATCGTGAACAGGTTTCGGGAACCTGGCGTTTGAGATACGATGCGGCGAAACGCACGGAGGCGCGGCCATGAACATCCATGACCGGATCACGCTTGGCGGCTTCGTCGCGCTGGCGGCGCTGATCGTCACCCTGTTCGCCTGGCTGCGGTCGGATGTAGCCGCCGTCGAGGAGCGCTTGGATGCGCGGATGGAACGGCTCGAGAACGGCCAGATCGACCTTCGCGAGCGCATGGCGCGTCTGGAAGGCGAGTTGTCCGCCGTGTTGACCATCGTCGATGTGGCGACCGCGCGCGACACGCCGCCCTCCGGCGAGGCAGCGGAATGACGCCCGTATGTGCCCGGCGCATCGCTTGAGCCGATCCGACACCCCGCGGTTTCGCGACACATGATTGACGGCGCCCGACCGCTCGCCGCTTCGCGGTCGGGCGGGTCACGGGGCTTCGGCCGTGTCCCCGCGCGTCGATGCCTCGATCCGCGCCAATCGCGCGTCAACGGTGTCGAACCTGCGTTCGAGGGTGGTCGTGCGGGTTTCGAGCGCCGCCAGTCGCTCGCGGATGTCGGCCTGGGTGGCCTCGATACGGACCAGACGCGCTTCCATTTGATCGAACCGCGCGTTCATGCGCTCTTCGAGGGTCTCGAACCGCGCATCGACGCGCCCCTCGAGGGTCTCGAACCGCGCATCGACGCGCCCCTCGAGGGTCTCGAACCGCGCATCGACGCGCCCCTCGAGGGTCTCGAACCGCGCATCGACGCGCGCTTCGGAGGCCTTGATGTCGGCGCGTAAGGCGTTGCCCTGCCAGAGCACCAGCCCGCCCAACAGGCCCGCCAGGGCCACGAAGCCGCCGAACAGGCCGATGCGATCCGCCGTGTTCACTCCCGGCCCCTTTCATGTACTTTCGGCGCCCATACTTTATCTTTCGAGCGCTTCGCACGCAAGCGGGCGGGACGCCCGGTAGTGTCTCGGTTTGAAAATTATCGCGGTTCGTTCGGGTTCGTGTTGGCAATGACAGCGGGACGGCGACGCCTCCAGGCCGCCGCGAAGGGGCGGGTGTGCCAGGCGACAGCGACCCGCCTGTAGGGGCGCCCCTTGTGGTTGCCCTCCTCGATGGGCAGGCAACGACGGGGAAACATGGACAACCGCAAGGGCCGCCCCCACAGGTATAATCGGGGCATATGAATCGCCGCCAACCCGCCCGCGCCTGTAGGGGCAACCCTTGTGGTTGCCCTCCTCGATGGGCAGGCAACGACGGTGAAACGAGGGCAACCGCAAGGGCCGCCCCCACAGGTATAATCGGGGCATATGAATCGCCGCCAACCCGCCCGCGCCTGTAGGGGCAACCCTTGTGGTTGCCCTCCTCGATGGGCAGGCAACGACGGGGAAACATGGGCAACCGCAAGGGCCGCCCCCACAGGTATAATCGGGGCATATGAATCGCCGCCAACCCGCCCGCACCTGTAGGGGCAACCCTTGTGGTTGCCCTCCTCGATGGGTGAGCAACGACGGTGAAACGAGGGCAACCGCAAGGACCGCCCCTACAGATTTCGATCGGGGGACATGACCGGACGCTACGACCCGAAACGCCGTCGCCGCCAATCGCTCCGTCTGAAGGGATACGACTACACACAAGCAGGCGCTTACTTCGTGACCATTGTCGTGCAGGACGGGTCGTGTCTGTTCGGCGAGGTCGCCTGCGAGGAAATGCGGTTGAACGACGCCGGGGAGATGGTTTGCCGGGTTTGGGAAGCCTTGCCGCTCCGGTTTCCCGGCATGGAGCTCGACATGTTCGTGATCATGCCGAATCACGTTCATGGCATCGTCGTAATCGATACGGCGACGGCGGACCCCGGCGCCGGAGCGCCAGGGGTTGCCCCTGCGGGGTTGGGGAATGTGATCGGGGCATACAAGTCGTTGACCACGGTCGAATATGCGCGTGGTGTGAAGACGATGGCATGGCCCCCGTTTCGTGACCGGTTGTGGCAGCGGAACTACTACGAACACGTCGTGAGGAACGATGAAGCGCTGACGGGGATCCGCGAATATATCGTCAACAACCCGGCGCGATGGTCGTTCGACCGCGAGAACCCGTTGGTAGCGAGGCCGGGGCGGGCGGGTTGACGCCGCCGGCGACGGGAAACGAGGGCAACCACAAGGGTCGCCCCCACAGGTATGATCGGGGCATATGAATCGCCGCCAACCCGCCTGCACCCGTAGGGGCGCCCCTTGTGGGCGCCCGAACCCCCGAACAGGCGGAGAACGAGGGTGGGCAACCACAAGGGTTGCCCCTACAGATTCGATTGAGGCATATGAATCGCCGCCAACCCGCCTGCACCCGTAGGGGCGCCCCTTGTGGGCGCCCGAACCCCCGAACAGGCGGAGAACGAGGGTGGGCAACCACAAGGGTTGCCCCTACAGATTCGATTGAGGCATATGAATCGCCGCCAACCCGCCTGCACCCGTAGGGGCGCCCCTCGTGGGCGCCCGAACCCCCGAGCAGGCGGGGAACGAGGGTGGGCAACCACAAGGGTTGCCCCTACAGGAATTGTCGCGTTTCGCGTGGGGTCGTGCTGGCAATGACAGCGGGACGGCGGATCGATTTCGAACCGGGACACGACCGATTTCGCAGTTGTCGCGAGCGGGTCCCGAATGTTAGGTTCGACGGCAAAACGGGTTGTCGGATGCATTGGAAAGCGCGACTTGCAGTCCGGGACGCCGTGAACGGGCCGGGCGATGGTTGATTCCCCGCAGCCGCACGCGGACTCGGCGACGTTCGCCTTCGCCACGGATACGGAGACCGGAGACGCACTGCGCGAAGGGCTGATCGACCGGCCGAACGCGCAGGTGTGGCAGGGCGCCGTGCGCGACGCCATCGAGGCGCTGGAGCGCGCCCCGAACCCCGCGCCCCAACTGATCTTCGTCGATCTCGACGAATCGTCCTATCCGGCAGGCGCGATCCACGAACTGGCGGCGGTCTGCGAGGTGGGCACCGCAGTGGTGGCGATCGGCTCCGACGATACCGCGCGCTTCAGCCGCGAGATCCTGCTCGCGGGGGTCAGCGACTATCTGGTCAAGCCGGTCACTGTTGACGCCGTGCGGGCGGCGGCCGATCGCGCGGTGGCGCCGCCGCCGGCGGCGGTCGGGCGCGCCGTCGCGTTCGCCGGAACCGGCGGCAGCGGCGTCACCACCCTCGCGGTCGCGGTCGCGCTGGCGGCGGCGGAACAGGGGCGCTACGTCGCCGCGCTCGACCTGAACCGGCTGTTTCCGGCGCTGCCGTTTCAACTCGACGTCGAGCCGGCGTCGGGCCTGGACCAGCTCCTCGACGCCGCCGCCGGGGAGGCGGCCGAGCCGGAGATGGTCGACGGCGTGCGCGCGCAGCGGTCGGACCGGATTTCGGTGTATGGCTATCGCTGGGGCGCGGCGCTGCCGCCGTCGCCGCGCCCGGAAGCGGTCGGCTGGCTGATCGACGAACTGAAGCAGCGCGCGCATCTCGTCCTGATCGACGGCATCGACGACCCCGCGGCGCGGCTCGCGCCGCCGGCGTCGGTCGATGCCCGCGTGCTGGTCGCGGAACCCACGGTTTCCGGGGCGCGGCGCTGCGCCCGGGCGCTGGCGCTGCCGGGCCGCGGCGCGCCGGCCGTCCTGGTGCTGAACGACACGCGCGGGATCGGGCGCCGCACCGCCGCGCGGGCGCTGCGCGATGCCGGCGTAACGCAGAAACCCGACCTGACGGTCCCGTTCGCGCGCGCCGCGCCGTCGCTCGCCGACCGCGGCTGGCCGCAAGACCGGCTTCCGCCGCCGCTGCGCAAACCGGCCGCGGCGCTGGCGGAACTGGCCCTGGCCGCGCCGGCCGCCCGGGCGCAGCAGGCCGCCTGAGCGCGCGATGCCCGCCCGCGCCTTCGGTCGTCGCTCCCGCCCGGCCCCGGCATCGCCCGCGCGGCCGGCGGAGGCGCGCGCGCCGGCCGCCCCCGGACCCGCTCCCGCGCGCTCGCCGTCCGCGCCGCGGCGGCACTCCACCACCGACGCGGCGATCGCGGACGCGATCGCGCGCATCCATCCGGTGGTCGTCAAGTCGCTGGACATCGCCAAGGTCGCGGAGCTCGAGAACGAGGCGCTGGCGGCGCAGTTGCTGGCGTTCCTCGACACCGCTGAGGCGGGGGCGCCGGAGTTCGGCCCACTCGACCGACAGCGGATCGTCACCGGTCTGGTGCACGACATCAAGGGCCTGGGGCCGATCGAGCCGCTGATGAAGGACCCGGACATCTCGGACATCCTGATCAACGGCGCGCACTCGGTGTATGTCGAACGGCGCGGGCGGCTGGAGCGCGTGGAGGTGCGTTTCCGCGACAACCAGCACCTCCTTCATATCGCGCAGCGTATCGCCGGCTCTGTGGGCCGGCACGTGGACGAGTCGAGTCCGATGGTCGATGCGCGGCTGGAGGACGGGTCGCGGGTCAACGTCATCATCCCGCCGCTGGCGCTGGACGGAGCGGCGATCTCGATCCGCCGGTTCGTAATGAAGGACACCAACCTCGACAGCATGGCGGAGCAGGGGGCGCTGTCGCCGGCGATGGCGGAACTGTTCCGCATCGCAGTGCGGACGCGCCTGAACATCCTGGTGAGCGGCGGCACGGGGGCGGGCAAGACCACCTTCATGAACATGCTGTCGCGGGAGATCGACCACGGCGAGCGGCTGATCACCATCGAGGACGCGGCCGAACTGCAGCTCCAGCAACCGCACACGATCCGGTTGGAGACGCGGGCGATGAGCGCGGAGGGCACGGGGCAGGTGGGCATGCGCGACCTGCTGATCAACAGCCTGAGGATGCGCCCGGACCGCATCATCGTGGGCGAGGTGCGCGGCTCGGAGGCCCAGGAGATGCTTCAGGCGATGAACACGGGCCATCCGGGGTCGATGTGCACGCTGCACGCGAACAGCCCGCGCGACGCGCTGATCCGGCTGGAGAACATGCTGATGATGGGCGGCGGCGAGATCCCCTTGTCGGCGCTGCGGCGCCAGATCGCGTCGAGCATCGACCTGGTGGTGCAGTTGGCGCGCCAGCGCTCGGGCCATCGGTGCGTGACCAGCGTCACCAACGTGGTCGGGATCGAGAACGACATCGTGACCACCGAGGAGATGTGGCGCTATCGCAGCGGGGCGGAGGACGAGCACGTCTTCGAGAGCTCGGGCCGGCAACCGTCGTGGATACCTTCGGTGGAGGCGCTGGGAATGCGCGAGCGCCTCATGGCGGCGCTCCAGGCGGACCCGCGGATCGGGGAGACCGAGCGGTGAGCCCGCTGGTCCTGGCTGCGGCGGGCGGCGTCGCGCTGTGGGCGATCGGCGGCGCGGTGTGGCTGGCGTGGCAGCGGGCGCGAAGCCGGGCGTTGCAGCACCGCCTGCGGCAGGCGGCGGCGCCTCTCTCCGGTCCCGGGGTCGCGAACGAGAAAGCGGCGGAAGTGGAAAGCGTGTTCCGTACGCAGCGGCGGCGGTCGCTGCTGCGGCGGCTGCTGTGGGAGCGCATCGAGCGGCGATGGCCGCTGCTGGACGCACCGATCGCTGCGATCAGGGCGCTGGGGGCCGGCTGCGCCGGCGCGTTGGTGGCGTGGGCCGGGCTGCTGTTCCTCCGGCTGCCGGGCGCGTGGGCGGCTCCTGCGGCGATCGTGGCCGGCGTCGCGACAGCGGCCTATGCGCTGTCGTGGCTGCACGCGCGGCGGATGACGCGCTTCTCGCACGAGTTCCCGGACGTGGTGGACCAGATCGTGCGCCTCTCGGTGGCCGGTGTGCCGGTGCTGGAAGCGATCTCGGAGATCGCGGAGGATGCGCCGCCGGCGGTGGCGCCGGTGTTGCGGGAACTGCGCGACGGGTTGGTCGCGGGGCTGGACTCGGGCGCGATGCTGAGCGCAGTAGCCACGCGTGTGCGAATCACCGAGTTTACGATGTTCGCGGCGGTGGTGCGTCTTCAGCGGCGGTCGGGGGGCGGCGTGTCGGCGGCGTTCTCGAACCTCTCGGAGACGCTGCGCGAGCGGCGGAAGACGGCGCTCAAGGCGCACGCGTCGACGGCGCAGACGCGCTTGACGCTGCTCATGCTGGCGATTATGCCGGTCGCCGTCGTGACCGCGCAGAGTTTCATCTCGCCGCAGTCGGTCGACGTCCTGTTCGGCACCGATTCGGGCATTACGCTGCTGCGCTGGGGGGTGTGCCTGATCGTCGCCGGCCTGCTGGCCGCGCGCGCCATCGCGGTGCGGGCCGCCCGATAGCAGCGGGCGGGAAACCGAACGCCCGGGGAGAAGCCGTCCATGTCGCCCCAGTCTTTCGCGCTCGTCGTCGCGGCGGTCGTCGTGTGCTGCGCGCTCCTCGCCCTGCTGGCGCTGCTTATCATCAGCGAGTCGCAGGCGGCGTTGTCGTTCGACCGCCGTCTGGCGGTGCCGCGGGCGCAAGCGAGAATGCTGCGGGCGGGCGGGGAGGAGCGGCCGACGGGCGGCGGCGGGGCGCAGTTGAGCGCGGTCGGCTTGGAACTGCTGCGCGCCGGGTCGATGGTGGTGCCGGTCGGCTCGGGCGAGCGCGAAAAGCTCGCGAGGATGCTGCGTCAGGCGGGTTTCGGGCAGCGCGACGCGCTGTCGCTGTATCTGTGCGTCAAGCTGGCGATGGCGGTGGTCGGCGCGGTCGCCGCCGGCGTCGCGGCGGCGGGCGTGCACGGTTTCCTCGTCGCCGCGGCGGCCGTCGGCGGGTTCGTCGTCGCCGGGATCGTGCCGGAATACCTGCTGCGCGGACTGGGCGCGCGGCGCGGGCGGCGGATGGGCGCAGCGCTCCCCGACGCGCTGGACCTGGCGGTGATGTGCCTGGAATCGGGCCTGACCTTCTCGCGCGCGCTGGCGACTGTGGCGGACGAACTGCGCTCGATCGAGCCGAGTCTGGCGCGCGAGTTCCGCATGATGGAAGCGGAACTGCGAATCGGCGCGAACCACCGGGCGGTGTTGCAGGATTTTCGCGACCGCACCGAGGTGGAGGGTCTGCGCGACCTCGCGACGACCCTGCTCCAGAGCGAGCGCTACGGCACGCCGCTCACCCAGGCGCTGCGGAACATCGCCGCAGCCGAACGGCTCCAGAGGGCGGCGCGGCTCACCGAGCGCGCCGAACGCCTGCCGGTGGTGATGACCTTTCCCATGCTGCTGCTGGTGATGCCGGGCACGGTGCTGCTGGTCGCCGGGCCGGCGTTCCTGAGCGCGATCAGGGCGATGGGGTCGCTGGGCGGTGGGTAGGGCTGCCAGGATCCTCCGGGCGGCGGCCTTGCTGGCCGCGTTCGCGGTCGTCTGCGGCCTCGGCGTCGGGCTCGCCGTCGCGGCGGCGCGGGTGAACGAACCGATCAAGCCGCTGCCCGAACGGATCGAGGTCGACCCGGCGAAGGTCGCGCTGGGCCGGGCGTTGTTCCACGATCCGCGGCTGTCGAAGGACGATACGATCTCGTGCGCCAGCTGCCATGACCTGGCGTCCGGGGGTGACGACGGGCGCCGGGTGTCGATCGGGGTGGACGACCGGCGCGGGGTGGTCAACTCGCCGACGGTGTTCAATGCGGGCCTCAACTTCAGGCAGTTCTGGGACGGACGCGCGAAGACCCTGGAGGAGCAGATCGACGGCCCCGTGCAGTCGGAGTTCGAGATGGGCAGCCTGTGGCCGGGGGTGATCGCGAAGCTCTATCGCGACCCGGATTACCTGGAGCGTTTCGGGGATATCTATCCCGACGGCATCACGCGTCTGAACGTCAGGAACGCCATCGCCGAGTTCATTCGCTCGCTCGTGACCCCGAACAGCCGGTTCGACCGCTGGCTGAAGGGAGACGACGACGCGCTCGACGAACAGGAAAAGCGAGGCTACAGGCTGTTCAAGGACTACGGTTGCGTATCGTGCCACCAGGGTGCGAACGTGGGCGGCAACATGTTTCAGGTGTTCGGCGTGCTTAACGAGTATTTCAGGAAGCGTGGTAATATCACCGAGGCCGACCTGGGGCGCTACAACATCACCGGAAACGAAGCCGACCGGCACGCCTTCAAGGTGCCGGCCCTGCGCATGGCGGCGCTCACCGCGCCCTATCTTCACGACGGCAGCGCGGAGACGCTGCGCGACGTCGTCGATGTGATGTTCGAGTTTCAGTTGGGGCGCGAGGCGCCCAACCAGGACAAGGAGGCGATCGTCGCTTTCATCGAGACTCTGGCGGGTGAGAACGGGGAAATGGAGCCATGAAGCCGGGAGCGATCATATTCGGGGTCTTCATGTCGGGACTGCTGGCGGCGACGGCGGTCGTCCTGTATTCGCTCGCCGAGTCCGGTGGCGAACGCCACTACAGCGACTCGATCGAATACGCGCGTCAGATTCAGGTTCTCTCGGCCGACTGGAGCGTGGACCTGGCGCGCGTGCGTTCGGACCCGCTCGCGGACTTCGACTCGCTGGCGAGCTTCACGCCCAGAATGGCGTCGCTCAAGGACGGACTGTCGAACGCGGCGCGCCGGATCCCCGACCTGCCGGATCGCCTGACCGGCGATGTCGCGGCGTATCTCAGCACCATCGACGAGCAGGAAGAGCGCATCGAGCGCTTCAAGACCGGCTACGCGGTGGTGCGCAACTCCGCGCGCTACCTGCCCCTGGCGGCGGACAACGTGGCGGCGCGGGCGCGGGCGGCGGGCGACGGCGCTCTCGCCCGGGTGATCCTCGACCTGACGCGCGACATGGGCCTGTATCTCGAGCGGCCGAACGATGCCGCGGCGCGCTCGGCGCTGACCGCGCGAATGGAAGGGTTGCGCGTCGCGAGCGTGGCCTATCCGCCGGCGCTGGCGAATGCGCTCGCGAACCTGCTGGCCCACGCGGAAGTTCTGATCGCTCGCCAGGCGCCGACCGAGCAACTGTTTCTGGCAGCCACCTCGACCGAAATCTCCGACCTGTCCAACCAGCTCGCGACCGACCTGCAATCCGCGTTCGGCGAGTGGGAATCCCGCGCGGTGTGGTACGAGCGCGGGATGCTCGGCGCGGTGGGAGCGCTGGCGCTGTTCTGGATCCTGTTCGCCACCACGCGGCAACAGACGCAGCGCACGGCGAAGCCGGTCGGCGCGGAGGTGGGGAACCTCACCTACCGCGGCGTCGCGATGGAGGAAGAGGGGCCCGCGTTCCCGCCGTCGGCGCCCGCGTTCCCGCCGCCCCCGCTCGTCGAACCGGCGGAACGGGAATCGGAGGACCGGGCGGGAGACCTGCACGACGCCGCACCCGCGCCGCCGACGCTGAGCGCGGAACACGCGATGGCGCGAGGGTTCGTGGCCGAATACGCGGCCCGAAGCTTCGCCCGGTCGGCCGACCGGATCACCGAGGACGTGGATCGATTGCGGCAGGCCCAGGAGAAGATACACGGCGTGTTGCAGAACGCCGATGACGCGCTCGACGGGGCCGGCCTGGGCGAGGAGATGGATATGGCCTCGACCGTCGTGACGAGCGTCCGCCGCGAGGCGAACGGCATCGCCGACCTGGCGAAACGTCTGGCGAGCTTCTCGCGGCCGCCGGACGGCGGCGAACGCACGGAGATCGACATCAACGAGTGCATCGACGACGTGGTCGAGGCGCTCGACGCCGAACGGGTCGCCGCGGTGACCAGGAAGCCGGGCGAACTCCCCCCATTCCTCGCGTCGCGCACCGAGATCAGGCTGTTGCTGGCCAAGGTCGTCGAGAACGCCATGAGCGCGGTCGAGTGGGACGAGAAGGGCGCTATCAGAATCGATACGACGCACAAGAACGGCGACATCCTGATCACCGTGATCGACAACGGCGTGGGAATCACCGCCGACCGGAGCCGGAAAATCTTCACGCCGTTCTATACGTCCCGCGACGGCGCGATGGGCGTCGGGCTGACTCTGGCCGACCATCTGGTGAAGAAATACGACGGTTCGATCCGCATCAACTCGCTGCCGGGTCAGGGCACCGTGACCCGCATCACCCTCCCGGTCGAAGTATCGGCTTCGTAAAACGCGCCCTGCCGCAGGCGCGCGGGCGTCCCGCCCGCATACCGCCCCCCGTCGTCCCCCGCACGGCCCCGAACGAACCGCGATAATTCTCGAACCGGAACACGGTCTGTGCGCTATAGTGCTTGACACTATGTGTCATAGTGCTTGCTCTGGGCGCCATGACACGCGACGACACCATGATTGCCCGATCCGCCCGGGGAAACCGCACGACCGTGCGCGCAGCGCGGGAACGGATCGCGGCGGCGCTCGGCGCCGCTGCCGGAGCGCTGGCGGCGCACCCGGACCCGCTGGCCGCCATCGACCGCGCCGTGGCGGGGTATTTCGGGGTGACGGCGGCGGCGCTTGCCTCGAAGGGCCGCGCTCGCACCCTGCGCGAGGCGCGGCAGGTGGCATGGGCGCTCGGTCACGCCGGCGCTCGGCAACCGGTCGCGGCGCTGTGCCGGCGCTACGGCGGGCGGCGGGCGGACAGCGTGGCGCGCGCCGTGGAAGCGGTGGGCGCCGGGGTCGCCGGCGGCGGCGCGCCGGCGCGCGAACTGGTTATGCTGGCGTCGCTGGCCTGCGCCGACCGCAGCCGGCGAACGACCGACCCGGCGCCGCGCTCCCTGGCCGGCGCGATCCGGCGCCGGGCGTGCCTGACCTGTGGCGAGGCGTTCGACTCGGCGGGGCCGCACAACCGGATGTGCGAAGCCTGCCGCGAGGAGCATGACGGCGAGCCCGACAGCTTTCCCGTCCACATCTCGATCGAGGACTGGCCGTGACCGCGCCGGCGCTTCCCGGCGTCCTTGCCGAGATCGCCGAAGTGGCCGGGCGCGTGGCGGCGTGCGATATCGCGCTCACGCACGGCGGCGACGACGGATGGAACGTGCCCCGCAGGCTCGACGGCGCCGCCGGCCGGGCGCTGGCCGACCTCGTGGGCGGTGCGGCGGCGCGGGCGCTCGTCGGCCGCTTCGGCGGCGAGGCCGTAGCCGTGCCGCTGGCGCGCCGGGCGCTCGTCGTCCACCTCTCCGGGATCGGCCTGACGACGACCGAGATCGCCCGCCGCCTGGGCATCGCGCGCCGCACCGCCCGCCGCTATCGCCGCGATGCCGGGTGCGGTCCCGTCCCTCCCCGAGCCTGAGTGAGGGCCGTTCCCCGCCGCCGGACCGGCCCGGTGCGCGGGCGTCTCGCCCGCATCTTCGCTTTTCGCGCATAAACCGGAATCGCCGGTGGCGAGCGCCCGGCGCGCCGCACCGGTCAGGGAGCGGCGTCGGCCTCCGGCGCTTGAGCCGCGGTTGGGCCGGCGAGAGCGAACACCGCTTCGATCTCGCCGTCGAGCCGCGCCATGTGTTCGCGAATCCCGTTCTGCCCTTCTTCCAGCCTCTCGATGCGCGCGTCCACCTCGTCGATCCGCCTGCCCAGGCGGTCCTCGACCTCGTCGATGCGCGCGCCCAGGCGGGCTTCCACCTCGTCGATCCGCTTGTTCAGGCGGGTCTCGACGCCGTCGATCCGCGCGTTCAGGCGGGCTTCGACGCCGTCGATCTGCGCGCCCAGGCGATTCTCGACACCGGCCAACCCCGCATTCATGTCGGTGTGCAACCACAAGAACAATGCGACCGTCAACGCGGCAAGTGCGACGAATCCGCCGAGCGTGATGTGTGTAGGAGTCGGGTTCATACGCTGATCCTGAACCGTCGCTGTCCCGCGGGCAAGCGTCGAGGCGGCGACCCGACGGTTCTCATTCGTTGGTGCGCGGGCGTCTCGCCCGCATCTTCGCTTTTCGCGCACCCGCACCGCGCTTGCCGCGGCCGCGCCGCCAAAGCGGACACAGCGCCGATCTCGCCGCTCGCTCCGCGACGTCTCCGCCCCGGCGGCGGGCCATTGTCCGCTGCCGCGCCGCGGCGCCGGCAGGTCCAATACGCCCATGAACCGCGCCGTCCTGATCCGCGACGACTCCTCCGACCACGGCACGCTGGGCGTGCTGCTCGCCGGCGGCTTGCGCCTCCACACGATGGAGCCGCCCTGGCGCGAGAACCGCCGCAACCGTTCATGCATCCCCGCCGGCGCCTACGACGTATTGCCGCACGTCTCGCCGCGCTTCGGCCGCAGCCTGCTGGTGGCCGGGGTGCCCGGGCGCAGCCGCATCCTGTTCCACGCCGGCAATGTGGGCGGCGACACCGATCGCGGCCTGCACACCCATACCAGGGGCTGCCTGCTGCCGGGCCTGCGCCGCGGCCGGCTGGCGATCCGGGAATCGGACCAGAAGGCGGTCCTCGGGTCGCGAACGGCGCTGCGCCACCTCATGAGCCGGACCCGCGGGCGCCCGTTCCGACTGGAGATCATCGACCATGCTTGACTCGCTCTTCGCCATCCTCACCGGCGGCGCCAGCGGGCTGCTCGGCACCGCGCTCTCCGCGGCGACCGACTGGTTCGCGCGGCGTCAGCGCCACACCCACGAAATCGAACTGCGCCGCCTCGACATGGAGGCCGCGCGCATCGAAGCCGCCTCCGCCGAACGCGTCGCCGCTGTCGAGGCCGAGGGCGCGCGCGACGCCGCCGCATGGGCCGCGATGGAAACCTCGCACCGGGAAGCGGCGCGGCGCTGGAGCCGCGGCGACTCGCACTGGCTCGTCGCCGTCGATGTGGTGCGCGGGCTGATGCGACCGTGCCTGACCGCCGGTGCCCTGGCGCTGGTCGCGGCGGTCTATTTCAGCCTCGGAGAGACCGATATCGAAATGCTCGACGTGCGGCCGCGCATGATCGACACCGTTCTGTATATCGCCACGACCTGCGTGCTGTGGTGGTTCGGTGCGCGGGCGATCGACCGCCACGCGGCGCGCGGGGCCGGGCGATGATCGACACCGGCGCCTGGGAGGCGTTCGGCGGAGTCGCCGCGGTCGTGGTGCTGCTCGGCGGCCTCGCGCTCGCGCTTCAGCGTCTGGGCGTGATCCGCCGCCCGGCGCCGCCCGCCCCGGCAGCGGACAAGGACACGACGATCGAGCGTTTCGAAGCGATCGAGAAGGAACAGGCCCGTCTGGCCGGCGTGATCGAAGCGCTCCCGGAAGCGCGCGAATTGCGGGCGCTCGCCGAAAGCGCCGCCGTCACCCGCGGCGACGTGAAGGCGGTGCGCGCGTCGCTGGACGGCATCGAGAAGATGGTCCAGGGGCTCGGACGCCAGGTCGCGGCGATCAACCACCACCTGTTGAGGCGCGAACGATGACCGGCCTGGACCGCTGCGCCCGGGAAGACCTGCGCCTGACGCTGCTGCGCCTGTTGACCGAGTCCACCGGCTGCCGCGCCAACGAGGCGCTGTTGCGGATGGCGAGCGCCGAGCGCGGGCACGTCGTCTCGCGCGACCGCCTGCGCACCGAACTCGCGTGGCTGGCCGAACAGGGCCTGGCGGAACTCGAAGAGATCGGCGGCATCGTCATCGCCGCCCTCACCGAGCGCGGCGCCGACGCCGCCTCCGGCGCGGCGGCCGCGCCGGGGGTGCGCCGGCCCGCCCCCCGCTGACATGGCCCTGCGCAGCCCCGCAGGCCCCAGATCGACGCTCGCGCAACTCCCCGATGCGGTGCGCGAAGAAGTCAGCCGCCGCATCCACGACGGCAGAACCGCGGCCGAAGTCGCCGCGTATCTCAACGAACGCGGCCACCGCATCTCCCGCTCGGCCGTCTCGCGCTTCCGCCGCAATGCGATGGCCGCGCTTCGCCGCTATCGCGAGGCCGAAGCGGTCGCCGCGGGGTGGGCGCGCGAGGTCGGGCAGGAGCCGCGCGGCGCCGTCGGCCGGCTTGTCATCGAAACGCTGCGCGTCGCCGCCTTCGTCGTTGCCATGCGCACCGACGGGAGCGGTTCCGACGGCCCCGAAGCGCGGGAGATCGGAATCCTGGCCCGGGCGCTGCGCGACCTCGAAGCCGCCGGCAAGATCGCTCTCGAGCGTGAGGCCCTGCGCGCGGCGATAGACCGGAAACTCGCCGCCGCCGAAGCGGCCCTCGCCCCTGGCGCCGACGGCCCGGCCCCCGACGCCGCCGACGCCATTCGCCGCATTCGCGAAGAGGTCTATGGCCTGTTCGAAACCGATGACGGCCGGCCCCCGTCGGCGGGCGCCCCGTGACCGGCGACCCGATTCCGGCGCAGAGACCGCCGGCCGTTCCGCTCTACCGCCATCAGCGGCGCTGGCTGGCCGACCGGTCGCGCTTCAAGATCGGCATGTGGTCGCGGCAGATCGGCAAGACCTTCACCGCATCGCTGGAGATCGTGCTGGACGTGATGGAGGCGCGCGCGACCGGGCGCCGCTCGCCGTGGCTGATCCTGTCGCGCGGCGATCGTCAGGCGCGCGAGGCGATGCGCGCCGGCGTTCAAGCCCACGCCCGCGCCTGCGGTATCGCGCTGCGGACGCACGAGCGGGAGATCGACGCCGACGGAGAAACCTTCCGCGCGCACGAATGGGACGCGGGCGGCGGCAACGTCATTACCGCTCTGCCCGCCAATCCCGACACCGCGCGCGGCTACAGCCGCAACGTGTGGCTCGACGAATTCGCGCTGCATCGCGACAGCCGCGAGATCTGGGCCGCACTCTACCCGACCGTCACTCGCGGCTGGCGCCTGCGGGTAACCTCGACGCCGAACGGACGGCGCGGCAAGTTCCACGAACTCATGACCGCCCGCGGCGCCGACGCGTCGCGCTGGTCGCGCCATATCGTCACCATCCACGACGCGGTGGGCGATGGCTACCCCGCCGACCCCGCCGAACTGCGCGCGGGCCTCGGCGACGACGCGCTCTGGCGTCAGGAATACGAGTGCGAGTGGCTGGACGAGGCGTCGGCGTGGCTGTCGTGGGAGATGATCCACGACGCCGGGCACGACGCCGCCGGCGATGCGGCGGCGTATGGCGGCGGGCCGGCCTTCGTCGGAGTCGATATCGCGCGCCGGCGCGATCTGTGGGTGGCATGGGCGCTCGAAATGGTCGGCGATGTCGCCTGGACACGCGAGATCCGCGCGATGCGCGGGGCCGCCTTCGCGGTGCAGGAAGCCGCCCTGGACGCGATGGTCGCACGCTACCGTCCTGTGCGGGTCGCGATGGACCGGACGGGGATCGGCGAAATGCCGGTCGAACGCGCGCAACGCCGCTATGGCGTCGCGCGCGTGGACGGGGTGGCGTTCAGCGCCGCGCGCAAGCTCGACCTGGCGACCGCGCTGCGAGAGCGCTTCGAGGCGCGCACCATCCGTATTCCGCGCGACCGCGCGGTGGCGGCCGACCTGCACGCGGTGCGCAAGACCGTCGGCCCCACCGGCGCCATGCGTCTGGTCGCCGACGGAGAGAGCGATGGCCACGCCGACCGCTTCTGGGCCGGTGCGCTGGCCTGCGCGTCGGCGGCGGCGCGCAGGCCCGCTCCCGCGGGCGCCTCGGTGGGCGGCGATTTGCACCGGATCTATGCGCCGCGGACGGGTGGGCCGGGGTCCCGCCGGCGTTGGACCGCGCCGTGATCCGCAACCGGCTCTTGCGCCTGCTCGGGCTCGGGGCGTCCACGCCCGCATCCCGCTCCCTGAGCGAGGCCCGCGGCCGCTCGATCGACCCCGACGAAGAGCGCTGGCGCCCGCTTTCCGGCGGCCGCCGCGACGTCTCGCCGCTCGACCAGCAGCGGATGCAGCGCCTCGCCGCCGAATTGTGGGAGACCAACCTCCTGGCGCGACAGTTGATCGAACTCCCCGTCGCCTGGCTGCTCGCCGAGGGCGTTCGTCTCACCGTGCTCGACCCCGAGGCGCAGCGCTGGCTCGACCGGTTCTGGCGCGACCCCGTCACCGACATGGGACGCACCCTGCCGCGCCGGATGCGCGAACTCGCCCTGTTCGGGGAACAGTGCTGGCCCGTGTTCGCCGATCCCGCTTCCGGCCATGTCCGTCTCGGCTATCTGGACCCGTCTCTGATCGCCGCCGTGGTCGCGGACCCGGACAATGCCGCTCAACCCGTCGGCGTGGTGACGACGTGCGACCGCGGTGCGCGGGCCCGGCGCTATCGTGTGGTGGTCGCCGGCCCGGAGACCGTGTTCGGTCCGCGCGCCCGGGCGATCCGCGAGACCATGGCCGACGGAGAGGCGTTCCTGTTCCAGCGCAACCGCCTGATGTGCGGCACACGCGGTCGCTCGGACCTCCTCGCCGCCATAGACTGGCTGGACGCCTACGAGCGCTTCCTGTTCGGCGAGGCCGAACGCAGCGATCTGCTGCGCGCATTCGTCTGGGACGTCCGCCTCGACGGTGCGACGCCCGAGGAAGTGGCCGCCAGAGCCCGCGATATGGCGCCTCCGGCACCCGGCACGGTGCGCGTCCACAACGAAGCCGAGACCTGGCAGGCGCTCAGCCCCGATCTCGGCGGCGACGACGCCGGCGCCGCGGCGCGGCTGCTGCGCAATCACGTGCTCTCGGGGATGGGATGGCCCGAGCACTGGTTCGGCGGCGGTGGCGACGTGAACCGCGCCACCGCCGCCGAAATGGGCGACCCGGCGTTTAAGGCCCTGGCGATGCGACAGCAAGAATGGACCGCCATCCTGGAAGAGGTCGGCGGCTATGTCATCCGCCGCCGCCGCCGCCCCGCGGCGGCGTTCGACGACCCCGACCCGGACTTCACCGTGGCGGTGGAGTGGCCCGAAATGGTGGCGCGCGACGAGTCGCGCCACGCCCGCGCGCTGGCCGAGGTCGTCGGCGCGGTGTCGCCCGCCATCGACCGCCGATTGTTGAGCGAGAAGACCGCATTGCGCCTGATCCGCGCCGTCGCGGAACATTTCGGCGTCTCCTTCGACGTGGAGGCCGAGCGCGCGGCAGTGCGCGCCGAACGCGCGGAGCGCTGACGCGGCAGGCGTCCGGCCCGAACGCGCGAGCCCGTTCGGAATCCGGCCGTCGTTCCCGGCCGGCGCCGGCGACCGCCTCGAAGAGCGCTACGCGCCGCAGCCTTTCGCCAACCCGTCCATGCTAAAGGCAGCCTTTAACATGGACGGGATACCGCACTGTGCTAAACGCAGCCTTTGGCATGGGCAGGATGGCGGCTGTGAAAGCCGAAGCTCATCATGGACGACCATAGCCCGACCCCGGCGCGGGCCGGGCAGTATGTTACCCGGCCCGCCGGATACAAAGCCTTCCTTCCCGCGCCGTCGCCGCCGCGCCCGCCCCTTCGGATCGCCGGAGAATTGCAGGCGCGTAACAGGAAATTCATGTATCGGGACTATGTGAACCTGTTTTCCGATACCGGGTCGGAGGAAGCGGCATGAACACCCGTATCGCATGTTCGAAACGCCGGGCATACCGGGCGATGCCATGACCGACTTCAGCCGCGGCCTCGACCGCAATCCGGCGAACTACCGGCCGCTGACCCCGGTCTCGTTCCTCGACCGCGCGGCGGCGGTCTGGCCTGACCGTATCGCATGGGTGCACGGAGCGGCGCGAACATCCTATCGTGACTTTCGCGCGCGCTGCCGGCGTCTGGCGTCCGCGCTCGCGGCGCGCGGGATCGGCGCCCGCGGCGCCGACACCGTGGCCGTGATGGCGGCCAATACGCCATGCCTGCTTGAGGCGCATTACGGCGTGCCGATGGCGGGCGGAGTGTTGAACGCGATCAACACGCGCCTGGACCCCGCCGCCATCCGCTTCATCCTCGAACATGGCGAAGCGAAGGTGTTGATCGCCGACCGCGAGTTCAGCCCCGCCGTCGCCGCCGCGCTCGACGGCATGGCGGCGCCTCCGGCGGTCGTCGATTACGACGATCCGGTATTCGACGGCCCCGGCGAACGGCTCGGCGAAACCGAATACGAAACGTTTCTCGCCGCCGGCGACCCGGCATTCGAGGCCCGCCCGGTCGCCGACGAATGGGACGCGATCGCGCTCAACTACACCTCCGGCACCACGGGCGATCCGAAAGGCGTCGTCTATCACCACCGCGGCGCCTGGTTGAACGCGGTCGGCAACCAGATGGCCTGGGCCATGCGGCCGCACCCGGTCTATCTGTGGACGCTGCCGATGTTCCACTGCAACGGGTGGTGCTTCCCGTGGACGGTGACGGCGCTGGCCGGAACCCATGTCTGTCTGCGTCGGGTGAACGCGCGCACGATCTACGACGCGGTCGCGCGCCATCGGGTCACCCATTTCTGCGGCGCGCCGGTGGTGCTCAACCTGATCGCGAATGCCGCGCGGGACGAACGCACCGGTTTCGATCGCGAAGTGCGTGTGATGACCGCCGCGTCGCCGCCGCCGCCGGCGGTGATCGCGGCGGTGGAGCGCGCCGGTTTCCACGTCACCCATGTCTATGGCCTCACCGAGTGCTACGGCCCGGGTGTCGTCTGCGCGTGGCACGAGGCGTGGGACGACCTGCCGGCGGGCGAGCGCGCGGCGCTGAAGGCGCGCCAGGGCGTGCGTTATCCGGTGCTCGACGGACTGGCGGTGCACGACCCGGAGACTCTGGCCGAGGTGCCCGCCGACGGCGCGGCGATCGGCGAAGTGGCGATGCGCGGCAACATCGTCATGAAGGGTTACCTCAAGGACCCGGACGCCACCCGCGCCGCCTTCGCCGATGGCTGGTTCCGCACCGGCGACCTGGGCGTCATGCACGAAGACGGCTATATCGAACTCAAGGACCGCTCCAAGGACATCATCATCTCGGGCGGAGAGAACATTTCCTCGATCGAGATCGAAAGCGTCCTCTACCGTCACCCCGCAGTGCTGGAAGCGGCGGTCGTCGCCCGCCCGGACGACAAGTGGGGTGAGACACCCTGCGCCTTCGTCACCCTCAAGGCCGACGCGGCGCCGGTCGATGAAGCGGCGCTCATCGCCTTCTGCCGCGACAACATGGCGCACTTCAAGGCGCCGAAAACGGTCGTCTTCGGCCCGTTGCCCAAAACCTCGACCGGCAAGGTGCGAAAATACCGCCTGCGCGAGCGCGCGATGGCCCTGCGCGGCTGATCGCCGGCGTCGTTCGCCCGCTATTCGCGGAGCGTCAGCGTGCCGCCGACCATCTCGAAGCCCGACAGCCGGTTGATGAAGCTCATGCCGAGCAGCGAGATCCCGAGGTCCGAGTCGGTGACCGACCCGCGCACGTTCCTTACCCGCACGTCGCCGATCGAAATTTCGCCCAGGTGGACGGGCGCGCCGAGAACCAGCCCGTTGGCGGTTTGAAACCGCTGCACATAGGCCAACCGGTCGGGGTCGATTCCGACGCGGCGCGCATCGTCGCGGCTCAACACCACCTGCGAGGCGCCGGTATCGACCAGGAAGGTCACCGGCACCCCGTCCACCGAGGCGCGGACGACGTAATCGCCCCGCCGGTTGGCGCGAAAGCGCACGATGCCGGGGGTCCGCGCGCCCGTGTCCCGAAGCGCCTCCGACGTCAGCGCCGCAGTGCCGAGGCTCGACTGCCGCCAGGCCGTGTGACCGGCGAACAGCATCCCGAACAGCACCATCCACACCAGGAAGTTGCGCAGATTGCGCGGCAGGTTGCCGGAAAACAACACCGGCAGAAACACCGCCAATAGAATCGCCAGGGCGACGAGCCGGATGCGGTCGCTGCGCGAGTCGGGCACGCGCGCATCGAGGTCGCCCAGAAACACCACTATCGCCGCGCCGGTGATGGCGACCAGCAGCAACGGCAACCACCGGCGCTGTCGTCGCGGGCCGGACACGTGACGGGACCGCTACAGAATGTCGAGCGCGTTCTCGGGCGGCCGCCCCAGCGCCGCACGCCCGCCGCCGGCGACCATCGCCGCGATCAGCGCCTCGTCGCTCAACGCGGGATCGTCGAGGCCCTTCTCCTTGTAGATGGCTTCCTTGCGCCGCATCAGCCCGCGCGGTTCCAGCCCGAGCTGCGCCAGCAATCCGCGCAGCGCCCCCGCATCCAGCGGCCCCCGCAGATACTCGACGATCTCGGGCTCGATGCCGCGCTCCCTGAGCAACGCCAGCGTCTTGCGCGATTTGCCGCATCGCGGGTTGTGATAGATCGTCACCTTCATCGCGAACCTCGAACCGCCGTTTCGCCCGGCGCATCGTAGCACGCTTCCGGCCTCCCGGCGGCGAACGCCTGCCACAGCGCCAGCAGCGCGATGGCCGCGGTCTCGGCCCGCAGGATGTGCGGTCCCAGCGACACCGCGCGCGCGCGCCCGCACGCCGCCAGCGCGCATCGTTCGTCGGCCGAGAAGCCGCCTTCGGGGCCGACGAGCAGAGTCAGGTCGCGGGCGCCGGGAAGCACCGTGTCCGGCGGCGCGCCCGCGGGGTCTCCCCATGCCAGTGGGTCGCCGCGGGCAAGGAGCGCCGCGAGCGTAATCGGCGCGGCGATCCCGGGAACGTCGAGCCGGCCGCATTGCTCGGCCGCTTCCATAGCGTGTGCGCGCAACCGTTCCGGCCTGCCGAGCCCCGCCTGCGCTCTCTGCGCCGCGACCGGTTGCAGCGTCCGCGCCCCGAGCTCGGTCGCCTTCTCGACAAGCAGTTCCAGCCGCGCCCGGCGGATCGGCGCGAACGCCAGCGCCGGACCGCCCGCCGCCGGTTGCGGGCGCAGTCGAGCACCGAGGTCGAGCCGGCAGCCACTGCGCCCCGACGGCGCGAGATGCGCACGCCATTCTCCGTCGCGACCGTTGAACAGCGCTACGGGTGCGCCGGCGCGAAGCCGCAACACGCGCCGCAGATAGTGCGCCTGCGAGTCGTCGGGCACGACACTGGCGCCGGCGGCGAGAGGCGTCTCCACGAACAGGCGCGCGGCGGGCGGCATCTCGGCGACTGCCGCGCTTGCTTTCACCCGTCAGAGCCGACCGGTGAACCGGCGCAAGGAAGGGGATGCGCCGCCCTACTGCCGCGCCAGCGGCCCGCGCAACAGGCGGCCGGGCAGCGCGCCGGTGTGTTCATTGTCGCGCAGCACCACTTCGCCGGCGACCAGCGTGGCGGCGATGCCGTCGGCGGTCTGCTTGAGTCGACGCGCGCCCGAGGGAAGGTCGTTGACCACTTCGGGCATACGGGGCGCAATGGCGTCGGGGTCGAACACGACGATGTCGGCGGTCATGCCCTCGCGCAGCAAGCCCCGGTCGTGAAAGCCCCAATGTGTCGCGGTGTCGTAGGTGATCAGGCGCACCGCTTCCTCGAGTGTGAACGCTTCCTCCTGGCGCACCCAGTGGCTCAGCAGATGGGTTTGCAGCGACGAATCCATGATCTGCGACACGTGCGCGCCCGAATCCGAGAACGTGACGACCGAATGCGGGTGCTTCATCAACGCCAGCGCATCGTCCTGGTTCTCGTTCGCCAGCGGCTGGCGGAAGAACAGCGACAGGTCGTGTTCGAGCGCGAGATCGATCATCGCTTCGGCAGGGGCCACCCCGCGCGCGCGGGCGATCTCCGCCATCGATCGGTGCGGGCGCGCGATGCGGTCCATGACGTAGAAGATGTCCCACTCGGGCGGGCGCGCCTCGGCGCCTACGACTTCGGGTCCTTCGTGAGGCCGGCTCGCGACCTCGACGAGTCTCGCCCGCGTCTCGGGATCGGCGAGCGCCGCCTTCTGCGCGTCCAGCGGGCGCGCGCGCACATCGCGCCAGACCTCGCGGCCGTCGAACGGCATCGTCGTCTGGAACGACAGGATCGAATTGATCTCGCGGCTATGGACCTGGGTGAACAGGCGCGCGCCGGCTCGGTTGCCCCGGCTGACGATGTCGTAGAATTGGCGCCACTGTCCGGGATGTTCGCGACGGCTCAGACTGCCGAAGGTGATCGGCCGTCCGGTTTCGATCGATAGCGCGACGAGCGCCTCGTAAACGCCGCGCATCCACGCGTCGTCGCCGCGCTCCATCGCCAGTTGGAAGATGCCGGCGCCGGTCTCGCCCATGCCCCGGACGATGGCTTGCACCTCGCCGAAGGGCGCGGCGCGGCTCGCTACCGGGCGATCATCGGAGGTGCGATGGCTGGGGCTGCGCGAGGTGGAGAAACCGATGGCGCCGGCGCGCACCGCGTCCTGCACCAGATTCACCATCCTGTCCAGTTCGTCGTCCGTCGCCTCGCCGTCGAAAGCCCGTTCTCCCATCACGTAGGTGCGCAGCGCCGAGTGGCCGACATAGCCGGCATAGTTGAGCGCTTTGGGCGCGGCGTCCACGGCGTCGAGATAGTCGGGGTAGCTCTCCCAGGTCCAGTCGATGCCGGCCAGCATCGCTTGGCGCGAGATGTCCTCGGCGCGCTCGAGATTGCGAAACACGTAATCGGCTTCCGAGGCCCGGCATGGCGCCAGCGTGAAGCCGCAATTGCCCATCACCGCCGTCGTAACGCCGTGGTAGCACGAACAACTGCCCAGCGGGTCCCAGAAGGCTTGCGCATCCATGTGGGTATGGCCGTCCACGAAACCGGGGGTCACCACGTGGCCTTCGGCATCGATCACCCGGTCGGCGGGTTCGGCGATACGCCCGATACGGGCGATGCGGCCGTGCCGCACGCCGACATCGGCGCGGTATCGCGGCATCCCCGATCCGTCGATGACCATGCCGCCCTTGATCGCCACGTCGTAGGCCATGTCGTCCCCCCTCCTGCGCGAGACGGTCACGATAGCACGGATCGCGGCGCCCGGTGTGCCTTGCGCGCGGCAGCGGTTTCGGACACCTTCGCGCCGTGCCCGACATTCTCCCCGGAACCGCGCTCGTCACCGGCGCCGCAAACCGCATCGGCCGCGCCATCGCGCTTGCACTCGCCCGCACGCACGCGGTTGCGATACACTACCGCAGTTCGGCGCACGCCGCCCGCGAGGTCGTCGCTCGGATCGACGGACACGGCGGCAGGGCCGTCGCGATTGCTGCGGACCTCGCCGACGAGACCGAGGCCGGCGGCCTGGTCGGCGCGGTGGCCGACGCGCTCGGTCCGGTGACGGTGCTGGTCAACAACGCTTCGATCTTCGAGCGCGATTCGGTCGATACGGTCAGCGCCGAGAGCTGGCAGCGGCACATGGCGGTAAATCTGCGCGCCCCCTTCGTGCTGAGCCAGGCGATGGCGGCCGCGCTGCCGGCGGGGCGTCGCGGGAACATCGTCAACCTCGCGGACCAGCGCGTGTGGAACCTGACCCCCCATTTCGTGTCCTACACCCTCAGCAAGGCGGGGCTGTGGACGCTCACCCAGACCCTGGCGCTGGCGCTGGCGCCGCGCGTGCGCGTCAACGCCATCGGCCCGGGGCCGACCCTCGCGAGTCCGCGCCAGTCCGCCGTGCAGTTCGCGGCGCAGGCTCGGCGCGTCCCTCTCGGCGAGCCGGTTGCGGTCGCGGAGATCGCCGCCGCCGTGGGCTTCGTTCTCGGCGCGCATTCGATGACCGGGCAGATGATCGCCCTCGACGGCGGCCAGCATCTGGGCTGGCAGCACGCCCACCCGGCGGGCGACCCCGGCGAATGACCTCGCCGCGCACCCTGCGGCGGACGCTGTTCGTCCGCGACCTCGCGCTCGACTGCGCGATCGGCGTTCATCCGCACGAACGCGGACGGCGCCAGCGCGTGGTCGTCAATCTCGCCCTCACCATCTCGGAACCCGACACGCCCCACCGCGACCGCATCGCCGGGGTGGTGTCTTACGAAGACGTCGTGACCGGGGTCATGCGGCTGGCGGCCGAAGGGCATGTCAACCTCGTCGAGACCCTGGCCGAGCGCATCGCGGCGTTGTGTCTGGAGGATCGCCGGGTATGCCGGGCGCGGGTGCGTGTGGACAAGCCCGACATATATGGCGAGGCTGCTTCGGTCGGCGTCGAGATCGAATGCGGCTGCGAACAATAGTTTTCTTTTCCGGCGGTTGCCGTAATTGCTTCACTGTTGGCGTGAGGCGATTGTCATCGGATCGCGAACCGCCCGGTGCCGGCGCAGGTCGAAGCGTCACGCCAGCGTCACAGAAAAATCGTTTCATTTCAATCTATTACCGGATACGGCGGCAAATGGTGCGGAATGAGCCGTTGCAGAATATGGGGTTTTCGGAAGGTTGCCCCGTCTATCCGGCGAGTTACTCACCAGGTTTTCCACAGACCGGTGAATGACGCCGGCGCGCTGCGTGCTCGCGTTGACCCCCGGTTTCCGCGCGGCGATAGTGCCGCGATAATGACGCGGGAAGGCTTTTCGGAAGAACCGGGCGGCGCGGTCGAGCGGCCGCGCGGCGCTGCCGGGATTCGTGAAACGGCGCCGCGGCTTCCCCCCGGACCCGGCGTCTATCGGATGACCGACGACCGCGGTCGGCCGCTCTATGTCGGCAAGGCGCGCAACCTGCGCAAGAGGGTCGCGAGCTACGCCAATCTGTCGCGCCACCCGACGCGGATCGCCCGTATGATCGCCGAGACCGCCGCGGTCGAGGTGATCACCACGCATACCGAGGCCGAGGCGCTGTTGCTCGAGGCCAATCTGATCAAACGCCTCAAGCCCCGCTACAACATCATCCTGCGCGACGACAAGTCGCATCCCTACCTGCTGCTGACCGGCGATGGGGAGTGGCCGCGTCTGGTCAAGCATCGCGGTGCGCGCAGCCGGCCCGGCCGCTATTTCGGCCCCTTCGCTTCCGCCGGCGCGGTCAATCGCACGCTCAATGCGCTGCAACGCGCGTTTCCGCTGCGCAGTTGCTCCGACGGTGTGTTCGCGGGCCGTTCGCGACCCTGTCTGCAATATCAGATCAAGCGCTGCTGCGCCCCGTGTGTGGGCCTCGTCACTTCCGAAGCCTATACCGAGATCGTCGATCAGACTCGCGATTTCCTGGCCGGGCGCAGCCAGGCGGTGCAGGACCGCCTGGCCGAGCGGATGCAGGAAGCCAGCGACGCGCTGGAGTTCGAAGCCGCGGCGGTGCTTCGCGACCGCATCCGCGCGCTGGCCCAGATCCAGGCGCGTCAGGATATCAATCCCGAGCAGCTCGGCGAGGCCGACGTCATCGCCGCGCACCAGGTGGGCGGCCAGACCTGCGTTCAGGTGTTCTTCTTCCGCGACGGGCGCAACTATGGCAACCGGGCGCATTTCCCCAGCCATGCGCGCAGCGAGGACGCGGCGGCGGTGCTCGCCGCTTTCGTGGCCCAGTTCTATGACGGCCGCAAGGCGCCCCGCCTCGTGCTGCTCAGCCATCCCGTGGAAGGCCAGGCACTGATCGCGGAGGCGCTCAGCCTGAATGCGGAGCGGCGCGTCGATGTGCGTATCCCGCAGCGCGGCGACAAGCGCAAGCTGATTGCGCACGCGCTCGACAACGCGCGTGGAGCGCTCGAACGCCGGCTCGCCGAAAGCGCCTCGCAGCGGCGTCTGCTTGACGGGGTGGCGGATATTCTCGGACTCGACTCGCCGCCGCGGCGGATCGAGGTCTATGACAACAGCCACATCTCCGGCTCGCGCCCGGTCGGGGCGATGATCGTCGCCGGGGCCGATGGCTTCGTCAGGAACGCCTATCGCAAATTCAACGTGCGCGGCAGCGACGCCGGCGACGATTACGCCATGATGCGCGAGGTGTTGCGGCGACGCTTCGGACGCCTAAAACGCGAGAACCCCGACAACGAGAACGGCGAATGGCCCGACCTCGTGCTGCTCGATGGCGGCCCCGGGCAACTGTCGAGCGCGCTGGCGGTGCTGGCCGATCTCGGCATCGATGCCGGCGCCGGGCTTTGCGTTGCGGCCATCGCGAAGGGCCCGGACCGCGACGCCGGCCGCGAGCGCATTCACCTGCCGGGACGACAGCCGTTCATGGTACCGCCCGACAGTGCGGTCAGCTATTTCCTCCAGCGCCTGCGCGACGAGGCCCATCGGTTCGCCATCGACACTCACCGGGCGCGGCGCTCGGCGGCCGTCGTGCGCTCGGCGCTCGACGACATCGCCGGAGTCGGCGCCCGGCGCAAGCGCGCCCTGCTGCACCGCTTCGGCTCCGCGCGCGGCGTCGCCGAGGCCGGCCTCGACGACCTCGAGAAGGCCGACGGGATCAGCAAGCGGGTCGCGCGCGCCATCTACGATCACTTCCACGGCGGTTGAGCGGCGTGACGATACCGGCCGGGCTCCCGAACTTCCTCACCGTGTCGCGCATCGCGGCGGTCCCGTTTCTCGTTGCGGCGTTCTATCTGCCGCCGCCGCTCGGGCCCTGGCTTGCCTTTGCACTGTTCGTGGCGGCCGGCGCGACCGATTTTCTCGACGGCTGGCTCGCCCGCCGCCTCGACCGGGTCAGCCCCTTGGGACGGTTTCTCGATCCGGTGGCCGACAAACTGCTGGTCGCCGCGGTGCTGGTGTTGCTGGTCGCCGACGGGCGGGCGCCGGCGATCGCCTCGGTAATCGTCCTGTGCCGCGAGATATTCGTCTCGGCCCTGCGCGAGGAGATGGCGCGGCGCGGCGAGCGGGTCGCCGTGTCGCCTCTCGCGAAGGGGAAGACCGCGTGCCAGATGACCGCCCTCGGCCTGCTCCTGATCGGCGGTGCGGCCGCTGATGCCGGTATCCCCCCGGCGCCGGTCCTCGGCGCCGGCGAAGCGCTGCTATGGGCGGCGGCCACGCTGGGGGTGTTGAGCGGCGCCGGCTATGCGCGCCGCGCCGCCGCGGCTTGGCGGGCGGGCGGATGAAGGTCATGGGCATCGCGGGCTGGCGCGGCTCCGGCAAAACCGCGCTGGTCGCCCGATTGCTGCCGGCGCTCGTCGAGCGCGGCCTTGCCGTATCGACCGTCAAGCACGCTCATCACGGCTTCGACATCGACCAGCCAGGCAAGGATTCCTGGGTTCATCGCGCCTCGGGGGCCGCGGAAGTCATGATTTCGTCGTCCCGGCGCTGGGTCCTGATGCATGAGCTCTCCGGCGCGCCGGAGCCGGACCTGAACGCGCTGCTGACGCGCATGACTCCGGTCGATCTCGTGCTTGTCGAAGGCTTCAAGCATGGCGGGCACGACAAGATCGAGGTGCGCCGCGCCGGAGCTGCCGACGGCAAGCCGCCGCTCTATCCAGGCGACCCCCGCGTCGTGGCGGTCGCCGCCGACCACGCGATCCCCGATGCGGACCGGCCCGTGCTCGAACTCGCCGACACCGGGGCGATCGCGGATTTCGTCGTCGGCCATTGCGGCCTCGCGGTCGGCTTCCGGCGTGACTCAGCTTAGCGCCGACTGCTTCGCTCACGACGGCGCGCTGATGCCGCTCGCCGGTGCGCTGCGGTTGATCGACGAGCGTATCGTTCCGGTCGCCGCAACCGAAACGACGCCTCTCGCCGGCGCCCTCGGGCGTGTGCTCGCCGCGCCCATTCGCGCCGACCGGGACGTGCCGCCGCACGACAATTCGGCGGTCGATGGCTATGCCGTGTATTTCGCCGACCTCGCGGCCGAGGGGCCCACCGCACTGCCGGTTGCCGGCCGCGCCGCCGCGGGTCGCCCTCTGGTCGGAACCGCGCGGCGCGGCGCGGCCGTGCGCGTGTTCACCGGCGCGCCCATGCCGCCCGGCGACGGCGACCCGGGACCGGACACGGTGTTCATGCAGGAGGATTGCACGCGCGACGGCGGCTGCGTGCTGTTGCCGCCGGGCATCGCGCGCGGCGCCAACCGGCGGCGCGCCGGGGAAGACGTCACTGCCGGTTCGTGCGTGCTCGAAGCGGGGCGCCGCCTGCGCGCCGAGGATCTCGGACTCGCCGCCGCGCTCGGGCGCACCGAACTGCCGGTCCGCGCCCGGCTTCGCGTGGCGCTGTTCTCGACCGGCGACGAAGTCCGCGACCCCGGCGCCCCCCTGCCGGCGGGCGCGATCTACGACGCCAACCGCCCCGTCCTTGCGGGCTTTCTCACCGGCCTCGGATGCGCGGTCTCCGACTGCGGCATCGTGCCCGACAACGCCGGAAAGTTGCGCCGCGCTCTCGCCCGGGCGGCGGCCGATCACGACCTTCTGGTGAGTTCGGGCGGGGTCTCGGTCGGCGAGGAGGATCACGTCAAGGCGGCGGTGACGGCGCTCGGCGCGCTGACCCTCTGGCGGGTCGCCATCAAGCCGGGCCGACCGCTGGCGCTGGGCCATGTCGAGGCGTCGGGCCGCCGCGTGCCCTTCGCCGGTTTGCCCGGCAATCCGGCGGCCGTGGTCGTCACCTTCCTGCGCCTCGTGCGGCCTTTGGTGTTGCGGCTCGCCGGCGCGAAGGCGCCGCCGCCGGCGCTGTTTCCTGTGCGCGCCGGCTTCGCACGGCGCAAGAAGGCCGGGCGCCGCGAATTCGTGCGCTGCCGGCTCGACCGCGAGGGGCCGGCGCCGATCGCGCGGGAGGCCGGGCGACAGGGCGCCGGAATTCTGTCCGCCGTCGCCGCCGCCGACGGACTGGTCGAACTGCCGGAGGAAACGACCCGCGTTGCGGAAGGCGACACGGTATGGTTTCTGCCGTTCGGCGAAGTGAGATGACAGGGATTCCTGTTACGGCGCCTCGCCCCATGGGGGTGGCGAGTATCGTTGCGGACGGCGAATACGTAACCGCCGAAGTGCGAGTTCTGGTGAAATGAGGGGCGCGATGCAAATCCTGTATTTCGCATGGCTGCGCGAGAAGGCCGGTGTGGCCGAGGAAGAAGTCGAACCGCCGGCGGCGCTTGTTACGGTCGGCGACCTGCTCAACTGGTTGAAGGGGCGCAGCGCCGGCCATGCCGACGCCCTGGCCGACCTCTCGGCGGTGCGTGTCGCGCTCGATCAGGACTATGTGGGCTTCGACCACCCGATCGCCGGGGCGCACGAGGTAGCGCTGTTCCCGCCTGTTACCGGGGGCTGAGACGATGATCCGCGTGCAGCGCGAAGACTTCGACGCCGGCGCCGAAATCGCGGCGCTGACCCGCGGAAACGCCGGTGTCGGCGGGGTGGCGGCGTTCGTCGGCTTGGTCCGCGATGTGGCCGGCGGCGAGGCGGTGGCGGCGATGACGCTCGAGCACTATCCGGGCATGACCGAGAAGCAGCTTACAGCCATCGAAGCCGAGGCCCGCGCGCGCTGGCCGCTGGAGGCGAGCCTGGTGATTCACCGCTATGGCCGGCTCGAGCCCGGCGACCGCATCGTGCTGGTGGTCACCGCCTCGGCGCACCGCGCCGCGGCACTCGAGGCGTGTCATTTCCTGATCGACTGGCTCAAGACCAAAGCGCCGTTCTGGAAGCGCGAGGAGACCCCGGAAGGCAGCCGCTGGGTCGCCGCCCGCGACAGCGATACCGGCGCCGCCGAACGCTGGGTCGCAGAGAGGTCGAAAGCGGTGGAATAGCCTGTTCTGTCCTACTTGCGGGATCAAGATGTAATGTACGCGAGTGCATATGTCGGTCCAGCATCAACATTCACAATCTACTCTTCTCCTTCGTCGATGGTTTCGCGCGTTTCGCCGCTCTCGGGATTCCAATAAACCATATTCCAATCGTCTCCAACTGGTTGGCACTTCCCCGCTGACATCATTGCCTTTGCCTTTCTGTCCGACCTCGGTCTATATTGGTAGAAAAGCTGATCAACACCGTCTATACTCACAAGCTCTCTTCCAGTAATCTCAATATCTCGGAGCACGCCGTGTGTGTCTGTGTGCGCTACGACGCTGCCGTTGTCAAATATCCTTAACCATCCATCTCGCTCGTCGGCGCCCGCAACATCGACCACCGCTCCGCTATCATCGCAAAGCTGTGCAAACCAATCTCGCAAGCCATCGATAATATCTCTGGAAAGAAGGGCATCCCCGGATAACGCTTTCTCGGCCGACTGAAATCGATTGAGAAGATGTTCGAATCGGAGGTATGCAGGTTCGGTCAGACGCAGACTCCCGTGAGTAGCATCGAATATAACTATCATGTTGGAAACTAGGTTCATACCGTCCATCGCCTCTTATCAGCGATATATTCGTGGCCACGCTATCCACGTCTTGCGCTGCGATGCTGTATTCTCGTAGCATGAGCTCCCGAAACGCATTTGCAACCCGCTGTTTGACGCCTTTTTGCGTGAACCACGTTTCGTCAATTGACATGACGACGCCAGTCGTGCGAAATTCTCGTGTTTTACTGGTCATAGCCGGTCTCTCTTGCCGTAGATCTTTGTAATATTTCCTTTTCTCACCCTCGCGAACTCCCTCCACCCTCTCTACGACTTGCAAATGGCATTCACTAAGAAAACCATTATCTCCCAAGCGTAAATGCTGATCGACGATGCCTTCCCGGTCTAAGCTTAAATTGACGAATGTACGCATAAGCGGTCTCGGAGATGCGTGAGTCCCGGTCGGACTCACTCGAATTGTGCGCTCCAATCGATTATTTTGCCACTCGTGGACACGGTACCCACGCCCCATGTGCAGATAAATTGCTCCAGGAAAGGCCTCTCGAATTGCCTGTTGAAGGCTGAGATCTCCCACTGAGGAACGACCGGCGGGGCCGCCTTTACCGTGAACTACACGGAACACTACTTCGGAAACATTTCTCATGGGATAGTTGTAGTGAGGCTGATCGGCGCCTATCAGTGCAATTGCGTCGAACTCGCGAGGTCGCGCGGATGGGCTACCCGGGTACGAGAAATCGAATACATCCTTGAACCCTTCTGGCCAAGATATGTTGGACGGCGCGACCCGCCGGCCGGTGACGCCGAGCATCTCCAATTCATCGGCCAAACACCTCGCGTGTGCGTACTGTATGAACCTGTTGTGAAGATACAGGTAGGACGGTTCCACGGATGCGTGATAGTATTCTTCCAAGCTCGTTCCGAAAAGTCGAAACGCAGTGGAGTCGGCGAGGATGCCAAAGCTACCCGGGCGCTAGCGGGCGACTCGGCCCAGGCGTTGCCGGAACGATTTCCGGGATATGGGAACGCCGATGTTGATCCCGACGGCAAAATGCGGAATATCGATTCCCAGTTCAAGTGCTGACGTCGATACGACGCCCCGTAGATCACCGGTGCGAAGCGCATCTTCTATGTCTGTTCGGTCGGTTGCTTCGTAACCGCTTCTGTAAGGTTTCACCAGATCTAAGCGGTCTGTTTGCACGGCAAAGCGCTCCGTACCTTGGCGAGAGTCGACAAATGTGATGAAACTTCCGGCGGTGGATTCGTCAACCATTTGCCGCAGCAATATTGCTGTAATATTTATTTCATTTCCGTCATCCGGACAGATGTGGACGATTGATCGTCCATGATGCGGCGAGCCGTCATCTTCCTCTCCGACCGTTTCGAACTGCAATCCGGTGAGCGCACGGAGATGTTCCGCCGGTTTCAGAATCGTCGCGCTGGCGGCGACGACTTGTAACGGTGCGAGTGGACGTCCCCGGCTCGCTAACGATCGAGCGGCGCACAGTCGACGGAACAAGTATGCGAAATTGCTGCCGAATATCCCTTCCAGGATATGCGCCTCATCTATGACGATGAGAGATGTTCGTGCGAGAAAGTCTCGGTGTGTCGATTTGGATATCTCATTGAGAAACCATGCGTGGCAGATATCGGGCGTCATCAGCACGATACGCGCGTTTTGCAGGACACCTGCCCGTTCCCCGCGCGGAACGTCACCATCGAGTCTTACGACCGTGTCGCCGCTCAAACCCGCTAATTCAGCCGCGCGTCGCCATGAAACCATCTGGTCGGCGGCTAACGCCTTGAGGGGATAGAATACGATTGTCGCGGCGTCGCCACTGTTGTCCAACATCTGGAAAGCGGTTGACTGGAATATGAGAGATTTGCCGGACGCGGTGCCGGTCGATATGACAACGTTGCGCCCACCGGCGGCCGCTTCCAAGGCTCTGGCTTGGTGAAGCCACAGACGATCTTGTAGCCTGTCGTCGTTCGATAACCAACGCCCGGGCGATCCCGTGCGATAGGATCCGGTATGGGGACTGTCCGTTCGGGTCGGGCCGGGAGTTCGACGCGATCTACGCACGAGAGGCCGTTGGAATCAATCAGACGCCCAAAAGCATCGAGAATATCGGTCATATTGTACTCCGTGAGCGCCAGCGGAAAATCGGCATCTAAGTCGGTATTCGTAATCTATGGAACGTTCGAGTGTCAATAGCGATCAGGCGTGTCTAAGTTTGAAACCTGCGGGGTGTCGCTCAGCCGGGGTCTGGACGGGCCGGCAACCACAAGGGTTACCATTATACCAATCGCAATTCAAACAAACCTATACGGTGATGTTTCGGGGTCAGCGCGAGGGAGCGATATATCGAAGCACGAGTCAATATGATACGCGACTGGTATTACAAGGTGGGGGCCAGCCGGCAGAGGCGCCGACCTGCGACGCCACATTCGAAAGGTCGCCGTGTCACGCGGTCCGACCCCGTAGGGGCGTCCCTTATGGGCGCCTGCGCCACCGGAATGCGCGGGTTTCCCGTTGGCGCGCCGACTGTCGCCGCCGGCGCCGCTGGCATACGCTGCGACACGGACGAGCCGCGACTATCGCAAACTGAGGCGCTACGCGGTCTCAACATGGTTTGATCCATCGCGGCGGTTCTGGTCATGGACACCCGAACGCTTGGTGTCTCGCCCGCATACTCAAGTTTACGCGCATCGTGCGCATGCGGGCGAGGCGTCCGCGCACGGAGGCCGTGCCTGCCGAAGCCGAATGAGAATCGCGTCGGGCGTTATCGCAAAGTAGCGTGATCGATGCGCATTCGAATGTAGGGGTAACCCTTGTGGTTGCCTTGGCGCCCCATCTGACGCACGGCGCCCACAAGGGGTGCCGCTACAGATCGGTGGCTTGGGCGCCCTACTGCCGGGCTGCTGGCCACCGACAAACCGGTGCTGGTCGCGCCGGCGATCCTGATCGCGAAGATGGCGAACGGTCTGGCGGACGACCTCGCCTCGGCCGTTCAGGCGCTCAAACCGCGGGCTTCCAGCGCCGTTGCGATGCGCGCGGTCAGGCGGCGGGCGACTTCAGACTTGGCTGCGGTCTCCCATGTTTCGGCGCCGGTTTCGCCAATTAGATGCACCGTGTTGCGGTCGCCGCCGAACACGCCGCGCTCCGCCGACACGTCGTTGGCGAGGATCCAGTCGCAGCCCTTGGCGATGCGCTTCGCCGTCGCGTTGGCGATCACGTCGTTCGTCTCCGCAGCGAACCCGATCACCAGACCGGGCCGGCCGCGCTCGAGCCGGCTCAACGCCACCAGAATGTCGGGGTTGGCGACCATCTCCAACGTCCGGCTTTCGGCGCCGCCGCGCTTGATCTTGCGGTTCGCCGGCGCCGCCGCGCGCCAGTCGGCGACGGCCGCCGCGCACACGGCGACATCGACCGGCAGCGCCGCGCGGCACGCCGCAAGCATCTGCGCCGCGGTCTCGACGCGGACGACGCGCGCCCCCGGCGGGTCGGGCTCCGCCGTCGGGCCGGTAACCAGCACGACCTCGGCGCCCTCGTCGGCGAGAGCGCGGGCGATCGCATGGCCTTGCTTGCCCGACGACCGGTTGGTGATGTAGCGGACCGGGTCGATCGGTTCGTGGGTCGGCCCGCTCGTTACCAGCGCCCGCGCTCCGGCGAGCGCGCCGCCGCCGAGCAGGCGATCGATGGCGGCCAGGATCGCCGCCGGTTCGGCCATGCGCCCCGCGCCGATCTCGCCGCAGGCGAGATCGCCGTCGTCGGGGCCGATGCGGCGCACGCCGTCGCCGGCGACAACGGCGACGTTGCGCTGCGTTGCGGGATGCGCCCACATGCGGGCGTTCATTGCCGGCGCGACCAGCACCGGCTTGTCCGTAGCCAGCAGCACGGCCGAGGCGAGGTCGTCCGCCAGACCGTTCGCCATCTTCGCGATCAGGTCGGCGGTGGCCGGCGCCACCGCCACCAGGTCCGCCTCGCGCGACAGGCGGATGTGGCCCATCTCGCTCTCGTCGGTCAGCGAGAACAGGTCGCCGTAAACCTTGTCTTCGCTGAGCGCGGCGAGCGACAGCGGCGTCACGAACGCCGCCCCGCCGGCAGTGAGAACGCACCGCACCGACGCCCCCTCCGCGCGCAACAGGCGAACGAGTTCGAGACTCTTGTAGGCCGCGATCCCCCCCGCGACGATCAGCAGAACGCGCTTGCCGTCCAGCATCGGCGTCAGAAGGAAAGCGGATCGGTCAACCGCACCCAACGCCCTTCGCGAACCTGGTTGAGGAAGGTCTGCTCGGCGCCGAGCCTTCGGTCGGGACCGAAACCGACGGGCGCCGACCCGAAGATGTCGCGGTAGCCCCGGATGCGTTCCAGCCCATCGACGAAACTGTCCACCGTCAGGTCGCGGCCCGCGTTCTCGAGCCCCATCGCGGCGATGGTCATCACCATGTAGCCCGCGACGGCCTGGATACTGGCGTCGGCGCCGAAGCGCTCGCGGTAGCGCGTCATCCAGTCGCGCACTTCCGGCCCGGCGTCGTCGTAATAGGGGATCGGCGTGAAGCCGACGCCGTATAGCCCTTCCACGACCTGCTGGCCGAGCGCCGCGACTTCGGGTGCGTAACCCGCCTGCGACACGAGAAAATCGACCGGCCAGCCGACCTTGCGCGCTTCCGCCATGGCTCCCACGGTCTCACGGATGATGGTGCCCAGCGTGACCAGATCGCAATCCGCCGCGCGCAAGCGGGCGATCTGACTGGAAAAATCGGTCGCACCGCGCTTGTAGGTCGTCTCGGCGATGGTTTCGAGGCCCATGGCCGCGAGTTGATCGCGCACGCCGCGCACTGTGTTCAGGCCGTATTCGTCGTCCTGATAGAGCGCACAGACGCGGCTCTTCTCCCGGTTCTCGACCATCCACTTCGTCGCGCTCCGCATCCCGTGATAGTAGGTCGGGAGCAGCGCGAATTTGAGCCGGTTGAACGGCAGATACATCTGCTCGGCCGCAGTCAGCGGAAAGACGTGCGGCAGCCCCTCTCGCAGCACCAGAGGCATACTGGCTTGCACGGTCGGCGTTCCCATGGCGCCGACGAGGGCGAAGATCTCGTCTCGGGTCACCAGCTTCTGGGTTGCGAGAACGGCTTTCTTAGGGTCGTAGCCGGTGTCTTCGACAATCAGTTCGATGCGGCGCCCGTGAACGCCGCCGGCCTCGTTCAACTCCTCGACCGCCATCTCCATGCCGTTGCGCACCGGCACGCCCCAGAAAGTGATCGGCCCGCTCAAATCCAGATGCGTGCCGAAGACCACCCGGTCGTCCTCGACGCCCTGGTCGGCGAGCGCTCCCGGCGCCGCCAGTGCGAGTGCGATCAGTATGCCTGTCCATGTTCTTCCGGCCATCGTTCGT
Organism: Alphaproteobacteria bacterium; assembly: GCA_965214495.1. Taxonomy (GTDB): domain Bacteria; phylum Pseudomonadota; class Alphaproteobacteria; order UBA7887; family UBA7887; genus JANQOH01. Next base: position 1,844,724 of record OZ243958.1, on the reverse strand, counting down.
GCTCCCGTCCAGTCTCCCGCGCGTGTCACGCGGCGCGGTACATGTCGTCGATCAGGGCTGCGTATTTCCGGCCCACGAAAGCGCGCTTGAGCTTCATGGTCGGGGTCAGTTCGTCGTCTTCCGGGTCGAGCTCGCGGTCGATCAGGCGAAAATACTTAATCGTTTCGGCCTGAGCGAGGCGCCGGTTCACCGCTTCGACCTCGGCTTCGATCAGATCGACCACCGGCGCAGCGCGGGTCAGGCTCGCGAAGTTGGTGAACGGCACCGCGTTCTCCTGCGCGAATTTGGCCACGTTCTCGTGGTCGATCATGATCAGGCATGTGAGATATCTGCGCCTCTCGCCGATCACGACGGCGTCGGAAACGTAGGGGCTGAACTTGAGTTGCCGCTCGATCTCGGACGGAGTGACGTTCTTGCCGCCGGCGGTGACGATGATGTCCTTCATGCGATCGGTGATCGTCAGATAGCCGTCGTCGTCGATGCGTCCGACGTCGCCGGTGTGCAGCCAGCCATCGACGGCGGTTTCGGCGGTCGCTTGCGGATCGTTCCAGTAGCCCATGAAGACGGTCGGGCCCCTGACGAGAATCTCGCCGTCCGACGACAGCGCCACTTCCGTCCCCGGCACCGCCTTGCCGACCGAGCCGGGCCGGATGGCGTCCTGCGGCATCAGGGTGGCGGCGCCCGCGCATTCGGTCTGGCCATAGACTTCGAGCATCGGCAAGCCGAGCGCGAGATACCAGCGCACGAGATCGGGCGCGATCGGTGCTGCGCCGGTGATCAGCCAGCGGCATCGGTCGAGCCCCAACAGGCGGCGAACGTTCCCCAGCACCAGCGCCCGCGTGAGCCGGCAGGCCAGTTGCAGTCCTGCCGGCGGCGTCGTTCCCGCGATCCGATGGTCGGCCAGGCGCGATCCGAGGCCGATCGCCCACTCGTAGGCCCATCGTTGCAGGCGCGGCGCGTCGCGAACCGCCAGCGCCACTTGCGAGTGAAACCGTTCCCACACGCGCGGCACGGACATCAGCACCGTCGGTTGCAGCTCGCGGAGGTTCTCGGCGACGGTGTCGAGACTCTCGGCGAAATTGGTCGTCCCGCCGTCGCGGACGCAGACATAGGCGAGAATGCGTTCGGCGACGTGGCACAGCGGCAGGAACGAGAGGCGCTCGTCGCCCGGACGCGAGGGCAGCGACGCCGCCAGGGCATCGCACTGGGAGACGACGTTGCGATGGCTGAGCATCGCGCCCTTGGGCGGCCCCGTAGTGCCGGAGGTATAGACGAGGATCGCCAGGTCGTCCGCAGCGGCGCGCGCCGCCAGGGCGGGCCACAGCGCGGGCTCTTCCCGCTCCCTGGCGCGGCCGAGCGCATACAGTTCGTCGAGGCCGATCACCGTATCGTCGGCGAGATCCGCCGCCGCGCGTTCGTCGAAGACGACGATCTTCATCAGGCTCGGCATGTTCGCGCGGACCTCCAACGCCTTGTCGAGCTGTTCGTCGTCCTCGACGAACAGGAAGCTCGCGGCGCAGTGGCCAACCACGTAAGCCACCTGCGGCGGCGTGTCGGTGGGATAGATGCCGGCGCACACCCCGCCCGCGCCGAGGACGCCGAGATCGACATACAGCCATTCGGGGTTGTTCCGGCTCAGCACGCACACCCGGTCGCCGGGTCGAAGTCCGAGGGCGATCAGTCCGAGGCCCACATGCCGCGCGCAGCGGTCGAACTCGCTCCAGGTGATCGGGCGCCAGATGCCGAGCGTCTTTTCGCGCATCGCTACGGCGCCGCCCTCCGCCTCCACCCGGCGGCGGAACATTTCCGTAACCGTGTCGGCTACCGCCATCGCTTCTTTCGCTTGCGGCGCCGCGCGCCGCGCGCGTCCGGCTCCGTCATGCCCAGATAGAACTCCTTGATATCGTCCTTCTCCCGAAGCCGTGCAGCGCTATCCTCCATGACCACGCGCCCCGCTTCAAGAACGTAGCCATACGCGGCGATGTCGAGCGCCATCTTCGCGTTCTGCTCCACCAGCAGAATGGCGGTGCCGCGTTCTTCGTTGACGCGACGGATGATGGCGAAGATCTCCCCGACCAGGATCGGTGACAGGCCCAGCGAGGGTTCGTCGAGCAATAGCAGCCTCGGGCGGGTCATCAGCGCCCGCGCGATGGCCAGCATCTGCTGTTCGCCTCCCGAAAGCCGCGCCGCTTCCTGGTCGCGGCGGGCGCGCAAGACGGGAAAATAGGCGCAGACGGCGTTCAGGTCGTCTTCGACGCCGCCGCGGTCGGTGCGCGTCCAGGCGCCCATCGACAGGTTCTCGCGCACAGTAAGATACGGGAACACCTCGCGTCCCTCGGGCACATGCGCGATACCGAGACGGACGACCCGATCGGGCGGGCGGGACTGAATCTCGGCGCCGCGGTAGCGCACCGTTCCCTTCTCGGGCGTCATCACCCCGCTGATCGTCTTGAGCACCGTGGTCTTGCCGGCGCCGTTGGCCCCCAGCACCGCGACGATCGCGCTGTCGGGAACTTCGAGGCTGACCCCGCGCACGGCCGGCACCGGCCCGTAATGGGTCTCGACATTGCTGAGGGAAAGCAGCGCTTCCGTCATGTCAGCGTCCGAGATAGGCCTCGATCACGCCGGGGTGCCGCCGGACCTGTTCCGGAGTCCCCTGTGCGATGACGCGGCCGTCGTTCAGCGCCAGCACCCGGTCGGACACTCGCCCGACAAGCGCCATGTCGTGCTCGATCACCAGCACCGTGATCCCGAGCCGCCGCCGAAGGTCGCCGATCCACCAGGCCATGTCGCCGGTCTCCTCGACGTTGAGACCGGAAGACGGTTCGTCGAGCAACAACAGCTTCGGTTCGCCGGCCAACGCGCGCCCGAGCTCCACCACCTTGCGCACGCCGTAAGGCAGGCTGCCGACCCGGCTGTCGCGGTAGCGTTGCAGGTCCAGGAAATCGATCACCTCTTCCACCTTTTCCCGATGTGCGCGCTCCCTGCGGCGAACGTGCGGCAGAAACAACATGCTGGACAGCGGGTCGGCGCGGGCGTGCGGTTGCCGGCCCAGCAGCAGGTTGGCGAGCACGCTGGCATTGTCGAACAGTTCGATGTTCTGGAACGTCCGCGCGATACCGAGCGCGGCGATACCGTGTGGGGGTGCACGCGTGATATCGCGGCCCTCGAACAGCATCCGCCCTTCGGTCGGGTCATACAGGCGGCTGATCAGATTGAAGGTCGTCGTCTTGCCGGCGCCGTTCGGGCCGATGATGGTGAACACTTCGCCGCGCTCCACGGTGAAGCTCACGCGATCGATCGCGCGCAGCCCGCCGAACCGGATGCCGAGATCCTCTGCCGCGAACAGGGTCACCGCAGACGCTCGGTCCTGAGATAGGCCCTCTGGCGCCGGAACGTGCCCTTGCGAAACAGCGGGAAGAGCTGGAACCAGAGCTTGACCTTCCGCCAGGCGCCGTAAATGCCGAGCGGCTCGAAGAGCATGAACAGCACCACCACCAGGCCGAAAACCGCGGCCTCCAGCCCGGTCTGCGCCGCCACCGCCGGCGGCAGCGAGTCGCGCGCGATCTTGACCAGTTGGGGCAGCACGATGACGAAAACGGCGCCGAACACCGCGCCGTGCAACGAGCCGAGCCCGCCGACCACGATCATCAACAGGAACTCCACCGACAACAGGATGGTGAACGCTTCCGGGCTGATGTAGCCGAGCGCGTGCGCGTTGAGCGCCCCGGCAAGGCCCGTGAAGCCAGCGCTGACGGCGAACACCGTCGTCTTGGTGCGCGCCAGATGCACGCCCAGGCTCTGGGCGGCGATCTCGCTGTCGCGGATGGCGATCATCGCGCGCCCCATCGGCGAGCGCAGCAGGTTGATCGCAAGCAGCATGACGGCGACCGCAACCGCCAGGCAGAGGTAATAGAACTTCCAGCCGCCGGTCAGGTCCGCGCCGAAGACGCGGATCGGATCGACGATCAGGCCGGCTCCGCCGCCGGTGACCGATTCCCAGCGCGCCAGGATCTCTTCCACGATATAGCCGAACGCAAGCGTCGCGATGGCGAGATAAATTCCGGAGAGCCGGAGCGCCGGGATGCCGATGACGATGCCTGCCAGCGCCGCCGCCGCGCCGGCAGCGGGCAGGGTGAGCAGGAACGGCCAGCCGTGCGACAGGAGGACCGTCTCGGTATAGGCGCCGACCGCGAAGAAGGCGGCATGGCCGAGCGAGATCTGGCCGGTGTAGCCCGACAGCAGCATCAACCCGACGCCGACCACCGCGTAGATGCACACGAAGGTCAGTTGCAGGAGAAAGAACCGGTCCAGCAGCGCCGGCGCGGCCACCAGCAATGCCAGCAAGACCGCATACCGGAACGCGGTCCCGCGGTGTTCGAACAGGCGGATGTCCTGGTCGTAATCGGTTTTGAAAACGAAGCGCATCAGACCTTCTTGCGTGCCGTCTGGCCGAACAGGCCTTGCGGCCTGACCGTCAGCACGACCAGCAGCACGACCCACGGCGCCACGTCCTTCCAGCCTTCCGGCAGATAGAACCCCGCCAGCGCCTCGACGTTGCCGATAATCAACCCGCCCGCGACCGCGCCCGGGATCGAACCGAAGCCGCCCAGCACCGCCGCCGGAAAGGCGCGGATCGCCAGAAACCCCATATTCGCGTGAACGAACACGATCGGCGCCAGAAGCAACCCGGCGAACGCGGCCACGCCGGCGCTGACCGCCCAGATCAGCGAGAACACGGTCTTGACCGGAATGCCCATGTAATAGGCCGCGAGCTGGTTCTGGGACACCGCCTGCATGGCGATGCCGAGGCGGGCGAAACGAAAGAACAGATACAGCGCCGCGCACAACAGCGCGGTCAGCACAATCACCGCCAGGTGGTCCTGGCTGACGACGAGCGGCCCCATCTCCGCGACGCGATTGGTGAACGGGGTTTCGATCTTGTAGGTATCGACCCCCCAGCCGGGAACCATCGTCACCAGGCTGCGGGCCAGGAAGCCGATGCCGATGGTCACCATGACGATCGAGAACACCGGCTGGCCGACCATGGAACGCATGATCGTGCGTTCCAGAGCCCCGCCGAAGGCGGCGGTCAACGCGATGGCGATCGCCGCGCCGAGCCAGAAATTCATCCCCAGCACGACGATGAAGGTGTAGGCGAGGAACGCACCGATCATCATCAGTTCGCCTTGAGCGAAATTGATGACCTCCGTTGCCTTGTAGATCAGCACGAAGCCGAGCGCGATGAGCGCATACACGCAGCCGAGCGCGGTGCCGTTGACCACCGCTTGCAGGAACTGCACCGCTGCTTGCATCAATCGACCATCGACAGCCCGCCCGAGACGCTCAGAACCTGACCGGTGATGAAGGCCGCGTCGTCGCTCGCCAGAAAGGCGATGGCGCCCGGCAGATCGTCGGACCGGCCGAGGCGGCCGAGCGGGATGGCGCGGCGAAACGCGCGCGCGAGCTTGTCCGGGTTACCGGCCTCGGCGAGAAAGTTCTCCAGCAACGCGGTTTCGGTGGGACCCGGACAGACGACGTTGAACGTGATTCCGTCGCGCGCGTGCTCGCGGGCCAGCGTTTTCGACAAGGCGATCAGGCCCGCCTTGCAGGCCGCATAGACCGCTTCGCCCGACGAGCCGACGCGGCCGGCATCGGACGAGACGGTGACCACGCGCCCGGCCCCGCGCTCGACCATGCCGGGAAGCACCGCGTGCAGCATGTTGAGCGCCCCGGTCAGGTTGATCGCGACGACCTTGTCCCGGAACGCCGGATCGGTTTTCAGGAACGGCCGGAACAGGTCCCAGCCGGCGTTGTTCACCAGCACGTCCAGCGATGCGGTCTCGGCGGCGGCGCGCTCGACCTGTGCGCGGTCGGTGATGTCGAGCGCATGGGCGGCGCCGCCGACTTCCGCCGCCACCGCCCGCGCCGAGTCGGCGTCGATGTCGCACACGACCACCTGCGCGCCCTCCTCGGCGAAGCGCCGGCAGGTGGCGGCGCCGATCCCCCGGCCGCCGCCGGTCACCAGGACCGTCTTGCCGGCGAGGCCGCGCATGGGGCGGCGCGCCCCGGCCTACCGATAGAGGGGCGGCTTGCCGCGCACGCTGATGCGCCAGAGCAGACGCGCGGCGCCGGGGCGGTCGGGCGGCCCGATCGGTGTCGCGCAGTGCAGGGTCATCTGTGTGTCCCAGATTGCCACGTCGCCCACCTCGTATTCGTGCGCATAGACGTATCTGTCCTGCACCGCGTGGAGCTTGAGCCCGGCGATCAGTTCGTCCGCTTCGTTCTCGTCCATTCCCTCGATGGCACAGGCGGTGCCGGCGACCGCATAGAGCGCCCTCTCGCCGGTGATCGTGTGCGAACGCACCAGCCGATGGGGCACCGGCGGCACGCGCCCTGCCTGCGCCTCGTTCAGCGGCTTCACCGAACGCTCGCCGTCGCGGCCCGAGGTCGAGCCGTACAGATGAACGGCCGTCAAACCGTCGATGCGCTCGCGGGTCGCCGCGTCGAGATCGTCATAAGCGGCCTTCTGGTCGGCAATCCGCGTCTCGCCGCCGCTGTCGGGGACCTTGCGTGCGTAGAGCATCGTCGCGGTCGCGACGTCGGCCTCGTAGGACTGGTCGGTGTGCCAGAAGGCGGCGCTGTTGCGCGCCAGATCGTCTTCGCGGCCGCGGTTGGTGTCGTTGCCGACTTCCAGCATTTCCGGATAGCCCGGCATCCGCGCGTCATCGACCACGTGCGGGATGGGGATGCCCCATTGGCGGCCGAAGGCGAGATAGGCGTCTTCGTCGCAAGTCTGATCCTTGAGCACCAGCACGCGGTGTTCGTAGAGCGCTTCGCTCAGGGCGCGGAAGGTCTCGTCGTCGATCCCGACGCCGATGTCGAGGTCGTGCACCGCGCGGCCGAACGGGCCGGCAAGCGGTTCGAGGCGGAACATGGCGTTACTCCCCTGGGGTTTCCGTCGTGACGATAGCAAACGGCGCAGGGCGCGTCAGCCGTTCCCGCCGGTCCGCCGCGGAGCTGCCGGTAGTGTTTCCGTTTGCAATCGATGCGCTGCGCGGCGGTCGGGTGCGCGGGCGCCTCGCCCGCATGCGCTCGAAGCGCACAAGGCCTCGAAGATGCGGGCGTCCCGCCCGCGCACCGGCTGTCATCGCCGAAATACACCGGGCGGCGAACGAACCGCGATAATTTTCAAAGCGCCTCCTGCGGGAAGATTGCCCGGGCGCGGTCGAAGCCTTCGCCGGTCGGTTTCATGGGGTTCATTGGAACTCGGAGCGGGGCACGCCAGACCGCCGGATGATCGACATCAGCGTGCCCGCGCGCAATTCTCCATGATCCGGTACCGGAACGGTGATCGTTCCCCCCGCATCGGCTTTCTGCATTACCACATGGCTGCCGCGGCGCCTCACTCCGATGAAACCATGTGACGCCAGAATTCGGCAAACCTCCCGGCCGGAGAAAACGCGCAGCCTAACCAACGGCGACCTCGACATGGGTCACGTAAATTTCACCGCGGAGGCGCCTGTCGACTTCCCCTTCGGGCGCGGTTTCGAAGAACAGAGTCAGCGCTTCCTTGAGATTGTCGCGTGCTTCGGCCACGGTATATCCTTGGCTCGCGACGTCCACCTCCGGGCACAAAGCGACATATCCGTCGCCCTCGCGCTCGACGATCGCGGTCAACCGTCTGTTCATGCCGTGTCTCCCTTTCTGAATACAACCTGCTCGTCGCTGCGTTGTGTCCGGCCCGACGAAAAAACGCCGCCCGCTTGACCGGCAGATTCTCGTCCAGCTTGAATCGCGTTCGGATCGACACGACAACGACACGATACGTTCCTTCGCCCGTTCGGCGGCGCAGCACGCCGCCGCCCTGATGGGTGTCCGGGTAACGGACGGATAGCTCTTCGCGATCTCCTCTTCACTCGAACCGGTCGCCAGATTGTCGAGTATCTTGGCCACCCGCGCTCGGGTTCCGGCGATGACGGCCTTGCCGCGGCAGATATCGGGATCGACGGTAACGTGGTCTCGCCAGTTCATGGGGCTGCCTTTCGTCATCTGTCGTCAAGTCAGGCGAGGCCGGCCGTTACGCGCTTCCTGCGGGCCGCCGAGGGCGCTTGTCGATTATCCCGGCGGAGGCGATGTGGAAGAACCGGGTCAACGCCTCGGCAAGGTTGTCGTGCGCGCGGGCCACGGTGTCTCCCTGGCCGGCCACATCTACTTCCGGGCACAGGCCGACATATCCATCACCCTCGCGCTCGACGACAGCGGTCAATCGTCTGTTCGCCTCGCGCTCGTCGCCGGTTGGGCGTGGCGGCGCATGTGTCTCCATGGGGTGCCGGCGGATCTCCGCCACCGGTTCCCCTCTGATAACGGACGATAACTCCGCCGGTCGGTGGCATGGGCCTCATCCAGCTCGCGTGGAAGCCGGTGGACGCCCGTTCATGGCGCGTTGGCATCGCATGGAAGCGGAAAACCGAGCGCATCCGCGACCGCGCCTTGCCGGGCGTCCAGTGCGGCGAACGAGAGGCTGCCGGATTCGGGAGCGAGCGCCCGGTCTGGCAGAACCCACTCGATCCCCGCGATCGCGCGTTCTCGAAAGAGCAGACGCGCACCTGCCGAATGACCTCGGAAAACCGCGCCTTCGCTTCGTAGATCGAGTAGTCGAGCGCCATGGCGCCAGCTTAGCTGGCCAGACTGGTCATGGCGAGCGCCGGCCCCGGCGGCGCGCAACCGGTTGGCGTCGGCGTTCCCGCCGCGCCCGCTTTTCCAGAAGCGAAACTGCGCCGCTTCCGCCAGGACCTTCGCCTTGGTGGGGGCGAGCGCGCAGTCGCACCGGCGCAGCATGGCCATCGGCAGCATGACACGCTCGTATTGCGGCGGGCAGCAGGGGCCGCGCAGCAGATCGGTGATCTGCCGGATCAGGTTCGCGAAATCGGTATGGTCGGGGCGGGACGGCGCGGGTCAGCCGGCGCGCACGAACTTCTGGAAAGCGTGGCAGGTGAGAGGGGCGAAATGCTCGATCGCGCCGGCCGCCTTGATCACCTCGCCAACATAGAAATCGCCGCGCGAATCCGCCCAGATACCGTGCGGCGCGATGAAATTGCCCGGCAGAACGGGATTCCAGCCGCCGATCTGCCGCTGGACGTTGCCATCCAGGTCGCAGATCGTCACCCGCGCGATCGGCGCGTGACCGATCGGCGCCCTGTGCATGATGTTGAAATGCGGCCGCCCGTTCATCGGCAGGGTCCAGCCCAGTTCGGCGATGAACAGGTTCTCGTTCTCGTCGATGAACAGGTCGTCCGGGCGGTTGACCCAGTCCCAGATGTGCAACAGTTCGCCGTCGCCGGTGAAAATCTGGATGCGCGAGTTCTCGCGGTCGGCGACGAACACGCGGCCAGAACGATCGACCGCGATGGCGTGCGGCAGGTTGAACTCGCCCGGACCGCTTCCCGGCGCTCCCCACGAGGACACGAGCGCACCGCTTGCGGTGAAGCGATGCACCCGCGCGTTGCCGTAGCCGTCGGCGACGAACATGTCGCCGTTCGCCGCCACTGCGACGTTGGTCACCATGTTGAACGGCCCGCCGCCTCGCAGCACCGGACTCGCGCCGATCTCGAACCCGGTATCGGCCGGCTTGCCGGCTTCGCCGAGGGTCATGAGCAACTCGCCGCCGGTGGTGAACTTGCGCACCGTGTGGTCGAAATTATCGGCGCAATAGACGTGGTCGTGGCGGTCGATGAAGATGCCGTGCGCGTTGGTGAATACGTCCTCGCCCCAGGCGTCGAGGAACCGGCCTTCCTTGTCGAAGACGATGACCGGATGGTCGCCGCGGTTGAAGACATAGACCCGGTCGCGGCTGTCCACCGCGACTCCGGCGACCTCGACGAAGCTCCAGCCTTCCGGCAGTTGCTCCCATCCTTGCAGCACTTCGTATTCCAACCGGTGCGCGCCCGTCGCCATCGCCGCCTCGCCTGCTGCCGTTACGATATCCCGGAACGCCAGGATAGCAGGCGCCTCACCGTCTGTCCGGCCCGGCGACGGGGCGCGGTCATCCGGTCTCGTCGAACAATTCGCGGCCGATCAACATGCGGCGAATTTCCGACGTGCCGGCGCCGATCTCGTAGAGCTTGGCGTCGCGCAGCAGGCGCCCGGTGGGATAGTCGTTGATGTAGCCGTTGCCGCCGAGGCACTGGATCGCCTCCAGCGCCATCCAGGTCGCCTTCTCGGCCGTGTAGAGGATGACGCCGGCAGCATCCTTGCGGGTGATCTCGCCGCGGTCGCACGCCTGGGCGACGGCGTAGGCATACGCCTTGCAAGCGTTCATCGTGGTGTACATGTCGGCGAGCTTGCCCTGCATGAGCTGGAAGGTGCCGATCGGGCGGCCGAACTGTTCGCGTTCGTGGACATAGGGCACGACGACGTCCATGCACGCCTGCATCACGCCGAGCGGCCCGCCGGCGAGCACCGCGCGCTCGTAGTCGAGGCCGCTCATCAGCACCCCGACCCCGCCGCCGGCACCGCCGATCACGTTCTCTTCAGGCACTTCGCAGTCGACGAACAGGAGTTCGCCGGTGTTGGAGCCGCGCATTCCGAGTTTGTCGAGCTTCTGCGCCGTGGAGAAACCCTTGAAGCCTCTCTCGACGATGAAGGCGGTGATCCCGTGACCGGTCGCTTCGGCAACCTTGGCGTAAACCACGACGACATCGGCGTCGGGGCCGTTGGTGATCCACATCTTCGACCCGTTCAGCACGTAGCGGTCGCCGCGTTTCTCGGCGCGCAGCCGCATCCCGACGACATCGGACCCGGCGCCGGTTTCCGACATGGCGAGGGCGCCGACATGCTCCCCCGAGATCAGCTTCGGCAGGTAGCGCGTCTTCTGCTCCGCGCTGGCGCAGCGGTCGATCTGGTTCACGCAGAGATTGGAGTGCGCGCCGTAGGACAGGCCGACCGCGGCCGACCCGCGGCTGATCTCCTCGACCGCCACGACGTGTTCGAGATAGCCCATGCCGGCGCCGCCATACTCTTCGGCAGCCGTGATGCCGAGGAGGCCAAGGCGGCCCATCTTCCGCCACAGGTCGGCGGGGAAGTCGTTCGCCTCGTCGATGGCGGCCGCACGCGGCGCGATTTCTTCGGCGGCGAAGCTCGTCACCGAATCGCGCAGCATCCCGACCTGCGCGCCAAGGCCGAAATCGAGCGCCGGAAGCCGATTGGGAATCATCGCGGCCTCCCCGGTGCGGCGTTAATCGCTCTCCAGCACCGTGTCCCAGTATAGATAATCGCTCCAGCCCTCATGCAGGTAGTTGGGTGGAAACCGGCGGCCGACATCGCGCAGTTCGTAGGCGGAGGGCCGGCGCGGCGCCTGCCGCGGCTTCATCCCGCATTCCGCCGCCGCGCGGTTGCCCTTGCGTGCGTTGCACGTGGCACAAGCCGTAACCACGTTCTCCCAGGTGGTGGCGCCGCCGCGCGAGCGCGGAACCACGTGGTCGAAAGTCAGTTCTTCCGAGCGCTGGCGCTGGTCGCAATATTGGCAGCGGAAGCCGTCGCGCAGAAACACGTTGAAGCGGGTGAAGGCCGGCCGCCCGACCGACGGCGCGTAGGCTTTCAGCGACACGACGCTGGGCAGCCGCATCCGCCACGACGGCGAGCGCACTTCACGGTCGTATTCGGCGACGACGTTGACGCGGTCGAGGAACACGGCCTTGACCACGTCCTGCCAGGGCCAGAGCGAAAGCGGAAAATAGCTCAGCGGCTGGTAGTCCGCGTTCAGCACCAGGGCCGGGCGGTTGGCGAGCGGCGCACCCATGTTAGCGGAAGCCTTTCCGATTCAAGCCCCTGCGAGGCCGCGCCAGTCTATGCGGCGAAGCAGCGCAAGACAAGGCGGAGTGGTCCGGGGCGGACTCCAGCGCGCCGCTGTCCCCCTGTCATCGCCAGCGCGACGGCGGCACCTCCAGGCCACCACGAAGGGACGGGTGCGCCAGGCAACATCGCCCTGTAGGGGCGCCCCTTGTGGGCGCCCGAACCCCCGAACAGGCGGGGAACAAGGGAGGGCAACCCTTGTGGTTGCCGTGCGCCGTGGTAAGGCGCCATTTCCCGGCGGGTGCGAATCCCGCCCGGCGACTGTCGCTCCAGCCGGAAGCAATCGGGGCGGTTGAAGGAGGTAACGACTTCGACTGAAGCACTTCGATGTAACGGGCCGCGTCAGGCGGTTCAGCGACCATGCGGGCCGCAACGCGAGTGAACGCCGGGCAGGCCTCGAAACGGGTGATGCGGAAGCCGACCCGCCGGCATCCCGGGGAAGGCTGACATTGGCCGGGAAGCGAGCGACGCGCGCACCGGCCGGTTCCGCCGGGGTAGTGGCGGCGGCACGCATGGAAGAGGGAGATGGCAGCAACACGGGAAGCCCCTGGCGGTGGCGTGGCACGCGCCAACCGACCGCCCGCGAGGGATGGGTGGGGCCGCCGGGGGTGGCGGAGAGGCTCGTAGTACCGATGAAGTCGGGTAACGCCGACGGAGGGAAGGGGCCTTGGTTCGAGAGAGGCGTTTGACGGAGGAAGGGACGTGGGGACTGGCGAGAGCCTATCGGCCCCGGCGAGTGTTTCCGGAGGCTGAGGCGTATGGGGTGGAGCGGTGGCTTGGGGCACTGGCGTATCTGCCGCAGGATCGGCGGGCTGACGATAGCGCGCAACGGGCTGCTGGACCCGGACGTGATCGTAGATCGCCTGAACCGGTTGATGACCGGATGGGCGAACGACTTCGTCCCGGGTCGGGTCAGTCCGGCCTATGCCGCGATCGATCGGCACGCGAACCGGCGGCTGCGTCAGTGGTTGTATCGTAAGCACAAGGTTCGGGCCGGGAAACAGGTGCGCTTCCCGGATGAGTGTCTATACGGCGACATGGGCCTCACCCGCCTTGCCCCGCGAACGAGCGGCTTTCCGTGGGCGAAGGCATGATCTCGTCCGAGAGCCGGATGCGGGAAATCCGCACGTCCGGTTCGATGAGCGGCGACTGGAAACGGAGCCACGGCGTGGAGTGAGGCACCGGCACAGCGAAAGCCGCCGGGAAACAGCGACCCCCACAAGCCTACCGCAACCGCGCCAGTCGCCGACTCTACCCTACAGGAATTGTCGCGGTTCGTGCGGGTTGGCGCTGGCGATGACAGCGGGACGGCGGCGCGCTGGAGTCAGGTCGTCCCGCAGCGTGTATCGATTCAAACCGGGACACTACCCGGCCGGAGCTCGCCGGGGCGCAACTCACGTATCCAGAAAGCTTCTCAGCTTGCGCGAGCGGCTCGGGTGTTTGAGCTTGCGGAGCGCTTTCGCCTCGATCTGACGGATGCGCTCGCGAGTCACCGAAAACTGCTGACCGACCTCTTCCAGCGTGTGGTCCGTGTTCATGCCGATGCCGATGAGCTACACGTGAACCCGGAGCACGCTCCAGCGCGCGGGTCTGGTTTCCAGGGCGCCTCGGCGCGGCTCCCATCGCGGGCGGTGCGCGCGCAAGCCCTGTGTAGCCGGACAAAAAAACGATTCAGCCGGGCAGGAAAGATGATTCATCGCTCGGAAATTCCGGCGCCAGGCGAGTGACGGTCGGACCGCGCCGCAGCGCCTGTCAGGGGGCCGGCGTCGGTAGTCCGCTGGGGATTCCGGGGAGCCGGAAGGCGGGGTGGCTGACGGCGAGGGAAGGCGGTGAAGTCGCGCGGGGGGGGGGGGGTAGTGGAAACACGCGGCCACGTAGCGCCCGGCGGCCAGCGGGCGCATCCGGGCGTGGAGCACGCGGGCGCCGTCGTAGATGACCAGCGTGCGCGACCGCGGCAACGATTACCGGGTTACCGAGCTGTTTCGTTGGGCACGCGACATGCATGCCGGGCAATAGCAGTCGATTTCAAGAGGTTTATAATGTACCAGCCCGTGCAGCACGCCTCCTTCTTTGTCGAAGCGACCCACGATTCGGTCGAAGTATCGAGTGTCGTTATGCTCGTACCGACGCCAGACGGCCCAAGCCAGAAGATCCGCGACCTGAACCAGGCGTGAGGCACGGGAATCGACGAACAACGGCACTTCCGCAAGGTTGCGCAACTGCCCCCATCTGGTACCTCGCACTCGAAAGTCGCGCGCCAGTCCCTGCAATGTCTCTTCGTAGTGGGATTTGTCCATCACGACGAGGCCGCGATGCTTCTCCCCACTTTGTTTGTACAGACGGGCCAGAAGCATATTGAATCGATTGCAAATCTCTTCGAACGCATATTCGACAGGATCGCGCGGAGAGAGCGCGCGTTTGTGGACGGCCACCGCAAAAGCTCTGACGCTTCTGTGAGAGTTGGAGAGCACGGACAGGCCGTTTTCGACGACTTGCAGGCGCTCCGAGCGGACAACTCCCTTCCACGGCCTTTCGCCGCCTCGAGCTATCGCGCTGCCGTGCAATTCGATGTCGTCGGGATGTCCGAGGCCAAGTGATGCAACGAATTTGTCGGCCTCTGTGATCAGATGATAGATCGTGCGTTCGAACACGACAATTCCAGCGAGGATGAAATAATCCTCCCCCGGATTCTTCACCGAACCCGAGCCGTCCAGATACAATACGTGCATACGCCGGTTGCGTATATGGTTATTGAAAAGATAATGCAGCCGGGTGGGGCACTTGGCCCCGGCGAACCGTGAATGTCACAGCCCTCCCAACCGCAAGAATGACAATATGCGTCGATCGTGAACGTGTCAACCCTTTTGCCTCGCTAGTGTCGCTGGCACACGAGTGGTCCGGTCAGGCGTCTCCATGAGGAGGTGCCTTGACGACCCGGACGGCATGGCGACACGAACGCCGGCGCAGAAATTCGAAGATGCGCCGGGTCGCCTCGGGGCGGAGCGGCTTTCGGCGATGGCGGCGGCGTTGTCGGGCTGTGGGAACGCAGTTTCCGTTGCCGCCGTTACGAAGAAGAGAACCCGGCAGGGCCGTTCGAAAGCCGCAACGCCGGTAGCGGCAACGGCCCCGGCGCCTCGGCGCAACTCACGTATCCAGAAAGCTTCTCAGCTTGCGCGAGCGGCTCGGGTGTTTGAGCTTGCGGAGCGCTTTCGCCTCGATCTGACGGATGCGCTCGCGAGTCACCGAAAATTGCTGACCGACCTCTTCCAGCGTGTGGTCCGTGTTCATGCCGATGCCGAAGCGCATACGCAACACGCGCTCTTCGCGCGCGGTCAGGCTCGAAAGCACCCGCGTCGTCGTCTCGCGCAGGTTCGACTGGATCGCGGCATCGAGCGGGATGATCGCGTTCTTGTCTTCGATGAAGTCTCCGAGATGGCTGTCTTCCTCGTCGCCGACCGGGGTCTCCAGGCTGATCGGCTCCTTGGCGATCTTCATCACCTTGCGCACCTTGTCGAGCGGCATCGAGAGCTTCGCGGCAAGTTCTTCCGGGGTCGGCTCGCGGCCGATCTCGTGCAGCATCTGCCGCGAGGTGCGCACCAGTTTGTTGATCGTCTCGATCATGTGCACCGGAATGCGGATCGTGCGTGCCTGATCGGCGATCGAACGGGTGATCGCCTGACGAATCCACCAGGTGGCGTAGGTCGAAAACTTGTAGCCGCGGCGATACTCGAACTTGTCCACCGCCTTCATCAGGCCGATATTGCCTTCCTGGATCAGATCGAGGAACTGCAATCCGCGGTTGGTGTATTTCTTGGCGATCGAAATGACCAGGCGCAAATTTGCCTCGATCATCTCCTTCTTGGCCTGGTTGGCCTCGCGCTCGCCCTTCTGCACCGTGGCGACGATCTTCCTGTAGCTTGCCACGTCCAGCCCGATATCGTGGGAGACCTCCCTGATCTGGCCGCGGATCGTGGCGATGTCGGCCTGGTGCTTGCGCGTGAAATTGCGCCAGCCCACGTCGTCATGCGCGGCGACCCGATCGAACCAGCCGCTCTCCAGTTCGCGGCCGACATGGTTCTGGAGGAACGATGCGCGAGTCACCCGGCAACCGGTCGCCAGTCTGAGCAATTTGCCTTCGAGTCCGAGCAGGCGGCGGTTGCGCCCGTACAGTTCGTCGACCAGTTCTTCGACACGGAGGTTGTTGAGGCGCACCGGTCCGGCCACCTCGCGCACCTCGCATTTGAGCTTTTCGTAGCGCCGAAGGGTCGCCGGCTTCAGGGTTTCACACCTGGCTGCGGCCTCCAGCCCCTGCTCCTGAACCCGCTGCATCCTGGCATAGAGCCGGGCGATACTGCGGAACCGCTTCAGCGATTCGGGTTTCAGCGCCGCTTCCATCGCCGACACCGACAGGGTCGGCTCGTCGTTTTCGCCCTGTTCGGCGCCGGTCTTCGCGGTCTCGCCGCCGGACGCGGAGGATTCCGGTGAAGCGGCGCCGTTTCGCGCGCCCGCGTCCGGTGCCGCCTCGCGCGCGTCGCCGCCGCCGGGCGCCGGCGGCGCCGGATCCGCGCCGTTCGCGCCCTGCGCGCCGTTTCCGGATTCGCCCGCGGGTGCGCTTTCCTTCGCCTGCTCGCTGGCGCGCTTGGCGGCCTCGCGCGCTTTCACGCCGGCGCGAGTCGCTTCGAGGTCGAACGCCTCGCGCAGCAGCATGTCGCCGCGCTCCACGGCCCCGGCCCAGCCGACGATCGCGCGCAGGGTGAGCGGACTGCTCCACAACGCGTTGATCATCATCTCGCGGCCGGCTTCGATACGCTTCGCGATCGCGATCTCGCCCTCGCGCGACAACAGCTCCACCGACCCCATTTCGCGCAGATACATGCGTACGGGATCGTCGGTGCGGCCGAGGTCCGCATCGTCGGTATTGGAAGTCGATGAGGCCGGCGCGGCTTCCGCCGGGCGCTGCTCCTGCGCGTCGTCGTTCTCTTCCGACTCGACCAGATTGATGCCGAGCTCCGAGATCGTCGCCATGGTGTCTTCGATCTGTTCCGAGGACACACGGTCGGACGGCAGGGCGGCATTGAGCTCGTCATAGGTTATGTAGCCGCGCTCGCGGCCCTTGGCGATCAGCCGCTTCACCGCCACGCCCGCGGAATCGATGAGCGGGGCGTCGCCGGTTTCCTCGCGTGCGCCACTTGCCTCGACCGTTGCCGTCTGTTTCGACATGTGGAACCCGTTCTCCGTTCAACTCGTTGCCCCGGATTTTCGCCGGACAGGCGCGTCGCAAGCGGGCTTGTTCAGGTAATGCGAAAACGCCGCGAAACAAGAGTCAGGCCCCGGCGTTTGCCGCCGGCGCCGCCTCCACCCTGTCCGCAGCGTCCAGTTGATGCCGCAACCGGACCAGCCGGGCAAGCGTTTCCTGGTCCATATGTTCGCCGCATTCGGTTTCCGCGGCGCGCAGTTCGGCCTCCAGAGCGGCGCGGCGGTGGCGTTGGGCGAGATGGTGAAAGCCCGCCAGCGCCTCCGCGTCGCCGGCGCTCGCCCGGGCGAACGATTCGGTGATCTGGCCGCCGTCCCAGCCGCCGGGACTGAGCAGCCGTCCAACATAGTCCAGCGCGCCCTCCGCGGCAAGGCGGGCGCGCAATGCGTCCGCCGTGGCCTCTCCCGCCGTCGCCGCGAAATCGACCAGCAGATCGCGCACGCGCCGCAACCCCTCGGTGCGGAGGTCGATCTCTGCCAGCTCCTCGGCGAGGACGGGCAGCAGGCCCGGATGATTGAGCACGGTCGCCAGCATCAGCCGTTCGCGCCGCGCGCCGTCGTCGGGAATCGTGGCCGCCGTCTCCTCGAAGCCGCGTCGGCGGTCGCGCCTGCCGCCGCGTCGGCGCGGGGGGAAAACCCGGTCGAACCGCTCGTGAAACGCGCGCCGATATTGTTCGCGCACCTGTGTGTCGACGATCTCGCCTGTACGGCGGTCGATCGCCTGGCGCAGGCCGGCGCGGCGTTCGGGCGTCGCCGCCCTCTTGCCGGCGGTGAGGTCGCGCCAGAGCAGGTCGGCGAGGGGAACGGCGGCGGCGATCCGGTCGTCCATTTCCGCTGCCCCGCCGCGGGCAATCAGGCTGTCGGGGTCCTCGCCTTCGGGCAGGAACACGAACCCCAGCGATCGTCCCGGCGTGAGGAGCGGCAGGGCGCGCTCGGCCGCGCGCGACGCGGCCGCTCGCCCCGCCCGGTCGCCGTCGAGGCACAGGGTCGGCTCGGCGGCGAGCCGCCACAACGCGGTCAACTGTTCCTCGGTCAGGGCGGTGCCGAGCGGCGCGACCGCGTGGTCGATTCCGGCTTGCGCAAGGGCGATCACGTCCATGTAGCCTTCGCCGACGATCACGGCGCCGGAATCGCGCGCGGCGCGACGCGCGCCGGCGAGATTGTAGAGTTCCCGGCCCTTGCGAAACACCGGGGACTCGGGCGAGTTCAGATATTTCGGCACCGCTTCGCCCAAGCTGCGCGCGCCGAACCCGATCACGCGGTCGCGCCCGTCGGAGATCGGGAACATCACCCGGCCGCGGAAAAAATCATATGCCGGACGCCCGTCGTCGGGCCGGCGGAGCAACCCCGCCTCGCACGCCAGATCGACGGCGACGCCCTCCGCCGCCAGGGCATCCGCGAGCGCCCGGCCCGACGCGGGAGCGTAGCCGAGGCCGAAGCGCTCGATGGTTTCGCCCGTCAGCCCGCGGTCGGCGAGATAGCGCGCGCCCACCGGTTCTCCGGGCCGGGCCAGAACGCGCGCGAACCAGTCACGGGCGAACGCAAGCGCCTCGCGCACGCTGCCGCGCCGCCGGTCGAGGGCGCGCGCCTCGGGCGTGCGCTCCGGCATCGGGAGACCGGCTTCCGCAGCCAGGCGTTCGACCGCCTCCGGGAAGGCGAGGCCCTCGTGCTGCATGGCGAACCCGATCACGTCGCCATGCGCGCCACAGCCGAAGCAGTGGAAGAAACCCTTGTCGTTGTTCACCGTGAACGATGGGGTCTTCTCGCGATGGAACGGACACAACCCGACATGTTCGCGCCCGCGCCGGGTCAGGCGAACCGATCGCGCGACCCGGCCGCTGACCGGCAGACGGGCGCGAATCTCGTCGAGGAACCCGGGCGGGAAGCTCATGCGCCGCCGGCGAGGCGGATCTTCATCAACCGGTTGGCGGCGGCGAAGTCCATTCGTCCCGCGTAGCGTCGCTTCAGGGCGGTCATGGCTCGGCCGATGTCCTTGAGCGACTCGGCGCCGGTTTCGGCGATCGCCTCGGCGATCGCCCGCATCGTTTCGGATTCGTCGAGCCGGCGCGGCAGATAGTGTTCGAGGTGACCGATTTCCTCCGCCTCGCGCGCCGCCAGATCGGGGCGACCGTCGGCGCGGTAGTCGGCCACCGAATCGCAGCGCTGTCGCACCATCCGGGCGAGCATGTCGAGGATCTCCGCATCGCCGATTTCCCCGTCGCCGCCATTGCCGCGCGCGGCAGTGTCGCGGTCCTTCAACGTGGCGAGGACCAGCCGCAGGGTCGCGACGCGACAGTTATCGCGGGCTTCCGTCGCGGCCTTGATGTCGTCGGCGAAACGTCTGCGTAAGGTGGTCATGGCTTGCCTTCCCGCTGCGCGGCGCTGGTTCGATCGATCCGGCGCGCACTGTCGAATCGCATTTCTACCGGCCCGGTTCTCTATCGCTAATTCGTTGAAAAATATAAAGAAAATGCCGCACAACTGCCGCTTGACGAGAGCCGGAGGCGGGCTTATTTTCCGCACAACCTGCCGCCCGGTTCAACCCCTTTTCCGACACCCCGTCGTAATTCATCGCCGATGCTCGAGCGCGCCGCCGATTCCGATGCCGCCGCGCCGATGAGCGCGGTCTTGGCGCTTGCCGGCGGTGCGGCGATCCGCGGCCGCGGTTTCGGCGCGCCGGGCCGCGCGGTCGGCGAAGTCTGTTTCAACACCGCCATGACCGGCTATCAGGAGGTTCTCACGGACCCGTCCTATGCCGGGCAGATCATCACCTTCACCTTTCCTCATATCGGCAATGTCGGCGCCAATCCCGAAGACGTCGAAGCGGCCCGCCCGGCGGCGCGCGGCTGCGTTCTGCGCGCCGACATCGGTGCGCCGTCGAACTGGCGCGCTGCGGCGTCGCTCGACGCCTGGCTGAAACGACGCGGGGTGCCGGCGATCGCCGGCGTGGATACCCGCGCCCTGACCCGCCTGGTGCGCGACACCGGGGCGCCGACGGGGGTCATCGCCCACGACCCGGCAGGCCGGTTCGATACCGATGAACTGATCGCCGAAGCGGCCGCGTGGCCGGGCCTCGCGGGCATGGACCTGGCGCGAGAGGTCACCTGCGCCGAACCCTACGCGTGGACCCAGACGCGTTGGACCCATGGCGCCGGGCACGGCGCGCTCGGCGAGACGGAGCGCCATGTGGTGGCGATCGACTACGGTGCCAAGCGCAACATCCTGCGCTGCCTCGCCTCCGCCGGGTGCCGGGTCACGGTGGTGCCCGCGACCGCATCGGCGGCCGAGGTGATGCGCCTCCACCCGGACGGGCTCTTCCTCTCGAACGGTCCGGGCGACCCCGCGGCGACGGCGGAATACGCGGCCCCGGTCATTCGCACGCTGATCGAGACCGGCGTGCCGATATTCGGTATCTGCCTGGGCTGCCAGTTGCTCGCGCTCGCGCTCGGCGCGCGGACGGTCAAGATGCGGCAGGGCCATCGCGGCGCCAATCATCCGGTCAAGGACCTCGCCACCGGTCGGGTGGAGATCACCAGCCAGAACCACGGTTTCGTCATCGACGGCGACAATTTGCCTGCCGGAGTCGAGGCGACGCATGTCTCCCTGTTCGACAGGACGCTCGAAGGGATCCGGGTGCGCGGCAGGCCGGTCTTCGCCGTGCAGTATCATCCCGAAGCCTCGCCCGGGCCGCGCGACAGTCACTATCTGTTCGGCCGTTTCGTCGCCCTGATGGACCGCTGATCGACCGGCGCCGATGCCGAAGCGAACCGATATCGAGACGATCCTGATCGTCGGCGCCGGGCCGATCGTGATCGGGCAGGCGTGCGAGTTCGACTATTCCGGCACCCAGGCGTGCAAGGCGCTCCGCCAGGAGGGCTATCGGGTGGTGCTGGTGAACTCGAACCCGGCGACGATCATGACCGATCCGGACACCGCCGACGCGACCTATGTCGAGCCGATTACGCCCGCCGTCGTGGAACGGATCGTCGCCCGCGAGCGGCCCGACGCGCTGTTGCCGACCATGGGCGGGCAGACCGGACTGAACGTCGCCTTCGCGCTCGCCGAATCGGGCGCCCTCGCCCGATACGGAGTCGAACTGATCGGCGCCAGCCGCGAGGCGATCGCCAAAGCCGAGGATCGGGACCTGTTCCAGGCGGCGATGGCGCGCATCGGTCTCGAAACGCCGCGCGGCGCCACGGTGGGAACCCTGGAAGCGGCGCGCGCCGTGCGCGACGAGATCGGCCTTCCGGCGATCGTCCGCCCGTCCTTCACCCTCGGCGGCGCCGGCGGCGGAGTCGCTCGCGACCCGGCGGAGTTCGACGCGGTCGTGGCGAACGGTCTCGACGTGTCGCCGGTCACCGAAGTGTTGATCGAAGAATCGGTGGCGGGCTGGAAAGAGTTCGAGATGGAAGTGATCCGCGACCGCGCCGACAACGGAATCGTCGTCTGCTCCATCGAGAATGTCGATCCGATGGGCGTGCATACCGGCGACAGCGTGACCGTGGCGCCGGCGCTGACCCTGACCGACAAGGAATACCAGATCATGCGCGACGCCTCGCTCGCGGTACTGCGCGAGATCGGCGTCGAAACCGGCGGATCGAACGTCCAGTTCGCTGTGGACCCGGCGACCGGCCGCCTGGTGGTGATCGAGATGAACCCGCGCGTCTCGCGCTCGTCGGCACTGGCGTCGAAGGCGACAGGCTTTCCCATCGCCAAGGTGGCGGCGAAGCTTGCCGTCGGCTTCACCCTCGACGAGATCGACAACGACATCACCGGCGTGACCCCGGCCTCTTTCGAGCCGACCATCGACTATGTGGTCACCAAGATGCCGCGCTTCACCTTCGAAAAATTCCCCGGCGCGGAGGCCACGCTGACGACGGCGATGAAATCGGTGGGCGAGGCGATGGCGATCGGCCGCACCTTCGCCGAGTCGCTGCAAAAGGCGCTGTGTTCGATGGAAACCGGGCTGTGCGGCCTCGACGAAGTGGAGATCCCCGGCGACCCCGAAGCGCTCGCCGCCGCGCTCCGCCGTCAGACCCCGGACCGGATCCTGACCATCGCGCAAGCCTTTCGGCAGGGACTTGGAATCGACGAGGTTCACGACGCCTGCAAATACGACCGCTGGTTTCTGCGCGAGATCGCCGGGATCGTCGCCGCCGAGCGTGCGGTGCGCGATTCTGGGCTGCCCGAAGATGCCCCCGGCCTGCGCGAACTGAAGAAGCAGGGATTCTCCGACGCCCGGCTGGCGGCGCTGGCGAAGGTCGCCGAATCCGAGGTCGCGCGCCGACGCCGCGCCCTCGGTGTGAATCCCGTGTTCAAGCGCGTGGACACCTGCGCCGCCGAGTTCGACGCCCTGACGCCGTATCTCTATTCGAGCTACGACGGCACCGGCGATCTGTCCGAAGACGAGGCGCGGCCCAGCGACCGCCGCAAGGTCGTCATCCTCGGCGGCGGGCCGAACCGCATCGGCCAGGGGATCGAGTTCGACTATTGCTGCGTGCACGCCGCCTACAGCCTGCGCGACGCCGGCTTCGAGACGGTGATGGTCAACTGCAACCCGGAAACCGTCTCGACCGACTACGACACGTCGGACCGCCTCTATTTCGAACCGCTGACTGTCGAGAGCGTTCTCGAGATCGCCCGCGTCGAGGCGGCGCGCGGGACGCTGGTGGGGCTCGTCGTCCAGTTCGGCGGCCAGACGCCGCTCAAGCTTGCCAACGCGCTCGAAGCGGCGGGGCTGCCGATCGTCGGCACCGCCCCCGATGCCATCGATCTCGCCGAAGACCGCAAGCGTTTCCAGCAGTTGTTGATCGGCCTCGGCCTGCGGCAACCGCCCAACGATACCTGTCGCACGGTGGAACGGGCGACGGCGATCGCCGGCGAAATCGGCTATCCGGTGCTGGTCCGCCCGTCCTATGTACTCGGCGGACGGGCGATGGAGATCGTGCGCGATCGCGCCGGCCTCGAACGCTATGTCGGCGAGGCGCTGCGCCTGTTCGGCGACTCGCCGATCCTCATCGACCGCTTCCTGTCCGATGCGATCGAGGTGGACGTCGATGCGCTGTGCGACGGCGAGGCCGTGCATGTGGCGGGGATCATGGAGCACATCGAGGAAGCCGGCATTCACTCCGGCGATTCGGCGTGTTCCCTGCCGCCCTACTCGTTGAGCGACGGCGTGATCGCGGAGATCGAGCGTCAGACGGCGGCGCTGGCGCGGGCGCTCGAAGTGCGCGGACTGATGAACGTCCAGTTCGCGGTGAAGAACGACCGCGAGGGCGAGGGCGAGGTGTACATCATCGAGGTCAATCCCCGCGCCAGCCGCACCGTGCCGTTCGTTGCCAAAGCGACCGGCGTGCCCATCGCCCGGATCGCGGCGCGGTTGATGATCGGCGAGTCGCTCGACGATTTCGCGATCGCGCATCGCCCGGACGGCCGGGTCGCGGTCAAGGAAGCGGTGTTCCCCTTCGCCCGCTTTCCCGGCGTCGATGTGTTGTTGGGGCCGGAAATGAAATCGACGGGCGAGGCGATGGGGCTCGACGCTGATTTCGGCCGCGCGTTCGCCAAGTCCCAGATCGCCGCCGGCGCCCTGCTGCCGGACAACGGCGCGGTGTTCATCTCCGTCCGCGACGCCGACAAGAACGCGATCGTCCCGCTCGCCCGCCGGCTGGTCGGGCTGGGTTTCGACCTGATCGCGACACGCGGCACCGCAGACCGTCTCGAGGCTGCGTCGCTCCCGGTGCAACGGATCAGAAAGGTGCGCGAGGGCCGCCCCCATCTGGTCGATGCCATTACCGACGGCGTGGTCGATCTGATCTTCAACACCACCGAGGGCCGGCAGGCGATTGCGGACAGCTACAGCCTGCGGCGTGCCGCACTTCTGCACAAGGTGCCCTACTACACCACCGTCGCCGGCAGCCGCGCCGCGGTCGAGGCGATCGCCGCCCTGCGCGGCGGCGACCTTGAAGTGGCGTCACTTCAATCTTACACTCGGCGTCCGGCGTAAGGGCGATCCCCCCACAAAAAGGCCCGAACATGGAACGGGTACCGATGACCGCCGACGGCTACCGGCGGCTCGAAGCGGAATTGAAGAAGCTCAGGTCCGAAGACCGTCCGGCGGTCATCAGGGCGCTCTCCGAGGCGCGCGAGCACGGCGATCTTTCCGAGAACGCCGAATACCACGCCGCGCGCGAGCGCCAGGGCTTTATCGAAGGCCGGATGCGCGAGATCGAGGACAAGATCGGCCGGGCGCAGGTGATCGACGTGTCGAAACTGTCGGGCGACACGGTGAAATTCGGCGCCATCGTCACCCTCGCCGACGAAGAGACCGACGAGGAAAAGACGTGGCGGATCGTCGGCGCCGACGAGTCCGACGTAGAACGGGGGCGGCTGTCGATCACCGCACCGCTGGCCCGGGCGATGATCAACAAGGCCGTGGGCGAGAGCGTCACGGTCGATACGCCCGACGGTGCCCGCGACTACGAGATCCTGTCGGTCGAGTTCCGTTGAACGCGGCGCCTTGAGCGGCGTCGCGCGCGTCTGGGTGCTCGCCGACGACCGCGCGGGGCACGTCAACCAGGCGCTCGCGGTCGCCGAGGCGCTGGGCGCACCCTTCGCGCTCCTTTCGCTGCGTTTCAACCGTCTTGCGCGCTTGCCGAATGCGCTGCTCAGCGCGACCGACCGGCATGTGGCGCTTGGCGCGCGGCCGGCGCCGCCATGGCCCGGGCTGGTGGTCGCCGCGGGGCGGCGCACGGCGCCGGTCGCGCGCGCGGTCAAGGCGCGCAGCGGCGGCCGCGCGCGCTTGGTGCAATGCATGTGGCCGGAGGCCGGCGCGGGCGCCTTCGACCTGATCGCGGTGCCGGCGCACGACGAAGCGCCGCGGCGCGCCAACGTGGTGCGGACCGTGGGCGCGCCGCATCGGGTCACGCCCGCCCGTCTCGCCGCTGCCGCCGCGGCGTGGCGCGGCGTCCTGGAGCGGGTCCCTCGGCCGCGCATCGCGTTGCTGGTCGGCGGCGCGACGCGGCGCCACGCCTTCGATGCCGACGATGCCGACGCGCTTGCGGAACGGGTCGGCCGGCTTGCAGCGGCGCTCGGCGCCTGTGTGATGATGGCGACCTCGCGCCGCACCGGGCGGGCGGTCGCCGACCGCCTGGAGGCCGCCCTCGCGCCGGCGCACCGCTATCGCTGGGGCGAGGGCGGCGACAATCCCTATCTCGGTTATCTCGCTTTGGCCGACGCGATCGTCGTGACCGGAGATTCGATGGCGATGTGCACGGAGGCCTGCGCTGCGGGGCGTCCGGTCCATATCGACGCCCCGTCCCGGCGCACGGCGCGGAAGCACGCGCGCCTGCACCGGGCGCTATATGCGAGAGGGGCGGCGCGTCCGCTTGGCGCGGCGCCTGACGCGGCGTGGCGCCCGGCCCGGTTCGACGATGCCGCCCTCGTGGCACAAGCGATCCGCGGACGCGGCTTGATTTGACCGCGTTCGGGCCGATGTGCGGGACTGCGTCGCGCCGCGGGTCTCCAAGGCGGTCTGGCCCGCTCCGGGCGCGGCGCTGTAGGGGCAATCCTTGTGGTTGCCCTGGTTGCGTGTGCGGCGGTCGGCGGTGTGGGGACCCGGACGCCCCCGGGAGACGGATGGGGCGCCGCTGCACGTTCCACGCGACATGGCACTCCCCGACGAGAACCTCGACGATATCGACCGCTGCATCCACGCCTTGGCCGACAGTCCGACACTTGGCGATTGCACTGGGCTCCGGGCGGGAATCCCTGCCGGATACCTTGCCGGCCGCGCGGCCGACCAACCCTCACCGTCTCATATGGACTGAACCCGTACAGCGAAGAAGCGGGGCGCAGGGGCGCGGCCGGAATCGCCGTCGGTCGTCGATCCGCAACGGACATGCAAGTCGGCGGCCCGGTGCGCGGAATGGGTCTCGCGCGCGGCCAGCCGCCGTGCCGCGCCGCTCAGGCGGCCCGTTCGCACCGTTTCCGGACGGCTTCGGCCAGCGCCGCCACGCCGCGCCTCGGCACCGTGAGGACCTTCCTGCCGCGCAGCACGGCCGTCGTCTTGTGCGAGATCTCGGTCGAGGCCCAGATCACCGTGACATCCGACCAGACATGCAACGGCTCGACCGTTCTCCGGTTGGGGTTGGTATCTTCCGTCACGAACTGGAGATCGAGGCGGCCGGCGCAGAGCCGTTCGAGTTCGCCGCGCGTGCCCGGCGACCCGCCCGCCACCAGGAGCTTCGTCCAGCCGGCGCGCGTCATCGCCGCTAGCATCCTCTCCACCGCGCGCCGGTTGTCGCTTCCGCCGCAGGTTTCGCAATGCGCGGCGGAGACCAGCATCGGTTCGCGCGGTTCGCCGGGCGGCGGCAGGCAGGCGGGTTGCTGGCAATGCCGCGCGAACGCCGCGCCGAGCGCCCGATCGACCGCCTCGATCTTGGCCGCGGCGATCCGCGTCTTGCCGGGCCGCGTCAACCCCTCGCGGTACAGCCGCTCCAGCGCCCGTTCGGCGCCTTTGCCCTCGAAGCCGCGCGATGACAGCAGTTCCGATAACGCCAGATCGTCCACACCCTGTCCTTTCTCGGTTCATCCCCGCGCGGGCGGGGAACACTGACGCCGTTCGGCGCGCCCACCTAGCCCGGATATCTCACAGCGGCGCGAGATGAGACGCTTTGTGTGTTGTTTGGGGGCGACGGGCTGGGCGCGGGAGCGCACTGTGGCGTTGTTGTGTTTGGTTGGGTGCCGTTTTGGTGTTTGGGCGCCGCTTATGCCGATTTTCTTGTTATATTCTCAAGATGAACGCAGCCGTCATCGCCCGGCGCTGGCGCCGGCATGTCAAGGTCACGTGGTGGGACGGTTCAGCGCGATAATCGTCGGTGTGCCTGGGCGAACTCGGTTCGGTAGGGGTGGTTGCTGGCCATGGAGACGAGAATGCGCCGTGCGCTGCGCCGGACCTGAGCGCCGAGCTTGAGCAATTTCAAACGAATGGCGCCGCAGGTGGCGTTCTCCAGCCGCGTCGCCTTCAAGCCGACGCGCCGCAGCGCACACACCAGGACGTAGGCGAAGGAGGCGAACCACAGGCGCAGTTGGTTGGCCCGCATGGTCCGGGCCGAGGTGCGGTCGGCGAACAGATCGAGTTGGCATTCCTTGATCCGGTTCTCCATCTCGCTGCGGGCGCAGTAGAGGTCTTCGTAGAGTGTTCGCGCGTCATACCGATCCGCCGGCAACGACGTGACCACGAAGCGCGGATTGGCGCCCTTGGGGAGATGTTCGGCCTTGGCCACGACCCGGCGCGCCCGGCACCAGCTCTGCCGTGTCCGATACACGAAGTCGGCGAACCGCCGCGCCGGCTGGCCGCTCGCCTTACAGGCGGCCTTGGCCGCGCCAAGCTCGCGCTCGATGACGGCGGCCAGCCGGCGGTTGCGGGCCAGCCCGAACAGATAGCCAACGTCATTGGCCTCGCACCAGACCATCAGGTCCTCACGGCAAAAACCGGAATCGGCCCGCAAAACGATCTCCACCTCAGGCCACCGGGCGCGGACCTGGCCAACGATCCGCGCCACCTCGTCCACCGCCCCGGCCGCCGCGTCGATGTTGGCCGGGCGCAGCCGAGACGCCAGAAGATGACGGCCACAAAAGATGTACAGCGGCAGATAGCAATAGCACTGGTAATAGCCGTGGAAAAACCGGCCCTCCTGATCCCCGTGCAGCGGATCGTCAGTGGCGTCCAGGTCCAGCACGATGCGCTTCTCGGGCCCCTCGTGAGCCTCCAGAAACAGCGTCACCAACAAATCCTCGAGCGCGCCGGCATCGTGGCCGATCCGATGGTAACGCCCGGGCTTATCCCCAAATGCATGCTCCAACCGGTTCAGCGTGCTCTTGCCCGCCAGCACCGCACAGTCCCGCCGCTTCGGCTCACAGTGATCCGACAGAAGCGCCAACACCGGATCGTGGCGAAGCTCGTCGTGGTCCGCCACATCCTCATGACCCAGGGCAATCGCGCCGATGCGCTGGCCGATCAAGGCCCGCAGGTCATGGACTACAAGGTCCGACCGCCGAGCATCGGTGAAGCAAGCGGCCACCCGCTCGAACAGGCCGATCGCCCGATCGGTCCGGCGAAGCAGTAGCGCACCCGCGTTGGTCGTCAGCGCACCGCCGTCAAACCCGGCGACAACCCGGCGCTTCCCAAAGCCTTCAAACTCAAACTGCTTGCTGATACACTCCGTCTGCATCGGTCCTCTGCTCCCGATCTGGCAAGTCATTGGTCAACAACGACTTTATCAGATCACAGAGGCCGATGCACTAAACACCGTGAGATATCCGGGCTAGCTACGGCGGTTCATCCCCGCGCGGGCGGGGAACACTCCTTGAACAATCCGGTCCGTCCGGCGCCGACCGGTTCATCCCCGCGCGGGCGGGGAACACGCGCCTCGATCGATGTCCAGGTCTGCCCGGTGACGGTTCATCCCCGCGCGGGCGGGGAACACCCACCCCCACACACCGCCACCGATGCCCGACCGCGGTTCATCCCCGCGCGGGCGGGGAACACGATGGCGGCCAGATAAGGGCGGCGGCCCGGGGCGGTTCATCCCCGCGCGGGCGGGGAACACACTGGAATGTCGAGACCCGCATCTGGAATCAGCGGTTCATCCCCGCGCGGGCGGGGAACACCCGCAACCAATTGGATGGCGCTACCCTGGATCGCGGTTCATCCCCGCGCGGGCGGGGAACACGATGGCGGCCAGATAAGGGCGGCGGCCCGGGGCGGTTCATCCCCGCGCGGGCGGGGAACACCGTCTCGTGCAGGCTGTAGGGGTCGCGGCTATCGGTTCATCCCCGCGCGGGCGGGGAACACCATCGGGGGGACCAGGTCGGAGTCTCTGTAGCCGGTTCATCCCCGCGCGGGCGGGGAACACACGCATACACAGCCAGTACGACAGCACGCCGCCGGTTCATCCCCGCGCGGGCGGGGAACACCCACACGTTATCCACAGACTAATCCACACACTCGGTTCATCCCCGCGCGGGCGGGGAACACAGCCCAGTCCTCGTGACCAGCCAGTGGGTTGCCGGTTCATCCCCGCGCGGGCGGGGAACACTCGCCATCCGTCTTTGCCCTCTTTTGTCAAATACGGTTCATCCCCGCGCGGGCGGGGAACACAGACACCGCCAGCGGCCCATAGCGAGTGTCAGCGGTTCATCCCCGCGCGGGCGGGGAACACCGGGTCTCCTCTGCCGCGCGATAGACGATCTCCGGTTCATCCCCGCGCGGGCGGGGAACACACGACCGCTTCCGGGGATGCCGAGGCGCAGGTCGGTTCATCCCCGCGCGGGCGGGGAACACCCGAAGATTCCGCCCTCGATTTCGAGCGCGAGCGGTTCATCCCCGCGCGGGCGGGGAACACTCGGGCGTGACCGGCGGCGCGGGCGTCACAGCCGGTTCATCCCCGCGCGGGCGGGGAACACGTAGCCCGGATATCTCACAGCGGCTCGGGATGGGACGCTTTGTGGGTTGTTTGGCGGCGGCGGGCTGGGCGCGGGAGGGCGCTGTGGCGTCGTTGTGTTTGGTTGGGGTGGCGTTTTGGTGTTTGGGCGCCGCTCATGCCGGATTTCTTGCTTTGTTCTCAAGATGAACGCAGCCGTCATCGCCCGGCGCTGGCGCCGGCATGTCAAGGTCGCGTGGTGGGACGGTTCAGCGCGATAATCGTCGGTGTGCCCGGGCGAACTCGGTTCGGTAGGGGTGGTTGCTGGCCATGGAGACGAGAATGCGCCGTGCGCTGCGCCGGACCTGAGCGCCGAGCTTGAGCAGTTTCAAACGAATGGCGCCACAAGTGGCGTTCTCCAGCCGCGTCGCCTTCAAGCCGATGCGCCGCAGCGCACACACCAGGACGTAGGCGAAGGAGGCGAACCACAGGCGCAGTTGGTTGGCCCGCATGGTCCGGGCCGAGGTGCGGTCGGCGAACAGATCGAGTTGGCATTCCTTGATCCGGTTCTCCATCTCGCCGCGGGCGCAGTAGAGGTCTTCGTAGAGTGTTCGCGCGTCATACCGATCCGCCGGCAACGACGTGACCACGAAGCGCGGATTGGCGCCCTTGGGGAGATGTTCGGCCTTGGCCACGACCCGGCGCGCCCGGCACCAGCTCTGCCGTGTCCGATACACGAAGTCGGCGAACCGCCGCGCCGGCTGGCCGCTCGCCTTACAGGCGGCCTTGGCCGCGCCAAGCTCGGGTTCGATGACGGCGGCCAGCCGGCGGTTGCGGGCCAGCCCGAACAGATAGCCAACGTCATTGGCCTCGCACCAGACCATCAGGTCCTCACGGCAAAAACCGGAATCGGCCCGCAAAACGATCTCCACCTCAGGCCACCGGGCGCGGACCTGGCCAACGATCCGCGCCACCTCGTCCACCGCCCCGGCCGCCGCGTCGATGTTGGCCGGGCGCAGCCGAGACGCCAGAAGATGACGGCCACAAAAGATGTACAGCGGCAGATAGCAATAGCACTTGTAATAGCCGTGGAAAAACCGGCCCTCCTGATCCCCGTGCAGCGGATCGTCAGTGGCGTCCAGGTCCAGCACGATGCGCTTCTCGGGCCCCTCGTGAGCCTCCAGAAACAGCGTCACCAACAAATCCTCGAGCGCGCCGGCATCGTGGCCGATCCGATGGTAACGCCCGGGCTTATCCCCAAATGCATGCTCCAACCGGTTCAGCGTGCTCTTGCCCGCCAGCACCGCACAGTCCCGCCGCTTCGGCTCACAGTGATCCGACAGAAGCGCCAACACCGGATCGTGGCGAAGCTCGTCGTGGTCCGCCACATCCTCATGACCCAGGGCAATCGCGCCGATGCGCTGGCCGATCAAGGCCCGCAGGTCATGGACTACAAGGTCCGACCGCCGAGCATCGGTGAAGCAAGCGGCCACCCGCTCGAACAGGCCGATCGCCCGATCGGTCCGGCGAAGCAGCAGCGCACCCGCGTTGGTCGTCAGCGCACCGCCGTCAAACCCGGCAACAACCCGGCGCTTCCCAAAGCCTTCAAACTCAAACTGCTTGCTGATACACTCCGTCTGCATCGGTCCTCTGCTCCCGATCTGGCAAGTCATTGGTCAACAACGACTTTATCAGATCACAGAGGCCGATGCACCACACACCGTGAGATATCCGGGGTAGCGCTGCCGGTATTCGCGGTCGGCCTCGACGGTTCATCCCCGCGCGGGCGGGGAACACGTCTGAATTCCAGTGCCCGTGCTGCAATCTGGTCGGTTCATCCCCGCGCGGGCGGGGAACACACCCGCGCCGTCACCGTCCGGCGTCCGAGCGCCGGTTCATCCCCGCGCGGGCGGGGAACACGGATACGGGTCCGTCAGCCTGTCGATGTGGACCGGTTCATCCCCGCGCGGGCGGGGAACACCCCGTAAGGGGACCCCACCTCCAGGCAGACGTCGGTTCATCCCCGCGCGGGCGGGGAACACCGGGTGCCTCCCGCCACCACTGTCATGCAGACGCGGTTCATCCCCGCGCGGGCGGGGAACACGCCGGCGCGGCTTTCTTCTGCCTACTGAGCGGTCGGTTCATCCCCGCGCGGGCGGGGAACACGTTGAGCATGACTACCCAGCCACTCACCTAGAGCGGTTCATCCCCGCGCGGGCGGGGAACACGCCATGGGGCGCGGTATCGGGTCCCTGGCGGGCGGTTCATCCCCGCGCGGGCGGGGAACACGTTGGCCAGGCGGCGGGCTTGCTCGATGCGGCGCGGTTCATCCCCGCGCGGGCGGGGAACACCGGATCGTCGAGATGCCAGAATGGCCCCGAGGCGGTTCATCCCCGCGCGGGCGGGGAACACTGCGCGGCATCGGTGACGCCTAGCTTCACACACGGTTCATCCCCGCGCGGGCGGGGAACACGGCAGGCGCTCAACCGCGTCTTCGAGGGTCGCCGGTTCATCCCCGCGCGGGCGGGGAACACGGCCTGGTCTCCGTGCTGGACTGGCTCGGCGCCGGTTCATCCCCGCGCGGGCGGGGAACACACCTCCCGGCTGTAGACGATCGCGCGCCGGAACGGTTCATCCCCGCGCGGGCGGGGAACACCGCTGTCACCCTGACCGGCATCAGCCTAACACCGGTTCATCCCCGCGCGGGCGGGGAACACACTGCGCGCCTAATTCACCACGCGGCGATACCACGGTTCATCCCCGCGCGGGCGGGGAACACGCCGACGCCGCACGCGACGCCGAGCCAACGATAGGTTCATCCCCGCGCGGGCGGGGAACACGGCGCCGGTCGCCTGCACGCCCTTCGCGAGCTCCGGTTCATCCCCGCGCGGGCGGGGAACACCACTCCGGACCGCTAGCGCCACTCGTCATCGCCGGTTCATCCCCGCGCGGGCGGGGAACACCCGCATTCCCACCGCCCGGAGCACCAGATCGACGGTTCATCCCCGCGCGGGCGGGGAACACATCTGGATCGGCTCGGCTACCATGACGCGTCGCGGTTCATCCCCGCGCGGGCGGGGAACACGCGCCGGTCCCCTGGCACCCCTTGGCCAACTCCGGTTCATCCCCGCGCGGGCGGGGAACACGCGCCAGTCGCCTGCACGCCCTTCGCCATTTCCGGTTCATCCCCGCGCGGGCGGGGAACACTGGCGCATCCTCGCGACCGAATACGCGTAGACCGGTTCATCCCCGCGCGGGCGGGGAACACCGCGGAACGGATTCCGAGCTAGGCGATGCCCCACGGTTCATCCCCGCGCGGGCGGGGAACACAGGAAAATCGGGCGACGTTGAAATACACTCGCCGGTTCATCCCCGCGCGGGCGGGGAACACGACGGATGGGGTGTGTTTCGGCCAGTCGCTCACGGTTCATCCCCGCGCGGGCGGGGAACACATTGTCTTGCCGGGCGACCAGTCCATGCGCGCCGGTTCATCCCCGCGCGGGCGGGGAACACTCTCCTGTGTGGTGTGGGGCGAATCTGGCGAGCGGTTCATCCCCGCGCGGGCGGGGAACACACTACGCGGCTGACGACCCCCGGCTCCGCCGGCGGTTCATCCCCGCGCGGGCGGGGAACACCAGGCCATGCCGATCAAAATCGTTTCCGCCGACGGTTCATCCCCGCGCGGGCGGGGAACACCGAGGCAGTTTCGCCAGCGCCGGGCGCGCCGTCGGTTCATCCCCGCGCGGGCGGGGAACACCAGAAAATGCGCACCCGCGCCGGCGCGTTGACCGGTTCATCCCCGCGCGGGCGGGGAACACTCTCGGAATGGCTCGAACGCATCATGCGAAGCCGGTTCATCCCCGCGCGGGCGGGGAACACCCGAGCCCGAACCACTGCCGGAGCGGTGTTCGCGGTTCATCCCCGCGCGGGCGGGGAACACCCGGCGATCACGACGATTTTCCAGGACCAGGCCGGTTCATCCCCGCGCGGGCGGGGAACACGCAACTGCGGTCCGGCGCAAGGACGAGCGCTGCGGTTCATCCCCGCGCGGGCGGGGAACACCCCGACAAGTCGAGACCGAGAGTGCGCGCCATCGGTTCATCCCCGCGCGGGCGGGGAACACCAATCCACATGGCCGCTGCGCCCGGAACGCAACGGTTCATCCCCGCGCGGGCGGGGAACACGAGCTCACAGTCCTCAGCCCCCTGATCGTAGCCGGTTCATCCCCGCGCGGGCGGGGAACACGCATTTTTCGCGCGCACCGCCTACGGTCGTACCGGTTCATCCCCGCGCGGGCGGGGAACACATACTGTCGACGATCGGAAAGGCCTGCATCGCCGGTTCATCCCCGCGCGGGCGGGGAACACCTCGCAGCCCCTCGAGCAGGCGTCCCATGGCCCGGTTCATCCCCGCGCGGGCGGGGAACACCTGATGTTGCGGTTTGGGGCCGTCGGCGACGGCGGTTCATCCCCGCGCGGGCGGGGAACACGTCCATCCTCGCCAAAATTCAGCAACACGGTTGCGGTTCATCCCCGCGCGGGCGGGGAACACATCCAAGCCGAGGGTCCGCGCCATCTTCATGGCGGTTCATCCCCGCGCGGGCGGGGAACACACGGGCCGCAACTGCAGCCTGTTCCGGTCCACCGGTTCATCCCCGCGCGGGCGGGGAACACACATCGTCCGCCGCGAAGGCGCGGGGTTCAGGCGGTTCATCCCCGCGCGGGCGGGGAACACGGTCCGGGTCGGCGAGGTGGATCGCTGGCATTATCGGTTCATCCCCGCGCGGGCGGGGAACACCTCTCCTGTGTGGTGTGGGCGAATCTGGCGAGCGGTTCATCCCCGCGCGGGCGGGGAACACATACCCCGTCAGACTGGCGTCACAGGCACTACACGGTTCATCCCCGCGCGGGCGGGGAACACCCTTCGTGGAACGCATTGAAAGAGAATATGGTTTTCGATGTCAAGGGTGCTACCATGAGTTCCATACATGTTCTATCCGGTGGCGGACCCGTCATCCGAGCGAGACAACGGGGCGAAGCGTACCAGCTTGAAGCCATCCAGATCCGCCGGAACGCGGCGGTTGACGCCGCAGGTGTCGAAATCGTAGCCGGCATCGTTGGGCGTTGCCCATGCGATGATGGCATCGCCGTCTCCGATATGGGCCTTGACCTGCTCCCAGACCATCTCGCGCGTCCGCCGGGAGTAGTTGCCGACATAGACGCCGGCCCTGATCTCCAGCAACCAGACGGCCAGGCGACCGCGCAGCCTCGGCGGCGCATTGCTAACCGCGATGACCAACATCGCCGCTCGGCTTCTCGATGATCGCGACCGGCTGCGCATCGTCCGGCGGTGGTGGAGGCCGAAGCCCGCCCGCCGACAACATTTCCTCGATGCTCGGAATAAGCCTGTTCAGCAAACCGGCCTTGCGGAAGCTGTCGCGACAGCCGCGCCTGACTTCGCCTACGGGATCGCCGGCAGCGGGCTGTCTGCCCCGGCGCGCATCTCCCGCTACCCGGAACGCGATCGGCGCGACTGTCTCGAACTTGAACACGTCGGCTACGTCATAGACGAAGGACCGAGGTTTGCCGGTATGCAGAAATCCGATGGCCGGCGCATAGCCGGCGGCCAGAACGGCGGCCTCGGCCAATCCATACAGGCATGCGGTCGCCTGGCTGAGGCAGCGATTGGGCAAGTCCGACGCGTCCCAGTCGCCGGGATCGTACCGTCGCCCTTTCCACGCGACGCCGTGCCTGCTGGCCAGCAGTTCATAGAGACGTTTGACCCGCGCGCCCTCGATACCGCGCAACTGCTCGACGGAACGGCGTTGCGGCGCCGGCTCGCCAAAGCGCATGTCGTACATCTTTCGCACAATCCGCAGGCGTGCATCGGGGTCCAGCGCCAAGCGCGCCTGGTGGAGGAGCCTGTCCGCGCGCGCCCCACCCGGTTGGCCTGCGGAATAGAGACGGACTCCAGCCTCGCCGACCCAGACCAGAAGACAGCCGACGCGGGACGCCAACGCCACGGCGGTGTGGGAGATGCGCGCGCCGGGCTCCAGCATCAGGCATGCGAGTCCGCCCACCGGGATGTGCGTGCGCACGCCGCCCCGATCGACCATCACGAATGCGCCGTCGAGAACGTCGAGCCGGCCCCTCTCGACGAACAGGATCGACGCCCGATCCTTGATGGGGATCGGGCGAGGCGGCGCCATACCGGACGTGGAAGTGATCGGACTCAGGCCCTGCGAACGAGCATCAGACCGTAGCCGTAAGCCTTCGCGCGCCCGAAGCCTGCGACCAAAGCACTCGCGAAGACCTCCGGGTCGCGGACGGTCAGCAGGCCCTTGAGGTCGAGCACACCGAAGATCGCCTTCCTACCGCCCCGGCGTTTCGACGTGCGGATCCGGCGGTAGTCCTCGACGATCAACCCGTCGACCGAGAACCCTCGGCGCTCGCCCAGGCCGGAGAGCCACACCCCCGCCGCCTCCGCGGCCACGTCCATGCGCCGGGCGGCACGGGAACCGGTACCGGCGATCCCGGAATCGATGCCCTGCTCCTGCATCGAATGCATCACGATGTCGACGCGGCGGTCCTTGCGCGGCCGGCGTTTGGTACCCGGAACCACATCGTCCCCCGGGGCGGATCGGCGGTCCCGTGTGGCGTTGGCCCGCAGGACGAACGCAAGTCGATCGCCCGACGCGAGCACCGGCGCAAAGGGCTTGCACCTGAGCGGCTCGAACAGGCGCGAACCCTGCGGCTCGCGCGCCGACAGGATCGTGAATTTGCCCTTGTCGTCGGCGCGCCAGAGAAAATCGCGCCGAGCGCCGCGATTAGGGAACAGTGTCCATATCAAGCGATGATGGGCGTCGAGCGCCGCATCCCCGTTTGCAGGGTCGAGCAGAGGTCTAAGCGCATGTTCCGGCGCCCTTCGATCGAGCACGGCACGGCTCAGATAATGAGTCATGTCTCGTTTCCCCGTTCCCCGCGGCCGGTGGGGAGGCGCCAGACGGAACACTCGCCGAACGTCCAGACCCGGCGGTCGAGCGGCTCGCCCGGGACCGTTTCGTTCATCGGCGGAGGAGCGAAGCCATCCACGGGGTCGGAATGGACGAGGCGACACGCGCGGTCCCGTTCCGACCACCCTTTGGGGCGCAGCCACTCGGGTACTCGGATAAGAGCCAACGCCTCGACGGGCCCCTCCGCCGCCACCACCTCGGGATCGAGAGGATTCGACAGGGGGCACGACTTGCGACCGAGATAGAGGGTGAACTTTGGACGCCGCAGGTGGGCGGCAAGGTCGGCGAGCATCCACCGGCCGTCGCCCCACAAAGCAGCGCCGATCAGCACGTCGCAACGATAGTCGCGATGGGTGATGACCGTGTTGGCGTTGCGTCCGACCCGCTCCAGCGCGTCTCTCCGCGTCGCCGGCCGTCTCGCCTTCGGCGTCGGCACCGTTTGCACCGTGTGGTAGTCGCGAAGCGGTATCGATCGCTGGAACGGCTGCACGGCCACCGAATAGTCGCGCAGGGCCGTCTGCCTTTCGGTGTCCGTCCGATCGATCCCCAGCGCCGAGCCCACCAGTCCCAACACGGCCGAGCGCATGGGAACCGCCTCGCTGCCCCGACGCTCATGCCCCGCATAGCCGCCGAACGACGCCAGGGGCGCGGAGAGCAGAAACACCAAATGCTCACGCATCGCGGACCTGCCTGGCCACGAAGGCCTTGACCTCGTTCAGGGTCCCGGAACCTCCGATCAGATCCATTTCCGCCGTGCCGTCGGCCGAAGGGCCGTAGGCCTTGTCGATAGCCGCCGCTGTATCCCTGATCCGGTCGATGGAGACGCTGAGGATGTCTTGCGCGTCAACCGGCTTCAGGAATGCTGCGGCCAGACTTCGCGGTTGCCGGTCGCCGGCTTCCGCTCGAATGTAGGAGGCCCGGGTGTGGTGGCCGTAGCTGTTGCGCTTTCCGGAAGGGCTGGAGGTGGCGAAGGCCTCGGTTGCCGCTTCCAGAGCTTTGCGCGCCAGCGCGCGGTCGCCCGCGAGGTTCTCCACCAGCCGGTCGGTATCGACGCAGACATAGAGGTAGTACACTCCGGATCCGAACCCGGCCTCGCCGACGAACCCGGCGCCCATGTCTTCGGCCGGTTTCTTGAGATCATCGACGGCGGTGTAGTAGTCGTCCTCCGTCTCGGCCCGGTGCGTCGTGATGGCATGAGACACCTGAACCGCTGCCTCTCGATTGAAGTCCGGCGCATCGGCCAGCATGCGCCCGAACATGGCGAGATCGACCGCCCCGTCGGCGGTACGCAGGATATTCCTGCCGCGGTCCCTGGCTTCCTCGCCCTTCGCCATCTTCCCCGCCATCTTCTTCTCCGCCATCTTCATCGCCGCTTCCCGCTCGTCGGGCGAAACGAACGCGAGCTGCCGGATACGGACATGGTCCGGCTCCTTCTCGGCTGCCTTCTTGTCGAGCTTGCCGAACACCTCGGCGACCTGCTTGGCGATTTCGCGTGCCTTCACGTGGTCCGCGCCCTTCCCGCGCAGATGCTTCACGACCTCGTCACCAAGACTCCGGGTGCGCTCGCCCATATTGCCTTTCAGGGCTTCCCACATGGCGGGAGATAGACGGGCCGCCCGCTTCAGCGACTGCGACGACAGCCGAAGCCGTTGTGCGCCCCCGTAGACGGCGGTCTTCGGCCGTCCCATGTCGTCACGGTTGGGATTCGAGGGCGGATAGACGGTCAGGAAGTGAAGTTGCACAAAGCGCGTCATTGGACGGTCTCTCCTCGTTTGGCTCCGGCGAACGGAATGCCGAAATATCGACAACACCAGTGGTTGCGGACCTTTTCGTTCCAGAAGTAGAGATCCTTGGCCAATGCCCGCCCGTTGCAGGCGGCATCGGATCCCAGAATGGCGAGGGAACGACGCAGCGGCCTGATCAACCCTCGGTGCGTGTGACAGCGGATCAGCGACTGGAAGCGCAACTCGCTGAGTGGACGGGGTGCAACCTTTACCGCCCGTTCGCCGAACAAAGCGGCGAGGTGTCTGCAACCGCGAATGTCCCTGAGCCGGGCAAAGGTCGTGGCGAGAAGGGCAAGTCGGTCGGCGTTCGGGTTCTTGCCATGCTCCCTGAACTGACGGTAGAGTTCGTGGGTCTCGGCGATGGCAAGCGTTTCGACGGGCGATCCGCAACGCCGCAGTCGGGCACGCGCCGCACGCGCTGCGCCGTCGTCCCCTTCCAGTGCGGATTCGTACCACTCGACGACGATGTCGCCGATCTTCTTCTCCTCCGTCACGTCTGTTTCTCCTTCTTGCCGGGTATGGGCAGATTCATCGCCTTGCGCACCTGTCGTGCCAACGCCGCGACCAGGTTTCGCCTAGCGACGACCCGCTTCTCAACGGTCGCGATGTCGCGATCGGCGAGGCCGTCGAGGACACGCTCGTCGAACATACGCTCCGCCCGATCCCGCAACGTCGTGTACCAGTGCTTCTCGACCTCCTCGCCTTCGCCGTCGACGATGCGACCTACCGATCTCTCGAACTCCGCCTCGGTATCGGCGAAGAAGGACTCGACCGCTGTACCGACAGACGTACCCTCCAGTCGACAGGCGGCCTTGAGCGCCTTGCGAAGAGCGCCCGAGGCGATATTGGCGGCCTCGACCAGTCGGTGGATCCGCTCCGCGCCGTCCTCGTCCAGCTCTTGGAACCCCGGATATCGGTGGAGCGAAAAATCGATCGGCTTCATATTGTGCATCGCCCAGCCCCCGACGATGAGCTCGAAGTCCGGCACCCGGGAACGGTTGCCGTACTCACGGACCGCTCTGGCCGTGCGTCGCGTGCCCCGGCCGTCTCCGGCGGGCTTCATGATGATCCCGAGCCAGTTTCGATAGCTGAGGCGTCCCGGCCTCGGGTGGACCGGCAGCCACTCCGGAGTGTCTTCCTGCTGCCGGTAGTACGGCGTCAGCGGGTGCTCCCAAGCCATGTATTTCGTCCCGTAGGGCCTCTGTACCACGCCGACCACGCGCGTATCCTCGAACACCAACCGCAACCGCCGGGGCATGCCGAAGAACACCTCCAGCGGGTGCGTGTCGTCCGAAGTCGTGATACAGCCGTCCTTCGATATCCGCGTCGGACGGAGCCAGGGCAGGGCCTTGTCCGCATCCTCCACCGCAAGCGGCGATCCAGTGAGGACATTGGCGAAGACCAGTCGCCATAGCGGGAAGTGGGTGTTTGTATCATCACACGGCTGGACCAGCGTCGCCATCGGCCCGCCGCCGCGCATGGAGGTGAGGTTGCCCCGTCCGCCGGTGGGCGCGAACGCCTGAAGCGTATAGAGCGCCATCGCCGCTTCCCCGGGCGGTAGAGAGGCGAATCGGCTGCGCTTGACCATCAAATCCGCATTCTTCGACTCGGTCGAACTGCCGGCCGAATCGATGAACAGCATGTCGACGGGTTCGATGTCCGAGGACTCGGCCGCGCGTTCGAAGGACTCCTGGTCTTGGAGAAAGCGCGGACCGTCCCCGCCGAGTGCGAAACAGGGCGCGAACGGTGCCAGCGCCTCGCGCAGCCGGCTGCTATCGGGCTTGTGGAAGCGCGAGTACCAATCGGCGTCGTCCTTCGGCGGGTCAGCCATGGAGACCAGCCCGACAAGGAATTCGAGGCAGGCAAGGTTGATATCCGCCCTCGGCCAAGCGGGCCCGGACATGCCGGGCTCGGCGATCTGGTCGGGACGGATGGTGACGCTCTCCCCGTTCCGAAGGGCGGGGATCCACCGGTTGGACAACAAATTCAAAGACATCAGCGTGGTCCCTCGTCGTTGATCGGAATGGGACGCGGGAACGAGAGGTCTCTGGGGTCGGTTTCCGTTGCGGCCGGTGGTGGCCGGCGATGCAACCAGCGGCCGACGGCCGCCATGAAGAACGCCCTGCGCGTCTGAAAGCCGAGGAACAAGCCTCGGAACTCGCTCCAGGGACGAACGGAGGCGCGCCATCGATGGTCGATCATCACGTTTACCTTCTTCAGTCGGGGGTCTACGCGGTTCGCATATAGCGTTGCAATCGGCTTTGTCAACTTACTGCGCGAAAACGCGCTCACACATTTGACCGACGCGCGACGGTGGATACGATAGATAACCCGCAGGGGCGGGTAACTGCTCGGTGGCGTCGCTCGAAACCACGCCCACACCGGGTCATCCCCGTCCTGACGGGGAACGAATTCTCAGTCCGAGTTCCTTGTCATATAGGAGCCTGTCGCCAATCACGCCACTTCCCTCGTCGACCACGCAGATGGGGCAAGCCTTGCGCCGCCATGCGGGCCAGGATTCCTTGACGGCACGGATCTCCGGTTGGTCCTGGTCCGGCAGGTGGCATACGAACCGCGCCCGCGAGGCGGATACCTCCGACAGCGCCCAGGCGATCGCGGGATCTTCCTCCGCCGCCCACGGAATCAAATGGCCGCCGTCGCGTCGGGCCAGCACCATCGTCACCTGCGGCTTTCCGAGACGGGTCGGGAACAAGGCATCGTTGCCGACCGCGTCGCCGGTGCCGTTGAGATAACCGGCGGATCCGTCCACCACGTTGTTCCGCGCCAGCCCCGCGTCCGCACGCGCCTCGCCGTCCGCCTTGCGTTGCGCCCCATCGAGCACGTTTGGAACCTCGGGCGCATGATTCCCATGCACTGCCTCGATCAGATTACGGAGGCCGCTTGGCGCGACGATCTTGCCTGTGCTGAACACCGCCCTCGCGGTCAGCCACTGGTGATCGAGGCGATAGACCCAGGCTCCCCCGCCGAGCACCGCGTGAAGCCAGTCCTCCCCTTCCACCCTGTCCGGGTCTGGAGAAACCACATGCAGGACGGGGGCGGGAGTCGGGCGATCGGCCGCTCGGCGAGTATCCATATGTCGCCAGAGCCTGCCCGCCCGCTGGATCAGCGAGCCGATCGGTGAGAGATCGGAGATCATCTTGTCGAAGTCGAGGTCGAGCGACGCCTCGACGACCTGGGTTGCGACCAGCACCCGGCCCTCGCGCCCGGCCCCCTTCCTTCCGAACCGGCCCATCACCGCTCGCTCGTGGCGCAGCCGGTCGACCATGGCAAAACGGGCATGGAGCAGGTCCGCCTTCACTCCCCGCCGTCTCAATATCTCGACCGCCGCGATGGCGTCGTCGACGGCGTTCCGGACCCAGACGCAAGCCGAGGCGTCGGAAGCGGCCAGGAGGTCGATTGCTCCGTTCGCGTTCGGCAGCCGAGCGACCCGGACGGTTCGAACGCTCTCGGTCAGCGGCTCGACGGCATGGCTCGACACATCGCGACTGACGAGATGAAGGCAGGGATAGCTTCGGGTGTCCCGGAGCTCTTGTGGCCGCGTCGAGAGGCCCTTCTGGAACGCGCGGCCATACGCCCGGCGCATCGCCAGCGGTAGAGTCGCCGTCATCAGGATGACCGAGCCGCCGAGCCGGGCCTGCATGTTCAGCAACGCCTCCAACTCCCGTTGCATATAGGGGTCGTAGCTGTGCGCTTCGTCGACGATCAGCACCTTGTCCGCCAAGCCGAACAACCTGAGCGCGGAAAATCGGGTGGGTAGGACGCCGAGCAGTGCCTGGTCCACTGTTCCGACACCAACCGTCGCCAGCAGCGACCGTCGCCGGTTGTCCGTCAGCCACGCGGTGCCGTCCGCCTCCGGAGTTTCGTCGGATGACGCACCGCGCAAGCCCGGCGTCGCTTGGCTCAGCTTTGCCCGGCCATGGATCAGCACCACCGACGGCGGAGCGTCGAACAACCGCGGCGCGAACTTTCGCATGCGCTCGAACATGGCGTCGGAGGTGGCCATGGTGGGGAGCGCGAAGAACAGCCCTCGCGCCTTGCCGGCCGCCATCATTCGGTGCGCCAGGATCAGAGCCGCCTCGGTCTTTCCCGTGCCGGTGGAGTCTTCGATAACGGCGAGTCGAGGCCCATCCCCCAAGGCGACCGTCAACGCCGCCTCCTGCATCGGCCGCAGTTCGGTCAGTCCGATGGGCGCGCCGATGTTGGCCTGCGCCGAGCGGGGCGGATCGAGACCCGCCACTTTCACTGCGTCGCCGGCGCGGCGGCGCGAATTCGCCAGCGCCGCTTCGACATCGCGCTGGTTCGGCCTGAACGGAAACCACTCCCTGTTCGAGCCCACCCAGTCCGATGCGACGGTCAGACCGCTCAACGCCCAACTCAATGCCTTGGCGGTATCGACCGTCATGTCTTCCAGAGATGCACCTGGGAACAGTTCCAGCAGAATCGAGACCCAATCCTCTGCCGCCCGCTCTCCGCTGCCGACGGCACGCCGCCGCCTATGTCTCTCGGTTCGATCCCCGCTTGCCCGCGTCGGCGGCTGGCCGTGATGTCCGGCGACGGCCGCGTACAACTCGCCGCGCACCCATTCGTCGGCGCCGAGCGCTGACAGGAGTTTGTCCAGAGCGCCGCACAGCAGGTAATCCGAGAGCTGCCAATGCCGCGGTGCTCCCTTCTCCTTGTCGCGGATCAGGGCGCGGAAGGACTCCGATAGCTTGCCCACGTCATGCAGCGCAACCAGGATTACCAGTGCCTTTCGCTGGGTGTCGGCGAGTCTGGCGAATGCCGTGTGCCCCTCGATCAGCCGTTCGGCACACGCCGCGACATCCAACATGTGCAGGACTGCCGGGTGCTCGTTGCCTTTGGGGTCGGATTTGCCCGGCCAATCGAAGATGAAGTCCATTCCGTTCTCTCCGTCGGGAGCCGTCGAACTCATGCGCTGAGAGTACACGGGTGCCTTGTGCCGGGCTGAAATCCCGCCGGAGGAATAGGTTACTTTCGCGCGAACTGCGACCCTCTCGTCTACCTTCCCATCCGGGCATGAGTCTGAGCGATCCCAAGCGTTGCCCGATGGTCACCGGTAGGGTAAGGTGGCGTCTTGTGCGGAACCGCCACACCCCCTGGACCGCGGCGCGCTGCCACGTCAGACTCGCGCCCGTCACCGCCAGGATCGGGTGTCGGCAATCGACACGTGAGGACCACATCGTGAAGCTCTACGATTTCGGACCCGCCGCCAACGCCAAGCGCGTGCGCATGTTTCTGGTCGAGAAGAGCATGACCGTCCCCATCGTCGAACTCGACGTGCGCAACGGCGCGCAGTTCACCGAGCCCTACACGTCGATGAATCCGTTCCACTGCGTGCC
Organism: Alphaproteobacteria bacterium; assembly: GCA_965214495.1. Taxonomy (GTDB): domain Bacteria; phylum Pseudomonadota; class Alphaproteobacteria; order UBA7887; family UBA7887; genus JANQOH01. The sequence continues at coordinate 1,801,022 of OZ243958.1, read as the reverse complement.
CTTCCTCGAACTCGACGACGGCACGGTGATCGCCGAGTCGATCTCGATCTGCCGCTATCTCGAGGAACTTCAGCCCGAACCGTCGCTGTTCGGTCGCAGCGCGGTGGAGAGAGCACGCATCGACATGTGGAACCGCCGCGTCGAACTCGACGGTTTCATCCCGATCCTGCACGCGACGCGCAACGACGTGCCGCTGTTCGCCGGGCGCGTCGTGCCCGGTACCCGCACCGACCTGCCGCAACTGCCCGCCATGGTAAAGCGCGGTCAGGAAATGCTGCACATCTTCCTCGAACGCCTCGATCCGCAACTCGCCGACAACGCGTTCATCGCCGGCGGCGAGGTCAGCATCGCCGACATCACCGGCTTCTTCGTGATCAACATGGCAAACCGTTTCGAGATGGGCGTCGCCGAGCGCTACCCCAACGTCCACCGCTGGCACACCGCCTTTTCCGCCCGTCCGTCGGCCGAAGCCTGACCCGGCCGCTGCCCGTCCTCCGGTTTCCTGTAGCCAGCGGCGCCCGAAGGTGGTTTAATTCGCTCATGTCGATGGCGGAACGAGCAGCCCCAAGCGGCGACTCGCGCATCCCCCGGTGCCGCGGCTGTGCGGCGCGGCGGCGCTTTCTGGGCGGTCTGCTGGGCTGGGCCGCGGCGTTGGGCCTGCGGCCTTGGCGCAGCGCGCGGGCGCAGACGGCGGAAACCGATCCGAGGCGGCGGCGGCCGCAGCCGGGCGACCGGCTCGCCTTCGCGCGCGGCGAGCGCAAGGGCCGAACGATCGCGCCCGGCGACATCGAGGTTGCCGCCAAGCCCACCTTCGCCTTTCCCTACGATCCGGCGGGCGGGGTGCTGCGCGACGGCACACGCCTCAACCAGATCCTGGTGCTCAGACTCGCCGACCACGTCTATACCGACGAGGTGCGCGCCCGCGCCGCCGACGGCGTGATCGCCTATTCGGCGGTGTGCACCCACCAGAAATGCACGATCATCGGCTGGCACCCCGACGATCACGTGTTCATCTGTCCGTGTCACGAAACCAACTTCGACCCGAGGGACGGCGCCCGGGTTCTGTCGGGGCCGGCGCGCAAGCCGCTGCCGGCCCTGCCGCTGGAGGTCGCCGACGGCTTTCTGACCGTCGCCGGCGAGTTCATCGGACGAGTGGGAGGGCCGAAACCCCGTTGATCTTTCGTCCGCGCGCCGTGGAGCGCAAGCAAAAGGGAGGACGTCCGATGGCTATCGGAAGAGCGTTGAAAGTGGGATTGATAGCGCCGGCGCTCATGTTGCCGGGGCTCGCCGCGGCCGACATGCACGGCCAGTATTCGACCGTGACCGACGAGCGGCTGAGCAATCCGGAGCCGCACAACTGGTTGATGTATCGCGGCAACTATGCCGGCTGGGGATACAGCCCGCTGGACCAGATCAACTCCGGCAACGTGGCGGATCTGGAGCCGGCCTGGGCTTTCTCCACCAATGTCGGCGAGGGGCATCAGTCGCCGCCGATCGTCAATGACGGTGTGATGTTCATCACCACGCCGCAGAACCAGGTGGTCGCCCTCGACGCCGCCACCGGCGACGAGATGTGGCGCTTCCAGCACGAGATCCCCGAGGAACTGTGGCAGGTCCACCCGACCAACCGGGGTGTCGGCCTCTACGGCGACAACGTCTATGTGGTCACCACCGACTGCCTCGTGGTCGCGCTGAACGCGATGACCGGCGAGGAAGTGTGGCGCACGGCGACCGATAGCTGGGAGAACGGCTACTACATGACCATGGCCCCGCTGGTGGCGGAAGGCAAGATCATGGTCGGCACGTCGGGCGGCGAATACGGCATCCGCGGGCACATCACGGCGCTCGACGCTGCGACCGGCGAGGTCCAGTGGGTGCGCCACAGCATCCCCGGACCGGGCGAGTTCGGCCATGACACCTGGGAAGGCGACGACTGGGTGAACGGCGGCGCCTCGATCTGGCTCACCGGCAATTACGACCCCGAAACCGGCGTGTCCTACTGGGGCACCGGCAATGCGGCGCCGTGGACCGGCGACATGCACCCCGGCGACAACCTCTACACCACGTCGGCCATCGCCGTGCGCGTGTCCGACGGCGAGCTCGTCGGCTACCACCAGTACCACTGGAACGACTCCTGGGACTGGGACGAGGTCTCCACCCCGATCCTGTTGCCGCTCGAGCGCGACGGGGAGCAGATCAACGGTCTCGCCCATGCCGGCCGTAACGGCTATCTGTGGGTGCTCGACCGCGGCGCCGGTGCCGATATCGGCTTCGTGGACGCCTACAAATACGTCCATCAGGACGTGTTCACGAGCATCGATCCGGAGACGGGCCGCCCGACCTATGACGAGGAGAAGAAGCCGCGGGTCGGCCGCTTCACCCGGTTCTGTCCGTCGCTGTGGGGCGGCAAGGACTGGCCGCCGGAAGCCTACAACCCGATGACCGGCCTGTTCTACATCCCCGTCAACGAGAACCTGTGCGGCTCGCTCGTCGGCGAGGTGCAGGAATACGTGCCCGGCGAACTGTGGCTCGGCGTGCCCATCCCCGACATCAAGATGTATCTCGAGGAAGGCGCCGACCATATCGGCGAGGTGCAGGCGTGGAACCTGAACACCGGCGAGGAAGTGTGGGCGCAGAACTTCGAGTCGTTCAACTGGGGGCCGCTCCTGACCACGGGCGGCAATCTGGTGTTCGGCGGCGGCACGTGGGACCGCTACTTCCGTGCCTTCGATGCGCAGACCGGTGAGATACTCTGGCAGTTCCGCACCAACTCCGGCATCACCGCGGTGCCGTCGTCCTACGCCATCGACGGCAAGCAGTATGTCGCCGTTCAGTCCGGCTGGGGCGTGGACGCGGTCCGCATGGAGGATTCGCTGAACGCGACCACCGACTACAATATCAAGACGCCCACCGGCGGCGTCCTGTGGGTCTTCGCCCTCGACTGATCGGGCAGGGACCGAACTTCAGGGGCCGGTCGTCACCCGACGGCCGGCCCTTCTTTCTCCCGGCATCGAGATAGCGGAGCCGTTCGGCGGTCGGGCGCCGACGGGTCTCGGGGGCGCCGGCGGAACATCCCGATTCCTTTCATCGACAGCACCGGGGTTCCGTGCTGGTTGCGCATCTCGTAGTCCACGCGCACGATCCCGCGGTCGGGCTTGCTGCGCGACGGCGTTACCGTGCGGATTGAGGCGCTCGCGCTCAGCGTGTCGCCGGGACGCACCGGATTCGGCCAGCGCAGCTCGTCGACACCGGGCGAGCCGAGGCTCGCCGAATCCCGTAACAACCCATCGACCAGAAGCCGCATGAACAGCGAAACCGTGTGCCAGCCGCTCGCGATCACGCCGCTGTAGATCGAGTCCGCCGCGGCCGTCTCGTCCACGTGAAACGGTTGCGGATCGAACGCTTGCGCGAACGCTACGATCTCGTCTCGAGTCACCGTCCGGCGCCCGAGATCGAACACCTGACCCGGAACGAAATCCTCCAGATAACGCATGGCCGCGCTGTTCAGCTCACGCGGTAGCGCGCGGCGAAGGATTCGTCGATGGTCACCCCCAGCCCCGCGCGCTCCGGGATTTCCAGCGTCCCGTCGTCGACGGTGAAATCCTCCACCGCGAGTTCGTGCAGCATCGGGTTGGCGCCGAGCGAGTATTCCAGCGTGAAGCCGCTGCTGGCCGCCGCCGCAACGTGCATTCCGGCGGCAAAGGTCAGTGCGCCGCCCCACATGTGCGGCGCCAGCCGGACCTGATGCGCGCTTGCCAGCGCCTCGATCCGCATCAGTTCGGTGATGCCGCCGGCGATCGAGGGATCGGGCTGGAAGATGTCCGCCGCCCGCAACAGCGCCAGGTCACGGAAGGCGAAGCGGGTGAACTCGGACTCCCCGGTCGCGATGGGAATGTCGGTGGACGCGCGTACCTCGGCGAGGCCCGGCTTGTCGTCGGCGGTCACCGGCTCTTCCAGCCAGCCGACATCGCATTCGGCGACCGTGCGGCAGAAGCGCCGGGCCTCGGCGACGGTCCAGGTGCCGTGGGCGTCGCACATGATACCGATCGAGTCCCCCAGCCCCTCGCGGGCGGCGCGAACCCGGGCGATCGAATGCGCCAGAGTCCCGTCTCCCGCGCCCACGCGCATCTTCACGGCGTTGAAGTTGCCGCGGTCGATGAACCCTTGCAGCTCTTGGGCGATGCGCTCCGCCGGCGCCCAGCCGCCGGAAGCGTAGGCCGGCATCCGCCTTTGCCGGCGCCCGCCCAGCAACCGCCACACCGGCGCGCCCAGCGACTTGCCCAGAATGTCCCACAGCGCGATGTCGATACCGCTGATCGCCGCGACGGTGATACCGCGCCGCCCCATGATCGGGAAGACGTGCCCGCGCCCGATCGCGTAATGCGCACGCGAGCCGTTATACATCGTGTCCCACAGGCGCGAGATATCGCGCGCGTCCTCGCCGACGAGAATCGGACCGAGTTCCCGCTCGATCAGGGCGCACATCGCGCGGCAGTCGGCAGCGCTGCCGACCTGCGCCTTGGCCTCGCCGTATCCGGTGATGCCGCCCTGGGTCTCGATGCGCACCAGCGCCGAATCGAACGAGTTCACCTGCCCGAAATCCGACCGGTGCTGGCGCTCGGCGGCGATCGGCACGTGAATCCAGTCCGCCGACACTTTGACGATCTTCATGGCCCGGCCTCCTTCGTCCCGTTCCGCGACCGCCGCGCAGACTGGCAATTCGGCATCGGCGCCGTCAAGCTGCGCACGGAAGCGCGGATTCGAGGGAGGACGAAATGGAGCCGGTTCGTTGGGGCGTGCTCGGCGTCGCGCGCATCGCGACGGAAAAGGTGATCCCCGCCATGCAGGCCGGCGCGCATTGTCGCATCGAGGCCATCGCCTCGCGCGACCCGGCGCGCGCCGCCGCCGCCGCCCGCGAGCTCGGCATCCCCCGCAGCTACGGAAGCTACGAGGCATTGCTCGACGATCCCGACATCGAGGCGGTTTACAACCCGCTGCCCAACCATCTGCACGTGCCGTGGACGGTTCGCGCGCTCGAAGCCGGCAAGCATGTGCTGTGCGAAAAGCCGGTCGCGCTCACCGCCGCCGAGGCCGAAACCCTGATCGCGGCGCGCGACCGCACCGGACGCCAGGTTCAGGAAGCCTTCATGGTCCGCCACCATCCGCAATGGCTGAAGGCGCGCGAACTCATCGATTCCGGCCGCCTTGGCGCGGTGCGCGCGGTCCAGGCGAGCTTCGCCTACGACAACCGCGACCCGCAGAACATCCGCAACCGGCGCGAAACCGGCGGCGGCGGCCTCTACGACATCGGTTGCTACCCGACGGTGATCGCGCGGTTCGTGTTCGCCGCCGAGCCGATCCGCGTCATGGCGCTGGCGGAGCGCGACCCGGTCTTCGGAACCGACCGTCTGGCCAGCGCGGTCCTCGTCTTCCCCGGCGGCCAGGCGAGTTTCGTCTGTTCGACCCAGGTCGCCCGCCATCAGGGCCTCGTCGTTCTCGGTACCGAGGGGTGGTTGCGCGTGGAGTTCCCGTTCGTCATGGAGCCGGACCGCCCCTGCCGCCTGTTTCTCGGCGGCGGCGGTTTCCCCGGCCCGGTCGCCGACGAAACCATCGAGATCCCGCCGGTCGATCAATACACCTGTCAGGGCGACGCGGTTTCGCGATGCCTGCGCGACGGCCTTCCGATGCCCTGGCCGATCGAAGACGCGGTGGCCAATATGCGGGCGCTCGACGCGCTGTTCGCCTCGGTCCGAACCGGGAGTTGGGAGACGGTGGCCGGGTAGAATGCCCGTCACGACCGGCCCGCCGACAGGCAGCGCACCGTTCCCGACAGGTCGCGGTGCGCCGCGATATCGCGCAGGCCGGCGGCGCGCATAAGGGTGCGCACCGCGTCTTCCTGCCCCGCGCCGATCTCGAACGCCGCGATGCCGCCGGGGTCCAGCAGCCGCGCCGCATCCGCTGTGACCGCCCGGTAGCTGGCCAGACCGTCCGCGCCGCCGTCGAGCGCCAGCCTCGGCTCGTAAGCGAGCTCGGGCGCCAGTCCGTCCATCTCGCCGCTGGCGACGTAGGGCGGGTTGCAGACGATGACGTCGAAGCGCCCGTCGATGGCGCCGCCCCAGTCGGCGGCGACGAACGCGCACCGCCCGGCCATGCCCAGTGCGTGCGCATTCGACGCCGCGAGCGCCACCGTGTCGGGGCGGCGATCTACCCCGACCCCGAACGCTGAGGGCCACTCACCCAGCAGCGCGAGCAGCAGGCAGCCCGATCCCGTGCCCAGGTCGAGCACGCGGCGCGGCCGCTGACTCGCGCGCGCCAGGGCGGCCTCGACCGTCGTTTCGCTGTCCGGCCGCGGGATCAGGGCGGCCGGGGTCACGGCGAAATCGAGGCTCCGGAACTCGCGCGTCCCGGTGATGTAGGCCAGCGGTTCCCGCGCCGCCCGCCGCCGCACCAGCGCCGCGAAGCGCGCACACGCTGCCGCGTCGAGCCGCGCGTCGGGTGCCGCGAGCTGCCGCGTCCGGTCGATGCCGGTCGCGTGATGGAGAAGCACCCGCGCCGCCCGTCGCGGCGAGTCGCAGCCGCACCGCGCCAGGCGCCGCGCCGCCCCGCGTAACGCGGCCTCGACCCTCGGCGCGCGCGAGGTCACGCCAGTTCGGCGAGCTGCGCGGCTTGCGAGTCGGCCACCAGCGCATCGACGAACTCGTCGAGCGATGCGCCGTCCATCATCGCGTCGATGTCGAAGAGGCTCTTGTTGATCCGGTGGTCGGTGACCCTTCCTTGCGGGAAGTTGTAGGTGCGGATGCGTTCCGACCGGTCGCCGCTGCCGACCTGCGCCCGCCGGTCGGCCGCCCGCGCCGCCTCGCGCCGCGCGCGTTCGCGCTCGTAGAGCCGGGCCCGCATGATGCGCAGCGCCCGGGCGCGGTTCTTGTGCTGCGATTTCTCGTCCTGTTGCGAGACCACGATCCCGGTCGGCAGATGGGTGATGCGCACCGCGCTGTCGGTCGTGTTGACCGATTGGCCGCCGGGACCGCTGGCGCGGAACACGTCGATGCGCAGGTCCTTGTCGTCGATCCTCACATCGACGTCCCCCGCCTCCGGCAACACGGCAACCGTCGCCGCCGATGTATGGATGCGGCCCGAAGACTCGGTCTTCGGCACCCGTTGCACGCGATGCACGCCCGACTCGTATTTCAGGCGTGCGAACGCGCCGGCGCCCTTGAGCGCCGCGCTCGCTTCCTTGACCCCGCCGATCCCGGTTTCCGACAGACCGAGTATTTCGAAGCGCCATCCCCGGCGTTCCGCATAGCGCTGATACATCCGATACAGGTCGGCCGCGAAGAGCGCGGCTTCCTCGCCGCCGGTTCCGGCGCGGATTTCCAGGATGACGTCCCGGTCGTCGGCTTCGTCGCGCGGCAGCAGCGCCAGCCGAAGCGCCCGGTCGATCGCCGGCCCGCGCGCGCGGCAGGCCGCGAGTTCGCTTTCGGCGAGCGCCCGCATCTCGGCGTCGGTCGCCGGGTCCGCGAGCATCCCTTCGAGGTCGGCGATCTCGGCGAACAGGGCGGCGCGCTCGGCGATTCGTTCGGCCACCGGGACCAGGCCGGCATACTCGCGCGACAGCGCCGCGCGCTCTTCGTTCGAGACGCTCTCGCCGCCCAGACGGTCGGCGAGTTCGGTTTGCCTCGCGAGGATTCGCGCCAGCCTGTCGTCGAAACTCATGGCGGATCAGTCGGCGGCCGCCCGCCGCGACGCTTCGATCTCGGCCGCCTTGTTCTCCACAAGCCGCACCACGCGGTCGACCAGATCGCCGTCCCTGATGCGATGGTCGGCGATGCCGTTCAGATACACCTGATGGGTGCCGCGCCCGCCGCCGGTCAGCCCGATATCGGTTTCGCGCGCTTCGCCCGGCCCGTTGACGACACAACCGATGATCGACAGCGTCATCGGTGTGGCGATGTGCGCCAGCCGTTCCTCCAGCGCGGCCACCGTCTCGATCACCGGAAACTGCTGGCGCGCGCAGGACGGGCAGGCGATGACGTTGACCCCGCGATGGCGCAGTCCCAGCGCCTTCAGGATCTCGAACCCCACCTTGACCTCTTCCACCGGATCGGCGGACAGCGACACGCGGATGGTGTCGCCGATCCCCGACCACAGCAAGGCGCCGATCCCGATCGACGATTTAACCGTGCCGACGGTCAACCCGCCGGCCTCCGTGATACCCACATGGAGCGGGTAATCGCACGCTTCGGCGAGGCCCCGATAGGCGGCGACGGCAAGGAATACGTCCGACGCCTTGACGCTGATCTTGAACTCCCGGAAGTCGTGGTCTTCCAGAATGCGGGCGTGGTTCAGCGCACTCTCCACCATCGCATCCGGGCACGGTTCGCCGTAGCGTTCGAGCAGGCTGCGCTCGAGCGACCCCGCATTGACTCCGATGCGCATCGAACAATCGTGATCCCTGGCCGCCTTCACCACCTCGCGCACCCGCTGCGGCGAGCCGATATTGCCCGGATTGATCCGCAGGCAGGCGGCCCCGGCGCGAGCGGCCTCGATCGCGCGCCGGTAGTGGAAATGGATGTCGGCGACGATCGGAACCGCCGCCTCGCGCGCGATGGCCGCCAGTGCCGCGGTCGAGTCCTCGTCGGGACACGAAACCCTGACGATGTCCGCTCCTGCCGCTTCCAGCGCGCGGATCTGGGCCAGTGTCGCGCGCACGTCGGCGGTGGGCGTATTGGTCATCGACTGCACGGCGATCGGCGCGCCGCCGCCGACGGTCACTGCGCCGACGCGGATGCGGCGCGACCGGCGCCGCGCGACGTCACGATAGGGGCGAACGCTCACGATTCGATTCCTCGCAACCGGGAGACCGGAACGAACGACGCGCCGCCGCTAGGGCGTGGCTGCGCTGTAGGTCTCCATCAGCGCTTCCGGGTCGAGAGACACGTTGCGCCGCACCGTGCCTTCGTCGCCGAGGGGCGGCAGCGGCACGCCGTCGACCTCGATCTCGATACCGCCGGCGTTGCCGGTCATTAGCGTGAATCCGGGCCGGTTGGGGACCTCGTAAACGTCGCCGGGTTGCAGATTGCGCGTCATGACGGTTTCGTCGTCCGGCCCGTGCACCTGGACCCAGCTCAGGCTGCGGGCCCGCAACAGGACCCGGCTGTCGATGTCCAACGGAGAACCGCCGGGCCGGGCCGCGCCGGCGGCTTCCGGCGCAACGATCGGAGGCATCTCGGTTGCGCCGGCGGCGGCGAGCGTTTCGCCCGCGGCGGCGAGCGTTTCGCCGGCCTCGTCGACTCCGGGCGCCGGCGCAACCGAATCGGGCGGCGGCGCTTCATCGACCGCCGGCGGAGTGTCGCCGTCGGGCGGGCGTTCGTCCGCCGTCGAACCGGTTCGACCGGCATCGTCTTCGCCGAACCCGGTCGGGCTTCCGGCGCCTGCCTCGACGCTCGGACGATCTTGAGCGGCGACGGCGATCTCCTCGGCGGGGTCGCCGGGGTCCTGGAGAAAACGCCAGCCGCCATAGCCGATCGCGGCCAGGGTGACGGCGACCGCCAGAACGCCGAGATGGGGGCGCCAGCTTCGCGCCGGCGGGTCGGGGAAATGCAGGTCCGCTTCCGATTCCTTCGGGTTCGTCTCCTCGCGAAAACGGTCCACCACCCAGTCGGAATCGAGTTCCAGATGGTCCGCGTAAGAGCGGATGAAGCCGATCGCATAGACCTGTCCCGGCAGGTCTTCGAACCGGCCGTCCTCGATCGCCTCCAGATGCGGGCGGCGAATACGCAGCGCCGCTGCCACCTGCGCGATGTTCTGGCCGGCCTCGACTCGCGACTGGCGAAGGCTCGCGCCGACGCCGACATAGCCGCCGCCGGAACGTTCCCTTGAATCGACGGAGTCTGATGGCATCGCCGAGGCACCCTTGGCGTGTCGGACCGATTGCTGCGCCGTGGACCGGCATCATACAGCGTTTGACAGCGCCATGGACGCCTATGGTAAGTGCGCGGCAGCGGATGGGGAAGGGTCCCGTCCGGGCGCCGGGGAAGCCCCTGAAAAGCCGTGACGAGAACGAGGAATGCCCGCCGGGAGGGCCGGGTGCGCGCCGTCGCGCGGCTGCACGCCGGAACGCCGGGCCGCCGTCTGGCGGCCGAAGCTGTCGGAACCGCCATGCTGCTCGCGGTGATCGTCGGGTCGGGAATCATGGCCGACCGCCTCGCCGGCGGCAACCAGGCGCTGGCGTTGCTCGGAAACACCCTGCCCACGGGCGCGATTCTGGTGGTGCTCATCCTGGTTTTCGGGCCGATCTCCGGCGCGCATTTCAATCCCGCGGTCACGTTGAGCTTCGCTCTGCAAAAGGCGATCGCGCCGCGCGCCGCCTTTCTCTATGTCGGCGCCCAACTGTTCGGCGGCATTCTCGGAGTCGTGCTCGCGCATTTCATGTTCGCCGAACCGCTGCTCGCTGTCGGCGTCAACGAGCGCACCGGCCCCGGCCAGTGGGCCGCCGAAGCGGTCGCCACCTTCGGCCTGCTTGCCGCCATCCTCGGTTGTCTGAGGACCCGGCCGGAGGCCGTGCCCTGGGCGGTCGGGTTGTTCATCGCCGCCGGCTGCTGGTTCACCTCCTCCACCTCGTTCGCCAATCCCGCGGTCACCGTCGCGCGCGCCTTCACCGACAGTTTCACCGGTATCCGTCCGCTGGACGCGCCCGCGTTCATCGCCGCCCAGCTCGTCGGCGCCGTGCTCGCCACCGCGCTGTTCGCCTGGTTCTGCCCTGACGAGGATCGCAGCGGCGAGGACTGAGTTCGGCCGCGGCGCGCGTCGCCTTGCCGGACGCCGGCCCGGACGGGTAGGTTGCGCGCCGGATTTCTCCATCGGGGGATCGCGATGACCCTGGCTGCCGTCGCCCTGGACGACAAATACGCGCTCGATTCCGGGAGCGTCTTTCTGACCGGCACCCAGGCGCTGGTTCGCCTGCCGATGCTCCAGCGCCGCCGCGACGATGCCGCCGGGTTGAAGACCGGGGTGTTCGTCTCCGGCTATCGCGGCTCGCCGCTCGGCGGCTACGACAGGGCGCTGTGGCAGGCGCGCACCTTCCTCGCCCGCCACGACATCCGGTTTCAGCCGGGGGTCAACGAAGACCTCGCGGCGACCGCCGTGTGGGGCAGCCAGCAGCTCGGAATGCTCGGCCCGACCCGCTACGACGGCGTGGTCGGCATCTGGTACGGCAAGGGTCCCGGAGTCGACCGCTGCGGCGACGCCGTTCGGCACGCCAACAGCGCCGGAACCGCGCGGCATGGCGGTGTGCTGATGCTGTTGGGCGACGACCACGGCGCCAAGTCCTCCACCCTGCCGCACCAGAGCGATTTCGCCATGGTCGATGCGATGATCCCGGTGCTGCATCCGGCGGGAGTCCAGGAATTCCTCGATCTCGGCCTGCACGGCATCGCCGCCTCGCGCTATTCGGGCTTGTGGGTCGGGTTCAAATGCGTCACCGCCATCGTCGACTCCGCGGCGACCGTCGCCGTCGAACCCGGGCGCCTGGAGACCGCGTTGCCCGAAGATTTCGACATGCCGGCGGATGGCCTCAACATACGCTGGCCGGACGACCGGTTCGCTGCGGAAGAACGGCTGCACGAGGTCAAGCTCGCGGCGATCCGGGCCTATGCGCGGCGCAACCGCCTCGATCGCCTCATCTACCGCTCGCCGGAGGCGCGCATCGGCGTCGTGACGTCGGGCAAGGCGTTTCTCGACACGATGCAGGCGCTCGACGATCTCGGTATCGACTCCGCGATCGCCGCTGCGCTGGGCTTGCGCCTCTACAAGGTCGCGCTGGCCTGGCCGCTGGAGCCGGAAGGGTTGCGCCGGTTCGCCGACGGCCTCGAAGAGATCGTCGTGATCGAGGAGAAGCGCGGCCTGATCGAGGAGCAGGTCAAATCGCTGCTTTACGGCCGGGAACGGCCGCCGACGGTGGTCGGCAAGCGCGACGAGACCGGGGCCGGGCTGTTCTCCGCCGCGCGCGAACTTTCGGCCGACCGGATCGCCGAAGTGCTCGGTGCGCGGCTGGCGGCGCGCGGCGGCGGCCGTCTGTCCAACCGCCTGAACCGGTTCGCCGCCCGCCGCGACCCCGCCGTGTCGAACGTGTTGCGCACGCCGTATTTCTGTTCCGGCTGCCCGCACAACACCTCCACCCGGGTGCCCGAGGGCAGCCGTGCGCTGTCGGGCATCGGCTGCCACTTCATGGCGCAGTCCATGGGGCGCAATACCGCGAGCTACAGCCAGATGGGGGGCGAGGGGGTTCCCTGGATCGGCCAGGCGCCGTTCGCCGACGAGAAACACGTCTTCGTCAATATCGGCGACGGCACGTATTTTCACTCCGGTTTGCTCGCCATTCGCGCCGCCGTCGCCGCCGGCGTCACCGCCACCTACAAGATCCTCTACAACGACGCGGTGGCCATGACCGGCGGTCAGCCGGTCGATGGCAGCCTCAGCGTGGCGCAGATCACCCACCAGCTCTACGGCGAAGGCGTCCGCCGTATCGCCGTGGTCGCCGACGATCCCGGGAAATATCCCGTCGGCGCCGATTTCGCGCGCGGCACGCAGGTGCATCCCCGCAAAGAACTCGACTCGGTGCAGCGCGCGCTGCGCTCGGCCGACGGCGTGACCGTGCTGATCTACGACCAGGTCTGCGCCACCGAGAAGCGTCGTCGGCGCAAGCGCGGGAAAATGGCCGACCCCGCGCGCTGGACGGTCATCAACGACCTCGTCTGCGAGGGCTGCGGCGATTGCTCCACGGCCTCCAACTGCGTCTCGGTAGAGCCGCTGGAAACGCCGTTCGGGCGCAAGCGTCAGATCGACCTTTCCACCTGCAACAAGGATTTCTCGTGCATCGACGGGTTCTGCCCCAGTTTCGTCACCATCGAGGGCGGAACCCCGCGCAAGGCGGGCGCGCGCACGATGGCCGCGCCGGCCCCGGGGCCGCTGCCCGATCCGCCGGCTCCGAACGGCGGCGCGGAGGCGCCGGTCGGCATCCTGGTCGCCGGGATCGGCGGCACCGGCGTGGTCACCGTCGGCGCCGTGCTGGGCATGGCCGCACACATCGAGGGCAAGGCCTGCACCGTGCTCGACACCGTCGGCGCGGCGCAGAAGGGCGGCGCCGTGCTGAGCCAGATCCGCATCGCCCCCGACGCCGACCGGCTTCATGCGCTCGCCATCGGCCGCGGTCGCGCCGACCTGCTGCTCGGCTGCGATATCGTGGTCGCGGCGAGCCGGGATTCGCTCGCTCGCCTGAGCGTCGAGCGCTCGGCGGCGGTGGTCAATTCCCACAATGCCCCGGTCGCCGCGTTCGTGAGCGACCCCGATTTCGATTTCGCCGGCGGCGTCAATCGGGCGCTGATCGGCAAGGCCGCCGCACCCGGCAAGGCGGACTTCTTCGACGCCGCGGCGTTCGCCAACGCGGCCTTCGGCGACGCCATCGCGAGCAACATGCTCCTGCTCGGTTTCGCGTATCAGAAGGGCCGCATACCCGTCTCGGCCGCCGCCATCGAACGGGCGATCGAACTGAACGGCGTCGCGGTGGCGATGAACCTCGGCGCCTTCGCCTGGGGCCGTCGCGCGGCGGTCGATCCCGCCGCGCTCGCCGTGCCGACGGCCGAAGCGCCGGCGGAAGACGATCTCGAATCCGCGATCGCCCGCCGCGCCGCGTTCCTCGCCGACTATCAGGATGCCGCGTGGGCCGCGCGCTATCGCGATCTGGTCGCGCGCGCCCGCGCCGTCGAAGCGGCGCGCCTGCCCGGCGTCGAACGGTTCGCCGGCGCGGTGGCGCGCGGCGCCTTCAAGCTGATGGCCTGCAAGGACGAATACGAGGTGGCGCGGCTGCACAGCGACCGCAGGTTCATCGAATCGATCCGGGCGCGGTTCGATGGCGACTACCGCCTCCGCTTCCATCTCGCCCCGCCCCTGCTCGCGAAGCGCGACCCGAACACCGGGCGCCTGCTCAAACGCACCTATGGCTCCTGGTTGTTGCCGGTGTTCCGCGTGCTGGCGGCGCTGCGCGGTTTGCGCGGCACGCCTTTCGACCTTTTCGGCTACACGCGCGAACGCCGCGCCGAACGGAAAGCGATCGCCGACTACGAGGCGCTGGTGGAGGAGCTGACCGCCGGGTTGACCCCCGACAACCACGCGCTGGCGTGCGATCTGGCCGAACTGCCTGAGCGCATTCGCGGATACGGCCATGTCAAGGAGCGCGCCGCCGTCGAGGCCGGCGCCGTCCGGGCCGTTAAACTGGCGGCGTTCCGCGGCCGCGAAACGATACGGGAGGCGGCGGAATGACCCGCATGGAGACGATGTTCGACCTGACCGGGCGGGTGGCCGCCGTAACCGGCGGCAATGGCGGCATCGGATTGGGCATGGCGCGCGGCCTGGCGAGCGCCGGCGCGCGCATTCTGGTCGTCGGGCGCAACGCCGCCAAGAACCGCGCCGCCGTGGAAGAGCTCGGCGACGGCGCCGCCGCCTTCGAGGCCGATCTGACCGTCCCCGAGGCTTGCCAGGCGATGGTCGATGACGCGCTGGCGCGCTGGGGCCGGCTCGACGTTCTGGTCAACAATGCCGGCACGAACGTCCGCAAGGAGCCGCAGGATTTGAGCCTCGAAGAGTGGCACTCGGTGCTCGACATAAACCTGACCGCGGCGTTCCTGTGTTCCAGGGCTGCCTTCGAACCGATGCGGCGCGCGGGTGCCGGCAAGATCGTCAATATCGGTTCGATGATGTCGATTTTCGGCGCCGCCTTCACCCCGGCCTATGCCTCGAGCAAGGGGGGGATCGTGCAGTTGACCAAGGCCACCGCCACCGCCTGGGCGCCGCACGGGATTCAGGTCAACGCCGTGTTGCCCGGCTGGATCGACACCGAACTGACCCGCCGCGGACGCCGTGAAGTGGAAGGTTTGCACGAGCGCGTGCTGGCGCGCACCCCTGCCGGACGTTGGGGCGAGCCCGACGACCTCGCCGGAATCGCGGTCTTCCTGGCCGCGCCGGCCTCCGATTTCGTGACCGGCGCGGCGATCCCGGTCGATGGAGGGTTCGCCGTGCAGTGCTGAGCGCGCTCATCCTGCATAGGCGACCCGCGCCAATCCCCGTAGGGGCAACCCTTGTGGTTCCCCGCCCTTGTCGCCCGCCTGGCCGCGCCGCCGTCCCGCCGTCGCCGGCGCGAACCCGTTTTTTGTTGCGTTGCAGCATGAACCGGTGTAACGACCCGGCAATGCGTCCCGCGTGGGCGTTTCCTCCCTGAACCGGGGCCGTGGCGCGCGTCGCCACGGCCCTTTTCGTCGATTGGACTATGGATAGCGTCTCCGTTTGACAACACCTGGGTGCGCGGGCGTCCCGCTGTCATCGCCGACACGAACCCGACCAAACCGCAACAATTTCTGTAGGGGCAACCCTTGTGGTTGCCCTCCCCTGCCGCCCGCCCGTTCGGGGGTTTCGGGCGCCCACAAGGGGCGCCCCTACACGATTTGGGGCCTGTTGACGCGATCGTCGTATGGAATTTCCCGACGGGCCGTTGACCGCGCACCCGGCGGCTGGCCCCCATTCGGTGCGCCGCTGTCCCGCTGTCATCGCCGACACGAACCCGACCAAACCGCAACAATTTCTGTAGGGGCAACCCTTGTGGTTGCCCTCCCTCGTTCCCCGCCCGTTCGGGGTTTCGGGCGCCCACAAGGGGCGCCCCTACACGATTTGGGGCCTGTTGACGCGATCGTCGTATGGAATTTCCCGACGGGCCGTTGACCGCGCACCCGGCGGCTGGCCCCCGTTCGGTGCGCGGGCGTCCCGCTGTCATCGCCGACACGAACCCGACCAAACCGCGACAATTTCTGTAGGGGCAACCCTTGTGGTTGCCCTCCCTCGTTCCCCGCCCGTTCGGGGTTTCGGGCGCCCACAAGGGGCGCCCCTACACGATTTGGGGCCTGTTGACGCGATCGTCGTATGGAATTTCCCGACGGGCCGTTGACCGCGCACCCGGCGGCTGGCCCCCGTTCGGTGCGCGGGCGTCCCGCTGTCATCGCCGACACGAACCCGACCAAACCGCGACAATTTCTGTAGGGGCAACCCTTGTGGTTGCCCTCCCTTGTGGTTCCCCGCCCGTTCGGGGTTTCGGGCGCCTACAAGGGGCGCCCCTACACGATTTGGGGCCTGTTGACGCGATCGTCGTATGGAATTTCCCGACGGGCCGTTGACCGCGCACCCGGCGGCTGGCCCCCGTTCGGTGCGCGGGCGTCCCGCCCGCATCTGTCCCCACCGCGGCATCGACACCTGTAGGGGCGCCCCTTGTGGGCGCCCGGCGGCGCGTGCGTGCCCACCCCCTATGGCGGCGCGGCGCAGGTCGATGACGGTGGGCGCGGCTACCGCCTTGGCGGGCGCCTCGGACTCGGCGCGCGCCTCGCCCTGCGCTGGTAGTCGCCGCCGGTTGGGTGCGCGGGCGTCCCGCCCGCATCCGTCTCCCCCGTCACACCCGCTGCCGGCGGTCGTGAAGGGGCGGGGACGCCAGACAACATCGACCTGTAGGGGCAACCCTTGTGGTTGCCCTCCCCTGCCGCCCGCCCGTTCGGGGTTTCGGGCGTCCACAGGGGGCGCCCCTACAGGTGTCGCGGGCGTCCCGCCCGCATCTGTGCGAAACGCGCAAGGACTCGAAGACGCGGGCGGGACGGACCCGGTCCGCGAGGTCCCGCGCAACGGCTGTCATCGCCTGTAGGGGCGCCCCTTGTGGGCGCCCGGCGGCGCGTGCGTGCCCACCCCCTATGGCGGCGCGGCGCAGGTCGATGACGGTGGGCGCGGCTACCGCCTCGGCGCGCGACTCGCCCTGCGCTGGTAGCCGCCGCCGGGCGGGCGCCGCGGGCGTCCCCCCCGCATCCGTCTCCCCCGTCACACCCGCTACCGGCGGTCGTGAAGGGGCGGGGGCGCCAGACAACATCGACCTGTAGGGGCAACCCTTGTGGTTGCCCTCCCTTGTGGGCGCCCGCCCGTTCGGGGTTTCGGGCGTCCACAAGGGGCGCCCCTACAGGTGTCGATGCTGCGGTGGGGACAGATGCGGGCGGGACGCCCGCGCACCGAAACGAACCGCCGTCAGAAGCTCAGACGCAGCTTCAGCCCGATCCGGTAGTCCGCCTCGGCGTCGGCGCGCAGGCCGCCGGAGAAATCGAGGGCGCCGCGCCCGGCGGCGAAGCCGCGCCGCGCGACGCTGTCGAACACCAGCGCCGATCCCCCGGCGCCGTCGTCCCGGTGCTCGCGCTCGCCGTAAAGTTCGAACGCCATGTCCAGACCGTGCGGCGCCGCGATCCCCAACCGCGCGCCCAGCCGCTCGCGCCGGTCCCTGTCCGACAGGTTCAACCCGCCGAACGGCGTCAGGAGCACGTCCTCGCCCGCAAGGCCCAACCCGTAACCCGCCTCGGCCTCCAGCCGCAGGGCCGCATCGCGCCCGGCCGGCGCGCCGCCGTCCTCGTCCTCCGCCGCGACCGCCCCGGCGCTCTCCCACAGCGCGTCCGCGCCGCCCGACATCTCCCCCAGCGCCGGCGCCAGCGAGGCATGGAAGCCCACCCCCGGCGCCCCCGGATCGAACCTCGCCGACAGGCTCGCGCCCCACTCGTCGAAGCCCTCCGCCCCGTGCGCCACCAGGAGCCGGCCGCGCGCCTCCACGTCCAGACCCAACGCCGGGTCGGCCCAGACGATATGGCCCCCGGTCTCCACGCCCGCGCCCTCGTCCGCGTCGCCGCCGTCCAGCCGCGCCCCCAGCTCCACCGCCATCCGCAGCCGCGAGCCGCCGTCGAACGCCGCCTCCGCGCTGCCCTCCGCCGCCACACGCAGGCGATGGGACTCGGCCGACACCGCCGGCAGCAGGTTGTCCAGCTCCTCGGTGTCGAGCCGCACCACGAGGCCGTCGGCCTTCAACGCCCAATCGACGCCGTGCGCCGGCGCCAGCTCCTTGCGCGCCCCCGCCGCCGCCATCCGCATCGCGAGGTCCGTCGTTGCCGGGCTTCCCACGCCGTCGTCCAGCGTTGCCTCGCCCGCGCCGTAGCCCAGCGTGGCCCAGAACCCCAGCCCGGCCCCCGGCGACCAGTGCGCGTAGGGGTGCACCCCCGTCAGCACCGTGTCCATCTCGCCTGCCGTGCCGCCGGCGAAGCGATACGACATCGCCCCCTCGCTGCGGCTCGCCGCAACCCCCGCCAGCAGGTCCGCGCCCAGGCGCGTGTCGAACCCGAGATAGCCTGAGAGCACCTCGCCCTCCATCGAGAAGCCGCGCTCGGGACGGCCGTCGAACCGGCTCGCCGCCCCGCCGCCCCACAGCGTCCACGCGCCTTCGCTTCCCCACGGGGAGAGCTGGAACGAGGTCCCGGACAACACTTCGCCCGCGTCGAGCGAACGCATGCTTCCGTCCTCCTCCGCCAGCCCTTCGAACAGCCGCCCCAGGTCGTCGCCCAGGCTGTGCAGCGACACCGTCTGCCCCGCGATCGTCCCCCGGGCGGACTCCTCGGGCGGCTGCCCCGACGCGGCGGCGCGCCCCTCGACCGCCGCCGCCATGGTCCCCGCCACCGTGCGCCCGAACGCCGCCAGCGTGCGTTCCGTCGCCTGGCCGCGTTCGGCCAGGTTGGCGGTGATGGTGACGACGAAGCTCGCCGCAGCGGTGTCGCCGTCGTCGTCGGTGGCGGCGTATCCGACCCGCGTGCGCTCCAGCACCTCGGTCGGCGTCCCGGACACGGTGAGAGCGCCGGTGGCGGCGTCGGCGGTCACCGTCAGGCCCCAGGCGGTCAGGTCCGGCGTCAGCGCATAGGTGAGCGGGGCGTCGCCGCCGCTGGCCGCCGGCAGCGCCAGCGGCGCGATCTCCTCGCCCACCGTCCAGATGCGGTCGGCGATCTCCTCGTCGCCGAACGACGGCTTCAGGTCCGGCGTCCGGTTGATGGTGAGGGTGTATCTCTCCATCGTCGTCCCGTCTTCGGCGGTGACGATGATCTCGATGACCGTCTCGCCGACCGGCAGTTCCACCACGCCGTCGGTATCCTCCTCCCCGTTCACGGTGACGGTGTAGCTGGCGTCTTCATCCGTCGGTTCCGCTGCGACCTCCGCCTCCGTCGTTTCATGCGGCACCTCCGCGCTGCATTCCGTGGTGTCGGACTCGCAGCCCTCGACGGGTTCCCCGTTGAGGGTGACCTCCGCCAGCGTGGCGTCCATGGACAGGTCGTCCTCGATGGCCGGGAAGGCGACGGTGGCTTCTCCGGCGTTGCCGGCCGTGTCCGTAATGACGATGGCCGTCTCGTGCGGGTCGGGGTTGGCCTCGGTCGGCGCACCGGAGATCTCTCCGGTCGCGCCGTCGAGCGCCAGGCCCGGCGGCAGGCTGCTGCCCTGCTTCACCGCGTAACCGGCGATGTCGGTGTGCGCGGTGTTCGGCGAGATTGCCGCGATCTGCGTGTTGACCCTGTAGGTCCCGCCGGGCGTATATGTCGCCGCAGGCCGGACGCCGTCCGCCTTGTGGCCGGACTGGTCGGCCAGCGCCGGTATCGCCGCATTGACAGGGCTGCCGCTGGCGTCGCCGGTCGTGATGCTCGCGCCGCCCGGATAGGCGATGTTGCCGGCCGGCACCGCGACGCCGTTCGTATCTTCATCGCCCTCGACGACGGCGTAGCGGAAGACCGCCTCCAGCCCGTCGGTGCCGGTGCCGACGTAAGCGGCCGTGCGGCTGTCGCTCCCTACGGCGAGCGTCATCGTCGGGCTGCCGCTCACATGGATCGGCTGGTCGAAGGTCAGGGTGACTTCGATGTCGTCGCCGATGGCGTAGGTATCGTCGTCGCCGGGGTCGGAGGTGATGGCCACCCCGCCGTCGTCCGTGGCGAGAATCTGCGCCGTCCCCGGCGTGGCCGCCGCCGGGTCCGACGCCGCCCCCGCGGCCGCGCCGGCCACCGCGCGGATGCGGAAGCCGTATTCGGTGCCGTTGGCCAGCCCGGCGACGGTGTGGCTGTCGGTGCCGGGCCCGCTGCCCGACATGTCCTCCCAGGTCCCGGGATCGGGTTCGGTTCCCGTCCACTGCTTGTATTGCCACTTCGTGATGGGCGCGCCGGTGGGGCCGGTCCATGACAGCGTCACCGCCGCGTCGGCGGTGCGCACCGTGAAGCCCGCCGGCTTGGCCGGGCCTATGGCGGGGAAGGTGACCCTCGTTTCCCCGGTGTTGCCGGCCGTGTCCGTAATGACGACGTCGGTGGCGTGCGTGTCGGCGTCCGCCGCCGTCGGAGTGCCGCCGATCTCGCCGTTCGCGGCGTTCAGCGCCAGCCCCGGCGGCAGGCTGCTGCCCTGCTTCACCGTGTAGGCGGCGATGTCGGCGTGCGTGCTGGTCGGCGAGAACGGCGCGATCTGCACGCCCTCGGCCCAGGGTCCGGCGGGATCGGCATATGCGGCGTCCGGCCGAACCCCGTCCACCTTGTGGCCGTCATCGTCCGCCAGCGCCGGGATCGCCGGGTTGACCGCGCTGCCGCTGTCGTTGTCGGTCTTGATGCTGGCAGTGCCCGGATAGGCGATGACGGCGCCGCTGGCGACCGAAACGCCGTCCGCATCCCCGTCGCCCTCGACGACGGTGTAGCGGAAGACCGCCCCCATGCCGCCGCCGGCGGTGCGGTCGTAGGCCGCCGTCCGCGCGTTGGTCCCCACGGTCAGCGCCATCGTCGGGCTGCCGCTTACATGGATCGGCTGGTCGAAGGTCAGCGTCGCCTCGATGACATCGCCGATGGCGTAGGTGTCGTCATTGCCGGGGTCGGAGGTGATCGCCACCCCGCCCTCGTTCGCGGCGAGAATCCGCGCCGTCTGCGGCGTGGCCGTCGCGATCTCCGACTGCGCGCCGTTCACGGCCTCCTCGCCGCTTTCGGCCACGGCGCGGATGCGGAAGCTGTATGCCGCGCCGTTGGTCAGCCCGGTGACGGCGTGGCCGGTCGTGGTCGGGCCGCTGCCGGGCATGTCGGCCCAGGTTCCGGGGTCGGGTTCGGTCCCCGTCCACTGCTTGTATTGCCAATTGGTGATCCTGCCGCCGCCGGGGCCGGTCCACGCCAGGGTCGCCGTCATGTCGGAGCCGGCGGCCGTGAAGCCCGTCGGCTTCGCCGGGGGACGGGGCGGCGCGTCGGTCAGCGAGACGGTGGGATACGGCGTGAGCACCGGGCGGTCGCCGGCCTTGTGCGCGCCTTGCTCGCCCTGCGCCGCGCCGCTGACGGTGATCGTTTCGGCCGACTGCGCCCCGTCGTCGTGCGCCGGCGTCAACGTGAAGGAGGCGAACGCGCTCGCGCCGCCGTCCGGGATGGCGATCTCGAAATCGTCCACCGCGGCGAAGCCGACCGCGCCGCTCGCGCCGCTGCCGTCCACCGAGACGGTGACGGTCGTGACGCCGGAGTAGGTCGTGCCGCCGGTGACGGTGGCCGTGACCGTAATGTCGGTAGCGCCGTCGCCCTCGCCCGCGGCGGTCGGGTTCACGCTCAGCTCGATGCCCGTCGGCGCGTCGTCATTGTCGTCGATGGTCCATGTCGCCGTCCCCTCGCCGGCGGCGATGCCCGCCATACCCATGCTGCCGCTCGGCACGGAGATCGCGACCGTGAAGGTCTCGCCGCCCTCATGGATCGTGTCGTCCGTGACGGCGACGTCTATGCAAACGGAAGTATCGCCCGCGGTGACCGCCTCGTCGCTGCTGACGGCCTCGTAATCGACGCCGGCGGCGGCGGTGGCGTCGGCGGTCGTGAAGGTCAGATCGAAATCCTGGAGCGCCGCTATGCCGAGGTCGGCGCATATGCGGGCGTTGCCGCCGTCCTCGGCGACGGTCCCGGTCGCGTCCCGGAGCGAGACCAGCACCGACGGGATCGCCGGGGTCGCCGGGGTCTCCGCGCTCGCCTCGGCGCTCGGATCGCCCCAGCCGCCGTCGTTCCCGGCGCGCGCCTGGATGTAGTAGGTCGTCTCGGCCTCCAGCCCCGTTATACCGGCGGTTGTGGTCGTCAGGTCAGCGCTCCAGTTCCCATAGGTCCCGGTGGCCGTGCCGTAGCGGTATTGGTATTTCGTGGCCGTCGTTACGGCGACCCACGAGAGGTCGATCTCGTTATACGCCGTCGCCGTCGCCGTCAGGCCGGTCACCTGCCCCGGCGCGGGAATCTGGTCGGTGGTTGCGCTCGCCTCGGCGCTCGGATCGCCCCAGCCGCCGCCGTTCCCGGCGCGCACCTGCACGAAATACTTCGTGTTGACCGCCAGCCCCGTCAGGCTGGCGGTTGTGCCCGTCAGGTCCGTGCTCCAGGACCCGAGGCTCCCCGAGGTCGTGCCGTAGCGGTATTGGTATTTCGTCGCGCCGGCCGTCGCCGTCCATGAGATGTCGATCCGCGCGTGCGATTCTGCGCGCGCCGTCAGGCCCGTCGCTTGCGCCGGGGCGATGGCCGGGAAGGCGATCGTCGCCTCGCCGGTATTGCCGGCCGCGTCCGTAATGACGACGTCCGTGTCGTGCGCGTCCGCGTTGGCGGTTGTCGGCGTGCCGGCGATCTCGCCGTCCGCACTGTCGAGCGTCAGCCCCGGCGGCAGGCTGCTGCCCTGCTTCACTACGTAGGAGGCGATGTCGGTGGACGCGCCGCTGTCCGGCCCGAACGCCGTAATCTGCTTGCCCGCGGCCAGCGCGGGGACGATCCAGGCGGCCGTCGGCCGGACCCCGTCCACCTCGTGGCCGGACTGGTCCGCCAGCGCCGGAATCGCGGCGTTGACCGGGCTGCCGCTGGCGTTGTCGGTCCTGATGCTTGCGCTGTCCGGATAGGCGATGGTGGTGCTGGCGGCTATGGAGACGCCGTCGGTGTCTTCGTCGCCCTCGACGACGGTGTAGCGGAAGGCCGCGCTCAGATTGTCGGTGCTCGTGCTGGCGTAAGCGGCCGTGCGGCTGTTGCTCCCCACGGTCAGCGTCATCGTCGGCCCGCCGGTCACGTGGATCGGCTGGTCGAAGGTCAGCGTCGCCTCGATGACATCGCCGATGGCGTAGGTGTCGTCATTGCCGGGGTCGGAGGTGATCGCCACCCCGCCCTCGTTCGCGGCGAGAATCCCTGCCGTATCGGGCGTCGCCGTCCTTATGTCCGACTCCGCGCCGTTCACGTTGTCGGCCACCGCGCGGATGCGGAAGCTGTATTCCGTGCCGTTGGTCAGCCCGGTGACGGCGTGGGTGGCGGTCGTCGCAGTGCTGCCAGGGATGTCTTTCCAGTAGGTGTCGGGGATCGGCTCGGGGTTGCCCGTCCACCGCTTGACCTGCCACCCGTTGATGCCCGCATCGGTCGGGCCGGTCCATGTCAGCGTCACGGTCCGGTCCGTGCCGGCGGCCGTGAAGCCCGTCGGCTTGCCCGGCGGGTCGTCGTTGACGATGGTGCCGGTGCCGATGGCGGTGGCCAGCGTGGCGTTGGCCGACGGGTTGCTGAGGGTGACGGTGAAGGTCTCGTCGTTCTCCACCGCAGTGTCTTCCGTGGTCGCAACGCTGACCGTGGCGGTGGTCTGGCCGGCGGTGACGGTCGCCTCGCCGTCGCTCACTGCGGTGAAGTCGGCCGCGCCGGCGCCGTTGGGGCCCGTCCCGACCGCGGTGGCCCAATCCACCGTCACGTTGCTGTGGCTCTCCTCGCTCAGCGTGAGCGTGAACGCCACCGGATCGCCCTCGTTGGCGCGCCCGTCGCCGATGCTCAGCGTCGGCACCCGGCGGGTCACGTCGATGTCGTAGCGGCGGCCGGGCGTATGCCCGTCCTTCACCACTTCGAGCCGGAGTTCGTTGAGGCCGTCCACCAGTGTGGCGACGCCGTTCGCCGCTTCCGTGCCGTCGGCGTTCCAGGCGGTGACGGTGGCGGTCACGCCGCCCGGCAGCGTCCAGGCGATGGTGACCGTCGTCACGTCCGCCGCCACCTCGCCGAAGTCGTAGTGGTAATCGCCGGCGGCCAGCGCCGAGTCCGGCGTCAGCGCGGCGCCGTCGGCGGTCACCGTCAACGTCGCCAGATCGAGGTCGTCGCTGTCGATGGCGTAGTCCCGGCTGGCCGGGCTGCCGAGCGTCGCGTTGGTGGGGCTCGACAGCGTCACCGAGAAGGTCTCGTCCGGCTCCACCGCCGTGTCGTCCGTCAGCCGGAAGCTGATCTCCCCCTTGGTGTCGCCGGCGTCGATGACCAGCGGGCTGTTTGTCAGCTCCGAGAGATCGCCGGGCAGCGAGGCGGTGTCGCCGGCAGCGGTGAACGAAACGCTGACGTTGTCCAGGCTGACCGCGCTCAGGCTGACCCCGACGGTGACATCGCCGGCGGGCTCGAGGAACGGGCCGCCGGCGTCCAGGGTCACCACCGGCACCGGCGTCGTCGCCTGGGCGGAGGTCGCCACCTCGCCCTTGTAAACGCTCTCACCCGTCGTCGCGCGCAACTCGACCGTGTAGTCCTCGCCGTTCAGCAGGCTGTCCAGGGTGGTTTCCCGGTCCGTGACTCCCGTCGCGGAGACCGCCGCCCACGCGCCGCAGGAGGCGGGCGAGACGACGCAGGCGCGGGCGTCGTAGCCGGTGACGGTCGCGTCGCTGTGAGCGGCCCACGCCAGGGTGATTTCCCGGTCGCCGGCGCTGACGCTCGAGATCGTGGGGGCGGCGATCGACTCGATGGTGATGTAGAACGTCAGCGAATCGATGTCGCTGTCCTCGTCGCTGACCTTGTAGGTGAATGTCGTCTTGGCGAGCGGCCGCGTCGGCGTACCGGTGACCTCCAGGGGCGCCGTGGCGGCGCTGACGGTCAGGCCGTAGTCGGCGAGGTCTTCGTCGTTCGCCCCGGTGAGCGTGTATGTGAGCGGTTCGTCGCCGCCCTCGCTCCCCGGCAGGTCGAGCTGCGTGATCGCCTCGCCGACCTTCCACACCCGATTGTCCTGGTCGTCGAAGACGGGCCTGTTGCCGCTGCCGTCGTCGAACACCGGCATGCTGTCCGGCGTGGCCGGGGGCGTGGTGGAATCGCTCGCCGGCCCCAGAACCGGATCGCCGGCGCCCTCCCCTGTGGTGATGATGGTCCGCCGCACCTGGTAGGTGTAGTCCTCGCCGTTCGTCGCCCATATATCCGTCCAGGACGCCCGGCCGTTGACCCAGTCGTCGGTCAACACGTCGGCGTTGAACGAGGGATCGAAAACGGGCAGGTCCCGCCATGAGAACGCCGCTCCGCTGTTGATGATCTCGTCCGTGTTGTCCGTCCCCCAACTCGTCCCGCCGTCGGTGCTGCGCCGCACTTGCCAGACGAGCGACACGTTCGCCTCGGACCGGTATTCGCCGGGCAGGTATTGGTCCCAGCTCAGGGCCACCTCGCCGTCGCCGGCCACGGCGGTGACGCCGGTGGTCTTCTGCAAGTCGAGCTCCGCCACGTTGTTGGCGACGGCCTGGCCGGAGAAGGCGGCCAGGCTTTGCGGCGGCGAGTTCTGGTTGTCGATGGCGCGGTTGCCCTTCACGTAGTTGACCGCGACGTCATCCTCGTCGTAGTTGACGGGCACGCTCAGCTCCAGCCACAGATACCGGCCGCTGGTCGCCGCCGCCGGCGTCAGGCCGGTGTTGGCGCCGGACACCCGCAGCGCCGTCACCGCGGGACCCCTGACCGTGTTCCTCACGCGGAAATCGCCCGGCATTGCGCTGGTGTTCGACACCGGCGTGTTCAGGGTCAGGACGATCCAGTTGCCGTCGGTGGTGGTGCCGGCGTCGTCAACCTCGGGGACCGGATACGCCCGGGTGACGGTGACCGTGTAGGGCGGGTCCGTCATCGTGGTGCCGTCCTGCGCCGTCACGGTGACGGTGATGACCGTGTCGCCCGGCTCCAGCGGCGCCACGCCGTCGGCGTATGTCGTCGCGCCCACGGTGATCGCCGCGGTGGCGTCGCTGTGGGTCGGCGTCGCCGTGACGGTGACTTCGCTCACGCTGTTGGCCACCTCGGCGGTGTAGTCTTTCGTCGCCGCGTCGAAGGTCTTGTCGAGGGCGACCGGCGTCGTGCCGTCCGCCAGCGCCAGTGCCGACAGCGTGACGACCGTGGACGCCGCCGGCGTGGCGCTCACGGTATTCGACGCCTTGCCGTTGCCGCCCGTGCCCACGGCGCGGACCTGGAACTCGTATGCCTGCCCGTTGTCGAGGCCGGTGATGGTGTGTTCTACGGTGGCCGAGTCGCTCTCCGCGATGTCCGTCCACGCCGACCACGCTGCCGGCGGGTCTTCGCCGGCTCGCCGCTGGCGGAACTCGTAGCCGGTGATGGTGTCGTCGTCGGGGTCGTCCCAGCCCAGGGTCACGGCGCCCTGGGTCGCCTGGGTGTAGCCGACTTCCGTCACCTGGAAGGTCGTCGGCTTGGCCGGGACGGGAATCCGCTCGATTACTACCTCGTACGTCTCTCTGCCCTCGCCGTTCACTACCCTGACGGTGAACATGTATTCGCCATCGCTGCTGATGTTGAGACCGACTGTGAGGTCGCCAGTGGACGGGCTGGTGTCCACGACCTCGGCCCCATTCGGCAGGGTAAAGTCGATATAGATTTGCGCGTCGGCATCCGTGGCGGCGGCTTTTATTTCACTGAAGCCTCGGTGACTGGCGGGCAGTCTTGCCGTGTAGCTGAAGATGTCCGACGCGAAGGGCGGCTCGAATGGGATCAGCGGGTCGGTACTATCCTCGCCCTGGCGGAACGTCATGCTGCTCAGCGTCGCGTCCGGCGGCACGGTCAGCACCTCCGACAGGGCATAGACATATCCGCCGTCGGCGTCAGACCAGCCGGCTTGGGAGGAGTTGAGTTCGCGGCCTTCCAAGCGTTCGCCAGTGACGGGTACAGCACCGCCCAAGTGGCCGGGACCCGTGTGACTGGTTCCATCGTCCCTGGAGCCGGTAAAGACACGGATACGGGTGGAGTCGTCGCCGTTTTCGTCCTTCCAGTTGTGGGAATCCCAGCTATCGTCGTAGAGGTCGTCGTAGTCGTCGGCCAGCTTGTCGCCCTTGTAGTAGTAGATCGCCTCGCCCGTGCCGTCGCTGGTGGGGTTGGTGTCGGTGTTGTCGCGGGCGGCGACGCTGCCGGTACTGCCCAGCACCTTGAAGGCGATGCCGCTGAAGTCCGGCTGGGTGTCGGCCACCGCCTGGACGGCGCTGTTCCAGGTGGCGATGTCGGTGCGGTCCGTCGGCTTGATGGCGGTGCTGGTGACGAACAGGATGCGGTAGGTGTCGCCTTCAGAAAGCCCGGGCGGCACGACGCCGTCCCATTCCTGCGCCGCGCCCGGCCCGGCGGCCAGCAACGCCAGCGCCAGCGCCAGCGCGCCGCGAACCAACCGCCCGCCCATCAAACCGACCCCCGGCCCTCGCGGGGGGGGGGGGGGGGGAATTCAGGATACGGTGCAGACTCGCGGCCAAAGACATTCTCTCCCCCCCGATAGTCCGGTAGCGCACGCTGCATACTGTCTAAAACATTCTGGAACAAACGTTCTTTTTTCCTGGTGTGCGCGGTCGTCCCGCCAACAATTCTGTAGGGGCAACCCTTGTGGTTGCCCTCTCTTGCCCCCCGCCTGTTCCGGGGGGGGGGATGGGCGCCCACAAGGGCGCCCCTACAGCCGGCTCGCCGCCGCCCCAACCCGCCGCCCCGCCGGTGCGCGGTCGCCCCGCCAACAATTCTGTAGGGGCAACCCTTGTGGTTGCCCTCCCTGGCCCCCCGCCTGTTCGGGGGGGGATGGGCGCCCACAAGGGGCGCCCCTACAGCCGGCTCGACGCCGCCCCAACCCGCCGCCCCGCCGGTGCGCGGTCGTCCCGCCAACAATTCTGTAGGGGCAACCCTTGTGGTTGCCCTCTCTTGCCCCCCGCCTGTTCCGGGGATGGGCGCCCACAAGGGGCGCCCCTACAGCCGGATCGCCGCCGCCCCAACCCGCCGCCCCGCCGGTGCGCGGTCGTCCCGCCAACAATTCTGTAGGGGCAACCCTTGTGGTTGCCCTCTCTTGCCCCCCGCCTGTTCGGGGGGGATGGGCACCCACAAGGGGCGCCCCTACAGCCGGCTCGCCGCCGCCTGCCCCAACCCGCCGCCCCGCCGGCGCGCTGGAGTCCGATCGTCCCGCGGCGTGTCGTGTGCGACCGGAACCGGACGGACCATGTGCTGACGGCGCCGGCATCGCGCGCACCTTGAATATCCAGCGGGTTTCGGCTTAGGGTCTGCCGTCCCCCGCTGCAATCGTGGAAAGGCGGTCCTTTGGATTTGCCGCGCAAGCCGACCGCAAGGACAGCGATCGCGCTGTCGTTCGCGGGGCTGGCGGTTCTTGTTCTGGCGGCGTTTCTCCTGGCGCCGCGTCTGGTGAACCCGGACCGGATCGAGACGCAGATCGCGGCGGGAATCGAGTCGCTGATCGGCCGGGAAGTCGCCATCGACGACCCGCCGTCCGTCGTCATGGGGTGGAACCCGACGCTGAGCGTCACCGGCCTGCGTATCCTTCCCGGTACGGAAGGAAACGACGGCGCGGCGACCGGCGGCGACGGTCCGGGCGTCGCCGAGATCCGGATCGAGGTCGGCTTGCTGCCGTTGCTGGCCGGGGATGTCGAGATCCGGAGCCTGCATCTGGTCGAACCCGTTCTGACGCTCGACACACAGGCGAACGGAGCGCCGAACCGGTCGTTGGAGGCGCTTGCGGCGGCGCTGGGCGCCGCAGGCGGCGCGCTCCACCGGGTTTCGGTCGGCGGCGGCCGCCTCCTCTACCGCGACCGGGACGCCGGAATCGATCAGGAGTTGGACGACGTCGCGTTCACCCTGACCGTCCCGCCCGCCGGGGGCGTCCACCGCGTGAGCGGGAAGGCGCGCTGGTATGGCCTGCCGGTGACATGGACCGTTTCCGTGAACCCCTCGGCCCCCGACGGCGCCGCCGTGGAGGCCCGGTTCGAGAGCGATGGGACGATCGTCGCGTTCAATGGCGAAGCGTCGCCCGCGCCGGGCGAGGGCTTGGAGGGGCGCGCCACCTTGAGGAGCGAAGGTCCGGCGCTCGCGCGCGCCCTGGCTGCGGTGAGCGGCATCGCCCCGGCGGCGCCCGCCGGCATGGAGGTCGAGGCGCGAGCGCGCGTTCGTTACCGGGCCGGACGGCTTGCCGCCGAAGACGTCGCGTTGCGCCTCGGCGGCGCGGCGGTCGAGGGCGCGCTGACCGCGGCGCGGGGGCGACTCGATCTGGCGCTCGCCGCCAGCCGCCTCGACCTCGACCGATTGCTGGCCGCGTTCGACGCTTCCCCCCCGGAAGAAAACCGCGTGGAAGACCCGGCGCCCGGCCTGCCGCGCGCCCTCGCGGGCTTGCGCGGGAATATCGACATCGCCGTTGACGCACTCCTGTATCGCGAACGAATCCTCCGTCAGGTGGCCCTGGATATCGCCCTGGACGCCGGCGCAGCGATCGTGCGGCGTCTGGAAGCGCGCTTGCCGGGGGGATCCGAGGTCTCGCTCTCCGGCAGCGCACTGTTCGACGACGGCGCGCCGGTGTTCGACGGCCGTATCGACGTCGAATCCGACAATCTGCGCACCCTCATGCCCTGGTTCGGCATCGACCCGTCCGGCATACCCGCCGATCGCCTGCGCCGGTTCGGCTTCGGCGCGGCGCTCAAGGGCGGTCTCCGGTCGGGGCGGATCGCCGATATCGCAGCGCACATCGACACGACGGCGATCGCCGGTTCCGCGGCCTGGGCGTTTCGCCGGCGTCCGGCGTTCGATCTCGACCTCGATCTCGACCGGCTCGATCTCGACGCCTATCTGCCGCGCGGCGAAAACGGGATCGACCTCGCGCGCCTGGCGGCGGCGCTCGCCGCGTTCGACGCCGGCCTCGCGTTCGACATCGGTGCGCTGACCGTCGCAGGCGTGTCGGCGCAAGGGGTCGCCGTCTCCGGGACGCTGGAGAACGGCGCATTGGCGCTGCACGATGCGCGGATCGACGATCTGGCGGGCGGCGCCGCCTCCATAACCGGGACCATCTCGGATCTCGATTCCACACCCTCGTTCGACGGCGCGATACGCTTCCGTACCGACGATGCGCCGGCGTTGGCGCGGGCGGTCCCGGCGTTGCGCGATCTGCCCCGCGCCGCCGTCCCGCTGTCGCTCGAAGCCGCGCTTGCGGGCGGTGCGGAGGCGATCGAAATCAACGCGGCGTTCCGCGCCCGGGACAGCACCGCCGCGGTGCAGGGTACGGTCGCCGATCCGCTGGGAACGCCGCTTTACGAGCTCTCGGCGACCCTGGTCGGGTCGGATCTGGCCCGGCTGCTCGAGCCGCTCGACAGACATGACGGCATGGGCGCGGCGTCCCTGCTCGCCGGCCCGGTTTCGATGAATGTCGGGATCGACGGCACCGCGTCCGCGATGACCTTCCAGGCCGGTGCGGCGCTGCACGGCGGGGAGTTGTCGGTGCACGGCCGGATCGAAGGCGACGAAACCGCCCGCCGCTTCGACCTCGAAGCGCAGGTTCGTCACCCCGACCTCGGCCGTCTGCTGCACGCGGCAAGGGGCGCGGCCGAGCCGCCCGCACCCGGCGGCCGCCTCGCCGGTCCGGTATCGGGCGTCGCGAGCGCGGCCGGCGATACGGAACGGGTCGCGTTCGACGCGGCCCTCGAACTCGCAGGGGGAGCGCTGTCGCTGGCCGGCGATATCGAAGGCTTGCCGGACACCCCGTCATGGGCGCTGACCGGCGCGCTCGACCATCCCGACATGGCCGCGCTGTCGGCCGGTCTCGGTATCCGCACGGCGTTTGCGCAGATGCCCGGCGCGCTTGGCGTTCGCGCCCGTCTCGCCGGAGGCGAAACCGGGCTGGAAATACGCGATCTCGACGCCGCGCTGGGCGATACCCGGATGACGGGTCGTGTGGCGCTGGAACTTTCGACCGACCGGCCGAGGCTCACCGGCGATTTGACTTTCGACCGCCTCGATGCCGCATGGTTCCTGCCGGTCGCCGCCGCGTCGGACGAAGAACTCTGGTCGCGGGAACCGATCGACCTGTCCGCGCTGCGCGGGTTCGATGCCCGACTCACGCTCGCCGCCGGGGCGCTCCACGCAGGCGGATATCTGTTCGAAGACGCCGATCTGGCCCTGGCGCTCGCCGACGGCGCGCTGGACGTCGAATCCCTCGCCGGGCGCCTGTTCGGCGGC
This sequence comes from Alphaproteobacteria bacterium, assembly GCA_965214495.1. Lineage (GTDB taxonomy): Bacteria > Pseudomonadota > Alphaproteobacteria > UBA7887 > UBA7887 > JANQOH01. The sequence continues at coordinate 1,769,904 of OZ243958.1, read as the reverse complement.
GCTGCGGTCGCCCGCGGACGGCTGGAAGCGGGGGCTGTGCCGCGCTTGAGCGGAACCGTCGAAATCGACGACGCCGATCTCGGCCTCGCGCTGGACCGTCTGGCCGGCATCGGCTCGGTGAGCGGATCGATCGACGCCGCGTTGACCTTCTCGACCGAGGGGGCGACGGAACGGCGGATGATCCTCGCGCTCGACGGCGACGGTGCGCTGAGCGGTGCGGGCGGCGGCCGCATCGACGGTTTCGACCTCGCCGCAGTCTCGGCCGCGATCGGCGCGGCGCTCGACACCCGGCGGGTGCCCGACCTCTCCGGCCTCGCCGAAGGGCGCACCGACTACAGCGATCTCGCCGGCTCTTTCCGTATCGCGAACGGCCGATTGAGCACGACGGACCTGCGCCTGACCGCCGACGCAGCGGTCGCCGACGTCGCCGTCGAGGCCAACCTGGTGACGTGGCGGCACAAGGCGACCGCCACTGTCGGCTTCGCCGGCTACGCGGACCTGCCTTCGCTGGTCCTGTATCGCGAAGGCCCGATCGACGCGCCCCGGCGCCGCAGCGACGCGCGAGACGCCACGGGTTTCATCCAATCCCGCGACTTCGATTCCATCGTCGACGACCTGCTGCGAGACTGACCGGCGCGGCAATTCGCGACAGGAATCGTCTCACTCCGCAAGTTCGGGAGCGTGGGGAGCGCGCGCCTCGAGATCGACCGGCTCCACCGCAGGAATCGACGAACCCGCCGGCGCGACGCCAAGGGCTTCGAACTTCCGCGCCGCCGGCAGAAGCCGCCCTTCCAGCGAGCCGACCCCGTTGTTGTAATGGGTGACCGCCTGCCGGAGGGCCTGCCCGAGATGGTCCACGTGGCTGGCGAACGTCTTGATCCGTTGAAACAGGTCGCGCCCGAGATCCGCGACCGCCTGCGTGCTCTCGGCGAGTTTCTGCTGTTGCCAGCCATAGGCGATGGCTTTGATCAGGGCGATGAACGTGGTCGGGGTGCAGATCAGCACGCGATCCTTGACCGCGCGTTCGAACAGCTCGGGGTCGTTCTCGATAGCGGCGGCGAAGAACGCCTCGCCGGGCACGAACATCGCCACGAAGTCGGGCGTGACCGGAAGCTCCTTCCAGTATTCCTTCGACGCCAGCGCCCGCACGTGTCCGGCCACCTGGCGCGCGTGCCGCTCGATATGCGTCGTGCGCGCCGCGTCGTCGTCGGTTTCGGCGGCCGCGAGATAGGCGTCCAGCGGCGTCTTCGCATCGACGATGATGGATTTGCCGCCCGGAAGCCGGACGACCGCGTCAGGGCGAAGGCGAACCGCCGCACCGTCCTCGGTCTCGCTGTCGATGGTCCGCTCGCTCACGAAATCCACGTGCTCGGTCATGCCCGCCATCTCGAGCACGTTCCGCAATTGATACTCGCCCCAGCGCCCGCGGGTCTTCGGCTGCCGCAGCGCGCGCACCAGGCGGCCCGTCTCCGACCGCAGGTCGGTCTGCCCCGCCGCCAGGTTTCTCACCTGTTCGGTGACCGCGCGATAGGCGCCCTCGCGCACCCGTTCGATTTCGCCCATTTTGTCGGTGAACCGGACCAGCCCTTCGCCGATCGGCTTGAGGAGGGTTTCGATCGCCTTCTGGCGTTCGCCCAGATCCCTCTCCGCCGTCTCCTTGTGCTTGTCGAACCGTTCGGCGGCGAGCGTCAGGAAGCTTTCGCTGTTCTTGCCCAGCACGTCGGTCGCGAGCGCCGTGAACTTCTGTTCGATCTCGACGCTCACCTTCTCCAGTTCCTCCACGCGCGCCCCGTGGCTCGCACGCTCGCTTTCCAGCGTGGCGCGCACTTCCGAGAGCTCTCCGTTCGCCGTCTCGAGCCTCTCGCGGAGGGTGTCGATCATCCGCTCGAGGCGCGGGACCCGGTCGGCGACAGCGGTGGCCGCCGCCTTCGCCACCGCCAGCTCCTCGCGCTCCTCTCGTTCGGCCGACAGGCGCCGCCGCGCCGGCGCGGCAAACGCCATCCAGGTGAAGACGGCCCCCAGGAAGGCCGCGGTAAACAGGATGCCGACGAAGATCGTCAGTTGCGGGTCCATCTCGCCACCTCCTCACATCAGGCCGTCAAAAACGGATTCCGTCGGCATCCGGTCCGACGGCGGGCAGACCGGGAATTCTGCCATGGTATGCGATCCATTCCCGTTTCGCTGGCGATATCCATCCCGTGACGTCGAGAATACGTTCATATTCTTCGTCGAGATTCCTCATGAAGATCGGTTCGTGATGAGCGATCCTGTTGCGCAGGTATCTCAAATCGTTCAATGGCATGTAAGCCTGTTTGCGCGTCAGCGAACGGCGGTGTGGAAAGGCGCCGCGCAGTGCCGGTCGCCATAGAGCCTTCTCGTAGTCCGCCTTGTTTCCGGACTCCAGCCGGCCTCCGGGACCGAGAAGCGATACCCAAAAACCGAACGAAAGAGCCGCCGCGACCTCGGACGGGCCGTTTGCACCGCCTTTCAGCGCCGTTCTGGCGTTGGCGACCCTTCGAATAGCTCCTTGATCCAGACCGGAGTCGGGATTGTCATACCATGCCGTTTCGTATCGTTCAGCGAGTCTGCGGTGCATAGCGTTGCGCAGCGCTACTTCCAATCCCTGCAAGAGTCCGTAGAACGCGGCGCTGATTGCCGTATTCCACGTGTAGAGTCGCATCGCTCTGTCTCTGTCCCCTCCGACGTCGCGGATATACGGGCTCAGGCGGGCCGGGGACGGCAGCGACTCGAACTCCGCGAGCAGGGATCCCGTGTAGGAAAAAGGCTTGACGACGGGTTCACGATCCATCATATACCCTGCCGTATGCCCCGGAGCTGCCTCTGCCATTCGGTATGCGTCCGGGGCTTGTTTTTTTGTCGCATCGGAGTTTCGTAACCGGTTCCGGTCAGGAAAAACCTGTCTGACGCAATCGCTTGATCGCCGTCCGGTCATTAGCACGCGCCGCACGCCGGCGGACGTGAGGGTTGAGGGCGCGCTTGCGCAGGCGGATGGCCCGCGGCGTCACTTCCACGCATTCGTCCCCGGCGATCCACGCGATCGCCTGCTCGAGCCCGAAGCGCCGCGGTGGAGTCAGCCGCACCGCGTCGTCCTTGCCGGCGGCGCGGAAGTTGGTCAACTGCTTGGTCTTCATGGGATTGACGTCCAGGTCGTTGCCGCGGCTGTGCTCGCCGACGATCATGCCCGCATAGACCGGCTCGCCGGGCCTGACGAAGATCGGGCCGCGATCTTCCAACTGCGACAGCGCCCACGCCGACGCCTTGCCTGACCCGGTCGCCACCAGAACCCCGGCATGGCGCCCGGCGATCGCCCCGCGGTGCTTCTCGTAAGCGTGAAAGGCCCGGTTGAGGACGCCCGTCCCCCGGGTGTCGGCCAGGAACCGCCCGTGATAGCCGATCAGCCCGCGCGACGGGACGTGCAGAATCAGCCGCGTCTTCGAGCGGTCGCCCGGCAGCATCGCCACCACGACGCCCTTGCGGGCGCTCAGCCCCTCGACAACCGCGCCGGTGAACGCTTCATCGACATCCACCGTCACTTCCTCGACAGGCTCGAGCCGGCGCCCGCCGTCCTCCCGATAGAGCACCCGCGGGCGGCCCACCGTAAGTTCGTAACCCTCCCGCCGAAGGGTTTCGATCAGCACGCCGAGCTGCAACTCGCCCCGCCCGGCGACCTCGACCGCGTCGTTGGCAGCCTGCGTCGCCGAGATCGCGACATCGCCTTCCGCCGCGCGTTCCAGGCGGGCGGCAAGAGCGCGCGCCGTCACCTTGTCGCCGTCGCGCCCGGCGAACGGCGAATCGTTGATCGATATCGTCACCGCGATCGTCGGCGGGTCGATCGGCAGGGCCGGCAGAGGCGACGTCACCGCCGGGTCGCACAGCGTATGGGCGACGGTCGAGTCGGCGAAACCGGCGACCGCGATCACGTCCCCGGCAGCCGCCCGGTCCACCGGCACCCGCTTGAGGCCGCGAAAACCCAGCAGCTTCGTCGCCCGCCCGCATTCCACGGTGCGGCCCGCAAGATCGATGGCCTTGATCGTCTGGTTCGCGCGCAGCGTGCCCGCATGGATGCGCCCGCTCAGAACGCGGCCGAGCCACGGGTCGGCGTCCAGCAGCGACACCAGCATCGCGAAGGGCGCCGCCGGGTCGCCCGCGGGCTCGGCGACAGCCTCGAGAATGGTTTCGAACAACGGTGCGAGGCCGTCGCGCGCCGCGTCGGCGGCCGGAGCCGCCCAACCCTCCCGCCCCGACGCAAACAGAAACGGGAAGTCGAGCTGCTCCTCGCTCGCCCCCAGGGCGGCGAACAGGTCGAACACCGCGTCGAGAACCGCTTCCGGCCGCGCATCGGCGCGATCGACCTTGTTGACGACGACGATCGGTTTCAGCCCCTGCGCGAGCGCCTTGGCGGTCACGAATTTGGTCTGCGGCATCGGTCCTTCGACCGCATCGACGAGCACCAGAACGCCATCGACCATGTCGAGAACGCGCTCGACCTCACCGCCGAAATCGGCATGGCCCGGCGTATCGACGATGTTGATGCGCACCCCGTGCCACGTCACCGAAGTGCATTTCGCGAGAATGGTGATGCCGCGCTCGCGCTCCTGCGCGTTCGAATCGAGCGCCCGGTCGGCGACCCTCTGATTGGCCCGCACCGCGCCCGACGCGCGCAGCATCGCATCGACGAGTGTGGTCTTGCCGTGATCGACATGCGCGATGATCGCGACGTTGCGCAAGGACGGAGTCATCCCCGCAAGTCGTTCAGGTAGTCCAGGCAGGCGTCGCGCAAACCCCAGGCGGGGGCGAAGCCAAGCGCCCGCAGGCGCTCGCCGCGCATAACGGGAAATTCGTGCGCCGGCGCGGCTTCGCCGATCTCGACAACCAGGTCCGGCGCGAGCGCACGCACGGTCTCGACCAGTGCCCGCGCAGTGGGCGCGAAGGCGTGCAGGTTGTAGATCGGCTCGAGATCGCCGGCGAAGGCGACCAGAAACGCGAAGGCGCGCGCCGCGTCCTTCACGTAAACCAGATCGAGCGGCGCCGGCGAAACGTCGAACCCCGCCCGCCCGCCGCGCGCAGCGGCTTCGAACAGGGCGACGATCCGCCCTCCCGCGCCGCGATACCACAGCCCGGGACCGAACACGAGCGGCAATCGGAGGCCGGTAACCGCCAGGCCGTGGTCGCGGCGAAACTCGCGGGCGATCGTCTCGGCCTCGCGCTTGGTCTCGCCGTAATCGGTCTCCGGCGCCGGGCGCGCGTTCTCCGCCGCCGTCCCGTCCGGCGGGTAGAGGCGCGGATTTCCGAACACCGCGCCCGTGCTCGCCCAAACCACGCGCTCCACGCCGCGGTCCCGGCAGGCTTCCAGCAGGCGCCGGAACCCGTGGGCGTTGACCGCGCGCGCCCGGTCGGGATTGTTCTTCGCCGCCGCCATCAGGCCCTCGCCCTCGCCCCAGGCCGCCAGGCCGACGACGATCTCGGGCGCGAAGTCGCTCACCGCCCGGTCGATCGCCCCCGGCGCCGTCACGTCGCCGGGAACGAAAGTCATCCGCGACGCATCGGCAGCCGTCAGACACGGTTCGAGCGCCGGTGCGAAGCCGCATACTTCGTGGCCGTCGCCGCACAGACGGCGCACCGTATGCGCGCCGACGAAACCGCTCGCGCCCACCGTCATGATCCGCGACATGGCGCCCGCCGGCTACCCAGCGCCGCCGACGCGGTAGCGCGCCACCGCCTCGGGGTCCAGGGCGATGCCGAGGCCCGGGCCGCGCGGAACGGAAAGATGGCCGTCGATACAGGCGAGCGGGGCGGTCAACAGTGAGTCGCGCAGCGGGTTCTCGCCCCGGTCCAGCTCGAGCAGCATCGGACACGGCGCGCGATCGACATGCGGACTCGGCGGCAGGGCGGCAACGAAGTGCAGCGCCGCGGCAAGCCCGACCGCGCTCCCCCAGACGTGAGGCGACAGGCGCAGATTGGCGAGGCGAGTCATCGTCCAGATCGCCTTCGCTTCGTCGAACCCGCCGCACAACGTCAGGTCGGGTTGCAGGATATCGGCGCCGTCGCTCTCGATCAGCCGTTTGAAATCCCACGCCGTATAGAGCGCCTCGCCGGTGGCGATCGGTATCGGTGCCCGAGCGCGCAGATACCGATAGCCGGCGAAATCGGTCGGCGGCAGCGGCTCTTCGTAGAAGTGGACGTCATACGGGGCGACCGCCGCCATACTCGCGAGCGCCTGGTCGGGCGTGTAGTTGCCGTTGGCATCGAGCATCAGGAGCATGTCGGGGCCGATGACGTCGCGCGCCAGCACCGCGCGCGCCGCATCCTGTTTCGGAGAGCCGCCGATCTTGATCTTGACCCCCGGAAAGCGCAGGCCGCGGATCGCTGAAAGCTGCGCTTCGAGGCCGCCGGACGGGTCGTTGGTGAAATAACCGTCCGAGGCGTAGGCCGGCACCCGGTCGCAGGCGAGACCGCCGAGCAGGTCGCAGACCGGCACGCCGTGCAGTTTGCCCAGCGCGTCGTATAGCGCGATGTTGATGCCGCCGAGCGCGCTCGTGACGCTGTTCTGTATCCCCAGATGGTAGTGCTGGTTGTAAACCCCGGTCGGGATCTGCTCGCGGTCGTGGATGCGGCGCCCGACGAACCGGGGGCGCAGCAGGTCCACCGCAGCCGACGCCAGCGCGGACGGGCCCCACGCTTCGCCGATCCCCGTGATCCCCGCATCGGTTTCCACCAGCACCAGCGTCGCCGTTCTCACCGGAGTCACGCCCCGGGACATGCCATACGCCTTGAGCGCGCCCACCTCGTGGGCGAGCGCGATCGTCTCGATGCCGGTGATCCGCGCCATCGCGGGCGGTTCTACGCCCGGTTGCCGGCCGCCGCGGACGCGCGGACCGCCTGGCGTGCGGCGGCCATCGCCAGCGCCTCCCGGGCGAGCATGTCGCGGATGGCCTTTTGTACTTTCTCGAAGGCGCGGACTTCGATCTGCCGCACGCGCTCGCGGCTCACGCTATAAACATGGCTGAGTTCTTCCAGGGTCTGCGGTTCGTCGCTCAGGCGGCGCTCGGTAAGAATATGCCGTTCGCGGTCGCTCAGAACCTCCAGAGCCTCGGTGAGCATTTCGCGGCGATGGTCGAGTTCTTCGGAATTGGCGATGACCTCTTCCTGGTCGTCGTCGCCCGAAGCCAGCCAGTCGATCCACTCGCCGTCCCCGCCCGCACGCAGCGGGGAGTTCAGCGAGTGGTCGCCGCCGGCCATGCGGCGGTTCATACTCACCACTTCCTCCGCCGACACGTCGAGCCGGCGCGCGATCTCGCTCACCGTTTCGTCCGGCAAGTCGCCGTCGTCGATCGCCTGCAACTGGCCCTTGAGTTTGCGGAGATTGAAGAACAGCTTCTTTTGCGCCGCCGTCGTGCCCATCTTCACCAGCGACCACGAGTGCAGGATATATTCCTGGATCGACGCGCGGATCCACCACATCGCGTAAGTGGCCAGACGAAAACCGCGGTCGGGGTCGAAGCGCTTGACCGCCTGCATCATGCCGACATTGCCTTCCGAGATCAGTTCGCCCACCGGCAGGCCGTAGCCGCGGTAGCCCATCGCGATCTTGGCCACCAGGCGCAAATGGCTGGTGACCAGTTTGTGCGCCGCCTCGGTGTCGCCATGCTCGCGCCAGCTGCGCGCCAGCATGTATTCCTCGTCGTGCGTCAGCATGGGGAAACGCCGGATCTCTTCAAGATACCGCGCGAGTCCGCCTTCGGACGAAACGGTGGGAAGCGTGTTCAACGGCATGGGAAAGAGGCCTCCTGCCCTGGCGGGAAATTTTAGCACTCCAGGACATGGAGTGCTATAGGGTCGCCGGCGGCGCCGGCAGTGTCGGAAGGCCGAACGGAGATGGCCGATGCGTCAACAGTTAGGGCGAACTGCGGCCAAATCGGGGCGCCGCCGCCCCGTGCCGGAGATCGCATATCAACCCCTTGATGTCGCTTGGTAAATTACTTTTGAAACAAATTTTCACACCGGATAACGGATGCGTGAAGCCGAGCCTGGACGCATGGAGGGCCTGGCGGGTCGGCGCAGCGGCGGTGCGCCCGCGGGCATACAACCGGTCGCCGATCACCGGCCAGCCGCGATGAGCCATGTGCACGCGGATCTGATGGGTTCTTCCGGTCTCCAGCACGCAGCGAACCAGCGCCGCACGCCCGCCATAGGTCGCTTCGACCGTGTAGCGGGTGCGCGCGGGCTTGCCGCCGGCGACGACCGCCATCTTCTTGCGGTGGCGCGGGTGGCGGCCGATGGCGCCTTCGATCGCGCCGGCGGCCGGACTCGGAGTCCCGTGCACCACCGCGCGATAGGCCCGGTCGATCTCGCGGCGGGCGAACTGGCGGGCCAGGCCGCGGTGCGCGGCATCGGTCTTGGCCGCGACCATCAGCCCGCTCGTGTCCTTGTCGAGCCGATGCACGATCCCCGGGCGCCGCACGCCGCCGATCCCCGACAGCGAGTGGCCGCAATGGGCCAGCAGAGCGTTGACCAGCGTGCGGTCCGGATTGCCCGGCGCCGGATGCACCACCAGCCCGGCCGGCTTGTCGACGACGATCAACGCGTCGTCCTCGAACACCACCTCGAGGGCGATCGCTTGCGCCTCCGGACTCGGATCCTCCGGCGCCGGCACAAGCAGGCGAACCGGGGCGCCGGCGGTCAACCGATGCCCCGGCTGGACCGTGGCTCGATCCGCGACGGTCGCAGCGCCGTCCCGGATCAGGGCGGCGATACGGCTGCGCGACACCTCCGGCACCCGGTCGGCGAGAAAGCGGTCGAGGCGTTCGCGCGCCGCGCCGGGCGGAACGGTGAAACGGTGCTCGGCCATCGCCCATGACCATACCGCAACTGAAAGCGCTGGTGATCGGTCTGGGCTTGCTGATCGTCGCCGGCCTCGCGGTCGTCGCGACCGCCATCGCTCATCGCCTGTCCGCCGCGGGCGCGCCGCGCGAGGCGATCGCCCTGCAACTGCCCGAACGCGCCGCGATCGTCGAAACCGTGCTCGACGGCGACCGGCTCGCGCTTCGTCTCGAAACCGACCGGGGCCCGCGTGTCGTGATCGTCGATCTGGCCTCCGGCCGGCTGGTGAGCACAGTGGAGATCGAGCGATGATTCGCATCGCGCCGGAAGCGCTCCGTACCGTCGTCGCGGCGAGCGAGGCGGCCTATCCCGAAGAAGCGTGCGGCCTTCTGGTCGGCAACGGTTGGCGCATCGGCGCCGCGCATCCGAGCGCCAACCTGGCCGCCGACCCGCGCACCGCGTTCGAGGTCGATCCCGGCCTGCGCCTGAAGTTGCACAAGGCGCTGCGCGGCGCCGACAAGGCCGTCGTCGGCGTCTATCACTCGCACCCCGACAGCCCCGCCCAACCCTCCGCGCGCGATCTCGAACGCGCATGGGAACCCGACCTGACCTGGCTCATCACCTCGGTATTGAACGGCCAGGCCGTGCTCACCACCGCCCACCGCCTCGCCGACGACCCGCGGCGCTTTGTACAATGCCCGCTGATCGCCGATGATTGGCGCCCCGACCCGAGCTGAACCGGCAATGACCAATTTCCGCAGCGACAACGAATCCCCCGCCGCCCCCGAAATCCTCGACGCGTTGGTCGCCGCGAACCGGGGCGCCGCCCACGCCTACGGCGCCGACGAGTGGAGCCGCCGGCTGGACGAACGCCTCGGTGCCGTCTTCGAAACCCGGGTGGCGGTCTATCCGGTCGCCACCGGCACCGCGGCGAACGTGCTGTCGCTGGCCGAGCTTACGCCGCCGCACGGTGCGGTTTACTGCCACGCGGAAGCGCATGTGAACGTGGACGAATGCGGCGCACCGGAGTTCTATACCGGCGGCGCCAAGCTGATCGGCGCGCCCGGCGTCCACGGCAAGATCGACCCGGACCGGCTCGCCGATATGCTGGCAGCGACCGGCTTCCACGGCGAGCACGAGGCGCTGCCGACCACGCTCAGCCTGACCCAGGCGACCGAGGCGGGCACGGTCTATACGCTCGACGAACTGTCCGCCCTGACCCGCATGGCCCGCGCCCGCGGCATGGGCGTTCACATGGACGGCGCCCGGCTCGCCAACGCGGTGGCGAGCCTCGGTTGCAGCCCCGCCGACGTCACCTGGCGCGCCGGCGTGGACGTTCTGTCGTTCGGGGCGACGAAGAACGGTGCGCTTGCTGCCGAAGCGGTGGTCGATTTCCGCACCGGCGCGAGCGCGACGATGCTCCGTCGGCGCATGAGAGGCGGGCATCTGTGGAGCAAGATGCGCTATCTCTCGGCCCAGCTCGAAGCTTGCTTCGAAGACGGCCTGTGGCTGCGCCTCGCCCGTCGAGCCAATGCCGGCGCGGCGCGCCTCGCGGCCGGCCTGCAGGCTCTGCCGGGAATCGAACTTCTGCATCCGGTCGAATCCAACGCGCTGTTCGTGCGCACGACGCCGGGCATCGTCGACGCGTTGCACGCGGAGGGGTTCGAGTTTCACCGCTGGCCCGGTGCGGAGGGCGCGATCCGCCTCGTCGTGCCCTGGTGTGTCGAGGACGGCGCGATCGACCGTTTCCTCGAATGCGCCGCCGCCGCGCAAGACGCATGACAGCCCGTCAGCCGGTCTTCAACGCGCCGCCGGCCACTCTTCTGTTGTGCGCCGTCATGGTGGCCGTCTGGCTTGCGACCCGCCTTGTGGATAGCGGTCCGTGGGCCTGGGAATGGTTGGTCCTCGACAGCGCGAACCCGTTGGCGCCGGCACTGCTGGGCCACGGCTTTCTGCACGCCGGGTTCAGCCATCTGCTCGTCAATGCGGGCATGTTGCTGGCGTTCGCGTCGGTTGTCGAACGGCGCTTCGGCGCGGTGGTCCTGCTCGGCATCTTCGTGCTCTCGACCGTGGCCGGCGGGCTGGCCTTTTCGGCGGCTATCGGTTCCGGCGGCGGCGCGGCGCAACTGATCGGCGCCTCCGGCGCGGTCCATGGCGTGACCGGCGCGGCGGCCCTGATCCTGCGCGATACCGGACGCGCGTCGTCGATGCGCGTCGGCACCGCGCTACTCGGCTTCATGGTCGTGCTCAACCTCGTGCTCGCCCTGCTGGGCGACACCGGTGATCTGTTCGGTTTCCGCATCGGCTGGCAGGCGCATCTCGGCGGTCTCGCAGCCGGAGCCCTCGCCGCGGCCGTTCTGCTGCGCCGCTACCCCGGCTTTCTCAGGAAGTAGTGTTTCAGTTCGGCGGTCGCCGCCGGCGCCGGCGGGATCGATAACTCCAGGCTGGATGGCATGGTTTCACGGCCGGAACGAAAGCCCGCCGCGCCGGTCTCGCCCTGGGTCGCGCGCTTCGCGCGTCTGATCGCGCCCGGCGGCCCGGTGCTCGACCTGGCGTGCGGCGCCGGGCGGCACACGCGCTGGCTGCTCGACGCCGGCTACGCGGTCACGGCAGTCGATCGCGATCTCTCCCGCCTGGACGATCTCGCGTCGCCGCGGCTGACATGCCGCGCGGCGGATCTGGAGACCGGTGGAGATTGGCTGATTGGGAACCAGCGTTTTGTCGGTATCGTCGTCACGAACTATCTTCATCGGCCACTTTTCGCGCCGCTTACCGCCGCGCTCGCGCCGGCCGGCGTGCTGATCTACGAGACCTTCGCGGTCGGCAACGAGCGGTTCGGGCGGCCGCGCAACCCGAACTTCCTGCTACGCCCCGGGGAACTGCTCGACGTGGCGCGCGCCGCGCGTCTGCGCGTGCTGGCCTATGAAGACATCGAGGTCGCCGAACCGAAACCGGCTTGCGTTCAACGCATCGTCGCAAGCCGCTGTCAGGCGGCGGTCGACAGCGGCGTGAAGTCGAATCCTTCGTAGCCGGCCGCCACGATCGCCTCGCATCGCTCGACATAGGCGGGGAAGCCGCCGATATACGGCATGAAGACCCGAGGCTTGCCCGGAATGTTGGCGCCCACATACCATGAACTGCACGTCGAACGCAGCGAGGCTTCTGCGACCTCGTTGACGTGCGTGCACCAGGCGTCCTCCGCAGCGGATCGCGGTTCGATGCGGCTCAACCCGCGCGCCCGCATGTGGTCGAGGCAGTCCGCGGTCCAGTCCACGTGCTGTTCGATGCAGAGAATCATGTTGGCGAGCACCGACGGGCTGCCCGGTCCGGTGATGGTGAACAGGTTGGGAAAGCCGGCCGCCATCAACCCGAGATAGGCGCGCGGGCCGCCTTTCCATTTCTCCCGCAGGCATTGCCCGCCGGTGCCGTGAATGTCGATGCGTTTGAGCGCGCCTGTCATAGCGTCGAAGCCGGTCGCGAAGACGATGGCGTCGAGTGCGTATTCCGTGTCGCCGACACGAAGGCCGCTTGCGGTCAGGCGCTCGATCGGCGTCTCGCTGACATCGACCAGGGTGACGTTCGGCCGATTGAAGGTCCTGTAGTAGTCGGTATCGACGCACAGGCGCTTGCAACCGATGATGTTGTGTGGCGACAGCCGTTCGACCACCGCCGGGTCATGCACCGTTTCGCGGATCTTGCGGCGCACGAATTCGGCGGCGGTCTCGTTGGCCGCCGGGTCGGTCAGCAGGTCCTTGAACGCCGCAATGAAAGCAGTGCCGCCCTCGCGCCAGCGCGCTTCGTATTCACGCTGGCGCTCCTGTTCGGTCACTTCGAGCGCCAGGCGCGGGTTGTAAGGGATCGCGAGGCCGGCGTGCAGGCGACGTGCAAGCGCCCGCAATTCGGCGTATCGGGCCTTTATCGCACGCACTTCCTCGGCGCCGAGCGGCCGATTGTGCGCCGGGATGGTGAAATTGGGCGTGCGCTGAAAAACGACGAGTTCGTGCGCCTGTTCGGCAATCACCGGGATCGATTGAATCGCCGAAGACCCGGTGCCGATCACGCCGACTCTCTGCCCGGTGAAATCGACTCCTTCGTGCGGCCAGCGTCCGGTGTGCCAGGTTTCGCCGCGAAACTCGTCCATGCCGTCGAAACGCGGCGTGTTGGCGCTCGACAGGCAGCCGGTCGCCATGATGCAGAAGCGCGCCGCCACGGGTGTGCCGTCGGCGGTTTCGATCGACCAGCGGTCGGTGCGCTCGTCGAAGACCGCCGAGACGACGCGCGTGTCGAACGCGATATCGCGGCGCAGATCGTAACGGTCGGCGACGTGATTGGCATAGCGCAGGATCTCGGGCTGGGTGGCGTAGCGCTCGCTCCACTCCCACGATTGCTGCAGGTCGTCGTCGAACTGATAGGAATACTGCATGCTCTCGACGTCGCAGCGGGCGCCGGGGTAGCGATTCCAATACCAGGTACCGCCGACTCCGCTGCCGGCTTCGAACACCCGCGCGGTGAATCCGAGCCCGCGCAGGCGGTGCAGCATATACATCCCGGCGAAGCCGGCGCCGACGATGACCGCATCGACGATGGCCGAGGGCGCAGTGTGCGTGCCGCTCATCGGTCCCGATCCCGGTTGACGTCGACCCCTACTCGGCCGCGGCGACGATATGCGCTCGCGTCGCGCCAGCGCGCAAGGCCGCGCGGCACGTATTCCTTGCATCCATGCCATGCGTTCGGTTCGTGGCGAGCCGTCATGGCGACCGTTATCGTGAGTTGTCGGCGCGCTGCCGCAGGAGCTGCGCGCTTGCGGGCCGGACGAACGGGAGCGCGCTTCATGACCGCCGGGACCGATGGGGCGCCGGAATGGTTCGCCCGGGCGTTGAGTCACCCACGCATGTCGCGGACGGTCGCGGTCGAAGGGTGCCCGATTCACTACTTGCTGTGGCCCGCCGCCACGGCGGCGTCCGGTTCCCTTCCCGGCGTTCTGCTGGTGCATGGGGGCGGCGCGCATGCGCATTGGTGGGCCTTCATCGCACCCTTCCTTGCCCGAGACCGTCATGTCGCCGCGCTCGATCTCTCCGGCATGGGCGATAGCGGCCGGCGGCCGACCTACGACGCCGAAACCCGCGCCCGCGAAATGCACGCGGTGATCGACGATGCGGCCCTCGGCGCGCGGTCCGTCGTCGTCGGACACAGTTTCGGCGGTTACATGACGATGAAGTTCGGCGCTCTTTACGGCGACCGGTTGGCCGGCGCGGTGATCGTCGATTCGCCGATCCGGTCGCCGGAAGACCGGGCGCGCCGTCCGCACAGGCGCCCGAATATGGGTACCGTGCGCTCCTACGAAACGCGCGAGGCCGCACTCGCCCGGTTCCGCCTGATGCCGGAACAACCGTGCGAGAACGGTTTCCTGGTCGACTACATCGCGCGGCATTCGATACGGCGAACCGCTGGCGGATGGAGTTGGAAATTCGATCCGGCCGCGATGGGCGCCCGTCGCTTCGGCGAGCCGTTCCACGAATATCTGCAAGCGCTGCGATGCCCTGCCGCGCTGATCTTCGGCGAACGAAGCGCCCTGGTTTCTCGCGAGACCGCGGACTACATGTCTTCGCTCATGGGGCCGCGCGCGCCGATCGTCGAAGTCCCATGCGCCCGTCACCACGTGACGCTCGACCAGCCGCTGGCATTCGTCGCCGCGCTGCGCGCACTGATCGAGAACTGGGCGCGAACCCCGTAGCGCCGCTTGCACGACCGGGCGGCTTCCGCGACAGTGCGCGCGTTCGACGAGAGCGGAACGACGGAGAGAGACGCGATCATGGATCTCGGACTTGCGGGCAAGACGGCGCTGATCACTGGCGGATCGAAAGGCATTGGCCGCGCCGTTGCTGGGGTGCTGGCGGGTGAGGGCGTTCACCTGCACCTTGCCGCGCGCGGCGAAGACGCGCTGGCGGCGGCGCGAGACGAGATCATGCGTGCGCATCAGGTTTCAGTCGCGACCCATCCCGGCGACCTCTCGCAGAGCGCGGCGCAACAGGCGCTGGCCGCGACGGCGGGCGATGTGGACATCCTGGTCAACAACGCGGGCGCGATTCCCGGCGGATCGGTCGCCGCCATAGACGAAGCGCGCTGGCGCGAGGCGTGGGACCTCAAGCTGTTCGGATATGTCAATCTCTGCCGCACGACGCATGCACGGATGAGCGCGCGCGGCAGAGGCGTGATCGTCAACGTCATCGGGCTTGCCGGCGAGCGACTCGACGCGAACTACATCGCCGGCAGCACCGCCAACGCCGGGTTGATGGCGTTCACGCGGGCGCTGGGATCCACCAGCCTCGATAACGGGGTGCGCGTCGTGGGCGTCAATCCGGGCTTCGTGGAGACCGATCGCATGGTGACCCTGATGCGCACCCGCGCCGCGGATACTCTCGGCGATCCCGAGCGCTGGCGGGAGTTGACCAGGAACATGCCGCTCGGGCGCGCCGCGCGTTCGGAAGAGGTCGCCGATCTCGTCGCCTTCCTGGCTTCGGAACGCGCGTCCTATATTACGGGCGTGGTTTACGCCATCGACGGCGGCGTTGCGGCGCGTACCCCCATCGCCTGACCCGCGTTCCGGCTTGCCTCGCCGGCGCGCGAACCATACATGAACCGGCGTCGGGGCGTGGCGCAGCCTGGTAGCGCACCTGCTTTGGGAGCAGGGGGCCGCCGGTTCGAATCCGGCCGCCCCGACCATCTATCGAAAGAGGAAGCGAGCGGCGCGGGTGCCTATAGGTGCACGTCGGCCCAGCGGCCGCGTTGCCACAGACGGACGAAGATCGCCGCCTGAGTCGCCCGCCAGAGCACTTGGCAGAACCAGATACCGAGGAGCCCGAAACCCAGGGTCGGGCCGACCACGAAAGCCGCCGGCAGAAACAGGAACCACTGCACCCCGATCGACACCATCATCACGGTCCGTGTCGCACCGGCGCCGGTCAAGGCGTTCATCAGCACCATGCCGACGGCATCGACGACGATCGTCGCACCGGTGATCCTGAGCGGCGTTTCCGCCAGCGCCAGGGTTTCGGGGTCGCCGATGAAAACCCCCAGGATCGCGCCGGGCGCCAGGGCCATCGGAACGCCGAGGCTGCCCATGATCACCGCGGCAACCTTGACCACGTCCCACGCCCACAACCGCGCCCCCTCGCGCTCGCCGCGACCGAGAGACCGGCCGACCAGCGAGCCCGCCGCAAGCCCCATCGCCAGGCCCGGCAACAGCGCCACCAGCAAGACGTTTACCAGCACGTTCGCCGCCGCAAGCTCCGCGGTGCCGACGCGGCCGACGATCCACATCATCGCAGTGAAACCCGAAGCGAAAAAGAACTGCTGGATCGAGGCCGGTAGGGACACCCGCGCCATGGTGAGCATCGTATGCCGCCGTGGCAGGCGTGTAAGAAACCCGTTCGGCCGCGCACGGCGCCACGCCGTCCAGGCATACATCGCGCTGCCGGCCCAGGTGGCGATGGCAGTGCCCAGGCCCGACCCCAACGTGCCCAGCGCAGGCGCGCCGAAGGCGCCGAAGATCAGGGTGTAGTTGAGCACCACGTTCAGTGCCTGCATGACCAGGAGGGTGCGCAGATAGACCATCGACTGGCCGACGGCGTTCCAGTAGCCCCGAAAGGCGAAGTTCATGCCGATCGCCGCCATACCGACGAGCCGCGCTTGTAGATAAGGCGTGCCGTGCGCCAGCACTTCCGCATCGTCGTTCAGCTGCGCCAGCAGTTCGGGGGCGAAGACGATAAGGACGATCGACAGCGGGATCGCCATGCCGAGCACCAGCGCGAGGCCGCCATTGAGCGGCACCGCCGTTTCCTCCGTGCGGCCTTCTCCGCGGCGGCGCGAGGCCATGGCCTGAACGCCGGCGGACATGCCCATGACGACGGCGCCGCACATGAAACTCGTGAACCCGGCGATGCCGACTGCCGCCAGTGCCGGCGCGCCCAGCCGACCCACCATCGCCGTATCCACCAGATTGAACAGCGACTGCGACGCCATGCCGCCGACGATCGGCAGGCCGAGCGCAAGAATGGCTTTCAGGCGGCTGCGGCGCATGGCGGGGGGATCCCGTCTGTGGCGGGCGGAGACCGAAGCGCCCGGCTTGTCCTGGTGCGCGGGCGTCCCGCCCGCACACCGTGGAGCCGCTAACCCGCCGGGCCGAAACAGGACTTTATGGCACCGCCCTGTTCCGGGCGAATTCGAAGCTCGTTCCGGTCGCGGCATGCGATGGTGAGCGCGCGGCTGACGGCGATCGGTTTTACGGCGCGTATCGCGTGCGTAGATGGTCGAAATAAGCCTCCGGATCGAGTGGTCGTCCGGTAGCGCGTGTGAGCAATTCATCCAGGCTCAGCGCGCTGCCGTGGTCATGGACGTTGGGCCTGAGCCAGGCATAGAGGGGACCGAAATCGCCCTTCGCGATCCCCGGCGCGATCCCCGGATCCGCGTCGCGTGCGGCGGCGAACAACTGCGCCGCCATGATCGCACCCAACGCATAAGTGGGGAAATAGCCGATCTCACCGACGTGCCAGTGGATATCCTGAAGGCAGCCGTCGGAATCGGAATCGGGTGCGACACCAACCAGGCGGAGCATCGCCTCATGCCATGCGTCGGGCAGATGTCGGACTGTCAGGGCGCCGGCGATCAGAGCGCGCTCGATCTCCGTTCTGACCAGGATGTGGGCCGGGTAGGTGACTTCGTCGGCGTGGACGCGGATCAGGCTGCGTTCCACCCGAAGCGCCGCGCGATGCAGGTTCTCCGCGTCCCATGCCGGGCCGTCGCCGTCGAAAGCGCGCCGCATGGCCGGTGCCGCGAAGCGATAGAACTCCGCGCTGCCGCAGGCTTGGCGCTCGATCAGGATCGATTGGCTCTCGTGAACCGCCATGCCGAACGCTTCTCCGACCGGTTGCCGGCGCCACCGGGGCGGCAGATTGCGTTCGTAAAGCGCGTGGCCGGTCTCGTGCAGCACCGCCAGCAGGGAGGCGGTGAAGTCGGACTCGTCGTAGCGGGTCGTGATGCGGAGGTCCTCCGGCGTGCCGCCCGTGAACGGATGCGCGCTCTCATCGAGCCGTCCGGCGTTGAACGGGAAACCGACCGCGCCCATCAGCTCGGTTTCCAGCGCGCGCTGGGCGGCGATCGGAAACGGTCCCGGCGGCACGAGCGGCGCCGGGTCCTGCGCCTGCCTGTCGATCACGGCGTCGATGAAACCGGGCAGGAAACGGGCCAGCGCGTCGAATGCGGGCGCGAAATCGGCGGCGCGCAACCCTGGTTGGTAATGATCCAGCAGAGCGTCGTAGGGCGCGCAACCGAGCGCGGCGCCCCTTGCCTCGGCGGCCTCGCGCTTCAGCCGCACCAGGTTGGCCAGAGGCGGCGCGACGGCGGCGAAGTCGTTCGCAGGCCGCGCCTCGCGCCACGCCGTCTCGCAGACGATCCCGGCGCGGGTGGCCGCCTCGTGAAGGTCGGATGGCACGGCTGAGGCGTGAATCCATCGCCGGCGCATGTCGGCGAGATTGCGGCGTTGCCAGTCGGACAGCGCCGCGATTTCAGCCTCCGCGGCGTCAAGCCGATCGGCGAGCCACGGGTCGGTCAACAGTTCGTGACGGATCAGTTCGAGTTCGGCGATCTGGTCTGCGCGCGCTTCGGCGCCGCCCCGGGGCATGAACGTGTGCTGATCCCAGTCGAGCCAGCCAACCGTCTCGCCGAGCACGGACAAACGGCGGAACCGCTTCTCGAGCTTCTCGTAGGCGCTTGTGGATTCGACGATCATGACGGTTCCGTAATTCTCGTTGTGGAGTCCACGGCCGCCGGTGTTGGAACAGGGGCTGTTCCTCCACCTGTCGAGAAACCCTCCCGGACGGACAGGATGGCCTCACCATACTCCGAAGAGTCCTCGAGCGGACGTCACCTGACGCCATAACGGGAATCACTGCCTCTCACAACGTCACCCTGCGTATGCCCAAGACACACCCCACGCAACGGGCGGCGGGTGCGCGCCAAGCGCGCGTTTGTCATGTATCTCCACAATTTTTCAATGACTTATGCCGATACCGTGTTGACGGGCCGGTACTCTGGAGCATACGCCCCGACCCCCAAGCGTTCCAAGGGCTTCGTGGATCTGGACGCGGGGATCGTGGACACGGCCGATCCCACCCGAGAGGCCGATACCAAGACCGAATCGTCGGACGATGGGGAACGATCGGATCCGTCCGAGATCGACTTCGCCGATCTGATGACGACGGCAACGGCGGTACCGACCGACAGAAACCGGGCGGAGACACGAGTGTCATCGACGCGCGAACTCGCCCTTGCCGACAGGCTGAACGATGTCGGGCCGGCGGGCGATCCCGGCTGGACCGCGGCTCTCGATACGCTGCGCGCAAGCGGAGGGGAGAACCGTGGCAAATGGCGCCGCCGAGCCGCCATCCGGTCCGTTGCGTTCGAAGACACCAGCCGACTCGGCGGGAACGCCGTGCAGCTCCGTCTCGAGCACCGTGTGGGCGCCTGCCTGGCCGGTTCGCCACGCAAAACCTGATCCACCGCGATCTGTCCAAGGCCTGTTTGACGGTAGCGCTTGGTGCGATCCCGCATGTTGTGCTACTTTGACAAGCCGTCTGCGGGCCCCGCGTGGCCCGTCTTCACGAAGAGATTCGGATCGATTCCAGACACATCTCGCGGCGTCGGCGCAAGCCGATATCGCGGATCTCCTTCCGCATCTGGAGCGGTGCGGCCGACCTCGCCGAGTAGGCGAAGAAACGCCTTGCCGAACGCTCGGACGCCGAAGGATGCGGCATGATCAATCGCTCGAACGCCAACGGAAGCGGATTGCGGAGACCGCCAGGAAGGACGACAGACAACTTATGCTCGACTTCGATCCGGCCGAGTCGGGGGACAAGGATTCGGATGCCACATGGACGTTGCCCGGCTTTCGGCGCCCGAGCAGGCGGGCGAGCCGTCCAGTCCCAACCGCGCCGGGCATACCTTCGAGGAAGTCCATCGGGGGATGCGCAACCCACTCGAGCGTGGCGTCCACAATGAATGAAGTCATTTCGGACACTTCGTCGAGGCGGTCGACCCAAACAGATGCGGTAACGAAATCCGAAGCTTCGGAGGTTGCTCCAGTGAACCCCGATCAAATCCCGGGTGGTGGGCATGGACGCCGGTCAATTGACCTTTGATCCCTCCCGCGCGTTGCCTGCGGCATCCTACCGGGAGCCGGAGTGGCTCGTGGCCGAGAAGGACGGCATCTGGCACGGGGACTGGGTCTTCGTAACGACCGAAGACGGCCTCCCGTCGCCCGGCGACCAGCTTCCGGTTGTCGTCGGAGACCAACCCGTGTTGCTCCTGCGCAACCAGACGGGAGAACTGGCGGCCCTGTCGAACCTGTGCGCCCACCGGGGCACCCTGCTCGTCGAGCGGCCCGCCAACGCTAACCGCATCCAGTGCCCGTACCATGCCTGGACCTACGACGATACCGGGCGCCTGCTCGGGGTGCCCTTTGCACCAAAGGACGCGATCGACAAGGCGACCCACTGCCTCCCCGCATACCGGGTCGAGTCGTGGCACGGCCTCGTCTTCATGAGCCTGAACCCCGACGTGGAATCGCTCGTCAAGCGTTTCGCGGCCGTCGCCCCCCTCGTGTCTGCGCGCGGGATCGACGAACTGCACCACCAGTCGGACCAGCAAACGACCGATGTGTGGGAATGCAACTGGAAGATCGCCATCTCGAACGCGATGGAGAGCTATCACCTCTTCAAAGTCCACCACAGGACCCTTCAGCCCTACACGCCCACCAAGGGCGCCTACTACATCACCGGCTCGGCCCGGGCCACCGCCACGGGCGGCACGAACAAGGGCCGGGACGACTATCTACTTATCAGCCTGCCGCCCTCGTTCGTCGGCGTGCTCACCGGGAACAGCTTCGTCTGGCAGGCCGTGCATCCCGTTGACACGCACCGCTGTGTTGTCCGCACCGGAAGCGCCGACGCGCCGGCGCCATCCGTCGCTTTCGCGAGTGGTTGATATGGAACGTCGCCTCACATACGCTGCTGAACTTCCTGTCCGAGGACAAGGCTATCTGCGAGCGCGTTCAGCGCGGCGTCACCGGCAACTTCGTCCCTGGCCGTCTCGTGCCTTTGGAGCGGGTCGTGGCGGACTTCGGCCACTACCTCAACTGGCGGCTTAACGAGGTCGAGCCGCCCGGGGTCCACTCGGAACCGGGGCGATGATGCAGATATAGAACGACCTGGCGACGCAGCGTGCTCATCGGCGTGCCGACCGGAGGCTGGCGATCTCGCCGGGAACGCCGGGGCAGTAGCGTGGACGCCGCCTCGGACCGTCCGCGTCTTTGAAAGCTCAATTGTGGGAAATCAACCGGTTGGAATCTTCATTACCCCTGAGTTGCGGAAGTCGGGATAGTGCCCGATGCCGGAGTGTCGAGCCAAGTTCATGGGTCCGGTAGCATATGCGCGCCACCTTGCGGCAGGGCAGCCGATGACGATCGCACTGCGGAGCGGGTGCGGGAGGCGACGATGGGCGAAAGGCGGCGTTGGAAAGCTTCCCGCTCGGTCCCGACCGGCAGCGACCTTGCGGCGCGGCGGCAGGCGCTGCAATGGCTCGACGCGGTGTTCACCGGTAACCGCGCGTTCGATCCGGCAGATACGGACGCGAGCCTGACGGCGCGCGATCGCGGCTTCGCGCGGCTGTTGGCGGCCACGGTTTTTCGGCGATGCGGACAAATCGACGACCTGATTGGTCGCTGCCTCGAACGGCCCCTGACGGGGCGGACGGCGGCGCGCGACATCCTGCGACTCGGCGCCGCGCAACTCCTGTTTCTCGATACACCCGACCATGCTGCGGTCGATACGGCGGTTCGCCTCGCGAAACTGTCGCACAAGGGCTTGGTCAACGCAGTGTTGAGGCGCATCGCCCGCGAGGGCGCGGTCTGGCGAGACGCCCAGGACGCGCCGCGGCTGAACACGCCGGACTGGCTGTGGCGGTCGTGGCGCCGCGCTTACGGCCCGGTGTGCACGCGCGCGATCGCCGCCGCGCACCTCGGCGAGCCGCCGCTCGACCTCTCGGTCCGAACCGATCCGGCCGCGGTCGCCGAGGCCGTGGGCGGAACCGTGCTGGAAACCCGCACGGTGCGCCGCGCGCACATCGGCCGCGTCGAGGAACTGCCGGGGTTCGCGGAAGGCGACTGGTGGGTGCAGGATGCGGCGGCGGCGCTCCCGGCGCGTCTCCTCGGCGCCGGCCCGGGGGATGCGGCGATCGATCTGTGCGCCGCGCCCGGCGGCAAGACCGCGCAGCTCGCCGCCGCCGGCGCGGTCGTGACCGCGGTGGACGCCGCGCCCGACCGGTTGCGCCGATTGACCGGAAACCTGCGCCGCCTGCGCCTCGCGGTCCGCGCGGAACATGCGGATGCGACGCGCTGGAGCCCGCCCGAGCCTGCCCGTTTCGTCCTCCTCGACGCTCCCTGCTCATCGACCGGAACGATTCGCCGGCATCCCGACATCCCGCATCTCAAACGGCCAGGCGACGTCGCCGCCGCCTGCGCCCTTCAGGATCGGCTGCTCGACAACGCCGTCGCAATGCTGGCGCCGGGCGGGACGCTCGTCTATGCCGTGTGCTCGCTGGAGCCCGAGGAAGGCCCGGAACGGATCGCCGCACTGCTGGCCCGTAACACCGCATTGGTCCGCGACCCCGTCCGTCCGGCCGAGATCTGCGGCCTCGGCGATCTCGTCCAGGGAGACGGGTCGCTGCGGAGCCTGCCTTGCCATCTGCCCGATCGCGGTGGTATGGATGGATTTTATACCGTGCGCTTGAAGCGCAAAGCTTAGATGTTACTTTAATCAGTCATGCAGCGATCCGTGCGCATAGCGCCGTCCCTTCTAGCCGCCGATTTTGCGCGCCTAGGCGCAGAAGTGCGCGCTATGACCGCCGCCGGCGCCGACTATATCCATATCGACGTGATGGACGGGCATTTCGTCCCGGCCCTCACGATCGGGCCCGACGTCGTCGCCGCGCTGCGCCCGCACAGCCCGGCGCCGTTCGACGTTCATCTGATGATCTCGCCGGTCGATCCCTTTCTCACCGCGTTCGCCGAAGCTGGCGCCGACATTCTCACCGTGCCGGCGGAAGCGGGACCTCACCTGCACCGGACCGTGCAGGCGGTGCGCGATCTCGGCAAAAGGGCCGGAGTCGCGATCAACCCGGGCACACCGGCGGCGGCGCTGGCGCCGGTCATCGGCGACCTCGATCTCGTGACCGTAATGACGGTCGATCCGGGTTTCGGCGGCCAGCGTTTCATCGAGAGTCAGTTGGCCAAGATCACGGCGGTGCGCGAGATGATCGACTCGGCAGGGCGGCCGATCGACCTGGAAGTCGATGGCGGCGTCAACGACAGCACGGCGCCGCGCGCGGTCGCCGCCGGGGCCGACGTGCTGGTTGCGGGGGCGGCGGCATTCCGCGGCGGCGAAGACTCCTATGCCGGCAACCTCGACCGGTTGCGGGGAGTGGGTCGATGAGCGCGGCAACCGCATTGGCGACGACCTTCGGCCGCGCCTTGGCGCGCGCGCGCCCGCGCGAGACCGAGCGCTCGCGTCCTCGGCTGGGCGGTCTGCGCGCGGCGCTATACGCCGGTCCCCTCTACCCGTTTACCCTGGTTGGCCGCACGCCGCGGGACCTCGCCCTTCACCCGCGGGACCTTTGGCCCGGCGACGCCGCGGCGGGCGATCGTCTCTTCCAGGGCTGCTATCGGTTCGCCGGCCACGAAGTGACCTCGGCGACTGGGCCGGTGTGGGCGCCGCCAGCGATCGACATCGCCTGGATCGAAGCGATGCACGGGTTCGCGTGGCTGCGCCACCTCAAGGCGAGTGGCGGCGAGATGGCGCGGCGCCACGCCCGCGCGCTCGTCGCGGACTGGATCCGGCGCTGCGGCGACCGGTGGCGCGCCGGCGTGTGGGATGCCGCAGTTACCGGCCGACGTGTCGCGACGTGGATCGCCTGCGCCCGATTTCTGCTCAATGGCGCCGACCCGCGCTGGCGGTCGGCTTTTCTGACCGCCCTCGCGGCCCAGGCGCGCCATCTGGCGCGCGTGGCCCAGGCCGAAACGGCAGGCGCGCGGCGTATCGCCGCGCTGCACGGGTTGTTGCACGCCCGAATATGTCTTGGCGGCAGCGACCGGCGCATCGTTTGGACGATCCGCCGGCTGGCGCGCGAATGCGAACGACAGGTTCTGTCCGATGGCGGCCATCTCGAGCGCTCGCCGGCGCGCCAGTGTGCGGTGCTGGCCGACCTCGTGGACTGCCGCGAACTCCTGCTCGCGGCGGGCCGGCCGCTGCCGGCTGGCCTGCGCGACGCTATCGAGCGCATGGCGCCCGTGCTTGCCGCGATGCGCCACGGCGATGGCGGGTTGGCTGTGTTCAATGACAGCCCGGAGGTCCTTTTCCCCGACGCGGTCGCGGTTCTGCAAGCCGCCGCATCCACGGCGCAACCGTTGGCGAGTATGCGTCGGGTGGGGTTCGAGCGTCTCGCCGAGGGATCCGCTGTAGCGATCGTCGATGCGGGGCCCGCTGCCGGGACCGAGGCCGACCATGCGGGCCTGTCGGCGTTCGAAATGAGCGTTGGCGCCGGGCGGCTGATCGTCAATTGCGGTCCTCATACCGGGCGCGACGCCGCCTGGACCGACGCGTTGACTCGCACCGCTGCGCACTCGACCCTTGCTCTTGCCGACGGCGACATCGAGGCCTCCGCGACCGTCGAATGCAACCGGCACGACCACGCCGGCGCGGCCTCGCTCGACATCGCCCACGACGGCTATGTGCGGCGGTTCGGATTCGTTCATCGGCGCCGGCTGGTTCTCGCCGCCGACGGCAGCGAGTTAAGCGGTGAAGACGAACTGTTGCCGGTGCCCGATGCGCCGCCCGAGGGGCCGCAGCCTTTCGCAGTGCGCTTCCACCTGCATCCGGCCGTGACCGCCACGCTGGCGCAGCACGGCGACTCCGTCCGTTTGCGTCTCGCCGACGGTGCTGAATGGCGGTTACGCGCCGACGGCGGTAGTCTGACGGTCAATCGAAGCGTTTACCTGGCCGACGATTTCACCTGCCGGCACACCGATCAGGTGGTGATCGCCGGGGTGTGCGGGATGTCCGGTACGGCCGTGCGGTGGGTCGTGCGGCGAAACGGGCGGCAGTAGGCGCGGCGCCCGCCCTTATCGCGCACCTTGCGCGCCGCCCAAATCGGCGAGCACGCGGCCTGCGAGATACAAAGACCCGCAGACGAGAACCCGGGCACCGGGCCCGATCCGGTCAACCGCTTCGGCCACCGACCTGGCGGTTTCCGCGGCAAAGCCGAGAGCGCTCGCCTGAGCGGCAACCGTTGCGGCGGGCAGCGCGTTCTTCTGTCCGGGGATCGTCACGGCGGCGAGCGACGACGCGTGCGGTGCAAGAGGCGCGAGGAAGCCGTGCGGGTCTTTACCCTGCATCATCCCCACGACGAGATGCAGCGGCTTGTCGGTCCACGTCGCGGCAACCTCGGCAAGCGCGGCGCCGGCCGACGGGTTGTGCCCGCCGTCGAGCCAGACTTCGCCGTCGCCCGCCAGCCGTTGCAGCCGCGCCGGCCATCGTACGGCGGCGAGACCTTGCGCCATTTCGGCGTCGGACAGAGCCGGTGCCCCCAGCGCGTCGAGGCACGCGAGCGCCACGCCGGCATTGTCGATCTGGTGCGGGCCGACGAGCGCCGGGCGCGCGAATTCGGTCGTGCGCCGCACCGACCGGTAAGAGAACCCGTCCGCGCGCGGATATACCGACCACGAGAGGATCGGAGCGCCGGCACGGGCCGCAGCGCGTTCGATCACCGCTCGCGCGGCATCCGGTTGCGGTGCGACGACCGCCAACGCGCCCGGCTTGAGGATTGCCGCTTTCTCGGCGGCGATGGCCGCGATCGTGCCGCCCAGCCAGGCTTGGTGGTCGAGGCCGATCGGAGTGATGGCGGCGACGGCCGGAGATACGACGTTCGTGGCGTCGAGACGACCGCCGAGGCCGGTCTCCAGCACCGCGACGTCGGCGGGTTCGCGCGCGAACGCGAGCAGCGCGAGAGCCGTGGTGATTTCGAAGAAAGTGATCGGGGCGCCGGCGTTCGCCGTCTCGACCTCGTTGATGAGCGCGTCCAGCGCAGCGTCATCGATCTCGCGTCCCGCGATGACGATGCGCTCGTTGAAGCGGACCAGGTGCGGCGACGTATAGGTGTGGACTCGCTTCCCCGCCGCTTCCAGACACGCGCGCAACATGGCGACCACCGAACCCTTGCCGTTGGTTCCGGCGACGTGGATGGTGGGCGGCAGGCGATCCTGCGGTCGGCCGAGCCGGTCAAGCAGGCATTCGATGCGATCGAGCGACAGGTCGATCGTTTTGGGGTGCAGCCCGGCGAGGCGGGTCTGCGGATCAATCTCCGGCACGTCGGGTTGTGTTGTTCGGCAGGGCGAGCACTTTGGCCGTCGGACGTTTATCGGTCAGCAGACCGATCAACTGGATCAGGCGGTCGCGCAGGTCGCGGCGATGCACCACCGCGTCGATCATCCCGTGATCGAGCAGATACTCGCTCTTCTGGAAGCCGTCGGGCAGGCGTTGACGCAGGGTGTTTTCGATCACGCGCGGGCCGGCGAAACCGATCAACGCGCCGGGTTCGGCGAGCGTCACATCGCCCAGCATCGCGAACGAGGCCGTGACCCCGCCGGTCGTCGGGTTGGTAAGGACGACGATGTAGGGAAGCCCGGCCTCGCGCACCTCGTCGATGGCGACCGTCGTGCGCGGCATCTGCATCAGCGCCAGAATGCCTTCCTGCATCCGCGCCCCGCCGGAGGCCGTAAAGACGATCAGCGGCGCCGCTTGCAGAACCGTGAGGCGCGCAGCACTCACCAACGCCTCGCCGACCGCGAGACCCATCGAGCCGCCCATGAACGAGAAATCGAGGCCGCACGCCACCGCATCGTGGCTGCCGATACGGCCGTTCGCCACCACCGCTGCATCGCGCCGGCCGCTCCTCGCGCGCGCATCCCTGAGCCGATCGGCGTAGCGTTTGCTGTCGCGAAATTTGAGCGGGTCGGCCGCGACCTCAGGTAGTTCGACCGTCGCGTATGCGCCGTCGTCGAACAGCGTCCCGAAACGCCTTTCGGGCGAGATCGGCATGTGATGATCGCAGTTCGGGCAAACGAAGGACTGCTCGTTGAGATCGCGATGGAAGATCATCTGGTCGCAGGCGGGGCATTTGTCCCACAGGTTTTCCGGCATGTTGCGCCGGGTCACTAGAGCCTGGATGCGGGGGCGAACGAAATTGTTGAGCCAGCTCATCGACGCTCCTCAAGCTCGCGCGCCGCGCACGCCGACGGCGAGGTCGCGCACGAGATCGACCGCACGGACGACCGGATCGCCACCGTTCTCCAGTGCCGCCGCGATGCGTTCGCACAGCGCCGAGCCGACGACCGCGGCGTCGGCATGGCGTGCCACCGCCGCCGCCTGCGCCGGCGTCTTGATGCCGAAACCGACCGCGACGGGCAGATCGACCATCGCTTTCAGGCGCGTCACCGCACGCGCGATCTCGGCCTCGCCCGCGCCCTCAGCGCCGGTAACGCCGGCGATCGCGACATGATACAGAAAACCGCTCGCGTGGCGTAGCACTGCCGGAAGGCGCGCATCGTCGGTGGTCGGCGTGGCGAGGCGGATGAAGCTCAGGCCGGCTTCGACAGCCGGCAGGCACAACACGTCGTCTTCCTCGGGCGGGACATCGACGACGATCAGCCCGTCGACCCCGGCCGCCGCCGCATCGGTCAGGAACCGGTCGACCCGGTAGCTGTGAATGGGGTTGAAATATCCCATCAGGACGATCGGCGTTCGGGTGTCGGCGCGGCGGAACCGCTCGACCATGGTCAGCGTGCGCACCATCGTCTGGCCGCCGTCGAGTGCCCGCCGCCCCGACGCCTGGATGGCCGGCCCGTCGGCCATGGGGTCGGTGAAGGGCATACCGAGTTCGATCACGTCGGCGCCGACCTCGGGCAAGGCTTCCAGCAACGCCGCGCCGCGCTCTCGGTCCGGGTCGCCGGCGGACACGAACGTCACGAGGCCGGCCCGGCCCGCCCCCCGGAGCGCGGCGAAGCACCGGTCGATACGCGCCGTGCTCACAGAGCCACTCCGAGACGTTCGGCGACGGTATAGATGTCCTTGTCGCCGCGCCCGCACATGTTCATCACCAGCAGATGGTCCGCAGACCGTTGGGGCGCGATCCGCATGACGTGCGCCAGCGCGTGCGCGGGTTCGAGAGCGGGGATGATTCCCTCCAGGCGCGAACAGAGCTGGAAGGCTTCCAGCGCCTCGGCGTCGGTCGCCGACACGTAATCGACGCGGCCGCTGTCCCTGAGCCACGAATGTTCGGGGCCGATGCCAGGATAGTCGAGACCGGCGGAGATCGAATGCGCTTCGACGATCTGGCCGTCGTCGTCCTGCAGCAGATAGGTGCGGTTTCCGTGCAGCACGCCGGGCCGCCCGGCGGTGAGCGAGGCGGCGTGGCGCCCGTTTCCGATCCCCTCGCCGCCCGCTTCGACACCGACGATGCCTACGCCCCGGTCGTCGAGGAATGGGTGGAACAGACCCATCGCGTTCGACCCGCCGCCGATGCAGGCGACCAGCGTATCCGGCAGCCGGCCCTCGCGCTCCAGGATCTGCGCGCGCGCCTCGTTGCCGATTACCGATTGGAAGTCGCGCACCATCGCGGGGTAGGGGTGCGGCCCGGCCACCGTGCCGATGAGGTAATAGGTGTCGGCGACGTTGGTCACCCAGTCGCGCAACGCTTCGTTCATCGCGTCCTTCAGCGTGGAAGAGCCGGACGTCACGGGTACGACCTCGGCGCCGAGCAGCTTCATGCGAAAGACGTTCGGTTGCTGGCGCTCGATATCGACAGCGCCCATGTAAACGACGCACGGCATCCCGAACAAAGCGCACACCGTTGCGGTCGCGACTCCGTGCTGGCCGGCGCCGGTCTCGGCGATGATCCGTGTCTTGCCCATGCGCCGCGCCAACAGGATCTGGCCGACGCAATTGTTGATCTTGTGCGCGCCGGTGTGGTTGAGCTCGTCGCGCTTGAAGTAGATTTTCGCGCCGCCGAGATGCGCGGTCAGCCTTTCGGCGAAGTAGATCGGACTCGGCCGCCCGACATAGTCCGCGAGCAGGCGGTCGAGATCGGCCCGGAAACCGGGGTCGGCCTTCGCCGCATCCCACGCCGCCTCGAGCTCGAGGATCAGCGGCATCAGGGTCTCGGCGACGTAACGTCCGCCATACGCACCGAAACGCCCGTGTTCGTCGGGCCCCGTGCGCCAGGAGTTGGGTGTCGTCATGGCTTGCCGAGCGTCAGGCGAGGGCCGCGAAGAACGCAGCGATGCGCGCCGGATCCTTGACTCCGGGAGCACTCTCGACCCCTGAAGAAACATCGACCTCACGCGCACCGCTGATCTCGACCGCTTCGGCGACGTTCCCGGGCGTCAGCCCGCCCGACAACAGCCACGGTTTCGGCCAGGTCCGGCCGGCGATCAGCCGCCAGTCGAATGCCAGGCCGTTGCCCCCCGGCAGGGCGTCGGCGTCGTTCGCCGGCGGCTTGGCATCGAACATCAGACGCGCCGCGACCGGAACGTAATCGTTCGCGCGCACGAGATCGTCCGCTCGCGCGACGGAGATAGCCTTGATCACCGGCAGGTCGAAACGGGCGCGGATTTCGGCGACGCGGCGCGGGGTTTCGCAACCGTGCAGTTGCAGCGCCGAAAGCGGCACGCGCTCCAGAACCTCGGTTAGCAGGGTATCGTCGGGTTCGACGAACACGCCGACGCGCTCGACCTCGCGCGGCGCTTGCGCCGCCAGCGCGGCGGCCTCGGCGATGGCGACGTGGCGCGGCGAAGGTGGGTAGAACACCATGCCGATGCGGCGCGCGCCGCCGGCCACTGCGGCGGCGAGCGCGGACTTCGCACGCACGCCGCAGATTTTGACCGCGACCCGGCTCATCGCGCGTCCGCCATCTCTGCTGCGATGCGCTTCGCCGCCGCGCCCGGATCGTCGGCGCGGGTGATGGGTCGGCCGATCACCAGGTAATCCGCGCCGCGCCGCCGCGCCTCCGCGGGGGTGACGATCCGCTTCTGGTCGTCCGCCGCCGCCCAGCCGGGGCGTACGCCGGGCACGACGAGGGTGAAGTCGGCGCCGCACCGGGCGCGCAACATGGCCACTTCGCGCGCCGAAGCGACGGCGCCGTCGAGACCGCACTCTTGCGCGAGCGCTGCGGCGCGCCTGACAAGATCGTCGATCGGGCCGGTCATGCCGACACTTGCCGTGTCGGCTTCGTCCAGGCTGGTCAGGACCGTGGCCGCCAGAACTTTAGGCCGCGTCCCGGCATCCGGACCGGCGAGGCGCATGGCGGCCGCGGCAGCCGCCCGCATCATCGCCGCACCGCCTGCGGCGTGCACCGTCAGCATCGCCGGCGCGGCGCCTGCGGTGGCACGCACCGCGCCCGCGACCGTGTTGGGAATATCGTGGAATTTGAGGTCGAGAAAAACCGGCAGGCCGCCGTCCGCGAGCGCGGCGACCCCCGCCGGACCGTGCGCCGTGTAGAACGAAAGACCGAGCTTCAGCATCCCGACGGCGTCGACCAGGCATTCGGCCAGCCGCTTCGCCTCCTCGAGGTCGGCAGTGTCGATCGCGCAGACGATACGATCGGCGGGCGATGGTGCCGTCACGCCGACCCTCGCCGGTTGATGCGCTCGCGCAGGAGTTTGCCGGACTTGAAGAACGGAACCCGCTTCTCGCGCACCTGGACCGCCTCTCCGGTGCGCGGATTGCGCCCCAGACGCGCATTGCGATCCTTGACCGAAAAGGCTCCGAAGCCGCGCAACTCCACCCGGTCGCCGCGCTCCAGCGCCGCGGCGATCTCCTCGAACAGAGTCGAGACGATGCGTTCGACATCGCGGTGGTAGAGGTGCGGATTGTCTTGTGCGAGCGATTGCACGAGCTGCGACTTGGTCATGCGATCCGCTTCCCGGAAATCACGACGGCAGATTGGCCCGGAACGGAGAACGGCGGCCACGCGGTCTCTCAATCAGCCGCCAAAGAGTGCCAGAGCGATACCGGTCCATCAAGTCCAAGTCTTTCCGTCAGCACCGATTTTCCGACGAACAGGGAAATCAGGCGATCGATCGGCGCTTGCGGGCGGTCGATCTGCACATCGTTGATCGGCAGACCGGCGGTGACTCCGGCCTCCTCCTCCAGCCAGACGACGGCTTCTTCCAGTCCGCCAAGACCGTCGATCAGACCGCTCTCGACCGCCATGGCGCCCGTATAGACGCGGCCGTCGGCCAGCCGTGACGCTTCGGGCGCGGGCAATTCGCGCCGTTCGGCAACCATGGCGACGAACATGTCGTGCAGGCTGTCGACGACCCGCCGGGTGGCCGCACGCGCCTCCGGCGGCATCGGGCCGAAGGGGTTCGGTTCGGCCTTGAGGGGGCCGCTGCGCACGAGCTCGCCCTCGACGCCGAGCTTCTCCATCAGACCGGCGAAGTTCATCGCCTGGAACACCACGCCGATCGACCCTGTGACGGTGCTCTTGCGCGCCACGATATGGTCGGCGGCCAGCGCCGCCATATAGGCTCCGGACGCCGCGACCCCGTCCAGGACGGCGACGACCGGCCGGGTTTCGCCGACGGCGAGGATCGCCCGATATAGCGCTTCACTCGCGAAAGTGGTGCCGCCGGGACTGTCGATATGCACGATCATCGCGGCGACCGACTGGTCGTCGGCGAGGTCGCGGATCGCCCGCTCGAGAGGACGGTCGCCGAGAATGATGCCGTCGACCGTCACGGCCGCAATATGCCGCATTCCGGGAAGCCGCGGTGAGGCGTCGAACGACACGGCGATCAACGCGGCGACGGCGGCGAAAGCGAGCAACCGCCACAAAGCCAGCCGGCGTTTGAGACGCCGGCGATCGGCCATCGAGTCGCTGTCGATCGCCATTCCCTCGACCGGCGGGGGCGGGGGTCAGTCCGCCTTTCCGGCGTCGGCCGAATTATCCGGCGCCGGCGTCGGGCCCCTGGCGGAGCTTTGTCGGGCGTCGTCTTCGGCCTTGGCTTTGATCGCCGCGCCGAGGATATCGCCGAGGCTGGCGCCGCTGTCCGACGATCCGTATTGCTCCATCGCCTGTTTCTCTTCGGCAATCTCCAGCGCCTTGATCGACAGGGTCAGGCGCCGGCTGGCGTTGTCGAGCTGGACGATCCGGGCGTCCACCCGGTCGCCCACGGCGTAGCGGTCGGGCCGTTGGTCCGAACGGTCGCGCGCCAGTTCGGCCCTGCGGATGAAACCGGTGGCGCCGTCGTTCACGGTTACTTCGATACCGTTCTCCATGATCGCCGACACCACGCCCGTGACCGCGGCGCCGCGTTTGATGCCCTCGGTCGCCGACCTGAACGGATCCGCGCCGGCCAACTGCTTGATACCGAGGCTGATGCGCGTGCGCTCCGAGTCGATATCGAGTACCACCGCCTTGATGCGCTGACCCTTGCGATAGTCCTTGATCGCTTCCTCGCCGGGGCGGTTCCAGTCGATGTCGGACATGTGGACGAGCCCGTCGATACCGCCTTCGAGACCAACGAACACTCCGAACTCGGTGATGTTCCGCACGTCGCCCTCGATCACGCTGTCGATCGAGTATTGCTCGCCGAAGGCCTCCCACGGATTCACGACGCACTGCTTGAGGCCCAGGCTGATGCGGCGCTTCTGCGGGTCCACGTCGAGGATCATGACCTCGACCTCCTGGCTCGTCGAAACGATCTTGCCCGGGTGGACGTTTTTCTTGGTCCAGCTCATCTCGGAGACGTGGACGAGGCCTTCGACGCCGGGTTCGAGTTCGACGAAGGCGCCGTAGTCGGTGATGTTCGTGACCCGGCCCCGGAACTTCGCGGCGACCGGATATTTGAGCGCCACGCCGTCCCACGGATCCGCCTGAAGCTGCTTCATGCCGAGGGAGATGCGCTGGGTCTCGATGTTGAAGCGAATGACCTGCACTTTCACATGCTGGCCGATTTCCACCACCTCGCTCGGATGGTTCACGCGCCGCCATGCCATGTCGGTGACGTGCAGCAGGCCATCGACCTCGCCGAGATCGACGAAGGCGCCGTAGTCGGTGATGTTCTTGACCACCCCGTCGAGCACCTGGCCTTCGCGAAGGCTGGCGACCAATTCGGCGCGGGCCTCGGCGCGGGTCTCCTCCATCACCGCGCGGCGCGAGACCACGATATTACCGCGGCGGCGGTCCATCTTGAGGATCTGGAACGGTTGCTTGGTGTTGAGCAGCGGCGTGATGTCGCGCACCGGACGGACATCGACCTGGCTGCCCGGCAGGAAGGCGACCGCGCCGCCGAGATCGACGGTGAACCCGCCCTTGACTCGATTGAAGATGGCGCCTTCGACCCGCTTGTCCTCGCCGAACGCTTTCTCCAGCACGACCCACGCTTCTTCGCGGCGCGCGCGTTCGCGGCTCAGCACCGCCTCGCCGTGGCGGTTCTCGATGCGTTCGAGAAATACCTCGACGGTGTCGCCGACCGACAGTTCGGGGGACTCGCCTGCGGTGGCGAACTCCTTGACCGGCACCCGGCCCTCGGCCTTGAGGCCGACGTCGATCACCACC
Organism: Alphaproteobacteria bacterium; assembly: GCA_965214495.1. GTDB lineage: Bacteria > Pseudomonadota > Alphaproteobacteria > UBA7887 > UBA7887 > JANQOH01. The sequence continues at coordinate 1,736,340 of OZ243958.1, read as the reverse complement.
ATGTCGTTGTCAAGCGCGATCACCCGCCCTTCGACTACCGAACCCTCCCGCTTTTCCGATCGTTGCACCGACTCTTCGAACAGTGCGGCGAAGTTTTCTTCGGCGGGGGCGTGCCCGGCGGCGGGTATGTCACTCATGCGTTCTGTTTCTCCCTGGCCGTGGAACGGATTCCGCGACCGGCAGCGCGACGTTCTTCCGGCGCGCCAATACAAAATCGACGGCGGCCGCCAGCACGGCCTCCGCACCCAGATCGGTCGTGTCCAACAGAAGCGCGTCCGGTGCCGGCTTCAGAGGCGCGACCGCGCGCGCACGGTCACGCTCGTCCCGTTCCGTCATCTCCCGCAGAACGGTCGATCTTATACTCGCCGCGCCGCGTCTTCGCAACTCGTTGTGGCGGCGGTCGGCGCGCGCACCGGCGTCGGCCGTCAGGAATATCTTCACCCGCGCGTGCGGCAGAACCACCGTGCCGATGTCGCGGCCGTCGAGCACCGCGCCCTGCGGCGCCGTTTCCGCAAACCGCCGCTGCCAGGTGAGCAGGGCGCGGCGGACTCCGGGCGTGGCGGCTACCACAGCGGCCGCGGCGCCGACCGCCTCGTCGCGCAGATTGCCCGCTTCGAGGTCCGCCGGGGCCAGGCGTTCGGCCGCCGCGGTGGCCGCCGTCGCATCGTGCGGGTCCTCACCCTGGTCGAGAAGCCTCGCCGCCACCGCGCGATACAGGAGGCCGGTGTCCAGATGCGCAAACCCGAAGCGCTCCGTCAATCCGCGCGCCAGCGTGCTCTTGCCGACGCCGGCCGGTCCGTCGATGGCGATAATCACGTGGAGTCGATCGCGGCGCCGAGACGGCGCATCGACGCCGCGAAGTCCGGGAAACTCGTGTCGATCATCGCATCGTCGTCGATCCCGACCGGTTGCGCGCTTGCCAACCCCAGGGTCAGGAACGCCATGGCGATCCGATGGTCGCCGCACACGGCCACCCGAGCGCCCCCGGGCGGCGGGGTGCCACAGCCCTCGACGATCAGGCTGTCGCCCTCGACCTGCGCGGCGACGCCGACCGCAACGAGTCCCGACACGACGGCGGCCAGACGGTCGCTTTCCTTGTGCCTCAATTCGCCGACGCCGTCGAACCGGCTCCGACCCTCGGCGCACGCGGCGGCCACCGCGAGAACCGGATATTCGTCGATCAGGCGCGGCGCGCGTTCGGCGGGCACCGTGACTCCCGCAAGCGGCGAGGAGTGCGCGGTAATGTCGCCTACCGGTTCGCCCCCGCATTCCCCGCGCGGGGCGATGGTGAGATCGGCGCCCATCTCCGCCAGCGTGTCGTAAAGCCCGGTGCGCAGCGGATTCAGCGCCACTCCCGGGGCGGTGACTTCGGAACCCGGCACGATCAACCCCGCGACGAGCGGAAAGGCGGCGGACGACGGATCGCCCGGCACCGAGAGGTCCTGCGGCACGAGTTCCGGCTCGCCGGTCAGGCGGACCACGCGGTTCGGGTCTTCGTCCGCGACGCGCAGCTCGGCGCCGAACGCGCGCAGCAGGCGCTCGCTGTGGTCGCGTGTCGGCACCGGCTCGACGACGGTGGTGACGCCCGGCGCGGTGAGGCCGGCGAGAAGGATCGCCGACTTCACCTGCGCCGAAGCGACGGGCAGGCGGTAGTGGATCGGAAGCGGCGTGGCTGCACCGTGAACGACCATCGGAAGCCGGGCGCCGGGCGCGGTGTCGAACGCGGCGCCCATGCGCGACAGGGGTTCGACGATGCGCGCCATCGGCCGTCGTCTGAGCGACTCGTCGCCGTTGATGATGGCGCGAACGGGGTGCCCGGCGACGACTCCCGCGATCAGGCGCGCGCCGGTGCCGCTGTTGCCGAGATCGAGCACGTCGCCGGGCGCGGTCAGGCCGCCGAGGCCGGCGCCATCGACCTGCCACGCGCCGGTGCCGAGGCGTGTCACGCGCGCGCCGAGCGCCCGCAGCGCCCCCGCTGTCGCCATTACGTCGGCGGCTTCCAGCAGCCCCTCCACCCGGCTGCGCCCGGCCGCCAGCGCCGCCAGAATCAGCACCCGGTGCGAGATCGACTTGTCGCCCGGAACCGCGATCACGCCACCGAGCGGGCCGGCGCGGCGCGCTGTCAGCGCGGCCACGGGGAAGCGCCGAGCGGGTGGGCGCGCAAGGGTTTCACCGGGCCATCCGGAACAGGACGAACCCGTCGATCGAAGACATCGCGTTTGCGGTTTCCGTTTTGACAGGGGCGGCGGGCCACTGCCGTTTTCGCCCTCGAGGGAGGCGCCAGCGTGGCGAGGATCGGGTCGGGGCGCAAGCGCCTTTGCCCGGAAATCCGCTTGCTTCGCGGCTTTCCGGCGATTACCGTTATGCTGACAGCCGTCGTGCGTGGGGCCATAGCTCAGTCGGGAGAGCGCTTGAATGGCATTCAAGAGGTCGGGGGTTCGACTCCCCCTGGCTCCACCAGCGCCGGCGTGAACGGCGCGTCGGCATGAATGGCGGCGATCAGAGGCCCAGGAGTCGGTACCGAAAGGTCGCGGCGCTTACAGAGACAGGAACCGAAGCGCGGCGAGGACGGCGACAGTCCCTGCGCCCTGAATCCACAACGCGCGGTCGAATTCCGTCCTGAGCACGTCGATCCTGGTTTCGAGGCGGGCGATATCGGCTTTGGCGGCGGCGTAGGTGTCGAAGGTCGCTGTGGACATGGCGGCAAGAATGCGTGGCCGCGTCCGGCGCGTCAACCTCCATGGCGTCCCACCGCGATCGTCGCGCCCGCGTCGCCGACATCTCGCTGCCGGGTTCGTCAGGTCGGGGTGATGGCGAGAACGGGGGCGCCGATGCGCAGCCCCATCACGGCCGCGGCGTCGGCCCTGTTCATCGCGACTTCGACCAGACCGCAGGAGTTTTCATACCAGATCGGTTCGCCCAGACCGACGTCGGAAAAGGTGCGCGCTTGGCGAACGCTGGCGTCGGCGATCTTGAGTATCGAGTCCGGGGGCAGTGTAGCGGCGCGGATGCCGGTCATCGCGTTGCCGTAGCGGTCGAGGTAGATCACCTCGCCGAGGTCGGCAAGCCAGTCCATGCCCACCGCCTCACGGGAGTCGAACTGGCGCCCGGGCGGCGTGCCGCCGGTGGCGAGAGTGGCGGCGACCGGTGCGAACAGGTCGCGGCCGTGGAAAGTGTTCGACAGGCGGGCCGGGCGCCAGGTGATCTCCCACCATTCACTCGCGCCGGCGTGCCGGGCGGCGACGGCGAACAGACCGTTGTCGGGACCGACGAACCAGTGCCCGCCGGCGCGCACGACCACGGGACGGCGCCCGCGGCTGCCGACTCCCGGATCGACGACGCCGAGCATGACGGCGTTCTCCGGTAACGGCGCGAGCAGCGCCGCCAGCAGATAGGCCGATGCCTTGTGCCGGAACACCGGCGCATCGTGCATCAGGTCGATGACCGGCACCGCGGGCGCAGCGGCGGCGAGCACCGCCTTCATCTGTCCGACATAGGGTCCGACGAAACCGAAATCGGTGAACATCACGATCATGACGAGAACCCGGCGACAGTTTCCAAGGGGGATTCCGGTTGTGCGGATTGTCAGACGCTCCGGTCAAGGTGGGTTGCGTTTCGGCGTGCCCTGCGCCTTGACCGCCTGACCGGCGCATCTCATGATGAAATCGCTGCGGCCGGCCCGGTGGCAGAGTGGCTATGCAGCGGACTGCAAATCCGTTTACGTCGGTTCGATTCCGGCCCGGGCCTCCACCCGCTTTCCGGCGGCGCTATTTCTTCAAGCCTGCGACAAGAGATTCGATGCGCTCCAGCGCGTCGCGCGCGCCCGCCGCCTCCTCGCGGATCGCCCGCAGGGTCTCCTCGCCGGCGAGCGACGCTTCCAGACGCGCATCGTGCAGGTTGTTGATCACGACAGCGATCACGAGGTTGATCATGATCACCGCCGCCAGCATTACGAAGCTCACGAAAAACAGCCAGCTCATCGGATGGAGCGCCATCGCGACGTACATCACATCGGTCCAGTCCTCGAGGGTCATCACCCGGAACAGCGTCAGCAGAGCGACGCCGAGCGAGTTCCAGTGCACCGGGTCGTGGTCGCGGAACAGATGCACGCCGGCGACTGCATATACGTAATAGACGACAGAGAGCAGCATCATCACGTGGCCCAGTCCGGGCAGTGAGCGGATCAGCGTCGCGACGATGACCCGCAGTTGCGGCGCCATGGTGATCAGGCGAAGCACGCGCAGCAATCGCGCCAGCCGCGCGATGAGAGCGAACGAGCCCGCTTCCGGCACGAAGGCCAGGACCAGGACGGCGAAGTCGAACAGGTTCCACCCGTCCCCGAAATAGCGCCCGAACCGGGGCGCGACGGCGGTGAGCTTGATGGCGGCTTCGAGCACGAAAACCGCCAGGGCGACGTCGTAGGCGAGACGAATGGCCTCGCCGAGCGGTTCGCCCAGGACCCGGCTCGTTTCCAGACCCAGACCGATCGCGGTCGCCAGAATCATCGCGATGACGATGCCGTCGAACGCCGGCGCCTCGACCAGACGCGCACAGAGCCGCCTTGCTCGAATCATGTCAGAAAACTCCCGTGATGCAGGGCGCGCGGCACGACCGGAGGAAAGCCGCGCTACCCGCGAGCCGGGAGCCGCCTACCGCCCGATGAAGCGGGGCTTGCGCTTTTCCATGAAGGCGCGGCGGCCCTCGGCATAGTCGTCGCTGTCGAAACAGGCGCGAACCATGTCGTCGATCCGGTCGAGGTCGCGATCCGCCGGATCTTTCAACGCCTCGCCGATCGCCGCCTTGGCGGCCCGCACGGTCAACGGCGCATTGGCGGCGATGGCGCCCGCGCACTCGCGCACGGTTGCCTCCAGCCGGTCGGCGGGGACGAGACGATTGATCAGGCCGATGCGCAACGCTTCATCGGCGTCGAAGCGGCGCGCGGTGAACATGATCTCCCGCGCCCGTGCCGGGCCGACCAGTGCGGTCAGTCCGCGCAGGCCGCGGAATCCGTAACCGAGGCCGAGCCGCGCGGCGGGGATCGCGAATTGCGCCCCTTCCGCGGCAATGCGGATGTCGGCGTGCAGCGCCACCGCGAGGCCGCCGCCGATGCAGTAGCCGCGGATCATCGCCAGCAGCGGCTTTCCGAACCGTTCCAGCGCCGCCTGCGCGGTAGAGGAGACGCGATTGTATTCCTTCTCGGCTGCGGCGGAGGCGCGGTGTCTCTCGAACTCGGAGATGTCGGCGCCGGACGCGAACGCCTTGCCGCCGGCACCGGTCATGACCGCCACACGCACGCCGTCGTCATGCGCGTAGCGTTCGACGACCTCGCCGAGGGCGCGCCACATGTCGAGCGACAGCGCGTTGCGCCGCGCCGGATTATTGAAGACGATCCAGCCGATCTGCGCTTCTTTGCGCGCGACCAGCCTGTCGGTTTCGAATTCGATCTCCGTAACCGCGTCCATTCGGCAACCGCCCCCCCGCACCCGCCGGCGCCGCGCCCGGCGGGTACATCATAGCCGCTCCGGGCGCGGACGCCCTAATCGCCTTTCGGTTTCCACACGGTTCGCACCGGCTCCCGAGGGCCTCGCGAGGCTGGCGCGGGCGCCGCTACCGGCTTGTCCGGCCCGGCGCCGCAGTATAGGGTTCGCGGCGTTTCGTCCGGCATGGAGAGACAGGGTTGACGCTCGACAAGGCGGCGGTGGGACGAATCGCGCGGCTTGCCCGCATACGCATTTCCGACGACGAGCTGGACCTTCTGGCCGGTGAACTGTCCGGCATTCTCGACTGGATCGAAAAGCTCGACGAGGTTGACGTCGGCGGCGTCGAACCGATGACCGGTGTCGTCGATAGCGTCTTGCCGGTGCGCGGCGATGCGGTCGAAAGCGGCGGCGATGCCGGGCGCATCCTCGCCAATGCGCCGGAAACCGAGGACAGCTATTTCGTCGTGCCGAAGGTGATCGAGTGACCGCCGGAGTCGGCGCCACGATCGCCGGGATGCGCGACGCCCTTGCGGCCGGCACGGTGTCGGCGGTGGAACTGGCCGAGGCGCATATCGCCGCCGCCGAGGCGGCGGCGGCGATTAACGGTTACATCACCGTGACGCCGGAGATCGCGCGCGCCCGCGCCGCCGAGTCCGACACGCGCCGTTCCCGAGGCGAGGCGCGTCCGCTCGACGGAATTCCGGTGGCGGTCAAGGACCTGTTCTGCACCGACGGCGTGCCGACCACCGCCGCGTCGCACATTCTCGACGGTTTCGTACCCCCTTACGAATCCACCGTGACGGCGAAGCTGTTCGATGCCGGCGCGGTCCTGTGCGGCAAGGCGAACCTGGACGAGTTCGCGATGGGGTCTTCGACCATCACCAGCCACTACGGAGTGACACGTAACCCGTGGCGTCGGCGCGGCGACGACCGGCCTCTGGTGCCCGGCGGCTCGTCGGGCGGGTCTGCGGCGCTGGTGGCGGCGCGCGCGGTGCCGCTGGCGCTCGGGACCGACACCGGCGGGTCGATCCGCCAGCCGGCGGCGTTTTGCGGCGTGGTCGGACTCAAGCCGACCTACGGTCGCTGCTCACGCTGGGGCATCGTCGCGTTCGCGAGTTCGCTCGACCAGGCCGGGCCGCTGACGCGAACCGTGCGCGACGCGGCGATTGCGCTCGGCGCCATCGCCGGCCACGACGCGAAGGATTCGACCTCGGTCGATCGTCCCGTCCCCGACTACGAAGCCGCGCTGGCGGGCAGCGTGCGCGGCCTGAGAATCGGTGTGCCCGCCGAGTATCGCGTGGACGAGATGCCGGCCGAGATCGAGACCTTGTGGCAGACGGGCGCCGCCTGGCTCGCGGAAGCCGGCGCCGAGATCCGCGACATCGCCCTGCCGCATACCGAATACGCGTTGCCGGCTTATTACATCATCGCCCCGGCCGAGGCTTCGTCCAATCTCGCGCGCTACGACGGCGTCCGATACGGCCTGCGCGTCGAGGGCGAGGACCCGATCGACCAGTATGAGCGCACGCGCGGCGTGGGTTTCGGCGCGGAAGTACGCCGCCGGGTCATGATCGGAACCTATGTGCTGTCGGCCGGTTACTACGACGCCTACTATCTGCGCGCGCAGCGCGTGCGCGCCCTGATCGCCCGCGATTTCGCCCGCGCGTTCGAGAACGTCGATGTGATCCTGACCCCGACCTGTCCGTTCGCTGCCTTCGCGGTGGGCGAGCGCATGGACGACCCCGTGGCGATGTATCTCAACGACGTGTTCACCGTGCCGTCGAGCCTCGCCGGCCTGCCGGCGATCTCGGTTCCCGCCGGCCTCTCGGACGACGGCCTGCCCCTCGGCCTGCAACTGATCGGCAAACCGTTCGACGAGGAAACCGTTCTGCGCGCCGGTGCGGTTCTGGAGAGCGCCGCGGGGTTCGACAGCCTTCCCGGCTTCGTCGTGTCGGCGCCGTCGTGACCGGCGCGCCCCTCGTCGGCGGTCGCACCGGCGACTGGGAGGTCGTGGTCGGGCTTGAGGTCCACGCCCAGGTCGCCGTCGAATCGAAACTGTTTTCCGCCGCCGCGTGCGCGTTCGGGGCAGCGCCGAACAGTCAGGTCTCGCTCGTCGATGCGGCGATGCCCGGCATGTTGCCGGTGATCAACGACCGGGTGGTCGATCAGGCGGTCCGCACCGGGCTGGCGTTCGGCGCGGAGATCAACCGGGTCTCGGTGTTCGACCGCAAGAACTATTTCTATCCGGACCTGCCGCAGGGCTATCAGATCTCGCAATACACCCGGCCGATCGTCGGCCGCGGTTCGGTCGCGGTTTCGCTTCCCGACGGTGGCGAGCGCCGGGTCGGGATCACGCGTATTCATCTCGAACAGGATGCGGGCAAGAGCCTGCACGACCGACGCCCGGCGAAGACCTGTATCGACCTCAACCGCGCCGGCGTGCCGCTGATGGAAATCGTGTCGGAGCCCGACTTGCGCTCCGGTGACGAGGCGGCGCTGTTCTTGGCCAAACTGCGCGCGATCCTGCGCGCCATCGGCGCCTGCGACGGCAATATGGAAGAAGGCTCGCTGCGAGCGGATGCGAACGTATCGGTGCGCCGGCCCGGCGCCGCGCTCGGGACCCGGTGTGAGATCAAGAACCTCAATTCGATGCGTTTTCTCGCTCGCGCCGTCGCCCATGAAGCCGAACGCCAGATCGCGATCGTCGAGGACGGCGGCGCCATCGTTCAGGAAACCCGGCTGTTCGACCCGGCCCGCGGCGTCACCCGGTCGATGCGCTCGAAGGAGGAGGCGCACGACTACCGCTATTTCCCGGATCCCGACCTGCTGCCGCTGGTGCTGTCGGAGGACCGTATCGCCCGCCTTGCCAAGTCGCTTCCCGAACTGCCCGACGCGCGGGAAGCCCGCTTCCGCGAGCAATACGGGCTCGGCGGCTACGACTCGAGTGTGCTCGTCGCCGAGGCCGATCGTGCCGATTTCTTCGAAGCTCTGGCGGCCGGACGCGACGCCAAGCAGGCCGCCAACTGGGTGATGGGGGCGCTGACGAGCGCACTCAACCGCGATGGACGAAGCCTCGCCGACTCGCCGGTCGATGCCGCGGCGCTGGGCCGGCTGCTCGACCTGGTCGCCGACGGCACTCTGTCGCAAGCGATCGCCAGGAAGGTCTTCGAGACCATGTTCGAAACCGGTGGCGATCCCGCGGAGATCGTCGAGTCCCAGGGCCTTCGGCAGGTCACCGACGCCGGTGCCATCGAGGCCGAGATCGACCGCATACTCGCCGCCCACCCGGACCAGGTTGCGGCCTTCCGCGGCGGCAAGCGGAAACTGCTCGGTTTCTTCGTGGGCCAGGTAATGAAGGCCACCGCGGGCAAGGCCGACCCGCACGCGGTCAACGCGATCCTGCGCCGCAAGCTCGGCGGTCCCTCCGCCGCCGGTTGAGTCGATCCGACGGGCCGGCGGTAGTCCCGGCCCGGAACCGTCGCGGTTGCCGAATATACCGGCGATGGCCCGCCCCTCGGGGTCGCGGTGCGGCGACGGGATCGGGGGGCGCAAAACCTGTAGGGGCAACCCTTGTGGTTGCCCTGTTTCCGTCACGCTGCTCCGACGCCGTTGGGACCGCGGGCGACCACAAGGGTTACCCCTACGAACAATGCCGGCGGCGTTCAGCAGGCGTGCCGGGCCGCAGCGATCCTCACTATGGTACTCACAGATTCGCGCCTCGCCGGGTTCGAGACCCTCCGCAGAGAGATTGCCGCGCACATCGGTCGCGCCGCTAAACGCGAATTGCTTGTCGCGGCGCGGCGCGTTGACCGGCGGGCAGGATCGGCTATGGTCCGGCGGCGGAACGCGACGCGAGGGAGGCGCCGGTGATCGATCTCTATACGTGGGGCACGCCCAATGGCCGCAAGGCCTCGATCATGCTCGAAGAGGTCGGTCTGCCCTACGAGGTCCACCCGATCGATATCACGAAAGACGAGCAGTTCGACCCGGAGTTCCTTGAGATAAGTCCGAACAACAAGATCCCGGCGATCGTGGACCGCGATACCGGGATCCGGTTGATGGAATCGGCGGCGATCATGATCTATCTCGCCGAGAAGACCGCAAGTCCGCTGTGGCCGGCCGATCCCGAGCGCCGATACGACGTGCTGCAATGGCTGATGATGCAGATGGGGTCGGTGGGTCCGATGCTCGGCCAGACCCATCATTTCGTGCACTTCAACAAGGGAAAGGCGCCCTATGCCGAGGAGCGCTACGGCAAGGAGACGGCGCGTATCTATAACGTTCTCGATCGTCAGCTCGGGCGGCGCGACTATCTGGCCGGCGAGATATCGATCGCCGACCTGGCGACATGGCCCTGGATCTCGCGTTTCGAGTGGCAGGAAATGGACCTGGGCGCCTACCCCAACCTGAAGCGCTGGTATCTTGCCATCGCCGAACGCGAGGGGACCCGAAAGGGCTACGACGTGCCGCAGCGCGGTTTCGCGATCCCGCTTCCGTAGTCTCGCTGAATCCCGCATCTCCGGAGGCGTCATGGCTGACCGGGTCACCCCCCAATACGCGGCAGGCGGCACGCCGGCCGAACCGTTTTCGATTCTCGACGCCGAGGGCCGCCTGCGCGACGGCGCGAGTCCGGCCCTGAGCGTCTCGCAAACGCTCGAAGCGTTGCGTCTGATGATGCTGGGGCGCGCGTTCGATCGGAAGTGCCTGAGCTTGCAGCGCCAGGGGCGGCTCGGCACTTTCGCGCCCATCTTCGGCCAGGAGGCGACTCTGGTCGGCGTCGCGATGGCGCTGGACCCGAAGCGCGACTGGGCGGTACCGCAATACCGCGAACTGCCGGTACAGATCCGCCAGGGTTTGTCGCTCGAAACGATCGCGCTCTATCGCCGCGGCCATCCTGACGGCGGCATCATCCCCGAAGGCGTCAACATGTTCGCCACCCAGGTGTCGCTCGCGGCGCAACTTCCCCATGCGGTCGGACTGGCGTGGGGCCTGAAGATGAAGGGCGACACGGGCGTGGTCGCCGTGTTCTTCGGCGACGGCGCCTCTTCGGAAGGCGATTTTCACGAATCCTGCAACCTCGCCGGGCTGGTCGATGCGCCGGTCCTGTTCGTGCTCCAGAACAATCAGTGGGCGATCTCGACACCGCGCAGCATTCAGACGGCGGGCGCCGACTTCGCGTCGCGAGCGCCGGCCTACGGCTTTCCCGGTGTCGCGGTGGACGGGAACGACCTGCTTGCGGTCTATGCGGTTGCTGCAGAGGCGGTGGCGCGCGGTCGCGCGGGGCGCGGGGCGACCTTGATCGAGGCGCACACCTACCGCATGGGCATGCACACCACCGCCGACGACCCGACCCGCTATGTCGATGCCGCCGACCTCGAGCGCTGGCGCAAGAGGGACCCGATCGACCGCGTGCAGAAATATCTCGCCGATGCGGAGCAGTGGGACGACGGTGCTCGGGAAGCGCTCGAGGCCGAGATCGCCGAGCAGGTGGAGAGCGCGTTCGCCGCCGTCGATGCGCACCCGGCGCCGGACCCGGCGGCGATCTACGAGCATGTGTTCGCTGCGCCGACCCCGACTCTGCTGCGCCAGCGCGACGCCCATCTGGGCGAGGCGTGAGGGGGCGACGATGCCGCGCATGAACATGGTCGAAGCGATCCGGGCCGGTTTGCGGCAGGAGATGGAGCGCGACGAGACGGTGCTGCTGATGGGCGAGGACATCGGCCATCTCGGCGGCGTCTTCCGCGTGACCGACGGATTGCAGCAGTTCTTCGGCGCCAAGCGGGTCATCGACACCCCCCTCGCCGAGAGCGTCATCGCCGGCTCGGCGCTCGGCCTGGCCGTCGCCGGCTGGCGGCCGGTGATCGAAATCCAGTTTCTCGGCTTCGCGCAGCAATGCTTCCATCAGATCAACCAGCAGATCAGCCGCATCCGCTACCGCACGCGAGGCTCCCACACCGCGCCGATCACCATCCGCGCGCCCTTCGGCGGTTGCGTGCGCACGCCGGAGTTCCACTCCGACTCGATGGAGCACACTTTCGCCCAGTCGTCGGGCCTCAAGGTGGTGATGCCGGCCAACCCGTATGACGCCAAGGGCCTGCTCGCCGAGGCCATACGCGACCCCGATCCGGTACTGTTTCTCGAACCCTTGCGCGGCTACCGCCTGCTCACGGGCGAGGTGTCCGACGACGCCTACACCGTCCCGTTCGGCCAACTCCGGGTATTGCGCGAGGGCGACGACGTGACCGTGGTCGCCTGGAGCCAGGCCGTGCCCGTCGCCGAGAAGGCTGCGGAACTCGTTGCCGGGAAAGGCATCGCTGCGCATGTCGTCGATCTGCGCACGCTGGTTCCGCTCGACGAGGCCGGGCTTGTCGAGGCCGTCACGCGCACCGGTCGCTGTGTCGTCGTCCACGAGTCCCAGGCGACGGCCGGGTTCGGCGCCGAGGTCGTCGCTCTGCTCCAGGAACAGGCGTTCTACGCGCTCGAAGCGCCGATCCGCCGGCTGACCGCGCCGGACACGCCCTATCCGATGCCGGGTCTCGAAGACGACTTCATCCCCGACGCCGAGCGTCTCGCGCAGGCGATCGAAGAGACGATGGCCGACCGATGAGCGACTACCGCTTCGACCTGCCCGACGTGGGCGAGGGGTTGGGTGAGGGCGAGATCGTTCACTGGCATGTCGGCGAGGGCGACAGCGTCGCCGCCGATCAGATCGTCGTCGATATCCAGACCGACAAGGCGGTGGTCGAGATCCCGGCGCCGGTCGCAGGCACGATCAAGACTCTCGGCGGCGCGGTGGGCGCAACGGTGCCGGTGGGCGCCATGCTGGTGGTGATCGAAACCGACGGCGAGAGACCGGCGGCCGCGCGAGAGGCCGAGCCGTCGCCGCCTGCGGCGCCCGCGCCGGCGACCGGCAAACCGGTGAAGGCGAAGGGCAAGCGCGTTCTGGCCAGCCCGGCGACGCGCAGGCTGGCGCGGGAACTCGGTGTCGATCTGACGACGCTGAGCGGTACCGGCAGCCGCGGGCAGATCACGAAGGACGATGTCGAGCGCGCCGGCAAGGCGCCGCCCGCAGCGGCTCCGCAGGACGCGCCGGCAGCCCCGGTTTCAGCCCCGGCAGGCGAGGATCGCGTCGAACCGTTGCGCGGCCTGCGCCGCCGGATCGCCCTGACCATGGCCGCGGCGTGGCGCGAGATTCCGCACATCCTCACGTTCCACGAGATCGACGCCGCCAATCTGGTCGCCGCGCGCCGTGCCCTGATCGCCGAGTTCGAGCCGGAGGGGATCAAGCCCAGCTATCTGCCGATCGTCATGAAGGCGTGCGCCGCCGCGCTCCGGCGCCATCCCCGCTTCAACGCCTCGTTGAACCTGGAGGCCGGGGAGATCGTCTATCGCCACCGCGTCAATATCGGTTTCGCGGCGGCGACCCCCGACGGGCTGATCGTGCCGGTGGTCCACGACGCCGACCGCAAACCCGTTCTCGCGTTGGCGCGCGAGATCGCGGCGCTCGCCGAGGCGGCGCGGGCGCGCAAGGTCACGGTCGAGCAGTTGCGCGGCGGCACGTTCACCATCTCGAACTATGGCAGCTATGGCGGCCATTTCGGCACCCCCATCATCCGCCCGCCCGAAGTGGCGATTCTCGGCGTCGGCGCGATCCGCGAAACGGTGGTGCCGATCGATGGCGCCCCGGCGGTGCGGCCGAACCTGCCGCTCGTCGTTTCGACCGATCACCGCTTGAACGACGGCGCGCATCTCGGCGATTTCGCGGCGGCGATCGGCGACTACCTTCGCGACCCGGTGCGACTGCTCGGGCGGCTCTGATGGTCGTTGGCCAGGTCTCGGAACCGGCCGATCTCGTCGTCGTCGGCGCCGGGCCCGGCGGCTACGCCGCGGCCCTGCGCGCGGCGCAACTGGGCCGCAGGGTGCTTCTCGTCGATCGCGATGGAGAGGACGGCGCCGGCGGCGTGTGCCTGCGCGTCGGGTGCATTCCGAGCAAGGCGCTGATCGAGATCGCCGATCTTGCGCATCGTGCCCGCGGCGCCGTCCGTGCCGGCCTCGCCGCGCCCGGTTCGGGCGCGGACATGGCGCGCTTCCAGACCTGGAAGAACGAAGTGGTGGCGGGGTTGACCGGCGGCGTGCGCGGGCTGCTCGACGCCGCGGGCGTTACCGTCGCCCGCGGCGCGTTCCGTTTCACCGCCCCCGGCAAGGGGGTGATCACGCCGGACGACGGTCAGGCGCGGTTCGTGGACTTCACCGATCTGATCCTCGCCCCCGGCTCGCGGCCGATCGAACTTCCCGCTCTCCCGTTCGACGGCGCCGACGTCCTCGATTCGACCGGCGCTCTGGCGCTCGAGGCGCTGCCGGAGACGCTGGCGATCGTCGGTGCCGGCTATATCGGGTTGGAGATCGGCATCGCCTGCGCCAAGCTCGGCGCCAGGGTTTCGATCGTCGAGGCCGAGTCCCGCATCCTGCCGGCGATGGATGCGCTCCTCGCCCGCCCGGTCGCGAAGACGCTGGCCGCGCTCGGCATCGACGTGAACGTCAACGCACGCGCCGCGGGTTACGAGAACGGCTGCCTCGTCCTCGACGGCGCGGACGGGCCGCGAAAGATCGCCGCGGAGAAAGTGGTGGTTGCGGTCGGCCGCCGGCCCAATACCGACGATCTGGAACTCGCGTCGGCGGGGATCGAAACCGACGGCAACGGCTTGTTGGCGGTAGCCGCCGACCGTCGCCTGACCGCGCATGTCGCGGCGGTCGGCGATGTCACCCCGGGGCCGGCGCTTGCGCACAAGGCGACCGCTGAAGCTTCTGTCGCTGCGGAGGCGTTGTGCGGTCGCAAGGCGGCGTTTCTGCCGCAGGCGATCCCGGCGGTCGTGTTTTCCGATCCCGAGATCGCCACCGCCGGCCTGACTCTCGCGGAAGCTCAAGCCGAGGGCATCGAGGCCCGGGCGACCAGCTTCCCCTTGGCTGCGTCGGGGCGCGCGCGCACTCTGGCGGCGCGTGAGGGGTTCCTGCAGATCGTCGCCGACGCCGCCGAAGGGCGGGTGCTCGGCGTCCACATCGCCGCCCCGCACGCTTCCGACCTGATCGGGGAGGGGGTGCTCGCCATCGAGATGGGCGCGACGGTCGAAGACCTCGCGCTCACCGTCCACGCTCACCCCACCCTGGGCGAACTCTATGGCGAGGCGGCGCATCTGGCCCTCGGCCAGCCTCTCCATATCTCCACCGGCCGGCGCTGAGTCCGTTGCTCTTGCTGAACACCGCTGGTATTGTCTGTAGGGTAGAGTCGGTGACTGGCGCGGTTGCGGTAGGCTTGTGGGGGTCGCTGTTGTCCGGCGGCTTTCGCTGTGCCGGTGCCTCACTCCACGCCGTGGCTCCGTTTCCAGTCGCCGCTCATCGAACCGGACGTGCGGATTTCCCGCATCCGGCTCTCGGACGAGATCATGCCTTCGCCCACGGAAAGCCGCTCGTTCGCGGGGCAAGGCGGGGGAGGCCCATGTCGTCGTATAGACACTCATCCGGGAAGCGCACCTGTTTCCCGGCCCGAACCTTGTGCTTACGATACAACCACTGACGCAGCCGCCGGTTCGCGTGCCGATCGATCGCGGCATAGGCCGGACTGACCCGACCCGGGACGAAGTCGTGTGCCCATCCGGTCATCAACCGGTTCAGGCGATCTACGATCACGTCCGGGTCCAGCAGCCCGTTGCGCGCTATCGTCAGCCCGCCGATCCTGCGGCAGATACGCCAGTGCCCCAAGCCACCGCTCCGCCCCATACGCCTCGATGTCCGCCACCGTCTCGCCGTCCACACCGGCAGTCCCGCCATTACGGCGGACCTCCTGCCAGGCAACGGCGAGCACGTCGGCGCGCCACACCTTGTCGCACAGCGTATAGAAACGATAGCCCGGAGCTTCCTTCGCTTGCGCATGCAGCGCCGTCCGGAGCCTCCGGAAACACTCGCCGGGGCTGATAGGCTCTCGCCAGTCCCCACGTCCCTTCCTCCGTCAAACGCCACTCTCGAACCAAGGCCCCTTCCCTCCGTCGGCGTTACCCGACTTCATCGGTACTACGAGCCTCTCCGCCACCCCCGGCGGCCCGACCCATCCCTCGCGGGCGGTCGGTTGGCGCGTGCCACGCCACCGCCAGGGGCTTCCCGTGTTGCTGCCATCTCCCTCTTCCATGCGTGCCGCCGCCACTACCCCGGCGGAACCGGCCGGTGCTCGCGTCGCTCGCTTCCCGGCCAATGTCAGCCTTCCCCGGGATGCCGGCGGGTCGGCTTCCGCATCACCCGTTTCGAGGCCTGCTCGGCGTTCACTCGCGTTGCGGCCCGCGTGGTCGCTGAACCGCCCAAAGCGGCTCGTTACATCGAAGTGCTTCAGTCGAAGTCGTTACCTCCTTCAACCGCTCCGATTGCTTCCGGCTGGAGCGACAGTCGCCGGGCGGGATTCGCACCCGCCGGGAAATGGCGCCTTACCACGGCGCACGGCAACCGCAAGGGTTACCCCTACAGGTTCTTGCGTCCCCTGGCCGCATAGCCGCCGCCCCCTGCCGTCCCACTGCTGTCCGGTTAAATTTTTGTAGCCGGGTTGCATGGCATTGATTCTACTGGCGTCCAAGCGTTTAGCGACGTTTTGGACACGGAAGAGGGTCAATGCCATGCGCCACCACAGCAGCGTTTCCCGCGACCTGTTGAAGCGTGTTCCGTGGGCTGCGTTTGATCGGCTGGTGGAGGCCCATGGAGCGGACAGTCGGGTGCGGCGCCTGCGCACCCGGGATCAACTGATCGCGTTGCTTTACGGCCAGCTTTCCGGGGCGACGAGCCTGCGCGAGATCGTCGGCGGTCTGCACAGCCACAAGGCCCGCCTCTATCATGTGGGCGGTCGCGTGGCGCAGCGCTCGACGTTGGCCGACGCCAATGCCAGACGCCCGGCGGCGTTGTTCGCCAACCTGTTCGCCAAGATGGTCGGTCTCGCCCGGCGGGGCCTGCGCCGCAAGATCGGCGAGGCGACTTACCTGATCGACGCGACGAACCTTCGCCTGGACAGGCGGGGATCGGAGTGGGCGCATTTTTCGGCCAAGGCCTGCGGCGCCAAGCTCCACGTGATCTACGATGCCGACGCCGAGCAACCGCTCTATGCGTCGGTCACGGCGGCCAAGGTCAACGACATCACGGCGGCGCACGAGATGCCGGTCGAGGCCGGCGCCACTTGGGTCTTCGACCTCGGCTACTACGATTACGCCTGGTGGGCCAGGCTCGATGCTGCAGGCTGCCGCGTCGTCACCCGCTTCAAGGCCAACACGCCGTTGACGGTGAGCGCCGAACTCGATGTTCCCGAAGACGACGACATTCTGTCGGACCGCATCGGCCTGTTGCCGCAACGCGCGGCGCGGAGCCGCCAGAACCCGTTCTCCGATTCGGTGCGCGAGGTTGGGGTCAGGATCGACACCGGCAAGACGCTGCGCATCCTCTCCAACGACCTCGATGCCCCGGCCCGGGCAATCGCCGATCTCTACAAGCGGCGCTGGGCCATCGAGTTGTTCTTTCGATGGGTCAAACAGACCTTGAGGATCCACCACTTCCTCGGCGTCAGCGAGAACGCCGTGCGCATCCAGATCGCCGTCGCCCTGATCGCTTATCTGCTGCTCCACCTCGCCCAAGCCGCACAGAACGTCGTCAAATCCCCGCTCGCTTTCGCCCGCCTCGTGCGCGCTAATCTCATGCATCGAAAGCGCATCGGCCGACTCATCGGCCCCCATCACCCGCCCCCCGAAATGCTCCAACCAAACCGCCATACAATGGGCTTCAGGGTGAACCGGACAGCAGTGCTGCCGTCCCGGCAAGCAATTCGCATTTGGTGGCTCGACCGATGCGCGCAGTAAATCTCTCTGCGGAGGGTCTCGGACCCGGCGAGGCCCAAATATACGAGCGCCGTAACGAGAATCGCTGAGGCACAACAACCCGGCTTGACCGCACGGAAACCACTAAATTATTGTCTTGCCCGGAATCTCCAGCCGGAAGCCTAGCCCGGATATCTCACAGCGGCTCGGGATGGGACGCTTTGTGGGTTGTTTGGCGGCGGCGGGCTGGGCGCGGGAGGGCGCTGTGGCGTCGTTGTGTTTGGTTGGGGTGGCGTTTTGGTGTTTGGGCACCGCTCATGCCGGGTTTCTTGCTTTGTTCTCAAGATGAACGCAGCCGTCATCGCCCGGCGCTGGCGCCGGCATGTCAAGGTCGCGTGGTGGGACGGTTCAGCGCGATAATCGTCGGTGTGCCCGGGCGAACTCGGTTCGGTAGGGGTGGTTGCTGGCCATGGAGACGAGAATGCGCCGTGCGCTGCGCCGGACCTGAGCGCCGAGCTTGAGCAGTTTCAAACGAATGGCGCCACAAGTGGCGTTCTCCAGCCGCGTCGCCTTCAAGCCGATGCGCCGCAGCGCACACACCAGGACGTAGGCGAAGGAGGCGAACCACAGGCGCAGTTGGTTGGCCCGCATGGTCCGGGCCGAGGTGCGGTCGGCGAACAGATCGAGTTGGCATTCCTTGATCCGGTTCTCCATCTCGCCGCGGGCGCAGTAGAGGTCTTCGTAGAGTGTTCGCGCGTCATACCGATCCGCCGGCAACGACGTGACCACGAAGCGCGGATTGGCGCCCTTGGGGAGATGTTCGGCCTTGGCCACGACCCGGCGCGCCCGGCACCAGCTCTGCCGTGTCCGATACACGAAGTCGGCGAACCGCCGCGCCGGCTGGCCGCTCGCCTTACAGGCGGCCTTGGCCGCGCCAAGCTCGCGCTCGATGACGGCGGCCAGCCGGCGGTTGCGGGCCAGCCCGAACAGATAGCCAACGTCATTGGCCTCGCACCAGACCATCAGGTCCTCACGGCAAAAACCGGAATCGGCCCGCAAAACGATCTCCACCTCAGGCCACCGGGCGCGGACCTGGCCAACGATCCGCGCCACCTCGTCCACCGCCCCGGCCGCCGCGTCGATGTTGGCCGGGCGCAGCCGAGACGCCAGAAGATGACGGCCACAAAAGATGTACAGCGGCAGATAGCAATAGCACTTGTAATAGCCGTGGAAAAACCGGCCCTCCTGATCCCCGTGCAGCGGATCGTCAGTGGCGTCCAGGTCCAGCACGATGCGCTTCTCGGGCCCCTCGTGAGCCTCCAGAAACAGCGTCACCAACAAATCCTCGAGCGCGCCGGCATCGTGGCCGATCCGATGGTAACGCCCGGGCTTATCCCCAAATGCATGCTCCAACCGGTTCAGCGTGCTCTTGCCCGCCAGCACCGCACAGTCCCGCCGCTTCGGCTCACAGTGATCCGACAGAAGCGCCAACACCGGATCGTGGCGAAGCTCGTCGTGGTCCGCCACATCCTCATGACCCAGGGCAATCGCGCCGATGCGCTGGCCGATCAAGGCCCGCAGGTCATGGACTACAAGGTCCGACCGCCGAGCATCGGTGAAGCAAGCGGCCACCCGCTCGAACAGGCCGATCGCCCGATCGGTCCGGCGAAGCAGTAGCGCACCCGCGTTGGTCGTCAGCGCACCGCCGTCAAACCCGGCAACAACCCGGCGCTTCCCAAAGCCTTCAAACTCAAACTGCTTGCTGATACACTCCGTCTGCATCGGTCCTCTGCTCCCGATCTGGCAAGTCATTGGTCAACAACGACTTTATCAGATCACAGAGGCCGATGCACCACACACCGTGAGATATCCGGGCTAGCGAGAATCCGGCCCAACCGTCGAAGTCAGGACCCCGCCAATGAACCAATCCCCTCGCCGTCAATTTCTCGATAATCTCGCCAACGATCTTGGCAAAACCACTAAGGAGGATGCCGAACAAGAACTCTCCAGCATGATCTCGCCCGACCAGTATATCGGCGATTTAATCACGTTGGACTACGGGCACGCTGACATTCTGGTTCACGACACCCAGAAAAACCAAGCGAACGGCATCCCACATGGATGCCTGCTACTCGCGACTCGAATCACGCAAGCAGATTTGTCCAAGAGGAGATTGCCGAGCGATCCGTCGCTGCTGCTGATCAGGGTGTCGGAGAGCGTGAGGCTTCGGAGTGACGCCGACTTGGAGACTGCCCGCCTCGACGCCGTCAAGCGGGCGAACGACACTGATCGGACCTACGACGAGTCCGGACACACGGATCAGTTCACCCTGAATATGCTTCGGTACTCCGGTATCAGGTGCCGGATTCTGGGCACGTTCCGAGCTTGCCGAGGCGAATCGGACGATGAGTGGGTGGTCCACTTCGGAAGTGACATATCGAACTTCAACGCTGGGCAAGGTATGAAGATATACAAGCCGAACGGCCCCGCTCTGGAACGCATCGTCAACCGCCGACGAATCGAGAAAGACTCATCCTCGGCACAGAGGGTCGGTCGGCTGAGGTACTCAGCGGCAACGGTGGAGGCCGACGCCCCCGAGGCCGTGCAGGTCTCGATTCGGGCAAGCGATTTCATCGCTCAGCGCACCGCGCTGTTCGGCATGACCCGAACCGGTAAGTCGAACACCACCAAGACGATCGCGAAGGCGCTCTTCAAGCTCCGCTCCGAGGTTGACGGCGTGAAGGTGGGGCAACTCATATTTGACCCGAACGGGGAATATGCTAACGATAACCCGCAGGATCAGGGGTGCCTCCGGAACTTGCAGCACGAGACGCCGGAGTACAAGGGCCACGTCCAGACATACGGATCGCACCGGCACCCCCACGACCCGGACCGGCACATCACGAAGTTCAACTTCTACGGCGCGGAGGAGCCACCGAATCCTCAGACCGACGAACAGCACCTTGAGCAGGTACTTCATAGCCTGTACCAAGGCAAGCAGATCATCAACGACTCTCTGGCCGAGGAAACGGGCGGGTACGTCACGGACTTCCGAAACGCGCGCCTGGACGACACGGGCGGCACCGTGGGCGAAAAAGCACGGGGGGAGTATACGCGATTCCGTCGACGACTCTTCGTATACCGCTGCATGCTAGCGAACGCGGGATTCGCTACCCCTGAATGGCACCCGAGCACGAGGGGGTTGTTCAGTCAGGAGATCAGAAATTTGATGGCTCAGTACTCGGAAACGAAACAGTATGTGGGGTTGCTTGACGAGAGCAAAGGCCGGATGCAATGGGATGTTGCGGGCAACTTCGTCAAGGCGTTCGCCGAGTGGACGAGGAAGGACGAATTCAAAAAATTCGATCAGAGCTACGCTGAGTCACATCAAGGGCGGAACTGGTCGGACTCTCATCTGAAGGGACTGCTGCGGATCTATGACGGGACGCGTGGCTTGGCCATGGCAAGGAACGCGAGGGTTTGGCATGACTTGGACTCAGACGAAGACTACGCGGACGCCGTCGTCAGACAAGTCAGAGAGGGAAAGCTCGTCATTGTCGATCAGCTACTAGGTGACCCCGATCTGAACCGGCAAGCGGCGGAGAGGATCGTGTTGGGTTTGTTCAGAGCGCAGCAACAGAGCTTCGTCAACGCTCAGGTAGATCGCGATACGGGCGAAATTGTGCGTCCACCTCATGTCATTATCTACGCGGAGGAAGCCCACACCTTGCTCCCACGCTCAAGTGAGGACGACAACACCAACATTTGGGCGCGAATCGCCAAGGAGGGGGCAAAATTCAACATCGGCATGGTGTACTCTACGCAGGAGCCGTCCTCCATCCAGGCGAATATTCTAAAAAACACTGAGAATTGGTTTATCGCCCATCTGAACAACACCGACGAGACGAATCAGATCAGCAAGTTCAATGACTTCAAGGACTTCGCAGGCGACATCATGAACGTCTCCGAGACGGGACTCGTGAAGATGAGGACGCAATCAAGCTACTTCACGATTCCGGTGCAGATCGATGAATTCACGGCGACGCCGCGGCCGGCGAGTGGGTCGCAAGGCGTCCCAGTTTCTGGTACCCGCGGGTAGGAGGAGGTACAGTGCCTTACAAAGGGGAGTACGCGACAGGCGATTCGCTTTGGCGCTTGGAAGAGAACTTGAGTGTCAAGGCGTTCAGAGGTGCCATCCGCGTCCGCGACCGAGGGGACGACGAAGGCCTTCCGGCAACCGTCGAGCCAGTGCGGGGACATAACGGCGTCAGACGGATCATTGCGGTGGATAGCTCGACAGTAACGAAAGCGGTCCAGAATGGCTTTCCGATGGCAGAGGCGGCGTTGTTCAACGCCGCGGTGATTGTCATCAGGGTGGATGAACTGCGGAGATTCGACCGCGACAACATCCCTAGCCCAAGCGAACTGCGAGACCTTGAGCGTGTGGAAACGATGAGCGCGGTGCTGCCGGGTCAGAATGTTGGGGGAATTCGCGCGGAGCAGGACGCGCCGAAGAAGTTCTTTCGCCACACCGTCCGTCAGGAGCTCGACTTCAAGCTGGACGACAGCCACGAGTCGCTGCTGGAGACCTTCCATGCCATCGCAGCCGACGCCATCAGGAACAGTGCGGCCACCTTCCGATGCCCCATCGAAGACTGTGGACAGGGACCGGGGGGCAAGGTCCGGCGGCGAGCGACGGATGGACCGTGCCAGTGCCACCGCAAGGCACCACTCTACTCGACAGATAGCTTGCGCATGCACGAACGGTTCCACGACTACGGCACGTGCGAGCAGGCGTTTACAGCGTTCCGGATGGTGACCGAACACCTGTTGATGGTGAACATCATCCGGTACTTCTGGGAGAAACTGCCACAAAGCTGCTTTGACCGCACGGCTTTCGTCATCGACGGTCCGCTTGCGATCTTCGGAATGCCGGCTTGGCTCAAGGGCCA
This sequence comes from Alphaproteobacteria bacterium, assembly GCA_965214495.1. GTDB lineage: Bacteria > Pseudomonadota > Alphaproteobacteria > UBA7887 > UBA7887 > JANQOH01. Next base: position 1,714,071 of record OZ243958.1, on the reverse strand, counting down.
CGTGCAGGAGGAGGTCGCCCGTATTCACAATGAGCTCGCCCGGGAAGGAAGGCCCGGGCTTCTGTTGATGGGAATCGAAAAGACCGGTCAGTTTACGGGGCATCTGGAGGAGCTGGATTGGCGGGAGGCCGATGGACAGCGCCAGCGGCTGCCCAATGGGACCGCGCTCGTCCCGACCACAGAGTACATCTACAAGCACATTGCTCCGAGCCCGAGTAGCAACAAGGCTTACGGCCAAGCGGTTCACTACGGTCGGAAGATTATGTACAAGAGCCGCAGCGGGCAGCATGCGGTCCTGATGACGCCCATTGTCAACAATATCGGCGAGGAGCCCAATAGTACGAGCCCCGATGCTTTTCCCCGGCTTGGAGATGCTCTAGACCTCATCGATGAGCTGTACAGCTACCTGTATACCGATGGTTTCATCCCGCTGATCCGCGCCAACGCGCACGCCGCCATTCCATTGCGTCGGGGACACAGCATGCTCGCGGAGCTGTTCAAGGACCAAGGGCTGTCCGCCTGATGGCGAGCTTCATGCCCGACCTGTCGGGCTCCTCAGCACCGGGTCGGTGGGTACGACTGGGTCCGTACTACGCGATCTTTCCGGTCGGTTACGTCACGGAGACGATTCTGCGGTACGGGACGCCGGGACGGGCTGTGATCGATCCGTTCTGCGGTCGAGGGACCGCGCCATTTGTCGCGATGGTGATGGGCCTTCCCGCTGTCGCCGCTGATATTAGCCCCGTTGCTTGGCTTTACACCAAGACCAAGACCGATCCGCACCCGAGACTTGGGACAGTCAAGAAGCGCATTGCCGAGATTTGCAAGAATGCGACCGACGATGATCGATGCCCGGAGGATGAGTTTCAGGAAATGGCTTTCTGCCGCGACGTACTAGGTTTTATCAACGCCGCACGCAGAGAGCTTGACTGGCGACGCAGTCGACTCGATCGTACAGTGGCTGCGCTCCTGATCCAGCACTTGCATGGCAAGCGTGGAAACGCCCTTTCGAACCAGCTCAGACACTCCCGTGCAATGGCGCCCAACTACTGCGTGCGTTGGTGGCGCAACAAAGGGCTTGAGCGCCCACCAGAGATCAACCCCTGTGAGTTCCTGCAGCGCCGCGCGCAGTGGCGCTATGCGAAGGGAGTGCCGAAGCCGATCGGTACAAGACGCCCACAGGTGGCTCTGGGTGATGCGGCGACGGCATTGCCCAAAAGCCGGGACACGGCTGGCCTAGTCCTCACCTCCCCTCCCTACCTGGGAGTGACCAACTACCGTGCTGATAGCTGGCTTCGGCTATGGGCACTACGAGAAGGCCCATGCCAACCCGACTGGCGCACCGATCAGAAGTTTGAGAATCCCAAGCGGTATGAGGAGACTTTGTCTACTTGCCTCGGGGCGACATTGAAGCGGACCGCTGCCAACGCCGTGTGGTGCGTGCGCGCGGACGCGCGAGAACGGACCCGGCAGATCGTAATTCGTGTGCTTGGCAAGTTGCTGCCGGACCACCAGCTCTATGAGCGCCCAGCACCCTACAGGACAGCGACTCAGACGGCGTTGTACGGTGACAAGACACAAAAACCGGGCGAGGTGGACCTGCGTTTCGTGCCGCGGAGCCGTGAATGACAGTATCGCTAACTATCTACAAGCGCGTTCACCGCGGTGTACAATTCCGTTTCTCCGTTCATCCTGAGATACTTCGAGTGCGACGAAGGTTGCAACAACCAAATCTGTTGATGCGGAAAGGAGCCAGTAAGCCGGACGCGGCTGCGGTGATGCGGATCGAACTGACGGCGACCGCGCCGGATCGGAATACGGGTTCCAGGGGCAACTGGAACGAGATCTAAAATCTTGTGATGCCGTGTTTCTGCACTGCCCGCTCTTTACCGTCCAACGTGCCTGCGTGTCGTTCCGTACCGCCTTGACCGGTTGACCGGCCAGACTCGTCAGTGCTCGTTCTCGCGTGCGGTGGTGCTTACATCCCACCTTTGATCGGCCCTCAATCACTGGTTCAGAAACTCACACCTCAGTCGAACGCGCGCCGAGATAGCCGAGTTCCACGGTCGGGGCGATTTCGGTCGCGCGCTCGCGGAACGCGAGGAAGCTCTCGTAAATACGCCGCGCCAGAGGATCTCTCTCCGCCGTCTCGCGCTGTACGTCCAGGCTCGTCCGCAGGAACGCGGCGATCACGTCGTCAGGCAGTTTCTTGAACTCCACCCCGTGCTTCTCCCGCAGGGTCCGGAAGGCGACCGCGTTCTGATGGGTCGATTCCGAATACAACCGGGCGGCCGCGAACTGCGCCGTGACCCGGACGATTTCCTTCAGATCCGACGGCAAGCCTTCATAAACGTCGCGCGCGACGATCAGCGAGTTGGACGCGCCGGGTTCGTGAATGCCCGGCCAGTAGCAGATCTTGGCGATCTTCTGGAAGCCGAACGCCAGGTCCGACCACGCGCCGCCCCATTCGACCGCATCGACCACGCCGGCCTGTAGCGAACTCATGATCTCGCCGCCCGGCATGTTGACCGAGGTTGCGCCGAGCCGATTGAGCACTTCGCCGGGTAGCCCCGCCATGCGGATCTTCAGGCCCTTCATGTCGTCGAGCGACTCGACCTCGCGGCGATACCAGCCGAACATCGACGGCGGATTGAGGCCGGAGACGAACGGTTTCATGCCGAAGTCGGCATACATCTCGTCCCACAGCGCCTGGCCGCCGCCATACTGGATCCACGCCAATTGTTCGTGCGGGCCGAGGCCGTTCGGCACGCCGCTGTAGAACGGCATCCCCGGATGCTTGGCGATCCAGTAGCCGTCCCAGCCGTGGCCCATCTCGGCGATGCCGCCGCGCACCGCGTCGAACAGTTCGAAGGCGGGCACGATTTCGCCGGCGCCATAGACTTTGACCTCGAGGCGGCCGTCGCTCATCTTCGTGATCTGCTCGGCCACTTCGTTCGCCGCCATGCCGAGGCCGGGAAAGTTCTTCGGCCAGCAGGTGATCATTTTCCAGCGCAGCCGCCCCTGCGACAGCGCCGGCGCCGGAAACGCCGAAGCCGCCACCGCGCCGGCGGCGCCCGCCTTGAGAAAATTGCGGCGTTGGATCGTCATGGCTCGCCCTCGTCGTTTCGGTTATCCGCCCGGCGGACGATAGGGCGGCGGGCCGGCAGACGCCAGCCCGGATGCGGATGGAAACGCGGCTCGAAAGTTGTCATGGGAGGCCCGAATCAAGTCGGGGCGTGACGGGAGGAAGACGCCGGGCCCAAAGACGTGGGGCCGGCCTGTGGTTTTGGGAGTTTGTGTGACTTCAGGTCGAAGTTCTCGAACCCGGTTGCTTCCGGCGCCGTCCTGCCGACGCGCGCCATCGGGCGGCACTCGATGCCGCGTTCATGCGGTGGCGAATCGCTCGACCTCGATCCGGTCGGCGCGGTCGCGCGCCTGCCAAAGATCGTAGGCCATTTGCATCCCGAGCCAGGTCTCGGGAGTCGAGCCGAACGCCTTCGACAGGCGTATCGCCATCTCGGTCGAGACCCCGGCTTCACCGTTCACAAGGTCCGACAGAGCCTGCCGGGTGACCCCGAGACCCAGTGCACATCGTAGCCGAGGCGTTCTCGCAAGGTCCGACAGAGCCTGCCGGGTGACCCCGAGACCGTCCGCGGCCCGCGCCACCGACAGGCCAAGGGGCTCCAGGCACTCGTGCCTCACGAGTTCGCCGGGATGCGGAGGATCGTGCATCGCCATGATCGATTCCCTCAATGATAGTCCAGGTAATCGACATCGACTGCCAGGCTGTCTTCGAACCGGAATGTTACGCGCCGCGCCATCGGAACTTCGTAGAGCGCCTTGAGGCCACGATGCCTGAACGGCGCGATCATAACGGACATGACGGAACGCTGGCATGTCGCCCGTCACGCGACAATTGGCGGCCCGCATCGGACCAGGGCGACCGCGGCAATCTCCTGCGGATTCGCGAGCGCCGCCACGGCCGGTCGTTCGCGGCATGACCGCTCGGATCCGCGCGTGGGATCGTTCGTTCCGGTTTCGGTCCTGTTGTGCTGGACAGGCGCCGACGAAGACGCAACGGAGCGCCGGAGACGCGGCGGCCGCGTCCTTCGCCGAATCCCGCGCCGCATCCGACGGCCCGGGGCGCGTCGGGCCATCGCCAGCCCGCCGAACGTCCTCGACACACGGGCGCCCCGTCGGCGCCCTTCGTCATAACAGCTTCAAATTTGCGCTGCGATACGGAAAAAATTGACGCCAGAGGGAAATTTTGTTCGAATAGGGTGCTGAAACGACGGGGAATTCGCATGTTGCTGCGCTTCGGCGTCTCCAACCATCTTTCGATCCGCGATTTTCAGGAGTTGTCGTTCTCGGCGTCGTCCCTGAAAGATCCGAAGGAAGGGCTGATCCCCTGTCCGTCCGCGCCGAGCGGGTCGGCTGTCCCGGCGGCGGTGATCTACGGCGCCAACGCTTCGGGCAAAACCAACATCGCGGATGCGATAATGACCATGCGGAGCATGGTCCTTCACTCGCAGGTCCGGGGGGAGCCGGGCGGCGGCGTGCCCCGTGGTCCGTTCCGCCTCGACGCCGCCTGTTCCGCAAGGCCGTCGCGTTTCGAACTCGACTTCGTTGTCGACGGCGTTCGTCATCATTATGGCTTCGAAGTGTCCGATACCGCCTTCGAGTCTGAATGGCTGTACGTCTTTCCGAGAGCCCATCGCCGGATGCTGTTCGAGCGCCAGGGCGGCGTATTCCGTTTCGGGCGCGGATTGAAAGGGCGGAACAATGTCATTGCGGATCTGACCAGGCCCAACAGCCTGTATGTTTCGGCAGCGGCTCAGAACGGACACGAACGGCTTTCGGAAGTGCTCCGATATTTCCGTGCGGTCGACAGCGTCAAAGGAGTTGCCGTATCGGGTACGATGGCGTCGGAGTATCTGGCCAGGGAAGAACCGGATCCTCGGGTGATCGATTTTCTCGAGAGGATCGACACAGGCATCGTTGGATACCGACGAAATGAAACCGAAATCTCTGAAGAAGACTGGACATTTCGGAGGGAGCTGGTGACTTGGGTGAGAAAGAGATTAAAAGAACCAATCGATCTCGACCCGGATTCGGATGATAAATTGGTCGCCATCGAACTCGCCCATCGGCGCCGGGTCGGCGAGCCGGTCTATCTTGGATTGGACCGGGAGAGCGCCGGTACGAGGCGCCTGTTGGTCGTGCTCGATCGCGTGTTTCGCGCACTCGATAAAGGCGCCCCCCTGATCGTCGACGAGATCGACGCCAGCCTCCATACCCAGGTCGGCAAAGCGGTGCTGCAATTGTTCTGTTCCCCAGAGACCAACCCGAAGGGTGCGCAGCTTCTCGCGACAACCCATGATACCAATCTGATGAAGTTGCCCTTTCTGCGGCGCGATCAACTCTGGTTCACGGAGAAAGACGCCGACGGGGCGACGCGACTCTACCCGCTTACCGACATTCGAACCCGCCGGGGAGACAATATCGAGAAGGGATATCTTCAAGGCCGATATGGCGCGACGCTCTCCGACGATCCCGTTTCTGCTCTTGGCTCGCCGCGCTAAGCTCCCTTGCCGCGCGATCGCGGCTCTGAAGCGCCGCGGTCACCGCCGCGATCCGAAGCGGCGTTTTGTCTTGTTTTGCGAGGGTGCGAATACGGAGCCGGCATACTTTGCCGCGGTCAAGCGCGCCTGTTCGAGTGCGCTGATCGAGGTGCAGACCATCGGTGGGGTAGGCGTTCCCATGACTGTGGCGCAAGCGGCAGTGAAAGAAGCCAAATCTCTCAAGCGCGGTCGCAGAAGCGGAAATTCGTTCGAAGAAAGCGATCGAGTTTGCGCGATATTTGACCGGGACGCGCACCCCCGTTTCGAGGAAGCCGTAGCACTATGCGAAAGCGCCGGCATCCTGGTCGGCCGCTCCGATCCCTGCTTCGAACTGTGGTTGGTTCTTCACGAACGGGACTACGACCAATCCTGCGATCGTCATCGGGTTCAGAGAGAACTGACGCGCCTTTGCCCGGACTATGACCGGCACGGAGCGAAGACTCTCGACTGCGATGCCTTGGTAAACAAGGTCGAAAAAGCCGAGCGACGCGCCGCAGCGCAACTGCGAAACCGGGAACGGGAAGGCGCTTCGTACGGCAATCCTTCCACGACCGTCGGCCGATTGACCGGCGCCATCCGCGACGCAGACGAGCGGGCGAGGCCGTAGGCGACAACCCGCGCCCGAAAACCGTTCAAAACACCGGCCGCTCGCTGTAAGACCCCCACAGGCCGCGCAGGGTTTCCACGATCTCGCCCATCGAGGCGCGCGCCTCCGCCAGGGCGATGGTCACCGGCATGATGTTCTCCTTCTCGTCGCCGGCAACGCGTTTGAGCTCCTCCAGCAGCGCCGTCACCTTTGCATTGTCGCGTTCGCGGCGGGTCCGTTGCAGGTTCTCGATCTGGCGGCGCTCGGTTTCCGGGTCGTAGGGATGGGTGTCCACCGGCGGCGCGTCGCCCTCTTCGACATAGGCGTTCACGCCGATCACCGGGCGTTCGCCGTTCGCCTTGCGGATCGCCTGGTCGTAGGCCGAGTCGGCAATCCGGCGCTGGAACCAGCCGCGCTCGATCGCCTTCACCGTCCCGCCCATCGCGTCCACCTCGTCGAGGATGGCGAATATCTCGCGCTCCATGTCGCTGGTCAGCTTCTCGACCAGATAGGACCCGCCGAGCGGATCGACCACCGACGTGACGTTGGTCTCCTCCGCGATCACCTGTTGCGTGCGCAAGGCGAGCCGCATCGCGTCTTCGGTGGGGATGGTGAACGCCTCGTCCATGCCGTTCGTGTGCAGGCTCTGGCAGCCGCCGAGCACCGCTGCGAGCGCCTGGAACGCCGTGCGCACCAGGTTCACCTGATGCTGCGGTCGGGTCAGCGTCGCCGCCGCGGTCTGCGCGTGAAAGCGCAGGCGCATCGATTCCGGCTTCTTCGCCCCGAAGCGCTCTTTCATGATCCGGGCATAGACGCGGCGCAGCGCGCGGAACTTGGCCACTTCCTCGAACAGGTCGGCCTGGGCGACGAAGAAGAACGACAGCCGGGGCGCGAACTCGTCCACGTGCAGCCCGGCCGCGACCGTTTCCTCGACATAGGCGATGGTGTTGGCCATGGTGAACGCGGCTTCCTGCACCGCGGTCGCGCCGGCTTCGGAAATGTGATAGCCGGAGATGTTGACCGGGTTGTAGCGGCGCATGTTGCGCGCGCCCCATGCGATGCAGTCGCGCACCAGCCGCACCGACGGGCGGATCGGGAAGATCCATTCCTTCTGCGCGACGTATTCCTTGAGGATGTCGGCCTGGATCGTCCCCGACAGGGAATCGAGGTCGTAACCGCGCCGCCGGGCCAGCGCGACATACATGGCATAGACGATCCAGGCGGAGGGGTTGATGGTGAGCGACACCGAGATCTTCCGCAGGTCGATGCCGTCGAACAGCGCCTCCATGTCGTCGATCGTATCGACGGCGACTCCCTCGCGGCCGACTTCGCCGTGGCTCATGGGGTGGTCGGAGTCGTAGCCCATCAGGCTCGGCATGTCGAAATCGGTGGACAGGCCCGTCTGGCCCTGGGCGAGCAGGTATTTGAACCGGCCGTTGGTGTCGGCACCCGTGCCGAACCCGGCGATCTGGCGCATCGTCCAGTTGCGCCCGCGATACATCGTCGGATACGGCCCGCGGGTGTAGGGGTAGCGGCCCGGCAGTCCGATGTCTTCCAGCGGAACCTCGGCCACGTCGAGCATGGTGTAGGCGCGCTTCAGGCCGAGTCCCGAGGCCGTGCGGTATGCCGGCTTGCTTTCGGGCTGGCGGTCGAGGATGCGCGCGACCTCTTCCGCCTCCCAGTCGGCCACGTCTTCGGCCAGCGTTTCCAGCGTGCGGCCATCGAGAATGTTCCGGCTGTCGGTCATGGGCGGGCCACCTCGTCGGGCGCGGCGAGCAGCATTCGCGCCGCCGCATGGGGGTCGAGTTCGCGGGCGCAGACGCGGTCGATGATCGCCGCCGCGGCCGCACCCTCGCCGCCGGCGTGACGCAGGCGAAGCAGATCCTCGGCGATCTTCATCGTCCGCGCCGCGGCGTTGCGGCGGCGGCGGCGGGCGAGCCGCCCGCCCTGCGAGAGAAACCGGCGGTGCGAGTCGATCTCGCCGAGCAGGTCGCGGATCCCCGCGCCGGTCGCGGCGCTCGTGGCGACCACGGGGGTCGGCCGTTCGCCCGCCGACAACGCCAGGGCCAGCATGTGCTGGAGGTCGCTCACCGTCTTGTCGGCATCGGGTCGGTCGGCCTTGCTCACCGCGTGGATGTCGGCGATCTCCAGCACTCCGGCCTTGAGCGTCTGAATGTGGTCGCCGAGTCCGGGTGCGGAGACCACCACCGTCGTGTCGGCGGCGCGTGCGATATCGACTTCGTCCTGGCCGACGCCGACCGTCTCGATCATCACCATATCGAACCCTGCGGCGTCCATCAGATCGACCGCATCGAGCGCCGCGCGGGCGAGGCCGCCGAGCGCCCCGCGCGACGCCATCGAACGGATGAAGACGCCGGAGTCCCCGGCCAGCGCGCCCATGCGGATCCGGTCGCCGAGGATGGCGCCGCCCGAAAACGGACTCGACGGATCGATCGCGACGACGCCGAGCGTGCGCCCGGAATCGCGCAGCGCGCGCGCCAGCGCTTCCACCAGAGTCGATTTGCCCGATCCGGGCACGCCGGTGATCCCCACCACATGGGCGCGGCCCGCATGGCGGTGGATGTCGGCCAGCGCCGGGCGGCATTCGTCCCCTCCCGCCTCGGCGCGGCTGATGAGCCGGGCGAGGGCGCGGCGGTCGCCCGAGCGCACGCCCGCGACCAGCGCCCGCGAGGGGGTCGGACTACCAGTCGGACCGGTCATTCCCGCGCCGACAGTTCGCGGAACAGCGCGCGGTCGTCGATCACCCGCCGCGCCTTGAAGTCGGTGCGCGGGAAGGTGCCCGGCGCCACGGTCTCCACCTTCGCCCGCACGCCCAGCATCTTGTGCAGCGCCGCCGCGCAGGCGGGTGCGAACGCGCCGCCGTCGCCGGCTTCGACGCGCACCAGCAACTCGTCCATCGCGCCGTCGCGGGTGATGACGATACGGTGTTCGCCGGCATAGCCGTCGATGCCGTTCAGCACCTTGTCGATCTCGCTCGGATAGATGTTCTCCCCGCGCACCTGGAACATGTCGTCGATGCGCCCGTAAACCCCTTCGGGAAAGCGCGGATAGGTGCGCCCGCACGGGCTCGGGCCGTCCTCCCACCGGGCGAGGTCGCCCGACAGCAGGCGGATCATAGGTTGCGACGTGCGCTCGAGATGGGTGTAAACCGGTGTGCCGCGCGAGCCGTAGGGCACGCGGGTGAAGCGCTCAGGGTCGCAGACTTCGTGATAGACCATGTCCTGCCACAGCGCCATGCCGGGGCCGCCGCCGTCGGTCTCGGCGGCGCTCATGAACGGCATCATTTCCGCCATCGTGCCGCAATCGAACACGCGGGCGCCGAACGCTTCGGCGATGCGGTCGCGGATGCCGGGGATCGAGGCGCCCGGCTCGCCTGAGAAGAACATCGCGCGCAGGCCGAAGTCGCGCGGGTCGTAGCCTTCCTCGCGCGCGGTCTCGGCGAGGTGCAGCGCGTAGGACGGCGTGCCGTAAAACCCCTCCGCGCCCATCGCGGCGAGCCATGAGGCGGCGCGCGCGGTCATCCCCGGCGCGCCGGCGCCGAACGGAAACACTTGGCAGCCGAGCCGTTCGGCGCCCAGCATGGCGCCCCACGAACCCAGATAGAGGCTGAAAATCGCGGCGATGAACACCCGGTCGCCGGGACGCAGGCCCATCGCCCACAGGATGCGCGCCTGATTGTTGGCGATCGCCCGCCAGTCGTCGCGGCCGATGCCGAACGCCGTCGGCCGGCCGGTGGTGCCCGACGTGCCGTGAATGTGGTGCACCGCGTGCGGCGGAATGCAGAGATAGTCGCCGAACGGCGGATGCGCCGCCTGCGAAGCGCGCAGTTCCGCTTTGGTCACCACCGGCACCCGCTCGAAGGCTTCCAGAGACGTGATGTGGTCGGGATGCACGCCCGCCTCGTCCCATTTGCGGCGGTAGAACGGCGCGTGCGCCCAGGCGTGGGCCATCACCTCGCGCAGCCGCGCGACGATCGCCCGTTCGCGCGCGCCCGCGTCCATCGTTTCGCGTTCCGGGAACCAGTATCGCGCGCCGGCGGCGGGGAGATAGGTCTCGTCGTAGCGCGCGGGGAACGTCCACTCCTCCATGTCAGCGCGGCCCCCGTTCGGCCACCAGGCGGCGGATGGTGGAAACGATGACGTCGGGCGGCGTGTCCTGGAGCAGCAGTTCGGCGACTCCCTGCTCCTTGAGCGCCGCCGCGTCTTCCTCCGGCATCACGCCGCCGCCGACCAGCAGGATGTCGTCGGCGCGGGCGTCGCGCAGCCGCGCGATCAGGCGCGGGAAGATGGTCATGTGCGCGCCCGACAGCAGGCTGACCCCCAGCACGTCGACGTCTTCGTCGACGGCGGCGCGAACCACTTCCTCCGGGGTCTTGTGCAGGCCCGTATAGATCACGTCCATGCCCGCGTCGCGCAGGCAGCGGGCGACGATCTTGACGCCCCGGTCGTGCCCGTCCAGGCCGACCTTGGCGATAAGCACGCGAATGACAGGCTGGTCGGTCACGGTTCCGGGGCCGCCTAAAGCGGGGTCGGCGCCAACGACAGCAGGGCGCGGCGAAAATAGTTGAGCAGGCTGATCACCGCATATTGCCGGATGCGGTCACCGTGGCCGGGCAGGCGGACCTCGGTGGCCTCGACCCGGTCGCCGAGCGCCAGGCCGAGAAACACCGTGCCCGGCTTGTGGCCGTTTATCGGGTCCGGCCCCGGCACGCCCGTGGTGGCCAGGCCGACATCGGCGTCCAGCGCGCCGCGCACCGCATCGGCGAGCGCGGACGCGGCTTCGCGAGAGGCGATCGGTGCGTCGGGGAGGGCGGGGAGGCCGCGCGGCGACCGTTCCGGGGTCGAGATCAGCGCGCCGCGAAACACCTCGCCCGCGCCGGCGATCCGCGTCATCCGCGCGCCGATCAACCCGCCGGTCAGGGTTTCGGCCACGGCCAGGGTCCGGCCGCGCTCGCGCAGCATGTCGAGCACCACCGACTCCATCGTCTGGTCGTCGGCCCCGAACACCACGTCGCCGAGGATCGCGCGCACCCGCCGCTCTTCGTCGGCGATGACCGAGTCCGCGGCCGCCGCGCCGTCGGCTTTAGCGGTGATGCGTACCTTGAGGCCCTCGATGCCGCTGGCCTGAAACGCCAGAGTCGCGGCGCCGCTTCGGTCGAGCGCCTCGATGCGTCCGGCGAGCTGTTCGGCGAGACCCGACTCGGTCTGGCCCCACGTCTTGAGCACCCGGCTCCTGATGACCGCCGTGACCCCGGCGCGCCGTTTGAGGTCGGGGAGCACGGTCTTCTCCAGCATCAGCCGCATTTCCCACGGCACCCCCGGCACCGCATAGATGACCTTGCCATCGACCGGGCAGATCAGCCCCGGCGCGGTGCCGGGCATTTCGGGGATGAACGACGCGCCGGCGGGCCGGTCCGCCTGCCGCAGGTTGTTGTCGGTCATCCGCCGCCCGCGCGATTCGAACATATGGCGGATGCGCGCGCCCATCTCCGCGTCCCGCGCGAGTTCGACCCCCATCACTGCGGCGATCGCCTCGCGGGTGATGTCGTCCTGGGTGGGGCCGAGGCCGCCGCAGGTGATTACGGCGTCGCTGCGTTCGAGGCCCAAGCCGATGCACGCGATCATCCGCTCCGGATTGTCGCCGACCTTGGTCTGGAAATGGGAGTCGATGCCGGCGAGGGCTAGTTGTTCGCCGATCCAGCTCGAATTGGTATCGACGATCTGGCCGAGCAGCAGTTCGGTGCCGACCGCCACGACTTCGCAGCGCATGATTCGATCCCCGGCGCGTTGGTTCGCGCGGCCCTTATAGCAGCGATTTCGCTTGCGCGGTCAAGCGCCGCCGCGCCATCGTGGCGCGAGACGACGACCGGAAAACGAGGTGAAGAGGCCATGACCCGAGCGCATGTTTTTCTCACCGGCGCCGCGTTGATCGCGGCGGCCGTCGCCATCGTGGACGCGCCCGCGCCGCGCGCCGACGACGGCGCCCGCTACGCGCTCGCCGCCATCGCCGGTGCCGGCGCGGGGGCGTTCGTGACCGATACGACCAGCGGCGAAACCATGTTCTGCACGCCCGACCATTGCCGCCGGCTCGCCGTGCGCGCACCGGAGGACGCCGCGGCGCCGCAGCCGACGACTCTCGACCGGATTCTGCGCGACGCGCCGCCCGGCCCCGCATCCCCGCCGACCGGGCCGGCCGCCGGCGGCGTCAACCCGCTTCTGAGAGATTTCTGACCGACGGCGTCCGTGTGTGGACGCCCGCATATGTGCGAAACGCGCAAGGAATCGAGAATGCGTGCCGCCCGCTCGCGCACCCCGCCGTATAAGGTGGCCGTGGAATACCCGTCCCGCGCGGAGAGGACGTCGTGGCCGGAGTCGATCAACGAGGCGTGCAGGCTCCGGGAAGCCGAGCACACATCGAGAAGAAACTTCACAAGGCTTCCCGTACGGGAACGCGCTCATGCACGTGCTCGCCCGCCAGCGACCTGTGGGCGAACATCAGGCACGCTTGAATATCTTCGGGCTTCAGGTCCGGATACTCCCGGAGAATGGTCTCCACGGGATCTCCGGCCGCCAGCATCCCCAGGACATGCTCCACCGCGATCCGCATGTCGCGGATAATGGGCTTGCCCCCGAAGACGTCCGCACGCACGGTAATGCGATCGAGCAGTTCGGCTTTGCCGGTCATTGTCTTCTCCCCGGTTCGTGGTTCTCGGGTCCCCTCCGGAATCGGTAGTTCGCCTGCGTCCGCGCACACGCTGCGGCGTATCGGCTTGAGGGCGGCATGGCACAGGTGTCCCGGTTTGAAACGCTTCGGTGCGCGGGCGTCCCGCCCGCATATGTGCGAAACGTGCAACGAATCGAGGATGCGAGCCGCACACCGGCGCCCCTCTGTATGAGGCGGCCGCGACGCCGGCGTCGCCCGGGTGCGCGGGGCGAAACCGCACGAACCGGCCCTCGCGCCGTGACGAAGCGCCGGCGGGACCGGGAGCGGTTCATCGTCCGCTTCGGGCGCGGACTACCCGCCGGAGGCGTTCATTCGCCCGTCGCCGGGCCGTCCATGCGCGTGCGCAACCAGGCGATCACGGCGGCGCGCTGGCCGGGGTCGGCGATGCCCGGAAACGCCATCTTGGTCGCCGGCGCGAAGCCGCGCGGGTCGGCGAGGAACGAGTCCAGCGCCGCGTCGTCCCACACGCCGCCGATTCCGGTCAGCGCCGACGAATAGCGGAAGCCGGTCTGGCCGGCTTTCGGCGCGCCCGCGACGCCCCACAGATTGGGGCCGATCTTGTGCCGGGCGCCCGCTTCGGCGCTGTGGCACGCGGCGCATTTCCGGAACGCCGTAGCGCCTGCTTCGAGATCCGCCACTGCGATCCTTTCGGCCAGGCCCATCGGCGGCGCCTCCGGCGCGACCGGGGGAACCGCGGGCGCAGCGTCCGCCTCCATGCGCGCCGGCGGCGCGACGAACGCCGGCGCGCCGCCCTGCGGGTGGCCGGCCGCGAGCTCGACCACGAAGCGCAGGCTCAGCAGAAGCAACAGCGCGCACAGAACGGCGGCGACGATTTTGTTGATCTCTATGGTGGACATAACGGTCTCGGAGCGGGGAACGGTCTCTCCAGGGCGGCCGGCAGCGGCTCGCGCAACCTACCCGCGTCGCGCGCTCCGTATCAACACCCCGGCCGTCGGTAGTGTCCCGGTTTGAAATCGATACACGCTGCGCGAAGATCGGACCGCCGTCCCGCCGTCGTCACCGACGCAAACCCGGCCAAACCGCGATAATTTTCAAACCGGAACGCACCCCGGCCTTCGGGCGCCGTCGCGGGCGCGGCGCAGGGCTTGGTCTGCGGCACGGACTTCTCTAGTGTCGCTCTCGCCGGGGCGCCGCCGCCCCGACCCGGGAGCGAGGGGCGAGTCAGGTGGACGATTCCAGCGGAATCGACGCGCTCGAATTCTGCAAGGCGCTCAAGAGCGGCCTGTCCGGGGTGCTCGCGCCCGTCGCCGGCGCGTCGCAAGCGGTGTTCGGCGAAGCGTGGCTGGCGGTCATGGTGATCGGCTTGCCGCTGGTCGCCGTCGTCGCGGCCGCCCTGCTGCGCCGCGCCGCCGACCGCAACCTCCCGGCGCACCTCGCGCTGGCGCGCGCCATCGACGCGGTCAACGACCGGCTCGGACGGTTCGCCGCGTGGCTGACGCTGGTCATGGTGCTGGTCACCGTGCTCATCGTCGTGTTGCGCTACGGTTTCGAGATCGGCTTCATCTGGATGCAGGAATCGGTGCGCTTCATGCACGCGGCGGTGTTCCTGCTGTGCGCCGGCTATACGCTGCTCTGGAACGAGCACGTTCGCGTCGATGTGTTCTACCTGAAGATGGACGAGCGCCGGCGCGCCGCGGTCGATCTGGCGGGCACCATGCTGTTCCTGGTCCCCGTCTGCGTCATCATCGTTCTGTTCTCCGGCGACTACGTGCTGAACAGTTGGGCCGAATGCGAGGGTTCGCTCGAAGAGCGCGGCGTTCACGCCGTCTATCTGCTCAAGACCTGCATCTGGATCTTCGCCGTGACGATGATTCTTCAGGGGCTTTCGCGCGCCGCCCATGCCGTGGCCACCCTGCTCGGCGCCGGCAACGGTCAGCCCGAGACCCGCGAACATGCGTTGTAGGGACGGGGCATGATCTACGAATACTACATCGTCGCTATGGTGCTCACCCTGTGCGGCGCCTTGCTGCTCGGCTTCCCGGTCGCCTTCACCCTGTCCGGCGTGGCGCTGATCTACGGGCTGATCGGCGCGTGGGCTGGCGTGTTCGAACTCGCCTTCATCCAGGCGCTCACCAACCGCATCTACGGCATCATGACCAACGACCTGCTGATCGCGGTGCCGTTGTTCGTGTTCATGGGCGTGATGCTCGAGCGCTCGAAGCTCGCCGAAGCCCTGCTCGACACGATGGCGTTGCTGATGGGCCGGTTGCGCGGCGGCCTCGGCATCGCGGTGAGCGTGGTCGGTGCGCTGCTCGCGGCCTCCACCGGCATCGTCGGCGCCACCGTGGTGACGATGGGATTGCTGTCGCTGCCGACCATGCTGAAGCGGGGCTACGCGCCGTCCATCTCCTGCGGCTCCATCTGCGCCGCCGGCACGCTGGGGCAGATCATCCCGCCGTCGATCGTGCTCATTCTGCTCGGCGACCAGATCTCGGCCGCCTATCAGCAGGCCCAGCTCGCGGCGGGGAACTTCGCCCCGGACCCGGTGTCGGTTGCCGACCTGTTCGTCGGCGCGCTGATCCCCGGCCTCGCGCTCGTCCTGCTCTACATCGCCTGGCAGGCGGTCTATGCCCAGCTCTACCCCGACCGGATGCCGCCCATCCCGGCCGAGGAACGCGCCGCGGTGAGCAATCGGGAAATGGTGGCGCGGGTGGTGATGGTGCTGATGCCGCCGCTGCTGCTCATCGTGCTGGTGCTCGGCTCGATCCTGTTCGGCCTCGCGACGCCGACCGAGGCGGCGGGCGTCGGCGCGATGGGGGCGCTGTTGCTCGCCGCCTCCCGTCGCCAGCTAACCCTCGCCAACCTGCGCGACGTGATGTTCTCCACCGCCAAGGTCTCGTCGATGGTGTTCACCATCCTCATCGGCGCGCAGTTGTTCAGCCTCGTGTTCCGCGGCTTCGAGGGCGACGAGATCGTCGCGGAGTTTCTGCACGGCCTTCCCGGCGGCGTGTTCAGCGCGATGCTGTTGACGATGGCGCTGATGTTCCTGCTCGGCTTCTTCCTCGACTTCATCGAGATCGTCTTCGTCGTGGTGCCGATCGTCGGCCCGGCGATCCTGATGAACGAGGGAATCAGCCCCGTGTGGTTCGCGATCATGATCGCGGTCAACATCCAGACGTCGTTTCTGACTCCGCCGTTCGGTTTCGCCTTGTTCTATCTGCGCGGCGTCGCGCCTGAGACCGTGCAGACCACGGACATCTATCGCGGCGTGGCGCCGTTCGTCGCGATGCAGCTCGTCATGCTCGTCATCCTGGCCGCCTTCCCGGCGTTGGCGACATGGCTGCCGACACTCCTCTACGGATCGTGACCCCGCATCCGGGGGGCGCCTGCCGGTTCATGCGCAGGTTGAGAACGGCCCGGTGGTCCAGCGCGCCCGGGCCGCATTCGGTGCGCGGGCGTCCCGCCCGCATCTGTCTCCACCGTCACACCCGATACCGGCGGTTATAGTGTTCGACTCGTATTGCGGTTCGTTCGGGTCCGTGCTGGCGACGGCATGACGGCGGCGCCAGGCGGCATCGGTCTGTAGGGGCGCCCCTTGTGGGCGCCCGAACCCGATATCGAGTTCGACCAGAGTTTCGGAATGGGCCTGTAGGGGCGCCCCTTGTGGGCGCCCGAACCCCCGAACGGGCGGGCAGCCACAAGGGTTGCCCCCGAACGGAAATTGTCGCGGTTCGCGCCGGCGATGACGGCGGGACGGCGGCGCCTGACGCCCGCCGGCCTGCGCGCGGTCGTCAGAAGCTCAGACGCAGCTTCAGCCCGATCCGGTAGTCCGCCTCGGCGTCGGCGCGCAGGCCGCCGGAGAAATCGAGGGCGCCGCGCCCGGCGGCGAAGCCGCGCCGCGCGACGCTGTCGAACACCAGCGCCGATCCCCCGGCGCCGTCGTCCCGGTGCTCGCGCTCGCCGTAAAGTTCGAACGCCATGTCCAGACCGTGCGGCGCCGCGATCCCCAACCGCGCGCCCAGCCGCTCGCGCCGGTCCCTGTCCGACAGGTTCAACCCGCCGAACGGCGTCAGGAGCACGTCCTCGCCCGCAAGGCCCAACCCGTAACCCGCCTCGGCCTCCAGCCGCAGGGCCGCATCGCGCCCGGCCGGCGCGCCGCCGTCCTCGTCCTCCGCCGCGACCGCCCCGGCGCTCTCCCACAGCGCGTCCGCGCCGCCCGACATCTCCCCCAGCGCCGGCGCCAGCGAGGCATGGAAGCCCACCCCCGGCGCCCCCGGATCGAACCTCGCCGACAGGCTCGCGCCCCACTCGTCGAAGCCCTCCGCCCCGTGCGCCACCAGGAGCCGGCCGCGCGCCTCCACGTCCAGACCCAACGCCGGGTCGGCCCAGACGATATGGCCCCCGGTCTCCACGCCCGCGCCCTCGTCCGCGTCGCCGCCGTCCAGCCGCGCCCCCAGCTCCACCGCCATCCGCAGCCGCGAGCCGCCGTCGAACGCCGCCTCCGCGCTGCCCTCCGCCGCCACACGCAGGCGATGGGACTCGGCCGACACCGCCGGCAGCAGGTTGTCCAGCTCCTCGGTGTCGAGCCGCACCACGAGGCCGTCGGCCTTCAACGCCCAATCGACGCCGTGCGCCGGCGCCAGCTCCTTGCGCGCCCCCGCCGCCGCCATCCGCATCGCGAGGTCCGTCGTTGCCGGGCTTCCCACGCCGTCGTCCAGCGTTGCCTCGCCCGCGCCGTAGCCCAGCGTGGCCCAGAACCCCAGCCCGGCCCCCGGCGACCAGTGCGCGTAGGGGTGCACCCCCGTCAGCACCGTGTCCATCTCGCCTGCCGTGCCGCCGGCGAAGCGATACGACATCGCCCCCTCGCTGCGGCTCGCCGCAACCCCCGCCAGCAGGTCCGCGCCCAGGCGCGTGTCGAACCCGAGATAGCCTGAGAGCACCTCGCCCTCCATCGAGAAGCCGCGCTCGGGACGGCCGTCGAACCGGCTCGCCGCCCCGCCGCCCCACAGCGTCCACGCGCCTTCGCTTCCCCACGGGGAGAGCTGGAACGAGGTCCCGGACAACACTTCGCCCGCGTCGAGCGAACGCATGCTTCCGTCCTCCTCCGCCAGCCCTTCGAACAGCCGCCCCAGGTCGTCGCCCAGGCTGTGCAGCGACACCGTCTGCCCCGCGATCGTCCCCCGGGCGGACTCCTCGGGCGGCTGCCCCGACGCGGCGGCGCGCCCCTCGACCGCCGCCGCCATGGTCCCCGCCACCGTGCGCCCGAACGCCGCCAGCGTGCGTTCCGTCGCCTGGCCGCGTTCGGCCAGGTTGGCGGTGATGGTGACGACGAAGCTCGCCGCAGCGGTGTCGCCGTCGTCGTCGGTGGCGGCGTATCCGACCCGCGTGCGCTCCAGCACCTCGGTCGGCGTCCCGGACACGGTGAGAGCGCCGGTGGCGGCGTCGGCGGTCACCGTCAGGCCCCAGGCGGTCAGGTCCGGCGTCAGCGCATAGGTGAGCGGGGCGTCGCCGCCGCTGGCCGCCGGCAGCGCCAGCGGCGCGATCTCCTCGCCCACCGTCCAGATGCGGTCGGCGATCTCCTCGTCGCCGAACGACGGCTTCAGGTCCGGCGTCCGGTTGATGGTGAGGGTGTATCTCTCCATCGTCGTCCCGTCTTCGGCGGTGACGATGATCTCGATGACCGTCTCGCCGACCGGCAGTTCCACCACGCCGTCGGTATCCTCCTCCCCGTTCACGGTGACGGTGTAGCTGGCGTCTTCATCCGTCGGTTCCGCTGCGACCTCCGCCTCCGTCGTTTCATGCGGCACCTCCGCGCTGCATTCCGTGGTGTCGGACTCGCAGCCCTCGACGGGTTCCCCGTTGAGGGTGACCTCCGCCAGCGTGGCGTCCATGGACAGGTCGTCCTCGATGGCCGGGAAGGCGACGGTGGCTTCTCCGGCGTTGCCGGCCGTGTCCGTAATGACGATGGCCGTCTCGTGCGGGTCGGGGTTGGCCTCGGTCGGCGCACCGGAGATCTCTCCGGTCGCGCCGTCGAGCGCCAGGCCCGGCGGCAGGCTGCTGCCCTGCTTCACCGCGTAACCGGCGATGTCGGTGTGCGCGGTGTTCGGCGAGATTGCCGCGATCTGCGTGTTGACCCTGTAGGTCCCGCCGGGCGTATATGTCGCCGCAGGCCGGACGCCGTCCGCCTTGTGGCCGGACTGGTCGGCCAGCGCCGGTATCGCCGCATTGACAGGGCTGCCGCTGGCGTCGCCGGTCGTGATGCTCGCGCCGCCCGGATAGGCGATGTTGCCGGCCGGCACCGCGACGCCGTTCGTATCTTCATCGCCCTCGACGACGGCGTAGCGGAAGACCGCCTCCAGCCCGTCGGTGCCGGTGCCGACGTAAGCGGCCGTGCGGCTGTCGCTCCCTACGGCGAGCGTCATCGTCGGGCTGCCGCTCACATGGATCGGCTGGTCGAAGGTCAGGGTGACTTCGATGTCGTCGCCGATGGCGTAGGTATCGTCGTCGCCGGGGTCGGAGGTGATGGCCACCCCGCCGTCGTCCGTGGCGAGAATCTGCGCCGTCCCCGGCGTGGCCGCCGCCGGGTCCGACGCCGCCCCCGCGGCCGCGCCGGCCACCGCGCGGATGCGGAAGCCGTATTCGGTGCCGTTGGCCAGCCCGGCGACGGTGTGGCTGTCGGTGCCGGGCCCGCTGCCCGACATGTCCTCCCAGGTCCCGGGATCGGGTTCGGTTCCCGTCCACTGCTTGTATTGCCACTTCGTGATGGGCGCGCCGGTGGGGCCGGTCCATGACAGCGTCACCGCCGCGTCGGCGGTGCGCACCGTGAAGCCCGCCGGCTTGGCCGGGCCTATGGCGGGGAAGGTGACCCTCGTTTCCCCGGTGTTGCCGGCCGTGTCCGTAATGACGACGTCGGTGGCGTGCGTGTCGGCGTCCGCCGCCGTCGGAGTGCCGCCGATCTCGCCGTTCGCGGCGTTCAGCGCCAGCCCCGGCGGCAGGCTGCTGCCCTGCTTCACCGTGTAGGCGGCGATGTCGGCGTGCGTGCTGGTCGGCGAGAACGGCGCGATCTGCACGCCCTCGGCCCAGGGTCCGGCGGGATCGGCATATGCGGCGTCCGGCCGAACCCCGTCCACCTTGTGGCCGTCATCGTCCGCCAGCGCCGGGATCGCCGGGTTGACCGCGCTGCCGCTGTCGTTGTCGGTCTTGATGCTGGCAGTGCCCGGATAGGCGATGACGGCGCCGCTGGCGACCGAAACGCCGTCCGCATCCCCGTCGCCCTCGACGACGGTGTAGCGGAAGACCGCCCCCATGCCGCCGCCGGCGGTGCGGTCGTAGGCCGCCGTCCGCGCGTTGGTCCCCACGGTCAGCGCCATCGTCGGGCTGCCGCTCACATGGATCGGCTGGTCGAAGGTCAGCGTCGCCTCGATGACATCGCCGATGGCGTAGGTGTCGTCGTTGCCGGGGTCGGAGGTGATGGCCACCCCGCCCTCGTTCGCGGCGAGAATCTGCGCCGTCTGCGGCGTGGCCGTGGCCACGTCCGATTGCGCGCCGTCCACCGTGCCGGCCACGGCGCGGATGCGGAAGCTGTATTCGTCGCCGTTGGTCAGCCCGGTGACGGCATGGCTCTTCGTGGTCGGGCCGCTGCCGGGCATGTCGGCCCAGGTTCCGGGGTCGGGTTCGGTCCCCGTCCACTGCTTGTATTGCCAATTGGTGATCCTGCCCCCGCCGGGGCCGGTCCACGCCAGGGTCGCCGTCATGTCGGAGCCGGCGGCCGTGAAGTCCGTTGGCTCCGCCGGAGGATTGGGCGGCGCGTCGGTCAGCGAGATGGTGGGATACGGCGTGTTCACCGGGCGGTCGTTGGCCTTGTGCGCGCCCTGTTCGCCCTGCGCCGCGCCGCTGACGGTGATCGTTTCGGCCGACTGCGCCGCGTCGCTGTGCGTCGGCGTCAGCGTGAAGTCCGCCTCGGCGCTCGTCCCGCCGTCCGGGATGACGATCTCGAAATCGTCCACCGCGGCGAAGCCGACCGCGCCGCTCGCGCCGCCGCCGTCCACCGAGACGGTGACGGTCGTGGGGCCGGACCAGGTCGTGCCGCCGGCCACGGTGGCCGTGACCGTAATGTCGGCGGCGCCGTCGCCCTCGCCGACGGCGGTCGGGTCCACGCTCAGCTCGATGCCCGCTGGGGCGTCGTCATTGTCGGTGATGGTCCATGTCGCGGTCCCCGCGCCGGAGGCGACGCCCGCCTTGGCCGCACTGCCGCTCGGCACGGAGATCGTGACCGTGAAGGTCTCGCCGCCCTCGTGGATCGCGTCGTCCGTGATGGCGCTATCCAGGCAACGCTCGGTCGAACCCGTGGAGACCGTCACTGTGCGGTCGATGAAGCTCCCGTAATCGACGTCGCCGGTGGCGGTGCCGTCGGCGGTCGTGAAGACGAGTTCGAAGTCCTGGAGTGCCGTCACGTCGAGGTCGGCGCATATGCTGGCATTACCGTCATCCTCGGCGACGGTCCCGGTCGCGTCCCGGAGCGAGACCAGCACCGACGGGATCCGCCGGGGTCTCCGCGTTCGCCTCGGCGCTCGGATCGCCCCAGCCGCCGTCGTTCCCGGCGCGCACATCGACATAGTAGGTCGTCTCGGCCGCCAGCCCCGTTATGCTGGCGCTGGTGTCCGTCAGGTCTGCGCTCCAGGTCCCCAGGCTCCCGGAGGTCGTGCCGTAGCGGTATTGGTATTTCGTGGCCGTCGTTACGGCGACCCACGAGAGGTCGATCTCGTTATACGCCGTCGCCGTCGCCATCAGGCCGGTCACCTGCCCCGGCGCGGGAATCTGGTCGGTGGTTGCGCTCGCCTCGGCGCTCGGATCGCCCCAGCCGCCGCCGTTCCCGGCGCGCACCTGCACGAAATACTTCGTGTTGACCTCCAGCCCCGTCAGGCTGGCGGTTGTGCCCGTCAGGTCCGTGCTCCAGGACCCGAGGCTCCCCGAGGTCGTGCCGTAGCGGTATTGGTATTTCGTCGCGCCGGCCGTCGCCGTCCATGAGATGTCGATCCGCGCGTGCGATTCCGCGCGCGCCGTCAGGCCCGTCGCCTGCGCCGGGGCGATGGCCGGGAAGGCGATCGTCGCCTCGCCGGTATTGCCGGCCGCGTCCGTAATGACGACGTCCGTGTCGTGCGCGTCCGCGTTGGCGGTTGTCGGCGTGCCGGCGATCTCGCCGTCCGCACTGTCGAGCGTCAGCCCCGGCGGCAGGTTGTCGCCCTGCTTCACCACGTAACTGGCGACGTCGGTGGACGTGCCGCTGTCCGGCCCGAACGCCGTAATTTGCTTGCCCGCGGCCAGCGCCGGGACGGTCCAGGCGGCCGTCGGCTTCACGCCGTCCACCTTGTGGCCGGCCTGCGCAGCCAGCGCCGGGATCGCCCGGTTGACCGGGCTGCCGCTGGAGTCGTCGGTCCTGATCCTGTCGCTGGCGCCGCCCGGATAGCCGATGACGGCGCCGCTGGCGACCGAAACGCCGTCCGTGTCTTCGTCGTCCTCGGCGACGGTGTAGCGGAAGGCCGCGCTCCGCCTGTCGGTGCTCATGCTGTCGTAGGTGGCGTTGCGGGTCTCGCCGCCCACGGTCAGCGGCACGGTCGGGGCGCCCTCGACATGGATCGGCTGGTCGAAGGTCAGCGTCGCCTCGACGACATCGCCGATGGCGTAGGTGTCGTCATTGCCGGGGTCGGAGGTGATCGCCACCCCGCCCTCGTTCGCGGCGAGAATCCCTGCCGTATCGGGCGTCGCCGTCCTTATGTCCGACTGCGCGCCGATCTCGTTGTCGGCCAGGGCGCGGATGCGGAAATTGTATTCGCTGCCGTTGGCCAGCCCGGTGACGTCGTGGGTGGCGGTCGTCGCAGTGCTGCCCGGGATGTCGTTCCAATAGCTCTCGAGGATCGGCTCGGCGTTGCCCGTCCACCGCTTGACCTGCCACCCGTTGATGCCCGCATCGGTGGGGCCGGTCCATGCCAGCGTCACGGTCCGGTCCGTGCCGGCGGCCGTGAAGCCGGTCGGCTTGCCCGGCGCGTCGTCGTTGGCGATCGTGATGTAATCGGAGTTCACCGGCGGCGTATTGCCGAGGTTCGCGCCTGTGGCGTGGATGCTGACCCGGACAGTCTCGTCACGCTCGACGGTGGTGTCGGGCGTGACGGTGAGGACGATGTCGGTGCTCGACAGCCCGGCGAGTTGCACGTCGGTATTCGGGGCGGGCGAGGCGGTGAAGTCTCCGTTCAGGGTCGCCGTGCCTTCGGCCCGGTAGCGGAAGAAACTGTCGTCCGTCTTCTCGGTCACCCGGTCCAGGGTCGCCGTGAAGGTGAGCGTCGCCCCCGTCCCGCTGTCGCCCTCCGCCACGTCGTCGGGGGCGCTGACCGATGTTATGCGGGCGTCGGGGTCGTTGTCGTCGATGATGACGATGAACCGGTCCGCGGTCAGCGCCGGCGAATCGGTGGTGGCGGTGAGGACGATCTGCTGGGTCCATTCGTCCCGCTCGTCGTCATGCACCGTGATGCTCGCCGTGCCGGACGTCTGCCCCGCGGGGATCTCGATGGTGGCGGGCGACGGCAGGTCCCAGTCGTCGGTGGCGGCCGCAGCGCCCCGCGTGGCGGGACGGTCGGGCGCGGGAAGGCTGTCTAGCGAGCCTTCCGCCAGCGTCACGGTCACCCCGCCCGGGGGCGCGGGCGCATTCAGCGTCGCCGTGACGGTGAATGTCCCCGTCCCCACATTCTCGTCCACCTCCTTGTAGCCGTCATTGTCGTCGTCGGTAAGGTCCTCGGCCGAAAGCGTCAGCATCGTCGCTTCGGCGAGGATCGTGCCCGTGCCCTCGAAGACCGAGCCCAGCGTCGCGCCGGTCGGCGTGTCCAGCGTCACCGTGAAGGTCTCGGCCGCGAGCTCCTCCACGCCGTCGTCCACCGCCTCGATGCTGATCGTCTTCTCCTCGTCGCCGGGGGCGAAGACAAGCGGCGAGGTCGTCGTGACCGTGTAGTCGCCGGCGCTCGTTTCGACATCCGTGACCGTGAACGGCGCGGTGACCTGGAACGTGCTGGCGCCGCTGAGCGTCACGTTGAAGTCCAGCGTCTCGCCCTCCTCCGCGACGGCTGCGGCGTCGATCGACACCGTGGGCGCGGCGTCGCTGTCCATAATCGTGAGGACCGCCGGCGAGACCGTGACGCTCGCCGTCCCGTCGACGTCCAGGGTCTCGTCGTTCTCGTCCAGGCTGTCCTGGGTCACGGTCAGGTCGAAGGACGCCGTGCCGCTGTTGCTGCCTGCGGGGATGGTGACGATGAAGTCTCGGACATCGGAGAAGTCCACCCCGCCGCCGCTCGCCGGGTTGGTTCCCCCGCCCGCCACCGACACGGTCACCTCGACGTCGTCCGCCGGCGTCGCGGCGCCCCACTGCAGGGTCTCGGCGGCGCCCAGGACATGCGTGGCCATCTCGTATGGATAGGACGCGGTGACGGCGATGGGCCGCGCGCCCGCGGCCTCGGCCTCGGACAGGCTGTCCTGCGCTCCCGTGGTATCCGGGTGCGTGTCCAGCGTCAGTTCGATGCCGTCGATCCGGGTGATCCTGACCCGGTAAGTGGAAGTGGCCTCGATACCCGCCTCCTCCAGGAAGATCGTGATCGTGTTCCTGCCCTCGCTCCCGGTGTTCAGGTTGACCGTGCGTGTAAACGACTGGGGAGCCGTTGCAGTTGTTTCGACGTGGCCGATAGTGCTGCCATTGACCTTGACGGTCTGTCGGGCGCCCCCATAGCCGACGTCGAACTTCAGCTCGACGCTGCTGCTCAGGGTCGGCGTGGCAGAGTAGTGGAGCCACTCCCGGTGGAACCCCGTGAGGAAGTTGCAGGCGGGGTTCGTCGGTTGGCACAGGGCCAGGACCGGGCCGTCGTCGATCGTCAGGTGGGTCACCTGCAAGCTCGAGCTGCTGCCGACCGGGTCGATGGTGATGGTGAACCCCAGCATGGCCGTCGCGCCGGCGTCGTCGGTGACCGTGTAGGTGAACTGCGGCGAACCGATCGTGGCCGTCGTCGGCGTGCCGGTGACGGTGCGCGCCGCCGCATCGAACCTGAGGCCGTAAACGCCGACGTTCGGCGTCAGCGAGTATTGCAGCGGCGCCGTGCCGCCCGCGGCTTCCGGCAGTTGCAGCGTGCCGATGTTGGAGCCGATATCCCAGGTCTGGTTCGAGATCGTTTCCGTGCCGAAGCTCAGCGGATCCGTCTGCGCCCCGGCCGCCCCGGCGGCCAGCAGCCCCAACGCCAGCGCGAACGCGCCGCGCACGAACCGCCCGCCCCCCATCAAGCCGACCCCCCGGCCCTCTGCCGAGGCGCGGGGGGGGGGGGGGGGGGGGGGATTCAGGATACGGTGCGGACTCGCGGCCAAAGACATTCTCTCCCCCCGGTAGTCCGGTAGCGCACGCTGCATATTATCCGAAACATTTTGGAACGAGCGTTCTTTTTTTTCTTGGGGTGCGCGGGCGTCCCGCCCGCGCGCGAAGCGCGCAACGCATCGAACATCCGGGCGAGACGCCCGCCCTCCAGCGCCCCGCCGCCCCCAACCCGACCCGCAACAATCTCTGTAGGGGCAACCCTTGTGGTTGCCCACCCTCGCCGTCCGCCTGTCCGGGGGGATGGGCGCCCCCGTTCGCTGTCCGCGGGACGCTTGCGCGCCCCCGCCGAAGCCGAAACGAGAACAGCCAGGGCTACGCGGCCTTAAGCATCCACCCGACGGCCGCGATGGTGGCGGCGTTAGCCGCCAGAACCGACACGATCATGCGCCACGTCAACCGCGCGTCGAGTTCGGCGAGGTCGGCTTTCGTCGCGAGAGAGTCGCGGTCCGCGCCGGCGGCGTGCCGGCGCTCCATGCCGATCGCATCGACATCGGCGGTTCTCGTCATGGACACCCGAACGCCCGGCGCCCTGGTGCGCGGGCGTCTCGCCCGCATCTTCGTCTCTCGCGCCCCCGCCCCGCTGAAGCCGAAACGAGAACCGCCGGGCCTACACGCCTTTGAGCATCCACCCCACGGCCGCGATGACGAGGCCGGCGCTGGCGGCGTTGACCGCCAGAACCAACACGATCATGCGCCACGTCAGCCGCGCTTCGAGCGCGGCAAGGTCGGCTTTCGTCACGAGCGAGTCGCGATCCGCGCCGGCGGCCGTCGCGGCCGTTTCGGCGATGGCCTCGGCGTGCCGCCGCTCCATGCCGGCTTCTTGAAGCTTGCGCGCGGCAGTGAGGGTATCGAACGCGACGCTCATGCCCACGCCCCGGGACCACGCCGCCCGCCGCGCCCGGCGTCGGCAGCGAAAAAGGACCGGCGCATAACCGCACCGCCCGCCGCCGCCTGTCCGAGCCGTGCCGGACCGTCACCGTCAAGCAGCATCGCAACCATGCACATGGCACGACGATACCACCCCGCCCCGCCGATGCAACCCGGTGCGCGGCCCGGCGGACCGAGTCCGTCCCGCCCGCACCCCAGCGCTCCGCTGTCCCGCCGCCGTCAGCACGACCCGCAACAATCCCCGTAGTGGTTGCCCACCCTCGTCGCCCGCCCGTCCGGGGTTTCGGCCCCCCACAGGCGGGTCGAGGCCGCTTGGCGCCCCCGCCCCCGCTTCGCTGTCCGTAGGGCGCTTGCGCGATCCTGCCGGCAATGACCGACATTCGAATTGCCTGACTTCCCGCGACGCATCCGTCATCGGCGTCGGGCCGCACCCTCCGAAGCCGAAACGGGAATCGCCAGGGCCGCGGGCCGGAATTCGAGCGGGTGGGAGGCTACACGCCTTTGAGCATCCACCCGACGGCAGCGATGATGAACCCGGCGCCGGCGGCGTTGACCGCCAGAACCAACACGATCATGCGCCACGTCAGCCGCGCTTCGAGCGCGGCAATCTTGGACTCGAGGACGGCGAGGTCGGCTTTCGTCGCGAGGTTGTCGAGATTCGCGCCGGCGGCCGTTGCAGCCGTTTCGGCGACGGCCGCCGCCTGCCGGCGCTCCATACCGGCCTCTTCGAGCTTCTGCGCAGCGGCGAGGGTGTCGAACGCGACGCTCACGCCCACGCTCCGGGACCACGCCGCCCGCCGCACCCGGCGTCGGCAGCGAAAAAAGACCGATGCATGACCGCGCCGACCGTCGCCGCAACCTGTTCGAGGCGGGCCTGACCGTCACCGTCAAGCTGCATCGTGACCGTGCGCATGGCACGACGATACCACGCCGCACCGGCGATGCAACCCGGTGCGCGGGCGTCCCGCCCGCACGCGCTCGAAGCGCGCAAGGCATCGAAGATGCGGGCGAGACGCCCGCGCACCAGCGCTCCGCTGTCCCGCCGTCCCCCACACGAACCGCAACAATCCCCGTAGGGGCAGCCCTTGTGGTTGCCCTCCCTCGTCGCCCGTCTGTCCGGGGCTTCGGGCGCCCACAAGAGGCGCCCCTACAGGCAGCCCGGATGCGCCGCTGTCCCGCCGCCGTCCCCAGCACGAACCGCAACAATCCCCGTAGGGGCAACCCTTGTGGTTGCCCTCCCTTGTTCCTCGCCTGTTCGAGGGTTCGGGCGCCCACAAGGGGCGCCCCTACAGCCGGGTCGATGTCGCTCGGCCCGCCCGCCCCTCCGCGGCGGCCCGAACGCGCCGCTGTCCCGCCGTCGCCGATATGCGCGAGCGCCTGTTCGGCGCGCGACCGCGGAGCCTCATGGCTCGAGGGCGGACGCCAGATTCCGGGGGCGATTGCAGCGCGCCGTTTTGATGGTCAGCTTGCGCCCGCGAAACACGACCTTGGCGCGGTTCAGCGTCTTACGCTGCTTTTCATGGATGCGCGCGCCGTGAAACAGGATCGGGCGGCAAACCGTCTCGCCGTTCGCTGGCGCGAAACGGTCGGCGAACGTCGCGCCGCCTCGCAACTGGTCCGCCGCCTCGGAGGCGTCGACGTCGCCGCTCTTGAGTTCCAGCGGCGCTGCGAGAAGGCTCTCGTCCGTGCCGGGCATGAAAAGAACGAAATCGCACCGCATGCCCTCCGGACCGTGCGCTGGAAAAGCCAGATCCACGTCCACCACGACCCGATCCGACGGCACGTCCGTCATGTATGCCCGGCACCCATCGCGTCGGCAGGAATCGCAGAGGTTCGCCCTGCCCACGGAGATGCGAATGCGATTGAGAACGGCCTTCATGCGTCCGGTTTGCCGCAGGCCGTTTCTTCGAGCCGGTTTTGCAGGTCCGCCGAACGGTTATAGAGTTGCTCGGCGACGTCTTCGTAGTCGGACGGCTCGATCCCCTCGACACGGTCGAACTCGATTTCCCTTATGGTCGATCCCTGCGACGCGCCATCTTTACCGAACAGCCAGATTCCCACGTCCCGGGATCGGAGTGCGCCCGGCGAGGCGGGAGCGCCGGCAGACTCCCCGGCCTGTCCCTCGAGTTCGCCTTCCCGAATCAGGTTTCCGATTTCCTTGAGGAGCCAGTCGCTGTGCGTCGTCACCACCACCCGAACTCCGCTGCGAACCAGCCGAGCCAAGATCGCTGCCATCCCGGTTTGCGCGGCGGGGTGAAGATGCGCCTCCGGCTCCTCGATGATGAGGGTATCGCCGTAGCGTATATTGCCGCGCAGAAAGAGAACCACGGGCGCAAGTTCGGACACCATCGACGACGCGCGGTTCAGGCGAATGTCCTGTTTCGCGTCCGCGGGGCGGTAAAAGAACTCGGGATAACCGCCGGGCGTAGTTGATTTCGTCAGTATCTGTCCGCCCAACGTTTGGTTTTCCAGTATCGCAGCAAGAGCCTCTATCGTCTTCGCGGACTTGTGGCGTGACCGCGCTCTACTGTGCGGCGCGGGTGCATCGTAAAGAAGGAGTCGTTGCATGAAATCGGATATCACGCCGGTGAACGTCGGGAGTTCGGGCAGGCGCGCCAGGCCGGCTCGTGTCGACAGCGCCATGAGGGAACTCGCGATGACGCGGTGGCTTTGCATGATGCCGCTTCGGGTGGCAGGCAGATAATGCGTTTCTGCATGGTCTTCCTGCGTGGTATGAAACAACATATCCAAAAAGCCGCTCGCATTCACCAATCTTTCCGGTTCGTCTGTCGATTGCTCGCCTTCCACTCCCTCGCGCCAGGAGTATTGAATAAGGCCTCTGTTAATCGGGGCTTGCCGGATTCCTCCGTTTCGCTTCATGAATATCGGTTCAGACTGAGGATTCTCCAACTTGAAGAGGATTGGATCCTCAATCCGTCCATCGACATCGATATCGCTGTCTTGCGATACGCCTGCGTGGAAATCCCAAAGCTTTCGTGTGTCTTCGCTGACGGCTAGAGACAACATTGCTTCTTCGGATATCGCGGACGTCCGAATCAGATCGCCGACCCATTCGAGGTCGAAGCAACGTTGCAACTCTATCCTCAAATCATCGGCCGGATATCCAGGCTCATAGTCGAATAAAAATAAATCGTGCGGATGAATAATTTCATGCAGATCGGAGAAACGGACGGACCGCCAATCGGCGTCAAGCTTGGCGAAAATATTCTCGAATACCCGTTCGTGCATCAACGTGCCGGAGGTGCCCGGACTGACGAGATGATCCCCGCGCATCGGAACCCGCCGGAATCCACTCAAAACCCGGTGAAGCGCGTAGATGAGAATGGCAAAGTAGGTCTTGCCGGCATTGCTCGGGCCAACGAATATCGTCAGCGGCCGAAGATCGACGACTCCGCTCTCTATGGGGCCGAAGTTCTCCACCGCGATGCGCACGTCAGGGTGCATCGGGAACCATGCGGAACCGGACGAGCCGGGGACAGGATCGCTCATGCGGCCTGCTCCTGTTGTCGCGCGAGCCTTGCGGGCAGCGAGCCGGCGAGGCGTTTCGTATGTGATACGCCCTCTTGCGGCGCGCGCCGCGCCGACCTTACATCAATCGGTCTGTCGCCGTTACAGGCTCGGCCTCGGGCGCGGTTGCTCTCGACGTATAGGAACTCCCGTGCGGTCAGGTCGGGATCGTCGGCCTCCCGGATATCACCTCCCGAACGCCGCGCGCAGGGCGTCGCCGATATGCGCGAGCGCCCGCTCGGCGTGCGGCAGCACTTTGCCCATGCCGAGGAAGCCGTGCACCGTGCCGTCGTAGCAGCGATAATCCACCGCAATACCGGCGCGCGCGAGGCGCTCGGCGTAGGCCGCCCCCTCGTCGCGCAGCGGGTCCATGCCGGCGGTCAGAATCGTCGCCGGCGCGAGACCCGAAAGGTTTTCGGCCAGCCCCGGCGCCGCCCACGCCTCGCCGCGGTGCGCACCGTCGCCGTAATAGTGGTCGTAGAACCACGCCATCATCGCCCGGTCGATGGGAAACACATCGGCGTAGGTCTCGGTCGACTCGTGGCGGTTGGTCGGGTCGAGTGCCGGGTAGATCAGGATCTGGGCGCACAGCTCGGGGGAGCCGCGGTCGCGCGCATGATGGGCGGCGAGAGCGGCGAGAGTGCCGCCGGCGCTGTCGCCCGCGACCGCAATGCGCGCGCCGTCGCCGCCGAGCGCCGCCGCATTCTCCGCCACCCGGTCGAGCGCCGCCACCGCGTCTTCCGGCGCGGCGGGGTAGGGATGTTCGGGTGCCAGACGGTAATCGACCGCGACGACCAGGCAATCGGCGCCGTTCGCGATCCGGCGGCACAGCGAATCGTGGCTGTCGAGATTGCCGATGACGAACCCGCCGCCGTGGTAATACACCACGACCGGCAACGCCGCTTCGCCTGCGGCTCGTGCGCCGTATACACGAATCGGAACCGCGCCGGCGGCGGTGTCGAGGGTGCGGTCCTCCACGCGCGCAACCGGTTCCGGGTCCAGATCGACTCGCTCGCGCCGTTCGTCGAACGCTTGCCGCGCCTCGTCCGGCGTCATCGCGTGCAGCGGCGGCGGATCGGCCTCGTTGACCCATTCGAGCAGCGCGCGGGTGGCGGCGTCGGCTTCGGCGGGAATGCGGGACGGCATGTCGGGCCTCGCGTTCGTTCGGGCTTGAAGGGCGGCCCGCGACCGGCAGACTATAGGCGCCCTAGCCACCGAAGGGGAGACGCCGTGACCGCCGACCTCGGACCGCTGCCGGAATGGAACCTCGACCACCTGTATGACGGCACGGACTCGCCCGCGCTGGCCCGCGACCTCGACCACGCCGAGGCCGGGGCCGCTGCGCTCGCCCGGCGCTATCGCGGCCGGCTCGCCGAACTCGCCGGCGGCGAACTCGCCGACGTCGTCGCGCGCTACGAGGCGCTGAGCGAAACGTTGGGCCGCGTCATGAGCTACGCCTCGCTGCTCCATGCCGCCGACATGGCCGACCCGAAGGCCGGTCAGTTCCTGCAAACCATGAGCGAACGGACCAACGCCGTCGGAACGGCGCTGCTGTTCGTCACCCTCGAGCTCAACCGCATCGACGACGACGCGCTCGCCGCGAAACTGGAGACCCCGGCGCTGGCCCGTTACGCGCCGTGGATTCGCGATCTGCGGGTGTTTCGCGACCATCAACTGTCCGCCGACCTCGAACGGTTGCTGCACGAGAAACACGTCGCCGGCCGCGACGCCTGGATCCGCCTGTTCGACGAAACGATGGCCCGCCTGCGCTTCCCGTTTCGCGGCGAGGCGCTGGGCTGCGCCGAAGCGCTCGACCTGCTGTCGTCGAAGGATGCCGCCACCCGGCGCGAGATCGCCGGCGTTATTTTCTGTGTGCTGGGCGAGAACGTTCAGACCTTCGCGCTCGTTCTCAACACGCTCGTGAAGGACAAGGCGATCGAGGACCGATGGCGGTCGCACGCACGGCCGATCTCACGGCGCAATCTCGAGAACCAGGTCGAAGACGAGGTGGTCGATGCGCTGATCGCCGCGGTGCGCGAGTCGTATTCGCGCCTGTCGCACCGCTACTACGCCATCAAGGCGCGCTGGTTCGGCGTCGAGGCGCTCGACTATTGGGACCGCAACGCACCGCTGCCGGAAGACGACGACCGTCCGGTGCCGTGGGGCGACGCGCGCCGCATCGTGCTCGACGCCTACGAGCGCTTCTCCCCCGAGATGGCGCGTATCGCGAGGCGATTCTTCGACGAGTGCTGGATCGATGCGCCGGCGCGGCCGGGCAAGGCGTCCGGGGCGTTCTCGCATCCCGCCGTCCCCTCCGCCCACCCCTATATCCTGCTGAACTATCGGGGGCGGGTGCGCGACGTGATGACGCTCGCGCACGAACTCGGCCACGGTGTGCACCAGGTTCTCGCCGGACCGCAGGGTATGCTGATGGCCGAGACTCCGTTGACCCTCGCCGAGACCGCGAGCGTGTTCGGCGAACAACTCACATTCCGCGCCCTGCTCGACGCCGAGAGCGACCCGGCTCGCCGCCGCGTCATGATCGCCGGCAAGGTCGAGGACATGCTCAACACCGTGGTGCGCCAGGTGGCGTTCTGCGAGTTCGAGAGACGGCTGCACGACGCGCGCGCCGGCGGCGCCCTCACGGCCGACGAGATCGGGGAGCTGTGGACCGCCGTGCAGACCGAAAGCCTCGGCCCGGCGGTCAGGCTGGACGACGCCTGCCGCGTTTACTGGTCCTACATTCCCCATTTCGTCCACACGCCGTTCTATGTTTACGCCTATGCGTTCGGCGATTGCCTGGTCAACGCGCTCTACGCTGTCTATCGCGACTCGCCGACCGGGTTCGAGGGGCGTTATCTCGACATGTTGCGCGCCGGCGGCACGTTGCGGCACCGCGAATTGCTGGCGCCGTTCGGTCTCGACGCCCGCGACCCCGCCTTCTGGCGCAGGGGGCTCGACGCGATCGCCGGCCTGATCGACGAACTCGACGGCATGAAACCCGCCCGCGCATCGGCGGCGGATGTTGCGCGATAGCGGCGGTTTCGCCGCCCGCGCGCGGCGCTACGCACGGGTTTCCGGCGAGGTCGGGGGTCTCGCGGCGCGGCTCGCCGGCGCCCGCTATCTCGGGATGCCGATCGATCGGCGCAAGCACGCCGAAGAACTCCATGACGCGCTCGGCGGACTGAAGGGGCCGCTGATGAAGGTGGCGCAGTTGCTCGCGACCGTCCCGGAAGCGCTGCCGCGCGAATATGCCGGCGAACTCGCGCGGTTGCGCGCCGACGCGCCGTCCATGGGGTGGTTGTTCGTGCGCCGCCGCATGGCCGGAGAACTCGGCGCGGACTGGCAGTCGTTGTTCGGCGGTTTCGAGCGCCAGGCGGCTCACGCCGCTTCGCTCGGCCAGGTCCACATGGCGCGCGACCGCGACGGCGCGCCGCTCGCCTGCAAGCTCCAATATCCCGATATGGCGGCGGCGGTGGACGCCGACCTCGCCCAGCTCAAGCTGATCTTCGCGATCTGGCGCCGCTACGATCGCAGTATCGACCCCCGCGCCGTTCACGCCGAACTCGCCGACCGCCTGCGCGAAGAACTCGACTATCGGCGCGAGGCGCGGCACCTGGCGCTGTATGCGGCCATGCTGCGCGACGAGCCGGGGGTGCATGTGCCGACCGTGCGCGAAACGCTCTCCACCCGCCGCCTGCTCACCATGGGCCGGCTCGACGGTGCGGCGCTGCTGGACCTCGCCGACGCGCCGGTCGAAGACCGCAACGCCGCCGCCCGCAACCTGTTTCGTGCCTGGTATGTGCCGTTCTATTTCTACGGCGTTATCCACGGCGATCCGCACCCCGGAAACTACACGGTGCGCGCCGACCGCAGCGTCAATCTGCTCGACTACGGTTGCGTGCGCCGGTTCGACGGGCGCTTCGTCGGCGGAGTCGTCGATCTCTACCGTGCGCTCGAAACCGGCGACCGGGCGCTTGCGGTCTCGGCCTACGAGAGCTGGGGGTTCGGGAATCTGAGCCGCGAGATGATCGAAATACTCGACATGTGGGCGGGCTATCTCTATTCGCCGCTGCTCGACGATCGCCGCCGGCGCATCCAGGACGCCGAGGCCGACGGTTACGGCCACGAGGTCGTGGCCCGGGTGCATCGGGAGTTGCGCCGGCTGGGCGGCGTGCGGCCGCCGCGCGAGTTCGTTCTCGTCGATCGTGCCGCGGTCGGCCTCGGCTCGGTGTTCACGCATTTGAAGGCCGAGATCAACTGGCACCGGCTGTTCGAGGAAACCATCGCCGACTTCGACGCCGCGGCGCTCGACCGCCGGCAGCGCGCCGCGCTCGATGCGGCCGGACTCTAGCCCGACCGTCGCCCCGCGAACGAGTTGACCGGATACCGCGCC
Organism: Alphaproteobacteria bacterium; assembly: GCA_965214495.1. GTDB lineage: Bacteria > Pseudomonadota > Alphaproteobacteria > UBA7887 > UBA7887 > JANQOH01. Next base: position 1,679,947 of record OZ243958.1, on the reverse strand, counting down.
GGCCGCAGAGTCGACGCCCGAACGCGGCAGTCGAGGAGGAAAGACAGCGTGCACGTCATCCGACGAAGGGGGTGGGAACTGCGCGAATCGACGGTCACGCCGGAAAGCGCCGTATTGTCGCGGCGCGCATTGCTCGCCGGCGCCGCCGCCTTGTCGGTCGCCGGCTTCGCCGGTCCGGCGCGTCCCGCGGCGCCGGGTGCGGCGCTGTATCCGTTTCCGCGCAACGAACGCTATGGCGTGCGGCGCCCGCTCAGCGCCGAGATCGACGTCACCCGCTACAACAATTTCTACGAATTCGCGTCGGTCAAGAACATCTGGAAGGCAGCGCAACGCCTGAATACCGACGACTGGACGGTGACCATCGACGGTCTGGTCGAGACTCCCATGGAAATCGGTTTCGAGGACTTGCTGGGCCGGATGCCGCGCGAAGAGCGTATCTACCGCCATCGCTGCGTCGAAGCGTGGGCGATGACCGTGCCGTGGGGCGGGTTCGCCCTGTCGGCGCTGGTCGATCTCGCACGCCCGCTGTCGACCGCCGCCTTCGTTCGGTTCGAGACCTTCGAAGACCCAGCGATCGCGGCGGGCCAGCGCCAGAGCTGGTTTCCCTGGCCCTATACCGAGGGGCTGACGATGGCCGAAGCGACCAATGAACTCGCCTTCGTCGCCACCGGCCTTTACGGCAAGCCGCTGGAAAAGCAGAACGGCGCGCCGATCCGCCTCGTCGTGCCATGGAAATACGGCTTCAAGTCGATCAAGTCGATCCGGCGCGTCACCTTCACCGACTCGCGCCCGGCAACCTTCTGGAACACGATCAACCACCGGCTCTACGGTTTCTGGGCGAACGTCAACCCCAACGTGCCGTTCCCCGACTGGAGCCAGAAGGAAGAGCGGTTGCTCGGCGGCGAGGAGAAGGTACGGACGCGGATCTACAACGGCTACGGCGATTACGTCTCGCATCTCTACGCGGGCATGGACCGCCGCGAGATATTCTTCTAGGCGGACGGTGCGTCATGGCGCGGACCCTGAAGGCCGATCTGTGCGTGATCGGCGCCGGTTCGGGCGGCCTTTCGGTCGCCGCCGGCGCCAGCCGGATGGGCGCCGACGTGGTGTTGATCGAGCGCGGCAAGATGGGCGGCGATTGCCTGAACTACGGGTGTGTGCCGTCGAAATCGCTGCTCGCCGCCGGCCATGTCGCGCAGGCGTTCCGAGACGCCGGGCGCTACGGCATCGCGAGCGTCGAGCCCGAGGTCGATTTCGCCCGCGTGCACGACCACGTGCACGGCGTGATCGCGGCCATCGCGCCGAACGATTCGGTCGAGCGCTTCGAAGGCTTCGGCGTTCGCGTGATCCGCGAGCACGGGCGTTTCACCGGCCCCGATTGCGTCGCTGCCGGGGATTTCGAAGTCCGCGCCCGGCGTTATGTCGTGGCCACCGGCTCGTCGCCTGTCGTGCCGCCGATCCCGGGCCTCGACTCGACGCCATACTTCACCAACGAGACCGTGTTCGACAACCGGGAGAAGCCCGAACATCTGCTGGTGATCGGCGGCGGGCCGATCGGCATGGAGATGGCGCAGGCCCATCGCCGCCTCGGCGCGCGTGCGACCGTGATCGAGAAAATGCGCCCGTTCGCCAAGGACGATCCGGAGGTCGCGGCGATCGCGATGGAACGCATCGCGGCCGAGGGAGTCGAGTTCTCGCTCGGCGCCGGCGTGATGGCGGTCGAGAAATCGAACGGCGGCGTGCGCGTGACCGCCGAACGCGACGGCGAGACCGTCCGCCTCGACGGCTCCCACCTTCTGGTCGCGGCCGGACGCCGGGCCAACATGGACGATCTCGGACTGGCGGAGGCCGGGATCGAGACCGGGCGGCGCACGATCGTGGTGGACGCGGGATTGCGCACTGCCAACTGGAAGGTGTTCGCGATCGGCGACGTGGCGGGGCCCTATCAGTTCACGCACATGGCGAGCTACCAGGCCGGCATTGTGATCCGCCGCGCCCTGTTCCGCCTGCCCGCGAAGGTCGATTATCGGGCGGTGCCGTGGTGCACCTACACCGACCCGGAAGTCGCGCAGGTAGGACTTTCCGAGGCCGCCGCGCGCGAGCGCCATCCGGGCTGCAAGGTCGTGCGCTGGCCGTTCGCCGAGAACGACCGCGCCCAGGCCGAGCGCCGCACCGAGGGATTGATCAAGGTGGTCGCCACCCGCCGGGGCCGGGTGATCGGCGCGTCGATCGTCGCCGCCCATGCAGGGGAGATGATCCTGCCGTGGGCGCTGATGATCCACAACCGCCAGAAGATCGGCGCGATGGCGTCGGTAATCGCGCCCTATCCCACGTTGTCGGAGGCCAGCAAGCGCGCCGGCGGCGCTTACTTTACCGACGCTCTGTTCGGTCCCCGCACGAAGCGCCTCGTGCGCCTGCTGCTCAGGCTCGGATAGCCGTCGCCGTCCTGCTGTCATCGCCAGCACGAACCCACACGAACCGCGACAATTTCTGTAGGGGCAACCCTTGTGGTTGCCCTCCCGTGTTCCCGGCTTGTTCGGGGGTTCGAGCGCCCGCAAGAGGCGCCCCTGCAAGCGGATCGACGTCGCTTGGCGCACCCGCCCCTTCGTGGCGGCGTCGAGGCGCCGCTGTCCCGCCGTCGTTACCAACACCAACGAACCGCGACAATTTCTGTAGGGGCAACCCTTGTGGTTGCCCTCCCATGTTCCCCGCCTGTCCGGGGGTTCGGGCGCCCACAAGGGGCGCCCCTGCAAGCGGATCGACGTCGCTTGGCGCACCCGCCCCTTCGTGGCGGCGTCGAGGCGCCGCCGTCCCGCCATCGTTACCAACACCAACCCCAACGAACCGCAACAATTTCTGTAGGGGCAACCCTTGTGGTTGCCCTCCCATGTTCCCCGCCTGTTCGGGGGTTCGGGCACCCGCAAGGGACGCCCCTACAAGCGGATCGACGTCGCTTGGCGCAACTGCGTATCTCGTAAAATCGTTTGGCGGGAAACGTTCACGACATAGCGTTGTATCGTCCGCGCCGACGACAGTATATCAAGAAGGCATGTCGCGTCGCGATTCATGGATGATCTCCGCCGACCCCAATATGGCCTTCCGGCGCAAATAGTTTTGATTTCGTTCGATGCCCCGCCGGCTCACCAGGTCGACTTCTCGTCCGAATATCCGCTTCAACGCCTCCTCCATGCCGACCATATCGAAAAGGCTATGGCGGGCGTCTTTCTCGAACTCGATCGGAACGTCGATGTCGCTTTCGGGACCGAAATCGTCCCGCAGGACAGAACCGAACAACGCCAACGTCGCCACCTGCCAGCGTTCGCAGAACGACGCGATCTCGTCTTGAGGCGCATGGATGCGCACCGTCACGGTTTCCCTCCCTCCACGGCCTGCCGGGGCTTTCCCCGGAAATATCCGCCGTCGGCGCGGTTCGGGAAGACGCCGGGCCGAAACCCGCGAGCTCCAGGGACAGGAGACGGTGCGACAGGTCCTCTCGTTCAGCCCAGCATGTCCTGCCAGATCGCCCGCGCCCAGTCTTCGTTGTGGCGCTTGATCAGCGCGCTCGGCGCCGGCGACAGGCCCGACGCCCCCGCGACGGGCAGGATCTTGCCGGTCTCGTCGTCGTAGTCGTAGATCGCGCTCACCGAAATCCCCTCGTCGCCGCTCACCAGGCTGTAGCAGGTGTTGGCCATGCTCGGCCGCGGCGCCTCGCGACCGTCGAGCTGCGCGACGATCGCCGCCGCGCATACCTTCCCCATCGAGTTCGCGACATAGCCCGATTTCGGCACCTTGCCGACCGTCGAACCGTCGGTGGAATCGCCGATGACGTGAACGTCCGGCGCTTCGGTCGAGGAGAAATCCCACGGGTCCACCGGCGCCCAGCGCCGCCCCTCCGGAATCAGGCCGGCGTCGAAGAGCAGCTCGTTCGCCTGTTGCGGCGGAATGACGTTGGCGACGTCCGCCGCGACCTCGTCGAAATCCGTGAACAGGGTCCGGGTCGCCCCATCGACTGCGACCACGGCGCTGTCGGTGCGGTAGTCGATGATGTCGCCGTAATGCGCCGCCCACGCCGCCCCGAACAGCTTGCCCTTCGAGACGATCTTCGCGTTGGAATCGAGCACCACCAGCTTCGACGCCGGCTTGTTGCGTTTGAGGTAGTCGGCGATCAGGCAAATGCGCTCATAGGGGCCGGGCGGGCAGCGATAGGGGCCGAACGGGATCGACAGGGCCATCGTGCCGCCGTCCGGCATCGCCGCGATCTGGTTGCGCAGCATCGCCGTCTCCGCCCCCGCCTTCCACGCTGCCGGAAAGACCCCCTCGGGCGCGTCTGCGAGACCGTCGATATCGCCCCCGCGCAGCGTGATGCCGGGCGACAGCACCAGACGGTCGTAGCGCAGAAACCCCTGGTCGCCGACCGTCACGGTCCGCGCCGCCGTATCGACCCCCGTCACCCGCCCGCGCAGCAGCGTCACGCCGCGGCTCGCAAGCCCGTCGTAGCCCAGGGTGATGTCGTCCATGCTCTTCAGGCCGCCGATCACCCAGTTGCTGATCGGACACGAGCGGAAGACCGCCTGCGGCTCGATCAGGACGACTTCGATCGACGGGTCCTGCCGGCGGATATACTTCGCCGTCGTGCAGCCGCCCCAGCCGCCGCCGGCGACGACCACCCGTTTGCCCCGCGCCGGCATGATCTCGCCCTGCGCGAGGGCGGGCATGGAGAAGAACGCGGCCGCGCCGGTGGCGATGAACTCCCTGCGTGTGCGTGTCATTGCGGCCTCCGTTCAGCGCTGTCCGGCGTAGAAATGCGACGCCGCGGCGATCTCGGCTTCGGTCACCGCCGCGAGCGCGCCCGCCGCGGCTTCGTCGGTGCGCCCGCCGGTGCGATAGCTCTCGGCCGCGAGGATCAGATAGTCCGCAGGCTGGCCGGCAAGCCGGGGGGCGCGTTCGGTCCCGTGTCCGGCATCGCCGTGGCAGCTCGCGCATTTGGCGTCGGTGACCGCCTTGCCGTCCTCGGCCAGGGCCGAGTCGTTCGCCGTCGGCGTGCCGCGCCACGACCGGCCGGCGAACCAGTCGGCGATGGCGTCGATCGCGGCGTCGTCGAACCCGGAGGCGACGATCTTCATGACGTAGGAATCGCGCGCGCCCGACCGGTATTCGCGCAGACTCCGCGCCAGATATCCGGCGTCTTGGCCGCCGATGATCGGAATCGTCGCACCCGGCGCCGCGCCGTCGGTGCCGTGGCACCCCGCGCAGGTCTGCGACAGACGATAACCCTCGTCGGCGCCGGCCGCTGCGGCGGCCAGGGCCAGCGTTGCCGCGAGGCCGGCGATCCACGCTGGCAGGAACCGTCCCGGCATGATCTTTCCTCCCGTCATCGTGTGCTGCCAAGGGTAACCGCGCGCCGCGCGCGATGCCAGCGATTGCAAACCGCGCGGACCGCGCCACATTGGGTTCGGATGAAGAATCTTGCTGCGCTTGCGGCGCTCTCGCTCGCCGCGGCTCTGCCCGCTGCCGCGACCGAACCGCTGGTGCCGTGGCGGATCGCCGGCGACGCTATCGATGAGCCGCTGACCGGCCGGCCCGGAGATCCCGCACGCGGCCGGGCCGTCGCGGCCGGACGCGACGGCAACTGCCTCGCCTGCCACGCCATGCCCATCCCCGAACAGCCGTTCCACGGCGATGTCGGCCCCGATCTCGCCGATGTCGGCGCCCGCCTGTCCGCCGGACAGATCCGCCTGCGGCTGGTCGATCCGAAGCGTGTGAACCCGCGCTCGATCATGCCCGCCTTCTACAAGGTCGAAGGTCTGGAACGGGTGGCGAGCGCGTTCGTCGGGCGTCCGATCCTCGATGCCCGACAGATCGAGGACCTCGTCGCCTGGCTGGTAACGCTTACGGGCGCCGCGGATGACCCGGCGGTCCGGGAATGATAGACTGTGCGTCCGATCGAGGGGCGAAGCGATGAAACGCACGCGCATTCTTCACGATCGGCGCCGGGCGCTCGCCGGCGCCGCCGCGGCCGGGCTGGCGCTCGCCGCGTCCCGGGCGTTCGCCGCCGACGGCCACAGCTTCACCGGCAACCCGTTCCGCGACCGCTTTCAAACCTTCCGTCAGACCTTCCGTGTCGAACCCGACCGCGCCGAGGCCGAACGCATCGTCGTCAACATCCTCAGGGGCCGCGAGGCGCGGCCGGGCCTGATCGAGGCCATCGCCCCCGATATCGCCGAAAACGGCAACGTGGTGCCGGTGACCTTCCGGGTGAACTGCTCGATGACCGGCCGCGACTATCCCGAAACCGTGCACATCGTCGGGCTGGAGAACCCGTTCCCGGAGATCGCGAAGTACCATTTCACGCCGGCCTGCGGCGCGGCCGAAGTGTCGTGCCGGGTGCGTATGCGGGCGACGTCGAACCTCGTCTTCATCGCCGAGATGGCCGACGGCACCGTGGGCAAGACCGAACGCTTGGTCAGCGTGACCCTCGGCGCGTGCAGTTGAGAGGCGGCGATGGCGGTCAGAAACAGGCTGCGGCGGCTGAAGGTCCCGGAAACGGCGCAGTATGGCGAGATCGTCACCGTCAAGACCCTCGCGGAACACGTGATGGAGCCCGGTGTCCGGTTCGATCCGAAGAGTCTCGTCGTCTATCCGCGCTTCATTCTCAACAAGGTCGAATGCCGGCTGAACGGACGCCTGGTGTTCTGGGCCGACTGGTATTCCGGCGTCTCCGCGAACCCGTATATGGCTTTCAAGCTCAGGGCCGAGGAATCGGGCGTGATCGAAGTGACGTGGACCGACGACTACAACGGGAAGACCGTCGCGCGCGCCGAGATCGAGGTCGTCGGCGCGCCCGGGAACGATCTGTCGGCGGCGCCGGGCGGGGTGGAGCGCGAAGGCTGAGCCGCGCCGCGTTTCGGTGCGTCGTCTTCGCCGCGGCCACGCTCGCCGCGGCGCCCGCGCCCGCCGATCCGCCCCCCGAAACGCCGCAGCGCGCCGACGGGTTGATCTCCGGCTACTGGTTCGCCACGCCCGAGACCCGGGCGATCCAGGACGACGAATTCTCCAATCCCGGCTTGCTCTATGTCGATCGCGGCGCCGTGCGCTGGGCCGAACCCGCCGGCGCCGCGGCGAAATCCTGCGCCGACTGCCACGGCGACGCCGCCGAAACCATGCACGGCGTCGGCGTCACCTACCCGAAGGTCGATCCCGAATCCGGGGAACTGATCAATCTCGGCCAGCGCATCGACCGCTGCCGCGTGAACCGCATGGGAGCGAAGCCGCTGCCGCCTGAAAGCGACGCCCGGCTCGACCTCGAGGCCTGGATCATGGCGCAGTCGGCGGGGCTTCCGATGAACGTCGCCGTCGATGGCCCCGCGGCCCGGCATTTCGCCCGCGGCAGGGCGCTATACCACCGGCGCGTCGGCCAGATGGACCTCGCCTGCGCCATGTGCCACGACGCCCGCGTCGGCCGGTATCTGCGCGCCGAGCACATCAGCCAGGGGCACATCGTCGGCTTCCCTACCTACATGATGCGCTGGGGGACGATGGCGGGCGTGCATCGCCGGTTCCGGTTCTGCAACGAACAGGCGCGGGCCGCACCGCTTCCCATCGACCATCCCGACTACAACGCGCTGCAGCTCTACGTCGCCTGGCGCGGCAACGGCCTGCCGATCGAGACCCCCGCCGTCCGTCGTTGAGGAAGGCGCGGCCCTACCGGTCGAGGCCGAACAGCGGCCGCAGACGCACGCCGACCAGATTGCCGGGGATGGCGGCGAGGATCCATACCCAGCCATGCAGGCTGGCCGAGGCGATGCCGGAAAAGAAGGCGCCGATGTTGCACCCGTAGGCGAGGCGCGCGCCATATCCCATGAGCAGCCCGCCGACGACCGCTGCCGCCAGCGATCGCGCGGGAATGCGCCAGCCGGGCCGCAAGCGTCCCGCCAGCGCCGCCGCCGCGCAGGCGCCGAAGAGAATGCCGAAATTCATCACCGACGTATTGTCGGCGAGCAGCGAACGTTCGAGCGCCGCCCGCCCGGCCCAGAAGGTGCTCGACGCCGGGTCCCAGCCGAGCGCCGCCGCCGCCTTCGCCGCCCACAGCGAGAAGCCCCAGGTGATCGACCAGGCATGGCCGGCGACCAGAAGGGTCAACCAGTTCAGCGCCGCCAGCGCCGCGGCGCCGAGCAGCAACGGCCACGGGCCGCGCCAGACATCGCGCCACCCGAGGCGCGTCCAAAGCGGACCGCGCAACCCGAAGCCGAACGACCGCAGAAGGCCGACTGCAAGCGCCAGCGCGGCGAGTTGCGACGCCGCCGCCGCGGGCCAGCCGAGAACCTCGCCCAGCGACACGGCGCCGACCTCCGGCAACCTCCGCCACCAGCCGAGATGCAGGCTGCCGACGAACGCTCCGGCGCAGAAGGCGGCCAGAACCACGACCATGCGCGCGCTGCCGCCGCCGGCGGCGAACAGCGTCCCCGAAGCGCAGCCGCCGGCGAGCTGCATCCCGACGCCGAACAGGAACGCCCCGAACGCCATCGACACGCCGACCGGCGCCAATGCGCCGCGCACGCCGCCGGCCAGCACCGGGGCGAACAGCAGCACCGCGGCGCCGATCATCAGCGCCTGCGCCGCCACTCCCGACAGGTCGCGATGCGTAATGGCGCGCCGCCACGCGCTCGAGAAGCCGAAACTGGCGTGATAGAGCGCGGTCCCCAGGCCGATACCTATAGCGAACAGCCACACCCGGATCTGTCCGTGGCCGGCGATGGCCGCAGCGAGCGCCGCCGCCCCGGCGGCTGCGGCGGACAACGCGAGGAACTGCGCCGGCGGCGCCTGCCGAACGATCACCCTTCCCGTCATACCGCCAGCATAACCGCTTCCGACGGCGGCTAGTGTCCCGGTTCGAAATCGATACACGCTGCGGGACGACCGGACTCCAGCGCTCCGCTGTCCCGCTGTCATCGCCACCACGAACCGCGACAATCCCTGTAGGGGCAACCCTTGTGGTTGCCCACCCTTGTCGTCCTCCTGTTCGGGGGGTCGGGCGCCCACAAGGGGCGCCCCCGCCCCTTCGCGGCAGCCTGGATGCGCCGCCGTCCCGCCGTCATCGCCACCACGAACCCGTACGAACCGCGATAATGTTCGAGCCGGGACACTGCCCGTAAAGTGGTTTCGGGCCGAAGCCGACCGTCGGTTGCGCGTCATGCGCGGCCCCGCCATACTGCCGCCACACCCGAAAAACGGGCAAAGGCAGCGCCGACGAGAGAGACGAAAAAATGTCCGAAGCGTTCACGATCGCGAACTTCAAGCATGTCGCCGACGGCCTGCAAGCGGGCCAGTTCGGCATCGGCGAGCGCAGGCAAGCGACGCGCCTCGCCGACCTCGATCCGATCTACCGCGACCTGCTCGACCGTCCGATCGTCGTGATCCTGGCGGTGATCGGCCCCGACGGCCGGCCCGGACTCACCCCGATGTGGTTCGACTACGAGGGCGACACGATTCTGGTCAACACCGCCTCGCACCGGCCGAAATGCCAGTGGATCCGCGACAACCCGGAAATGTCGATGATCCTCGTCAATCCCGACAACCCGTATCACTGGATGAGCATGAAGGTCACCGCGGTCAACGAACGCCGCGAGGACGGCCCGGACGGCGCCTCGGTCACCGCCCAGCTCAACAGGATCTGGAAGAAATATATCGGCGAGGGCGACGAGTATCAGCTTCGCGACCCGTCGATCGACGAGAAGCGCGTGCTGTTCGAATGCCGCATCGACCGCATCGCCACTTTCGGCAAGCCGTGACGCACGATACCGCGAACCGACCGTGACGAAGCCGGGGGGTGAGGGGGCGCCCGTCGATTTTACCAACGGACCGCTCGACGGCGTTCGCGTTCTCGACCTCACGAACGTCATCATGGGGCCCTACGCGGCCCGCATCCTCGCCGACATGGGCGCCGACGTGATCAAGATCGAGGCGCCGGGCGGCGATCTCGTCCGCCATATCCGCCCCCACCGGCGACCCGGCCACAGCGGCTCGTTTCTCGCACTCAATCGCAACAAGCGGAGCATCGTGCTCGACCTCAAGAAAGAGGAAGCGCGCGAGGCGCTCCGCCGCCTGATCCCGGGCGCCGACGTCTTCCTGCACGCGCTGCGCCCGAAGGCGATCGCCCGGCTCGGCTTCGACCCCGAATCGGTAGCGGCGCTCAACCCCGACATCGTTCACTGCGGCGCCTATGGCTTCGGCGCCGCCGGCCCCTATGCCGACAAGCCCGCCTATGACGACGTGATCCAGGCCGGTTCGGGCTTCGCCGCGCTCTGCGGCGAGGTGACCGGCGCGCCGTCCTACGTTCCCACAGTCGTCTGCGACAAGCTGGCGGGGCAGGCGATCGCCTACGCCATCCTCGCCGCCCTGTTGCAGCGCGCGCGCGGCGGCGGCGGTCAGGCGATCGAAGTGCCGATGTTCGAGACCGCGGTCGAGTTTCTCACGCCCGAACACTTCGCCGGCGCCGCATTCGACCCGCCGTTGGGGCGGTTCGGCTACGCCCGCGTGCTCAGCGATCAGCGCCGCCCCTACCGGACCAAGGACGGCCACGCCTGCATCCTCCCCTATTCCGACCGCAACTGGCGCGACTTCTTCGATTTCATCGGCCGTCCCGAAATGAAGGAACTCGAACGCTTCCGCACCATCGCGGAGCGCGCGCAGCATGTCGAGGAACTCTATCGCCTGATCGCCGCAGTAGCGCCGAAACGCACCAACGCCGAGTGGGTCGCGTTCTGCGACCGTGTGAGCATTCCCTGTATGCCGGTGATGCGGTTCGAGGAACTGTATGACGATCCGCACGCCCGCGCGGTCGGCCTGTTCGAGATCGTCGAGCACCCGACCGAAGGCCGCCAGCGCATCGTGCGCCGGGCGGTGAACTTCGCCGACGCGCCGTTCCGCCTGCGCCGCCACGCGCCGGGCCTCGGCGAACACACACGCGAAGTCCTTGCCGAGGCCGGCCTCGACGAAGACTCGATCGCCGCCCTCGCGCCCGCCAACGACGCCTGAATACCGAAACGGCCGTTCAGGCGCCGATCGCCGCTTCCGCTTCGATCTCGACCTTCAGGCCCGGCAACACCAGCGCGCTGACTTCGACCAGCGTCGAGGCCGGCCGGTGGGCGCCGAAATAGTCCTGGCGCAGTGGATTGATCCGCGTCCGGTCCGCGACGTCGGTCAGGAAGACCGTCACCTTCGTGATATCCTCGGGCGCGCCCCCGGCGGCGCGCAACACTGCATCGAGGTTGGCGAGCGCGATCCGGAACTGATCGACCGCGTCGTCGGGAATCGTTCCGTCGGCCGCGATGCCGACCGTGCCGGAGATCCACACCCGGTCGCCCGCGCGCGTCGCATGGCAATAGTGACTCACGGGCTCGGGCTGGCCCGGCACCATCAACCGCTGGATCGCCATAACGTTACTCCGGGTTGTGGGGCGCGAAATGTTGCAGATAGGCGATGATCTGCGCGCGCACCGTTTCGTCGGGCACCTTCACATACATCGTCGTGCCGGAAATGAACGCTTGCGAATCGAAGATCCATCCGTCGAGCGAGTCGGCGTCCCAGACCCAGGGATTCTCCAGCGCCTCGCGGAACGATCTGGAATACCCGAAAGTCTCGACGATCCCGGCCTGGCGGCCGTAGATGTCGCTCAACGACGGGCCGAGCGGCAATACCACCGCGGGCGACGCGAGGTTGTGCGGCGTCCAGCTATCCGGGTCCGACTTGAGCAGCCCGTGGCACTTCATGCAGATTTCGACGTAATGCGGCCGTCCACCTTCGGCGTCTCCCGCCGCCGCCACCCCGGCGGTGCCCGCGATCGCCAGCACCGCCGCCGCGAGAAGCCGAACCGATTTCATCGTCCCCTCCGCCTTCGGATACGGCATCGTATCGCCATCGTCGCCGCCGAGGCAATGGCCCGGGTCCGTCGCGGTGGCGCGTCATCCTCGCTCCGTCGCCGCCGTCGGTGAGGGAGCGCGTGCTTTCGGCCTCGCGCCGATACGCCGCGCTATGGCCTTCCAGACTGGTCCGTGTCCTGCGCCGGGGCCGGCGAGCGCGTGTGCGATCTCGTGCAGCACCGTATCTCGGATCTGCGCGTCGTTTCCTTCCAGAGCATGGGCGCGGCCGACGCGGATGACGCGGTCGCGGTAGCGGCAATCGCCGAGGCGACGCCCGGATTCGAGAAAAGCGAAGGTCCAGTCGGTGAGGCCGTGCTCGTCCATCAGCCGCCGGGCCCTGTCCGCGACTTCCTTCAATCGACCGGCGCCGTCCCGTGCGTCTTTCCTCGCCGCTCCCCTGAGCAGGCCCCAGGGAACGTTCCAGTGTGTCTCTCCGCAACGCACCCGCGCTGTCTTCAGGTTGAGTTTCACGATCGTGCCGCGCATCGGCCCGTCGGGGCCGCTGAACGTCGCTTCGTCACCGGTGCGCCATGCGGCGCGCTCTTCGTCGTGCCGCGTCACCATGGTCGCGCGCCGTGCTCTTCCCGAAGTTTCGAGCGCGGCTTCCGGGATTCTCCAGGTTCGTTCCCGGACGTCGATGACCGTGGCGTAGCGCCGTCGCCCCTGGTGCCGAAGCAAATGCCCGTGAACCGTTTCGCCTCCGTGCTCGAAACTGACCGCGGTCCCGATGGACAGCGGTGTTTCACTTGCCCCGTCGCGCATTCGATCCACCTCCCTGTCTCGCGCCCGGCGCCCGCGTTCCTTCGCTGCCATGCCCGACCGCCCGGGCACGACTGAAACCGATGGGGGATGTGCTACAAACCGGGCGGTTCACGTGTTGTCGGCAGAAACGTCGGCGGATACCCGGTGGCGCTTCATGCTCGACCTGTCTCTCGAAACCGGCCTCGCGGGGGTCGTTTGCGGAGTCGATGAGGTCGGGCGCGGGTCGCTTGCCGGGCCGGTCGTCGCCGCAGCGGTAATTCTCGATCGCGCGCATATCCCGGCCGGAATCGACGATTCCAAGCGGCTGACGATCGGCCGGCGCAACACGGTCGGCGAAGCGCTGCGGGCGACGGCGGTCGTTTCGATCGGCGTTGCGTCGGTGGCGGAGATCGAACGCTGCAACGTGCTTCATGCGACGATGATCGCCATGAGACGCGCGGTCGGTGGCCTCGCCCGCGCCCCCGATCACGCGTTGATCGACGGTAACCGCGCCCCGGCGCTCGATTGCGCCGCGCATACCGTCGTCGGGGGCGACCGGCGAAGCCTGTCCGTCGCTGCCGCCTCGATCGTCGCCAAAACGCATCGCGACCGCCTGATGGCCAGGCTGGCCGAAGACTGGCCGCACTATGGCTGGGAGCGCAACGCCGGCTATCCGACGCCCGAGCATCTTGCGGCGCTGGCGCGGTACGGGCCGTCGCCGCACCATCGCGCGACGTTCGCGCCGGTCCGGGCCGCCTCGGGAACCGGAAACGTCAATCGACGATCGCCTGCAACACCAGATTGCGCAGCAACATGCGGTAGCGAACGCGATGCTTCACGCTCTGCGTCATGAAGACGGCGATCAATTGCTCCGAAGGATCGATCCAGAAATAGGTGCCCGCGTAACCGCCCCAGAAGAACTCGCCGACCGAACCGGGCCACGCCGATTCGCCTACCGCCAGACGGACACCGAAACCGAGACCGAAACCATAGCCCGGTCCCGGCAGATAGAGTGTTCCTTCCTTGGCGATGCCCTCGCCGAGGTGGTCCGCAGTCATGTATTCGACCGTCTTGCGACCGAGGATGCGGGTGCCGTCGAGGCTGCCGCCGTTCAGCAGCATCTGGCAGAAGCGCGCGTAGTCGCCCGCCGTCGAAACGAGTCCGTGGCCGCCGGCGAGCATTTTCGGCGGCCGCGTGACGTCGATCAGATCGTCCACCGCGCCGGTGAGCGGGTCGGCCTGCGGCTCGGCGATCCGGTCCCGATGCGCGGCCGGCACCGAGAAACCCGTATCGGTCATTCCCGCCGGTTCGAATATGCGCCGTCGCAGGAACGTATCGAGCGGTTCGCCGGTCGCCGCCTCCATCACGGCGCCGAGGATGTCGGTCGATCGTCCGTAGTCCCACGTCGTCCCCGGCTGCCACAACAACGGCAAGCGGGCCAGACGGTCGGCATAGTCGGCGATCGTCATGTCGAGAGAGAACGACGCCAGCCCGGCTTCCCTGTAAGAGCTCTTGACCCGGCCGCTGCCGATGAAGGCATAGGTCAGCCCCGACGTATGGCGCAGCAAGTCCTGTATCGTGATCGGACGCTCGGCCGGCACGATCTCGTAAATCTCCTCGCCGCTGTCGGGGTCGGTGCGGGTCACGCCGACCGTCATGTCGCGAAATGCCGGCAGGTGGCGCGCGATCGGTTCCGATGGATAGAGCGCGCCCTCCTCGATCAGCGACATTGCCGCGGCGCTGAAGATCGGCTTGGTCATCGAGTAGATGCGGAAGATCGAATCGAGTGCCATCGGCGCGCCCGCCGCCCGGTCGCGATAGCCCCGCGCGATGTGCCAGGCGATCTTGCCCCGGCGTGCGACGAGCGCCACCGCGCCGGGAATCAGGCCGGCCTCGATGTCGCGTTCGAGCAGCCGGGTCACGCGGTCGAGCCGCTCCGACGACAGGCCGACCTGCTCGGGCGATGCTGACGGCAGGGACTCCGCGAGCGCCGATCCGGCGAAGAAGCCGGAAAAAGACAGGGCGGCCAGCAGCAGCACGGTTCGGACGGCGGGCTTCATGCGTTTCTCCCCCGATCGTCGGCGGTTCGCCGCAAGCATATCCTGAAACCCGCCCCGCCGTCGCCTTTCTGCGCTCTACGGTAATGTCTCGGTTTGAAAATCATCGCGGTTCGTGTGGGTCCGTGCTGGCGACGACGGCAGGACAGCGGCGCCTCCCGGCCGCCAATCGACATCGATCCGCCTGTAGGGGCGCCCCTTGTGGGCGCCCGACCCCCGAACGGGCGGGCAACCACAAGGGGCGCCCCTACACAAATTGTCGCAGTTCGTGTGGGCTCGTGCTGGCGACGATACCAGGACAGCAGCGCGCTGGAGTCCCCTCGTCCCGCAGCGTGTACCGATTTCAAACCGGGACACTGCCCGCTCGACCATGCCGGGGACGTCCGGGTCAGGCGCGTGCGTGTGCGATGACCTTGCGCATCAGGGTCGGCAGCGCCTGGCCGTCGATCGCGCCCGGTTCAAGCCACAGGCGATCCGGAGCGGGGTCGAGCGCCATGCCGGCGCGCACCCGCAGTTCGAGGCGAAAATGGGTGAAGCCGTGCGATACGAAGCCGGGGAGCGTGCGCAGTCCGCGCGCCGCTATCGGCGGTTCGGCGCGCACCGCGGGCGCCTCGGTCCATTCGCTGGTCGGCAGTGCCATCATCCCGCCCAGCAGGCCGGAGGCCGGGCGGCGGACGAACAGCACGGCGCCGTCGTCGCGAACGATCCAGAAGGCGATGCCGCGCCGCAGCGGGCGTTCGGGTTTCGGCAGCCGGCGCGGCAGGGTCTCCGCGATGCTGCGCGCCCGGGCCCGGCAGCGTCCCCGCCACGGGCAGGCCGGGCAGTGCGGCCGGCGCGGCGCGCACACCGTCGCGCCCAGGTCCATGACCGCCTGTGCGTAGTCGCCGGGCCGGTTTCGCGGAGTCAGTTCAGCGGCATGGGCGCGCAGTTCGGCGCGGGCGGCGGGCAACGGCGTCTCGACGGCGAACAGCCGCGCCATCACCCGCTCGACATTGCCATCGACCACCACGGCGTGCCGGTCGAAGGCGATGGCCGCGATCGCCGCCGCCGTGTAGGCGCCGATCCCCGGCAATGCCCGCAACGCCGCCTCGTCGCTCGGAAACCGTCCGCCATGTTCCGCCGCCACGACGCGCGCGCAGGCGTGCAGGTTGCGCGCGCGAGCGTAGTAGCCGAGCCCGGCCCACGCCCGCAGTACCCGATCCAGGTCGGCCGCCGCCAGCGCCTCGACGGTCGGCCAGCGTTCGAGGAAACGCCCGAAGCGGGCCGCGACCGTCGCCGCCGTGGTCTGTTGCAGCATCACTTCGCTGAGCCACACCGCATAGGGGTCGGCGCGAACGCCGGGTGCGGCGCGCCACGGCAGGTCGCGGCGATGCCGGTCATACCAGGCAAGCAGCGTGTGCGACGCGTCCTCGACCACGGTTACCGTTCTCCGAATCGGCAGTAGGATTGCCACCCTATCGGGCGGGGAACGAAGAACAAGGCATGGCGCGATCCCTCAAGCGCGGCCGAACGCGGCGAATCGGCAGTCTGATCGGCCGAGTCGGGCGCGGCGCCTTTGCCCGGCGGGGCTTTCGCAACGCCTCGGTGCTGACCGATTGGGAAGCTGTCGTCGGACCGGGCTATGCGGCGCGCTGCACACCGGAATCGCTCCGCCCAGACGGCACGCTGGTATTGCGGACCGATGGCGCCACGGCGGTGCTGTTGCAACACGTCGAGCCGCAACTGCGCGAGCGCGTCGCCGTCTGTTACGGTTACGATGTCGTCAAGCGCATCGTCTATCGTCAGGAGCCGTTGCCGCCGCCGGTCGCGGCCGTGTCGCCCCCGCGGCCGGCGCCGGAACCGCCCGGCAAGTCTGCGGCGGCCTTGGCTGCGGTTCCCGATTCGGCGTTGCGCGAGGCGCTTGTCAGGCTCGGGCGCGAAGTGGCCGGGGCGAACCGCGCGCTTGTATCGCCGCCGCCATGAACCTATTTTGTTCGCCTGCACGAAACCGGGGAGACGCACCGTGAGTCGCCGAATCGCTGCCTTGACCGCCGTGCTCTGGTGCCTTGCCGGCGCCGTCTTCGCGACCGACGAGGCCACGCCGGGCTCGCCCGCCAGAATCCTCGGCGACCCCGACGCACCGGTGACGCTCATCGAGTTCGCTTCGATGAGCTGCCCCCACTGTGCCGCCTTTCACGCCGAACGGCTGCCCGCGATCAAGGAAGACTGGATCGATACGGGCAAGGTAAAACTGGAGTTCCGCGACTTTCCGCTCAACGGTGCCGCAGTGTTCGGTGCCGCTCTCGCCATTGCGCGGCGCCGGACCGTTATTTCGCCTGGCTCGACCTGATCTTCGCGACCCAGCGTGATTGGGCGACCGGCGGGTTCGATATGGACGGCAACCGATGGGGCGCGTTCCTGCGAGAGGGCTGCCCGCGTGCCGACTGGCCGGAGATGTGGGAAAAGCTCGCCGGAATCGGCAAGCGGGGCGGCATGGGCGAACAGCGCGTAGGCGATTGTCTGTGCGATGTCGAACTACAGAACAGGCTCCTGCAAATGCGCGCCGACGCGGTCGCCGAGTGGGATATCGACCACACGCCGAGCTTCGTGCTCGACGGCGAGTTGCTCGACGGCGTGCCGACCGACCGCGATATCGCGCGCGCGGTGGCCGCGCACGAATAGGCGGCTTTGCCCTCGGCGCGGTCGGGGCGCGCATTGCATTTCACCCGCCTGAAGCTGACCGGCTTTAAGTCCTTCGTCGATCCGACCGAGTTCCTCATCGAGCCGGGCGTGACCGGCGTCGTCGGTCCCAACGGCTGCGGCAAATCGAACCTCGTCGAGGCGTTGCGCTGGGCGATGGGCGAAAGCTCGGCCCGCAGCGTGCGCGGCGGCGAGATGGACGACGTGATCTTCGCCGGGACCGCCCGTCGCCCCGCCCACAATGCCGCGGAAGTGAGCCTTTCGCTCGACGACTGCGAAGACCTGCCGGCGGCGTGGCGCGGCGAAAACGGCGAGATCGAAATCGCCCGGCGGATCCTGCGCGGCGGCGGCTCGCTCTACCGCATCAACGGGCGCGAGGCGCGGGCGCGCGACGTGCAGTTGCTGTTCGCCGACGCTGCCAGCGGCGCGCGCTCCGCGGCGTTGGTAAGCCAGGGCCAGATCGGCGTGCTGATCGGCGCCAAACCGCTGGAACGACGGCATTTGCTCGAAGAGGCCGCCGGCGTTACCGGCCTGCACGGCCGGCGCCGCGAAGCGGAACTGCGCCTGCGCGCTGCGGAAGCCAATCTCGAACGCCTCGAAGACGTCATCGCCGGCGACGAGGCTCGCCTCCAGGGCCTCGAGCGCCAGGCGCGGCAGGCCAGACGCTACCGACGGCTCGGCGACCGGCTGCGGCGGGCCGATGCCGCGCTGCTCCACCGGCGCCGGGTTTTGGCCGAAGCCGCGTTGACAGGAGCCGCGGAGGGCCTCGCCGCCGCCGAACGGACGGTAGCCGAGAACACCCGCGCCGCCGCGCGCGCCGCCGCCGAACAGGCGGAGGCGGCGGCCGCCATGCCGGCTTTGCGCGCCGCCGAAGCCGCGGCGGTCGCCGCGCTTCACCGACAGGAGGTCGCACGCGAGACCCTGAGGGCCGAATCGCGGCGGGCGGCGGAAGAGACCGAGGCGGGGCGGACGCAGTTGGAGCATGTGGACGCCGACTCGACCCGTGAAAGCCAGCTCGCGGCAGAGGCGGAGGCAGCAGCCGCGCGGCTCGACGAAGAGGCGCGGCGGTTCCGCGGCGAAAGGACGGATGAACGCGACCGTCGCGAGCGAGCCGAACGCGCGCTGACCGCCGGGCGCCGGCATGTCGAACGCGTGGAAGCGATGCTGGCCGCGGCAACGGAGGCGCAGGCTATGACAGGGGCGCGGCGCGACGCGCTCGTCCGCCGTCTCGCCGCGCTCGACGAACGCATCGCGACTCTCGACCGGCGCGCCGCATCCGCCGCCGGCGAAGGCGCTCGGCTCCAGGCGCAGCTCGATGATGATCGCTCAGGCTGCGCGGCGGAGGCGGCGCTCGCCGCCGCTCGCGACCGTGCCGCCATATGCACCGCCGATCTGGAATCGCGCCGCGCCGCGGCGAACGACGCGGCCGGTCGCCGTGAGACCGCAGAATCGAAAGAGAGAGAAGCGCGGGAAGCGCTACGCGAGGCTGCGGTGGCGCACGAGCGCACTGCTGCGGAACACGGTGCGCTGGCGGCGTTGCTCGCGGTCGATGACCGGCAGCCCTTGCTCGACCGCATGGTGGTCCCCGACGATCTCGTTCTGGCCGTGGCCGCTGCGCTCGGCGACGATTTGCTGGCCGGTGACGATGTGCGCGACGCGGCGCACTGGCGCGAACGCGCCGCCCCGCCGTGCGGCCCCGCCCTGCCTGAGGGAGCGGTGCCGCTCTCCGGTCTGATCGAAGCCCCTGCGCTGTTGCAGGCCCGGCTGGAGCAAGTCGGCGTGGTCGTCCGTGCCCACGGGGCGGCGCTGCAAGCCGTGCTGAGGCAGGGACAGCGGCTGGTCAGCCGCGAGGGCGATCTCTGGCGTTGGGACGGCTTCACCGCAAGCGCGGAAGCCGAAGGCGGCGCCGCGAAACGGCTCGCCCAGCGCCGCCGGCTCGCACGTCTTGCCGCCGATAGCGCCGCGCTCGCGAAACGGCGTGAAGCCGCTGAAGCGCGTCTGGCGCGAACCGCCGCGGCGCTGGAGTCGGCGGCGGCGAGACTCGACCGCGCCCGCTCTGCCGAAGCGGAAGCCGCGCGCCGGACCGCTGCGGCGGCCCGCGAGCTCGACTCGGCGCGCGAACGCCGCGACGCCGCTGCGGCGGCGCTGGCCGCCGCGCGTGCGCGTCTGGCCGCCGTAGCGGAAACCGCAGCCGGCATTCGGCGCGACCGGCGCGAGGCGCTGGCCGAGCATGGGGAGAGTGCACGCGCGCTTGCCGCGCTCCCGGCGGACGACGCGCTTCGCGCGCCCGCCACCGCCGCGCGTCATGCCCGCCAGACCGCGCGCAACGATCTCGACATATTGGTACGCCGCCACGAGACTCTGACCCGTGCCGAGGCAGTGCGCACCGCGCGCCTCGCGGCGGTGGCTGCCGAAACCGCCGATTGGCGACGCCGGCTTGCCGCGGCCGCCGAGCGGCGGCGGGCACTGGACGACCGACGGGCAGTCCTTGCCGCACGCCTGCGCGAGTTGCAGGCGCGGCCGGCGAAACTGCAAGAACGCGCCGCCGCGCTCGACGACGAGATCGCCGCCGCCGGCGCTCGGCGCCGCCGGGCCACGGACATGCTGGCGGCGGCGGAAACGCGGCTTGCCGAGGCCCACCGCGTCCTCACAGGCGCCAACGACGCCCTGGCACGAAGCCGCGAGGAAAGGGTCCGCGCCGAAGGCGGGCGCAATCACGCCCGCGCCGCGGTTGACGACGCGGCCGCGCGCATCGTCGAAACGTTCGATTGCGAACCGGAGGATCTTCAGCGGATAGCCGGCATTACCGAAGACGACCGCGAAGTGGATGTCGAACGGCTTGAGCGCGAAGCCGCACGCTTGCGCCGGGAGCGCGAGAACATGGGTGCAGTCAACCTGCGCGCCGCCATCGACGCCGCCGAGCTCGACGAACGGATCGTCGGCATGAAGAACGAGCGCGACGATCTGTTGAAGGCGCTCGCCAAACTGCGCGGGGCGATCGAGTCGCTCAATCGCGAGGGCCGCGCGCGCCTCGCTGCCGCGTTCGAGGCGGTGAACGAGCATTTCCGGGCCGTGTTCGAGCGTCTTTTCGGCGGCGGTCGGGCGTATCTGCGGCTCGTCGGTGCGGACGACCCGCTGGAAGCCGGATTGGAGATCATGGCGAGCCCCCCCGGCAAGCGGCTGCAAACCCTGTCTCTACTATCGGGCGGTGAGAAAGCGCTGGCGGCGCTGGCGCTGCTGTTCGCTTTGTTTCGCACCCGCCCGGCGCCGATCTGCGTGCTCGACGAGGTCGATGCGCCGCTCGACGACGCCAACGTCGCGCGCTTCTGCGACCTTCTCGACGATACCGCGCGCGAAGGGCGCACGCGTTTCCTGGTCGTCACTCACCACCGCCTCACCATGGCGCGCATGAGCCGGCTCTACGGCGTCACCATGGGCGAGCGCGGAGTCTCGCAACTGGTGTCGGTCGACATCGGCGAGGCGGCGCAGTTGCAGGCCGCCGAATAGACTCCTCGGCGCGGGACGGGACCGCGGCCTCATCCGTCACATCGAGCAGCAGATGGATGTGGTTGCGTTGGTTACCGGGAATGGTTCGATCGCCGTTCGGTATTCATGCGAGACGGCCGGCAAGCGGCCGCCCGGGGAAGCTTGCATGCGAAACATGGAGGTTTGGCAGTTCGGCAAGAGTGTGCTCACACCAATCGCAATTCAAATGAACCAATGTGGTGATGTTTCGGGATTGGCGCGAGGGAGCGACGGCCCGGCTGCGATTGAGGCACCGGCCTATCGCGATACGCGATAGATTCGTCGCTGCAGATCGCCCGACAGCACATCCACCACGCTGGGGACGAGCGGCCGCAATTCGGCCAGACGATTGCGGGGAGCCAGCATGACGACAACCGGGATCGGCAATTCGCTGACGTTCTGCTGATGCTCGATGCCCCGATCCACGGTGACAGGGACGTCGAAACCCTCGGCGGCCGCAAGCGACAGCAGGAGACCGTTCGCGGTACCCGCCCACCCCATGTCCTGAACCGTTCGCATCGTGAACGGTTCGGGGAAGGAGAGGGCAAGGCGCCTCGGCACGGATTCGTCAAGCAGTAGCTTCATCGCCGCCGGATACCAGCATCGTTGTCGCCCGTTCCAGCAGCGCCACCGCCTGGCGTCGGGACACGGTTGGATAGTCCGTCAGGAAGTCGTCGAGCCTGTCCCCCGCCTCGAGATGTTCCA
Organism: Alphaproteobacteria bacterium; assembly: GCA_965214495.1. Classification (GTDB taxonomy): domain Bacteria; phylum Pseudomonadota; class Alphaproteobacteria; order UBA7887; family UBA7887; genus JANQOH01. The sequence continues at coordinate 1,658,322 of OZ243958.1, read as the reverse complement.
TCAATATGCGCACAGGAACCCGGGTTCCGGCGAACACAGGGGTTCCGCCAAGAATGTCCGGGTTCCGTTCGATCAGCGTATCGGGCATCGTCAGTCCCCAGGTTAGAGCCCTTTCTCCGCCTGAGCCGCGCCGCTCAACCCTGGCGTTCGCGTGCGGTCCGGACCGGCATCGGCACAGGGTTACGGTTCGCGGACGGAACGGCCATCACTGCCTCGCAACGAGCGACGCCGAGCTTGCGTGGTACCGGTATCCGGTAATGAGTCCCTCGCAGATCTTCTCCACCGCGTCGTTGATGGCGTCGGAAGGCGCCGGGAACCACTCGCGCCACGCGACCGGATTGCCGAAGCGATCCTCGATCTCGATGTCAAGACGTGCCGACGCGAAGATGCGGTGAATCAACTGCTTCAGCTTGGCGCGGTCGGTATTGCAGAGACGACAAATGGCGACGATCTCAGCGTCCGCCATCGGGCGTTTCGGAGCGGGGCGCACGCCTGCGATGCGCAACTCTACTTTTGAAATGTTGACGCTGGCGTTCGGCACCTACGTGATCCCGCAGCTACATCCGTATCGCTTGCTTCTCGCCATTCGCCGGATCGAGCGCGGAGTTCCGGGGCGTGCCGGACGGAGCCGCCATGTCGGAGAGGGCGGCTCCCTTGACCGCTTCGACCGCGGCGACGGAACACGGCGCGGCATCGAGCATGTCCAGGACGCGGGTCAGAGTATCGACATCCCGGTAGAGGTCCTCGGCCGGAACCGGCGACGCCGACAGGTGCGCCCATCGGTCGCGCACGGATTGCGGTTCCCTGGCCCAGTCGCGCCCCTCGCGCGGCAAACCGAACGCATTCGAAAGTTCGTACCAATTTTGGTCGAGGATGCGCAGCAAGGCGGCAAATATCGATTTCTTCAACCTCCCAGTGTAAATCGCCGGCTCCGATCACAATCGAATGCTTGCCATCCTTCCTTGCGTTTTGAAACCGGTCTTGCACGGCAATCTCGAAGTTCTCTTCGGTTGGCGGTGGCGCGTGGGTTACTTCCAAAGCGACGAAACTTTGCGGCTCGCCACTGGGGTGCAGACGCCCGGACCGCCAATGCGGACGGACTGGTTCCACAGCCATTGATATTAGCGCAAGCCCAGACCGCGCGCGATGATGCCGCGCAGCACTTCGCGGGTGCCGCCCTGGATGGTGAGTTTCGGGGCGATCATCGTCGCCTGCGCGAGGATGGCGTTGAAATCGGGGCGGTTGCTCGCCTCGCGCTCCACGAACGCCGCCAGATCGCGCGCCACCGCAGGCAGGGCCTGGCTCCAATTGGTTCCGAGGTCCTTCACCATCGCGGCTTCGAGCACCGGATCCTCGCCGGCGGCGAGCATCCCGGCGACCGAGATCGACATGCGCCGCAAGGTGTTGAGTTGCGCCGTCAGCCGCCCGAGTCCCTCGGCGCCGCGCAGGTCGGGATCCCGCCCGAGCACGCGGACAAGACCCGAAAGCACCTGGAAGGTTTCGAGGAAGCGCTCCGGCCCGCTGCGCTCGAAGGCGAGCTCGCTGGTCGCCTGTTTCCAGGCCATATCGATCTCGCCGAGCAGTGCGTCATCGGGTAGCGGTGCACCGTCGAACACCACCTCGTTGAACTCGTGGCTGCCGGTCATGAACGGGATCGGGCTGACCTCGATCCCCGGAGCCTTCATATCGACGAGGAACTGGCTCAATCCGTGGCGGCGGTCGTTCGCGGTCGGCGGCGACGTGCGGAAAAGGCCGATCATGTAATCGGAGCGGTGGGCATAGCTTGTCCACACCTTGCGCCCGGTAAGGCGCCAGCCGTCGTCCACCCGCTCCGCGCGCGCTTTCGCGGCGAACAGGTCGGAGCCGGAATCGGGCTCGCTCATGCCGATGCAGAACGTGCATTCCCCGCGCACGATGCGCGGCAGCACGTCTTGCCTGACCGCCTCGCTCGCATAGCGTAGCAGCACCGGCCCCGACTGGCGGTCGGCGACGAAATGCGCCTGCGTCGGCGCGTTGGCGGCGAGCATCTCCTCGTTGACGACATAGCGTTCGAGGAAGCTGCGCTCGCGCCCGCCATAGCGTTTCGGCCACGTCATGCCGATCCACCCTTTGGCGCCGACGCGGCGGCTGAAATCGCGATCGAACGCGCTGCGCCCGCTCGCACCCGTCGGATCGACCGTTCCCGCGTCGATCTCTTCGGCAAGGAAGGCGCGAACCTCCCGGCGCAACGCCTCGGCTTCCGGCGGCAGACGCACCGGATCGAACCGCATGGGAGCGTTCATCGCGTGGCCCGGTTCGTCATTGTCGCGTGAGCGAGGGCCAGAACGCATCTGCGCCGGCGGCGGCAACCATATTGCCCAGATCGGCGGCCCAGCGGCTTTCGGCGCCGAAATCGTCGCGCCACGACCACAGCCGGCGCGTGTAACGCTGGAGGACATGCTCTTGCGTAAAGCCGATCGCCCCGTGCACCTGGTGCGCGATGGCGGCGCCGGTATCGGCGGCCTCGCCGACGCGGATCTTGGCCGAGGCGACTTCCATGAACGCGCGGTCGTCGAAGCGTTCGCCCGCCGGTTCAAGCGCCTCGGCCGCCGCGCCCGACGCCGCGATCGCCGCCGCGGTCTCGCTCGCCAGCCGGGCGAGCGCGTGCTGAACGGCCTGGAACTTCGCGATCGGGCGTTCGAACGCGACGCGTTCTCTCGCATATCCGACCGTCATCTCAAGGACGGCTTCCAGCGCGCCGGTCATCTGCGCCGCGCGCGCGGCGGCGCCGACCAGAACCAGGTCGCGCGGCGCGATTCGGTCCGCCGAGACGACGATGGGCCGCACGCGGTCGAAGGTGACGTCGTTGCGCGGTTCGTCGGCGAGGTTCGCGCCGGCGGCAACCCCGCAATCGCCGCGCGCCACCAGCGCCACGCGCCCGTCGCCGGCGAGCACCGCCAGACGCTCGGCCGCAGCCGCGAACGGTACGGCTGTAGCGGTCCCTTCCAATGTGCCGTTCAGAGCGCCGCTCGTCGCGGCGACGGCAAGAGGGCCGTCCGACTCCCCGGTATCGAGGCCGGCGCGGCAGAGCAACCAGCCGCCGACAAGCGATTCGGCGAGCGGAACCGGAAGCGCGAACGCTCCGGCGCGGCGCAGGATCGCGAAGCCGTCGGTCATCGAGGCGCCGGCGCCGCCTGCCGCTTCCGGCAGCCAGGCGCGGGTTACGCCGGCCTCGTCGAGCGCCTGCCAGAGCGGCGCCCGCCATGACTCATCGGCGGCGTTGTTGATCGTCTGCGGATCGGCGAGATCCCGGAAGATCCGCGTTACCCCGTCGAGCAACACCCCGTCGGTTTCGACCATCGCTTAGCGGCCGGCGAAATTCGGCACCCGGCGCGCCGCCATCGCCGCGACCCCCTCGGCGAAATCGGCGGTAGCGCGCAGCCGGGTCTGCTCCGCAAGCTCGTGGTCGGTCGCAGCCGCCACGCGATCGGCGAGACCCTTGCGCAAGGTCGCCCGGGTCGCTGCCAGGCCGAGGGGGGCGCATTCGGCGATCTCCGCCGCCAGCGCCATCGCCGTCTCTCGCACCCGCTCCCGCGGCGCCAGCGCATCGGCGAGTCCCATCGCATACGCTTCTTCGCCCTTGACCCGGCGGCTGGTGTAGAACATCAGCGCCGCCTTGCTCGGGCCGATCGCCGCCGGCAGGGTTTCGCTCAGGCCGAAGCCCGGATGGAAGCCGAGCTTCGTGAAATTGGCGCAGAACCGCGCCTCGGGACAGGTGACTCGTAGATCCGCCACCATCGCGAGGCCCAGGCCACCGCCTACCGCGCTGCCGTGGATCGCGCCGACGACCGGCTTGCCGGTGCGGAAAAGGCGTACCGCCTCGCGGTATAGATGGCCTGTCCGCAACGGGGCGGCGCCGCTGGCGCGATCCGCCTCGCGTTCGCTGAAGTCGCCGCCGGCGGCGAAATCCGCGCCGGCGCAGAACGCCTTGCCCGTCGCCGCGAGGACCAGCGCCCGGCATTCGGGTTCGCGGTCGAGCGCCTCGAACGCATCGGCGATCGCGCCGATCAGCGCATGGTCGAAGAAGTTGTGCGGCGGTCGCCTGATCTCGACCAGCGCCACGTGGTTTTCGAGTTCGACCGTGAGGTCGGAGTAGGCGCCGAACGCCGCCATGGCGCGCTATGTTCCCCCTGCCGCGCGGTCGTGCGTTTCGGCGAAGCCTTCAAGCCGCTCCTGCGGCTGGGCGGTCTGGTATTTCGTCTTCCAGTCGGCATACGGCATCCCGTAAACGATCTCGCGCGCCTCGTCGTAGCTCAGCGTTTCGCCGCGCGCCCCGGCTTCGGCGCGATACCATTTCGACAGGCAGTTGCGGCAGAACCCGGCCAGTTCCATCAGGTCGATGTTCTGCACGTCGGGGCGTTCGCGGAAATGCTCCACCAGCGTGCGGAACGCTGCCGCCTCGATCTCGATCCTCTTGGCCTCGTCCATTGTCGCCTCCCTCGATGGCCGGGGCGGAGTCTAGCCGGGCGCGGGCGGCGCGGCCACCCCGCGCAGGGTTTCGCGCATCAGCATGTTCACCACCTGCCGCGTTGCGCCGTTGCCGCGACCCGCGTCGCGCCACGCTTCACGCTGGCGGTGGGCGCTGGTGCCGTCGCGGACGATGTCGGGCGCGCGCGCCACCTCGTCGGTGCAGCCGAGCGCCTCCGCGTCTTCTGCGATCAGGTCGAGTATCTCGCCGACAAGAACCGCCATCGGCTTGACCCGCGCCTCGCCGAAATCGATCAGCCCGCGGTCGAGGCCGTAGCGCATCGCGCGCCAGCGGTTCTCTGCGACCAGCGCCGCGGGGTAGATTCGGAAGCGCTGGTTACGCCGGCGCAAGCGCCACAACATGCGCATCAGGCATTGGGTTACCGCGGCGACGCACACCGCGTCGTCGAGGCGCGTGCAGCAATCGAAGATACGCGCCTCGAGGGTCGGGAAACGCGCGCTGGGCCGCACATCCCACCACAACTTCGTCGCGTCGTCGATGGCCTCCGACTCGACCAGGCTCGCGACCAGGGTTTGAAACTCGTGCCAGCCGCCGAGCCGCGGCGGCAGGCCGGTCCGCGGCATTCCGTCCCACACGGTCAACCGATACGACGCCAGGCCGGTGTCGTCGCCCTCCCAGAACGGCGACGAGGTGCTGAGCGCCAGCAGATGCGGCAGGAAATAGCTGAACTGGTTCATCAGATCGATTCGGAGTTCCTCCGACTCGATGCCGACATGCACATGCATCCCGCAGATCAGCATCCTTCGCGCCGCCGCTCCGTAGCGCGTGTCCAGTTCGTGGTAGCGCTGCTTCGGCGTCGTGCGCTGCCGGTGCCAGCGCCCGAACGGATGCGTGGAAGAGGCGATGATGGCGAGGCCGTAACGCGCCGCGACATCCGCGATCTCGCCGCGTAGCCGGACCAGTTCCGCGCGCACCTCCCGCATATCCCGACAAACGCGGGTGCCGACTTCGATCTGGGTCTGCAGGAACTCGGGCGAGACCTGCCCGGGCAGGCGGCTCTCGCAATCGGCGATCAGCCCTTCCGGCGCCCGGGGAACGAGATCGCCGGTCGTGCGGTCCACGAGGTAGTATTCTTCCTCGACTCCGACCGTGAAGGGTGGGATGTCGCCGGTCATTCGTATTCGGCCAGGGCGTAGTGAAGCGCCGGGTGGAGCAAGCGCGCCCAGCGCGCGACCCCGGCGGGCGTGTCGATCAGATCCTGGCGCACCTCGATGGCGACGCTCGCCAGATCGTGGCGTTGCGCGTGATGCGGCAGGGTGAACGTCAGGTCGCTGTAGCCGGTATAGGGCTCGTTGTCGCCCACAAGCAGGTCTTCATGGCGTCGTAGCGCGCGAAGCAGCGGGCGCGCGAGCCGTTCGTCGTCATCGTGCAGCACCGCAGCGTGCCAGGGCCGCTCCCGTCCGCCGAGCACCGGGGTGAAGCTGTGTATGGCGATCAGCGCCGGCGCTTCGGCCGCTTCGATCACCGTTGAGACCTGCGCATGGTAGGGCCGATGATACAGAGCGGCGCGGCGGTCGCCCTCCGCTGCGTCGAGTGCGGCGTTGCCCGGCACGCGCACGCCGTCGCTCCACGCCGGGATCGATTGCGGGTGGCCGATGGGGCGGTTCGGGTCGATCACCAGCCGCGAGAACCCGCACGACACCGCCGGCATGGCGAGCAAAGCCGACAGCCGCTCAGTCAGCGCCCCGGCGCCGATGTCCCAGCCGATATGCAGCGCCAACAGCGCCGGGTCGAGACCGAGGCCGGCAAGCTCGGCGGGGACGCGGTTGCTCGCATGGTCGCAGATCAGCAAGGCGTCCCGGCGCGCCCCCGCACGGGTCGTCGCAACCTTCATCGCGCCGCCGCTTCCTGGTGTCAGGCCGGAAACCGCGCTGCGATTAGCGCATACAAGGCGCGCAGCGCAACCGCTTCACCGCCTTTCGGCCGGCCCGGGCGGGCCTGCCGGTTCCACCCCATGCAGTCGAGATGCGCCCAGCACGCGGATTCGCTCACGAAGGCGCTCAGAAACAACGCCGCCGTCACCGCGCCGCCATACGGCCCCTCGGATACGTTGACCAGATCCGCTATCGGGCTGTCGAGCTGGCTCCTGTAAGGACGCCACAACGGCAGGCGCCAGAGCGGGTCGGATTCGGCGCGCGAATGCCGCGCGAGGTCGGCCGCGAGCGCCTCGTCGTCGGTGAACAGCGCCGGCACGTCGGTCCCCAGCGCCACCCGCGCGGCGCCGGTCAGCGTCGCCGCATCGATCAGCAGTTCGGGCGCCTCGCGGTCGGCTTCCGCCAGCGCGTCGCATAGAACGAGCCGGCCTTCGGCGTCGGTATTGCCGATCTCGACCGTCTTGCCGGTGCGCGTGGGAACCACGTCGCCGGGCCGGTATGCGTTCCCTGACACGGCATTTTCAACGGCGGGGATCAATACCCGCAGCCGCACCGCCAGCCCGGCGTCCATGATCGCGCTTGCCAGGCCGAGTATGAGCGCCGCGCCGCCCATGTCCTTCTTCATCAGGCGCATCCCGGCGGCGGTTTTGAGATCGAGGCCGCCCGAATCGAAGCACACGCCCTTGCCGACGAGTGTCACTTTCGGCGCTGCCGGATCTCCCCACCCGATGTCGATCAGCCGCGGCGCGCGGGTGGAGGCGCGGCCCACCGCGTGGATCATCGGATAGTCCCGTCCGAGAAGGTCGTCGCCGGCGATGACCTCCACCGCGGCGTCGAAAGCGCTCGCCAGGCCGCGTGCGGCGTGCTCCAGGTCGGCCGGCCCCATGTCGTTCGCGGGCGTGTTGATCAGGTCGCGCGCAAGGCCGACTGCGCGCGCCAGGCGTTGCGTCAGCGCCAGATCGGCGCCGGGCGGGGCCGAGGCGGAAGGTGGCGGCCTCGCCGCCGCCGACCGGTATTGGTCGAACCGGTAGTTGCCGAGCATCCAGCCGAGCGCCGCGTGGGTAGCGACGCGTTCGTCCCACTCGAACCCGATCGCCTTGTCGAAAGCGTAGGCGCCCGGCCCCAACTGCGTCGACAGTTCGGCAAACGACCAGGGGTCGAGCGTGTCGCCGACGACCAGCAACACGGCGTCGAGTTCGCCGCCGGCGCCGGGCAGCGGCGATAACGCGCCGGGTTTGGCGTCGAATCCGGTGGCGTCGAGCCAGCGTCCGAACCGCGGATCGGCGCCCGCGCGCCAGCTCGCATAGGAATCGCACGCGACAGCGACGATCGGCACGGCCGCGGAGTCGCGCTCGGCGGTCAGGGTGTCGAGCATCTCCGTTCCGCCCGGCTACGCAAGTCTTGCGATTGCTGCGAACTCACAACGGTTCGCCGTGCGCCAGCCGGCGAAGACGGCTTGGTTCGGCGCGGCAAACCTCGCGAACGGAGTGGGCCGGGGCCGGGGCGGCGATTGCCCGCCTGGCCACCGTGGCGCCGCTTTCATACCGTCCGGCTTTGCATGAATCCGAGGGTGGACAGCGGTGCGATATCGATCGACTGCCGGCGGAAGCGGCTCCAGCTTGCATAGATGCGTCGGTTGATGTCCGCCCCGTCGCCGGCGTCGGCGTTCACTTCCTCGCTGACCTCGAACCAGCGCCGCAACACGTCGTCGGGCAGGCGCTCGAAACTGACGCCGTGGGTGTTCACCAGTTCCTGCATGGAGACCGCGTTTCTGACGGTGAACTCGCTCAACAGGCGCGAATTTTCGACCTCCGCGGCGGCGCGCACGATCGTCTGAAGATGCGCCGGCAGGTCGTCATAGCGTGATCGATTGACCACCAGAGACAGCGCTGCGCCGGGCTCGTGCACGCCTGGGCCGTAGCAGTATTTGGCGACCTTGTGGAAGCCGAACGCCAGATCCATCCACGGTCCGCCCCATTCGGCGGCGTCGATGACGCCCGATTGCAGCGCCGGCATCACCTCGCCGCCGGGCAGGTTGACCGTGGTGGCGCCGAGCCGGCTCAACACTTCCGATTGCAGGCCCGCCATGCGGATCTTCAGACCTTCCAGGTCGGCGATCGCGCCGATACGCCTCTTGAACCAACCGACCATCTGCATCCCGGCGTTTCCGGCCTGCCATGCGCGGAGGCCGAACTCGCCGTATAGCTCGTCCCAGAGTTCCTGCCCGCCGCCGTAATTGATCCAGCCCATCTGCTCCCACGGAGTCAGCCCGCCGGGAACCGAGCAGAAGAACGCGCAGGCCTTTTGCTTGGCGATCCAGTAATAGGGGGCGTCGTGGCCCATGTCGGCCTTGCCTTCGCGAATCGCATCGAACATTTCGAACGCGGGCACGAACTCGCCGGCGGCGAACAGCTTCACCTCCATCTGCCCGTCGGAAAGCGCGCCGATGCGGTCGGCGATCCGCTGCGCCGCAATGCCGACGCCGGGAAAGTTCTTCGGCCATGTCGTCAACATGCGCCAGCGCACGCGGCTCTGCGAGATCGCGGGCGCCGGAAACGCCGCAGCCCCCGCCGCTGCGCCGGCTCCGGCGAGGAAAGCCCGTCTCCCGGTCGTGCTCGTATTCATCGTTTCCCCCGATTCACTCGCTCTCGCTTCGCAACGAGGCGATGAAGGCGATCACGTCCGCCGCGTCGCCGCGAGAGAGGGAGCCGCCGCCCAAATGTGGTTTCTCCAGCGTTGCCTTGATCGCCTCGGTATCGGAGGCCGAGATTTCGACGAACGCCGGCCCGAGCCCCGCGCCGCTTCGTTCGGGCATGTCGTGGCAGCGGACGCAGTTCTCGAGCGCGAATTCCCGCCCCCGCGCCGGGTCGCCGGCACTGAACGCCCAGGCCGCGGCGGCGAGACCCGCCCCCAGCACGGCGAGCACGCACGACCTGATCATGTTGCTTCCTCCCGTCAGCCGTCGCGCCGCATCATACATGGTGGTTCCACTTCATGCGCGACCGCCCGGCGAACGAGCGGGCCGCCGGGGCCGGGATGTCGTGATGACAGGTCGATCGGCGTTTCGTAGTCCATTCGACTCCCCACCGTTTCAACCGGGTCATGTGCATGGCGCCTCCAACCGCTCGCGCCCGTCATCGCCGGAGATTGGCGATCAGGGGGCGGATGCGCCGCTCCATGTGTTCGGGAAGGATCGGGCCGATATGTTTGTAGCGCACCAGCCCGTTCGGGCCGATGAAGAAGGTTTCGGGCACGCCGTAAATTCCGAGTTCGATCCCGGCGCGGCCGTCGCGGTCGGCGCCGATGCGTCGATACGGGTCGCCGAGTTCGTCCAGGAAGCGGCGGGTGTCGGCGGGGTCGTCCTTGTAGGCAATGCCGTAGAGCGAGACTCCGTCCAGCTCGGCGATCTCGGTCAACAGGGGATGCTCGGCGCGGCACGGCAGGCACCAGGAGGCGAACAGGTTGACGACCGAGATATCGCCGTTCGCGAGATCTGTCGCGGCGAGGCCCTGCGTGCGGTCGTCGAGCCCGGCAAGCGAGAACTCGGGCACCGGCTTGCCGATCAGCACGCTCGGAATTTCGCTCGGGTCGTTGCCGAGTCCGAAGCCGAGAAGGGCTGCGACAGCGGCGAACGCGAGCGCCGGAACCGCGAACCGCCACGTCTTCACGCCGTTGCCCCGAGCGCACGGTCCGCCCGCCGCGGCGCCCCGACGCGGTGGCGGCGGTCCGACAGCGACAGCGCGCCGCCAAACGCCATGACCACGGCGCCGAGCCAGATCCACGGCACCAGCGGGTTGTAGTAGAGGCGCGTGCTCCAGCCGCCGGCGCCGTCGGGATCGCCGAGCACCGCGTAGAGGTCGGCGAGCCATGTGGTGTGGATCGCCGCCTCGGTCGTCGGCATCCCCGCCACCGGATAGACCCGTTTCTCCGGCCGCAATTCCGCGACCGAGCGGCCGTCCCGCGTGACGTCGAACAAACCGCGCTCGGCTGTGTAGTTCGGTCCCTCGGCGCGCTCGACCCCGCGGAACGCGACATCGTAGCCGGCGATCGCCACCGACTCGCCGGGGCGCATCACCTGAAAGCGCTCGATCTTCCACGCGCTCGAGGCGGTGATCCCTGCCACCACCAGCGCGACGCCGAGATGGGCGAGGCTCATGCCGTAGGCCGCGCGCGGCAGATTCGCCGCGCGGCGCGCACTGTCGGCGAGCGAGCCGCGCCACAGGCGCACTCGCCCCGCCCATTCGTGAAAAGTGGCGCCGGCCAACCAGACGGCGAGCGCCACCCCGAGCGCCGCGAGCATCGGCCCCGTCCGGTCGGCGACGAGCGTGACCAGCGCCGCCGCCGCCGCAACCCCGGCCACACCCTTGAGGCGCCCGGGAAGATCGGCCAGGGAGGCGCGCTTCCACGACAGCAGCGGCGTCGCCCCGGCGAGCACGATCAACGGGGTCGCCAATGGGATGAACACCGCGTTGAAGTACGGCGGACCGACCGACACCTTGCCGGCGCCGAGGGCGTCGATGAGCAGCGGATAGAGCGTGCCCAGCAGCACGGTAGCGGCGGCGGTGGCGAGCAACAGGTTGTTGAGCACCAGCCCGCCCTCGCGGCTCACCGGCGCGAACGCGCCGCCGGCGCGCAGGAGCGGCGCACGCGACGCGAACAGCGCCAGTGCGCCGCCGATGACCAACGCCAGAAAGGCGAGGATGAACACGCCGCGCGTCGGATCGGACGCGAATGCGTGCACCGACGTGACCACGCCCGAGCGCACCAGAAAAGTGCCGAGGAGGCTGAACGAGAAGGCGACGATGGCGAGAAGCACCGTCCACGACTTGAGCGCGTCGCGTTTCTCGCACACCACCGAGGAGTGGAGCAGGGCGGTGGCGGCCAGCCACGGCATGAACGAGGCGTTCTCCACCGGGTCCCAGAACCACCAGCCACCCCAGCCGAGTTCGTAGTAGGCCCACCAGCTCCCGAGAGCGATGCCGACGGTGAGAAACGACCACGCCGCCAGCGCCCACGGGCGCACCCAGCGCGCCCACGCCGCATCCACCCGGCCTTCGATCAACGCCGCGACGGCGAAGGCGAAAGTTACCGACAGGCCGACATAGCCGAGATAGAGAAACGGCGGATGGAACGCCAGCCCCGGATCCTGAAGGAGCGGGTTGAGGCCGCTTCCGTCCGCCGGCGCGGGCGACAGGCGTTCGAAAGGGTTCGACGTGAACAGCGTGAAGCACAGGAAACCGACCGCGATCAGCGCCTGTATGGAGAGCACGCGCGCCCGCAGGCGCGGTGGCAGGTTGCCGCCGAAGCCCGCGACGGCGGCGCCGAACAGCGCCAGAATCAGCGCCCAGAGCAGCATCGAGCCTTCGTGATTGCCCCAGACGCCGGTAACCCTGTAGAGCAGCGGTTTGGCCGAGTGGGAGTTCTCGGCGACGTTCAGCACCGAGAAATCGGAACCGACATACGCGGCGGTGAGCGCCGCGAACGCCCAGGCCACGGCGGCGAATTGGACGGCGGCGGCGGGGCGCGCCACCGCCATCCAGGCACGGTCGCCCCGCCACGCGCCGATCATCGGCAGGGTTCCCTGCATCAGCGCGGTCGCGAGCGCGACGACGAGCGCGAAATGGCCGGTTTCGACGATCATTTCCCGACGATCGTAAACGATCGCCCGAACCACGCGGCGATTCCGTATCTCACGGTCATGCGAACAACGGCCCGGACGTGATGACGATTTCAGGCATCCGATTGTGGTGGGTATTCTTCATGGAAAGACGCACGGCGTCGAAGTCGTGTCGGCGCACCAGTGCGACGATTTCAGGGGCCGCGTCGTAAGTCATCAAGAAATTCGATTCGTGTTTCGCCAACAGGGCGAACAGCTTGGCGTGGTCGATATTCGAATGCGCATAGAGACGCGATCCGGCCCGTTTGCCGCCCCGGGCCGTGTATGGCGGGTCGAGGAACACCGCCGCTTTCCTGCCCACCCCTGCAACAGCACGGGCAGCGCCTTCAGGCCGTCGCCTTCGAGAAAGACGATCCGGTCCGCATGGTCCTGAATCGCGGCTAGCCGCGTCGCCAGAGTCTCGGGATACCAGCGCGACAGCACGCCGCGCCCGTTCTCCCCATGTCGGCAGAACGACGCGCCGGGCGCGAGAATGCCGCCGCGGCGCGTACGGTTCAGCGCGAGCGTGCGGAACCCGTGCTCCGCTACCGTCGCTGGGGGAGCCTGCTCCAACTCCCGGAGCCGTTCGACGGTCGGCTCGAACCGGCAGATCCATTCCCGCAGCGTCGCACCGCTTTCCAACGCCGCGCGCCAGAACGCCGCAACGTCGCGATCGATCTCCACCATGACCGCGGCGGTCACGAGGTTCTCCATGACGGCGGTCAGAGACACGATTGCGCCGCCGGCGAAGGGTTCGATCAGAATCTCCGGCCCCGTGCGTCGCAGCCATTCTCGGATGTGCGGGACCAACCACGTTTTACCCCCCGGATAGCGCAGGGGACTCCTCTGCGGGACCGAAGCGACGTTGGCGACGGGAACGCGCGAAACGGGAAACATCGCCGGTGCGCTCACGATCGCGCTTCCGAGGGAGAGCCGTCGGGCATGAGCCGCGCCGCTTTCCGGCCCGGCGATCATTCGCCGCTTTCGTCGGCGGGCGCGCGATGGCCGGCCTTCTCCAGCGTGTCGGCGACCTCGGGCGGCATGTAGGTCTCGTCGTGCTTGGCGAGCACGGTATCGGCCGTGAACACGCCGTCGGCGCCGAGGCGGCCCTCCGCCACGATCCCTTGACCCTCGCGGAACAGGTCGGGCAGCACCCCCGTGTGGCGCACCAGCAGCGAGGCCGCGGTGTCGGTGACGCGGAAGCTGACCGTAAGCCCGTCGCCGCCGCGCGCCACGCTGCCCTCCTCGACCAGCCCGCCGACGCGGATCGTTCGTCCGGGTGCGAGGTCGAGCGCTTCAAGCTCGGACGGACCGTAGAAGAACACCAGGCTGTCTTCCATCGCGACCAGCACCAGGGCGGCGGCGGTGCCGAGCATGACGAGGCCGATGACGACGGCGTAGAGCCGCCGGGTCTTGCGTTTCACGGGCGGACCTCGCCGCGGGCGAGCCGTTCCTGCAGAGCCGCCAGTGCCGCACGGCGTGCGCGCGCCCGGATCGCCGCATGGATGCCGATTGCGGCCGGCACCGCCAGCGCCACGGCGTAGGACGACCACACCCAGACGGCATAGCCGCCCATCGCGAAGAAGTCGGTCACGACGATCCGCCCGCCGGCGCCGCCATCGCCGCGGTGGCGCGCGCCACCTGTGTGCGCCGCAGCGCGCGCAGTCTGGCCGCGTCGAGTTCGCTTCCCATGCGCACCAGCAGGACGACCAGGAAATAAGCCTTGAACGCTGCCACCATGACGAACAGGGGCAGCAGCATGTCGCCGGAGATCGTCGGCCCGTCGGCGCGGAACACGCTCGCCGGCTGGTGCAGGGTGTTCCACCAATCGACCGAGAAATGAATGATCGGCACGTTGACGACTCCGACCAGCGCCAGGATTGCCGCCGCGCGCGCCCCTCTCGCCCGATCGTCGAAAGCGTCGAACAGCGCCATGTGGCCAAGATAGAGGAACAGCAGGATCAGCACCGAAGTGAGTCGCGCGTCCCACACCCACCAGGTGTTCCACATCGGCTGACCCCACAGCGAGCCGGTGGCGAGGGCGACCGCGGTGAAGCCGGCGCCGATCGGCGAGGCGGCGCGGGCGGCGATGTCCGCCAGCGGATGGCGCCAGATCAGAGCTGCCGCGCTCGCCGCCGCCATGACCACGTAAACGAACAGCGCCATCCAGGCCGCCGGCACGTGCACATACATGATCCGCACCGCCTCGCCCTGCTGGTAGTCGGGCGGCGACGCCACCAGCGCCAGATACAGCCCGACAGGCAGGGACAACAGCAGCACGCCCAACGACCACGGGAGGATCGGGCGCGCCAGCCGCATGAAGCGGTTGGGGTTGGCGAAACGGTGGAGCGAGCCGGCCATCGCCGTCTTTCCTATCGTCATTCGGCGGCCAGGCGCAAGGCGGCCGCAGCCGCCCAGGGCGCCAACGCGAGCGCCGCGAGCAGCAGAGCGCCGAGCACCATGAGCGGGGCGCTCGCCGAAACTCCGACGGCGGCGCGGTCGATCGCGGCGGCGCCGAATATCAGCACCGGGACCGTCAGCGGCAAGACCAATAGCGGCACAAGAGCGCCGCCGCGGCGCGCGCCGACGGTCAACGCCGCGCCGACCGCGCCGACCAGGCTCAGCGCCGGCGTCCCGAGCAGCATGGCGAGGATCAGTGTCGCGATGCCATCGAGCGGAAGGTTCATCGCGGCCGCAAGCGCGGGGGCGACGGCGATCAGGGGAACGAGGCTGGCCAGCCAGTGGGCCAGGCACTTCGCCAGAACGACGACTTCCAACGGCGCCGGCGCAAGCAGCAACAGGTCGAGATTGCCGTCGTCGTGGTCGGTCGCGAACACGCGGTCGAGCGACAGCAGCGCGGCCAGCAGCGCGGCGATCCAGAGTGCGCCGGGGGCGATGCGCGCCAGCACCGCCGGGTCGGGGCCGATGCCGAGCGGAAACAGGCTCACGGCGATGGCGAAGAACGCGATCACCGAAACGGTGTCGCCGGCGCGCCGCAGGGCTAGCTGAAGGTCGCGGCGCAGCACCGCGGTGAAGACGGCCTTCACCGACCGAAGCGCAGGGTTTCGGCGCCCGCCAGGCCGAGATCGGCGAGACCGGTGTGGCTGGCGGCGACCACGATGCCGCCGGCTTCGCGGTGTTCCGCCATAACCGAAGCGAGAGTCGCAACCGCGCCTTCGTCGAGGCTGGCTTCGGGTTCGTCGAGCAGCCAGACCGGCGCCGGCGCGGCGAGCAGGCGCGCCAGCGCGAGCCGCCGGCGCTGGCCCGCCGACAGGAATCGCGCCGGTGCGTCGGCGAGCGCGGTCAGTCCGAACCGGTCGAGCGCGGCGCCGACGCCCCCTTCGCCACCGCTGCCGAGGCAGGCGCGGAACGCGACGTTTTCGGCGACGGTCAGCAACGGCTTTACCGCATCGAGATGGCCCGCCCACGCCAGCGTTCGATTCCACGCCTCCCGGTCGTCGCGCACGTCGCGCCCGCGCCAGGCGAGCGCTCCGGCGGTCATCGGCAGCAGCCCGGCGAGCAGGCGCAGGAAGCTGGTCTTGCCGCTGCCGTTGACGCCGCGCAGGACGAGTGCGCTGCCTTCGCGAACCGTAAAATCGAGGTCGGAGAAGACCTGCCGCTCGCCGCGCCGACAGGCGAGCCGGTGGCCGGTCAGCCCGTCCGCGACGGCGATCGCAGCATCCTCACGGCCAGCCCGGCCGGTCCATCGCGAACACCGTATCGACCCGCGTGTAGTCGCGATAGCCGAGCCGCCCGATGATGCCGAGCCGGTCGTAGCGCACCATGCCCTCCTCGATCGCCCTGTCGGCGATATGGACGCCCTTGACCTCGCCGAACACGACGCTGTTCGGGCGCCCGGGATCGGCGCTCGGCAGGGTCACCCGAGTCACCAGAACGCATTCGAGATGGACCGGGCTTTCGGCCACGCGCGGCGGGCCGACCAGAACGGCAGGTTCCCGGGTCAACCCGGCGAGAGCGAATTCGTCGATCTCCGGCGGTGCGGGCGCCGAACTGGCGTTCATGGCCTCGCGCAGGTCCCAGGTCGCCATGTTGACCACGAACTCGCCTGTCGAATCGATGTTGGAGACCGTGTCCTTGAACCGGCCTGCGGTCGGCGACTCGGTGGCGGCGAACATGACTTGCGGCGGCCGGTAGGCGACGCCGTTGAAGAACGAATACGGCGCCAGATTGGCGGCGCCCGCCTTGTCGAGCGACGAGATCCAGCCGATCGGACGCGGCACCACCAGCGCGTTGAACGGGTTGTGTCTGAGTCCGTGGGGTTCGCCGGCGCGATAGAACATGCGCCGCGGTCACTCGCCAAGGCCGGCCGGGTCGCCCACCACGACTACGGTGAACGAGTCGGGGTCGATGAGCGCGCCGGCGACGCGCTCGATATCGTCGCGCGAGACCGAGTCGATGAGCGCCGCGCGGCGGTCCAGATAGTCGATGCCGAGATCGGCGGTCTGGATGCCGACCAGGATGCGCGCCACTTCGTTGTTCGAGTCGAGTCGGAGCGGGAACGAGCCGTTGATGTAGGTCTTGGCGTCGGCGAGTTCGTCGGCGCTCGCGCCTTCATCCCTCATGCGCGTGAAGACGTCGCGGACAACGGCAAGCGTTTCCGCCACCGCGTCGTTGCGGGTGGCCACGCCGCCGAGATAGAGGCCGGCGTAGTCGTGCGGCGCGAGATAGCTGTAAACCCCGTAGGCGAGGCCGCGCTTTTCGCGCACTTCTTCGTATAGCCGCGACAGGAAACCGCCGCCGCCGAGGATATGGTTCATGACGTAGGCGGCGTAGTAGTCTGGATCGTCGCGTTTCGGGCCGCGCTGCCCCCAGATCACGACGCTCTGAGGCTGCGGCAGCCGCTCGACGATGAGCGCCCCGCCGGCAGCGAGCGCGGCGTCGGCGACGTGCAACGGGCCGCCGGTCGCCGGCAGTCCGCCGAAGGTCGAGTCGAGCAGCCGTCCGAGGGTCTCCGCATCGATGTCGCCGGCGGCGCCGAGGATCAGCCGGTCGCGCACGAACCGGTCGCGCGCGAACTCCACAAGATCGGCGCGCTCGATCGCCCGCACGCCTTCCAGCGTTCCGCCGGGCGGGCGGGCGTAGGGATGATCGCCGAAGACGGCGCGATACCACAGGCGCCGCGCCACGGGGCCGGCGCTTTTCGCCTCCTGCTCGATCTGGCGCAACAATTGTTCGCGCACCCGTTCCACCGCATCGGCGTCGAAGCGCGGGCGGGTCAACGCCAGGGCGAGCAGGTCGAACGCCGTCTCGCGTCGCTCGGTCAGGGTCCGAAGGGAGCCGCCGAACCCGTCGAGCCCCGAATCGAAACTCATGCGAATCGCGTTGTCGTCGATCGCCTTCTGGAACGCGAGCGCATCCAGCTCGCCCGCGCCCTCGTTGAGCAGGCCCGACACGAGCTCCGCAAGGCCCTCCTTGCCCTCCGGGTCCAGAGTGCTGCCGCCGCGGAACACGAACCGCAGCGACAGGATGGGCGCCGCGCGTTCCTCCACCAGCCAGGCCTCGATCCCGCCCGGACTGACGACCCGCTGGACATCGACCGCCGCCGCCGGCGCGGCAAGCGCCAGGGCGAGGACGAAGAGAGTGGCCGCGCGCTTCATGGCGCCGCCTCCGGTTCGCCTTCCGGCAGCAGCAGCGAGGTCACCGAACGCTCCGGAACCAGCACCGCGCGCCCGGCCGTGACGATTCGCTTCCCGGTGACCGCCGCCGCTTCTTCCGGCCAGCGCTCGACATCCTCGACCGTCAGGCCCGAGGTCAGCGCCGCACCGAAAATCCGCCCCAGCCTTTCGAGACTGTCGCGCGAATAGACGGCCGCGGCGTGAATGCCGAACTTCGCCCGTTCGAGTTCTTCTTCGCTCACGCCGTCGCCGAGCAGCCGCGCGATTTCGGCATCGACCGCCGCTTCGAGGTCGGCGACGGCGATGCCGGGTTTCGGCGAGACGACGACGACGAAGCGCGCATAGTCGCGGTTCATGCCCGAATAATATGCCCCCGCCCCGGTCGCGATGCGTTGCTCGACCACCAGAGACTGATACAGGCGGCTTGTGGGGCCGCTGCCGAGCACCGTGGCGAGCACTTCGAGCGGTGCGGCGTGACCGTGCGGGTCGGCCCGGTAGCTGGGGGCGAGATAGCTGCGCGCCCATTCGCGCTCGCTCACGCGCGGGTCGCCCATGGCCAGCCGCCGGGCGGCGCGAGGCGGAGGTTCGGCAGGGCGCTCGCGCGCCGCCACCGGAATCGGCTCGAGCTGTCCGTAGGTCTTTTCGGCCAGTGGTTTCAGCGCGTCCGCCGTGATATCGCCGGCGACCACGAGAACCGCGTTGTTCGGTCCGTAATGAGCGCGATGGAAATCGATGGCGTCGGCGCTCGTCCAGGCCCGTATCTCGTGCTCCCAGCCGATCACCGGCGTGCCGTACGGATGGCTGAGATAGAGCGCCGCGCCAACCTGTTCGCCGAGGATGGCGCCGGGGCGGTTGTCCACCCGGCTGCGGCGTTCCTCCAGCACCACGTCGCGTTCGGTCTCGAAGTCGGTCTCGTCGAACGACAGGCCGGTCATGCGACCGGCTTCGAGCCGCATGACGAGTTCGAGTCGATCGACGGCTATGTTCTGGTAGTAGCCCGTGTAGTCCTGACTGGTGAAGGCGTTGTCGTTGCCGCCGTTGCGCGCGACCGTGCCCGAGAATTCGCGGCCGCTGCCCTTGAACATCAGATGTTCGAGCATGTGGGCGATTCCCGACTTGCCGGGCGGTTCGTCGGCCGCCCCGGCCTTGTACCAGACCGCGTGATGGACCAGCGGAGCGCGGTGATTGGAAATCACGACCACCTGCATCCCGTTGTCCAGCGTGAAGGTTTCCGAGCCGAAGGTGGGCCCCGGTTCGGTGAGCGCTGCCGGTGCGGCGAGCGCAAGAGCGCCGGCGACGATGACCGCCATCGCGTGCCGCAGCATCCGTGTCGTCATCGGAATCATTCGATACCCTGATGCAAGGTTCCAGCGGGTTTCGCGCCGCCCGAAACGCGGTCAGAAAGGATTCAGGCCCTCCAGCAACGCGCGCTCGCCGCGGGTGATGACGGGGGTCTGACCCTCGGTCACACCGCGCCCCGTGGCCTCGTTCTCCCGCAGGCGCTCGGCTTCTGCGACCGGATCGAGGGCCGTCCCCTCCGGCGTCTCCACCTGCCAGAACATCAGTTCGTCGACGAAGTCCGGATCGTCGGGAATGAAGAGAGCGGCCTCGCGGTTGACGAGCTGGCGGATCCCGGGGTCGGCGTCGTTCGCGCCCGCCATGTCGAGAAAGGCGCGCTCGCCGGGCGTGCCTTGCGGCGCGGGACCGGCGCCCGGTTCCGTCGCCGCACCGAGCACGATGGCGGCGGCGCGGTCGCTGGCTTCCTCGTCTTGCGGGCGCGGCGCGCCAGGCACCGGCGGGCGCAAATTGAAGTCGGGCGGCAATTCCAGCGGCGCCTGCTCGATGACCGCCGTCTCGTCGGGCGCGCGCTTGCCCAGGCCAAGGCTTTGCGAGACCGAATCGCCGCACCCGGCAAGACACAGCGCCAGCCCGGCCGCCAGCAGCGGCCCCGCCGCCATCCTCTTCCGGCTCTTCCCGTTCATGTTTCGGCACCCTTGTCCATTGCCGCTGAGTGCGTTCGCCGTTTCGATTCCGTGGTTCGCCGCGTCACGAACAGCGCGTCGATCAACAAGCCGGCGACTCCGACGGTGATCGCGGAATCGGCCAGGTTGAACGCCGGCCAATGATAACCGAAAGCATGGAAATCGAGAAAATCGAAAACCGCGCCGAACAACACCCGGTCGATGACATTACCCACCGCCCCGCCGATCGTCAGGCCGAGAGCGGCGGCGATCGGACGGCTTTCCGCGCGGATCAGCCAGGCGACGAGAACCGCCGTCACGGCCAGTGCGAACCCGCTCAACACCCAGGGGCCGAGGCCCGGCATCAGGCCGAAGCTGACGCCGGCGTTGCGCACGTGAACCAGGTTGAAGAAGCCGGTCACCGTCCACTCGCTCCCCGGATACGGCAACAGGTGGGTCATGAGCGTCTTCAGCCCCTGGTCGAGCAGGACGACGACGACCGCGATGACGAGTCCGAATCGCGGCGTGGGCGCGCTCATGCGGAGCGCGGCAGGGCGACGACGCCGGCGCAGCGCACGCATAGCCCGTCTGCGGCGACTTCGGGGAGGACTCGCCAGCAGCGCGGACACTTCTCGCCCGCCGCGAGTTCGACGACGACGCCGATTCCGGCCTCGTCGTCGAGCCTGAAAGTGTTCGGCGGCGGCTCCTCGCAGGAGACGGTCGCCGCCGACGTGATGGCCAGCTCGGCGAGATCGGCGTCTTCGAGGCAGGCGCTGTCTTGCGGAGAAAGATAGACGCGCGGATGGCCTTGCAGGCTCGCGCCGATGATCCCTTCGCGGCGCGCCACTTCCAGCGCGCCCGTCACTGCGCGGCGGATCGCGCGCAAGCGCCGCCATTTCTCCGCCAGCGCGTCGTCGCGCCATGCCGCCGGAATCGCCGGCATGATCCGCAGATGCACGCTGCCGTCGGTGCCGGGATGCCGCACAAGCCATGCTTCCTCGGCGGTGAACGCCAATACCGGCGCCAGCCAGGCGGTCAGCGTGTCCAACAGGGTGTCGAGAACGCTGCGGGCCGCGCGCCGACGCGGATCGTCTCGGGCGTCGCAATAGAGCGAGTCCTTGCGGACGTCGAAATAGAACGCCGAAAGTTCGGTGGCGCAGAAAGCGTGCAACGCGGCGTAGAAGCGGTGGTAGTCGAAGTCGTCGAAGCAGCGCCGGCGCAGCGCGTCGAGTTCGGCAAGCCGGTGCAGCACCCAGCGTTCGAGTTCAGGCATCGCCGCCGGCGGCACGCGCTCCGAGTCGTCGAAGCCGGCGAGATTGCCGAGCAGATAGCGCAGCGTGTTGCGCAACCGGCGATAGGATTCGACGACGCCCCCGACGATTCCGGGGCCGATACGGAGGTCCTCGGTATAGTCGGCGAGCGCGACCCACAAGCGCAGGACGTCGGCGCCGTGGTCCTTGATGATCTGCTGCGGCGCGACCACGTTGCCCAATGACTTCGCCATCTTGCGGCCCTCGCCGTCGAGCGCGAAGCCGTGGGTCAGCACGGTCTCGTAGGGCGCACGGCCGCGGGTGCCGCAGGATTCGAGCAGCGACGAGTGAAACCAGCCGCGGTGCTGGTCCGAGCCTTCGAGATACAGCGCCGCCGGCCAGCTCTGGCTGGGGTCGTTCTCGAGCACGAAGGCGTGAGTCGCGCCCGACTCGAACCAGACGTCGAGAATGTCCCTGACCTGTTCGTAGTCCGCGGGGGCGCGTCCGGGTCCGAGGAAGCGGGCGGGGTCTTCGGTGAACCAGACGTCCGCGCCGCGCTCTTCGACCGCCGCGGCGATGCGGTCGATCACCGCCTGGTCGCGCAGCGGTTCGCCGCTTTCCCGGTGGACGAAGACGGCGACCGGCACGCCCCAGGCGCGCTGGCGCGACACGCACCAGTCGGGCCGGCTCTCGATCATCGAGCGGATCCGGCTGCGCCCGCTCTCGGGCACGAAGCGGGTCGCGTCGATCGCCGCCAGCGCGGTGCGGCGCAGGCCGGTCGCCTCCATATCGACGAACCATTGCGGCGTGTTGCGGAAGATCACCGGCTTCTTCGAGCGCCAGCTATGCGGATAGCTGTGACGGTATTTCTCGCCGCCGAGCAGCGTGCCGGCCGCCGCCAGCCGGTCCGTCACCGCCGGGTTGACCTTGTAAACATGCGCCCCGGCGAACAGCGGCACGTGGGCGTGATAACGGCCGTCGTCATCGACCGTGGACGGCAGATCCAGACCGTGGGCGCGACCGAGCTCGAAATCGTCGGCGCCGTGGCCGGGCGCGACATGCACGAAACCCGTGCCCTGTTCGGTATCGACGAAGCCGGCCGGCAGGAGCGGCACTTCGAAGCGGTAGTGCTCGCCCGCCAGCGGGTGGCGGAGAACGGCGCCCGCGAGCCGCGCGCCCGGCAGCACGGCGAGCCGTCGGAAACCGTCGATCCGCGTCTTTTCGCACACTTCCCGTGCGCGGTCGGCGGCGAACGCGAGCCGGTCCCCGGGCGCCGCCCGCGCTCCGTCCGCAACGCCGGTCACTTCGCCGACGACGTAGTCGACATCCGGCCCGAAGGCGACCGCGCGGTTGCCGGGGATCGTCCACGGCGTCGTCGTCCAGGCCACCACGTCGGCGCCCTGCAATGCCGGTTCCGGACTCGACGCCACCGGAAAGCGCACGAAAACCGCATCGGACGTGATGTCGTGATACTCGACCTCGGCCTCGGCCAGGGCGGTTTTCTCGACCGGCGACCACATGACCGGCCGGGCGCCGCGATAGAGGGCGCCCGACATGAGGAACTTGCCGATCTCGCGCACGATCTGCGCTTCCGCGGCGAACGACATGGTGAGGTAGCGCCGCTGCCAGTCGCCCATCACGCCGAGGCGGACGAACTCGGCCATCTGCGTGTCGATCCAGCGGTCGGCGAAGGCGCGGCACTGGCGGCGGAACTCGGCGACCGGAATACTGTCCTTGTCGATCCCCTTCTTGCGGTATTCGACTTCGATCTGCCATTCGATAGGCAGGCCGTGACAGTCCCATCCCGGGATGTAGTGGGCGTCGCGACCGCTCATCTGTGCGGCGCGGTTGACGATGTCCTTGAGAATCTTGTTCAGCGCATGGCCGATATGGATCGGCCCGTTGGCGTAGGGAGGGCCGTCGTGAAGGATGAACTTCTCGCGCCCCGCCGCGTCGGCGCGCAGGCGGCCCCACAGATCCATCCGCTCCCAGCGCTCCAGCAGACCGGGTTCGCGCTTCGGCAGCCCGGCCTTCATGGGAAACGCCGTGCGCGGCAGAAACAGCGTGGACTTGTAGTCGGCGGCGGGGGGACGGCTCACGGCTCGGCTCACTGATTGAAGGCTGTGCGGCCCATATCGCGCGGCGGCCGCGAGCCGGCAAGCTGAAAGCGCGCATTATAGCTGTCTTCGTCCATTCGGCGCACCAGGTCGCCGGCATTGTCGAAGCGCATCTCCGGCCGCAGCCAGCTCACGAAGGCGACGCGCAGATAGTCGCCGTACAGGTCGCCGTCGAAGTCGAAGACATGCACTTCGAGCAGCACCTCGTCGCCGCCGAAGGTCGGGCGCACGCCGCAACTCGCGACCGCCGGACGCCAGTCGGTGCGATCGCCGTTCACGATCCCCGCCCACACGGCGTAGATGCCGAACGCCGGCGTGACGTGCTCGCCGAAACGCAGATTCGCCGTCGGATAGCCAAGCCCGCGCCCGCGCTTGTCGCCATGCAGCACGCGCGCCTCGACTTCCCAGAGATGGCCCAGCATGGCGGCTGCGAGCCGAGGTTCGCCGCGTTTGAGATACTGGCGCACGCGGGTCGAGGAATAGATTTCGCCGGCATTGCCGATGGCGTCCACCACGGTCACGCCGAAGCCCCGCGCCGCGCCGGCGGCCGCCAGCGATGCACCGTCGCCCGCGCGCCGGTGTCCGTAGCGGAAGTCGTGACCCACCACGACATGGCGCGCGCCGAGGCCCGCCTCGAGTATGTCGGCGACGAACTCGTCCGGCGTCTTGCCGGCGAAGCGGCGCGTGAAGCGCGGGCAGAAGAAATAGTCTGCGCCGCATTCGCGCAGCCGGCGGACCTTGGCGCGAAACGGAGTCAGACGTTCCGGCGCCGAGCCCGGGCGCAACACGTGGGCCGGATGCGGCTCGAAGGCGAGCACGCCGAGCGGCGCACCTCGGTCGCGCGCCTCGTTGGCGGCGCGGCCGATGACGCCGCGATGGCCCAGATGCACCCCGTCGAAATTACCGATCGCTACGACTGCCCCGCGCGCCGCGGCGGGTGGGTGCGCGTAATCCCGGCAGATGCGCATGGCGCGGCCTTTAGCGCAACGCCGCGCCCCTCGCAACCGGCGCGGTCAGGTGCGCGACGGCACCATGAGCAGCGCCTCGCCGTCGATCACCACCTTGCCGCCGACGCTGCATGTCGTGTCCATCCGCGCGTGATACCGGTCGGGCACCAGTTCGGTGATGGTGGCGCGCGCGACCACCGTGTCGCCGGCGCGCACGGGCGCCCGGAAACGGCAGCTCTGGCTGACATAGATCGCGCCGGGCCCGGGCAGCTTGGTGCCGAGCACGCTCGAGATCAGCGAGGCCGACAACATGCGGTGTGCGATCGGCCCGCCGAAGCGGGTGCGCGCCGCGTATTCGCGGTTGAGATGCAGCGGGTTGGTATCGCCGGAGATGCCGCAGAACAGCACGATGTCGCTTTCGGTGATAGTGCGGCTATACACGTCGGTCATGCCGACCGCCAGATCCTCGAAATAGTGCCCGTCGAGTTCGGCGGCCAGCACCGCCTCGATACCGTGTTCCCGCATTCTCGCCCCCCTGACGGTCGTTGCAACGCGTCAATTTCTGTTGCGCCGCAATATATCGGCTTGCGTCGCGAGGGAAAGCGCACCTCCGCCACTGGGGAGCGCAACCGATGTTACGCTTGGATACGCTGCGCATACGAAGCGCGAACCGAGGCACGAGCGGGAGAACGATGCTCGCACAGCCCACAACCGTCCGCGAGCAAATCGCGTTCAGTTACGCGGAACTGGCGCGCGCCCACGCGGCTCTCGACCGCGGCGCGCGCGAGTATGCGCGGACGCACCACATGATCCGCGCCAGGCTTCGGCGCGGATTGCTCGACGGGACGATGAAGATGCGGTCGTTCTACGACGACGAGCGGATCAAGATGACGGCGCCGCAAGCCTGCTGCTACTGCGGCAACGCAGACAAGCTGTGCGTGGATCACCTGATTCCGCAGATGCGGGGCGGCCAGGACGCGCCGGAGAATCTCGTTTGGGCGTGCCGCCGGTGCAACGGTTCGAAGGGCGGGCGGGATATGCTCGAATGGATGGCGGTCCGAAACCGTTTCCCGCCGCTCCTGTTGCTCCGCCGATACATCAAGATCGTGGCTCGATACTGCGAGGAACGCGGGCGCCTCGACTCGGCGTTGGATCGGCTCGACGACGAACCCGCGATGCCGTTCGACGTGCGCCTCTTGCCAACGCGTTTTCCGCCGTTGGACGAGTTGACGCTTTGGATTTATCCGCCCGGTAGCGGGCGCGAAGAGGCGGGCGACTGCGAATGAACGCCGGCTCGGGGCGCCCTCGGCTTGCTCGGTCGGCGCCGTGACTCCGGGCGCGTTCATCGCCAAGTGGCGGGCTTCGGAACTGAAGGAGCGTTCAGCGGCGCAGGAGCACTTCATCGATCTGTGCCGGCTGCTCGACGAGCCGACCCCGGCGGAAGACGATCCGACCGGCGAACGCTATTGCTTCGAGCGCGGGGCCAGGAAGGACACCGGCGGCGACGGCTGGGCCGACGTGTGGAAGCGCGGCTGCTTCGCTTGGGAATACAAGGGCCGGCGCGCGAACCTCGACGCGGCGTTCGATCAGTTGCGGCAATACGCGTTGGCGCTGGAGAACCCGCCGCTGTTGATCGTCTCGGACATGGCGCGCTTCCGCATCCGCACCAACTGGACCAACAGCGTCAGCGAGACCCACGAGTTCGGACTCGACGACCTCTCCGACGCGGCCTGCCGCGACAAGCTCAAACGGGCGATGTCCGATCCCGGGCGCCTGCGGCCGGGCGAGACCCGGCAGGGGCTGACCGAACGCGCGGCGGCGGCCTTCGCCGAACTCGCGCAGTCGTTGCGTGACCGGGGTCACGATCCGCAGGAGGTGGCGCATTTCGTCAACCGGCTGGTGTTCTGCATGTTCGCGGAGGATGCGGGGTTGCTGCCCGACCGCCTGTTCACCCGGATGCTGGAGCACGCGCGGCGGCGCCCGGACGATTTTACCGCTCTGGCGCGCGACCTGTTCGGGGCCATGGCGCGCGGCGGGCGTGTCGGGTTCGAGGCCGTGGCGTGGTTCAACGGCGGGTTGTTCGACGACGATGCCGCCCTGCCGCTGGATCAGGCCGGGATCGACACCGCTCTGAAGGCGGCCGCGCTCGACTGGTCGGAGGTCGATCCGTCGATCCTGGGAACGCTGTTCGAGCGCGGCCTCGACCCCGACAAGCGCGCGCAGCTCGGCGCGCACTACACCGACCGCGACAAGATATTGCGCATCGTGGAGCCGGTCGTCGTCCGCCCCCTGCTCGCGGAATGGGACACCGCGAAGGCGAAGATCGCGGATTGTCTCGAACGGGCGGACACGGCGAGGTCGCGGGCGGCGCGGACGCGGCAGCGAGACCGGGCGGAACGGCTGCTGCGGACGTTCCTCGAGCGGCTACGCGGATTCACGGTGCTCGACCCCGCCTGCGGTTCCGGCAACTTTCTCTATCTGGCCCTGCACGCGCTCAAGGACCTGGAGCACCGGGCGCAGCTGGAAGCGGAGGCGCTGGGCCTCGAGCGCGCGTTCCCTGCGGTCGGGCCGGCGAACGTGAAAGGGATCGAGATCAACGCCTATGCGGCGGAACTGGCGCGGGTGTCGGTGTGGATCGGCGAGATCCAGTGGATGCGGCGCAACGGTTTCCGCGAGTCGCGCGACCCGATCCTGAAGCCGCTTGAGACCATCGAATGCCGCGACGCGATCCTCGCGCCGGACGGTAGTGAACCGGACTGGCCGAAGGCCGACGTCGTCATCGGCAATCCGCCGTTTCTTGGAGATCGCGTCATGCGGGGCGGCTTGGGGCACGAATACACGGAGCGCTTGCGCCGCGCTTGGCGGGATTCGGTGCCCTCTTCCGCCGATCTCGTCTGCTACTGGTTCCACAAGGCCGGAAGGCTTGTCGCCGAGGGCGAGATTGCCCGCGCCGGTCTGGTCGCGACGAACTCGATCCGGGGCGGCAATAACCGGGCGGTGCTCGACCGTATCGTTGAGGATGCGGCGATTTTCGATGTCTGGTCCGACGAACCCTGGGTGATCGACGGCACCGCCGTGCGGGTGTCGCTGATCTGCTTTGCCGGGAAGAGTGCGAGGCTTGCGGTCTTCCTCAATGGCGAGGAAACCGCCCGTATCCATGCCGACCTCACGGAGGAAGGCGTCGATCTGACTGCGGCGGCGCGATTGCCGACCAATAGGACCGTTGGCTTCCTGGGAGTCTACAAGAACGGCCCATTCGATATTTCTGGCGATCTCGCGCGCGAGTGGCTGCGTCTCCCTGCGAACCCGAACGGTCGACCCAACACTGATGTCCTGAAGCCAAGGGTCAACGGCATGGACCTGACGCGGCGTCCTGCGGGCAAGTGGATCGTTGATTTTGGCTCGGACATGAAAGTGGGCGACGCCGCGCTCTACGAGGCGCCATTCGCATATATCGCGCAGCATGTGAAGCCCGTGCGGCTTGGCAGGCGGAGGGAAAGGCATCGCCGGTTCTGGTGGCGGCATGGTGAAACCCGACCCGGCATGTGGAAGGCGCTCGACGGCTTGCTGCGTTACATCGCGACGCCGACGGTCGCCAAGCACCGGCTCTTCGTCTGGCTCGACGCCCGCGTCTGCCCCGACCATCAACTGATCGTCATCGCCCGCGACGACGACACGACCTTCGGCATCCTGCACAGCCGGTTCCACGAGGCATGGTCGTTGCGGCTCGGCACCAGCCTGGAGGACCGTCCGCGCTACACCCCGACTACCACCTTCGAGACCTTCCCCTTCCCGGACGGTCTCTCGCCCGACATCCCTGCCGCCGACTTTGCCGACGACCCGTGCGCCGTCGCCATCGCGGAAGCCGCACGGCGTCTGGTCGAACTCCGCGACCACTGGCTGAACCCGCCCGAATGGGTGGAATGGGTGGAGGAGCCGGTTCCGGGCTACCCGAAGCGCCCGGTGCCCCGCGACGAGGCGGCGGCGAAAGCGCTCAAGGTCCGCACGCTCACCAACCTCTACAACGCCCGCCCGCAATGGCTCGCCGACGCCCACGCCGCCCTCGACGCGGCGGTAGCGACCGCTTATGGCTGGCCGACTGACATTTCCGAAGGCGATGCGCTTCGCGAATTGCTGGCGCTCAATCTGGCGAATTCGGGTCTGGCGCGAGGTTGATTCCGGGGTTGCGTGGATGCAAAGTGCCAGCGCCTGATTGTCGCAGAGGTCGGCCGAAGAGGGCACCAAATATCGGGAGGATACCATGCGTCGCACCCTTACCGCTATCGCCGCGCTGATGGTGTTGGCTCCGGCATCGAGCGCAGGAAATGACAGGGCATTCGCCCCGGACGGACTGAGCCCGCTCAACGCCCCAGCGGAGTATCCCATCCCAGCGGGTAGACCTCTCTTGCTCTGCGGGGACGAGTTTATCGCGCTTCTAGTCGTAGGTTACCTGAACAATCAAGTGGATGGACAGGTCTTTTCCACAGCCGAGCCATACTTAACAGCCTTTCGCAAGAGCGACATCGAGCAAGTGCACCTGTATTTGGAATCGGGCGCTCGTGTTAGGTTCAAGGATGGTGTGCTTGGGGAGTACACCCATGCCGTCGATACCTGGACTGACGGCCGCGCCATCCTGGAATGCTTGGATTAGCGCAGATTCGGCATGGGCCTGTATAGAAGTGGAACCAAACCGTCGACGCAGATCGGCTACGTCAACAAGCACCGGCAAGTTTGCCTCGGCACGCGTGGAGAGAAGGGCAACCACAGTCGTGCCAGAAGTTACAAGATCCACTGCTCTGACTGCGGCCATGTCTATAACGCCAACGGATGCGATGTATGGCTGCGGAAGTGCCCGAAGGCGGCGCAACACACGATCCCACGACGTGGTGCTGGCGTGTCGAGATCGGGTCTTGGAGCGTCACCAGCCGTCAAGGTAAACATATAACTCCCCAAATTTTCTTCCAGGATGGGCGATCCATATAATTCTTGCAACGTTCGTACTGGCCGCCGCGGGATTCTTCATGTCCCGGCGCAGCGAGCGGCATTTGGCCGACTTGGAGAAGCGCTTGGACTCGGAAGTCCAGGTCGGGCAGGCGATCGAGTATGCGATTACGGAGTAGCGATGCAGGGTTGCCCATAACGTGATGGAAATCGCACAGGTGGGCGATATCGATCATATCGTCGCGACGCCGGGGAACATCCGGGTTGTCGAGACAAAATGGGGTCCCGCACTGAAGAAAAAGTTCCCCGGCGTGCTGGGTTGGATTGCGGCCAATATGAAGGCGGTGCGCGAGTGGGCGGCTCCCGGCATCGCGTTCATGGCTGCCGGGGGCTGGCTCAGGATAGCAAAAATATAGATAAGAATAGTTATGACGAGAAAGGGGAGACCATTTTGCCCGAATCTCCGAAATCCTTGATGAAAAAATTATGGAGCAAGGCCCGCGCGGCGCAGTCGAGCGACGGAGAGCTTGTGAAACGTGTCTGGGCGCTCGGTAAAATGGAAGACTGACGGGTGCGTTGCTGATTTGCGCGTGAGGCGCCCCGGTAACGACCTCCGCGATCTTCGGTAGTTCGCATCCGGCTTCCGCTCCCGTCGCAAACCCCGAAACCGTGCGCTCTTCTTCCGGTGTCATGCCGGCCTTCGCGCCTTTCGCGCAGACGGGCAGGCCTCGGATCGGCGTCGCATCGTCCGAATGGTAACGGATCTCCCGGGCGCCGGCGCAATCCCTCGTCGGAAAGAAATTGGCGGGCGCGGGCCGGGCGCGCGGTATTCCGGTCTGCACGCGCGCGAAAGATGAAGATGCGGGCGAGACGCCCGCGCACCCAACCGGCCGCTCGCATCGCGCGGTCGTTGATCGGCGAGGGCGGCGCGGCTGGTTTCGCGGCATGATCTCCGCCGCTCCGGCGCCCTACGCGACGCGGCCCGGGCACAGCCGCGGCAGGCTGCATCCCGAACCCGAAAGTCCGACGCGGAGCGTCTTCCAGCGCGACCGCGACCGGATCTTCCACTCGACCGCGTTCCGCCGCCTCGAGCACAAGACGCAGGTGTTCGTCCACCACGAGGGCGACCACTACCGTACCCGCCTCACCCACAGCCTGGAAGTGGCGCAGATCGCCCGCTCGGCGTCGCGCGAACTCGGACTCGACGAAGACCTCGTCGAGGCGTTGGCGCTGGCGCACGACCTCGGCCACACGCCGTTCGGCCATGCCGGCGAAGACGCACTGAACGCGGCGATGGCGCCGTTCGGCGGCTTCGACCACAACGCCCAGGCGCTGCGCGTGCTCACCGCTTTCGAACGCCGTTACGCCGCGTTCGACGGCCTCAACCTGACGTGGGAGACGCTGGAAGGGGTGGCCAAGCACAACGGGCCGGTCGATCCCGCGGCCGTGCCCGAAACGCTGGCGGCATACAACCGGCGCCACGATCTCGAACTCCACACCTTCGCCGGGCCGGAGGCGCAGGTCGCGGCGCTGGCCGACGACATCGCCTATTGCAACCACGACATCGACGACGCGGTGCGCGCCGGCCTGTTCGGGGGCGCGCCGCGCCGTGTCGGCGGAAGGCGAGGCCGCCGCGGCGCGCGTCGTCGCCGACGACTACCTCGTTCGTTGTCCGCAACGGCATTGCCTTCCCCTCGTCCGATCGACGGCGTTCCATCGACACATCCGGTTCAACCCTGGACGGCCCGGCGCGATGCCCGGCGGTCTTTTCCTTGACGGAGCCGGCACGATCTCTACCGGCGTGGCCTGTCTGCGGTATCGCCGGGATATCCGCCGTCCGGGCTGCAGGTGTTGGCCCCGGCTCGTTCTCGACGCTGCCACCGTATAGGTCCGATTTTCACACTATCAATGACATATTTTGACATTTCATGTTCGGTTCTGCAAGATGGTCGGATACCGCCCTTGGCGGCGTCATCGGAAGGACAACCAAACCATGCGAGCAGACGAGCTTGGACGCAGATTGCGCGTCGCGCGCGAGGCCAGGGGCCTCAGTCAACGAGCGGTGGCCGAGGCGCTGGGTTTGCCGAGAACCGCCGTCACTCAATTGGAGGCGGGCAAGCGCGCGGTGTCGACGCTGGAACTGTCGAGGCTTTCCGAGCTCTACCTGCGCCCGGTCGCGGATATCCTGCGGGAGGGCGCCGGGGACGAGGATGAGGATGTGTTGGTCGCCCTGTATCGTGTCGTGCCGGGTCTGCAACAGGATCCTGCCACGCACGAGCAGGTTGCCCGCTGTGTCAACCTGTGCCGCGAGGGCGTGAGGCTGGAACGCTTGCTCGGTGCCGAGCCCCGATACTGTCCGCCGAGCTACGAGACCCGCGCGCCGCGCTCCTCGGGAGAAGCGGTGGCACAAGGGGAGCGGACGGCGGTACAGGAACGCCGGCGTCTCGGGATCGGTAACGCGCCGATTGCCGACGTCTCGGAATTGATCGCGTTCCAGGGCATCCGGGCATCGGGCGTCGAACTGCCGAACGGGATGTCGGGCCTGTTTCTGCGGCACCCGAGTATCGGATTTGCGATTCTCGTGAACTCATCTCATCCGAGGGGCCGAAAGCGCTTCTCCTACGCACACGAATATGCCCATGCTTTGCTCGACCGGGACCGGAAGATCACGGTCTCCAGCACCGACAATTCGTCCGAAACGGTGGAGCGGCGCGCGAATGCGTTCGCCGCGGCTTTCCTCATGCCGAGAAACGGAGTCTACGACGCCTTGCGAAACCTCGACAAAGGCCTTCCGAGCCGTCAGGAGCAGACCGTCTTCGATGTCGCGAGCGGGGGCCATATCGAGGCGGAGCTTCGTTCGCCTGCGGGTTCGCAACGTATCACCTGCAAGGACATTGCGATACTCGCACACCATTTCGGCGTGAGCTATCAAGCGGCTCTCTATCGGCTGAAGAGCCTTCGGCACATTTCGTATCCGCAATCCCGTGAGCTCTTGGAGCAGGAGGGATTCGGGCGCGAGTACCTGAAGGCCCTCGACATGTTCGGCGATGTTGGCGAACGCGAGCGGCGGCAGTATTGGGACCGCGAACTCCGCGGCGAGATCGCTCATCTCGCCATCGAGGCTTATCGCCGCGAAGAGATTTCGCGCGGTCGGGTCCTGGAGCTGAGCAGGACGCTCGGTATCGACGGTGACATTCTGCTTCGACTGGCTGAAGCGGCACGTGGCGAGTGATCGTCTCGTGGTCGCGGGTCAATCGGATATTATCGTGACGGATGCCTCGGTCCTGATGAACTTCCTTCGCATCGACCGCATGGATCTCATCGCCGATCACTCCCATCGCTTCGTTGTCACCGATCATGTCGCCGCGGAAATCTCTGATCGCTATCCCGAGCAGCAGCAACAGTTCGGCAAGGCCGCCCGGCGGGGCACCGTTTCCCAAACGAGCATCGCCAGCCCCGAGGAGTTGTCTCTCTTCGGATCGCTATCTGCATCCGGGCGCCTGGGGGCCGGTGAGTGCTCCGCCATCGCCATGGCCGTGCACAGGCATTTGTCTTGGCCATTGACGATCGCCAAGCCGCAGCGCAGGCGCGGCGCACCGAGCGAACCCTCCACATCGTTACAACGCAGGATCTGATGGTCTCCATGATCGGCGAGGCGCTGCTCGACATCGCGGAGGCGGACAGGATCAAGGACGAATGGGCCGCACGGCACAGGTTCCGTCTGAAACTGGACAGCTTTCGGGACATTTGCCCGTAGCATCGCCTGTCTTCGCTTGACTTGTTTTTTTCCTGCCGTCCCGCCATTACAGCCTGCGCTGGCGATCGATGCTCTTTGGCGTGCCGGCCGTTTCGATCTTCGACCCCGGCGTCCTTTGCGCTCCCGTGATGCGGATTCGCCGCCCTGTCCTCCTGCGCGTATCGCTCGCTGGCGGGCGCCGCGATCGTTGATTCACAGGGGCGGCGCGGCTAGTTTCGCGGCATGATCTCCGCCGCTCCGGCGCCCTACGCGACGCGGCCCGGGCACAGCCGCGGCAGGCTGCATCCCGAACCCGAAAGTCCGACCCGTAGCGCTTTCCAGCGCGACCGCGACCGGATCGTCCACTCGACCGCGTTCCGCCGCCTTGAGCACAAGACGCAGGTGTTCGTCCACCACGAGGGCGACCACTACCGTACCCGCCTCACCCACAGCCTGGAAGTGGCGCAGATCGCCCGCTCGGCGTCGCGCGAACTCGGACTCGACGAAGACCTCGCCGAGGCGTTGGCGCTGGCGCACGACCTCGGCCACACGCCGTTCGGCCATGCCGGCGAAGACGCACTGAACGCGGCGATGGCGCCGTTCGGCGGCTTCGACCACAACGCCCAGGCGCTGCGCGTGCTCACCGCTTTCGAACGCCGTTACGCCGCGTTCGACGGCCTCAACCTGACGTGGGAGACGCTGGAAGGGGTGGCCAAGCACAACGGGCCGGTCGATCCCTCGGCCGCGCCCGAAACGCTGGCGGCATACAACCGACGCCACGATCTCGAACTCCACACCTTCGCCGGGCCGGAGGCGCAGGTCGCGGCGCTGGCCGACGACATCGCCTATTGCAACCACGACATCGACGACGCGGTGCGCGCCGGCCTGTTCGGGATCGACGCGTTGGCCGACGTCCCTCTCGCCGCCGCACCGATCGCCGAGGTGCGGAGCCGTTATCCCGGCGTCGAGTGCGCGCGGCTGACCCACGAGGTCGTCCGCCGCCTGATCGACGCGATGATCGTCGATCTGGTCGAGGAAACGCGGAGCCGCGCGCGCCGTCTCGCGCCTGACGGCCCGGGCGCGGTGCGCGCGCTCGGCGAGCCGCTGGTGGGGTTCTCCGACGACATGCAGGCGCACGCCGCGGCGCTCAAGGCGTTTCTGGGCGTGCACATGTATCGCCATTTCCG
The DNA here is from genome assembly GCA_965214495.1 of Alphaproteobacteria bacterium. Lineage (GTDB taxonomy): Bacteria > Pseudomonadota > Alphaproteobacteria > UBA7887 > UBA7887 > JANQOH01. Next base: position 1,624,489 of record OZ243958.1, on the reverse strand, counting down.
GGTCAACCGGATGGCGAGCAAGGCGCGCCGGGTCGTCGGCGAACTGTTCGCGCTTTTTCTCGCCGAGCCGGAGTGTCTGCCGACTCGCTGGGCGCGCCGCGCTGTGTCGGCAGAAGGGGAGGCCGCCGCGGCGCGCGTCGTCGCCGACTACATCGCCGGCATGACCGACCGCTACGCATTGACAGAACACGCCCGCCTGTTCGATGTATCGACGCACATCCGATGAACATCTTCGAGCATTACCGGAACGGAATCGAGACCGCGCTGACCGGATTGGCGGAGTCGGGCGACCTGCCGCCGGACCTCGATACCGGGCGCGTGGCGGTAACGTCGCCGCGCGACCCGGCGCATGGCGACCTCGCGACCAATGCGGCGCTGATGCTCGCCGGGCGGGCGCGGCGCAAGCCGCGCGATCTCGCCACGGCGCTCGCCGGGCCGCTCGGCGCTCTGCCGGGCGTCGCGCGGGCGGCGGTCGCCGGGCCGGGGTTCATCAATCTGACCCTCGACAACGCGGTGTGGGCGCAGGTCCTGGATGCGGCAGCCGCCGCCGGCGCCGATTACGGGCGCTCGACGCTCGGCGCCGGCCGCCGGGTCAACGTCGAATACGTCTCGGCGAACCCGACCGGGCCGATGCATGTCGGCCATAGCCGCGGCGCGGTGTTCGGCGACGCGCTGGCGAACCTGCTGGCGTTCGCCGGTTACGACGTGACGCGCGAATACTACGTCAACGACTCCGGGGCGCAGGTCGAGGCACTGGCGCGGTCGGTCTTTCTGCGTTACCGCGAGGCGCTGGGCGACGAGGTCGGCGCGATACCGGAGGGTCTGTATCCCGGCGACTATCTCAAGCCTGTGGGCGCCGCGCTGGCGGCGCGCGACGGCGCACGCTGGTGCGACGCCGCCGAGTCGGCGTGGCTGCCGGTCTTCCGCGACGCCGCGCTCGACGCGATGATGACGTCGATCCGCGACGATCTGGCGACTCTCGGCGTGCGCATGGACCGCTTCTCCTCGGAGCGCGCGCTGGTCGCCGAAGGCGCGGTGGCCGAGGCGGTCGCCTGGCTCCGCGAGCGCGATCTGGTTTACACCGGCGTTCTCGACCGGCCGCGCGGCAAGCCGCCGGACGACTGGGAGCCGCGGCCGCAAAGCCTGTTCCGCGCCACCCGCTTCGGCGACGATGTCGACCGTCCGCTGGAGAAATCCGACGGCGCATTCACTTATTTCGCGTCCGATATCGCCTATCACCGCGACAAGTTTCGCCGCGGCTTCGCCGACATGATCGACGTTTGGGGCGCCGACCATGGCGGCTACGTCAAGCGTATGAAAGCGGCGGTAGCCGCGGTCACCGAGGACGTCGGGCGCCTCGACGTCAAGCTTTGCCAGCTCGTTCGCCTGCTCGACGACGGCGTGCCGGTAAAGATGTCGAAACGCGCCGGTACGTTCGTGAGCCTGCGCGACGTCGTCGATGCGGTCGGCAAGGACGCGGTGCGTTTCATCATGCTGACGCGGCGAAACGACGCGCCGCTCGATTTCGACTTCGCCCGCGTCACCGAGCGATCGCACGACAATCCGGCGTTCTATGTGCAATACGCCCACGCCCGCATCCGCTCGGTTCAGCGCAGCGCGGCAGAATCGGGCGATGTCGGAGCGGCGAATCGCGACGACCTCCAACGCCTTGTGGCGCCCGGCGAGCGCGCCTTGATCCGCCTCGTCGCGCGCTGGCCGCGCGATGTGGAAGAGGCCGCCCTGACCCATGAACCGCATCGCATCGCGTTCGCGCTCGGCGACGTGGCGGCGGCGTTTCATGCGTTGTGGAACCAGGGCAACGAAGACCCGGGACTGCGGTTCCTCGTGCCGGGAGACCCGTCGTTGCGCCGCGCGCGGCTTGCCATGCTCGAAGCGGCGCGGGCGGTGGTCGCCGCCGGGCTGGGGATCGTCGGCGTCACGCCGGTCGAGGAAATGCGCTGAATGGCGGCGCGCGACGGGATGGACGCGGTGCGGCGGGCGCGGCGCCGAATCGTGCTGCTCCTGGCCCTGCTCGCCGCAGCGGTGCTGGTCGCGGTGCTCGCCCGGACCTGGCAACGAGAGCCGCAGGACCACGAAGCGGCGCTGGACGTGCCGCTGTTGCGCGCCGACCCCGCCCCGATCCGCCAACGCCCGGACGAGCCCGGCGGAATGACGGTGCCGTATCAGGACGTGCTGGCGCTGCACGAACTCGGCGAGGAAACCGGCGAGCCGGTGATCGAACGCTTGCTGGAACCGCCGGAAGCGCCGTTGCCGAAACCGACCCCCCCGGAGGCCGAACCGCCGCCCCCGGCGGTCGAGCCGGCGGCGCCGTCCCGCGACCCTGCCGCGATCGGCGTGGACGTAATGCCGGACCCCGCCGCGCTGCCGGTCGCCGATACCCCCTCCGCGCCGCGGCCCGATACGACCCCGCCAGCCGTTACGGAACCGGAACCCGCTCCGGCGGTCGAAGCCGAAGCGCCGGATCCGATCGACGTGGCGCTGTCGCTGGCCGCCGGATCGCCGCCCGCCGGGGGGTCCCGTTTCGTGGTGCAACTGGGGGCCTACCTCTCGCGCCAGGATGCGGACGCGGGGTGGAAGCGCGCGCTCGCGCGCGCGCCCGAGGTTCTGGAACCGGTTCGATATTTTATCGCCGAAGCCGAGCCCGGTTCCGACACCCGCCGCCTGTATCGCCTCCGTATCGGTCCGCTGCCGAGTGGCGAGAGCGCCGCAAGCCTGTGCCGCCAGCTCGAACGGGCCCGGGTGGACTGTTTCGTCGTCGCGCCATGAGTCCCGCCGGTGCGCCCCGGGCGCTGATCCTCGGCTGCGCCGGCCCGGTTCTCGGCGACGACGAGCGGCGTTTCTTCGAAGACTGCGATCCGCTCGGGCTGATCGTCTTCTCGCGCAACGTCGAAACGCCGGGTCAGATGGCGACGCTGGTCCGGCAGTTCCGGGAGGCCGTCGGCCGCGCGGACGCGCCGGTGCTGATCGACCAGGAAGGCGGTCGCGTCGTGCGCCTCGGTCCACCGCACTGGCGTCGGCCGCCGGCGGCGGGGCGGATCGGCGCACTGGCCGGCCTCGACCGTTACGCGGCGGCCGAGGCGGCGGCGCTCAACAGCCGCCTGATCGCCGCCGATCTGGCGCCGGTGGGGATCGATGTGTGCTGTATGCCGGTGCTCGACGTGCCGGCGTCCGACGCGCACGGCGTGATCGGCGACCGCGCCTGGAGCCGCGACCCGCAAACCGTAACCGCGCTCGGCCGCGCCGCCTGCGGCGGGTTGCTCGCCGGCGGGGTGATGCCGGTCGTCAAGCACATGCCCGGTCATGGCCGTGCGCGCGCCGACAGCCACCATGCGCTGCCGGTCGTGGATGCCGCGCGCGAGGACCTCGAGGCGGTCGATTTCGCGCCGTTCCGCGCCTTGCGCGACATGCCGCTGGCGATGACGGCGCATGTGCTCTACCGCGCCCTCGACCCCGACCTTCCGGCCACCGTCTCGCCGCGCGTGATCGGCGAAACGATCCGCCGGTCGATCGGCTATGACGGGTTGCTGATGACCGACGACATCGCGATGGCGGCGCTGTCCGGTGCGCCCGGCGAACGGGCCGCGGCGGCGCTTGCCGCAGGTTGCGATGTGGTTCTGCATTGCGATGGCGACCTGGCCGCCATGCAGGCGGTCGCCGCCGCCGTCGGCCCCCTGTCGGACGCGGCGCGGCGGCGCATGGCGCGCGCCGTTGCCGCCAGACGGCAGCCGCAACCGTTCGATTCGGCCTCCGCCGCGACCCGGCTCGACGAATGGCTTTCGGTAGCGTGAGCGTACCGGACGCCGTGGCCGAGAACCGCGGCGACGGCCTCATGGCTCCACCGCTTGGCGATCTCGACGACGGTCTCGTTCTCGACCTCGACGGGTTCGAAGGTCCGATCGACCTGTTGCTGACGCTCGCGCGGGCGCAGAAGGTGGATCTGGCGCGCATCTCCATCCTGCAACTCGCCGATCAGTATCTGGACTATGTTCGTCGCGCGCATTCGCGCCGGCTGGAACTCGCGGCGGACTACCTGGTGACCGCGGCGTGGCTCGCCTGGATGAAATCGCGTCTGTTGCTGCCGGACGACAAGGCCGATGACGGCGAACCCGGCGCGGCGGAACTCGCCGAGGCGCTGGCGTTCCGGTTGCGCCGGCTGGAAGCGATGCGCAAGGCGGCAGGGCGGCTGATGGCGCGCGATCTGCTTGGCCGCGACGTGTTCGCACGCGGCGCGGCGGAGGGGATCGAGGTCGTCACCCGGCCGGTTTTCGCCATTACGCTCAACGACCTGATCGCCGCCTACGCGGCGCCGGCGCGGCGACGCGCACGCCGGCAGGCCTTTCGCGTCGCGCCCAGCCGCCTGCTGGGTCTTGCCGACGCGGTGCGCCGCCTGTCGGCGATGCTGGGCATGGCGGTCGAATGGACGACTCTGGTCCGCTTTCTGCCCGGCGGAGAGGGCGATCCGTTGCGCGCGCGTTCGGAGCTGGCGTCGACGTTCGCGGCGTCGCTCGAACTGGCGCGCGAGGGACGGGTCGAGATGCGGCAGGCGGCGCCTTTCGGGCCGATCCTCCTGCGCCGCCGCGAGCCGCCCGACGGACCCGGAGCGCCGGAGCGCGGCAGTCCTTGAACGACGCCGACGCGCTGCGGGTTCTCGAAGCGGTTCTGTTCGCCTCGCAGGATCCGCTGCCGGAGAGCGCGCTGGCGACCTACCTGCCGAGCGAAACCGACCTTCCGGCGCTGCTTGCGCTTCTGTCCGAGCGCTATGCGGGGCGGGGCGTCGAACTGGCGCATGTCGGCGGCGGCTGGGCCTTGCGCACGGCGCCCGATCTGGCGCACGCGCTGAAACGCACGCAAGAGGTCCAGCGGAAGCTATCCCGTGCTGCGCTCGAAACGCTGGCGATCGTCGCCTACCACCAACCGGTGACGCGCGCCGAGATCGAGCAGGTTCGCGGGGTCGCGGTGAGCCGCGGCACGCTCGACATCCTGTTCGGGCAGGGCTGGATCCAGCCCCGCGGCCGCCGGCGCACACCGGGCCGCCCGGCGACGTGGGTCACCACCCCGGCCTTTCTCGATCATTTCGGGCTGGCCTCGCTCGACGACCTGCCCGGACTGGAGGAACTGCGCGCCTCCGGCCTGCTCGCCGCCGACCCGCCGTCGGCGGCGCCCGGCGACGAAACCGAAAACGGCGGCGGGTTCGCCGAAGGCTGAGCTTTCCGGCCGCCCGCCGTTTCGCCGTGTTACGCCGGAGTCGGCATCCGGTCGCTGTCGCGAAGCGAAGGCAGGCGGGCGATCGCTGCGCCCTTCTCCCGTTCGGCGCGCCTCAACTCGTAGAGTTTCTGGAGGTTGAGCCAGAACTCCCCCGACGTCCCGAAGAACCGACCCAGGCGCAATGCCGTGTCGCCGGTGACGGCGCGTTGACCGTTGAGAATCTGCGTGATGCGGTTCACCGGAACCTCGATCCGCCGCGCAAGCTCCGCCGCGCTCATCCCGAGCGCGTCGAGATCGTCGCGCAGCGTTTCGCCCGGATGGATAGCTTCGCGCATCGTGTCGCGCCTCCTTCTCAATGATAATCGACGATTTCCACTCTGTCGGGGCCGAGGCTTTCCTCCGGCCACTCGAAACAGATCCGCCACTGGTCGTTGATGCGGATACTCCACTGCCCCTTCCGCCGGCCCTTCAGCGCCTCCAGGCGGCTGCCCGGGCGGGCCAGATCGCCGAGGCCGGTGGCCGCATCGAGCTGGTCCAGCTTACGTGAGGCGGTGCGCGCAAAGCCGGAGAAGGCCGCGATCCGGCGGCCGCGGTAGAACGCTTCCGTCCTCTTGTCCGCGAATCCAACAATCAACGCACTGTTGTTGCAGCTGTTGCCACGGCGACAAGCCTAGACGTGATATCCGTCTTACGTCAAGCGTTATGCGGATGCCATGGTCCCAAAGCACCGCCCAACCGCCACCGCGCCTGCCGGCGCCGATCGACACTGTCGTTCGCTGAGTCAGCGTGCCCGGTCGATCGCCTCACGCATGGCGCGGAGCAGATTGCGCACCTCGCCGCGATTCAGGCTGTTGCCGGTCAGGTCGTCGCGGTGGATCGCCCTGTTTCTCGTCTTGACCGCCCGCTCCCATTCGTTCCGGGAGCAATCCCGTGCGATGAGCTCGTCCACTGCCTGCCCCAGCAAGGGGCGGCCTCGACCATCATCGCAGCCAATGGAGAATTTGCAGGCAAGCTTCATTACTGCTTTCTCGAACTCGATGCCGGCGATCTGTGCGGCCAGGACGAGTTGGTTCGATTCCTCGATCCCGGGAGCCGTGGACGCCAACGCTTCAGCGAGTTCGGCCATCGTTCCCACGTCGAACAGCGACCCGGCGAGATTGCCGACGCGAATACTGCGCAACGTCTCGTCGTCCCGGAACTTGTCGGCCCATGTCTTGTATTCGGGAGCGACATCTCCAATCCGATCGCTGTCCGATTTCGTCGCCTCGACCGCCTTGCTCAGAACCCACAGCGCCATATCGACTTCGGCTGCGGTCTTGAAGCCGCATTTGTTACGCAATTTCTGGAGATGCCCGACATAACGCAGATACTTGTCGCGTGGATCGCGCGCCGGGCCGATTTCCAGGAGTTTCTCGACCGGCGGGCTCAGAATCCCGTAGTTCTTTGGATTGACGAAGCGCAATACAACCGAGACCGGCTCGATATGGCGGAAGATGTCCAGCAGCCCATCGACGATTTCACGCTGTCCGTACGGGAGGTTCGACAGATCCTCCAGGGGGCGACGCTTCCGCCGTCGGTCGAACTCCTCGCAAGTCGGCCATTGCCAGAACTCGCCGCCCTTCCACAGTTCCGCGTCGCGGACGGTTTTCACATCGTCCCAGGTCAGGTGTCCGGCCTGGCGAACACCTGTCGTACGCCGCTCGACTTCCCGGAGGTCTTGCCGTTTTCCATACAGTTTGCGGGTCACGTCGCCGTGCCGCTCGAGGCACTCGTGAAGGTAATCGGACATCATGGGAGCCTCCGAAGTTTCCGGTGGTATTTCCCGCTTGCGCGGGCGTCGCGGCCATGAGCCGGCGACGACGACGTGCGGGCGCGGCCTGACCGCCTGACAGACCACCGAAAGCGTGCGCCGGTTTCAACCCGGAAAATTGACCAGCTTGCGATTGATTGTCACTTGCACCTGTGCTTGATGGACCGAACGACCGGTTCCGGCGCCCCCGCGCGAGGCGCAGCCAGGGAGGAAATCATGAAACGCATCCGAACGCTGCTCGCGGCCTGCCTCGCAGCAGCGGCGGCGAACGCCGCGGTCGCGGCCGAGGTCAATATCTATTCGGCGCGCAAGGAAGCGCTGATCCGCCCGGTACTCGACATGTTCACCGCCGACACCGGCATCGCCGTCAATCTCGTCACCGGCAAGGCCGGGCAGCTTCACGAAAGGCTGGAAGCCGAGGGGCGCAACAGCCCGGCGGACGTGTTCCTCACCGTCGATGCGGGCAATCTGCATCGCGCGAAGACGGCCGGCCTGTTGCAGCCCGTGCGGTCGGCGGCGCTGGACGAGACGGTCCCCGCTCGCTGGCGCGATCCCGAGGGCTATTGGTATGGCTTCAGCCTGCGTGCCCGCATCCTGGTCCGCGCGATCGACCGGGTGGGGGCGGACGATCTTTCGACCTACGAAGCCCTCGCCGACCCGGCCTGGGCGGGGCGCGTTCTCGTGCGTTCGTCGAGCAATGTGTACAATCGGTCTTTGATCGCCTCCATGATCGAGGCGCACGGCGCCGGGGCGGTGGAAACGTGGGCGCGCGGCCTGGTCGCCAACATGGCGCGGAACCCGAAGGGCGGCGACACCGACCAGATTCGCGCCGTCGCCGCGGGCGAGGGCGACGTGGCGATCGTCAACAGCTATTATTACGGCCGCCTCGCCGCCTCCGACGACGCCGGCGACCGGGCGATCGTCGCCGCGACCGCGCCGTTCTTTCCCAATCAGGACGACCGGGGAACCCATGTGAACGTGTCCGGGGCCGGTCTTTGCGCGCACGCGCCCAACCCCGAACAGGGGGCGCGCCTGCTCGACTATCTCGCCGGCGAGTCGGCGCAGGCGCTGTTCGCGGAGCTCAATCACGAGATTCCGGTGCGCGCCGGCGTCGCGTCGTCGAACGTCGTCGCCGGCTGGGGCGCGTTCGCGATGGACGACCTGCCGCTTGCGGTGCTCGGCGAGCGCAACCGCGAGGCGATCGAACTCGCGGATCGTGCTGGCTGGCGCTGAACGTTACCCGCTGGCGGGGGCGGCGCGCGCCGGCGGGTTCGCCGTCGCCCCCGCGGTCGCTGCCGGCCTCGTCTGCGTCCCGGTTCTGACCGTCGCCGCCCACCTTTTCCTTCCCGCCGGCGACGTGTGGCCGCATCTCGTCGATACCGTCCTCTTCCGCTACGTGACGAACTCGGCGTGGCTGGTCCTCGGCGTCGGCTTCGGCACTTTCGTTATCGGGACCGGCACGGCGTGGCTGTGCAGCATGTGCCGGTTTCCGGGGCGCGCCGTCCTCGAATGGGCGCTGCTGCTGCCGCTCGCGCTGCCGACCTACGCCATCGCCTATAGCTATGCCGGGATGCTCGACTATGCCGGCCCCGTGCAATCGGGCCTGCGCGAATGGTTCGGGTGGACTCGGCGCGACTACTGGTTCCCGGAGATCCGGTCTCTGGGCGGCGCCATCGCCGTGATGTCGCTCGTATTGTATCCTTATGTGTATCTGCTCGCCCGCGCGGCGTTTCTCAGCCAGTCGGTGTGCGTGCTCGAAGTCAGCCGGACCTTGGGCCGCGGCGCCCTGCCGACCTTTACCGGCATCGCCGTGCCGCTCGCCCGCCCCGCCCTGGCGGGCGGCGTCGCGCTGGCCCTCATGGAAGCGCTGAGCGACTTCGGGACGGTTGACTACTACGGCGTCGATACCTTCACCACCGGCATCTACCGCATCTGGTTCGCGCTCGGCGACGCGGCGGCAGCGGCGCAGCTTTCCGGCGTGCTGCTGATCGTCGTGCTGGTGGTGCTGGTCGGCGAACAATGGTCGCGGCGCGGCGCGCGATATCACCACACGACGGGGCGGTATCGTTCCCTGCCGGCCTGGCGATTGCGCGGTCTGCGCGCGGGGTTGGCGCTCGTCGCGTGCCTGACGCCGTTGGCGCTCGGCTTCCTCATTCCGGCGGGTCAACTCGCGGCATGGACCCTGGCCAACTGGCGCGCGCACGCGGACCCGGCGTTCGCCGCGCTGGCGGGGACCAGCTTCCTGCTTGCGGCGCTGACGGCAATGCTGGCGCTGGCGCTGGCGTTGCCGGCGGGATATGCGATGCGGCTCGGCGCCGGGCCGCTCGCGCGCGCCGCGAAGCGGGTGGCGGGGCTCGGCTATGCGGTGCCGGGTTCGGTGATCGCTGTCGGTGTGCTGTTGCCCCTCGCCTGGCTCGACAACCGCGTGGACGGCCTTGCGCGAGACTGGTTCGGGGTTTCGACCGGTCTCCTGCTCACCGGTGGAATCGCGGCGCTGATCTTCGCCTATCTGGTCCGGTTCTTCGCCGTTTCGATGAACGCGGTCGACTCGGCATGGGCGCGAATCGCGACCAGCATGGACGACGCGGCGCGCACGCTCGGCGCCACCCCGGGCCGCGCGTTGCGGCGAGTCCACATCCCGCTGCTGCGCGGCGGCCTGCTGACCGCGGCGCTGCTGGTATTCGTCGATGTGATGAAGGAACTGCCGGCGACGCTGATCCTGCGGCCCTTCGACGTCAACACGCTCGCCGTTCGCGCCTACGAAATGGCCACCGACGAACGGCTTGCCGACGCCGCGCCCGCCGCGCTGGCCATCGTCGCGGCGGGATTGATCCCGGTGATCGCGCTGAGCCGCGCCATCACGCGCAGCCGCGCATGAGCGGCGCTCTGGCGGTTGCCGGCCTGAGCCATCGTTTCGGCCGACTCCAGGCGGTCGACGATGCGTCGTTGTCGGTCGAAACCGGTGAGATCGTGGCGCTGCTCGGGCCGTCCGGCTGCGGCAAATCGACCGTGCTGCGGCTGGTCGCCGGGCTTGAAACGGTGCAGCTCGGGCAGGTGACGATCGCAGGCGAGGAGGTCGCCGGCCCCGGCCGGTCGCTGCCGCCGGAAGCGCGCTCGGTCGGCATGATGTTTCAGGACTTCGCGTTGTTTCCGCATCTGACGGTGGCGGGCAATGTGGCGTTCGGCCTGGCCAGGGCGACGACGGCGCAACGGCGGCGTGCGGTGCTCGAGGCGCTGGAGCGCGTCGGTCTCGCGGCGCGCGCGGCGGCCTGGCCGCATACGCTGTCGGGTGGCGAGCAACAACGTGTCGCCCTCGCCCGGGCGCTGGCGCCGTCGCCGCGAATCATGCTGCTCGACGAGCCGTTCTCGGGTCTCGACACGGTGCTGCGGAACGCGCTGCGCGAAGCGACGGCGCGAATCCTGCGCGAGGCCGGAACGCCGACGCTGATCGTGACCCACGAACCGGAGGAAGCGATGCTCATCGCCGACCGCATCGCGCTGATGCGCGCCGGCCGCATCCATCAGTTCGGCGAGCCCGACATTCTGTACCGTGCGCCGGCAGACCCGTTCTGCGCGACCTTCCTGGGCGAGGCGCAACGCTTCGACGGCCGGGTCCGCGGAGGCCGGGTGGCGACGCCCCTCGGTTCCATCGCCGCCCCCGGACTCGCCGACGGGACCGCCGCGCAGGCGCTGATCCGCCCGGAAGGCGTGCGTTTCGATCATGAAGCGGGGGTGGCGGCGACGGTGTGCGAGGTGCGCAGCCTCGGGCGGTCGGGTGTGGTCACGCTGGCGCTCCGGGACGGCACACGGGTGCGCGCCCGCGCGCCGTGGTCGGCGCTGCCGCCGGTCGGCGCGACCGTGAAGCTGGCGGTCGCCGATGCGATGGCATTTGTGTTTCCCGCCGCCGCCGGTTAAACAGACCGGACGGAGCCGGCGGGCGAGACCCGGCCGGGTAACGATTGGCGCTGGCGCGCGCCGCGCCCAAAGGAGAACCCAATGAGCATCGGCATCTGGCAGATCGTCCTGATCCTGTTCATCGTCCTGATTTTGTTCGGCGCCGGCAAGCTGCCGCGCGTGATGGGCGACGTCGCGAAGGGCGTGAAGAGCTTCAAGGCGGGCCTGAAGGAAGACCCCGACACCGAGGAAGAGACGGCCAAGCGCGAAGTTCCCCACGCGGAGACGGTGGAGACCGCCGGCCCCGCCAACGTCAAGACCGACGAACCGGCGAAGACGTGAGCGCGCGCGTCCCGGAGCGCGCGAGCGCGTAGCACGCGGGCGAGGCGCGCCGCCTCATGCTGGATATCGGATGGAGCGAGATGGCGATCATCGCCGTCATTGCGCTCTTCGTGATCGGGCCGAGGGAACTGCCCCGGATGTTGCGGACGGTCGGCCGCTACGCCGGCAAGATCCGCGGCATGGCGCGCGAATTCCAGGACGGTATCGACGAGGCGGTGCGTGAGGCCGAACTCGACGAAGTCAAGAAACAGATCGAGTCGGCGCAGCGGATCGACGTGAAAAAGTCCATCGAGGACGCGGTCGATCCGGAGCGCAAGATCGGCAAGGCGATGGATTTCAGCAACCTCGCCGACCCGAAACCCGCAGGCAACAGCGCCCGGGCGAACACCGGCGAGACGGCGGAACCGGAAGAAAAAGCCGGCCCGCCGGCGCAACCGGCGCCCCAGGCCCGGCGCGCGCAAGGAATGGCGGCCTCGATCTCCGCGGCCGCCGCGCCGGCCCGGACGGAAGCAACGACCGAACTCGTCGAGACCGAAGAGTCGCGAGCCGACGCCTAGATCATGGCCGACGTTTCCCGCGGCGACGACGTGGAGGCGTCGAAGGCGCCGCTGATCGATCATCTCATCGAATTGCGCGACCGCCTCAAATGGTCGGTCGTCGCGTTGCTTGTCGCCTTCGTCCTCTGTTTCGTGGTGACGGAGGACTATCTCTATCCGTTCCTCGTCGCACCGCTCTACCGGATCTATGTCGATCTCGGCGTCGAGAACCCGCGCATGATCTACACGGCGCTGCACGAGGCGTTCTTCACCTATATGAAACTCGCTTTCTATACTGCGCTGTTCGTTTCGTTTCCCGTCATGGCGAACCAGCTTTGGAAATTCATCGCGCCAGGGCTGTATCGCAACGAAAAGCGCGCTTTCCTCCCGTTCATTTTAGCGACTCCTCTTTTGTTCACCACCGGGGCGGCGCTGGTATATTACATCATCCTTCCGCTGGCTTGGCGTTTTTTCGTCGGTTTTCAAACTACCGGCGCCGAAGACACGCTGGCGATCGAGCTCGAAGCCAAGGTCAACGAATATCTGGCGCTCGTAATCAAGCTGATGTTCGCGTTCGGTATCGCGTTTCAATTGCCGGTCGCGCTCACGCTTATGGCGCGTGCCGGTCTGGTGACCGCGCAGGGGCTGGCGCAACGCCGCAAATACTCGATCGTCATCGCGTTTGCCGCAGCGGCGCTGCTGACCCCGCCGGACCTGATCAGCCAGATCGGTCTCGGTATTCCGATCATCGCGCTCTACGAAATATCGATCTGGCTTGCGCGCATGGCGGAGCGCAACCGGGCGGCGCGCGAGGCGGCGGAGGAAGCGGAACTCGACCGCAAGCTGGCCGGCGACGCGAGCGACGCGGCGGGACCGGATATCGACGATGTCGATGACGAGACCGACTTCAACCTGACGCGCTGACGGACCCGGCGCGCCTTAGCCCAGCGGCAACCGTGTTCGACATCGGGGCCATTCGCGACGATCCGGCTGCGTTCGACGCTGCCATGAGGCGGCGGGGCCTCGCTCCGCAGGCCGCCGCCCTGCTGGCGCTCGACCGCAAGCGTCGGGAGGCGATCGACCGGGCGCAGACGCTCCGCACCGAACGCAACGCGAAGTCGAGGCGGATCGGCGCTGCGCGCGCAGCCGGTGAAGATGCAGCGGCTCTGATCGCCGAGGTCGCGGCGCTCAAGACCCGGCTGCAGGAGGGCGAGAGCGGGATGCGTGCCCTCGACGCGGCGTTGGCCGACGCGGTGCGCGGCCTGCCGAACCTGCCCGCCCGAGACGTGCCCGATGGCGCCGACGAAACCGCGAACGTCGAAATCAGGCGCATCGGCGCGCCGCGCGCGTTCGCTTTCGCTCCCCGGCAGCATTTCGAGATCGGCGAGGCGCTCGGACAGATGGATTTCGAGAGTGCGGCGCGCCTGTCGGGGGCGCGCTTCGTCGTGCTGTCGGGGCCGCTGGCCCGGTTGCAGCGCGCACTGGCCCAGTTCATGCTCGACCTGCAAACGGCCGAGCATGGCTATCGCGAAGTGGCGCCGCCCGCTCTGGTGCGCGAGGCGGCGCTGTTCGGCACCGGGCAACTGCCGAAATTCGCCGAAGACAACTTCGTCACGACCCGCGGCGATTGGTTGATTCCGACCGCCGAGGTCCCGCTCACCAATCTGGTGCGCGAACGGATACTCGACGAAGCCGAGCTGCCCATGCGCCTGACCGCGCACACGCCGTGCTTTCGCGCCGAAGCGGGGGCCGCCGGCAAGGACACGCGCGGCATGATCCGCCTGCACCAGTTCGACAAGGTGGAGCTGGTTTCGATCACGACTCCCGAGCGATCGGAGGCCGAGCACGAGCGCATGACCGCTTGCGCCGAGACCGTGCTTAAGCGCCTGGAACTCCCTTACCGGGCGATGCTTCTGTCCGCCGGCGACATGGGGTTCGCGGCGCGCAAGACTTACGATCTCGAGGTCTGGCTGCCGGGTCAGAATGCGTATCGCGAGATTTCGAGTTGCTCGAACTGCGGCGATTTCCAGGCTCGGCGCATGAGTGCGCGCTACCGGCCGCGCGAGGGCAGGGGAGTCCGCTTCGTCCACACCCTGAACGGATCGGGGCTGGCGGTCGGCCGCGCGCTGGTCGCCGTGTTGGAGAACTACCAGAACGCCGATGGCACGGTGACGGTGCCCGAAGTGCTGCGGCCCCACATGGGCGGACGGACATTGATCGAAGCGGGATGAGCGCGCTGGCCGGCAGGCGCGTGCTGATCGCCAACGACGACGGCGTCCATGCCGCCGGGCTAGAGCATCTGACCGCCGTCGCGCGCGACTTGTGCGACGATGTCTGGGTGGTGGCGCCGGAGCGCGACCACAGCGGCGCCGGCCACTCGCTGACGCTTTCCGAGCCGGTGCGCGTGCGCCGGTTGCAAGAGCGCCTGTTCGCCGTCTCCGGCACGCCGACCGATTGCGTGCTCGTCGCCGTGCTCGAAGTGATGCGCGACCGGAAACCGGACCTCGTGCTGTCGGGCATCAACCGCGGCTGCAATCTCGGCGAGGACATCACCTATTCGGGAACCGTCGCCGCGGCGATGGAAGGGACGCTGCTCGGCATCCCGTCGATCGCGCTGAGCCAGGAAACCGACGGCATCCACCGCACGCCTTGGGCGACGGCGCAGCGCCACGCCGCGCCGGTGATCCAAACCCTTGTCGGGGCCGGTTGGCCACCTAATGTATTCATCAACGTCAATTTCCCCGATGTCGCGCCCGAGGAAGCGAAGGGTCTCATGGTGACACGTCAGGGTCGGCGCAAGCCGGGATCGAGACTGGATCGCCGCGTAGATCCCGGCGGCCGGCCGTATTACTGGATCGATTCCGAGCGCATCGCGCCGACGCCGCGGCCGGGTTCGGACCTCGCCGCGGTCGCGCAGGGGTTCATTTCGGCGACGCCGCTGCATCTCGACCTGACCCACGACGAGACTCACGCGGCGCTCGCGGCGCGGATCGCGTGATGCGCGCGGCTGCCGCGACCGCGCTCGCGACCGGGAAAGCCCGCCTGATCCTCGACCTGCGCCGCTCCGGCGTGACCGATATCCGCGTGCTGTCGGCGATCGAGGGCCTGCCGCGCGGCCGGTTCGTTTCGGAAACCCTCGCCGAGCGCGCCTGGGACGACACCGCACTGCCCATCGAATGCGGACAGACCATCAGCCAGCCGACCGTGGTGGCGTGGATGAGCGCCGCACTGGAGGTCGGCGAACGCATGAGAGTCCTCGAAGTGGGAACCGGCTCGGGATATCAGACCGCGGTGCTGTCGCGGCTCTGCCGGCGGGTTTACACGATCGAGCGGCACCGGGCGCTGGCCCGGGCGGCGCAGGAGCGTTTCGACGCCCTGGACCTGCACAACGTCACCGTGCGCATTGGTGACGGCGGCGCCGGCTGGCGCGAACAGGCGCCGTTCCCCCGGATCATGGTCACCGCCGCGGCCGCCGCACCGCCGCCGGCGCTGGTGGACCAACTGGCGATGGACGGGGTGATGGTGATGCCGGTCGGCCCGCCGAACGGCGAACAGGCTCTGATCCGGTTCCGGCGCACCCCTGAAGGGCTGCAACGCGAATACCTGTTCGGGGTTCGCTTCGTGCCGCTGGTCGAGGGAGCGCCGGCGCGATGAAGCCCCTCCTCTTCGGACTCGCCGCGCTCTCCGTCGCCGGCGTGCTGACCGGTTGCCTGAAGCCGCCGCCGGCCCCGGCGCCGAGCGCTGCGCGGGGAAACGAAACTGCATCCGTCGCCCCGTCCGGCTTGCCGATCGGGCTCCCGGAGGCCGCTGTCGTGGTGGTCGCGGGCGATACGCTCTACGGCCTGACCCGGCGCCATCGCGTTTCCGCCGAAGCGTTGATCGCCGCGAACGGTCTTGCGCCTCCCTATATGCTCTATGTCGGCCAGCGGTTGCAGTTGCCGGGCGCGGCGCGGCCTGCGCCGGCGATGGACCGGAACGGGGGCGTCTATGTCGTCGTCGCCGGCGATACGCTCTACGGGATCGCCCGCCGGTTCGGCGTCGGGTTCGCCGCGCTGACCCGCGCCAACGGGATCGAACCGCCATACGATATTCGTCTCGGCCAGCGCCTGCGCGTGCCGCAGGCGGCGCAGTTCTCGCGCCGGGAAGTGGCGCCGGCCAGGCCGGTAAGGTCCGCGCCGGTGTCGATGTCGGCCTTGCCGCTTCCACCGGGATCGGGCGCGGGAGGCCCGGCGCCGCGAGGACGGCCGGCAGCTTTGCCGCAGCCGACTCCGGCTGCCGCCCCGGCGGCGCGCGTGGAACCGTCCCCGGAGGTCCGCCTCGCGGCCGCCCGCACGTCTGCGCCGGAGCCGGTGGAGGAGCACCTCCCGGCCCCGCCGAGGCGGGCGGGTCCGCAGTTTCACTGGCCTGTCGAGGGGCCGGTCGTGGCGCGGTTCGGGCCGCGGGCGGGAATCGGCCGGAACGACGGCATCAACATCGCGGCGGCGCATGGCGCGCCGGTGCGCGCGGCGGAAAACGGCGTCGTCGTGTATGCCGGCAACGAACTGCGCGGGTATGGCAATCTGTTGTTGGTCCGCCACGACGGCGGCTGGACTTCGGCCTACGCCCACAACGAGGAGCTTCTGGTCGAACGCGGCGCGACGGTCGAACGCGGTCAGCTCATCGCCCGCGTCGGCAATACCGGCGGGGTGAGCGAGCCGCAGAGCCACTTCGAACTCCGCAAGGGCGCCGACGCCGTCGATCCGCTACAGCACCTCGCGCCGCGGTAGCGGTCCCCGAGGGGCGCGTCAGGAAGCGCTTGCGGCCTCCAGCGATTTCAGAAAGGCGACGACGCCCGGCGCGGTCCACTCGGCGATGCCTTCCAGGCGGCCGATCTCGCGGCCCTCGGAGTCGACGATCAGGGTCAGCGGCAGTCCGCGCACATTCAGGGTTCCGAACGCCTCGAGGCCGGGGTCGAGATAGAGCGCCAGATTGTCGAACCCGCGCTCGGCCCAGTAGCGGCGGGCGGTGTCGCCGGCCCGATCCTGGTTGAGAGCGACCACCGCCAGCGCGCCCTTCGTCTCGCCGGCCAGGGTGTCGAGCATCGGCAGTTCGCGCACGCACGGCGCGCACCATGTCGCCCACAGGTTCAGCAGCGTCGGCGTGCCCGCGAAGTCCGCGAGTCCTGCCGGCCCGCCGTCCGCATCGACCCAGGCGAGCGGAGGAATCGCGCGCGGCGCGTCGTGCCACACGGCCGGCAGCAACTCGTCCGACGGACGCGCCGCGGCGAACCGCGATTGCGGGGTTGAACCGGGGCCGAGGATAACGACAATGACCGCTGCCGAGACCACGGACGACAGCAGACCGATCGCGATGGCGCGGCGTCCTTTTGACATCGACCTTCCCCGTTCCGTTCTTCCCGCGGCGGGGCCGGCGCGCGTGCCGTGAGCCGGGACAAGCGCTCCACCCGGATGCCGGACGGCGCGCGCGACCTGTGGGGCGGCCATTTCGCCGCCGATCCGGCCGCCGTCATGGCCGAGATAAACCCCTCGGTCGGGTTCGACAAGCGCCTCTACGCCGAAGACATCGCCGGCAGCCGCGCCCATTGCCGGATGCTGGTCGCGCAGGGGATTCTGAGCGGGGCCGACGGCGCAGCGATCGCCGAGGGGCTGGATACCATCGAGGCCGAGATCGAAGCCGGCACGCTGGTGTTCGATCCGGCGCTGGAGGACGTGCATCTCAATATCGAGGCGCGGCTGACGGCGTTGATCGGCGACGCCGGCAAGCGCCTGCACACCGCGCGGTCGCGCAACGATCAGGTGGCGACCGACTTCCGGCTCTGGGTGCGCGGGACCGTCGATGCGCTCGATTCTGCGCTGTGCGACTACCAGGCGGCGTTGCTCGACCGCGCCGACGAGCACGCGGCGACCGCCATGCCGGGCTTCACCCACCTCCAGCCGGCGCAACCGGTCACTCTGGGCCATCATCTGATGGCCTATGTCGAGATGGCCGGTCGCGACCGCGGCCGGTTCCACGACGCGCGCGCGCGGCTCAACGTCTGCCCGCTGGGCGCGGCGGCGCTCGCCGGCACGTCGTTCCCCATCGACCGCGGCGTGACTGCGGCGGCGCTCGGTTTCGACGGCCCGGCGGCCAACTCGATCGACGCCGTATCCGACCGCGACTTCGCGCTCGAAGCCCTCTCGGCGGCGGCGATCGCCGCCGGCCATCTGTCGCGCCTCGCCGAGGAACTGGTGATCTGGTCGAGCGCCGGGTTCGGCTTCATCGCCCTGTCGGAGGCGTTCACGACCGGTTCGTCGATCATGCCGCAGAAGCGCAACCCCGACGCCGCCGAACTGGTGCGCGCCAAGACCGGGCGCGTGATCGGCGCGCTGGTGAGCCTGTCGGTGACCATGAAGGGGCTGCCGCTCGCCTATTCCAAGGACATGCAGGAAGACAAGGAGCCGGTCTTCGACGCACTCGACACGTTGGGGCTGTGC
This sequence comes from Alphaproteobacteria bacterium, assembly GCA_965214495.1. Lineage (GTDB taxonomy): Bacteria > Pseudomonadota > Alphaproteobacteria > UBA7887 > UBA7887 > JANQOH01. The sequence continues at coordinate 1,606,208 of OZ243958.1, read as the reverse complement.
GTCCGTGCGATGACCGGTATGATCCGCGACATGACGGTGGATGCGGATCGCATGGGCGACCTGGCGGGCGGCGGCCACGCCACCGCGACCGATCTCGCCGACTGGCTGGTGCGCGCGCTGGGGATGCCGTTCCGCGAGGCGCATCGCGTGACCGGCCGCATCGTCCGCCGCGCCGAGGCCGCCGGCTGCGCGCTCGAAGACCTGCCGGAGGCCGGGTTCCGCGCCGAAGAACCCCGCATAACCCGCGAGGCGATCGCGGCTCTTTCGGTCGAGCGTTCGGTCGCCAGCCGCGGCAGCGAAGGCGGCACCGCGCCGGCGCGCGTGCGCGAAGCGATCGCCGCCGCGCGCGAGCGGTATCTGTGAGCCGCCGCCGCCTGCTCGGCTTTCTGCTCGCAGCCGCGGCGGGCGCACTCGCCGCTTGCGGCCGAAAGGGCGCGCCGGTGAAGCCTGAGCCCGAAGCCGCGGACGGGGAGTCCGAACGGGACTCCTGAATGGACCACTTCGCCTATCGCGGCGGCCGGCTCTCGGCGGAGGATGTCGCGCTCGCCGATATCGCCGCCGGCGTCGGCACGCCGTTCTATTGCTATTCCACCGCGACTCTCGTCCGCCACTATCGGGTGCTCGCGGCCGCTTTTGCGGAGCGTGACGCGCTCATCGCCTATTCGGTCAAGGCCAACCCCAACCAGGCGGTGATCGCCACCCTGGCGCGGCTCGGCGCCGGCGCCGACGTGGTGAGCGAGGGCGAGATCCGCCGCGCCCTCGCCGCCGGGGTCGCGCCCGGAAAGATCGTCTTCTCGGGCGTCGGCAAGACCCCGAAGGAGATCGCGTTCGGTCTGTCGCGCGGTGTCGTTCACCTGAACGTCGAGTCCGAACCCGAACTCGCGGCGGTCTCCGAGGTCGCCGCTGCGCGCGGCGTGACGGCCCGAATCGCGCTGCGGGTCAATCCCGACGTCGACGCGGGTACCCACGACAAGATCGCCACCGGGCGGCGCGGCGACAAGTTCGGCATCGCCATCGCGCGCGCCCCCGAACTGTATCGCCGGGCGGCGCAGTTGCCGGGTCTCGCCGTCGATGGCGTGGACGTGCACATTGGTTCGCAGATCACCGACCTCGCCCCGTTCCGCCGCGCCTTCGCGCGCGCGGTCGATCTGGTGCGCGGTCTGCGGGCGGAGGGCCATCGGATCGCCCGGCTCGACCTCGGCGGCGGACTCGGCATCCGCTACGACTCCGAGTCGCCGCCGGACCCGGTGGAATACGCCGCCGTCGTTGCCGAACTGACCGCCGGGATCGACTGTCGGCTGGTGTTCGAACCCGGGCGCGTCATCGCCGGCAATGCCGGGGTGCTCGTCGCCTCGGTCATCTACGACAAGCGCGAGAACGGCCGCCGCTTCCTCATCGTCGATGCGGCGATGAACGATCTGCTGCGACCGGCGCTCTACGGCTCGACGCACCGAATCGTTCCGGTTGCCGAGCCGGCCGCCGATGCGCCTCTCGCCGCCGCCGACGTGGTGGGGCCGGTCTGCGAGTCCGCCGACCGCTTCGCCGCCGGTGCGGCCCTGCCGCCGCTCGCCGCCGGCGATCTCATCGCGTTTCGTTCCGCCGGGGCCTATGGTGCGGCGATGGCCTCGACCTACAACAGCCGGCCGCTGGTTCCCGAAGTACTCGTCGATGGCGCGCGCCATGCGGTGGTGCGCCCGCGCATGGACTATGACACACTGATCGCGCAGGATCGTCTGCCCGACTGGTGGCGGACCGACGCGACCGAAGCACGGTGGCGCGCATGAGCGAAACCGGCGCCGACGGCTCCCGCGACGCGGTTCCGGGCCGCGCGCGGCTGGCTCGCCAGATCTGGCTCAGCGGCCTGGCGCTCGGCTGGGAGCGCCTGTGGCCGGCGCTGTGGCCGGCAACCGCGACCGTGGGCGTTTTTGCGGTCGTTTCTTTGCTCGGCCTGTGGGAAGTCGCGCCGTTGTGGTTGCACGCAGTGCTGCTGGCGGTCTTCGCAGCCGCCTTGCCGGCGGCGCTGTGGCGGGCGCGCGAGGCGATGCGCCCGGCGGGCCGCGCGGCCGCGGTGCGGCGTCTCGAACGCGAAAGCGGCGTGGCGCATCGGCCGCTCTCCACGCTGTTCGACACCCCGGCCGGTGAGTCCGGCGACCGCCGGCGCGATCTGCTGTGGCGTGTCCATCTCCGCCGCATGGCGCCGCTGCTTCGCCGGCTGCGCGTCGCGTGGCCCAGGCCGGCGCTCGCGGCCCGCGATCCGTGGGCGTTGCGCGGTCTGCTGGCGCTGGCGCTGGTCGTGTCCGCGGTTTTCGCCGGCGACCGCGCGGGAGACCGCTTCGCCGCCGCGCTGGCGTTCGACCGCGGGGCCGATGTCGTGCTTCCGCCGGGCCGGTTGACGGCGTGGGTCGATCCGCCGGGCTATACGGGGCTGCCGCCGCTCTTCCTGACCGCGCAGGGCGGAATCGCCCCCGAGGCGCCGGCGCCCGGCGGCGAGCACGCGGTGATCGCGGGAAGCGTGCTGAACGCGCATGTTTTCGGCGGCGACGGCATCCCGGTGCTCGCGGCCGGCGCGGCGGCGCAGACGTTCGAACCCGCCGGCGAAGGCAATTTCGCGGTGAAGCGCCCGCTCGACACCGCCCTTGCGGCGCGAGTCACGCAGGCCGACAGGGAACTGGGCTCGTGGCGGTTCGCCGTCATCGCCGACGAACCGCCGTCGATCGCCCTCGACGGCGCGCCCGAAGCCACCCGCCGCGGCGTGCTGCGCCTGGGCTACGAGGCGGCGGACGATTTCGGGCTGGAAGCGGTGGGCGCGCAGATCCGGCGCGATGGCGAGCAGGACGACGCATGGCCGATCGCCTTCGCCCTGCCGCTGCCCGGGCTGGCCCCCACGGAGGCGCGGGAATCGAGCTATCGCGACTTGACCGCGCATCCGTGGGCCGGGCTGGCCGTGACGCTGGAACTCACGGCCACCGACAACGCGGGTCAGACCGGGCGCGCGCCGGCGGCGTCGATGGTGCTGCCCGAACGCCCGTTCGTGCACCCGGTCGCCGTCGAGATCGTCGCGCAGCGGCGCACCCTGGCGCTCGACCGCGACACCGCGGGGGAGGTGCGGGAAGCCCTGGGCGCGCTCATGAGCGCGCCCGAGGCGTTTTCCGACGATCTCATCGCCTATCTCGGGCTCGGCGCGGCCTATACGCGGCTCGAACTGGCGAAGACGGAGGCGGACTACCGCGCCGTCATCGACCTTCTCTGGGATCTGGCTCTGAGGATCGAGGACGGCGCCCTGTCGCTCGCCGAGCGGGCGTTGCGCGCGGCGCAGGAAGACTTGCGCGCGGCGCTGGAAGAGGGCGCGTCGCCGGAAGAACTGGCCGAACTCATGGACCGCCTTCAGGAGTCCCTCGACCGCTATCTGGAGATGCTCGCCGAATCGGGCCGCGAACGGGAGATGGAGGAAGACGGCGAGGAAGTCGGACTCGACCCGGGGACCCTTCGGCGCAGCCGCGACGACCTGCAACGGATGATCGACGACGCCCGCGACCTTGCCGAGACCGGCGCCCGCGATGCGGCGCGCGACATGTTGCAGCGCTTGCAGGAACTCCTCGAGAATCTCGAACCCGGCCGGCCGGAGGAGAACCCGCAGACCGCCGGCGGCGAGCGCATGTTGCAGCAGCTCCAGCAGATGATGCAGGACCAGGAAGCCTTGCTCGACGAAACCTTCCGCCGCGCCCAGCAGGGCGGCGAGAACGAGCGCCAGTCGCCGGGCCAGGGCGAGAGCGCCGTCGAGCGCCAGGAGGCGCTGCGCCGCGCGCTCGGTGAGTTCATGCGCCAGCTCGGCGAGTCCGGCGCCCAGATCCCGGCGCCCCTCGGCGAGGCGGAACTCTCGATGCGCGACGCCGCCGGCGAACTGGCGCGCGACCGCCCCGACCGCGCCGCCGAAGCCCAGGCCGAGGCGCTCGCCCAATTGCAGCAGGGTGCCGAAATGGCGATGAATCGATTGATGTCCGGCCGGACGGGACAACGCCCGGGCCGCGACGGCGCCCGCCGCGACGAAGTCCGCGACCCGCTCGGCCGGCTGCCGCCCGGCAATGACGGCGATCCCGGCGGCTTCGTGGACGTGCCCACCCGCTCGGCGGTGCAGCGCAGCCGGGAGATTCGCGACGAACTGCGCCGCCGCGTCGGCGAGCGCGATCGCACGCGCAACGATCTCGACTACATCCAGCGTCTGCTGGACATGTATTGATATCGAGCGGCGTCTGACGTTCCCCGCATCCGTCGAGCGTTTCGCCGGACGCCCGCCGCACAGCCGTTCCCGATGATCTACGAAAGCACCCGCGGCGCCGCGCCGAAGCTCGGTTTCGAAGCCGCTTTGATGGCCGGCCTCGCGGACGACGGCGGCCTCTATGTGCCCGCGCACTGGCCCCGATTGCCGCCGGGCGCGCTGGCCGGTCTCGCCGGGCGCCGTTACGCCGACGCCGCCTTCCACGTCGTCGCTCCGTTCGTCGGCGGCGACATCGAACCCGGGGCGTTCGCCGCGATCCTCGACGAAGCCTGTGCCGCGTTCGACCGTCCCTCGGTCGCGCCGCTCACGCCGCTCGGCGACAATTCCTGGTTGCTCGAACTGTTCCACGGGCCGACCCTGGCCTTCAAGGACCATGCGTTGCAGGTGCTCGGCAGGTTGTTCGACCACGTGCTGGCGCGGCGCGGCGAGCGCGCCACCGTTCTGGGGGCCACTTCGGGCGACACCGGCTCCGCCGCCATCCATGCGTGCCGCGGCCGCGCCAGTCTCGACATCGTCATCCTGCATCCCCGAGGCCGGGTCTCGGACGTGCAGCGCCGACAGATGACCACCGTGCCGGACGGCAACGTGCACAACATCGCCGTCGAAGGCACGTTCGACGATTGCCAGGCGCTCGTGAAGGCGATGTTCGCCGATGCCGCGCTGCGCCGGGAGATGCGGCTCACCGCCGCCAATTCGATCAACTGGGCGCGCGTCATGATGCAGACGGTCTATTACGCCACCGCTGCCGCCGCCCTCGGAATGCCGGCGCGCGGAGTCCGGTTCGCCGTGCCCACCGGGAATTTCGGCGATGTCTATGCCGGTTACGTTGCCGCGCGCATGGGGCTTCCGGTCGCTCGACTGGTGGTGGCCACCAACCGCAACGACATTCTCGTCCGCTGCCTGAACGGCGGCGCCTATCGCCCGGCCGCGGTCGCGCCCACCCTGTCGCCCAGCATGGACATTCAGGTGTCGAGCAATTTCGAGCGCCTGCTCTACGATCTCTACGACAATGACGGCGCGCGCGTCGCAGGACTCATGCGGGACCTCGCCCGGAAGGGCGGCTTCACCGTCGAAACCGCACGGCTCGCCCGCGTCCGGCGCCTTTTCGCCGCCGCGCGGGTCGAGGAAGACGAAACCCTGCGGACCATCGCGCGCGTGCACGGCGACACCGGCATCGTCGTCGATCCGCACACCGCCGTGGGCATCGCCGCCGCCGCGAAAGTGCCCGACCCGGAGAACCGTCCGCTGGTCCACCTCGCGACCGCGCATCCGGCCAAGTTCCCCGACGCGGTCGCCCGCGCCATCGGGCGCCCGCCCGAGGCGCCGCAAGCGTTCGCGGGTCTGGCCGAAGCGGCGGAACGCTATGACGTTCTGGGCCGTGACCCGGCCCGCCTCGCGGACTATATTCGCGCCGTGGCGGGGCGGAGATAGCGATGGATATCGACACGGCGGCGCCCGAAGTCGCCGTCAGCACCCTCGACAACGGCATGCGTGTGGCGAGCCAGCACATGCCGGGGCTGGAGACCGTTTCGGTCGGCGTCTGGGTCGATGCCGGCGCGCGCGACGAGTCCGCCGAGGTCAACGGCATCTCGCATTTGCTCGAACACATGGCGTTCAAGGGCACCCGCCGCCGCGACGCCTTCGCCATCGCCGCCGAGATCGAAGCCGTCGGCGGCCACATGAACGCATATACCTCGCGCGAGCACACCGCCTATTACGCCAGGACCCTGAAGGAAGACCTGCCGCTGGCGGTCGATCTGCTCGGCGACATCCTGCTCAACTCCACCTTCGCCGCCGACGACCTCGCGCGCGAGAAGGACGTGATCGTCCAGGAGATCGGCCAGGCGCACGACACCCCCGACGACATTGTGTTCGACCACTTTCAGGAGACCGCCTATCCCGGACAGCCGATCGGCCGCCCGGTGCTCGGTTCCGTCGAGCGGGTGACGGCGCTCGACCGCGACGCGCTTCGCGCCTGGCTCGCCAGCCGGTACACCGCCCCGCGCATGGTCCTCTCTGCCGCCGGGCGGGTCGATCACGAACGCCTCGCCGCCCTCGCCGGCGAGGCGTTCGCCGCGTTGCCCTCTCGCGCCCCGCCGCGCCCCCAACCGGCGTGCTATCGCGGCGGCGAAAGCCGCGTGGAACGCGAGCTCGAACAGTTGCATCTGTTGCTCGGAGTCGAGGGCCTCGCCTATGAGGACGAGTCGTTCCCCGTGCTTCAGGTGCTTTCCACCTTGCTCGGCGGCGGCATGTCGTCGCGGCTCTTTCAGGAGGTCCGCGAGAACCGGGGCCTCGCCTACGCGATTCATTGCTTCGCCGCGAGCTACGTCGATGGCGGTCTGTTCGGCGTCTATGCGGGGACCGCGCCCGAACAGGCCGGGCAGCTCGCGCCGGTGGTGTGCGACGAGTTCCGCGCGGTCTGCGAGCGCGTCGATGACGACGAGGTCGCGCGGGCGAAGGCCCAGCTTCGCGCCGGCCTGCTGATGTCGCTCGAAAGCCCCTATTCCCGTTGCGAACGCATCGCCCGCCAGATGCTGATCTACGGAGCGCCGAAGGACGTGGCCGGCATGGTGGCGCGGATCGAGGCGGTCGATGCCGGCGCCGTTCGCGACTGCATGGCGCGGCTGCTCGACCGCGGGCGCCCCACCGTGGCGGCCCTCGGCCCCGCCGGTGCGCTGCCCGACTACGAGACCGTCGCCGCGGGCCTGCGCTGAGGAAACCGCGTCGCGATGTCCGACCGCCCTGTGCCCCGCAGCCCGGCCGCCGGCGAAGACGTGACGGTGCTCGACGCGCGCGGCCTGGCCTGCCCGCTGCCGGTCCTCAAGGCCCGGCGGGCGATGCGCGGCGTGGCGCCCGGCGGCTTGCTCAAGGTGCTCGCCACCGACCCCGGCGCGCCGGCGGACTTCGCCGCGTTCTGCGACGTCACCGGCCATCGCCTCGAAGCCTCGGGCGAGGAGGGCGGCGCGCTGACCTTCCTCATCCGGGCCAGAGACTGAAACCGCTCCGGCCGTCGGGCGATGATCGGGCTTCTCAAAACCCTTTCGGAACTCATGCGCGGCAAGCCGCTGGTCTGCGGCCGCATCTATCTGCGCCCGCCGCAGCGCGGCGATTGGAAGGACTGGGCCGCGCTCCGCGCCGAAAGCCGCGCCTGGCTCGAACCGTGGGAGCCGTCATGGAGCCGCGACGCGCTGTCGCGCCGCGCCTTCGCCCGCCGGTTGCGCGCCTGTGCGGTGAACAGCCAGACCGATCGCGGCTACGCCTTCTTCATCCTCGAACGCCGCGGCGATGCCCTGGTCGGCGGCGTTTCGCTCGACGATGTGCGTCGCGGCAGCGGTCAGGCCGCCAGCCTCGGCTACTGGATCGGCGAACGCCACGCCCGGCGCGGTTATATGACCGACGCCCTGTCGGCCCTGCTGCCCTTCGCCTTCGACGGCCTCGAACTGCACCGGCTCAGCGCGGCGGTGCTCGAACGCAACGTCGCCAGCCGGCGTGTGCTCGAAAAGGTCGGGTTCGTGCGCGAGGGGATCGCGCGGAAATATCTGCGCATCGACGGCGAATGGCAGGACCACGTGATCTACGGCATGTTGAGCACCGACGAGCGGCCCCCGCTCGCCGAGCCGGTTCGCCACACGCCGAAGCGGCGGATCCGTCGCCTCGCCCGCCCGGTCGAGCAGCCCTTGGCCCGGGCCCTCGACCTCAAGTCCGGCGGTCAGGCGTGACCGGCCTCGCCGGAGAGGAGGAGCGGGTCGACGCCCACCTTGGCCACCGCCCGCCGCCATTTCTTGTCGTGCTCCCGCCCGAACACCAGGTCCAGGTCGGCGCCGACGTTGAGCCAGCCGTTGTTCTGCATCTCGCTGTCGAGCTGCCCCGGCCCCCAGCCCGCATAGCCGAGCGCGAAAATCGCGTGCTGCGGGCCGCGGCCCTCGGCGATCGAGCGCAGCACGTCCACCGTCGCCGTCATCGCGAAGCCGTCGTCCACCGGCATCGTCGCGTCCGACATGTAGTCAGGCGTGTGCAGGACGAAACCGCGCCCGGATTCCACCGGGCCGCCGAAATGGACCTGGACCCGGTCGTCGATCTCGTTCTCGTCGAACTCGAACTCCATCTGCTTCAGCAGATCCGTGAAACTGATCGAATCGACGAGCTTGTTGACCACCAGCCCCATCGCGCCGTCCACGCTGTGCGCGCACAGGAAAACCACGGTGTGCGCGAAACACGCACTGTTCATTTGCGGCATCGCGACCAGCAGTTGACCGCCGAGATAGCCGTCCTGTTTCCCGATCGTAGCCATACCCCATAGCTACCCCCTCGCCGCCCCAATGGCAAGGCCCCCCTCTGGGTGCGCAGGCGTCCCGCCCGCCCGCGCTCGAAGCGCGCAACCCCTCCGCGATGGCAAGGCCCCCCTGGGCGCCCGCGCCCCGCTCGCGCCACGCACCGGTTCGCCGACCGCGCCTGTTGGGCGCCCGCGCCCCGCTCGCGTCGCACGCCGGTCCGCCGACAACGCCCGTAGGGGCGCCCCTTGTGGGCGCCCAACCCCGCTCGCGCCACGCACCGGTTCGCCGACCGCGCCTGTTGGGCGCCCGCCCCCCGCTCGCGCCGAACGCCGATCCGCCGACAACGCCTGTAGGGGCGCCCCTTGTGGGCGCCCAACCCCGGCTCGCGCCACGCACCGGTTCGCCGACCGCGCCTGTTGGGCGCCCGCGCCCCGTTCGCGTCGCACGCCGGTCCGCCGACAACGCCTGTAGGGGCGCCCCTTGTGGGCGCCCAACCCCGGCTCGCGCCACGCACCGGTTCGCCGACCGCGTCTGTTGGGCGCCCGCCCCCCGCTCGCGTCGCACGCCGGTCCGCCGACAACGCCTGTAGGGGCGCCCCTTGTGGGCGCCCAACCCCGGCTCGCGCCACGCACCGGTTCGCCGACCGCGCCTGTTGGGCGCCCGCCCCCCGCTCGCGCCGAACGCCGATCCGCCGACAACGCCTGTAGGGGCGCCCCTTGTGGGCGCCCAACCCCGGCTCGCGCCACGCACCGGTTCGCCGACCGCGCCTGTTGGGCGCCCGCGCCCCGCTCGCGTCGCACGCCGGTCCGCCGACAACGCCTGTAGGGGCGCCCCTTGTGGGTGCCCAACCCCGGCTCGCGCCACACCCTCATCCCCGGATGACTTTCACGACCAAGCAGTCAAAAAAAGCTCGGTTCGGAATGCTTTCCGCGATATACAGGCTCGCTGGCGTCGTGACCGTCGCGCGGTGCGGCGCCGGGTTCGTTCCCGACGACACCGCGCGAGCCGATGGTGGAAGAGGCGGGTGGATGGAGCCGGATCTCGAGGCCGTCGTTCGGGCCAGCCCGGCGATCTGATCGCTTCCGACCGGTGGTTTCCCGAAACAGGTCGAGCTTGTACCCCCCCCCCCCCCCCGCCCGCATCTTGTAGTCGCCCATCGGCGGTAGTGTGCCTGCTTCCGGTCCGATGAGCCGCGCACGGCGGCTTCTTCGCACCGCGCTGGGCGCGTTCGCGTTCGCCCTGGCGGTGCCCCTGCTCGCCGCCCCGGCGGCGCTCGCGCAGGACTCGGGCGTGTGCGACCGCACGGAGCAGGTACGCGACGAACTCACCTTTCTCGCGGATCGTATCGACTGCGCGGATGTCACCGACGCGGATCTCGCCGGAATCACGGAGCTGAGCTTTCGACTCAAAGACATTGCGTCCTTGAAGGCGGACGATTTCGCCGGTCTCACCAACCTGACCGAGCTGGACTTGGACGGGAACGACCTGACTGCGCTGCCGGAGGATGTCTTCTCCGGTCTCACGAGCCTGAGCGAGCTGTATTTGAACCGCAACGACCTGACTGCGCTGCCGGCGAGCGTGTTCTCCGGTCTTTCCAGTCTGAGCACGCTGGACTTGGCGGAGAACGGCCTGACTGCGCTCCCGCAGGATGTCTTCTCCGGTCTCACCAACCTGAGCACGCTGCGCTTGGAAGTCAACGATCTGGCCACGCTGCCGGAGAGCGTGTTCACCGGTCTTTCCAGTCTGAGAACGCTGAGCTTGCGAAACAACGGCCTGACCGCGCTGCCGGCGAATGTCTTCTCCGGTCTCACCAACCTGGGCCATCTGAAGTTGGAGGAGAACGGCCTGACTGCGCTGCCGGTGGATGTCTTCTCCGGTCTCACCAGACTGCACACGCTACGTTTGAGAGACAACGACCTGACCGCGCTGCCGGCGGGTGTGTTCGCCGATCTCACCAGCCTGAGAAGTCTGAATCTGATACGGAATTCTGGAGCCCCCTTTACTCTCATGCTGGAGTTGGCGCGCACGGACGCGCAGCACTTGAACGCGCAGGGCCCCGCGCAGGTGGCGGTCAGGCTCGCCGAGGGCGCGCCGTTCGAAATGATCGCCGACCTTTCGGTCGCGGGCGGCACGCTGTCCGCCGCCACGGCGACCCTGGCGGCGGGCATGACTGAAAGCGGTTCCGTCACGGCAACGGGCGCCGGCCAGGTCACGGTGTCTCTGGGCGACCCGCCCGAGGTTCCGGCGGGTTTCTACGGCATCCGGACCGCCGTGGGGCCTTCGCTCGTCCTGTTCGAGGACAACGCCATCGTCCTCGGCGTCGATCCCGAGCTGGTCGAGGAAGACAGCGGGAGCACGCAGATCACCGTCACCGCGTCCTTCCCCGGCAGCGTAACCCGGCCCGAGGCCACCGTCGTCAGTGCCACGGTGGCGGACGGGACCGCGACCGCAGGCGAAGACTTCACCGCCGTCACGCCCTTCAGCGTCACCATCCCCGCGAACGAATCCAGCGGTACGGCGACCTTCACGCTGACGGTGGACGATGACAACGTATCCGAGGGCGGGGAGACCCTGACGGTCCAGGGCACGCAGGGCATGAGCACCGTCACGCCGGCCACGGTGACGATCGCCGACAACGACGCGATAGGGATCATCCAGGCACTGCGCCCGACCGCTCTGGTGAGCGTTCAGGAAAATGGCGTCGGAGCGGAGATCGACGTCACCATGAGTTACGCCGGCGTCACAACCCGGTCCACGGATACCGACATTCCGTGCACTGTCTCCACGAGCGACCGTTACACCACCGTCGATCCGTTCACCGTCACCATTCCCGCGCTCGAAACCGAGGGAACGGCGACCTTCACGTTGGAGCCGATCGACAATGACTTGACCGACGGTCCAAAGTCGGTACATGTCGTTTGCACGATTGATGGAGGCGGGTTCTCTTTCTTCATTGCCAATATCGTCGACGACGAAACGCCGACGGCCGTGGACCTGGAAGTCTCGCCGGCGCGGGTCGCGGAGGACGGCGGGAACCGTAACGTCACCGTCACCGCGTCGTTCCCCGGCTCCACCGAATTCGGAGGGCCAAGACGGCCCACGCCTACCGTTGTCGCTGTCTCGGTGACAGGCGGGACCGCGACCGCAGGCGAAGACTTCACCGCCGTTGCGCCTTTCAGCGTCACCATCCCTGCAAACGCATGGCGCGGCACGGGGCGTTTCTCGCTGACGGTGCTCGACGACGACGTGAACGACGGCGAGGAAACCGTGAAGGTGACCGGAACGACCGCCGGCCTCACCGTCAACGAGGCCGTCATCGTCATCGCCGACGACGAGGGCCCGCCGCTCGTGAGTCTGGCGCTGGACCCGGCCGCGATCGGCGAGGACGGCGGGGTGAGCACCGTGACCGCGAGCCTGAGCGGGGCGTCGAGCGAGGACACCACGGTGACGGTGACGGCCGAGGCGGTGGCGCCGGCGGCGGCGGGCCATTTCACGTTGAGCGAGAACGCCACCCTCAGCATCGCGGCCGGCGAGACGGAAAGCACCGGCGTCGTCACCGTCACGGCGGTGAACGACGAGGTGGCCGCGCCGGACAAGGAGGTGACCGTGTCGGCGACGGCGGTCAACGACCAGGGGGTGACGGCGCCGGCCGACGTGACGTTGACCATCGAGGAGGACGACGCGGCCGGGATTACGGTGACGCTGCCCCAGGAGCTGACCTCGCTGACCACCACCGAAGCGGGCGGCCAGGCCACGTTCACGGTGGCCCTCGACAGCGAGCCGACCGCCGACGTGAGCATCGGGGTGAGCAGCGACGATCTGGCCGAGGGCACGGTGGAGCCGGCGACGCTGACCTTCACCGCGAGCGACTACGCCGCCAAAACGGTGACCGTGACCGGGGTGGACGACGACGTGGACGACGGCGATGTGACCTACAGCATCGTGCTGGCCGCCGCGACCAGCACCGACACCAACTACAGCGGCTTCAACCCGGACGACGTAAGCGTGGTCAACATCGACGACGACAACCCACCGACCGGAGTGGTGCTGAGCCTGGACGGGGATACGCAGACGACGGGCGAGCAGGCTGAGGTGGACGAGGGCGGCGGCGAGCAGACGGTGACGGTGAAGGCGTCGCTGACCGGCGGGACGACGCGGGCCGAGGCGACGATAGTGACGGTGACGGTGGCGGCCGGCACGGCGACGGAGACGACGGACTACGCGGCGACGGTGGCCGATCCGTTCGAGATCGAGATCCCTGCGGGTCAGGCGAGCGAGACGGGGACGTTCACGGTCACGCCGGTGGACGACGCGATCGACGAGCCGGGCGAGACGGTGGCGGTGACCGGGAGCACGGCCGCTGCTGTGGGGCTGCCCGTGACCGGCGCGGACCTGACCATCACCGACGACGACACGGCCGGGATTACGGTGACGGCGATCGACGGCGACACCACCGAGGCGGGCGGCGAGGCGACGTTCACGGTGGCGCTGGACAGCGAGCCGACCGCCGACGTGAGCATCGGGGTGAGCAGCGATGACCTGACCGAGGGCACGGTGGCGCCGGCGACGCTGACCTTCACCGCGAGCGACTACGCCGCCAAAACGGTGACCGTCACCGGCGTGGACGACGCCGTGGACGACGGCGATCGGAGCTACACCATCAAGCTGGCTGCGGCGGAGAGCACCGACACCAACTACGGCGGCGCCGACCCGGACGACGTGAGCGTGACCAACACCGACGACGACGCGGCCGGCGTCACGGTGACGCTGCCCCAGGGGCTGACCTCGCTGACCACGACCGAGGCGGGCGGCGAGGCGACGTTCACGGTGGCGCTGGACAGCGCGCCGACCGCCGACGCGAGCATCGGGGTGAGCAGCGACGACCTGACCGAGGGCACGGTGGCGCCGGCGACGCTGACCTTCACCACCGGGAACTGGAATACGGCGCAGACCGTCACCGTCACGGGGGTGGACGACGCCGTGGACGACGGCGACCAGGGCTACACCATCGTGCTGGCGGCGGCGACGAGCACCGACACCAACTACGGCGGCACCGACCCGGACGACGTGAGCGTGACCAACACCGACGACGACACGGCGGGGATCGCGGTGACGCTGCCGCAGGGGGAGACCTCGCTGACCACGACCGAGGCGGGCGGCGAGGCGACGTTCACGGTGGCGCTGGACAGCGCGCCGACGGCGGACGTGAGCATCGGGGTGAGCAGCGATGATACGACCGAGGGCACGGTGGCGCCGGCGACGCTGACGTTCACCACCGGGAACTGGAACACGGCGCAGACCGTCACCGTCACCGGGGTGGACGACGCCGTGGACGACGGCGACCAGGGCTACACCATCGTGCTGGCGGCGGCGACGAGCACCGACGCCAACTACGGCGGCACCGACCCCGGCGACGTGAGCGTGACCAACACCGACGACGACGCGGCCGGCATCACGGTGACGCTGCCCCAGGGGCTGACCTCGCTGACCACCACCGAAGCGGGGGGCGAGGCGACGTTCACGGTGGCGCTGGACAGCGTGCCGACGGCGGACGTGAGCATCGCCGTGAGCAGCGATGATACCGGCGAGGGCACGGTGGCGCCGGCGAGCCTGGAGTTCACGCCGGACAACTGGAACACGGCGCAGACCGTCACCGTCACCGGGGTGGACGACGCCGTGGACGACGGCGACCAGGGCTACACCATCGTGCTGGCGGCGGCACCGACCCCGGCGACGTGAGCGTGACCAACACCGACGACGACGCGGCCGGCATCACGGTGACGCTGCCGCAGGGGGAGACCTCGCTGACCACGACCGAGGCGGGCGGCGAGGCGACGTTCACGGTGGCGTTGGACAGTGCGCCGACTGCGGACGTGAGCATCGGGGTGAGCAGTTCGGACACCGGCGAGGGCACGGTAGAGCCGGCGACCCTGACGTTCACCACCGGGAACTGGAACACGGCGCAGACCGTCACCGTCACCGGCGTGGACGACAACGTGGACGACGGCGACCGGAGCTACACCATCGTGCTGGCTGCGGCGACGAGCACCGACACCGACTACAGCGGCGCCGACCCCGACGACGTGAGCGTGGTCAACACCGACGACGACACGGCGCCGACGGGTGTGTCGCTGGCGCTGGACACCGACGCGGATATGGCGGGCAACCAGAACGGGGTTCTGGAGAACGGCGAAGCGCAGACGGTGAGCGTGACGGCGTCGCTTGAGGGGGGCACGACGCGCACCGAGGCGACGGCGGTGACGGTGACGGTGTCGGACGGCACGGCGGTTTCGCCGGCGGACTATTCGGTCGGGCCTTTGCCGGTGATCGTCATCGCGGCGGGGGCGAACGAGGCCACGGGGACCTTCGAGATCGTGCCGGTTGAGGACACGCTGGACGAGGGGACGGGCGAGACGGTGACGGTGGGCGGCGCCACGACGATAGGTCTGGCGGTGTCGGCGGCCTTGCCGGTGCTGACCGTCACCGACGACGACGGCCCGCCGACGGGTGTGTTGTTGAGCCTCGACGGCGATGCGCAGACGCCGGGCGAGCAGGCGGCGGTGGACGAGGGCGGCGGGTCGCAGACGGTGACGGTGAAGGCGGCGCTGGCGGGCGGGACGACGCGCACCGAGGCGACGGTGGTGACAGTGACGGTGGCCGCCGGCACGGCGACCGCCATGACGGACTACACGGCGACGGTGGCCGATCCGTTCGAGATCGAGATCGCTGCGGGTCAGGTGAGCGCCACCGGGACGTTCGCGATCGCGCCGGTGGACGACGTGATCGACGACGACGGCGAGACGGTGTCGGTGACCGGGACGACGACGGTGGGACTGACGGTGACCGGCGCGGACCTGACCATTACCGACGACGACGGCCCGCCGACGGGTGTGGCGCTGACGCTGGACACCGACGCGGATATGGCGGGCCACCAGGGCCGGGTGGCCGAAGGCGGCGGGTCGCGGACCGTGACGGTGACGGCCTCGCTGGAGGGCGGGACCACACTTGCCGAGGCGACGGTGGTGACGGTGACCGTGGCGGACGGCACCGCCGTCTCGCCGGCGGACTATTCCGTCGGGACCCTGCCGGCGATCGCGATCCCGGCAGGGGCGGGCCAGGCCGCGGGGACGTTCGAGATCGTGCCGGTTGACGACACGCTGGACGAGGGCGCCGGGGAGACGGTGACGGTGGGCGGCGCCACGACCGTGGGTTTGGCGGTGTCCCCGGCCTCGCCGGTGCTGACCATTGCCGACGACGACGCCGACCTGATGCCGTCGTTCGGCGACAGGACCGTCCTTGCCCGGACCTGGACCGTGGGCACGGAGATCGACACGGTCGTATTGCCCGATGCAGAGGGCGGGAACGGCGCGCTGATCTACGACCTGATGCCCGACCTGCCCGCCGGCCTCGTGTTCGACGCGGCGGCGCGCACCGTCTCCGGCACGCCGACCGCGGCGTTCCCCACGACGGAGTTCACCTGGACGGTCACCGACTCCGACGATCGGGACCCCGACCGCGCATCGCTGACCTTCGACATCGCCGTCGTTCCCGACCTGATGCCGTCGTTCGGCGAGGAGACCGTCAGCTATGAGTGGATACGGAACACCGACATCGGGGAGGTGGAGCTGCCCGGGGCGACGGGCGGAAACGGCCGTCTGACCTACACGCTCGCCGGCGCCGACGATCTCCCGGAGGGACTGCGCCATGACGCCGCCGCCCGCATCCTGAGCGGCACGCCTGCGACGGTGGGCACGGCGACCCTCACGCTGACGGCGAGGGACGCCGACGGCGACGCCGCCGCGTTGAGCGTCGGCATCGCCGTCGTGGAGGACCTGATACCGAGCTTCGGCGACGCCGCGGTCGCCGCGCAACACTACGTGGAGGGCCGGCCGATCGATCCACTCGTGCTGCCGTCGGCGACCGGCGGCAACGGGGAGCTGACCTACCGCCTCGCGCCCGCTCTGCCGGCCGGGCTGACGTTCGACGGCGCCGCGCGCATCCTCGCGGGCACGCCGACCGAGGCGATGGAGACGACCGTGTTCGCCTGGACGGCGACCGACCGGGACGGCGACCGGGCCGAGCTCGCCTTCACCATCGAGGTGACCGCCGCCGCCACGATAACGCGGGAGCGGCTCGAGGAGGTGAACGCCGCGGTCCTGCCGGAGCTCGCGCGGGCGTTCGCGGCCAGCGCCGCCGAGGCGGTGGCGGGCCGCTTCGACGCCGCGGTGACCGGCATGGCGGACGCCGAGAGGGAAGCGCTTTCCTCGCTTGCCGGCATCCTGAGGGCGAACCGGTGGGCGCTCGAAGACGGCGCGTTCTCCTGGCGCGAAGCGCTGGCCGGCGAGTCGTTCGCGCTGGGTCTCGCGGGCGGCGATGTCGCGGTCTGGGGCGCGGGGGACTGGCGCCGCCTGTCGCTCGACGGCCCGGTGGACTGGCGGGGCGACATGTTCGCCGCCCATCTCGGCGCCGACGTCGCTCTCGGCTCCGGCCTCCGGGCCGGCGCGGCGGTGTCCCGGTCGGAAGGGTCGATCGACTATATCGACCGGCGCGGAGAGGCGCCGGTCGAGGGCGTGCACGACAGCCGGATGACGAGCGTCCACCCCTATGTCGGCGGGACGCTGTCGGACGGCTCGCGCCTGTGGGCGGTGGCGGGCTACGGCGCCGGCGAGATCGAGATCGACGACGGGGAGGCCGAGGCGCAGGCGGCGGGGCGTCAGTCGAGCGACGCGGCGCTGCTGACGGCGGCGGCCGGGGGCCGCACGCGGCTGGTGTCCGCCGGCGCGTTGTTGCTGGCTTTGAAGGGCGAGGCCCAGGCGGCGAGTCTGGAGATCGACGACAATGGCGGCTTGATCGCCGGCGTGAGCGTAAGGACCCGCCGGCTGCGCTTTGCGCTGGAGGGTTCGCGCGCCTTCACGCTCTCCCCTGGCGCGACGGTGACGCCGTCCCTGGATCTCGGGGCGCGCTGGGACGGGGGTGACGGCGAGACCGGGGCGGGTGTGGAGGTCGGCGGCGGTCTCCGCTGGGCCGACCGGGGCCGGGGTCTGACCGCAGAGCTCGCGGGGCGGGTGCTGGCGGCGCACGGCGGCGGCGTCGAGGAGTGGGGCGCGTCGGGTTTCGTCCGGCTCGACCCCGGCGCCGACCGGCGCGGCCTGTCGCTGAGCCTGGCGCCGTCCTGGGGCGAGACCGCGAGCGGTGCGGCGCGGTTGTGGGAGGACGGCATGGCCGGTCCCCGCACGGCGAACGGCAGCGCGCCGGTCGGACGCATCGAGGCGGAGCTGGGCTGGGGCGTGGCAGCCCTCGGCGGCGCGGGCGTCCTCACCCCGTATGGCGGGGCGGCGCTGGCCGACGACGGCGACCGCCGCTACCGCCTGGGCGGTCGGCTGAGAGTCGGCCGGGCATCGCTGAGCCTCGAGAGCAACCGCTGGGAGCGCCCCTCGGGCGCCCCCGAACACGGCGTCTTCCTGCGCGCCGCACTGCGCTGGTGAACGTCCGGCGGCAGGAACGGTGTAACGAGCCACCTTCGCCGCGAACCCGACCGAACCCCAACAATCCGTAAGGGCAACCCTTGTGGTCGCCCTCCTTGTGGTCGCCCACCCTTGTTCCCCGCCTGTTCGGGCGTTCGGGCGCCCACAAGGGGCGCCCCTACAGGCGGGCCGGTGCCGCCTGGCGCCCCCACCCCTCCGCGGCGCCCTGGCGCCCCCGCCGTCCCGCGGTCGCCACCACGCCCCCAACAATTTTCAAACCGACACACGACCGACCGGACAGGCTTGGCGCCAACCCATTGCGCATTGCCGCCGGACCGAGTATATCGAGCCCGCTGGCTGCGGCCGGCTATGGCGATAAACGCGGCATGAAATAGGCGTCATGGACCCGGGGGCAGTACCCGGCGCCTCCACCAACGGCCTGCATGGCAGGCGTTCACGGGGGCGATACAGGATCGACATGCGTGGTAAAGATGCGGCTTTCGCCCGGCGCGGTGCCACCGTTATCGGCCCAAACACATAGTTGCCAACGACAACTATGCGGAGATGAAGCTCGCCGCTTAGGCGGCCGGCAATCTCGCTTCAAGCCCTCGGCACTCGCAGCGTCGGGGCGGGGTTCGGGGTGCGCCTGGCAACAGAAGCACCCCATTTCTTTCGGCTCGATTCGCCCCTCCCGCGCGGCAGGCTTGCGAAGGCGCAGGCGATCGACGACGCCCGACGCGTGGACGGCGGACTGAGCCTGCCGATTTCGTTCCGGAACGTCTGGCACGGCGGGAGGGGGGCCATGGCCGGGGAGTCGATCGACTACGAGGCGCTCATCCACTCGGCGCTGCGCGGCGTAGTATGCGAAGCGCTGGCCCGCGTCGCCCGAACCGGTATGCCCGGCGAGCATCACTTCTATATCGCCTTCGATACGAACGCTCCCGGCGTGCAACTCGCGCCACGCCTGCGCGCGCGCTTCGCCGACCGGATGACGATCGTGCTCCAGCATCAGTTCTGGAATCTTGAAGTGGAGCGCGACCGTTTCGCGGTCACGCTGAGTTTCGGCGGCGTGCGCGAGCGGATCGTCGTCCCGTTCGCCGCCGTTGCGGCGTTCTCCGACCCGGGAGTCGATTTCAGCTTGCAGTTCGAGCCGGCAGACCGGGTCGAAGGCGCGCCCGAACCCGAATCGGCGCCCGAAAAGACGGGGGGCGAAGACGCGACGGTGGTCGCGGTCGATTTCCGCAAGGACACGGACGGCAGAAAGGGGACGGGCCGATGACCCCTGCGGCCTTCCAGCCCATGTTTCCTCTCGCGCCGGTTGATGTCCCCTGGCGTCGGCTCGACGACCTGGAGGTCGAGACCGTTTCGCTCGACGGGCGCACGCTGCTTCGCGTCGGCGCCGAGGCGCTCGCCGGACTCGCTTTCGCCGCCTTTCGCGACATGGCGCACTTCCTCCGGCCGGGCCATCTGGCGCAGCTCGCGGCGATCCTCGAAGACCCCGAGGCGTCGGACAACGACCGTTTCGTCGCCCGTGAACTGCTGCGGAACGCCAACGTCGCGGCGGGCGGGGTGCTGCCGATGTGCCAGGACACCGGCACCGCGATCGTGATCGGCAAGAAGGGCGAGGACGTGTGGACCGGCCTGGACGACGAGGCGGCGCTGGCCCGCGGCATCCGGCGCACCTACACCGAAACCAGTCTGCGCTACAGCCAGCTCGCGCCGCTCGGCACGTTCGAGGAAACCAACACCGGCGACAACCTGCCGGCGCAGATCGACCTGCACGCCGCCCCGGGGGCGACCTATGAATTCCTGTTCGTCGCCAAGGGCGGCGGCTCGGCCAACAAGACGTTTTTCTACCAGCAGACTCCGTCGGTCCTGGACCGCGGGCGGATGCTCGCTTTCCTCGACGAGACCCTGCGCACGCTCGGCACCGCCGCCTGTCCGCCCTACCATCTCGCAGTGGTCATCGGCGGATTATCGGCGGAACAGACCCTGAAGACCGTCAAGCTCGCGAGCTGCCGTTATCTCGACGGCCTGCCGACCGCCGGCAACCGCTCGGGCCACGCCATCCGCGATACCGGGCTCGAGGAAGAAATTCACGAAATGACGCGCAATTTCGGCATCGGCGCGCAGTTCGGGGGCAAGTATTTCTGTCACGACGTGCGTGTGATCCGGCTGCCGCGCCACAGCGCAAGCTTGCCGGTCGGCATCGGCGTTTCGTGCGCCGCCGACCGCCAGGCGTTGGCCAGAATCACCGCCGACGGCGTCTTCCTGGAGCGCCTGGAGACCGATCCGGCGCGGTATCTGCCCGATGTCGATGCGGAGTCGCTGGGCGGCGCGGTGGTCGAGATCGACCTCAACCGACCTATGGACGAGATCCGGCGCGCGCTCGGCCGGCATCCGATCCGCACCCGCATCTCCGTGTCGGGGCCGATGATCGTCGCCCGCGACGCCGCCCATGCGCGGTTGCGTGCGCGCCTGGAAGCGGGCGAGGACCTGCCGGACTATTTCAAGCGGCACTGCATTTACTATGCCGGCCCGGCCAAGACCCCGGAGGGCTATGCCACCGGGGCGTTCGGCCCCACCACGGCCGGGCGCATGGACGGGTTCGTCGGCCAGTTTCAGGCGCGTGGCGGCTCGCTGGTCATGCTCGCCAAGGGCAACAGGTCGCGCGCCGTGACCGACGCCTGCGCGAAACATGGCGGGTTCTATCTCGGCTCGATCGGCGGTCCCGGCGCCCGGCTCGCTCAGGACTGCATCAAGCGGGTCGAGCGCATCGCTTTCCCCGAACTCGGCATGGAGGCGGTGTGGAAGATCGAGGTCGAGGATTTCCCCGCCTTCATCGTGATCGACGACAAGGGCAACGATTTCTTCGCCGATACCGCGCGGCCGCGATGACACCCCAAGGATAACGCCGTGTCTGAGCCGGCTCACGCGGTTGTCGGGATCGGCGCCGCGATCGTCGATGTCCTCGCACGCGCCGACGATGCGTTCGTCGAGGCGAACGGCCTGCCGAAAGGGGCGATGACCCTGATCGACGGCGCGCGCGCCGACCGCCTCTACGCGGCGATGGACTCCGGCGCCGAGGTTTCCGGCGGGGCGGCGGCCAACACTGTCGCCGGTGTCGCATCGTTCGGCGATGTGGCGGCATTCATCGGCAAGGTGCGAGACGACCGTCTCGGCGCCATGTTCGCCGACGATATCCGGGCGCGCGGCGTGCGCTTCGACACCGCGCGCGCGGCGGACGGCACCGGCACGGGGCGGTGCCTCATCCTGGTTACCCCGGACGCGCAACGCACCATGGGCACTTTCCTCGGCGCCGCCGTCGAACTCGGCCCCGAAGATATCGATCCGGCGTTGATCGCCGATTCGCAAGTCACCTTTCTGGAAGGCTATCTGTGGGACCCGCCCGGCGGGCGCGATGCCTTCCGCAAGGCAGCCGACACGACGCGTGAGGCCGGGCGCAAGGTGGCGATGAGCCTGTCGGACCGGTTCTGCGTCGAGCGGCACCGCGCGGCGTTTCGAGCGCTCGTCTCCGGCGGAGTCGATATCGTCTTCGCGAACGAAGCCGAACTGATGTCGCTATACGAGGCGGCGGACTTCGATGCCGGACTGCGGGCCATTCGCGGGCAGTGCGACATTGCCGTGCTGACGCGCAGCGAAAAGGGGTCGGTGATCGTCGGCGGAGGTGAGACGCACGTCATCGAGGCGGCCCCGGTCGCGCGGGTTCTCGATACGACCGGCGCGGGGGATCTCTACGCCGCCGGTTTCCTGCACGCCTTCACCTCCGGCCGATCGCTGGCCGAAGCCGGCCATCTCGGCAGCCTCGCCGCCGCCGAAGTGATAGGCCATTTCGGCGCCCGCCCCGAAACGCCGCTCCGCAATCTGGTGCGGTTCCCCGGTTACGGATAGTCTGGATAGTGCCGTGTCATCGGTGCGGAGAGCTCTCGGCGACTCCGCATGCGGCCTCTTGTCGGGTGCTCTACCATGAAGAGTGAGCGTTCTCCGGTCGATGAGATTCCAATGAAGACCGGTTGCTGATGCCAGCCGGGAACGCCGTCGCGCCCGCGGTCCCGCCCGCCCGTCGGGGCTGGCTCGAGGCGCTGTCGATATATGCGCACCACCGCGTCGCCGCGATGCTGTTCCTCGGTTTCTCGGCCGGCCTGCCCTTTCTGCTGGTGTTCTCCACCCTGTCGGCGTGGCTGACCGAATACGGGGTGAGTCGCACGGCGATCGGCTTCTTCAGTTGGGTGGGCCTGACCTATTCGATCAAGGTGTTCTGGGCCCCGGTGGTCGATCGGCTGCCGTTGCCGTTGCTCACCCGTCGACTCGGTCGTCGGCGATCGTGGATGCTGCTGGCGATGGTCGGCATCGGCGCGGGGCTGCTCGGCATGGCGCACACCGACCCGGCGCAGGATCTCCCGCGCATGGCGCTGCTGGCGCTTCTGGTGGCGTTCTCGTCGGCGACGCAAGACGTGGCGATCGACGCCTGGCGTATCGAAGCGGTCGAGGCGGAGTTGCAGGGGGCGATGGCGGCGACCTATCAACTCGGCTATCGGATCGCGCTTCTCGCGTCCGGCGGTGGCGCCCTGATCGTCGCCGATCGCATTCCGTGGTCGGAGACCTATTTGCTGATGGCGGCGCTGACGCTGGTCGGGATCGTCACGGCACTGGCGATCCGCGAACCCGACCGGCCGGTCGATCCCGCTGCCAGGGCGCGTGAGCAGACGATGGTCGAAGCGATGGCGCGCGCCGCCTCCCTGCCGCCCTGGCTGCGCGCAGCCGGCGTCTGGTTTCTCGGCGCCTTTGTCGGTCCGTTCAACGATTTCTTTCGCCGTCACGGCACACTGGCGCTGGCGATCCTGGTCTTCGTCGGCCTGTTCCGCGTTTCCGACGTGCTGATGGGGGCGATGGCCAACCCGTTCTATCTCGATACCGGCTTCACCAAGACCGAGATCGGCACGGTCGTAAAGTTCGGCGGCACGTTCGCCACCATCGCCGGCGCGGTGCTCGGCGGCGTGCTCGTCGCGCGGTTCGGGCTGTTCCCGCCGCTGGTGGCCGCTGCCCTGTTGTTGCCGTTGACCAACCTGCTGTTCGCCGCGCTGGATGTGATCGGCCCCGCACTGCCGATGCTCGCGGTGGTTATCTGCGCCGACAATCTCTCCGCCGGCCTCGCCGGGACGGCGTTCATCGCCTATCTCTCCAGCCTGACGAGCCTCGCCTATACTGCGACTCAATATGCGCTTTTCAGTTCCCTGATGACTCTGCCGGGCAAATTCCTTGCCGGCTTCTCCGGCATCGTCGTGGACGATCACGGTTACGTCGTGCTCTTCGTCGGCACCGCTATCGCCGGCGTGCCGGCGGTCCTCCTGTCGATCTTTCTGGGGCGTCGGGCCGCAGAGCGCCGCGCCGCCGCTCCCGCATGACCGACACCCCGGCACCGGTGTCGGCAGAGACATTGCGTCGAGTCGCCGGCACTTTCGCGACCGGCGTCACGGCGATCACGACCCTGGTCGATGGGGAGCCGCACGGCTGCGCGGCGAACGCCGTCACCAGCCTGAGCCTCGATCCGCCGCTGATGCTCGTGTGCCTGGCGCGGAGCAGCAATACCCACGCTTCGCTGACCAGCTCGGGCGCGTTCGCCATCAACATCCTCGACCATTCCGCCGAGTCGCGGGCGCTGTGCCGGTCTCTCGCGCGCCGCTCGAACGATAAATTCGCCGGCGTCGCCTTCAAGCGCGGCAAGATCGGCGTACCCATTCTGGCGCAGGCGATGAGCTGGCTGGAATGCGAGGTCGCCGATTCCCACGATTCGGGCGATCACACGATCTTCATCGGCCGCGTGCTCGCCGCGGAGGACGCGGAACGCCTGCCGTTGCTGTTTTTTCGCGGGCGGTTCGGCTCGCTGGTGCTCGACGCGGCACCGGAACGGGCGTCGGCCGACCTGGCCGATTGACGCTCCGACACGAGACAGCCGCCGATGACGTAAGGAGGTCCCGCGGCGCGCGGGCCGAAAGACACCACAGGAAGGAGGCCCCCATGCGTTTCATGCTGTTTGCCTTGCCGACCATCCCCGCGGTGTCATGGGAGGAGCGCGAACGGCTTGCGCCCATCGGGCGTAACCGCGAGCGTTATCAGCAGATGCTCGACGAGCTGCGGAGCATCGTCACACTCGCCGACGAGATCGGGTTCGAGGTGTTCGGCACCACCGAACACCACTTCCACTCCGAGGGTGCGGAGGCGAGCGTGGCGCCGTTGATGCTCTACGCCGACCTTGCGGCACGCACCGAGCGCATCAAATTCGCGCCGCTCGGCCTGGTGCTGGCGGGCTGGGACCCGATCCGCTGCGCCGAAGAGATCGCGGTTCTCGACAACCTGACCCGAGGCCGGGTGATCGCCGGCTTCGCGCGCGGCTATCAGGACCGCTGGGTCAACGTCCTGGGCCAGCAGTTCCACGTCACGGGCGCGCCGATGGACGGCGGCGCCATCGACAACCACAACCGTGCGGTGTTCGAAGAGGCGATCGCCGTCATCCGCAAGGCGTGGACCCAGGAATCGTTCAACTACGACGGCAAGTTCTACAAGATCCCCTATCCCTACGAGGAAGGCATCACCCGCTGGCCGGCGGCCGACTACACACGCAAATACGGCGCCCCCGGCGAAGTGGACGAGAACGGCGTGATCCGCAATGTCTGCGTCATCCCGAGGCCCTATCAGGAGGGCGGGCCGCCGATGATGCAACCCTTCGGGGCCAGCGAACGCACGCTGGTCAACTGCGGCAGGAACAATATCATGCCGTGGATCCTCAACGGCGACCCCGCTTCGTTCCGGCGGCTATGCAGGGTCTATCAGGACTCCGCGAACGCCAACGGGCGCAACCTGAAATATGGCGAGGCGATCGGCGCCGTGCGCTCGGTGCATTTCGGCGATACGAGGCAGGAAGCGGTCGACCTGCTCGCGAAGACGAACTTCGAGAGCTTCAATACCGTGTTCGGCTCGTTCGGATTTTTCGAGGCGCACCGTGAGGCCGCGGATGCGGAGAAGTATCCGCTCGACCCCTATACGCCGCTGCCGCCGGAGGAATGGACGGTGGACCGTCTGGTCCGAACCCAATACGCCTTCGCCGACACGCCCGACCGGATCAAGCGCAAGTTCGAGTCGTTGCAGAAGATGCACGAGGGCGACGGCGAGCTCGAATGGTTCGGCTGGTTCTTCGATCAAGGGCTGATGCCGCTGGATGAACAGCGGCGGCAACTTGAACTGTTCGCCGAGCACATCATCCCCGAATTCCGCGGCTGAGCCGGCGGATCGCGAGGGCGCGGCCGAATGCTGATCGGCGTCCCGAAGGAGATCAAGGACCAGGAATACCGCGTCGGTCTGGTGCCGTTCAGTGTGCGCGAACTGACCCACCACGGGCACCGGGTTCTGGTGGAACGCGATGCCGCGCATCCCATCGGCCTCGACGACGAGGACTATGTCGCGGCGGGCGCCGAGATCGCCGAGTCCGCCGACGAGGTGTTCGCCCGTGCCGAACTGGTCGTGAAGGTCAAGGAACCGCTGGAAGTCGAGCGCCGGCGGCTCCGCGAAGGCCAGGTGTTGTTCACCTATCTTCATCTGGCCGCCGACGCCACGCAGACCCGCGACCTGATCGAGTCGGGCGTCACCGGCATCGCCTACGAAACGGTGACCGACGGCGCCGGGCGGTTGCCGCTGCTCGCGCCGATGAGCGAGGTCGCCGGGCGCATGTCGATTCAGGCGGGCGCTCATTGCCTGGAGCGCGCGCAGGGCGGCCGCGGCGTGTTGCTCGGCGGCGTGCCGGGCGTGCCGGCGGCCAATGTGGTCATCATCGGCGGCGGCGTCGTTGGCACCAACGCCGCCCGCATGGCGATGGGTATGGAAGCGCGGGTGACGGTCATCGACGCTTCGCTCGCGCGCCTCGCCGCGCTGGACATGCAGTTCGGCCCCACGCTGAACACCATCTTCTCGACCGTCGAGTCGATCGAGCGCTACGTCTCGCGCGCCGATCTGGTGGTCGGGGCGGTACTGGTGCCCGGCGCCGAAACGCCGAACCTCGTCAGCCGCGCCATGGTGCACGACATGCGCCGCGGGTCGGTGCTGGTCGACGTGTCGATAGACCAGGGCGGCATGGCGGACACCAGCCGCCCGACCAGCCACAGCGAGCCGACCTATGTGGTCGATGACGTGGTGCATTACTGTGTGACCAACATGCCGGGAGCGGTGGCGCGCACCTCGACCTTCGCGCTCAACAACGCCACCCTGCCCTATATCCTGAAGCTCGCGGGCGAGGGCTGGCGGCGGGCGCTGGCCGGCGACGAGGGCTTCGCTGCCGGCCTCAACGTGCATCGCGGGCACGTCACCCATCCGGCGGTGGCGCACGATCTCGGTTATGCTTACGCGCCGCCTGCGCGCTTCGTCGCCGACTAGGGCGCGCGGAACGAGAGCCGGGCCGACGAAGGGAGATCGCCGTGGCGGACTACCAATTTCTGAAGGTTGCGCGAGAGGGCAAGCTGACCGTGATCACGATCGACCGGCCCGAGGTTTACAACGCGCTGCATCCGCCGGCGCATTTCGAGTTCGACGCGGTGTTCGACGATTTCGCCGCCGATCCGGAGCAATGGGTGGCGATCGTTACCGGCGCCGGCGACAAGGCGTTCTCCGCCGGCAACGACCTGAAATACCAGGCGGCGGGCGGTCCGCGCGAACGCCCGGCCACCGGCTTCGCCGGCCTCACGCAGCGTTTCGATCTGACCAAGCCGGTCATCGCCGCGGTCAACGGGTTCGCGATGGGCGGCGGTTTCGAGATCGCGCTCGCCTGCGACCTGATCGTGGCGTCCGACAACGCGGTCTTCGCCTTGCCCGAACCGCGCGTGGGACTCGCGGCGCTGGCCGGCGGCCTGCACCGCCTGCCGCGCATCATTCCGCAGAAGCAGGCGCTGGGCATGATCCTGACCGGCCGCCGGGTATCGGCCGAGGAAGGGCGCGCGCTCGGCTTCGTCAACGAAGTGACCGCTCGCGCGGATCTGATGGCGGCGGCGAAGCGCTGGGCCGGGCTGATTCTGGAATGTTCGCCGATGTCGATCCGCGCGTCCAAGGAAGCGATCTACCAGGGCCTCGACAAGCCGACTCTGGAAGAGGCCGTCGCCACCGTCTATCCGGCGGTGCAGGCGCTCTACGACAGCGCCGATTTCGTCGAGGGGCCCAAAGCGTTCGCGGAGAAACGCCCGCCAGTCTGGACGGGCGCCTGAGCGGGCCGTGCAGGATGAAACGCTATCGCGGCGCGCGCACCATCGACGGCATCGTCGTCACCGTG
This sequence comes from Alphaproteobacteria bacterium, assembly GCA_965214495.1. GTDB lineage: Bacteria > Pseudomonadota > Alphaproteobacteria > UBA7887 > UBA7887 > JANQOH01. Next base: position 1,578,863 of record OZ243958.1, on the reverse strand, counting down.
GACGGCGCGCCGCTGCCCGAACGCACCGACGTCAAACAGTTCACCGACCGCGGGTTCGAGTGGACCTACGAAGGCGCGGCGCCGGCTCAGCTCGCGCTCGCCCTGCTTGCCGATCACCTTGGCGACGACCGGGAGGCGCTTCGGCTCTGTAAGCCGTTCATGCGCGCCGCGGTCGCCAATTTCGAGAACGACTGGGAGATGGGCGGCGCCGACATCGATGCCGTACTGGCGATGATCGAGCCGCGTTGAACCGCGATTCCGGTGCTATAGTAAGGGCGTCGCCGACCCGGAGGATCACGAGATGAACGAGCTCGCATCCAGCACGATGTCGGACCGCCAGCGCGCCTATCGCGCCGAATATCGCCGACGCATCGACAGTTGGTATAGCGGCGCGTTGCATGTGGCGGTGATCTACGCCATCGGCGCGCTCGCCTTCTACGTCTATATCGCCCACATCCGCGCCGTCGCCTGGTGGGAATGGCTCACGGTCCCCGCCGTATTTCTGATCTGCAACCTGTTCGAATGGTTTCTGCACCGGCACGTCATGCATCGGCCGCAGAAATCGGCGGCGTTACGTGCGATCTACCGCCGCCACACGCTGATGCATCATCAGTTCTTCACCGACACGGAAATGCGCTTCGCCGGGTCGCGAGACTGGCGGGTGACGTTCTTCCCGCCCTATGCGCTGGTGGTGTTCGTGCTGATGTCGATCCCCGGCGCGCTCGTGGTGGGCTGGCTCGTCTCGGCCAATGCCGGCTGGCTACTGATGTGCACCACCACCGGCGTGTATCTGACCTACGAGTTCATGCACTTTTGCTGCCATGTCGATGAAGGCTGGTTCGTGCGCAATTGCCCCTTCGTCAACACCATCCGGCGCCATCATGCCGCGCATCACGCGCAGTCGATCATGATGGAGCGCAACATGAACCTCACCTTCCCGATCGCCGACTGGCTGTTCGGGACTTCCGATCTCGACCGCGGGCTGCTGGGGCATCTGTTCAACGGCTACGATACGCGCCACGTGCGCCGCGACCTGCGCCGCGCAGTCAAAACGCCGGACGGGCGCAACGCCGTCGCCGCCTGACCCCGCCCGCCCCGCAACCGATACCGCCGAGGGAGCACTCGCGTCATGAAGCACCTGTGGTTTCACCTCATGCCCTATACCGAACTACCGGACGACTTCCGCGACAACCATCCCTCGGTGTGGGTCGATATCCATTCGAGCCTGTTCGAGCCGGAACGCGCGCACGAGATGTACAACGCGTTCATGGACGAAATGGAGTTCGCGGCCGACGCCGGGCTGGACGCGGTGTGCTGCAACGAACATCACTCCAACGGTTACGGCCTGATGCCTTCGCCCAACCTGATCGCCAGCGCACTGGCGCGCCGGGCGAACCCGAAGGCCGCGATCTGTGTCATGGGCAACAGCCTCGCGCTCTACAATCCGCCGACCCGAGTCGCCGAAGAGTTCGCCATGATCGACTGTATTTCGGGCGGACGGCTGATCGCGGGCTTCCCCGTCGGCTCGCCGATGGACACCTGCTACGCCTACGGACAGAACCCGTCGCTGCTGCGCGAGCGCTATTACGAGGCGCACGACCTGGTCACCCGCGCGTGGACCGAGCCGGATACCTTTGCGTTCAACGGCCGCTTCAACCAGCAGCGCTACGTCAACATCTGGCCGCGCCCGGTGCAGCGCCCGCATCCGCCGATCTGGATTCCCGGCGGCGGTTCGGTCGAGACGTGGCAATGGTGCGCCCGGATGGACTACGTCTATTGCTACCTCTCGTATTACGGCTACAAGGCGGCACGCCAGACCATGCGCGGTTTTTGGGAGGAGATGGCGCGCCTGGGCAAGGACCCCAACCCTTATCGCGCGGGTTTCCTGCAGTTCGTCGGCGTCGCCGAAACCGAGCGGGAGGCGATGGAGCTCTATCGCGAGCCGGCCGAATACTTCTACGGCCGCTGCCTGCACATCGACCCGCGTTTCGCCACCCCTCCGGGCTATACCACCGAGGCGACGATCCGGGCCGGGATCGAAAGCCAGGTCGGCCAGGCGGCGCTGCGCAGCAAACGCGCCATTGCCGGGGTGGACAAGAAGGCGCGCGAATTCGACGCCATCCTCGACAACGGCTACGTGATCGTCGGCACACCGGATCAGGTGGCGGACAAGCTGCGCGAAGCGGTCGAGGATCTCCGCTTCGGCCAGCTCATGCTGTTGTTGCAGTTCGGCAACATGGGCAAGGAACTCGCGAACTACAACACGCGGCTCTATGCCGAGCGGGTGATGCCACAACTCGCCGATCTGTGGAGCGAGTGGGAGAATCGCTGGTGGCCGCAGCCGATGCCGCTGGCCGATCGGGCGGTACCGGACGCGGTCGCCGCTGCGCCCATCGCCGCCTAGTTCCACAACCGATCGCCGAGGGAGGGGCCGGTGCCTGAGCCGGCGGTATCGTTCGTCGAGATCAACGGCGCGCCGTGCCGGGTCTGGCGCAAGGGTGCGGGACCGATGGTCGGTTATCTCGCCGGCCATGGCGGGCTGCCGAAATGGATCCCGTTTCTCGACATTCTTGCGGAACGCTTCACGGTCGTCGCGCCATCGCTTCCGGGCTATCCCGGCGGCGAGGGTCATCGTGAACTCGGCACCCATCTCGACTGGATCGTGGCGGTGCGCAAACTTCTCGAAGGCGCCGGTCTCGATGCCGCTGCGGCGTTGATCGGCGGCGGGCCGGGCGGCGCGTTCGCGGCGGAAATGGCGGCGCTGTGGCCGCGGTCGTCCGACCGCCTGGTTCTCATCGCACCGTGGGGATTGTTCGACGAAACGAATCCGATGGCCGACCCGTGGGGACAGCGCCGGTCCGATATCCCCGGTCTGATGTGCCACGACCCGGAAACATGGAAGGCATTCGTCGCGGCGCCGGATGGCGCCAATTCGATCGAATGGCCGATCGAGCAGGCGCGCGCGCTTGAAGCCTCCGCTCGTGCCTTCTGGCCGCTCGGCGATATCGGCCTCGCCCGCCGGCTGCTGCATATCCGCTGCCCGACTCTGCTGTTGTGGGGCGCGGAAGACCGTATCCTCCCGCGGGCCTGCGCCGACGCGTTCACCGAGGGGATCGCGGGCCCGACGAGTTTGCATGTGATCGCCGACGCCGCCCATCGCCCCGAACTCGACCGCCCCGAACAGGTGGCGCGCCACGTGGCCGATTTCCTCGGCTGAGCGCGCTGCCTCAACCCGCCCGTTCGGCGGCGATGAGATATTCCACGTTGCCGGCGGGACCGATGATCGGGCTCTCGGTCAGGCCCAGCACGCGCCAGCCGGGCTGCGAGTCAAGCCACGCGCGCACCGACACGCAGACCGTCTCGCGCACCTCAGGGTCGCCCACCACGCCGTTGCGCCCGACCGCCTCGCGCCCTGCCTCGAATTGCGGTTTGATCAGCGCCACCGCCCAGGCACCGGGCGCGCACAGGGCGAGCGGCGCGGGCAGCACCGTGGCGAGGCCGATGAAGCTGGCGTCGCAGACCAGCGCCCCGACCGGCTCGGGCACGCGCGCGCTGTCGAGGCGGCGCGCGTTGGTGCGTTCGAGGACCACCACTCGCGGGTCGTTGCGCAGACTCCACGCGAGCTGCCCGCGGCCCACATCGACCGCATAGACCCGCGCGGCCCCCTGCGATAGCAGCACGTCGGTGAAGCCGCCCGTCGAGGCGCCGATGTCGAGGCCGATTCGCCCCGCTGCCGACAGGCCGAACGTTTCGAGTCCGTGCGCGAGCTTGAGGCCGCCGCGCGAAACCCAAGGGTGATCGCGTGCGCGGACCGCCAGCGGCGCCAACTCGTCCGTCTGCCGTCCGGGCTTGTCGAGCCGCCGGTCGCCGCTGAACACTGCCCCGGCCATGATCAGCGCTCGCGCGCGGTCGCGGCTCGCGGCCAGACCGCGCGCCACAAGCAGCGTATCGAGCCGCTGCTTCGCCATCAGTGTCGGCGATGGAGCGCGAATTCCGCGGCGGCGCGCAGAAGACCGGCGCGTTGGTCGAACCCCGCCAGCGCGTCGACCGCCTCTCCGACCAACGCCCGGGCCTTCGCCCGCGCGCCCGCGGTGCCGAGCAGTGAAACGAACGTCGCCCTTCCCGCCGTTGCGCCCTTGCCGGTCCGTCCGTCGGTGCGGGCGGTGTCGCCATCCATGTCGAGCAGGTCGTCGGCGATCTGGAAGACGAGGCCGAACGCGGCGGCGTAGGCGCGGAGCGCTGCGCGGTCGGCCTCGCCAGCGCCGGCCATCAGCGCGCCGAGTTCACAGCTCGCTCCGATCAGCGCCCCGGTTTTCCGCCGCTGGAGATCGGCGACTTCGGCAAGATCGAGCGCGCGGCCCTCGGTTTCCAGGTCCATCATCTGGCCGCCGACCATCCCCTCCATGCCGGCGGCGCGGGCGAGCGCCAGAACCAGCGCGCCGCGCATGGCGGGGTCGGGATGGGTCGCCCGGTCCGCGAGCACTTCGAAGGCCAGGGTGAGAAGCCCGTTGCCGGCGAGGATCGCGGTCGCTTCATCGAAGGCGACATGCGCGGCGGGGCGTCCGCGCCGCAGGTCGTCGTCATCCATCGCCGGCAGGTCGTCGTGGGTCAGCGAGTAGCAGTGCACCATCTCGACCGCCGCGGCCGCGCGCAGCACCCCGGCGCCGCCCACGCCGAACAGGCCGGCGCTCTGCAGCACGAGAAACGGTCTGAGCCGCTTGCCGCCGCCAAGACTCGCATAGCGCATCGCCCGCATCAGGCGCGCGCGGGGCGATCCGGCATCTTCGGGGATCAGCGCCGCCAGGGTCCGCTCCACCGCGCCGGCGGCCGCGGCAAGCGCCGGCCCCAACGCGCTCAACGCGCCGTCCCGGTCCCGTCGTCGAGCGGTTCGCTACCGACGGTTCCGTCGTCGGCGACGGTGATGCGACTGACGCGCTGCTCGGCGAGCCGCAACTTGCCCTCGCAATGGCGCTTCAGCGCTGCGCCACGGGCATAGGCGTCGATCGCGCTTTCGAGATCGACGTCGCCGCTTTCGAGCCGCTTGACGATGTCTTCGAGTTCGGCCATCGCTTGCTCGAAGCTCATCGCCGCGATGTCGTCGAAACCGTCTTCGCCTCGTTCCTCGCCCACCGCCACGCCCGGTCTTTCTCGCCCGTCCAACGCTCGGGCTTATAGGCGCCGCCGCCGGCCGGGGCAAGGCGCGCGACGCCGCGATATAATGTGGTCCCGGAGCTTGGGGAGGTAGAGATGACGGGCGACAATCTCACCAACATGATCGGCAACCAGCAGGGCATCGAGATCTTCGGAGATGACGCTCTGCGTGCGGAGCGCGCACGATCCACACGCAGGATCGTCGAAGCGGCGCGCGAGATTCCCGTGTTCGCCGAGACCGACGTGCTGGTCGTGGGGGGCGGCCCCGCCGGCGCGGCAGCCGCGGTATCGGCAGCCCGCCTCGGTGCCGAAACGACGCTCGTCGAACGCTACAACCATCTCGGCGGGCTTTCGACCGGCGGCCTGGTGATCTGGATCGACCGGATGACCGACTGGAGCGGCCGTCAAGTCATCGCGGGTTTCGCCCGGGAACTGCTCGACCGCCTGCCGGCGCGGGCGATCCAGGGTCCGGCGCGCGCCGACTGGGGTTCGAGAGACGCGGCGACCGCGGCCTACTGGGCGGCGCGTACCGCCGCTTATCACGGTATCGTCACCTGGTCGCCGACGATCGACCCGGAGGCTCTCAAGACGGCGTCGCTCGACATGGTGCGCGAGGCGGGGGTTCGGTTGTTGCTCCATGCGTGGGCGGCGGCGCCGATCGTCGAGGAAGGCCGGCTGCGCGGCGCGATTTTCGAGAGCAAGGAGGGCCGACAGGCGATCCTCGCGAAGGTCGTGGTCGATTGCACGGGAGACGCGGACCTGCTCGCCCGTGCCGGCGCGCCGATGGCGAGCGACATAGACGAGAACGACATTCACCATTGCATCAATACCGCGTTTCTCGCCGGCGGGGTCGATATGGTGCGCTGGCTGGCGTTTCGCGCCGAAAACCGACAGGGCTTCGCCGATTTCATGGCCCGCGGGCGCGAAGAGATCGGACCGTTCGAGAAACCGTTCGTATCGTGGCGCGACGACGTGGCGCTGTTCATGGGTCCCCGGCTCTCCGGCTACGACGCGGTCGATGTCGAAGACCTGACCGAGGTCGAACGGCGTTCGCGCGATCTCACGGACCGGCATGTCGCGTTCTATCGCGCCCATGCGCCCGGCTTCGAGAAGGCGTTTCTGATGCTCGGCGCGCCGCAGATCGGCGTGCGTCATAGCCGACGCCTGGCGGGCGACCGCATGGTGACCCGCGGGCAATGGGACGACGGCGCGGTGTGGGACGACGAGATCGGGGTTTCACCGTCGCTGTCGCCGAAGTTTCCGAACGTCTCCGTGCCCTATGGCGCTTTGTTGCCCACCGGCCTGGAGGGCGCGCTCGGCGCCGGGCGGCATATCGCGTGCGACGCGACCTCGCATTCGTTTCTACGCGAGATTCCGCAATGCTGGATGTCGGGTCAGGCGGCCGGGGTGGCTGCCGCGCTCGCCGCCGACAGCGACCTCGTTCCGCGCGAGGTCGCACCGCGCCGCGTGCAGCGCGCGTTGCTGGATCAGGGCGCCTGGCTGTCGCCGAAAACCGCGGCGCTCGGGCGGTCGCCCGCCGCGCAGCCATTGTCCGGCCATTCGGTTGCATTGAAAGAGAACCGTTCGCGCATGGCGTCGCCATAGGACGCGGATTCTTCCCCTGAATGTGCCGCGCCCGTGCTTGCGACCCGCGACACGAGCCATATTTTCTCTTGACGGCGCGCCCGCGGATGGAAAACCGTCGGGTCACCATGCCGACGGGGAGGCGGCCGTGAACGACACCCTTGATGACGGCGCGCTCGATATCATCTTTCGCGAGGCGCGCACCCATAACGAATGGCTCGACGAGCCGGTGACCGATGACGATCTGCGGGCGATCTTCGAGTTGATGAAGTTCGGCCCGACGACCGCCAATTCGTCGCCGGCGCGGTTCGTCTTTCTGCGCAGCGCCGAATCGCGGGAGAAACTCGCGCCGCACCTGTCGGACGGCAACCGCCAGAAGACCATGACCGCGCCGATGTGCGTCATCGTCGCCCACGATCTCGAATTCTACGAACATCTCGGCGAGCTGTTTCCGCACGACCCGACGGCGCGGTCGTGGTTTGCCGGCAAGGACGAGCATGTGCGCGTGACGGCGCTGCGCAACGGCTCGCTGCAAGGCGCCTACTTCATCGTCGCGGCGCGCGCGCTCGGGTTCGATTGCGGGCCTATGTCGGGCTTCGACAATGCGGGGGTGGACGCCGCGTTCTTCGGCGATACGCCGTGGCGGTCGAACTTCCTGTGCAATTTCGGCCACGGCGACGCCGCCAGGCTGTTTCCGCGCAATCCACGTTTCGCGTTCAACGACGCCTGCCGCATCGTCTGACGTCAACCCGCCCGCGGCATCAACCGTGTTGCGGCGGCGCTGTCGCTCAGCAACGGGTAGCGCCGCGCGTCGAACAACTGATAGTGCCACCACTCGTTACGATAGAAGTCCCATCCGGCCTCGGTCATCAGGCCGAGAAGCATCAGGCGGTTGCGCCGCGCCACCGCGCCGAGGCCGGGCGCGCCGTGGTGGGCGCGCGGTGTGAAGTCGTCGAACCCGGCGCCCATGTCCAGCGCCCGCTCGTCGTCGATCAACGTGAGATCGACCGCGACGCCGCGGGAATGCGGCGAACCGCGCTGCGGATCGGCGAGAAAGTTCGGATCCGGCGTGTGCCGCCACAACGCCCATTGCGCTTCGGTCGGGCGGTATGCGTCGAACACGCGCAGGCGAAGCCCGAGCGTCGCCGCGGCACCGGCGGCGCGCGCCAGCGCAGCGGCGGCGTCGGGATGCAGGAAACACGCGGTGCGGCCGTAGATCGGCGCCCCGGTGAAGTTCGTGGAACCGGCATAGGCGAGCGCGAGCTCGACACCGTGCGATTCCGGGGTGACGGGGACGAGAAGCATGTCGCGCGACTATGACGACGGACCGGGATTTGCGAAAGTCCTCGCGCTCGATACGGCGATGGCGGCGTGTTCGGCAGCGGTCTGGGCCGACGGCCGCATCGTGTCGCAGCGGCGCGAGCGGCGCCGGCGCGGTCACGCCGAAGCGCTGATGCCGATGGTTTCGGCGGTGCTGGCCGAGGCGGGTCTCGATTGCGCCGGGCTCGACGCCATCGCCGTCACCCGCGGCCCCGGCACGTTCACCGGCGTGCGTATCGGACTGGCGGCGGCGCGCGGTCTTGCGCTGGCCTGCCGGCGGCCGCTGATCGGTCTGTCAACGCTCGAAGTGCTGGCCGCCGCGGCGCCCGCGGACCGGACCGTGCTGGCGGCGATCGAGGCGCGCCGGGGGCAGGTTTATGCGCAGCGGTTTCCGTCCGGGCCGCCCCCCGCAGCATTGCCGGCCGAAGCGGCTGCGGCGCTGGCCGGCGACGCGCCCCTATGGCTGGCGGGCGATGCGGCGCTCCGCCTTGCGGCGCTGATTGGCACACACGGGCAGGTCGCGCCCGGCGACGGCCAACCCGACGCCGCGGTCGCTGCGGCGCTTGCGCGCCATCGAAAGCCGGGCCGGCGGCCGCCGGTGCCGCTCTATCTTCGCGCGCCCGACGCCCGCCTGCCCGCGGCGAGGTGACCGGCGGCGCGCCGCCCTGGTGCCGGCGGCAGGAATCGAACCCGCAACCTACCGCTTACAAGGCGGTTGCTCTACCGGTTGAGCTACGCCGGCGCCGGTCGGCCGCCTGCGTGACCGCGTAGAGCGCGATCGCGCAGGCGTTCGATACGTTGAGACTATCGAGCGCGCCGGGGAGCGGCAAGGCGACGCATTCGTCGCACGAATCCCGCGTCAGCCGGCGCAGCCCCGTGCCCTCGGCGCCGAGCACAAGGGCGCAGCGCGGCGGCAGCCGCGCCTGCGCCAGATTTTGCGTCGCGGCGCCGTCGAGACCGACCAGCCACCAGCCGGCGGTCGCGAGGCGGGCGAGCGTGCGTGCGAGGTTCCCCACGCGCACCAGTGGCGCGATATCGAGGCCGCCGGCCGCGGCCTTGGCGAGGGCGCCGCTTTCGGGCGGTGCGCCGCGCCGCACAACGACGACGGCGGCGCCGAACGCCGCTGCCGAGCGCAGGATGGCGCCGACGTTCCGCGGGTCGGTAACGCCGTCGAGGACAACCAGCGGCGCACTGCCCTGCGCGCTCAGCACGCGGGGCAGGGACGCGGGCGCAAGCGGCGCCACGAGCGCCGCGCAACCCTGATGGACAGCGCCGGCCGGAAGCTCGTCCGCGATGATTCTGGCCGAAACTTCGGCGGTGTTCGCCGGCAGTTCGGGCAAACGCCGCCGCGCCGCGGCGGTGACCAGCACGCGGTGGACGCGCCGCGCCGGATTGGCCAGCGCGGCGCGCAACGGATGCACGCCGTAGAGCCAGTAGTGGCGATCCGTTCGCGCATTGCGCGCGCCGGTTTCGGGCGGCTCGCAGCGGGCCATCGCCGACCTTATCCGTCGCATCCGGCAGCGACAACGTTGCGGTTGTTGACAAGGCGGGGCCAATGTCGATAGTCGGCACCCTCGCCCCGGCGGGCACACGCCGGCGCGGAGGGGTGGCCGAGTGGTTAAAGGCAGCAGACTGTAAATCTGCCGACGTACGTCTACGCAGGTTCGAATCCTGCCCCCTCCACCACAACGCCGGGTCGGTGCGGGCGAGACAGTTGAAACAACGGGCGGAGTCGCGACCCGGGCGGGTGTAGCTCAATGGCAGAGCCCCAGCCTTCCAAGCTGGTTACGTGGGTTCGATTCCCATCACCCGCTCCAGCCCCCGAACACGGAAGAGAGCGATGGCGAAGGAGAAGTTTTCGCGTACGAAGCCGCATGTTAACGTTGGAACGATTGGTCATGTTGATCATGGCAAGACGACGTTGACGGCTGCGATTACGAAGGTTCTTGCGGAGACGACCGGGGGGGCGACGTTTACGGCGTATGACGAGATCGACCGTGCTCCTGAGGAGAAGGAGCGTGGGATCACGATTGCGACGGCGCATGTGGAGTATGAGACGGGTTCGCGTCACTACGCGCATGTGGATTGTCCTGGTCATGCGGACTACGTGAAGAACATGATCACGGGTGCGGCGCAGATGGACGGAGCGATTCTTGTTGTATCTGCGGCGGACGGTCCGATGCCGCAGACGCGTGAGCACATTCTTCTTGCGCGTCAGGTTGGTGTTCCTGCGATTGTGGTTTACCTGAACAAGGTTGACCAGGTTGACGACCCCGAGCTTCTGGAGCTTGTTGAGCTTGAGGTTCGCGAGCTTTTGTCGAGCTACGACTTTCCCGGGGACGATATCCCGATCGTGAGCGGTTCTGCGCTGGAGGCGTTGGAGGGCGATGCGGGCGATCGGGCTGTTGGTTCGGTTCATGCGCTGATGTCTGCGGTTGACGCTTACATCCCGACGCCCGAGCGCGCGAAGGACCTTCCGTTTCTGATGCCGATCGAGGACGTATTTTCGATTTCGGGCCGTGGGACGGTTGTGACGGGTCGCGTTGAGCGTGGCGTTGTGAAGATCGGGGACGAGGTTGAGATCGTGGGTCTGAAGGAGACGTCGAAGACGGTTTGCACGGGTGTCGAGATGTTTCGGAAGCTTCTGGACCAGGGGGAGGCTGGCGACAACATCGGTGCGTTGCTACGCGGGACGAAGCGTGACGATGTTGAGCGTGGTCAGGTTCTTGCGGCTCCCGGTTCGATCACGCCGCACACGCGTTTCAAGGCAGAGGCGTATATTCTGACGAAGGACGAGGGTGGTCGCCACACGCCGTTTTTCAGCAACTACCGTCCCCAGTTTTACTTTCGGACGACGGACGTTACGGGTACGGTTGCGTTGCCTTCCGGCACGGAGATGGTGATGCCGGGAGACAACATTGCGATGAGCATCGAGTTGATCGCGCCGATTGCGATGGACCAGGGCTTGCGTTTCGCGATCCGCGAGGGCGGGCGCACCGTCGGCGCCGGCGTCGTCGCGGAAATCGTCGAATAAAGGCGGCGGGTTCGAGGGTATAGGAGTGTAGCTCAACTGGTAGAGCACCGGTCTCCAAAACCGGGGGTTGGGGGTTCGAGCCCCTCCACTCCTGCCATCTTATCGCCGATGTTCTGTTTTCGGGAACCCCTTTCGGGATCTTCATCATGGCAAAACCGACTCCAGCCGAATTCGTGCGCCAGGTGCGCCAGGAAATGTCGCGAGTCACCTGGCCGACGCGCAAGGAAGTCACGATCACCACGATCATGGTGTTCATCATGGTGTTTCTGTTGGCGATCTTCTTCCTGCTCGTCGATTGGGTGATCCGCACCGGCGTGACCGCCGTGCTCGGCATCGGAGGGTGAACATGGCAACGACGACCGCGCTCGCCGAACCCCGGTGGTATATCATTCACACCTATTCGGGTTTTGAGAGGAAAGTCGCGCAGGCCATCCAGGATCAGGCGATCCGCAAGAACATGTCCGACATGTTCGAACAGGTCGTGGTGCCGACCGAAGAAGTGGTCGAAATCCGCCGCGGCAAGAAGGTGTCGAGCAAACGCAAGTTTCTGCCTGGCTACGTTCTGGTTCGCATGACCATGACCGATGAAAGCTGGCATCTGGTCAAGAACACGTCGAAGGTCACCGGTTTTCTCGGCGCCGGCGGCAAGCCGACCCCGATTCCCCAGGCCGAGGCCGACCGCATTCTCCGCCAGGTCAAGGAAGGCGCCGAGCGCCCGAAACCGTCCATTACCTTCGACATCGGCGAGATGGTGCGCGTTTCCGACGGGCCGTTCACTTCGTTCAACGGCATGGTCGAAGATGTGGACGAAGACAAGGCGCGGCTCAAGGTCGCCGTGTCGATTTTCGGGCGTGCGACTCCGGTCGAGCTCGAATACGCCCAGGTCGAGAAGCTCTGAGCGCGCGAAAGGGAAACCGATGGCGAAGAAGATCGACGGTTACATCAAATTGCAGGTACCTGCCGGGGAGGCCCGGCCGGCGCCGCCGATCGGACCGGCGCTCGGCCAGCGCGGCCTCAACATCATGGAGTTCTGCAAGTCGTTCAATGCGAAGACGCAGAATATGGAGCCGGGGATGCCGATTCCGACCGTGATCACGGTCTATGCCGATCGCACCTTCAGCTTCGAGACCAAGTCCCCGCCGGCGAGCTATTTCATCAAACGCGCGGCCAGGATCGAAAAGGGCTCCGGCGAGAGCGGACGCGCCGACCCGATCGGCAGGATCGGGATCGACGAGCTGCGGGCGATCGCAGAACAGAAGATGAAGGACCTCAATTGCGATGACATCGACGCGGCGTGCCGTATGTTGGCGGGGTCCGCGCGCTCGATGGGCATCGAAGTGACGGGAGGCTGAGCGATGGCGCGGCGCGATGGCAAACGGATGAAACCCCTGCGCGACGCGGTGGACCGGGAAACCCTCTACGACCTCGGTGAGGCGGTCAGGAAGGTCAAAGAGAACGCGACCGCGAAGTTCGACGAAACGGTGGAGATCGCGCTGAATCTCGGGGTCGATCCCCGTCACGCCGACCAGATGGTGCGCGGCATGGCGAACCTGCCGCACGGCACCGGCAAGACCGTGCGCGTGGCGGTGTTCGCGAAAGGCGCCAAGGCCGAGGAAGCGACAGCGGCGGGCGCCGACATCGTCGGCGCCGAGGACCTGGCTGAGGACGTGCGCGGCGGGAAGATCGACTTCGACCGCTGTATCGCCGTGCCCGACGTGATGAGCGTGGTCGGCCGGCTCGGCAGGATACTGGGACCGCGCGGCCTGATGCCCAACCCCCGGCTCGGGACCGTAACCCAGGACGCGGCCGGCGCGGTCAAGGCGGCGAAGGGCGGCCAGGTCGAATTCCGCGTCGAGCGGGCAGGCCTGATTCACGCCGGTGTCGGCAAGGCGAGTTTCCCGGAGGAGGCGTTGCGGGAAAATGTCGAAGCGTTCGTCGGCGCGATCAATCGGGCGAAACCGTCCGGTGCCAAGGGGACTTACCTGCGGCGCGCGACGCTGAGCTCGACCATGGGGGTGGGGGTCAAACTCGAAACCGAGCCGTTGACCGGCATGTAGATGCGGGCTATAGCCCGCGTCCGAACGATCTGTCCGAGACAGCAGGCGCCGCCCGTCTTCGCGGCTTAATCGGTTGCCGGCCTGCCGAGACGGAGGATTGCCGCAGCCGCGGCTCCTAGCTCCGGGACAGTATGAAGAATCCGCCGCGCCGGATGTGCGCGGGCGAAGGGAGTGTGGCTGTGGAGCGAGCGGTCAAGGAACGACTCGTCGACACGCTGAGGGCGACGTTCGACGGGGCGAACGCCATCGTGGTGACTCACTATCTCGGCATCACCGCCGGCGAGGCGACAGACCTGCGGCGGCAGATGCGCGCGGCCGGCGCGACCTTCCGGGTAACCAAGAACAGCCTCGCCCGGCGTGCGCTCGAAGGTACTCCCTATGGGCACATGACCGGCCTGTTCACCGGCCCGACCGCGATCGCGTGGTCGGAGGACCCGGTAGCCGCCGCGAAGGCTTCGGTCGAGTTCGCGAAACAGAACCGGCACCTGGTCATTCTCGGCGGCGGGCTGCGCGAGACCGCGCTCGACGAGGCGGCGGTGCGCGATCTCGCGAACCTGCCCTCGCTCGACGTGCTGCGGGCGCGGCTGGTCGGTGTGATCAGCGCGCCGGCGACCCGCGTCGCCGGCGTGTTGCAGGCGCCGGCCGGCCAGTTGGCGCGGGTGTTCAACGCCTATGCCGAGGCGGCATAGGCGTCGCCGCCAAGTCCATCATCAGGACAACAACCATATCGGGAGAGACGACGACGATGGCCGATTTGCAGAAGATAGCCGAGGACCTCTCGCAGCTCAGGGTGATCGAGGCGGCGGAACTGTCGAAAATCCTCGAAGAGAAATGGGGGGTTTCCGCCGCGGCGCCGGTGGCCGTGGCGGCGATGCCGGGCGCGGCCGACGGCGGCGCCGACGCCGTCGAGGAGCAGACCGAGTTCGACGTCGTGCTGGCGTCGTTCGGCGAGAAGAAGATCAACGTGATCAAGGAAGTCCGCCAGATCACCGGTCTCGGCCTGAAGGAGGCGAAGGATCTGGTCGAAGCGGCGCCGAAGCCGGTCAAGGAGGCGGTCGCCAAGGACGAGGCCGAGGAACTGAAAAAGAAGCTCGAGGGCGCCGGCGCCACCGTAGAGCTGAAGTAGCCGCCCGACCGGTTCGCGCCCCGCGGCGGGGGCTTGACAAAGCCGCCCGCCGTCACGACCTTGGCGACACGGCTGGAGAGAGCGGCGGCGACACTGGTCGATACAATTAGCCCGGCGCAACGCCGGATTTTCGAGAACCGCTATCGCGGCGCTCCCGCTTGGGTGCGCCTTGACGGTTCTTTCGCGCTGTTGCAAGGCGTGCCGCCGATCGCGCCTGTCGATGCATCATCGTAACGGTCATCCCCGGGTGAGGAATCGCCATGCGTGAAATCGTGTTCGATCTCGAAACCGCGGGTTTCTCCCCTGCCGACGGCGATCGGGTGTCGGAGCTCTGCTGCGTCGAAATGGTGGATCGCGTCGCCACGGGCGCGACGCTGCACCACCATCTCCAGCCGGAGCGCGACGTTCCCGAAGATGCGGCGGGCGTCCACGGAATCGCGACGGAAGCGCGTGCCGGCAAGCCGCAGTTCGCCGACATTGCGGACGCACTGCTCAAGTTCGTCGGCGATTCGAACCTCGTGGTGCACGACGCCGACTCCGATTTGCGGTTCCTGAATGCCGAGCTCGAACGCGCCGGCCGGGCGCCGATCGCGAAGGAGCGCATCGTCGAAACGCGGGAGCTCGCGCGTCGGAGATACCCCGGCAAGCCGAACGGACTGGACGCCCTGCGCGGTCGGTTCGCGATCGACGGCTCGCCTGATCGCGGTGCGCGGGGCGGTGCCGAGGATCTGGCCCGCATCTACGCCGAACTCACGCGCGAAGCCGAAACGGTGCGCGACGCGACGGCGGCCCCTCCGCAGGAGTCGGAGGCCGTCGCCGAACTTCCGTCCGAGGTGGATGTGTCTGCGTCGAGCGAGGGGACGACTGCCGCGTGCGGTGCGGAA
Source organism: Alphaproteobacteria bacterium (assembly GCA_965214495.1). GTDB lineage: Bacteria > Pseudomonadota > Alphaproteobacteria > UBA7887 > UBA7887 > JANQOH01. Next base: position 1,563,707 of record OZ243958.1, on the reverse strand, counting down.
TCCACGCCGAACGAAGAGGCGCCCGCCGCGTCTGCGCCGGATGCGGGCGAGGCCGTTGCAGCGGCGGATGTGGCTGCCGAACTGCTGGAGGCGCCGAAGGCCCCTGCACCGTCGGAAGCGACTGCGCCCAGTGCGGAAGGCGCCGCGCCGCCTGAAATGGCGTCCGTGGAACCTGCGCGCGGGACGGAAGAAGCACTCGTGACGCCCGATGCGATCGGTGAGCGTTCGACGACGCCGGACGCCTCGACGGCATCCGAGGCGGTGCCCGGGCCGGTTGCCGAACCCGTACCCGTGGCGGCACCCGTCGCGGTGTCCGGTGCGCCCGTCGGACTCTCTCGCGCGGAGGAATCCGCTCCACCCTTGTCGTTCACCGGGCGCAAGCGCATCCGCAAGAATTTCGGCCGCATCGCGGCCGCTGCATCGATGCCGAATCTGATCGAGGTTCAGAAGACGTCGTGGGACGCCTTTCTACAGGCAGGAGTCGCGCCGGAGAAGCGCCGTAATGCCGGTTTGCAGGCGGTCTTCGAATCGGTGTTCCCGATTCGCGATTTCTCGGGGCGCGGGCAGTTCGACTTTCTCACCTATGCGTTCGACCGGCCGAAATACGACGTCGAAGAGTGTCAGCAGCGCGGCATGACCTACGCCGCCCCGTTGCGCGCCACGCTGCGCCTTACCGTGTGGGACATCGACGAGGAAACCGGCGCTCGCACGATCCGCGAGTTCAAGGAACAGGACGTCTTCATGGGCGATATGCCGTTGATGACCGACAAGGGCACGTTCATCGTCAACGGCACCGAACGCGTCGTGGTCAGCCAGATGCATCGCTCGCCGGGGGTGTTCTTCGACCACGACAAGGGCAAGACCCATTCCTCGGGCAAGTATCTGTTCGCGGCTCGAGTGATTCCCTATCGCGGCTCGTGGCTCGATTTCGAGTTCGACGCCAGGGACATCGTTCATGTGCGCATCGACCGGCGCCGCAAACTGCCGGTGACCACGTTGCTGCGCGCCTGCTGCCTGAACACGGAAGACATTCTCGCGACCTTCTACGAGACCCGTCTCTACAAGCGCGACCGCAAGGGCTGGAGCGTGGCTCTCGACGCCGAGCGCCTGAAGGGCGTCAAGCTGCTCGCCGATCTCGTCGACGCGCGCACCGGCAAGCCGGTCGCCGAGGCCGGCGACCGGATGACGGCGCGGCGAATCAAACGGCTCCAGGACGAGGGAGTGGAGCGCCTGCGCGTCGAGGCGGCGGACCTGTTCGACGGTTATGTCACGACCGATATCGTCAACAAGAACGATGGCCTCGTGCTTGCCGAAGCAGGCGACGCGGTTACGGAAGCCCTCATCGAGGCGATGGAAGAGGCGGGCATCGAAAGCCTGCCGATCCTCGATATCGGCCCCGCTGCCGGGCCGTATATCCGCAACACGCTGGCGGTGGACAAGAACGAATCGCGCGACGACGCGCTGGCCGACATCTATCGGGTGATGCGCCCCGGCGAACCTTCGACCCCGGAAAGCGCCGAGAAGCTGTTCTACGACCTGTTTCTCAGCCCGGCGAAGCTGAAGAAGGCCAGCGTGAACACGCGCCCCGAACCGAACCGCCGCCGGCGCACGATCGGAGCCCTCGACGCATCCGACGTCGAGGGCAAGGCATGGGTCCTCGACGCACAGGGCGACTTCCTGCTCCTGCTGATTTCGTGTGCCGCCGAATGGGAAGGTCCGAACGCCGTCTGGGTCCTCGCCGACGATATCGAGATTCAGCGCTCGGAGCGTTACGACCTGTCGGCCGTCGGCCGGGTCAAGATGAATGCGCGTCTGAACATGGAGAGCGGCGACGAGCTCCGCGAACTCCGGCGCAGCGACGTTCTCGCGGTGGTGCGCACCCTCGTTGGCCTCAAGGACGGCCGCGGCGAGATCGACGACATCGACCATCTCGGCAACCGCCGGGTCCGCTCGGTCGGCGAGTTGATGGAGAACCAGTATCGCATCGGCCTGTTGCGCATGGAGCGTGCGATCCGCGAGCGCATGGGGTCGGTCGATATCGCCGCCTCGATGCCCCAGGACCTCGTCAATACCAAGCCCGCCGCCGCTGCGGTGCGCGAGTTCTTCGGCTCGTCGCAACTCAGCCAGTTCATGGACCAGACCAACCCGTTGTCGGAGATCACCCACAAGCGCCGACTGTCCGCGCTCGGTCCGGGCGGGCTGACCCGCGAGCGCGCGGGTTTCGAGGTGCGCGACGTCCACCCGACCCACTACGGCCGGATCTGCCCGATCGAAACCCCCGAAGGTCCGAACATCGGGTTGATCAACAGTCTGGCCACCTATGCGCGGGTCAACAAATACGGTTTCATCGAAAGTCCCTACCGCAAGGTCGCCGACGGCAGGGTCACCGGCGAGGTGCACTACCTGTCGGCCATGGAAGACGGGCGCTACACCATCGCCCAGGCGAACGCGCCGCTGACCGCCGACGGTCGCTTCGAACGCGATCTGGTGAGTTGCCGCGTCAACGGCGATTTCGTCATGACCACGCCCGACCATGTCGACTACATCGACGTGTCGCCCAAGCAGCTGGTCTCGGTGGCGGCGGCGTTGATTCCGTTCCTCGAGAACGACGACGCCAACCGCGCGTTGATGGGATCGAACATGCAGCGGCAGGCGGTGCCGCTGCTGCGCGCCCAGGCCCCTCTCGTCGGCACCGGCATGGAGGAAATCGTGGCGCGCGATTCGGGCGCCGTCGTGGCTGCGCGGCGTGCCGGTGTGGTCGATCAGGTCGATGCCCAGCGAATCGTGATCCGCGTCGCCGGCGAGGACGGGAGCGGCTCCGCCGGCGTGGATATCTACAACCTGCGCAAGTTCCAGCGCTCCAACCAGAACACCTGCATCAACCATCGCCCGGTGGTCAAGGTCGGCAATGCGGTGGCGGCCGGCGACGTGATTGCCGACGGGCCCTCGACCGAGCTCGGAGAGCTGGCGCTGGGGCGCAACGTCCTCGTCGCCTTCATGCCGTGGAACGGCTACAATTTCGAGGACTCGATCCTGATCTCGGAGCGTATCGTCAGCGACGACGTCTTCACCTCGATCCATATCGAGGAGTTCGAGGTGATGGCGCGCGACACCAAGCTCGGCCCGGAAGAGATCACCCGGGACATTCCGAACGTCGGCGAGGAGGCGCTCGGCCATCTCGACGAAGCCGGCATGGTGTATATCGGCGCCGAGGTCCGGCCCAATGACATCCTGGTCGGAAAGATCACGCCGAAGGGTGAGTCGCCGGTAACGCCGGAAGAGAAACTGCTGCGGGCGATCTTCGGCGAGAAGGCGTCCGACGTGCGCGACACGTCGCTGCGGCTGCCGCCCGGTTTCTCGGGCACGGTAGTCGAGGTTCGGGTGTTCTCGCGGCGCGGCGTGGACAAGGACGAGCGAGCGCTCGCGAACGAGCGAGCGGAGATCGACCGCCTCGCCAAGGACCGGGACGACGAGCGCCAGATCGTCGAACGCGACATCTACGACCGCCTGAAAGCGCTGTTGACGGGGCGCTTCACCGTCGCCGGTCCGAAGGGCGCGGAGATCGGCGCCAGCGTTACCGAGGCGATGCTCGGCGGCTTCGGCAGGGGCCAATGGTGGCAGTTCGCCGTCGACGACGACGCGGCGATGGCGCGAGTCGAGGCGCTCAGGCGCGAACATCACGACGCGCTCGAGAACCTGCGAGAGCGCTTCGACGAAAAGGTCGACAAGGTGCGGGCCGGCGACGAACTGATGCCGGGCGTGCTGAAGACGGTCAAGGTGTTCGTCGCCGTCAAGCGCAAATTGCAGCCGGGCGACAAGATGGCCGGGCGGCACGGCAACAAGGGCGTGATCTCGAAGATCATGCCGGTCGAGGACATGCCCTACCTCGAGGACGGTACTCCGGTCGATATCGTGCTCAATCCACTCGGCGTGCCGTCGCGGATGAATGTCGGGCAGATTCTCGAAACCCATCTGGGGTGGGCCACCCACAAACTCGGGCGCGACGTGGCGGAAATGCTCGAGGCCAGGGTCCGGCCGGCGCAATTGCGCCGGCGCCTCGGCAACTACTATGGCCGCGAGGTCGCGCAATCGGTGCTGGGGCGTCTGTCGGACTCCGAGGTCGTCGATCTCGCCGAGCACGCGCGCGACGGCGTTCCCATCGCCACGCCGGTGTTCGATGGCGCGCGCGAGCCCGATATCGTCAGGTTTCTGCAGGAGGCCGGCCTCGATAAGTCGGGTCAGGTGACGCTGATCGACGGGCGCACCGGCGAGCCGTTCGCCCGCAAGGTGACCGTCGGCTACATCTACATGCTCAAGCTGCATCATCTCGTTGACGACAAGATCCACGCGCGGTCGATCGGCCCCTACAGCCTGGTCACCCAGCAGCCGTTGGGCGGCAAGGCGCAGTTCGGCGGCCAGCGTTTCGGCGAGATGGAAGTGTGGGCGCTTCAGGCCTATGGCGCCGCCTACACCCTGCAGGAAATGCTCACCGTCAAGTCCGACGACGTTTCGGGCCGCACCAAGGCATATGAAACGATCGTCCGCGGCGAAGACAGGTTCGAGGCCGGTATCCCCGAATCCTTCAACGTGCTGGTCAAGGAACTGCAATCGCTGGGCCTTGACGTCGATCTCGTCGATCGCGCCTGAAGCGACGACGCTGGCATGGGAGAGGCGAGATGAACGATCTGATGAACATCTTCAACCCGGCGCCGAGCTCGCCGCGGTTCGACGAGATTCGCATCTCGATCGCGAGCCCCGACAAGATCCGTTCGTGGTCCTTCGGCGAGGTGAAGAAGCCGGAAACGATCAACTACCGGACCTTCAAGCCCGAGCGCGACGGCTTGTTCTGCGCCAAGATCTTCGGCCCGATCAAGGATTACGAGTGCTTGTGCGGCAAATACAAGCGCATGAAGCATCGCGGCATCGTGTGCGAGAAATGCGGTGTCGAAGTCATCCAGTCGAAGGTTCGCCGCGAACGCATGGGGCATATCGAGCTGGCCTCGCCGGTCGCGCATATCTGGTTCCTCAAATCGTTGCCGTCGCGCATCGGCACGCTTCTCGACATGACGCTCAAGGAGATCGAGCGCATTCTCTATTTCGAGAGTTACGTGGTCGTCGAACCGGGCCTCACGCCGCTCGAACAGAACCAGTTGATCAACGAGGAGCAGTATCTCGCGCATCTCGACGAATACGGTGACGACGCCTTCCGCGCCGGCATCGGCGCCGAGGCCATTCGCGACATGCTGGCGGCGCTCGACCTCGAGCGCGAGCGTGCGGGGCTGCGCGAGGATCTCGCGGCCACCGGTTCCGAGGCCAAGCGCAAGAAATTCGTCAAGCGCCTCAAGCTCGTCGAGTCCTTCATCGCGTCGGGCAACCGGCCCGAATGGATGATCCTCGAGACCGTTCCGGTGATTCCGCCGGACCTGCGCCCGCTCGTGCCGCTCGACGGCGGCAGGTTCGCCACCTCGGACCTGAACGACCTGTACCGCCGCGTGATCAACCGGAACAACCGGCTCAGGCGCCTGATCGAACTGCGCGCGCCCGACATCATCCTGCGCAACGAGAAGCGCATGTTGCAGGAGTCGGTCGATGCGCTGTTCGACAACGGCCGGCGCGGCCGGGTGATCACCGGCGCCAGCAAGCGTCCGCTGAAGTCGCTCGCCGACATGCTCAAGGGCAAGCAGGGACGCTTCCGCCAGAACCTGCTCGGCAAGCGCTGCGACTATTCCGGCCGGTCGGTCATCGTCGTCGGCCCCGAACTCAAGCTGCACGAATGCGGTTTGCCGAAGAAGATGGCGCTCGAACTGTTCAAGCCCTTCATCTACTCGAAGCTGGAACTGTACGGCATGGCGACCACCATCAAGGCCGCCAAGAAGATGGTCGAGAAAGAGCGGCCCGAAGTGTGGGACATCCTCGAAGAGGTGATCCGCGAGCATCCCGTGCTGCTCAACCGCGCGCCCACCCTGCACCGGCTCGGCATCCAGGCTTTCGAGCCGAAACTGATCGAGGGCAAGGCGATCCAGCTCCATCCGCTGGTCTGCGCTGCGTTCAACGCCGATTTCGATGGCGACCAGATGGCTGTCCATGTGCCGCTGTCGCTCGAAGCCCAGCTCGAGGCGCGGGTGCTGATGATGTCCACCAACAACATCCTCAGCCCGGCCAACGGCAAGCCGATCATCGTGCCCACGCAAGACATCGTGCTGGGGCTGTACTATCTGACGATGGAGCGCGACGGCGCGCCGGGCGAGGGCAAGGCGTTCGCCGACGTGGGCGAAATCGAGCACGCCATGCACGCGGGTGCGTTGCACCTGCACGCAAAGATCAGGGCGCGCTTCGACGGCGCCTCGGTAGAGACCACACCGGGCCGCATGTTGCTGTCGCAGATCCTGCCGCGGCATCCGCGGGTCGGCTTCCAGCAGATCAACCGGGTGTTGACCAAGAAAGAGGTCAGCCTCGTGATCGACGAGGTTTACCGCCACTGCGGCCAGAAGGAGACCGTGCTGTTCGCCGACCGCATCATGAAGCTCGGTTTCGGCCAGGCGTGCCAGGCGGGCATCTCGTTCGGCAAGGACGACATGGTGGTGCCGGCGTCCAAGCGGGATCAGGTCGAAGAGACTCGCGCCCGGGTCGGCGAGTTCGAGCGCCAGTATAACGACGGCCTGATCACCCAGGGCGAAAAATACAACAAGGTGATCGACGTCTGGTCGCGCTGCACCGACCAGGTGGCGGAGGAGATGATGAACGCCATCGGCGCGTCTGGCGCGGGGGGCGAGGTCAACTCGATCTACATGATGGCCGATTCGGGCGCGCGCGGTTCGGCGGCGCAGATGAAGCAGCTCGCCGGCATGAGGGGGCTGATGGCAAAGCCGTCGGGTGAGATCATCGAGACCCCGATCATCGCCAATTTCAAGGAGGGCCTGACGGTGCTCGAGTATTTCAACTCGACCCACGGCGCCCGCAAGGGCTTGGCCGACACCGCCCTCAAGACCGCCAATTCGGGCTATCTCACTCGCCGGCTGGTCGATGTGGCGCAGGACGTCATCATCACCGGCGAGGATTGCGGCACCGAAGACGGTCTCGACGTCCGCGCCGTGGTGGAGGGTGGCGTGATGATCGAGCCGCTGGAAGACCGAATCCTCGGTCGCTGCGCGGCCGGCGATGTGGTTCATCCGATCGACGGCACCATGATCGTCGGCGCCGGCGAACTGATCGACGAAGAAGCGGCGGCCGCCATCGATGCGGCGAAGATCGAGAGGGTGAAGATCCGTTCGGTATTGACCTGCGAGACCGAGCAGGGCGTGTGCGGGTGCTGCTACGGCCGCGACCTCGCTCGCGGCGCGATGGTGAATGTCGGCGAGGCGGTGGGAGTCATGGCCGCCCAGTCGATCGGCGAGCCCGGCACCCAGCTCACGATGCGGACCTTCCACATCGGCGGCGCCGTTTCGCAAAGCGCCGAGCAATCGAGCGTCGAAAGCAGCATCGATGGGGTGCTGAAGGTCGAGAACCGGAAAGTGGTTGTCGACACCCGCGGCATGCCCGTCGTGACCAGCCGCAATTGCGAACTGGTGCTCTACGACGAACAGGATCGCGAGCGCGCGCGCTATCGCGTGCCCTACGGCGCGCATCTGCTTGCGGACCACGACGACAAGGTGGTCATGGGCCGCAAACTCGCCGAGTGGGACCCGCACATGCGCCCGATCGTCAGCGAGCGCGACGGCCGGGTGGCCTTCCAGGACGTGATGGAAGGCGTGACCATGCGCGAGGAAATCGACGAGACGACAGGCATCGCAACCCGCCGCATCGTCGAATGGAAGCAGACCGCCCGGGGCGCCGATTACCATCCGCAGGTCACGCTTGTCGGAGAAGGCGACGCCCCCCTGAAGCTCGACAGCGGCCGCGAGGCCCGGTTCGATCTGCCTTTGGGCGCCATCCTCAGCGTCGAGGCCGGTGCCGAGGTACATCCGGGCGACGAGCTCGCGCGCATCCCGCTCGAAGGCTCGAAGGCGCGCGATATCACCGGCGGCCTGCCGCGCGTCGCCGAACTGTTCGAGGCGCGCAAGCCCAAGGACTTCGCCGTCATCAGCGAGATCGACGGGCGGGTCGAATTCGGCAAGGACTACAAGGGAAAGCGGCGTCTGATGGTGGTGCCCGAGAACCCGAAGGACAAGGTCGAGCATCTCGTCGCCAAGAACAAACCCATCGCCGTTCAGGAAGGCGACTATGTGCGCAAGGGCGACCTGTTGATCGACGGCAGCCGTGTGCCGCACGACATTTTGAAGGTGCTGGGGGTCGCCGAACTCGCCAATTATCTGGTCGACGAGATACAGGAAGTCTATCGTTTGCAGGGTGTGAAGATCAACGACAAGCACATCGAAGTGGTCGCTCGCCAGATGCTGCAGAAGATCGAGATCGAAGACCCGGGCGACACCACCTTCCTGATCGGCGAGCGGGTCGATAAGGTCGAACTGCGCGAGGTCAATCGCAAGACGGAAGAAGAAGGCGGCCGTCCGGCCTCCGGCGCGCCGGTGTTGCTCGGTATCACCAAGGCCAGCCTGCAAACCAGTTCGTTCATCTCGGCGGCGTCGTTCCAGGAGACCACGCGGGTGCTTACCGAAGCCGCGGTCACCGCACGCTCCGACGGCCTCCACGGCCTTAAGGAGAACGTCATCGTCGGACGCCTGATTCCGGCGGGAACCGGGCGGTTCATCAACGGGCAGAAGCGCATCGCGGCCGAGCGCGACCGTGAGATCGTCGCCGCCCGCGAAGCGCGGGCGCAAGCGGAAGAGGCGGCGCGGTTGCAGGCGGAAGCGGAGAGCGAGATCGTCGGGGCCGCCTGAAAGCGCGCGGGCGCGGCGGTCGAGACGCTTCGGAGGGGTGTCCGGGGCGGGCGGTCGAGCGTCGGACCCGGTCGCCCTTCTGCCTCGCATACCGATGTATGCCGGGTTCGGCGCGCTGGCCCGCGCCGGTCCGGTCCGCGAGGTCGCCTGTCTGGCGCCTGTGCGCCGCAAGTTCTTCGACGTTCATGCCGCCCAGGGTTCGGCGATCGCCGCCGAGGCGCTGGAACGCATCGCCGCGCTCTGCGCGATCGAGAAGGAGGCCCGCAGGCAGCCGCCCGAACGATCTCTTCATGAGATCGGCCAGCGGCGGCAAGGCCGCCGCCATCGCCTACACACTGGTCGAGACCGCCAGGCTCAACGACGACGATCCGCAAGCCCGGCTCGCCCAGCTCCTCGAACTCATCCCCGACTACAAGATCAACCGCATCGACGAACTGCTGCCGTGGAACACCGCGACGGCAGAAGATCGAAAAGCCGACAACAGATCACGCAAGGCCGGTCAGGCCGGACGCTTACGCACCTTCAGCCCCTCGCGCCGCCACAGGCGCTCGACCCGCTTGTCGTTGACCTGCCAGCCGGCGTCGCGCAGCAGGGCCGCGATCCGTCGATAGCCGTAACGGCCGTACTGGCGGGCCAGATCGGTCACGTCCGCGACAAGGCGATCCTCGTCGTCGCGGCCGCGCGGGATGCGGCGCTGGGTCGAGCGGTGCTGCCCCGGCACCCGGCACGCGCGGCGCTCCGAGACCCCGAGCCGGTCGCAGACATGATCGATGCATTGGCGGCGGCGCGAGGGGCGTAGAAGTTTCCCCCTGCGGCCTCCTTGAGGATCTGCTTGTCCAGCGTCAGATCGAAGACCGCCCGGCGTAGCCGCTCGTTCTCCTTCTCGAGATCGTTGAGACGCAACTGGCCGCCGCTCATCCCGGCGTACTCCTTGCGCTACCGATAGAACGTGACCTCGCTGATCCCGAGCTGCCGTATCGCGTCCGCCATCGACAGGCCTTGGCCGTGGAGGACTTCCGCCTGCCTCAGCAGGCTCACGATCTCCTCAGCCTTGTACCGCTTCCTCGCCATCGTCGGTCCTCCTCTTTCCATAACCTGACGATGGGCCAATTCGATGGGGGAGGATCATCGAATATGGTGGCGGTCTCGGTCATTGCGTCGCTTCACCCGTTCCCCGTGTCGCCCGTCGAAATGGTTCCGACTTTTCTGGTGCGGAGCGCTGGCCCTCGACATCGACAGCATGCCGTTTCGTATGTTGCGTTGGTAATCTCATTTGAAGGAATGTAGCTTATTTTAAGCCCGCTTGCACGGAGATAACCGATTTCGCATGCTTGAACCCGCTACGGACAAGCAACGGCACCCGATCGGCCACGCTTGGCTCCGGCGCGAACTGAACCTTCCGGTCCCGCTGCCCGCAGTGGAAAGCTACATCCAACCCGGCGCGCGGCGGACCGAGACCCACGACTCCCGGATCGTGGAACTCTATCCCCGGCAATATGCCACGGATGGATCGGTGGTGTCGCATCTGCGGTTCGCGTTGCGCCACGAGCCCACAGACCTCGGGGTGCTGGCCGCCGCCCTCAAGACGATCAAGGCCACCGATATCGAAGCTTGGGTCCGAGCCGAACCCACGGGCGCCTTCAGCAGGCGTGCGTGGTTCTTCCATGAGATGGTCACCGGCCGAACGCTGGATCTGGAGGATGTGCGTGCCGGCAACTATGTCGAGGCGCTGGATCCGGACAGACACATCGTCGCCCGACGCCGCAACTCGCCGCGCCACCGTGTCGCCGACAACCTGCTCGGCGGCCCCGGACTGTGCCCGACGATCCGGCGCACGCCGCGGTTGACGGAAGCGATGCGCATGCGCGTGGACGACGAGGCGCGCGCACTCATCGAGAGCTACGATCCGGTCATCCTCGCCCGGGCCGTCAACTACCTTTACACGAAGGAGACGCGATCCTCGTTCGCCATCGAGGGAGAGACCCCGAACGCCTCGCGCACGGAGCGGTTCGTCACCGCGTTGAGGGCGGCGTCCGAGCTCGACCCGGCCGACAAGGCTGCACTGGTTCGCCTCCAGGGCGATATCATCGATTCCCGCTATGCGGCATCCGATTGGCGCGGCTTTCAGAACTTCGTGGGCGCGACCGTCGGCGGATACCGCGAGGAGGTGCATTTCATTTGTCCGCGGCCGGAGGACGTGCCGGCTCTCATGGATGCCTGGATGGCTTTGACGCGCCGCGTCGTCGAAGGCGGTGTCGACCCCGTCGCGGCGGCGGCGGTCTCCGCCTTCGCCTTCGTCTTCGTCCACCCGTTCGAGGACGGGAACGGTCGTATACATCGCTTCCTCATGCATCATGTGCTCGCCAAGCGCGGCTACAGCCCACAGGGCGTCATCTTTCCCGTTTCGGCGGCCATCCTGCGTGATCGACCCGGCTACGATGCGGTACTCGAAACCTTCTCTCGGCCGCTCTTCGAGTTCATCCGTTGGCGCTGGACGGCCGGGCAAGAGATCGTCGTCGAGAACGAGACGGCCGATCTCTACCGCTATTTCGACGCGACCGCGTTCGCCGAGTATCTGTACGACCGCGTGGCCGACACCGTTCGTCGGGACCTCAGGGAAGAGCTTGGATTCGTCGCCGTCTTCGACCGTGCGTTCGAGGCGGTACGCGAGATTGTGGACATGCCGGATCGCCGGGCTTCCTTGTTCGTGCGCCTGTGCATGCAGAACGGAGGGCGGCTTTCGACGGCCAGGCGTCGCGACTTTTCCGAGTTGGATGATGCGGAGATCGGGGCGATGGAAGCCGCCGTCCGTAAAGCCATGCGGGAGTGAGGCTATCGATTACCGGCGTTGATATGGCTGGGGTTTCCCGGACGGGGCCACCCGAACCTCGAGATCGGCGTGTCCGACTCACCATGCTTGAGACGCGCTCATTCCCGGGAGGCGACTCGAAGCCGGGGGCATAAGCGCTAACCGCGTTCTACGGCCTCTTCGAGTTTCTTCGCGGCCGCCTGATGGCGCGCGTCGGCGCGCGGATGCAGGAGGAACTCGACGACGAGGTTTTCCGCGCCAGCGTTCGGGCGGCCCGGGAGCGCGATGCAGGACGCCGACGCCTGCACGCCCTCCGCGATCTCGAATATCTGCAACAGCTTTTCTCCGGAACGGCCCTGATGGCCGTCCTCGATCTGCCGTGGTCGCCGTTGTTCTTCCTGACGATATTCCTGTTTCACTGGCAGCTCGGCGTGCTCGCCGCGGCCGGCGCCGCAGTGCTGGTCGTTCTCGCGGCGGTCAACGGTGCGCGAAGCCGCAAGCCGTCGCAGGCCGCCCGGGCGCGCGCGACCGAAGCGGAGGGTTTCGAGCGCACGGTCAGAAGCGGCGCCGAAGCGGCGGAGGCGCTCGGCATGATGACCGCCGCCGCCGGACGCTGGCGAGCGCGGCGGTCCCCGGCGCTCGCGGCGCAGATCGCCGCCGCCGACATCACGGGCGCCTACGCCTCGGCGACCAGGGCGATCCGCTTTCTTCTCCAGTCCGCGATCCTCGCCTGGGGCGCCTGGCTCGCGATCGGGCAGGCCATCACGCCGGGCATGATCATCGCCGCCTCGATCATGGCGGGGCGCGCGCTGGCGCCGATCGACCAGGCCATCGGGCAGTGGCGGAGCTATGCGCGCGGCCGCCTCGCGTGGTGGAACCTGAGCGCCCTGTTCGACGATCGCGGTTCGACTCCCGCCCCGACCGCTCTGCCGCCGCTCGATGGGCATGTGAAGGCCCGCGGCCTCGCCGTCGCGCCCCCCGGCGCCGACGCCCCCATCCTGCGCGGCCTCGCGTTCTCCGTCGCGCCGGGCCAGGCGCTCGGCGCGATCGGCCCCACCGGGTCCGGCAAATCGGCGCTCGCGCGGCCACTGGTCGGGCTGTGGCCGCCGGCCCGCGGCTCGCTCACGCTCGACGGCGCCGCGCTCGACCAGTGGCTGCCGGAGGCGCTCGACGCGCAGATCGGCTACCTGCCGCAGGACGTCTCCCTGTTCGACGCCACCGTGGCGGAGAACATCGCCCGGTTGCAAACGTCGTATGACGACGCCGCGGTTGTCGCCGCGGCGAAACGCGCGCGGGCGCACGAGCTGATCCTTGCCCTGCCGTCCGGCTACGACACCATGGTCGGTCCGTCGGGGGCTGCGTTGTCGGGCGGACAACGCCAGCGCATCGGTCTGGCGCGCGCAGTGTTCGGCGACCCGGCGCTGGTGGTGCTCGACGAGCCCAACGCGCATCTGGACGCGGACGGCGAGAAGGCGGTGATCGACGTCATCGGCGGCCTCAAGGCGGCCCATCGGTCGGTTGTCGTCATGGCGCAATGGCCGGCCCGGCGCTTTTCCGCCGTCGCCGCGATGGCGCTGGTCGGCGGGGTGGGCGGCTGGGCCGCGCTCGCCGAACTGGCCGGCGCCGTCATCGCGCCGGGCGAAGTGCGAGCGGCGAGCAACCGGCAGGTGGTGCAGCACTGCTTCGGCGGCACCGTCGCCGCGATCCTCGCGCGCGACGGCGATGTCGTGGCCGCGGACCAGGTTCTCTTGCGGCTGAACGATACGCGGCTCACCGCGGAACGGGCGATCCTGCAAAGGCGCCTGGACGAAAGCCGGGCGCGGCGGGCGCGTCTGAGTGCCGGACGCGACGGCGAGACCGCGATCTCGTTCGACCGGGATCTCCTGACCCGGGCCGAACGCGATGCCGAACTCGCCGACATGCTGTCGGGACAGGCGCGGTTCTTCGCGGCCCGCGCCGACGCCCACCTTGAGGCCCGCGCGCAACTCGCGAACCGCATCTCGCAGATCGAGGACGAGATCGCCGGTTTCGAAAACCAGATCGCGGCCGCGAACCCGCAGCGCGCGATCGTTCTGCCGGAGATCGAGGCCCTGCGCGGGCTGTATGAGCAAGGGCTGGCGAGACGAACGACGCTGGCGGAACTGCGGCTCGAGGCCGCCCGCATCGACCGCGACCTTGCCTTGTTCGGCAGCGAAATCGCCGGCGCGCGCAGCCGTATCGGCGAGAACGAGATCGCGCTCAGCCGCCTGGATGCGGAGCGCCGGGAAGAGGTCATCGCCGAACTCCGCGAACTCGATGTCGAGGTTCTCGATATCCAGGACGAGTTGTCGAAGGTCGATGACGAACTCTCCGGTATCGAGATTGCCGCTCCGGTCGCCGGAATCGTGCACGACTCGACCGTGCATACCCGGGGCGCGGTCATCCGTCCGGCCGACCCGATTCTCGCGGTCGTGCCGTCGGCGGAGCGGTTGATCGTGGAAGCCCGCGTGGCGCCGGAGTCGATCGACCGGGTTCGCCGCGGGCAGGAGGCGATGGTCCGCTTCTCCGCGTTCAACGCCCGAACCACGCCCGAACTCGCGGGCGCGGTCGAGCGCGTGTCGGCGGACCGCACGATCGACGAGGCGACCGGCCAGCCCTGGTTCACCGTGGAAATTGCGGTGTCGGCCCGCGAACTCGAACGCCTCGATGGCCGCGCCCTGATCCCCGGAATGCCGGCGGAAGTCTTCGTTCGCACCGCCGGGAGAACGCCGCTGAGCTACCTCGTCAAGCCCTTGACCGACCATATGCGGCGCGCCCTGCGCGAGGAATAGACACCGGACGGATCGTGCGCCGGCGAAAGGGTGTCGAAAACATGTTGACGCCTCGCCGGGGCGCGCATAACATGCGGCCTTCGTTCGGGGGGCAGGTAGTGGATGTCCCGTCCAGACGCTGCCCCCGGCGACGGCCGTAACGGCCGTTTTCGCGTAACACGGCAGGGACTCCCGCAAGGGTGCGGGGATGGGGCGTCGCGGGGGCCGCGAGCGGTATCGGGCCTTGCGCGGCGTCGGAGCTTGAGTCGACTCCGCGGGCCGGTCAGGGGCGCGCGCGATCGGGAGGCGCAGGAGCACGCGATGCCGACGGTCAATCAACTGGTCCGCAAGGGCCGCCAGCGTCCGGTCGAACGCAACAAGGTGCCGGCGCTCGAATCGTGCCCGCAGAAGCGCGGCGTCTGTACGCGCGTCTATACCACCACCCCGAAGAAGCCGAACTCGGCCTTGCGCAAGGTCGCCCGGGTGCGCCTGACCAACGGCTTCGAGGTCATCAGCTACATCCCCGGCGTGGGCCACAAGCTCGCCGAGCACTCGGTGGTGCTGATCCGCGGCGGGCGGGTCAAGGACCTGCCCGGCGTGCGCTACCACGTCATCCGCGGCAAGCTCGATACCCAGGGCGTCGAGGACCGCCGCCAGCGGCGCTCGAAATACGGCGCCAAGCGGCCGCAATAGGAGGCGCCGATGTCCCGCCGCCGCGCCGCCGAAAAACGCGACGTCCTGGGCGATGCCCGGTTCGGCGACGTCGTGCTCAGCAAGTTCATGAACAACCTCATGACCGCCGGCAAGAAGTCGATCGCCGAGCGCATCGTGTATGGCGCCTTCGACCGCGTGGCGCGGCGCGGCGCCGGCGACCCGCTGGAACTGTTCCACCAGGCGCTCGAGAACGTGAAGCCCAATATCGAAGTCAAGTCGCGGCGAGTCGGCGGCGCCACATACCAGGTGCCGATGGAGGTGAAAGCCGATCGGCGGCAGGCGCTCGCCATTCGCTGGCTCATCGATTCGTCGCGCCGGCGGTCGGAACGGACGATGGTCGAAAGACTGTCGAGCGAACTGATGGACGCCGCCGCCAATCGCGGCGCCGCCGTGAAGAAGCGCGAAGACATGCACCGCATGGCCGAAGCCAACAAGGCGTTCTCGCACTACCGCTGGTAGAACGGCGGACCGACGGTGCACGGATACTGAAACGATGACTCGCAAGACACCTCTCGAGCGATATCGCAACATCGGCATCATGGCCCATATCGATGCCGGCAAGACGACGACCACGGAGCGCATCCTGTTCTACACCGGACGGTCGCATCGCATGGGAGAAGTGCACGACGGCGCCGCCACCATGGACTGGATGGATCAGGAGCAGGAGCGCGGGATCACCATCACCTCCGCCGCGACCACCTGTTTCTGGCGCGATCATCGCATCAACATCATCGACACGCCGGGGCACGTCGATTTCACCATCGAGGTGGAGCGCTCGTTGCGTGTGCTCGACGGCGCCGTGTGCGTCTTCGACAGCGTCGCGGGGGTCGAACCGCAGTCCGAAACCGTGTGGCGGCAGGCCGACCGCTACGACGTGCCGCGTGTTTGCTTCGTCAACAAGATGGACCGTATCGGCGCCGATTTCGACCGCTGCGTGTCGATGATCGTCGATCGCCTCGACGCCACTCCGCTGGTCGTGCAATTGCCCGTCGGTTCGGAAGCGCGCTACGCCGGCGTGGTCGATCTCGTCGACATGCGGGCGATCCTGTGGAACGACGAAACCCTCGGCTCCGAATATATCGACAGCGACATCCCTGTGGACATGGCGGAAGCGGCGCGGGCGGCTCGCGAGGCACTGATTCTGGCCGCTGTCGAGCACGACGACGCGGCGCTCGAAGCCTATCTCGACGGTGCGGAGCCGGACGCGGAGACGCTCAGGCGCTGCATTCGCAAGGGCACCCTCGCCGGCGCCTTCGTGCCGATCCTGAACGGCTCGGCGTTCAAGAACAAGGGCGTGCAGCCGCTGCTCGACGCGGTAGTCGATTACCTGCCGTCGCCGCGCGACATCGCGGCCGTCGAGGGCGTTGCACCGGACACCAACGAGGCGGTGTCGCGCGCGAGTTCCGACGACGAGCCGTTCGCCGCGCTCGCGTTCAAGATCATGAACGACAAATACGTCGGTTCGCTGACCTTCGTGCGTATCTATTCGGGCGTGCTGGCCTCCGGCACCGCGGCGCTGAACACCATCAAGGGCCGGCGCGAGCGCATCGGGCGCATGTTGGCGATGCACGCCAATCATCGCGAAGACATCAGGGAAGCGCGCGCCGGCGATATCGTCGCCCTGTGCGGCCTCAAGAGCACCACCACCGGCGATACGCTGTGCGCCGCCGACCGACCCGTGGTGCTCGAGAAGATCGCGTTTCCCGATCCGGTCATCGAAGTCGCGGTCGAACCGAAGACCAAGGCGGATCAGGAGAAGATCGCCTCCGCGCTCGGCCGCCTCGCCATGGAAGATCCGTCCTTCAAGGTCTCGACCGACGCCGAAACCGGGCAGACCATCATCAAGGGCATGGGCGAGCTGCATCTCGACATCATCGTCGACCGCCTGAAGCGCGAGTTCCTCGTCGGCGCCAATATCGGCGCGCCGCAAGTGGCCTATCGCGAGACCGTCAGCCGCAGGGCCGACATCGATTACACGCACCGGAAACAGACCGGAGGCTCCGGTCAGTTCGCCCGCGTGAAACTGCGGATCGAACCGGGCGAGGCGGGGAGCGGCTTCGATTTCGAAAACGTCGTCGTCGGCGGGAACGTCCCGCGCGAATACGTGCCGGGCGTGGAAAAGGGGTTGCGAGGCGCCATGGATGCAGGCGTCGTCGCCGGCTACCCCATGATCGACGTCAAGGCGACGCTGGTCGATGGTGCGCATCATGAAGTGGATTCGAGCGTGATGGCGTTCGAGATCGCCGCGCGCGCCGCCATGCGCAAGGCGATGACCGAGGCCGGCCCGCAATTGCTGGAACCGGTCATGCGGGTCGAGGCGGTGACCCCGGAAGACTTCATGGGCGACGTGATCGGCGATCTCAACAGCCGGCGCGGCCAGGTGCAGGGGCTGGAGCCGCGCGGTTCGGCCATGATGATCACGGCGATGGTGCCGCTGGCGAACATGTTCGGCTACGTCAACACGCTGCGCTCGATCACCCAGGGCCGCGCGCAATACAGCATGTTCTTCGACCATTACGAGCCGGCGCCGGGCATGGTCGCGGACGACGTTCGCGCGAAAGTCGCGTGAGCGGGGGACAACGCAGGGAATAGCCGCCCGGACGGGTCGGGCATACGGAGAAGAGAGCGATGGCGAAGGAGAAGTTTTCGCGTACGAAGCCGCATGTTAACGTTGGAACGATTGGTCATGTTGATCATGGCAAGACGACGTTGACGGCTGCGATTACGAAGGTTCTTGCGGAGACGACCGGGGGGGCGACGTTTACGGCGTATGACGAGATCGACCGTGCTCCTGAGGAGAAGGAGCGTGGGATCACGATTGCGACGGCGCATGTGGAGTATGAGACGGGTTCGCGTCACTACGCGCATGTGGATTGTCCTGGTCATGCGGACTACGTGAAGAACATGATCACGGGTGCGGCGCAGATGGACGGAGCGATTCTTGTTGTATCTGCGGCGGACGGTCCGATGCCGCAGACGCGTGAGCACATTCTTCTTGCGCGTCAGGTTGGTGTTCCTGCGATTGTGGTTTACCTGAACAAGGTTGACCAGGTTGACGACCCCGAGCTTCTGGAGCTTGTTGAGCTTGAGGTTCGCGAGCTTTTGTCGAGCTACGACTTTCCCGGGGACGATATCCCGATCGTGAGCGGTTCTGCGCTGGAGGCGTTGGAGGGCGATGCGGGCGATCGGGCTGTTGGTTCGGTTCATGCGCTGATGTCTGCGGTTGACGCTTACATCCCGACGCCCGAGCGCGCGAAGGACCTTCCGTTTCTGATGCCGATCGAGGACGTATTTTCGATTTCGGGCCGTGGGACGGTTGTGACGGGTCGCGTTGAGCGTGGCGTTGTGAAGATCGGGGACGAGGTTGAGATCGTGGGTCTGAAGGAGACGTCGAAGACGGTTTGCACGGGTGTCGAGATGTTTCGGAAGCTTCTGGACCAGGGGGAGGCTGGCGACAACATCGGTGCGTTGCTACGCGGGACGAAGCGTGACGATGTTGAGCGTGGTCAGGTTCTTGCGGCTCCCGGTTCGATCACGCCGCACACGCGTTTCAAGGCAGAGGCGTATATTCTGACGAAGGACGAGGGTGGTCGCCACACGCCGTTTTTCAGCAACTACCGTCCCCAGTTTTACTTTCGGACGACGGACGTTACGGGTACGGTTGCGTTGCCTTCCGGCACGGAGATGGTGATGCCGGGAGACAACATTGCGATGAGCATCGAGTTGATCGCGCCGATTGCGATGGACCAGGGCTTGCGTTTCGCGATCCGCGAGGGCGGGCGCACCGTCGGCGCCGGCGTCGTCGCGGAAATCGTCGAGTAGAAGCGGGAAAGGCCCGCAAGCGACGGGGTTGACGATGGAAAGCCAGAACATCCGCATACGCCTCAAGGCCTATGACCACGGGGTGCTCGATCAGTCGACGCTGGAAATCGTCAACACCGCCAAGCGCACCGGCGCGGACGTGCGTGGGCCGATCCCGCTGCCGACCCACATCGACCGCTACACCGTGCTGCGGTCGCCGCATATCGACAAGAAGTCGCGCGAACAGTTCGAGATCCGCACCCACAAGCGTCTGCTCGACATTGTGGACCCGACGCCGCAGACCGTCGATGCGCTGATGAAGCTCGACCTCGCCGCCGGCGTCGATGTCGAGATCAAGCTCTAGGCGGGAGAACCGGCCATGCGAACCGGATTGCTCGCGGAAAAGCTCGGAATGACCCGGGTGTATCTCGACGACGGGCGCCACCTCCCGGTGACCGTGCTGCGGGTCGAGGACTGCCGGGTCGTCGCCCGCAAGACGGCGGACCGCGACGGTTATACGGCGTTGCAGGTCGGCGTCGGCAAGGCCCGGCCGAAGAGGGTTTCCAAAGCGATGCGCGGTCATTTCGCCAAGGCCCGGGTCGAACCGAAGCGGAAGCTCGCCGAGTTCCGCGTCAGCGACGATTGTCTGATCGATGTCGGGCGCGAGATCACCGCGGCGCATTTCGTGCCGGGGCAGTTCGTCGATGTGTGCGGCACGTCGATCGGCAAGGGCTTCGCCGGCGCCATGAAGCGGCACAATTTCGGCGGGTTGCGCGCCAGCCACGGCGTTTCGGTCTCGCACCGCAGCCACGGCTCGACCGGCCAGTGCCAGGATCCCGGCAAGGTCTTCAAGGGCAAGAAAATGGCCGGCCATCTGGGCGCGGCGCGGGTCACCGAGCAGAACCTGTATGTGGTCCGGAGCGACTCCGAACGCGGATTGATCGTGGTCATGGGCGGCGTGCCGGGACCGAAGGGCGGCCTGCTGCGCGTTACCGACGCGAAGAAGAAGGCGCTGCCCGCAAACGCACCGTTGCCCGGCGCCGTTGCGACGGCGGAAGCGGCGGAGGCCTGAACGCCATGCAACGCGACGTGCTGACGCTCGACAACGAATCCGCCGGTCGAATCGAACTGGCCGACTCGGTGTTCGGCGTGCCGGTACGCGGCGATGTGCTCAAGCGGGTCGTGGTCTGGCAGTTGGCGCGGCGGCGCGCAGGATCCCGCAAAGTGCAGGGCTGCAGCGACGTCGCCGGTACCGGCGCCAAGGCGTACAAGCAGAAGGGAACGGGCCGGGCGCGGCGCGGCAACCGCAAGGTGTCGCAGTTCCGCGGCGGCGGTCGCGCCTTCGGGCCGCTGCCGCGCAGCCACGAGACCGCGCTGCCCCGCAAGGTGCGCCGGCTGGCGCTCAAATGCGCATTGTCGTCCAAGCAGGCCGAAGGCAAGCTGGTGGTGCTCGACACGGCGCGTCTCGACGAGCCGAAGACCGCGGCGCTCGCCAAACGGCTCGCCGGTTTCGGCTGGGAGTCGGTGCTCGTCGTCGATGGCCCGGAGATCGATGTCAATTTCCGCCGCGCCGCGGCCAACCTCCCCGGCCTCGATCTGCTGCCGAGCCAGGGGGCGAACGTTTACGACATCCTGCGCCGCGACATTCTGGTGTTGACCAGGGCCGGCGTCGCGGCGCTCGAGGAACGCCTGTCATGACCCCCGAACGCGCGTGCGATATCGTCCGCGGCCCCGTCATCACCGAAAAGACGACCGCGCTCAGCGAACACAATCAATATGCCTTCCGTGTTTCCCGCGACGCGACGAAGCCCGAGATCAGGCAGGCGGTCGAGACGCTGTTTTCGGTCAAGGTAGCCGGTGTCAACACGCTCAACGTCAAGGGCAAGGTCAAGCGGGTCCGCGGCCGGCCCGGACGCCGACCGGACGTGAAGAAGGCGATCGTCACCCTCGCCGAGGGCGAGAGCCTCGACTACATGGCGGGCATTTAGGAGGCGCGCGGATGGCCCTGAAAACCTATCGCCCCACCACGCCGTCGCGGCGCGGCCTCGTTCTCGTCGACCGCAGCCAACTGCACAAGGGGCCGCCGGTCAAGACGCTGGTCGAAGGCAAGTCGAGCTCGGGCGGCCGCAACAACCAGGGTCGGATGACCACACGCCGTCGCGGCGGCGGTCACAAGCGGCGCTATCGGGTGGTCGATTTCAAGCGGCGCAAATTCGGCCTTCCGGCGACGGTCGAGCGCCTTGAATACGATCCCAACCGCTCGGCCTTCATCGCGTTGCTGCGCTATGAAGACGGTGAGCGAGCCTACATCGTCGCACCCCAGCGGCTGCGCGCCGGCGACCGGGTGGTGGCGGACGAACACGCCGACATCAAGCCCGGTAACGCCATGCCGATGCGCAACATGCCGGTCGGCACGATCGTCCACAACGTCGAGATGAAGCCGGGCAAGGGCGGCCAGATCGCCCGCGCCGCCGGCAACTATGCGCAATTGGTCGGCAAGGACGCCGGCTACGCGCTGTTGCGACTGTCGTCCGGCGAACAACGCATGGTGCGCGCCGAGTGCATGGCGACGGTGGGCGCGGTCTCCAACGCCGACAACCAGAACATCAAGCTCGGCAAGGCGGGCCGTAACCGCTGGCGCGGGCGGCGGCCCAAGGTGCGCGGCGTCGCGATGAACCCGGTCGATCATCCGCACGGCGGCGGCGAAGGCAAGTCGTCGGGCGGACGGCATCCGGTGACTCCATGGGGCGTGCCCACCAAGGGCAAGCGCACCCGGCGCAACAAGGCGAGCGACCGGTTGATTCTGCGCAGCCGCCACCGGGCCAGAAAGCGGCGCTAGGGAGGCGGGCATGGCGCGATCCATCCGCAAAGGTCCGTTCGTGGACGGTTATCTGTTGAAGAAAGCCGATGCCGTTCATGCGGCCGGGCGCAAGGAAGTGATCAAGACCTGGTCGCGACGCTCCACCATCCTGCCCCAATTCGTCGGCCTTACCTTCGGAGTCCACAACGGCCGCAAGTTCATTCCGGTGCTCGTGACCGAGAACATGGTCGGCCACAAATTCGGCGAGTTCGCGCCCACGCGCACCTATTATGGGCATGCGGGCGACAAGAAGGCGCGGAGGAGCTGAGCCGTGGGCAAGCCCATGCGCGGGCGCCGGGTGGCGGAAAACGAAGCGATGGCGATGGCCAAATCGCTGCGCACCAGCCCGCGGAAACTGAATCTTGTGGCCGAGTCGATTCGTGGGCTGCCCTGCGAAAAGGCCTTGAGCGTGCTGGCCTTCTCGCGCCGCCGCATCGCCGGTGCCGTGCGCGGCGTGTTGCAGTCGGCAATCTCGAACGCGGAGAACAATCACGACCTCGACGTCGACCGGCTCTACGTCGCCGATGCGCATGTCGGCAAGGCGCTCACCATGCGCCGCTGGCGGCCGCGGGCGCGCGGGCGCACCGGCAGGATCGTCAAGCCGTTCAGTCGGCTCACGGTCGTGGTGCGCGAGCGCGAGGAATAGGGAGAGGGGCGCATGGGCCAGAAGGTCAATCCCGTCGGGCTCCGGCTCGGTATCAACCGGACGTGGGATTCGCGTTGGTATGCCGATTCCGATTACGGCGATCTGTTGCACGAAGACCTCAAGATCCGCCGCTTTCTGCACAAGCGCCTGAGCCAGGCGAGCGTGTCGCGGATCGTTATCGAGCGTCCGGCGAAGAAGGCCCGCGTGACCATCCACTCCGCGCGTCCCGGCATGGTGATCGGCAAGAAGGGCGCCGATATCGAACGCTTGCGCGTCGATGTGGCGAAGCTCACCGAGAGCGAAGTCCACATCAACATCGTCGAGATCCGCAAGCCGGAGACCGACGCGCAATTGGTAGCCGAGGGTATTGCGCAGCAGCTCGAGCGGCGCGTCGCTTTCCGGCGCGCCATGAAGCGGGCGGTGCAGTCGGCGATGCGCCTGGGCGCGCTCGGCATCCGCATCAATTGCGGCGGCCGCCTCGGCGGCGCCGAGATCGCGCGCACCGAATGGTATCGCGAAGGGCGTGTGCCGCTGCACACGCTGCGAGCCGATATCGACTATGGGGTCAAGAAGGCGCAGACGGCCTATGGAACTTGCGGCGTCAAGGTCTGGGTATTCAAGGGCGAGATCATGGAACACGATCCGATGGCGCAGGACCGCCGCCGCAGCGAGTTCCACGGCGCCCGTGTGTAACGAAGGAACGCAGCCATGCTGAGTCCCAAGCGCACCAGATACCGCAAGGCCCACAAAGGCCGTATCCACGGCCTGGCCAAGGGCGGCACGGCTCTGAATTTCGGCGCCTACGGCCTCAAATCGACCGAGGCCGCGCGGGTGACG
Source organism: Alphaproteobacteria bacterium (assembly GCA_965214495.1). GTDB lineage: Bacteria > Pseudomonadota > Alphaproteobacteria > UBA7887 > UBA7887 > JANQOH01. The sequence continues at coordinate 1,540,414 of OZ243958.1, read as the reverse complement.
GCGCAGCAGATCGAGGCTGCCCGGCGGGCCATAACCCGGCACATCAAGCGCGCGGGACGCATGTGGATCCGAATCTTTCCCGACGTGCCGGTGAGCAAGAAACCGACCGAAGTGCGTATGGGAAAGGGCAAGGGCGCTCCCGAATACTGGATGTGCCGGGTCAAGCCCGGGCGCATCATGTTCGAGCTCGACGGAGTCCCGTCCGACCTCGCGCGGGCGGCGTTCGCGCGCGGCGCGGCAAAGCTGCCGATGCACACGCGCTTCGTCACCCGCGTCGGCGACGGGGACGGACGGTGAAGGCGCGGGAACTCCGCGGCCGCGACGACGCGGCGTTGCGGAGCCAGTTGCAGGACCTGAAAAAGGAACAGTTCAACCTGCGTTTCCAGCGCGCCACCGGGCAGCTCGAGAACACCGCGCGCGTCCGCGAAGTCCGCCGCGACATCGCCCGCATTTGCGGCGTGCTCGGCGAACGGATGCGGGCCGGCGCGCAGACGGGCGGATAAGGGCGATGCCGAAACGAATCTTGCAGGGAACCGTGGTCCGCGACAGGGCCGACAAGACGGTCATGGTCCGGGTCGAACGGCGGTTCCGCCACCCGGTTTACAAGAAGTTCATCCGCCGGTCGAAGCGTTACGCCGCGCACGATCCGGACAACGCCCACAAGGTGGGCGACGTCGTGCGCATCCGGGAATGCCGGCCGATGTCCAGATCGAAACGCTGGGAGGTCGTGTCGGACGGCGCCTGAGCCGCGCCGCATGACACGAAACGGGAGTCGCGCATGATCCAGATGCAGACGGACCTTGACGTCGCCGACAATTCCGGCGCCCGGCGGGTGCAGTGCATCAAGGTGCTGGGCGGCGCCGGGCGGCGCACGGCGTCGGTGGGCGACGTCATTGTGGTGACCGTCAAGGAAGCGATCCCGCGCGGCCGGGTCAGAAAGGGCGAGATCCATCATGCGGTCATCGTGCGCACCGCCAAGGAAATTCGCCGCCCCGACGGCGGCGCCATCCGCTTCGACAACAATGCCGCGGTGTTGATCAATCGCCAGGGCGAACCCGTCGGCACGCGCATCTTCGGCCCCGTCACGCGCGAACTCAGGGCCCGACGCTTCATGCGCATCGTCTCGCTGGCGCCGGAAGTGTTGTGAGGATTCGCGCGATGGCCGAGAAGTTCAGAGTGCGCCGGGGCGACAACGTGGTGGTTACCAGCGGTCGCGAAAAGGGAAGAACCGGCGAGGTGTTGCGCATCGATCGCAAACAGCGGCGCGTGGTCGTGCAGGGCGTCAACATGGTGAAGCGCCACACCCGCCCCAACCCGGCCTCGCCCGGCGGTATCCTGGAGAAGGAAGCGCCGCTCGACATCTCGGTCGTCGCGTTGCGCGACCCCAAGGACGGCAAGCCGACCCGGGTCGGTTTCCGCTTCCTCGAAGACGGTCGCAAGGTGCGCTACGCCAAGCGCTCCGGCGAAGTCATCGATCGCTGAGGAGGTCGCCGTGGCCCGCCTGTACGAACACTACAAGACCACGCTCAGGCCCGCCCTGATCGAGCGCTTCGGATATGCTAACCCGATGCGGGCGCCCAGGCTCGACAAGATCGTACTCAACATGGGAGTCGGCGAGGCGGCGCGCGACAACAAGCAGATCCAGGGCGCGGTCGCCGACATGACCGCCATCGCCGGCCAGAAACCCGTGATCACGCGGGCAAAGCGGTCGATCGCGAACTTCAAATTGCGCGAGGGGATGACGGTCGGCTGCAAGGTCACCTTGCGGCGCGAGCGCATGTACGAATTTCTCGACCGTCTGGTCAACGTCGCCCTGCCCCGGGTGCGCGATTTTCACGGTGTCTCGTCCAACAGTTTCGACGGGCGCGGCAACTACGCGCTCGGACTGAAGGAGCAGATCGTGTTTCCCGAGATCGGCTACGACTCCATCGACACGGTGCGCGGACTCGACATCGTGATCGCGACCACGGCAACGACCGACGATGAGGCGCGGGCGTTGCTCGGCGGCTTCAACATGCCCTTCACGGCGGCGTGAGGACGGTTCAGGAAAGAGGGATCGGGCGAATGGCCAAACGAAGCGCGGTGGAACGAGACCGCAAGCGGCGGGGGATGGTGGTGCGTTATGCCGCGAAGCGGGCGGCGCTCAAGGCGATCGCGAACGACAACTCGCTGCCGATGGAGGAACGCTTCCAGGCCAGGCTCGAACTCGCCGCGCTGCCGCGCAACAGCGCACCGTCGCGCGTCCGCAACCGTTGCATCGTGTCGGGGCGTCCGCGCGGTTACTACCGCAAGCTCAAGATGTCGCGCATCGCCTTGCGCGAGCTGGCCTCCGACGGCCAGATCCCGGGAATGGTCAAGTCGAGCTGGTAGGGAGGGCGCCGCGATGACGATGAGCGACCCGGTCGGCGACATGTTGACCCGTATCCGCAATGGCCAGCGCGTGAACAAGCAGGTGGTGCGGTGCCCGGCGTCGCGGTTGCGCGCCAACGTGCTGGAAGTGTTGGCCAGCGAAGGCTATATCCGCGGTTATCGTCGGCTCGAAGATCAGCCCGCCAAGCCGTTCCTGGAGATCGAACTCAAGTATCACGACGGCTATCCGGTGATCCGCGAGATCAGCCGCGTCTCGCGGCCCGGGCGGCGGGTCTATTCGTCGATCAAGGAACTGCCGCGGGTCTATGACGGGCTCGGGATCTCGATCCTCTCGACCCCGCGCGGCGTGATGTCGGATGCTGCGGCTCGCGCTGCGAATGTCGGCGGCGAAGTGCTCTGCCAGGTGTTTTAGGGAGGCCGGGAGAAGAGCCATGTCTCGCATCGGCAAACATCCGGTCAAGGTGCCGGACGGAGTCGAAGTGGCCGTCGCCGGCCAGACCGTCACCGTGAAGGGAAAACGCGGCGCGCTCACCCGCACCCTGCCCGACGCGGTGGCCGTGAGTCGCGAGAACGGCGGCATCAGGGTTGCGATGCGGGGCGAGGGCCGCCGCGCCCGGTCGATGTGGGGGCTGGCGCGGACGCTCGTGAACAACATGGTCATCGGCGTCTCGGAGGGTTATACCCGCCGCCTCGAGATCCGCGGGGTCGGCTACCGCGCCGCGATGAACGACGGGATGCTCAGCCTGCAACTCGGCTATAGCCACGAGGTCAGGCTCGCGGTGCCGGACGATGTGGAGATCGCCTGCGACCGGCCGACCGCCATCGCAGTGACCGGCGCCGACAAGCAGCGCGTCGGCCAGATCGCCGCCGAGATCCGGTCTCTGCGCAAGCCCGAACCCTACAAGGGGAAAGGCATTCGCTATGAGGGCGAGTTCGTGCGGCAGAAAGTCGGCAAGAAGAAAGAGAAATAGGCGCGCGGATGGATAAATCGAAGCAATTGGCGGCTCGGCGCAAGCGCCGCAACCGTTACAATCTCAAGCGGCGTGCCCGCGGCCGGCCCCGGCTGTCGGTCTATCGCTCGAGCAAGCACATGTATGCACAGGTTATCCGCGACGACGAAGGGCGCACCGTCGCCGCCGCCTCGACTCTGGAGAAGGATTTGCGCGCGGTGCTGAAGACCGGTGCCGATGTGAACGCGGCGAAGGCGGTCGGCAAGCTGGTGGCTGAACGTGCGCGCGAGGCCGGCGTCACCGAAGTGGTGTTCGACCGCGGCGCCTACATCTATCACGGCCGGGTCCGTGCGCTGGCCGAGGCGGCGCGCGAATCCGGTCTGGTTCTTTGATCGGGCGAGGTCGGGGCATGGCAAGAGACGACAAACGCCGTGGCGGGCGCCGCGGCGACCGGCGCGACCGGCGGAAAGACGACTCCGACAGCGATCTGTTCGACAAGCTGGTCGGTATCAACCGTGTCGCCAAGGTGGTGAAGGGTGGGCGCCGTTTCGGGTTCGCCGCTCTCGTTGTGGTCGGCGACCGGCGCGGGCGCGTCGGGTTCGGCGCCGGCAAGGCGCGGGAGGTGCCGGAGGCGATCCGCAAGGCGACGGAGCGCGCGAAACGCGAACTGATTCGCGTGCCGTTGCGTGACGGCCGGACGCTCCATCACGACGTCACCGGGCGCTATGGCGCCGGTCGGGTGCTGCTGCGGACCGCTCCGGCCGGGACCGGCATCATCGCCGGCGGGCCGATGCGAGCCGTGTTCGAAACCCTCGGCGTGCAGGACATCGTGACCAAGTCGCTCGGCACCGCGAATCCCTACAACATGGTGCGCGCCACCTTCGCGGCGCTGGCCCGGATCCAGTCGCCGCGCGCGGTCGCCGGCAAGCGCGGCAAGAAGGTCGGCGAACTGATCGGACGCCGCGCCCGCGGTGGCGAGGCGACCGCGCAGCGGCGGGCGGAGTAGGTCATGGCAAGCGACGGCACGGTGACGGTCACCCAGGTCGGCAGCCCCATCGGGCGCCGCAAGGACCAGCGGCAGACGTTGATCGGCCTCGGGCTGAACAGGATGCACCGCACGCGGACGCTCGAAGACACACCTGCCGTGCGCGGGATGATCGACAAGGTCAGGCATCTGGTGCGCGTCGAGCGGGTCGATACGGGCGGGGAACGGTCATGAAGCTGAACGAACTCGCCGACAAGCCGGGCGCGTTGCGGCGGCGCATTCGCCGCGGCCGCGGCATCGGCAGCGGCAAGGGCGGCACCGCCGGTCGTGGCGACAAAGGGCAGAAATCGCGCAGCGGCGCCTCGCTCAAGGGCTTCGAGGGAGGCCAGATGCCGCTTTACCGGCGTCTGCCGAAACACGGCTTCAACAACATCTTCCGCAAGCGCTACGTCGCGGTGAACCTCGACCGGTTGCAACGGGCCATCGACGCGGGGAAGCTCGATCCGGCAGCGCCGGTCACCCATGACGCTCTGAAAGCGGCCGGCGTGGTCACCCGTCTCAGGGATGGCGTGCGCCTGCTCGGGCGGGGTGCGATCGACCGGGCGTTGACGGTCGAGGTCGCGGGCGCGTCGAAGAGCGCGGTCGCCGCTGTCGAGAAGGCCGGCGGTCGCGTTGTCCTGCCCGCCGCCAGGTCGGCCGCGGAGGCGACGCGCGAATGACCCGTTGTCGCGGCGAGGTGGCGCGCGGGTCGGCAGGAGAAGGGTGAATGGCTTCGGCCGCCGAGCAACTCGCCGCACAGTTCAACTTCGCCGCCCTCGGCAAGGCCACCGAACTGAAGAAGCGCCTGTGGTTCACACTCGGTGCGCTGATCATCTATCGGCTCGGTACCTACATCCCGATTCCGGGCATCGACCCGGCGGTGCTGTCGGACATCGTGCAACAGCAGGCCGGCGGCATCCTCGGCATCTTCAACGTGTTTGCCGGCGGTGCGCTGGGGCGCATGACGATCTTCGCGCTCAACATCATGCCCTATATCTCCGCGTCGATCATGATCCAGTTGATGACCACCGTGTCGCCGACGCTGGAAGCGTGGAAGAAGGAGGGCGAATCCGGGCGCCGCAAGATCACCCAATACACCCGCTATGGCACCGTCATTCTGGCCGCGCTCCAGGCGCTCGGAATCGCTGTCGGGCTGGAAGGCATGACCGGCACCAACAATGTCGGCGCGGTGATCGACCCCGGCCTGATGTTCCGCTTCACCACGGTGGTGACCCTGACCGGCGGCACGATCTTCCTGATGTGGCTCGGCGAGCAGATCACGGCGCGCGGAGTCGGCAACGGCATTTCGCTGATCATCATGGCCGGCATCGTCGCCGAATTGCCGGGCGCCCTGGTCGGCACGCTCGAACTCGGACGCACGGGCGCGCTGTCGGCGCTGTTCATCATCTTCCTGATGGTGATGGCGGTGGCGGTCATCATGTTCATCGTGTTCGTCGAACGCGCCCAGCGCCGCCTCCTCGTGCAGTATCCGAAACGCCAGGTGGGCAACCGGATGTTCGGCGGCGAGAGCTCCCATCTGCCGCTCAAGATCAACACCGCCGGCGTCATCCCGCCGATCTTCGCGAGTGCGCTGCTGCTGCTGCCGGTGACGGCGCTCGGTTTCTCCGGCGGCGACGGTACCGGCTGGCTCACCGATCTCAACGCCTATCTCGGCCGCGGTCAGCCGGTCTATCTCTTGCTCTACATTTCGATGATCGTGTTCTTCGCCTTCTTCTATACCGCCGTGGTGTTCAACCCGGAGGACACGGCGGACAATCTGCGCAAGAACGGTGGCTTCATTCTCGGCATCCGGCCCGGTGCGACCACGGCGCAATACATCGACTACGTGATGACCCGCCTGACCACCGTCGGGGCGATCTATCTTTCGGCGGTGTGCGTGCTGCCGGAGATCCTGATTTCGCGATATGCGGTGCCGTTCTATTTCGGCGGCACCAGCCTGCTCATCGTGGTCAACGTCACGATGGATTTCGTGTCGCAGGTGCAATCGCACTTGCTGGCGCACCAGTATGAAGGCTTATTGCGCAAGACCCGGTTGCGCGGGCGGCGCCGGTGAGGCTCATCCTTTTCGGGCCGCCGGGATCGGGCAAGGGGACTCAGGCCGAGCGTCTCGGGGCGCGGCTCGGAATTCCGCATCTGTCCACCGGCGACATGCTGCGCGAAGCGGTCGCGCGGGGAACGCCGGTGGGCAAACGCGCCCAGGCGATCATGGCAGCCGGCGATCTGGTACCCGACGAGGTGGTTATCGGCATCGTCGCCGACCGGCTTGCCGAACCGGATACGGCGGACGGCTTCGTTCTTGATGGCTTCCCGCGTACCACCGCCCAGGCCGAGGCGCTTGTCGGGGTTCTGGACCGACGCGGCCTCGCCATCGACCGGGTAGTCGCTCTGGACGTCGCCGCCGACGAATTGGTGTCGCGCATCGCCGGCCGTTTCGCTTGCGCCGATTGCGGTGCCGGCTATCACGATGCGTTCAAGCCGACCGCGCGGGCGGGAGTCTGCGACCGTTGCGGCGGCGGTGCGTTCGTGCGCCGCAAGGACGACAGGGCGGAGACCGTTCGCGAGCGCTTGACCGCCTACCGGGCGCAGACGGCGCCGCTGTTGCCCTGGTATGAGGCGAAAGGCGTGCTCTCGACCGTGGACGGCATGGCGGATATGGACACGGTCGCGTGTCGTATCGAGACCGCCATCGACGCGGCCGCGTGACGCCGGTGGTTTCCGGCCATTGACTTCGCCGCGACCGCGCTTATAATTGCGGGTTCGAAAGTCGCGCCGTTACGTTCCCGAAGCGGCGCCTTTTCTTGTGGGAGGGTGAAAGTGGCGCGAATCGCCGGCATCAACATACCGAGCGGCAAGCGGGTGCATATCGCCCTGACCTATATCTACGGTATTGGCCGGACCACGGCGCGCGAGATTTGCGACAAGGCGCGGCTTCCGGAAGAACGCCGGGTCAACGATATGACCGAGGGCGAGCTCGCGCGGGTGCGCGAGATCATCGACGGTGACTATCGTGTGGAGGGCGACCTCCGGCGCGACGTGGCAATGAGTGTCAAGCGGCTGATGGACCTCGGGTGCTATCGTGGCTTGCGGCATCGCCGCGGTTTGCCGGTGCGCGGCCAGCGGACCCATACCAACGCGCGTACCCGCAAGGGCAAGGCCCGGCCGATCGCCGGCAAGAAGAAAGCTTGAGGCCCGGCACGGGCCCCGTCGCGGCGCCGGGCGCTTGCCCGCGCCGCTCGTTGCGCAAGGATCAGGCATGGCGAAGGATTCGGGCGGACGCGTCAGGCGCCGCGAACGGAAAAACATCATTTCGGGCGTCGCTCACGTCAGCGCGACGTTCAACAACACCCTGATCACCATTACCGATGTCCAGGGCAATGCTATCGCCTGGTCGTCGGCGGGTGCGCAGGGCTTTCGCGGCTCCCGCAAATCGACCCCCTACGCCGCGCAGATGGCGGCGGAGGAAGCCGGCCGCAAAGCCGCCGAGCACGGCATGAAGACCCTCGAGGTCGAGGTCAAGGGCCCGGGGTCGGGTCGGGAGTCGGCCCTCCGCGCGTTGCAGGCCATCGGGTTCACCATCACGGCCATCCGGGATGTGACGCCGATCCCGCATAACGGCTGCCGCCCGCCCAAACGTCGGCGGGTCTGAACGCCGGCGCGCGAACGGCGCGCCGGCCAAGAATTCGTGGGGCGACCGCGCCGGCGGTTGCATCTTGTCATGAGGTTCGAAGAGTGCTGGAAAAGAACTGGCAGGAACTGATCAAGCCGGAAAAACTGGAAATCGAGCCGCACGACGCCGGTCACCGCCGGGCGAAGATCGTCGCCGGGCCGCTTGAGCGCGGCTTCGGGGTCACGCTGGGCAACGCACTGCGCCGTATCCTGCTGTCGAGTCTGCGGGGCGCGGCGATCACCAGCCTGCGCATCGACAACGTGCTGCACGAATTCTCGTCCATCCCGGGAGTCCGCGAAGACGTGACCGACATCGTGCTCAACGTGAAGTCGATCGCGCTGCGCATGCACGGAGACGGCCCCAAGCGCGTGTCGCTCCGGGCAACCGGTCCCGGGACCGTAACCGCAAAGGAGATCGAAGTCGGTCACGACATTGAAATTCTGTCGCCCGACACGCCGCTCTGCACTCTCGACGACGGCGCCAGTATCCACTTCGAGATGACGGTCGAGAGCGGCAGGGGATACGTGCCCGCGGAGCAGAACCGGCCGGAAGATTCGCCGATCGGCCTGATCCCCGTCGATGCCATTTACAGTCCGGTGCGCAAGGTCTCCTGGCATGTCGAGGACACCCGAGTCGGCCAGGACACCGACCGCGACAAATTGTCGATGGAGATCGAAACCGATGGCACGACACGCGCGGAAGACGCTCTGGCGCTCGCGGCGCGCATCCTGACCGACCAGTTGGAAACGTTCATCAATTTCGAGGAGCCGAAACAGCGAATCGATGTCGGCGAGGGGATGCAACCGGCACTCAACCCGGACTTGTTGAAGAAGGTCACGGAACTTGAACTGTCGGTGCGCTCGGCCAACTGCCTGCAAAACGACAATATCATCTACATCGGCGACCTCGTGCAGAAGACCGAGCAGGAAATGCTGCGGACCCCGAACTTCGGTCGCAAGTCGCTGAACGAAATCAAGGAAATGCTGGGGCAGATGAACCTGCACCTCGGCATGGACATACCCGAATGGCCGCCCGAGAACATCAGGGACATGTCCCAGCGGCTCGACGAGCCGATCTGACGGCGGCGCGCGAGGAGACCGACCCATGCGACACCGCAGGCGCGGCCGCAAGCTCAACCGTACGTCGAGCCACCGCAAGGCGATGTTCTCCAACATGGCGATGGCGCTGATCAAGCATGAGCAGATTCGCACCACGCTGCCCAAGGCGAAGGATCTGCGGCCCCTCGTCGATCGCCTGATCACGCTCGGCAAACGCGGCACCCTCCATGCCCGGCGCCAGGCATTGGCCAAGCTGGGTAGCGACGCCGGGCTGGTGGATAAACTCTTCACCACGTTGAGCGAGCGCTACACAGCCCGGCGCGGCGGTTACACGCGCGTGATGAAGGCGGGATTTCGCTATGGCGACTCGGCGCCGATGGCGGTGATCGAACTGGTCGATCGCGACGAGGACGCGAAGGGCAAGGATTCGGGGCCGGTCGAGACGGACGGCGACGAGGCGGTCGCCGCGGCGTAAGCGGCATCACCCCCGGCCGGAGGGTGTCATGGAACTCCTCTTTCTCTGGATCGTCCTTGGCCTCGTCATCGCCCTCATCGCCCGCTCGAAGGGTCGTAGCGGCTTCGGATGGTTCGTTTACGGCGCCCTGATCTGGCCGGTCGCCCTGGTCCATATCCTGGTGTTGCGCCGCACGGTCGAGGCGGAAGAGAGACACGCGCGCGCCGAGGGGCGTATCCCGTGTCCGCATTGCGCCGAGTTCGTCAAGCGGCAAGCGCGCGTTTGTCTCCATTGCCGGCAAGACATATCGCCGGCGCGTTGATCGCCGCTCGCGCCGGCGGAGAAGGCGCGCGGAATGACCCACAGGTTGCCCGTCGAGCCTGCGGCGGGCTGTCGCTGCTGGCGGCGATCCTCTGCTTCGGCGCGGCACACGCGGTCGAACGGGCGGTTCCGCGCTCTGTCGCCGAAATTCGACTCTCTTATGCGCCGGTGGTCGAGGCGGTCGCGCCGGCGGTGGTCAATATCTACACGCGTCGCCTCGTTTCGCGTCGGCGCGGCCCGTTCGCCGGCGACCCGTTCTTCGAGCGCTTCTTCGGCGGTCTGTTCTCCGGCCTGCCGCGCGAGCGCGCGGAGAACTCGCTCGGCTCCGGCGTCATCGTTTCGCCCGGCGGGATCATCGTCACCAACCGCCACGTCATCGAGGGCAGCGACGAGATCACCGTGGCGCTCGCCGACCGCCGCGAATTCGCCGCCACCCTCGTCGGCAGTGACGAGTCGAGCGATCTCGCCGTGCTTCGCATCGATACGGGCGGCGAACCTCTGCCGGCGCTCGAACTCGGTGATTCCGACGCGGTCGAGGTCGGCGACATCGTGCTCGCCATCGGCAATCCGTTCGGCGTCGGCCAGACCGTCACCAGCGGCATCGTCTCGGCGGAAGTGCGCACAGGGTTGAGCGGGGGCGCCTTCATCCAGACCGACGCGGCGATCAATCCGGGCAATTCGGGCGGTGCGCTGGTCACACTTGACGGCCGCCTGGTCGGGATCAATTCGGCCATCCTGTCCCGCTCCGGCGGTTCGGTCGGCATCGGCTTCGCCGTCCCGGCGAACCTCGTCCAGGTTGTCGTCGAAGGCATGGTGGCGACCGGGCGCATGGTCCGGCCCTGGGTCGGCCTCGAGATCCAGGCGGTGACGGCCGAACTCGCGCGGGGGCTTGGCCTGGACCGGCCCGCCGGCGTTCTCGTCAACCAGGTGCACCCGGCAAGCCCGGTGCGCCTCGCGGTCGGCGACGTCGTCCTCGCGGTCGATCGCCACCAGGTATTCGACGCCGACAGCTTCCACTTCCGCCTTTCGACGCGGCGGCTCGGCGAAACCGCGGTCCTGTCGGTTCGCGGGCGGCGCGGCGAACGGGAGGTGCCGCTGCGCCTGATAGAACCGCCCGAGGAGCCGCCCCGGGACACCCGCCGCCTCGACGGCGATCATCCCCTGTCGGGCGCGACCGTCGCCAATCTGTCGCCGGCGCTGAATGCCGATCTCGGACTTGAGCCGATGCTGACCGGCGTCGTGGTCTTGCGGGTCGAACGCGGTCCGGCCCTGCGCCTCGGCCTTCGGTCGGGCGATATCGTCGTCGAGGTCGCCGACCAACGGATCGACACCACCGCGCGGCTCGCCGGGGTGTTGTCGCGTGAGCGCCGCGAATGGGAGATATCCGTGCGCCGCGACGGCAGGCTCCTGCGCGTGACGGTGCGCGGTGGATGACCGGGTTGTTCGAAGCGGCCGGCCTCGACGACCCGGCGCGGCGCCCGCTCGCCGACCGCTTGCGCCCTGCGCGTCTTGGCGACGTGCTCGGTCAGGATCATTTGCTGGCTGAAGACAAGCCCATCGGTCGTATGGTCGCCTCCGGGCGCCTCGCCTCGATGGTTCTGTGGGGGCCGCCCGGTTGCGGCAAGACCACCATCGCGCGTCTCCTCGCCGGCGCGGGCGCGCTCGATTTCGAGCCGGTTTCGGCGGTGTTCTCGGGCGTCGCCGAATTGCGCAAGATCTTCGCGCGCGCCGAACAGCGCCGTGCCGCCGGGCGCGACACACTGCTGTTCGTCGATGAGATCCATCGCTTCAACCGCGCCCAGCAGGACGCCTTTCTGCCGGTGGTGGAGAACGGTGTCGTCGTCCTGGTCGGCGCCACCACCGAGAACCCGTCTTTCGAGCTCAACGCGGCATTGTTGTCGCGCTGCCGGGTGCTGGTTCTCGATCGCCTCGACTCTGCCGCGCTCGCCGCGCTGCTCGACCGCGCCGAACGCGCCGAAGGTGCGCCGCTGCCGCTGGATTCCGACGCCCGGCGCGCCCTGATCGCGATGGCCGACGGCGACGGCCGTTATCTGCTCAACATGGTCGAAATGCTGGCGCCCCTGGCCGGCCAGACACTCGATACCGCTGCCCTCGTCGCCGCGGTACAGCGCCGCGCCCCCGTTTACGACAAGAAGCAGGAAGCCCACTACAACCTTATCAGCGCCCTGCACAAAAGCTTGCGCGGTTCCGACACAGATGCGGCGCTCTACTGGCTGGCGAGGATGCTCGCGAGCGGCGAAGACCCGCTCTACATCGTCCGCCGCCTGGTCCGGTTCGCCTCCGAGGATATCGGGCTCGCCGACCCGCAAGCGCTCGTTCAGGCGATCGCCGCCAAGGACGCCTACCACTTCGTCGGTTCGCAGGAAGGGGAACTGGCGATCGCCCAGGCGACGATCTATCTCGCGACCGCCCCGAAGTCGAACGCCGCGTATCGCGCGTTGTCGGCCGCCAGCGCGGCGGCGCGCGAAACCGGCTCGCTGATGCCGCCGAAGCATATCCTGAATGCGCCGACCGGGCTGATGCGCGACCTGGGATACGGCAGCGGATACGCCTACGACCACGAAGCCGAAGACGCCTTCTCCGGCCAGAACTATTTCCCCGACTCGATGCCCCGCGGCGAATTCTACGTTCCGGGCGAGCGCGGCTTCGAGCGCGAAATCGTCAAACGACTCGCCTGGTGGCGCAAGTTGCGCGCCCGCCGCCCATGACCACCTTGCTTGCGGTTGCGGCCGGCGGCGCGCTGGGTGCGGTCGGGCGCTACCTCGTGATGAGCGGATTCGGCCACTGGCTCGGCTCGGGCTTTCCGTGGGGGACCCTGGCGGTCAACGTGTTCGGCTCCCTGGCGATGGGCGCGTTGATCGAGATCTCGGCGCTCGCCTGGTCGCCGTCCCCGGAGTTGCGCGCGGCGCTCGTGGTGGGTGTGCTCGGCGCGTTCACCACCTTCTCGACCTTTGCGCTCGACGTCGTGACTCTGTCCGCGCGCGGCGGCTGGCTCCCCGGCAGCGGCTACATCGTAGCGTCCGTGGTGCTGTCGATAGCGGGCCTGATCGGTGGCATGCACGCCGCGCGATGGATTCTGGCGTGACCGCGCGACCGACCATCGCCGTCGCGCCCGCCGATGACGGCGCGCGCCTGGACCGGTGGTTCGCGCGCCACTTTCCCGCGGTGGGGCGCAGCCAGCTCTATCGCTTGCTGCGCACCGGGCAGGTCCGGGTGGACGGCAAGCGCGCGAAGATCGACACCCGGCTCGCCGCAGGGCAGGCGATGCGCGTGCCGCCGCAAGTGCGCGGCGTGGCGCGGACACCGCCCATCGTTCGCGAATCCGATGCCCGGGCCCTGCGCGCCCGCGTCCTCCTCTGCGATGACGACATCATCGCGCTCGACAAGCCGTCGGGCCTTGCGGTTCAGGGCGGTGCCGGCCAGCGGCGCCATGTGGATGGACTCGCCGAGGCCCTGCGTTTCGGCGCCGTTGCGCCGCCACGCCTCGTCCATCGCCTCGACAAGGAGACCAGCGGCGTGCTGTTGCTGGCGCGCCACGCGCTCGCGGCGCGTTGGCTCACCGGGCTGTTCCGGGAGGGCGGCGTCGCCAAGACCTACTGGGCCGTGGTCGTCGGCGCGCCCCGGCCGGCGACCGGAGAGATCGACTCGGCTCTCGGCAAGCACGGCGCCGACGGCGATGCCCGCGTCGTCGCGCGCCCCGACGGTCGCCGCGCCCTGACCCGTTACCGGACGCTCGATCGCGCCGGGACGCGCGCTGCCTGGATCGAACTCACGCCGCTCACCGGGCGCACCCATCAGTTGCGGGTCCATTGCGCGAGCCTCGGCGCCCCGATCCTCGGTGACCGAAAATATGGCGACGCGGAACCGCCATCGCCGGAACCGAAGCTTCATCTCCACGCGCGCCGCGTGGAGGTCCCGCGCCGACCGCCGATCGAGGCGCCGCTTCCCGCGCACTTTCGAGAGACCTTCGCGCGTTTCGGGTTCACGCCGCCGCAGCGCTGATCCGACCGTGAAGCGGTTCTACGAAGAGGTTTCGGTCGTGCGCGGGGGGAGCGATTTCGGCATCGCCCTCGACGGCCGCCCCCTGCTCACGCCGCGGCGCCGCACACTCCGCTTCCCCTCGGAAGCGCTCGCCGAGGCGGTCGCCGACGAGTGGCGCGCGCAGGACGATACCGTGCGCCTCGACGCGATGCCGCTCTGGCGGCTTGTGGCCATTGCACGCGACTCCGTAGCTGAAGACCCTGGCGCGGTCGTGGACCGGGTGACCGGCTACGCCGGGACCGATCTCCTGTGCTACCGCGCAGCGAGCCCGCAGAAACTGGCCTGGCGGCAGGCAGCGTTGTGGCAGCCGATCCTCGACTGGGTGGCGGCGCATTACGGCGCGGCGTTCTTGGTAACGACCGGCATCGTACCGGTGCATCAGGATCCGGCGGCGCTGGCGGCCGTTCGCAGTGCTGTCGAGACCGTCGATGCGCTGACATTGGCGGCCGTACAGGAGGCGACGACGGCCACCGGCTCGGTGTTGTTGGCGCTCGCTCTGAAGGAACGGCGTCTGAGCGCCGAAGAGGTGATCGCCGCGAGCCAGCTCGACGAGCGCTTTCAGGCCGAACGCTGGGGAGAGGATGCCGAGGCCGCCGCGCGCTGCGCCGCGCTGGCTGCAACCGTCCAAGCCGCGGCGAGATTTCTGCGCCTCCTCGGTTCGTGAGCCGGTAACGCTCGCAAGGCACGCTGGCGTTTCCTGCCGGTCGTGTGATCGGGAAGGGTTTCGTTCGTGTCGCGGAAGCTCGTTCGATGCCATGCCGGAGTCGGAAGCCGGAGGGGGCAGTGCTGGCGCGGTTTCTGCTCGAATGCTATGCCGGGTGCGGGCTATCGCCGGGGGGCGGAGGGGTTATGGACGCGATCGTGCAGGAGCTCGAACAGCGGCGCGCAGCAGCTCGGCTCGGCGGCGGCGAACGGCGTATCGCCGCGCAACACGCCAAGGGAAAACTTACGGCGCGCGAGCGGCTCGAACTTCTCCTCGACCCCGGCTCGTTCGAAGAGTTCGACATGTTCGTCGAACATCGCTGCGGCGATTTCGGCATGGCCGACCAGCGTGTGCCCGGCGACGGCGTGGTGACCGGACACGGCGCGATCAATGGGCGCCCCACCCTCGTGTTCAGCCAGGATTTCACCGTGTTCGGCGGTTCGCTCAGCGAGGCGCACGCCGAGAAGATCTGCAAGGTCATGGATCACGCCGTGCGCTGCGGCTTACCCGTCATCGGCCTCAACGACTCGGGCGGCGCGCGGATTCAGGAAGGTGTGGCGTCGCTCGGCGGCTACGCCGAGGTCTTTCAGCGCAACGTCCTCGCCTCCGGGGTGGTGCCGCAACTCAGCATGATCATGGGGCCGTGCGCCGGCGGCGCGGTCTATTCACCGGCGATGACCGACTTCATCTTCATGGTGAAAGACTCGTCCTACATGTTCGTTACCGGCCCCGATGTGGTGAAAACAGTCACCCACGAGACGGTGAGCGCCGAGGAACTCGGTGGCGCGCTGACCCACACGACCAAATCGGGCGTCGCCGACCTCGCGTTCGACAACGACATCGAAGCACTCGCCGCACTGCGCCGCTTCTTCGGTTTCCTGCCGTCGAACAACCGCGAGTCGCCACCCACGCTGCCGACCGACGACCCGGTCGACCGCCCCGAACCGGCACTCAATTCACTGGTTCCGGAGAACCCCAACCAGCCTTATGACGTGAAGGAACTGATCGAAACGGTCGTGGACGAAGGCGACTTCTTCGAACTGCAACCGGCATGGGCCGGTAACATCGTCATCGGTTTCGCCCGCCTCGCCGGCAACACCGTCGGCATCGTCGCCAATCAACCGATGGTGCTGGCCGGTTGCCTCGACATCAACGCGGCGCGCAAGGCGGGGCGGTTCGTCCGTTTCTGCGATTGTTTCAATATCCCCATCGTCACCTTCGTGGACGTGCCCGGGTTCTTGCCCGGCACCGATCAGGAGTTCGGCGCCATCATCAGCCACGGCGCGAAACTGTTGTTCGCCTACGCCGAAGCCACCGTTCCCAAGATCACCGTGATCACGCGCAAGGCTTATGGCGGCGCCTACGACGTGATGAGCTCGAAGCATCTGCGCGGCGACATCAACTATGCGTGGCCAAGCGCCGAAATCGCGGTGATGGGACCGAAGGGAGCGGTTGAAATCATTTTCCGCGGTGCCGACGCGGAGACCATCGACGCACGCACCCGCGACTATCGCGACAAGTTCGCGAACCCGTTCATCGCCGCGAGTCGCGGTTATGTCGATGACGTGATCATGCCACAGAATACGCGCCGCCGGTTGTGCCGCGCGCTGGCATTGCTACGCACGAAGCGCCTCGGCAATCCTTGGAAGAAGCATGACAACATCCCCCTCTGACCGGCCGCCGTTCACGAAGATCCTGGTCGCCAATCGGGGAGAGATCGCGTGCCGGATCATGCGCACGGCGCGGCGGCTCGGCATGGCGACCGTGGCGGTCTATTCCGATGCCGACAAGACGATGCCGCACGTCGCGATGGCCGACGAAGCTGTTGCCATCGGCCCGCCGCCGTCGGCGGGGAGCTACCTGAACGTCGCGCGCATCGTCGCCGCGGCGAAGGAAACCGGCGCCGAGGCGGTCCATCCGGGCTTCGGGTTCCTCGCCGAGAACGCGGAATTCGCGCGCGCTCTCGACGCCGCCGGAGTGACGTTCATCGGCCCCGGCGTCGAGGCCATCGCGGCGATGGGAGACAAGATCGAGTCCAAACGGCTCGCCGCGGCGGCGGGGGTCAACACCATTCCGGGCCATCCCGATCCGGTTTCCGGCGTTGCCGAAGCGGAAGAGATCGCCGCGCGCATCGGCTATCCGGTGATGATCAAGGCGTCGGCCGGCGGCGGCGGCAAGGGCATGAGAGTCGCCGCCGCCGCCGCCGCGATCGCGCAAAGCTTCGAGTCGGCGCGCAACGAGGCGCGCGCGGCGTTCGGCGACGACCGCATCCTGATCGAGAAGTTCATTGCCGAACCGCGTCATATCGAGATCCAGATTCTCGCCGACGCACACGGCAACGTTATCCATCTCGGCGAGCGCGAATGCTCCATCCAGCGCCGTCACCAGAAGGTGATCGAGGAAGCGCCGAGCCCGTTCGTCGATACGGCGATGCGCGCCGCCATGGGCGCACAGGCGACCGCCCTGGCGCGCGCGGTCGGCTACCGCTCCGCCGGCACCGTGGAGTTCGTCGCCGGCGCCGACAAGAATTTCTATTTCCTCGAGATGAACACGCGCCTTCAGGTCGAGCACCCGGTGACCGAGATGGTCCACGGCATCGACCTGGTCGAGCAGATGATCCGTATCGCCGCCGGAGAACCCCTCACGCTTCGTCAGGACGCCGTGGCGCCGCGCGGCTGGGCGATCGAGGCGCGGGTCTATGCCGAGGATCCGGCGCGCGGTTTCCTGCCCTCGATCGGCCGCTTGCGGCGCTACCGCGAGCCGCCGCACGAAGACGACTTGCGGATCGATTCCGGCGTCGTCGAGGGCAGCGAGATCTCGATGCACTACGATCCGATGATTGCCAAGGCGGTCGCCCACGGCGCCGACCGAGACCGCGCCATCGACCGGTTGGCCACGGCGCTGGACGGCTTCGAGATCGACGGCGTCGGGCACAACCTGCCGTTCCTGCGTGCGGTAATGGATCATCCGCGGTTTCGCGCCGGGCGGCTGACCACTGGATTCATCGCCGAGGAATACGGCGACAGCTACGCCGCGGCTGCCGCGGCCGAGACGCTCGCGCCGGTTCTCGTGCCGGTCGCCGTCATGGTCCATCGCCGCCATGCCGAGCGTGAGGCGCGACGGGGGGGGCGCCGCGAACTGGAGGAGTCGCTGGCGGTGCGGTTCGGCGATCGCGAGACGGCGGTGTCGGTTGCGGCGGTCGAGAACGGCTACGACCTCGCCATCGACGGGCGCGTCGTCGCAGTGCGCTCGACGAGCTGGCGCCCGGGGCATCGCCTTTTTCGCGGGACGGTGGACGCGCGTCGCGTGGTGGCGCAAGTCGCGCGCGCCGCGCATGAGGGATGGATCGTGACCCACGGCGGCGCGTCCGCGCGGGTGTTGGTGCGCACCGCCCGCGCCGCCGCTCTCGCAGCGCGAATGCCCGTCAAGCAACCGCCGGATCTGTCGCGCTTCCTGCTGTCGCCGATGCCGGGCCTGATCGTCTCCCTGGCGGTCGCGCCGGGGCAGGCGGTCAAGACCGGCGAGGCTCTGTGCGTTGTCGACGCGATGAAGATGGAGAACATATTGCGCGCCGAACGCGACGCGACCGTAGAGGAGGTCAGGGTCGTACCCGGCGACCCCGTACAGGTCGACCAGGTCATCATGACTTTCTCGCGCTCCGGCGGGGCCGAATCGAACGAAGGAGGCCAGCCGTGATCCCCGACGCCGGCATGAAGCGCCGCGCCCTGCGCAAACGTCTTGCCGGCGGCGGCCTGATCGTCGCCCCCGGCGTGTTCGACATGATCTCGGCGCGCATCGCCGACTCGATCGGTTTCGACGCGCTCTACATGACCGGATTCGGCGTGTCTGCGTCTTATCTCGGCCTCCCCGATGCCGGCTTCGCGACGCTGACCGACATGGAGTCGTGCCTGCGCCGCATCGCCGAGGGGACGTCGGCGCCGCTGATCGCCGACGCCGATACCGGCTATGGCGGGCTGCTCAACATCGCGCACACGGTCCGCCGTTACGAGGCCGCCGGCGCGGCGGCGATTCAGCTTGAGGATCAGGAATTCCCCAAGAAGTGCGGACACACTCTCGGCAGGCGCGTCGTTCCCGTGGCCGACATGGTGGGTCGGATCCGCGTCGCCGTGGATGCGCGGTCGGATTCGAACATGTTGATCGTCGCCCGCACCGACGCGCGCACGACACTCGGCCTCGATGAAGCCCTCGACCGCGCGGCCGCGTGCGCCGAAGCCGGTGCCGACCTGCTGTTCGTCGAATCGCCCGAGAGCGAGGAAGAGATGGCGCGCATCGGTGCCGGTCTCGACAAGCCGTTGGTCGCCAACATGGTCGATGGCGGGCGCACGCCGGTCTTGCCGCGGGAGCGTCTCGAAGCGTTGGGCTTCGCGGTCGCGATCTTTCCGGCGACCGGTTTTCTGGCGGCCGGCGCGGCTCTCGAATCCGTTTACGGCACGTTGAAACGCGAGGGATCGAGCGTGGCGACCGAGACCTCGCTCTGCGATTTCCATGCTTTCAACGAAATGATCGGTTTTCGACGGGTGTGGGACTTCGACAGAAAGTGGGGCGAACGGACAAGCCCCGAAACGACCTCCACACCTCTCGGTGCCGATCCCGCGGATTCCTGATTCCGATGGTGGGCGCACAAGGACTCGAACCTTGGACCCGCTGATTAAGAGTCAGCTGCTCTACCAACTGAGCTATGCGCCCGCCGCGGGGGAAGCGACTCTGTAACAGATCGCCCCGCCGGATGTCGAGGCCGTATCCGCGCTATTCCGCCGCGCGGGCCACCGGGTAGAGCGCGCCGAGCGCGTCGATCAACACGTCGAGCGCGGGTTTGAGCGCTGCCAGGCCGGCGTTTCGCGACACCTGCTCCTCATCCATGTAGAGAGCGCGGTTGATCTCGATCTGCAGCGCCTGCACACCGTGACGCGGGCGCGCGTAGAACCGGGTGGTGAAACCGCCGGCATATGGCGTGTTGCGCACGACGCTGAACCCGAGTTCCCGCAGGATAGCCTCCGCACTGGCGACGAGTTCGGGGTGGCACGCCGCACCGTGACAGTCGCCGAGCACGAAATCCACGCCCCGGGTTTCGATTCCGCGCTCGCCGCCGCCCGCCGATTGCGACGGCATCGAGTGGCAGTCGAGCAGAATGGCGTGGCCGAAATACGCCCGGGTGATGCGCAGCAGTCGCTTCAGGGCACGGTGATAGGGCAGATAGCACGCGCCCAGCCGACGGCGCGCTTCGGCACGGCTGAGCAACCGGTCGTAGATCGGCGCGCCGTTGGCGCCGATCCTCGGAATCAGGCCCAGACCCATACGCACCCGCGGCGATCGGCTGTTGACCCACGGCGGCAAACGTTCCTCGAACATCCCGGGGTCCAGTTCGAACGGCTCCCGGTTGGGATCGATCCAGGTACGCGGAAAGCGCGCGACCAGCAGCGGCGCGCCGCGCGCCGGAGCGCCGGAGAACAATTCGTCCACATAGGCGTCTTCCGAACGCCGGAGGAGCGTTTCGCACAGTGGCGTCGCCGCGAGAAACGCCGAGTCGTAGTCGCGCCCGCTGTGCGGCGAGGCGACGACGAGCGGAACCGTTTGCGATGCGGGCAGGAATAGCGCGACCGGCGACCGGGCGGGCGCGGGCGGCGAGCACGCGGAGCGCGTATGCGGCAGGTTCGGAAGAACACGGCGAAACACCGCGCCAGTCTAGCCGCGTTCGGCCGCGCGCCGCCACCGCCTTGACGGACCGGTCGGCGCCGGACAGGTTGACCGACGCGCTCACCGTCTTGCGCGTTCCGAACGGAGGCGGTCCCGGCGCAGGGACGACGCGAGGGCTATGCATCGACCATCCGCCGGCGGTCCGGCGTGGCGCGCCGGGATCGGGGAGGAAGACGAGGCGCTTCTCGCCGCATTGCCCTTGTTCAAGGGCATGGCGCCCGAATCCTTGCAGATGCTCCTGGCAGACGCGGCGGTGCGCCGCTATGCGCGCCACCACATGCTGTTCCTGCAGGGCGCCCCGGCAGACCGTTTCTACATCGTGCTCGAAGGGTGGGTAAGGCTGTTCCGCGTCACGCCCGACGGTCACGAGACGGTCATCGCGGCGTTTACGCGCGGCGAGTCCTTCGCCGAAGCGGCGGGCTTCGCCGAGGGTGTTTTTCCCGTGAATGCCCAGGTGGCCGAAGATGCGCGTCTGCTCGTCGTTCCGGTTTCGACGTTCACCCGCCGGCTGCATCGCAATCCTGCGCTCGCCGTCAACATGCTGGCCAGCATGTCGCGACATCTGCGCGACCTCGTACAGGAGATCGAGCAGCGCACGGTGAGGTCCGCGCCGCAGCGGCTCGGCGCCTTCCTTCTCAAACTGTGCCCCGCGCAGGGCGCCGCCACGATCGACCTGACCACCGAGAAGGGGCTGGTCGCGGCGCGCCTGGGAATGCAGCCGGAGACTCTATCGCGCGCGCTGGCGAAACTCCGCGCGGTCGGCGTGACGACCCGTGATCGCCATGTGATAGTCTCCGACATCGGCGCGCTGCGCCGCTTTGCCGAAGGTGACCACGACGGACCGATCCGCCTGCGGGCGTAAACCTCTCGCTCTTGACCGCCGTCAAGGCGCCCGCCGGCGCCGCGCGTTACCTGTTCCGGTGTCGGTCGCCGCCATGAGCACGGGAGGCGAGACGCTTGATCGAACTCGCGGTCAGATCCTCCGCCGCCGTCCCGGCTGGTCCATCCGGGTCGGGACGCGCCGATAGGCGCGCGGTCGTCGCGGCCGCGCTCTCGCTTCTCTTCGCGCTAGCGGCGATCGCACCGGCACACGCCGTCGAAACGCTCGCCGATGCGTTGGCGACCGTCGAACCCGCCGATCTGGCTCCCGGCGCCGACAGGTTCGGCGACCCGATGACCGCTCCCCCGGCCGCGCCGATCTATCGCGGCGACGAACTGGTGGGATACGCCTTTCTCAACACCGATCTCGTTGGCGCGGTCGGCTATTCGGGCAAGCCGATCCATGTCCTCGTCGCGATGGATCCCGATGGCGCGATTACCGGCGCCCGCCTCTACCGGCACTTCGAGCCGATCGTTCTGATCGGCATTCCCGAAGCGCGGGTCGCATCGTTCATCGAATCCTATGTCGGCCGCAACGCCGGCGATTTCGTCCCGTCGGATCGGCAGGAAGACCGAACGCCCGACATCATCAGCGGCGCCACGGTCACGGTGATGGTAATCGACGACGCCATCGCGCGCTCTACGGTCGAAGTCGCCCGCGCGCTGGGTGTCGGCGGCCTCGCGCGCGTGGCGGAGCCGCTCTCGGCCGGCCGGCTCGCCGCCGACAGGGGCGAGGTGCTGGACTGGCTCGCTCTCGTGGGCGACGGCTCGGTCCGGCGGCTCAATCTCGGAGTCGGAGAGGTCAGCGCCGATTTCGCCCGCGCCGGCGAAGAGAGAGCGGCGGCGAACCCTGAGAGCGACGACCCGGAAGACTTGTTCATCGACCTGTTCGCCACGCTCGTCAGCGTGCCGGCGATCGGGCGCAGCCTGCTCGGCGAAGCGGAACACGAGCTTCTCACCGCCCGGCTCGCACCCGGCGGGCACGCCATCCTGGTCGCTGGCGATGGTCTCTACTCCTTCAAGGGCTCCGGCTATGTCCGCGGCGGCATCTTCGACCGTATCCGCGTCGTTCAGGGCGATACGAGCATCCGCTTCCGCGACCGGGATCACAAACGCCTCGGCGCCGTCGAGGCCGGATATGCCCGCAACTTCCCCGAGGTCGCGCTGTTCGTGCTTCCGTCCGATGCTGCGTTCGTCCCCACGCGGCCGTGGCGGCTTGAACTCCTCGCGCATCGCGCCGTCGGCCCCTTGGAGAAAGCGTTCTTGACCTACGATCTGAACTATGCCCTGCCGGAGCGCTACATCGAACGCGATGCGCCGGTCATGGAGGAAACCGCCATCGACGCGCCGCCCGGCGCCGACTACGAACCGCTGTGGCAGCGCATCTGGCGCGACAGGCTGGTGGATGTCGGGGTGCTTGCCGCGGCGCTGGTCGTGCTGACCGGTATCTTCTTCTTTCAGGACTGGTTCGCGCGCCGGCCGAAACTGACGGTCGCCGTCCGTGTCGGCTTTCTCCTGTTCACCGTGGCGTGGATCGGCGGCTACGCGCAGGCGCAGCTATCGGTCGTCAACGTCCTGACCTTCGGGAACGCGCTGATCACGGGGTTTTCTTGGGAATACTTCCTGATGGACCCGTTGATCTTCGTGCTCTGGGTCGGTGTCGCGATCTCGCTCCTGTTCTGGGGCCGCGGCCCGTTCTGCGGCTGGCTGTGTCCGTTCGGCGCCTTGCAGGAACTCCTCAACAGGGGCGCCCGGCTGCTGCGTGTCCCCCAATTGCGGCTGCCCTGGGGTCTGCACGAACGCATGTGGCCCGTGAAGTATGTCGTCTTCATCGGTTTGTTCGGCCTTTCCTTCCATTCTCTGGGCCTTGCCGAGGAAATGTCCGAGGTCGAGCCGTTCAAGACATCCATTGTCCTTCGTTTCATGCGCGAGTGGCCTTTCGTGCTCTATGCCGGCCTTCTGCTCGCGATCGGTTTGTTCATCGAACGCTTTTTCTGCCGCTACCTGTGTCCGCTCGGCGCCGCGCTCGCGATTCCGGGTCGGATGAGGATATTCGAGTGGCTGAAACGCCACAAGGAGTGCGGTTCGCCGTGCCACCGCTGCGCCGAGGAATGCATGGTGCAGGCGATCCACCCCGACGGACATATCAACCCGAACGAATGTCTCTACTGCCTGCATTGTCAGGCGCTCTATTACGACGAGCACCGATGCCCGGCGATGATTCAGCGGCGCCTCAAGCGCGAACGGCGCCGCGTATTGGCGTCGCCGTCCTTCGCCACCCGAAAGACTTGACCCCCGTGAGAAGACAGGAGGAGCAAGGCCATGAAACTGAAGCAACTGAAAGAAATGCGGAAGGAAAGGGAGGCCAACGGCCTGACTCGCCGCGACCTGTTCGCGACCGCTGCCAAATTCACCGCTCTGGCAGGACTGCGTGCGCCGGCGCTGGCGGCCACCGCCGGGGTCGCCGGACTCGGCGCCGGAGCGGCGTTGGTGCCCCCTTCGGCCCGGGCCGCAACCGCAGTCGGGCCCGGAGAGCTCGATGAGTACTACGGCTTCTGGTCGGGCGGGCATTCCGGCGAGATTCGCATCGTCGGCGTGCCTTCGATGCGGGAGTTGATGCGCATCCCCGTGTTCAATGCCGACAGCGCGACCGGCTGGGGACTCACCAATGAGAGCCGGAAGGTCCTGACCGAAGGACTGACCGCCGAAACCAGGGCGTTTCTCGCCAACCGCGGCGGCATCTACAGCAATGGAGACGCGCATCACCCGCACATGTCGTTCACCGACGGGACCTATGACGGCCGCTATCTGTGGATCAACGACAAGGCCAACACCCGCCTGGCGCGCATCGATTGCGCGACGATGAAACCCGACAGGATCGTCGAGATCCCCAACGCCAACGACATCCACGGCATGAGGCCGCAGAAATATCCGCGCACCGGGTATCTGTTCTGCAACGGCGAGCACGAGGTCCCGCTCCCCAACGACGGCAACGTGCTCGACGATCCGTCGCGTTACGTCGCGATCTTCACCGCCGTCGATGGCGACACCATGGAAGTCGCATGGCAGGTCATCGTCGATGGCAATCTCGACAATGTGGACGCCGACTATCAGGGCAAATACGTCGTCTCCTCTTGCTACAACTCCGAAATGGGCATGAACCTCGCCGACATGACCGCGGCGGAGCGCGACTGGGCGGTGGTGTTCAACGTCCCGCGCATCGAGGAAGGCGTCCGCAACGGCGACTATCGGGTCCACAACGGGGTCAAGGTCCTGGATGGCCGCAAGGGGTCGCCCTACACCCGCTACATCCCGATCCCCACCAGCCCGCATGGCGTCAACACCGCGCCCGACGGCATCCACATCGTCGTCAACGGCAAGCTGTCGCCGACCGTCTCGGTCATCGACGTGCGCCGACTCGACGACCTGTTCGACGACAGGATCCAGCCGCGCGACGCCGTCGTCGCCGAACCGCAACTGGGTCTGGGGCCGCTCCACACCGCGTTCGACGGCCGGGGCAACGCCTACACCACGCTGTTCCTCGACAGCCAGATCGCCAAGTGGGACATCGAAGCGGCGATTCGACAATATAACGGCGAAGACGTCGATCCCATCGTCGACAAGATCGACGTCCACTACCAGCCGGGTCACAACCATACCTCGATGGGCGAGACCCACGAGGCCGACGGCAAATGGCTCTTCTCGCTCAACAAGTTCTCGAAGGACCGCTTCCTGAACGTCGGCCCGCTGAAGCCCGAATGCGAGCAGATGATCGACATTTCCGGCGAACGGATGGCGCTCGTCCACGACGGCCCGACCTTCGCCGAACCCCATGACTGCATCATCGTCCATCGCTCGAAGATCGATCCGCAACGGGTGTGGGACCGCAACGATCCGATGTGGGAAGAGGCGCGGGTGCAGGCCGCCGCCGACGGGGTCGATCTCGACTGGGGCGAAGACGTGATACGCGACGGCGACAAAGTGCGCGTTTACATGCACTCGGTCGCGCCGATGTTCAGTCTCGAAACCTTCGAGGTCAACGAGGGCGACGAGGTCACCGTCTATATCACCAACATGGACGATATCGACGATCTGACCCACGGCTGGGCGCTGTCCAACTACGGCATCATCATGGAGCTCGCACCGCAGGCGACCGCGTCGGTAACGTTCACCGCCGACCGCCCCGGGGTTCACTGGTTCTATTGCCAGTGGTTCTGTCACGCGCTCCACATGGAGATGCGAGGCCGGATGTTCGTGAAGCCCAAGACCGTGTGATGGCGCGGCGCGCGGTCCCGGTTCTGGCGGCGGGTTTGCTTTGGGCGCTCTGCGGCCCGCCGCCGTGGGACCGCGCGGCCGCCGCCATTGCGGTGGAACCCGGCGGCGTGCGCCTTGCCGAGGCGCTCGCCGCTTCCGGCCCTGGCGACGTCCTGATCCTGAAACCCGGCGCGCACGCCGGACCGGTCGTGATCGACCGGGCGCGTCTCACGCTCCGCGGCGAGCCGGGCGCCGTCGTGGACGGCGGCGGGAGAGGGCGGGTCATCGAGGTCGCCGCCCCCGAGGTCGTGGTGCGCGGCCTGACCGTGCGCGGTTCCGGCGCCGACTTCACGACCGTCGATGCCGGCGTGTTCGTCGGCGAAGCGGGTGACGGAGCGCTGATCGAAGACAACCGCTTCACCGACAATCTGTTCGGCGTCTATCTGCATGGCCCCGAGCGCGTTACCGTCAGGGGCAACCGGATAGACGGCAGTCGGGACCCGCGCATGAACGACCGGGGCAACGGAGTCCATCTGTGGAACTCGCCCGGCTCGGTGGTGGAACGCAACGCGTTCCGTTTCGGCCGCGACGGGATCTTCGTCACGACGAGCGCGCGCAACGTCTTTCGCGGCAACACGTTCGGCGCGTTGCGCTTCGCCATCCACTACATGTATGCGCATGATGGCGAGATTGCCGGAAACCGGTCGCGCGGCAACCATATCGGCTACGCCCTGATGTATTCGCGGGGCCTGCAAGTCTTCGACAACCTCTCCGAAGGCGACCGCGACCACGGCATCATGTTCAACTACGCGAACGACTCGCATATCGAAAACAACGTCGTGCGGCGAGGCGGCGATAAATGCGTCTTTCTCTATAACTCGAACAAGAACGTCATTCGCGGCAACCGCTTCGACGGCTGCGGCACGGGGATCCACTTCACCGCCGGTTCGGAAGGCAACGTCTTCACCGTCAACGCTTTCGTCGATAACCGGACCCAGGTCCGGTATGTCGGCACGCGCTGGCTCGAATGGTCGCACCGGGGCCGCGGCAACTACTGGAGCGACAACCCGGCGTTCGACCTGGACGGCGACGGCCTGGCCGACTCGCCATACCGGCCGAACGGTCTGGTCGATCGGATAATGTGGCGGCATCCTCTGGCGAAACTGTTGTTGACCAGCCCGGCGGTACAGGTGCTTCGCTGGTCGCAGGAGCAGTTCCCGGCGTTGCTGCCGGGCGGCGTCATCGACAGTGCGCCTCTCATGCGGGCGCCGGAAATCGCGGCGCACGGCGACGTCGGACACTTCGAGTGAGCGCGCCGGCCGTCGTCGAGCGCGCGACCCGGCGTTACGGTTCCCTGACCGCGGTCGATGACGTGAGCCTCGCGATCGGGGCCGGCGAGCGCGTGGCGTTGCTCGGCCACAACGGCGCCGGCAAGACGACGCTGATGAAGCTGTTACTCGGTCTCACCCGCCCGACCGACGGCGCGGTGCGCGTTCTCGGCGAGGATCCGACGCGCCGCGGTGCCGTGAAAACGCGGAGAGACATCGGTTTCCTGCCGGAGAACCTCGCGCTCTATGACGGCATGACCGGGCCGTCGCTGCTCGAGTTCTACGCCCGCCTCAAAGGCGTTTCGGCTCGCGAGGGCCGCAGGGCGCTCGACCGGGTCGGTCTTGCCGAAGCCGGCCGCAAACGCATCGGGACATATTCCAAAGGCATGAGGCAGCGTCTGGGGCTGGCGCAAGCCTTGTTGGGGCGGCCCCGGCTGCTGTTGCTGGACGAGCCGACGTCGGGACTCGATCCGGCCTCGCGGTCGGACTTCTACGAAAGCGTGCGCGGTATGGCCGACAACGGCGCGGCGGTCCTGCTGTCCTCTCACGCGCTGACCGAACTCGAGGCGCAGCAATTCGCTCGCATCGCGATCATGAAACAGGGGCGCCTGATGGCTTGCGAGCCGCTCGATTCGCTGCGCGCGGCCGCGCCGCTGCCGAGCCGCCTGCGGCTGGCCGTCGCGCCCGGTGCCGCCGCTGCCGTGGCGGAACGCTTCGACGCCGGCGTCGTCGCGCGCGTCGAGGATCGGACGGTCGAACTGTCCTGTCCGCCCGGCGAAACCATGGCCCTCGTCCGTCATATCGCGGGTCTGGGCGGCGCCGTGCGGGACATGGAGATCCGGCCGCCGACGCTCGACGCGCTCTACGCCTTCTACCGGGAAGACGAATCGTCGTCGTAAGGGCGGTTCCGACCGCTGCCGACAAGCCCATATCCGACGCTTCGCCTGCTCGTTTGCGCGCCTCGTTTCCCTGGCATCGACGAATCGGTCATAACGGACCGACCGCGCTCAACTCGCACTGAGGAGGGTCCGGCGCCGGCGGATAGCGCGGCCCGGGTTCGGCGACGGGGGCCGGACGCAAGACTGGACCGGGAGAACGATGCACATGGCCGACAGGGAATTCGAAGGTCGTACCGCACTGGTGACCGGCGGCTCGCGCGGGATCGGGCGCGCGATCTGCATCCGGTTGGCGCGTGGCGGCGCGCGTGTCGCAGTCAATTACGCGACCGATGCCGGGGCGGCGCAGGAAACCTGCGATCGGGCGAACGAAGCCGGCGGTCAGGCGCGGATCTATCGGGCGGACGTGTCGGATCCCGATCGGGCGCGGGAGATGTTCCGCGCCGTCGAAACCGATCTCGGACCGGTCGATCTGCTGGTCGCCAACGCCGGTATCGCGACCTTCCGCGACGATACGGAAATGCCGGCGGAAGTCTGGGACGAGATCCTCAAGGTCAACGTCAACGGCACGTTCCATCCGGTCTGGCTGGCCAAGGACGGCATGAGCGAACGCGGTTTCGGACGCATCGTCTGCATTTCCTCGATCAACGGTCTGGCCGCCAGCCGGATCGTCAGGCATCGCCTGATCGCCTACGGCACGTCGAAGGCGGCGGTGATCGGTTTCGTGCGGAACTGTGCGGCCGCGCTGGGTCCCGCAATCCGGGTCAACTGCGTCGCGCCCGGTCTCATCGACACCGACATGACCAAAGACATGAGCGACGAGGTGCGGGCGCAAGTCGTCGGCCAGACGCCGCTCGGGCGCACCGGGAAGCCGGAAGAGATCGCCGAACTGGTCGCTTTCCTGCTCAGCGAACGTTCGAGCTTCACCACCGGCCAGACTTATGTCGCGTCCGGCGGTCTGGTCACCCTGCCCTGAACGCCGCGGCGCCCATGATCGGGTTTCAATCGAAAAACGCGATGGCGCGGGCTTCGAGGCTTTCCCGCGGTTCGGCGTCGGGCGGACTGGTCGGATCCTCGAAGGCGCTGTGCGCGGTGTAGCGCGCCCGGCCGTCTCCGGCCGAGTCGAAGCATTTGAGCAACAGCGCTTCGTTCGTGCGCATCTCCGAGCAGTAGAACCACCGATGGTCCGGGTTATAGCGCATGAAGTAGATCTGCCCGTTGCGGTCGCGATAGCGCAGCGCCAGGACCATGAAATCGCTTTGCCGGACCGACTGCGCCGAACAGACGCCGAGCGGCGATTCCCGAACCGTGCGAGTCACCGGCCGCCACAGGTTGATGAAGGCGTATCGGCGTTGCAGCCGGTATTCGGCCTCGTCCTCGGGTAACAGGTCGCGAATGCGCCGGGGCGCCGACAGTTCCGTGTAATCGTTGTGCACCCGCATGACCGGCATGTCGTCGGTGGTGGAGCGGCGGGTCACTTTGTGGCTGCGAAAATTGTGGTCGAACACCCGCACCTTCGACGCCCCCGTCGCCTGCTTCACACGCTCGGCGACCGCGGGATAATAGGTCTCTCGCACCTCCTCCGGGTCGGCGAACGCCTCGACCTCGGCGTCGATGGCGGCGGCGGCGAAACCGTCCCGGTCCAGCGTATAGCCGCTCTCGCCGCCGCGTATGTCGTAAACCCGCATTTCGCGCGGATCCGGCACGGGCTCGTTCTTCACCGTGCCGGGGGCGGGTTCGTACAGATAGTATTCGGGCTCCGAACCCGTTTCGACGGTGTAGTTGAAGGTCGCCGTTACGAACCGGTCGCCGGTCATGGTTCGCTTCTCCTTCGGGCCGCCGCGCGGTCAGGCCATGAGTTTCGCGATGGCTTCCGGCGGCAGATGCGGCGCCGGGTCCGATTTCCGCCAGCAGGGCAGGGCCTCGACGCGCGTCATCCACGCGCGAAGGTTCGGGTAGTTCTCCAGCGGCAGTTTCTGGAAGCTGTGCAGGTGCATCGGCGCCGCGACCGCGATATCGGCGATGGTGGGCGTGTCGGCAGACAGCCATTCCCGTCCGTCCAGGCGCCGTTCGAGAATGCCGGCGAGCCCGTGCCACGTCGGTGCGTGCGCTTCGATCGCGGCGTCGTCGGGCGTGTCGTCGAGGATCGGCTTGACGACATATTCGACCAGATAGACGTAGCACGCGGCGAACCATTTGCTCGCTTCCCACAGCAGCCAGCGCTGGATGTCCGCGCGCACCGCGGCGTCGCGGGGATAGGCCGACTGTGCGCCGGTCTTCTCCGCGCCATACACCAGAATCGCGTTCGATTCCCACAACACCAGGTCGCCGTCGACGAGCGCCGGCAACTCGGCGTTCGGGTTGATCTCGCGGAACGCCGGCTCCTTGTGTCCGCCGCCGAAATAATCGACATTCTCGGAGTCGTATGCCGCGCCGGCCAGGTCGAGCCCGGCGACGACCTTGCGGCAATTCACGGTGATCGGATCGTAATAGAGTTTCATGGGTCCTCCCCGGCGTCTCCGGCCCGATCCTGCCGCGGGCCGTTCAAGCGACGATATTCTAGCCGGCGTCCCGATGATGCGAAATCGTTTTCGTCCTGCCTCCGGTCGCTCGGGTCGGTCTGTCGAAGACAATGCGGCGCTGGGCTTGATGAGACGGACGCTCGGGCCGGCGCGGTTTCGTCGCGAACCGGGTCGTCGAATACGCGGAACGCGGTCGTGAGGGCGGTTTCGATCGTCGCCGGCAAGGAAATCCGCGACGGGTTCCGCAACCGCTGGGTCCTTGCCGCGACGCTCCTGCTCGGCAGTCTGGCGCTGGTTCTGGCGTTTCTCGGCAGCGCGCCGGCCGGCGCGGTCAAGGCGAGCCGCCTCGCGGTGACCGTGGTCAGCTTGTCGAGCCTGAGCATCTATCTCATCCCGTTGATCGCCCTGCTGCTCTCCTACGATACCCTGGTGACGGAGGTGGAGCGCGGCACGATGCTCCTGTTGCTCGCCTGTCCGGTGGGGCGCGGGCAGGTGGTGGCCGGCAAGTTCCTCGGCCATCTGGCGATCCTTCTTCTCGCGACCGTCGCGGGCTACGGCGCCGCCGGCGCGGTCGCGGTTATGGACGGCGGCGCCGACGGAGAAACCTGGCGCGCGTTCGGGCGCATGGTGGGATCGTCGGGGCTGCTTGGCGCGATCTTCCTTGCGCTCGGCTTTCTGGTCAGCGCCGCGACCCGCGACCGCGGCGCCGCCGCCGGCGCCGCCGTCGCAGTCTGGCTCTTGTTCGTCGTGCTCTACGACATGGCCCTTCTCGGCGTCCTCGTCGCCGACGAGGGCCATGCCGTCACCGCGGAACTGTTCGGCGCGCTCATGCTGGCCAACCCCGCGGACCTCTATCGCATGTTCAATCTGGCCGGCGCGGACGGCGTCGCCGCCATGTCGGGGATGGCGGGGCTGGCGGCGCGCGCCGGGTTCGGCGCGCCGGCGCTGCTGCTCGCGATGGCGGCCTGGACCGTCGTCCCGCTCGTCGCCGCCGGCGCTCTGTTCGCCAGGAGGGAGCTTTGACCCGGCGCGGCCTTGGCCCGACCATCGCGCTCGCGGCGTTCGCCCTGTCGTTGACGTCGTGCGACGACAACGACACGCCGCCGCCCGAGGCGCGGGAGCTCACCCGCGACGCGACAGGTTACTACTGCAACATGATCGTCGCCGACCATCGCGGCCCCAAGGGACAGGTCTTCCTGAAGCACCGCGACGATCCGATCTGGTTCTCGTCGGCGCGCGATACGATCGCCTTCACCATGCTCCCCGGCGAGCCGAAGGACATCGCGGCGATCTACGTCAACGACATGGCGCGTGCGAACTGGGACTCGCCCGAACCGGGCACCTGGATCGAGGCCCGCACCGCCTGGTATGTGATCGAAAGCAGCCGCGTGGGCGGCATGGGAGCGCCCGAGGCGGTACCGTTTTCCAACCGCGCCGCCGCTGCGGCGTTCGGCACTGCCTGGGGCGGGCGCGTCGTCGCCTTCGACGATATCCCGGCGGGTTACGTTGTGGGCGGCGCGAACCCGGCTGCCGAAGGCGCGGGAAGCGCCGCGCCGGACCGTGGCGAACACGCGCACTGACCCGCCCGCGATCCTGAAGATCGTCACCGCACGGGGAAGCGTCCCTTCCCTTGGGCATGCCTTGGTGCGCGGGCGTCCCGCCCGCACGCCACATCGACCGCCTGTAGGGGCGCCCGCACCAGAGGTGCGCGGGCGTCCCGCCCGCATGCCACATCGACCCATCTGTAGGGGCGCCCCTTGTGGGTGCCCGAACCCCCGAACAGGCGCGGAACAAGGGAGGGCAACCCTTGTGGTTGCCGTGCGCCGTGGTAAGGCGCCATTTCCCGGCGGGTGCGAATCCCGCCCGGCGACTGTCGCTCCAGCCGGAAGCAATCGGGGCGGTTGAAGGAGGTAACGACTTCGACTGAAGCACTCCGATGTAACGGGCCGCGTCAGGCGGTTCAGCGACCATGCGGGCCGCAACGCGAGTGAACGCCGAGCAGGCCTCGAAACGGGTGATGCGGAAGCCGACCCGCCGGCATCCCGGGGAAGGCTGACATTGGCCGGGAAGCGAGCGACGCGCGCACCGGCCGGTTCCGCCGGGGTAGTGGCGGCGGCACGCATGGAAGAGGGGGATGGCAGCAACACGGGAAGCCCCTGGCGGTGGCGTGGCACGCGCCAACCGACCGCCCGCGAGGGATGGGTCGGGCCGCCGGGGGTGGCGGAGAGGCTCGTAGTACCGATGAAGTCGGGTAACGCCGACGGAGGGAAGGGGCCTTGGTTCGAGAGAGGCGTTTGACGGGGGAAGGGACGTGGGGACTGGCGAGAGCCTATCAGCCCCGGCGAGTGTTTCCGGAGGCTCCGGACGGCGCTGCATGCGAAAGCGAAGGAAGCTCCGGGCGATCGTTTCTATGCGCTGTGCGCCAAGGTGTGGCGCGCCGACGTGCTCGCCGTTGCCTGGCAGGAGGTCCGCCGCAATGGCGGGGCTGCCGGTGTGGACGGCGAGACGGTGGCGGACATCGAGGCGTATGGGGTGGAGCGGTGGCTTGGGGCACTGGCGTATCTGCCGCAGGATCGGCGGGCTGACGATAGCGCGCAACGGGTTGCTGGACCCGGACGTGATCGTAGATCGCCTGAACCGGTCGATGACCGGATGGGCGCACGACTTCGTCCCGGGTCGGGTCAGTCCGGCCTATGCCGCGATCGATCGGCACGCGAACCGGCGGCTGCGTCAGTGGTTGTATCGTAAGCACAAGGTTGGGGCCGGGAAACAGGTGCGCTTCCCGGATGAGTGTCTATACGACGACATGGGCCTCACCCGCCTTGCCCCGCGAACGAGCGGTTTTCCGTGGGCGAAGGCATGATCTCGTCCGAGAGCCGGATGCGGGAAATCCGCACATCCGGTTCGATGAGCGGCGACTGGAAACGGAGCCACGGCGTGGAGTGAGGCACCGGCACAGCGAAAGCCGCCGGACAACAGCGACCCCCACAAGCCTACCGCAACCGCGCCAGTCGCCGACTCTACCTCCTCGATGGGCAGGCAACGACGGTGAAACATGGACAACCGCAAGGGTCGCCCCCACAGGTATAATCGGGGCATATGAATCGCCGCCAACCCGCCCGCACCCGTAGGGGCAACCCTTGTGGTTGCCCTCCTCGATGGGCAGGCAACGACGGTGAAACATGGACAACCGCAAGGGCCGCCCCCACAGGTATAATCGGGGCATATGAATCGCCGCCAACCCGCCCGCACCCGTAGGGGCAACCCTTGTGGTTGCCCTCCTCGATGGGCAGGCAACGACGGTGAAACATGGACAACCGCAAGGGCCGCCCCCACAGGTATAATCGGGGCATATGAATCGCCGCCAACCCGCCCGCACCTGTAGGGGCAACCCTTGTGGTTGCCCTCCTCGATGGGCAGGCAACGACGGTGAAACGAGGGCAACCGCAAGGGTCGCCCTCACAGGTATAATCGGGGCATATGAATCGCCGCCAACCCGTCCGCATCCGTAGGGGCAACCCTTGTGGTTGCCCTCCTCGATGGGCAGGCAACGACGGTGAAACATGGACAACCGCAAGCGTCGCCCCCACAGGTATAATCGGGGCATATGAATCGCCGCCAACCCGCCCGCACCTGTAGGGGCAACCCTTGTGGTTGCCGTGCGCCGTGGTAAGGCGCCATTTCCCGGCGGGTGCGAATCCCGCCCGGCGACTGTCGCTCCAGCCGGAAGCAATCGGAGCGGTTGAAGGAGGTAACGACTTCGACTGAAGCACTCCGATGTAACGGGCCGCGTCAGGCGGTTCAGCGACCATGCGGGCCGCAACGCGAGTGAACGCCGAGCAGGCCTCGAAACGGGTGATGCGGAAGCCGACCCGCCGGCATCCCGGGGAAGGCTGACATTGGCCGGGAAGCGAGCGACGCGCGCACCGGCCGGTTCCGCCGGGGTAGTGGCGGCGGCACGCATGGAAGAGGGAGATGGCAGCAACACGGGAAGCCCCTGGCGGTGGCGTGCACGCGCCAACCGACCGCCCGCGAGGGATGGGTGGGGCCGCCGGGGGTGGCGGAGAGGCTCGTAGTACCGATGAAATCGGGTAACGCCGACGGAGGGAAGGGGCCTTGGTTCGAGAGAGGCGTTTGACGGAGGAAGGGACGTGGGGACTGGCGAGAGCCTGTCAGCCCCGGTGAGTGTTTCCGGAGGCTCCGGACGGCGCTGCATGCGCAAGCGAAGGAAGCTCCGGGCGATCGTTTCTATGCGCTGTGCGACAAGGTGTGGCGTGCCGACGTGCTCGCCGTTGCCTGGCAGGAGGTCCGCCGCAATGGCGGGACTGACAGTGTGGACGGCGAGACGGTGGCGGACATCGAGGCGTATGGGGTGGAGCGGTGGCTTGGGGCACTGGCGTATCTGCCGCAGGATCGGCGGGCTGACGGCGGCGTGCAACGGGCTGCTGGAACCGGTTGATGACCGGATGGGCGCACGACTTCGTCCCGGGTCGGGTCAGTCCGGCCTGTGCCGCGATCGATCGGCACGCGAACCGGCGGCTGCGTCAGTGGTTGTGTCGTAAGCACAAGGTTGGGGCCGGGAAACAGGTGCGCTTCCCGGATGAGTGTCTATACGACGACATGGGCCTCACCCGCCTTGCCCCGCGAACGAGCGGCTTTCCGTGGGCGAAGGCATGATCTCGTCCGAGAGCCGGATGCGGGAAATCCGCACGTCCGGTTCGATGAGCGGCGACTGGAAACGGAGCCACGGCGTGGAGTGAGGCACCGGCACAGCGAAAGCCGCCGGACAACAGCGACCCCCACAAGCCTACCGCAACCGCGCCAGTCGCCGACTCTACCTTCGAGCAACGCCACCATGCGTACGAATCTGGAACTGAGCCAAAATGGACACCTCCAATAACATGCGGTGAGGAGTGGATTTAGGCGCTTCTCGGGGTCTTGTTGGGTGTTTGGGCGTATTTGGCGATGTTGATGGGCTGATTGGATCGCAATAGTCGTGTGCAAGGGGTGCTTTCCGGCTATCCGTGCAGACTCATGCCATGACGGCTTTGCGCTGTGGAACATCAGACGCTGAATGTTGCAGACGAGGTTGGCCAATCCGATCCGGGTCCGGGCGCGCTCGATGCCGATGGTGCGGATGAACAGGCCCATGCGCTCCTTCCGGTGGGCGAAGAGATGCTCCACTGGCGCGCGGACAGCCGACTTGCGAGCGTTGGCCCGAGCGGTTGTTCCGGGCATGGGTCGGCCCCTGGGCTTCTTGCGGTGGATATGGGAGACCCGCCCCCTGTCCGCCAGCCACGCCTCACCATCCTCCCGATCCGGCGAGCTCGAGTGAATCACATCAACATACAGAACGCCAGGTTTCTGGAGGTGTCTACCTGCATCTTCCGTTTGGCTCAGTGCACTAGCCGGCGTGGCGATGTTCGAAGCGCTGTTGGGGTCGGCGCTTTGCGCCGCGGCGTTGGCAGGCCCGATCGAGGTCTGGTTCCAGGACGAAGCGCGGGTCGGGAACCGGGGGATGAGGACGCGGGTGTGGGTGCATGGCAAGCGGCGTCCCCGGGGATCATGCGCGACCATCGCTACGGTTATGCCTGTCTGTTCGGGGCTGCGTGCGCGGGGCGTTGGCGTCGCTCGAACGGCCCGGTCGCTCCTCCCAATCTGACGCTCGCGTATTTGCCGCCATGCGGCCCGGAACTTGGCCCGATGGAGCGGATCGTTCCGTTTCTGAAATCGAACCGCTTTGCGAACCGCGCGTTCAAGAATGCCGCCGCCCTGAAGGAGGCGTGTCGGACGGCATGGCGATGGCTGACCGACCAGCCCGGCGTCATCACGACCATGACACATCGCAACTGGGCCATCGCTCCCTCGCGCTAATCCCAAATTCTAACCGCATCAGTTCGTTTGAGTTGCGTTTTGTATGAGGCGGGTTCGTCAGCCATCCGTCATCCATTCGACGGGTCTGGGAAGCACTTGCGATTCTCGGCAATCATCCGCCAGGATTCACCGCAGAGAACCCACTTGGCGGCGATTTCAACCGGGTTTTCTATGGGAAGCACTTGGTAAGCTCTGCCATCCGTCTTTTCCACGACGTAGAGATACCAGGACTCCTCTGTCGCCTCGAAAGCTTTGCGCATCTGCGCACGGCTCAACTCCACGACTTCGTCCCCATCCCACCGCCGCCCTTTGCCCTTCACCTCGATCAGCCAAATTTTTCCGGTCTCCGGGTCGGTGCTGCGGATATCCCAACCGGGTTGAAGGGGATCGCCAAATTCTGGCTCCCGGCCGGCCTCTCTCTCGTATTCCGCAGCAACCTTTCGGTATGTTTCGTCCCCGAGGTCCGTACCGGAGTCTGAGTCGGATGTCTCTGCGTTATCTGTGTCGCTTCCTTCATTACTTACTATGATTTCCCCCTTCAATGAAGCTTTCAGCTGCTTCGCCAAGGCGTTCTGTCGGGCAAGCGCGTTGTTCCTGGTGTATGAATCGCCTGTCGAACCCGATTGCGCGCCCCTCGATTTTTTGTTCGGACCGACTTTCGTATCGCCTGATGTAGCGTCGTCGGGTGAGTCGGACTTGCGGCGCCCATAGGCGTCGGAAATGCCCCCTTGACCGGTGGCCACATCCATGACCGCCCCGTCTCCGGTAGGAGGTCTATCGGTGCCCGGGCATAGAGGCGCCTTGTCTCCTGAGCTGGATATTTCGGCCTCCTCCGGAACGGGTCGGAACTCCGCCGGTAGCTTGAAGTCCGGGGCATGAGAGCGCCGGAATTTGTCGGCGGCCAGATTGAAGTACCCGCGGTTGTCGATCGCTCCCAGCATTCCGGTAAGATCCGCGGCAAGATCCGCGCGTTGACCGAAAGATAAGGCATGGAGTAACTCCTTGGCCGCGTCAGACCCGAACTCAACCGGATAGCCCGCGACGGTCAGGGTATCTTTGTGCAGACGGGCGTTAATCGGCACGCGCTTGGCGTCCCCGTTTCCGATACCGACAGTGAGGGTAAGCTCGCGAGCGCGAATCAACTCCGGGCGCTTTTTGGATGCGGTTCTGGTCCCATCCGCCTTCATCGGCTCTCTTTTTCGAACCTGAGAGAGAAGTCCGCAGATGAGGTCGAATCTGGAACCCCAATCACGGGCAACAGGCAACGTTTTGTCTTCGCCAAGCCACTTCGTGGTGACGGATGACGACAGCAACCGCAGGCCAATCGCTTGCGCGGTGCGAATCCGCTCGGACCGGTCACGGCCGAGATGCCCACCCGTGACAGTTCGCAATTGGTCGCCGCTCGGGAAAAATCGTCGGTCTTCCATGTCGTCGAAGTAGATATCATCGGCTTCGGTCACGACGACCCATTCCCGATCCGCAAAGACCGCCGCCTTTGACACGGCTGCGCGCCATCGTTCGAGAAGCGAAGCGTCCCCGGCGCAATCTTCCAGGCAGTAGGCATAGGCAGTCGGGAGGACGTCGCGAACCTCGTTCGCCAGCGGTTCGGGAGACGAGCAGGCGCGCGCCCAGACCTCTCGAATGTAATCCAGAGCCTGGTCACCTGTAGTCGTATTCGGAAACTTTCGGGGGAAATCGAGATGCTCCAACTCCGCCCGTAACGCTTCGGCGATGCGGTCCAACGGGACGATCCAACCGCCGAGTCCGCCCCGGAGGCGCCCGCCAACCCGCTGAACGATCCGGCCGAGTGTGACACGCTGGCCGTCGCTCAACGGCACTGTGAGATTCTGTAGTGCTTGTTTGAAACGGCCCGGATCCGCGTCCGCCGCCGCCCATTCGCGGCATTCGGAAAGAAGCTCTGCAAGTCCCTCGGCATCAAGCCGGGAACCTGCCGTCGATAGTCTGCGGAGCACTGTGGCCTCGGGAATCGCGGTACCGAACGTCACGCCTTCCTGCTCCAACACGGATAGAAGCTCCGGTGACAGTTTCGCGACCGGCGCGTCTTCCCGCGCCGGATCGTACGACGAAAGCGCGTCTCGTGGATATCTGATACCAACCGTAATTCAAACGAACTGATGCGGTGAGGGTTTGGGATTAGCGGGATGGAGCGGTGGCCCAGTTGCGATGTGTCATGGTCGTGATGACGCCGGGCTGGTCGGTCAGCCATCGCCATGCTGTCCGACACGCCTCCTTCAAGGCGGCGGCATCCTTGAACACGCGGTTGGCAAAGCGGTTCGATTTCAGAAACAGAACGATCTGCTCCATCGGGTTGAGTTCCGGGCTGTAGGGCGGCAGATGCACGAGCGTCAGGTTGCGAGGAACGACCAGATCGTTCGAGCGATGCCAGCCCGCGCCGTCGAGGACGATCACCCCATGCGCGCCCGGCGTCACCGCCGCCCCGATGGCCGCCAGATGCGCGTTCATCGACGCCGTGTCCGCCCTGTCCGCCACATGCGCGACGCCAACGCCCCGCGCCGCGCACGCAGCCCCGAACAGATAGACATAGCCGTAGCGATGGTCGCGCACGATCCGGGGACGCTGCTTGCCACGCGCCCACACCCGCGTCGTCATCCCCCTCTGCCCGACCCGCGCCTCGTCCTGAAACCAGACCTCGACCGGTCCCGCCAGCGCCGACGGACTGAGCGCCAACCTCAACCGCGCTTCGAACGACGCCACGAACGCCCGCTGCCGCGCCGGGTCGGCGTTGGGGTGGAGCGGTCGCCCCGAAACAAAACGAAACCCCGACCTTCGGAGCATCATACGGGCGCCGCTCTCCGTATAGATCACTCCGAAGGCCTCCTCGATCTTCCGCACGATGTCCCGAACGCGCCAGCGCGTCACGCCGTCCCGCTCAAGGTCCGGACC
This sequence comes from Alphaproteobacteria bacterium, assembly GCA_965214495.1. Taxonomy (GTDB): domain Bacteria; phylum Pseudomonadota; class Alphaproteobacteria; order UBA7887; family UBA7887; genus JANQOH01. The sequence goes on along the minus strand of OZ243958.1, from coordinate 1,501,391 downwards.
CGCCTCCATCCACCCGCCGATCTCGGCAATTTGCGCGTCTGTCAACCGCCCCGTGCTACCGCCCCGCGCCCGGTCCGCAAGACCCTCAAACCCCTCAGCGTTGTAGCGCACTACCCAATCGCGCAGAATTTGAAGCTCCATGCCCTGCGACCGACCCGCCTCCGACCGCGAGAACCCCTCCATGATCATCGCTATCGCTCGCGCACGCGACGCCTGCTTCGCATCCCTGCACCCCCGCGCCAGATCATAGAGTTCATCCGCCGTGTGATCCTCACGGGTTATCGGTGTTGCCGCACCCATCCTTACTCTCCGGTCATGTCAAAACCACAAACACACTATATGGACCATACATACATCCGCACCACAACATATCGAAACATGAGTCAATATGACCCGCGCCCGGTATGAGCTCGCCGTCATGGCAGGGTACCCACGCGATCCCGGAGAGCTTTGTCACCCAGGCACTCGGCTTGCTTCCCGAGCGCTCGTGGATCGAGTAATAGAAGTAAGATGTTCGCTGCCTGCCCTTGTCCTTGAGTATTGGGGGGCGTCTTCGAGCCAGGAAGCGAGGGCCGCCCGCAGTTCCGCGGGTGCTCCTGGATCGGGAAGACATGGCTCGATATCGAAGTCGATTAGCACATACCCTTTGTTATTCGCTTCACTGATCGCGCCGACGTCGCAGCCGAGATATGCTGCAACCTTATCGCGCTCCCATCGGGAAGCTTGACACTTTACGCGCCGCAGTTCGAGTCGGCCCCTGGCGCCAGCATTCTCAAAAAACATTCGCCACTCGTGGGCACCGGCGCCTTTGGGATCCTCTTGCATGTAAACCGCCGGGATCGCGGCGGCCGCCCGGAACAGGCGTCGGCGACTCTGACCGTGCTGGACATAGGGATCGGCCAAGAGGGCCTCATTGACCGGTCCGCCGCGTAGATCATCGTTCGATTCCACGAGGACATGGGTCAACAGGGCGGGGCGAGCCCGGTGTTTCGCCCAATGCCCGAGCGGCGCCAGCACCGACCAATCTGGATTCGGCGACGCCATCAGGGCTTTTACGGCAGCCTCAACAAGGGTTCGGAGATCGATGCCGCGCGCATGTTTCTCGATCCAATTCCAGGCTCGGGACAGAAGCGCCCGCTCCGGCTCGTTCGGTCTCCGTTGCCGGAGGGCGTCCACCCACTTGGTGTCCAAGCGGTTCGTGCTGGGGACGAATGGCTGCATGAACCGGTAGGTCTTGGTTCCGCCCGGTTCGTTCTCGGTAGGAAGCGCCTCTTTGAGAAATACCGCTTCGGTCGCCAGGAGCCATTCCCCGGTCACGGATCGAACGCAACGAAGCTTGGCGCGCCGCCACGCGTCGTCGGAAGTCAGGTCGGCGACAGCGGCCCATAGGCGGAAAATCAGGCGTCGGCGATCCCCCTGGTCGTCGGGACGCGTTTCCCACCAGCCCTCGAGACCATCCTGCCACGCTCGCTCCAGGTCTCGCGGCGACATTTCGGCGAGCAGGTCAATTCGGCGCAGAAGCCTGAGTGCATCGGGTCCAAGAACATCGCTCCTGAGTACGGCCCCTTTCAAGAGAACCGCCGGTTGCAGCTCCGGTTGCTCATTGAACGCTTTTGCCAACGGCGCGGGCGGAACGAGGATATCGTCCGCTCTCGCGAACGCGAGCGCCCCGCCTTCCCTGGTCCACGCGGGAAAGACAGCGGCATCATCGAGACGGTTCTGCAATCTCGATAGCCAGTGCTTGTCGGCAAGAAGTGTCTCAAGACCTCCCGCTTCGGGCGTCGGCGGCGTGAGCGCCTTGAAGACCGCTTTCACCGCATGAGGTTCTGTGAGTGTATCGGCGGACCACTTGAGAAAACGCGCCAACACGTCCGCGATTCGACCCGCGATTTCGCGCTGCCATGGATTGTCCTCGATCTCTCGGAGACCGCTCCGCGAGATGTTCAGCAACCAGTCCGCGTTGATATGGAGACCAAAGGGTAAAGTAACCGCGGTGGGCAAGGTGGCGTAGATCCGTCCCCTGGCCGGTGGCATGGGCATACCGCCATTATCCAGTGGCAGAACACCCGAAACCTGGCGAGGCCGGGCGGCATCGGCATACATCCGCTCGCGCTCTTCCGCTGCAGGCTGAATTCTACGGTGTTCGAGAAGACAGGCGATCGCTCGCCTGGATGGTTGGAATTGTATGGAGAAGAGTCGCCAGAGCCGGTTCTCACTTTCCGAGAGTGCGGTCGCCTCCGAGCATCCGTCGATCTCTTCGCTAACGCCCAATTCCCACGTCCGACCGTTCACCTCGAGGCGCTCCAGCCCGGCCGCCGCGAGGATCGCAAGAGGCGTGCGATCATTGTCAGGAAGGAAGTGCGCCAGATCGGATTCCAGATCCACTCCTTCATCCGCGCGACGGCACATCTCGAACCGGGTCGTGAAGCCGGCCTCCGGTGCCGGGATCGCGTCATACCAGGTTGGAACCACCGCTCCCAACAAATCACGCTGTACGTCCCCGTACTTCTCGCCTACGGCCTGGGAGATCTCATAGCGGAATCTCCAACCCCATCCGGATATCCGCGCCTCCCGAAACCGCACGAAGACGCTCTTGAAACCGATGCCCATGAAGCCCACTGAAGAGGCGCCCTTGGTTGATCGGAAAACTTTCGAGAGCCCCTCCACATCCTTCTCTTCGAGCGAGCGATTCCCGTCGTGCTGGAAGGTCAAAGCGTCACCGCTTTCGATAAGGCGAAGCGCGATAGAATGCGCACCCGCATCGAGTGCATTTTGGACCAGTTCGAAAAGGTAAAGCCAAGGATGGTCGAAGGTCAGCTCGAATGCGCGCAATAGCCCGCGCCCGTCCTGTGTTCCGTAGATATCCCGGTTCTCAGAGGCCAGGTTTTCGATGAAAGCTCTACGGTTCTTTTCCACGTCGTCCATTCGGCTTCTTCCCCGGTTGGCATTGCGTACTCCGACAACTTGCCCGGTTCGTGATCGCCGTCAGGCGGAGAAAGTGGCTGCGAGCGGGGATGTCGGTAGTTTGAGCGCGCAAGATATTTTTCGCTCGGTGGATTGTCATGCCCTTCAGTAGATGGGACCAGACATTGGTGCTCGGTGTGCGGATGGCCGGTAAGCGGCGCCTGCCATGCAATCGAGAGTAGCCGCATGGGCGGCGTGGGCGCGCTTGCAGAAAGCGACGGGCGAGATACGCTGGACGGTGGCGAGCACGCGCGTTGATGCGGTGGAACTGCGCGCTCCGGCCGACTACCGCCGCGTTGCGCCGCGCGCGAATGCGGCAAGGCGTGCCTCCCCGGGGCCGGGAAGGCCGAAACGCAGCCATTCGGGTCGGTCGGCGAAACGGCGGGCATAGATGCCGTGCGCGCCCAGGCGCTCGAAGAGACCCGCAGGCGCACTGACCAGACGGAACAACGCCGTACCGCCGACCGCCGCGCAGCCCAGCCGGGCCAATATCGTATCCAGCCGGCGCGCCGCTGCCGAGAGGCGTTCGCGCGTCGCGTCCCGCCACGCCGTATCGGCGAGCGCGGCGGCGCCGACAGCCAGCGCCGGACCGCTCACCGGCCACGGCCCCAGGGCGCGGCGAAGACGCGCCGCCATTTCGGGCGCGGTGAGCGCGAAACCGAGCCGCAACCCCGGCAGACCGAAGAACTTGCCGAACGAGCGCAACACCACAACGTCGGGCGGAAGCGGGCGCCGGCACGCTTCGGGCGCCACGTCGGCGAACGATTCATCGACGATCAACCAACCGTCGGCCGGCGCCCACTCGCGCAACCGCGCAGGCGGCACGATGCGCCCGTCGGGGTTGTTCGGGTTGCAGACCACGACGACCGCGCATCCCGGCGGCGGACGATCCGCCGTCGTCACCGTGTGGCCGGCGTCGGTCCATGCGGCGGCGTGGCCGCCATAGGTCGGGCCGACGATCCCCACCCGGCAGGGCGGCCGCAGCCGCGCGAGCAGTTGAATCAGCGCCTGCGCGCCCGGCGCGGCGGCGACCCGATCGGCGCTCTCGACCCCCCAGGCGGCGGCTGCGGCGGCGCAAAGCGCATCGAGATCGGCGGCGGACGGGAGCCGGCGAAACGCGGCCGCGTCGATCCGCCCGACGGGCCAGGGGAACGGGTTGACGCCGGTCGAAAGATCGAGCCACTCGCCCGCGAACTCGGGAAACCGGGCCCGCGCCCAGGCGAGGTCGCCGCCATGCTCCGGCGCGTTCCTCAATCCGCAAGGCCCGGCAACCACAGCGCGATGTCGGGTTCGACGACAAGCAGCGCGACCACCGCCAGGGCGCAGCCGATATAGGGCAGCGCCGCGGCGTAGATCTCGCGCATCGTCGTGCCGGGCGGCGCGACTCCTTTCATCACGAACAGCAACAGCCCGAAGGGCGGCGTGGCGAACCCGATCTCGAGCGCCAGCAACACCACAGCCGCGAACCACACGAGGTCGAACCCCTGCGCCGCCGCCAGCGGAAAGAACACCGGCACCGTGAGCAGCATCATCGATAGCTGATCCATGAACATGCCCAGGACCAGCAGGATCGCGAACATCGCCAGCAACATGGCCAGCGGCGACAGCGCGAACCCGGTCGCCCAGTCGATCAGGCCGCGGCTGGCGCCGGAAAAGGCAAGCAGTTTGGCGAACGTCGCCGAGCCGAACACGATCAGCAACGCCATGGCGCTGACCCGGACGGCGCCGGAAAACGCGCGTCGCAACGACGGCCAGTCGAGCGTTCTCCGCGCCGCCGCGAGGGCGAGCACGCCGAGACAACCGAATGCCGCCGATTCCGAGGGCGTGGCCCAACCGCCGGCGATCAGAACGACGACCGCTGCCACCACCGATAGCGCCGGCGCGGCGTCGAAGAGAAGCGAGCGCAGCCGGACCCGCCATGGCGCCGGCGCGGCGGCGTAGGCCGGCGCGGCGTCGGGGTCGAGCCGGCATTGCGCGAAGATCAGCGCCGCATAGAGCGCTGCCAGAACGAGGCCGGGGCCGATCCCCGCGACCAGCAGCGCGCCGACGTCGATCTGCGCCAGAGTCGCCAGCAGCACCGCGAGCGCCGAGGGCGGGATCAGCATCGCGAGACCGCCGGCGCCCAGAACGGGACCGATGGCCATGTGCTTCTTGTAGCCGCGCCGGGTCATCTCCGGGACCATCAGCGAGCCGAGCAGCGCCGTGCTGCCCATCGACGACCCCGACAGCGTGGCGAAGGCCGTGCCGCCCGCCACCGTGACGTAGGACAGTCGGCCCGGCATCCGCCCCATCAGGCGTTCGACGGCGCCGAACAGGCGTTCGGCCTGACCGGTGTGGAAGAACAACTCCCCCATCAGTAGGAACATCGGCACGGGCGCGAGGTTGAACGTGGTGACCGCCGGCACGGCGTTGCTCGCCAACTGGCCGATACCGCGCGACGCCCGGCTCCAGAAATCGCCGCCGCCGCCCATGAACACCACCGCGCCGACGATGTTGGCGGCGAGGAACGCGAGCGCAACCGGCGCGCCGAGGAACATGAAGAACAGCACGGCGCCGAGCAGCAGCGCCAGCGCGGCGCTCCACTCCATGCTATTCGCGCGCTCCCCCGGCGCCGGCGTGCATGAGCGCCGGCCCGGCGGCGAAGCGGGCGAACTGCGCCGCCATCAGCGCGAAGCAGGGCGGCATCGCGCCGAGCAGCAGCCAGCGCGGCATGTCGAGCGAGCGCATATCGACGTCGCCGCGCCGCCAGGCGTTCAGAGTCGCCTCGCCGCAATACCAGACGAGGACGAGACAGATGGCGACGCACAGGCCGGCGACGCCGCGCGACAGCGCCGGGCGAGCCCGCGCCGGCGCCGCGGCCGTCAGCAACTCGATGAACACATGGCCGCGCTGCCCCGCCACCCAGGGCGAGGCCAGCAACGTGATGTAGAGCAGCCCGAATTCGGTGAAGGTGAAGACGTGCGATGAGCCGGAGAAGCCCAGGCCGCGCGCGCTCGCCTGGAACACCACGCCGAGCACGATGGCGGCGAGAACGACGGCGGCGAGCGCCGCGAGCGCGCCGCACAGGCGATCGAGCCATCGCCATGCGGTCACTGCGAGCCCGCGTCGTCCGGGGCGTAAAGCGCTTTGAGGGGGGCGACGATATCGTCGGAGTCGCCGAGCCTGTCGAGGCGCCGCGCCATGCGCGCCCATGCCGCATCGGCCGCCATGCGGAGATAGGTTTCGGCCGCCGCGCCCTCCATCGCGACGATTTCCATCCCGCCGTCGAGCAGGGCGGCGATTTCGGCCTCGCGGTCGGCGGCGCGCTCGGCGAACGACCGGGCCTCCCACTCGATCGCCGCCGTTTGCAACAGCGCCCGCGCCTCGTCGCCCAGGGAGCTCCAGCGGTCGAGGTTGACGAATGCCGTCAGGTCGGTGCGGTAGAACCGCGGGCCGATACGGTATCGGAGAAACTTGTCCCATTTCTGGTCGCGAATGCCGATCGAGGTGAACGCGGCCGCATCGACCACGCCCTTTTCGAGGGCCGAATAGACTTCGGTCGATTTCATCGCCGAAGTCGTGGCGCCGAGCGCGGTGAAGAAGGCGTGGTAGATCGGCACGTCGCGAATGACGAACGCCGAAAGATCGACAAGTCCGTCGTCGCGCAGCGCGGGCCGTTCGGCCGTGTAGATGTGAAAGCCGATGCCGCCGTCGGGCCAGGCGAGCAGGGTCGCGTTCATGCGCCGGCGGTAGATTTCGTCCATCAGCGCGTGGCCGCCATTGGCGCGCACCGCCATCGGCGTAGCCGTCGAGGCCACCATGGCGTCGGTTTCGGGGATGGCGGCGCCGTAATAACTCGCCGGAACCGAGGCCATATCGACCACCCCGTCGCGCACCGCGGCGGCCTGTTCAAAACTGCCGATGGCTTCCGGCCCGCCGCGCACATCGATGCGCACGAGGCCCGCGCCGCGCCGGTTCACCTCTTCGACGAAACCGAGGAAGCTCTTCGTATAGACGAGGAATTCGGGGAAGGCGTGCACCGCGGTCAACCGTTCCTCGGCCCGGGTCGCGTTCGAAGCCGCCGCGGCGGCGAACAGGAAAAGCAGTGCGGCGCGCAGCGTGTTCATGATCCTCGCTCCCCTCCCCCGGCGGCCGCAGCCGCACGTTCCCGTGGCCATATCGCCAACGCCCGCCTCCCGCAAGGTGCGGCCTTACGCGCCGCCCGACGGAGGGTCGGACGCTCTCTCGACAATGGTGCGCAACAGCACTTCGGCGCCGGCGACGACGTGTTCGCGACTCGCCGATTCGGTCTCGTTGTGGCTGATCCCGTCTCGGCAGGGGATGAACACCATCGCCGTCGGGCAAAGGTCGGCCATGTGCCGGGAATCGTGCCCGGCTCCCGACGCGAGGTCGCGGCGGGCGAGGCCGAGCGCGTCTGCCGCACCGCGCACCGTATCGACGCAGCCCGGATCGAACGCCACAGGCGGCGAATGCCAGATATCCTCCAGCGCGCCGCCGAGGCCGGTTTCCCGCTGTAGTGCCGCGAAGGCGTCGCTCAGATCGCCGGCCATGGCCGTCAGAACGTCCTCGTCCGGGTGGCGCAGGTCGATGCCGAGCGCGACGCTGCCCGGGATCACGTTGCGCGAGCCGGGATGGATGCGGAACGAACCGACCGTCGTCCGTCCATCCGGCGCCCGGTCGCGGCCGATCCGGTTTACCGCCGTGACGAGGCGCGCGGCGCCCACAAGCGCATCCTTGCGCGAATCCATCGGAGTCGTGCCGGCGTGGCCCTCCACACCGTCGATGCGGCAATCGAACCAGCGAATGCCCTGGATTCCGGTCACCGCGCCGACCGGAACTCCCTCCGCTTCGAGGATAGGCCCCTGCTCGATATGCGCCTCGAAACAGGCGTGGAACGGGCGCCCGCCGACGGGCGCGGGGCCGGCATATCCGATTGCCGAAAGCGCGTCGGCAACCGTCACCGCGCCGCCCTCTTCGGTCGTGGCCAGAGCGTCGTCGAGTCCGAGCGCGCCGGCGAAAACGGCGGAACCCATCATGGCGGGGGCGAAACGCGCGCCTTCCTCGTTCGTCCACGCCACGACCTCGATCGGGCGCAAGGTCCGAACCCCGGCGTCGTTCAGCGCGCGCACCGATTCGAGCGCCGCAAGCACGCCATAGGCGCCGTCGAACCGGCCGCCGGTCGGCTGGCTGTCGAGATGGCTGCCCGAAACCACCGGCGCGAGCGTATCGTCGCGCCCGCCGCGCCGGGCGAACACGTTGCCGATCCGATCGACTGTAACCGCGCATCCCGCGGCCTCCGCCCAGCGGACGAACAGGTCGCGCCCGCGGCGGTCTTCGTCGGTCAGGGCCAGCCGGCGCACGCCTCCCTTCGGGGTCGCGCCGACCGCCGCCATGTCGGACAGCGACTGCCAGAGCCGGCGGCCGTCAACCCGCGGAATGCGTGCTCCGATGCTCATGCCGCAAGGCGCGAAACGCGAACCCGGCCTGTCACAGAGCGGGGCGGGCGCGATGGTGCGCCTCGGCGGTCTGCCAGGCGGCGCACGCGCGCAGTACCTCGGCTTCGCCATAGAGGGGGCCGATGACCTGCAAGCCCACCGGCAGCCCGTCGGCGGTAAAACCGCAGGGCGTCGAGGCGGCGGGGTTGCGGGTCAGGTTGATGGGGAAGGTGTAGGGAGTCCAGCGCAGCGGTTCGTCGGCGAACGACTCGTCGGGCATCGGTATGCCGGCGGCGAAGGCCGGAAGCGGCATCGTCGGCGACAACACGAGGTCGAAACGCTCGAACAGGCGGTTGAACGCGAGGCCGTTCGCGGCGCGGCGCAGTTCCGCCCGCTTGACCGTCAGGCCGTCATAGCTGCGCCCGACCTCGACATAGCGGCGCAAGGTCGGCTCGAGCGCGGCGGCTTTCTCCGGTCCGAGGTCTTCCGCCAGCGCCGCCGCGCCTATGCTCCAATACACCATGAACACCGCGCCGGGTTCATGGGGCCATTCCGGCTCGACGGCCTCGACCGCCGCGCCGAGGCTTTCGAACCGGCGCGCGGCCGCGCCCGCGAGCGCCTCCACCTCCGGATCCAGCGGGACGTCCGGCATCCCGAGCGTGCGGCTGAAGGCGATCCGCAACCCGCGCAACGATCCGTTGAGACCATGTTCGTATTCCCTACCGTCGCCCGGCAGCGCCTGCCAGTCGCGCGCGTCGGGCTCGGCGATCACGGTCAGCAACAGTGCCGCGTCCTCGACCGTGCGCGCCATCGGCCCGACATGCGCCACCGTGCCGAACGGGCTGGCGGGCCACGCAGGCACTCTGCCGAAGGTCGGCTTGAGACCGAAGACGCCGGCGAAGGACGCCGGGATGCGGATCGATCCGCCGCCGTCGGTGCCGAGCGCGAGCGGACCGAGGCCGGCGGCAAGCGCCGCGCTCGCCCCGCCCGACGAACCGCCCGGGGTCCGGCGGGTGTCCCACGGGTTGCGGGTGATGCCGGAAACCGCGCTGTCGGTGACGCCCTTGTGGCCGTATTCCGGGGTTGTCGTCTTGCCGAGCAGCACCGCGCCGTGTTCGCGCAGGCGGGCGACGGCCGGTGCGTCATCGGTCCATGCCTGATCGGGATCGACGGTTGGCGAACCCCGCAGGGTCGGCCAGCCGGCGGTGAGGAGCAGGTCTTTGACGGACACCGGAACGCCGTCGAGGCGGCCCTGCGGTTCGCCGCGCGCCCAGCGCGCTTCCGACGCTCGCGCCGCCGCCCTGGTCCGCTCCGGATCGACGAGGACGAAGGCGTTGAGTGCCGGCTGCAGGCGTTCGATCCGCGCCAGAAGCGCATCGACGGCTTCCACCGGCGATAGCGACTTCGCGCGATAGCCCGCGAGAAGTTCACCCGCTGTCAGCCAGGCGATATCGTCCGTCATGCGTCGCCTCCGGTCGAAGACGCCGTGCACCGCGCTCACGGTTCGCGGATGGCGCCAAAGGTTCGGACCGCGGCGGCGAGGATCGCATAACCGCAACGGCGTGTCATCGCGCTGCAAGGATCGCCGCCAGGCCCTCCCGGTAGGTCGGATAGCGCAGCGGCCCGTTCAGCAGACGGTGCAGGCGGGCGTTGGCGACAAGACGGTTGTCGGACCAGAATTCGAGCGCGCGGGGCGACATCGCCGCGGCAGCCTCGGCGAACGGGATCGGCGGCGGCGGTTCGCGGCCCAACAGCGCGTAGGCGCGGGCGACCACGTCGGCGGCGGATGCCGGCTCGTCGTCGCAGAGATTGACCACCAGACCGGGGTCGGGCGCACGCGCCGAGGCGTCCAGGGCCGCCGCCGCATCGGCGACGTGAATACGCGAGAACTTGTGACCGGGCTTGTGGATACGGCGCGCGGTTCCGGCGCGGATGCGGTCGAAGACGCTGCGTCCCGGACCGTAGATCCCCGACAGACGGAACAGGTGGACGGGCTGGTCGAGCGCCAGCCAGGCGGCTTCCGCGTGGGCGCGCCGGCGGCCGCGGCGACTCGCCGGCGCGATCGGAGTCGTCTCATCGACAATCGCGCCGCCGCGGTCGCCGTAAACGCTGGTCGCCGACAGATAGCAGATCCACATCAGGCCCCGGCGTGTCGCGAGATCGTTGCCATAGACGCGGAGAACCGGGTCGCCGTCGTCGTCGGGCGGGACGCTGCTCAACACGTGGGTCACGCCGTCCGGCACGCCGGGGGGGCCGAACGGAATCGCGGTTGCGCCCAGCGCTTCGATCCTCTCCAGCCCCCGGCGAGTGCGCGCGGTGGCGCTCACCCGCCAGCCGGCCGCACGCAGTCCGGGCGCCCACGCACGCGCCGTGTAACCCAGGCCGAAGCAAAGCAGATGGGCCGCGGTCAAGGCGTCTCCGCGTCCCATTCGGCGGCGACTGCCGGGTCGGTTTCGCTCGGGGCGCGGCTTGCGCGGAGCCTGGCGAACACGCTCGCGGACAGCAGACGCGACAGTGCCCAGATCGCCGCGCCGCGCACCAGCGGCGACGAATCGTCCAGGCGCGCTTCTGCCGATGCGGCGAGGTCCGCCTCGCCGCTGTTGCCGATCGCGATCAACACGTTGCGCAGGAACCGGTCACGCCCGATGCGTTTGATCGGCGATCCCGAAAACAGCGCCCGGAACCCGGCGTCGTCGAGCCCCGCCAGTGCGGCCAGGCGCGGCGCGGTCAGCGTGTCGCGCGCCGTCAGGGCGGGTTCGGCGGTGGGGCGCGCAAACTTGTTCCACGGGCACACCGCCAGACAATCGTCGCACCCGTAGATACGGTTGCCCATCGGCGCGCGCAGGGGGCGCGGTATGGGCCCCTGGTGTTCGATCGTCAGATAGGAGATGCACCGCCGCGCGTCGAGCTGCCAGGGGGCGGGGAAGGCATTGGTCGGACAGATCTCGAGGCAGCGGCGGCAGCGCCCGCAACGCTCCGCCGCGGGCGCGTCCGAAGGCAGCGCCAGCGTGCTGAGCAGCGCGCCCAGGAACAGCCACGAGCCATGCGTGCGGGAAACCAGATTGGTGTGCTTGCCCTGCCAGCCGAGGCCCGCCGCGGCAGCGAGCGGCTTCTCCAGCAGCGGGGCGGTATCGACGAAAACCTTGATCTCGGCATCGAATCGCGCCGCAACCCAGCCGCCGAGCTGCTTCAACCGGCCCTTGAGCAAGCGATGGTAGTCGCGGTTGCGGGCGTGGACCGAGATCGCGCCGACCGTGTGGTCGGACAGAGCCGCGAGAGGGTCGCCCGGCGGCGCATAGCTCTGGGCCACCATCACGACGCTTCGCGCCGCCGGCCACAGCACCTGCGGATCGCGGCGGCGCGCGAGCGTGCCCTCCAGCCATCCCATGTCGCCATGCCGGCCCGCCGCGACGAACTCGGCGAGCCGCCGGCCGGCGGCGCCGATACGCGCCGGATGCGTGAAGCCGACCGTATCGAACCCGAGTTCGACCGCATATTCGCGAATCCGCCGCGCAACCTCAGAAGTCGAGATCGGCATAGTGTGGCGGCGGGACGATTCCGGACACGCGGTCCTCGAGCAGCGGTCGGAAGCTCGGCCGCGATTTCACGCGCGCATACCAGTCCCGCGCCGGCTCGGAGATTGGCCACGACACGCCGCCGAGATAATCGACGACCGAGATTTGCGCCGCCGCCGCAAGATCGGCGTGGCTGAGCGCGTCGCCGCCGAGCCAGCGCCGACGCTCGAAGAGGTCGCCGACATAGGCCAGATGTTCGGCCAACCGGTCGTGTGCGGCGCGTATCGCCTGCGAATCGGGCTGGCCCAGCCGGAACCGGCGCTTCGTCACGCGTTCCCGAATCAGGGGATCCGACACTTCGCCGGCGAACTTGGCGGCGAACCAGTCGGCGAGTCGGCGGCATTCGGCGCGGTCGATCGCCGATCGGGGCCAAAGCGCCGGCCGGGGATAGACCTCTTCGATATATTCGACGATCGCCCAGCCGCCGCAGATGTAACCGGCATCGCCGTCGCCGAGAGCCGGCACGTCACCGGCGGGGTTGCAGGCAAGAAAGGCCGGTCGCCGCTCCCACACGGGCTCCTCGGCCAATTCGAACGCCAACCCTTTCTCCGCCAACACCAGACGGACGGCCCGGCAGGCGGGCGACAGCGGCAAATGATGAAGAATGCGCATGGCGCAAGAGTATATGCCAGTCGCAGCATGATAGACTCGGCCGATGGACCCCGCTCTTTACGACGACGTCATCCAGCCGTTTCGTGTCGATTCTCTTGACGGACTCGGACGCCTCGTTCGTCTCGGCCCGTCCGTGGATACCATTCTGTCGCAGCACGCTTACCCCGATCCGGTCTCGGTATTGCTTGGCGAGGCGCTGGCGCTGACCGCCGCGTTAGCCGGCTCGCTGAAGTTCGAGGGGACCTTCACGACCCAGGTACAGGGCGACGGTCCGTTGCATCTTCTGGTTGCCGACTACCGTACCGACGGCAGCCTGCGTGGCTATGCGGGGTTCGACACGGAACGGTTGCGCGGTCGTCGATCGGGCGCGTCAGGCGCCCCCGGCGACACCCGCCTGTTCGGCCGCGGTCGCATGGCGTTCACCATCGACCGCGGTCCCGATACCGAACGCCATCAGGGCCTGGTCGCTCTCGAGGGCGATACGCTGGCGGCAGCCGCGCATGGCTATCTCGCACGTTCCGAGCAGTCGCGCGCGGTCGTGGCGGCGACGGCCGTGCGCTGGCCGGGAGGGGCGGGCGAAACCGACCGCTGGCGCGCCGGCGGTCTGATTGTGCGCCAGATGCCGCGCGGGGACGGGCGGGTCCGGTCGGAACGCGCCGCGCGCGCCGGGCGCTGGCGCGAGACCGAGCACGCGCTTGCGCGGCTGAAGCGCGCCGACCTCGCCGATCCGCTCGCCTTGCCGACGCTTCTGATCGGTCCGCTGTTCGCCGGCCATGACGTCCGCCTGCATCCGACCCGCGGCCTGCGCTTCGCGTGCCGCTGTTCGCAGGCGCGCGCCGCCGCGGTGGTGAGCGCAATCCCGCCCTCCGAGCGCCCCGCGCTCGCGCTTGCCGGCCGGATCGAAGCAACCTGCGATTACTGCAACATGTCGTATGCGTTCGATCTCGACGGCGCGCCGGTCGTCGATTCGTAGAGGTCGTAGGGAGGAAGAGCCATGCGCCGTATCACCCTGTCGATCATCGTCCTGCTTGCTGCTGCCTGCGCAAAGCCGCCGCAACTGATCTATCCCGAAATTGTTTTCCGCGACCGCGAGCCGATTCGTATCGCCGCCGCCGCCCTTGAAGTGATCGACCAATACCGGCCACCGCTCGCCGCGCCGCACGTCGAGCACCTGTCGCCGGCGCTCCCGGCGATCGTTTTCAGGCACTGGGCTGAACAGCGGCTGATGCCCGTCGGCGGCACTGCGCGCTTGCGCGTGACGATCGAAGACGCACGGATCGTCGAAACGCCGCTGGGCACCGATGATTCCCTGGAAGGCGCGTTGGTGGTCGAGCAGGCAGCGCGACTCGACGGTCGCGGCGCTGCGACCGTCGTGCTGATCGACCCGGCGGGAGACGTCGTCGCTCGCGCACACGGGGAAGCGACCCGAAGCCGAAGCGTTCCCGAAGACGCGACGCTGAACGAACGCGAGGAGCTGATGTTTCAGATCACCGAGGACCTTGCCCACAAGCTCGACGCGACACTCGAGACCAACATCCGTCGATACTTCACGGACTATCTCAGATAGCCGGCGCTACGGCGAGGATCGCGCTCGGCGTTCGGCAACTCTTGTTCCGCTCGCGCCATTGTCCCCGCCATGCAGAACCGCAAGGCGGGTGGTGCCCAGGGGAGGAATCGAACCACCGACACGCGGATTTTCAGTCCGCTGCTCTACCGACTGAGCTACCTGGGCGAAGATGAAGCGAAGCGTATTATATGGCGGCGCCGGATTCTGTCCAGCATCCGCTCCCCGCCTGCGACCCGTCGGGATCACGGAAACAGGGGCTGCTGCTCGAGACCCGTCGTCTCTGGAAAGCCGAACATTACGTTGAAATTCTGTATCGCCTGGCCGGCCGCACCCTTCACCAGATTGTCGATCGCCGAGACCAGTACGGCGTGACCTGCGCGGCGGTCGTCGAACACCCCGATCAGACAGTGATTGGCGCCGCGCACGTGCCGCGTTGCAGGTGCCGAACCCTCGGGCAGGACGCGTACGAACGGCTCGTCGTGATAAGCCTCGGCCAGCCCTCGCCGCAGAACCCCGGCATCGGCGCCATCGGCGAGGCGCACATAGATCGTCGCCAGAAGGCCGCGGTTCATGGGCAGCAGGTGCGGCACGAAAGTCGCCGTAACGGTTGCGCCGGCGCGCGCGCTTAACTCCTGATCAATCTCCGGCGCGTGGCGGTGTCCGTCCAGTCCGTAGGCGTGCGCGCCTTCCGCGGTCTCGGCGTAGAGCGAGCCTTGCTTAAGACCGCGGCCCGCCCCGCTCGCACCGGATTTGGCGTCGATGACGATCGAATCGAGGGCTATCGCGTGGTCTCGCACCGCCGGCAACAGCGCCAGGAGCGCCGCCGTCGGATAACAGCCGGGGCAGGCGGCCAGGCGGCCCGTTCCCAGCGCTGGACGTGCCCACTCGGTCAACCCGTAAACGGCGTCGCGCTGAAGCGCCGGCGCGCGATGTTCGCGACCATACCAGTGGGCATAGACCGCGGGGTTGCGCAGACGGAAGTCGGCCGACAGGTCGATGACCTTGATTCGATCGGGCAACGCGCTCACGACTTCCTGGGTCGTCGCGTGCGGCAGGCAGCAGAACACGGCTTCGACGTCACCCCAGTCCACTTCGTTGAGCCTGACCGGGCCGGGCAGATCGAGCGCTCCGAGGTGGGGGAATATCGCGGCCAACGGCTCACCGGCACGGCGGTCGGCGGTCAACGCCACGATACGGATATTGGCGTGCCGCGCCGCCAGACGCAGCGTTTCGGCGCCACTGTAGCCGCTGGCGCCCAGCACCGCCGCGGCGATCCGCCGTCCGCTCATGTCATGCCTCCCCTCTCGTATTGCCCGAACGAAAAAGGCGCCCGACAACGGGCGCCCGATCCGTCGATGCAGGCCGTCGCCGGTCAGCGTTTGGAGAACTGGAAACTCTTTCGCGCCTTGGGTTTGCCGTATTTCTTGCGCTCGACCACTCGAGCGTCGCGGGCAATGAAGCCGCCACGCTTTAGAGTCGGCCGCAAGCCCGGCTCGAAGAGCGCCAGGGCGCGGCTGATGCCGTGGCGCACCGCGCCCGCCTGGCCCGACAATCCGCCCCCCGCCACCGTGCAGGTGACGTCGTATTGACCCTCGCGCTCCACGGCGACGAAAGGTTGGCGCAGAATCATACGCAACACCGGACGGGCGAAATAGACCTCTTCCTCTCGCTTGTTGACCGTCACCCGGCCGGGGCCGGGTTTGATCCACACCCGCGCTACCGCGTTCTTGCGTTTCCCCGTGGCGTAAGAGCGGCCGTGCTCGTCGATTTCCGGTTCGACCTGCGGCTCGACGACCTCTTCATCCGCTTGCGGCGGTGCCATCGCTTCCTTGAGATCTTCGAGACGAATCTTTGCGTCGGTCATGGTTACGCGCTCCGCTTGTTCTTCGGGTTGAACGACGCGAAGTCGATAACCTCCGCCTGCTGCGCCGCGTGAGGATGTTCGGGGCCGGCATAGACATGCAGCTTGCGCATCTGCGCCCGACCGAGCGGCCCGCGGGGCATCATGCGTTCCACCGCTCGCTTCACCACGCGCTCCGGGTGCTTGCCGCCAAGCAGCGCGCCGTAGGTCCGCTGTCTGATACCACCCGGATAACCCGTGTGCCAGTAATGAAGCTTCTTTTCGCGTTTCGCGCCGGTGAGTTTCACCTTCTCCGCGTTCACGACGACGATGTTATCGCCGCAGTCCATGTGGGGCGTCCAGGTCGGCTTGTGCTTGCCGCGCAGGCGAACGGCGACGGCACTCGCCAAGCGCCCCAGCACGACGTCTTCCGCATCGATCACATACCAGCGCCGAACGATCTCGTCCCGTTTGGCCGAATAGGTCTTCATGCCGGCTCGCCCACGCGCTCCACTACCGCAAGGCGGCGCATATTGAACATCCGTTCATCCCTGTCAATATGATTTCGCGCCGCGGTCAGGCGTGGTTACGTGCCGCACCGGATTGGCGAAACCACGGCGCTGCGCGGTCTGCCCGGCGGCGGCGCCATGTCCGACGCCGCGTTGACCGCCGGCGCGAATTCGATCCCGCCATTCACAGTGCGGCCTTCCTGTCGCCCACCGGCGTTGCCTCTGTTGGTCCCCGGGGGCATCGTCGGGCCACACCAACGTGGCCACGCACAACCCCGTCGTCCTCTTCGTCCAGCGGTGCGGGGTTCGGGCGAACGATCGCGGCCTGCGGGGCTTCAGGGGGCGGGCGGCGGTGGCGAAAGCCGCAACCCGGCACAAAAGTTAGAACGAATTCATCGTGCCGCCGCAACGTCGATGGAGCGCGTTCACGAATCCGAAACGTCTTCTATCTCCGGGGCAGCCCCGATTTTCCCGCTGCGCGCCCCGCCGTCTCCGCCTATAGTGGCGGCGGCCCGCCGCGTGACGAGAAGGGAGCTTCCGCATGAACGCCGTGCCCGCAGAACGCATCGCCGAACCTGAGCTGTTGCGCGGCGACGCGAACGGGGTCGCCACGTTGACCCTGAACCGGCCGGAAGCGCGCAACGCGCTCTCGGCGAACCTGATGGCCGAACTGCAGGATGCGCTCGACGGGATCCGCGAAGACGCCGCTGTCAAGGTGGTCGTCGTCGCGGGCAACGGCCCGGCGTTCTGCGCCGGCCATGATCTCAGGGAGATCCGCGCCCAATCGCGGCGTGAAGCTCACGCCGCGCTGTTCGCGCAATGCAGCCGGTTGATGACCACCATCACACGCTTTCCGAAGCCGGTCATCGCCAGGGTGCACGGCGTCGCCACGGCGGCCGGGTGTCAACTGGTCGCGAGTTGCGATCTGGCCGTCGCCTCCGAGAACGCGCGTTTCGCCACGCCCGGAGTCAATATAGGCCTGTTCTGCTCAACTCCGATGGTTGCGCTGAGCCGCGCCGTCGGGCGCAAGGCGGCGATGGAGATGCTGCTCACCGGCGAGCCGGTTTCTGCCGCCAAAGCGCGCGAGATCGGCCTCATCAATCGTGTGGCGGCGCCGGAAGAGCTCGACGCGGCAATTGCGGCGCTGGCCGGAAGTATCGCCGACAAGTCGCCGGTGGTGCTGTCGATCGGCAAGGAAGCGTTCTATCGCCAGATCGAGATGGGACTCGACGACGCCTATGGCTATACCAGCGAGGTCATGTGTTTGAACATGACCAAACGCGATGCGGCCGAAGGGATCGACGCGTTCATCGAAAAGCGCAAACCTGTTTGGCGCGGCGAATGAATCGGGGCGGCTGACCCCAGGCGGCATTCCCTTCAGCCCCACTGCCCGCAGCTCGGCGCCGGGTAGCCGCTTGTCGCCGTGCACGCGCCTCTCTACGCTGACACACGCTCGCCGGGGCGGCGTGAAACCGGGCGCGAGAGATGAAAGCGGCGCGCAACATACTCGTCGGAGCAGGATTGGCCCTTTCGATCATCGGCGGCGCGGAAGCGCTGACCCGCGTGATCGTGCTCGACCAGGGGCGGCCGGTGCGCCTGCTCGCCCTTGCGCCCGACAGCCGTGAAGAGGTGCTGATCGCGCTCGGTGAGCTGGCGTTCAAGTCGGAGTTCCTGCTCGAAGGCTCGCCGCTGCGCACCCTGGGGGCACAGATGACGTGCGATTCCTGCCACCCCGACGGCGGCGCCAGCCCGGTCGTGTTCTTCGAAGGCCTGTCCGACAAGCCGGGCAATCTCGACGTCACCAACCGCGCCATCTCGCTGATCGAAGACAATATCTACAACCCGCTCAACGTGCCGAGCATAGTGGGTGCCCGCCACAGCGCACCGTTCGGCCGCGACGGCCGCTTCGATTCCGTGGAAGACTTCACCCTGTTCGCGATCGCCAACGAGTTCGCGGGCGGCATTCCATCCGATCTGGTCATCGAGGCTCTGGTGACCTTTCAGAACGGCCTCGCGTTCCCCGACAACCCCCTGGTCGGCGCCCAGGGCCGCCTGACCGACACTGCCTCCGAGGCCGTGCGGCGTGGCGAAGCGATCTTCCACCGACCGTTCCCGGACGATACAGGCCGCAGTTGCGCGACTTGTCACAGGCCGGCCGATCATTTCCTCGACCATACGGTCCATGACGTCGGCACCGGGCAGGGCGTCCGCGCGGGCAGGGCCTTCGAAACGCCGACCCTGCTCGACACGCTCGCGACGCCGCCCTATCTGCATGATGGCCGCTACGACACGCTTGGCGAGGCGGCGAACTATTTCGTCGACTATTTCGGGCTCGCGCTCGACTCCGGCGAGCGTGCCGACCTCGTCGCCTTTCTCGAGGCTATCGGCGGCGGGGAACGGCCCGAACCGCCCGGAGACGGAGTATATCCCGAAACCGCGGCCTTGCTCCTCGACGTAGTTCTCGAAGCCGACGACTGGATGCTGGCCCGCATGGTGGTGCCGCGGGTCACTACGGAGCTCGACAACTGGCGCGGCGCGCCGGAGGCGCCGGACGATACCGTGATCGATCGCTGGATTCGCTTGCTCCGACGCATCGAAGCGCATACCAAGATCGAGGATTTCGACGGCGCGCGCGCCACCCTGGCGGAATTCCGCGCTGCGCTGGCCGGCGGGTCCTGAACCCGCACCCCGGTTCGGCGGCAAACCGTTCCACGACGCCAAACGGGAGAACGACGTGCGCATCGGCGGATTCGAACTGGCGGAGGGCATGGGCCGCCTCGGCACCGAAAGCGCGTTCGAGGTTCTGGCGCGCGCCAAGGAGCTCGAACGCGCCGGCCATGCCGTGATCAACCTCGGTATCGGTCAGCCCGATTTCCGCACCCCCGATCATGTCGTCAAGGCGGCGAAGAAAGCGCTCGACGACGGTGAGCACGGCTATACGCCGGGGAATGGCATCTTGCCGCTGCGCGAGGCGGTCGCCGCTGACATTGCGAAATACCGGGGAGTCGAAGTCGACCCCGGCCACGTCGTCGTCGTGCCCGGCGGCAAGGTGACCATGTGGTATGCGATCCTGATGTTCGCACGCCCGGGCGTCGAGATCATGTATCCGAACCCGGGCTTTCCGATCTACGAATCGGTGATCGACTACGCCGGAGCACGGGCGGTGCCGATTCCACTCCGCGAAAGCAACGGGTTCGCTTTCGACGCGGAGGAGGTGCTGTCGCTGATCACGCCGGCGACCCGGTTGATGATCCTCAACAGCCCGGCCAACCCCACCGGCGGCGTCGCGCCGCGCGCCGAGTTCGACAAACTGGCTGCCGGCCTCGACCGGTACCCCCACGTTACCGTGATGTCGGACGAGATCTATGCGCGCCTGACCTATGATGGGGCCGAGTTCGTCAGCCTGCTCGGCTATGAAGGTTTGCGCGACCGGCTCATCGTTCTCGACGGCTGGAGCAAAACCTACGCGATGACCGGATGGCGCATCGGTTATGGCGTGTGGCCGGCGCCTCTCGTCGATCTCGCGACCCGGCTCAACATCAATTCGGTCAGTTGTACCAACGCCGCGACCCAGTTCGCCGCGATCGCCGCGCTGCAAGGCCCGCAAGACTCGGTCGAGACCATGCGCCGCGCATTCGACGAACGGCGCCGAGCGATCGTCGATCTGACGAACGACGTGCCGGGCATGAGCTCGATCCTGCCTTACGGTGCATTCTACACCATGCCAAACATCACGGACGCCGGCCTCGATGCCCGGACGATGGAGCGGCTCCTGCTCGAAGAGCTGCACGTGGCGACGGTCGCGGGCACCAGCTTCGGCGCACTGGGCGAGGGCTATATGAGGTTCTCCTACGCCAATTCGCTGGACAACATTCGCACGGCGCTTTCCCGCATCCGGGACTTCGCATCGTCCGAAGGCTGGGACAAAGTCGCCGGCGCACGGAGGGCAGCCGAATGAGGCGCGTTGCACTCGTTTTGCTTGCTGCGGCGCTTGTGGCGTCCGGCACCGGGCGCGCCGAAGACGATCCGACCCGGCGGCCGGTGACGTCCGGGCGCGACCTGCACATCGCCTGCGGGCAGACGCTCGACGGTTTCGAGGATCGCATCTACGAGCCGGTGGCCCGCGCGCTCATGCTGGCGCAGTGCCACGCGATCGTTGGCGCGGCTGTCGAGATGCTGCGCAACGGCGTCTATGCGCTCGATGGCCAACCGATGTGGACCTGCGTCGAAATCCCGTCTCGCGCGGGCGAATTGTCCGACGATTTCGTCGCCTGGATCGGCCGCAACCCGCGCGCCGGACGCCTGCCGGCTGTGATCGCCTTCCTCCGCGCGATCGAGGAGACCTCGCCGTGCGCCGAATAGGCGCTGGGGCTCAGAAAGGTTCCTTGTGTGGCCTGAGCTCGGTTTCGAACGTCCAGGTCGTGCGGCCCTGCTTGTGGAGTTGCCAATAGGTTTCGGCGATTCCGTCGAGCCCGAGCAGGCCGTCCTCACCGCGCGCCGCGGCCATCGCTGGCGCCCGGGTGCGCAGAATCTCGCCGTTGATTCCACCGTCGATAATGATGTGGGCGACGTGGATTCCGTGTGGACCGAAGCTGCGCGCCATGCTCTCGGCCACTGCCTTGAGACCGGCCTTGGCGCTGGCGAAGGCGGCGAAATCGGGCCGACCGCGCCGGCTCGCCGAGGCTCCGGTGAACAGAACGGTGCCCGAACCGCGCGGGACCATGCGTCGCGCCGCCTGCTGTCCGACCAGAAAACCGCCGTAGCAGCACACGCGCCAGAGCGCTTCGAACGCCTCCGGGTCGATGTCCAGAAACGGAATGCGGCGATTGTTGCCGGCGTTGTAAACCACCACGTCCGGAATCCCGGCTGACTCCGCCACCGCATCGAAGAACGCCGCCACCGCCGCCGGATCGGTGACGTCGCACGGGATCGCCGTCGCCCCGATATCGCGCGCCACCGCTGCCAGCCGGGCTGCATCGCGCCCCGCGATGAAACCGGTGAAACCTTCGCGAACGAAGCGCCGCGTCACGGCCGCGCCCAGCCCGTCGCGGGCGCCGACTCCCAGCACTGCCACCGTTCCCGCCATCGTTTCGTGTCCTTAATCGGTTCGTCGCGCCCGATCGGCTACATGTTCGGGTAGTTCGGTCCGCCGCCGCCTTCCGGGACGACCCACTCGATGTTGCCCGTCGGGTCTTTGATGTCGCAGGTCTTGCAGTGGATGCAGTTCTGCGCGTTGATTTGCAGACGCGGGTTGGCGCCGTCGTCGTCGCGCAGGATCTCGTAAACGCCGGCGGGGCAGTAGCGCTGTTCGGGCGCGTCATAGATCGCCAGATTGGTGCCGACCGCCGCTGTGTCGTCGGCCAGCTTGAGATGCGCTGGCTGGTCTTCTTCGTGATGGACTCCCGACCAGGCGAGGTTGGTCAGCCGGTCGAAGGTGAGGACGCCGTCAGGCTTCGGATAGTCGATCGAGGGGCACGCCGCCGCCGGGCGCGTGGCATCGCGATCGCGATGCCGGTGCCGCAGCGTCCACGGCGCGCGCCCGCGCAACAGAATCTGGTCGAACCCGGTATAAAGAGTGCCGGCCCACAGCCCCCATTTGAACGCCGGACGGATATTGCGGGCCCGATACAACTCGTCATACGCCCACGACTTGCGAAACGCGACTTCGTAGCCGGTTGCTTCCAGGCCCGCGCCTCGCGTTTCACCGTCCAGCGCCTCGCACGCCGCTTCGGCGGCGAGCATCCCGGATTTCATGGCCGTATGCGTGCCCTTGATCTTGGGCACGTTGAGCGTTCCGGCCTCGCAGCCGATCAGCGCTCCGCCCGGGAAGGTCAGCTTCGGCAGACATTGCAGGCCGCCTTCGTTGATCGCCCGCGCGCCATAAGCGATGCGGCGTCCCCCCTCGAAGGTCCCGCGGATCTTCCGATGGGTCTTGAACCGTTGGAACTCCTCGTAGGGGCTGAGATGGGGGTTGGCATAGTCGAGCCCGACGACGAAGCCGGCAGCCACCAGATTGTCGTCGAAGTGATAGAGGAACGAACCGCCATAGGTTCTCCTGTCGAGCGGCCAGCCGGCGCTGTGCAGCACGAAGCCGGGGCGATGCTTCTCCGGTGCGACTTCCCACAGTTCCTTGAGGCCGAGGCCGTAGGTCTGCGGCTGCGCGTCGGCGCGCAGGTCGAAGCGGGTTATCAGCGCCTTGCCGAGGCTGCCGCGGCAGCCTTCGGCGAACAGAGTAAGCCGCCCGTGGAGTTCGACCCCGGGCTGGTAGTTCGGGCTCCGCTCTCCCGAACTCGCGATCCCCATGTCACCGGTCGCGATCCCCCTTACCGCGCCGTCGTCGGCGTGAAGCACTTCGGCGGCGGCGAAGCCCGGAAAGACGTCGACTCCGAGCGTTTCCGCCTCGCCGGCGAGCCAGCGGCACAGATTGCCGAGGCTGATGATGTAGTTGCCGCGGTTGCGCATCGCCGGCGGCAGCAGCACGTGTGGCGCGCTGAAACCGCCGGTTTCCGACAGAAACAGAAACCGTTCCTCAGTGACGGGCGTGGCCACCGGCGCGCCGCGATCGCGCCAGTCGGGCAACAGCTCGTCGAGGGCGCGCGGTTCGAGCACTGCGCCTGAAAGGATGTGGGCGCCGACCTCCGACCCCTTCTCGACGACGCAGACGTCGAGCCCGGCGTTCCGCTGCTTGAGGCGAATGGCGGCCGCCAGCCCCGCAGGGCCAGCCCCGACGATCACCACGTCGTAGGTCATCGATTCCCGTTCCATGTCGCCGCCCATCTGCCTATGGTGCGCGAAAATACGCGGCGCCCCGGCGGCGCGCCAGAGAGGAAACGCCATGTCGGAGACCATCCACGCCAACGGAATCGAGATCGCTTGCCGCTTCGACGGGCCTGAGGGCGCGCCGCTGCTCACCTTCTCGAACAGCCTCGCGTCGAACTACGGCATGTGGGACGACCAGATCGCCGCGCTATCCGGCGAATGGCGGATCCTCCGCTACGACACGCGCGGCCACGGCCGCACCCCGCCGCCGTCCGGCGCCTGGGACATGGCGGCGCTCGCTGCCGACGTTGTCGCCTTGTGGCATGCGCTCGGCATCGAAAAAAGCGCCTTCTGCGGCTGCTCGATGGGCGGCATGATCGGCCAGCATCTGGGTATCCATCATGGCGACCGACTGACCGCGCTCGCGCTTTGCAACACCATCGCCGAATGGCCGGAGGGTGCGGAGAGCCTTTGGACCGACCGGATCGCGGCGGCGCGGGCGAACGGCATGGCGAGTCTGGTCGAAAGCACGCTCGAACGCTGGTTCACCAGGGCGTATCGCGACTCGGGCGGGCCGGCGCTGGCGCGCATCGGCGAGATGATCCGCACGACGACGGTCGAGGGCTATGTCGGCTGCTGCCGCGCCATCGCTGAAATCGACTATCTGAAACGGGCGTCGGAAATCGCCACGCCGGTGTTGCTGATCTGCGGCCGCGACGATCCGGCGACTCCGGTGGCGGGCCACGAAGCGATTCGCGACCGCGTGCCGGGGGCGGAGATGGTGGTTCTGGACCGCGCCGCGCATCTGTCGAACGTCGAGCGGCCGTCGGCGTTCAACAACGCCTTGGGGGAGTTTCTGGCGCGCAGCGTCCCGGCCGCTCAGCCGGCACCGGCGAGTAGCGGCGCGAGTTCGTCGTAAATCCGGCGGTCGCCGCAGGCGACGATTCGCGTCGAGCCGAAAGCGGGGCCGCCGTCCCACCCGACGATAGTCCCGCCGGCGGCTTCGACCAGCGGCGCGAGCGCACACACGTCCCAAGGCTTGAGGTCGGCTTCGATCACGAGGTCGAGGCGACCGGCGGCCAGCAGCGCGTAGGCGTAGCAGTTGCCGCCTAGCTGGACGGCCGCGGCGCGGCGGCGCACATGCGCCCAGACCACCGTTTCCGCGGCGGCCGTGAACATCGCCGGATCGGTGGCTGCCGCGACCGCGCGGTCGAGCCCCGCGCACGGGCGGCATGAGATCGGCGCACCGTTCAGGGCGGCGCGCGGCGGCGCGCCGGCCAAGCGTTCGCCCGTGAAGCGCTCCCCGAGCACCGGTTGATCGACGATTCCGAGCACCGGGCGGCCCTTGAAGGTTAGCCCGATCATCGTGCCGAACGTCGGGAAGCCGGCGACGAACGCGCGCGTGCCGTCGATCGGGTCGAGCACCCATTGCCACGGCGCGTCCGGGCGCGTCGCACCGCCTTCTTCGCCGATGATGCCGTGGTCGGGATAGCGCGCCTCGATTCGCGCGCGCATCGCGTCTTCGGCTTCGCGGTCGGCGCTCGTAACCGGCTGGCCGCGTGGCATCGCCGAATCTTTGTAGTCGATGGCGCCGGCATGGCGGAAATGCTGGCGCACCACCGCGCCGGCAGCGTCGGCGAGCTCGCCGGCGAAGGCGATCAGCGACTCGCGTCCGGCCTCGGTCACGCCCGTTCCTTCGCCGCCGCGCGCCGCTGCGCCTTCCCGGGGCTTGACACGCCGGCATCCGGCTGCCAAGGTGCCCGTCTCCTTCCGAACCCACATCCCCGCGCAATCATGACTCGTCTTCTCCGCTGCGCGGCGCTTGCCGCCGCCTTTTCCGCCGTCGCCGCGCCGACCCTGGCTGCCGAGGGCACGACCTATGTCCGCAACGCCAGCGAGTGCGCCGGCGTCCACGAGGTGGAGATCACCGCCGTGTTCACCCCGGCGGCGCTCACGATCACGCAGGGCGAGTGCATCCACTTCACCAACATCCATAATATCGAACACAGCGCGGTCGGCGAGGGGCGCGAGTTCAACACCGGGATCATGATGCCGGGCGGCACGGCTCTGGTGCGCTTTGATGCGCCGGCGGAGGTGCCCTATATCTGCGGTGTCCACCCGCTGATGAAGGCGACGCTCACCGTCACTGCCGCCGAGTGACCCGCGCGCGGGTATCCCGGTCCGCGAGGCCGCCGCGCCTGCATTAGCCGGCGGCGCGGGGCCTCGAAAAAGGGGACTCGCGCGCCGTTCCCGTTTTTGCTAGCATCGTTGCGCTTCGCGGAGGGTCGCGCCGGACGCGGCCGTCGGCGGGCGGGAGGTCCATGCCCGGCCGGTTCGGGCAGCAGAACGTCGAAAGACGGGGAGGAGACGCGATGGAGTTCAACTTCCTCAACCATTTCAAGGGCTTCGAGGGGGGCGGCGTCAACCCTGCCGACCCCTATCAGTCGGGCACGGCGTATTTCCGCTCCGGCGGTCTCGGCCGGAAGGTGCGCGAGCGCATGGCCGAGATGGCCGGGCAGTCGGAGCTGCCGCGGCGTGAGTTCTTCAAGTCCGCGCTCGGATTCACCGGCGCCATGCTGGCGGTCAACGCGGCCACCGGCATGAAGTTCTTCAACGTCTCGGACGCCGAGGCGAAGGAGATGGCGGCGCTTGACGACGTGGCCGGCACCATCAAGGACAGGATGGGCTTCGTCATCGACATGCACAGCCATGTCTGCACGCGGCCCGAGGGCTACGTGCTCGGCGAGAACACCTCCGAGCAGGGCATGTGGTTCGTCGATCTGCTCGATGGCCTCGGCAAGGCATTCGGGCTCGAGAACGGCACCTCGGACATGAACGTCGAGAACTTCGGCAAGCTGATCCTCGACGGCAGCGACACCGATGTCGCCGTGTTCAACCCCTTCGGCTTCCGCGAGGATTACGGCGGACGCGACATGGTGCCGATCGAATATCAGGCCCAGGTCAAGGACCGCTGGCCGTCGCAGACGATCATGATGGGCGGCGGTCTGACGCCAAACCAGGGCGTTTCCGAAACCCTCGAGCGCCTCGACATGTTCGTCAGCGACTACAACGTCTCGGGCCTCAAGCTCTACACCTTCGATTCGACGCCGCAGAAGGGTTGGTGGTTCGACGACGAGGCGCGCGCCTATCCGATCTGGGAGCGCTGTCGCGAACTCGGCATCAAGAACATCGGCTGCCACAAGGGCATCCCGTTCGGCCAGTTCATGGCGCGGTATGCGCATGCCGAGGATTTCGACAAGGCGTGCGACGACTTCCTCGACCTCAACTTCATCGCCTTCCACTCGGCGTGGCCGTATCACGCCGAACTCGCGGCGCTGAAGGGCTTCAAGCCGCAGCGCAACAATCTCTACTGCGAGATCGGCTCGACCTTCGCCGCGACGGTTTCGAGCCGGCCGGTCGAGTGCGCGCACGTGCTCGGCACGCTGGTCCGCGATCTGGGGCCGGATTATGTGATGTGGGGGACCGACTCGGTGCTGTGGGGCAACCCGCAGTGGCAGATCGACGCCTTCCGCCGTTTCCAGATTCCGGACGAGCTGATCGAGGGCCACGGCTATCCGCAGCTCACCGACGAGGTCAAGGCGAAGATCCTCGGCGGGAACGCGGCGCGCATGTGGGGTCTGAAGACCGCCATGAACGACCAGGGCCGCGAGGCGCCGGTCGTCGATTTCGGCTGAACCGAAGCGAGAACCTGGGGGGGTGGTCGGTGCCGCCGGCCATCCCCTTCTTCCTTGTCCCTGACGACCACACCGGTGGGCACCATGCCGACCTATGAATACCGATGCGAGCCGTGCAAGACGATCTACAAAACAAGGCACGGCATGAACGAGAGCCCAGCCTATCGTTGCCCGTCCTGCGACGCGCCGATCGAACGCATGGTGTCGGCCCCGCGGCTCAACACCGGCGGCTGGACCAGCCCGACCGAGGCGCGTTACGCCAGACTGTCCGACCGCGACGAGATCGCGCGCGAAAAGGCACTGCAACAGGAATATCAAAAAGTCTGGCTGCCGCCCGAGGTCAAACACCCCCCCTCGTGGGCCGACGAGCATTAGGCGCGATCTGGATGTGCGATCGCCAACAGGCGGTGGTCGCGCCACAAACACCCATTGCTGGAAAATCCGGCGCAAGCGGTCGGATCATGCGAACTTTGTCAACCGCGCTTTCCCTGCGCCTTCAGACGCCTCATCCATTCGTGAAACCGCGGGTATTGTTCGTGGATCGCGATCAGCCCAATCTCCGTTGCTACCGGTGGGCCGTGAACACTCTTCTCGTAGGTTGATATCGCACCGGCGGTGCGTTTACCGGGCGCGCTGTCGGGGCTGTCGTCGATATCCTCAGGGGTCGCGTGATTGCCGCGCACTCTCTCCAGCGCCGCAACGATCCGGTCAGGCACACCCACGGCGGGACCGAATGCCGCCTTCGAGAACAGCGAACAACCCCTTGAACTCGTGCTGTTGAACGTAAGGTATGACCTTCGACCGATCCACTTCGCAACCAACACGCCGCTCAAATTCCTCCAACAGGCGTTCCTGTAATTCGTCCGCCGTGTTATTTCCCTTATCACGAAATCCATAGAAATCGACCAACGATGTCACGGCATCGAACGCGAAGTATAGTTTAGCCGTATCAGCGGCGAGGCGCTCGATACCCACATTGCCGCCGCCGGCGCCGAAGCCGTTGGCACCGATAAGGACTGTCGCTCCGGGTGGGAACTCGATCTGGACGTCGGCGAGAGATCGGAAACCCGCTATGCGAACGGATTCGATCATGTTCGGCATGACGTATCCCCGCCGCACTTCTGAAACCGGCCCGTCTCGACGACGCAGGCGCGGGGACGCGGGTCGCTCGCTGTCGCCCGATCGCCCTCCCGAAACGAAAGGCCTCGTGTCGAGCGGCCGTTGTCGCAGATCAGATGAAGAGGTCCACGACGTTGTAGTCGCGAAGACCGGCGCGCGCTTCTTCGGTCCAGCGATAGTCGTCCGGTTTGTCCACGAACGGCTTGTAAACGAACGGCGTCTCGTCGGGGAAGCGTTGCCGACGGGCGTCGATGGCGTAGCCGATAACCCGAGAACGCTCGGCGATCAGCGCGTCGTCGTAAACGATACTCTCGTTCTGGAAACTGCGGGTCTCGACGTTCAGCACCGACGACCGGCGGTGAAAGCCGAAATTCACCGTTACCCGCCAGTCCGCGCTGGTGTTGGCGAACGACCCGTGCACAAGCTGGCGGCTGTTGATCGCCACGTCGCCCGGCTTGCAGATCAGCGGCACGGCGCCGGGGATGCGCTCGGCTTCGCCGTCGACGAGCATCGACGGGATGTCCATCTTGCCAAGCCGGTGGCTGCCGGGCACTACCCACAGGCCGTTCGCCGCCGTGCAACCGTAAAGTTGCGCCATGAAGTTGAAACCGTGCGTGCCCGCGTCGAGATTCGGGCTGTTCCAGTGGGTCTGTCCATCCTGATGCCACGATACCGAGGCGCCCAGCCCCGGTTCCTTGATGAACAGGGCTTCGTTGAAAGGCACGAAATCTTCGCCGTTGATCTGCGACGCGACGGCGAGCAGGTCGGGATGGCCGTAAACGCGGAGGCAGGCGTCGGAGAACTGCAAACTGCCGACGATCAGGAATACCACCTCCTCCGGCGCGTCGGCAGCGACTTGCGGTTCGGTCATCGTTACCTGGTGACGGCCGTTGCCGAGCGTGGTGCCGCCCCACGGGTCGCTCAATGGCTTCGCCCAGTAGAGGCATTTCGCTCTGTTCTCTGTCGCCAGGGCGGGACGCCCCTTCGCGTCGATGGCGGCGCCGCGGTGCGTCGGCAGGCGGTCGCGGATGTCGTGGAAATCACGCTCGATATCCGCGAGTTCGTCGGCGCCCAGAACGCCTTCGAAGATGTAGAACCCGCAACGCGCATAGGCATCGAGAATCGCCGGATCGAGCGCGCCGTCGCTACCGAACCGGATCGGCCCGCGGTTGCCGAGCGCCATGGCTCGCTTCTCTCCGTCGCGGAGATATGCCTGCATCGCCGCTTCGTGCACCCCGAAATCCACCACCGAATCCGTTGAACCGTCCATCTCTCTCGCTCCACCCGCTATCGTTCCCGGTAACCACAATAGCGCCATCGACGCGCCCGGAAAGCCCTTCGCGGCTTGTCAGGGCGGGCCGGGACTGGCATGAGACGGCGATGACGCCCAACCCTGCACACCCGGCCGAGGCGCCGCCCGCGCCGTGGTGGGACGAGGCGCGTCGCGCGCTCGCTGCCGCCGATCCGGTGCTCGCGGGGATCATCGGGGCGGCCGGCGGCGCGGTGCTGCGCCCGCGTCGCGACCCGTTCCATTCTCTGGCGCGCTCGATCGTCGGCCAACAGATCTCGGTGAAGGCCGCGGAGTCGGTATGGCAAAAGCTCACGGCGCATTGCGGCGCGGTGGCGGTCGAAGCGTTTGTCGGCAGGAGCGAGGAGGAGTTGCGCGCTTGCGGCCTGTCGCGCCAGAAGGCGCGCTATCTCGCCAGTCTCGCCGGACATTTCGCCGACGGTACGATCGACCCACCGGCGCTGCACTGTCTCGACGACGAGGCGGTGATCGAGAAGCTGTGTGTCGTCAAGGGGATCGGCCGTTGGACGGCCGAGATGTTCCTGATCTTTCACATGCTGCGCCCCGACGTGCTGCCGGTCGCCGATCTGGGCGTTCAGAGCGCCATCGCCGAGCGCTACGCCGGCGGCGAGCGCCAGAACGCCGTGGCGATGCGCGCCATCGCCGAGCCGTGGCGCCCTTGGCGGTCGGTCGCGGTATGGTATCTCTGGCGTAGCCTGGACGCGATTCCGGTGGAGTACTGACGGGCGTGATGAATCTCGCGCTGTTTGATAGCGGCTCACATATGCGGTAGATCGTCGGGGGGGGGGGGGCGCTTGAGCAGAAGCTTGGGTCCGCATGGCCGGGTTCATGATGCGCGCACGACCAGTTTGGGTGGGATCGCCGCGGTCCCTTGATGTAGTTCCCATTCGGCGGGAGGAAGACACATGCCTTCGTGGGCTTTCTTGCGGGACGGAGCGGGCATCCTGCCGGCGAGCAACATGGCGGACGCACTGCGCGCCGCCAATCTGGGCCCCACCGATTTGCTGGTGCGCGAGGCGGTTCAGAACAGTCTTGACGAACGGCGCCCGGACAGCGACGGGCCGGTTCGGATTCGCTTTGAACGTCGCGTCGCCGCTGGCGACGACAAGGAGCGCGTCGTCGAAAATCTGGATCTTCGAGCGTTGGCCGACCGGCGCGCGCACTTCGGGACGGCGCACGGATGGTTCGCGAGGGGGAACGCCGTTCTCGATGAGATCGGGAATCCCGACGTCGGATTGCCCATACTGACGATTTCCGACTTCGGCGCGAACGGGTTGGGCGGCCGTTGGAACCGTCGCGGGTCGCGGGACGACCGGTTCTTCAATCTCGTCCTGTCGATCGGCGGCAGCCACAAATGGGACGACGGCCTCTCGGCGCGGTCTCTGGGTTCCTGGGGATACGGCAAGATGGTGTTCGCGATGAGTTCGCGCATCCGGACCATCGCCTATTACACGACATTTTGTCCCGACGACGGCGCGGAGGGCGCGCGCTGCCGGGCGATGGCCAGCGGTTTTCTTCCGCGGCATTCCGTCGATGGAGTCGATTACGCCGGGCAGGCATATTTCGGAGAGACGAGCGAAGAAGAGCGAAATCCGCGGATGCCACTGACCGACGCCGCGGCGCATGACTGGGCGCGGAAGCTTGGCGTCGCCGGGCGCGCGGGTGACGACACGGGTACGACAGTCGTGATCCTCGCGG
The DNA here is from genome assembly GCA_965214495.1 of Alphaproteobacteria bacterium. Taxonomy (GTDB): domain Bacteria; phylum Pseudomonadota; class Alphaproteobacteria; order UBA7887; family UBA7887; genus JANQOH01. The sequence goes on along the minus strand of OZ243958.1, from coordinate 1,470,309 downwards.
CCGAGGCCGGGATGAGCGAGATTGTCGCCAGTTGCGAGAAGTGGTGGTGGCCCCGAATGCGCGATCCCGACGCGGTTCGGCGCGTGCGGTTCGAGTTCTTCGACGAGGGTGCCGCGGCCGCCGACTTCAATCCGCGCGCGCGGCCCGAACTCGGGCCGTTCATCGACTGCTACAGGGTTCTGCAATCGGGCCGAGGTGGAGAGAAATTCCATCTTCGGCCGGTGGTTGTGCAGCCGGTGGGTCGCAGGCGCAAGGCGGGCCGATTGGCGCTGAAAGCGCTCGACGCGCCGAACGGCGATGCCGCGGAAGGCGAGTTGACCAACGCCGTCGCGTTGGTGCGTGACGGGCTGGTCGTCAAGTATGAAAAGCGATTCGCGCATGAGGACAAGCCCCCCGTGGTTGGCGTCTTCACGCCGGACGGGGATCATGAAACGATGCGGGCGTTCGTGTTCTCCGAGCCGCCTGCCCACGACGAATGGGAGGAGAAGAGCGACCGGTTACGCGACGAATACGCTTGGGGCGGTGATTTTCTCCGGCTTGCGAAAAATCGACTCCGGAACGAAACGCGCGACTTTCAGACGCGCCGGATGGATGGGCCTGTCGCGGAACGAACCGACGCCGGCGCGTTTCTCCGTAAATCTCTCGGTCGGTTGTTCAGATCTTCGGGCCGCTCGTCGAGGCATTCCCCGTCCCGCACGCGCGCTTTTACCATCGCCTGTTCCGCTTCCGGCCGGCGGCCGAACGGTAAACAGCTGGAGGATTGGGCAGTATTCCGTGTCGGCCTCTCGGATCGTGTGAGCGACGAAACCGCGACGGTCGATGTGACGGTGGCGCTTGTGGCGCTGGCCGACGTCGACGGCGGCGTCGGAGACTTGGTTCCCTGCTTGGTCACATCCAGTCCCGGCGTCGGCGAAGCCGCCGACAAGGCGGTGGTGAAGGCCAATCTGCGCCGGGATCGGGACTTCAAGGTAGAGGCGCGCGCGAAAGTACATCCCGGCTGGAAGACCAGATGGGAAATCTCGGTTGCGAGAAGGGACGAATAGAGACGATGACCTCCGTTGAATGGAAGGCGTCGGAGAAGCGCGTAACCGCTCCTTTCCCTACTTCGGACCGCAGTCTGGCGAACGTGAAGCTCCGTCTGGATCCAAGCGCCGAACCGACGACGGAGGAGAACCGTTATGTCGAACCCGCCGCCGATCGGGAGGAGATACGGCCGGAACTGCTCCTGAATGTCGATGCCGATCTCCTGACGGCCGATACTCGATTGCCGGCGGACGGAATCGCGGTTTCCGTGATTGTTCGCAACCGGGATCTCAACAGGTTCAAACGGGTGGCGACATGGCCGTTGCGCTGCGTTCCGAAGGATATCTGGCCTTTGGGCCGCGCCGTGGACCGGTTCTCGGGAACCGCGCGTCTGGATATCGCAGTCGTGGCCGCGCCGTCCCTGACCAACTCCGCGGGCGACTCGCTCGCGATACCGGCGGGCGCGGTGCTTGCGGCGAGGACATTCCGGATTCGCGCGCCGAGCCGGAGCCTGGATCTTCCGATCCGGGTCGTCGAGCCGTCGGTCATGTCCGACCAGGGCCTCGATCGCGATACGATTTGTTTCGTGCACTGGAAAGGGGAAAACCTGCAACGCGCTCCGGCGGACCTTGTCGAAATATGGTTGAACAAGGACTTCGACGACAAATTCCGCGCCATGGGTTCGCGGGGAGCGGGCGCCGCCGCAGAACATATCGGAGCGAACATATCAGCATACGTCTACGCCAACGTGATGGCGGCGGTGCTGAACTCGGGTGACGGCCCTGACGACACGGACGGTTTGGTCGCGGCGGTCGCGGATTTGGTCGAAAGAGAACTTGAGTTGTCGCTGGACGATTTGCGAAAAATCTGGCGCGATGGCGTGACAGGCTGGGCGAAACTGATGCCGTGGTGCTGGAAGCTGGCCGGCGCCAACCGCGCGTTCGCGACGATGAAATTGTAGGGGGCGCCGGTGTGAGCTATCCTGGATTGGGAATCGACCACGCGAAAGACGCGGACCTGTCGCGGCGAAACGGCGATGACAGCCCGGATGTCGGAGGTTTCGTTGTCCGAAAGCAGGGCGACGATTTCGACGAAGCGACGGCGATCGACTGTTTGAACCGATGCGCGGAACTCGTCGTGATGGCGAAGGACGAAGATTGGTCTCGTTCGGCGTTCGACGGCCGATGCGCGCCGATCGTCCACGCAACGCTGCGATTGTCTCCGTGGATCGCCGGCGACGCCGATTTCTGGTGCTGGCTGACCTTCGCGGAAAGCGGATTCGGCGCGGAGATCGTCGATTGGCGCTATGGACGGCCGTCGGAAGGCGACCCTTCACCCGCGCGTCCGGTCTATTACGGCCTCGAATCGATGAAGAAAGGAATGTTCGCCAAATTGTGGATGTGCGCGAACGCGATGCATGTCGCGAGCGCCGAAAATCCGTATGACGGGATTGAGTATGCGGACGTCGATCTCTGGGACTCGCATATCATCGACGTGGATTACGGGAGCGTCCCGGCGATGGCGCGCGCCTTCGTCAGGCTGGTTCGGGACGAGGAGTTGCCGAGAGGAGAACCGAACCGGCCCGGCGCCCGCGCCGGATTCAGGGATTTGGCGAAAGAGATTCGAAGACGGAACGCGACCATCGCTTTCGAATTATTCGACGACGACGGGGCGTATCGCTGGCTGGAGAGACTTTGGGAAGAGCGGAAGTCGTGGTGCGGCAAGCGCTGATCGACGAAAGGCACGCGGCCTGCCCCGACGGCGCTGACCGGAGAGTCGCGGTCGACTACGTTCTCGACGATCGCGCCATCGTTCGCGAAGCGACTGCGGGGCGGTTCTCCGCGACGTCGCGGATGCGCGTGTCGGTCGACCGAACACCGTCCCGCGACGACGGGGCTGGTGGGGCTGCGGTCGCGGGTTTCTGGAACGCGCTTGAGCTTGAAGGGGCGCGTCCGCAGGTTCCGCGGGATTCCGAAAGGCGGACGGTCCGCGTCGTCGATCTCTTCTGCGGCTGCGGCGGTTTGTCGCTTGGGATCAAACACGCCGCCGAGGCTGTCGGCTTGCGCCCGGTGTTTCGACTGGCGGTCGATGTGGACGAGGCGGCGCTTGGCGTCTATGCGCGGAATTTACGACCGTTGCGGCGCGTGCGACAGAATGTCGGAGCGCTCGTAGACCGCTCGTACGGGCATGAAGGGGATGGATCGCCGCTTGATCCCGGGTCGCTGCATATCGACCGCGAGCTCGCGGCGCTCGCCGGCGAGGTGGACTTGTTTCTCGCCGGGCCGCCTTGCGAAGGCAATTCCAACCTGAACAACCGGACGCGCCGGTCTGACGTTCGGAACGAACTTTATCTCGACGCGGTGGCCGTCGGCATTGCGCTTGGCGCGAAGGCGATCATCATCGAGAATGTCCCATCGGTGATGCGCTCGCGTCAGGACGTCATCGGCCGATCGCTGCGTATGCTGGCGGAGGCGGGCTATGGCGTCGACGATGGGTTCACGTTGAGAGCTTCGAATTTCGGGACGCCGCAGAACCGTCGCCGGTATTTTCTGATCGCCGGCCAGTCGGGTCGGACGGTTTCGGCGGCCGATTTCGACGCTCTCCGGGTTCCGGCGCCGACGGTCGGGGAAGCTCTCGCGACACTCGTCGCGTCGGAGTCGGGCGCGACATTCGACCGACCGTCCCGGCTTTCGCCGGACAACGAGAGACGGGTCGGATACCTCGTCGACGAGGACAAGTACGATTTGCCCGATGGCGAACGTCCTGACTGCCACCGTCTCAAGAACCACAGTTACCCGTCGGTCTATGGCCGGCTGCGTCCCGACGAGGTCGCGCCGACCATCACGACCGGCTTCCTGTCGCCGGGCAGGGGTCGCTTCACGCATCCGTTCAAAGCGCGATCCCTTACGCCCCACGAAGGGGCGCGGTTGCAAGGGTTCGGTGAGAGCTTCGACTGGCTGCATCGTTCCGGTCGCATAACCCGGAGCGACTATGCGAACATGATCGGCGCCGCCGTCCCACCGCAACTCGGATTCGCGGTCGGCATGTGCGCGCTGGCGATGCTGTGACCCTGGATTGTCGCATGGCTGCTGTGCGAGTATGTTGCATTGACGACGGGGCGACCGCCGTCCATGCTGCGGGTTGGTTGGCTGATGGGCAAGCGGATGGGAGGAGTCACTGTGACGGAGCGGTGGACGGAAGGCGTAATGTCCATGCGTATCAATGAGCTGGAACTCTCCGTTCGCGCGCATAATTGTCTGATGAACGACAATATTGTCCTGATCCAAGATTTGGTGCGCCTGTCCCGCGAAGAATTGTTGAAAATGCCCAATATGGGTAAAAAAAGCGTCGACATTATCAAGAGCGCGCTTGGTCAATGCGGATTGCGCCTCGGAATGAACGACGAAGCTCTCGCTGACATTGACGAATCCAGTATAGCCTTACGAGTGGAACAATTGCAATCGTTTCTTGATGTCATGAATCGGCTTCGGGATGACGGAGTCGAGGGTATTCGCGCGCTCGTTCAGATGACTCGATCGGAGCTTGTAGGGGTGTGCGATATAGGTGAGAAGGAGTATGAGATTGTCGAAACGGGTCTTGGTCGTTGGAATTTGCGTCTCGGCGTGCGCGTCGCCACCATACCGGAAGTGGGGTGTGAATCGGCCACTACGGTCAAGGACGAGTTGCTATACGTCGTGAATCATCTGCTCTTGAGCAAGCATGAGAGCTGGGCGAAATGTTTCATCGCGCGACACGGGGTCGACGGTGCCGCCGGGTTTACGCTGGAGCATATCGGTAGCAGGGCTACGGAGTATGGGTTTGCGCACAATGTCACCCGGGAGCGGGTGAGGCAGGTCACCGAAAGAGCCGGGAACGAACTGCGCGGCCGATCACAGAATGTCTCGTTCAGACTGTGGGAACCGGCGGTGCGCGGAGCCAGGGAAGGCGCGCCGATGTCGCTCCCGTCGTTTCTGTCGTCGTTTGGCTATGAGTCGGCGAGGCGACCAAGAGATCAATACGATATGCTTGCGCGACTCGCGGCTATCTTCGGGCTTGAGTTTCCGTTTCAAAAACTTGAGATCCATGGCGAGATCATTGTCGTTGACTGGGACGACGCCGAGACGTCGCGGATTGTAGTGGAGCTAGGCCGCGCACTTGGGAGGACATACTCTGAACTGGATAATGTCGCTCAACGGGTGAACTGCGGGGAGGAAGCTTTGAGGAAGATCGTGGCGGTACATCCGGGCTTTGAGTTCCTGGATGGGTCGGACCGGTATATCTGGAAGAAGCCACGGCTGCCGCCGTCAAACTACCGCGTCACCGGCAACACGATACTGACTTGCTTGTGCAAGATATTCTCGATCGCCAAGGAAGCGAGGGTGCTGGACTTGGCGCAGTCGCTGCCGCGCGATCGGTCTGTTTGCGGACAGATTCCATGTGAAGTTCTTGCAGGTGTCGCCGATCGGTCGGGGTTGTTCGACGTGCGGGATGGCAGGATCCGGCGCAAAATGGAGTTTGCGTGGACGAGCGCCGGAGAACGCGATGCGATGCTGATGCGGGTCTGCGTCGAGCATGGCCAGACCGTGACCAGTCGGATTCTTTATTCCGCGTTGGTTCGGTACGGGCTGACGAGTAGTAACGCCCATATATTGGTGGCGCAGAGCCCGTTTCTCGTTCACACGGCAGCGGGGGTGGGACACATGGAAGGCATCTACAAGTTCGTCGTTTGCCCGGACGATATCGACCTCGATCGTCTTGATGAATGCGCGATTGTGGACGTTGAACAAGACGATTGTGAAATTTTTCTGTCGATACCAGTCTCGCCGCGGGTGTTGATGACGGGACGGTATCTTGTGGACGAACGTGTTGGCCTGGACGGGAAGTGGGAGGTCCGGAACGGGGACGGCGGGCCTCTCGGCAACATCGTGATTTCCGGCAAACGGATTGAGGGGTTGAGCCGGATTGTCGGTGCTCTTCGCTTGACCGGCGGTGACGAGCTGACGCTGGAACGTGGCGACGATAACGGGGTTCTCATGGTGGCGCGATAGCGGCGATGGGCGCCCGCCTGTTTGTCCGGCGTCGGAAGTGCAATCGTGGACACCGTAAGCGCAGAAACGCGGTCGCTTATCATGGCCGCCGTGGGACGGAAAGACACTGGGCCGGAGGTGGCGCTCAGATCACTTCTCCACAAGGCCGGGCTGCGTTACAAGCTTCACGATGGGATGCTGCCAGGCAGCCCCGATCTGGTGTTCCGGCGTTTCCGAGCCGTCATATTCGTTCATGGTTGCTACTGGCATTCGCACGGATGCTACCGATCGACCGTACCGAAGTCGCGTCGGGAATTCTGGCAGGAGAAATTCAGGGCCAACCAAGCGCGCGATGAACGGAACGCCGTGAATCTGCTTGACCGCGGCTGGCGCGTGCTGGTCGTTTGGGAGTGCCTGCTGGTCGGGAAAAGCGCGATTCCGGCGGCGGAAATAGCGGCCCGGATTCGCGCTTGGCTGGCTGGACGAGACGAGCGAGGTCAGTTGCCGGAAGCGAAGCGGGGCCGGTAATGGCGCAGGAGGGCGCCCGGCCCGACGAAAACCGGGAACCGCGAAACAGAGGGAACGGAGAAGAACATGACCGGCAGGGTCGAACTACTCGATCGTATAACCGTTCGCGCGGACGTGTTCAGGGACAAGCCCGTCATCCGCGACATGCGGATCGCCGTGGAGCACATCTTGGGGATGCTCGCGACGGGGGGACCGTGTGGAGACCGTTCTCCGGGAATACCCGGACCTTCGACCTGGAAGATATTCGCGCGTGTCTTCTGTTCGCCGACAGTGTCGCTCGCGGGCGGGAACGCGCGCGACCGTGTCCTCGTGCGGGAAGCCTCGTGAAATTTCTCGTTGACGTGTGCGCCGCGTCGCGAAGCCTGCAAGCGTCGTTGATCGACCTTGGCCACGATGTTTTCCCCGCGTCTCCCCGCGCGGGATTGATATTCCACCGCCAAGGACGGGGAGACGCTCGCGCTCGTCGAAAATCTCGGGAACACGGGGACACCTCCAAAAACCTGGTGTTCTGTATGTTGATGTGATTCACTCGAGATCGCCGGATCGGGAGGATGGTTTCGATGCGACGGTTTGGGCTTTTCGCGTTACCGGAGCATCTGCGGAAGCTGTCGTCGACGGGCGACCCGCTCGAGGCGCTGGCGACGGTGGTGGACTTTGAAGTTTTTCGCGCACCGCTGGAGGCAGCGTTGGGCTATTCGGACGGTTCGAGGGGCGGTCGCCCGCCTCACGATCCGGTAGTGATGTTCAAAATCCTGATCCTGGCAGCCCGGCACACGGTGAGCGACGAACGGATGGAGTTCCTGATCCGCGACCGTCTGATACCAATCGCAAATCAAACAAACCGTTATGGTGATGTTTGTGGATCGGCGCGGGGGAGCGACGGCCCAGCGGCGCTGTGTCATGGTGGCGATGACGCCGGGCTGGTCGGTCAGCCATTTCCATGCGGTGCGACATGCCTCCTTCAGGGCGGCGACGTCCTTGAACGCACGGTTGGCGAAGCGGTTCGATTTCAGGAACAGAACGATCTGCTCCATCGGGTTGAGTTCCGGACTGTAGGGCGGCAGATGCAACAGCGTCAGGTTGGCGGGAACGACCAGCCCCTTCGAGCGATGCCAGCCGGCGCCGTCGAGAACGACCGCGCCGTGCGCGCCCGGCGTCACCGCCGCCCCGATGGCCGCCGGATGCGCGTTCATCGACGCCGTGTCCGCCCTGTCCGCCACATGCGCGCCGCCGACGCCGCGCGCCGCGCAGGTCGCGCCGAACACATAGACGTAACCGTAGCGATGGTCGCGCACGATACGCGGGCGCCGCTTGCCATGCGCCCCCACCCGCGTCGTCATGCCCTTCTGCCCGACGCGCGCCTCGTCCTGGAACCAGACCTCGATCGGCCCCGCCAGCACCGCAGGGCTGACCTTCGATTTCAAGAGCGTTGCGAAATCCGCCACGAACGCACGCTGCCGCGCCGTGTCGGACTTCGGGTGGATCGGGCGTCCCGAGACAAAACGAAACCCCTCCCTCCGGAGCATCATACGGGCGCCGCTCTCCGTATAGACCACCCCGAAGGCCTCCGCGATTTTCCGCACGATGTCGCGAACCCGCCAGCGCGTCACCCCGTCACGCTCAAGGTCCGGCCCCGCCTCGATCCACTCGCCGACCGCAGCGAGTTGCTCCGACGTCAACCACACACGGCTCCCGCCGCGCGCCCGGTCCGCAAGACCGTCAAACCCCTCGTCGTTGTCGCGCACCACCCAATCGCGCAGAATCTGAACCTCCATACCCTGCGCACGAGCCGCTTCCGACCGAGACGAACCCTCCAGGATCATCGCGATCGCTCGCGCCCGCGACGCCTGCTTCGCATCCCCGCAATCCCGCGCCAACTCATAAAGATCATCCGCCGGGCGATCTTCACGAGTTATCGGCGTTGCTGCGCCCATCCTTGCCCTCCATTCACGACGAACCAGAACACACACTATAGGGGAAATCCAAATCCCCGCGCCACAACATATCAATGCATGAGTCAATATGAACTACGCTTGGTATGAGCTGGCTTCGCTTTCCGGGTTTCGACCTGGGAGCACGGACGCCGGATCGCAATACCATCTGGACCTTCCGCGAGCGCCTGGTTCGGGTCGGGGCGATGGATGCGTTGTTCGCCGCCTTCGATCGCGAACTTCGCCGTGCGGGCTATCTGGCGATGGGCGGCCAGATCGTCGATGCGATGCTGGTGTCGGCGCCGAGGCAGCGCCACACGGAGCGGGAGAAGGAAGCGATCGGGTCGGGCAAGAGCAGCGCCGAGATTTGGGCGGGTCAACCGGCGAAGGCGGCGCAGAAGGACACGCAAGCGCGCTGGACGGTGAAGACCGGGCGGCGCCGGGCCCCGGTCGGATCGCGGCAACGCCGGCCCGACATCGCGATCCCGGTGTTCGGCTACAAGAACCACATCGTCATCGACCGCAGATACGGCTTCATCCGCAGCTTCGCGGTGACCGATGCCGCCTGCCATGACGGTCGGATGCTGCGTCATTTGATCACCAGCGACAACCTGGCTGCCGGCGTGTGGGCTGACAGTGCTTATCGCTTCCGGGCCAACGAGGCCTGGCTGGCGGACAGGGGGCGGGTCTCCCACATCCACCGCAAGAAGCCCTGGGGCCGACCCATGCCCGGAACAACCGCTCGGGCCAACGCTCGCAAGTCGGCTGTCCGCGCACCGGTGGAGCATGTCTTCGCCCACCGGAAGGAGCGCATGGGCCTGTTCATCCGCACCATCGGCATCGAGCGGACCCGGATCGGATTGGCCAACCTCGTCTGCAACATTCAGCGTCTGCTGTTCCACGAGCGCAAAGCCGTCACGGCATGAGTCTGCGCGGATAGCCGGAAAGCACCCCTTGCACACGACTACTGCGATCCAATCAGCCCATCAACATCGCCAAATACGCACAAACACCCAACAAGACCCCGAAAACCGCCTGAATCCACTCCTCACCGCATTGTTATTGGAGGTGTCCACGGGAAGAGGCGTCACGCCGCCCGCGCGAGCATGTCGTCACGACCGCTCGTTCAATCCGCCCGAGTTCGTGACCGCTTCGCGGTCGGTGGTGACCGGGACCGCAGTCCGGTCGGGTCGCGCTCAAGCCAGCGCCTCGCTTCGTTGCGACTCGCGATTCGCGCCAGGGTCTGATAGCTTCCGTCCGCGTCGAAGCGTCGGCGCGCGGGGTTTGATCGGGCGGTAACGGCGGTCTTCATGCGCAAACGAATGCGGCAGATGGCGGTTGCGGCGGCGATGGTCGCCGCCGCCGGCGGCGCGGCCGCGCAACAGCCGTCGCTCGTCGGAGTCGACGAGGTGCGGCACGAGCCTCTGGTGCAGACCCAACCGGTTCTGGGGCGTTTCGTCGCGCGTCAGCGCGGCGAGGTGGCGGCTCGCACCGCCGGCCCGGTCACCGAGATGCGCGTCGAGGTCGGCGACCGGGTCATGGAAGGCGACGTGTTGGCGATCCTCGATCTTGACCGCTTGCAGTTGCAGCGCGACCTCGCCGCCGCGTCAGAGCGTGAAATGTCCGCCCAGGTGGAATCCGCCCGCGCGCAGCTTGCCAAGCGCCGCCAGGAACTCGAGCGTCTGGAGGGTATTCGCGAGTCCGCGGCCTTCAGCCAGGCCCGTTACGACGATGCCGTGCAGGATGCGGTGATCGGCGAAAGCGCCGTCACTGCTGCCGCTGCCGGGCTCGCACGGGCGCGGGCGAACCTGCGGATCGCCGAAGACGAACTTGCCGACGGCCAGGTCACCGCGCCGTATGACGGTGTCGTCACCACCCGCCACACCGAGATCGGCGCTTGGGTCGCGGTGGGCGATCCGGTAGTGACGCTGCTCAATGAGAACGACCTCGAGATCGAGGCCGACGTCCCCTACAATCGTATTTCCGGCTTGCGGCCGGGCACCCCCATCACCATCGCGCTGGCGGATAACTCTTCTCATGCCGCCGCTGTCCGCGCAGTGGGTGCGGAAGAGAACGCGATGACACGCACGCGCAGGGTGCGCTTCACGCCGATGGTCGAGGGTGCGTCGGTCGCCAACGCGGCCGGCGAGTCGGTGTCGGTCAATCTACCGCTCGGCGCGCCACGACAGGTGGTGACCGTTCACAAGGACGCGATCCTTAAGCGGCAGGGGCTGTCGCTGGTGTATGTGGTCAACGCCGAGAGCGCTGCCGAAATCCGCCCGGTCGAACTCGGCGAGGCCGTCGGGGCGCGTTTCGAGGTGCTCGGCGGCGTGACCGCCGGTGAGGCCGTGGTCGTCCGCGGCAACGAGCGTCTGCGGCCAGGGCAGGCGGTGCAGGTCGGCGACCCCGACTCGGGTGAGGCCGAAGAGGACGGCGGCGTCTAGGCGAACGCCAAACGGACCGCGGAAAGCGAAGGCGACGACCGATGAACCTGATCCACGGCTCGATTCAACGTCCCATCGCGGTGCTCGCCGCGGTGCTGATGGTGATCATCTTCGGCTTGCTGGCGTTGCAGCGCATCCCGATCCAGTTGGCGCCGGACGTGAACAAGCCGGTCATCAGCGTGCACACCAACTGGCCGGGCGCCTCGCCATACGAGGTCGAACGCGAGATCCTCAATCGCCAGGAGGAGAAACTCAAGGGTATCGAGGGACTGATCCAAACCGAGGGCACCGCCCAGGACGGCCGGGCGGAGATCACCCTGCAATTCGCTATCGGCACCAACATGGACCGTGCCGTGCTGCTGGTCGCCAACCGTCTCGACCAGGTGGAGCGATATCCCGACGAGGCGCTGCGGCCGACCATCTCCACCACCGGCCTTAGCGATAACCCTATCGCATGGTTCATCGTCAAGCGCACCCCCGGCAACGACCGTCCGATCCAGACCTACGGCGATTTCATGGAGGACGTCGTCCAGGAGCGGTTGGAGCGGGTCAAGGGCGTCGCTGCCACCAATCTCTATGGCGGCAGCCAGCGCGAGATGCGGGTGGTTATCGACCCCGACCTGATGGCGCAATATGGCCTGACTGTGGACGATGTGGTCGCGGCGTTGCGCGCCGCCAACGCGTCCGTGTCGGCCGGCGATGTCGAGGAAGGCAAGCGGCGCTACGTCGTCCGCGCCGAGGGCGAGTTCGAAACCGTCGAGCACGTCCGCAGGGTGGTGCTCACCAGCGACGAAAGCGCGACTACCGGACGCATCGGGCGGGTCACGGTCGGCGACATCGCGCAAGTGCGGTTCGACTATAAAGAGCCGCGCGCCAACATCCGTTTCCTCGCCGAGGACTCGCTGGCGGTCAACGCCGTTCGCAGCAACGGCGCGAACGTCATCGAGACGATGGAGGGAATCAGGGAGGCGGCGCGCGAACTCAGCGAAACCGCGATGCCCGAGGCCGGGCTGACCCTCCAGCAGGTTTACGACGAAACCGTTTACATCCAGTCGTCGATCTCGCTGGTGCGTCAGAACATCTGGATCGGCGGCACGCTGGCGGCAATGATCCTGCTCATCTTCCTGCGGTCCGTGCGCGCCACGCTGATCGTCTCGATGGCCATCCCGATCTCGGTCGTCGCCGCTTTCGTCGCAATGGCGGCAATGGGCCGGTCGATCAACGTGATTTCGCTCGCCGGCATCGCCTTCGCCGTCGGCATGGTGGTCGACGCGGCCATCGTCGTGCTCGAGAACATCTACCGACACCGCGAACTGGGGCTGCGGCCGGTGGAGGCGGCCTACAAGGGCGCGCGACAGGTGTGGAGCGCCGTCATGGTCTCGGCGTTGACCACCGTGCTCGTCTTCATTCCGATCCTCATCATGGAGCTCGAGGCCGGGCAGTTGTTCCGCGACATCGCGGTGGCGATTTCGATCGCCGTGCTCGCCTCGCTGGCGGTGTCGATCACCGTGATCCCGGCGCTGTCGAACTGGTTGCTCAAGCGTGCGGTGGTCACGGAAAGCCGCGTCCGCTTGCCGGTGCTCGACCATCTCGCGCGCCTCGTCGCCGCCGGCGTGATGGGCTATGCGAGGCTGATCGTGCGGTCGCGCGCGCTGGCTCTGGTCGTCGCCTGCCTGCTCGTCGTGGGCACGGGCTATGCGAGTTGGCTGCTCTTGCCCAAGCTGGAATATCTGCCGGCCGGCAACCGCAACCTCATCTTCGGGATCATGATCCCGCCGCCGGGTTACAACCTCGACACCATGACCGAGATCGGGCGCCGGGTGGAGGACAGGGTCCGTCACCTGTGGGGCAGCGAGACCGGCCCCGAGCCCGAGCCCGGCGGCCCGCCGAAAATCCGCAATTACTTCTTCGTCGCCCTGCCGTCGCGCACCATCTTCGGCGCCGGCACCTACGAGGAGACCGCCGACCGCGTGTCGGAACTGATCCCGGTGCTGCAACAATCGCTGGCGGGGGAGCCGGGGACCATCGGTTTCTTCACCCAGCCGAGCCTGTTCGACCGCGACATCAGCGGTGGCCGTGCGATCAAGCTCGACATTTCCGGTCCCGATCTCGAAGAGGTGGTGTTGACCGCGCAAAGCGCGTTCGGTCTGACCGCCGGCGCTCTGCCCCGCGCGCAGGGCAACCAGGTGCGGCCGATTCCGGGGATCGAACTCGGCTCGCCTGAAGTGCGCGTGGTGCCCGACCGCGTGCGTCTCGCCGACAACGGGGTCTCGGCGCGTTCTCTCGGGTTGAGCATCGACGCTTTCAACGACGGCCTGCGGGTGGATGAGATCACCGTCGAGGGGCGGCGCACCGATCTCACCCTGCGCGGCCCGGAAGACAAGATCGACCGCACCCAGGGGATCGACAACCTGCCGGTTTTGACCGCGAGCGGGCGCATCCTGCCGGTTCACATGCTGGCGGACGTGCAAATCACCTCGGGACCGACGGAAATCCGCCACCTTCAGCGCGAGCGCACCATCACGTTGGTTATCAGCCCGGCGCCGGACATATCGTTGGAGGAAGCGATCGAGATCGTGCAGACGCAGGTCATCGACACGCTGGAGGCCGGCGGTCTGCCGGCGGGCGTGCGGCTGCGCATGTCGGGTTCCGCGGCCCAGCTCGACGTCACTTTCGACGCCATGGTGACCAACCTGCTGGTCGCCGTCGTGATCGTCTATCTGTTGATGGCGGTTCTGTTCGAGAGCTTCCTCTATCCGTTCATCATCATGCTGTCGGTGCCGCTCGCCACCGCCGGCGGAATGCTCGGCCTGTCCATGCTCAACCTCTATCTCGGCGTGTCAGGCAAATTGCAGCCACTCGACATGCTGACCATGCTCGGCTTCATCATCCTGGTGGGCATCGTGGTCAACAACGCGATTCTGCTCGTCGATCAGACCCTCAAACACATCCGCGAGGAGGGCATGACCGGCAGTGACGCGATCCTCGAATCGACGCGCAACCGTCTGCGCCCCATCTTCATGTCCACCCTGACGAGCGTTTTCGGGATGTTGCCGCTGGTGCTGGTGCCGGGCGCGGGTTCGGAGCTCTATCGCGGTCTGGGGTCGGTGGTGGTCGGCGGCCTGTCGCTGTCGGCGATCCTGACTCTTTTGATTATTCCGGCTTTGCTGTCGGTTTTCGTCCCCAAGCGCGCCGCCGAACCGAGTCGCGCCGCCGTCGTCCTGCGCGAGGCTGCGGAGTAGGGAGGGGCATTTCACCCACTTGCGCGAAACGTCTCCGGGACCTTGGTTTCGTCCCGGTGTCCCCGTTATCCCGGCGGCGGCCCGGGACCGACGATCTCTCCGTGGCGTTCGCAAACCGACTCCGCTAGCGCGACGAAAAGATCCGTAGTCGCGTCCGGCGTCGGCAGGGTGAGCGGATCCTCGCCCGGCATGGCGCGAGCGCGCATGGCCGTGCGCACCGCGCCCGGGTCGACGAGATTCACGCGCACCCGGGTCTTGCGCACTTCTTCGGCATAGACGCGCGCCAGCATTTCGAGCCCCGCCTTGCTCACCGCGTAGGCGCCCCAATAGGCCCGGGCGCGGCGTCCGACTCCCGAAGTCACGAACACCGCCCGCCCCGCCGGCGAGCGCCGGAGAAGCGGGTCGAAACTGCGTAACAGCCGCCAGTTGGCGCTGAGATTGACGTCGATCGTGCGCTCCCAGTCCCACGGGCGGACATGCCCGACGGGCGACAGGCCGGTCAGCAGCGCCGCGTTGCCGACCAGAACGTCGAGTCGCCCATGGCGCTCGGCGAGCACGCCGCCGAGGCGGTCGATCGCTGCTCCGTCCGTGACGTCGATCGGCACCGGTGTGATGGCGCCCCCGGCGGTCATATTCCGCGCGCCGAGCTTCTCGAGCGCATCGCGGTCTCGGGCGAGGGCATAGACATGGGCGCCTTCGGCGGCGAAACGGTCGGCCACCGCGGCGCCGATACCGCGTGACGCGCCCGTCACCACCGCGATGCGCCCGGTGAGCCGTCCCGACGGTGAACCGCCGTTCAAGCGTTCTCCGCCAGCAGCGACAACTGCATCGGGCCGCCGCCCTTGTCCCGGTCACAGAGCGGAATCGGGTAGTCGCCGGTGAAGCACGCGTCGCAAAACTGCGGTCGCACAGGGTCGCGACCGGCGGCGCCGATCGCACGGTAGAGCCCGCCGATCGAGACGAAGGCGAGACTGTCGACCCCGATATGATCGGCCATCGTTGCGAGGTCCATCCGCGAGGCAAGCAATTGCGCCTGGTCGGGCGTGTCGACGCCATAGAAACACGAGTGGGTGGTCGGCGGGCTGGCGATACGCATGTGGACTTCGGTTGCTCCCGCGCCGCGCACCATCTCGACGATCTTGAGCGATGTGGTGCCGCGCACGATCGAATCGTCCACCAGCACCACCCGCTTGCCCGCCAGCATGGCGCGGTTGGCGTTGTGCTTAAGCTTGATGCCCAGATGACGGATCGAGTCGGTCGGTTCGATGAAAGTGCGTCCGACATAGTGGTTGCGCACAATGCCGAGCTCGAACGGCAGGCCGGCATGTTCGGCGTAACCGATCGCCGCAGGCACGCCCGAATCCGGGACCGGCACCACCACGTCGGCGGGTGCGCCTTCCTCGCGCGCCAATTCGGCGCCCACCCGCTTGCGCACCGCATACACGCTGCGGCTTTCGATCATGCTGTCGGGGCGGGAGAAGTAGATATACTCGAAAACGCAGAAACGCTGCGGCGCGGTTGGAAAGGGCATCATGCTGCGTAAGCCGTTGCGGTCGATAACGACGATCTCACCGGGCTGGACGTCGCGCACGAACCCGGCGCCGATAATATCGAGCGCGCAGGATTCCGAGGTCAGGATCGTGCTGCCATCGAGGTGGCCGATCTGCAAGGGGCGCACGCCGAACCGGTCGCGAACCCCGATCAGAGCCTGCTCGGTCAGGATGACGAGGGAATAGGCGCCGGACAGCTGCCGCAGCGCGTCGATCAGCCGCTCGACGAACGTATCCTTGCGGCTGGTGGCGATGAGGTGGACGATCACTTCGGTATCCATGGTCGACTGAAAGATGCAGCCGCGCCCCACCAGATCGCGGCGTGCCGCGAGGGCGTTGGTCAGGTTGCCGTTGTGGGCGATGGCCATGCCGCCGGCCTGAAGGTCGGCGAAGATCGGCTGCACGTTGCGCAGCATGATCTCCCCCTGAGTCGAATAGCGCACGTGGCCGATCGCGTGGTCGCCGGGCAGTCTCCCGATGGTTGCCTGGTCGCTGAAATGATCTCCGACCTTGCCCAGGCTGCGATGGGCGTGAAACGCCCTCCCGTCGTAACTGACGATTCCGGCTGCTTCCTGACCGCGATGTTGCAGCGCGTGCAGGCCCAGGGCGGTATGTGTCGCGGCTTCGGGATGCCCGAACATGCCGAAAATTCCGCACGCCTCACGGAGCTTGTCGTCGTCCCACGGGGCGCCTATGCGCATGACGCTCAAGGTTTTCCGGCGCCGGGATCGTCGATATCGTTGTCGAGGTCGAGCAGGCGCGCGGGATCTTCCTCGTAAACCGGTTCGCCGCCCATCCCGTCATCGACGACCGGCGGTTGTGCCAACTGTTCGGGGAGAGGCGTCGCATCGTCGAGCCACTCGTCCTCCTGCAGCATGTCGGACGGTGCGACCGGCGGCAGGTCGAGCAGATCTTCGGGGATCGTACGTTCCACCATGTCGGCGGTGTATTCGATCAGCGTGTAGGACGCTGCATTGGCGAGCCAATCGGGCGCCGTGCCCTCCTGCTCATCCCAGGAAGTGTATTTGCTCAGCAAGAACAGCAGCGCGACAACCACGATCCCGCGCGCCACGCCGAACAGAAAGCCGAGCGAGCGGTCGAGCGCGCTCAACGGGCTCTTCTTGATACGCGCGGCGACATAATGGACGACCAGCCCGAAAAAGATCAGCGAGCCGACGAACAACGTCCCGCCCGTCGCCACGGCGAGCAGACTCTCGTTTTCGATATACGGCGCGAGCCAGGGTCTGGCATCGCCGAAAAAGTAATACGCCACGACAGCGGCGCCGACCCAGCCTGCGATCGCCAGCGCCTCACGGGCGAAACCGCGGTAGAACGCGAAAAACGCCGATAACAGAACGATGACGGCGGCAGCGATATCGACCAGGTTGAACCCCTCCATTTTTTTCCACCGCCCGTGTTTTCTTCAGCGCATCAGTGCGCGGCGGACCGCAGGCTCGCCGAACATCGCCACAAGATCGCGCAATTTCGCGATTTCGATCCGTTCCATCGCCGACCCCGCCGCGGATTTCTGCGGCGGCGTCAGCGCACGCGCGAACCCGAGCTTGGCTGCCTCTTTCAGCCGTGCATCGCCGTGCGCCACCGGCCTGACCTCCCCCGACAACCCGATTTCGCCGAACGCCACCGCGCCGTCGGGCACAGGAGCGTCGGTCAGCGACGAGATCAGTGCCGTGGCGACCGCGAGATCCGCCGCCGGTTCGACGATGCGCAAGCCCCCGGCAACGTTGAGATATACTTCGCTGCCCCCCAGGGCAAGGCCGCAACGGGCTTCCAGTACGGCGAGAATCATGGCGAGCCGCGCCGAATCCCACCCCACCACCGCGCGCCGCGGCGCCACCAGCGGCGACGGTGCCACCAGCGCCTCGATCTCGACGAGCACCGGGCGGGTGCCTTCCACGCCGGCGAACACCGCCGCGCCGCTCACCGGTTCCTCGCGCTCGGCCAGAAACAGCCCGGACGGGTTGGCGACTTCCTCGAGGCCCAGGCCGGTCATCGCGAATACGCCAATCTCGTCGGTCGCGCCGAAGCGGTTCTTGACCGCGCGCAGGATGCGGAACTGGTGTCCGCGCTCTCCCTCAAAATAGAGCACCGCGTCGACCATGTGCTCCAGTACCCGCGGCCCGGCGATCTGGCCGTCCTTGGTGACATGGCCGACGAGAAGCAGCACGAATCCGCGCCGCTTCGCGATGCTGATCAGCTCCTGCGCGCTGGCGCGCACCTGAGCGACCGTTCCGGACGCTGAATCGAGCGCATCGACGTTCATGGTCTGAATCGAATCGATGATCAGCGCCGCCGCGGCGCCAGGGGCATCGACGGTCGCTGCGATGTCGCGCACGGACGTCGCCGCGGCGAGGGCGACCGGTACGTCGGCGAGGCCGAGACGGCGCGCGCGCAGGCGGATCTGCGCTTCCGATTCCTCGCCGGATACATAGATGGTATGCGCACCGGCGCCGGCCAGCCGGGCCGCCGCCTGCAGCACCAGCGTCGATTTACCGATCCCCGGGTCGCCGCCGATCAGCACTGCGGAGCCTGGGACCAGGCCGCCGCCGAGAACCCGGTCGAGCTCGGTTATACCCGAGCACAGGCGGGTGACCGGCGGGGTTTCGGCGGAGAGGTCGCTCAGCGGCAGCTTGCGGCCGGCGCCGCGGGCGACTCCTTCTTCCACCAGGGAGTTCCAGGCGCCGCACGCCTCGCAACGCCCGGCCCATTTGCCGTGCGCCGCGCCGCAGGCCTGGCAGACGTGGCGATTCCTGCCGGCGCCGGCCATCAACCCCGGCGCAGGGCCATTCCGATCGGCCCCTCGGCGCGGCCGTGTACGAATTGATCGACGAAGGGGTTGCCGCTGTCGTCGATGTCGGCGGTCGCGCCGCGCCAGACGATGCGTCCGCCGTGCAGCATCGCGATGCGATCGGCCACCTTGCGCGCGCTGGTCATGTCGTGGGTGATCGATACCGCGGTGGCGCCGAGTTCGCGCACGCATTTGACGATCAGGTCGTTGATGACGTCGGCCATGATCGGGTCGAGACCGGTCGTGGGTTCGTCGAAGAACAGGATTTCCGGCTCGGCCGCGATCGCCCGCGCGAGGCCGACCCGTTTCTGCATTCCGCCCGAGAGTTCGGCGGGAAACATCTCACCCACTTCGGCGCCGAGGCCGACCGTAGCGAGCTTCTCGATCGCCGCGTCCTGCGCCGCGCCTCTATCCAAGCTTCGGTCCTGAATCAGGCCGAAAGCGACATTCTCCCAGACCCGGAGCGAATCGAACAGCGCGCCTCCCTGGAACAGCATCCCGAACTTGCGGTCGATCGCGCCGCGTTCGGCGCGGCTCATCGGCGCCACGTCGACACCGTCGACGAGGACCCGACCGGAGTCCGGCCGCACCAGGCCGAGAACGCATTTCAGGGTCACGGACTTGCCGCAACCGGAGCCGCCGATGACGACCAGCGATTCGCCGCGCGCGACCTCGAGGTCCAGGCCCTCGAGCACGACATTGTCGCCGAACCGTTTCGACACGCCTTCGAGGGCGACGATGGCGGGTGCGGTCATGCCGCGAAGAACAGTTCGGTAATGACGTAGTTGACCATCAGGATGAGGATCGAGGCCGAAACCACGGCATTGGTGGTCGCCGCACCGACGCCCTGGGCGCCGCGCCGGCTGTGATAGCCGTGATAGCAACCCATGAGCGCGATGATGAGACCGAACGCCGCCGCCTTGACGAGGCCGGAGACGACGTCGATGGCTTCGAAGTTCTCCCATGTGGCGGCGAGATAGGCCGCGCCGTTGAAGCCGAGCTTGTTGACGCCGACCAGATAGCCGCCCATGACCCCGACCGTGTCGGCGACGAGCACCAGCAGCGGCAGCATGGTGACGCCCGCCACGATGCGCGGGGCGACCAGATATTTGAACGGGTTGGTGGAGAGCGTGATCAGGGCATCGATCTGCTCGGTCACGCGCATGGTGCCGATTTCCGCCGCCATCGCGGCGCCGACGCGTCCGGCGACCATCAGGCCGGTGAGCACGGGCCCGAGTTCGCGGGTGATCGACACCACGACCACGGTGGGGATCGCACTCTCGGCGCTAAAGCGGCTGAACCCGGTATGGCTCTGCAACGCCAGCACCATGCCCGCGAACAGCCCGGTCATGCCGACCACCGGGAGCGAGTAGTAGCCGATGTCGATCATCTGACGGGCGATCAGCCGGAAGTGGAAGGGCGGGCGAACGCAGTGGGCGATTCCCGCGCCGGCGAACACCGCCACGCGCCCGATCGTTTCCATGAGGGCGAGAAAGACGCGGCCGATCGCCGCCAGCGGGTTCACGCCGCCACCTCGCCCACATAGTGGCGGGGGATGCGCCGCCCGAGCCGGGTCAGCAACTCGTAACCGATGGTGCCGGCGCTCCGGGCCAGATCGTCGACAGGGCGCCGGGGGCCGATCAGTTCGACCGCGGCGCCGAGCCGCGCCTCGCTTTCCGGCAGCGCCGAAACGTCCAGGGTGATCAGGTCCATCGACACGCGGCCTGCAAGGGGAAGCGGAACATCGGCCGCCGGTCCGCCGGTCAGGAGGGCGCTCGCGCGCCCGCCGAGCCGGCGCGGCAAGCCGTCGGCGTATCCTACCGGAACCGTCGCGATGCGGCCCTTCCGCGCCACGCGGTGCGCCGCACCGTAGCCGACGGTCATGGGACGGTCAACGTCGCGCAGCGCGATGATCCGGGCCTCGAGGCGCACTGTCGGCGCCATCGGGTTCGGCGTTCCGGGGACCGGGTTGATTCCATAGAGCGCCGCCCCCGGCCGCACCATGTCGAAATGGTATTCCGGGCCCAGAAAGACTCCCGAAGAGTTGGCGAAACTCACCGCCAGGCCCGGCCATCGCTCGCGCAACCGGCGCACCCGCCGCAATTGTTCGCGGTTCATCGGGTGGTCGGGCTCGTCGGCGCAGGCGAGATGGCTGATCAGGAGCCGGGGAGCCAGTCCGTCGAGCCATTGCGGCTCCGCCGCCAGGCGCTCGGCCGCGTCGGGCGCGAGGCCGAGGCGCGCCATTCCGGTGTCGATGTGGATCGCCGCGGTGCGAGTCACGCCGTCCCTGCGCGCGAGGGCTGCCCAGCGCGCGGCGGAGTCGAGATCGTTGAGGACGGGGATCAGGCCGTGGCGCACGAATTCGGCTTCAGCGCCGCCGAGCGCCCCGTCAAGAACATGGACCGCGGCGCGCGGGGCGATCCGGCGCACCGCGCGACCCTCGTCGAGCGTGGCGACAAAGAAATCCCGGCACCCCTCGGCGACCAGCGACGACACGACGGGCCCGACGCCGAGGCCGTAGGCGTCGGCCTTGACCACGGCGGCGAACCGGACGCCATCGGCGAGACGCGCGGCGACGGTGCGATGGTTGCGCCGGATGGCCGCCAGATCGACGGTCAAGCGGGCGCCGGCCCGGGCCGCCGCGCCCGGCGCCCAACCGGCTGCGGCGCTCGTCACGGGACTCGCTGGGGCACCCGGTCGGCGCGGGCATAGTTGTCGAAGCTGGTGGTGTGAGCGTCGAAACGGAGCTTGACGTTGCCGATCGGGCCGTGCCGGTGCTTGGCGACGATGATGTCCGCGAGGCCGCTGCTCGCCTCGAAGCGATCCTGCCACTTGCGATAACGCGCGTCGTAGCGCTCGGTCGTTTCGTCGGGACGCTGCTGCGGCTCGCCGCGTTCGAGATAGTATTCCTCGCGATAGACGAACATCACCACGTCGGAATCCTGCTCGATGGTGCCCGAATCGCGCAGGTCCGACAGGATCGGACGTTTGTCCTCGCGCTGCTCCACTGCGCGGCTGAGCTGGCTCAGCGCCAGCACCGGCAGATCGAACTCCTTGGCCACCGCCTTGAGACCCTGCGTGATCTCGCTGATTTCGAGCACGCGGCTGTCGTGGCGCTGCGACGGCCGCATCAGTTGCAGATAGTCGACGACGATCAGCGACAGGCCGTGGCTGCGCTTGAGCCGCCGCGCGCGCGCGCGCAGCGCGGGCACGGTCAGCGCCGGGGTATCGTCGATGAATAACGGCGCTGCGGCGAGGTCGCGGCTCGCCTCGACCAGCCGCACGAAGTCGTCGTTCGACAATTTGCCGCGGCGGATGTGGTCGGAGCGTAGCTGCGCGCGCCCTGCGAGGATGCGAGTGGCCAATTGTTCCGCCGACATCTCCAGCGAGAAGAACCCGACGACGGCGCCGTCCACCGCCTTCGATCCCCCGGACCCGTCGGCTTCGCCCTTGTAGTTGCCGGCGGCGTGGAACGCGATGGTGGTGGCGAGCGCGGTCTTGCCCATCGAGGGCCGTCCGGCCAGCACCACGAGATCCGAAGCGTGGAGGCCGCCGAGCAGGCTGTCGAGATCGATCAGGCCGGTGGCGACCCCGACGAGCCGTCCGTCGCGCTTGTAGGCGGCCTCCGCCATCTTCACCGCATCGGTCAGCGCGCTGGAGAAGGGGCGGAAGCCGCCTTCGTCGCGCCCCGTCGCCGCCAGATCGTACAAACGCGATTCGGCGTTCTCGATCAGCGCGACCGCGGGCTCCTCGATTCGCGCGTCGTAGGCGGCATCGACCACCTCCTCCCCGATACGGATCAGACCTCGCCGGACGCTGAGATCGCGGATCGTGCGGCCGTAGTCCTCGGCGTGAACGAGGCTCACCGCGCTCGCTGCGAGCCGGGCGAGATATTGCGCGCCGCCGACCTCGCCGAGCGCGTCGTCGGCTTCGAAGAACGCCTTCAGCGTCAGTGGATCGGCGACCTGGCCGCGCGCGATCAGGCCGCGCGCCGCCTCGAAGATGCGCCCGTGAACGGGGACGTGGAAGTGATCCGGTTCGAGGAAGGTCGAGAGGCGATCGAAGCTCGTATTGTCGATCAGGATCGCGCCGAGCAGCGCCTGTTCGGCTTCGACGTTCTGCGGCTGCGTGCGATAGCCGGGAATATCGGCGTCGCGCCCGGCTTCCGGTTCGACGGTGAGGGCGGCAGGGTCCATGACCGCACCATACCCCCGATGACCGGGCGGGAAGAACGGCGGGGGCGAAGAAACATGGGGAAGGGGAGGTGCAAAAGGGCGGAAAACGAAGTGGACAAACCGGCTCAGAAGCGATCGGCGCGAAACGGCGCGAGCGATATCGCCGGTTCCCGGCGCGCCACGAGGTCGGTCACCAGGCGCCCGGTGACCGCGCTCAGGGTCAGCCCCAGATGGCCGTGGCCGAACGCGAAGGTGACGCCCTCATATTGCGGCGACGGTCCGATCACCGGTTTCGAGTCGGGCAGAGCCGGGCGGTAGCCCATCCATTCGCGCCGCACGGCGCCGTCAAGGCCCGGCAGGCTGGTGCGCGCGTGCCGCAGAATCGCTCGGACTCGGCGATAGTCCGGCGCAAGTTCGAGGCCGCCGAACTCGACGCCTGCGGTGACCCGCAAGCCGTCGCGCATGGGGCAGAGCGTATAGTCGTGGTCGCCGATCACGACGGGGCGCGTGAGGCCGGGACCGTCGGGCGGCTCGACGCTGACGTGATAGCCGCGCTTGGCGTCGAGGGGAACGGCGGCGCCGAGTTGGCGCGCCAACCCGCGCGACCATGCGCCCGCGGCGAGAACCACGTGATCGACCCCGTGGGGTTCCCGGTCGGTGAGAACGGCGCGCGGCCGGTCCTCGGCCATGTCGAAACCGGTGACGCGCGCGGCGATTCGCCTCCCGCCGAGCGCCGCGAAGGCGCGCGCATAGGCGGCGCTCAGGGCGACCGGTTCGGTGACGAAGCCGCCGTCGGCGATCAGCAGCCCGACCTCGAATGCGGGCGACAGCGCGGGCTCGGTTTCGCGCAGCCGGTCGCGTTCCAGCACTTCCGCGCGGACCCCGTGGTCGTTCAGCATCTTCCGCTGCAACGCCATGTCGGCGAAGCGCTTGCGGTCGCGAAAGGCGTGGAGGTAGCCGTCCGACCGCACGAGGCCGGGTTCGACGGCGTATTCGTCGAGCAATCGGTCGTGCGCCGCTTTGGCGCCGGCGACCAGCGGCACCATTTCGGCGGTGGTGCGCCGATAGGAAGCCGGGCGGCCGGCAGCGAGAAAGCGGATCAGCCAGGGCGCGATACGGGGCAGGTAGCTCCAGCGCAGGATCAGCGGGCTCAGCGGGTCGAACAGCATCGCCGGCACGCGGCGCCACAGGCCGGGCCAACTGTAGGGTGTGATCGAGCCGAGCGAGATGATGCCGGCATTGCCGAACGACGTGGCGGTCCCCGGCTCGCGCGGATCGATCAACGTCACGTCGTGGCCGTCGGCCCGCAATTGCAATGCACAGCAGATGCCGACAATACCGGCGCCGACGACTACGACTCGCTGCCGGGGCGCCAAGGGCTACTCCGCCGCGACGACGTCGCCCACGCGCCCGGCGGCGGCGATGTAGTCGCGGGTCAGCGGCGCCGCACGCTGATCGCGCGCGAGCTGGATCTGAAACACCACCATGCCCATGTGACGGAACGAGACTTCCGAGCCGGCAAGATAGAACTCCCACATTCGGCAGAACCGGTCGTCGTACAGCGCCTCGGCCTTGTCGCGGTTCGCCATGAAGCGCCGGCGCCATGCACGCAGGGTCTCGGCGTAGTGCAGCCGCAGCACCTCGATATCGCAGACCACGAGGCCGCTCGCTTCGATCGCCGGCATGATCTCGGACAGCGCGGGGATATAGCCGCCGGGGAAAATATACTTGCGGATGAAGGAGTCGGTTGCGCCGGGGCCGTCGGTGCGGCCGATCGTGTGCAGCAGCGCGACGCCGTCGGGTCGGAGCAGGCTTCGCAGTTTGTCGCAGAACTCGGCATAATGCCGGACCCCGACATGTTCGAACATGCCGACCGAGACGACGCGGTCGTAGCGGTCGCCGTCGTCGCGGTAGTCCATGAGGTCGAAACGGATGCGCTTGCCCAGCCCGGCCGCACGGGCGCGTTCGTTGGACAACCGGTGCTGACGCTCGGACAGGGTGAGGCCGCGCACCGACACGCCCGCCTCGCGAGCGAGATACACCCCGAGGCCGCCCCAGCCCGAACCGATGTCGAGCACCGACATGCCGGGTTCGAGCAGCAGCTTGGCGGCGATGTGGCGCATCTTCGCACGCTGCGCGGCTTCGATATCCATGCCGGGATGCGTGAAGTAAGCGCATGAATACTGCTTGTTCGAGTCGAGGAACAGGTCGTACAGCGCGTCGGAGAGGTCGTAGTGATGCGCGACATTGTGCCGGGCGCGTCCGACCGGGTTGTGTTGGCGCAGGAACCGGATCATGCGCCCGAGGCGGTTGCGTGTGCGCAGCCACGGCGGATAACCGCGGCTCGCGAGGTTCGATGCCAGCAATTCCAGCAGATCGTAGATCTCACCGTCGCCCTCGACGGTCAGGGTGCGGTTCATCCACGCTTCGGCGAATCCGAGACTGCCGGTGAACGCGATACGGGCCGCGGTTCCCTGTCCGTGCAGTCGGATGGCGAGTGCAGGCCCCGTGCCGTCGCCGTAGTCGCGCGGCGTGCCGCGGTGATCGATGACGGTCAGCCTTCCACGTTCGATCAGATGGTCGAGGACACGCCCGAACAACACCCCTGCCTGCCTCCGGTGGGTGGTTGGTGGTCAGAGGCCGCCACGCCCGAACGACGGCGCCGCTTTCTCCCTGTCGGCCGTCGCGGCGCGAGTGTAACGCAGGCGCGGAGGCTGCGAAACCGGTCTGCGCGGGGCGGTCAGACCCAGGGCTGCTCGGCGTCGGGGCTCGAGGGGTCGAAGACGGGAGGGGCGTCGTCGGCCGGACTCGAACCCGTGGGGGCTTCGGCGTCGTCGCGGTCGTCGAGCGCGGCGACGTCGATACCGGCTGCCTGCAACCGCGCTTCCTCGTCGGAGCGTGCGACGTTGACTGTGACTTCGAGCGAAACCTCGGGATGCAGGGCTATGCGCGCCGGATGCAGGCCGAGCGTCTTGATGACGTGTTCGAGCACGATCTGGCGCTTTGCGACGGTGAATCCCGCCGCTGTCACCGCGTCGGCGATGTCGCGTGCGTTGACCGAGCCATAGAGCTGGCCGGTATCTCCCGCCTGACGAATCATGGTGACCGACAGACCGGCCATGCGCCCGGCCATGTCCGTCGCCTCGTTGCGGCGCTCGAGGTTGTCGGCCTCGAGCTGGGCGCGCTCACGCTCGAACCGCTCGCGATTGGCGGCGGTGGAGCGCAGGGCCTTGCCGGTCGGCAGGAGATAGTTGCGTGCGTAACCGTGTTTCACACGCACCAGATCGCCGATCTGGCCGAGTTTCTCGATCCGTTCGAGCAGGATGACGTCCATGCCGATAATTCCCGTCGTTGCCGGCGCGCCGGGTCAGCGTGTGATGTAGGGCATCAGCGCCAGGAAGCGCGCGCGCTTGATCGCCTGCGCCAGGCGCCGCTGCTTCGGCGCCGACACGGCGGTGATGCGTGTCGGGACGATCTTGCCGCGCTCGGACACGAAGCGCTGAAGCATTTTCACGTCCTTGTAGTCGATGACCGGCGCGTTCGGCCCCGAGAACGGGCAGCTCTTGCGGCGGCGGAAAAAGGGCCGACGGGGCAGAGGGTGCCGGCGCGGTGCTGATCGCCTGTCGTTCATGTGCCTGCCGTCTCCTTCTCTTCGGCCCTCGCTTCTTCGGCAGCCGGCGCCGCGGGGGCCGCTTCGGCCTCGGACTTCTCGTCATCGCGCCGTTTCGCGGCCCGGGCGCGGCGTTCGTCGCGCCGCCTGTCCTCGCGCGCGGAGCGCGACTGCATCATGATCGTCGGGCCTTCGGGAAAGGTATCGAGCCGGATCGACATATAGCGCAGCACGTCTTCGCTGATGCGCATGGCGCGTTCCATTTCCTGCACTGCGCCTGCCGGGGCGTCGACGTGCATCATCATGTAATGCCCCTTGCGGTTCTTCTTGATGCGATAGGCCATGTTCTTCAGGCCCCAGTATTCGCGCCGGGCGACCGACCCGCCCTGTTCGTCCACGACGCCGGCGAAGCGGTCGGCGAGCGCCTCAACCTCCGGCGTCGGAATGTCGCGGCGTGCGATGAACACACTCTCGTAGAGCGGCATGAGCGGCTCCTTGCCCTTCGACGGCGGGATGATTGCCGATCTCGCACGCCCGGATGCGGCGGCGACGATCGATCCGCCGCACTATAGGCGCATTCCATCGCGGCGCAAGCGCGCTGCGGGTCTGCCGGTACGTCAATTCGAAACCGGCGCGCATTTTCGCCCGCGGGGCCGTCGCGCGGGCGCCGGCAATTGGCAGTCCGCCGCCGCAACCTATATTGTTGGGCAGGTCGCGTGTTACCGAACGCTGTCAGAACGGGTAACGAAACATGAACCGCAAATCCGCATTGAACGTTATCGCAGCGGGGAGCGTCGCGATCGCGTGTTCGGCCGCCGCACAGATCGGAAGCGACGACGCGCCGGGGCCTTCGGGGTGGCCGAGGCCGGTCACGGTAACCCACGAGCCCGGGGACGTATGGCGCGATTGCGCGGCGTGTCCGCTGGTGACTGCCTTGCCGGGCGGCGTATTCACGATGGGGTCGCCGGAATCGGAAGTGGGGCGCTACAACAGGGAGAGCCCCGCCCATGAGGTCACGATCGACGAGCCGTTCGCCATCGGCGTCTACGAAATCACCCGGAACGAATATGACGCCTTCGTTCGCGACACGGGCTACGCGTCGGGCGAAGAGTCATGTCTGGTCAACGAAGGCCAGGT
Source organism: Alphaproteobacteria bacterium (assembly GCA_965214495.1). GTDB lineage: Bacteria > Pseudomonadota > Alphaproteobacteria > UBA7887 > UBA7887 > JANQOH01. Next base: position 1,442,836 of record OZ243958.1, on the reverse strand, counting down.
GTGGGCGGAACGCGCCGGGCACAATTGGCGCACTCTGGCGTTTCCCCAAACCGTGCGGCACCCGGTGGTCTGCATCAGTTGGGACGATGCTGTGGCCTATGTCGCCTGGCTTTCGCGGCGCACGAGAGAGAACTATCGGCTTCCGACCGCCGCCGAGTGGGAGTATGCCGCCCGGGCCGGAACGACGACGCCCTGGCATTGGGGCGAAAGCACCGCCTTTCAGTGTCAATACGCGAACGGGGCCGACGAGGCCACCGATTTTCCCTGGCGCGCGCCGTGCAACGACGGCAGCGCGAAGACCGCGCCGGTGGGTTCGTTGGAGGCGAACGCCTTCGGTTTATACGACACGCTGGGCAATGCCTGGGAGTGGGTGCAGGACTGCTTCAACTGGACGTATATCGGCGCGCCGACCGACGGCGACGCCTGGGAAGAAGGCGACTGCTCGGCGCGCGTCATGCGGGGCGCTTCGTGGGCCAGCACGCCGAAATATCTCAGAGTGGCGCATCGGGCCGGGGCGCAACCCTCGTTTCGCAGCGACTACACCGGATTCCGGGTCGTGCGGACGATGTAGTCCGATACGCCGACCGCGTCGTGCGAACGGCGCGGTCGGCGGCTCGGTATATGATACAATGGTTTCAATGATAAAGAACTCATAGGCTGGGTATTTTCATCGCGCTGTAGTATCCTTCGCCAAGAGCGGTTACGATACTACGTTCTGAAAGGTTCGGCTTACGGCGCGATGACTTGCATGAAGTCTGTTTTTACCCCCCCCCCCCCGCGTGTAACAGCAGGGGCGCCGGATGGCCGATCCCGCCCCGAAGAGGCAGGATGCCGTTTCCGGCGGTAATCGGTTTCGGGGCGTCGCGACCATACGACACGGTCGCAGGCCGGTTCACGCGAACCGACGATACGAGTGGGCGCGTCGCGCGGCGCACCACAAGAGATCCACCGGAGTACTGAGACCGCCTCCCGCCAGGTAACGGCAAGAGCCGCCGCCGGTCGCCGGACCGAATGGCGGTTTCCGCGCCATACCCGAATCTCGAGACAGTACGGCCCCGTTTACGGGAACTGTAATCCGAAGCGAGGTCCGCCTCGCCGAACATACCTCGAAGGAGGAGTGAGACATGATATGCAAGTCCGTATTGACCCTCACGATCGCGGGGATCGTCGCGGTCGCCGGTATGGCCGCTGCGCAGACCGCGATCGACCGCGCGCCCGGCGACCGATGGCGCGATTGCGAGAGTTGTCCGGAAGTGATCGCGATACCGACCGGCACGTTCAGGATGGGATCGCCGGAATCGGAGGCGGATCGCTACGACAGGGAGGGCCCCGCCCACGAGGTCACGATCATGGAGCCGTTCGCGATCGGCGTCTATGAAGTCACGCGACAGGAATACGCAAGGTTCGTGCAGGAGACGAATCACTCGAGCGTTGGCGGGTGTCAGGTGAACGAAGGGGCCGGCTGGATCGACGATGCGGGGCAGAACTGGCGAAACCTGGGGTTCGTTCAAACCCCGCGTCACCCTGCGGTGTGTGTGAGCTGGAACGACGCTACGGCCTATGTCGCGTGGTTGTCATGGCACACGGGGATCGACTACCGGCTGCCGAGCGCCGCCGAGTGGGAGTATGCCGCCCGGGCCGGAACGATCACGCCCTGGCCCTGGGGCCGCGACACGGTGGCGCAGTGTCTATACGCGAACGGGGCCGACGCGACGACCGACTTGCTGTGGCGCGTGCCGTGCAACGACGGCAATGCGAAGACCGCGCTGGTCGGTTCGTTTCAGGAAAACGCTTTCGGCCTATACGACATGCTGGGGAATGCCTGGGAGTGGGTGCAGGACTGCTTCAACTGGACTTATATCGGCGCGCCGACCAATGGCGACGCCTGGGAAGAAGGCGACTGCTCGGCGCGCGTGATGCGGGGCGCTTCCTGGGCCAGCACGCCGAAATATCTCAGAGTGGCGCATCGGGGCGGAGCGCACACCGGGTTCCGCAGCGACTATACGGGGTTCCGGGTCGCGCGAACGTTGTAGCCGGCGCGGACGGCGCCAGGGACGCACCGGGTTCCGGCGGTTACGGGCTCAACCGCTCCCTGATCTCCTTGAACCACGAGGAGATACGACCAACGAAATCGCCGTTCTCCGTTCCCGGGGCTGCCGATCCGGCTTCGGCGGCTTCCACCCGGCGTTGTGGCGTCGGATCGGGCCCCGGCTCGGTCGAGGCCAGTTCGTCAACCTCGCCGCCCAGCGGCACGGGTTCGGGCATGGGTTCGAGCGCGACAACCTGGCCGCCCGTCGGGACGGGTTCGGGCATGGGTTCGAGCGCGACGACGGCCCCGCCGCCCGTCGGGACCGGTTCGGGCATGGGTTCGAGCGCGACGACGGCCCCGCCGCCCGTCGGGACCGGTTCGGGCATGGGTTCGAGCGCGGCGACGACCCCGCCGCCCGCCGGTGCGGGTGTCGGCATGGGTTCGAGCGCGGCGACGACCCCGCCGCCCGCCGGCGCGGGTGTCGGCATGGGTTCGAGTGCGGCGACGACCCCCCCGCCCGCCGGTGCGGGTGTCGGCATGGGTTCGAGTGCGGCGACGATCCCGCCGCCCGCCGGCGCGGGTGTCGGCATGGGTTCGAGTGCGGCGACGACCCCGCCGCCCGCCGGTGCGGGTGTCGGCATGGGTTCGAGTGCGGCGACGATCCCGCCGCCCGCCGGTGCGGGTGTCGGCATGGGTTCGAGCGCGGCGACGACCCCGCCGCCCGCCGGCGCGGGTGTCGGCATGGGTTCGAGCGCGGCGACGACCCCGCCGCCCGCCGGCGCGGGTGTCGGCATGGGTTCGAGTGCGGCGACGACCCCCCCGCCCGCCGGTGCGGGTGTCGGCATGGGTTCGAGTGCGGCGACGACCCCGCCGCCCGCCGGCGCGGGTGTCGGCATGGGCTCGAGTGCGGCGACGATCCCGCCGCCCGCCGGCGCGGGTGTCGGCATGGGTTCGAGTGCGGCGACGACCCCGCCGCCCGCCGGTGCGGGTGTCGGCATGGGTTCGAGTGCGGCGACGATCCCGCCGCCCGCCGGTGCGGGTGTCGGCATGGGTTCGAGCGCGGCGACGACCCCGCCGCCCGCCGGCGCGGGTGTCGGCATGGGTTCGAGCGCGGCGACGACCCCGCCGCCCGCCGGCGCGGGTGTCGGCATGGGTTCGAGTGCGGCGACGACCCCGCCGCCCGCCGGAACGGGTTCGGGCATGGGCTCGAGTGCGGCGACGACCCCGCCGCCCGCCGGCGCGGGTGTCGGCATGGGTTCGAGCGCGGCGACGACCCCCCCGCCCGCCGGTGCGGGTGTCGGCATGGGTTCGAGTGCGGCGACGACCCCGCCGCCCGCCGGCGCGGGTGTCGGCATGGGCTCGAGTGCGGCGACGACCCCGCCGCCCGCCGGCGCGGGTGTCGGCATGGGTTCGAGCGCGGCGACGACCCCCCCGCCCGCCGGTGCGGGTGTCGGCATGGGTTCGAGCGCGGCGACGACCCCGCCGCCCGCCGGAACGGGTTCGGGCATGGGCTCGAGTGCGGCGACGACCCCGCCGCCCGCCGGCGCGGGTGTCGGCATGGGTTCGAGCGCGGCGACGACCCCCCCGCCCGCCGGTGCGGGTGTCGGCATGGGTTCGAGCGCGGCGACGACCCCCCCGCCCGCCGGTGCGGGTGTCGGCATGGGTTCGAGCGCGGCGACGACCCCGCCGCCCGCCGGTGCGGGTGTCGGCATGGGTTTGAGCGCGGCGACGACCCCGCCGCCCGGCGAGAGAACGGGGAGCTCTAACGACGCCACGGCCTCGTCTTCAGCCGAAGAGGTCGGCGACGGCGCAACCTGGGGCGCGGCTCCGCTCGCGGGATCGGTGGCATAGAGGAGACGAAGCGCCCGGTCCAACTGCGATTTCGCAACCAGATTCTCCTCTCGCTCCACATCAAGAGAGGCGGTCAGCGCCCCGATGCGATCCTCGGCGCGCGACACGCGCTGCACCAGAACCGTCACGGAATCGTTGAGACGCGAGACGAGGGCGGAGGCGGCAGCGCCTCCGGCGGGTAAAGCGGACTGAAGCTGTTGGGTTGCGGCGTCGATTCCGGAAAGACGCGACTCGAGCGCCACGAGTTCCTGGTGGACATGGCCGCCCGGCGGAGAGAACCGCAGGGTTTCGATCCGACCCTCCACCTGCGCGATGCGCGACTCGAACGCGGCGACGGCGCGGTCGAAGCGTTGCCGCAGTTCGGCGCCCGCGACACCGGGCGCGGGTTGCGGCGCCGGAGAACGCTCCAGCGCGGCTTCCAGCAGCGCGATCCGGCGCTCGGTCGCCACCAGCCGCGATTCGACCGACTCGGATATTGCGGTCTCAACGGGCGTCGCAGGTTCGTCCCGGCGGACCGCGGGCGCGCCAGGGCCGGACGATGTGCCGGGGGAACTCCAATCCCGGTTCTGGCGGCGTACTTCCGCAATCGCCGCACGATCATCGAGGCCGGGCGAATCCGCCGGTTCGAAACACAGGGTCGAGCCGGCTTTCAGCCCGTTGATGTTACCCCTGGCGAAGGCGTCGGGATTCGCCGCGAGCAGCGCGAGCATCATGCGCTGGGTCCCGATCGACGGGTCGGGCCTGAGCTTCAGCGCGATGGACCACAAGGTGTCGTCCTTGCGCACGGGGCCGTAGCAATCCGCGCGGGCGGCGAACGGCGCGCCGAGCACGGACAGACAGATAACGGAAAGCACGAAGCCGCGGATCATGGTCGGTTCCTCGCCTTGAAGCGTCAGCGCCGCTCAATCATGGGCAAGACGGAAACCGGCCAGGTCGAACCTGGCGTCGACCGCGGTTCCGAACCTGCTCGCCGCGCGTGCCCAATCGGGCGAATTGCTCCACGCGCCGCCGCGCATCACGCCGTTGCGGGCGCTTGGCGCGCAGGCGCGCTCGGCCCCTTCATACGCCACGTCGTATGACGAGCACGTCCACTCCCACACGTTTCCCAATATGTCGTGGAGGCCATAGGGGCTCTCGGAGAAACTACCCACGGGCGCGGTATAGACGTATCCGTCGTCGCACGGATGAAAGGTCCACAGCCACTCGCTGTAGTGCCGATGGAGCGTGCGATCGCCGACATTCGCCCAAAGGCAGGCATTATCGGGATCGTTACCCCAGTAACGCGACGTACCCCGCCCTGCCCGGGCGGTATATTCCCACTCCGCCTCGGTCGGAAGGCGGTATTCGACTCCCTGACGTTGAGAGAGCCACTCTGCAAAGGCCTGTGCGTCTTCCCGGCTGACGCATACCACCGGATGGTCGTCGGTTTGCGCATAGCCCGGATTGCGCCAGGAACGTTCGGTGTGAAACATCCATCCGCCGTCTTCCTCGCTATAGGTCTGACAACCGTCGGGCGTCTCGCGGCCGGTCTCGGCGATGAAAGCGGCATATTGTCCGCGCGTCACTTCGTAGCGGGAGATGGAAAATTCGCTGACACACACGGCGTGCCGATTTTCATTCTCGTAGCGGCCCGGTTCGTTCGGATCGCTGCCCATCGCGAAGCAACCGGACTTGACCGGAAGCATTTCGAACGCCCGGGCGAACGCGCGCTCGACATCGGGTTCAATGTCGTCGTCGACGGGCGCGGGAACGGGCAGCGGGCTGAGCTCGCGGCGCAGCGCCATGGCCCGGGCGAATGCCTCCTCGTCGAGTTGGGGGCGAAGTCTGGTGCGTTCCGCCGCCGCGGTTTGGTCGCCTCTTGCCGCCGCGAGATCATACCACGCCCACGCCTTGACCGGGTCCTCGGCGACGCCGCGACCCTGAGCATGCATGTCGCCGAGTTTCACCTGCGCGCCGACGTGCCCCTGCTCCGCTGCACGCTGATACCAGTAGGCGGCACGGCTCGGGTCTTCGTCGACACCGGTGCCGGTTTCATACATGTCGGCCAGGAGGACCTGAGCCGTGACGTGACCGGCCTCGGCGAGGCGCCCATACCAGTAGGCGACGGCGGAGTCGTCGCGCCGCACGCCGCGCCCGAGCGAATACATGAGGGCGAGTTCCAGTTGGGCTTCGGTGTAGCCCTGCTCGCCCGCCTGACGGAACCATCGTATGGCGGCGCGCTCGTTCTTGGCGGTTCCGATCCCTGCGGAGAGCATTCGCGCCAGTTCGTATTGCGCGCGGGGATCTCCTTCCTCCGCAAGAACTTCCCATTCCGCGAAGGCCGCTTCGAAGTCGCCCCTGGAGTAGGCGGCGGCGCCGACATCGAATTCCGCAGCGTGGGCGGACTGAACCGCTAGCACGATCAGCATTCCGATGACCCATTGAGCTGCCGTCATCTGCCTCCTCCGGCAGACAGATAGCGTAACGGGAACCGACATCGACACTGCGTCGGGCGCCGCAATCGACCGAAGCGCCGCGAGACTACCCATTCTGACAATATAGGGGGGCTGCGGTGCTGTCAAGGATGCGCCGCCGGCACACTGTCGCCAGCAAGTGGAGTTAGCCGTTTCCGTTCCGGTATTGTCGCTCGCGCCCGATCGGGGCGGATGGGGCGGTACGCGGGCTATCCGGTTCGTAATGCGCACCGGTCGTTCCGGCATATCGGGTAGTGTTTCAGTTTGAAAATTATCGCGGTTCGTTGGGGTTGGCGGCGGTGACGACAACGGGATGGCGGTGCCTGCAGGCCGCCACGCGGGTGCGCCAAGCGGCATCGACCCGCCTGTGGGGGCTTGAACGCCCGGACAGGTGGGGAGCAAGGGAGGGCAACCACAAGGGTTGCCCCTACAGAAATTATTGCGGGATGGCGGGGCCTGCAGGCCGCCACGCAGGTGCGCCGAGTGGCATCGACCCGCCTGTGGGGGCGCCCCTTGTGGGGCCCGAACTGCCGAACAGGTGGGGAACAAAGAGGGCAACCACAAGGGTTGCCCCTACAGAAATTGTTGCGGGATGGCGGGGCCTCGAGGCCGCCGCGCGGGTGCGCCGAGTGGCATCGACCCGCCTGTGGGGGCGCCACGGTCGCTGACGGGCCGCCCGAAGCGGTGCTCGTGGCATCGACCCGCCTGTGGGGGCGCCCCTTGTGGGGCCCGAACCACCGAACAGGCGGGGAACAAAGAGGGCAACCACAAGGGTTGCCCCTACAGAAATTATTGCGGGATGGCGGCGCCTGCAGGCTGTCGCGCGCGGGTGCCAAGCGGCATCGATCCGCCTGTGGGGGCGCCCCTTGTGGGCCCCGAACCGCCGAACAAGAGGGGAACAAAGAGGGCAACCACAAGGGTTGCCCCTACAGAAATTGTTGCGGGATGGCGGCGCCTCGAGGCTGCCGCGCGGGTGCGCCGAGTGGCATCGACCCGGCTGTAGGGGCACCCCTTGTGGGCGCCCGAACCCCAGAACATGAAGGGAACAAGGGGGGCAACCACAAGGGTTTCCCCTACGGGGATTGTTGCGGTTCGTGTCGGTGACGACAGCGGGACGGCGGTGCGCTGGAGTCCGGTCGTCCCGCAGCGTGTATCGATCTCAAACCGGGACACTACCGCGTATTGACACTGCGCGCCGGTTCGGCCGCAATGGCGGCAACCGCGACAAGGAGCCGCCATGGACCAGCCGGCGCCCCCGGATGCGTTGGCGCGCGCCCGCGCCGTCGGCGCCGCGATCGAGGAAGCCGCCGACGAAATCGAACGGCGGCGGCGGGTCATCGCGCCGGTGATGGAGCGCATATACGAGGCGCGTCTGCTGCGGATGTTTCTGCCGCGGAGCGTCGGTGGCGGTGAAGTTGCGCCTACCGGCGCGCTGGCGGCGATCGAGGAACTGTCGCGGCGCGACGCCTCGGTGGGCTGGAACGTGTTCGTGGGCAACGCAGCGGCGCTCATCGCCCCCTATCTGCCGCCCGAGACTGCGCGCCGGATTTTCCGGGACCCGCGCGCTCTGGTTGCCTGGGGGCCACCCGGTCGGCACACCATCGCCGCCGTTTCCGGCGGCTATCGTGTCGCCGGCGAGTGGCGTTTCGCCAGCGGCTGCCGGCACGCGACATGGATGGGTGCGCACGGCCATGTGGTCGAGCCCGACGGCGAATTGCGGCGCGACGCGGCCGGCGCGCCGATCGTTCTGACAGCGCTGTTTCCGGCCGAACGGGCCACCCTGCTCGACGATTGGGACACGCTCGGCCTGCGCGGCACCGGTTCGGAATCCTATCGGGTGGACGATCTGTTCGTGCCCGAGCGGCATACCGGGCGGCGCGGCGACCCGACGCTGCGCCGCGAGTCAGGGCGGCTTTACGCCTTCACCATGCAAAGCCTTTATGCGGCCGGCGTGGCGGGCGTCGCGCTGGGCATCGCGCGCGCCCTGCTGGACGCGCTCGTCGCACTCGCTGTGCGCAAGAAGCCGCGCGGCCTCGAACGGCTTGCCGACCGGCCGTTGGCACAGGCCGGAGTCGCGCGTGCCGAGGCGCGGCTCGGCGCCGCGCGCGCCTATCTGTTCGACGCGCTCGACGATATCTACGCCCGCGCCGGCGCGACGGCGCCGATCGACATCGCCGACCGCGCCCGCGTGCGGCTGGCGGCGACCCATGCGATCCACGAGTCGGTCGCCGTGGCCGACCGCGTTCACAGGGAAGCGGGAGTGGACGGTATCTTTCCGGGCGGCCCGTTCGAGCGGCGGTTCCGGGACATTCATACGCTGTCGCAACAGATTCAGTCGCGTGAAGCGCATTACGAGCGGGTGGGCCAGGTGTTGTTGGGCGATCCGCCGGCGGACTTTCTCTGACCCGACGGGAAGGGAGGACACGACATGGACGGTCCATGGGATCGGAGCGCGGAAGACACCGGCAACATCGTCGCGCTCGAACACGTCAACATCCGGGTGCCCGACCAGCGCTTGGCGACGCTGTTCTATGTCGCCGGCCTCGGACTGACGCGCGACCCCTATCTGATGACCGGCGTGACCAACATGTGGATCAATGCGGGGCGGAGCCAGTTTCATCTTCCCACCGGTCCGGCCCAGATGCTGCGCGGCTGCGTCGGTCTCGTGCTACCGGACCTCGACGCGCTTTTGCGGCGTCTCTCGCGCGTGCACGACGCGCTCGCCGGCACGGCCTTCGATTACGCGGAGGGCGACGGGGAAGTGGAGGCGACCTGTCCGTGGGGCAACCGCATTCGCTGCCACGCGCCGGCGGACGGCGGTCGAACGGCGCTCGGCATCGCCTATGTCGCGTTCGACGCGGCGCCCGGCAGCGCCGACGGCATCGTCCGGTTCTACTGCCAGGTTCTGGGCGCGCCGGCGCGCCGGGGCATCTGGAACGGCGCTGCGGCGGCGCGGGTGCCTGCGGGTTACGGCCAGGAGCTGATCTTCGTCGAAACCTCTCGCCCGTTGCCCGCCTGGGACGGCCACCACATTCAGATCTACGTGGCGAACTTCTCCGGACCGCACGCCTGGCTCGACCGCCGCGGCCTGGTTTCGGAGGAAAGCGACCGCTATCAGTATCGGTTCCTCGACATCGTCGATCCGGAGAGCGGCGCGGCGCTTTACCGGGTGGAGCACGAAGTGCGTGCGATGACCCACCCGCTGTTCGCCAGACCGCTGGTCAATCGCAATCCCGACCAGACCAACGCGGCGTTTGCGCCCGGTCACGAATACCGTTCGTGGGCGCTGGCGGAGCCTTACTGAGTCCTGGCGCCCTCTTCGCCCCGAGCGATCTCCGCGCGCAGACCGGCGACGGCTTCGAGCTGGCGTTCGTGATCGCCGACGAAGCGCAGCACCAGATGCTGCGCGCCCGCCGCTGCGTAGCCGGCGAGCCACGCGGCGGCACCGTCCGCCGGGCCGCCATAGCACGCCTGGCGCTTGCGCAGCAGCGCCGCCGGTTGCCCGTAGTAGTGTTCGAGGTAGCGGTCGATGCGGGCCCGGGCGCGCGCTGCGTCGGCGTCGATCGCGAGGGTCAGATAGACCGCGCCGATCAGCGCCGCCGGGTCGCGGCCGGCGGCGCGGGCGATCTCGCGCGTCTGGCGCCAGTGCGCGCCCCACCCTTCCGCATCCGGTCCGGTGGGAAACCAGCCATCGTAATGGCGCGCGGCGCGTTCGAGCGCCGCACGCACGGTTCCGCCGCCCCAGATCGGCGGGCCGCCGGGGCGATGCGGAGTCGGTGCCAGCGCACCGTTCGCGACCGTCCATCGGCCATTCCACGTCACCGTTCCGCCCCGCCACAGCGCGCGGCACAGGCGCAAGCCCTCGAGCATCCGTCCGACGCGCTTTTCGAAGGGCACGCCGGCGGCGGCGAACTCGGCGCGGACGTTCGGCACGTCGCTGGCGATCCCGACGCCCAGGACCAGACGGCCTTCGGCTATCCGGTCGAGAGTCGCCGCCTGATGCGCGAGCGTCACCGGATTGCGCAGCGCGGGCAGCAGGATCGCGGTGCCGACCGTGACTCGCCGGGTTCTTCCGGCGACGGCGGCGAGCAATGTCAGCGGTTCGTGCCGCGGCCGCGCGAGCAGCGAGTCGCCGGCCCACACCGAGTCGTAGCCGAGCGCCTCGGCGCGGTCGGCGAGCGCCAGCAGCGGCGCGGCGGCGGGTTCGTCCGCCATCACGTGCTCGCGGGTCGGCAGGAGATATCCCAGTTTCACGCCCATGCCCGCGCTCCGGGACCATCGTCCGTATCGGGACAAGCGGCCCCGCCGGTCGATTCATGCTGCGCGCCGTTGTAGCGGGGGCGGAGGAGAAAAACCATGCGACCCCGGTGCGTTTGCGGCGGGAAGCCGAATGACTCGGCGCACAGGGCAGCGGCGGCTTCGATCGGATCCGGCGCCGCCGTTACCACCATCAAGTCGCTCGACTGCGATCGGACCGCTCCCTCGCCGTCGATCTCGATCTCGCCGCGACCGTCGCCCACAGGCGCGAACCGTCGGTCGGCGACAGGCCGATACAGGGATGAACACTCGTCGTCCGGCTCTGTGGCCGGTACCGGCTATCCGTGGCTGTCAACGCCGGTTGTCGGCCACTTTGCCTGGAAGAACGACCGACAAACGGCGTTGTATGCCATGTATGACCGTCAAACCATGTCCCTTCCATCCGCAACGCTCGGGAGTGGGGAAAAACGAGGCCGGCCGCCGGCGTTCTCTTGCGGTGCCGCGCTGCCGGAGCGGTCGCAGGTTGGCGGATGGCCTGAACGCTTGTTGATCGCCTGTGAGCAACAAAGCAGTTTGTGACTCACTTTGCCCGAAAATCGAGATGAAAGCCCGCTCTCGTCTCGCTGGTGCGCATCAAAAAATCTCTCGCCCTTCCGCTATATTGAGAAGAGCGGGATAGATGAACACAGCCGCCCGCCGCCCGCTCCCAGGTACGATCACCCGCAGGATTTCGCGGTCGCGCAGCACGTTCAACAGCCGCCGCGCCGTGGGCTTCGGGATACCGGCCGCTGCGACGAAATCGGTGCTCCTGAAGATCGGCCGCTCGAATATCCAGTCCAGGGCGTGGATGGCATATTGCGACCGAGCCGTGTTTACGATCTGGTCTTTCATGCCTTCATACAGGCTGAGAATGCCACGGGTCTTCGCCAGATTGTCTTCGGCCTGCGTTTGCACCGCTTTCAGGAAGAACCGGCACCAGCCGGTCCAATCGTCGTCGCGCGAGACGGCGAGCAGACCGTCATAGTAGGCATTGCGCCGAGCCTCGAAATAGGCGCTGATATAGAACATGGGCGCCCGGATGAGGTTGTGTTGCCACAGGAACAGCGGCACCAACATGCGCCCCATGCGACCGTTGCCATCCAGGAACGGGTGCAAGGCTTCGAACTCGGCGTGAAGGATGGCGAGCTGCACCAGCCGATCGGGAGCGTCCTCGTGGATATAGCGCTCCCACGCGCTCATCGCGTTCGGAAGCCTGTTCGCACCGATGGGTACGAATGTGGCCTCGTCGATGCCGCATCCGGGAGGGCCGATCCAGTTGGCGACGCGCCGATACGCGCCGGGAGACTGGCCCTTTCCGCGCACGCCTGCGAGCAGGACAGCGTGCGCGTCGCGGATGACGCGCTGGGATAGCGGCAGCGTCTCCAGCATTTCTTCCGCGCGCCGCATGGCGGAGCGATAGTTGAGCACCTCGCCGATGTCTTCGCGGCGCGCTGGCGAGCCCGGTTCGCGCCCGGCCTCGAACTCCAGCACTTCCCCCATGGTGGCCTGCGTGCCCTCGATTCGCGAGGAGAGCACCGCTTCCTGGGTCGATAGAGGCGACAGCAGAATACGGGGGTTCGGAACGGCGGCGAGCATCCCGTCATAGCGCGCCAACGCCGCCGTTGCCGGGCCAATGAACGGGATCAGCCGCCGCCAATCGATGCGGTCGCCCGGTGGAAACCTGCCCTCGTGGTAACGGATGACCGCCATCGTCCCGCCCCGAATCCTTTTCCGCTGTCGACTCCCCGCTGAAACCTGTAGCGCGCCGCCGGACGGGTTACAATCGGCTGTCCGCGCCGCCAGCGGTTCTCATGATGGACACTCGGGCGCTTGGCGGCTTGGTGCGCGGCCGTTTCGTCCGCATATGCGCGCAAAGCGAAGATGCGGGCGAGACGCCCGCGCACCGACCCGGCACGGAGAACCCTCGCCATGTCCGACGACGTGCCCGGTCCTCCCCGTTCGTTCCCCCTTCTCCGCTTGCGGGCGCTGAGGGGGGCGATGCTGGCTGCGTTGCTGGTTGCGTGCGCCGCGGCGCCGGCGCAGAACCATATGAACACGGCGCGTTTCCTGGAACTGGCGACGGGCGGCGACGACAGGGCGCGCGGCCTGTTGTTCGTCGCCGTCGACGGGATTCTCGCCGGCTTCGATGCGGCGAACCGGGAACTCGTTCGCCGCGGCGATGCGCCCCTGTTCTGCCCGCCGCCCGGCGCAGTCCTGCAAGCGGCGTGGGCCGCCGACCGGCTGGTCGACTATCTCGAGGCCAACCCCGGCATTCCGGGCCCGGCGTCGATCGCGGTCGTCGCGGCCGCGATGCTCGCCGAAACCTTTCCCTGCCGTCGCTCAGCGCGGCGCGCGCCGCGGTAGGTCGAGGCCGACGCCCTCGAGCGCGCCGAACCAGGCCGCGAGGCGCTCGCGGTCGGCGGCGGGCAGGGGCGGGCGCAGGATCGACGCCACATTGGTCTCCACATGCGCGATCTCACCGGTGCCGAACAGGACGACGTCGGCGCCGGGTTCGTGGCGCGCATAGCGGTAGGCGGCGTCGATGACGCTCTCCGCGCCGCCGGGACGCACGAGGAAATCGAGCTGCCGGGTCCGCGCGCACGCCTCCGGGGGTATGCGGCCCGCATCCGCGAGTTCGGTTATCGTGCGTGCGAGATAGGCGGGGTCGCTGAAGATCGCGCGCACCGCGAACATGATCAGCGTGCCGACGCCGGTTGCGCGCGCGGCGGGAAAAACCCGTTGACGCGCGTTCTGGTTCATCATGTGGAACGCGAACATCGCGACCGCCCAGCCGCCGTCGGCCAGCGCGCGTTCGAGCGTTCGGTGGCGCGGATCGTTCGGCGCGGTCTCGGTGATGCCCACATGGCCGATCTTGCCGGCCTCGCGCGCGCGTTCGAGCGCCGGGCGCAGGCGGTCGCGCGCCATCTCGTAGTCCCGCGGGGCGACCGCGTGCAGCAGGAAGACGTTGATACGGTCCACGCCGAGGCGCCGCAGCGACCGGTCGAGGCTCGCGACCACCTCCTCGGGCGTGCGCAGGACGCCGGCGCGCCGCGCCTGGGTTTTCGTGGAGATGACGAACCGGTCTCGCGGCACCGCGCGCAGCGCCTCGCCCAGGATCGTCTCGGTGCCGTAGGCTTCGGCGGTGTCGAAGAAATTGACCCCGAGATCGAGCGCGCGGCGAACGACAGCGATCGATTCGGCGCGGGTCTTGCCGGTCGTCATACCCAGGCGGCTGCTGCCGCCGCAGCCGAGCCCGGCGACCGACACACGCAGACCGGTGCGCCCGAGAGCGGTGTATTCCATGGTCAGAGAACGATGGCCCTGGCGAGGCCGAGAAACACGAAGAAGCCGACCACGTCGGTAACCGTCGTGAGCAACACGCCGGCGGAAATCGCCGGATCGACCCCGGCGCGCGCGAGCCCGAGCGGGATCGCCATGCCGGCAGCACCGGCGACGATCAGGTTGATGACGACGGCGAGGCCGATCACGGCGCCGATCATCGGATCGCCGAACCAGAGAACGGCCACAACGCCGGTCACCACGGCGAACAGAATCCCGTTGGTCGAGGCGACGATGCATTCCTTCCACAGGATGCGCGCGGCGTTGGCGGCGTTCAGCTCTCTGGTGGCGAGCGCGCGCACCGCGACGGTCATGGTCTGCGTTCCGGCGTTACCGCCCATCGACGCCACGATCGGCATCAGGACGGCGAGAGCCACGAGCTGCTCGATGGTCTCGGCGAACAAGGCGATGGTGAGCGAGGCGAGAACCGCGGTCGCCAGATTGACCAGCAACCACGCCCAGCGTCGGCGCACCGTGCCGAGCGCGCCGAGGTGAAGGTCGCCCTCGGCGGTCACGCCGCCGAGACGATGGATGTCTTCCTCCGCCTCTTCCTGCATGACGTCCATCACGTCATCGACCGTGATCTGGCCGAGCAGGCGCCCGTCCGGCCCCACGACAGCGGCCGAGGCGAGATCGTATTGATCGAACCGGTATGCGACGTCCTCCTGGTCCATGTCGACCGGGATCAACGGCAAGTCGGGCCGCATGACGGTGGAAATGCCGACGGGGCGCCGGGTGCGCACGGCGCGGTGGAGCGGCACCGCGCCGACCGGGCGGTGGCGCGGATCGACGACGAAAATTTCGTAGAACTCGTCGGGCAGGTCGTCGCTCTGCCGCAGCCAGTCGAGCACCTGCCCGACCGACCAGTAAGACGGCACCGCGACGCAGTCGCGTTGCATCAACCGCCCGGCGCTGCTGTCGGGATAGGACAGGGCGGTTTCGAGAAGCCGGCGGTCGGCATCCGGCATCGCGTCGAGCACACGGCGGCGGGCGCCTTCGTCGAGGTCCTCGATGAGGTAGGCGGCGTCGCCGGTATCGAGTTCCGCCGCAGCGGCGGCGATCCCGGCGTCGTCGATGGTCTCCAGCACGCGGTCGCGAACGGTCTCGTCCAGATTGGCGAGCGCGTCCGGATCCAGGCCCGGGCCGATGACCGCCAGCAGGGCGGCGCGGTCGGCGCTCTTCAGCCCTTCCAGCAGGTCGGCGAGGTCGGCGCTGTGCAGCGGCGCGACCAGCCGGCGCGCCGCGGCGCCGTCACCGGACGCGAGCGCGGCGGCGACCGCGCGCACCCGATCGGGCGTCAGCGGCGAACGGTCCACCGGATTCGTTTCGGTCACCGTCATCCCCGCCCCGCGGACGCCGTTGCCGCATCGCACGGGCGCCGGCCATGAGTCAGGTCGGATGGTGCGGTCGAGAAGACTCGAACTTCCACGGGGTTGCCCCCACAGCGACCTCAACGCTGCGCGTCTACCAGTTCCGCCACGACCGCACTTGCCGGGGCGGCTTTCCGCCCCCGCGCCGGATAGCAAATCCGCCGCCGCCGCGCAACACGTGCTACGGTCCGGCGATGGGTGGCGTCGAGTGGCGGACCGACGACCGGCCGGTCGGTTACCCGGCGGCGGTGGCGGCGATGGAATCGCGGGTCGCGGCGATCCGGGCCGGGCGCGCGCGCGAGCTCGTGTGGCTGCTCGAACATCCGCCGCTCTATACCCGCGGGACCAGCGCGCGGGCCGACGAACTGATCGATCCCGGCGGTCTGCCGGTTCACGAGTCCGGTCGTGGCGGCCGCTACACCTATCACGGGCCGGGTCAGCGAATCGCCTATGTCATGCTCGACCTCAAGCGCGCCGGCCGCAGCGCCGACATACGGCGCTTCGTGTGCGCTCTCGAAGACTGGGTGATCGACTCGCTCGGCGATCTGGGTGTTCGCGGGTTCCGCCGCGCGGGACGGACCGGCGTGTGGACGACCGGGCCCGACGGACGGGAAGCCAAGATCGCGGCGATCGGAATCCGCCTGCGGCGCTGGGTGAGCTTTCACGGGGTGGCGGTCAACGTTGCCCCGGACCTGTCGCGCTATGCGGGCATCGTGCCGTGCGGCATTCGCGGCGGCGGCGTCACCTCGCTGGCCGAGCTTCGCGTTCCGGCGGCGATGAGCGACCTCGATGCCGCGTTGCGGGCGCGCTTCGGCGACCGTTTCGCAGGATGACGGCGTCAGGCGAGCGATTCGAGGTGGCGCGCGAGGAAGGTGAGACGGTCCTGGCCCCAGAACAGTTCGTTGCCGATCACCCAGGTGGGCGAGCCGAACACGTCCTTGTCGATCGCTTCCTGCGTATTGCGCTGGAAGGCCCGGTCGGCCGCGGCGCCGTCGGCCTCGCGGACCAGCGCCGCGCCGTCGAGGCCGCAGCGGTCGGCGACCGCGGCGACGGTCGCGGGATCGGCGATGTCGCGCTCCTCCGCCCAGCACGCGGCGAGGCAGCCGTCGGCGAACCGCATCGTCCGGTCGCGGTCCGCACCGGCCTGCTGCGCGGCGATCAGCGCTTTGCCGGCAAGCGTCGGATCGACCGGGAAATGGGCCGGATGCAGATTGAGGGGCATGTCGAGGCAGGTGCGCCAGCGCGCCAGTTCGCGCAAGCGGTTCGCCTGCACCGGCTTCGGGCGCTCACCGACCGGCCTGGTGCCGTTGCGTCGGAACACCGTCATGATGTCGTAAGGCTTGCAGGCGAGCGCGAGGTCATGCTCCTCGACGAGCCGCCGGAAGCGCGGCCCCGCGAGATAGGTCCAGGGCGAGGACAACGCCAGGAAGTAGTCGATCGATCCGCCCATCGCCCCGTCCTTTCCGAGATGCGTGCGCCGAGGTTGCCGAGTGTGCCACGGATCCGGCGGCTGCGCACGGCGCGCGACGGCGCCCTCGGGTCTTGCCCCTGATTCCGGCGGCGTTCGCCGGCCGCCTGCCGCGCGCCGGGCCGGTGCGCGCCGTCGCCCTGATGTTTCTGGCCACGATAGCGTTCTCGTCGATGCACGTGCTGGTGCGGGACGCCTCGGAATCGCTGCATCCGTTCCAGATCGCGTTCTTTCGCAACCTGTTCGGGCTCATCGTCGTCGGGCCGTGGCTGTTTCGCTACGGCTTCGGGATCCTGCGCACCGCGCGCCCCGGTCTCCACGTCCTGCGCGCGCTGCTCAACGTGCTGGCGATGATGTGCTTTTTCTACGCTCTGTCGATCACGCCCCTGAGCCAGGTCGCCGCCCTGTCGTTCACCGCGCCGATCTTCGCGACGATCCTGGCGGTGATACTGCTCGGCGAACGCGTCGGGCGGTGGCGGTGGAGCGCGATCCTGTTCGGGTTCGCCGGAACCTTGGTCGCCGTCCGGCCGGGGTTTGCCGAGGTCGGCCTCGGCACAGCGCTGGTTTTGGTGCAGGCGGTCGCGTGGGCCGGCGCGCTAGTCGTCATTCGGGTGGTCGGCCGCGCGGATTCGGCGATCACGATCGCAAGCTACATGGTTCTGCTCATGATCCCGCTGTCGCTCGGCCCCGCGCTGTGGGTGTGGCGGACGCCGGGCGGCGAGCAGCTGCCGGCGCTGGCGGCGCTCGGAGTTATCGGCACGGCGGCGCAGCTCCTGATGACGCAGGCGCTGAAGGAGGGCGAGACGGGCGTCGTGATGCCGGTCGATTTCTGCCGGTTGGTCTGGGCGTCGGCGCTCGGGTACTGGTTCTTCGCCGAGGTGCCGAGCCTGTTCACGATCCTCGGCGGCGCCATGATCTTCCTGTCCACCACCTGCATTGCCTGGCGCGAAAACCGCCTGCGGCGCGCATCTTGTGCCTCCGCCGCGCGCCCCGCACAATGACAATGACCGTGCGCGTTCGGGGGGCCGCGGAGGGGATGCCGGAAGCGAGTTACGAGCGGCCCTTCGCCGGCATTCGCGTCGTCGATATGAGCCAGGGGGTGGCGGGGCCGGGTTGCGGCTTTCTGCTCGCGGCGCACGGCGCCGAGGTGATCAAGATCGAGCCGCCGGCGGGGGACTGGCTGCGCGGTCTCGGCGCCCGCCACGGCGATCACGTCGCCATGTCGCTGGCGGTCAATCGCGGCAAGCGCGGTATCGCGCTCGATCTCAGGAACCCGCGCGGGCGCGAGGCGGCGCTGCGCATGATCGCCCGTGCGGACGTCGTGATTCAGAGCGCACGGCCCGGCGGCGCGGCGCGGCTGGGGCTCGACTACGACAGCGTGCGGGCGCTCAACCGGCGCCTGCTCTATGTCTCGGTGTCGAGCTACGGGCCCGCAGGGCTGTATGCCGATCGTTCCGGCACCGACACGGTGCTGCAAGCGTGGTCGGGCCTGATGGCGATCAATCTCGACGACGACGGCCGGCCGCGCCGGGTCGGCTTCGTGCTGGTCGATTGCGCAACCGCGATGTATGCGTTCCAGGCGGTTGCGACGGCGCTCTACGCACGGCGCGACGAGGGGCGGCAGATCGAGGTCAGCCTGATGCAGAGCGCGGCGGCGCTACTGGCGCCCAAGCTGGTCCAGACGCATCTGGAAGGCGACACGACGCGCCCGCCGAACCCGCCGGCCGGAAGCTATCGCACGCGCGACGGATGGATTGCGGTGACGCTGGTGCGCGAAGCCCACTTCGCCACCCTCTGCGCGGCGGTCGGCCGCGCCGAACTCGCCACGGACCTGCGTTTCGGCACCGGCGCCGCGCGCGCCGAACGGATCGACGAACTGACGGCGATCATGCGGACCGTCTTCGCCGAGCGCACGACCGCCGAATGGCTGGATACGCTGAACGCCGCCGGCGTGCTGTGCAGCCCGATCAACAGTCCTGCCGATTGGCTCGGCGATCCGCACGTGCAGGCAACCGGGGCGGCGCCGTCGTTCGAGCAGGCCGGAGTCGGGCCGGTGCCGGTGCCGCGCATCCCGGGATTGCCGGAGGCCGCGCACGCCAACCTGGCGGTGAGCGCGCCGCGCGTGGGCGAGCACGGCGCCGCGCTGCTCGCGGAGTTCGGTTACGACAGGTCGGAGATCGACGCCCTGCGCGCCTGCGGCGCGCTGGCCGGAGCGTCCGGCGGAGCGGGGTAGGCGCCGTCGCTGGCGATGACGACCCCGGTTTCCGCGACCGTGCCGTCGGCGAAGCGCAAACGAAGGGTATCGTTATCGGGAGCGGCACCGCACCTTCGAAAGCAACTTCCTGCGAGCATTCGTGAACGTCTTGTCCGTGAGCGTAGAATAAATTTTGCCACGCGGCTTGTCGATCAGCCTTTTGAAATCGCTGTGCAAATGGCTGTCGTTAGAATATAATAATCGGGCGCCGCTCACTTGCGCCAGGGCGAGGACGTGTGGATCGTTCGATTTGCATGTCGCCGCATTTTTTATTTCTTCCGTCTTTGTCGCAACCTTTTCAGCGTTCGTCGACAATATCCGCCCCGAGCGCGTTGCCTCCAGTGCCCATTCCTGAAATTTCGACACACGGCCGAGCTCGTCTCGCAACTTGCCTCCGACGACCAGCTTCCCCCGTCCGGTGTTGAGCCATTCGAAAAACTTTACTCCGGCCTCGGGTCGTTTCGGTCCGAACACTTCCGAAGCGGCATTCGCATCGATAATCGCGCACACGATCACAATCCCAGAGACCGTTGCGTTTCTTTCATGAAGAACGCGCGATAGCTTTCCGGCGCGTCCAGGACATTACCCTCCTCGTCCAGCTTGAGTGAGTGGATGCGGACATCCAGACCGAGGCGCTCGAAAAACAGGATCGACACGTCTTTAGGGGATAGCTTTCCCCGTTCGTCCCGTACGTCCATGCGTACGCGGTCGAGCAGATGGTCACTGTGCGTTTCGATCAGGATCTGCCGTTGCCGTTCGGCGAGTTCGCAAAAAAGGCTTCCCAGCGCGGCCTGCGCGCTCGGGTGAAGATGGACTTCCGGTTGCTGCAAAAGAAACATCGACGGAGCGTCGCGGCGGAACAGTTCGGTGATGACCGGCAACACTTGACTGACGCCATAGCCGACATCGATCAGGTTGCGCGGAGGACCTTTCAGTCCGTTGCCGAACTTCCTGACCCGCAACTGAAACGGCTCGCTCTCGCGCTTTCCCAACTGCTTGATGTCGATCTCGTCGAACAGGCCGGACGCGCGCCCGAACTTCTCCAGCGCGCCCTTCATTTCGGTCCAGCCGGTTTTGTCCTGGAAGTACATGTTCGCCAGATACATCGGAACATGATCGCCCTCCGGGTCCGACAAAACCCGCGCCGGATCGTAGGTGCGGCGCGGCCTGGAGCGGACCGGCGCGCTCGCATAGGGTGGGCGACGGGGGCGCCGGATATACCCGGTGGATTGAGTTCTACCGACTTCGATCAGGTCCTTATCGGTGATATCAGGTGAGTTGTTCAAGGGTATAAACTTGGCGTCGTCATCCTCGCGATATTTCGAAAAATACGGCCTAAATAAAAAATAGAGAGGGTGCATTGTATGTTGGTCTGGATTCAAGACAGGTGACATACGCTTATGCGCAATTTTCCACGAACCGTTGGAAGTGCCCACGCGGAGTTCTTGACTGCCGCCCTTTTTCAAGCGCTCTTCGAGCCAGACGCCTCCAAGCGTCATACGTCGCCGTACCGGAACCGGCGCGGTTCCGCTCCGCGCGAAGACGGCGAAGAAGCTGCTGGAGCCGATCCCATCGGCAGTGCTCTTGACCAATCTCGCACGTCGAGGGGAGGACTCGAACGACGCCCCGAACTCCGTCGCCCGCCCGCCTCGCCGTCCGCGGTGGTGGGCGATATCGTCGAAACTGCCGAGGTCGTAAGGGGCTTCCTTGAAGTCGGGGATCTTGTGCTCATAAGCCACGTCCCAAAGC
This sequence comes from Alphaproteobacteria bacterium, assembly GCA_965214495.1. Taxonomy (GTDB): domain Bacteria; phylum Pseudomonadota; class Alphaproteobacteria; order UBA7887; family UBA7887; genus JANQOH01. The sequence goes on along the minus strand of OZ243958.1, from coordinate 1,422,027 downwards.
GCCCGGATCATCGCCATGAAGGAGGTCTTGCCCGTGCTGTTGTCGCCGACAAGCAGAGTCAGCGGCGCCAGACGAGCTTCCTGTTTGTCCCGGAAGCAGCGGAAGTTCTCGAGCGTTATCGAATCCATAGCGTTTCTCACCCGATTCACGGCGCCGACGGATAGCAAGTCATTCCGTCGGCGTGTTCTGCGGCCACTGCGCGGTTCAAGCTACCACATACGGATCCCCGTGTTGGGCCGGAAGATCGTCAGTCGGGCGGGAAGGGCGCTGCCGGGGCGAACACGGCGCCGCGCCGCTCGCCGAGTTCCGTCACGACGAGTGGGAGATTGCCGCGCCGTGCGCTTGCGGCGCGTTGCCCGGTCCGTCGGGCGCGTGGGACAGGGGGTCAGGCGCCGTCGCTGGCGATGACGACCCCGGTTTCCGCGACCGTGCCGTCGGCGAAGAACAACCGCAGGGTGAAGCGGTCGCCCTCCTTCGGCGCGCCGCGCAGTTCCTTCAGCACCACTATGTATTCGCCGGGTTCGAAGACGATGTCCGCGCCGCCGGCGATCATCATCCGGTCGACGACGCGGGTGGCGCCGCCCGGCCTGCCGTCGGTGTCGGAGTGGATGACAGCGGCGCCGGCGATGTCGCTCCCGGCGCCGACCAGCATGGCCATGCCGCCCTCGTTCGCCACGGTGACATAGGCGTGGATGGCCGCCTTGCGCCCCGCAACGACCTGCGCCCAGCCGTCCTTCAGCACGATGTCCGCGGCGTGGCCGCCGAACGAAACCGCCAGCGCCGGGATCGCCAAGGCTGCGAACAGGCGGGTTCTGCGCATGGGTCGTCTCCCGTTTTCCGCGCCGCGCATCAGTCGTCGTCCCTCGGCCCCTGCCAGCCGCGCATGACTTCGTCTTTCAGCAGGTCCGGCGGTTGGTAATCGACGTAAACGACTTCGTAATCGCCTTCGCCGCTCATCAGGCGCACCACCTGTTGTTCGTAATCCGACGCGGTGGCCTCGAAGCGCTCGTAGTCCTCAAGGTCGAACTGGATCATATAGACCCGCGGGGTCGGGTCCACGCCGAGGGTGTCGAGAAACATCCAGAACCGGCCGGTGTCTTTATCGAGCTTGGAGGCGAGCACCTTGTAGTTGCCGTCAGGCGGGTAGGGGTTGGGTTGTCCGAGGGTGTCGAGCAGCGCGAAGAGGGGCAGCCACAGCGCCGCCGCACCGGCGATCACCGCGAAGGGCCTGAGCCAGCGCTTGCGCCACAGGACCGCCAGCATGACCAGGGCGATGCACACGACATGCGCCGCGAGCAGCGTGGAATAGCTCACGTTCGGTTCGAAACCGGTCATCGGTCGTTCCCCGTCCTGTAATCGCCGTAGAAGCGTTTCTCGAGCGTGATCTCGTAGCTGATCTCGCCGGTCTGCGGGTCGCGCCGGATGTCGAGGCTCTTTTCCTTGTAGGAACCCATGGCCATCGCGGCGTCCTGCAAGTCGATCGCGGTCTTGAGGTCGAACGGGATGCGGTAGTGCAACGGCGCGACCTGACCGGGGCGTTCGACGAAGACGTAGATCGCGCGTTCCGGCTCGTCGATCTGCCAGCCCAGCATGTCGTAGCGGCCGGGCTCGGGCGTCGGGTCGGGGTAGCCGAGCGTCTGGCGCGCGGTGAGCGCCGGGTAGGCGATGGCGGCGGCGCCGACGGCGACGGTCGCAACCCGCAACCACCAGCGCCGCCAGTCGCGGATGAACAGCATGGCGAACAGGAACGCGATGGTCGCCGCGTACAAGGCGTAGAGGATGATGGTGACCATCAGTTCCGACATGGCGACGTCCTCATCCCGGCCCGCTTCGCTGGCGCCTACCATACACCAAACGCGGGGGTCTCGCGGTTGTCGAAATCTCCGGGCTGCGCGCCGGTTCGATACCGACGGACGCGCCGGTCCGACGAGGCCGGGACCCTACATGCGAATGGTTACGGATGCTCCGATCCGGTCGATCCCGAATTCGCGACGGTACGGCCGGCCATACACCGGATTAGGGAGAAGAAGAAACACGCTTCGAGCGTCGGGCAACGAGATCGCACGGCTCGCTAACGCTGCGAGATGATCGACTTGTAGAGGTCGTGGATGCTGTCCTCGATCAGCCCGCCGTCCTCGTCGAGCGTGAACCGGACCACCGTCACTTCTTCCTTGCGCCGGTTCAGCAACACTTCCTCGTTGTGGATCTCGCCAAGGTCGCCCTTGCCGGTGACTCGCACCTTCACCGGCACCGGCAGCGCCTCGCGGTATTCGTTGTAGAGGTGCAGGTTGACCGTGTATTCGCCGGGGTCGCGCGTGCGGATCGACATCCACTCGTAGTTCAGGTCGGAAGTATCGTTGATCTTGCCGCGGTCGTCGCGCTCCAGGTTCAACGACGGGCCGGCCTCGTAGATGCCCCAGCCGACCGGCACGCCGTCCGGCCCCATGCCCCACAGATCGATGTCGTAGGCGGTGCCCGACGGCCAGGTGATCTCGATCAGTATCTGCGTCCGCAGCGGCACTTCGTCGGGCTTCTGCACCGGGTTGATGAGGAAGGTGAGCAGAAAGATCACCACCACCAGGCTGAACACCATCAGGAACAGCACGTCGCGAAACGCGATGCCCGCCGGCTCCTGCTTGCGGACGTCGAAAACGTCGAGGTCGTACATGCGTGCGGCCCGGTTCGGTTATTCGGCGGCCGCCCGGGCGATCTCGGTGTGCCGGGCCGGAGCGGCGGCAAGTTCGGGGATGACCTCGACATCGGCGTGTTCGACGATGTCGATCGCCAGCCCGCCGGCCGCCCGGGACAGCATCTGGTAATGGATCTCGAGCCACAGGCCGCCGAGGATGGCGCCGACCAGCGTCGTGAACAGCGCGACGCCCATGCCGTTGACGATCTGGCCCAGCACGCCCTGAACCCGTTCGAGGTTGGTGCCCCCGGCGATGCTGTCGCCCAGCCCGCTGACCGCGATCACGAAGCCGACCACGGTGCCGATCAGGCCGAGCAGGATCAGGACGTTGGCGACGTAGTTGACGATCTGGAACGGCAGGAACAGACGCGCCCGCAGCGCTCCGGCGAGCGTGGTCTGGTCGATCGGCGCGGCCGCCGCGAGTTTCGTCGCCTTGGCGCGCAACCTGTCAATGTAGCTCGCGGCGAGGCCCGATGTCGCGCGCTGGCTGAACAGCACGATCTCGCGGTTGAGGCTGACGATGTGAAACGAGCTGATGGCCCAGAAAACGAGAAACACGACGCCGATGACGATGCTGAGATAACTGGCGTCGCTCTCGATCACCAGTGCGATCCAGTCCCGCAGCCAAGCCACATAGACCAGCAACGCGGCGAAGGCGTTGATGATCAACCATTTGTAAAGTAGCGCGTTCGGGCTGTTCATCCGACCCGCCTGCCTCCCGTCTTCGCATTGAGAGCGACATCCGCGGCGGCGGGTTCGCACCCCCGACACCGGCAGTCTCGCGCCCGTGGCCGCGGGGCGCGCCGCGACGGCAGCTTTAGTTTCGAGGCGGCCAGTTGTCAAATCGGGCCGCGCCATGCGCCAGATGCACGGCAGGCGGCGCGGTCACGCGCTTCCCGCGCCGCGCCGAACGCGCTAGTTTTACCGGAAGGCCGGGATCCTTCGGGGTCCTGTGGAGTCGCGCGACCCACGAACGCATAACGCAGCCTTCCCGAAAGGCGGTCGATGGCCGATCCGGCGCCCGAACAGACGTCCAGGCAACCCGCCGAAGTGACGCCGCTGCCCCGGCCCGCGCCCGAAAGGAAACCGGACCGGGAGAAGAAACCGTCATACCGAGCGCCGGCGCGGCGCCGACCGGCTCGCGTCGCCCGCGCGGCGTCGCGTTTCCTGCTGCTCGTGGTCGCGCCCCTGGCCGGCGCCGTGGTCGGCGCCGGCTACTGGATGGAGGGCGGTCGGTTCGTCACTACCGACAACGCCTATATCCGCGCCGACAAGGTCGCGGTCGCCGCCGAGGTCGAAGGGCGGGTGACCGAAGTGATGGTCAGCACGAACGATACCGTGACCTGGGGGACGCCGCTCTTTCGCATCGACGACGCGCCGTTCCGCGTCGCTCTGGAAGAGGCCGAGGCCCAACTCTCGATGGTGCGCACCGAGATCGCAGTTCTTCGCGCCCTCTACCGGCGAAAACAGGAGGAACTCGCGCTCGCCCGCGCCGACGCGCGCTATTTCGAGAGCGAGTTCGAACGCCAGAACGCACTTGCCGAACGGCAGGTGATCGCCGGCGCCAGGATCGACGAAGTCCGCCACGAACTGTCGCGGGCGCGGCGCTCGGTCGCGATCGCCGAACGGGAGCTCGGCGAGGTGCTGGCGCGGCTCGGCGGCGACCCGGAAACGCCCGACGAACGTTTCGCCCGCTACAACAATGCGCGGGCCAAACGCGACCGCCGGGCGCTCGATCTGGAAAACACCGTCATCCGCGCACCGGCCGATGGCATCGCCGCCCGCGTCAGCCTGCGCCCCGGTACCTTCGTCGCGGTCGGAGAACCGGTCATCGCCCTCGTCGAGACGGCGGGAATCTGGCTCGAGGCCAATCTGAAGGAGAGCGACCTCACTCACGTGGCGGTCGGGCAGCCGGCGACGGTGACCGTCGATGCCTGGCCCGACCGCGAATGGCAGGCGCACATAACGAGCTTCAGCCCGGCGACCGGCGCCGAATTCTCGTTGCTGCCGCCGCAGAACGCCACCGGCAACTGGGTCAAGGTGGTGCAGCGCGTGCCGGTGCGTTTCCGAATCGCCGAACAGCCCGGCGACCCGCCCCTGCGCGTGGGGATGAGCGCGACGGTGTCCATCGACACCGGCCACGAACGCGAACTTCCCGATTTCGTGGAGAGCGTCCTCGCCCGGCTCGACGCCGTCGTCGGAGGCGGGCCGCCCGACCTCTGACCGCGACGGAGATCGATCGTGGCCGACCCGATCGTCAAGGCGCCTGAGAGCGACCGCGCGCGCCGCGCGCTGATCACCGTGACCGTGATGATCGCCACCATCATGCAGGCGGTCGATATGACGATCGCCAACGTCGCGCTTCCCAACATGCAGGGGTCGCTGCTCACCACCCAGGACCGGATCGCCTGGGTTCTGACCTCCTATATCGTCGCCGCGGCGATCTTCATGCCGCCTACGGGGTTTCTCGCCGGACGGTTCGGCCGCAAGCGGTTGTTCGTCTTCGCCATTACCGGTTTCACGGTCACGTCGATGCTGTGCGGCGTCGCCGGCTCGCTCGAAGAGATCGTGTTCTATCGCATCCTCCAGGGCGCGTGCGGTGCGTTCCTGGTGCCGCTGTCGCAGGCGATCATGCTCGACACCTGGCCGCGCGAACAGCACGGTTCGGCGATGGCGATCTGGGGCGGCGGGGTGATGATCGGCCCCATCGTCGGTCCCACGCTGGGCGGGTATCTCACCGAGGTTTACAACTGGCGCTGGGTGTTCTTCATCAACCTGCCGTTCGGCGTTCTGGCTCTGCTCGGCATCCTCGCCGTGGTGCCGGAGACGGCGCGCGACCGGCTGCGGCGTTTCGACTGGTTCGGGTTCGCGCTGCTCGGCCTGGCGGTGGGCTGCTTTCAGCTCATGCTCGACCGCGGCGAGCTCGAGGACTGGTTCGAAAGCACCGAGATCGTCGTCGAGGCGACCGTCGCCGCCGTCGCTCTCTATCTGTTCGTCGCACACACGGCGACCGCATCGAGCCGGCCCTTCGTCGATCCGCACATCTTCACCGATCGCAACTTCATCGCCGGACTGATCCTCGTCGCGACCTTTGGAGCATTGCTGCTCACCGGGCTGGCGCTGCTGCCGCCCTTCCTCCAGCACCTGATGGACTATCCGGTCATCACCGTCGGCGTCGTGCTGGCGCCGCGCGGTATCGGCGCGATGGTCGCCATGCTGATGGTCAGCCAGTTGAGCAAATCGGTCGATATGCGCATCCTGATCCTGGTCGGACTCGCCCTCATCGCGGGTTCGATGTGGGTGATGGCGGGCTTCAATACCGACGTCGACGTCTTCACCCTGGTATGGACCGGACTGGTGCAGGGCTACGGCCTCGGGATGTTCTACGTGCCGCTCAACGTCTGTACGTTCGCGACGCTCGAAGACCGGTATCGCACCGAGGCGGCGGGCCTCTTCAACCTGTCGCGCAATCTCGGCAGTTCGGTGGCGATCACCATGCTGGTGACGCTCGTCACCCGCTACACGCAGATCAACCGGGCCGAACTGGGCGCGCACGTCACCGCGTTCAACGCCGGTCGCCTGCCCGAATCGTGGTCGGCCGGCGACGCAGTGGGGCGCGCGGCGCTCGACGCCGAACTCGGTCGGCAGGCGGCGTCTATCGCCTATATCAACGACTTCAAGATGATGACGCTGGTCGCGCTCGCCGCGATGCCGCTCGTGCTTCTGATTCGAATCCCCCGGGGCGATCGAACGGGTGCGCGGTGATGCGCCCGGTGTCATGCGCATCGAACCGGGAGGTCGTGCCGGAATGACGGCGCCGCTTTCGCTCGTCGGCCTGGATCACGTGGTGCTGCGCACGGCGCGGCCCGAACGCATGGTCGCGTTCTATCGCGAGGTGCTCGGTTGCGCGGTCGAGCGCCGCGTCGACTCGCTCGGCCTGACTCAACTTCGCGCCGGTGCGAGTCTCATCGATCTCGTCGATACCGGCGGCGCGCTCGGCCGCGCCGGCGGTCCGCCTCCCGGTCCGCAGGCGCGCAACATGGACCATTTCTGCGTTCGAGTCGCCGATTTCGACACGGTCGTCCAAGTGCTCGCCGCTCATGGTATCGACACGCCTGAACCGGCGCGTCGCTACGGCGCCGAAGGGTTCGGCCCGTCGCTCTACATCGAAGATCCCGACGGCAACACCGTCGAGTTGAAAGGGCCGCCGGAGACATAGAACGCCGGTAATGCCGCCGACCGGCGGGAAACAGAGAAGATTGGTGGATGGCCCGTCGGAGGCGCGAGAGCGCCTACCGGTCGCCGCGAAAACGGAGCGATGCAGCCCCCGCGGCCGCTCCGACCGCGAGGGACGAAACAGGCCGCAAGAATTCCCTGGCCGCCAATGCGGATATGACGGCAAGGGTTGCGACGAAGGGCTCGCCGTAGCGCGGGATGAAGTGGGTAAGCGCCGCGTGGAAGAAGAATGTCCAAGCGACAGGAAGCGACAGACAAAGCAACGAAAAATCGCGGCGCCGCAACGCCAGGGCCACCATCGACGCCAACCCCGCCATCAGCGGCAGTCCGAACGCCATATTCATGCCGCGCCAAGCGAAAGCCAGGGTCAGGACAAGCTGTTTGCGCCAATCCTCCGCGATCGTTTCCAATGCCGCTCGTTTTCTGGCTTTGTCGATGCTCAGGCCCGTATCAGTGATGCTCAGGCCCGTATCAGTGATGCTCAGGCCCGTATCAGTACGTATCTCCCGTGCCCTGTGTGCAACTTCTTCGCCGCCCCGCCAGGCGCGCCGGTAGAATCCCTCGGGGTTACCCCTGTCGAAGCGGCTGTATGAAAAATTCTCGGGTTTCAGCCAGCGCTTCAGGATGGCGCGTCCCTTCGGCGCCCAATAGGCGAACGCGCCACGAACTTCCGGCCAGGTCATCCGCCCGTATTCGGCGCGTATCGCGACTACCGCTCCGCCGCCGCTCGCCACCGAGAACTCGCCGGCGTAGTTTGCGTTGCGGACCATCCACGGCAGGCAAAACGCCGAGGCCGTAACCAGCATCGCCGCCGAGGCGAGCAATCTCGACCGGCGGTTTGCGCCCGGTTCGCTCCGCCAAAGCCCTGCCGCCAGGACCAGCGCGAAGATTGGAAGCCAATACTGAAACACTGCTTCAGCCAGTATCAGCAATCCCAAAGCGGCGCCGCCGAGCGCGCCGGTGAGCATTCGGGGCCGCCGCCAGACGGCGAAGGCCGACACGCTATGCATCAAGAGGAACAGCGCGATCAAATCGTTTCCGGATTTGTCGAAACGAAGTCCGTAGAAACACAACGCGCTGGCAAGGAAAGCGGCGATCCAGCTTCCCGTGACGGCGTAGCCGGCGGCGAACGTGGAAGCCACGAGGATGGCACTCACGACTGCGCCCGCCTGCACTTGCCGAAGACGCAGCGCGCTGACGGCGGCGCAGGCGTCGTCCCTCAAGCAATTGAAGCTCATCGTGTGAAAGGCGGGAACGGTCGCGAAAACCGCAGCCAGATATGCCGGAAAGACCGGCTCCCGCTTCATGCGCGCTGGGTCCGTTTCGGGCGCTCGCTGGCCTGGAGGGCGCACCGTGAACGCGCCGTGCCGCACGAGGTTGAAGGCGATGGCCGCATATTCGGCCATGTCGTTCTGACCGGGCGAATACCGGATATCCCGGTTGTCCGGAACATCGTCTTTCCCGGGCCAGAGCAACCCCAGCGCCAGCATACCGCAGAGGACGCAGGCGACGGCATTGAAACGGGTCATGCCGCGGGAACGAAAACGAAGCGCCGGTACACCAGAAATTTACCCGAATTGGAGAGCCCCACCGCCAGTGCGACGGCTACATAGACCGGCGCGACCGCCGCAATTCCACTGAACAGCAGGAAATCGAGCGCGCGAAACGTCAGAGAAGCGACCGTATAACGCAGTAAATTGCGCCCGCTCACTCCCGAACGGAAAACGAAGACGGCATTGACTACGAAATAGAATCCGAAGACGACCGCCAGCGCGATGGCGAAGGACAACTCGTCGGACAAACCGGCCGCCTCGCGCATCAAGGCCGTGACCGCCAGACTTACGCCGAGTCCGCCAAGCCCTCCGAGGACGTAACGCGCAGCCTGACCGGACGTCGTCACGAGCGGCGTCGCACGATAAGTTCGGCTAGCAGGCCGAAATAGGCGGTGTTGAGGCCGAAGATCGCCAATCCCGCCACCAGGTTGACGTGTTCGACCGGCTTCCCGGTTTTGCCCAGCAGCCACATCGCAAGCTCCGCCGCAAACACGAAGCCTGCGACGGCGAGGAGCAGCCCGGCCAGGGGCATGAACACCCGCAAGGGCCGGACCGATACCAGCGCAATGAGAATTTGGGGCAGTACTTTGAACGGGTAACGGAGCGAGACGAACGATTCACCGCTCTCCCGCGCGCGGAAAGAGATCGGCACCTGAGCGAACCGCATCCCCTTATGGTAGGCATCGATCAGTATCTGCTGAGTATAGTTATAGTCGCCGGGGATGAAACACAATTCAAGATAGGAATCGTTGACTGCAAACATGCCGGGTTGTGAGTCCCGGATGTCCCAGGAAGTCAACCAACGCATCAGAGCCCGGAAGACCTTGTTCCCGACCCGGCGAATCAGAGGCATCGACCAAGTTATACGCGCGAAACGGTCGCCATAGACGACATCGGCTTCTTCGGCGAGGATGGGCGCTATTAGATCCGGTATGTCGGCAGGGTCGTGTTGGCCGTCGGCGTCCAACTTGACGACGATGGCGGCGCCACGCGCGCGGGCCTGGATCATTCCGCTGCGCACCGCCGCGCCCAAGCCTCGATTCAGCTTGTGGGCGAGGATATCATCGCCGCCGGCTGCCCGGGCGGCCTCCGCAGTCCGGTCGGTCGAACCGTCGTCGATGACGCAGGTCTCAAGACGAAAGCCAAGTGTTTCCAAGCGTTTCCTGCAACACCGGATACCCGTCAATACATGTCCGACGGATTCCTCTTCGTTCCATGCCGGTACGATGACAAGGAGTAATTTTCCGGTATGCGTTACGGGGGGGGGGGCATAAGCGCGAACTTGTTCTCGCAAGTCATGTTCCAGAGCGGCGACAGGGGCGATTTCATTTCGCTCGCGGTATGTGTAGCAGGAGCGTTCCGACCCTGCAACTCGCACGAAGAGGGGCGAAGCGTGAATCGGCGGCGGGCGCCCATTCATCGCGAACACCCGGAGTTCCCGGAGCAGGGCGCCGGTGTCGCTCAGGCGCGTTTGCCCCGAATCCCGGGGTGTTTTTCATGATGATCGCCGGCGCGCTCGCTCCGCCGGTGTCGGTGCGATAAGCTGTCCTGCGGCGGACGGGCCGGAGGGCTGGGATCGCGACAACTACGGGAGGCGCGAAACACGATGCACGGGATTCGCCTCGGAACGTTCTTGCTGCTCGCGTGCGGGCTTGCCGGGTCCGCCGCGGCGGTGGCGCAGAACCGTGCCGCCGCGCCCGAGACCCTGGAAATCGTCAAGGAACGCCAGGACCTCATGGCGCGGATGCTCGACGCGGTCGATCGCATCTCGCCGCGGTTGGGAACCGGGGCCACGGCGGTCAATCCCGCGCACTGGCCGTCTATTCGCGAGAACCTCGACACCGTGCGCGCGTCGCTCGGCGAAAGCCGGGCGATGTGGCCGGCGCGCAGCAATCTCGGATGGGGATCCGAATCCCGCGCCATGCCGGGTCTCTGGACCCTGCCCGACGCGTTCCGGCGTCACTACGACGCGGCGGAGTCGGCCTTGCCGGTCTTCTACGACGGTATCGCGCGTGAAGATGCGACGCGCGCGCGGGGAGGGTTCTGCCAGCTCGTCGCTGCCTGCGGACGCTGCCACGGGGCGTTCCGAAAGATCGACACCGTAAGCCTCTACCGCGAAGGCCCGCACTGGCTGGGCCGCTATCCCGGCTGCGACGGTCCGTAGGAGCGCCCGCGGCGCGCCGCGGGCGTCACTCGAGCTCGATCCGGAAGGTCTCGATCACCGGATTGGCGAGCAGTCTGGCGCACATGGCTTCGACCTCGGCGACCGCCCGCTCGCGGTCTGCTTCATCGACCGTCAGTTCGATGAACTTGCCCTGGCGAAGGTCGCGCACGCCGGCGAAGCCGAGACGGACGAGCGCGTTCTCGATCGCCTTCGCCTCCGGGTCGAGGACTCCGGGTTTGGGCGTCACCACGATCCTGGCCCTCACCACAGCGGCCTACTGGATGGTTTCCGGGCCCTGTAAATCGCGCGGCCCGCTCTCCGGCAGGATGCCCAGGCGTCGCGCGACCTCCTGATAGCCCTCCTCGACGCGCCCGAGATCGCGCCGGAACCGGTCCTTGTCGAGTTTCTCGTTGGTCTTGATGTCCCACAGGCGGCAATTGTCGGGGCTGATCTCGTCGGCCAGCACGATGCGCATGTCGTCGCCTTCCCACAGCCGGCCATACTCCACCTTGAAATCGACCAGCCGAATGCCGAGCGCGAAGAACAGGCCGCTGAGAAAATCGTTGATGCGCAGTGTCATCGACAGAATCTCGTCGAGCTCGGGCGGGTTGGCCCACCCGAACGCCGTGATGTGTTCTTCGGTGATCATCGGGTCGTTCAACTCGTCGGACTTATAGTAGTGCTCGACGACGGAACGCGGCAGCGCCGCACCTTCGGCCATGCCGAAACGTTTCGAGAACGACCCGGCCGCGACGTTGCGCACTACCACCTCGACGGGGATGATCTCGACTTCCTTGATCAACTGCTCGCGCATATTCAGGCGGCGCACGAAATGCGTCGGGATGCCGATCTCGCCGAGGCGGGTCATCAGATACTCGCTGATCCGGTTGTTGAGCACGCCCTTGCCGGTGATCGTGCCCTGCTTCTGGTTGTTGAATGCGGTGGCGTCGTCCTTGAAATACTGCACCAGCGTGCCCGGTTCGGGCCCCTCGAACAGGACCTTGGCCTTGCCTTCGTAGATCTGTCTGCGACGAGACATCGCGCACCCATTTTTCCGACCGGGAGAGGCGGGCGGCGGCCCACAAGAACCGAGAACGGCCCCCGCGTTCGGGCAAAGGCCGTTCTCCAACCCTGTCTAACCCATCCCGCCGCGCCGCACAACGGACGGGCGAAAGCTCTACTGCGCCGCGGCCGCGTTGAGATTGTCGCGAAAGATCACGAAATCCTCGTCGGCATAGGGCAGATGGCAGGCGCGGCACGGTGCGGTATCGACATCGGCCTTGAGCATGCCGTCGGGCGCGAAGAAGCCATACTCCCAATCGCCGTTACGCTCTTCCTCCGGATAGGCCTCGCCCCAGCCCGCGCCCTTCTCCATCACCGCGACGACCTTGACGACGTCGGGCATCATCTGCCCGTCGGCGTCGAGGATGGGTTCGCCGTCGGCATCGACTTTGGCGGCATAGACCTCCATCACGAACTGCGAGCCGACGGGCAGTTCGGTGCTCGTGGCGGCGGCGCCGAACACGAGGTCGTTCGCCCACAGGTAGCGAACCTGGTTATTGTCGAAGCGCTCGCTGGTCATCCAGTAATTGAAGGTGGTCTTGTAGTCGCTCGGAAAGGTGATGTTCTCCGATCCCGCCTCGACCGCCGACGCGGCGAGAACACCGGCTGCGGCCACGACGATAGCGCGGTGCGCCTTTCGCATTGCTGGCATGGTTGGTCTCCGTCAGGGCGGCCGGTCGGGCCGCGCGCGCGCCACTATACAGGCGCGGCGGTCAATCGGGCAGGGGGCGGTGCGCCGCCCTGTCCGGCGGGCCGGCCGCGAACAGCCAGACCGGACGGACGCCCGGGCGATCGACCGCCGGCAGCGCGATCAGCGAACTCGACATGGTGCCGAAACCGCCCGGGCCCCGAATCGTCAGCGCCGCGTCCGGCGGCGTGCTTTCGGCCAGCAACGTCTGCCACGCCGTCCAGTCGCCGGCATCGGGGTCGGGGGCGGGCGCGGCGCGCAACCGCGGCAGATAGCGTGCGATGCGGCGGCACGCCGTGTCGTTCAGATCGTGCGCCGTAACCATGGACAGCCCGGGCGGCACAAGGCGCCGCTCGACGGCGGTCGAACCCGCGTCGAGCCGGAGCCAGAAGGCGTCGCGGCTGTCGGCGATCACCAGGTTGAACGGTCGGTAGGCGCGTCCATCGATGAAGCTCAGCGCCGTCGCGGCGTGGGCCGCATCTCCGTGGTCGAGCGCTTCCAGCACCAATTCCCCGCGGCTGCGCTTGCCGGGGGCCGGTCCGAGCGCGCCGGGCCGGTTCAAGACGCCGGCGACCACCCCATCGGCGTTTCTGCCAAGCCAGCTCCCGCCCGCTTCGAGGTCCTGTCCGGCCACGACTCCGTCGCGGTCCGGCCAGTGGCGGCCCGGCGCCCGCCACGGGCGGTCGGTCATCTCGTCGCGGTTGGCGGCGATCAGGAGTGGCCAAGCGTGGCCGGGTCGGCGCAGAACGATCAGCGTGCACACGATGCGGGCGAACCTGTGTCGGCGGCGGGCGCGCGATGTTACACTGCGCGGCGTAACGAAACGGCCGGCCGCGAGTCCGGCCATCCGCACGGGTGGAGAGCGCGATGACCACCTTCGACGATCGGCAGCGCGAGGCCGAACGGAAATTCGGTCACGACGAGGAGCTGCGTTTCAAGGCGACCGCGCGGCGTAACAAATTGCTCGGCCTGTGGGCGGCCGACCATCTGGGGATCGAGGGCGACGCGGCCCAGGCCTACGCGAAGGAGGTGGTGCTCGCCGATTTCGAACGGCCCGGCGACGATGACGTGCTCGAAAAGGTGCTGAAGGATTTCGAGGCCAAGGGGGTCGACATCGATGCCCGCCGGATCCGCCTCGAAATGGAACGCCTGTGGCCGGAGGCGAAGAGCCAGATCATGGCCGAGTGATCGGCGCCGGAGGGAGGCCGGTCACCCTTTGCAGCGCGGACGATCGATGAACGCGCGCATCAGGCGCTTCGGTTCGTCGGATTCGTAAGCTGTCGCGAACACCGATTTCCCCGCCTCGATCGCCTGCTCGCGCGGAAGCCGCTCCCACTGCCGGATCAGCGCCTTCTGCGCGCGGATCGCGCGCGGTCCGGCCTTTGCGATGCCGGCCAACGCTTCTTCGACCGCATCGTCGAGCGCCGCCGGCGGTACGAGCTTTTCCACCAGTCCCCATGCCAGTGCGTCTTGCGCCCCGATGATCTCGCCGGTGTAAACGAGCATCCGCGTCCGGCCCCAGCCGATCAGATCCGGCAGCAGGGCGGCGTCGATCACCGAGGGCACGCCCACCCGCACTTCCGGCATTCCGAACCGCGCTCCCTCGGCGGCGATGCGGAAATCGCAGGCGGCTGCGATCTCGAGCCCGCCGCCGAGGCAATAGCCGGCGATTCGCGCGACCACCGGAACCGGCGCTGCCCGGATCGCCGCGCAAACCTCGCGCAGGCGCGAAATGAAGGCTTCCGCCGACCGCGGCTCGAGCCCGGCCATCTCACGAATGTCCGCGCCGCCGATGAATGCACGGTCGCCGGCGCCGGTAAGGACGAGCGCGCGAACGTCCGGGTCGCGGCCGAGCGTTGCGATCGCATCGCTCATGCCGCGGCACAGCGCACTGTCGACGACGTTCAGTTTCGCAGCGTTATCGACCGTCACCCAGCCGATCTGCGCGCTCCCGACGCGGCGAATCCGGTGGCGGATGCCGGCCACGATCCGGCCTTGGGATCGGGCGGGTGCGTCAGGATTCTTCGACCGACACGGTGTCGAAATCGGCGGGGACGGTGATCTCCAGCACTTCGAAGTCGTCGGAATACTCCACGACGCTGTGCTCGATGCCGGGTTCCTGATACCAGCACGCGCCGGGTTCCAGGCGCACTTCGCCGACGCCGTCGAAATGCATCCGCGCCCAGCCCTTCAGCAAATACACCAGGTGGAAGTCGAGCTTGTGCGCGTGGGTGTCGCCGGGTTCGTCGCACGGATCGGTCGCCTTGATCACCTGCGCGAGCACTTTGCCGCGGGTCGCCGCGGCGACGCCGAGATCGCGATAGGCGAAATGCCCTCGCAAGCCGGGGCGCCATTCCGCGTCCTCCGGTCGCGACAGATGAAAGCGGCCCTTTGGGAAAGCCGGATCGAGCGCGGCACTTTCGGTCATTCGTCTTCTCCCGTTCGCAGAACCGCCTTACCCTACCGCATAACGCGCGGTTGACGCACGCGCCGCGGATCGTCGAAAGTCCATTGGTGGACGAGAAACACGACGTGCGCGCGCGGGTCACTGGAAAGACCGCGCTCTATGCGATCGCCGGAGATCCTGTCGCGCAGGTCGGGGCGCCGGCTCGTTTCAACCTGTTGTGCGAAGCGCGCGACCACGACGGCGTGATGGTCGCGCTGAAGCTGCCCGCCGACGATCTGACGGCGGGGTTCGACGGGTTGCGACGGATCGGGAATCTGCGCGGCCTGATCCTGACCATCCCGCACAAGATTCCGATGGCCGGCCTGGTCGATGAACTGGCGCCGACAGGTCGCGCGGTCGGCGCCGTCAATGCGGTGCGGCGCGAAACGGACGGTCGCTGGCGCGGCGACATGTTCGACGGGCGCGGTTGCGTGGCGGCGGCGCGTGCGGGAGGGCACGAGCTTTCGGGCCGGTCGGTGTTGCAGATCGGCGCCGGCGGTGTCGGCCGCGCCATCGCCTTCGCCCTCGCCGAGGCCGGGATCGACCGTCTGACCCTGACCGATCTCGTGCCCGCTCGCGCCGAAGCGTTGGCTTCGGCGGTAGTGCAGGCATTCCCCCGGGTCCGCGCCGCTTCCGGCGCCTCTCGGGTCGGTGACCACGACACCGTGGTCAATGCCAGCCCGCTCGGCATGAAGCGCGACGACCCGCCGCCGGTTCCCGCCGGTGCGGTGACCGAAGGCATGCTGGCCATCGACGTCATCCTCTCGGACTCGCCGACCCGGTTCCTCGCCGCGGCAGCCGCGCAGGGCGCGACGACATGCGACGGCCGCGCCATGCTCGAAGCGCAGATCGACGTCATCGCGGATTTCTTCGGGGTTTAGCCGCGTCCGCCTGTGCGGGCAGGACGAGGCGAAGGCGGGTGCCGGAAGGGCCGGTGGAGACGAGGGTTACGTCGCCTCCATGCATGCGCATGGCCTCGCGCGCGATGGCGAGGCCGAGGCCGGCGCCGCCCGGGCGCAGCGAGCTCGAGAACGGCTGGAACAGGGTTTCGCGCGCGCGTTCCGGGATGCCGGGGCCGTTATCCACGACGTCGATCTCGATGCGGTCGCCGCAACCGCTGGCGATGAAGCGAACGGTGCCGCCGTCCGCCATTGCATCGACCGCGTTACGGCCGAGGTTCTCTATCGCCCGGAAAAGCTGGAGCCGGTCCGCCGACACGGTCAGGCCGGCGGGTACGCGGTTGTCCCACGCCGCATGGCCTCTCGAGTCCATCAGCACGGCTTCGCCCACGTCGTCGATCAGTCGTTTGAGCGACAACGGCGCAGGCGCGAACTCCGGCGCGTCCGACTGTGCATAGTCGAGGGTGGACGAACACAGTTCGACCGCTCGGTCGATTGACGCCATCAGGACCGGCGCAGCCTTGCGCACCCGCGGGTCGTCGCTGGTCGCGAGGTTGTCGGAGATCACGGTCGCCGTGGCCAGGGTATTGCGCAGGTCGTGGTTGATCTTGCTCATGGCCGTGCCAAGCGCCGCCAGGCGGGTCTTCTGGAGCAACGCCCGCCGCAGCGCGCGCTGCATATCGTCGAGCGCTTTCTGCGCGAGGCCGATTTCATCGGCGCGGCCGGTCTCGACGATCCGGTGAGTCAGATCGTCGGGACGGCGGCGGAAGCGGGACAGGTTGGCGATGATTCCATGTATCGGCCGCACCATCAGCCGATGCAGGCTGAGATAGACCAGCGTCGCCGTGATCAGAGAAATAACGATCGAGAGTTGAAGAATACGGAGCGAGAATTGCACCATCGAGCGATGCAGGTCGCTCTGGTTCAGCACCACCTCGACCACCACGCCGGGTTCGACGCGCGATTCGTCAAGCACCCGGATGGTCCGATCGGGGCTGTCCAGGAGGGTCGCGAAGGCGTCCGCTATCAGGACCCAGGGCCCGGCGTTGTGTAAGTCATACGTCGCGTCCACCGGCGGCGGCATTGTGGACGACAGCATGAACATCGAGCGATCGGCGGTGCGCAGCGCCACCGCATCGACCAGGGCATGGGTGAGCAGGCGGCGCGCCTGTCGATCATCGACGCGCCCGTCCGGGGCCGAGTCCAGCGCAAGAGTCGCCAACATGCCGGCGTCGATCCGTTGCTCCAGATAGACCAGACGGTGGCGTGCGATCGAAGGGACGAAGATCAGCACTTCCGCGATCAGCACGAACAGTACGGTCAGCAGCAGCAACCGCCCGCTCAGGCTGTGCCGGAACGGCACACGCCCATCGCTGTCGCGTGTCCTCATCGCGGCGATTAAACGGGGTTGCGACGAACCGCGTCAACGATGCGATCGGACCGGGCGTGTCCCGCTCGAGACTGTCATGGTTCGTTGCAACCGCGGCCGAACGGGGCGCGCATTTCGCATCCGTGCCCCCGGGCGACCGTGCGTTGCCGGGGCGGATCGCATCGCCGGCGCCGACCGAGCCTGCCGTTTCATCCGTCGTCCGGCAGCCCCGGCGCATCGGCGACCCGCATCGCCGCACCGTGCGACCGCGGGTCCCGCAGGCCCCACGCGCCGGCTTCGACGCATGAGATGAAGTCGGCGACGCCGCGGTTGAACTGTTCCGGTTCCTCGAGGTTGATCGTGTGGCCGGTGCGCGGCAACACCCACAGGCCTGCGCTCGGTATCGCCCGCTTGAGAAACAGGCCCGGGTCGAGACAGGGTTCGTCTTCGTCGCCGCTGACCACCAGCGTCGGCACGGTGAGTGCGGCGAGCGACTCTTCGAGGTCGTAGAGGGAAGGGCGGGTTTTGAGATAGCCGCGCAGCGTCGCCGCCGAGCCCGCCGCCGAATGTTCGCGCAACTGGTCGCGAAACTCGGCCCAGCCGCGCGGGTCCTTGTTCTCGAACTGCACCCGGGTCGCGCTGCGGGCGTAGTCGTCGGCGACCGCTCCGGTGCCACCGGTTTCGAACCCGCGCGCCATCGCGTCGACCGTGCGATGGAATTCCGTTCGATAACCGCGCTCGCTGCCGTAGCCGCAGCCGGCCACGACGAGGGAACGCGCCCGGTCCGGGTTGCGCAGGCCGGCGTGCAGCACCGCGAAACCGCCCATCGACAGGCCGACCAGATGCGCCTTGTCGATGTCCAGATGATCCATCACCCGAACGATGTCGTCGGCGACGATCTCCTGGCTGTAGCGCGACGGATCGGCCGGCGCGTCGGACGGGGGATAGCCGCGCGCGTTATAGGCGACGCAGCGACGCTGGCGCGAGAAGAAGCGAAGCTGCGGCTCCCAGCTCCGATGATCGCCGGCGAATTCGTGTACGAACACGATCGGCGCCGCCGCGCCTGCCGCTGCGCCAGCGACATCGACGTAGTAGAGCTTGACGCCGTTGGCATCGGCATAGGGCATGGGTCGATCCTCCATTGGTCCCGGCGCGTCAGGGCGCCTCGATCGCCGCTTTCTCGGCCTCGGTGAAGAAGGCGTCGGCATGGCAGTCGCGCCGCGCGAGTCCGCGTGAGGCGAGCAGGTCGAGTGCCGTTTCCACCATCGCGGGCGGGCCGGCCACATAGGCCTTGGCGGCTGTGAAGTCGGCATGATCGGCCGCTACCGCTTCTGTCACCAGCCCGCGCCGATGGCCGGTCGCGCCGCTCGGGTCCGACAGCACGGTTTCGACCGTGAGGTTGTCATGCGCGCGGGCCAGCGCCCCCAGGCGTTCGGTCGCATAAAGGCTGGCCGCATCGCGAACGCCGAAATAGAGATGGATCGGTTGGGTCATGCCGCCATGCAGGGCCGTATCGACGATCGACAGGATCGGCGCCAGGCCGGTCGAGCCGGCGATGGCGACGATCGGCCCCGTGTGTTTGCGGCGCAGATGCGCGTCGCCGAACGGTCCTTCAAGCTGCACCATGTCGCCGCGCTTCAGTTCGTCGGCGATATACGCGCTGACCTGCCCGTCGGCGATCCGGCGCACGTGGAATTCGAGTTGCGGTGCGAGGGGTCGGTTGGCCATCGAGAAATCGCGCGGCGGGAAGCCGGCGACCGTCAGGCGCGCATACTGTCCGGCCGAGAAGGCGAACCGTTTCGCCTCCGTCATGTCGAGGCGCAGCCGGCAGACGTCCGCCGCCACCATCTCGGTGTCGGCGACGCGGCACGCGACCGTCCGGTGCGGATGATCGGCCGGCTCGTCGGGGACCGGCCATTCGACCGTGCAGTCCTCGCGCGGCGCGGCGCGGCAGGCGAGGATCAAGCCCTCCGCGCGCTCCGCTTCCGATAGCGCGAGATCGGCATAGGGCATCATCTCGACCGTGCCGGCGAACAGATTCGATTTGCAGCTACCGCAGGTTCCCGACTGGCAACCGCACGGATAGTCGATCCCGGCCAGGATCGCCGCTTCGAGGATCGTGTCGCCATCATCGACCGTGATGGTCTGCGAGACATTGCGGATGGTGACCCGATGCGCCACCCGGTTCTCCTCCAAGGATCGCGGGAAGCGAAAATAGCCGCGGCGCGGCGGGAATCAAGCATCGCCTGGTGCGCGGGCCTCTCGCCCGCATCCTCAATTCCCGGTGCGCGCCGCGCATGCGGGCGGGACGCCCGCGCGCCTGCCAATGCTTCAAAATCAAGCACGCGCCCGAATTCAGCAATAATCCGCGCTCGAATATCGAACCCGGGTGCAGGCCACTCCGCGGTTGCGGGCGTCCCGTCGCATTCTCACCTCGTTCGCGCCGTATCTCCGTCCCATTCCCCGGACAAGGTTGCGCCGTCGTCGCCTTGCGTTGGAGATCTCTCGATGGTTGCGTTCCGACACACGCTGGTCGCTTCCGTTCTCGGGCTCGTTGCCGCTGCCGCCGGCTCCGACCGGGCCCGCTCCGACATCGCGCCGCCGCCGGAGATTTCCTGCGGTTCGGCCGAACTGCTGTTGCTCGCGGGCGGGAAAGAGCCCGGCGAACATGCTTGCATCGATGTCGTTTTCATTCTCGACACGACCGGTTCGATGGGTGGCTTGATCGAGGGGGCGAAGCGGAAAATCTGGTCGATCGCGGGCGTATTGCTGGACATCTCGCCGCGGCCGTATCTGCGTTTCGGGCTGGTCGGTTATCGCGACCTGGAGGACGATTACGTGACGCGGCTCATCGATCTGACAAACGATCTCGACGCCGTTTACGCCGAACTGGCAGCGTTCGAGGCGAGTGGCGGCGGCGACACGCCGGAAGCGGTCAACGAGGCGCTGCGCGCCGGGATGTTCGATATCGGCTGGGACCGTTCACCGCATACCCTGCGGCTGGCCTTCCTGGTCGGCGACGCGCCGCCGCACATGGATTATCCCGGTATGAAGTTCCCGGAAATACTGAGCGCCGCCCGCGATCGGGATATCACGGTGAACGCGCTGCAAGCCGGCCCGGACGAGGAAACGGCGACCTTCTGGCGTCGGATCGCGGCTGCCGGCCATGGATACTATGCCCGGATTCCGCTGTCCGGCGGGGTTCGCGTCGTTCCCACGCCGTTCGACGACGAAATATACGACTTGCAAACAGCGATTAACGCGACCGCGATTCCTTACGGTGACGCCGCGGCGCGCGCCGAGTATGCCACCAGGCTTCTCGGGATAGCCGGGATGCCCCCGGCGGCGATGGCCGACCGCGCCCGGGCGGTCTCTTCCATGGCAGAGAGTTTTCTCCCGGCGTTCGGCTCGTCGGATCTCATAGACATGCTCGACGATGGCGACGTGACGCTCGACGCCGTCGACCGCAGCCTGCTGCCGCCGGGAGTCAGCGATTTGTCGGAGGACGAACTGTCGGCTCTCGTGTCGGAACGGCGCGCTGTGCGCCGCGGCATCGGCGATCGGCTCGCCGCGCTGAACCGCGACCGCGTCGCCTATCTGTCGGAGCAGGGGGAGCGGGACGACGAGAGTTTCGACGGCGAGGTCAAGAGCATTCTGCGTGAGCAGGCGGCGGCGAAGGGCTTCGTTTACGCTGACGAGCAGTGATGGCTCGCGTGAAGGGCCGGTGTGAGAAACCCGGGCCGACAAGGATCGACTTGTCGAACGACGGCTGACGGAAACGCGCCGGTTCGAGCCGGGATGCGCCCGGCGAACTCGTGATTCTCATTTCGGCTTCGGCAGGCGCGATCGGGGTGCGCGCGGGCGTCTCGCCCGCATATGCGTGCAAAGCGAAGATGCGGGCGAGACGCCCGCGCACCAAGCCGCCAAGCGTTTGGGTATCCATAATGAGAACCGCTGCCGACGAACGATTCGAATCGCCAACGGCGATGGCTTTTGCTAGCCTGCCCCGGTGGGATCGGCTCGAGGAGATGCGCGATGACTCTGGAAATCCGTCCGTTGAGCGACGCGCTCGGCGCGGAGGTGCTCGGCGTCGACTTGTCGAAGCCTCTGGACTCCGCCACGGTCGGCGAGATCGAGGCGGCGTTTCTGGACCGCCATTTGATCTGCCTGCGGGGTGAGCCGCTGCCGCCCCGGGCTTTCTACGACCTCGCCCGCTGCTTCGGCGAACCCGACACCGAAGTCACGCGGAAACACTGGGTCGATGGCGTTCCCGAAATCTCGCGGCTCGACAGCAGCTACAGGGTGCCGGAGGACAAGCCCGCGGATCCGAAACTCAACCGCCGGTCGGGTTGGCACACCGACCATTCGTTCAAGGCATTTCCGGCCAAGGCCACCCTGTTGCACGGGCTGGAGATTCCGTCGTCGGGCGGTCACACGCGGTTCTGCAACACCGCCAGGGCGTATGAAGACCTTCCCGAGGCGACGAAGAAACGCCTCGAAGGAATGAGTGCGGTCCACAGCTACGACACGGTGCGGGCGCCGGCCCGCGCGGTGGCGCGGACCGCCGAGGAGATCGCCGAAACCCCCGATGTCGTTCATCCGCTGGTGCGCACGCATGACGAAACCGGTCGGAAGGCGTTGTTCTTCAACGCCAACCGCACCGACTCGGTAGTGGGGCTGGAGCGCGCGGAAAGCGACGAATTGCTCGACGCGATTCACGAGCACATGACGCAGCCGCAATACCGTTACGACCACGAGTGGCGCGTCGGCGATACTCTGGTGTGGGACAACCGCTGTCTCGTCCATTCGGTGAACGTGGATTATCCGGTCGGCGAGACCCGCCTCCACCTGCGCACGCTGCTGAAGGGCGCCCGCCCGGTGTAGGCAGCGGGTCGAACGGTCTCGGACTCCGACAACGCGGCGGGCTATCGGGCGGGCTCATCCAGGAGGCGGGCTCGCTCCTTGAGCTTTTTCGCCCCGACGACCGTTCGACGATCATGCTTGCCGCCGTTCCGCCAACGCGCAACCATGTTTCCATACAGCGAGAACACGGCTTCGGCGAACGCTTGCCGTTCGCTCGCGTCCGCGAGGCGATCTTTCTCGAGGCAAACGCGTACGAGTTCCAGGACTTCCGTCTCGGATTTTCCCCCGATCTTCAGGCGCCAGCGTCCCGCGGGAGTCGCTGCGTCGTTCTCACGCTTCCGCTCCTCTTCGACATGCTGGATCCACTGTCGGGTCTTCGCGTCGTCGCGTGAGAACCGGCCGTATCCCACCGCCGTTTTCGCGCCGGCGCCGTTCCATTCCAGAGCGGACTTAAGCCAGTCCGCGACGCGCTCGATATCGGGGCTTGCGGAAGCGCGGCGGGGCACGATGGCGAACAGGAACGACGTCTTCGCCGCTGCGGTCAGGAACGGGATCGGCGTGGGGGACATCCAGTCGCCCGGCGGGGCGCTCTCGCTCCAGCCCGCATAGTGGGGAGTCATCACATCGGCCTCGAGCTGGACGGGCGCGATGGGCACGGCGTCCAGGAAACAGACGCTTCCTGTGTCTTCGGCGCCCCCGAACACCCGGTTCAGCGTTTCCCTGTCGCAGCCCGGCTCGGCATCGTGTTTCGCCCAGGCGCGGACCAATCCCTTGATCGAACTACCGGGCAGAAACGCCGTTCCCAACGTCGGGTGCCAGGCAAAGCCGTTCTCGATCGGATGGCCGCGCCCCAATCCGGTCACGAAGCACTGCTGTCCGGTTCACCCTGAAGCCCATTGTATGGCGGTTTGATTGGAGCATTTCGGGGGCGGGTGATGGGGGCCGATGAGTCGGTCGATGCGCTTTCGATGCATGAGATTGGCGCGCACGAGGCGGGCGAAAGCGAGCGGGGATTTGACGACGTTCCGGGTGACTTGGGCGAGGTGGAGCAGCAGATAAGCGATCAGGGCAACGGCGATCTGGATGCGCACGGCATTCTCGCCGACGCCGAGGAAGTGGCGGACCCTCAGGGTCTGTTTGACCCACCGAAAGGACAACTCGATGGCCCGGCGCCGCTTGTAGAGATCGGCGATTTCCCGGGCCGGGGCGTCGAGGTCGTTGGAGAGGATGCGCAGCGTCTTGCCGGTGTCGGTCCTGACCCGAACCTCGCGCAGCGGCTCGGAGAACGGGTTCTTGCGGCTCCGCGCCGGGCGTTGCGGCAACAGGCCGATGCGGTCCGACAGAATGTCGTCGTCTTCGGGAACATCGAGTTCGGCGCTCACCGTCAACGGCGTGTTGGCCTTGAAGCGGGTGACGATACGGCAGCCTGCGGCATCGAGCCTGGCCCACCAGGCGTAATCGTAGTAGCCGAGGTCGAAGACCCAGGTGGCGCCGGCCTCGACCGGCATCTCCTGCGCCGCCGTGATGTCGTTGACCCTGGCCGTCGTGACCGACGCATAGAGCGGCTGTTCGGCGTCGGCATCGTAGATCACGTGGAGCTTGGCGCCGCAGGCGTTGGCCGAGAAATGCGCCCACTCCGATCCCCGCCTGCCCGGACGAAGGTTCGTCGCGTCGATCAGGTAAGTCGTCTCGCCGATCTTACGGCGCAGGCCCCGCCGGGCGCGACCGACCATCTCGGCGAACAACGCCGCCGGGCGTCTGGCATTGGCGTCGGCCAGCGTCGAGCGCTGCGCCACGCGACCGCCCACATGATAGAGGCGGGCCTTGTGGCTGTGCGGCTGTGCAGGCCACCGACGATCTCGCGCAGGCTCGTCGCCCCGGAAAGCTGGCCGTAAAGCAATGCGATCAGTTGATCCCGGGTGCGCAGGCGCCGCACCCGACTGTCCGCTCCATGGGCCTCCACCAGCCGATCGAACACAGCCCGGGGAACACGCTTCAACAGATCGCGGAAAATGCTATTGTGGTGGTGCATAGTATTGACCCTCTGCCGTGTCCAAACGTCGCCGAACGGTCGGACGCCAGTAGAATCAATGCCATGCAACCCGTCCACAAAAATTAACCGGACAGCAGTGCTCCAGCCCCGCCCGGTCGCGTGCCGCGAGCTGCAACGTGCAGCATTCCTCGGCCAGGTTGCGAGCGATGGGGCACCCGATATTCGACGAGGCGCCGATCACCAGCGCCGTTTCGATTCTGCTGGACGTGGGGCGGCTTAGCCGTCGCTCGCTGGCTCGGCAAGATCGAACCTGCCCTTCCAGACATTATCGAGACCGCCTTCCACGGGATTGAACTGGCCGGTCCTGATCGCGGCGATGCCATAGTCGGGCAACGACCGCCTCGCCGCGCATACTCCGCCCTCAATGAGGCGGTAGTTCGAGAGAGAGAAATCGAGGTTGTCGAAGCCGTATATCCAGCGCCGGATGGGAAGGTCACGCTCGTCGACCGGGTCCAGGTGAAGGAAGAACTTCGGTTGGGTGTCCTCCGGGCCGCATTTCTCCTTGATGTAGATGAGGCTGTCTTCGACGAGATACACGTCCCAATCGGAGCGGATGACCGGCGGGCCGCCGCCTGTCAGCCCCGCCAACCAGTCGCTTGCCGGCATTGTCTCGATCCGGATCGGGCCCGAGGCGGCGTGCGGCAGAACGGCGGCGGTTACGCACAACCCCGTTTGCGTCTGCGTCCAGGCGTTGGCGACCGTTTCATCCCCCGGTCCAGCCCAGGACCACATTACTATTTCTTCCGGATCGCATTGCCTGGCGAAGGTCTGCGCCAGCCGCCCATCGACAAGAAGCCCGACGCCGCTCGCCAGGTCGTCGAAATGCGGCTCCATTCTCTCCCAGAACCGGGCGGCTGCGTCGGAATCTTCCAACGGCGTGGCGGACCAGAGCCTGAACCGGTGTTCGCCCCACGGGTGGAGAATTTGCGGACCTTCGAACAGCAGGGCATCGACGCGCCGGTCCACAGGTCGGATTCTGGCGAAGTGGGTAATCCCGTAATGCCGATGAAACGCGGCCACTGTTTCCGTTTTGATGGCGCGCATGTAGTCGTAGGAATTGACCATCCCATCCAGATTCACAACCGGAAAGCGTGAGAAATACCCGACAACGCCGGCGTCCCACGACCCGACTATGCTACCCTCGGGAAGTGCGCGGTTCATAACATAAGTGTTCCCAAGAAACCCGATAAAGACTTCGCCCCACTCGCCGCCAGTTCTGGTTTTCATACTTCTCGTTTCTACCCTTTGGAATGGAGAGGTAAAATTCGCCGTTACGAGCAGAAAGACCGCTGCGACAACGACAATGCCGCGACCCAGAATATCGGCTGCTCGGCGCGACCTCAGCCCGATGAAACGGCGAATGAAGTAAATGGCTGCGTAACAGTTCACGGGGACTATCAGCGCCTCCATCAGATACGCCGGCACGAAATACCAGGAATAGCCTGCGAAGCGGGGGTGCATGGTGAGAACGGTCTGCGCGAACTTGGCGAGATGACCGACGTTCAGCGCGAGGACGCCCGCCAGAAAAGCCACCAGCAGCCAGTCTCCACCCCCCCCCCCCGGCTCGGGGAGTGACGGCTAAACCGCCAGACCAGCAGGAACAAGATGCAGACTCCCAGCGCAACCAGGAGCTCGTTGTCGAAAACACGGAGCTGCAATATCTCCTGAAAGTTATTCGTCAGGCTGTATCCGCCTTCAACTTCCCATCGCCGCTGCGACCAAACCTGCTTGACCGCGCCAGACACCGGCACGATGCCGCCGAAGACAATGCCGTTGTAGGCAAAATAGACGAGGATGCCGGCGACCGCGCCGAGCAGCGGGACAAACGCCTTCAACGAGGAAATCTGGCGAACCTGCACTCCGGGCAGCGCGCCGAACCGGCGATCCTGCCACGACCGCTCGACGAGGCACAGCACCACAGTCGCCGCCAGTGAAATGGCGATGTATTCCAGGCGCACCCAAGGCAGAGAGAAAGCAACGGCGGCCAGCAGCCATCGCCACCTGGCAGGGTTCTTTGCGAAGAGACAGACGGCCAGAATGAACAGGCCGAGCATGAACAACGCCGCAGCCGTTTCCATTCCCATAATCAGGGTCCAGCGTCCGTAGAACGCCGGCAGCGCGGCGAACAGCAGAACCCACGGCAGGCGGGCCAGCCGGGCGGCGACGGCGATGAGCGCCACGCCGCCGGCGACGAGCATGATTTCAAACGCCTTGATGGCGAACAGCGCGGCTTCCTTGTCGAACACCCAATAGAACGGCGTGATCGCAAACAACCAGAGAGGATGGTAGCCGTTGGTCCGGGTGATGCCGCCATCGAAAGTCGAGAACTTCCCTTCGGCCATATGGTAGGCGATCTGGAAATAGTAGAAGGAGTCGTCGTGGCTAATGTCGCGGATCAGGTTGACCAGATCGAAGTGGGCGAGCATGTACCAAGCGAACGCCGCCCCGTAGGCCAGGATGCCAGCGATGAACAGGGCGAACAGCGCGTTGCGCCACGGAGCGGGCAGGATCCGGCCCTGCGCCGCAATATCCAGACACCGTGCGATCGAGGCGCGCCAGAGATCAACCGACCTTGCGTCGTTCGACGGGGACACATCGTTTCTT
Organism: Alphaproteobacteria bacterium; assembly: GCA_965214495.1. Taxonomy (GTDB): domain Bacteria; phylum Pseudomonadota; class Alphaproteobacteria; order UBA7887; family UBA7887; genus JANQOH01. Next base: position 1,395,401 of record OZ243958.1, on the reverse strand, counting down.
TCTCTTGAAGGGGAGGTCACGGGGTGAGCCTCCGCGAGAGCGGGGAGGCGAACCTAGGCGGCGCGCCGGCGGTTGCGAACCGGCGTTCGTCGAGGAAAAGCGAGTCGTCGCCGTCCTTCGCCAGCACGCCGCCGCGGTTCATGCAAGGCGTCGGTATTTCGGCGGGCAGCCCGGCGCGGTCGCGGCTGTAGCGTTCGACGAGGTGCGGGCAGGTCGCCCAGCGGGATGACGCGGTCAGGCTGAGCACCGGAAGAAGCAGGAGCCGGGCGTCGGAAATCGCCAGATCGCCGGTGCGGTCCGGCTTCCTGAACAGCTCTTCCGCGTCCCACCCGTTCTTCTCCGCCCCGCCCGTCTCCGCCTTGTCGCGAAGCGCGCCCTTGAGGCTCGATCCGACGAGCACCGGATAGTCGGTGGACGCTTCGCGAGCGACCGGCAGGTCGACGACTCCCATGCCGCGCCTGCCGCCGGGATGGATCGGTGTCTCGGCCAGAAGGCCGAGCATGGCTGTTTTCATCGCGTCGTTTCCTTAATCTTCCGGCCAGAGCCCGCAAGCCGCGAGGCCGAATCCCCACTCTCGGCGGCTCCTGACGCGAACCCGCCCGCCATTCGCCGCAGCGGCGTCGAAAGCGTTCGGGGTCGTCGGTCTCGCAAATAACACGCTTTCCGTCGGTAGCACGCGGTGAAGTGGGAGCGGGTGTCGTTGCAGTGAATCCCAGCCGCCGCCCGCCCGTCGGCGCCTACCGATGGCGGCGCCCAGGAGCGGCGCGCCGGGGTCCCACTCGCGACACATCGCGAGGCGGCCTTCGCCGCCGAACGGGAGCGCCCGGTCGAACGGGCGCGGCCAGCCCTCGGGCAGGTCGGCGATGTGGGCGCCGAGCGCGACGCCGGGTTTCGGGCGCACATGCCGGGTGCTGTGGAGCATGCCTTCCTCGGCGGCCCGCGTGCGTATGTCTCGTTTGAGGCCGATACGCGGCTCTTCCGACCACAGGTTCGCCGCCGGCGCAATGTCGGGCCCGCCTGGCAGCGTTCCGGCGAGCACGGCATTCATCCCGGCCCGCGTTAGCCATATGCCGACACCCGGACCGAGCGAAGCGCCCCCGAGGTAAGGAGTCGCGGCGTAAGCTGAGGAACGAGAAATGCCGGAACCCGTGAGTGACATCCAGCATGAGGTCGGCGTTTTCGGGGATCCGCTCGCCGAGCGCCGCCAGGCAGGCGTCGATCTCCGAGAGGACACCCTCGCCAGCGATATCGACGGGCTCCACCGCGCATTTCGTGGCGAGCGCCCTCACGAGCAACGGCAAACTGTCCCGTTTCGCTTCGGGCGTGCACGGGGCGATCATCTGCTCCGGGCGACCCGCAGGCGCGAGCAGATCGAGCAGGGCGGCGGGCGCGAGGCACGCCTCGCTCTCTCGATCGTCGAGGGTATAGGTCGCCGGCCGCGGCGCTGTTCCGAGTATCGTGAGCAGCGCGCGGGCGCTTGCGGGTAAGGTAGGTCCGCGCAACCACGCGGTCAGTCCACCGCGTCGGCGAAGGCTTCGACCAAGCCGTCCGGGGCTTCGATCACATGCTCGCGGGCGGGGAAGGCGCCCTGCCGGACCTCGTCGGCGAACTCGCGGAAACCGGCGACGCGCTCCTTCTGCATCTCCTGTTTCATCTTGTAGAGCGCGCGGTATTGCTTCGAATGACGGGGCCGGGGCGGCGGGTTGTTGCCCAGAATGTCGTCGGCGAACAGGAACTGGATGTCGCCGCCCGCGCCGCCGCCGATCGACGACGTCAACAACGACGTGCGCTTGCTGATCGCGGCCAGCAGCGCGTCGGGGATCACTTCGACCTCGACCGCATAGGCGCCGGCCTCCTCCAGCGCCTCGATCTGCCGATACACCTGCACGGCCTCGTCGAGGGTCTTGCCGACCGCGCGCAAGCCGCCGGTCCAGGTGCTCTTTCGCGGCACCAGCCCGGCATGGCCCTGCACAGGAACGCCGGCTTCCGCCGCGGCGGCGACAAAGCGGGGGCTCCACTGGGTCATCACCGCGTCGGCGCCGAGCGCCATCGCGTCATAGGCGAGCCGCACCGCCTCCGCCTCGGTCGCCGCCGCAACCAGAGGCACGGAGAACGCCATGAACGTCTGCGGCGCGGCGCGGCGCACGGCCTCCGCAAGGTCCGGGCGCCGGGGGTCGAAGCGCACCTTCATGGTGTCGATCCCGGCTTCCTCCGCCGCCGCCGCTTCCTCCGGCGAGAACGGCAAGGTCTCCACCAGCACGCGCTTGCCCTTGGCGTCGCGCAGATCCTTCACCGTGTAGTTGCGCAGGCCATAGGCGCCGCCCAGGGTCATTACCCGCTTCAGACCGCGCCGGCCTGCGTCCCTCGGCGGGATGCCGCCGTCGCCCGTCGCGTGACTCGCCATGAAGTCTCTCCTCTTCGTCCGGCGGGGCGCGGAAAACGGGCGGCCGAAGCCGCCCGCCGTCCCGAACGCGGTTCGGGCTCCGCCTTTACGGCAGTTGATACCCTTCCTTGCCGAGGGTGATCTTGTAGAGGCTGTTGCCCGAGGTCAGATACAGCACGTTGCTCTCGTCGCCGCGGCCGAAACCGACATTGGTGGGCATTTCCTCGCCGGTCGAGATATAGGCGAGTTCTTCGCCCGACGGCGAATACACCACCACGCCCGGCCGGTGTTCGCAGCGCGAGGCGACATAGATGTTGCCTTCGACATCGGCGACCAGCCCGTCCGGCCCGCTGCACGGCTCGTCATAGACGGTCGCGTAATCGACCAGCACGCGCCGGTTGCTCGCCGTGCCGTCCTCGGCGAGGTCGTAGGCTTGCAACAGGTGCAAGCCGACGATCGGCGCCTGATCGGTCTCGTCGAGCTGCATGAAGCCGAGCCAGCCATTGTCGTTGCTCACGAGATAGAACGTCTTCTGATCGGGCGACACCAGTACACCATTGGTTTTGCCGCCATTGGTGATGATGCGGTCGACCGAGCCGTCCGGGTCGAGGCGATACACGGCGAAGCCCGGCTGCATGACCGGTTCGTGGCCCAGATAGCGCGGATCGGAGAAATAGATCCGTCCCTGCTCGTCGATCGAGATGTCGTTGAGCGCGTTGTAGGGCTTGCCGTTGTAGAGGCCGGTCAGGATGTGGCTGATGCCGGTGGCCATGTCGGTCCTGACCAGCATGCGCCCGCCGTAGTCCGCGCCGAGCGCCGCGATCATGTTGCCGTCGCGGTCGAACTTGATGCCGTTGGACATGCCCGACGGCGAACGATAGACCGTGGTCTCGCCGGACGCCGGGTCGTGGCGATAGATCACCCCGGCCAGCGGATACATTCCGCTCTCCTCCTTGCAGAAGGCCGAGAACGTGATGTCGCTGAAATACATGTAGCCGTCATGGCCGGCCGCGACGCCTTCGGTGAGGACGCAGCCGCCGTCGAAAACCTTGACCAGCGCCGCGCCTTCGGGCACGATCGAGGGGTCTCCGACGGGCATCGGAAACCCGGCCTCGCCTTCGAGATGGCCGCCCGCGAGGGCGGGCCCGGCCGCAAGGATGGCGGCCGCGCAAACCGCGGCAATTCTTCGGTGCATGGATGTTCTCCCTGTTTCCGCGCCCCGGTGGACGGGGCGTTCTGCAAATTGTAACACGATTCTACGGCGGAGTCGTGAGGGACCGTGTGGGCAAATTCGGCGTCCATAGTCAGTTTCGCCGGGTTTTCATGACGACGTGAACGGCGAACGCGCGGCGATCCTTTGTCGCCACGGAATTGAACCGGCCGATCGTTTTTCCGGCTATCGCTATATCTCTCAACACCGGGAATTTCTGAAATCGTGGCGACGGATCGTAGTCAGCCGAATGCCGTTTCGTTTGTGTATCCAGGAAAACACTCGCGAAATCCTGAATTTCTTCGGGAAATTTCTCGATTATCCCCCGATTCAGACATTGATTCTTCGCGTGGCCATGTTCGAGTGCACAGTATGCCCGCAACCAGACTTCTTCCCGGCGTCGCGACCTGGCGCTGCCGACAAGAAGATCGGCCACGCATCCGGCAAGACAGTGAAAAAGAGCATAATAGACGGTGCTTATGGCCCGTCGAAGATCGGTCTGCCGCGGTCTGCCTCTCCGGCTCGTTGCAAGGTGCTGCGCTGTATCCAGCAGATCATGAGGTTCCATCCAGAAGTTTTTCCCATTCGGATTTTTTAGCGTAAGACATTACCGGGAATGCTTCCGTTCCCGCTTCTTCCGCGAAACGCGGCCTGAGACGGCGGATGATTCCCAAGGTTTTATCAGCGTTGAGTTTCTCGGCCTCGTCATCGTCGAATACCACGGTAACCCACAGGATCTCGTGGTCGTATTCGTCAAGGTCCGGCCGTATGTCGATGGAATCGAACGCGATGTCCTGAAGCCGTTCTCGAAGCACTTCCCCCAGAATGCGTTTTACCTCCTCCAACTGATCCTGTTTCATCGTCGGACCTTCCCACATATCGACGCGCCTTCGATGGTAACATACCCGGGCACACTCAGTCGCGCAGCGCGTCGGGCAGCCAGAGCGCCAGTTCAGGAAAGAAAACGACTGCCGCCAGGCCGCACGCCTGCAAGCCGATGAACGGCCACAACGCTTTGTAGATGTGGCCGAGCTCGATGCCTTTCGGCGCCACCCCCTTCAGGTAGAACGCCGCCGGGCCGAACGGCGGGGTCAGATAGCTGATCTGCATGTTCATGCAGAACAGGATGCCGAACCACACGGGCGAGTAGCCGAGCGCGATGACGATGGGCACGAAGATCGGCATGGTCAGCAGGCAGATGCCGATCCAGTCCATGAACAGGCCGAGCAGGATCAGCACCGCCATCATCACGGCGATAATCCCCAGCGGCGGCAGCGGCAGCCCGGTGACCATGGACTTCACGAAGGCGTCGCCGCCCAGCAGGTTGTAAACGCCGATCAACGCGGTGGCGCCGAAGGTGATCCACAGCAACATGCCGCAGGTGTTCATCGTCTGGTAGAGCGCGTCGCGCAGCATGGGCCAGCTCAGTTCGCGGCGCGCCGCCGCCGACAGGATGGCGCCCACTGCGCCCATGCCGGCGGCCTCGCTGACCGACGCGATTCCGAGATAGATCGACCCGAGCACGCCGGCGGCGACGCCGATGGGAAGGACGAGGCCGCCGATCAGTTTGATCTTCTCGGCGCGCGGCAGGTTGCGCTCCTCGAGCGGCGCCGGCGGCCCGAGCGCCGGGTTCAGCCGGCAGCGCACGACGATGTAGCCGATATAGATCGACGCCAGCAGCAGGCCGGGAACGATCGTGGCGACGAACAACCGACCGATATCCACGCCGGCGGTCAGGCCGTAGATGATCAGCACGATGCTCGGCGGGATCATGGTGCCGAGCGAACCGCCGGCGCAGATCGTGCCGATGGCCAGCCCGCGGTCGTAGTTCAGACGCAGCATCTGCGGCAACGCCACGAGGCCGAGCAGGATGATCTCGCCGCCGATGATCCCGGTCATCGCCGCCATCAGCACGGCGACGATCATTGTCTGCACGGCGACGCCGCCGCGCAGCCCGCCTGCCCAGATATGCATGGCGCGATAGAGGTCGCGCGCCACCCCCGAACGTTCGAGCACCGACGCCATCAGGATGAACATCGGCACGGCGACCAGCACGAATTCGCGCACCAGGCTGAGGATGCGGCTCTCGATCAGGAACAGGCCGGCGAAGCCGAAATTACCGATCGCGAACGCCATCGCGACGAAGCCGGTCACGAAGGCGAGCGGCAGCCCCATGATCAGCAGCACGGCGATGGCGCCGACCATCGTCAGCGAAATCAGTTCGATGCTCATGGCCGGAAAAGGGGGCCGTCGATGCGTCAGCGCTGCGGGGCCGGGCGACGCAGGCCGCGCCCCCACTGCGCCGCTGCGAGCAGGAACATCAGCACGCAGGCGACGAAGATCGCGGTCTTCGCGATCGCCGGCAGCGGAATCTGCGACGCGGTGCCGGCATCCTCCATGATCCGCAGCGATTTCCAGGCGTCCTGCGCCGACCGGTATCCCAGCAGTCCGAGGAAAATCAGGATGATCGCTCCGTTGACGGCGTCCAGCGCCCGGCGCGCGCGCGCCGGCAGGCGGTCGTAAACCAGCGAGATGCGGATATGCGCCCGGCGTTGCAGCGTGTAGAGGCCGCTGAGCAGGAAGCCGACCGAGCACAGCGCGATCGTCAGGTCGTGCGCCCAGATCGTCGGCGCGTTGAAGCCGTAGCGCGCGAACACCTCATACGCGATGACGATCATGCAGAGCAGGAACAGATAACTGACCTGCTCGCCGACGCGCCGGGCGGCGCGGTCGATCAGGGGCTCCCGTTCGCCGCCGGCCACGGTTCGGCGTCTATTCCGCGTCGAGCAGGCCGATACGGCGCAGGAACGTCGTTTGGGCCTCGTAAGCGCGTTCCGCTATCGGGCTGCGCGTGGACCAGTCGCGCCAGATATCGATTGCGATGTCGCGCAGCGCCTGCCGCTCCGCCTCTGACCAGTCGATCACTTGCACGCCGGCGGCGCGCGCCGCACGGGCGTCGTCCAGGTCGCGCAGTTCCAGCCGGCGGGTGATGTCGCGCGCGAAGTCGGCCACCGCCATCTCCATGATCGCTTTCACGTCCGCAGGCAGCGCTTCCCAACGCGACGGATGAACGGCGACGTCGATGATCGGCATCGAGTGGATGCCCGGATAGATGGGGAACCGCGCCATCTCGTGGAAGCCCAGATGGTGGTTCATCGAGAAGGTGGACCAGTCGGCGGCATCGACCACCCCGCGCTCGAGCGCCGTAAACACTTCGGCGGCCGGCAGGTTGACCGGCGCCGCGCCGATGCGCTCGAAGATGTCCTGCGCCATGCCCTCCGGCGCGCGCAGCTTGACGCCGGCGAAATCGGCCACCCCGTGAAGTGGAATCTTGGAGACGAACGCTTCCTTTCCCGTGGTGGTGCCGCCGATATAGTGAATGCCGTGTCGCGCGTAGAGCTCGCGCAGCAGCATGTCGCCGCCGCCGTGGCGCATGAACGCGAGCATCTGGTCGGGGTGCTCGTAGGCCGCGATCAGGTCCCCCAGCAGCGCGAAGCCCGCGTCCTTGCCCGAAAAATAGACCGTCGCCGTAATGTGCCCGTCGAGAACTCCCGCCGCCACGGCGTCGAGGGTCTCGCTGTATTGCACGATCGAGCCGACCGGAACGAGGCGAACGCCCAGCCGCCCCCCGGTCAGTCTCTCGATTCCCTGCGCCCATTCTTCGGTGATGGCGAAGGCGATGTCGCCGGCGGTATTGGCCGCCTGCATGGTCCACACCGTGTCCGCCGTCGCGCCGGGCCGCGCGACCGCCAGCGCGGCGGCGCACAGGGCCGCCAGCGGCCGCAGTCTCATTCGCCGTCTCCCAACAGGCCGAGGCGCCGCAGAAAGGCGACGTGCGACTCGTAGATCCGTTGCGCCATCGGGCTGCCGGCGGCGTATTCCGCCCACACCGACACGGCGACGTCGCGGAACCGCTGCCGTTCCTCGCGGTTCCAGTCGATGAGCTCGACCCCGTTCTCCGCCGCGGTGGCGGCGACGGCGGCGTCCTGGAGGCCGATCCGCTCGACCATTTCGCGGTTGAAATCGCGCACCGCCATTTCGACCAGCGCTTTCACGTCGTCGGGCAGGTCGTTCCAGCGCTCCATGTTGACCGCAACATCGGCCATCGGCGCCGAATGGAAACCGGGATAGAGCGGGTAGGGGGCGATATTGTGATAGCCCAGATCGTCGTTCATGCCGAGTGTGCCCCAGTCCGCCGCCTCGACCACGCCGCGTTCGAGCGCCGTATAGACTTCGGCGCCGGGGATGTTGACCGGCGCCGCGCCGATGCGCTGGAAGATGATCTGCGACATGCCTTCCGGCGCGCGCAGCTTGACCCCTCTGAAGTCGTCGAGCGTGCGGATCGGCGTTCTGGACGGGATCGATTCCACGCCCCACGACACCCCGCCGACATAGTACAGCCCGTATCGCGCGAACAATTCGCGCGCCAGTTCGATCCCGCCGCCGTAATCGAGCCACATGTGGAGCTGGCGCGCGTCCTCGTAACCGCCGTTCAGGTCGCCAAGGATGGCGAAGGCCGGATCCTTGCCGGCGAAATAGCCCGAACCGCCGTGCTGCGCGTCGAGAATGCCCACCGAGACGGCGTCGAGGGTTTCGTTATAGGCAACCACCGAGCCGACGGGCAGCGGGTCGATGGCGAGCCGACCGCCGGTGATCGCCTCCACGTTCTCGCAGAACGCCTCGAACACGCGCTGGTTGATGGTGCCCGCCTGCCACAGCGACTGCATCTTCCAGTGGAATTCCTGCGCCGCCGACGGCCCCGCGGCCAGACAGCACAGAACGAGCGTAAGCGCGCGGGCGAACGGGCTCATGACGGCCTCATGAATAGGCGACGCGGTCCGTGCCCCGGTAGAGTAGCGTGCCGTGCAGTTCCGCCGAGCGCCGATGCGCCTCCAGCGCCGCCGGGTGCAGGTCGGCGACCGGCGGCGGTTCGCTCTCGAAATGCCCGAACCGGTCTTCCCCGCGCGCCAGCACCGCGGAATCGCGCGGCCCGTTGATCTGCCGCACCCGCGGCGGGATGTAGCGGATGGCGAAGCCGATGCGGCGCTGGTCGGTCGGGTTCGGCTCCGAGCCATGGATCAGGCGCACGTGGTGCAGCGACATTTCGCCGGGACGCAGCACGATATCCGCCGCCTCGCTTTCATCGACCTCGCAGCTCACCACCTGGCCGCGGCTCAGCATGTTCGCCCTCGCATGGGTGTCGATATGGCCGATCTGGTCGCGCTTGTGGCTGCCGGGGATCACCCTCATGCAGCCGTTCTCGCGCGTGCTTTCGCTCAGCGCCACCCATGCCGTGGTCACGTCGGGTTCGCTGAGGCCCCAATAGGTCGAATCCTGATGCCAGCTCACATAGCCGGGGTCGCGGGCCTCTTTGGTGAAGAACGACGACGCCCAGCACAGGAGGTCCGGCCCCAGCACGTCCTCGACCCCGTCGAGCACGCGCACGTCGCGCACCAGTTCGTCGAGGAAGGTGAAGATGAGATGCGGCTTGAACCGCAGTTTGCCGGCGAACGGTCCGCCGGTAGCCGCTTCCGCCGCTTCCAGTTTCGCGCGCAGCGCCCCTGCCGCCTCTTCCGACATCACGCGCAGCGGTGCGACGTAGCCGTCGCGCTCATAGGCGTCGATTTGCGCCGCCGTCAGCAGTTTGCCCATCGCCTCCCGCGCCCCCTCGTCGAACCCGGCCTTGCTTACAGGTTTTCGCCTTCTACCGCAATCGGCACAACAGGACGGAAACCGGGGATACTGGTATCATGGCGCCCCGTCGAACCTCGAAGAGGGACCGCGTGGCGGCTGCCGACAAGCTGATTTCGATGCGCGAGGCGGCGGCGCGCGTGCCCGATGGCGCGCGCATCGCGCTCGGCGGATTCGCTGTGTATCAGCACCCGATGGCCTTCGTGCGCGAACTGGTGCGCCAGAGGCGTCGCGACCTGACCCTGGTCGGGGTTGTCCATGGCAACGACGCCGACATGCTCGCCGGAGCCGGTTGCCTCGCGCGCATCGAGACGTCCTATGTGGGGTTGGAGAAATACGGCCTCGCGCCCAATTTCCGCCGCGCGGCGGAGGCAGGGACTCTCCAGGTCGTCGACTATCCCGAACTGTTGAGCTGGGACCGGTTCCGCGCCAGCGAATCCAACCTGACCTTCCTGCCGGCGCGCTTTCTCGGCGGCACCGATATCGTCGCCCGCAACCCGGACATCAAGCCCTTCGACTGTCCGCTGACAGGGCGGAAATTGTGGGCGGTGCCGCCTGCCGACCCGGATGTGGCGGTGATTCACGCGCTGGCCGCCGATCCGCGCGGCAATGTGCTGGTTCCCGAACGGCGGCTGATGCCGCAGAGCCTCGACATCACGCTTGCACGCTCCTGCGACACGGTGATCGTCACTGCCGAGCGTATCGTCGATAACGCGGAGATTCGCCGCAACGCGCATCTCAACCAGATTCCCTCTTACCGGGTGAGCCATGTCGTGGAGACGCCGTGGGGCGCGCATCCGTGTCCGGTGCTCGGGTTCTCGATGATCGACGACCGCGCCTTCCGCGACTACGCCGCTGCGGCGGCCGATCCGGGCGTTTTCGACGCCTGGCTCGACGATACGGTTTACGGGGTCGCGGACCATCGGGGCTATCTCGACAGGCTCGGCTCCGCGCGCCTGTCGGCTCTGCGAACCGGGGCATCGTTGCGATGAAGGCTTCCGACGCAACCCTGCACGAACGGTTGACGGTCGCACTTGCCGAGACATTCCGCGACGGCGAAGTCGGCTATACCGGCCTCGCCACCGGCCGCGCCGCGGCGATCTACATCACAGGCATTCCGCTTGCCGCGATGGCGCTGGCACAGCGGATGCACGCGCCCAACCTTACCATTCTGCTCGCCGGGTGGTCGCACAATCCCGACCTTTCGGCGCTCGAGGCGCTGCCCGATTCCGAATTCGACGAGCGTTTGCGCGACCTGGCTTGCGAGGCGCAGATCGTCGACTATCCCGGCCAGCTCGCGATGAAGCGTGGCGACGTGAGCTTCGGCTTCTCGTCAGGCGCCCAGGTGGATCTGCAAGGCAATCTGAACGGCGTCTGCGTCGGCGATCCGGCGCGCCCGAAGGTGCGCCTCGTCGGACCCATCCTCCACCCCGAGCACATGACCCTGTTCCGCCGCGAATACATCATGATGCCGCACCACGCCGCGCGGAACTTCGTCGAGCGGGTGGACTACGTTTCCGGCGTCGGCTACCCCGGCGGTCTTGCGGGCCGAACGGCCTTGGGGCTGGATTGGGGCGGGCCGGAACTCGTCGTGACGCCGAAATGTGTTTTCGACTTCGACAAGGATGCGGGGCGGATGAAGGTGAAATCGATCCATCCGGGCGTCGATGCCGACGCGCTTCGGGCGAGCACGGGATTCGAACTCGGGCCTCTGGGCGATGCGCCCCTCACGCCGGACCCGTCGTCCGAGGCGCTCGCCATCCTCCGCAACGAGGTCGATCCGAAGCAGGTCCTCATCCCTCCCATCTCCGCTCCGGGCTGAGCGCCGCTCGGGTCGCGGGCGCTCGGGGCCGCGGCTCGATCCTGGTTTCGTCGCGGCGCGGACTCTTCTTCCCGGGCCCCTCAAGCGGCCCGAGCGCGATAGTGCGCGGCGTAGCCCACATAGACCTCGCAACCATGCCGGAAGAACGCGCGTTCCTCCTCGGTGACCGGGCGAAACTCCCGCGCCGGTCGGCCCGCCCAGATACGGCCCGCTTCGACCACGGTTCCCGGCTCGACCAGAGCGCGGGCGCCGATCACCGCATCGTCCTCCACCACCACGCCTGCGCCCACTTCGGCGCCCATCCCGATCAGGCAGCGGTCGCCGATCCGGCACGCGCCCATGCGGACGTTGTGGCCGATCGTGACGTCGGCGCCGACGACGATCGGGCCATCGGCCGCAGTCGTGGCGAATATCGTGTTGTCCTGAACGTTCGAACGCGGGCCGATCACGGCTGTTGTCCCGTCGGCGCAAAGCACAGTCGCGAACCAGATGCTGGCGGATTCGGCGATGCGCACCGCGCCGCGCACCGCCGCGTTGCCGGCGACGAAGGCGCTCGGATGGACTTCGGGGGCCGCGCCGGCGAACGCGTGGAGCGCTCCCCCGCCGACGCCGCGCCACGGTGTCATCGTGAGCGGCGGCAAGGCGAAGGTGAGATGCTCCCGGTCCTGCCGGCGCGCCAGCACGGCAGCGCGGAACGCTGCGTGCTCGCCGGGCGCAAGCGTGCGAACCGGCCGCGCCGGGTTGCCGGCATGGAGCATGTCGCCGGCCAGTGTTTTGCCGGGCGGTACCAGCGCACCGGCGGCGATGACGGCGCCCGGCCCGACCACCGAGCCGTCCATCACCACCGCGCCGTCGCCCAGCACGCAGTCGGCGCCGATGGTGCAAGCGTGCACCAGCGCATAGCGCCCGACGATCACGCGCGCGCCGATCACGCTCGGCAAACGGCCGTCGGAGATGTGCACGGTGGCGCGTTCGAGGAGCCGGCATTCCGCGCCCACCTCGATGCGGTCGCCGTCAGCGCGCAGCACCGCCAGATCGCCGAGCGCCACGTCCTCCGCAATCGTCGCGCGACCGATGATGGTCACCTCGTCGCCGAATCGCGCGCCGGCGGCGATCTCGGGCTCGTAGTGCAGATAGGGAATCAGACGGGGCGGGGCCATGAAGAGGTCTCCGGATTCAGGGGCGCCAGGGCCGACAAGGCGCGGCGCGCGGCCTGCGGCGTCTCGACCGGCGCGTCGAATTCGCGGCGCGCCACCTCGCTTCCGGCGCGAAGGTCGATGCCCAACGGGTCGATTCCGATCACCCGCCAGCGGGCGCCGGCATGGCGACGATTCGCCTCATCGACAAGCTCGGCCTCGGCATACGCCAGTTCGGGCGCGTCAGGCACCTTCAATGCGGCGCCGTCGATCCATTCGATGACGCCGAACCCCGCGATCAGATGAACGCGCTCGACGGCGACGCCGTAAAGTGCGAAATCGGCGAAACCGGCATAGCGCTCGGCGCTGGGGTGGCGGCGCAGGAACCGCGCCTTCGCCTCCGGGTCGTCCTCGACTGCGGCGTGGCCGCGCACGCTCGCCCGCGGCCCGGTCAGCGGGTCGGCGCGGCCGGCGGTACCGTCGTAAAGCAGGCAAATACGCGGGTCGGCCGCGAGGTTGCGGGTGTGGACGGCCAGCCGCGAGAGCAGCATCAGCGGCGCGCCGTCGAACCGGCAGGCGGTGAGAACGAGGGAGCTATGCGGCCAGCGGTCGCCGCGTGTTGCGGTCGCCAATGCCGCACGATCGCATCCGCGGACCAGGCGATGCGCGGTCTCGACCGGCGACGGGGCGCAGGAACCCATGAAACGCACCCTACCGCTCCATCGAAGACGGCGAAAGCATGACGGCGTTCACATTCGCCTGCCGGACACCCATATCGTGTTCGCAGCGACGCGCAGCGGGAGGGGGAGAGGACGGAGTCGTGAAACCGCAGATCGCCATCGTCGATGACGACCGGAATATCCTGACCTCGGTCGGCATCGCGCTCAAGGCCGAGGGCTTCGCCGCGCGGCGCTATACCGACGGCGAGCAGGCGCTCAAGGCGCTGACCCGGCAGCCGGCCGATCTCGCCATCGTCGATATCAAGATGCCGCGCATGGACGGCCTCGAACTTCTCACGCGCCTGCGCCGCGATTCGGTCATGCCGGTGATCCTGCTCACCTCGAAGGACGACGAGCTCGATGAGCTTCTCGGCCTCAAGATGGGCGCCGACGACTACATCACCAAGCCGTTTTCCCTGCGTTTGCTGATCGAACGCGCGCGCGCCCTGCTGCGGCGGGCGGAGCTCGCAGGCAAGGATGCGGCGGTGGGCGAAGCAGGTCACGAACCGGCGTTGCACCGCGGCGACCTGATGCTCGACCCGGCACGGCATCTGTGTACCTGGAAGGGAAACGCGGTCGCGCTCACCGTCACCGAGTTTCTCATCCTCAGGGCGCTGGCGTCGCGCCCCGGCCACGTCAAGAGTCGCAACCAGCTAATGGATGCGGCGTATGACGATCAGGTCTATGTCGATGAGCGCACGATCGACAGCCATATCAAGCGCATGAGACGCAAATTCCGCGTCGTCGATCCCGATTTCGCGCATATCGAGACGCTGTATGGAATCGGCTATCGCTACGGCGAGGATTGAGACGGCTGCGCCGGCGGCCAGGGCGACCCGGCGACGGCGCTTCTCGGCGTTCACCCGGCGGGTGCTGGCGGTGAATCTGCTGGCGCTCGGCCTCGTCGTCGGCGGGGTCTTCTATCTCGACCAATACAGGCGCGGGCTGATCGAGGGCCGCCTCGACGCCCTCGCGATCCAGGGTCAGATCATCGCCGCGGCGCTCGGCGAAACGGCGATCCCGCGCGACCCGAATGCGCCGCAGTTCATCGACACGACGCTCGCGAGTCGGCTGATTCTGCCGCTGGTGCAGCCGGCGGGCTCGCGAGCGCGGGTGTTCCGCAACGACGGCGAGTTGGTGGTCGACAGCCACCGCGCCGCGCTTGCGGTAACCCGGGTCGCGATGCGCGAACTGCCGCCGCCGGAAACGCCGGGCGCGGTCGCGGCGCTGGTCCGCCGGTTCGACGACCTTCTCGACCGGTTGCTGAGCCGCGACCTGCCGCGTCAGGTCGAAACCAGCCACCGCAGGGCAGAGTATTTCTCCGAGGCGGTGGCGGCGTTACGCGGCCAGACAGGCGCCCAGGCACGGCGCGATTCCGAAGGCCGGACCATACTCAACGTTGCGGTGCCGGTGCGCCGCTTCAAGGAAGTGCTCGGCGCCCTGATGCTGACCGCCGACACGCCCGGCATCGAAGACAGGGTGCGCGAGACACGCCACGACATCATGTTGCTCGGTCTCGGGGTTCTCGGCTTCGCGGTACTACTCTCGCTCCATCTCGCCGGCACGGTGACCCGGCCGCTGCGCCAGTTGGCGGCGGCCGCGGAACGGGTGGCGGCGGGGCGCGGCGGCTCCGAGCGTATTCCCGATCTCAGCCGCCGGGCCGACGAGATAGGCGATCTGTCGGTTTCGCTGCGCAGCATGACCGACGAGCTGCGTGCGCGGGTCGATGAGATAGAGCGCTTCGCCGCCGACGTGGCGCACGAACTCAAGAACCCGTTGTCGAGTCTGCACAGTGCGATCGAAACCTTCGTTCGCGTCGATGACGCGGGGTCGCGGCAGCGCCTGCGCGACGTCCTGGTGCAGGACATCACGCGCATGGACAGGCTGATCAGCGACATCTCGGCGGCGTCGCGCCTCGACGCCGAGCTCACCCGCGCGGTCGCCGCCCCGGTCGATTTGGCGGCGCTCCTCGATACGGTGGTCTCGATCGAGCGCGGCAAGACCGTCACGGGCGCGCCGCGTATCGTTTTCGAGGCCGCGCGCGACCGCGCCATGGAAGTGCCGGGGATCGAAGACGGTCTTGGTCAGGTATTCCTCAATCTGATCGACAACGCGATCTCGTTCAGCCCGCCGCACGGCACCATCCGCATCGAACTCGAACGCCGCGACGGCGGCGTGCTGACGACGGTGGAGGACGAGGGTCCCGGACTGCCTCCGGGCAAGATCTCGGCGATCTTCGACCGATTCTACAGCGAGCGCCCGACCGGCGAAGCATTCGGCCTGCATTCCGGCCTTGGCCTCAGCATCGCGCGGCGCATCGTCGAGGCGCATGGCGGCACCCTGCGCGCCGGAAACCGGCCGGGCGCGGAACCCGGCAGCGTCGCCGGCGCGCGCTTCAGCGTTTGGCTGCCCGGCTGAGCCGTCGGCGTGCCTTGTGACCGGCGCCTCGGCCGGTGTATGGTCGGCATCGGGTACGGAGCCCGTTCTCGACCGGATACAGGGGAACCCGCCCGCGTTCGGCGCGGCGGGTCGGTGGTTGCGATGATGACGATCCACTTACGCCAGGTCGCGCCCCGGCTGGTGCCGTTTCTTGCGGCCGGAGCGCTCGGCGCGTGCTCTGTCGCCGGCGAGAGCCTGTGGCCGGAGGAGGACCAACCCGTCTTGCCGGCCCCGGAGACCATGCGGAGCCTGGAAATCCCACTGCCGCTCGACTCCGCCGATCTCGAATTACCGCCCCCGGCTACGCCTCCGTCGTCGCGTGTTGCCGACGCCGAATTGCCGCCCCGAACCTCGCCGGCAGCCCCCTCGTCTCCACCGGCGGCGGCTCCGGCGCCCCTCACCGTAGCGAGCCGGACGCCGCCGCCGATGGCGGGCGCGCCGACGGCGTTCCTGCGCCTGCACGCGGCGAATCTCGCCAACGAGCTTTCAGGTCTCGCCGGACTGATCGACGGGCAGCGCGCAGAGTTCGAGGGACTTGCCTACGGCGCGGCGGAGTCGGCCGCGCTCTACACTGCGGCGGTGGACGCGGTGAACGAGCGTCTGCGGGCGGGAGCGGCGCCCGACGACCCGATCCTGGTCAGCCAGTGGCAATCGGCTGAAAGTGCACTGAAGGCGGTCTCGGCGGCCTATTCCAACCGTTTGCGGGCGCTGAACGAACGCATCGCAACCAATCGCGGCATGACGGCCTATCTCTCCGAATCGACCCGGGCGGTGGGAACGGTGCATGACGCGCTCGGAGTCGATCGCGGCGCACTCGCCGGTGTGGAGACCGGACTCGCACAGATCATGGGCGAGAACGAACGCCTGCTGGCCGAGATCGGCGAAGTCTTCGCGCGCTACGCTGCGCATCTCGACGACGAACGGGGCCGGGTCGCGGCGCTCGCCCTGCCTGCCGAGGCAGGCGCGCCCCCGGCCGCCGCGCCACCGCAAGCGGCGGTGGCGGAAGCGCCGCCGTTGCTCACGATCCGCTTCGCGCGGTCGGATGTAGCTTACGAAGACGCGCTCTACGATGCGGTGAGCGCCGCTCTCGAACGCCGCCCCGGCGCGCGCTTCGAACTGGTTGCGGTCAGCCCGGTCGCGGCCACGGGGCAGGAAGCGGCAGCAGTTGCCGACGCTGCGGGTCGCAATGCGGAGCGCGTGATGGAGTCGCTGGTCGCGATGAATTTGCCGGCCGAGCGTGTCCGACTCGCCTTCTTGACGTCGCCGGACGTGGAAATCGGCGAAGTGCGTCTGTTCGTGCGGTGACACGGGGGCTGGCGCCCGCGGCGCTCCTGTTCGCCGCCGGCTGCCTCGCCGGCTGTGCGGCGTTGGCCGGCGACGCGCCGGACGCCGCGGATCGGAAGTCTATTCGCAGCGTCATCGAGGCGCAGATCGCGGCATTCGCGCGCGATGACGCGGAAGCCGCGTTCGGTTTCGCCGCACCCGGAATCCAGGCGAAGTTCGGCGATGCGTCCACCTTCATCGCTATGGTGCGCGCCGCCTACGGGCCGGTCTATCGTCCTGCCGAGGTCGGTTTCCTCAATCTGGACCTGTCCGGCGCTGCGCCGGTGCAACATGTGTTGATCGTCGATTCCGAAGGCGAACCGTTCCTGGCGCTCTATCCCATGCAGCGCCAGCCCGACGGGAACTGGCGGATCGCCGGCTGCGTCCTGATCCCCTGGCGCGGCGGTCGGGCAGGGCGTGACGCCGGGAAACCGCGCCGCGCCTGAACCCTTGACCGCGGCCTCGCGTGGCCCATGTTGGGTCGAGACCGTGGCGCGACGGAACGGGAGCTCATGAACACGCTGCGAACGGGCATTCTTCTGGGCGTGATGACCGCGCTCTTCGTCGGTGTCGGCTTCATGATCGGCGGCGAGATCGGCATGGCGATCGCCTTCGTCGTCGCGATCGCCATGAACGCCTTCGCCTACTGGAACTCGGACAAGCTGGTGCTACGCATGTACCGCGCCCGCGAAGTTGATGCGCGGAGCGAGCCGGAGTTCCACGGCATCGTCAAACAACTCGCCGAGCGCGCCGGGCTGCCGATGCCGGCGGTGTATATCATCGACAACGAGCAGCCGAACGCCTTCGCGACCGGACGCGATCCACAACATGCCTCGGTGGCGGCGACGTCGGGCCTGCTTCGTATGCTGTCGTGGCGCGAAGTCGCCGGGATCATGGCGCACGAACTGGCGCACGTGCGCAACCGCGATACGCTGATCATGACCGTCACGGCGACCCTGGCCGGTGCGATCGGCATGTTGGCTCAGTTCGGAATTTTCTTCGGCCGCGGGGCGCGCAGCAACCCGCTCGGCCTCGTGGGCGTCCTGCTGGTGATGATCGTCGCGCCGATCGCAGCGGGGTTGGTGCAGATGGCCGTCAGCCGGTCGCGCGAATATGCGGCCGACCGCGGTGGAGCCGAGATCTGCGGTCATCCGTTGTGGCTGGCGAGTGCGTTGGAGAAGATTGCGGGTCCCGCGCGGCGGATCGACAACCCGGCGGCCGAGACCAATCCGGCGACAGCGCACATGTTCATCGTCAATCCGCTGCACGCTCACCGCCGCGACAGCCTGTTCTCGACCCACCCGTCGACGGAGAACCGTGTGCGCGCACTGCGGCAGCTCGCCGCCGGCGGCCTGCTGCGGGGTTGACCCTGGGCGAACCCGTCAGTTCAACAGGATTCGAACGCCGATCATTGCCGCGAAGGGTTGCCCCGGCGAGATGAAGCGCGGATCGGTGATGCCGTCCGGGAGTTGGTGAATCGGCACCTCGTCGCCGGTCTCGCCGAGTACCCCGAAGGTCTCGTAGCGAGTGTCAAACAGGTTCTCGATCCGGCCGAAGAGCTCGAACCAGTCGCCGATCCGGTAGCTCGCATCGACGTTGACGACGGCGTAATCGTCGGTCTGATCGAGCAGATTGCCTTCGTCGCCGCGGAAATGGACGCCGGAGCGGTAGATCACGTTCGACCTGACGCGAAGCCCGTCGATCACCTCCACGCCAACCCCCAACCCGATGCTGTGCGCCGGGATGCCGGGGATTCGGTCGCCCGGTTCCACGGGGATCTCGTTATCGACCGCCAGCGGGTGATTCTCCGCGTTGACCCTGAAGCTCGACTGGAACGTCGCCTCGACATAGCTGTAGTTGGCGAACCAGTCGAAGCGGCCGGCTTCGCCCGCCAGGCTGACTTCGACGCCCTGGCGCCGCGTTTCGTCGATATTGCGGAAGTAACCGCTCGACAATCCGACCCCGGCACTGACGAAAATGATGTCGTCGTGGTTTGCCGAGCGAAAAACGCTCGCGCTCCAGTCGAGATCGCCGGACGCGCTGCGGACGCCCGCCTCGACGGTGCGGGAGATCACCTGTTCGAGCGGCGGGTCGGCGACGAAGGCGTTGGGCAGGTTGCATGGATCCTCCGGGTCGGCGCAGGTCAGTTCGACCGGCGACGGCGCCCGGTTGGCCTGGCGAACGCCGCCGAACACCGAGACGCCGAGGTCGGGTAGATCCCAGGTCGCGCCGATCGCCGGGTTGACGCTGAAGAAGTCATGGCTCCCGGTCAGCGCGCTTCGCGGCTGGTTCAGAAAGACCGTCCGGTCGGTCAGGTCGATCGACGCATGGTTGGCGGCCAGGGAGGCGGTGACGATGAGGTCTTCGCTCACGTGCAGGCGGTCGGAGAGGTAAACACGGAGATATGTGTTCTCGGCAACGAGCGCGATCGGCGCCACTTCCGCGCGCTCGATCTCGTCCGTTTCAACGTTGTCGGCGTCGAAATCGTCCGCTTCGACCGCAAGAATCCCGGTATTGTACAGTGGTTGGCCATCGGGATCCGGCACCACCTCGCGGGATCCGCTCAGCATCCGCCCGATCCCGGACTCGGAATGAAACTCGGTACGGCCGGCGTCGATGCCGCCGCCGACGATCAGCGAATTATCGAACTCGCCCAGCGGCGCATCCATCGAGACTTGCAGGGCAGCGCCGTAACCGTCGGATTCCGTGGCGCTGGTGTTGAGCGCGCCATAAGCGCCGTTGTCGTTCGCGAGGCTAAAACTCGAGATCGGGTTCCCGAACTGATCGACGATAACGGCGAGCGCTTCCTCTTCTTCTCCTTCTTCTTCGCCATCATCGTCGTCGTCGCCGCCGCAGATGAAGTTGATGCCCTCGCAATCTTCGGCGTCGATTTCGTCGCCGTTGAGGGTTTCCCGGCGCAGGCGGCGCCAATAGGCGTTGGCTTGCACCGATATCCCGTCGCCGACCCGGATATCGCCGTGCGCCGAGAGGATGAGGTTCTCGTTCTGCGTTCGGTCGGGGACGGTGAAACTCGCTTCCCGGTCCACCGAGTGGAGTTCGACAGGGGCCAGACCGTTGCCGATCAGATCGGTGTCGGCAAGCGCCAGATTGATGTGCGCCGAACCCCGTTCGTTGTTCACGCCGACATCGGCGAAGAACCGGTTGAGCTGCGACGGTGAATCGTCGCGCCAGCCGTTCTCCTCATCGCGCTGGTAGGCGGCGAAGACGTTGAACGCGCCGCTCTCGGCGCCAGCCCGCGCGGTCGTGCGCAGGCGAGCGAAGGAACCGCCCGATTGCGAGAACTCTGCCCCCTGGTAGGTCATTCCGTTCAGGGTACGCAGCACCAGCGCGCCGCCGAGCGCATTGAAGCCGAAGGCCGGGTTGGCGTTCCCCAGTTCGAGGCGGTCGGTCGCCATTTCGGGGAGCAGGTCCGACTGGATGACGTCGCCGAACGGCTCGTTGATTCGTATGCCGTTCACGAACGCGGCGATGCCCACGCTCTCGCCGAGCAGGGGGCCGGCGACGAAGCCGCGATAGTTGAAATTTCTCTGATAGGGGTTGTTCTGTACGTCGACGCTCGACGACCCGGGAAGCTCGCGCTCGAAGAAGTCATATACCGTCGCCTGGCCGTCGGCCCGGAACTGTTCCGGGCCGGTGACTTGAACGTTGTAGGGTAGTTCATCGACCGGAATCCCGGCTCCGGTCAGCGGCGTGACGCCGATGACGTCGACGTCGGGCAAGCGAGACACCGGCGCGGGTGCATCCTCTTCCTCCGCGATCGAAGGGGCCGCCAGGGCCGCCGTGCAGGCAAGAACCGACCACCGCAGGGCGCGGTGCGCGTAACGCTTCCAAGTCATGAATTCCTCCAACGACAAACGCGTCGACGGCAGCGAATACCGCTCACCGGACCGCCTGTCAAATGGTTTTCCTTGGCAAGACGGTAAAACGGTTCGCATGACTTTGGAGAATCCGTAACCCGGAACGAATTACAGGTGTTCACTGAATGAAAACCACCATAACACTGGTCTGTATTCAACCAATTGGTTATAATCAACCGGGTTCCGCGTCGTGCGCCGGTTTTCGGCGCCACGCCAGCGCGGTGCGGATGATGAAGCCGAGATCGTCGTGGCGCGGCGTCCATCGCAAAGCGTCGCGGATACGTGTCGCGTCGGCCACCAGTGCCGGCGGATCGCCGTCACGCCGCGCCCCCGTGCGCACATCGAGCCGGACGCCTGCCTCCGCCTCCACCGCGGCAAGCACCGAGCGGACCGAGAACCCGCGTCCGTAGCCGCAGTTGAACACACGGCTGCTCCCGCCTTCCTCCAGGCTGTGCAGGGCGGCGACGTGAAGATCGGCGAGGTCGGAGACGTGAATGTAGTCGCGCACGCAAGTGCCGTCCGGTGTGTCGTAGTCGGCGCCGAATACGGTGACGTGGTCGCGCGCGCCGACCGCCGCGTCGCAGGCGACGGTGATCAGATGCCCGGAATGCCGGCTCGACTGACCTGTCCGTCCCGCAAGGTCCGCGCCCGCCACGTTGAAATATCGAAGTGCAACGTAACGGAAATCGTGTGCCGCGGCGGCGTCGCGCAACGTCCATTCGGTGACCAGCTTGGACCGGCCGTAAGGGTTGATCGGGATCGTCGGCGCATCCTCGTCCACCGGGATGACCGCCGGGGCGCCATATACGGCGGCCGTCGAGGAAAAGACGAACCGGGTCACACCGCTATCGACGCAGGCGCGGATCAGGTTTGCGCTCGCGCCGCTGTTGTTGCGGTAATATCCGAGCGGGTCGCGCATCGATTCGGGAACGCTGATGCTTGCGGCGAAGTGTGCGACGGCGGCGATTCGATGTTCCACCGCGAGATTACGGACCAGGGTGCGGTCGCCGGCATCGCCCTCGACGAACGCGACGTCGCCGGGAACGACCGAACGATCCCCGGTCGACAGGTCGTCGAGGACGACGACGGAATAGCCCGCCTCACGGAATGCCAGAACTGCGTGGCTGCCGATATAGCCGGCGCCGCCGGTGACCAGAACGGCTTCCTTCGATCGTGCGCCCACAGGCTCTTCTCCAGGATGACTCGATGCGCGGGTGCCGATACACTCTGGAACGGTAAACGACAAGCGAGGAGCGCCGCCGGTGAAATTCGCCCTGCGTTACTGCAATACCGGACGCTATGCCGACCCCGCCGCCGCCGTCGAACTGTTGCAGGCGGCCGAGGAGGCAGGGTTCGAATCGGCCTGGACGGTCGAACATACCGTTGTGCCCGAGGGCTACGAATCCGCTTATCCTTATTCGCCGGACGGCAAGATGGCGGGCGGAAAAAGCGACATTCCGCTTCCGGATCCGCTGATCTGGCTGTCCTACGCGGCGGCGGCCACGTCGCGGATCAAACTCGGAACCGCGATTCTCATTCTGCCGCAGCACAATCCGGTCATTACCGCCAAACAGGTGGCAACGCTGGATCACCTGTCGGGCGGGCGCGTGCTGCTCGGCATCGGAGTCGGCTGGTTGCGCGAAGAGTTCGAAGCGATCGGAGCTTCGTTCGACGACCGCGGCGCGCGGACCGACGAGTATGTCGCCGCAATGCGCGAACTGTGGTCCGCAGAGCGGCCGTCGTTCCACGGCGAGTTCGTGCGGTTCGATGGCGCGCATTGCCGCCCGCGCCCGGTCAACGGCGCGGTGCCGATCATCGTCGGCGGCCATTCGAGAGCGGCGGCACGGCGCGCCGGACGGCTGGGAGACGGGTTCTTCCCGGCACGCGGCGCGCCCGAGGACCTCTTCGATCTCGCCCGGCGGACTGCGGAGGAACACGGTCGCGACCCGGATGCGCTCGAAATCTCCGCCAGCTTGCCGGACGACCTTCAGGATCTGCCGAAACTGGCCAAGGCGGGCGTCAAGCGCGTTCTGGTACCGGTAACCGGCATGGCCGGACTAGCCCCGGCGATCGCCGGACCGGACGACGCGTTCCGTTGGAAGGACCGTATCGGCGATATGGCCGGCCTCTGACCCACTCGCACCGACGGATAACGTCGCCGGATCAGTTCAGACATGGCCGGCGTGTCGGAGCCGTCGGCGACGATAATTTCCACCGATCCCGGGTAGTCCTGCGACAGCACCGAGTCGAGAGTTGCCGCGATCGTCGCCTCGGCATTGCGCGCCGGGATGATGACCGACACCGGCGGGTGCGTGGATTCACTCATTCCAGGTCGGCAGGCGGAGCGCGCGGGCGCCTGCCGCCCTCCGGTAAACGGCGCCATAGAGCGCATACAAAAGAGCCAGCGCGGCGACGAGCGGCCATTCCCTGTCGTGCGGAATCAGCACGGTCGCGATGAGCGCCGCTGCGGCTCCGCCCCACATCAGCGCGCCGGTCGCCGGATTGGCGAGACGCTCGTTCCCCGCCGCACGCGCGATGCGCCGGCCGAAGCGCCGGTAAACCAGCATGTGTAAATGCAGCCCGTCGGGTTGGTAGGGCTTGCCGCCGCGGTTGATCTTCCGCACCCCTGAGTACAGGATTTCCAGAAGGGGGTAAGCCGGCACGACGATGCTTACCCAAGGCGACACGTCAGGATTCCGCATGGGGATCATGACTGCCGCTGCTGCGAGAACGAACCCCAGGAAATAGGCTCCCCCATCGCCCAGGAAGACATGGCCGCCGGGGAAGTTCACCAGCAGGAACCCCGCCAGAACCGCCGCAGCGACGAAACAGAACGCCGCCATGTCGCCGTCGTTCGCCCGCAGGGCGATGCCGGCGAACGCCATCAGCATGATGATCGCCGTGCCCGTCGCGAGGCCGTTGAACCCGTCGATGACGTTCATGGCATGGGTCAGACAGGCCATCGAGAAGGCGGTGAAGGCAATGGCGATGACCGGCACGGCAAGCGCGTGATCGATCGGAGGGATCTCCACCCGTGTGATGACCTGGCCAGTCGCGAGGCAGAAGACCAGGCCCGAGAGCAGCGCCGCCACCAGGCGCCAAGCCACCCGCACGTTCTTGGTCATGTCTTCGACCACACCCGACGCCAGGGCGAACACGGCCGCGGCGGCGACAGCGAACGAAAGATCGCGCACCGGCTGCGGGGCCATGCTCGCTGCGACCCAATATCCCGTATACACGGCGAGACCGCCGATCCGGGGAATGGGCGCTGCGTGAAACTTCTGCGGTCCGTTAGCGGTGTCGTAGCTGAGAGCACCGTGCCATCGCTTCGTCACCGCGATCGCCACGCTCAGCGCGAGGGTGGCGGTGAAGCCCGCGGCGAGGGGCAGAGCGAGTTCATCAAGAACCGGCATCGCGGGTCAGCCTTGAACGCACTGTGGCGAGCGAGCGGCTCCGGACGGGTTCACGCAGAGTCCTCCGAATGGCTCGTATATCAGCGGCAGGGCCGGCCGAGGGAGGGGGGAGTTAGCTCACTCCAGGGGTGTGGCCCGTCAGGATGTCGAAGCCACATCCACAGGAGACGAAATCGCGTCATCCCTGTCAACAGGCGTTGCGTCATTCGAAAGTGCGCGCCATCCACCATACCTCGCCGACGATCTCGGCATCGTCGGGCCAGGGGAGTTGCGGGTAGTCCGGCGAAGGGTTGTCGCTGTTCAACAGCCAGCGGCCGGCCGTGTCCTTGCCGGCGCGTTTGACGACCAGGCCGTCATCGGTGCGCAGCACGTAGAGACGCCCGGCCCGGCGACGCCGGCGGGCACGGTTCACCAGAATCCGGGAGCCGTCAGGCAATGTCGGCTCCATCGAGGCGCCGCGCACACCGATCACCACGCACTGGGTCGGGTCGAGGCCGTGGTCGTCCAGCCAATCGCGGCGGAAGGCGAGAGCACCCACTGTCCGTTCCACCTCCGCTTCCGCCCCGCCGCCGGCCGCTGCGGCGATCTCCATCACCTCGATCTGACGGGTCGGCACCGGCGTCGGCAGGCGCGCGACCACCTCGGCGCGCAGCGTCTCGATCTGCGTCTTCACAGCATCTCCCACTACGGCACGCAAAGTCGCAGCCTCGCTTGCGCCGGCGTCGTTCTCCAGCGGCGCCTGGCGCCCGGTCACGTGTGTATCGGGCGGCGAGACTCCGGTGTCGCGCGGTGGGCCGACGGTCAATTCAAGGCCGAGCGCCGCGCAGATTTCCGCTGCGCGGTCGACCGACGGCACCTGTTCGCGTTCGGGGTCGAGGAGTCCTCGCAGCGCCCATTTCCGCAATCCGCGTGTGCTCTCGAACCGGCGCGCGCCCATTCCGGCGTCGTGGAGCGCAGTGCGCACGGCTTCCCTGATCCGCTCGCTAGGCGTTTGCATATGCACCATATAGCACGGCACGGCCGTGCACGATAGGGCCTACGCGCGACTCTTTACACGATTCGCCGGGCGCGGGGGAGAGGGCTCGGCCATCATGCCGCCTCCGTGCCGCCTACGGTCAGGCCATCGACGAGCAGGGTCGGCTGTCCGACGCCGACGGGCACGCCTTGACCGTTCTTGCCGCAGGTGCCGATGCCGGGGTCGAGGCGCAGGTCGTTCCCGACCGCCCGGACGTTCTTCAACACTTCGTGCCCGGTGCCGATCAATGTCGCGCCTTTGACCGGCGCCCCCACCTTCCCGTTTTCGATGCGGTATGCCTCGGACGCCGAGAAGACGAATTTACCCGACGTGATATCGACCTGGCCGCCACCGAAATTGACCGCATAGAGGCCTTTGTCGACCCGACGAAGGATGTCTTCGGGGGCCTCCTCGCCGGCTTGCATGATGGTGTTGCGCATCCTCGGCATGGGTTGATGCGCGAAACTCTGGCGCCGCCCGTTGCCGGTCGATCCGGTTCCCATCAGGCGGGCGTTCAGGCGATCCTGCATGTAGCCGACCAGCACGCCGTCCTCGATCAGCGTGGTGCTTCGGGTCGGAGTTCCCTCGTCGTCGATGGTGAGCGAGCCGCGCCGACCCGGCAGCGTGCCGTCGTCGATCACGGTGACGCCCGGTGCGCCGACGCGCTCGCCCATCAGTCCGGAGAAGACGCTGGTCTTCTTGCGATTGAAGTCGCCTTCCAGGCCGTGGCCGATCGCTTCGTGCAGCAGGATGCCCGGCCAGCCGGGTCCGAGTACGACCGGCATTTCGCCCGCCGGCGCAGGCTTCGCCTCGACCAGCACCAGAGCCTGGCGCAGCGCTTCGTTCACGTGGCCCTGCCAGGTTTCCGGCGCCATCAGCACGCCGTAGGCATGGCGCCCGCCGGAGCCCGAACTACCGGTCTCGCGCACACCGCCGTCCTCGACCACGATCGAAACGTTGAGGCGCAGCAACGGGCGAATATCGCCGGTCCGCGCACCGTCGGCGCGACGAATCGAGACCGCTTGCCAGCTCCCCGTGAGCGACGCCATGACCTGTCGGACGCGCGGATCGGCCGCCCGCGCATGGGCGTCGATCTCCTGCAACAGCGCCACCTTGTCGGCGAACGCGACCGCGTCGAGCGGGTTGTCGGGCGGATAGAGGCGCCGGTTGGTGGCGCCCGGTGCGACGTCCGACTGCCCGGCGCGGCCGGTGCGCACTGCCTTTACCGTCTGCGCGGCGCGCCGGATGGCCGACTCGCTGAGTTCGGAGGCATGGCCGTAGCCGGTTGCCTCACCGGAGACCGCGCGCAGGCCGAACCCTTGCGCGGTGTCGAAACTGGCGGATTTCAGCTTGCCATCGTCGAAGGCGAACGATTCAGATTGCCGATATTCGAGAAAGAGTTCGCCGTCATCGGCGCCGTCGAGCGCGTCGCCGACCAGCGAATCGACACGCTCCGCGTCCATGCCTGTGCGCGCGAAGAACAGCTCGTCCAAGATTGCCAAGTCGGCCATCGGTCGGTCTCCTTACTGGAACCGGCAATGTAATACGGCGCGGCCGTGCCTCCAACCATGCCGGGGGGCGTGTCTCGATTCAAAACCGGCACGGATCTGGCGATCGAGCGTCGACTCCCCGGAGGCGAGCCCGCCCGGCTGCGCCGTGAAACGCCCGCTTGCCGACTGACCCTGGTCCCGTGCGCCGCCGGCCGGAACTTCGCTGTCGCGGCAGACGGGCCCGCGAAATCGGCTCTCGTCGGCTATCGCTCGCGCCGATATGCAACGCCCTCGGATTCCAGGAGCTGCTCGATCACTTTGGCATGTGCGGCAAGGCCGGTGTTCAGAAACTGGTGCTCCACCTGTCTTCCGCCCGGCGCCGGCGGGTGAAACCCGAGCGAGCGGTGGGCGGTATGAGATTGGATGCCCCACACGCGCGCCTCCCGATCGAACACCGGTCCGCCCATCTGTCCGATCAACGTTGGCGAGGAGGTCTCGATGAAGGGACTTGTCTCCCCTTCCGCACCGCCCGGCGCTCGGGCTCTGACCACCCGGGTGAACATCCCGTCCAGGGGGAACATCGTGAGCGGCGTCGACCCGGGCGGCAGGGTGAATCTGTCCGACTTTTCATCGTAGCGCGGCACGATCGTTTGGAAGGGGTAGCCGAGCTTGCACAGGCTGCGGCCCGGCAGATAGTCGGCGGCAGGGTCTTTCAGCACCGGATAATCCGAAACGGAAGCCGGATCGAAGGGCTCGAGACGGCCGAGGGCGAGATCCGCCGCCGGCATCACCTTTGCTTCGACCAGTCGCAGGCCGTCGGCGCCCCACCACACCGAGTGGTTGCGTACGGAGACGGTCGAAGCCGCGCCGCGTGCGCCCGTCCTGCGCAAGCGCCTGTTCGCCGCCGCGTCGCGCTTGAACTCGACGACGTTGTCCTGCGAGCCGCGGTACCGGCGCACGCTCTCCTGCTGTTGCCGAACGATGTCGAGAAGATGGCCGGCGGTGAGTATCCAGCCCTCCGCATTGAGCACGATGTAGGCGCCAACGATGCTCCGGCACTCACCTTTCGCCAACCGGCTCGACAGCACGACGGGTCGGGTGAAGCCGGATGCGATTCGAACCGCCTTGCCGAACATCTCCTCCTCCCGTGTCCGACCGCTGCCCCGACCTCCGCCGGAGGCGAACGCTCCGGGCGACGTGTCGTTCCTCCGCCACCCCGCCGGGTTCGGCGACTTCGACGGTCGGGCGATATCTTTACCGAATTTTCGATGGCGGGGGAGAACGCAGACGCCGAACATCCGTATCCGTTGCCGCCCGATACTTCCTCACAGGTCGTTTGCGCCGCCGCATGGCATGGGCGGAAGCGACAGGGGGCGGTCCGGTGCGCGAACCGTCCGCACCGTCAAACGCGGCGGCGGTGTCTGGCGGACGAGTTGCCATCGGATACTTCGCCGATCCGACGGCGCGGAAAACCTTCGTTCAAAAACCTTGGTTTCAACAGGTCTCGAATCCGAGCGCAGGCTTGACGGGGGGCGGGTCGCGGGCTAACAAGTCCGCGCGCGGTCGGCGACGGTTCGGTCGTCACGTTCCTGCGCGATTTTCTCTATCGGGGCGTTGAGATGGCGCATCACAAGTCGGCGAAGAAGCGGATACGGCGAAACGAGCGTCGGCGGATCGTCAATCGCGCCCGTCGCGGGCGTATCCGAACCTCTCTCAAGTCCGTCGAAACGGCGATCGGTGCGAACGACAGACAGGCTGCCGAAGCGGCCTTGCGCACCGCTCAACCGCTGTTGATGCGCGGCGTCACCAAAGGGGTGGTCGCGCGTAACGCCATGCGGCGCAAACTGTCGCGCCTGTCCGCTCGCATCAAGGCGCTCTGAAACGGCGCCCGCGCCGCGCCGGCGGATCACGGCTCGCGATCGAACTGGGGATCAACCGGAACCTGAAGCGCGGTCGCGAGATGGTTGGTCCTGGCCGCCAGTGCGACGACACCCAACAGGTCGGCGTGTTGCGCGTCGGTCATGCCCTGCGCCCTTGCCGCCGCGGTGTGGGAATGAACGCAATAGGGGCATTGATTGGCGACCGACACCGCGAGATAGATCATTTCCTTCGTCAGCGGGTCCAGAGCCGACGGTGTTGCCATTACCGTTTTCGCCTCGGTCCAGACACGCTCCAGCAGCGCCGGATCGAACGCGAGCCAGCGCCAGAAATTGTTGATGAAATCGGTCTTGCGGATGGCGCGGATGTCGTCGAACACGGCCTTGATCCGCGGATCGGCTTCGAGGTCGGGGGGCGGGGCGACGGTAGCCATGACGGTGCTCCTTTCGTCTCTTCGTCTTGCAAGTCATGATGGCGCACCCGGCCGGTTCCGTCACCCCGTTCGACGGGCGATCTGATCTCCTTGTCAGTCCGTTCGGGGTGGCCTATCGTCCCGGTCGCGCTTCGAGCGTGCGGCAATCGCGGGTCCTTACCGAGGCGAACGGCAAGAAATGAACGGCACCGGAACGCGACGCGTCACCGCCGGCGCTTCGATGCTGGCGGCCTTCCTGTTTCCCGTGCACGCCCTGGCGGCCGACGGCGTGGCGAGCGCGGGCGATACGGCATGGATCATCGCCGCCAGCGCGCTCGTTCTGCTGATGACTCTGCCGGGCCTCGCCATGTTCTACGCCGGGTTGGTGCGGTCGCAGGCAGTGCTGTCCGTGATCGTGCAATGTTTCGCGATCGCATGCCTGGCCAGCGTGCTGTGGCTGGCGGTCGGCTACAGCCTGGCCTTCGGAGACAGCGTTGGCGGGATCGTCGGTAACCTCGATAAAGCCTTCTTCGCCGGCCTGTCGCCCGACGTGCTGAGGGGATCGATCCCGGAAATCGTCTTCGCCGTCTTCCAGATGATGTTTGCGATCATCACGCCGGCGCTGATGATCGGCGCCTGGGTCGAACGCATCAAATTTCCGGCGGTACTGATCACGAGCGCGGCGTGGCTTGTCCTCGTTTACGCTCCGGTCTGCCACTGGGTGTGGGGCGGCGGCTGGCTTTCTGCGCTCGGAGTGCTGGACTTCGCCGGCGGTTTGGTGGTGCATCTGAGCGCCGGCGTTTCGGCGCTCGTTATCGCCGCCACGCTCGGAGCGCGACGCGGCTTCCCGCATCAGATTCATCCACCGCACAGCCCGGGCATGACCGCGGTGGGCGCGGCGCTGCTCTGGGTGGGATGGTTCGGGTTCAACGGCGGCAGCCAACTCGCCGCCGATGGGTTGGCTGGTATGGCCATCGCCGTCACCCACATCGCCGCCGCGACCGCCGCGCTCGTCTGGGCGGGGATCGAATGGATCAAGTTCCGAAAGATCTCGTTGGTCGGGGCGGCGACCGGCGTTATCGCCGGACTGGCCACGATCACTCCCGCCTCGGGTTTCGTCGGCCCGGTCGGTGCGCTGGTTCTCGGCGCCGCGGCGGGCGTGATTTGTTTCTTCGCGACGGAGGTCGTGAAGCAGGCATGGAGAATCGACGATTCGCTCGATGTTTTCGCGGTACACGGCGTCGGCGGCATCCTGGGCGTGCTACTGGTCTCCGCTCTGGCGGTGGAAGCGCTCGGCGGGCACGGCCTGGGCGAGGATATGACGATCGCGCGGCAACTCGGCGTGCAGACTGTCGGCCTGATCGCCACCCTGGCCTGGTCCGCCGCGGTGACCTTCGTCGTCGTGAAAGTCGCCGGCGCACTCGTCGGCGGCATTCGGGTGGACGAGGAGGACGAATTGGTCGGGCTCGACCTTGCTACCCACGGCGAGCGCGGCTACGATTTATAGCGGAGCCGAGACAGGGGGTGATCGCCGATGAAGTGGATCAAGGCGGTGATCAAGCCGCACAAGCTTGACCCCGTGCATGAGGCGTTGACGGAGATCGGGGTGTCTGCGCTCGTCGCCACCGAGGTCAAGGCGTTCGACCGGCAGATGGGTCATGCGGAGATCCATCGCGGCGCCGAATACGCCGTCGCCTTCATGCCGATGGTACAGATCGAGGCTGTCACGCCGGATGAGCTCGTGGATCGGGTGGTCGAGACCATCCGCAGCACGGCCGCGACCGACAGTCCCGGCGACGGCCGGATCTTCGTCGGCGAGATAGCGGGCGCGGTGCGCATCCACAGCGGGGAAACCGGTGACGCGGCCCTCTGATCCGACGCCGGCAGGGCGCAGCGTTCAAGGACAGCGCCGATGATCGAAGTAAAGACCGAGCGGAAGAACGGAACGCTGGTCGCCACGGTGGGGGGCCGTATCGACAGCGCCACGGCCCACGAGTTCGAAGACATCATGAACGCCACGATCGGCGACGGCGACCGCGCCGTGATCGTGGACCTCGGGCAGCTCTCCTACATCAGCAGCGCCGGTTTGCGCGCGATCCTTCTGATCGCCAAGGGTCTGTGGAAGCGGGACGCGAAGTTCGCGCTATGCTCGCTCGGCGACACCATCGACGAGGTGTTCCAGATCGCCGGATTCGACAAGATCATTCGGATCCATGCCTCGTTGCCCGAGGCGATGAAGGCGGCCGACGACTAGCGCGTCCCGGACGGCAGCCCCTTCACGGTCGAATAGGCAAACCGTAGCGGTTCGCCGGGGCGGGCGTAAGCGAACGCTGCGTGGGCCGCCATCGCGGCTTCCGAAAAGCCGCTGAGGATGAGTTTCAGCTTCCCCGGATAGCTTGCGACGTCGCCGATCGCGAAAATGCCGGGACGGCTGGTCTCGCAGGTCGCCGGATCCACGACGATCTGCGCGGCCGCGCGGTCGAGTCCCCAATCGGCGATCGGCCCGAGAGTCGTCGCCAGGCCGTAGAACGGCAACAGTGCGTCGGCGGCGACGCGCCGTGTATCGCCGTCGAGGTTCGACAGCACCACCGCGTTCAACCTTCTGCCGTCGCCGTCGAGACCCGTCAGTTGGCAAGGGACGGCGAGGTCGATCCGCCCGGCATCGACAAGCGCTTCGAGCTTCGCGACACTGTCCGGAGCGGCGCGGAACCTTGCCCGGCGATGCGCCACGGTGACGTGTGCGGCGATATCGACCAGCGCGAGCGCCCAGTCCACTGCCGAATCGCCGCCACCGGCGATGACGACCCGTCGGCCGCGAAACGCCTCGGGATCGTGCACGGCATAGAAGACCGCGCTGCCCTCATAGCCCTCGATGCCGTCGATCGGCGGGCGATTGAATCCGAACGCACCGGCGCCTGCGGCAATCATTACCGCCGCAGCATCGACGGTCTCGTTGTCGGCGGCGGTCACGCGCCACCGTTCGTTCTTGCGTTCCAGCCCGGTGACGGCGCGCCCGAACCGGTAGCGCGGGCGGAACGGTGCGGCCTGCTCGAGCAGGCGTTCGACCAGCGCGCCCGCGTCGATGCGCGGGATGCCGGGAATGTCGTAGATCGGCTTGCCGGGATAGAGCGCCGCGCACTGCCCGCCGGGCGAATCGAGGCTGTCGAGCACGTGACACTCGAGGCCCAGCATCCCGCACTCGAACACGGCAAAAAGTCCCACCGGCCCGGCGCCGACGATGGCGACGTCGGTGTTTTCGGAAGTCGCTGCCGGTGCGCTGCGTTCGGAGCGATCGAGTTCGGCGGTCTTGTCCGCCATGGCTCAATTCGCATTCCGTATAAGGTCCAGCCCGCGCACTCGGGGACGACGCGGGCGATCGACGACGCCGAATGCATCGCTCGCAAACGGGGCCAAACGGTTCGGGATGCTTCGATCCACGGTCGCGAGGCCGTAGGTTTGGCGTCGCGAAGGTGATAGTGTCCCGAACCGACTGCCGAACCCCGATCCCGAACGAGGAGTCAGATCATGGACGCAGCCGTACCCGATGTGGCGGCGGCCCCGGTCGCGAGTCCGAACGATCTCGACGCACTGTGGATGCCGTTCACGGCGAACCGCCAGTTCAAGGCGGCGCCCCGGCTGCTGGTCTCGGCGCGGGGCATGTATTACGGCAGCGCCGACGGTCGCCGCATTCTCGACGGTGCCGCCGGGCTGTGGTGCGTCAATGCCGGGCACGGGCGGCGCGAGATCGTCAACGCCGTGCAACGCCAAGCCGCGCAGATGGACTATGCCCCGGCGTTTCAGATGGGGCACCCTCAGCAGTTCGAACTCGCGTCGCGCGTGGCCTCGCTGTTGCCCGGCGATCTCGACCACCTGTTCTTCACCAATTCCGGCTCGGAAGCCGTGGATACGGCGCTCAAAATCGCGCTCGCCTACCACCAGGCGAACGGCGCGGCGGAGCGCACCATGCTGATCGGGCGGGCGCGCGGCTATCACGGCGTCGGCTTCGGCGGCCTTTCGGTCGGCGGCATCGCCAACAATCGGCGCCAGTTCCGCAACCTCCTGGGTGCGGTGGACCATTTGCCGCACACCCACGCGCCCGAGCGCAACGCTTACAGCCGCGGCCAGCCCGAATGGGGCGCGCACTTCGCCGACGCGCTGGAGGATGCGGTTGCGCTGCACGGTGCCGACACCATCGCTGCGGTCATCGTCGAGCCATTGGCCGCCTCGACAGGGGTGCTGATTCCCCCGGTCGGCTATCTCCGCCGGTTGCGCGAAATCTGCGACCGCCACGGTATCCTGCTGATTTTCGACGAAGTGATCACCGGCTTCGGCCGCCTTGGCTCGTCGTTCGCGTGCGAGCGGTTCGACATCGTCCCCGACCTGGTGACCATGGCGAAGGGTCTGACCAACGCTGCCGTGCCCATGGGCGGGGTGGCGGTGCGCGCGCCCATCCACGACGCTGTGGTCAGCGGACCGGACCATGTCATCGAACTGTTCCACGGCTACACCTATTCGGGGCACCCGCTCGCTTGCGCCGCAGGGCTCGCGACGCTCGGGCTCTATCGCGACGAAGCGCTGTTCGACCGCGCGGCCGAACTGGAACCGTATTTCGAGGACGCGGTGCATGGTCTGCGCGGCCGCCCGCATGTCGTCGATATCCGGAATCTCGGCATGGTGGCGGGTATCGAACTCGAGCCGATCCCCGGCCGCCCGACCGCGCGCGCCTACGACGCCTTCGTGCGCTGCTACGAGAGAGGCGTGCTGGTGCGTACTACCGGCGACATCATCGCCCTGTCGCCGCCGTTGATCGTCGAGCGCGCGCAGATCGACGAGATCTGCGGGACCATCGGCGATGTGCTGGAAGAAGTCGCGTAGGCTCGGCGTCACGCGAGATTGGTTTCGACCCAGCTTGTCAGGTCGCTCTTCGGCGCGGCGCCGATCTTCGACGCCGCGACCTCGCCGTTGCGGAACAGCAACAGGGTCGGGATGCCACGCACCTGATATCGGGTCGGCGTGTCCGGGTTCTCGTCGATATTCATCTTGGCGACCGTGACCCGGCCGTCGAATTCCTCGGCGAGCTCCTCAAGCGCCGGCGCGATCATCTTGCACGGCCCGCACCACTCGGCCCAGAAATCGACGAGCACCGGTGTCTCGGAATCGAGGACATCGCGCTTGAAACTCGCGTCGGAGATTTTGGTCGTGGCCATGAAGCGCTCCCGTGTGAACCCGGCCCCGGGCGCCGCGCCCGTCGGAACGCGACAGTATGGAGCGCGCCGGAGCCGGTCAAGCGATGCCCCGGGGCGCGAACGGAGAGTCGAGCGATCCCCCGGGACTCTGCCGGGTCAAGCTGCGAAGCGGTCAAGCGAGTCGCTGTCGAGCGGAGCCAGGACGCCGTGGTCGATCCACAGAAGGGCGCAGCGAATCGGGCGGTCGGGGTAGATCCGCCTCAATGCGTCGCGATACGCCGCCATCTGCCGCAGGTGGTCCCGCGGCGGCCGAATCGTGTCCTCGGGTGCGCCGCCGGTCTTGAAGTCGATGGCGAGCGTCGCTTCGTCCGTGACGGCGATGCGGTCGATGCGGCCCGACATCGCGTGCGCGCCGGCTGTCGCGACTGCGACCTCGGCCAGGCTGTCGGGGCCGAAGATCGGCGCGAAGACAGGGTCGCGGCGCACGATTTCGACCGCGACTTCGACGACCGTGCGGTCGGCGTCGGAGACGGACTCGGGCAGCGCCGGCCACGCCTGAAGGAGGGCGTGAAGCCGCCGCCCGCGCTCTTCGGCCTCGGGCTGTCGGGCGGGTTCCGGCACGGACGGGAAAACCGTCTCCGCTACGGTCTCCGGCGGGCGGGGCGCGCGCAGCCAGGGCGGCGTCGGCGCGTCGTCGGCGGCGTCGGGGCGCGCCCGCTCCGTGCGATCCGGCGGCGCTGTCCGCGGCGACCGCAAGGCGACGATCCCGTTCTTCTCTTCGCGCGCATCCGGGCAGGCGGCGAGGCCGCGCGCTACCATCGCGCGCCAGGCGTCGGCGTTATCGGTCTTCTGCCGCTGGTTTCGCCATCCGCATACCACCAGGCGGTCTTCGGCCCGGGTCATCGCGACGTAGAGCAGGCGGCGATATTCCTCGCGATCGCGCTCCTTCGCCGCCGCGCGCCACTCGCGGGAGAGAGGATCCCAATCCGGCTTGCGCACCGGCCACAGCGCCATGTCGCCATCCGGGCTCCAGACCAGCTGCGATATCGTGCGCGGCGGGTGCATGGTGTCGGGCAGGAACACGATGGGCGCCTCCATGCCCTTGGCGCCATGCACGGTCATGATCCGCACCGCGTCGCCGCCGGTCTCCTGCTCGCGTTTCACCTCGACGTCACCGGTGGCGAGCCAGTGCAGGAAGCCTTGCAGGCCGGGCGGGGCGGCGCGCTCGAACGCCATCGCCTGGGCGAGGAATTCGTCGAGCACTTCGGTCGCCTCGTCGCCGAGGCGGGCGGCGAAGCGGCGCCGTCCTCCACCCGCCGACAACAGGTCGGCGTAAAGCTCCCACGGCGTCACCCGGTCGGCGCGGCGAAGGAGTTCCCGCAGGCGCTCCGCAGCTTCGGCGCAGAGCGGCGAGCATTCGGCTTCGTCGCGCAGTCGCCGCCATAGCGAGACCTCGCGTCCGTGGGCGAGGGCGAAGAGCGCGTCGTCGTCGAACCCGAACAACGGACTCTTGAGCGCCTCGGCCAGACTCAGATCGTCGCTCGGGAACAGCAGGAAGCGACCGAGCGCTATCAGATCCATCGCCGCGATATGGCCGGTCAACATCAGGCGATCGACGCCGGCGACAGCCACGTCCTCGGCCTTCAGGCGCCGCACCAATTCGTCGAGAAACCGGTTGCGGCTACGCACCAGCACCACGATATCGCCGGGCCGCACCGCGCGGTCGCGGCTTTCGAGGCGGTGTCCGCCGTCACACAGGTCGCGGATCTCGCGCGCGACTTCGGCGGCGAGCCGTTCGGCGGCCGACGGTGGAGCGATGCGCTCGACCGGAGGCTTCCAGGGCCGCGCGGGGTCGGCCGTCTCCGGCGCCGTCGGCGGCCACAGTTCGATGCTCCCCGCCTGGGTCGCGCGATGCGCCCGATGACGGATCGGGCGGTTGTCGAACATCAGGCCCGACGCGGCGTCGGGCGCGGCGAACGTCGCATCCACCGCCGCCAGCACCGGCGCGGTCGAACGGAAGGAGGTGTCGAGCGGCACGTCCTCCCAACGCTGGCCGGCGCGCCGCGCCCGCCCGGAGAACCAGCGTCGCATCTCGGTAAACTTCTCCGGGTCGGCGCGCTGAAAGCCGTAGATCGACTGTTTGGGGTCGCCCACCGCGAACAAGGTGCGCGGAGCGTCCCGCGCGCCTTCGCCGGCGTGGAACTCGTCGGCCAGCGCCCGCACCACCTCCCACTGGTCGGGGCTGGTGTCCTGAGCTTCGTCGATGAGGATGTGATCGAGACCGCCGTCGAGCTTGTAGAGCACCCATTCTGCACGGCCGGGGGTGGTCAGCAAATCGCGCGCCGCCAGGATCAGATCGTCGAAATCGAGCTGGCCGAGGGCGTGTTTACGTGATTCATAAGCGTCGAGCAGTGCATCGCCCACAGTCAGCAGCGCGGCTGTCGCGCCGGCGACGACGGCCCGCTTGCGGTCTTCCTCGACTGCGGCCACGCGCGCCTGCTCCGCCGCGACGGTCCCCTCGAGCGACGGCGCGCTCTCGATCACGGCCTTCG
This sequence comes from Alphaproteobacteria bacterium, assembly GCA_965214495.1. Lineage (GTDB taxonomy): Bacteria > Pseudomonadota > Alphaproteobacteria > UBA7887 > UBA7887 > JANQOH01. The sequence continues at coordinate 1,358,854 of OZ243958.1, read as the reverse complement.
TGGCGACTCTGACAAGCGGTTCGCCGTCCTCTTTCAGGAAGGCGCGGCGATAGTCGGCGAACGCGGCGGCGCGCTCGTCCCGGTCGGCGGCGAGCCACGCAGCGATGCGCCCGCCGCGCTCGCGATCCCTCACCCCTCCGTAAGCCATCGCCGTCGCCAGGCGGCGAAGCGCATCCTCGGCGCCCGCGCCCGGGACGCAGGCCGCGCGGGTGATGTCTTCGTGGGTCACGCCGGGTTCGATCCCGACCGCGTCGTGCATTCGGGCGATCAACCCGTCGATTCCGCCGGCCTCGCGGGCCAGCTGGCGCAGCCGCCCGCGTTCGCTCGCGAGCTCGTCGAGTAACTCGCCGATGCGGGCTTCGTGCGCATTGCGGGTCACGACCCCGATGGCTTCGCGGAGGCGCGGACCTGCGTCGTCGAGGCTGGCGATCAGCCGGTTCTGGACGTCGATCATCAGTTCGCCGGCGGCGCGTTCGTCGATGACCTCGAAATGCGGTGGGACTCCGGCTTCGAGGGGGAAGCGGCGCAGCAGCGACTGGCAGAATGCGTGGACAGTCTGGATACGCATTCCTCCCGGCGTGTCGAGCACGCGCGCGAGCAGCCGCCGCGCCGCCGCGCGCAGCGCGGGACCGGGAGTTTCGTCCGAAAATTCCCGCAGCGCGGCGGTCAGTTCGGAGTCGCTCGCTACCGCCCATTCGGCGAGCCGGTCGTTCAGGCGATTGGCCATTTCCGCCGCTGCGGCGTTGGTGAAAGTCAGGCACAGAATGCGTTCCGGCACCGCCGGCTTCGCGCCAGCGCCGAGCAACAGCCGGAGCACCCGGTTGACCAGCACCGTCGTCTTCCCCGAACCCGCCGACGCATCGACCCAGACCGATGCGCCGGGGTCCGCCGCGCGGCGCTGTTCGCGGTCGGCGCGGCTCACGACTCTTCGGTGGCGGCGGAGCCCCACTCGCCCACGCGCGCCAGATGCTCGTAATCGCTGTATTTCGGCGCATGTTTCGGCGCCGGACGCGACAGATAGGCGGTCTCCGGGTCGTCGTAGAGATCGACAAGGCCGCGCAGCCCGTTCAGCGCGTCTTCGGTCAGCGCTTCGGCGCTCCTCTTCTTCGGTTCCCTGATTTCGCCCGCCGGATCGCCGCCGGACAGGCGCCAATACTGAAGCGCGACCGGCGCGGCGGCGGCGAGTCCGGCGAAGCCGCCGGCGGCCAGGATCGCGCCTTCCAGTGGTAGTTGCGGTGCGAAACCGGCGAGCATTTCGCGCTCGCTCGGCGGCGGGCCGATCTTGTAGTCGATTACGGTCACGCTGCCGTCGGGCCCGAGGTCCAGCCGGTCGGCGCGAGCGGTGAGTCGGAACTTGCCGCCCGCTGCCTCGAACGCCAGCGCGCCGTCGATCTCCACCAGGCTCTCGACGCCCGCCGCGCGCCGCACCCGTTCCTGCGCGACGAACCACTCCGCTGTGCGCGCGAAGCGCGGCCGCCAGAACGACAACACGCCCGCCGTCGCACCCGACTCCACAAGGGCGGCCTCGCCGATGGCGAGAAGGCGTTGCAGCGCGTCGGCCGGGAGCGGCCCGGGGGTCTCTTCGGCGAAGCGCCTGAGCGCCTCGTGAACCGCGCTGCCGTATTCGGCTTGCGCGGCGCTCGCATCGACCGGGTCGAGCGCCCGCAGGCCCAGAATGGATCGGGCGTAGATCTCGTAGGGGTCGCGCATCCACGCCTCGATTCGCGTGACCGACAGTTCGCGCGGGCGGGCGTGGAGCGGCGGCCTGGGCGCCGGCGAGAGGATCGGCGCCGGCGGCGAGTCGGGCCGGTCGAGGGCGCGCCGCCATGCGAGCCACGGGGTTCGCGCGAGGCGAATCCCCGCCCCGTCGAGCACCGCCTTCAGGCGGGTCAGCCAGCGCGCGGGGACGCTCGGCGCGCCCGCGACTCGCTCGGAGCGGGTCAACAACACGTCGGGCGCCTGGGCCAGCTGGGCGAAGTCGTGCGCGGCGAGGCCGATCAGGCGCTCGGGTGCGGGAAGGCCGAGGTCGCGGCGCATCGGTCGGCTCAGCCACGGGTCCGCCGGCGGTTCGCCCGGCCAGGCGCCTTCGTTGAGGCCGCCGAGAACGGTAAGGTCGGCGCGCTGCAACCGCGCTTCCAGCGTGCCCCGGATGAACAGCCGCGGATGCCGGTCGCGCGCCGGGCGGATCGGTATGCCCTTCAACGCGGCGTCGATGGTCGCCGCGTAGTCGCGCCCGGCGGCGGCGGGCAGGCCGGTGGCCGCTTCGGCGAGTTCGTCGAGGCGGTCGCGGCAGGCGCGCCCGGCCTCCCGTGCCCAGAGGTCGGTTGCGCCGTCCTCGCCGGTCGCCAGCCACTCGGCGAACTCCCTGTGCGCGGCGACCAGATCGACCGTCATCACCCGGTCTTGCGCGAGCGCGCGCGCCAGCGGTGCGGCGGCGGCGGCGAGGCTGTCGAACCATACCGCGAGTTCCTCCGGCGGCGGCTCCGGCGCCCACGACGTCGCGAGCGCGTTCCGCAGACCCGGGAAGCCGGGCGCCGGCCGGGGGCCGCGCAGGCAGCGGCGCTCGAACCGCCGGACCAGGTTGAGAAACTCCAGCCGGTTCATGCCGCCGCGACTCAACGGGTGTTTGAGCATAGCGAGCAGGGGAATCGGCGCGGCGTCGCGCGCCAGCGCTTCGACGATCAGGCGCAAAAAGACGCCAGGGGGCGTGTCGGCGAGGGGAATCCCGGCCGAGTCGTCCACGTCCAGCGCCCAGCGGCGGAGCGCAGCGCGCACGCGGCGCGCCAGGCCACGGTCGGTCGTCACCAGCGCTGCCGTGCGTCCCGGCGTTTCCAGCGCGTGCCGCATCGCCAGCGCGACGACTTCGGCCTCGGCTTCCGCGTCCGGGCATTCGACGAGTTCGAGTCCCGCGACCGCGCTCCGGTCCAGCCAGTCGAGCGCGCGCCACGCTTCGACGGTCCGGTCGGGACGCATCGCTTCGCGGATCAGGGCGGCGCGCGCGCCGAGCGGCGTATCCGGTGGCGGCGGGGCCAGCCACGACGGGACCGTGCTGCGGTCGATCTCGAGGCGCTCGAGCAACAACTTGAGGCCGTATTGCGGATGGGTTTCGGAGAGCGCGTTCCAGCTCGCGTCGTCGAGGCCGGCGTCGAGACCGGGGAGCACGACCAGGCCGCGCGGCAGTTTCGCCACGGTCGCCAGCAGGTCGGCGGTAGCCGGCACGCTGCCGGTCGATCCCGCCGCGATCACCGGGGTTTCGGGCGGCGCGCGGCGCCATTCCGCCGCCAGCGCACAGAGGACACGATTGCGGCGGTCGGCGGGATCGATCGCCCCGCGCGCGGCGAGAATCCGCGGCCAGTGCGCGGTGACGATGGAGAGAAACTCGCATGTTTCGCGCCAATGCCCGGCGAATTCTTCGGGAACGAGCCTGTCGAGGGCGGTGAAATCGACCCGCGCCGTCTGCATCTCGTCGAGCAGGCGCGCGAGGGCGGCGGCGAGGGCGAGCGCCTGTGCGCCGGAGACCGGACCGAAGGCGGCGCGCGGCGGCAGGGCGCGCACTTGTTCGGCGAGCAGCAATTGGCGTTCCAGCGCGCCGATCGCCGGCGGCGCCGCGACAGGGAGCGAATCGGCGCCGTCGTCCTCATCTTCGTCGAGATCGCCGAGCGGGCGGATGCGGGGCAATAGAGCCGCGCCGCCGCCGCGCCGCAGCAGTGCCTCGCGCAGGGCGCGCGCCGAACGCCGGGTGGGCAGAAAGACTGTGACGCGCGCGAGCGCCAGCGGATCGGCGCCGTGTTCCGCGAACAGGGCGTCGGCCAGCACCTCGACGAATCCGTGGGCGGCGGGAATGGTGACGACGCCGGCCATCAGAGCAGTTTCGCGATCGCGGTTTCGACCGCGCGCAGCGCCGCCGGCGTGCCGACGTGGAACCACGCTCCGTCGTGGACGATGGCGGCGAGCCGGCCGTTCGCCAGCGCACGGTCGAAGAGCAGGTTGAGCGAGAACGCGCCCGCCGGCGGGTCGTCGAACAGGCGCGGGTGGAGGATCTGCCAGCCGGCGAAGACGAACGACGCGATCTCCCGTTCGCAACGCCGGTGCGGACGGCCCCTGCGGTCGAACTGAAAATCGCCGGGACCGTCATAGCCCGTGGCGCCGGCGCACGGGGTGAGCAGCAGCAACGCGTCCATCGCGGCGCCGTTCCACGCCCGCGCAAGACGCCGCCACGCCGGCTCGATCCCGTCGAAGATCACAACATCGCTGTTGGCGACGCAGAACGGGCGGCCGTCGAAACGTCCCAGCGCATGGACGATACCGCCGCCGGTGTCGAGCAAGGCGGTCTCGCGCGACAATGAGATGCAGGGCCGCCTTCGATCTGCAAGATGCGCCTCGATCCGGTCGGCCATGTGGCAGACATTGACGATCGCCCGCGTGACGCCCGCCGCGGCCAGCGAGTCCAGCGTGCGGTCGATCATGGCGCGCCCGGCGACTTCGACCAACGGCTTCGGAATCCTGTCGGTGATCGGCCGCAGGCGCTCACCGCGTCCGGCCGCAAGCACCATAGCGCGATCCGGCGGAGTCACGGTTGCGGCGCGCGCCGCAGCGCCGGCGGGACGTGGGTGTCGAACCACGCGCGGACCGGAACCAGCGCCGGGCGCGCGAGGTCGCTTTCCAGCAGGCGCCAGACCCGGGGGATGAGGTCGAGATATCCGGGCTTGCCGTCGCGTTTCCACAGGCGGGTGAAAATTCCGACGATCTTGGTGTTGCGCTGCGCGCCGAGCACGTCACAGGCGGCGCGGAAGATACGCGGGTCGTGTTCGGGCCGGACCGTAAGATAGCGCGCCGTCATGGCTTCCACGAGCGCGGTCGAAACGTCGCGCCGTGCGTCTTCGAGCAGCGACACCAGGTCGTAAGCCGGCGACCCGGCCAGCGCGTCCTGGAAATCGAGCAGACCGACGCGGGCGACTCCCGTCCGCTCGGGCAGCCACATCAGGTTGTCGGCGTGGTAGTCGCGTAACACGAGAACCCGCCTGCCATACGCCGCCGCGCCCAGCACCGCGCGCCACGCCTCATGGTAGCTCTGTCTGAGCGCTGACGCGCCGGTCTCGCCCACCGCCGGCAGGAACCAGTCGATCAGCAGGTCGGCCTCGGCGAGATACGCGGCCTCATCGTACGGCGCGAGGCCGGGGGGCGGCGCGTGTCTATGCAGCTCCGCCAGCACGTCGACCGCGGCCGCGTAGAGCGGCGTCGGGTCGGCGCCGGCGTCGAGCATCCGGGTGAACGTGCGATCGCCGAAATCCTCGATCAGCAACAGGCCGGCCGCGGCATCTTCGGCGTAGATTCGCGGGGTGCTGTAGCCTTGCGCCGTCAGATGGCGGGCGATGGCGCAGAACGGATCCACGTCTTCTTGCGGCGGCGGCGCGTCCATCAGCAGGGCATGGCGCGGTCCTTCCGTCAGTCGTTCGTAGCGGCGGAACGATGCATCCCCGGCGATGGGGCGCCGCGCCGCGCTGCCCCAGCCTTCGGCATCGAGGAACGCGGAGATCCGCGCCCCGCGTTCAGGCGTCATCGGCGAGCGTGGAGAGGCGCGCCGCCCAGTCGCCATGGCCTTCGAGCCGGACTCTGCGCCCTCCGGCGGCAAAGGTGAGCCGCACGTCGAGCCTCGGCGCCGGCGGCGGCGCGCCCATGCGTTCCGGCCATTCGAGCAGTATGATCGCGTCGTCGAGCGCTTCTTCGATGCCGAGCGCTGCCGTGTCTTCGGGACGTTCGATGCGATAGAGGTCGCAATGCCACACCGGACCGACCGTCGGTTCGTAGATTTGCACGAGCGTGAAGGTCGGGCTCGGGACTTCTTCGGTGACGCCGAGGGCGCGCAGGAAACCCCGCGCGAAGGTGGTCTTGCCGGCGCCGAGCGGGCCGTCGAGCGCGATCAGGTCGCCGGTCCGGGAGACCGCAGCGGCGGCCGCGCCGAGCCGCATTGTCGCCGCATCGTCGGCAAGGGCGCGTTCGAAGCCGGGCATGCGCCGTATCTAGCCCGGATTTCTCACCCTGTCGAACAAGGCGATGACTTGGTAATTTCCCGGTTTGAAATTGGTCGGCCGTGAGGCGGCCGGATCCGGGAGAGGACGCATACGGCTCGCGAACCGAGCCGGAGAAATATTGAGGATTCGCGGGCCGATGCTCCTGTATGTTATGAGAAATCCGGGCCGGGCCTTTTTGCTGTGAAATACGAGCGTCAGACCGTAAGCCTCGGATACGGCGCATTTTTTACGTTTGCTGCGATGCTGTCGCTCGCGGTCGCGTTGTCCGGCTGCGGTTCGGGAGGCGGCTCGGCGAGCGGGACGCCCGCGACGCCGGAAGTCCCGGACTCGCCGCCGCCCGTGCCGGAACCGCCAGATCCTCCGGACCCGTCGCCCACGCCGGAACTGCCAGATCCCCCGGACCCGTCGCCCACGCCGGAACCGCCGGATCCTCCGAACCCGGCGCCCACGCCGGAACCGCCGGATCCTCCGAACCCGGCGCCCACGCCGGAACCGCCGGATCCTCCGAACCCGGCGCCCACGCCGGAACCGCCGGATCCTCCGAACCCGTCGCCCACGCCGGAACCGCCAGATCCCCCGGATCCGCCGTCGCCCACGCCAGATCCCCCGGAACCGGATCCTGACCCGGATCCTTGCGTCGTCGACACTGTCGACCGCGGGTGCCTCTCGATCGAGGAGTTCAGGAGCATCCGGGACAAGGCCGCCGCAGAGCTCCTCGCCGCGCCCGAGTTTCGATCGCAAGGGCAATGGGGTCTGAGAACGATCAACACGCACCAGGCTCATGCGGCGATCCCGATTCTCCACGGCGCCGACGCGAAGCCGGGCGCCGGGGTCACCGTGGGCGTGATCGACACCGGCATCGACCTCTTTCATCCCGCGTTCCGGGGCGGAGCGGTCAGCGAGACTCTCACTACCGGCGCCTTTGACGAAACCGGCATGCGCTATTCGCACGGCACCGCCGTCGCGAGCGTCATCGTGGGCAACCCGGTTCCGGGAGCCAGCCATCAGCACACAGGAGTCGCGCCCTGGGCCGCGCTCCAGATGACGGCGATTCCCCTCGGCAGCGGCGGGGTTTCGGGCGTGCCGTTCTCGCCGATCGACCTCGCCATCCTCGCCGTGTACGATTCGGACGACGCGAACCTCTATCGGGCCGTGCTCTCGCAGGGCCCGGACATGGTGAACCAGAGCTTCGGGGTCGAGGGGCTGATCGAGAACTACGACGACGTGCCGGCCCTGCGCGCCGCAATGCAGCAGACCATCGAAGTCATGGCCCAGGCCGACCGGACCGACAAGACGATCCTCGTCTGGTCCGCCGGAAACTCAAATACAGACCTCTGCCGCCCGGGTACCGACAACTGCGTCGGCGACGGGGAGACGGACTATTTGGACCGGCCCGCCGGCCTTCTCGATGCGAGCTCGCCCAATCTGTATGCCGGCCTGGCGGTGCGCATCGAGGAGCTGCAGGGCCACTCCATCGCGGTGGTGGCGATTGGCGAGAACGGCGAAATCGCGCGCTTCTCCAACCGCTGCGGCATCGCCGCGGACTGGTGTATCGCCGCCCCCGGGGTGGGGATCGGCGCCGCTTACTTCGGGCCGCGCCAGGGCGCGATCGTTCGGGACTACGAATCGTTCAGCGGAACGTCGTTCGCGGCGCCGATGGTCACAGGCGGGCTGGCGCCGATGAAGCAGATGTTCCGCAGCCAGTTGTCGAACACGGACCTGGTTGCGCGGCTCTACGCGACCGCGAACAAGTCCGGCGTCTATGCCGATACGGCGACTTACGGCCAGGGGCTGATGGACCTCGGCGCCGCGGTCTGGCCGGTGGGCGAGACAACGATTACGACCGGATTCCGCGTCGGCGACGCCGGCCACAGCGTGCGCGTCACCCGTGTCCTTCTGAGCGGCGCGCTCGGCGACGGGCTTTCGCGCTCCCTGGCCGGGCGCGAGATCGCCGCGTTCGACGCGCTGGGGGCGCCGTTCTGGTACGATCTTTCAGACCTCGTCAGGGTGGCGAGCGGTCTGTCGACGATGGCGCGGCTGCGCGATCTCATGGCTCCGGGACCGGACGCGGGCGCTTCGGCGCCGGGCCGCACGCGGCTGGCGTTCGGCCGGAGCGGTATCGCCGTCGATCGGGGCCGGTGGCGCCTGGGTTTCCACGAGTCGCCGGCGAACGCGGAGAGCAGCCTGCTCAACCTGGCCGAGAACGCCGCAACGCTTACCTTCAGGGCGCAGAACGGCCTCGAGGCGACGGCGTTCACCACTGCGGGCATGCTCCAACAGCAGACGCCGGAAACAGGCGCCGTGCTGGCCTGGCGGCCGCCGGGTGGGTGGTTCGGCGTGCGCCTCGGCTGGATCAGCGAGCAGGAAGCCATGCTGGGCTCTGCGGCCGACGGCGCGTTCGGCCGGCTCTCGGCGGACAGCTTTGTCGCCGGGCTCGAGGCCGGCGCCGGCTTCGCGAGGTGGCGCCTCGCCGCCGACGCCGAGATCGGTCTGGTCGCGCCCGGCGCCGGCGCCGGCGTTGTCGCCGAACTGTCGGGCCTGACCACGAGCGCGGTTTCGCTCCGCGCCGACCGACGCCTGACCGCCGACGACAAGATCACGGTCTCGCTGTCTCAGCCGCCGCGGCTGGAACACGGGCGGGCGAGCCTCATGCTGCCGGTCGGCCGCACCAGGGACGGCGCGGTCCTGCACGAGTCGGTCCTGGCCGATCTCGTCCCGTCGGGCAGACAGGTCGATCTGGCGGTGCGCTGGCGCCGGACGGGCGTGCTCGGCGGAGAGGCCCGGACGGAGGCATATGTTTCGCGTCATCCGGGGCATGTGGACGCGGAGCCCTCGCTCGGCCTGCTGGCGGGTTGGCGGCTCCGATTCTGAGACCGGTTGGACCGCGCCGCGGACGGTCAATCGCGATTCAAGGCCCGCCAGCCGATGTCATGTCGGCAGAAGCCGCCCGGCCAGTCGATCCGGTCCACGGCCCGGTAGGCGGCGGCCTGGGCCTCGGCGACGGTCGGCCCGGTCGCGGTGACGCCGAGGACGCGGCCGCCCGCCGCCACCCATCGCCCGCCGCGGCGCGCCGTGCCGGCGTGAAACACCACCACCGAATCGTCCCCGATCTCGTCCAGTCCGCCAATCTCATCGCCTTTCTCATACGCGCCGGGATAGCCCCTGGCGGCCATGACCACGCACAGCGCCGCCTCATCGCGCCAGCGCAGATCGAAACGGGCGAGCTCGCCGTCGCGCGCCGCCGTCAGCGCCAACAGGAGGTCCGACTTCAGGCGCATCGCCAGCACCTGGCACTCGGGATCGCCGAAACGGACGTTGAACTCGAGGAGTCGGGGGCCGGCGCGAGTGATCATCAATCCGGCATAGAGAACGCCGCGGAACGGCATCCCCTCCGCCGCCATGGCCGCGACGGTCGGATGGACGATCTCGTCCATCGCCCGCGCCATCGTGGCCTCGTCGAGCACCGGGGTCGGCGAACAGGCGCCCATGCCGCCGGTGTTCGGTCCGCTGTCGCCGTCGCCCGCCGCCTTGTAGTCCTGCGCGCCGGCGAGTCGCAGCGCCGCAGTACCATCGACCAGTGCGAACAGGCTCGCTTCCTCACCGTCGAGGTATTCCTCGATCACCACTTCCGATCCGGCGGCGCCGAACGCGCCGGCTTCCATGGCATCGAGGGCCGCCTCCGCCTCGGCGACGGTTCGCGCGACCGTCACCCCCTTGCCGGCGGCGAGGCCGCTCGCCTTGACAACGATCGGCGCCCCGGCGCGGCGCACATGCGCGCGCGCGGCGTCGAAATCGGTGAAGCACGCGAAATCGGGGATGGGGATTCCGTGCCGGCGGCACAACTCCCTGGCGAACGCTTTGGAGCCTTCCAGCCGCGCGGCCGCGGCGGACGGCCCGAAACACGCGATGCCGGCGGCTTCCAGAGTGTCGACGATGCCGGCGACCAGCGGCGCTTCCGGCCCTACGACGACGAGGTCGATCGCATGGTTGCGGCACCACCCGGCGACGGCGGGGAAATCCATGACATCGAGCATCACGCACTGGGCTTCCTGTGCGATGCCGTCATTGCCCGGCGCGCAATAGAGCGATTCGCACAGGGGCGAGGCGCCGATTGCCCGGCACAGCGCGTGCTCGCGCCCCCCCGACCCGATCACCAGCACGTTCATCGCGCCATATCGGACCGGTGCACGGGTGCTGTCAACGCCGGGGCACAGCAGAGGCCGCCGAGGGCCGCCCGCCCGGCAGCGACACGTGGAACACGGCGCGCTTCAAGCGGTCGTCACCGCGATCACGCCCAACGCGACCAACGCGATGGCCGTGAGCGGCTTGCGCAGCCGGATATACCAGAGCGGAGCGAGCCCGGCTTTCGCGGCCCGCAGGTCGAGCGCGAACGCGACGGCGAAACCGGCGACGAGGAAGAGCGTGCGCAGCATCGGATGAACCGCAGCGAGCGACAGCCAGGCCACAAGGAACGGCGCGGCGCCGGCCGCATACCAGACACGGTCCGCACCGGCAGCCGCCGCGAACCCCCACGACACGGCGCCGAGAAAAGCGAGCGTCAGCGCGGCATAGTTGGTCAGGTGGTAATAGACCGTGGCTTGCAGCCAGTCCGGGCCCAGCGCGACGGCTGCGGCGCCGAGCACGAACGGCGTTGCGCTCGCCACCGCGAGCTGCAGCGGCGCACGCGGCGTTTCCACTAAAGACTGTCGAGAAACGCCGCGAACGCGATATCGCGGTCGCTGACTCCGTCGACATCGTGGCTCGACAGCGTGACCTCGACGCGGTTGTACACATTGAACCAGGCAGGGTGATGGTCCATACGTTCGGCCTTGAGCGCGGCACGGGTCATCCACCCGAATGCGGCGTTGAAATCGTCGAACCGCCAGGTTTTGGCGATGGCGTTTTCGCCCTCCGCCAGCGTCCAGCCCTCAAGCCCGGCAACGGCGGCGGCAAGCGTCCCGCCGGTCATCTTCTCCGACATGGCGATCTCCCGTGGATGCGCCGCGTTCATAGCAGATCGGCCATCGTGCCGCAGAGCGCGGCGCCGGCGGATATGATGGCGCCGGCGTGGCGAAGGGGGTCGGTATGAAGATCGGGGTGATCGGCGCCGGCGGGGTCGGCGGCTATTTCGGTGCCCGCCTGCAAGCCGCAGGTGAGGAGGTCGTGTTCGTACAGTGCGGCGCGCACGGCGCGGCGATGCGGCGCGACGGTCTGAAGATCGCGAGCCCGCTCGGCGATTGTGCGCTGCCCGAGGTGGCGGTCGTCGCACCGGGTGAGGCCGCGGCGGTCGGGCCGGTCGATCTGGTGCTGATCGCGGTGAAGAGCATCCACACGGACGAGGCCGCTGAGGTGGCCGCAGCGATGATCGGGCCGCACACGGCAGTCCTTTCGCTTCAGAACGGAGTGGAGAACGAAGACCGCCTCGCGGCGCGCCTCGGGCCTGAGTGCGTGCTCGGCGGACTCTGTTACATTCTGGCACTGATCGAGGCGCCGGGCCTTGTCCGCCACGGCATGAAGACGGCGCGCATCGAGTTCGGCGAGCGCGACGGGCAGGCCAGCGAACGCGCCGAATCGTTTCGCCGGGCCTGCGAGAACGCCGGGATCGAAGTGGTGCTCACGAGCGATGTCGAGGCGGCGATCTGGACCAAGTTCACCCTGCTGTGCGCTCACAACGGCATGACCGCGCTGGCGCGTGCGCCGATCGGCCCGATTCGCGCCGACCCGGACGGAAGGGCGGTATTGGAGATCTGCGCGCGCGAGACCATGGCGGTTGCTGCGGCGCGCGGGGTGACACTCGATCCGGCGCTGGTCGAAGACCCGATGTTCCTGTTCGATCGGGTGCCCGCAGACATGACCTCTTCGACGCTTTACGACCTCGAGCACGGCAAGCCGCTTGAGATCGACTGGCTGAACGGCGCAGTCGTGCGGCTCGGCCGCGAGGCCGGCATACCGACCCCGGTCAATCGCTGCATCTATGCCGGATTGAAGCTGCATGTCGCCGGCGCGCGGCACTGATCCCGGAATCCCCCCCCGGGGGCGGTGGGTAGCTGGTTGGCCCCGGCCATGCCGGCAACGCCGGTCGGCCGCTGCGGCCTCTGTCTGTTTGCGGTTTGACGACCGTGCTATAGGTGCCGCCGCGACAGCCCGCGCTTTTCAGCAGATGTGAACCGCAATGCCGCTTGACGTCGGGGAGATCGACGCGCGCGTTCAGGAACAGGGCGCGTTCATCGACGGGTTGATGAACGCGTTCGAACGCACCATCGTCGGCCAGAAATACATGCTCGAGCGCCTGCTGGTCGGGTTGCTCGCGAACGGCCACGTGTTGATCGAAGGAGCGCCCGGCCTTGCCAAGACGCGCGCTGCGACGGCGCTCGCGCAGGCGTTGCACTCCGACTATCAGCGTATTCAATTCACCCCCGATCTGCTGCCGGCGGACCTCGTGGGCACGCTGATCTATCAGCCCCAATCGGGCGCGTTCCGGGTCCGCAAGGGGCCGGTCTTCGCCAATCTGGTGCTCGCGGACGAGATCAACCGTGCGCCCGCGAAGGTGCAGAGCGCGTTGCTGGAGGCGATGCAGGAGAACCAGGTGACCATCGGCGAGGAAAGCTTCGCCTTGCCTCAACCGTTCCTGGTGCTCGCGACCCAGAACCCGCTCGAACAGGAAGGCACCTATCCCCTGCCGGAAGCGCAGACCGATCGCTTCATGCTCAAGCTGCGCATCACCTACCCCGACCGCGGTGAGGAACTCGAGATTCTCGATCGCATGGCGACGACCGCGCCCGAGCCCCCGGTCGACGCGGTGACCGATACTGCGTCGATCCTGGCCGCGCGCCGCGTCGTCGACAACATCTACATCGACGACAAGATCAAGCACTACATCGTCGATCTGGTGCTCGCGACGCGCCACCCGGCGGCGCACGGGCTCGACGATCTCGCGCGCTTCATCGATTTCGGCGCCTCGCCGCGCGCGTCGATCTATCTGGCGCTGGCCGCCAAGGCGCTGGCCTTCATCCGCGGCCGCAGCTACGTCACGCCACAGGACGTGAAGTCGATCGGCCACGATGTGCTGCGTCACCGGGTGCTGATCACTTACGAGGCCGAAGCGGCGGAAATGTCGGTCGAGGAGATCATCCGGCAAATCTTCGATCGTATGCCGGTGCCCTGAGTTTCCGTCCAGCCGTGCTGCCCGCCGAGATTTTCAGGCAGGTGCGCCAGGTGCATATCCGCACCCGGCGTCTCGTCGACGGTATTTTCGCCGGCGAGTATCACAGTGTGTTCAAAGGCCGGGGCATCGAGTTCGCCGAGGTTCGGGAATATGTGCCGGGCGACGACGTACGCACCATCGACTGGAACGTGACCGCGCGCGTCGGTCAGCCCTTCGTCAAGCAATATGTCGAAGAGCGCGAACTGACAGTGATGTTGCTGATCGATTTGAGCGCCTCCGGCCATTTCGCCTCCGGTCCCCGGCGCAAGACGCGCATCGCCATCGAGCTCGGCGCCGTGCTCGCCCTGAGCGCTATCAACAACAACGACAAGGTCGGCCTCATCCTGTTCACCGACCGGGTGGAACTGTTCGTTCCGCCACGCAAGGGCAAGAACCGGGCGTTGCGGCTGATCCGCGATATGCTGGCGTTCAAGCCGCGTCGCCGGGGCACCGATGTCGCCGCCGCGCTGGAATATCTCCACAAGGTCATGCCGCGCCGGTCGATCAGCTTCCTGATCTCGGATTTCTTCGCCGGCGACTTCGAACGCCCGCTCAGACTCACGCGACAGCGCCACGATCTGGTGCCGATCTGCCTCATCGACCGGCGGGACTACGCTTTGCCGGCGGTCGGTTTCGTGCGTTTGCGCGACCTGGAAACGGGCGAGGAACGGCTGGTGGATACCGGCAGCAAGCGGGTGCGCGAGCGCTTCGCCGCCGCGCGCGGGCGGGCGCGGGCAGAGCGCCGCCGCCTGTTTCGCGCGCTCGGGATCGATTTCATCGAAGTGCCGACCGAGAAGCCCTATGTCGGGCCGCTGATGCGCTTCTTCCGCAGCCGGGAACGCCGGCTGGGGGAGGGGCGGTGAGGGGGCTTGCGGCGGTTCTGCTCACGGCCCTGTCGATTGCACCCGCGTTCGGCCAGGTGGCCCGCGAAGCGCGCGACGGTCCGACCGTCGACGAAGGCGCGGTGTTCGTCGAGGAGGTCCGTGGCCCGGTTCGGGCGGTGTTCTTCGCCGATCGCGATGCCGTGCCCATCGTGGACCGGGTCAAGGCCGTGCTCGCGGTCGAGGCGCCGCCGTGGATCCTGGTCAGCTTCCCCCGGGTGGTCGGCGAGATCGGCAGTTTCAAGCTGTTGCGCGAGGAGAAGGCGGGCCCCTTCACCGTGGCGGGCGGGGGAACCCGGCTGGTGCGCAACGAACGGCGCTACTATCTGGACCCGACCGAAGCGGGCGAGACGGAGATCCGCGCCTTGACGCTCAATCTGCTTGACGGGCGCACCGTGCCGTCGATCGCTTGCGTCTATCTCAACGAGTGTCGTACGGCGGCGCCGCTGGCCAATCGAGTAGCGGCGTCCGACTTCCTGCGTATCGGTCCGCTGCCGGTCGAGGTGACGTCAGTGCTGCCCCCGGACGCCGATTTTACCAAGCCGAAGGACATTCTGGGGCCGGTGCCCTTGCCCCCGCCGCCGCCGGTTCCGATCGACTGGCGGCCGATCCTGCTCGCCGCCGGCGCGGTCGCCGCGCTCGCCGCGGCCGGCCTCTGGTTGTGGCGCCGAAAGCGCCGCGGCGTTTCGGGACGACCGGTGCCGATGGAAAGCGCGCATGTGATGGCACTCGCCGCGCTGCGGCGCCTCGACGCTGCCGGTCTCGACACACCCGAAAAGATCGACGCGTTTCATATCCGTGTTTCCACGATCCTGCGGCGCTATCTGGACTGGCGGTTCGGCCTGCGCGCGGCGGAACGGACCACCGAGGAAGTGTTGCACGAGGCGGCGGCGCGCAAGACGGTTGCGGACCATCGCGGCATGTTGGGCGCGTTCCTCGACTTTTGCGACCGCGTGAAGTTCGCTCGCTACCGGCCGGGGCCCCGCGAGCCCGCGGCGGCGCTCGACAGCGCGGTCGGCTTCGTGCGCGAGACCGCCGACGCGGCGGCGCGCGTGCCGGCGGCGCGCGCGGCGGAAGTCGCGTGAGGTTCGATCATCCGTGGCTGCTGCTGCTGCTCGCGGCCGTGCCGGCGCTGTTCCTGTGGGTGCGGCGGCGCGACCGGCCGGCGAGCGTGGATTACACGGCCACCGGCGATCTCGCGGTTCTGGGAGCGACCTTCATGACCCGCCTGCGCGCCGCGCTCCCGTTCGTGCGTCCGCTGGTGCTCGCGCTGTGCATCGTTGCCCTGGCGCGCCCGCAATGGGGACAGCAGGTCACGCGCATCTATCGCGACGGCATCGCGATCGTCATGGCGGTCGATATTTCGAGCAGCATGGGAGCGCTCGACCTTCAGGTCGGCGACGAACCCGCCAACCGTCTCGAGGCGGTGAAGGAAACCTTCCGCGGTTTCGTTGATGGCGATGGCCGGGAAGACACCGAATCGGGGCGCGAGGGAGACCTGATCGGCATGGTCACCTTCGCGCGTTTCAGCGACAATCTGAGTCCGCTGACACTCGACCATGACGCGCTTCTGCTGGCGCTCGATGAAATCGACATCGTTCAGATCGCCGAGGAGGACGGCACGGCGATCGGCGACGCGGTGGTGATGGGGGCCGAATTGCTGCAACGCGCCGGCGCCAAGAGCAAAGTGATGATCGTGCTCACCGACGGCAGCAACAATGCCGGCAATACCGAACCGGTGGAGAGCGCCGCCGCCGCGCACGCGCTGGGCATCAAGATCTACACTATCGGCACCGGCACGCGGGGCACCGCGATGACCCCGGTACGCCAGGGCGACGATACGATCGTGATGGTGCCGACCCAGGTCTTCATCGACGAGCAGACCCTGACGGGCATGGCCGAGGCGACCGGCGGACGCTATTTCCGGGCGACCGACGGCCAAGCCCTGAGGGAAATCTACGATGAGATCGACCGGCTCGAGAAATCGACCAACGTTGCGGAGCAGTACCAGCGCTATATCGAAGGCTATCCGGCGCTGCTGCTGGCGGCCTTGCTGTTGCTGTTCGGCGAAGGGGTGCTCGTCAACACGCGTCTGCGGGCGTTACCGTGAGCTTCGCGGCTCCCTGGCTGGCGGCGGCGCTGCTCGCGGTTCCGATTATGGCCGCGTTCTACGTCCACGGGTTCCGCCGTCGGCGCCGGGCGCTGACGGCGTTCGTCGATCCGGGTCTGGCGCCGGCGCTGGTCGGCCGCTACAGCTGGCGCCGCCGCGCCGCCAGGGCGGTCTGCCTGGCCGCGGCGACCGCGATGCTGGCGATCGCCGCGATGCAGCCGCAATGGGGTCGCGAGCTCGGCGACGCCGAACGCCGGGGCCGCGACATCTACATCCTGCTCGATGTCTCGCGCAGCATGTTGGCGGAAGACGCCGAACCCAATCGTCTGCAAGCCGCGAAGGCCGCGATCACCGCCTTTACCGAAAGTCTCGCCGAGCATGGCGGTTATCGCGTGGGGCTGGTGATCTTCGCCGGCCGCGCCCGTCTGCAAAGCCCGCTCACCCTGGACTACGCGTTCTTCCGCAACCGGCTGGCGCAGGTGACCACCGAGATCATCGACCGGCGCGGCAGCGCGCTAGGCGACGCGGTTCGCAAGACCCTGTTCGGCTTCGGTGCGCTCGACGCGATGCATACCGATTTCATCGTTATCAGCGACGGCGAAGACCATCGCGGCGGCGCCCGCGAGGCGGCGCGGCAGGCGGCCGACGAGGGGGTCGGGCTATACACCGTCGGGGTCGGAGACCCGGAGAAGGGCGCGCGCATTCCCGTCGTCACCGGAGAGGGAGCGCGGCGGTATCTGCGTTTCGGCGGCGCCGATGTCGTGTCGGTGATGGGCGAGTCGCAACTGCGCGCCATGGCTCGCGGCGGCGGTGGCGCCTATGTTCCCGCACGCACCGGTCCGATTGCGCTCGACGCGCTGTTCGAAGCCGAGATCGCCGACAAGCCTCGGCGGGCGCTGGAAACCGGCCAGGGCGAACGCAAGGCCGACCGCTACGCCCTGTTTGCGCTGGTCGCGCTGTTGTTGCTGGCGGCCGAGATGGTCATTCCCGAACGTCCGGCGCAGCCGGAGGAGATGTAGCCATGCGCGCGGTCCGAGGTGTTGCGGCGGCGGCGATGCTGTTCGCGCTCTGCGGTTTCGAGGATGTCGAGACCCCCTGGCAGGCGGTCGCGCTGGCCAACAAGGCTTATGACGAGGAGCGTTACCGCGATGCCGCCGATCTCTACGAGATCGCGCGCGACATGCTGCCGGAAACACCGGAGATCGCGTTCAACCGCGGCGCCGCGCTGTTCAAGTTGCACGACCTGAAGGCGGCGCGCGCGGCGTTCGTGCGCGCCATCGACTCCGACGACCGGCGGCTCGCGGCGCGCGCCCACTACAACCTCGGAAACGTGCAATATCAGGTGGCGATCAATGCCATGCGCACCTTCCGCGACGCCGTGACGCCGATCCGCGATGCGATGGAGAGCTATCGCGAAGCCCTGGCGCTCGACCCCGACATCGCCGACGCGATGTACAACCTCGAACTCGCCGACCGCATGCACGACGAGCTGAGGCGGCAGCGCATGCAGGGGATTCAGAACCCCGAGGCGGTGAACGTCGCGGCGTCGCAGAACCGGGGCCAGTTCTTCGACGAACAGTCCGACAGCGATCGCACGCGCGACCGGGAAGACGCCGCCGACGAAGGACTCGAGCCGAGAGGCGAGCAAGGCGAACAGGCGCCGCAGGGCGCGCCCTCGCAGAACAATTCCGCGCAGACCCAGGCCGGCGGATCGCAGCGGGAGATGACTGCCGAGCAGGCGCAGGAGATGGTCGATCTGGTGCGCGACCGGGCGCAGGCGGCCGAGGCGTTGCGCCAACAATGGCGCCAGGCGCGGATGCGCGACGCCAAGGTGGCCAAGCCCTGGTAGCGTGCGCTTCCCGGCGCCGGCGTTCTTCCTGATCGCCGCGGCGTCGGCCGCCGCGGAACCCGATTATTCGTCAACGGTCAAGGTCGCGCTCGCCCGCGCCTGCGCCGTGCCGCATGTTGCCGGGGCGGCGGCGATCGGTCCCGGTCTGCCGGGGTATCTCGGCTTGGCAGGCCGGGCGCGCGCCATCGACATCACCGGCTGGCGTGTCGAATTTCTCCTCGATGGTGCGACGATCGCGGTTTCCCGTTTCGTGCCCCGGGGTACGCTCGGTCAGGTGACCGCCGAGATTCGGGCGGCGGACGACGGTCGAGCGCGACTCGTCGTGGTCGCCGACGCGCGATGCCGTATTCGGGAGGCGCGGCGATTGCGGCTCGATTCGCGCGGCGTCCCGGTCGCGATCGAGATGCTCGACGAGAATCTCGAGCCCACCGGTCGCAGCGAGCCTGTCGATCCACCGGTGCCGGCAGCGTCCGATCCCGGCGGCGTGCTCGTCGGCCTCATCGACACCGGGGTCAACTATCTGTTGCCGGAATTGTCGGCACGCCTGGCGCGGGGCGATACCGGCCGCCTTCTCGGCTACGACTACTGGGATCTCGATCGCCGCCCGTTCGATGCCGACCCGGTGCGTTCGGCGATGTTTCCGGCGCGTCACGGTACCCGGATCGCGAGCCTGATCGCGCGGGAATCCCGTGTCGCCCGACTGGTGCCGTATCGCTACCCGCGCCCTGCAATGAACCGCATGGCGGCGTTGGTGGACGACGCGGCGCACGCCGGCGTGCGGCTGGTCAACCTGTCGCTGGCGAGCGACGACCGGGACCGATGGAGGGCCTACGAAGCGGCGGCGCGCGCGCATTCGGAGATTCTGTTCGTTGTCGCTGCGGGCAACCGCCACCGCGACATCGACCGGCAGCCGATGTATCCCGCGGCCCTCGACCTGATCAACCAGGTCACGGTGACCGCGGCAACCGGCGACGGCCGTCTGGATGGAAGCGCCAATTGGGGGCGACGACGGGTGGACGTGATGGTGTCGGTGGAAGGCGCTCGGGCGGTCGGGTTCGACGGCGTGGAACGCGATGTTTCGGGGTCGAGCTTCGCGGCGGCGCGAATCACCGCGCTCGCCGCTTGTCTGCTCGCCGAACGCCCGGCGCTTACCGTTTCCGCCCTGAAGGCGCTGCTCCTCGCGCGCGCGATGCGTGGTCCCGAATCC
Source organism: Alphaproteobacteria bacterium (assembly GCA_965214495.1). Taxonomy (GTDB): domain Bacteria; phylum Pseudomonadota; class Alphaproteobacteria; order UBA7887; family UBA7887; genus JANQOH01. The sequence continues at coordinate 1,339,571 of OZ243958.1, read as the reverse complement.
GACCGTGTGGCGCACGGCTTCGTTCCCGATCCATCGGCCCACTCCCGCGGCGGCTGTCGGGGTGCACCTGAGGCGCCGACATAGGAACGGCCCGGCGCGTCTCCGGGGAGAGGGCGGCCGAGAACGGGTCCGGCCCCTTCCACGGGGAGCGCAATGCACACTGGGGACATATACGACATATTCGAAGGGCAGGAGGGATGTCTTTCCTCCGAGGACGATCTCGCCAAGCCGGTGGAGGGGCGAAAAATCGTCGGCGCGCGCTCGTGGCGCGAAGCGCTTGCCGGCAGGTCGTTCGCGCTCGGGTTGGTCGGTGGCCCGCCCAGCGCCATCGACGGCGACACGCTTGAAGTGTCTGGCGAGCGGGTGCGGCTGGCAGGGATCGACGCGCCCGAAGCGCATCAGACCTGCTGCGACGCTGGCGGCGAGCGCTGGCGGTGCGGCGCTGAGGCGACCGCCGAGATGCGCCGTCTGAGCGCTGGCGGCGTACGTTGCGAGGCGAGCGGCCACGACCGCTATGAGCGCGTGATAGCGACCCGTTACGGAGCGTTCGCCCGGCGCCTGGCTTCGGTGGTAGCGGAGGAGGGACTCGAACCCCCGACACAGGGATTATGATTCCCCTGCTCTACCGACTGAGCTACTCCGCCCCGGAGCGACCGCTATTAGGGGCCCGGACGGTCGGTGTCAACGTTCGTTCCGGGCCGTTCGATCCAGCCGCCGCCCAGCACCTGCGAGCCGTCGTAGAAGACCGCCGATTGTCCGGGGGCGACAGCGCGCACCGGCGTGTCGAACAGGATCGCTGCCCGGTCGCCGATCGCCGCCTCGATCGTCGCCGGCGTGCCGGCGTGGCTCGAACGGAGGCGCACGGTAGCGCGCTCGGCCCCCGCCGCCAGCCAGTTCACGTCGGAAACGGTCATGCGCCTGACGTCGAGCGCGGCGCGGGGGCCGACGATAACGGCGTGCCGTTGCGGCTCCAGACGGACCACGTAGAGCGGCTCCGCGCCGGCGATCCCGAGGCCGCGCCGCTGCCCGACGGTGAAATTGACGATCCCGTCGTGAGTCCCGATGCGGGTGCCGTCGGCACGCTCGATCGGCCCCGGTTCGAGGCTGCCCGGCCGCAGCCGTTCGATCAGCCGGGCGTGGTTTCCGTCCGGAACGAAGCAGAGGTCCTGGCTGTCGGGCTTGGCGGCCACCGGAAGGTCGAAGCGCGCCGCGGCCGCGCGGGTCTCCCGCTTAGTCAATCCACCGAGCGGAAAGCGCAGGAAGGCGAGCTGTTCCGGCGTGGTCGTGAACAGGAAGTGGCTCTGGTCGCGGCTTTCATCGATCGCCCGGTGAAGTTCGAGGCCCGGGGCGCCGACCCGGCGGCGCACATAGTGGCCGGTAGCGAGCGCCGCAGCGCCGAGGTTGCGCGCCGCATCCAGCATGTCGGCAAACTTGACCCGCTGGTTGCATCGCGTGCACGGGACCGGGGTGAGACCGCGCCGGTAGCTGTCGGCGAAATCGTCGATCACGGCCGCGCGGAAACGATCCTCATAATCGAGCACATAGTGCGGGATTCCCAGCCGGTCGGCTACCCGCCGGGCGTCGTGGATGTCCTGTCCGGCGCAGCAACTGTTGGCACGGCGCCCGGCCGCGCCGTGGTCGTATAGTTGCAGCGTCAGGCCGAAGACGTCGAAACCGGCTTCGGCGAGCAGGGCGGCGGTTGCAGCGCTGTCCACACCGCCCGACATGGCGACGGCGACACGCGCGCCGGGCGGTAGATCGAGATCGTCGTTCAACATCGCGGTGACTATGGGTGCGCGCGGACGTGATTCAAGACCCGAACCGATCGGGGGGTTGCGGACCGGAGAACCGGTTATAGTCGGCGTTCGGACGGAAAGGGACTTTCGAGCATGGCGCGGAACGGCAAGGTCAACGGATATCGGCCCCGCCGCCTGATGGCCAGCGTCTTGCCGGGATTCGCACCGGTATCGGCTGCCGGGGTCGGCGACGCACCGAAAACGGTCGTGTCGGCGGTCGGCTCCGTGACCGGGATACGCACCGAAGTGCCCGACGACGCACACACCGCCTCCCTGCTGGGAACCGAGCGCGGTGGCAGCGCTGTGGTGATCGACGATTCAGGCCTCGCGGTCACGATCGGTTACCTGTTGCTCGAATGCCGCCGCGTGATGCTGGCGGATGCCGATGGCGCCTGGGTCCAAGCCGGTTTCGTCGGGTACGATTTCGAGACCGGATTCGGACTCGCGCGAGCGAAACGCCCCCTGGGCCTGGAGCCCATGCCGCTCGGCGACTCGGCGACGCTTCGGGAAGGCGACAAGGTGACGATCGCCGGGCAGGGCGGCCGCGACCGCGCCATGCCGGCCGAGTTGGTATCGCGGCGCGAATTTGCCGGATACTGGGAGTATCTCCTGGACGACGCACTGTTTACCGCACCGGCTTACCCGAACTGGAGCGGTGCGGCGATGATCGGTCGCGACGGGCGTTTGCTCGGCATCGGTTCCCTGCTTGTGGAAGACGCCGAGCCGGGCGGGGGGACGCGGCAGGGCAACATGTTCGTGCCCGTCGGTCTGCTGGCGCCGGTCCTCGATCAGATCGCGAGCGAGGGCCGGGTGCGGCGGCGGCCCCGTCCGTGGCTCGGCATGTTCACCACCGAGGTCCACGGCAGCCTGGTGGTTGCGCATATCGCCGAGGGCGGTCCGGCGGCGCGTGCGGGGATCGAACCCGGCGATGTGATCGTCCGTGTAGCCAAGGAGCCGATCGTCGATCTCGGCGACCTCTATCGCCGAATGTGGGCACTGGGGCCGGCCGGCGCGACGGTGCCACTGACCATCGTTCGCGACGGCGCAGCGATCGAACTTTCCGTGCGCTCCGGCGACCGCTATGTCCATTTCCGGACGCCGCGGGAATAGCGAACCCGAAGCCGCGTGACCGGGTCGCCGTGCAGGAAATCCGCGGTCAGGAGGCGGGCGTCTCGCGCTGCCACCAACCACGGCGCGGTGCGCTGCTTCCGCCTTCCGGGTCTGGCGCCAGGTCGGGCGCGGCATCGCCGTTGATCCGGTCCGGCGTTGCTTCCGTCGGGGTGTCCGCATCGGTTCGCGTGTCGTTTTCCCCTGTGCGCCCCTGGCGATTCGCGGTTGTTGTCGGCGGCTGCGAAGAGGCTTCGCCATTTCCGGTTTCTGCTGCGGTTTCCCGCACCGTCGGGGTGTCCGAGGGCGCATCGGGCGCGGGGCTTCGGGGTTCGGCGCCGGACGCTGCCTTGCGTGTGCGCCGCCGGCGTTTCGGACGAACGATCGAGGCTTCGCCGTCCGGCGCCGATGCTACCGGCTCGGCCGTGGTTGCGGCGGTCTCCGGTGCGGCCGGAGTTCCGGTCGCCCCCTGTTCCGCTTCGACTGCCGCTTCGGCGGTTCGTGTGAGTGTTTGCCGTCGGCCGCCGCGGCGCCCCCGCCGCCGTCGCCGGGGGCGGTCGCCGTCGCCGGTCTCGTCGGCGTTTTCGGAGGCCGTGCTGGTTTCGCCCGAGGTTTCCTCGACCGCGCTTTCGGAGGCTTTCTCCGGTTGGCCGTTGCGTGCGCGCCGCCGCCCGCGGCGCTTTGGCGTTTCCACCGCCGGTTGGCCGGTTTCTTCCGCCGCCGGCGCTTCCGGCGCCCGCGCTTCGAGAATGTCGATGCGGCAATCCGGCGGCGCCTCGGAGTCTTCGGTTTCGATCGTGACCCTGAGGCGGTAGCGCGCCTCGATCTCGCCGAGCGTGGCGCGTTTCCGGTTCATCAGATAGAGCGCTACCGCGGTCGGGACCGCGGCCTTGATCAGACTGGCGCGACCGCGCAGGCCTTCCTCTTCGATCACGCGTAGGGCGTGCAGAGCGGCCGATTCGATCGAGCGAACGCGCCCGCTCCCGGCACAGTGCGGACAATCGACCGAGTTGGTTTCCTGGAGGCTGGGTCGCAGCCGTTGCCGCGACAGTTCGAGCAGCCCGAAACTGCTGATCGGGCCCATCTGGATGCGCGCCCGATCCGATTGCACGGCGTCTTTCAGCCGTCGTTCCACCGCGCGCGCGTTTCGCGGTTCCGCCATGTCGATGAAATCGACGACGACGAGGCCGGCCAGGTCGCGAAGCCGGAGCTGACGGGCGATCTCGCTCGCCGCCTCGAGGTTGGTCTTCGTCGCCGTCTCTTCGATATTGCGCTCGCGGGTTGCGCGCCCGGAGTTGACGTCGATCGCGACCAGCGCCTCGGTCGGGTCGATGACGACATAGCCGCCGGAAGGCAGTTGCACGGTCGCGCCATGCATCGAATCGAGCTGGCTTTCCACCCGGTAGCGCGTGAACAGAGGTAGCGAGTCGCGATAGGGCTGTACCCGTCTGGCATGGCTCGGCACCAGCGTGCGCATGAACGATTTCGCCGTGCGATAACCGGTGTCGCCTTCGACGAACACTTTCTCGATCTCCGAACTGTAAAGATCGCGGATCGAGCGCTTGATCAGATTGGCTTCTTCGTGAATGAGCGCCGGTGCGGTCGCCGCCAGCGTCGATTCCCGGATCGTCTCCCAAAGACGAAGCAGATAGTCGTAGTCGCGTTTGATCTCCGCCTTCGTTCGGCTCTGCCCGGCGGTGCGCAGGATCACCGCCATGCCGCCGGGGAGCTTAAGAGAATCGATCACCGAACGCAGCCGTTTGCGGGTTTCGCTCGACTGAATCTTGCGACTGATGCCGCCACCACGCGTCGTATTGGGCATCAGCACGCAATAGCGTCCGGCCAGCGAGATATAGGTCGTCAGCGCGGCACCCTTGGTGCCGCGCTCTTCCTTGGTGACCTGCACCAGCAGGATCTGCCGCCGTTTGATTACCTCCTGAATGCGATAGCGCGGCAGTGACCGGGGGCGGCGGGTGATTTCCTCTTCTTCCTGGCCGCTCACGGTTTCGACGGCCGCAGCCTTGGCGTCGCCTTCGCCGTTCTCTGCCGGTGCGGCCCCGGTCGCCCCGCCGCCATTGGCCTCCACGTCTTCGGCGGCTTGCTGTTCGAGAAGCGCCTGGCGGTCCGATACGGGAATCTGGTAGTAGTCGGGATGGATCTCGTTGAAGGCGAGGAAGCCGTGGCGGCCGCCTCCATATTCGACGAATGCCGCCTGGAGCGAGGGCTCGACCCGGGTGACCTTGGCGAGGTAGATGTTGCCCTTCAGAAGGGCCTTGTTGGCGGATTCGAAATCGAATTCTTCCAGCTTGTTGCCGTCGACGACGACGACCCGCGTTTCTTCCGCGTGGGCGGCGTCGATAAGCATGTGTTTGGCCATCGGTTCGGTTTCTCCATGGCGCGTCGCGCTCCGGCGCGAATCGGGGCCGGGCGCGTGAAACGCGCGCCGATTGCGTTGAGTGCCGCGGAGCCGTAAACTGGTGAGGATGGCCGGCAGGCCGGCGTTGCAGGGCCGCTGGGCACGAAGACGGTATCTCCTTCACCCGAACGCCGGCGGGCCGTCGGCGCCGGTGCGGGGAGCCTTCCGGCTGCGCGTCGCGAAAAGTTCTGCGCGCGGGCGATGACCCGGAAAGCGTTGCGCGCCGTGACGGCGCGCCATCCCGGGCGCCGGTCGAACGGCGATGAGGAAGCGATCATAGCGCGTCCCCGCGTCCGGAGCAACCGGAACGGAACCCGACGAAGACATGCCAGGGCCGCTTGCCGCGCAAACCTGTCGATTCGATCGATCGCATCACAATATATTGTAGGTGGCATGAGAGGGTGGCACTAGAGAAGCGTGAGCGGAATCGCAAAAAGAAGCGTCGGCCGCGTTCTGCTCTTGCGGATGATCTTCTTCGTGGCGCTGGCCGTCGGCGGGGCGCTTGCGGCCGGTACCGCCGCAAGCCGCGAAAGCCCGGTCGCCGTCCTGGACCTGCGGGTGGGATATCACCCCGGATACACCCGACTCGTGCTCGAGATCGGTGAACCGGTCGCATATTATGTTTTCGCACTGGTGAAGCCGAACCGCCTGGTCATCGACTTTCCCGAGCTCGCGTTCCCGTCGGCGGTGGAAGCCCTTGGCCCCGGCGGCATCGGCGTCATCTCCGCAATTCGGCATGGACTGTTCCGGCCGGGCACATCGCGGATTGTGCTCGATCTGCACGATCCCGTGTCGGTCAAGCAAGCTTTTCTCATGTCGCCGCGCGACGGCAGGGCTACCCGTTTCGTCATGGATCTCGCGCGATCCGATCTGGCGGCGTTCGCCCAGTTCGCGCGCGACAGCCAACGAAACGTGCCGCCACCGCCGCCGGCGCGTGCGGTGACCCCGCGCACGGACGACCGACCCGTCATCGTTGTCGACGCCGGGCACGGCGGGATCGATCCCGGCGCGGTCGGCCGCAGCGGCGTGTTCGAAAAGGACATCGCGCTGGCGGCGGCGCAGCATCTTGCCGAGCGCCTTGCGGCAACCCGGCGCTATCGTGTCGTGATGACTCGCGAGCGCGACGTGTTTGTCGGCCTGCGCGACCGGGTGGCGATCGCCCGCGCCGCCGGCGCCGATCTCTTTCTGTCGATCCATGCCGATTCGATCGACGATTCGCGGGTCCGGGGCAGCCATGTTTACACGCTGTCGCAGAAGGCTTCGGATGCCGAGGCCGCGGCCCTGGCGGAGAAGGAAAACAAGTCCGACGTCATCGCCGGCCTTGACCTCGCCAGCTATTCGGAAGAGGTAAACAGCATCCTTCTCGACCTCAGCCAGCGCGAGACCAACAATCTCTCTGCCAGGCTCGCCGACATGGTCGTGGAAGCGTTCGTCCACCGGGGGGTGCCGTCGATCAGCCGGCCTCACCGGCAGGCCGGTTTCGCGGTTCTGAAGGCGCCTGACGTTCCCTCGCTGCTGGTCGAACTCGGCTTTCTGTCGAATCGCGAGGACGAGCGGAAATTGCAGACGCGGCGTGGGCGGGAACCGGTGCTCGATGCGGTCATCGACGCGGTCGATCGCCACTTCGCGGTTCTGCCGGCGGCGAATTGAGAACGGCGTGAACGCGCGGCAACCGGTGGATAAACTGATAATATCGCGGCGGTAGCGGGGGACCGGAGCCCGAACGATGCACGAGCACTGATGCGTCTTTTCACCGGTTTCGTTTCCACCTGTTTTCTTGCGCTCGTTGCCGGGCTGGTCGTCGCCGTGATCGGCGCGCGCCACTATGGCACCGGATTGCCGCGATCGGCGATGCTGGCGGATTACTACCCGCCCACGCTCACGCGGTTGCACGCCGGCGACGGTCGCCTGCTCGCCGAATTCGCGACCGAGCGGCGGATCTTCGTGCCTGTCTCCGCCATGCCCGGTCTGTTGGTCAAGGCATTCGTCGCGGCGGAGGATCAACGCTTCTACGCGCATTTCGGCTTCGATCCGGTCGGCATCGCGCGGGCGATGCTGCAAAATTTGCGCAATGCGGGCAGCGGACGCCGTCTTGTCGGCGGGTCGTCGATCACCCAGCAGGTCGCCAAGAACTTCTTCCTGTCGAACGATCTGTCGATCGAGCGCAAGCTGCGCGAACTTCTCCTGGCGCTACGGATCGAGCGCACGGTGTCCAAGGACCGCATCGTCGAGCTTTATCTCAACGAGATTTTTCTCGGCCGGCGCGCCTACGGGGTAGCCGCGGCGGCGCTGAACTATTTCGACAAGTCGCTCGACGAATTGACCGTTTCGGAGATGGCCTTCCTCGCCGGGCTTCCGAAAGCGCCTTCCGACTACAACCCCGTCACGAACCCCGAGGCCGCACGGCGGCGGCGAGACTACGTGATCGGGCGGATGCTCGCCGACGGCCATATCGACGCCGCGACGGCGGCGGGCGCGCGGGCCGAAATCATCGCCGTGCGCCCGCGCGATCCCCTGCGTCAGGTGCGGGCGCCCTATTTCGCCGAGGAAGTGCGCCGCAATCTGGTTACACGCTACGGTGAGGTTGCGTTGTATCGTGGCGGGTTGTCGGTGCGCGCCACTCTGGTCCCGCGCCTGCAGGAGATCGCCGACCGGGCCTTGCGCGATGGTCTCGTCGCATACGACCGCCGGCACGGCTGGCGGGGACCGGTGGCGACGATCGCTGTGGATGAAGAATGGTCCGCCGCGCTCTCTGCCGTGCCGCCGCCGGCGGGACTCGCGCCGTGGCGCCTTGCGGTGGTGCGCGGTCTGGTCGAAGACGCGGCGGAAATCGGCTTCGCTGACGGCTCGTCCGGCAGAATTGCCTTCACCACGATGACATGGGCGCGCCCCTGGGTCGAGAATCAGCGGGTGGGTGCGGAACCGAGGCGCGCCGGCGACGTGCTGGCCGTGGGTGACGTAGTTGCCGTCGAGGCGATGCCGGACGGCGATGACGCCGAAGAAGCGACGGAGGCGTTCCTATTGCGCCAGATCCCCGATGTCGAAGGGGCGATGGTCGCGCTCGATCCCCATACCGGAAGAGTGCTCGCCATGCGCGGGGGCTGGAATTTCGACGAGAGCCAGTTCAACCGCGCGACCCAGGCGAACAGACAACCGGGGTCGGCGTTCAAGCCGTTCGCCTATCTGGCGGCGTTCGAAAACGGTTACACGCCGGCCGACATCGTTCTCGACGCGCCGATCGTCATCGATCAGGGCCCGGACCTGCCGCGCTGGAAACCTGCGAACTATTCCGAAGAGTTCTACGGACCGACCACCCTGCGCCGCGGGATCGAGAAATCGCGGAATCTGATGACCGTGCGCTTGGCCAACAAGCTCGGCATGAACAAGGTGTCCGAGATCGCCCGCCGGTTCGGCATCGGCGACTTTCCCGAAGTTCTGTCGATCGCGCTGGGCGCGGGAGAGACGACCTTGCTGCGCCTGTGCGCCGCTTACGGGATGATCGTCAACGGCGGGCGGTGGATCGAACCGGTTTTCATCGAACGCATTCAGGACCGCCACGGACGAACGGTTCATCGCCGTGATTCGCGGAAGTGCGACGATTGCGCCGACGAGATCGCGACGGCGGCCGACGCTCCGCCGGCGCTGACCGACGAACGTCCGCGGGTCACCGATCCGGCGTCGGCGTTTCAGATCGCCTGGTTGCTGAAGGGAGTCGTTGATCGCGGTACCGGCGTGCGCGTCGCGAGCCTTGCTCGTCCCCTGGCCGGAAAGACAGGCACCTCGAACAACTCGTTCGACACCTGGTTCGTCGGCTTCGCTCCGGACCTGGTGGTCGGGGTCTTCGTGGGGTTCGACCAGCCCAGGACCCTGGGGCCCCGGCAGACCGGCGCCTCGGTCGCGCTTCCGGTGTTCAGGGCATTCATGGAAGAAGCGATGGGCGACCGACCCGCGATGCCGTTTCGCATCCCGGCGGACGTGATCATGGTGCGGGTCGACGCCGACAACGGTCTGCTGCCGTCGTCGGAGAGCCGGTTGGTGATCACGGAGGCCTTCAAGCCGGGGACCGAGCCGACCGTCACCGCCTCGCCGGCCGTGGCTGCGGGCGGTGCGGTCCCGTCGGAAGAGACGGTTCTGTTCGACACCGGTCTGTATTAGGCTCGTCCGACGGGTGCCATCGGAAACATCGGGAACAGGGATCGCCGACATGAGAGCGGAACTGCAAGCGGTCGTTGACGATATCGAGAAGTCGTTGGCGCTGCTGAGGAGGCATCTTTGACCCCGACAAGGCGCGGCAACGGCTGAAGGCCCTCGACGCCCGATCCGAGCAACCGGACTTCTGGAAAGACATCGCGGCGGCGCGGCAGGCGATGCGCGAGCGCAATCGTCTGGAACGCGCGCTGGCGACGGAAGCGGAACTTGCCGGCGAACTCGACGAGATTCGCACGCTGCTGGAACTTGCGGAAGATGACGGCGACGAAGCGCTGATCCGCGAGGGGGCCGGAGCGCTCGGCGAGCTCGGAGCGCGCGCGAAGGATGTCGAGATCGAGACCCTGCTCTCGGGCGAGGCGGACGGCAACGATTGCTTCGTCGAGATCCACGCCGGCGCCGGCGGCACGGAGAGTCAGGACTGGGCCGAAATGCTGTTGCGCATGTATACGCGCTGGGCCGGCGCGCGCGGCTTCAAGAGCGAGTTCATCGAGGAAAGCCCGGGGGAAGAAGCGGGCCTCAAGAGCGTCACCGTGAAACTGCGCGGCGAAAACGCCTATGGCTGGCTGAGAACGGAAAGCGGCGTCCATCGCCTGGTGCGTATATCCCCCTTCGATGCATCGGGCCGCCGGCATACCAGTTTCGCCAGCGTCTGGGTGTATCCTGTAGTCGACGATTCGATCGAGATCGAGATCGCCGACAAGGACCTCCGCGTCGATACCTACCGTTCCTCCGGCGCCGGCGGGCAGCACGTCAACAAGACCGATTCGGCCGTGCGCATGACTCATCTGCCGACCGGCATCGTCGTTCAGTGCCAGAACGAGCGTTCCCAGCACAAAAACCGCGCCGCCGCGTTGAGCATGTTGCGGGCGCGCCTCTACGAACGGGAGTTACAGGCCCGACGCGACGAACAGGCTGCCCGGGAAGCCGGCAAGACCGATATCGGCTGGGGACATCAGATCCGGTCTTACGTCCTGCAACCCTATCAGATGGTCAAGGACCTCCGGACCGGCGTGGAGACCGGCAACACTCAGGCGGTTCTGGACGGGCGGATCGACACGTTCGTCGGCGCGGCGTTGGCCGCCCAGGTCGATAGCCGCCGCGGCGGGGCCGAGGGTTAGCGCACCGATTCAGAGGTTTCCACTCACCTTCGTCGTAAACGCCGAGGGCGCAGCGCGGGTTCGCCGACGGAATCCGCATCGACGAGAACCCCTGTCACGAACTCCGGATTCCGGTGACGACAGGCGTTGCTTCCGCCGATCGGTCCCCCGGTTCAGCGAACCCGTTCCAGGGTGATCTTCAGAACCTCCGGCGTCGGCGGATAGTCGAAGCCGTCGTCGGGCGCTGTGATCGGGACGACTTCGGCGACGCCGGAATTCAACCCCGACTGGTTCATCCCGACATTCGGTCCGGATTTCGGGTCCTCGTTGACCTCGGTGCCCACGTCGTAGGCTCCGAACATCGCCGAGATGTCGCCGACGAGCGGCACGCCGTCTTCGTCGAACAGATCGAGGCGCCCGCCATGCGGCCCGTAAACGATATCGTTGGATTGCATGAGCATGGTGGTGATGGACAGCTTCTCGCCGGGGTCGGCGGAGAAGCGCACTTCATAGGCGTCGCCGGGCCATAACTCGCCGTCCTTGTCCCAGCCGACGGGCTTGTAGAAAATCCCCGACTCGTAAACGTCGGGATGCGTCTCGAGATAGTGCTGCATCGGGCGCACGTTACCGTCCTCGCCCAGTTCCTCGAGTCCGCTGCCGGGCACGGCCACCGAGTCCGGCCGGTAGATCGGCCAACCCGATTCATGGACGGCATAGACGCCGTGCGAGAAGCCGGCGGCTTGGGAAGTGCCGTCGGAGAACACCAGCGAGTCGTAGCCGGCGATGTTCTCCATGCGCAGAAGGAATTCCACCGCTCCCGTCCGGACGCTCATGACTTCCTGATCGCGCATCCACTGCGGTGCGACCTCCACCTCGTCCGAGCCGGGAACGTTCCTGCTGGCCGCTTGGCTGCCCGGTCCGAAATAAGTGTTCGACGGGCGGGCGCCGACGGCAGGTTCCACCTGGCGGTTCTGCAGCGGCATCGCATCCGCCGTCACGGCGCCGGCCAGAGCGCAGAGCGCGGTCATTGCCGCCGCGCGCACCGGAATTGTCATGTTCGATCCTCCTCTTCTCAGCCGGCCTCGGCGGCGACACCGCCGGTCGGGCCGGTTTGTATGTCGTCCACCCGAAATCGGTATCGCCCCGCTCGCGGCAACGCACGATCGTTGACAAAGCCGTGAGCCGCGCCGCCCTACGACAGGTTGCGCGTCGCTTCGAGGACCTCGTCGACATGGCCGGGCACCCGGACCTTGCGCCATACGCGTCGGACGACGCCGTTACCATCGATCAGAAAAGTGCTGCGATCGATCCCCATGTATTTGCGCCCGTATCTGTTTTTCTCCACCCAGACGCCATAGTCCTCGCACAGCTTGCCCTCGGTGTCCGAGACGAGGCGCACCTTGAGCGCATGTTTGGCGATGAACCTGTCGTGCTTGCTCACCGGGTCTTTCGATGCGCCGACGACCGCCGCTCCGGCGGCGTCGAACTCGCCGATCCTTTCGCTGAAACCGATCGCTTCCTTCGTGCACCCCGGCGTGTCGTCCCGGGGATAGAAGTAGAGAACGACCTTGCGTCCGCGGAGCGCTTCCAACGAGACCGTGCCGTCGCCGTCGGCGGGCAGGTCGAACGCGGGGGCCGGATCGCCGGCTTGGGGGGCTGGGCTCATGTTCGATCTCCTCTATCGGTTTCGTCCGCGGCGGCCTCGATCAGCGAGTGGAAAAGCGCGCGCACGCGGGTCTGCGTCCGTTTCAGTTTCTCTCTCAGCGCCGCGAAATCTTCGACTCCGCCGGCGCGCGCCAGAATACGCCGCAGCCCCTCCGGCGCCGTCTTCTCGTCGAGCCGGCCGCTCAAGCTCAACCGCAGCATGGCTTGCACATTGTAATACAGGTCGGCCGCTTCGATCAGCGTCTCCGTCTCCGACCGGCTCAAAACGCGGGCGGCGCACAACGCTTCCAGAACGTCGTGAGTGTTGGTCCGCACGACCTCGGGGTGGCGCGCCGCCTCCCGCAACAGCAGGGTCTGCGCGATGAATTCGACATCGATCAGACCGCCGCGCACGTGTTTTATCGACAACGGATCGGTTGTGCCGTGCTCGGCGGCGATGCGCCGGCGCATGGCAGCCACGTCGCGTGACAGCGCCCGCGCATCCCGAGATCGAGTCAGCACCGACTCGATCAGCGCGGCGATGCGCGCGGCGAGGCCGGGCGGCGCCCGTATGACCCGTGCCCGGCTGAGCGCCATGAGTTCCCACGTCCACGCCTCTTCGCGGTAGTAGCGGTCGAAGCCGGCGAAGTCGCTGGCGAGCGGCCCGTCGTCGCCCATGGGACGCAGCCGCATGTCGATCTCGAACAGCAAGCCGGCGCCGGTTTGTGCCGACAGCGCGGTGATCAGGCGCTGACCGAGGCGGGCGTAATAGGCGGGCGGATCGAGGCCGCGGCGGCCGCTCGACACGGGCGTGTCCGGGCGGTCATGGACGAAAACCAGGTCGAGGTCGGAGCCGCGCGACAACATGCGGCTACCGAGCTTGCCGAAGCCGAGCACGGCAAGCCCGCCATCGTCGAAACGGCCGTGTCGTTCCGCGAATTCGTCGCCTACCGCTTCCAGCATCGCCTCGATGATCACATCGGCGATATCGCTCAAGGCCATGCCGGCCTCTTTCGCCGCGCGTTTCCCCAGTAGTTGTTGAACGCTGACGCGAAACTTCGCATCGGCCGCCCATTGGCGCGCGATTTCCAGGCAGTCCTGGAAGTCGCCGGCGGCGGTGAGTTCGGCGGCGAGCGACCGACGGTATTCCCCCCGGTCGGGCAGGTCGTCGAAAAACCCTCGGGTCAACACCGAATCGAGCAGGCTCGCGCGAGCGCTGAGATGGCGCGCGATGCGCGGCGCACTGCCCACGATCTCGGCGATCAGCGTGAGCAGTTGCGGCCTGGCGGCGAACAACGAAAAGAGCTGCACGCCGGCGGGCAACCGGCGCAGAAAGGCGTCGAACCTGACGAAGGCCTGATCCGGGTTGGCGGTGGCGGCGAGTGCGTCGAGCAGCCCCGGAGTGAGTTCGGTCAGCAGTTCGCGCCCGCGGGCACTGCGGGTCGCCGGCATTCGGCCGTGATGCCAGGAGCGAATCGTGTTCGACAGGGTGAGCGGCTCGCTGAAACCCATGCGTTCAAGGGTGGCGATCGTCTCGGGGTCCGTATCGGCGCTCGTGAAAACCAGATTCCCGCCGCCGGGAAGCGGGGCGTCGAGCGGTGCCGTGTCCTCGAACAGTCCTTCGCAGAGCGATGCCACCCGGTGCAGATGCGCTCGCATCTCTTCCGTGAACCGGGTCGTGCTGTCGTGTCCGAGAAAGGTCGCGACGCGCGCAAACTCTTCCGCGCTTTCGGGCAGGCTATGGGTTTGCCGGTCCGCGATCATCTGCAACCGGTGTTCGACGTGGCGCAGATACCAGTAGGATTCGACCAACGCCGTCGCGTCTCCGGCATCGACACGGCCGGCGGCGGCGAGGGCGTTCAGTGCCGCCTCGGTGCTCCGCGCGCGCAGGGTGGGGTCGCGTCCGCCCCAGATGAGTTGCTGCGTTTGGGTGAAGAATTCGATCTCCCGGATGCCGCCGCGACCGAGCTTGAGATTGTGGCCGGCGATCGCGATCTCGCCGCCGCCCCGATGTCTGCGGATCTGGCGCTTGATGGATTGAATGTCACGGATCGCGGCGAAATCGAGATGTTTGCGCCACACGAACGGACGAAGCGCGCGCAGGAACGTCCCGGCCGCCGCAAGATCTCCGGCCACCGGACGCGCCTTGATCATCGCGGCGCGCTCCCAGTTCTGTCCGAGACTGGCGTAATACCCTTCTGCCGCTGCAACCGACACCGCAGGCGGGGTGGCTGCCGGGTCGGGGCGCAACCGAAAATCGGTGCGGAAGACATAACCGTCCGCCGTGCGCTCTTCGAGCAGCCGTGCGAGGCGTTGCGCGAGTTTCACGAAAATCGTCTGGGGAGGCTTGCCGCCGGTCACGGGCGCCGTGTCGGCGTCGTAGAGCACGATCAGATCGACATCGCTCGAATAGTTGAGCTCGCCGCCGCCGAGCTTACCCAGTGCAAGCACGAACAACCCGCAACCGGAATGCGGCGTGCCGGGGTCGGGAAGGGCCAGTTCCCCCCAGCCATGCGACTGGCGCAGCAAATGATCGACGGCGTGCCGGATCGCGACGTCGGCAAAACGGCTGAGCGCTGCGGTCGTCCGTCGATCGTCCCACAGGCCGGCCACGTCCGCCGCGGCGACGATCAGGGCCGTGCGTTGCCGGGCGCGCCGCAGGGCGCGCCGGACTCCCGCCTCGTCAGCGCCGTCGGCACTTACCTCGGAGTCCAATTCGCCGAGCGCCGCCACGAGCGCTGCATCTGGCCCGTCGCGGAGGGCCGCCGCCAGACTCGCAGGGTGCCGCGCGGCGCACCGGCGGAGAAAGGGCGCGTTGCCGAACAGGGCCGTGAGCACTGCACGCTCGGTGTCCGTCACCGCCGTGACGCCGGTCGCCGCTCGGCGAAGCTGCGCTCGGCGGCCTCAGGGTCGCACGCTTGCGGCAGAGCGGCGAGGTTGGAAAGCGATGGCGGATACACGGCCGTCCATCCGTCGGGTTCGGCGCCGCGACGGGCAAAGTTCGAGAATGGCGTTATAAGACCATACAACACAGACGTAGTGGCCGGCGGCGGGCCAGAGGGGCGGGCGCGGAACGTGATCGGACCGTTCACCAGGATTGTGCTGCACTCCGTCGGCGGCATCGTCGGCATCGTCGCTCTGGTGCTCGGGCTCGGTGCGTGGCGGTTGTCCCAAGGGCCGGTGTCTCTGGCGTTTCTGGCGCCGCATCTGGAAGCCGCGCTGGTCGCCGGGGACTCCGATTCGCGCTTGTCTTTCGACGATCTGGTGCTCGCTTGGGGCGGGGACGGACGGGCGATCGGAATCCGGGCCGTCGACGTCCGTGCCGCTCGTCTCGACGATGCCGTGACGATGCGTGCGCCGGAGATGACGATCGCATTGAGTGTGCCGGCGCTGGCGCGCGGGGTCGTCGCGCCGCGACATATCGACCTCGTGGCGCCGACCGTGCACATCCCGATCCGCCCGGACGAGGCTCCGGCGGTCGGGAGCGCAGAAGAGACCGGCGCGGGCGGCGACGTCGGATTCTCCGGCACGTCGTCGCGCGTGCTTCGGTCGATCGCCGCGAATTTCCGCACGGGCGGACATCTGCGCGGCCTGAACGTCTCCGACGCGACGTTCGTCCTGCACAGCGAAGACCCGAACCGCGGATGGATATGGTCGTTCGAGAGCCTCGCGTTGGAGCAACGCCCGGGAAGGATGTTCGCGAAGGCGGCGTTGTCGGTCACGCATGATGGGGAGACGGTCGCGTTCGATGCCTCGGCATCGTGGAACACGGACGACAGCGCAGGGGCGGTCGAGGCGACGGTCTCGGACCTGATCCCCGCGCGGCTGGCTCGGCTCGCGCCGGAACTTGCCTTCGCTGCGGATTTCGACCTGCCGATAAGCGGGAATGTCGTCGCGACGCGTGCTTCGGACGGACACATCGACACTGTCTCGTTCGATCTCGCAGGAGGCGCGGGAACGATCGAAGCGCCGCGGCCGTGGGCGCCGGGAACCCGGTTCGCGGTTGCGGGCGTGACGGCGGTGGGTCGATTGGGGGACCGCTTGCAGAAACTGGCGCTCGACGATCTTTCGCTCGATTTCGGCGATTCTGCGCTGACTGTGAACGGCACGGTGGGGGGCGATTGGGACCGGCCGGACGCCGCGTTGCAGGTCGTTGCGCGAGCGGTGCCGATCGACGCTCTCGATGACTGGTGGCCGCACGAGGTGCTGCCCGATGCGCGCCGGTGGGTGGTCGCGAACGTGAGCGGCGGGACGATCGAGGAATTCGTATTGCGTCTGGACGTTCCAGGCGACGAATGGGGCATGGTGAATCTGCCCGCCGACCGGGTCGATGGTCGGTTGTCGATCGACGGCGCGACAGTCCTCTACCACGACGCCCTGCCGCCGGCGTGGGGCGTGCGTGCTGTCGGGCGGTTCGACTCCCTTGGCCTGAACATGGAGATCGGGGGCGGGCAGTCGGGTCCGTTGACGATTCGCGGCGGCGCTATCGAGATGCGTGGCAGCCCGAACGCGCCGGGGATGGCTCGCATCCTGATGTCAGTCGCCGGCGGTTCGGGAGAGACGTTGGCGGTTCTCGACCAGCCGCCGTTCCGGTTCGTTCAATCGCTGACGCTGGACCCGGCGCGGGTTTCCGGCTCCGTCGCGGGCGATCTCACCATCCGGTTTCCGCTCGTCGACGCGGTCGAGTTCGATCAGGTCGATATCTCCGTCGTGGCGGATCTGAGCGACATCGCCATCGCGCCCGGCGCCTCGGGTGAGCCGCTCGCCGGCCGCCTCGTCCACGACGGCTCCGGGAAACTGGTGTTCGAGAAGGGTGGGATCGATCTCGTGGTCGAGGCTCGTATCGACGGTGTTCCGGGCACCGTGCGCTGGCGCGAAACCTTCTTCCCCGCGCCGGGAGAGACGGAGCGCCGTATCGACGGTTCGGCGGTGTTGGATGCAGCCGCGCGCGACCGTTTCGGTTTCGGGCTCGAATGGCTCGCCGGTCCCGTCGCCGTGGACTGGAAGGCGGCTGGAACGGGCGACGGGCCGATGGCCGTCGAGATGGAAATCGACGCGACGGAAACGGAAATCGACCTGCCGGCCCTCGCCTGGTCGAAGCCGGCCGGTGCGCCTGCCGCCGCCCGGGTCGTGCTCTCGGTGGGCAGCGACGGTATCGACTCGGTGCGCCTTTTCGACGCCGCCGCGGACGGGTTCACCGCGGTGGGCTCGGCGGCTCGATCGGACGATGTCTGGGCCGTCCGCTTCGACCGGTTCTCGTCCGGTGGCACGGACGTTTCCGGCACGCTCTCGGCCGGTGGCGACGATCCCGTGACGGTCGCTGTCGGCGGTCGCAGCCTCGATTTACGGAGCGGCGGGCTCTTTGCCGAGAGCGATGGCGTCGGCGAAATCCCGCCTTTCGTCCTGTCGGCCAGTGTTGACAGGATGATGCTCGACGACGGGTTGGTGGTGACGGACGCCACCGCGCTCGTAACCTTCGATGGTCAGGTCGTCGAAAGCGCGACGGTCGATGGCCTGCTGGAAAGCGGCGCGCCGATGGCGGTGCGGTTGGGCGAGGGGCCTGCCGCCGGACGCCGGACTCTCACGGTCGCCGCGGACGATGCGGGGCATCTGTTCCGCGCGCTCGACCTGACCCCGAACATGGTGGGCGGCCGCCTCACGATGAACGCCGAGATCGACGACCGGGCGGCGGCGCTGCCCATGCGCGGCGTGCTGCTCGTCAACGACTTCCGCATGGTCGATGCGCCGGTGCTGGCGCAGTTGTTGAACCTCGTCACCATCACCGGGCTGCTTGAGCAGTTGAGCGGTGACGGGATCGCCTTCCACACCTTTCGTGCGCCATATCTATACGAGGGCGGGGTTCTGACGCTCGATCAGGCCCGCGCTTCCGGCCTCTCGCTGGGGCTGACCATGGACGGCACGATCGATTTCCATAGCGACGCAGTGGACGTTGACGGCATGGTCGTGCCGCTCTACGCACTCAACAGCCTCGTGGGCGCGGTTCCGCTGATCGGCGATCTGTTGACCGGCGGCGACGGCAAGGGCGTGTTCGCGGCTCCCTACAGAGTGCAGGGGACGCGCGCCGCGCCCTCGGTTTCGGTTAACCCGGTGGCCATGCTGATGCCGGGTGTGTTGCGCGAATTGCTGGTCGAAAGCGGGCGGGCGGACGGGGGTTGACCGCCGTCCGAACCGGGTCGGGGAGGGAACCGTCGTGAACGAACCGAAGCCGCGCCTGGGCTATATCGGCGTCGGTCTGATGGGAGCGCCGATGGCGAAGCGGATCGCTCGCGCCGGCTATCCTCTCTTCGTCTGGGGACGGACCGCCGCGAAGCTCGATCCGGTTATCGCGCTCGGTGCGGCGGCGGGGTCGGACCCCGCCGACGTCGCCCGCGCCGCCGACATCGTCTTCATCTGCGTCTCCGACACAGAGGCCGTCGAGGCGGTGGTGTTCGGTGACGACGGGGTGGTTGCGGGCGGTGCGGCCGGGAAACTGCTCGTCGACATGTCGTCGATCCGCCCCGACGCCTGCCGCGCGATGGCGAGGCGGCTCCATGAAGAAACCGGTATGAACTGGGTCGATGCACCGGTCTCGGGGGGTGTCGCCGGTGCCGAAAGCGGGCGTCTGACCGTTATGGCGGGCGGTCGGGCAGAGGATTTCGAGCGGCTGCGGCCAGTCGTTGCGCACCTCGCCCGTCGCTTCACCCTGATGGGTCCGGTCGGCGCCGGCCAGACGGCCAAGCTGATCAATCAGACGATCGTCGGTTGCGGCGTCGCGGTGCTCGCCGAGGCGGCGGGGCTGGCGCTGCGGTCCGGAATCGACGCCGCGCGCCTTCCCGAAGCGCTTGCCGGCGGGCGCGCCGATTCGCCGTTGCTCCAGCAATTCTTTCCGAAGATGGTCGCGGGCGATCTGTTCGTCGAATCGCATGTTCGCACCATGCTGAAGGACCTCGATACGGTGGCCGCTCTTGCCCGCGAAACCGAATCGGCAATGCCGATGACGGCGACCGCTGCCGAGCTGCATCGACTGATGGCGCAGCGCGGGCACGGGTCAGCCGACGGAACGGCGGTGGCCATGCTCTACCGCGGCGATGCGGTCTGAAAATGCACGATGAGGGGCGGGTGATGGCGATGCTCGACGGTGTTCGTGTGCTCAGCTTCAATCATTTTCTGCTCGGACCGATGGCGATGCAGGCGCTGGGTGATCTCGGCGCCGACGTGATCGCGGTTGAACCGCCGGACGGTGCGTTTCAGCGTCGCTGGGGCGGCGCCGATCGGCGGGTCGATGGCGAAACCGTGCTGCAACTCTGCGCCAACCGAAACAAGCGGTCGCTGGCACTCGACCTGAAGGCGCCGGCGGCACGCGCGATCGTGGAACGCCTGATCGCACGCGCCGATGTGTTGTGCGAGAACTTCCGCCCCGGTGTCGCCGACAAGCTGGGTTTCGGCTACGACGCGGCGCGCGCGATCAAGCCCGGCATCGTGTATGCCGCCGCCTCGGGTTTCGGCCCCGACGGCCCCTATCGAGACCGCCCGGGGCAGGATTTGCTGATCCAGGCGATGTCGGGCCTCGCACACGTCACCGGTGCGCGAGGCCAGGCGCCGACTCCGGTGGGAGTCACCGCCGCCGACCACCACGGCGCCGCGCTGCTGGCCATGGCCGTGCTGGCGGCTCTGTTCCGCCGCGCCCGGACCGGCGAGGGGTGCCGGGTCGACGTCGATCTGCTGTCCGCCGCGCTCGATCTGCAAATGGAGTCGTTCGTGTGCTTCGCCAACGGGCCGCCGATGGAGACGCGGCCGCCGGCGCCGATCGCCGGGTGGCATTTCCCCGCCCCCTACGGGGTGTATCGGACCGCCGACGGCCACATGGCGATCTCGCTCGGCCCGATGGCGGCGGTCGCCCGGGCGCTCGACCTGCCGGAATTTGTCGACGTCGATCAGGCCGAAGCGTTCGCGCGCAACGGCGAGGTCGCGGCGAAGGTTCAGAAGGCGGTCGCCGATCTCGACAACGCGGCGCTCGGCGAACGGTTGCGGCGCGAGCGCCTGTGGTTCGCGCCGGTCAACGACTACGGCGCGACGATGGACGACCCGCAGGTGCGACACAACGGCTCGTTCGTCGAGACGGAGACGGCCGGCGGCGCGCCGTTGACGCTGGTTGCGCATCCGGTGCGCTATGACGGCGCGCGGCCGGAGGTGCGGCGCGCACCGCAACCGCTGGGCGCGCAATCGACAGAAATCCTTGTCGAGATCGGCTACGACGCCGGCGAGATCGAGAAGCTGGTCGCCGACGGAATCGTGCGTGACGGCGCCGCAGAAGCGCAGGGCGACGCCGATATCGGTGACCGGTGATCGTTCGGCGGCGCAGGCGTGTGAAAGGCCGGGCCGACCGGCAGGGAAGGAAGAAGATGCGATGACGGGGTTCGAGTTTCACACGGTCAAGTCGTTTCTGTCCGAACCCGGCGGTTCCGCCCGTCTCGGCGAGGTGGCGCGGGGGCTCGGCGTCGAACGGATCCTGCTGGTTACCGACCCCGGCATCGCCGAGCTCGATCTGCCGCGCGCCGCGGCGACGAGCCTCGCCGAGGCCGGGGTGGGGCTGGAAGTCTTCGCCGAGGTCGAGGCCGATCCGGCGGAAGCGACGGTTCTCCGGGCGGCGGCGCTCGCACGCGAGGCGCGGGTGGACGGCGTCGTCGGCTTCGGCGGCGGCAGTTCGATGGATGTGGCCAAGCTTGCGGCGTTTCTGGCGCGGTCCGAACAGTCTCTAGCCGAGGCCTACGGGGTCGGGAACGCGCGCGGTGCCCGGCTGCCCCTGATCCAGATTCCCACGACCGCAGGCACCGGGTCGGAAATGACCCCGATCGCCATCGTCACCACCGGCGCGACCACCAAGATGGGGGTCGTGTCGCCGATCCTCTACGCGGACTGGGCGATCCTCGACGCCGAGCTGACTTTCGGCCTGCCCCGGCATACGACCGCTGCGACCGGAATCGATGCGATGGTGCATGCGCTGGAGGCCTACACGACAAGGCACCGGAAAAACCCGGTTTCGGACGTCCTGGCGCGCCGCGCCCTGTCGTTGCTCGGGCGCCATATCCGCCGCGCCTGCGACGACGGTTCGGACACCGAGGCGCGTGCCGGCATGTTGCTGGGTTCGATGCTGGCGGGTATGGCCTTCTCCAACGCGCCTTGCGCCGCAGTGCACGCGCTCGCTTACCCGGTCGGCGGCCATTTTCATGTCGCGCACGGCTTGTCGAACGCGCTGGTGTTGCCGCACGTGATGCGCTTCAACGCGCCGGCGGCCGCAGAGCAGTATGCCGAGGTGGCGCAGCTCGCCATGCCTCATCTCACGGGCACGGAAGGAAACCTGTCGGAGCGCCTGATCGAGGGCTTCGAGGGATTGATCGACGATCTCGGCATCGAGAGCCGGCTGCGCCAGGTCGGCATCAGCCACAACCATCTGCCGATGCTGGCCGAAGAGGCGATGAAGCAGCAGCGGCTGCTGGTCAACAACCCGCGCGACGTGACCTATGACGACGCGCTGGCGATCTACGAACGGGCGTTCTGATGCCGCGACGGGTCGGCCCGCGCCGCTTGTAACGTCGGTCGGCGTTCGGGGCGCGACGAACAAGGCCGCGGCGCGGGGAAACGGGACACAAGCCGCGCCGTGCGTTGTCAGACGTCGGCGAGAGCGGACGCGAACTCGTCGCGAGACAGGCCGGCCTGTTTCAATATGCCGGACAACGTCCCGGTTTTGAGTTCGCGATGATCGGGCACGACGCAAACCGACGAGCCGCGGCGCATGACGACATGGCTTCCTCGTTGACGTGACACTGTGAACCCGAGCTTCTCAAGAGCGCGCCGGGTTCTCCGACCGGATAGGTTCGACAGGCTAGGCGGCACGGGGACGAACTTCGATCGTCGTCAATAACGGCCTCCCGTACGATTCTGCCGGAACCTCCTCCAGATAGAGCTCCGTCGCTTCCCGCAGGTTGGCCAATGCCTCCTCGACGGTCTCGCCTTGCGTCGTCGTGCCGGTTTCGGGATTCGTCGCCACGAACCCCCCCTCCCGTGCGGGTATCAGTACCGCCGTAAGTTGCATAGTGCCTCCTTGTCGGAAACCGGGGAACTACAGGACGCGCATAATCGGCCTGGATGGTCACTCCGCACGTTGACGAGGGCGAGAAGCGTGCAGCGTTTTCTCGCTGTCCGCATTCCAGCATCGGCGTTAGCGAGAAGACTTCGTTCAGGCGCAAGCTTCATGCCGTCCTCCTGGCGCGCCGGCGTCTTGCCCGCATTCAGGGCGCGGGGCCGCAGCGACTCGCGACCGCGAATTCGCCGCCGGTCAGGGCGTAGCCGCGGCCGGATCGCCCGCGAACAGGTTCGGGCGGGTCAGCGCGCCGGCGACCGTGTCCTCCATCCGCGCTAACCGTTTGCGAAGCTCGTTCTGTCCATCGCGGGGCGCAACGACGTCGGCGCCCATGTCGGCCATGTCGTCGCGCAGCCAATCGAACAGCGCGACCGTCAGGGCGGCGATGCCGACGATCGACACCGCCAGCAATACGAGCCCGCCAATCGTCATTCGATCCTGCGCGGTCATCGACGTTCTCCCGACCGATACCGAACTCTCCGCGTCGGTCGCGCCAACTCCGACGATACAACAAGAACATCATCGCACACGGGATCGACGCATTCCAGCATCGCGCCGCGGATCTCCGAACCGCTTCCTCGTGGTTCCGTTCGGCCGGGGAAGCCGCGTCCTTTGACCGCCGCGGGCGCCCGGTCTATGAACGATGGGGTTCATGGAGGAGGCGGCGATGGCGGGCAACAGCAAGAATAACGGCAAGAGGCTGCGTAGCGCGGGTTGGTTCGGCGGCGCCGACATGCTCGGCTTCCTCCACCGGTCGTGGATGAAGAATCAAGGATTCGCGGCCACCAATTTCGACGGCCGGCCGGTCATCGGCATCGCCAATTCGATGTCGGAGGTCACGCCGTGCAACGCGCATCTGGGGCGCGTCGCCGAAGCGGTCAAGCGCGGGGTCTATCGCGCCGGCGGGTTCCCCCTCGTGTTCCCCACCATGTCGCTCGGCGAGCCGGTAATGCGGCCGACCACCATGCTGTTCCGCAACCTGATGTCGATGGACGTCGAAGAATCGATCCGCGCCAACCCCTTCGACGCCGTGGTCCTGCTGTGCGGGTGCGACAAGACCACTCCGGCGCAGGTGATGGGCGCCGCGAGCGTCGATCTGCCGACCATCGTGGTTACCGGCGGGCCGATGCTCAACGGCAAGTTCCGCGGACGCGACATCGGCTCCGGTACCGACGTGTGGCGGTTCTCCGACGACCTGCGCACCGGCAAGATGTCGCTTGAAGACTTCCTCGACGCCGAAGCCTGCCTCAGTCGCTCCGCCGGGCACTGCATGACCATGGGCACCGCCTCGACCATGGCGAGCATGTGCGAAGCGCTCGGCCTGCAACTGCCCACCGGCGCCGCCATCCCGGCGGTCGATTCGCGCCGCTACGCGCTCGCCGAATATGCCGGCCAGCGCATTGTCGAGATGGTCGAGGAAGACCTCACCATCTCGAAGGTCCTTACCCGAGACGCCTTCGAGAACGCGATCCGGGTAAACGCCGCGATCGGCGGCTCGACCAACGCCATCGTTCACCTGCTGGCGATCGCGGGGCGGCTCGGCGTGCAATTGCGGCTCGACGACTTCAACGACCTCATCCGCGACGTGCCGTTCCTCGTCAACCTGCAACCCTCCGGCGAGTATCTGATGGAGGATTTCTACTACGCCGGCGGCCTGCCGGCGGTGATGAAGGAACTCGGCCCGCTTCTGCACACCAACGCACCGACCGTTTCGGGGCGCACGCTGGGCGAGAACGTCGCCAGCGCTGCGAACTACAACGAGAAGGTCATCAAAACCCGGGCGAAGCCGCTGAGCGAAGGCGCCGGCACGGTCGTCCTGCGCGGCAATCTCTGTCCCGACGGCGCGGTGATCAAGCAGTCGGCGGCGACCGACGCCCTGATGCGCCATCGCGGCCGCGCGGTGGTCTTCGACAGTATCGAGGACCTGCACCGTCGCTTGGACGACCCGGCGCTCGACATCGACGAAACCTGCGTGATGGTGCTCAAGAACGCCGGCCCGCGCGGCTATCCGGGGATGCCCGAGGTGGGCAACCTGCCGCTGCCAAAGAGAGTGCTAGAGAAGGGCATCGACGACATGGTGCGCATTTCCGACGCCCGCATGAGCGGCACTTGTTTCGGCACGGTGGTGTTGCACGTGGCGCCCGAGTCGGCGCTCGGCGGCCCGCTCGCGCTGGTGGAGAACGGCGACACGATCGTCCTCGACGTGGACAACCGTCGGCTCACCCTCGAAGTGAGCGATGCGGAGCTCGAACGCCGCCGCGCCGCGTGGACGCCGCCGAAGCCTCCTGCCGAGCGCGGCTACGCCAGGCTCTACGTCGATCACGTGTTGCAGGCCGACGAAGGCGTCGATTTCGACTTCCTGCGCGGCGGCAGCGGCAGCGCCGTGCCGCGCGCCTCGCACTGAGGCCGCCCGCGTGAGCGCATACCGAATCCTCTATCCGGACATCCGGTCGGTCGATGACTTCGCCTTCGAACGTGCGGCGGTGCCGGATTCGGTAAGCCTCTCGCAACGCTTCGAATCGGATCCTTCCGGCATCGACGACGCGGAGTGGCGCCAGGTCGATGCGATGGTCACCGGCCTGCTGATGCCGATCGACGACGCGGTGTTCGACCGGGCGCCGCGTCTGCGCATCATCTGTCGCCTTGGCGTCGGTTACGACATGATCGACACCGCGGCGGCGGCGCGGCGCGGCATCCCCATCTGCAACGTGCCCGACTACGGCACGACCGAGGTTGCCGACCACGCGATCACGCTGGCGTTGTCGCTGGTGCGCGGGATCGTGCGCTACGACGAGGCGTTTCGCGACGATTCGGCGAAGGGATGGAGCTTTCGCCATGCGCCTTGCGTATCGCGGCTCGGCGAACTGACCTTCGGCGTCATCGGGTTCGGGCGCATCGGCAGCGCCGCCGCGCTGCGCGCCAAGGCGTTCGGCATGTCGGTGGTGGGCTACGACCCGCATGTTCCGAGCGGTTACGAGCTCGCGCTCGGCATCGATCGGGCGCGCACGCTCGAAGAGCTGTTGGATGCGTCGGACATCGTCACCATCCACTGCCTGTTGAACGACGAGACCCGCCATCTGATCGGCCCGGCGGCGGTGGCGGCGCTGAGGCCGGGCGCGATCGTCGTCAACACCGCGCGCGGCGGCGTGATCGACCTCGACGCCCTCTTCGAGGGACTGAAATCGGGACGTATCGGCGCGGTGGGGCTCGACGTGTTCGAGACCGAACCGCCGCCGCCTGACCATCCGTTGATCGCCGCATGGCGGGCGCGCGAGGATTGGCTCGACGGGCGTTGCGTCATCACGCCCCATGCCGCGTTCTACAGCCCCACGGCGATCCGCCAGATGCGCGAGAGCGCGGTCATGACCTGTTACGACTATCTCGCCGACGGCGCGTTGCGAAACTGCGTCAACGCCGCCGCCTTGCAACGGCCGCCGTCGTAGAGACCCATCGTTGAAGCCGAGGTCGGCCGAGACCCGAACGCTCTTTCCCGAAGAGCGCGAAGACCGGGCCGGACCCGTTACTGGCGCGGTTTATACGCGCGGCGAGGCCGCCATTCATTGCGACCGCGCGGAACGTCTGTAACGTCTGTCCGGACTCTGGCCGGCGCCGGTCTGCATCGTGTCCGACGGTCCTTACGGGGGCGGCGGCTTTCCGGGGGACGGCCACGAGGCCGCAGGGCTCGCGCAATGGTATGAGCCGCACGTTCGGGCCTGGTCCGAACGCGCCACGCCGGAGACGACGCTATGGTTCTGGAATACGGAACTGGGATGGGCCACCGTGCATCCGACGCTGGCGGCGAACGGCTGGGAATACCGATGCTGCAACATATGGGACAAGGGAATGGGGCATGTCGCCGGAGACACGAGTAGCCGAACCCTGCGCAAATTTCCCGTCGTCACCGAAGTCTGCGCGCATTATGTGAGGAGCGCCGAATTCCGGGCTGATGGTCGGACGTTGTCGATGAAGGACTGGCTTCGCCACGAATGGAAGCGGTCGGGCCTTCCGTTCCGGTTGGCGAACGAAGCCCGCGGCGTGCGCAATGCGGCGACACGGAAATAACTGACCGACGATCATCTCTAGTATTACCCGCCCCCGGAAGCCTTCGAGAAGATGGCGCGCTGCGCCAACGCGCATGGCGATCCGGCGGGCCGCCCGTATTTCAGCGTGGATGGCGCGCAACCGCTTTCCGCGGGCGTGTGGGCGCGGCTTCGCGCGAAGTTCCGTTGCGCAATCGGCGTGACGAACGTCTGGCGCGCGCCGCAGGTCGGAGGGGCGGAGCGTATCCGGGGCGCGCGCGAGCGCATGAAATACAAGTTCAGGAGCCTGCACGGGAGCCAAAAGCCCCCACATTCATCGACCTGATCGTTCGCTTCTCGACCGACGAGGGCGATGCCGTGTGGGAGCCTTTCGGCGGCCTGTGTCCGGGCGCAGTCGTTTGCCGCCGTTCAGGCAGGCGCTACCGCGGCGCCGAGATCGTTCCCAAGTTCTACGCGGCCGCAGTCGAGCGGCTATCCGGGTCATGACCGACCTGGCGCGCCACCCGCCGTTCGTCGGCGGGGACGAGCGCGGCGCGGTTGTCGAGCCCTTCCACCGCTTACGTTGCGCGGGGTTCTCGGCTCCGGCGAATGTCGGAGAGAACGGGAAATGAAAACTGCTCACGTCCTTACGGCGGCGTTCGGCGGCTTTGTGGTTTCTCTCGAATGCTTGTTGTTTTACATCGATGTGCACTGCTGTCCGGTTAACTGATCGTACGGGTTTCTGAACGTCAAGTTTTCTGCGGGTTTGGGGCGGAGAACGGGTGGTGTCGATTTGAATGCGATGGGGCACTTTGCGGTATTTTTCCGCGGAGGCTCCCATGAACGCCGGCAGGCTCCTGTTCGCCCAGCTGATGGATTATGTGCGGTGGACGACGTTTGCCCGGATCGTCGCCCGTTACGATGGCGACCGCCGGGTCCGGAGGCTCAGCTGCGCCGAGCGATACCGGGCCATGGCCTTCGCCCAACTGACTTGGCGCGAGAGCCTGCGCGACATCGAGACCTGCCTTTCGGTCCACGCCGCGAAGCTCTATCGCATGGGGTTCCGTCAGCCGGTCCGGCGCTCGACCCTGGCCGATGCCAACGAGGGTCGCGACTGGCGCATCCATGCCGAGCTGGCTCAGCGGCTGATCGTCCGGGCGCGGAAGCTGTATGCCGACGAGGGGCTGGGGCTGGAACTGACCAACACCGTTTACGCGCTGGACGCGACGATTATCGACCTGTGCCTGTCGGTCTTCCCGTGGGCGCGCTTCCGCACCGCCAAGGCGGCGGTCAAGATGCACACCCTGCTCGATCTGCGGGGCAGCATTCCGAGCTTCATCCACATCTCGGACGGCAAGCTGCATGGCGTCCATGCCCTCGACCTTCTCCTGCCCGAGGCTGGAGCCATCTACGTCATGGATCGCGCCTATGTCGACTTCGCCCGCCTCCATGCCCTGCATCTGGCCGGGGCCTTCTTCGTCACTCGCGCCAAGTCGAACATGAACGCCCATCGGGTCTACTCGGCGCCGGCGGACCGTGCGGGCGGCATCGTCTGCGACCAGACCATCTCGCTCGACGGCGACCTCACCAGCCGGAACTACCCCGAACATCTGCGCCGCATCCGCTTCAAGGATCCCGAGACCGCCAGGACGCTGGTGTTCATCACCAACAACTTCACACTGGCGGCGCCGACCGTCTGTGCGCTCTACAAGAGCCGCTGGCAGGTCGAGTTGTTCTTCAAGTGGATCAAGCAGCATCTTCGCATCAAGCGATTCTACGGCACTTCGGAGAACGCCGTGAAGACGCAGATCTGGATCGCCGTCTCGGTCTACGTCCTCGTCGCCATCGCCAAGAAGCGGCTCCACCTCGACGCCTCGCTCTACACTTTGCTGCAGATCCTCTCGGTCTCCTTGTTCGAAAAAATGCCTCTGTCTCAAGCACTTGCCGGAAGCCAATACAGTTGCAACCAGACGGAAATAACTAACCAACTGAATCTATTCACTTTTTAACCGGACACTAATGATCTGCCGCTGTACATCTTTTGTGGCCGTCATCTTCTGGCGTCTCGGCTGCGCCCGGCCAACATCGACGCGGCGGCCGGGGCGGTGGACGAGGTGGCGCGGATCGTTGGCCAGGTCCGCGCCCGGTGGCCTGAGGTGGAGATCGTTTTGCGGGCCGATTCCGGTTTTTGCCGTGAGGACCTGATGGTCTGGTGCGAGGCCAATGACGTTGGCTATCTGTTCGGGCTGGCCCGCAACCGCCGGCTGGCCGCCGTCATCGAGCGCGAGCTTGGCGCGGCCAAGGCCGCCTGTAAGGCGAGCGGCCAGCCGGCGCGGCGGTTCGCCGACTTCGTGTATCGGACACGGCAGAGCTGGTGCCGGGCGCGCCGGATCGTGGCCAAGGCCGAACATCTCCCCAAGGGCGCCAATCCGCGCTTCGTGGTCACGTCGTTGCCGGCGGATCGGTATGACGCGCGAACACTCTACGAAGACCTCTACTGCGCCCGCGGCGAGATGGAGAACCGGATCAAGGAGTGCCAACTCGACCTGTTCGCCGACCGCACCTCGGCCCGGACCATGCGGGCCAACCAACTGCGCCTGTGGTTCGCCTCCTTCGCCTACGTCCTGGTGTGTGCGCTGCGGCGCATCGGCTTGAAGGCGACGCGGCTGGAGAACGCCACTTGCGGCGCCATTCGTTTGAAACTGCTCAAGCTCGGCGCTCAGGTCCGGCGCAGCGCACGGCGCATTCTCGTCTCCATGGCCAGCAACCACCCCTACCGAACCGAGTTCGCCCAGGCACACCGACGATTATCGCGCTGAACCGTCCCACCACGTGACCTTGACATGCCGGCGCCAGCGCCGGGCGATGACGGCTGCGTTCATCTTGAGAATATAACAAGAAAATCGGCATAAGCGGCGCCCAAACACCAAAACGGCACCCAACCAAACACAACAACGCCACAGTGCGCTCCCGCGCCCAGCCCGTCGCACCCAAACAACACACAAAGCGTCTCATCGCGCGCCCCTGTGAGATATCCGGGCTAGGTTTCCGGGGCGTTATTGCCCCGGCCTCATTGAAGCGGCTTCGGCCTCGGCCTTGGGTTTCCGGGGCGTTATTGCCCCGGCCTCATTGAAGCGGGGACTATGGGGCGTCGCGCGCCGCCTGTTCAGGGCCCTTCCGGGGCGTTATTGCCCCGACCTCATTGAAGCCAGAGATGCGGGAATCACCAGCGCCGCGCCGTCCACCCTTCCGGGGCGTTATACCAACCGTAATTCAAACGAACTGATGCGGTTAGGGTTTGGGATTAGCGGGATGGAGCGGTGGCCCAGTTGCGATGTGTCATGGTGGTGATGACGCTGGGCTGGTCGGTCAGCCATCGCCATGCTGTCCGACACGCCTCCTTCAAGGCGGCGGCATCCTTGAACACGCGGTTGGCAAAGCGGTTCGATTTCAGAAACAGAACGATCTGCTCCATCGGGTTGAGTTCCGGGCTGTAGGGTGGCAGATGCACGAGCGTCAGGTTGCGAGGAACGACCAGATCGTTCGAGCGATGCCAGCCCGCGCCGTCGAGGACGATCACCCCATGCGCACCCGGCATCACCGCCGCCCCGATGGCCGCCAGATGCGCGTTCATCGACGCCGTGTCCGCCACATGCGCGACGCCAACGCCCCGCGCCGCGCACGCAGCCCCGAACAGATAGACATAGCCGTAGCGATGGTCGCGCACGATCCGGGGACGCTGCTTGCCACGCGCCCACACCCGCGTCGTCATCCCCCCCTGCCCGACGCGCGCCTCGTCCTGAAACCAGACCTCGATCGGTCCCGCCAGCGCCGACGGACTGAGCGCCAACCTCAACCGCGCTTCGAACGACGCCACGAACGCCCGCTGCCGCGCCGGGTCGGCGTTGGGGTGGAGCGGTCGCCCCGAAACAAAACAAAACCCCGACCTTCGGAGCATCATACGGGCGCCGCTCTCCGTATAGATCACTCCGAAGGCCTCCTCGATCTTCCGCACGATGTCCCGAACGCGCCAGCGCGTCACGCCGTCCCGCTCAAGGTCCGGACCCGCCTCCATCCACCCGCCGATCTCGGCGATTTGCGCTTCCGTCAACCGCCCCGTGCTACCGCCCCGCGCCCGGTCCGCAAGACCCTCAAACCCCTCAGCGTTGTAGCGCACTACCCAATCGCGCAGAATTTGAAGCTCCATGCCTTGCGACCGACCCGCCTCCGACCGCGAGAACCCCTCCATGATCATCGCTATCGCTCGCGCACGAGACGCCTGCTTCGCATCCCCGCACCCCCGCGCCAAATCATAGAGTTCATCCGCCGTGTGATCCTCACGAGTTATCGGTGTTGCCGCACCCATCCTTACTCTCCGGTCATGTCAAAACCACAGACACACTATATGGACCATACACACACGCGCGCCACAATATATCGAAACATGAGTCAATATGACCCGCGCCCGGTATAAGCAGTTTTCGTTTCCTGTTCCCCTCAATGTCGGTCGAAGTCCGAAACTCCAGCGCAATTTCTCCTCCGGGCGTGCGGAGTCCTCGAACGTGCGATCCCAGAGCCGTCACCGACAGCGCCTATCGCGAAAACAGCGGTTTCAGCACCCGTCCCACCGCCGTTCACGACGCCATTCGATGTCGTGCAAGCCTCCTGTGTTCCAGAAACGCGAACAGCGCGCCGATCCATAGAAGCGATAGATAAACCAGGTTGGATCATTAGTGTCCGGTTAAAAAGTGAATAGATTCAGTTGGTTAGTTATTTCCGTCTGGTTGCAACTGTATTGGCTTCCGGCAAGTGCTTGAGACAGAGGCATTTTTTCGAACAAGGAGACCGAGAGGATCTGCAGCAAAGTGTAGAGCGAGGCGTCGAGGTGGAGCCGCTTCTTGGCGATGGCGACGAGGACGTAGACCGAGACGGCGATCCAGATCTGCGTCTTCACGGCGTTCTCCGAAGTGCCGTAGAATCGCTTGATGCGAAGATGCTGCTTGATCCACTTGAAGAACAACTCGACCTGCCAGCGGCTCTTGTAGAGCGCACAGACGGTCGGCGCCGCCAGTGTGAAGTTGTTGGTGATGAACACCAGCGTCCTGGCGGTCTCGGGATCCTTGAAGCGGATGCGGCGCAGATGTTCGGGGTAGTTCCGGCTGGTGAGGTCGCCGTCGAGCGAGATGGTCTGGTCGCAGACGATGCCGCCCGCACGGTCCGCCGGCGCCGAGTAGACCCGATGGGCGTTCATGTTCGACTTGGCGCGAGTGACGAAGAAGGCCCCGGCCAGATGCAGGGCATGGAGGCGGGCGAAGTCGACATAGGCGCGATCCATGACGTAGATGGCTCCAGCCTCGGGCAGGAGAAGGTCGAGGGCATGGACGCCATGCAGCTTGCCGTCCGAGATGTGGATGAAGCTCGGAATGCTGCCCCGCAGATCGAGCAGGGTGTGCATCTTGACCGCCGCCTTGGCGGTGCGGAAGCGCGCCCACGGGAAGACCGACAGGCACAGGTCGATAATCGTCGCGTCCAGCGCGTAAACGGTGTTGGTCAGTTCCAGCCCCAGCCCCTCGTCGGCATACAGCTTCCGCGCCCGGACGATCAGCCGCTGAGCCAGCTCGGCATGGATGCGCCAGTCGCGACCCTCGTTGGCATCGGCCAGGGTCGAGCGCCGGACCGGCTGACGGAACCCCATGCGATAGAGCTTCGCGGCGTGGACCGAAAGGCAGGTCTCGATGTCGCGCAGGCTCTCGCGCCAAGTCAGTTGGGCGAAGGCCATGGCCCGGTATCGCTCGGCGCAGCTGAGCCTCCGGACCCGGCGGTCGCCATCGTAACGGGCGACGATCCGGGCAAACGTCGTCCACCGCACATAATCCATCAGCTGGGCGAACAGGAGCCTGCCGGCGTTCATGGGAGCCTCCGCGGAAAAATACCGCAAAGTGCCCCATCGCATTCAAATCGACACCACCCGTTCTCCGCCCCAAACCCGCAGAAAACTTGACGTTCAGAAACCCGTACGATCAGTTAACCGGACAGCAGTGGCGGCAGATAGCAATAGCACTTGTAATAGCCGTGGAAAAACCGGCCCTCCTGATCCCCGTGCAGCGGATCGTCAGTGGCGTCCAGGTCCAGCACGATGCGCTTCTCGGGCCCCTCGTGAGCCTCCAGAAACAGCGTCACCAACAAATCCTCGAGCGCGCCGGCATCGTGGCCGATCCGATGGTAACGCCCGGGCTTATCCCCAAATGCATGCTCCAACCGGTTCAGCGTGCTCTTGCCCGCCAGCACCGCACAGTCCCGCCGCTTCGGCTCACAGTGATCCGACAGAAGCGCCAACACCGGATCGTGGCGAAGCTCGTCGTGGTCCGCCACATCCTCATGACCCAGGGCAATCGCGCCGATGCGCTGGCCGATCAAGGCCCGCAGGTCATGGACTACAAGGTCCGACCGCCGAGCATCGGTGAAGCAAGCGGCCACCCGCTCGAACAGGCCGATCGCCCGATCGGTCCGGCGAAGCAGTAGCGCACCCGCGTTGGTCGTCAGCGCACCGCCGTCAAACCCGGCAACAACCCGGCGCTTCCCAAAGCCTTCAAACTCAAACTGCTTGCTGATACACTCCGTCTGCATCGGTCCTCTGCTCCCGATCTGGCAAGTCATTGGTCAACAACGACTTTATCAGATCACAGAGGCCGATGCACTACACACCGTGAGATATCCGGGCTAGCTTCTCTGGGGGGGATGCCGTAGGTCTGTATTAGCTTCAATGAGGCCGGGGCAATAACGCCCCGGAAACTGACGACGGAACCGTTGAAACGGTCCGTCCAAATCTGCTTCAATGAGGCCGGGGCAATAACGCCCCGGAAACGACGCTCCGGGCGCGTATCCCGACGGGGGCCGCGCTGGCTTCAATGAGGCCGGGGCAATAACGCCCCGGAAACCGGGAGCGACAGGGCGGCAGTGCGGACATCCGGCGCGCTTCAATGAGGCCGGGGCAATAACGCCCCGGAAACCCCTCGCCAGATCGCCTACGCCATGCACCTGATCGAGCTTCAATGAGGCCGGGGCAATAACGCCCCGGAAACTGTGGGATGCGCAGACCGCCTTCCGCAGCGCCGCCTAGCTTCAATGAGGCCGGGGCAATAACGCCCCGGAAACTCTCCGACGAGGTGATCGAGCGGTCGGGCGTGAGGCAGCTTCAATGAGGCCGGGGCAATAACGCCCCGGAAACGCCAATCCAGTTTGCCCGGCGCATTAAGCAACCCGACGCTTCAATGAGGCCGGGGCAATAACGCCCCGGAAACCTTGTGGAAACCGGCAGCGATGCAGCCGGGCGCAGGGCTTCAATGAGGCCGGGGCAATAACGCCCCGGAAACGTGCCGGAGCCGCATACGGCGCCTGACACGCTCGCGCTTCAATGAGGCCGGGGCAATAACGCCCCGGAAACTCGGCTATGATGGCGCCGTCATGCCAGTTGTCATCGCGCTTCAATGAGGCCGGGGCAATAACGCCCCGGAAACTATCGGCGGTGGACAGCGGCAGCGCGGAGCCGATCTCGGCTTCAATGAGGCCGGGGCAATAACGCCCCGGAAACTCCGCCGCAATGTCATCGTCCGAGCCGAATGTAGCGCGGCTTCAATGAGGCCGGGGCAATAACGCCCCGGAAACCCGGATTTCATGGCGCAACTGCCGAGCGGGTGGAGCGAGCTTCAATGAGGCCGGGGCAATAACGCCCCGGAAACGACCGATAGCGCAGCGCGACATAGTCGCCGTGGATCTGCTTCAATGAGGCCGGGGCAATAACGCCCCGGAAACGGGGCGGCGGTGGCGGCCGCCGCCCCCAACACAGGAGCTTCAATGAGGCCGGGGCAATAACGCCCCGGAAACCTGCGGACAGTGTTGACGGCATTCACGCGACAATGGGCTTCAATGAGGCCGGGGCAATAACGCCCCGGAAACGCGGCGGGTCGATTGAACAACCACACGTTGCCTCGAGCTTCAATGAGGCCGGGGCAATAACGCCCCGGAAACACGTCAAGGACTGACCGAAACACACGCCGTCCGTCGGGCTTCAATGAGGCCGGGGCAATAACGCCCCGGAAACCAGCTCGCAACCGACCGCATCGTCCACCTCCTCGGTCCGCTTCAATGAGGCCGGGGCAATAACGCCCCGGAAACACCGCCAGCCGCCAGACACTCGCCGCCAACCGCGCCGAGCTTCAATGAGGCCGGGGCAATAACGCCCCGGAAACGACGGTGGGCCCGGGGGGCGCTCTGATCGAGGCGACTGCTTCAATGAGGCCGGGGCAATAACGCCCCGGAAACGCGGGGGCGGCTGAAAAAAAGTGCCTCGGAGGGCGAAAGCTTCAATGAGGCCGGGGCAATAACGCCCCGGAAACGATGCGATGCGGGATGACGGGCTGGGGGCGCATCAGGCTTCAATGAGGCCGGGGCAATAACGCCCCGGAAACCATGCCGTTCGCGCCGCGCCCGCTCACGACGCTCAAGCTTCAATGAGGCCGGGGCAATAACGCCCCGGAAACCAACTGCCCGTCGTCCACCGAAGCCATGACCGAGTTGCTTCAATGAGGCCGGGGCAATAACGCCCCGGAAACCCGCGGTCCAAGACCTGATGGAAATGCCGGGGCACAAGCTTCAATGAGGCCGGGGCAATAACGCCCCGGAAACCATCGGCCGGCGTCAGCCCGACGCCGTAGCGATGCCGCTTCAATGAGGCCGGGGCAATAACGCCCCGGAAACGGCGCGCTCGTCAGCTATCCGGCGGTTTGCGTCTCGCCGCTTCAATGAGGCCGGGGCAATAACGCCCCGGAAACCGGCCTGAACGGGCACCAGCCCCGCCGGATTTGCCGAGCTTCAATGAGGCCGGGGCAATAACGCCCCGGAAACGCCGACTGTCCCGTAGACGCCTCAGCGCCGGGATCGGCTTCAATGAGGCCGGGGCAATAACGCCCCGGAAACGCATCCAGGTCCGGCCCGGCGAGGAACACCGCGCCGTGCTTCAATGAGGCCGGGGCAATAACGCCCCGGAAACAGCGCCGGATCCTCTATATGCGGTCCTGGGATCAGCACGCTTCAATGAGGCCGGGGCAATAACGCCCCGGAAACCATGTGGGCCAGAGCCAGCCGCCGCCGCGTCAATTCGCTTCAATGAGGCCGGGGCAATAACGCCCCGGAAACCTGGATGCGATTGGCGTCTGTGTCTCTAGCCATGCCGGCTTCAATGAGGCCGGGGCAATAACGCCCCGGAAACCGCGCGTGACGGCGGGGGTCGAGGACTGGGCCGAGACCGGGCTTCAATGAGGCCGGGGCAATAACGCCCCGGAAACGCCAGCCGACCCGCCCAAAAGCGTCTAGACGGCTACGCTTCAATGAGGCCGGGGCAATAACGCCCCGGAAACCTCGGCAGGGGGGGGGTAAAAAAATGGGACCGGCGGTGCTTCAATGAGGCCGGGGCAATAACGCCCTGGAAACCCTCCTTACCAGCGGCGGCCACCACCGAGCCGCCGGGGCTTCAATGAGGCCGGGGCAATAACGCCCCGGAAACGTCACACGGCATAATTCGGGCGCATGGACAATTCGACGCTTCAATGAGGCCGGGGCAATAACGCCCCGGAAACACCTATGCCATCCGCCGCCCCGTGGTCTGGGACCAGCTTCAATGAGGCCGGGGCAATAACGCCCCGGAAACCAATGACCAGCAGCCCCCGCCAGATCTATTACGCGCTCCTTCAATGAGGCCGGGGCAATAACGCCCCGGAAACCGGCGCATGGACATGGCGATGAAACGCCGCGAGAACTCCCTTCAATGAGGCCGGGGCAATAACGCCCCGGAAACCCGCAGCCGGAGCGGACGGTCCTGGTCGTCGAGGGCGAACCTTCAATGAGGCCGGGGCAATAACGCCCCGGAAACCTCGCGGCGCGCGGCGATCCCGGCCTTGGCGCTGCCAGCCTTCAATGAGGCCGGGGCAATAACGCCCCGGAAACCCTCGCGGATGCCGGTAGCCGCGTCGAACATCCAGCAGGCCTTCAATGAGGCCGGGGCAATAACGCCCCGGAAACCGGAGCGGCGGATCCTGTGGATGCGGTCCTGGCGGCACCTTCAATGAGGCCGGGGCAATAACGCCCCGGAAACCGCAGTAGGATGGTTCTAGCATGCTTGC
The DNA here is from genome assembly GCA_965214495.1 of Alphaproteobacteria bacterium. Taxonomy (GTDB): domain Bacteria; phylum Pseudomonadota; class Alphaproteobacteria; order UBA7887; family UBA7887; genus JANQOH01. The sequence continues at coordinate 1,302,964 of OZ243958.1, read as the reverse complement.
TCAGACCATGCCTTCAATGAGGCCGGGGCAATAACGCCCCGGAAACCCCAGCCCGAGATCATCGAGGTGGACTGGGAGAAGATCCTTCAATGAGGCCGGGGCAATAACGCCCCGGAAACCTCTGCATAGGGAAGTCGGCGAGGGTGAGAGGAAGGACCTTCAATGAGGCCGGGGCAATAACGCCCCGGAAACCGCCGCACTGGCATGTCTGTGTGTGGGGTCCGCGGCTCCCTTCAATGAGGCCGGGGCAATAACGCCCCGGAAACCCACGCGGCGATACCACATGCGCCCGAGCATGAACGCCTTCAATGAGGCCGGGGCAATAACGCCCCGGAAACCAAGTGATCAGCAGCCCCCGCCAGATCTATTACGCCCTGCCTTCAATGAGGCCGGGGCAATAACGCCCCGGAAACCCGGTCTGCATCGGCCAAAGCATCGGTGTAGCCGAGCCTTCAATGAGGCCGGGGCAATAACGCCCCGGAAACCGTTCGTGCAAGGCGTTGATAACAACGGGCGTTTGAGCCTTCAATGAGGCCGGGGCAATAACGCCCCGGAAACCGCGGTAAACCGGGTCGTAGCGCCAGCGCGGATTGAACCTTCAATGAGGCCGGGGCAATAACGCCCCGGAAACCTTCCGCGTCCACCGGGACGGGGGGGCCTACTGCCGTCCTTCAATGAGGCCGGGGCAATAACGCCCCGGAAACCGCGCCGTGGACGGGCTGCACGCCAGCGACGAATCGCCTTCAATGAGGCCGGGGCAATAACGCCCCGGAAACCCAGCGGTTGGCGCCCCCGCGGGCCGGGAGCATGTCCGCCTTCAATGAGGCCGGGGCAATAACGCCCCGGAAACCGTAGGGCTGCTGGACCATTTCTGTCTCCTTGCGTTGCCTTCAATGAGGCCGGGGCAATAACGCCCCGGAAACCCTGATAGGCCTCGGCCAACGCGCGCCTCACGGCGGACCTTCAATGAGGCCGGGGCAATAACGCCCCGGAAACGTCGAGCAGGTGCGAGCGAACCCCGGCGCCGATACCTCCTTCAATGAGGCCGGGGCAATAACGCCCCGGAAACCGGAGGCTGCCGAAGTCATCGGCGATGTCGCCCGCGCCCTTCAATGAGGCCGGGGCAATAACGCCCCGGAAACCCCAGCTGAAATAGGCCTAGCCCGGCCACCACCGCCGACCCTTCAATGAGGCCGGGGCAATAACGCCCCGGAAACCGCCGTTGGCGCGGCAAGTCGAGGAGGAAGCCGCCGCCCTTCAATGAGGCCGGGGCAATAACGCCCCGGAAACCGCAGCAAGCTCGGGAACGCCGGCGTCGCGGTCATCGCCCTTCAATGAGGCCGGGGCAATAACGCCCCGGAAACCGTCGGGCGCGGCGTCGGCTCCGGCGGCGATGCCGCGTCCCTTCAATGAGGCCGGGGCAATAACGCCCCGGAAACCGCCGCCGGAGCCGACGCCGCGCCCCGCGCCGACGGCCCTTCAATGAGGCCGGGGCAATAACGCCCCGGAAACCCCTGGTGGATCGCGACGGCATCGGCGCCGGGACCGTGCCTTCAATGAGGCCGGGGCAATAACGCCCCGGAAACCAGCTCCGGCGGCGTATCGAGCAAGCTCGCCGCCTGGCCCTTCAATGAGGCCGGGGCAATAACGCCCCGGAAACCCCCGATCGAGCGCGGGCCTGTCGGGAGCTGGGGTGTCCTTCAATGAGGCCGGGGCAATAACGCCCCGGAAACCGCCGCGCACGCCTTCGACCGAGCGGATTTCGTCGGTCCTTCAATGAGGCCGGGGCAATAACGCCCCGGAAACCCGGCGCGACCGATCCCGAACGACCCATGACGGAAGCGCCTTCAATGAGGCCGGGGCAATAACGCCCCGGAAACCCTCGACGAGAGACGGCCCGCGCGGCGGGCCTGCGCCGCCTTCAATGAGGCCGGGGCAATAACGCCCCGGAAACCCGTGCCATCCAAATCGTGAGGATTTGGGGCTTGTCCCTTCAATGAGGCCGGGGCAATAACGCCCCGGAAACCCCATCCGGGGTCTCGGCCCAGCCGCCGCCGCAGTTGTCCTTCAATGAGGCCGGGGCAATAACGCCCCGGAAACCGCGGTCATCATCGGCGCCGAACGCCACCCTGCGGCGGACCTTCAATGAGGCCGGGGCAATAACGCCCCGGAAACCGCCGCGCGCGCGGCTGCCGGGCGACCGTCTTCGGGCAAACCTTCAATGAGGCCGGGGCAATAACGCCCCGGAAACCGGATCATCGCCGACGCCGCCATCGCCACGGTGGGTCCCTTCAATGAGGCCGGGGCAATAACGCCCCGGAAACCGGCCCAGGGGACCGCGACGCCGCCCTTCGCGCCGTGCCTTCAATGAGGCCGGGGCAATAACGCCCCGGAAACCCGCTGATCGAGCGGCTGCGCGACGCATCCTAGCCCGGCCTTCAATGAGGCCGGGGCAATAACGCCCCGGAAACCGTCCTTTAGTTCCTCGACCTCAATGCCGAGAGCCGCCCTTCAATGAGGCCGGGGCAATAACGCCCCGGAAACCGACGCGCGCGGCGCTCGATGCTCGTTGTCGGGCCGACCTTCAATGAGGCCGGGGCAATAACGCCCCGGAAACCCTCCGCCGGCGCGATGATCTCGGTATCGCCGAGTACGACCTTCAATGAGGCCGGGGCAATAACGCCCCGGAAACCCCGGTAGCTAGCCCACTCGACGCATCTGGGCGGGCCGGGCCTTCAATGAGGCCGGGGCAATAACGCCCCGGAAACCGTCGACGAGCAGGGCAACCTGGTCCAGGGCGGGATGCTCCTTCCTTCAATGAGGCCGGGGCAATAACGCCCCGGAAACCCGCAGCATTGATTGCAATAAAATCCGCTGTCGGGGTCCTTCAATGAGGCCGGGGCAATAACGCCCCGGAAACCCAGCGGGTTGATATCGGACACCACGGCCCGCGGCGGCCTTCAATGAGGCCGGGGCAATAACGCCCCGGAAACCAGCGCCGCTCCCACGCTGTCGCGCTCAGACCGAGTCCTTCAATGAGGCCGGGGCAATAACGCCCCGGAAACCTACTGATGGCGTTCTTTCTTGGCCTTGCTTTCTCCCCTTCAATGAGGCCGGGGCAATAACGCCCCGGAAACCGAGCGCGGCAGCCTCGGCTACGCCGATGTCGTATGGGACCTTCAATGAGGCCGGGGCAATAACGCCCCGGAAACCGACGCCAATCAGCGTCTGCTGAGCCGCCTGGAGCTCGTCCTTCAATGAGGCCGGGGCAATAACGCCCCGGAAACCCTCGACGTCGTAGTCATCGAGCTGGACCACCGTGACCCTTCAATGAGGCCGGGGCAATAACGCCCCGGAAACCTGGCGCAACCGGCGCAACCCCCTGGCGGCGTAAATTCGCCTTCAATGAGGCCGGGGCAATAACGCCCCGGAAACCGGCGTGCTCGAAGACGATTAATGTCGTGTAACGGCCGCCTTCAATGAGGCCGGGGCAATAACGCCCCGGAAACCCCCCGGGGTTGAGATCTGCGGCTCCGGGGATCACGTCCCTTCAATGAGGCCGGGGCAATAACGCCCCGGAAACCAGAGGGACGCAGGGATCTGACCGCGAGCGCACACGCCCTTCAATGAGGCCGGGGCAATAACGCCCCGGAAACCTGATCCGTCGCCGGGATGAGGATGGCGTCCAAAGCTACCTTCAATGAGGCCGGGGCAATAACGCCCCGGAAACCTTTCTTTCCTTCCTTCCAGCCTTGGAGTGACTGATGCCTTCAATGAGGCCGGGGCAATAACGCCCCGGAAACCGCGTCCGGTCCACCGGCACGCGAACTCGTGTCGCTGCCTTCAATGAGGCCGGGGCAATAACGCCCCGGAAACCTCAGACCGCCACGGGTGTCTACGAGCTTCAGGCGGCGCCTTCAATGAGGCCGGGGCAATAACGCCCCGGAAACCCGGGCCCGAGATGCGGGTCCGGGCTTGTCATGAGATCCCTTCAATGAGGCCGGGGCAATAACGCCCCGGAAACCGACCTCGCCCGCACCCTCACACGCCACGACCGTCGTGCCTTCAATGAGGCCGGGGCAATAACGCCCCGGAAACCATCGCGTCGGGCGTCGAATACGCACTCAACATGGTCCTTCAATGAGGCCGGGGCAATAACGCCCCGGAAACCCCGCGATCGACACATCGTCGCCGCGGCCCACATCGTCCCTTCAATGAGGCCGGGGCAATAACGCCCCGGAAACCGGCGGCGTTTTACGCTCGCGCGATCGACGCTCGCTACCTTCAATGAGGCCGGGGCAATAACGCCCCGGAAACCGGCGTCCGCGGCATCCTCGATCCCGCCGCGCCGCTCCCCTTCAATGAGGCCGGGGCAATAACGCCCCGGAAACCGATCGCATCACGCGTATCGCGTTCGGGGGTAGCGTCCCCTTCAATGAGGCCGGGGCAATAACGCCCCGGAAACCCAGCGCTTCGCCGCGGCGGACGAGCTCGCGGGCGATCCTTCAATGAGGCCGGGGCAATAACGCCCCGGAAACCGAGCGCGGCGCGGACGGGCGCTATCCGGTCCGGCCCCCTTCAATGAGGCCGGGGCAATAACGCCCCGGAAACCCCGGCTGGTCCTACCGACTCACCCGCGGCGTGCTCCGCCTTCAATGAGGCCGGGGCAATAACGCCCCGGAAACCTTGAGTTCGGCGATCCTATCACATTCGCAACGGTTTGCCCTTCAATGAGGCCGGGGCAATAACGCCCCGGAAACCGTGTGGTAGCCGGCCTTTTGCATCAGATGCAGGGTGCCTTCAATGAGGCCGGGGCAATAACGCCCCGGAAACCGCTGCGGCGGCGACGATCGCTTCCATGTCGAGGACCTTCAATGAGGCCGGGGCAATAACGCCCCGGAAACCCCACGATTGCCGCCGCCTTCATGGCGCCTGGCACGCCCTTCAATGAGGCCGGGGCAATAACGCCCCGGAAACCCACGGCGGGCAGCTCGATTCGCCAGGCGCATTCGCCCCTTCAATGAGGCCGGGGCAATAACGCCCCGGAAACCCCGCCGCCCCCCAGCAACGGAGGAGAACCGAGATGATCCCTTCAATGAGGCCGGGGCAATAACGCCCCGGAAACCACGGCTTTCGCTTCCGCTTCGACCCCGCCGCGAATGCCCTTCAATGAGGCCGGGGCAATAACGCCCCGGAAACCGACGCTTCGACCTGGCCGAGGACGGTCGCTCGCCGGCCTTCAATGAGGCCGGGGCAATAACGCCCCGGAAACCTGCGAATCGCTTCAATGAGGCCGGGGCCGAAGCCCCGGCCTTCAATGAGGCCGGGGCAATAACGCCCCGGAAACCGGCGGCCGCCACTGAGCCCCCCACACACACAGGAGGCCTTCAATGAGGCCGGGGCAATAACGCCCCGGAAACCAGCGAGAGCAGGCGGGGTCCGGGCTTGTCATGAGATCCCTTCAATGAGGCCGGGGCAATAACGCCCCGGAAACCTCCGTCAGCCGCCCCTGATTGTCAGTGGGCCTCCAACCTTCAATGAGGCCGGGGCAATAACGCCCCGGAAACCACCAGTGCCGCGACTATGCCGCCATCGCCGCGTCGCTCCTTCAATGAGGCCGGGGCAATAACGCCCCGGAAACCGGCGTATGGACATGGCGATGAAACGCCGCGAGAACTCCCTTCAATGAGGCCGGGGCAATAACGCCCCGGAAACCCGAGCGCACGCGGTAGAAATGGCGGTCAGCCAAATTCCTTCAATGAGGCCGGGGCAATAACGCCCCGGAAACCCAGCCTCATCCAACAAGCGCAAGAACGCCACGTCCATCCTTCAATGAGGCCGGGGCAATAACGCCCCGGAAACCCCCGACGAGCCCCAACGCGGTCCGGGCATTGCTCGACCTTCAATGAGGCCGGGGCAATAACGCCCCGGAAACCCCCGGTCGCCGGATGCGTCGCACCCAGTTGCATCGACCCTTCAATGAGGCCGGGGCAATAACGCCCCGGAAACCCGCGCGTTTGGGGATTCTGGTCCGCGACGGAGGATCACCTTCAATGAGGCCGGGGCAATAACGCCCCGGAAACCCCCGGCACGTCCGGGGCGTGGGCGCGGGACAACGACCCCTTCAATGAGGCCGGGGCAATAACGCCCCGGAAACCAGCGCGGCATGTCTTCCGCCCGATCCGCGCCGCGCTCCCTTCAATGAGGCCGGGGCAATAACGCCCCGGAAACCGCCGCTGGACAGAATTGTCATGCCAGCGCCCGTCCTCCCTTCAATGAGGCCGGGGCAATAACGCCCCGGAAACCCACATGGGGACCGTTCTGCCGCTCGCGCGCATCCTCCCTTCAATGAGGCCGGGGCAATAACGCCCCGGAAACCGACCGTCCGCGCCGCGGTCCAACGCGAGCAGCGCGACCTTCAATGAGGCCGGGGCAATAACGCCCCGGAAACCTTCCCGGACGAGACGCTGTGGATGGTCGTCTATTACCTTCAATGAGGCCGGGGCAATAACGCCCCGGAAACCGCGCCGCAAGCGCGCCCTCATGTGCGACTGGCATTCCCTTCAATGAGGCCGGGGCAATAATGCCCCGGAAACCCGCGCCGGGCTGATCGGCTGATATGCGCTGGCCGTGGCCTTCAATGAGGCCGGGGCAATAACGCCCCGGAAACCTGCGCGCGATGACGCCGAGTTCCTGCGGCACCAGGGCCCTTCAATGAGGCCGGGGCAATAACGCCCCGGAAACCCAACTCGACGATCAGGGGTTGAACGGCGCCGGGTCTTCCCTTCAATGAGGCCGGGGCAATAACGCCCCGGAAACCCTTGTCGTCGTCCGTCCCGGCCTGACCGTAATCGACAGCCTTCAATGAGGCCGGGGCAATAACGCCCCGGAAACCCGGACGCCCTCGAACTCGGGCTTCATGTTAGCGCATCCCTTCAATGAGGCCGGGGCAATAACGCCCCGGAAACCCATGGCGGAAGCGCGCGTCGTTTCGGACCCGGCGGGCCTTCAATGAGGCCGGGGCAATAACGCCCCGGAAACCGGCGCGGGCGGCTGATTCGAGCGTCGCCCCGGCGGCCTTCAATGAGGCCGGGGCAATAACGCCCCGGAAACCGGCTCCCGGCTCGTCCGCAATGAGCAGGGGAACCCCGACCTTCAATGAGGCCGGGGCAATAACGCCCCGGAAACAGGGCGTCCGGAGCCGCGATCAAGGAATTCCAGCGTCCCTTCAATGAGGCCGGGGCAATAACGCCCCGGAAACCGGCCAAACGCATCGTTTACGGGGAGGAATGAGATGACCTTCAATGAGGCCGGGGCAATAACGCCCCGGAAACCCCGGCGGCGCCGTGCACCCTGTCAGTGCGGCGCCGACGCCCTTCAATGAGGCCGGGGCAATAACGCCCCGGAAACCACCGTGCCGTATCGGGGGGCATCCTTAACGGTTCTCCCTTCAATGAGGCCGGGGCAATAACGCCCCGGAAACCAAGCCGCCCTGACCATACCGCTCGGCGTCGTAGCCCCTTCAATGAGGCCGGGGCAATAACGCCCCGGAAACAGCGGTTCGCGCCTCCGCGGGCCGGAAGCATGTCCGCCTTCAATGAGGCCGGGGCAATAACGCCCCGGAAACATTGCCCATCTACGCCAGCCGGAAAGCGGCCCTGCGACCTTCAATGAGGCCGGGGCAATAACGCCCCGGAAACGTGGTGGGCCTCGCCGGTATGCGTGTTTTTGGTCATTCCTTCAATGAGGCCGGGGCAATAACGCCCCGGAAACCAGCGCGCCGCGCAACCACTCGACCTGCCAGGACGGCCTTCAATGAGGCCGGGGCAATAACGCCCCGGAAACCTCTCGATTTCCGGCACTTGCGCCGCAATCTCATGCGTCCTTCAATGAGGCCGGGGCAATAACGCCCCGGAAACAACGCACGCCGGAATAACCGCGCCGAGGATCGACCTCCTTCAATGAGGCCGGGGCAATAACGCCCCGGAAACCCCTGCGCGTGAGGTCATCGGTATGGATCAGTGCGTGCCCTTCAATGAGGCCGGGGCAATAACGCCCCGGAAACAACCGGTCGCGCCACAAGCGGGCGCCTATGCGCCCGCCTTCAATGAGGCCGGGGCAATAACGCCCCGGAAACGCCGCTGGGCATGGCGAGGGGCGCGGCGCGGCCCCGCCTTCAATGAGGCCGGGGCAATAACGCCCCGGAAACAGCGGCGTTGCGCCCCGGCGGACGCCCAGCGCGACCCTTCAATGAGGCCGGGGCAATAACGCCCCGGAAACGCGGTGATCGACGGCGACGAACGCCATCCTGCGGCGGACCTTCAATGAGGCCGGGGCAATAACGCCCCGGAAACCGCTTCCATAGACGCGACACGACCTCGCCATTCGAACCTTCAATGAGGCCGGGGCAATAACGCCCCGGAAACCGCGTCCTTGAGCTCGCTCAGCCGGAATCGGTCACAGACCTTCAATGAGGCCGGGGCAATAACGCCCCGGAAACGATGCGGCCATTGCCTATGCGACCGGCGCGACGACCCTTCAATGAGGCCGGGGCAATAACGCCCCGGAAACCGCGAACGGGAGTCGGTGAGGGCCGCTTAGATTGGCACCTTCAATGAGGCCGGGGCAATAACGCCCCGGAAACGCCGTGGCGCCCCATCCGCCGCCGTCTCGGCGACACCCTTCAATGAGGCCGGGGCAATAACGCCCCGGAAACCGTCGAAACCGGGACCGGCGAGACGAATGGCAAGGGCCTTCAATGAGGCCGGGGCAATAACGCCCCGGAAACGCCGGTCGCGTTGAGCCCGACCGGCGAACTGCCCCACCTTCAATGAGGCCGGGGCAATAACGCCCCGGAAACATAGCCCAGCCGATCCAAATCATCGTCGCTGTCCCACCCTTCAATGAGGCCGGGGCAATAACGCCCCGGAAACCCATCATGGCGCGCCCCCCTGCTGGTTAGTTCCGACCTTCAATGAGGCCGGGGCAATAACGCCCCGGAAACGACCCGGCGCTGCGCCCGCAATTCGACGCCCTGAGGCTCCTTCAATGAGGCCGGGGCAATAACGCCCCGGAAACCAAGTCGGGCCGGTGAATGTCACCTATGGCATGAGCGTCCTTCAATGAGGCCGGGGCAATAACGCCCCGGAAACCCTGCTCGATCAGCCGCATGCACACGGCAGCATCACCTTCAATGAGGCCGGGGCAATAACGCCCCGGAAACGACATGGACTTTCGGCGCGTCTCGACCTGGCGGCGCGCCCTTCAATGAGGCCGGGGCAATAACGCCCCGGAAACGCCACAGCGCCGCCTTCGCCTGGCGCTCCGCGACGGCCCTTCAATGAGGCCGGGGCAATAACGCCCCGGAAACCATCCTGACGCCTAGCGGACCGAGGATCGACGCGCCCCTTCAATGAGGCCGGGGCAATAACGCCCCGGAAACCCGGCGCAGGCGTCGGCGGTCAATGGGGTCGCGTCACCTTCAATGAGGCCGGGGCAATAACGCCCCGGAAACCCCGCAGACGCGTTGGCAGGAGCTCGTCGGGTTTTTCCCTTCAATGAGGCCGGGGCAATAACGCCCCGGAAACGCCGAGCGGCAGCGCCGGTCGCGGCGGATGCGGAAGGACCTTCAATGAGGCCGGGGCAATAACGCCCCGGAAACGCCCCTATCGCCGCGATGAGCGCGGCGATGACGCCGACCTTCAATGAGGCCGGGGCAATAACGCCCCGGAAACTGGCCAGCGCGCGCCGAGCCGCGTCGCGCATATACGCCTTCAATGAGGCCGGGGCAATAACGCCCCGGAAACCTGGCAGGCATAGGGCGCGAGATCGTCCGCCGCGGCCCTTCAATGAGGCCGGGGCAATAACGCCCCGGAAACGCGCCCGGTCCACAAAAGAGATGCCGCCCGTCATGCTGCCTTCAATGAGGCCGGGGCAATAACGCCCCGGAAACAATGCAGCGATGCTCGCTTGCGCATTGGCGATGACCGCCTTCAATGAGGCCGGGGCAATAACGCCCCGGAAACTGATTATGGACGTGCAAATGCTCTATGATCCCGGGATCCTTCAATGAGGCCGGGGCAATAACGCCCCGGAAACATCGGGGCGGCGGGTGCCTACCGCCGTCCCCAACGGAGCCTTCAATGAGGCCGGGGCAATAACGCCCCGGAAACGACAAGCGCCGCATGGCAACCGTCGAGGACGCGGTCCCTTCAATGAGGCCGGGGCAATAACGCCCCGGAAACCGCGCTCGATCAGCGGCATCGTCAAGCGCCGCGCGGCGCCTTCAATGAGGCCGGGGCAATAACGCCCCGGAAACTGACGTACGTCGTTCACACGCGGGCGGCGATGGCGGCCTTCAATGAGGCCGGGGCAATAACGCCCCGGAAACCCGGCGTGTCCCAGGACCTCCAGCGGCTGCGGTTCCCCCTTCAATGAGGCCGGGGCAATAACGCCCCGGAAACGCCGGCATGCCGCGCATAGGTGCCGAAACCCGGTGGCCCTTCAATGAGGCCGGGGCAATAACGCCCCGGAAACGGCGGGCGAACTGGCGATCATTCGGATCGGCCACGGGACCTTCAATGAGGCCGGGGCAATAACGCCCCGGAAACCCTGCCCGAATTCATAGACAGCATCCGGGTCATCACCCTTCAATGAGGCCGGGGCAATAACGCCCCGGAAACACCATCCTACTGCAGTTGATCGCCACTGCAGCCAACCCTTCAATGAGGCCGGGGCAATAACGCCCCGGAAACGTCTCGCTCCTGGAGCAGCACCTTTCGGGACTCCGGCCTTCAATGAGGCCGGGGCAATAACGCCCCGGAAACGACGAGGCAGCGGCGTATCGTCATAGACGTAGTTCACCTTCAATGAGGCCGGGGCAATAACGCCCCGGAAACGGCGCCCGTCGGAGGTGTAGTGCCTGCGACGCCAGTCCCTTCAATGAGGCCGGGGCAATAACGCCCCGGAAACCACCTATGGTCTCCGACGCCCGGTCATGTGGGACCACCTTCAATGAGGCCGGGGCAATAACGCCCCGGAAACTCGGCACGCCGTGGCCGGGTAGCCCTGGTGGCGGATCCTTCAATGAGGCCGGGGCAATAACGCCCCGGAAACCGCTCAGCCCGCGTCACCCTGTCACCGTACCCCGTTCCTTCAATGAGGCCGGGGCAATAACGCCCCGGAAACGGCGGGTGACCGCGCGTGGATGTGGGATCACATGGGTCCTTCAATGAGGCCGGGGCAATAACGCCCCGGAAACTTATCCCCACCTTTCTTTCTTGGGGATAAGTGTCTGGACCTTCAATGAGGCCGGGGCAATAACGCCCCGGAAACGCCATAGCGCCGATTCAGGCTGACGGCGATCGCGGCCCTTCAATGAGGCCGGGGCAATAACGCCCCGGAAACGGACGCCCGACCTCTCAACGACTTCATCGCTGAGAATCCTTCAATGAGGCCGGGGCAATAACGCCCCGGAAACGACCGACCACGTGATACAGCGTATAGTAGTCAGAGCTCCTTCAATGAGGCCGGGGCAATAACGCCCCGGAAACTGCGGTGGCAGACAACCGCGAAGCGCCATGCATTGTCCTTCAATGAGGCCGGGGCAATAACGCCCCGGAAACAACCTCAGCCCCCACGCCATTTGTGAATTGCGGCGCATCCTTCAATGAGGCCGGGGCAATAACGCCCCGGAAACGTCGTCTGAGGAGGCATCGGCGCTGCTCCGGCAACGCCCTTCAATGAGGCCGGGGCAATAACGCCCCGGAAACCTTGGAGACGTACTTGATGACGTACTTCGCTGACGCCCTTCAATGAGGCCGGGGCAATAACGCCCCGGAAACCCAGCATCCGGGGTTCCATGCTGATGCGATGAAATGCCTTCAATGAGGCCGGGGCAATAACGCCCCGGAAACACCGCATCCACAGTATCCGCCGCTCCCAACCCTGCCCTTCAATGAGGCCGGGGCAATAACGCCCCGGAAACCGTCCGCTCCGGCGCAGAACTGGCAGTCCACCTGGCACCTTCAATGAGGCCGGGGCAATAACGCCCCGGAAACCCCGGCGAACACATGGACCGAGCTGACGTTTTCCGAGCCTTCAATGAGGCCGGGGCAATAACGCCCCGGAAACCTAGATGTGACTACTGTGTCGCCCGCTCCAGCGCGGACCTTCAATGAGGCCGGGGCAATAACGCCCCGGAAACACCCCTGGGGCGGCATGATCCGCCGCACCAGCGATTGCCTTCAATGAGGCCGGGGCAATAACGCCCCGGAAACGGCCCGCGCGGCTGATTCAAGCGTCGCGCCGGCGGCCTTCAATGAGGCCGGGGCAATAACGCCCCGGAAACCAGGAGTGCCTAGATGTTGTGCAGCCACCATTGCCCGCCTTCAATGAGGCCGGGGCAATAACGCCCCGGAAACGCTCGAGCGCAGCGAGAGCGGGCTTGTCATGAGATCCCTTCAATGAGGCCGGGGCAATAACGCCCCGGAAACGCCGCGAGCGCATCGCCATCGATATCCCACTCGCCCCTTCAATGAGGCCGGGGCAATAACGCCCCGGAAACCCCCGCGAGATCAAGCGCCTGCGACAAGTTGCTCGGCACCTTCAATGAGGCCGGGGCAATAACGCCCCGGAAACTGAGATGTCGTATGAGTATCACTGGAGGCCCACTGACCTTCAATGAGGCCGGGGCAATAACGCCCCGGAAACCGTGAGCACCAGGGCATACTGGCGCTCAGGGGTCGTCCTTCAATGAGGCCGGGGCAATAACGCCCCGGAAACCAGATTGAACACCCCACTGCCGAGCATCTTGGACCCCTTCAATGAGGCCGGGGCAATAACGCCCCGGAAACCCCAACGGAGGAATGGACATGACGTATCAGTATCACTGCCTTCAATGAGGCCGGGGCAATAACGCCCCGGAAACCGTGGACGCGCGGATCGCCGACTGGGCCGAAACGGGCCTTCAATGAGGCCGGGGCAATAACGCCCCGGAAACCACGTAGTGGCGATTCAGCGACTTGGCGATGCGCCGCCTTCAATGAGGCCGGGGCAATAACGCCCCGGAAACCGAGCTACTAGCTCGGGTCGGACATCACCAGATGTCCCTTCAATGAGGCCGGGGCAATAACGCCCCGGAAACCTGGGCTCGGACGGGCGAGCGATATCGCCCGCCATGCCCTTCAATGAGGCCGGGGCAATAACGCCCCGGAAACGTCGGCGGGCGGCGGGGGCGTCACGGTTGCAGCGGTCCTTCAATGAGGCCGGGGCAATAACGCCCCGGAAACGTCGCGGGGCTACAATGACGAGGTCGGCGGCGTCCCCCTTCAATGAGGCCGGGGCAATAACGCCCCGGAAACCAGCCCGAGCTACAGGCACTATTACCCGCTGGTCGACCTTCAATGAGGCCGGGGCAATAACGCCCCGGAAACCGGGCGCTCGACTTGTTGGCCGTCAGTCTGATGGGCACCTTCAATGAGGCCGGGGCAATAACGCCCCGGAAACGCGTCCGTGATCGTCACCGTCCGGAGCTGATGACCGCCCTTCAATGAGGCCGGGGCAATAACGCCCCGGAAACCGCCGCCGTCGGTGAGTCTCATTATGCACACTGGCGCCTTCAATGAGGCCGGGGCAATAACGCCCCGGAAACTTACATTGCGGATGGCAGTTCCGGGAACGCGATTTCCCTTCAATGAGGCCGGGGCAATAACGCCCCGGAAACGATGTCGGCCGAATGGACGGCGCTCGACCCTTTGACCCTTCAATGAGGCCGGGGCAATAACGCCCCGGAAACCGGCGATATGCAGATCCGGCGCTGGTGGGATTCCACCCTTCAATGAGGCCGGGGCAATAACGCCCCGGAAACGTCGTCATCGGCGGCGGGGACGGGGGGCGCGAGCTGTCCTTCAATGAGGCCGGGGCAATAACGCCCCGGAAACGCGGGCCGGGTAGCACCGGCCCGCCTACACCCAACGTCCTTCAATGAGGCCGGGGCAATAACGCCCCGGAAACCTGGAACGCATTCGCGCCGCCCGAAAGGTCCATGTGGACCTTCAATGAGGCCGGGGCAATAACGCCCCGGAAACGCCGATGTCGTAGGCGCGCCGAATGGACGCCGCGATGCCTTCAATGAGGCCGGGGCAATAACGCCCCGGAAACGCGTTGCGCTACCCATGGCCGGGCATTCACGACGTCCCCTTCAATGAGGCCGGGGCAATAACGCCCCGGAAACCGTCTGGCGATGGGGCTTCCCGTCGGATATGAAGACCTTCAATGAGGCCGGGGCAATAACGCCCCGGAAACGACATCAGCGATACCGGCGCAGTCATCGAGGCGGCCCTTCAATGAGGCCGGGGCAATAACGCCCCGGAAACCGCGCCCGCAAGCGCGGCGACAACTTGACGTGGATTGCCTTCAATGAGGCCGGGGCAATAACGCCCCGGAAACCGCGCGGCTGCCGCGTCATCACCGCGGACCTCAAATTCCCTTCAATGAGGCCGGGGCAATAACGCCCCGGAAACTTCCCGTGAGCCGACGCTTGCTGCCGACCCACTTGAACCTTCAATGAGGCCGGGGCAATAACGCCCCGGAAACGCGCTGTCGGCCCGGCGCCACTCGTGATGGTCCATCACCTTCAATGAGGCCGGGGCAATAACGCCCCGGAAACCTGGGTGAGCGGTGATGCGCGCTCGGGTCCGGGTCGGTCCTTCAATGAGGCCGGGGCAATAACGCCCCGGAAACGGCGTATCGCGAGCGCGAGGATGCCGCGGCTCGGGTCCTTCAATGAGGCCGGGGCAATAACGCCCCGGAAACTGGCTGTCCACGCGCGACCAGATACCGTGACCCGCCCCTTCAATGAGGCCGGGGCAATAACGCCCCGGAAACGAGCACATAAAGCGCGCCATCCAGCGAGTAGGCGTAACCTTCAATGAGGCCGGGGCAATAACGCCCCGGAAACACACCCCGCTCGAAGACGGTCTCGATGTCATTATCAGCCTTCAATGAGGCCGGGGCAATAACGCCCCGGAAACGGCGCTCGACTTGTTGACCGTCAATCTGATGACCACCTTCAATGAGGCCGGGGCAATAACGCCCCGGAAACCGCCGAGGACCGCAACTTTCACATAGTCGTCATCCTCCCTTCAATGAGGCCGGGGCAATAACGCCCCGGAAACCGCCACGGGATCTGGTCGCGGATCAGCGACGGTGACCCTTCAATGAGGCCGGGGCAATAACGCCCCGGAAACTGCGGTCTTGCGCGGGGCCAGGCGCGACCTGATCCGGCCCTTCAATGAGGCCGGGGCAATAACGCCCCGGAAACGGTGGGTCGCGTGCGTCATATCCGAGCGCACGCGGTACCTTCAATGAGGCCGGGGCAATAACGCCCCGGAAACCGCGCCGCGCAGCCACTCGATCTGCCAATCCGGGACCTTCAATGAGGCCGGGGCAATAACGCCCCGGAAACCGGGCCGACGGAGCTGCGGGCGGTCATCCAGCCGCCGCCTTCAATGAGGCCGGGGCAATAACGCCCCGGAAACCGGCACGCCGGCCGCCTGCACGATGCCGCCCGCCGGCCTTCAATGAGGCCGGGGCAATAACGCCCCGGAAACCCCGGCGGGTCAGATCGTCGGTATGGATGAGAGCGTGCCCTTCAATGAGGCCGGGGCAATAACGCCCCGGAAACCGCTCAACATACAACCGACTGCCAGCGAACGCAAATTCCGTGCGTTCTCAAGCGAGCCCGGCTGTCGGGCGAGCAGGCAGTCGGATCGCCCCCGGGGCGCGAGATTCACGATGTCAAACAGCACAGAAAAATCAACGCCATAGGCGGATTCGAGCGATCCCCCGGCCATGCGCACCGTCGGGCCGCTCGAAACAGCCCGGCGAGAACGATACCTGAGGGCCATTGTCTCGCCCACTCCGGTCGTCGAGCCAGCCTATCATACCACGATCGCCCGCCGTTCGATGGCGGAGAATGTTTTACCGATGCTCGCCACCGCCAGGTCGGTCTTGTCCGCCGGTCCGACGTCGATCAGCAGAATGTGGTCCTCGCCCGGTTTGACGAGCTCGCGCAGTTGCGTTTCCAATTCGGTGCGCCGGCGTCGCGACAGGCGGCACTGGAAGACCGAAAGCTGAAGCCACTCGCCGAAGCCGTTCATCGTCTTGAAGACGCGCCGCCAGCGCCGGCTGTCGGAAATGTCGTAGGTCACGATGTAGGTCCGTTCGTCGCTCATGCCGCGCGCGCCTCATCGCGGAAGGTAGTGCGGATAGTCGGAAAGCTCGCCCAGAAGATGCCGGCTCAACAGTCTCGCCTGCAACGTCAACAGGCGCCGCATACTCAACCGATATCCGAACACCGGATGCGTGGTTTCCTGCGAAAGCCGCCGCTCGAACGCGCCGATGAAGCGGCGGCGCCCGGCGTCGGTCAATGCTGTTCCGGTCTCGGCGACGACGAAATCTCCCGCCCGCACCTCGCCGGTGTTGACTGCCGACAGCACCACCGAGTCGGCGATGATGGGTCGAAACGGTTCCATGAGATCGAGCGCGAGCGCCGGTCTTCCGTAACGCGGCGCGTGGAACAGGCCGCGATAGGGGTCGAGGCCCACCCCTGCGACGGCGACCGTCACATGGCGCGTCAGCATGGCATAGGCCAGCGACAACATGGCGTTGACCGGGTCTTTCGGCGGCCGGCGGTTGCGCGTGTCGAAGCGAAACGGTGCGAGGCCGTCCGAAGCGTCGTCGCCGTCGGCCGCCGGCGGCGCGAGCAACCCGGCGAACGCCCGGAAATAGGTTGCTGCCGCGTCGCCTTCCATCCCCATCAGTTCGTTCACGCCTGCTGCGCGGGTTGCGGACCGGCGCGCCGTGTTGAGGCGGGCGAGCACGGTTGTGCGGTCCCCCGCCTCGCCCCGCCAGTTGCGCCGCAGGATGGTGCGCTGGTTGACGATCTTGGCGGCGACCAGATCGCGTGCGAAGCGCAGGCGGAAGCCGTCGTCGAAGCTCGCGCGGTATTGCGCCGTGCGAACCTCCACATTGCGGTGGCCGACCCCGTGGGCGATCCCCCGAAACCATCCGCCGTGGCTGTGGAAGGTGACGGGAATCTCGCGATCGAGCAGCGAGGTCAGCGCGGGTGTCGTGATCGAGACGTTGCCGAACAGAGCGACATCCGACACTTCGTTCAGCCGGACCGTCGTGTCTCCCTGTTCTTCGTCGGCGATCTTCAGCGTGTCGCCCTGCTTGTTGATCCGCGCGCGCTGCGACTGAACGACCAGCGGCAGCGCTTCGTCCTGGCCGACGGCGATCGGCCGCGGCGCGAGGTCGGAGCCGCCGAGCATGCTCATCTCGTCGGGCAGGCAGATCGAGACGAGCGAGCAGCGCGGGCATTTGGGGCTGTCGGTCAACGGTGGCGGCACGCGGGCCTGCGAAACCGTCAGACGCAGGCGGTTCACGGCATCGCGGGCGGTCGCCCGCAATTCGTCGTCGAGCGCCACCCGCACGCGTTCGCGACTTTCGGCATACCAGATCGCGCCTTCATCGACCTGGTATCCGTGTTCTTCGAGAAGCAGCGCCTGGAGACAGACCTGAACGCGCTCCGGATCGTAGGCGCCGCGAGCCACGTGGGGCCGTTTGCCGCGCTTGTAGTCGATGGGCGTCACGACGCCGTTCCTGGCCTCGGCGATGTCGATCTTCGCGACCACGCCCAGCCGCTCCGACGACAGGGTGAGCGAGCGGCTGACGACCTTCTCGTCGTCGGCGTCGAGCGCTTCGGGCGCGGGCAGTGGCGCTCCTTTGCGATCGACGCGGACGTGAACGCGCCGTCCGTCCACCGTGTCGGCGCTGTCCGCCCATTCGGCCTGACTCCACATGAGGTAGGCGAGGCGCGGGCAATAGACGAACTCGTTCACCATCCGCGCGGGCACCAGCGGTGTTTCGCCGGTCGCCGGCGGCGCGGGGAGGTGGAGTTCAAGCTGGGACGAGGACACCGAGCGTTATCTCCGCCATCGACGCCGGGTGGCAGGAATAGGGGAGCCGGAACCGAGGTGTCGTCACGGCTGCGATCGCCGATTGGCGCGTCCGATTCTCGACTCGAACCCCAATATCTGTCTATACCGAATCGGGGACACGCCACCAACTGCATAAATCGTCCGGGTCGCGGCGGCCGGGCGCGATCCGGGCGTATTCGTCATCCGCGCTGCGGGTATTCGGGGAGAAACCAGGGATGAGCGATGGGGGCAATAGCGGCCGGGTCGTTCTCCATCCCCGCGTCGCGGAGAAGCTCGCGGAAATCGAGAAACTCCGCCACGACATGGCCGTTCTCATCGAGAAGATCGACGATCTGCTATACCGCAAGCGCGATGCGATCCTGGCGCGTTACGCGCGCGAGATCGGCCAGTTGGAATACGAACTCTACCGCCTGGAAGCGACGATCGCGGAGCTGCGCTATCGCGTCGCGTTCCTGCAGGCGGAAGTCAATCGCGGGAAAGCTGTGACCGCCGCGCACATGGCCGTTCTCGACCGCAACGTCGCCGCGGAGTTCGAGAAGACGAGGAAAGAGATCGAACGCCGCGAGGAAGAACTCAAAAAATCCGGGGACTACCTGAACGGACCGATGATGTCGCTGGCCGAAGCGCGGGAATTGCGATCACTCTACCGCAAACTCTGCAAGAAACACCACCCCGACGTTTGCGGGAACGAGTCCGGGGCGTGGAAACGACACTGGGCTCTGTTGCAACACGCTTATGGCGCGGGAGACCTCGAACTCCTGAAGACTCTGGCGGAGCACGCGGACGCCCCTGAAGATGAGTTGCCCGAAGCGCCCGATGCGCTGGACGCGGAGATAGAGCGGTTGCAATCCCGCATCGAAATGCGGAAGAAGCGCATCGCCGGGATGCTTTCCTCACCGCCCTGGTCATACGAGGAGAAATTGCTCGATCCCGGCTGGGTCTCCGCCAAACAGGAGGAACTGAGGCAGACGATCTCTGTGAACGAGACAGCGCGGAAGCGTTTGCAAGCGCTCTACGAAACGCTTCTCCCGTCTTCCGGGTCGGTGCATTGAAATGGGTGTCGATCTTCAGAAGCAGGCCCTGGTGCAGCAGCTTCTGCAAAAGAGCGTCACCGGGACGGCGGTACAGATCCCGTTCGCGCGCGACATCATGCTCGCTTCGATGCATGTCGCCGGCACGGCCTACTACGAGGCGAAAACGGCAGCGGGGCGGTTGCGTGCTGGCCAGCGCCTCGCGTTGCGTCGGGAGCCTGACAACGTTCATGACGGACTGGCCATCGAGGTTCTGGTGCCCGAGGGCAGCAAGCTGGGCTACCTCCCCCGCCGTTGCAACGAGATTCCCGCACGACTGATGGACGCCGGCAAACGACTTTTGTCCGGCTGGAGTCGATCAGGCGTCACGATGCGTGGCTGGAGATCGGAATCACGCTCTATATGGAGGACTATTGACTGTGTTCGTCACGCTCTCCGCAGCAGGGGCTTCGTTGGCCACGGTCGCGCACCTGTAGCTGTTGGCGGAGTATGCGGCGGGCGTTGGACGAGCGGGCTCACGTTTCGGAAACGGTGGTTCGGGTCGGTCCCTATCCAGGTGGGCGACGGCGGAGCGGCAATGAGGCCGGGGCAGTGGTCGCCCCGGAAATTCAGCGATCGTCCCGTAGCGCCTGCGGCCCTACCTTCTTCAATGAGGTTGTCGCGCCCTCGGCACCAAAGCACCTTACGCATGCTTCGGCTCAGAAATCAACTTTCAGGTATAGCCGTAGGCGAGAGTTGATCTAGCTCGTCGGGCGAACTATGATCCGGGAGCGAATCGGCGTGGAAGCATCGTCGGATGCCGCGAGGAACGAACGATCTCACGGGGAAAGAGCGTCGCGGTGCTTGATGATTTCATCCTCGGTGCGCTCGGCGGGCGTTCGAAATACGTGTGGCTCTCGCCGCAGACGGCGGTGAAACAAGCCGCGCGACATCCGGACGTCGGACCGACGGATTATGCCCGTGTTCAGCTATTGATCGACCACGGGACCGCCGTCATCGAGAAGGACCGAACTATGGTGTTTACGGGGGAAATCGATCGAGGAAAATGCTGGCGCGCTGTCGTCAAGCGCACCGCGGACAGGCGCGAAACCTGGTTGGTTACCTTCCATCGGATCAAACCAAACCAGATCGCGGCTGCGTTGCGACGCGACCGTTTGGTTCGCTCTGGCCAATACAGATCGGTGGCGCCCGGAGGTGCCCAAAATCTCCTCACGCGGCCGGAGCCACGGGTCTAGGTCTTGGCTCGGGCGCCGATGTGAGCATACGGCACTTTACTCATGGAACGCAAATTGCTACTCATGGAACGCAAATTGCTCAATCGAAAAATCGAAAGCGACGAACGGGGATGCTGAAGTGACGATATCGGCAATCGATTTCGAGCGCGATTTTCACGCACTGACCGGGCACGCGCCGTTTCCGTGGCAGAGGCGCCTGTTCAGGTATTTACGCGACGCCAATCTACCTCCGGCCGTGGATATCCCGACCGGGCTGGGCAAGACCGCCGTCATGGCGATCTGGCTGCTCGCGCGCTCTTGCACGTCCGGCCTGCCTCGCCGGCTGGTTTATGTCGTTGATCGTCGCGCCGTGGTTGATCAGGCCACCGAATTCGCCGAGCGTCTCCGCAAAGCTCTGTGCGGCGAGAGCCTGGAACATGTCCGGCGAGGACTCGGCCTTTGCGATCGGCCGCTGCCGATTTCCACCCTGCGCGGGCAGTTTGTCGACAACCGGGAATGGTTGGAAGATCCTGCTGGACCGGCGATCGTCGTCGGCACAGTGGATATGGTCGGCTCGCGGTTGTTGTTCGAGGGCTATGGCGTCTCCCGTCGTATGCGCCCCTATGCAGCCGGTCTGATGGGCTGCGACTCCCTCGTGATGCTGGACGAGGCCCATCTCGCTCGCCCGTTCGAGCGCCTGTTGCGGACGATCGAAGAGGAGCGCCGCGTGACGGCGGCTAACGATGGCGGTGTGACCGCGGGAAAACTCGCCGGTCCGATGGCAAGCGCTATCCTGCCGCCGCCGTTCCACGTTTTGCCCTTGTCGGCGACGCTCGTCGGCGATTCGACGGATGGCCAGTTTCGGCTTTCCGACGAGGATCGCCGCCACGAGGACGTTCGCGAACGGCTGGAGGCAGTCAAGACGTTGACTGTCGAAGCTCTCGACAAAGACGCGAAATTGGAACAAGCGCTTGCCGAACGCGCCTGGCGGCTCGGACACGAGGGCGACGGGGTAGCGAGCGAGCCGGCGCGTGTGCTCATTTACTGCGCTGCGCGTCTCGTAGCGGAAAAGGTCGCCGAGGATCTACGGAAACGAGCGAAAACGGCAACCCCACAGCCCGAGATTCTCCTGTTTGTCGGGGGCCGACGGGTGCAAGAACGGGTGAATGCCGCCGCACAATTGCGGGAGAACGGGTTCATCGCCGGCAGCGGCGCTCGTCTCGACGCGTCGGTTTATCTCGTCGCGACATCCGCCGGTGAGGTTGGCGTCGATCTCGACGCCGATCACATGGTCTGCGATCTGGTGGCGTGGGAACGCATGGTGCAGCGGCTCGGGCGGGTCAACCGACGCGGTTCCGGGCGCGCGCGCGTGTTCGTGCTCGATCGGCCGCTCGACGAGAAGAAAGCGGACAAGGAACGCCTGGACCGCCTTTCCGCTGTGCGGGAACTACTGAGCGCCTTGCCGCCATGCGATACAGGCGGGCGCCGGGCCGGGCCCGCCGCGTTGACGGCCTTGGGAGACGACCCCGTCTTGCGAGAACGCATCGAAGACGCTTCGACGCCGATGGTGCTGTATCCGGCCCTGACCCGACCGCTCGTGGATGCTTGGGCCATGACCGCGCTGGCCGAACATACCGGCCGGCCGGAAGTCGGCCCGTGGTTGCGGGGCTGGGCGGACAACGAGCCGCAGACGACGGTGATCTGGCGGCGTTATTTGCCCGTGCGCTTCGAGAACGATGGCTCGATCCACGTGCCTGGAAAGGGCGAGATCGAGGCGTTTTTCGAGGCGGCGGCGCCGCAGGCCGTCGAACGACTGGAAACCGAGACTTGGCGTGTCGCAGACTGGCTCAAGAAGCGCGTGCGTAAGTTATTGGGGCGAAAACGCGATCGGGATGACGACGACACGACGAATGACGCTACAGCGCCCGGGGCCGGAAATCGCGAATTTCTTCGCCCAATGGCTCCGGAGACGCCGATCGTATTTCTGTTCGGCGACGGCGGCAAATTCGAGGCTGCCTTCAAGATGAAAGAGATTGGTGAACTGAAATCGAAGGATCTGGAACGGCGTCTTGTCGGACGCGATCTGGCCGTCGATGCGCGACTCGGCGGTGTCACGGAGGGTCTGCTGGATCCGGCGAATGACGAAACCGTGCCGACGATAGAGGACGATTGGGGGCGTCCCGCTTCCGGGGAGCGGGAAGAGAATTCGCCGTCCATAAGGGTCCGGGCGCTTTCTGACGACGAGTTGCAAGGCGAACGCAGGGAGCGGGAGGATATTGGGCGTTCTTCACATCGGTGGATCGAAGCGTTGGCCGCGGAGTATCACGTGTCGCCGGAGGGCGAGGTCCCAGCCTGGTTGGTGGTCGAGAAGCGGCGTGGCGGCGAAGGCGGCGAAGAGGCGAGGGCGGTTTCGTCGCGGGCGCAGAGCCTCGACGAGCATGGTTTGTGGGCCGCGAAGGAAGCTGGGCGAATTGCGGAAGGGATCGGTCTTTCTCCCGACGACAAGGCCATGTTGGTCGCCGCCGCGCGCCATCACGATGATGGCAAGAAAGCCGCTCGTTGGCAGCGTGCGTTCAAGGCCAAGAGCGAGGGAGGGCCTTACGCCAAGACTGCGGGGCCGATCGACCGACGGGTGCTGAATGGCTACAGGCACGAATTCCAATCCGTTATCGACGCTGAGAGGGATGGCCTCGATGGTCTGAATGGTTCGGATTCGCGCTTCGAGTTGGCGTTGCATCTGATCGCCGCGCATCACGGCAACGCGCGACCGACCATCGGTATCGACGGTTGCGACTCTTTGCCGCCGACCGCTGCGGCGAGCCATGCGCGCGAGATCGCGTTGCGTTTCGCGCGGCTGCAACGTCGATGGGGGCCGTGGGGACTCGCGTGGTGGGAAGCGCTGCTCCGTGCGGCCGATCAACGTGCATCCAGAAAGCTCGATGAACTGGAAATCCGAAGGAAGGATGCACCGACATCCGGTGCGGCGGAGGCAGCCGCGCAGGGAGAGCTGTTTGTGGGCGTCGTGAAGGAAGTGGATTGATGGCCGAGGGATCGGTCCCGGTCGATTTGACGAACCCGGGTCAGGTATTCGCCTGCCTCGGCTTGGTCGAGGCCGCCGATATTCTGCTGGGAGAAGCGCGCGGCGGGTTCGACTGGCGCGACGGCGGCGATACGCGGTTTCGGATCGCGGCGGCCGGCCGCGAGAATCCGGTCGTGCGAGCGCTTCGTTTTCTCGACGAAGCGAATGTCGCATCTCAGGCGCCAGTCGAGTCCGACAACCGGACGGAGAAATGGCAAATCGATACGATATCGCTCGAAGCGCGTGAACGCACCTTTCCGTTTCCCGATCCTCGGACTCCCGCCACTTTGCCGGCTCGCTTGGAAGACTCTGCCGGAAACGTCGTCATGCTGGAACATTGGGGCGATGAGACCAGGCGCGACAACGTGAAATTCTGGGCCGGTTCGGGTGGCTATCCCGGAGCGAGGTTGGCGCGCGATGCGCTGACTCTGATATGTGGCCGCGCCGTGGAGCACGCCGACGATCCCTTTGCCCTGGCGGCTGAGCAAAGCAGCAGCTTCCGCTTCGACTGGCGTCGGGACTACGTGCCGATCGACGCCGGCTTCTCACCCAATGCGCATCGCGATAAATATAAGATGCGGGGGTATCCGGTCGTTGAATTGATGGCTGTGATCGGCGTTACCCACGCCCGGCCGTCGCGGCGCGATAAATATAAATTGGATTACAGCTACGGAGTCGCGGGGCTCGTGGACTCGGAACTTTACGATCCGGTTTTCTTGCGGGCAACTCTCGGCGCGCGGCGGCCGCCTTTTCCCGGCCTGCCGTTTCGTCTATTCCGCATGAGACTCGGCTGGCCCGGTCAGAAAGGGCAGGCCCGCTGCATCATGAACGTCATCGAGGAGACACAACCGTCATGATCGAATTCGACGAAGCGTTCGCCGAACGATGCGCCAACGACCGCGCCGGCCTTGTCGCGCTGACCTTGCGGCAGAAGCTGATGCCGGTGGAAGGCGCCGATGCGGTGGTCTTCCCGCCGACTTATGCAAACATCGGTTACAACGTCGATACGCTGGTCGATGGCGTCAAGGTCGCCACGATCGACAGCGTTGGCGCGCAAGCCAACAGGATCGAACCGCTGTTCAAGGCCGCGGCGAACGGGGCGCCGGACAATCCCTACGCAGCGCTCGTACCCCAGGTGACGATTGTCTATGGCAACGAAAAATCCGTCTCCTTGCTCGAAGCGGGACACCGGCTGGGCGATGCTCTCATTCGTTCCACCGAGCTTGTGGAGGAAGCGCATCGGGCTTTCTCCATCTTTTTGGAGACCGGACATGCGGACGCGATCGCTCGCCTTGCGCCGACCTCGCTGGTATTCGGTGCTTGGGATTCCCGCGATACCCAAGCGAAGTTGCCGCGCGTCGTGCAGTCCGTGATCCGCGCTTGGAACATCGACGTGTTGACACGCTCGGCACAATACATGCCGCCGGTCGATTACGCCGAGCTCGACGTGTTCACCGAGAGCGAGAAGGAGAAACAGGAAGGCGATGCGAAAAGTCTGCTTGCGCAACGCGGCTTCGTTCACGTGCCGGCGACTCGCGAGCATGGCGGTATCGTCGTTCATGGCGAAATACGTCGCGACGTGATGATCAACCTCGTCGCGCTGCGCCGTTTGAACGGTGAAAACGGACCCGCCCTGCGTCGCTACGTTTTCGGTCTGGCGTTGGCAGCAGCGACGGCGCCACTCGACGGGTTCTTGCGACAGGGCTGTCTTGTCACGCCCGATCCGCATGCGCCAGCGAACTGGACGGTCGTCGATCGCGGCGGCAAACGAGAGACGGTCGGTCTCAACGAGGACGTTGCGCTGGAGACCGCAAAAAGGGCGGCGGAAGCGTTCGGCGTAGGAGAGGACCGAATCGTTAGCTTCGATAAAACTCGCGCCCGGACCGACGCGAAAAAGAAAAAGAAAAGCTGAGGCATGGAGAAAGCGCTTCTCGTCTCGGTCCGGTTCCACGAGGGCCGGTATCACGGTACGGGTGATTGGCCGCCCGCGCCGGCGCGCCTCTTTCAGGCGTTGCTCGCCGGTTCGGCCCGGGGGGCCATCGTTCCGGCTGCAACGCGGGATGCTCTCGATTGGCTGGAGAAAATGCAACCTCCGATCGTTGCGGCGCCGCGCGGCGTTCCGGGGCAGTCTTTTGTTGCCTGGGTGCCTAACAACGACCTCGATGCAGAACTGTCGAAGCGGGACGCACAGAATCTGGACAATGCGGTGGCAGCCATCCGCGTAGGCAAGCCCATTCACCCGATCTTGTTCGACGCTGAAACACCGTTCCTATATTGCTGGTCCATCGACGACGACAGGCAGGCGGCCGTTCTCTGCGAAATGGCGGGTGGGCTCTACCAACTTGGCAGAGGCGTCGACATGGCTTGGGCCGAGGCGATTGTCGCGACCGTCGCCGAGGCTGAAGACCGCTTCTCGGGCTATGACGGGATCGTGTATCGACCGACGGGAGGCGTTGGGGCGGGTTGCGACATGCTCTGTCCCCAGCCCGGGCTGAGGCGAAATTTGGCCACCCGCTTCGAAGGGATGCGGAATCGCTTCCGCACAGGCGGGACCAACCGCAAGCCCGTGCAGGTCTTCGTGCAACCGGTCAAACCGCAACCGGTCAGTGTCGCCTACAACGTGCGGCCTCATCGTCTCGTCTTCGAGCTGCGGGAAAGCGATGCGCAAGGCGCGTTCGCCGTGCGGCGGCTGCGCGCGGCGTCGGAATTGGTCCGGGAAATACGGGATCGGGCCGAAGCGCGCCTGTCGGACGCCGAACCAGCTTTGAGGGAGCGACTGGAACGTTACCTGATTGGCCGCGGTGCGACAGACTCCGACAAGGCAATGCGGGTGCTGATCGTGCCGATTCCCTCGGTCGGGCATCCCCACGCTGACATGGGGGTTCGCCGAATTGCCGTTTATGTGCCGCAGTCCTGCCCGCTGAAAGCGGACGATCTCGCCTGGGCCTTCGCTCAGGTCGCGTGGACCGACGACGACGGCGTGATCGTGAAAGAGCTGCGTCGGATCGGCGACGACCGCATGGTCGGGCGTTTCGAACGGCGCGGGCGGCGCTGGCGGAGCGTGACGCCGCTGGCGTTGCCGATGGCGCGCCGCCGGCGCATCGAACCGACCCGTATGGCGGAGGAAGCGAAAGGCGTGCGCGAACGCGCGAAGGAGGAGGCGCACGCAGCCGCCGCCGTGCGCCAGGTGCTGCGCCATGCCGGCGTTCAGTCCCCGGCCGCCGATATCCGCGTGCAAAGGGAGCCTTTCGATCGGCTCGGCGCGCGGGCGGAATCGTTCGCCGGTGGAACGCGCTTCGCCAAAGAAACGCTCTGGCACGCCGAAGTCTCGTTCGCCGAACCGGTCGAGGGGCCGCTGTTGTTGGGGGATGGCCGGTATCTCGGATTGGGATTGATGCTTCCAGACGAAAAAGCGCCCGAAATGCTTGCCTTCGTCATAAAGGCCGGCCTCGAACCTGGCGCCGAACCGGTGGAGGTGGCGCGCGCGGCGCGTCGCGCGATGATGGCGCGCGTGCAACGCTCTCTGTCCCGAGGAGCAAAAATACCGACCTGGGCGGGTCGGTTTTCAACACCGGCCCGCCCTCTGCAACGCTCTCTGTCCCGAGGAGCAAAAATACCGACCTATGTCAGTGGTCACGGCAAGGACGGAGAACCGGCCGGCGACGGCGTCCACCGGCATATCGCTGTGGTCGCGGACCTGTCGCGGCGGCGAATTCTTTACGTCGCACCGACCCGTCTGTGGCGCGGCGTGCGCCGGCGGGAAATCGAGGACGACCATCGCCTGACCGTTCACGCGCTGGAGGGTATGGACGTCCTGCGCGCCGGCATGGCCGGGAAACTAAGGCTCGCTCCCGCTGCGCTCAACGAGGAGGAAGACCCGTTACTCGCGCCGGCGCGGGTCTGGGAGAGCGTGACCGACTATGCAGTGACCCGTCACTATCGCCGCCTCGGCGCCGAAGACGCGCTGAGAGCCGACGTCATCGCCGAACTTCAGCGATGCGGTCTGCCGCTCCCGCCGCAGGATGCGATTACGGTTCTCACGGTGCGGCGCGGCCGGCGCGGCGGGCTGTCGGGCCGCTTGCGCATCGCCTTCGCCGTCGCGCGGCGCGGGCCGCTGATCCTCGGCCGCAGCGCCCACAAGGGCGGAGGGCTGTTCGTCGGGCGCTGATGCTTCATGCTCCCGCGCTTTGCGACCACAGCCCGGTCGCTTATGGTCCGCACAGAAAACGGAGGGGGCGATGGCGTACTGGCTGATGAAATCCGAACCGGCGGCGTATTCGTGGGACGACCTCGTCGCCGACAAGCGCACCGAGTGGGACGGCGTGCGCAACCATCAGGCCGCCAACAACATGAAGGCGATGAAGGTCGGCGACCACGCGTTCTTCTATCACTCGATCACCGGCAAGGAGATCGTCGGCGTGATGGAAGTCGTCCGCGAAGCCTATCCCGACCCGACCGAC
This sequence comes from Alphaproteobacteria bacterium, assembly GCA_965214495.1. Lineage (GTDB taxonomy): Bacteria > Pseudomonadota > Alphaproteobacteria > UBA7887 > UBA7887 > JANQOH01. The sequence continues at coordinate 1,275,178 of OZ243958.1, read as the reverse complement.
GAGAAAGGCCGCTTCGTGATGGTCGATGTCGCGCCCGTCGCGCCGGTCCCGGCGCCGGTCACGCTCGCAGCCATCAAGGCCGAGCCGCGGCTCGCCGATCTCGCGCTGGTGCGTCAGTCGCGGCTGTCGGTCGTTCCCGTCGGCGCGGCGCATTGGAAACTCCTGTGCGAGATGGGCGGCGTGGCGGCGTGAACCGGGCGCCGCTCTGCGCGCTCGCCGACATCCCCGACGGCGGAACCCGGCTTTTCCTCACCGCCGATCCCCGCACGCCGAACTTCTTCCTCGTCCGCCGCGGCGACCGCGTGTGCGGCTACGTCAACGACTGTCCGCACTGGAACGCGCCGCTCGACCTCGCGCCCGGCCGCGTTCTGACCCCCGACGGCGCCTGGATTCTGTGCACGAATCACGGTGCGCTCTTCGATATCGATACCGGCAGATGCGTCAGCGGGCCTTGCGGCGGACAGTCTCTGGCCCGCGTGCCGCTCACCGTGGCCGATGACATGGTCCATCTTGCGGCCGATACCGCCGGGCGCTGGCGCCTCTCCGCCGCCGGCGCGCCCCCGATGATGGACGCGGCGGCGGTTTACCGGCATCATCGCCCGTAACCATGGTTTCGCGATAGCGAAGAGGGGAAGCGCGGATGTCCGACGGTCAGGTGTTTCCGGTCTCGCCGGCGGTGGCGCGCGCCGCTCACATCGATGCGGCGGGCTATCGCGACATGTATCGGCGCTCGATCGACGATCCTGACGATTTCTGGGCCGAACAGGCCAGACGGCTCGACTGGATCACGCCGCCGACCACGATCAAGAACACGTCGTTCGCGCGCGGCGCGGTGTCGATCAAATGGTTCGAGGACGGCGCTCTCAACGTCGCGGCGAATTGCGTCGACCGCCACGCCGCCCGCGCGCCGGACCGCACCGCGATCCTGTGGGAAGGCGACGACCCTGCGGAGTCCCGCGCCATCTCCTGGGCGGAGCTCCGGGCGGAAGTGTGCCGCATGGCCAACGTGCTGAAGGCGCGCGGCGTCGGCAAGGGCGACCGGGTGACGATCTACATGCCGATGATCCCGGAGGCCGCCTATGCCATGCTGGCTTGCGCGCGCATCGGCGCCATCCATTCGGTGGTGTTCGGCGGCTTCTCGCCCGACGCGCTCGCCGATCGCATCCAGGACTGCGATTCACGCCTCGTCGTCACCGCCGACGAAGGAGTGCGCGGGGGCCGTCGCATTCCCCTCAAGGCGAACGCCGACCGGGCGCTCGCGCGCTGTCCGAACGTCGATACCATGCTGGTGGTCCGTTGCACCGGCGGCGACATCGCGTGGCGCGAGGGGCGCGACCTCTGGTGGCATGAGGCGCGCGCGGAAGCGTCGGACGAGTGCGAAGCGCCGGCGATGGGCGCCGAAGACCCGCTGTTCATCCTCTACACCTCCGGTTCCACCGGCAAACCGAAGGGTGTGTTGCACAGTTCGGGCGGCTACCTGCTCTACGCGGCGATGACCCACCATTACGTGTTCGATTGCCGCGACGACGACATTTATTGGTGCACCGCCGACGTCGGCTGGGTCACCGGACACAGCTACATCGTCTATGGCCCGCTCGCCAACGGGGCGACGACTCTGATGTTCGAGGGCGTGCCGAACTACCCGGACTCGTCGCGGTTCTGGCGGGTGGTGGACAAGCATCGGGTGTCGATCTTCTACACCGCGCCGACCGCCATCCGCGCCCTCATGCGCGATGGCGATGCGCCGGTGGCGGCGACGAGCCGCGCCAGCCTGCGCCTCCTCGGCTCGGTCGGCGAACCGATCAACCCCGAAGCCTGGCTGTGGTATTACAACGTGGTGGGCGGCGGCCGCTGCCCGATCGTCGATACGTGGTGGCAGACCGAAACCGGCGGCGTCATGATCGCGCCGTTGCCGGGCGCGACCGCGCTCAAGCCCGGTTCGGCCACCCGACCGTTCTTCGGGGTCAAGCCCGTTCTGGTCGATGGCGACGGAGCGGTTTTGCAAGGCGAAGCGACGGGCAATCTCTGCATCGCCGATTCCTGGCCGGGGCAGATGCGCACCGTTTATGGCGACCACCAGCGTTTCGTCGATACCTATTTCACCGCCTTCGACAACCTCTATTTCACCGGCGACGGCTGCCGGCGCGACTCCGACGGCGACTACTGGATCACCGGCCGGGTCGATGACGTGATCAACGTCTCCGGCCACCGCATGGGCACGGCGGAAGTCGAGAGCGCGCTGGTCTCCCACCGGCATGTCGCCGAAGCCGCCGTGGTGGGCTATCCCCACGACATCAAGGGCCAGGGCATCTACGCCTATGTCACGTTGGTCGCCGGGGTCGCGGGCGGCGAGCCGCTGCGCCGCGAACTCGTGCGATGGGTGCGCAAGGAGATCGGTCCGATCGCCAGTCCCGACCTGATTCAGTGGGCGCCCGGCCTGCCGAAGACCCGTTCGGGCAAGATCATGCGGCGCATTCTGCGCAAGATCGCCGCCGGTGAGCATGAAGACCTCGGCGACGTCTCGACCCTCGCAGACCCGGGCGTGGTTGGCGAACTGGTTGACAACCGAATGAACCGGTAGGGCCGCCGCGGATTCTCATCCCCGGGCCGCTCTACGCGCCGAGGCACCACAGCAGCAATCCTTTCTGCGCGTGCAGCCGGTTCTCCGCCTCGTCCCACACCGCCGACTGTGGCCCGTCGATCACCGCGTCCGTGACCTCGTCGCCGCGATGCGCCGGCAGGCAATGCAGGAACAGCGCGTCCGGCTTCGCTGCCGCCATCAGCGCTTCGTCGACCCGATAGCGGTCCATACAGCGGCGGCGTTCGCCCGAATCGTCTTCGTCGCCCATCGACACCCAGGTGTCGGTCGCCACGCAATCGGCGTTCGCGGCGGCGGCGCGCGGATCTTCGTGCACGCTCACGGCGCCGCCCTCGCCGCGCGCCCACGTCAGCAGGTCGGGCGCGGGGCCGCGCGCCGCCGGGCAGGCGAGCCGCAGGACGAAGCCGAAGCGCACCGCGGCGTGGATCCACGAAGTCGCCACGTTGTTCGCATCCCCGCACCACGCAACCACCTGCCCGGCGATCGGCCCGCGCGCGTCTTCGATCGTCATCACGTCGGCGAGCAGTTGCACCGGGTGGCTGCGGTCGGTGAGGCCGTTGATGACCGGTACGCCTGCCGCCTCGGCCATCTCCAGCAGGGTTTCGTGGCGCGCCGCGCGCAGGACGATGGCGTCGGCGTAGCGCGACAGTACCCGCGCCGTATCGCCGATGGTCTCGCCGCGGCTCACCTGACTCGTCCCCGCATCGAGGCCGACCGCATGACCGCCGAGCTGGGTCATCGCCAGTTCGAACGACAGCCGCGTTCGCGTCGATGGACGCTCGAACAGCATGGCGAGCGCGCGCCCGGCGAGCGGCGAATCCATCGCTCTCGCGCCCCGCTTCGCCTCCTTGCCGCGTTCGAGAATCCCGCGCAGAGTCGCGCGGTCGAACCGGTCGAGATCGAGAAAATGGCGCGGCGCGGTCACGGCGCGAGCGTCGCGCAAGCCTCTTCCAGCGCCGCGCACGCCTCGTCGATATGCGCCGGCGCGATCGTCAGCGGCGGCAACATGCGCGCCACGTTGTCGCCCGCCGGCACCAGCAGCACGTTGCGCTCGCGCATCGCCGCGACGAGGTCCATATTGGCGATCCGGCACACCATGCCGAGCATCAACCCGCGGCCCCGCACCGATTCGATGACGCCCGGGTGGCGCGCCGCCACGGCGCCGACACGTTCGAACAGCCGCGCTCCCGCATCCGCCACGCGGTCGAGAAAGCCGTCGCCCTCGAGCACGTCGAGCACGGCGTTGGCGGACGCGGCGGCGAGCGGATTGCCGCCGAAAGTGGAACCGTGGCTGCCGGGTGTCATCGCTGCGCACGCCGCATCGGTTGCCAGCACCGCGCCGATCGGGAAACCGCCGCCCAGCCCCTTGGCCAGGCCCATCACGTCGGGCGTCACGTCGTGCCATTGATACGCGAACAGCCTGCCCGTATGGCCGATCCCCGTCTGCACTTCGTCGAACAGCAGCAGCACGCCGGTTTCGTCGGCGATGGCCCGCAGTTCCGAGAGAAAGCCCGCGGCGGCGGGAACCCGGATGCCGCTCTCGCCCTGAATCGGCTCGACCAGGATGGCGGCGGTCTCGGAGCCGATCGAATCGCGCACCGCGCCGGAATCGCCGAACGGGACGTGGCTGAAGCCGTCCATGGGCGGTCCGAACCCTTCCAGCGCCTTTTCGTTACCGCCGGCGGCGAGCGCCGCCAGCGTGCGCCCGTGAAAGGCGCCTTCGAAGGCGACGATCCGATAGCGTTCGGGCGCGCCCCTGCCATGGTGGTAGCGGCGCGCGACCTTGATCACGCCTTCCATCGCTTCGGCGCCCGAATTGCAGAAAAAAACCTTGTCAGCGAAGCTCGCCGCGCACAGCCGTTCGGCGAGCCGAGTCTGTTCGGGAATGTGATACAGGTTCGAGCAGTGCCACAATTTGTCGGTTTGCGCCTTGAGCGCCGCCGTAAGGCGCGGATGGCAGTGGCCGAGCGTGTTGACGGCGATACCGGTGGCGAAGTCCAGATATCGCCGCCCGTCCGCCGTGATCAGATAGGGGCCTTCGCCCCGTTCGAAGGCGAGATCGACCCGTCCGTAGGTCGGCATCACGGCTGTCATGGCGGTTCTCCCGAAAAAAGGCGCGGCAGTATCGGTATCGGCGGAGGATTGTCAAATCCGCCGACGCTTCGGTGCGCGGGCCTCCGGCCCGCACTCGTGAGCGTATTTCCGCAGTCAGGAAGAGAGGATGCGGGCGAGACGCCCGCGCACTCCCAGGCTACCGCGAACGGGCGGGGACGCCGCGCCGCATCGGCCTGCCTGTAGGGGCGCCCCTTGTGGGCGCCCGCCAACTCGAAGCCGCCGGAGTCGAGCGACGGCAGGCGAAAGCCATCGCCTTCCATCCGGGCGTAGAGAACCCGGCCGGGCCGGCACATGGGGAACGTCAATTGACGGTCGCCCGTGTCCTCTGGTCCTCCAAGTCTCTTAGTTTGATGTCGCGCTCGGTTTCGATTGCGGCGATGACAGCGTCGCAGTCCTGTCGCTCTTGCGCCGATTGACAATATCCCTTCGCGTCCGCGGCGGCCTTCGCCGCTTCGGACAGCACCCGCTCCTTCTGCCGATCGAAGAATCGGTCGCGCATCGCGGCGTTGGCAAACGCCTTCGGCGCCAGGACCACCGTGACATCGGCCGGGTATTGGTGCATGCTGCCAGAGGCGGCGTCCACTGCGACACCGATGATGCCGCCAAAAATAATGTTGCCGAACGTCATGCCCTGAAACGAGCTCGCGAGAACCGCCGCGCCATCGAAATGGTCATCCTTCTCGCAGCGCACAGAGACGTGATCGGAGCTCTTGCCAAGCGCTACGCTGCCGGGAGTCGGATTGACGAACCCAACGGTCTGCCCGTCGCGAGTCAGTTCGCAACGCGCTCCAGGTGGGTCGGTAATCACGGATACCGTCTGATCGTCGCCTTCGACGATCGTTGCGCAAGCCCCCAGCGCCAGAAACGGCGCGAGCAGGCCCAATCGGATCCACGGGTGGTAAAACATGAACTTCCTTACCGGTTTGCAGGGGGTGACAGCCTTGGCGACGCCGAAGGGATATCTCGCAGGACAAACGCGGACAGGATGCCCGCACCCTCCGAAGCCACGATCATAACGCTGGCGCCGCTTGACGGCCTCGCGAAAATACCCAAGTAATGCGCTCGGATACTCGTGTCCAGAACCCGGAGCCCGCCCGATGTTCATCCAGACCGAACCGACCCCGAACCCGGCGACCATGAAGTTCCTTCCCGGCGAGATCGTTCTCGACAACGGTACCGCCAATTTCGTCGACGCCGAAGCGGCCGCGCGATCGCCGCTCGCCGAGCGTCTGTTCCTCATCGACGGTATCGAAGGCATCTTTCTCGGCTCCGATTTCGTCACCGTCACCAAGGCGCATGATGCCGAATGGCAGTTGCTCAAGCCGTCGATCCTCGGCGTCATCATGGAGCACTACGTTTCCGGCGCGCCGGTGCTGCTCGACGACCGCACGACCGCCCATGCCGCCCCGGCCGGGTCGGAGGAAGACGCCGAGATCGTCACCCAGATACAGGAATTGCTCGACACGCGAGTCCGTCCCGCCGTCGCCCAGGACGGCGGCGACATCATTTTCCACGGCTACGAGGACGGCATCGTCATGCTCGAAATGCATGGCGCGTGCTCGGGATGCCCGAGCTCGACAGCGACCCTCAAATACGGCATCGAAAACATGCTGCGTCACTACGTGCCGGAGGTCGTGGAGGTGCGCGCGGTCTTCTGACCGGCGCCGTCAGGCGGCAGTCTTCTCCGGATAGCGGCACAGATCGCGAATCCCACAGTCGGGGCAGGCCGGGCGGCGCGCCTTGCACACATAGCGCCCATGCAGGATCAGCCAGTGGTGCGCGTGGCGCTTGTAGTCGTCCGGCACAACGTCGAGCAGGCGTTCCTCCACCGCGAGCGGAGTCTTGCCGGGCGCCAGGCCGGTGCGGTTCCCCAACCGGAAAATATGCGTATCGACCGCAATGGTCGGCTCGCCGAAGGCGCTGTTGAGCACCACGTTCGCGGTCTTGCGCCCGACCCCCGGCAGCGCCTCCAGCGCCGCACGCTCGCGCGGTACCGCGCCGCCGTGGCGCTCGATGAGCTGCCGGCTGAGCGCAATCACGTTCTTCGCCTTGTTCCGGTACAGGCCGATGGTCCTGATCATTTCGCGCAGTCGCGCTTCCCCGAGCGCCGCCATCGCTTCCGGCGTATCGGCGATCGCGAATAGCGGCCCGGTCGCCCTGTTCACGCCCACGTCGGTCGCCTGCGCCGACAGCACCACGGCAACCAGAAGCGTATAGGGATTGCGATAGGCGAGTTCGGTTTCGGGAGCTTCGCGTTCGGCCGCGAGCCGCGCGAACAGTTCCGCCACCTCATTCCGCGTCATGGTCCCGCTCATGGAGCGCTATGAATGGCGGAACGGGGCCGTTTTGACAACCGGCCCGCCGTGCGAAAGGTGCGCGGGCGTCCCGCCCGCACGCCACTTCGACCCATCTGTAGGGGTGCCCCTTGTGGGCGCCCGAACCCCCGAACAGGCGCGGAATATGGGCGGGCAACCACAAGGGGCGCCCCCACAGAAATTATCGCGGTTCGTGCCGGCGATGACGGCGCGACGGCGGCGCCCCCGGGCCGCCCATAGGGGCGCCCACACCAGAGGTGCGCGGGCGTCCCGCCCGCACGCCACATCGACCCATCTGTAGGGGCGCCCCTTGTGGGTGCCCGAATCCCCGAACAGGCGCGGAATATGGGCGGGCAACCACAAGGGTTGCCGTGCGCCGTGGCAAGGCGCCATTTCCCGGCGGGTGCGAATCCCGCCCGGCGACTGTCGCTCCAGCCGGAAGCAATCGGAGCGGTTGAAGGAGGTAACGACTTCGACTGAAGCACTCCGATGTAACGAGCCGCGTCAGGCGGCTCAGCGACCATGCGGGCCGCAACGCGAGTGAACGCCGGGCAGGCCTCGAAACGGGTGATGCGGAAGCCGACCCGCCGGCATCCCGGGGAAGGCTGACATTGGCCGGGAAGCGAGCGACGCGCGCACCGGCTGGTTCCGCCGGGGTAGTGGCGGCGGCACGCATGGAAGAGGGAGATGGCAGCAACACGGGAAGCCCCTGGCGGTGGCGTGGCACGCGCCAACCGACCGCCCGCGAGGGATGGGTCGGGCCGCCGGGGGTGGCGGAGAGGCTCGTAGTACCGATGAAGTCGGGTAACGCCGACGGAGGGAAGGGGCCTTGGTTCGAGAGTGGCGTTTGACGGAGGAAGGGACGTGGGGACTGGCGAGAGCCTGTCAGCTCCGGCGAGTGTCCGGAGGCTCCGGACGGCGCTGCATGCGAAAGCGAAGGAAGCTCCAGGCTATCGTTTCTATACGCTGTGCGACAAGGTGTGGCGCGCCGATGTGCTCGCCGTTGCCTGGCAGGAGGTCCGCCGTAATGGCGGGGCTGCCGGTGTGGACGGCGAGACGGTGGCGGACATCGAGGCGTATGGGGTGGAGCGGTGGCTTGGGGCACTGGCGTATCTGCCGCAGGATCAGCGGGCTGACGATAGCGCGCAACGGGCTGCTGGAACCGGTCGATGACCGGATGGGCGCACGACTTCGTCCCGGGTCGGGTCAGTCCGGCCTATGCCGCGATCGATCGGCACGCGAACCGGCGGCTGCGTCAGTGGTTGTATCGCAAGCACAAGGTTCGGGCCGGGAAACAGGTGCGCTTCCCGGATGAGTGTCTATACGACGACATGGGCCTCACCCGCCTTGCCCCGCGAACGAGCGGCTTTCCGCGGGCGAAGGCATGATCTCGTCCGAGAGCCGGATGCGGGAAATCCGCACGTCCGGTTCGATGAGCGGCGACTGGAAACGGAGCCACGGCGTGGAGTGAGGCACCGGCACAGCGAAAGCCGCCGGACAACAGCGACCCCCACAAGCCTACCGCAACCGCGCCAGTCGCCGACTCTACCTTCGAGCCCCTGTGGATGGACGGAGGCGCAGGAGGCCGCGGGCGCCCACAAGGGGCGCCCCTACCCCGGATATCTCACGGTGTGTGGTGCATCGGCCTCTGTGATCTGATAAAGTCGTTGTTGACCAATGACTTGCCAGATCGGGAGCAGAGGACCGATGCAGACGGAGTGTATCAGCAAGCAGTTTGAGTTTGAAGGCTTTGGGAAGCGCCGGGTTGTTGCCGGGTTTGACGGCGGTGCGCTGACGACCAACGCGGGTGCGCTGCTGCTTCGCCGGACCGATCGGGCGATCGGCCTGTTCGAGCGGGTGGCCGCTTGCTTCACCGATGCTCGGCGGTCGGACCTTGTAGTCCATGACCTGCGGGCCTTGATCGGCCAGCGCATCGGCGCGATTGCCCTGGGTCATGAGGATGTGGCGGACCACGACGAGCTTCGCCACGATCCGGTGTTGGCGCTTCTGTCGGATCACTGTGAGCCGAAGCGGCGGGACTGTGCGGTGCTGGCGGGCAAGAGCACGCTGAACCGGTTGGAGCATGCATTTGGGGATAAGCCCGGGCGTTACCATCGGATCGGCCACGATGCCGGCGCGCTCGAGGATTTGTTGGTGACGCTGTTTCTGGAGGCTCACGAGGGGCCCGAGAAGCGCATCGTGCTGGACCTGGACGCCACTGACGATCCGCTGCACGGGGATCAGGAGGGCCGGTTTTTCCACGGCTATTACAAGTGCTATTGCTATCTGCCGCTGTACATCTTTTGTGGCCGTCATCTTCTGGCGTCTCGGCTGCGCCCGGCCAACATCGACGCGGCGGCCGGGGCGGTGGACGAGGTGGCGCGGATCGTTGGCCAGGTCCGCGCCCGGTGGCCTGAGGTGGAGATCGTTTTGCGGGCCGATTCCGGTTTTTGCCGTGAGGACCTGATGGTCTGGTGCGAGGCCAATGACGTTGGCTATCTGTTCGGGCTGGCCCGCAACCGCCGGCTGGCCGCCGTCATCGAGCGCGAGCTTGGCGCGGCCAAGGCCGCCTGTAAGGCGAGCGGCCAGCCGGCGCGGCGGTTCGCCGACTTCGTGTATCGGACACGGCAGAGCTGGTGCCGGGCGCGCCGGGTCGTGGCCAAGGCCGAACATCTCCCCAAGGGCGCCAATCCGCGCTTCGTGGTCACGTCGTTGCCGGCGGATCGGTATGACGCGCGAACACTCTACGAAGACCTCTACTGCGCCCGCGGCGAGATGGAGAACCGGATCAAGGAATGCCAACTCGATCTGTTCGCCGACCGCACCTCGGCCCGGACCATGCGGGCCAACCAACTGCGCCTGTGGTTCGCCTCCTTCGCCTACGTCCTGGTGTGTGCGCTGCGGCGCATCGGCTTGAAGGCGACGCGGCTGGAGAACGCCACTTGTGGCGCCATTCGTTTGAAACTGCTCAAGCTCGGCGCTCAGGTCCGGCGCAGCGCACGGCGCATTCTCGTCTCCATGGCCAGCAACCACCCCTACCGAACCGAGTTCGCCCGGGCACACCGACGATTATCGCGCTGAACCGTCCCACCACGCGACCTTGACATGCCGGCGCCAGCGCCGGGCGATGACGGCTGCGTTCATCTTGAGAACAAAGCAAGAAATCCGGCATGAGCGGCGCCCAAACACCAAAACGCCACCCCAACCAAACACAACGACGCCACAGCGCCCTCCCGCGCCCAGCCCGCCGCCGCCAAACAACCCACAAAGCGTCCCATCCCGAGCCGCTGTGAGATATCCGGGCTACAGGCGGACGTGCCGGGACGCCGAGGCCACGCCACCGCGTCCGACAGCCGCCGCAGGTTGCGCCTACAGGCGGACGTGCCGGGACGCCGAGGCCACGCCACCGCGTCCGACAGCCGCCGCAGGTTGCGCCTACAGGCGGACGTGCCGGGACGCCGAGGCCACGCCACCGCGCCCGACAGCCGCCGCAGGTTGCGCCGATCCCCCCAACAATGTAGGGGCAACCCTTGTGGTTGCCCTTCCATCTCGCTACCCGTAACGGGGCCGCTTTGACAACGGGGCCGCGGCACCCGATGATCCGACGATGCGCGAACCGCTGTTGCTCGATGCCGAATTGCGTCCGCACCGGTCGCTCGGGCGAGCCGGCTTCGTCGTTCTGATGGGATGCGTGTCGCTGGCCTGCTTCGGCGCGGGCGCGGCGTTCGCGATCGCCGGGGCGTGGCCGGTGTTCGGTTTTCTCGGCCTCGATGTGGTGTTGATCTGGCTCGCCTTCCGCCTCAACTATCGCAGCGGCCGCCTCGTCGAGCGCCTGAGCCTGTCGCCGGCGCGGCTCGAGGTCCGCCGCGTGGGGCCGTCAGGCCGCGTCCGGCGCTGGTCGTTCCAGCCCTGCTGGCTAAAGGTCGCCCTCGAAGCGCCGGACGAGCATCACAACCGCCTGACTCTGTCGAGCCGCGGCAAGAGCCTCGCCATCGGCGCCTTCCTCACCCCCGAGGAACGCCGCGAACTGCACCGAACGCTCAACGACGCCCTTGAACGGTTGCGCGGCGTCGCCGCGCTTCAGCCCGGCAGTCCGAGCACGGCGCGCATGTCGTAAAGGCCCGGCGACCGGCCGCGCGCCCACAGCGCCGCGCGTACCGCGCCGTCGGCGAAGATCTCGCGCGAACCGGCGCTGTGGGCGAGTTCGATGCGTTCGCCGTCGGTCGCGAAGATCACCCGGTGGTCTCCCGCCACGTCGCCGCCGCGCAGCACCGCGTAGCCGATATCGCCCGCCCGACGGGCGCCGGTATGGCCGTCGCGCCCGCGCGCGGCCACAGCGTCATGATCGACCCCGCGCCCGGCCGCCGCCGCGCGGCCCAGCCCCAGCGCCGTGCCCGAGGGCGCATCGACCTTGTGGCGATGGTGCATTTCGACGATCTCGATGTCCCAGGCCGGTCCCAGCACGCGCGCCACTTGCTCCGTCAGCGCCAGGAGCAGGTTGACTCCGACGCTCATGTTCGGCGCCCATACGACCGCCACCCGCGCCGCCGCCGCCCGCACCGCCCCGGCCCGCGTCCCGTCCAGCCCGGTGGTGCCGATAACGTACGCCGTGCCGGTTTCCGCGGCGAGCGCCGCGTGGGCCGCCGTCGCTTCCGGCGACGAGAACTCGATCGTCACGTCGGACGCTTCGAACACGGCGCGTGCATCGCTTCCGATCTCGATCCCGAGCGCGCCGGCGCCCGCCGTTTCGCCCGCGTCGCGCCCCGCCGCCGGGTGTCCGGCGCGCTCTGCCGCCGCCGCGAGCCGCGCACCCGCCGTCGCCTGAATCCGCCGAACCAGCGTCGTCCCCATCCGCCCGGCGGCGCCGAGCAATCCGATCCTCGTCTCGTCCACGGTCGATCCTTCCTTCATGCCGACGCCCTCGCGCCATCCGCCGCGGGAAGCTCGTGGATGGTGACGCCGGGGCAGACGTCTTCGGCGATGCGGCACAGATGGCGATGGTGGCTCAGATAGACGACCTGCCCGCGCTCGGCCATGTCGGCGAACAGACGAAAGGCTTCTTCCGCGCGGAAGTCGTCGAAGGTTTCGAGAATGTCGTCGGCGATGAACGGCACCGGCCCGTGCTGTTCGACGAACTCGCGATAGCCGGCGACCCGCAGGGCGAGATAGAGCTGGAAACGCGCGCCTTTCGACATGTCCGACGCGATCTTGGAACCGCCCCCGGCGCCGATCCCCATAAGCACCTCGCCCTTGCCGGTCAGCTCGGAATCGAGCCGCGAATAGGCGCCGAGGCTGATGATTCGGAACGCTTCCGAGGCGCGTTTCATCATCGATGAGCGATGCGCGTCTCGATAGGCGGCCAGCGCGTGTTCGGCGGCGGTAATGCCGAGCCGGAGGCGCAGGTAATCGCGCGCTCCCTCCTCGATCTCAAGAAGAACCGTGCGGCGTTCTGCCTCCAGCCGGGCGACCGCGCCGTCGCCGCTGACGGCGTGCAGGGCGTCCTCGGCCCGCTGGAGCGTCGAATGGAGTATGTTCGTCGCGCCGGCCGCGTCGCCGAGACGCGCCTCGATTTCCGCGATCCGGCGCGCCAGCGCCGCCCGGTCGGCGTCGGCGAGGGCTGCCTCCGCCGCTTCCGGAGACTCCGCCTGCGTCGCTTCCACAAGCCGCGCTTCGCGTTCGGCCAACTCTTCGCGCGCAGCGGCCCGGCGCGCCGCCTGTTCGAGCCGGGCGCGCACGGCGCCGAGCGAGTCCACCCCGAACGCGGCGAACATCTCGCCGGCGACGGTGTCGATCTCCGCCAGTTCGCTTTCGACCCCGGCGATCGAGTCGACGACGCCCTCGATCTCCTGCCGTAACCGGGCGCTCTCGTCGCGGTTGCGGATCGCGCGATCCAAACGGGCGATCAGACCGTCGCACGCCACGACCGGTTCCGAGGCGTCGAAGGCATCGCCCAACCGCTCCGCGATGGCGCGCACACCGGCGACGAAGTCGGACTGGTCCTGTTCCATCTTTCCGATTCGATCCGCCATCATGGCGCGCTGTTCAAGGACCGATTCGAGTTCCGCTGCGTCGTCGAGGATAGGCCGCGCAGCGGCGCAGCCGGGTTCGGGCGTAACCGCGCCGAGCCAGCATCGGGAAAGCGCGGCGGTCCAGTCGGCGCGCCACGAGGTGTCGTCCTTCTTCGCCGTTTCGAGCTCGCGCCGGCGGCTATTCAGGACGGCGCGCGCCCGTTCGGCTTCTCGCCGCGCGCTGCGCAACAGGTCGCGGTGTTCCCTGGCGGTCTCGACGGCGACCCGCGCGCGCCGAACGAGTTCATCGAATCCGAGTGTCGGATCGTGGTCGATGCCGCCCGCCGCCAAAGCGCTGGAGAGCCGCTCGCGGAGCGTTTCGGCATCCGCGCGCGCCCGGTCCATTTCGTGCTCTTCGCGGCGCATATCGGTCAGCGTCTCGATGATCGCCGCGCGCCGATCGACCCAGTCCGCGAGCTTCGGAAGCGCGGCGTCGGAGGGCATGTCGTCAGCGCCGGTGGCGATCATCCGCCGCACCGCCGCCGTGATTTCGTCCAGAACCTCCTCGCGCCGTCGCCGCGCCCGCGCCAGTTCGCGGGTGTTCCGTTCGATCTCACGGTCGTTGTCGCGCGCTTCTTTCGACGCCTGCCGCAGGGCGGCGAGATCGGTCGCACGCGCCAGGCGGGCCGCCGTCGCCGCGTCGTCGTCTTTCAGGCGCTCCGCGAAGGCGTCCGCCGACGGGCCGTCGAGCCTCGCGCGATGAGTTTCCCAGGCCTCGTCGCGCAACCGGCGCAGACGCGCGGCTTCGGCGTCATCGACGATTCCAGCTTCCCGGACTTTCGCCGTCATCCGTTCGCGGTGCCGGACGCGCGCCCCCAGCAAACGGGTTTCGTCCTGTTCCAGGCGCTCCACCTCGGCGTTCGCGCGGTCGAAGGCAGAGCGCCAGGCCTCCAGTTCGCTTCGTTCGGGCGCGTGAATCCTCGTAAGCGCGTCGGCCGGTCCGGTCCACGGGTGAAGCTGCGCCGCGAGCGAGTCCAGCTTGATTCTCAGCTCGTCGCGCCGTTGCGTATGCACGCGCGTGCGGGTGGCGTGGTCGCCGCCGCGCGCCGCTTCGAGCGCCTCGTTCAGACGGTCGAGCGCGTCGTCATCGCGGCCCGGCAGGCGCCGCTTGTCTACCTCGCGTTGCGCCGCGCCGTCCATGTCTTCCGCCGTCGTCAACTCTGCGGCCGCGGTCCGCAACCGCGTCTCGATGCCCGACCGCCGCTCGATCAGGTCGGTCAAGGAACCCGCCACCCCGGCGGGAATGACGAGCGCCGCCGGAGCGGCCCCGGTGGGGCCGTCGAGGCGCCGGACAAGCGTGCGGACCGCGCCGTCCTGTTCTCGCAGCGTGGCGCGCCTTTGCGGCAGATCTTCCGCGGCCGTCACGTGGCGCGCACGGGCATTGTCGAGCGCGCGAACGCGACTCTCCAGCCCGAGGATCGCCGAATCGCGGCCCAGTGCCTCCCGCTTCTCGGTCAACCGGCGTTTCTCGCGCACGAAGCCTGCGCGCTCCGCCGTCAGAGCCGGGTGCCGTTCCATGAAGCGCTCGACCTGTTCCGACCAGTTCCCCGGGACTTCCGGCAAACCCGCGAGGTCCGCGAGCTCCTCGCGCAGGCGGCGGATCTCGGCGAGCCAGGGGAGACCCTGAAGCCGCCGCCGCGCGTCTTCGCGTTCGGTTTCCAGCGCCGCGCGCTCGGCGGTCGCCTTTTCGTAAGCGTCTTTCGCCCGGTCGCGGTCCTCCGTGAGACGCACGAACTCGCTTGCCGCGGTATCGAGTTTCTTCTTTTCCCCGTCGATCTCTCCGAGCCGGCGCTTCAGCCCGTTGAGTTTTGTTTTACGACCGTAATCCTTGCGGAACTCGTCCGCCTTGTCGCGCAGTCGATTCAGCGTTTCGCTCAGTTCGACGAGTCCGGCGCCGCTTGCGAACAGGAGCCGCCCGAGATGGCCTTCGCTCCGGAGGATCTCCTCGCCCCCCGCTTCCAGCGTGTCGTCGTCGAGCGAGAACATCGCCCGGTAGGTATCGCGGTCCATACCGCCGAGCGCGTTCGCGATCGCCCCGTCCGGGACCGGGCTCCCGTGGCCGTCGAGCAAACTGCCCCGCCGCTTCCTGATACGTGCGAAACGGCGCGTTTCGCCGCCGATCTCGAGGTCCGCCTCGACCCGCATGGCGTTGTATCCGTGCAGGAAGCTGTACCGACTCCGCGCCTCGAACGCGAAGAGCAGGTCGAGAAACGCCGCCAGTGCCGTCGATTTGCCGGCCTCGTTCGGGCCATACACGATATGCAGATCGGGGCCGCCGTCCGGGCGACCGAAATCGAGCGCGTGGTCGGTAAAGAGGCCGTAACGAGACAGCTCGAGCCGGCGCAGGCGCATCAGTCCGCCCGTTCCGCGGCGCTTCCGCGCAGATGCGCGAGCACCGCGTCGCATCCCTCGGCGATCAATCCCGCGACGATCGCGTCGCGCGCCGCTTCGCTGTCGCCCAAGATGCGGCGCGCTTCCGGCGGCAGCGCCCTCTCGATCTCTTCCACCCTGTCGCGCGCCTCGCGGCGGAAAGCGTCGGATTGCGCGACCGGCCCGCGCATCGTCGTCGCGAGATCGCCGATCGGCCCGGCCGCGTTGCCGCGGGCCGACGGCGCCGACACGGACAGTTCGATCTTTTCGACCCATGTGCAACCCGCCATATAGGCGCCGAGGTCGGCTTCCCCGGTCACCCGATCGGGGTCGCGCAGCAATTCCCACGCCAGACCGGTCTCGCCGCTCAGTTGCAGCCGCGCGACGAGGTGGTCCGCATCGACGTCCGCGCGCGTGCGCTCGAGCGCGTTGCCGATGCGCCCGGCGACATCGCGCCACGCTTCGACGCCGCCGAGATCGACCGACACGCGCTCGAACTGCGCGACATTGGTTGGGTGCGCCCGGCATTCGACCGCGCCGTCGTCGCCGATCCTGACCATCGTCACCGATTTGGGACCGTCCTCGTTGATGTCCCGCCCTTGCGGCATTCCGGGCATGACGACGAACGGGTTCTCCCGATGCACCTCGCGTTTGTGGACATGGCCCAGGCACCAGTAATCGAAACCGGCATCGACAAGCTCCGATACGCTGCAAGGCGCGTAGGGGTCATGCCCCGCTGCGCCGCCCAGGCTCGTGTGCAGCAGGCCGATATTGAACGCACCCGCCACTGGCGCCCGGAACCGGGAAACCAGACTGTCCGGCGCATGGGGCTTCGCGAAACTGATGCCGTGCACCGCGACCGGGTACTCATCGTGCGACCGTTCCAGCTCCACCTTCGCGCCGCGTCCGCCGAACACGGTCACGCTCTCCGGCAGGGTGAGTTCCCGGGTGATCCGCGACGCCGCGTCGTGGTTGCCGCGCACGATGAAGGTCCGGATCCCGGCCTCGTCCAGCCGTCGCAACTGCGCGGCGAGGAACAGCGCGGTCTTCATCGACGTCTGGTCGCCGTCATAGAGATCGCCCGCGATCATCAACGCATCGACGCGCTCGTCGAGGCACAGGTCGATGGTGCGTTCGAAAGCGATGCGGGTGGCGTCGCCGATCAGCTCGGCAAGGTCGGAGTCCCGCAGCGCCAGCGACCGCAGCGGTGAATCGAGGTGGACATCGGCCGTGTGGACGAATCGGAATGGCATCGCCGGCGCCCTACAACGGTGCCGGTTCGGGCACGTTGAGTCGGCGCAGCGTGTCGCGAACGTTCGCCCACACCGCATCGTCGATCGGGATGCCGCGAACGCTGCGTTCGGCGCGATGGCCGGCTTCGAAATCGCCTGGTAGCGCGACCCTGTCCACGCCCGGCAGGGGCCGGCTCGCGCCCAGATAGTCGCGCAGCTTGCGGACTTCCGCATCGTAGCGCTCGCGGGCCACGAAGGCGTCGGGATCGATGGCGATATGGAAGGTGCCGTTGTCGAGCGCGGCTTCGTGCTGGTTGACCGCGCTGCCCGACCCGCCGAGCACGCCGCACAGGAGATCGACCACCACCGCGAGGCCGAAGCCCTTGTGCCCGAACGCCAGACCGCCGAGCGGCAGGGTCACGCCGGCGCGGTCGAGAAACGCATCCGGGTCGGTCGTCGGCGCGCCGTCCTCGTCGCGCATCGCGCCCTCCGGCAGCGCCGTGCCGCGGTCGCGCGCCTGGCGGACCTTGTTGATCGCGATCTGCGAGGTCGATATGTCGAGCAGGATCGGATCGCCGTCGGGGTCGGGGAAGGCGGCCGCGATCGGGTTGGCGCCCATACGGCGTTCCAGGCCGCCATGCGGGGCGATCGAGATGCCGCGGCCTTGTGCGTTGCAGAAGGTGAGGCCGACGAAGCCGGCCGCCGCCGCCATTTCGGGGTAGGCGCCGACCCGCCCCACATGCTCGTTGTTGCGCACCGCGACCGCGGCCACACGGCTGTCACGCGCCTTTTCCACCGCCAGCGCCATGCCGCGCGCGGCGGCGATGTGGCCCAGCGTGCGTCCGCCATCGACGATCGCCGTGGCCGGCGTTTCCGAAACCACCGTCGCGCCCCCTGCCGGGTCGATCAGGCCGTCGCGAACGCGCCCGACATAGGCCGGGATGTGCCGCACGCCGTGCGTGTCGTGGCCGGTGAGGTTCGCTTCCACCATCAGATGGCCGACTCGCTCTGCGTCGGCGCGGGCGAAGCCGACCGCCTCGAACGCGTCGGCGCATGTCCGGCGCAGGCTGTCGGCGCTGAAACGCGGCATGGCGGCTTCCTTCCGTGAACGACGACCGGCGGGACCGGCGTCTCTACTCTGTTCGAGCCGCCGGTCCGGGTCAAACCTGCGCCGGCGCCTCGAAGCGGCCGTAGCGCGCCATGATCGCCGGCAGCACCAGCAGGTTGAGGATCGTCGAGGTCACCATGCCGCCGATGATCACGCCCGCCATCGGCCCGATGATCTCGCGGCCCGGATTGTCGCTGTTCACGGCGATCGGCAGCATCGCGAAGGCGGTGACCAGAGCGGTCATCAGAATCGAGGGCAGGCGCTCCTGGGCGCCGCGGATCGCCGTGTCCATCGACCATGGCAGCCCTTCCACCGCAACCAGATGCCGGTAGTGCGACACCAGCATGATGGCGTTGCGGAGCGTGATCCCGAACAGGGTGACGAAGCCGACGAACGAACCGAGCGACAGCACGCCGCCGGTCCACAGCGCCGCGAGCACGCCGCCCACCAGCGAGAAGGGCAGGTTGGTCGCCACCAGCGCCACGTTGGCGACCCGGCCCAGCGCCAGATAAAGCAGCACCAGCACGCCGATGCCGACCAGCGCCGCGTGCAGGATCAGTTCGCCGCGCGCCTCCGACGCCGCCACCGCCGCGCCGGCGATCTCGAAATAGCTGTCCACCGGCAGGTCGATTTCGGCGCGCAGGCGCTCTTCGAGGAGCGCGACGAAGCGGTCCACATCGACGCCGATCAGGTTGCACGTGACCGTCTGCAACCGCCGCCCCCCCTCGTGCAGGATCGCATAGCGCCCCGAATCCTGCGTCACCGACGCCACGTCGCCGAGAGTCACGACTCCGCCCTCGCGCGCCGCGACCGGAAGTTCGCCGATGCGTTCGGGGATCGTGCGCAGTTCCGGGGCCGCCGTCACCACCAGCGGGGTCTCGCGGTCGCCCTCGTGGATTCGCCCCACCGTTCGCCCTTCGAAGGCGATGTTGACCGCGTCATAGACCGCGCGCGGACGGATGCCGTGAAACGCCAGCTTTTCGTCGTCCACCCGCACGGCCAGCACCGGCACGCCGTGCGGCGCGCGCACGCGCACGTCGGCGGCGCCGGGAAGCGAATGCATCAACGCCGCGACTTCGCGGCCCTTGCGGTCGAGCAGTTCCAGGTCGCCGCCGTAGATGTTGACCGCAACGGCCGAACCGTAACCCGAAATCGTCTCTTCCACGCGCTCGATGAGGAACGTGTTGATCTCGGTCGCGAGGCCGGGGAACCGGTCCAGAAGTTCTCGGATCGCGTCGAGCACGCGCTGCTGTTCGGGGCCGGACAGCGGCTCCAGATCGACCTCGTATTCGGCATAGTGGCTGCCGTACGTATCGGCGCCGCGTTCGGCGCGGCCTGCCCATTGCGACATTTTGCGCACCCCCGGGATCGCCATGACCTGTTCGGTCAGCAGCGTGCCGAGGCGGATGTTCTCCTCCAGCGAGGTCCCGGGAACGCCCGACGTATGGATCATGTAGTGACCCTCGCGCAGTTCGGGCAGGAAGCGGCTTTCCAGGCTGGGCAGCACCGAAAGCCCGGCGGCGGCCGCTCCCGCCGTCGCGAGCAGCACCACACGGTCGTGCCGCGCGACGAAGCGCAGGACTCGGCCGTAGGAAGGTTGGAGCAGGCGGATCAGCGGCGGCGGGCGCCCGTCGCCGCGCCCGCCCTTCAGCAGCACCGTGCACAGCGCCGGGGTGACGGTCAGTGCGACGACCAGCGAGGCCGCGACTGCCAGGATATAGGCCACACCGACCGGCAGGAACATGCGTCCCGCGACGCCGGAGAGCGACAGCAGCGGCACGAACGCCAGTGCCACGATGAAGCTCGCATGGACCACCGAACCGCGCACCTCCATCGAGGCGTCGAACACCACGTCGCCGACCGGGCGCGGCATCGGCTTCGCGCGGTTCTCGCGCAGGCGGCGGAACACGTTCTCGGTATCGATGATCGCGTCGTCCACCACTTCGCCGAGGGCGATCGCCAGCCCTCCCAGCACCATGATGTTGAGGTTCGCGCCCGCTTCGAGCAGCACCACCGTCGCGGCGATCAGCGACAGCGGAATGGCGACGGTCGAGATGAACGCCGTCCGCGCGTTGAACAGGAACGCTGCGAGAATGGCGATCACCAGCGCCGAACCCACCATCAGATGCTCGGTGATCCCTTCCAGCGATCTCCGGATGTAGGTCGCGGGGCGGAACAGGTCGTCGTGCAGCACCACGCCGTGGCGTTCGAACGTGGGCGCCAACTCCTCGAGCGCGGCATCGATCTCGCGGCTGACCGCCAGTGTGTCGGCGCCGAACTGGCCGATGATCATCATGACCACGCCGGGTTCGCCCACGATCGTCGCCTTGCCGATCGGCGGCGCGGCGCCGGCCGCGACTTCGGCGACGTCGTCCACCGTGACCGTGCGAACCCCGTCCGCCCGCACCGCAACCTTGCGCACGTCGTCGGCGTCGAGCGTTTGCCCGCTCGTCGCCAGTGTCAGTTGCTGCGTCGGGGTTTCGAGGAATCCGACACCGCGTTCGTCGGTCGCGCTCGCCGCCGCTGCGACCAGGTCCTGAAGCGCCAGCCCGTGATGGCGCAGCGCGTCGGCGTCCGCGCGCACCTGCCACTGTTTCTCGGCGCCGCCGAACACGTTGACGTCGGCGACCCCGGGGGTGCGCAGAAGCCGGGGCGTGACCGTCCAGTCCGCCAGCCCGCGCAGATCGACGAGCGAGCGCGCCTCCGACGTCAGCCCGATCGTCATCACCGTTGCCGAAGACGAGGCGAACGGCACCATGGCCGGCGCCTTCACCCGTGGCGGCATCCGTTCCGCAAGCGGCGCGAGACGTTCGCCCACCATCTGCCGCGCCGCCCGGCGACCGACCGATTCGTCGAAGATCACGTTGACGACCGAGAGCCCCTGAATCGACTGCGAACGCACCGACTCGACACCGATCAGACCGCCGATCGCCGCTTCGACCGGCAGCGATACCAGCCGTTCGACCTGCTCCGCCGTGTAACCGGGCGCTTCGGTCTGCACGATCACGAGCCGGGGAGAGAATTCGGGAAAGATATCCAGGCTGGCGGTCAGCAGGCGGTATCCGCCCCAGACCAGCAGGAGCACCGCCAGGGTGATCACCACGCCCGCGCGGCGCACCGAGGCGTTGACGATGTAAGACAACATGCCGGTGTTCAGTCGTCCCGGTGTTCAGTCGTCATCGTCTTCGTCGCGTATCTGCGAACGGAACTCTTCCGCATAGAGGACCACCGCGCCGGAGACCGCCACCTCGTCGCCGGGATCGAGATCGTCCACCAGATAGCCCCCGTCCTCCAGCATGTGGTCCAGCGATACTTCGCGGCGCGCGAAGTGGCTCGCATCGACACGCACATAGGCCCAGTCGCGGCCGAGAGCGCGGACGACCGCCTCCTGCGGCAGTGAAAGCCCGGTGATCGGTTCGCCGGAAAGCGGAATCCACAGGGGAAGCCGCAGCGCTGCCGGAAGCGACAGACCGGGCGTGAGGAAGAAATGACTTTCCCCGGCGCCGGCGGCGGTGTGCGGCGCCGGTGACAGGTAACTCACCGGGACGGACGTTCCATTGCGCGTGAGGAACGCATGATCCACACCTTCGGGCAGAACCCGCCCCGCCGGCAGCAATGCGCGCGCGACGTTGTCACGCCCGGCGATCAGACGCGCGAAGCGTGAATCGTCCTCGGTGAACGCCCATTCGGCGAGCACGGCCCCCCATTCGCGCCGCGCTTGCGTGCGCAGCGAGTCGAGACCCGCCCACACGCCGTAGCGCTCCGCTTCCGCCATGCGCCATACGGCTTCGGCCTGCAACACCGCCTTTTGCGCCACGTCGGCGTCTTCGCGATAGAGCGCCGAAAGACGGTCGTATTCGCGCTTCGCCGCGGTCAGCGCGACATCGGCGGCCTGGGCGCCGAAGAACCGCTCGCGGTAACGGTCGCGCAGGGCCACGAGCGGCTGGATATCGACGATATCGGCCGTGACGAGCATCCCGGGCGTCAGGCTGGCGGGTTCGAGCCGCGCCGTCGCCAGACCTGCCAACCTCTCGCGTTCGCCGTCCAGACGCACCGCTGGCGCCCCGCCGACCAGCGGAAGCGGCGGCGCGTCGTCATCGTCGTCGTCGCGAGCCTCGAAACGTCCGTCGTCATCGTCGTCATCGTCATTGTCGTCATCGGCTGCGACAGCTTCGACCAGCGCGCTCCAAATCCCGCTGGCGGTCAGCGGCGCGTTCGTGCGGTCGTCGCGCGCGCCCATCACCGTCGCCGCGGCAACGATCGCGACGATCGACAGCACCAGCCACGCGGCGAGGCGAAATCCCCTCAACGCCCCGGCTCCACCAGTGCCAGCCGGGCGAAATCGACTCCCGGCCTGCCGACCACCGCCTGCTCGACGATGTCTTCATAGGCCGCGACCGCGGTGAGAACCGCCAGCCCCGCTTCCGTTTCGGCGCTTGCGGCTGCCGCAGCGCCGAGTTCGGCTTCCAGCACCGCCAGCCGCCCGGCTTCGCCGCCGGCGAGGCGCGTTTCGGCGATGGCGCGCAGTTCGCCGGCCCGTCGCACCGCCGCGCGCGCCGCGTCGCGATGCAACTGTGCCGCCGCCAGCGCCGCGTCCGCCGTCGCCAGCGCCGCCAGCACGTCGGCCTGCCGCGCCGTCACCGCGCGCGCCGCCGTGTCGCGCGCCGCGGCGGCTTCGCCGATCGGTCCTGAATTGTCGTATAGCAACCGCAGGCCGATCTGGCTGCCGAGGCTCCACACCAGCCCGCCCTGGTCCCAGAAGAGCCCCGGTTCCAGAGTGAAGTCCGGCTGTTGGCGGGCGATCTCGAGCGCCAGACGCGCTTCCGCCGCTGCGTGCCGACTCAGCGCCGCGCGGATGTCCAGCCGGTGCGTCAGCGCCGCTCTCCGCGCCGCCCGCGCCGGGACCAGCGAGGACTCGGCGCGTTCGAGTTCGCGCGCGTCCAGCCTGATATCGGCGATCGCGCCCACCGGCACGCCCAGCGCTGCTGCCAACTGGCCGCGGCAGGTCCGGCGTGCGCCGTTCGCGCGGGCTTCCTCGCGCGCGGTCTCCTCCACGTCGCGGCGCGCCCGAGCCACCGACCCCACGCCCACCTCGCCCAGCGCGCGGCGGCGCTCCTGGAGCGCTGCGATGGCTTCGAGGACCTCGCGTTGCGCGACGACTCCCGCCAGTCGGCGCTCCGCTGCATGGCACGCGATCGCGGCGTCGCGCAATATGGCGCGGCGGGTCCAGCCGCGGCGCATCGTGTCGAGGGTGCGCGCCGCGGTTTCCGTGCTCGCCATCGCTTGTCGCGCCGCCCGCCGGCTTCCCCGGTCGAGCGGGATCGCCGCGGCGAGTCCGAAGGTGAATGGCGGGTCGCCCGCCGAGTCGGGCTGCGAATCCCATGCCAGCGCGGGCGTCAACGCCGGCTCGCCGCCTTGCGCCGCGGTCGTTTCCGCCGCCGCCGCCTCGCGCCGCCTCGCGCGCGCCACGGCGATGCCGTCGTCGAAATAGATCGCCGCCGCGGTCAGCGCTTCCAGTGTCCACACCGCCGGCGGCCAGCGTTCCGTTTCGATACCGTGCATCGCCAGATACCGCCCCAGGCCGGGGTCGGACAAGCTGCGGGCGAGCAGCCGGTCGGCGTTTCCCGCCGCGTCCACTGGCGCCGGCCTGTAGGCGTCGCGCGTGCAACCGCCGGCGCCGAGCGCCGCGACGAGAAGACAGCACGTGATCGCCCGCGCGACAGGTTCGGCGCCGCTCCTCATTGGTTGAACGTAACCGGTAGGTTGTATCGGAACAACCTTCGCGGCCGATCCGGTTCTCGCCCGAACGCTGCAACAAAACTTTACCCCCGAGACAACATCCTGAAAGACCCGCTCCCCATGTTTGTCCCGTAGCCGGTCGATTGGCGGCCGGCGCTTCGACAGGAGACCAGGCAATGACGGAGAATGATCGACAGGACACCGGCAACGCGACCGGCCCGGACCGATGCCGCGGGCGGCGCGGAGCGCGCAGATGGGGCATGGTGCTGGCCCTGCTCGGCGTCGGCGCCGTCGGCGGCGCCCTCACGGCGTTTGCCGTGGATGCGCACGGCGGATGGGGCCATGGATTCAAGCATCATTGGCGCGGCCACGCGATCGACGCCGCCCACGTGACCGAGCGGCTGCAACGCGCTTCCGAGTGGGTGCTCGACGACGTGGACGCCACCGACGAGCAGCAGGAACGCATCGACGTGATCCTCGCCGGTGCGGTGGAAGACATCTTCCCGATGCGGGCCGAGCACCGGGCGCACCGGCGCGATCTGATCGCCGAACTGGCCCGCCCGCAGATCGACCGCGCCGGGCTGGAGCAACTCCGCACCGCGGAACTGGCGCTCGCGGAGAAGGCGACGGCCCGGCTGTTGGACGCCGTCGTCGCGATCGCCGAAGTGCTCGAGCCGGAGCAGCGGCAACGGCTCCTCGACAGGTTCGACGAGCATCGCCGCTGAGCGGTGCGCTCGACGTTCGCATCCGCTGCCGGACCCGCCCGCCGCCGCGCCGGCGGGTCCGGGGGCGGGGCGCGGCGCGGCGCGCTACAGTAACGCCATGACGGAGCGGATCCTGATGATCGAGGACGATGCGAGCCTCGCCTCGATGGTTGGCGAATACCTGCATGGCGCGGCCGGTATGAGGGTCCATGCGGTGCACGACGCGGCGTCCGGGATCGCCGCCCTGTCGCGTGTGAACCCCGACGCGGTCATCCTCGATATCATGCTGCCCGACCTCGACGGCCTGGAAGTATGCCGGCGGATCCGCAGGAGCTCCGACGTGCCGGTATTGATGCTCACCGCCCGCGGCGACGACGTCGATCGGATCATCGGCCTCGAACTCGGCGCCGACGACTACCTCCCCAAGCCCTTCAATCCCCGCGAACTCCTTGCGCGGCTTCGCGCCGTCCTCCGCCGCCGCGCCGGCGCGCGGTCGAGCGCCCGGAACGTGATGCGCTTCGGCCGGCTCGAGATCGATTCCGGGTCGCGGAAGGTCACCCTCGGCGATGCGGTGTGCGCGCTCACCGGCTATCAGTTCGACCTGTTATCCGTGCTCGCCGCCAATGCGGGGCGGGTCATGTCGAGAGACCGGTTGATGGAGGGGCTGCGCGGACACACGCTGGAGGCGTTCGATCGCAGCATCGACGTCCACTCCATAAGACGCGGAGTGTGAGCAGTGCACCGCAGGGCAGGCGGGCGCGGACCGGACCCTGCGCCTGCCCGTAGTCTGGCTTACTCCGCGTGTATTACTTTGGCTTGCCAAGGCCCCATCGCCATCACGTCCAACAAGTACTTGCCGCCCTTGGATACATACGTCTCGCCCGGGCTCCCGGAGATTGTCGACACTGGAAACTGTGAATTGGGTTCCTGCACCATGATCATAAGGATGGCGCCACCTCCCTCGGCTTGGACAACGAATGGGCCGGGAGCCACGAAGGGGCGGGTGGTAGCAGTCCCGGCACCTTTATAGGTTGCGATCGGGCCAAGCGGTTCGCTCCTTGGTACCGCAGCGTCAACGACGATCGCGTCATAGCAGACAAGCCGCTTGAGGCTATCGGTTTCGGCCCGGCAAGCGGCAATCTGTGCGGATACGTCTGCGAACACAGGCGTGCCGTAAATTGCCAGTACGAAGACTGCAAGGCAGGCAGTGGATTTCATGTTTTTTCCTCTTCGGAAACAGCCATGACCAATTTCTTCCCACGTGTCAACAGCATGATATCCCGGATTCGGGCGGCGATCGAAGACGACCCTCGTCACCCGCGTCGGATCGTCACGGTTCGCGGCGCCGGCTATGTCTTCGCGTCCGAACAGGACTGACCCGACGGGCTGACGGGTTCCTTTCGTGAGAAAACTCTACTTTCGAGTCTATCTCCACTTCGTCGCCATCATCGTCGTCTTCGGGATCGTGGTCGCCCTCGGGTGGCTGGC
Source organism: Alphaproteobacteria bacterium (assembly GCA_965214495.1). Lineage (GTDB taxonomy): Bacteria > Pseudomonadota > Alphaproteobacteria > UBA7887 > UBA7887 > JANQOH01. Next base: position 1,249,440 of record OZ243958.1, on the reverse strand, counting down.
GCACGACCACGACGACGATCACCGGCGGCAGTTCGACACGGTGGCCCACCTCGTCGCCCGCGCGCTGCCTCGCGACGTCGCCGCGCTCACCGTCACCCTCGGGCAGATCGCGGACGATTTTCGCGTCCGGCTTGCGCTCTACCGGGACGACCGAACCCTGATCGCATCGGCGGGCGTGCCGATCCCGCCGCCGCCGGAGCATCGGCAGGCGTCGGGCGGCTGGCGGCATGGCAAGGGCGGTCCGGTGTTCGTGCTCCGCTTGCCCGACGGTCGATGGCTGTCGGGGCACATCCCCCGGCGCCGCAGCGGCGGTTGGTTCGGGCTGCTCGCGACGCTGGCGGTCGTCGTCGCCGTCGGCGCGTATCCGCTGGCGCGCCGCATCACCCGCCGGCTCGAACGCTTGCAGACGCGCGTGGACGCGCTCGGCGCCGGCGATCTCGCCGCCCGGGTCGACGTCGAGGGCTCCGACGAGATCGCGGCGCTCGCGAACAGCTTCAATCGCGCCGCCGAGCGTATCGAGTCGCTCGTCGGCGTGCAGCGCACGATACTTGCCACCGCCTCGCACGAACTGCGCAGTCCGCTCGCGCGCATCCGCATGGCGATCGAACTGCTGGCCGGCGGGCCGCCGCGCCCGGAGCTTCGCGAACGCATCGAGCGAGACGTCGCCGAGCTCGACAATCTCATCGACGAACTGCTGCTCGCGAGTCGACTGGAGATGGTGCGCAACCTCGAGGCCCCGGAATCGGTCGATCTCCTGGCCCTTGCCGCCGAGGAGGGGGCGCGGGTCGAGGCCGCGGTCGCCGGGGAATCGGTCGCTGTCCGCGGCGACCGCCGCCTGCTCCGGCATCTCGTGCGCAATCTCTTCGAGAACGCCCGCCGGCACGGCACCGGCGCTGCGATCGACGCGACGGTGGGCGAAGAGGGGGGCCGGGTGCTGCTTCGGGTCTGCGATCGGGGGCCGGGCATCGCCGAGAGCGAGCGGGAGCGCATCTTCGATCCCTTCTACCGCCCCGCAGCGAAGCGCGAGGACGGATCGGGGGTCGGCCTCGGCCTGCATCTCGTGAAGGTGATCGCCGAGCGGCACGGCGCGCACGTCGAATATCGCCCGAACCTGCCGGCCGGCTCGTGCTTCGAGGTCCGCTTCCCGCAGAATGCCGGCCGTGCGGAAAACGCCGAATGAAGGAACCGCGGCCGGTTCCCCGTGTCAGATCGCGACCCGGTATGTCTCCACCGCCGCTTCGTTCCACTCGATCCCGCTGCCCGGACGGTCGGCCAGAACCGCATGACCGTCCACGATCTCGAGCGGATGCGCCAGGATCGGCGCCGCCCAATCGACATATTCGAGATAGTGCGCGGTCGGCGTCACCGCGAGCAGTTGGGCCGAGATCTCCGGCATCAGGTGCGACGACATCCGGATGCCCGCGGTTTCGGCCAGCGCCGCCGCGCGCAGCCAGCCCGTGACCCCGCCGATGCGCTCGAAATCGGGCATCATGTAGTCCGCTGCTCCCGCTGCGATCGCGTCCGCCATGTCGCGCGGGCCGTGAAAGTTCTCGCCGATCTGGATCGGCGTCGCCACTTCCGCCGCGATTTTCGCATTGCCGGCGAAGTCGTCATAGATGATCGGTTCTTCGATCCATAACAGGTCTTCGCCGTCGAACGCCCGGCCGCGCCGGATCGCTTCCATCACGTCGAGCGATTGGTTGAAGTCGCAGGGCAGCACCGCGTCCGGGCCCACGGCGTCGCGCACCGCCCGCACCGTCGCCAGGTCTTCGGCGAGCGTGTCGCGCCCGACCCGGATCTTCGCCGCGCGGAAGTTCCCTTCCGCCAGCAGTTCCTTCGCTTCGGCCGCTGCGGCCGCGGGCGGGACGATGCCGAGGCCGTTCGAGTTGTAGGCGAGGACCGGGTCCAGCGTGCCGCCGAGCAGCCGCGCCAGCGGCTCGCCCACCGCCCGCGCCAGCGCGTCCCAGCATGCGGCGTCGAACCCCGAAAGCGCCATCGTCGTCAGCCCGGCGTGGCCGTATAGCGTCAGCCCCCGGCGGAGCCGGTTCCACTCCGCCGCCGGCGCGACCGGCCTGCCGCGAGTCATCGACGCGATCTCGTCCAGCATCCCGGCGACATAGGCGGCCGCTTCCCGTTTGTAGAGAAACAGATAAGCGTGGCCCGTCACCCCTTGTTCGGTTTCCAGGTCGATGAGCAGGAACGGCGCGTGCTCGAACGTCGCGATCTTGGCGATCAGCGGCCGGCGCAGCGGCACCACTGCCGCCCGCACGCGCACCGCACGCACTGTCAGGGCGAGCGAACCCATGGGACCGCCCCCCTAATAGGTCGCCCGGCCGCCGGAGATGTCGTATACCGCGCCGGTCGAGAAACTCACGTCCTCCGACGCCAGCCACGCGACCAGCGCTGCGACCTCCTCCGCACGGCCCAGGCGCCCCATCGGGATTTTGGACAGCAGATAGGCCTGTTGTTCCGGCGTGTTCTCGGCGAGGATCGCCGTCTCCACCGCCGCCGGAGCGACGCAGTTGACGATCACGCCGGTATCGACCGTTTCCTTGCCGAGCGATTTCGTCAGCGCGATGACCCCCGCCTTGGCGGCGCTGTAGTGGCCGTGGTTGGGGTTGCCTTCCTTGCCGGCGATCGAGGCGATGTTGACGATTCGGCCGTAGCCGGCCGCGATCATGTGCGGCGCGACCGCGCGGCAGCACAGGAACACCCCGCCCAGATCGACATCGATGACGCGGCGCCATTCCGCGACCGGCGTCTCCCAGATCTTGTGGTTCGCGCCGTTGATCCCCGCATTGTTGACCAGCACGTCGATCTTGCCGAACGCCGCCAGCGTCCGGTCGCACGCCGCCGTCACCGAGTCCGGATCGGCCACGTCGGCCGCCATTCCCGCCGCGCCGTCGAGCGCCGCGCGCGCGGTTTCCAGGCCGTCCGCGTCGCGGTCCCACAGCACCGTGCGGGCGCCCGACGCCGCCAGGCGTTCGGCGATCGCGAACCCGATACCCGCCGCGCCGCCGGTGACCACCGCCACCCGGCCGTCCAGATCGATCCTGTTCATCGTCGACTTCTCCGTTGGTTGGGGCTTTGCGACTCGCTCGCGCGGGTCATTCCTGCCGCGCGCCGCCGAACAGGTCGTTGGCCGGTCGCGGCGCCAGCGCGCCGCCGGCCCGGTCGCGCAGATACAGCACCGGCGCGCCGTCGCCCGCTGCCGGCGCGCCGAAGAACGTGGGGAAGGTCGCTTGCAGCGGCGTCGGCCGGTCTTCGACGCCGGCGGCGAGGCCGGGCGTGCGCACCGCGAGAAACGTCGAGAACCCGTCGACGAAATCGTCCGCGCCGGCAAGGGATTCCTGCGCCGCGAACGGCTCGTGTTCGACGATGTGCGAGCCGTGGCTGCCATGGATCGCCACCGTCGCGCCGGCGAGGGCAGGGGTCTCGTCGATCGCGTCGATGATCGCGCCGAGCCGCTCGTGGACGCAGCCGAGCTGGGCGTTCGCGCGCTTGTGGCGCAGTGCCCGGCCCCGCGCGTCGTTGCGGCGCGGCGCCGGTTGGGCGCGGTCGTAAGGGCCGAGCCAGCGGTCGGGTTCGGGGTTCAGGCCGCAGCTCTCGTCATGGACATAGGGCGCCCCGGCCGCCGGCAGGTGGACGATCCAGGCGCGCCCCGCGCCGCCGCCGCGCAACGCCGCCGCCGTGCGTTCCGCCATCGCCGTCGCCACCAGTGAATCGAGGCGCTGCCCTTGCCCCGACCACGCCGGGAGGTCGAGTCCGATGCCGCCGGCGAGCGGAACCGCGTGGCGCCGCCAGATGCCGCGAACCGCCTTGTAGATGTCCGATCGCTCCACATAGAGCCCCCACAGCAGCCGGAATCTCTCCAGCGCCGGCAGGTCGGCGGCGGCGAGCGCGCCGGCGCTCGCGCCGCGCCAGGTGACGCATCGGGCGATTAGCTCCGGCGCGCCGGCGCACAGGTCCAGCCGGTCGGTTTGCCGAACGTCGATCGCATATCCGCGCTCCGCCAGATGGCCGAACCAGGCCGCCGCCGCCAGCGCCGGCCGTCCGGGATCGAGCCAGGCCGCGTCGCGCGTCGGCGCATCGAAGTTCATCAGCGCCGGCACGCCGTTCCAGGCGTCGTAATACTGGCTGTATGCGTGTCGGTAGAGGCGGAAACCGCGCGCCGGATAGTCCCGCTCGAGCGCCGCCCGCAGCGAATCTCCGCCTTCGCCGCGCAGGCCGCCGACCGCGTTGTGACCGTCCAGAATCAGGTGCACGACCGGCGCCGCCGCTGCGTCGGGCTGCGCCGCCGCGCCCGCGCGCTCGACGAAGGCCCGATCCCGTTCCGGCGCCCCGTCGACGAGGAACCAGCCCGCCAGTGCGCCGAACCCCAGCGCGCAGAGCACGATCGCTGCCTTGCCCAGGGCGAGCAGGATCGTGAAGACTGCGAGATAGCCGACGATGACGGCGGTCGCGATCCCTACCCAGCCGGCATCGATCCAGCCGGCCAGGGCCTCGGGGCCGAGCCAGCCGCCGATCCGCTCGCCGAACGACCGGTAGAGCTCCGCGAACGGGAACAGGAAGTCCGCCGCCGCCGTCAGCAGAAACAGGAGCGCTACCGCGCGCGGCCGGTTCGCGACGTTCACCAGCAGGGCGCCGAACAGCAGGCCGAGCAGGATCAGGATGGCGAAGGAGCCGAGAACCTCGGCCGCGCCGTAGCCGTAATCCGCTCCTTCGAGAAAGCCGACCAGCGGCGCCCCCAGGATGCACAGCGGCGCCGCGACCGAGAAGATTTCCTCGCTCGTCGAGATCCTCGCGGCCTGTGTGTTGTTTGGCGCCGTGGACATGATGGGGAGCTTTCACCGCGCCGGAAACGCGCCGGCGACCTTAGTCGCCGCGCGGCCCGACGGCAACGGTGTGTCGTCGGCTGCCTCGATGGTGCGCGGGCGTCCCGCCCGCATCTGCCCTTGCGGTCACGCCCGGCGTGCGTCGGCGTCCTGCCGGTATCCCTCCCCGTGCCGCGCCGCTGCCAGGCGCCGTGCGTAGGCCAGCGCCGAGAGCATGTTGGTATGGTCGGCCCGCCCGCGCCACGCGATGTCGAACGCCGTGCCGTGATCGACCGAACAGCGCGCGACGGGCAGGCCGAGGGTGACGTTCACCGCGCTGTCGAACGCGACGAGCTTCACCGGGATGTGGCCCTGGTCGTGGTAGTTCGCGACCACCAGGTCGAACGCGCCGTGCGCCGCGCGATGGAACACCGAGTCGCCGGGCCACGGCCCGCTCGCGTCGATCCCCTCGGCGCGCGCCGCGGCGACCGCCGGTGCGATCTCCGCCGCTTCCTGGTCTCCGAACAGTCCGCCTTCGCCGCAATGCGGGTTGAGGCCGGCGCAGGCGATGCGCGGCCGGTCGGCGCCGAGCCGCCGCAAGTGCTCGTGTCCGGCGCGGATGGTCTCCAGCACCCGTTCCTTCCGGGTCCGCGCGATCGCGTCGGCCAGCGAGCAATGGGTCGAGACATGGATCGCCTTGAGCCGTTCCGACGCCAGCAGCATGAACGACGACGGCGCGCCGGTCAGGTGTTGCAGCAGTTCGGTATGGCCGTCGTGGCGATGCCCGGCCATGTGCAGAGCCGCCTTGTTGAGCGGTGCGGTGACGATCGCATCGACCATGCCCGCCATCGCCATCTCGACCGCCTTCGCGACATAGCCGTGCGCGGCGTGGCCGCCGCCGGCCGTTGCTGTGGCGTCGCGAATGCGATCCCGCTCGGGCGTATCGACGTCGACCGTGGCGACGCCGCCAGGCCCGAACGCGACTCCGGCGCCGGTGACGGCGTTGGCGCGTTCGAGGAACCCGCTCCAGCCGACCACCGTGCAGCGCGCGCGCTCGTCTGCCGGCAGCGCCGCGAGCGCCTTGCAGACGACCTCGGGACCGACCCCGCTCGGGTCCCCCATGGTGATCGCGATGGCAGCCATATTCGGCCCCTTCGTGGCCGTGCGACGGCCAGAAGATAGGATCACGTCGCCGCAGGCTCAAGAATGCCAAGCAGAGAAGGAGTCCTGGACCATGCCGGCGCTTTCCGGCTTGACGCTCGCCGGGAAACCGTGTTGCGATGCAGCCGGTAGTCATGCGCGCTGGACGACGGCCGGCGCCGGCGGGACCGAGCTTGTTCTTCACTGTTTTCCCAAGTGGAATTTGGATCGGGGAGTCTTGAATTTTTGTTGACGCATGGCCCCTGGCACCGCCGCCGTCCACCGCGATAACCGGAGGAGTAGCGCACATGCTCACAAAATGCTTACCGGCTCTTGCCGTCTGCCTGTCCGTCGGCGTCTCGGCCGTCCTCGCCGAGGAGTCCGGAGCGGACGGCCGCCATGCCGGCGCCATGCTCGGCGAACCGGGCAACCCCGAAGAAGCGACCCGCACCATCTCGATCGCCGTGTTCGACAACTATTTCGACCCCGAACGCGTCGATGTGGTTGCGGGCGAGACCGTGCGCTTCGTGGTCGCCAACGAAGGCAGTCTCGTGCACGAGTTCAACATCGGCACCGCCGCAACGCATGCTGAGCATCAGGCGATGATGATGATGATGGTCGACCATGGCGTGATCGAGATCGACCGCATCAACCGTCACATGATGAACGTCGACATGGGCGGCGGCCACGTCATGGCGCATGACGATCCGAACAGCGCGCTGCTGGCTCCCGGCGAGAGTGCGGAGGTGGTCTGGGTGTTCACCGGCGCCAGCACGCTGGAGTTCGCCTGCAACATGCCGGGACACTACGATTCCGGGATGGTGGGCGATATCGCCGTCACACCGTGAGGAGCGCGAAGATGGGGGTTTCCAGACACGCGATACGCGGTGCGGCGCTCGCCGCCGCGCTCCTGTTCCCGATGGCCGCGCCCGCGGGCACCTACGATCTGGTGATCGGCGAAGGCACCGTGGATGCCTCCGGGACCGAGCGTCCGGCTCTCACCATCAACGGTTCGGTGCCGGCGCCCACGCTTCGTTTCGCCGAAGGCGAGGAACTGGTCATCAACGTTACCAACACGCTCGATGTCGACAGCTCCATCCACTGGCACGGCCTGATCCTGCCCTTCACCGAAGACGGCGTGCCGGGTCTGAGCTTCGACGGCATCAAGCCGGGCGCCACCCACACCTACCGGTTCCCGGTCCAGCAGAGCGGCACCTATTGGTATCACAGCCACTCCGGCCTTCAGGAGCAGGCTGGAATGTATGGGGCGATCATCATCGACCCCGTGGGCCGGGAGCCGTTCCGCTACGACCGGGAGTATATCGTCGTGCTGTCCGACTGGCACGACAGTCCGCCCGAGGAGATTCTCGCCAATCTCAAGAAGCAGTCGCACTACTACAACTTCCAGCAGCGCACCCTGATGACCTTTCTGAACGATGTCGATCGAAACGGCTTCGCGGCCACCCTGTCCGATCGGCTGGATTGGGGCGATATGCGCATGATGCCGACGGACATAGCCGATGTCAGCGGCTATACGTTCCTCGTCAACGGCAAGAGCCCGCAGCAGAACTGGACCGCGCCGTTCGAGCCGGGAGAGCGCGTCAGACTGCGTTTCATCAACGCCGCTGCGATGACCATCTTCGATGTCCGTATCCCCGGACTGCCGATGACGGTGGTCCAGGCCGACGGCAACAATGTGCAGCCGGTAAAGGTCGACGAATTCCGTATCGCGGTGGCGGAAACCTATGATGTGATCGTGCGGCCTGGGGAAGCCCGGGCGTTTACGCTTTTCGCCGAATCGATGTCGCGCACCGGGTTCGCGCGCGGCACGCTGGCGCCGGACGAAGGCTTCGAGGCGACGGTTCCGGCGCTCCGCGACCCGCCGCTGCTCACCATGGCCGACATGGGCCACGCCCATGGCGGCATGGATCACGGCGGTATGGACCACGGAAGCATGGCCGGGATGGCCCATGGGAACGAAGCGGGCGACGAACAGGCCGGGGCGAGCCATGGAGACCACCATGCCATGGGTCACGAAGGTCATGCGGCGACGGATCCGTTCTACGCGCCCGGCAGCGGGCTTGCGCCGCGCGCGGCGGGCGGCGGACGTTTCCTGTCCTACACCGATCTCAAGGCGCAGAAGCCCCTCTACCCGCTGCGCCCGGCCGACCGCGAGATCGTGGTCCGGCTGACCGGCAACATGGAACGCTATTTCTGGTCGATAAACGACGTGAAGTTCTCCGATTCCGAGCCGATACGGCTGCGCTTCGGTGAGCGTGTCCGCTTCAAGTTCGTGAACGAAACCATGATGACCCATCCCATGCATCTGCATGGCATGTGGACCATACTCGACGTCGGCGCGGGCAAGTGGAATCCGGCCAAGCACACCGTCAGCATCTCGCCGGGCACGACGGTTTACGCCGATATCGAAGCCGACGCGCCGGGGCGGTGGGCCTTTCACTGTCACATGATGTTCCACATGGCGACCGGTATGTTCCGCGAGGTCGTCGTCGAGGGCGGCCCCGGGCTCGCGCTGAACGAGTAGGCGCGGGCGATGAGCCGGGGCATGGGGCGAGGCCTTGTCGGGGCGGTGCTGGCGTTCGCCGCGCTGGTTGCATCTTCCGCCCGCGCCGCCGAGGGCGACGACCGGATCTTCACCTTCTTCAAGATGAACCAGAACGAGGTTCGTTCCGGATCTCACATCAGCCACGTTTGGAAGGCGCATGGCTGGATCGGCACCGATTTCGACAAGGCGTTCGTCAAGGCCGAAAGCGAGACCGAACTTGGTGAGGCGGTTGAGGCAGCCGAGGTCCAATTGTTGTATAGCCGCCTGATCTCCGATTTCTTCGATGCCCAGGCCGGAATTCGCCACGACATGGAGCCGGAACCGTCCCGCACCCATGTCGTGCTTGCCTTGCACGGTCTCGCGCCGCAGTTCTTCGAGCTGGACGCTTCCGTTTTCCTGAGCGAAGAAGCTGATCTGTCAGCGCGCTTCGAAGTCGAATACGAACTGTTGATCACGCAGCGCCTGGTGTTGCAGCCCGCGATGGAGATCGACGCCTTCGCCCGGGATGTCGACGAATTGGAGGTCGGATCCGGACTTTCCCATATCGAGCTGGGTCTGCGTTTGCGCTATGAGTTCCTGCGCGAGTTCGCGCCTTATATCGGCGTTGCGTATGAGCGCGATCTGTTCGAAACAGCCGCCCGCGCGCGCGGCCATGCCGAGGATGTCGACTCGCTCTCCTTCGTGGCCGGCGTTCGGCTCTTCTTCTGAGGCCGCCGCGCAGCGGGGTCGCTCGCGCCCCCGGGTGCGCCGGCGTCTCGCCGGCATAGGCCGACTGCGGGGGCGACCGCCCGTGCTCGAGAAGAATACCGCGCCGGGCAGGGACGTGCCGGCGAGACGCCGGCGCACCCGGGGAGGCAGGTAGGGTCGCGGAGCCGCTGCGGGACGTTCTCCCCGTGGATCCGGCTATTCCTCCATTCGCAGGTCGTCGAGGAACTCGGATGCCGGTGCGACGCCGGTGACCAGAAGGTGATCGCGAGCGCGCGTGCACGCGACGTAGAGAAGGTGGCGCTCGGTTACGTAAGCGTCCTCCAGGTCCGCTTCATCGACGACGTCCTCGATCCTCGATTGCAGCGGCACGATCTCGTCGTCGCACGCCGCGACCGCCACCGCGCGGAACTCCAACCCTTTGGCGAGATGCATCGTCCCGACCGCGACGGCGCCGGACGCTCCTTCCGATCGCTCGTCGAGTTCGATCGCGGACAGCCCCGCCGAACGGACGGCCGTCTTCGCCCGCGCCGTCTCGGCCCCGGAGCGGACGAACACGCCGATCTCGTGCGGCGCGCAGCCGTCCTGCAGCCGTGCCGCAAGCCATTCGGCGATGGCTGCTGCCTCGTCGTCTGTCGATTCCAGAACCCTGATGCAGGGGTTCGGCCCGTTGAATACCGATAGCGTGTCGCCGCGCCGCTCGGTGATGCCGTCCACGTCGGCGAGCGCGTTCGGCAGCAACCGGTCCGCCTGCCGCCGGATCTGATGAGACGTCCGGTAGTTGATGCGCAAGGTGTGCGAACGCCCGCGCACGTCTATCCCCAATGCCCGCCACGAGAACGGCGTCCGGAATATCCGTTGGCCGAGGTCGCCCGCGAAGAACAGGCGGTTGGGCCCGCTGCTGCCGAGGGCCGCGAGAAAGCGCAGTTCCGCCACGCCGATATCCTGGGCCTCGTCGATGACGCAGAACTCGAACGGCGGCTGTTTCGCCGCCCTGAAGTGCCGCTCCAGGCGGCGCAACATGCGGGGTTCGGTGAGAAGGCCGCTGGCGTCGAGACCATCGCGCACTTTCGAGAAGATCGACCAGAGAACCGCTCGTTGTGTTTCCGCCAAGCGCGTCTTGCGGCCGAGCCGCATGACATCCCGGTAAGCTTCCCAGGTCTCGAGCTGCCATGCGTCGACCACCCGGCTCCACTCGGTCCACAAGAAATGCGGGCTGAATTTGTGCCCCTCCACGTCACCGGCCGCCCGATCGATCAGCTCGCGCACGAAATCGTCCGCCGCCAGGGCGGGCGCGCCGAAATTGGCTTCGTGGAGGCGGCGTCCGATATCGCCCATCGAATGCACTTCCAGGCGTTCGCCGATGCTCGGCCGCTTGTGGATCAAGCGTCCGAGCTTCACGCGGAGCGCGTTGGCAAGGGCGGCGGAAAAGGTCGTGAGGAGAACCCGGGAGTCGGGATGCGCGCAGGCGAGGTGGACGGCGCGGTGAAGCGCGACGATCGTCTTGCCGGTGCCGGCAGCTCCCGACACGCGCGCAGGTCCGCTATATTCGCCCTTGACGAGCCGCCGCTGCGCCGGATGCAGGAAGACGGTCCACTTCTCCCACGGATATTCGAGCGCGCGTTCCAACTCCTCGACGTTCTCGACGAGACGGAACCGCCGTTGCGCGTCTGGGTGGGCGAACGGGTCTGCGTCGGCGGCCACGGGCGCCGGCTGCGGCGCGCCGCCGGTCGCGCGTTCCAGCAGCGCCTCGGCCGCCTCGGCCGGCAGGTGGTCGGCCAGGTCGAGCAACGAATCCTCGTTGGCGGCTTTGACATCGCCCAGCCATGCTTGGGGAACGCCGTAACTCAGCAACTCGTCGTCGGAAGCGTCGGCAAAGAGCGCCGGTTTGGAATCGGCGGGCCCGACGGTTGGCGCTTCCGCCGCGGCGTGGCGCGGGATCTCGATCTCGCGCACCGTCTCGCGAATCTCGACGATCTGGGCCGCCCCGGTATTGGGATGCCGCTCGATCTTGCGCCGCTCCGCCCATCGATAGGCGGCATCGTGATGCCCGACATAAGCGAGCATGAAGCTCGACGCGGTCCGATGCACGATCAGGCGGATATCCCGATTGACCCGCACCGACCAGAAGTTCCGGTCCTTGGCGCCGTCGAGCTTGTGGAACGACAATCCGGGCGCCGAAGCGTCCATCTGGAGGTCGAAGGCGGTGGTCTTGGCGGCCTTCTGCTCGTCGCCGGTCAGCTTCATAAGGCTGTCGGTAAACGTGTCGGCGATCAGGAACTGCATCTCAGGCCTCGACCGAGACCGCTATGCCGACCCGGTTCGCCACTTCGGCATACAGATCCACGTCGGTCTCCGGCGCCTTGATGCTGATGACCAGGGCGTAGCGCGCCGCCTTGTCGTATCGTTCCAGCGCGTGACGTGTTTTCCACCAACCCAGCGCGGGATAGACGGCGATGTGCCCCCGGCTTGCCAGGTCGGCGGCGCTTCCTCGCCAGATATCCCCGTGCAGCGAGCCTCTGTGGCGACCGTGCCCGATCAGCCACGCCGGATCGCCGCCGCTCCGATGCGTTCCTTCTTCTTCGTCCCTCGCAGCGACGTTGATCCGGCGGCGGAACGCGTCGACCGTCTCGAGCGGACGTTTGACGTCGAAACGAAGGCCGTGAGATGCGTATCGGTAACGCGAGCCGATACCCCGTTGCGAAGGGTTGGGCTCGATGAAGTAGGAAAGCGTCACACGCATTTCGATCTGCGTTTCTCCCAGGCTCTCGAGAATGTCCTCCGGCCAGGGCAGGTTATGGAGATGCATGTCGCGAAGCGAGGGCCGCTTGCCCGGCTCCCTCTTGAAGGGATGCAGGCCTTCCTGGATGACCATCGTCAGGGAATTCTCGACGCTCCAAAGCGCGCGGTCGAGATCCGGCAAGCCGAACCCGCAGCGCTGCAGCAGATCCTGATGGTCCTTCTTCGACGGGTTCCGGTTCTTCGGCAGGAACATACGCTTCATGGCGCTTGTCCATTCCGCTGAATGCACGATCAGGGCGCGAACGGTCTCCGGCCACAGGTCGGGATAGACCGCCATTACCTGGGCGGCGAGCCGGGAAGCGAGCGCCGTCGCGGCGCTGGTCGCGTTCGTTGGCGTGAGGAGTCGGTCGGCGGGCCATGGCGGTCTATCCCGACCTGTGGCCGGATGATGGGTCGTCAACAGGTTGAGGCTGGGCATCCAGACAGCGCTTAGCGGGTCCCTGGCGGCGTTGCCGCCTTCGAGTACCACATCCGGCTTGAGCGGCCAATACCGTTGCCATGTCAACGACGTCGTGCTGAACGGGCTCAACCCGCCCGCCGGCGCGATCGGTGTGTAGCTGGTCGCATTCTTCTCGGTAATCCGTGTGAGGTCGGTGCAGGCGCCGACGGTGAGCGCATTCCACGCTTGGGCCGGATCGTGCACCCCGTCGCTGTCATTGCTCGCCGGATAGCGGGACCACGCATTCGGGTCCACGACGTTACCGGCGGAGACGATCAGCAGGCGTGGATTGGCGCCGTATCCGTCGGCGTCCGCCGCCAGCGAGTCGAGCGCCGCGGACCACGCGGACGGCCGGCCCCGGTCTCGATTGTCCCGGGCCGTAACGGCCATGCCGAAGACCCTGTGTCGGGACGGGGCGGTGATCTCGGGCCGGGCCACGGCCTCCACCGTCAGAAGCCCGTGGTGTCGGGAGTTCGTTCCGCCGGCGCCGCCCCGCGGCAGCAGTTTCACGGATTCCAGGCGATGATCGATCTGCACAGGATTACTGCCGGCGAGAAGTGCCGTCAGGTTGCCCGCGAGCGCCAGTCCGGCCATCTCCGTTCCATGGCCGTCGGCATCGTCGGTCCCCCAAGCGGGCTCGACGGTATGCAGGTCGTTGGCGGTGAGCGCGTGGGAAAGGAGTGGATGGCCTCGATTTACTCCGGTATCGAGCAAGCAGACATACGGCACCCCGTCCCCATCGGACGAGAATCGGGTTCGGGCCAATAGATCGTCGAGCCACTCGCCCTGTTCTTCCGGGCGCAGGGAATCGAAGAATTCCGCCGTCTCTTTATCGAAGAATTCCGCCGTCTCTTTGGCGCGCCGCAGTTCGGCGATGCTGTTGAGCGTGACGATGGAGCGCCGCATCTGCTCGGCGGACGCATGAACCAGCAGAACGGTACGCTCCGGAAACGCCAGCTCTCCTTGCGCCGTCCGCATGCCTTGAGCCTCTGCTCGCTGGCGAAACGCGGCCACCACCGCCTGTCGCTGTCGACGAACCGGCAGCCACACTTCCCACCAGAACGGCCCCTCGCCGTCGTCGGGGAACGCTTCGGCAGCGTCCGTCCAGAGCGCGCGGAGGCTCGCCGCCCGGATCTGTTGGATGGCGTCGATCAGACGCTGGTTGTCGCGGGCCCGTCCGGCGCTGTCTCGCCTCTCCGCCAGATAATCGCGAATGAGCCCCTCGAAGTGATCGAGCTTCCCATCGGGAACGAAGACCGTGGCGCTAGTGCGGTCTCCCTCCTGGCGAACGTTCAGCAGCTCGATTCCCCAGCGCTCTCGAGCCAGACTCTCGAACGCCAGCGCGATATCGGGAAAGCTCTCGAACTCGACTTGCAGCCCGAAATTCTCTTCGATCCCCGCGGCCCGTTGGGTGTCCCGCGCGGATGCGGCCTTTACCCCAAGCGCATTGATCTGCTGTCGCAGGGCGCCGCCGTGCTCGATCCGGTTCCGTGGCGGCACCGTCGAGCGGCTGCCTCCGCCTCGCGATCGATACGCCTCGGTCTCGGTCACTTCTTCGAGGATGAAGTGCCGATGTCTTTCGCCGCGTCCGTTCGCCATGTCGGGATCGAGATCCTCTTACGACGAAGTCGTCTCGTTCAGCCTGTCGGCGATGGACTTGCGCTCTTCGAGCATGAGCCGGATATCCGCTTTCGTGACCCCGGCGCGTCGATCGATCAGCGCGTCCTTGAGCACCTCGTTCGCGGCGCGCGTGACTTCGGCGTAGCTCAAACCCGCCGCGGTCTCGGCGAGGGTCGTCCATCGAACCCGCTTCACCGCATTGCCCGCGAGACGCGCCTTGAGAAGCGCTGCGATCTGCGGCGGTTCGGGCAGCTCGTAGCGCAGCACGTCGTCGAAACGGCGAAACAACGCGGAGTCGAGAAGGTCGGGATGGTTGGTCGCCGCGATGACGAGGCTGTGGGAGCGGTCTTGTTCGATCATCTGGAGAAAACTGTTCAACACCCGGCGGATCTCGCCCACATCGTTGGCGAGACCGCGCTGTGAACCGATGGCGTCGAACTCGTCGAAGAAGTAAACGCCCCGGGTCCGGCCGGTGGCGTCGAAGATCTGCCTCAGCTTGGCCGCCGTCTCTCCCATGAACCTGGTGATGAGACCATCCAGCCGGACCTGTAGAAGCGGAAGGCCGAGCTCTCCGGCAAGGACCGATGCGGTCATGGTCTTGCCCGTGCCGGGCGGCCCCACCAGCAGCAGCTTGCGCCGCGGCGCGAGTCCGTGGTCCAGGATCGTCCCTGCGTGGCGCTGTTCGCGGATGACCCGCCGGATCTGGTCGGAGAGGCTCTTTCCAAGGATCATGTCTCCCAGCCGGGCCTTCGGCCAGGACGCTTCCAGGAGGTTCGCCAACTCGCCGCGCGGACGGCCGATCGGTACCGGCGGTCCCGCGTCCCGCCGGCTCTTGGCCCGATCGATCAAGGCGCGCAGGTCCTCGGCGAGCCTGCCGTGGCCGCGTTTCGCTTCGTGGGCGGCGATCTGCATGGCGACCGAGAAGAAGCGGTCGTCGTCACCCTCCAGATGCGATTTCAGCAGCGCCTTGAGCTGCTCGGCGCTAGCCACCGGAACTCTCCCGGCCGGGCGCGGGCCGCTTCACACCCGAAACACCTTCATCGCCTCGTCGCCGAGGTGGTTGATGACCTTGACCGCGATGCGGCCGGAGGCGGGGCGGGGGAAGGGGCGGGAGGTGTCGCTGTTGAGCGTCGCCCAGGCTTCCGGGTCGATCTCGGCCTTGAGCGTGGTTTTGAGCGCTTTGTAGGGGTCGTTCGCGCCCAGGAAATAGGCGTGGCGGACGAAGAAGCTCTCTTCGTTGTAGTCGGTGTCGACGAACCAGCAGGCGATGCCGTCCGGCCCGTCGCTGCGCACTTCGCCGGTATTGGGGTGGAACACGTCCACGCCGTTGATCTTCACTTGCGTGTAGTGGCAAGTGGTCAGTGGCGAGTGGATAGTGAACGCATCAGGGCATGAAGCATCTTGTTGATCTCGGCGCAGTCGCTCGACAAGTTCGCCGAAGTCTCCTGATCGATCAGCCGCAATCTCGGGCACAAAGTCACGAAGGTTTCGAGTTCCGCCAGGGAGCCCCGCGCGATGCCAAGCGACTGTAGAAACTCCCCCGTGGTCCGCCGTGCTTGTCCCTCCGCGATGTTGGCCGGGATCGAGGTCGCCGCCCGCCGCATCTGCGAGGTGATCCCATATCTCTCGGCAGCGGGAAAGCGCCGCGTCAGCGTGTAAACGTTCACGGCCAAGTCCATTGATTTCCGCCAGACCGTCAACTCCCGATACGAGCGTAAAGATGTCATAAGGCGCCACCCGGTTCCCGGAACTATCCACAAGCCACTTCTCACTAACCACTTCGATATCCGGCTCCCCAAAAATCACGAACAGGTTGCCCTTGCCGGTGTTCTTGAGGTCGCCGGCCATGTGGAGGTCGGCGTTCATCCGCGCCTTGAGAACCGGGACGCGCCCCAGCTTCTCGAACTCGGTCGAGTGGGCGTCGTAGCTGAAGGCGCAGGCGATCAGCACGTCGAAGCCGGCGTCGGCCGCCTCGCGTGCGGCGGCGACAAGATCGGGGTGCGAGACGGTGCCGAACTCGGGGCCGACGAAGACCGCGGCGCGGCGCTCGACGCCGGCCTCGCCGCCGCCCTCGGTGTAGCGCCCCTCGGCGCAGACATACCGGCCCGGCCAGGGCGCAAGCGACGAGAAGGCGATCCGGTCTTCCCTGTGGGCCTGCTGGACGCCGGCGGTCTTCAGATGCTCCAGGGCCATGGCGGCGAAGTCCGCCGCCTCGCCATAGCCGAGCTTCTTCTCGGCGAGCTGGCTGAACACCTCGTCGTCCTCGTCCACCGCCAGCATCCGGTGCGGGGCGAGGCTCTCGACCGTGAACGGGCCGGCGACGCGGACGCGGGCATTGTCGGTATAGGGCTTGTCGTAGAGGTATTCGGTGTCGGCCTTCGCGGCGATCGAGGCGTCGATCTCCTTCTGCCGGGCGATGCGGGCGTCCCACCACTTCCCATGCGTGTCCGTCGCATCGTCGGGCCAACCGTCACCGGCCTCGCGCGGGATCTCCCATTCCTTCCAGCTTTGGCCCAGCGCCGCGTTGAGTTGCGCGCGCAGCGGTTCCAGCGTCTGCTGCCACGTCTCCCAGATCGTGTCGATCTCGGCGTTGTTGGCGATGGACTTCAGCGTGATATGCGGCACGCGCTCATAGACGAAGCCCTGGCGGATGTCGCCGCGGGTCGGCGCTTCGGCGGACGCGCGGCGCGTGATTTCGGCTTCCTTGCGCCGGCCTTCGGGGCTGTCGGCAAGCAGATACCACGGATAGCGCGCGCCCATGATCCGCGCCCGGGCGAGCGCGAGCGCCACGCGCGATGTGTCGATGGTGATCCAGCGCCGGCCCCATTGCTCGGCGACATAGGCGGTGGTGCCGGAGCCGCAGGTGGGGTCGAGCACTAGGTCGCCGGGGTCGGTGGTCATCAGGATGCAGCGTTCAAGTATCTTCCCTGAAGTTTGCACCACATAGTGTTTTTCATCAGCGACTCCTGCCGTATCTGTCCACTGATTAGTAAATGGAATACCCGGCCGTTCCCTCGCGTAAGATATATAGTTTAGTGACGACCCCGCCACTTGAAGACGATTACTGAGCGCCATTCTATACAATCCTTGCAAGCTTGCCTTCCAACCACGCCCCGTGGCAGGGAGAAATGACTGCCCCTGAAAGGAATATATAGAAGAAGAAGTCGAAGTTGTTTGTGCCGAGAGTGTAATTATCCTATATCGCCTAAATTTACTTGAAAATACAGACAAATCATTTCTTTCAGACTTCCTTATTGTGCGACGAGCACCTTCTCTCGATTCCAAATACAGGAATGGGTTTAGAGATCGATCTGAACTCCATTCCTCTATCATTCTGTACATTTGACGGTATTTCAACAAACCTCTATTTCGTGAAAACCAAACCAAATAATCACAAACATTATCCAAACTCTTTGTACCTGTACCCCGTGCTGCAGAACGAGAAAAAGAAATCTGCGAAACAAAATTATCCTCCCCAAACACCTCATCCATCAGCGCTCGCACGCGGTGGACATTCTCGTCCCCGATCTGCACGAAGACCGATCCACTTTCTGTCAGCAACTCCCGCGCCACGGTCAGGCGGTCCCGCAGATAGGTGAGGTAGGAGTGAATGCCGTCGCGCCAGGTGTCGCGGAAGGCTTTCACCTGCTCCGGCTCGCGGGTGATGTGCCCGGCCTTGCCGTCCTTGACATCGCGGCTGGTGGTGGACCACTGGAAGTTGGAGTTGAACTTTATCCCGTAAGGCGGGTCGATATAGATGCATTGCACCTTGCCGCGCAGCCCTTCGCGTTCCGCCAGCGACGCCATCGCCTGAAGGCTGTCGCCCAGGATCATGCGGTTCGACCAGTTGGCGTCGTGGCGGTAGAACTCGGTCCGCGCCGCACCCTCCGGCAGGCCGTTGAAGTCCGCGAACAGGTCAGGCGCCTCTGATGCGGCCTCGTCGCGGCGGCGCTTCGAGTCGCGCAGCAGGTCGTCGATCAGGACCTTCGGGTGCACCTTCTCCTGGATGAACAGCGGCGGGGCCCCGACCACGAGATCGACCGCGTCCTGTTCGTCCTTGCCGCGCCAGACGAGTTGCGGGTCGAGGTCGCGGTTGCGCCGCTCATAGGCGACGCGGACCGGCGTCTTGTCCTCGTCGTGCATGATGGACTGAGCTTCGGCCGTCGGGATGTTGCGCCGCGCCGCCTCGTCGTGAGTGAGGGTTGCGACCCGCTTCGTTTTCTTGGGTGTTCGCGCCATGAATCTGCTCCTCGTCTCCCGACTCGTCAGGCCGCCACGCGCTGAAGGAGCTTCCGGTTGAAGTCCTCGTGCGACTCCAACGACGAGATCATGTCACCGCCGACATCCGAGAGCCGGGCGAGGTCCAGCCTGGGAATCTCGGTCTGATTCTCAAAGACGAGAATCGATTCGAACCTGATCTCATGCCGGTGGAAGTAGGACAGCATGATCGTCGTCAACCGTGCCTTGTCACGGTTGGGCACACCGTACAAGAACAACGGAACGTCGTCCTTACCCTCGATCCGGTAGTCCACCCGATAAGCCTGGGCGTTCGGTACCTCCGGTTGGTAGTCGCGTTGAAGCTTGGTCTCGTCCACCAGCCGGGAGAGAAGGTCGGCAAGGTCGTCGTAAAACGTCGAGCCGACGTTCGAACGCGACAGAAACGTCAGGTCGTAGATCCTGGTCAGCGCCTGTCCGAACTGAAATACCGCCTCCGGCAGCCGTTCGGGCGCCGTGTCGAAGCGGAAGGCGCCGCCATCCCATTGCAGCCCGCTCTCGCTCATGATGCGTTCGAGGAGCATCCCGCGGGTACCGTCCATGAACGAGTCGACGTCGTGCTCGTAGCTGATGTGCATGAGCGTGTGGCCGCGGTCCGACAACCGAAGCCCGCCCGATACCGACTCGGAGAGGTGGATCGGGTAGCGATCCCCGTCGGGAAACGCGAAGTGCGTGCGGAGCATCAGCGCGCCATCCGGACGTTGTTCGACCACGACGTCCTCGCAGAGACGCGCGCACAGGAGCTTATGGAGTGCATCGGTGTCGAGCGCCATCAGAGCAACCTTGGGTGATCCGGTTGAGCGGTCAAACCGCTCAGATTGAAGTCCTCGATCAGACAAGCCAAAGCACCTTCAAGGGTCTCGAATCGATCGGTCTCCTTCGCGTCGAACTCGGGCTTCTTTCCCGCTGCAATCGCCCTTTCCGAAGCTCGGTGAACGTGCGGGCGGTAGGCGATGTCCCGATGCAAATGGCTCGATCCGTTGTAGCGCGCCAGCGTCAGAGGCGAGCTTCGAAGCGGAAGATAGGAGATTCCACAAGAAAAGTCGTTGTCGTCGTCGAGGTTTTGACGTTGGTAAACCAAAAAGCGGTGTTCGTGGCCTTGTTGTCCGACGGCGCGAAAACTGCGCTGACGGTGCCCGGGCTTGTTCCTTGGCTTGTCCAGCCAGCGTGCTCGTCGAGTGGCTACCCGCTTCGGCATCGACCGAAGCGTATCGAGTTCCTCGTCGGTGTAGGGCCGAGTGTTCATGCGTTCTCGAGTTCCTTACCACTGCGCCTTCTCAGCGGATCGGCCTCCTCGCTCTTCGTCGCCGGCACGAACTGCCGGACCATCCGGTTGAACTCTTCGTCCAGCTTCGCGGCGAAGTCGTCCTCCATGGCGTAGGCGTCTCCGAACTCGGCGAACGCCCAGCGGCCATGGGCGCCCAGATCGTTGACGGCGGGGATCCAGAAGGTCTCCATCGTCGCCTTCTTGTCCTTGGCGTCCTCGCCGCGGTAGCCCTTGATCTCGACGACCAGGTGAAGCGGATCGTCGGCGCCGCGGCCGTCGTCCACCAGCACGACGAAATCGGGGATATAGGTCCGGGATTCCGATCCCGACCGGTAGGGAACCTCCAGCCCCAGCCCCTGATTCTTGACATAGGCGGTCACCCGCGGGTGCGCCTCGGCGACGCGGCAGAACTCGGCCTCCCAGTCGCTGTCGCAGACCGCCCAGTTGATATGGCAGCGTCGCGGGTCGGTTTTCCAACGGCTCTGCTTCGACGTGGCGAAGCGGACGTGAATCGTCGAGCCGGCGGGGTTGTAGGGGTCGAGAACGGCGGTGACCGGGCGCTCGCCCTTATGGCGCGCGACGATCCCCCGCGTGATGCGCTCGCAGGCCATGTCGGCGAGTTCCTGATAGGCGAGTTGGGCCGGATAGGTGCCGCCCTTGCAAACCAGGTGGCCGTCGAGCCATCGCCGCGTGACCCGTTTGAGTTGGCCGAACAGGTGGAGCCTCGGGTCCGCGCCGGGATCGCGCCACTTGGTCTCCAGCAGGCGTTTGGTGAGATGGAACAGCAGGGTCGAACGGCGCATGTCCCGGAGATGCTGGAGGTTCAAAGTCACGCCCTCGCCGACGATGCCCTCGTTGCGGGTGACGGACGGACCGACGAGATCGGGCGTGAGCACGAGGGTGTCGTCGTCGTCGAACGTCGCGTCGAGCCGCTCCTCGGGCAGTTCGATCCGGTAGCCGGCGACGCGGGGGAAACGGATCTCGCAGGCGTCGCGCTCGGGCGTGACGGCCCTGACCTGCACCGCCTCGCGCGGCGTCGGCGGCCGGGCGACGACCGGCCGGGCTGTGAAGTCGAAGGGGATGCCGAGCACGTCGGCATATTCGGCGTCGAGGCGGTCGTCCTCGTTGAGGTCGTAGGATTGCCGGCGCAGCGCCCGGCCGACCACCTGCTCGCACAGGAGCTGCGTCCCGAAGGCGCGCACGCCGAGGATGTGGGTGACGGTGTTGGCGTCCCAACCCTCCGTCAGCATCGACACCGAGACCACGCAGCGGGTTTCGCCGCCGAGCCGGCCCGCCTTGCCGACGGTGTTCATCGCCTCGCGCAGCAGGTCCTGGTCGGACAGGTTCTCCGCCTGTTGGCGGTCGCCCGTGCGCGCGACGATCTCGCGGCGGAAGCGCTCGATCTCGTCGCCGGCGGCGGCGCGGAAGTTCTTGTCGAGCGCCTCGCCGGACTCGAGCTGCGTGCTGTCGATGAGCAGCGTCCGGGGGCGGGCGAGCGGGTTGCCGTGCTCGTCGAAGTTGCGGAACAGCTCGAGACGGCCGCTCTCCAGGGTCGTCGAGCCGTCCGGATTCTCGCGGTGGAAGCCGGAAACGTAGTCGTAAACCAGCTTCGAGGTCGCGGTGTTGTTGCACACGACGATGAAGCAGGGCGGAACGTCGATGCCGGTGTCCCGCCACATCTCGAACGTCTTCTCGTAGTGCCCGTAGAGGGCTTCCAACGCGGTCTGGAGCTCGACCGGGATCGCGAGCGGATCGAGAGCGCCGGCCTTGCCCCGGCCCTTCCTCGGCATCTTCTTGCCGATGTGGTCCCACAAATTGCGGAACTTCGGCATCTCCTCGCCGGGAATGTTGTCGGCGACCGGCACGCGGGGCAGCTTGACGATACCGCATTCGATCGCGTCCATGAGCGAGAAGTCGCTCGCCGTCCAGGGGAACAGCGTGCCTTCCGCATAGCCCGAACCGCGCAGGAAGAACGGTGTCGCCGAGAGATCGACGACCCGGGCGAGGCCGAGCGTGCGGCCCACGGCTTCCAGCCCGGAGATCCACAGCCGGGCGGCCTCCCGGTTCTTCTCCGCCTCCTTGCGGTCGTCGCCCTTTAGTGCCCCTTCGTCGCCCTCGCCCGGTTTCTCGCGGTAGCAGTGATGCGCCTCGTCGTTCAGCGCCATCACGTTCCCGAGCCCCATAAGTTCCGGCATGACGCGCCGCAGCATCTGGCCTTCGGTCTCGAGCGCCTGCAACGCCGCGCCCCGCCCCTCGAGGAGGGCGCGGCCGCCCTTGGAGACCGTCATCGTCTCGCGCCGCTTGAAGGCGTGGAAGTTGGTGATGACGATCTTCGCCCGGTCCAGGGCGTCCGCCATGTCGGCGGGAACCAGTTCGCGGCGGCGGTAGTAGCTGTCCGGGTCATTGGGCTGGAGCACGCGGAGCCGGTCGCGGATGGTCAGCCCCGGGGTCACGACCAGGAAGCCGCGCGTGAACCGCCGGCTGTTCGGGCGGCGGACCGCGTTCACCGTTTGCCAGGCGATCAACATCGCCATGACGGCGGTCTTGCCGGCGCCGGTGGCCAGCTTCAGCGCCAGCCGCGCGAGGTCCGGGTTCGCCTCGGCGTTCGCCGCCTCCAGGTGGTCGAGGAACCGCCGTCCGGCCTTGCCCCGTGTCGGAGCGACCTCGGTCAGCCAGATGGCGGTCTCGACGGCTTCGACCTGGCAGAAGAACGGTCGGAAGTCGGCGAACCGGTGATGGCGCCAATGCCGCAGAAGCCGGGCGGTCTCCGGCGTCACCCGCCACTGCGACTCCGGCAGCGCCCGCCACCTGCCGACCTCGTGCCGGATACTGTCGATGATTTCGATCAGGTCGTATTGCTGGTCGTCGGTGGCGAGCCCCTGCGCGGCTTCGTCGAAAACCATCTCGCGCTGGCCCCGCTTGCGCTTTCGCGGCTTGGGGATCGGCGTGACGAACGAGACCCGGCGGCGGCGCTCGACGATCCGGTTCGTCGGCTGGCCGCCCTCGTCCAGTTCCCAATGCCGCGAGGGATAGTCGTAGGGCGAGTTGAGGATCGGCCGTTCGAAGAAACGATCCGTCATGGTCGGCGGTCTCCGGATCGCGCGTCGGGGGTCCGGCGGCGCCGTTCGCGGCGCGAATTGGCTATTTCGCCGGTCGCGTCGCTCATGATCTCGTCCTCGGAACGTCCGAGCTCTCCAGGCGAAGGCCGGGCCATCGCAAAGCCGGCGGCAATGCGGTCGGCCGCCGCGTTCCTGTCCACCACCTCCTTGGGCCGCAAGAGGATCCCGTCGCCGACCACGGTCGCCTCCATGATGTCGCCTTCGCGAAGATCGATGCCTTTGCGCAGCTTCGCGGGAATGGTGACCTGGAACTTCGGCTTCACGGTTACCAACGTCATGGCGACCTCGCACGACGATAGTTGGAAATTCCTACTACCATACCATTGAGAGTTGGGGTAGGCGAGTCGTGCGGGTGACGATCGGCGATTCTCGTTCGAATGCCGGTTGCGTGCCGGGACGCAGCGGCCCTCATTACGGCGCTCGCATACCCGCGCCTCGCTGGGTGCGCCGGCGTCTCGCCGGCATCGCGCCGCGCGCGACCGCAAGAATGCCGGCGAGACGCCGGCGCACCCTGTCCCCGGCGAAGACAAGCACAACCGAACGACGCGGGGAGAGCTTGATCGAAGAGCCGGAATTAGACAACAACCCAGCCGGGCCCGAGACCCTCTGCGGAGAGATTGCCGCGCATGTCGGTCGAGCCGCCAAATGCGAATTGCTCGGTGACGGTGTGTCGCCGACCCGCGATCTGCCCGGTCGGGCGCGCTGAAGATCGGGCCGATATCGCTGCTTTCGTCGCCCGCTGTCGAATCCCCGCGCCGCGCCCGTGCTAGACTGGCGACGATTCGCCGCGTGCAGGAGCGGTCCATGCGGGTGATCGTCGTCGGCAACGAGAAGGGCGGCTCGGGGAAATCCACTATCGCCGCGCATCTCGTCGTCGGCCTGCTCGGCCTCGGCTACCGCGTCGCCAGCCTCGATATCGACAGCCGCCAGCACACCCTGACCCGGTTCCTGGCCAACCGCGCCGCCCACGCCGAGGCGAACGGGCTGGCCCTGCCGCTGCCCGACCACGAGCTGTTCCCGCTGGTCGGCAGCCGCGCGCCGCTGCCCGACCGCCTCGCCGAACTCGCCGGAGACCACGACGTCGCCGTCATCGACAGCCCGGGCAGCGACACCCCGCTGTCGCGGCTCGCTCATAGCCACGCCGACGTTCTGGTCACCCCGGTCAACGACAGCTTCGTCGACCTCGACGTCCTCGCCGATATCGATCCGGACACCGACGGAGTCGCCGCGCCCGGCCGCTACAGCGCGATGGTGTGGGAGCAGAAGAAGGTTCGCGCCGCGCGCGACCGCGCTGAAATCGATTGGGTGGTCATGCGCAACCGCCTTTCCCATATCGACGCGCGCAACAAGCGCCGGGTCGAGACCGCGCTGACCGCCCTGGCCCCGCGCGTCGGCTGCCGCCTGATCCCCGGCTTCGCCGAGCGCGTGATCTTCCGCGAACTGTTCCCCAGAGGCCTCACCGTGCTCGACCTCGGCGTGGCCGGCATCCGCATGACCATGTCCCATGTCGGCGCGCGGTCCGAACTGCGCGGCTTGCTCGAAGCGGCGTTGCGCGGCGCCGCCGGCAGCGCCGCGCCCGCCGCCGCCGGCCGGCCCGCAACCTCCCGCTGACCCGCAAGGTCGATGCCCCGCCAACGCGACAGCCTCGCCACCCGGTCTTCCGACACGGAGATCGACGCCTTTCTCGAGCGCGCGGCGAGCCTGGCCCTGCGCAAGTCGGGCCGCGGCAAGGGCCGCTTGATCTTCGCCCTCGACGCCACCCAGAGCCGCGGTCGCACCTGGGATCAGGCGTGCGATATCCAGGCCGCGATGTTCTCCGAAACCGCCGCGCTCGGCACGCTCGCCATCCAGCTCGCCTACTACCGCGGCTATCGCGAGTTCGAGGCGAGCCCGTTCGAGACCGAGTCGGCGGCCCTGCTGCGCCGGATGACCGGTGTGCGCTGCCTCGGCGGCCGCACCCAGATCGCCCGCGTGCTGCGTCACGCGCTCGACGAGACCGAGCGCGGCGGAGTCGACGCCGTGGTGTTCATCGGCGACTGCTGCGAGGAAGAAGTCGACGAACTGTGCCATCTCGCCGGCCGGCTCGGACTGAACGGCGTGCCGTTGTTCCTGTTTCACGAGGGCGGCGACCCGTGGGCCGGGGCCGCTTTCAAGCAGATGGCGAAACTGTCGGGCGGCGCCTACTGCCGGTTCGACAGCGCCAGCGCGCGGCTGCTGCGCGACCTGCTGCAAGCCGTCGCGGTCTATGCGGTCGGCGGCCGGCCGGCATTGGAGGACTTCAACCGCCGCGCCGGGCGCGACGTGCTGAAACTGCCCTCGCCGCGACGGCGTTGACGCCCCGTGTACCTTTACCTGCTGGCCGGCGTCGGATTGCTGCTGGCGCTGTATGTGCTGGGGCGTCTGTTCGCATCGGCGAACCCCGCCAGCTTGGCGCGCGGTTTGCGCGTCGCGCTGATCGCGCTGGCGGTCTTGCTCGGGATTCTCGTACTGGCGCGCGGCCTGCCGGGGTTCGCGGCGTTGCTCGGCGCCGTCGCCGCGTTCATCTGGAAGTCCGGGAGCCTGTTTCGCCTGCTGTCGCTGTTGAGCCTGTGGCGCACCGCGCGCGCTGCTGCGCAGGGACCGGGCGCCGCGGCGGCGTCAAGCGGCCCCGGCGCCTCGACCGTGGACACCGACTGGTTCGCCATGGAACTCGACCACACCACCGGCGGCATCGACGGCACCGTGCGCCTCGGCCCCTCGGCCGGCAAGCGGCTCGGCGACCTCTCGTCCGAAGAGCTATATGCCCTGTGGCGTGCGGTGCGTAGCGACGATCCACAGTCCCTGCGTCTGCTGGAGACCTTTCTCGACCGCAGCGGCGGGGATTGGCGCGGCGCCTTCGAAGCCCGCGCGCGTGCCGAAGGCGAGGGCGCGGCGCCCGCCGGCGCCATGACCCGCGAAGAAGCGCTGTCGGTTCTCGGCCTCGCGCCCGGCGCGAGCGCCGACCAGATCAAGGACGCGCACCGCAACCTGATGAAGAAACTCCACCCCGATCACGGCGGCTCCGACTATTTCGCCGCCAAGCTCAATCAGGCCAAGGCGATCCTGCTCGGCGAGTAGCGCGTCACGCCGTCGCTTCGATCCCCGTCGCGTCGCAGAACCGGTGGTAGCATTCCAGCGCGTCGCCATATTTACGATGGCCGGCCGTGTGATGCGCGGCGCCGTGAAGAAGACGGTCGCGGTTCACTGCCCCGGTGCGGCCGAAATCCTCCAGGAAACACAGCGCGATTTCCTGGTTGTGCGGATCGTTGCCGATCTTGCACGCTGCGTTCGCCAGCGTGCGCACGATCGGCGCGCGGTCCTCGGCGCCGTCCAGACACGCCTGCAACCAGGCGTGGCTCGCATCCAGGTCCGTGGCCAATTGTGCGCGCTCGAGTTCGGCCAGCCGGGCCTCCAGCGTCATCGAAGCCGCCGCCGCCGGCGCCCGCGTCTCGAACGGGGTCGCGTCGTTCGTCAGGCGTTGGTGCTCGGCATTGCGGCTGACGAACGACGCTGCGGTGAACAGCATCCTGATCCGTTGCTTGTGCTCGAAGCGGCCGAGGAACCAGCGCACTGTGTTGCAATACTCGTAACAGTGCTGCGGGATCGAGAAGTTGAGGCTGTCGCGGGTCTCCAGCAACACTTCGGCGGCGGCCAACTGGATCGTGTCCGCGATGGCGGTCGGCGACTTCCCGGCGCGAAGCAGTGTCGCGATCTGCGTCGCGGGCGCCGGCTCCGCCTCGCGGATGAGCGCGGCGATCGTCTCCTCGGTCTCGCCTTCGTCCAGCGCCGCGGTGTTGTTTCGCAGCCCGGTCTCCACG
This sequence comes from Alphaproteobacteria bacterium, assembly GCA_965214495.1. Taxonomy (GTDB): domain Bacteria; phylum Pseudomonadota; class Alphaproteobacteria; order UBA7887; family UBA7887; genus JANQOH01. The sequence goes on along the minus strand of OZ243958.1, from coordinate 1,222,857 downwards.
GCCGACGCGCCGGCATAGGGGACCGCGCGCAGGGTCTCGTCGTCGATCATCGTCTTCACCGCGTTGCTGGCGTATTCGTAGGTCGAATACCAGCGCGGCCCCACCGCGATATCGAGTGCGCCCGCATAGAGCACCGCGTGCGCGTCGCCCCAGCCGATGCGCTTGCCGAGCTCCACCGTGGCGCGCGCCCGGTAGGATTTGTGGCCCGTCGTGTAGGACCGGTTGAGAAACACCCGATCCTGTATGTCCATCAGTCCGGCGAACACCAGTTGCGCCAGCGCCGCCTCCCGGTTCCGCTCGTCCGCCATCAGGCCGAGAAACAGGCGGTAGGCCTCGATCACCTGGCCGCGGTGGACGCGGGTCATCCATTCGTCCAGCGCGTCCCCGCAATCGCCCGTCACCGGCTCCGGCTCCTGGTCCGGCCAGTGGACTTCCGGCGCCGGCGGCGGTCCGTCGGGGCGCTTGAACCCGCGTGCGTAGTGGCCCGGCGCCCTGTTGATCTTCTGGTTCCAGATGTCGAGACCGGTGGGGATGTACCAGATGGTCTGCGCCATCGGCAGCCCGGCGATCTCCGGCGACACCATGCCCGTCAGATGGTGCGTCGCGCGGGCGCTCAGCAGACAGTGGTCGTTGTTGACGAAGTTGACGTAGCCGTCGTCGATCCGCTCGTGATACGGCACATGGGTATAGGGCGCGTGGATGCGGACCGCCTCGCGCAGCAATTCGGCAAGCGGTCGGCCCCGCTTGTGCAGATCGTAATAGACCGCGCTCGCGCCCGCGCCGTCGCGGTCCAGAATGCGTTCCTCCAGCGTGGCGTAGAGGCCGTTCGGCATCCCGTTCGATGCGTTCATGGTCCGCGTCCTCCTCTGGAGGCTGGAAGGCCGAAGTGCCCCGGTCAGGCGGCCGCGGCCAGGGGTGCAGCGCGGGGGCCCCGCAGCAGGCGGCCCGGACGAGCGCCGGTGAACGCCCCGTCGCACATGACCGCCACGCCGCGCACGAAGGTATGCCGATAGCCGTCGGCGCGCTGGACGATGCGTTTGCCGCCGGCGGGCAGGTCGAACGCGACTCGTGGCGGGCGCAACCGCAGGTTCTCGAAGTCGATGACGTTGAGGTCGGCCCGATAGCCGGGCGCGACGACGCCGCGATCGTGCAGGCCGTAGGTCCGCGCCGTCGCCCGGGTCTGTTTGTGAACGAGGAATTCGAGCGGCAGGCGCGGGCCGCGGGTGCGGTCGCGGCCCCAATGGGTAAGCAGGCTGGTCGGCGAGCTGGCGTCGCAGATGAAGCCGACATGCGCGCCGCCGTCCGCCACCCCGCACACCGAATTCGGGTTCGACAGCATCTGCTGCACGACGCCGAGATCTCCCGGCCCGTAATTCTCGATCGGGTAGAGCAGCATGTTGCGGCCCCCGTCCTCGAGCATCAGGTCGAGCGCGAGCGCGAACGGATGTCGGCCTTCGGCAGCCGCTCGGGCGGCGACGCTGTCTGCCGGAGCGGGCTCGTAACACACCGGATCGCCCAGCGCGAAGGTGCGGTTCATGATATCGACCATGCGCCGGGTCTCGGCGTCGTCGGGCAGGGGTTCGGCAAGCCGCCGCCGCAATGCCGGGTCGGCCAGCAGCCGCGCCACGCGCTCGTCGTGGGCGAAGCGCTGCAAGTCCGTCCACACCGGATGGCGGACGAAGGGATGCGCGGAGGCTTGCAGGCCGTACAGCAGGCCCACCGCGCGCGAACCGACTTGCGCGGTGCACTCGAGCCCGTCCGCGACCGCCCGGTCAACCCCGGCGAGGGTCTCCTTCCAGCGATCCGGCGCGCCCTCCACCTGCACCAGCAGCACCGACAGCGGCCGTCCAGCCAGTTCCGCCATCTGCCGCATGACGGCGAACTCGCCGGGGCCGAAGTCGGAATTGACCTCGATCACCCCCTTGCCGGCGCGCCGCATGGCGCGCGCGAGGCCGGCGAGCTCCGGCTCGTCCGCGCTCAGGCTCGGCGTCATCCGCCCGTCCGCCGCCCGGTGTTTGGTGGTGCGCGAGGTCGTGAAGCCGAACGCGCCGGCGTGCAGCGCCTCTTCCAGCACCGTGCCCATGCGCTCGATCTCGTCCCCCGTCGGGCGGCTGGCGTGATCGGCGCCGCGATCGCCCATCGCGTAGAAGCGCAGCGCTCCGTGCGGCACCTGCGCGCCGATGTCCATGACCCGCTCCATCCCGGCGAGCACGTCCAGATATTCGGGGAAGGACTCCCAGCGGAAATCGATCCCTTCCGCAAGCACCGCTTCGGGGATGTCCTCGACCCCTTCCATCAGGTTGATCAGCCACGTTTCGCTGCCCGGCCGCACCGGCGCGAACCCGACCCCGCAATTGCCGAAGACCGTCGTCGTCACGCCGTGCCACGATGACGGGGTCATGTCCGGATCCCACGTCGCCTGGCCGTCGTAATGGGTGTGGATATCGACCCATCCCGGCGTCACCAGATGGCCCTCGGCGTCGATGTCCCGCCGCGCCGGACCGACTCCGGGCGCCACCGCCGCGATCGTCCCGCCGTCGATCGCCACGTCCGCCGCGCGCGCCGCACCGCCCGTACCGTCGATGACCGTTCCGTTGCGAATCGCCACGTCGTGCATTGCTCTCACGCCTCGCCGGAAATCGCGCGGCCGAACCCCGCCCCGCACCCTTTCCCTGTAACCTCGATCGATGCCGACGATCAAGCGCGTCGGCGCCGCCGGCTGGACACCCGTCGCCGCGGGCGGGTAGCTTGCGGACCCCGAGGAGGAGAGAACGATGAACGAACGCGAATGGCGAGTCTATCTGTCGGGCGAGATCCACACCGACTGGCGCGAACGCATCGCCGCCGGGGTCGCCGCCGCCGGTCTGCCCGTGCGCCTCGACGCGCCGAACTGCGTGCACGCCGATTCCGACGATTGCGGCGTCGTGATTCTCGGCAGCGAGCAGGACTCCTTCTGGCACGACCGCAAGGGCGCGTCGATGAACGCCGTCCGCACCCGTACGCTGATCGGCGATGCCGACATCGTGGTCGTGCGCTTCGGAGACCGCTACCGCCAATGGAACGCCGCCTTCGACGCCGGCATCGCCTCGGCCCTCGGCAAGGCGCTCGTCACCCAGCACGACACCGCGCTCGACCACGCGCTCAAGGAGGTGGACGCCGCCGCCTCTGCGGTATGCCGCACGCCCGAACAGGTTGTCGAAACGCTGGCCTGGGTCGTACGCGGCGTCCTGCCGGGGCGGGTGCGCCAGGCGGCGGAGTAGGTTCGGAAGCGCCGGCGGCCGGATCCGCCGGAGAAGCGCGACGCCGTTTGCATCCGGCCCCGTTCGGTGCGATAGTACGCTATCGTGCTGCGGTGGTCGGTTTCGACCGCCCGCTCGCAGAGGGGTAACGGCCCGCCAAACAACAGGGGAGGTAGGTCATGAAGATGACCAGAATGGCAGGTTTGACGGCGACCGCGTCGGCGCTCGCGCTGGCGGCGGCCGTCGCGCACGCCGACGTGTCCGACAACGACCTTGCGCGGCCCGCCGGCGGCGACTGGTTGCACGCGAACGGCAGTTGGGACGGCACGCGCTTCAGCACGCTGAACCAGATCAACACCGGCAATGCCGGGGATCTGGGAGTCAAATGGATCTACTCGATCGGCGGCGAGACCGACGCGCAGGCGACGCCGCTCGAACACGACGGCATCATCTTCCTGCCGCAGGACAACGCGGTTCACGCCGTGAACGCCGCGACCGGCGAGCGGATCTGGAAGTATGAGTGGGAGCTGCCGGAAGACTGGGGCGGCCAGTTCATCCCGTTCTTCACCGGCAAGCATCGCGGCCTCGCGATCGCCGGCTCCAACATCTACTTCCTGTCGAACGAGTGCACGCTGATTGCGCTCAACTACCGCTCCGGCGAGGAAGTGTTCGCGCACAAGGTCGATCGTCCGTATCCCAAGGACTTCGAAATGGCCGCTGATTCGAACGGCTATTTCTGCACCGTCGGGCCGCTCGCGATCCCCGGCCAGATCATCGTGCCGATGAACGCGACCGACACCGGCGGTCTTCAGGGCTACGTGCACGGTCACGACTCCGAGACCGGCGAACAGCTCTGGGCCGCGAACATGATCCCCGGGGCGGACGAGCCGGGCGGCGACACCTGGCCGGGCGACAGCCGTCTCTATGGCGGCGCGGGTCCGTGGATCGTCGGCAGTTACGATCCGGAACTGAATCTGTACTTCACCGGCACCGCGAACGCCTATCCGTGGAACCCCTACACCGAGCGCGACGGCGCCGGCGCCGGCGGCCAGGCCAACGAGGGGGCGGCGGCCATCGTCGCGGTCAACACCGAAACCGGCGGCGTGGCGTGGCGCTACACCGTGGTGCCCGGCGATCCGTGGGACTACGACACCATGAACACGCCGATGCTGGCGACCATCGACGGCGTGCGCACCGTGGTCCAGCCCAACAAGACCGGGTTCACGCACTATGTCGACGCGGCCACCGGCCAGTTCCTCCAGGCCACGCCGCACGCCGACCGCATCAACTGGGCCAAAGGCTACAACGCCGACGGCACGCCGATGTGGGATCACCCGATACCGCCGGAGGGCGAGAGCGTGGTCATCTGGCCGAGCCTGCTCGGATCGGTGAACATGTCGCCGGCGGCGATCAATCCGATGACCGGCTTGGTCTATCTGCCCCGGCGTGAGACCAGCATGACCTACTCGTTCGAGAAGGTGCAGGTCACCAGCAACGTGCGCAATCTGGGCAGCGTCTTCGAGATCGACCCGGGCGGTTCGCAGATCAACTCGGCGCACGATCTCGCCGATGGCGGCGAAGCCTGGCGAATCCCGATCTCCAAGGACGGGGACGCCGGCGGGATGCTGACCACCGCGGGCAACCTCACCATCTTCGCCAGCCAGGGCGGTATGGTGCATGTGGCCAATGCCACCACCGGCGAGGTTCTCTATCAGTTCGCCACCCATTCGGCGTCGCATGCCGGCGGCATGACCTACGACGTGAACGGCAAGCAGCAGATCACGTTCGCGCTCGGCGGCCTGCCGACCTTCGGTTCGGCGCCGGACGACAATCCGGTCAATCACGCGAGCGTCATGGTGACCTTCGGTCTCTAGACGTCTCGGGTTAAACTCGGGTTGCACCAGTAAGGGGATGGCGCCACCACCGCGCCATCCCCTTTCCCCATATCGAGAAGAGGGTTGACGATGGGCAGGAACGTTCCGGGCATCGGCAGAGTCGTGCTGACCACGCTAGCCGTGGGCGTCTGGCTGGCCGCGGGCCTGCCGGCACAGGCGGTGGGCGAAGAGGGCCGACTGTCGCCGAACCCGCTTTCCGGCAACGGCGACGCGCAAGCGGCGGGCAAGACCATCTACAGGGCGAATTGTGCTTATTGCCACGGGATGAGCGCCGACGGCCGCGGCCGCGGCCTGCCCAATTCGGCCGACCTGCGCAAGTTCAAGCGCGGCTATTCGCGTTACGTCCAGACCGTCAAGGAAGGCTACAAGACCATGCCGCCCTGGGGGGCCATGGGCGAACTGACCGACCTGGAAATCGATCAGGTCGGGGCTTATCTCGAAACGCTGGCCGGACGCCGCGCCAACTGGAACGATCCCGATGAGAGCAGCGAGGCGCCTCGCAGCGAATTGCTGATCCTGGCCGCCGCCGAGCCTGTGGAGCCGAAGGACTACGAAGTCCATTTGGGCCACATTCTGAGCGGCTGGCCCGAGACGCCGGGCGGGGTCGGGCTCATCGACGTTCTCGAAGAGGAACTCGCCATCGCCATCGCGCACGCCGGCTACGCCGTGACCGATCTCGATAACCTCGATAACATCCAGCTTCACACCGACCATGTTCGCCACGCGGTCGATCCGGGCACCGTCCGTTCGGGGCAGGGCCCCGGCCGCGGCTACGGCCTCGTTCGCGCCGCTGCCGGTGTGCGCGACCATCTCGGCTATGCGGTTGGCGCAGCCGACGCCTCGGACAGCCTGAAATTGCACGCCCCGCACGTGAACGCCGCCACGGCCAACGTCCTCGCGTGGGCCGGCAAAATCCTGGACAAGGCCGCCCAGATCACCGGCGGCGCGTCGCCGATCGTCTCGGCGTTTTTCGCCGAGGAAATCGTCGAACACCTGCAATGGATCGAACGCGGGAGGGACGCGAACGGCGACGGCGTCACGAGTTGGGAAGAGGGCGAGGGCGGTGTTGCCCAGATGAAAGAACATCTGGGATACATCCAGTGATCCGCGCAGGCATGTCCCGAGGAGGGAAGGTATGAGAGCCGCGGGTTTCGCCACGATGCTCGCTGCCGGTCTCGCCTCGTTCGCGATTCCGACGGCGGCGATGCAGACCCCGAACAAGCCGCCGCCACCCGCCGCCGAGACTGCCGACGAATCGGAGATTCATTGGCGGACAGAGATGAACGCCGCGGTCGCGAAGGCGAACCACTGGCGCTGGAGACTGCGTTTCCTTGAGCGGCGCGGGGATACGCTGACCGTCGGTGTGAGCTTTCGGAACGGCGGAAGTACAGCGCGCCCGATCTACCTCGACAGCGACTACATGGAGACGGTCGCGCTGGTGGACCAGACGAACGGTGCGCGGTTCGCGCTGGTCGCCGTGGACGGCGTCTCGGAACAGGCGACGGGCGTCGAGCGCAAGGCCTCCGGCGCCGCCCGGTTCACGTTCCGGTTTCCAGAGGGCGCGCGGTCGGTGACCTTCACCAGCCGCTGGGTTTCGATGCGTATGCAGGGGGCGGCTGCGGGCATGACCGTAGAGTTCCCGATAGAACTCCCTGCCGCCGGAAATATCTGAAGCGGGTTCGCCGATGGCGCATTTTGCCGCGCCAGTGCGGCTCTCTCGGCGTGCTACCGCGGCAACACGGGCGCGCGCTATGTCCGCCGTCAGGGCCCGGCCGTGACCTGCCGGTTCGGGGAAGACGCCTGAAAGGCGTGCGATCCACAGGGGGTGAGAGAAACGGAGATGTCCTGGCTCTGGCGCTTTCTCGGGCGCTTTCCGCGCACGATCTCGGGCTTGATCGCCGCCGCGTTCGTGGCGGGGCTGTGGTATGCGACCGACTATGTCGAAGACGTCGTCAAGCCGCGCGAGGCGGAAGCCCGACAGCTCCGCATCGACGACGAAATTGCGCGCGCGGATTCCCTGTTCGGCCGCGGCAAATTCGAAGTCGCGGTTGCCGAATACGATTACTTGCTAGACAGTTTCGCCGCCGAACTCGCACCGGCCGAAGTCGCGCGACTGCACAGCCAGACCGGCCTTGCCCATGTTCGCCTCGCGGAGACGAGGGAACCGGTCATCAACCTCGAGCGAGCGCTTGAAGCGCTCGGACGGGCCCTGGAAATTCGCGACGCTGCCGCGGATGAGCCGGGCCGGATCGAAACGCGGCTTCGTATCGGTGACACCCGGCGCGCGCTGGCGCGCGCGCGTGGCGACGCGGCGCCGCTTGACCAGGCCATCGCCACCTATCGTACGGTGTTGGAGATGATTGGCGAAGGGGACCCGGTGCAGCGAGCGGTCGCGCTGCGGTCGCTGGCGAACGCGCATCGCGACCGCTTCGAGATTGCGGGGGATGTGGCGGCGCTGGCGACGGCCTTTTCGATCTACGATGAAGCGATGCGCGCCGCCGACCCGGAGACCTGGCCCGTCGTGCGCGGCGAAACGATGATCGAGATGGGTCTGGCCTGGGTTCAGGAAGCTGAAAACGGTTACCGCACGCGCAATCTCCTGAAGGCCGTCGAAGTATTGGAAGACGCCAAACCGTTTCTGCGACTTGAGGAGTCGCCGCATGAGCGTGCGCGATTACACAAACATATCGGCGACACATACGTTTTGCTGTCGCGAACCGAACCGCGGCGGCGCACGGATCGGGCAGTCCACCAGCAGCACGTCGTGCGCTGGCAGAACCGCGCTGAGTTAGCCTACAAGATCGCGCGCAGCTTCGGCTATCGCCCGGAGAAGGCCAATACCGTGCCGGGCAACCCCAACGCGACATCGGCTGGCACGGAAGACGACAAGAAAGGATAGGAAGCCGCCCCTTCGCTAAACCATCTGCTGCGGGCACGTGCCGCGTGCCATACCGACCACGCGTCGGTCGATATCGGCAATCCGGCGGCATCCGGTCAGCGCCATGCAACGCGCCACTTCCTGGCGCAGCAGTCCGAGCGCGCGATCGACACCGACCTCGCCCCCGGCGCCGAGGCCGTAGAGATAGGGCCTGCCGACCAGAACCGCTTTCGCGCCTGCCGCAAGGGCTTTGACCACGTGACTGCCGCGTCGCACGCCGCCGTCCAGCAACACGTCCAACCGATCGCCGACGGCATCGACGACAGGGCCGAGTTGTTCGATCGAGGCCGGCGCGCCGTCGAGCTGGCGGCCTCCGTGATTTGACACCACGACGGCGCTCGCGCCGACCTCCGCGGCGCGTTCGGCATCGTCGACCGAGAGCACACCCTTGATGACGAACGGACCGTTCCAGCGCTCGATCATCCACGCTGCGTCCCGCCAGCCGATTGTCGGGTCGAACTGATCGGCGACGTAACGCATCACCGATCGCGACGACCGGCCCGCCTCGGGAACGCGGTGGGCAACGTTCTCGACAAGGATCCGCGGGCCGGTGAGATAGCCCCACACCCATGCCGGACGGCGCAACACGTCGATCAGGCCGCGAGCCGTTACGCGCGGCGGTACCGAGGCTCCGGTGTACAGGTCACGCTGTCGATAGCCTGCCACCGGGACGTCGACGGTCAGGCACAGGGCATGGTAGTTCGCTGCCTTGCACCGGTCGATGAACTCGCCGGTCAGGCCGCGGTCGCGAAAGCAATAGATCTGAAACATCTTCGGCCCGGTGGATGCCGTCGCGACGTCTTCGAGCCGCGTGCTCGCGCCGGCAGACAGCGTGTAGAGCGTGCCTGCGCGCGCCGCTGCCCGCGCCGCCGCGCGTTCGCCCTCGCGGTGGAACACGCGTGACAGCCCGGTGGGCGCGAGCATTACCGGCCAGTCGAGCGTCAGCCCCAGAACCTCGGTGGCGGTGTCGATCGTGCTCACATCGACCAGATAGCGCGGAACGAGCTGCAGGTCGTCGAACGCGGCGGTGTTGCGCCGCAGGGTTACCTCGTCTTCCGCGCCGCCGTCGGCGAAATGGAAAACCGCCGCCGGCAGCCGGTGCCGGGCGAGGCGCCTCAGGTCGCCGATGTCGTGGCAATCGGCAAGCCGCCGAATACGGCGCGGAGGATCGGTCATGGCGTCTCAGTTGGTTTTGTCGGGGAACAGGCTGGCGAGCCCGGCCGCCGAGGCGGTGCAGATACCGCGTTCGGTGATCAGCCCGGTGACGAGGCGCGCGGGGGTCACGTCGAAAGCGTAGTTCGCGACCGGGCTGGAGTCCGGCACGATCCGTACCCGCTCCAGGCGTCCGTCGGCAGCGAGTCCGGCAACTTCGGCGACTTCCTCGCGCCCCCGTCGTTCGATCGGGATTTCGGACCGCCCGTCGGCGATGGTCCAGTCGATCGTGGTGGAGGGCAAGGCGACATAGAACGGAACGTCGTTGTCGCGCGCCGCCAGTGCCTTGAGATAGGTGCCGATCTTGTTGGCGACGTCTCCCGTGGCGGTGGTCCGATCGGTGCCGGTGATACAGAGATCGACCATCCTGTGCTGCATCAGATGGCCGCCGGCATTGTCGGCGATGACAGTGTGCGGCACGCCGTGCTGGCCGAGTTCGAAGGCGGTCAGACTGGCGCCCTGATTGCGAGGTCGGGTTTCATCGACCCACACATGCACCGAGATCCCGGCATCGTGCGCCATGTAGATCGGAGCGGTCGCAGTGCCCCAATCGATCGTAGCAAGCCAGCCGGCGTTGCAGTGTGTGAGCAGGTTGACCGGCTGGCCGGTCGCCTTGCCTGCGGCCGCCGCCTGGATGAGGGTCAACCCGCATTCGCCGATCGCGCGGCAGATAGCGACGTCGGCGTCGCAAATTTCGGCGGCGCGCGTCCAGGCCGCGGCGGCGCGTTCCTCACGAGGGCGCCGGTAGAGAATCGCCCGCATCTCGTCGAGCGCCCAACGCAGATTCACTGCCGTTGGCCGAGTCGCGGCCAGCGATCCGCAAGCCCGTTCGATGCTGTCGTCGCCGGGGTCGGCGTGCATCGCAAAGGCGACTCCGTAAGCGGCGGCGGCCCCGATCAAGGGTGCGCCGCGCACCTGCATCGAACTTATCGCGGCGCAGATTTCTTCAAGGGAACCGAGACGCACCACGGCGAATTCGTGCGGCAGCCGGGTTTGGTCGATGACCTCGACTCCGCGCCCGTCTTCGGTCGCCTGGATTGTGCGACGGGCTACGCCATCGACTTTCATATGCCCGTCCCTTTTGTCGTGCTCCGTGGTCGGCGAATCCCGGTTCGGTCCACTGCTGTCCGGTTCACCCTGAAGCCCATTGTATGGCGGTTTGATTGGAGCATCTCGGGGGCGGGTGATGGGGTCCGATGAGTCGGTCGATGCGCTTTCGATGCATGAGATTGGCGCGCACGAGGCGGGCGAAGGCGAGTGGGGATTTGACGACGTTCTGTGCGGCTTGGGCGAGGTGGAGCAGCAGATAAGCGATCAGGGCGACGGCGATCTGGATGCGCACGGCGTTCTCGCTGACGCCGGGGAAGTGGCGGACCCTCAGGGTCTGTTTGACCCACCGAAAGAACAACTCGATGGCCCGGCGCCGCTTGTAGAGATCGGCGATTTCCCGGGCCGGGGCATCGAGGTCGTTGGAGAGGATGCGCAGCGTCTTGCCGGTGTGGGTCCTGACCCGAACCTCGCGCACCGGATCGGAGAACGGGTTCTGACGGCTCCGCGCCGCGCGTTGCGGCAACAGGCCGATGCGGTCCGACAGAATGTCGTCGTCTTCGGGAACATCGAGTTCGGCGCTCACCGTCAACGGCGTGTTGGCCTTGAAGCGGGTGACGATGCGGCAGCCGGCGGCATCGAGCCTGGCCCACCAGGCGTAATCGTAGTAACCGAGGTCGAAGACGTAGGTGGCGCCGGCCTCGACCGGCATCTCGTGCGCCGCCGTGATGTCGTTGACCCTGGCCGCCGTGACCGACGCATAGAGCGGTTGCTCGGCGTCGGCATCGTAGATCACGTGGAGCTTGGCGCCGCAGGCCCTGGCCGAAAAATGCGCCCACTCCGATCCCCGCCCGCCCAGACGAAGGTTCGTCGCGTCGATCAGGTAAGTCGCCTCGCCGATCTTGCGGCGCAGGCCCCGCCGGGCGAGACCGACCATCTTGGCGAACAGGTTGGCGAACAACGCCGCCGGGCGTCTGGCATTGGCGTCGGCCAACGTCGAGCGCTGCGCCACGCGACCGCCCACATGATAGAGGCGGGCCTTGTGGCTGTGCAGACCGCCGACGATCTCGCGCAGGCTCGTCGCCCCGGAAAGCTGGCCGTAAAGCAACGCGATCAGTTGATCCCGGGTGCGCAGGCGCCGCACCCGACTGTCCGCTCCGTGGGCCTCCACCAGCCGATCAAACGCAGCCCACGGAACACGCTTCAACAGATCGCGGAAAACGCTATTGTGGTGGCGCATGGCATTGACCCTCTTCCGTGTCCAAAACGTCGCTAAACGCTTGGACGCCAGTAGAATCAATGCCATGCAACCCGGCCACAAATTTAACCGGACAGCAGTGGGTTCGGTCCGAGTTTGCAATGACGGGAACCCAGTGTTCGACGATATAGTACCTGTTCCGGTTCACAATCAGGCACGGTATGCGGCACTTCTCGCTGTTCACACATGAAACACCGCCGCGGACGTTCACATCCGACCGGCGGCGATTCGAAGGGGTGGACGGTATGGGCCGGGTTCGCCAGAGTGTGCTGACCACAGGGAAGGAGAACGAGTGATGTCGCAGCGGTGCCGGGCGAGGACGTGCGCAGCGATGTTCGGCCTGCTCGCGGTGGCGGCGCCCGCCGGGGCCGACTGGCTGACGTTCGAAATGAAAGGGGAGGCACGGACCATCGGAACTGTCGAGGCGGTCGATAGCTGGTTCACCACGTTGGCAACCCTGCTCTTCGAAATGGATGGTCTCGCGCCCGGAACCTACGCCGTCGTGATGCTCGACCAGGCGGGTTGCGCGCAGGCGGCCGCAGGGCAGGTTTACCGTCGCGCGGGGGATGCGCCGACGGCCCCGACCGGCGCGCTCGGTGAACTTGTTGTCGCGCCCGACGGCACGACCACACGCACCCTCAGCATCAAACCCGACCGGCTGAACGACGCCTCGGAAAAGCTTACTGTCACCGAAATGCGCGGTCACGCCCTGGTCTTTCGCGCCGTCGCCGATGCTTCAGCGCCTATCGTCGCGTGCGGCGCCATCCCCATCGCTTCCCTGGTCGATCCGGCGAGTTGACCCGAGTCGCGATCAGGAGTGAACTGGTGCCGCCGGAGTGGATTGAACACTCGACCTCGCCCTTACCAAGGGCGCGCTCTACCACTGAGCTACGGCGGCGCGGGAGGGAGCGGACCATGCCACGGGGACGGCGCTCGCGCAAGCTGCCGCCCATGCCGCAATGACCGACGCGAAGCCGTTGCGCCAAGGGAACCTCGCGCGTCAGGGGACGTCCGGCGGAGCGGAGCGGTTCGACCGGTTGGCGGGCGCGTTGCGCGAGAATCTTCGCAAGCGCAAACGGCAGGCGCGTGAACGCGCCATGTGCGGCGTCGAAGACACGACGGAGAATCCCGGGCCCCGAACCGCGCCGCCGCAGGCTTGAGCGCGACCGTCGGCCGGGCTACAAGCTCCGCGTCGAGACTGAGCGCAAATCATGGACAAGCTGCGGATTCGCGGCGGCCGACCGCTGCACGGTGCCGTTCCCATCGGCGGCGCCAAGAATGCGGCGTTGCCCCTGCTCGCGGCGTCTTTGCTCAGCGAGCACCGGCTGATACTCGAGAACCTGCCGGCGGTCGCCGATATTGCGACGATGACGGCGTTGCTCGGCGAGCTCGGTGTCGAGGCGACCCCGGGCGGGGCGGGTTATCTGTCGTTGCGCGCGGCGACGATCCGGCGGCACACCGCGCCCTATGAATTGGTTCGCAAGATGCGCGCATCCGTGCTCGTCCTCGGTCCGTTGCTGGCCCGCGAGGGGCGCGCGCGGGTATCGCTCCCCGGCGGCTGCGCCATCGGACCGCGGCCGGTCGATCTGCACCTCATCGGTCTCGAACAGATGGGAGCGGAGATCGCGCTGTCCGACGGCTATATCGACGCCCGTGCCCGCGCCGGCCTCTCGGGCGCCTCTATCGCGCTCCCGTCGGTATCGGTCGGCGCGACCGAGAATCTGATGATGGCGGCGACGCTCGCGCGCGGGCGCACCGTGCTTGGCAACGCAGCGCGCGAGCCGGAAGTGATCGATCTTGCCGACTGCCTTGTCGCGATGGGTGCGCGCATCCAGGGTGCGGGCAGCGACACGGTGACGATCGACGGGGTGGACGGGCTCGGCGGGGCGAACCACAGGGTGCTGCCGGACCGGATCGAGAGCGGAACCTACGCAGTCGCCGCCGCTATCACCGGTGGTTGCCTTGAATTGCTCGACGCGCGTGCGGACCTGATGGCTGCGGTGATCGACAAGCTCGTCGCCGCTGGCGTCGCTGTCGAGACCACGGCGTCCGGGGTGCGTGTCGCACGCCGCGACGGGCCGGTCCACGGCTTCGACGCGGTGACGGCGCCCTATCCCGGCTTCCCGACCGACATGCAGGCACAGATGATGGCGTTGATGGCGATTGCAAATGGCGCCTCGTTGATCACCGAACGAATCTTCGAGAACCGCTTCATGCACGTTCCGGAACTCGGCCGCATGGGCGCCGACATCACCGTTCATGGCGGGTCCGCGATGGTGCGCGGAGTTGAAGCACTGGCCGGTGCGCCGGTAATGGCGACCGATCTGCGCGCCAGTGTGTCACTGGTTCTTGCCGGGCTCGCGGCGCACGACGAGACGGTAATCGGCCGCGTCTATCATCTCGACCGCGGCTACGAGGCCGTCGAGGTCAAGCTCGCCGCATGTGGTGCCGACATCGAAAGGTTGCGTGCATGAAGTCACCGTTTCGCCTGCGCGCTGTCGCGCCGGTTGACTACGACATACTCGCCGCCTGCCTGCAGGACGCGTTGATGCCGGTCGCGGAGATGACATACATGCAGGACGAGAATCGGTTTGTCGCGGTGTTCGACCGCTTCACGTGGGAACGCGCCCCCAGAATGCACGATCCCGCCCCCCGCTTCATGGTGCAAAGCGCGGTCCGTTTCGAGGGCGTCCGCGCGGCTCGGGTTCGCTCCATCCGTCGCAAGGCGGACGGCGCGTTGCTCGAACTGTTGACCGTAGTACCGGAACCCGGTTCGGTCTCGTTGATATTCGCCGGAGGCGGCGCGATCCGGTTGGAGGGAGACGCCATCGTGACGTACCTCGAAGACATCGCCGACCCGCGCCCGGCAAGGGTGGCGCCGATCCACGATGACACGGAACGGCCGGCGTGATGACAGGCGACGGACTGGTGGTCGCGGTGCCCAAGGGGCGGATACTCGCCGAATTGACTCCGCTACTGGCGCGTGCCGGTATCGAGCCGGAACCAGCGTTCACCGATCCGGATGCACGGCAGTTGACGTTCAATACCGCTGCGCGGGGGGTGACGTTGATCCGGGTGCGCAGTTTCGACGTCGCAACCTTTGTTGCCTTTGGCGCGGCGCAGTTCGGCATTGCCGGGCGCGATGTGCTGATGGAGTTCGACTATCAGGACCTTTACGCTCCGCTCGATCTCGGGATCGGGCGCTGCCGCATGGCGGTGGCGGAGCCGTCGGACGTCGCCAGTGCGGACGATCCAAGCCGCTGGAGCCATGTCCACGTGGCCACGAAATACCCCGAAACCACACGCCGGCACTTCGCACGGCGCGGGGTGCAGGCCGAATGCATCAGGCTCAGCGGAGCCATGGAGCTTGCGCCCGGCCTCGGCCTTTGCCGGCGTATCGTCGATCTGGTCTCCACCGGCAGGACGCTGCAAGCGAACGGGTTGGTGGAGGTTGAGAAGATCGCCGACGTTACTTCGTGCCTGGTCGTGAACCGCGTAGCGTGGAAGACCCGGCCCGACGAGATCGGGGTCTGGATCGAACGCTTCCGGGAGGCGGTGAATGGCAGCGCGGCTCGACACGGTTGACGCCGATTTCACCGTCCGGTTCGCGACGGCGCTCGGGAGCCGTCGTGAGGCCGACCCTGCGGTGGAGGCAACGGTGGCGGAGATCATCGCCGCGGTGCGCGCACGCGGCGATGAAGCGCTCTGCGGCTACACCGCCCGCTTCGATCGCGTCCGTTTGTCGCCGGAACAGTTGCGAGTCGGGCCGCACCACATCAAGGAGGCTCGCGCGTCAGTGGTGGGCGAGACACTGGCTGCGCTGGAACTCGCTGCAACGCGTATCGAGGCCTTTCACAAGGGGCAGATACCACAAGACCGATGGTATCGCGACTCTGCTGGAATCGGTCTCGGTGAACGCTGGCGGCCCCTCGCTGCGGTGGGAATCTACACACCCGGCGGCAAGGCGGCCTATCCGAGCTCGGTTCTGATGACTGCGATTCCCGCGCGCGTGGCCGGAGTCGAGCGCGTCATCATGGTAACGCCCGCGCCGGACGGAGTGCTGAACCCCGCTGTGCTCGCAGCCGCCGAGATCGCCGGGGTCGACGAGATATGGCGAGTCGGCGGCGCCCAAGCCATTGCGGCGCTGGCGTGGGGCACCGTCCGGATCGCCCCGGTGGACAAGATCGTCGGCCCCGGCAACGCTTGGGTCACGGCGGCGAAGCGACAGGTGTTCGGCGCCGTGGGCATCGATACCGTCGCCGGACCGTCGGAAGTATTGATCGTCGCCGACGGCGACAACGATCCTCGATGGATTGCCGCCGATCTGTTGGCGCAGGCAGAACATGACGCCGACGCGCAATCGATCCTGATCACCGATGATGCCGGATTTGCCGACGAGGTCGCGACAGCCGTCGACGCACTTCTCACCACCTTGCCACGTGCCGCCATCGCGCGGGTGAGTTGGCGGAACCACGGGATGATCGTCGTCGCGCCATCGCTCGATGCGGCGCCGGCGCTCATCGATCAGGTTGCGCCGGAGCACTTGCAGATCGCAACCGCCCGACCTGAGTCGATCGCTGATGCGGTTTGCCATGCCGGCGCGGTGTTTCTTGGCCGACACACGCCGGAAGCGGTCGGCGATTATCTCGCTGGCCCAAGTCACGTTCTGCCGACGGCGCGGAGCGCGCGCTTCTCTTCGGGTTTGTCGGTGCATGATTTCCTCAAGCGCACCAGCCTTCTGCAATGCGACGCGGATGGCTTGGCCACACTGGGGCCGGCCACGGTGCGCCTTGCCGAAACCGAGGGGCTCGACGCGCACGCCCTGTCGGTCTCGATGCGGATCGGCGACCGCGACACAGGGCGGTGAACCCATCGCCCGACGGCGACAAGCGGCTGGTCGACGTCACCCTCGACGAGGGCGGCGTCACGCGCTGGAACCCGGAGATCGACCACGAACGCCGGGTTGCTATCTTCGACTTACTGGAAAGCAACAGCTTCGAGCCCGTCGGCGCCGGCCCGGGCCCCTATACCCTGCATCTGGCGGTTGCTGAAAACCGGCTTGAAATGCATGTCCGGGCCGCCGGAGACGGCAGCGCGCTTGCCTGCGTGACTCTGGCGATGCCGACGCTACGCCGCGTCGTCAGGGACTACTTCACGGTGTGCGAAAACTATTTCGAGGCGATCAGGAGCGCACCGCCGTCGCGCATCGAGGCGCTCGACATGGGTCGGCGCGCCGTACATGACGAGGGTGCGCGCATTCTCGAGACGAAACTTGCCGACAGGATCCGAATCGATCACCACACCGCGCGAAGCCTGTTTACACTTATCTGCGTGCTGCGCGTGCGCGGGTGGGGACGGTCGCGTTGATCGGCAGCGTCCTGTTCATGTGCACGAACAATTCGCTGCGGTCGCCGATGGCCGAGGGGCTGACGAAATTCCTGTTTCGCCATGTGGTCTTCACTGCCTCGGCCGGTCTGCGCCGCGGGACGCTCGACGGCTTCGCGGTCGCCGCGATGGACGAACTGGGGATCGATATTTCGCGCCACCGCGCCAGGACGGTCGACGACCTCGACGATGAATCCTTCGATCTGATTGTTGCGCTGTCGCCGGACGCGTTGCATCGGGCGCTTGAGTTCACGCGCATCAACGCGACCGAGACCGAGTTTTGGAAGACCTTCGACCCGTCGCTGATCGAAGGGGCGCGGGAGGTCCGTCTGGCGGCCTATCGCGAAGTCCGCGACGGCTTGATGGCGCGCATCAAGGCGCGCTTCGAGCGGCCCGGCGCGCCAGCGTAAACGGTAACGGGTTGACCCGGCGCCCGACCTTGCGCATGTTCACCATGTTCTCGGGGGCAGCCAACGACGGAGTCTTCATGCCGAAAGAGGAAATGATAGAATTCCAGGGGCTTGTGAAAGAAGTCTTGCCCAACGCCATGTTTCGCGTCGTGCTCGAAAACGAGCATGAGATATTGGCCCACACGTCTGGCCGTATGCGCAAAAACCGGATTCGGGTCCTTGTCGGCGACCGCGTAACGGTCGAGATGACACCCTATGACCTGAGCAAGGGGCGCATCATCTTTCGCCATAAGTGATCGCGGGCCGCGGCGAACTCCCAACGCCGGTGCAGGCGCCTTTGGTCCTTGCCTCGGCCTCGCCACGGCGACGTGCGCTCCTGGAACAGGTCGGCCTGTCTCCCGACAGGATCGAGCCCGCAGGTATCGACGAGACTCCCTGCGCCGGCGAGCGGCCGCGCGCTTTGGCGCTGCGGCTGGCTCGCGCCAAAGCAGCGGCGGTCGGTAGCACCGCCGGGGCTGCCTGGGTGCTGGCCGCCGATACGGTGGTGGCCTGCGGCCGCCGCGTGCTGGGCAAACCGATCGATGCGGAAGAAGCGCGTGCGTTTCTTAGCCTCCTGTCAGGGCGACGCCACCGTGTGCATACCGGGCTCGCCGCCATTGCCCCTGACGGCCGCGCCGGGTCGCGGGTGGTGACCAGCCAGGTGCGATTCAAGCGTCTTACCCCGCGCGAGATCTCGAGCTGGGTCGCTTCCGGGGAATGGGGCGACAAGGCCGGCGGTTACGCCATCCAGGGCCGCGCCGGGGGCTTCGTCATCGCCGTAAACGGCTCGTGTTCGAACGTAATCGGCCTGCCGCTCTACGAGACCCGGATGTTGCTGGCGGGGCTCGGATACCCAATCGATATAACGGCATGACGGAACGGTTGTTGATATCGGTCGATCCCGGGACACGGCGCGCCGTGCGCGTCGTCGGCGCTCGCGCGCAACACTACCGCTGCGTCCGTTGCGACCGGCCGCGTCTTGTCGGCAATGTCTATCTCGGTCGGGTGACGCGCGTGGTGCCGTCTCTCGACGCCGCCTTCGTCGATTACGGTCTGGCGCGCGATGGATTCCTCGGTGTCGGCGACGCGCCGGGCAGGGCGGGGCGTATCGAAAGCCGCTGCCATGAAGGCCAGGCACTGCCGGTTCAGGTTGTAAGCGATCCGTTACCGGGCAAGGGGGCGCGCGTTTCGGCGCATCTCCGGCTCGCCGGTCGTTTCATGGTGTATCGGCCTGATGCGGAAGGGGTAGCGGTGTCTCGCCGCGTCACTCACACCGGCACGCGCACGCGCCTGCGCGAAACGGCGGCGCGTCTGGTCGGGCCGCGGCCCGGCGGGATAGTCGTACGCACGGCCGCGGCGGCAGCTACCTTGGCCGGCTTGGTGGTCGATCTCGACATGCTTACGGAGATCGCCGATTCTGTTGCGCGGGCGGGGGCGGTGTCTATGCCGCCGAAACTGGTGTATCCCGAGCCCGGTCCGGTCGCGCGGCTGCTGCGCGACTTTGCCGCTCCGGGTACGGCGGCGGTGGTCATCGACGATGGCGAGACATTTCGCGAAGCCGTGAGCTATGTCGAACGTTACGCTTCCGACCTTGTCGGGCGCCTCGAGCGCTACACAGGCGCCGTGCCGCTGTTCGAGGCCGAGGGGGTGGCGGAAGATATCGACGGACTGCTGGAAAGGCGGGTATCGCTCCCCGGCGGCGGTGTCCTGACCATCGAACGCACCGAGGGGATGTGGGCGATCGATGTGGACACCGAGCGCGCGACGGGCAGGGCCGCGTTGCAGCTAAACCTGGCGGCAGCCCAAGAGGCTGCCCGGCAATTGCGCCTGCGCGACATCACCGGGCTGGTGGTCATCGATTTTGCCGGGATGGCCGGCAAGGAGGAAGCCCGAGCGGTGGGGCGTGCTCTGCGTCACGCGGTGGCGCAAGACGACGCGCCGGTTCGCGTCGCGCCGATATCGCCGTTCGGCACCATCGAGCTCACACGGCGGCGCACGGGGGCATCGCTTGCCGAGACCCTGACCGAGGCGTGTCCTGCCTGCGAAGGGAGCGGGCGGCGGCGGACTGCTTTTGCGGTCGCATGCGAGGTCACGCGAGCGTGTCTTGCGGAAGCAGCGGCGCGGCCGGGCCGGCGTCTGGTCGTGTGCGCCGCGCCGGACGTGATCGAGGCGCTCGACGGCGCGCTCGGCGATGCTATCGGCGCGGCGTGCGTGGCGGAATACCGCAACGATCCGGCGCGGGCCCGCGACACGTTCGATGTCTTTGCGGAGGCTCGGCGGTGACTGCGGCGCCGCGGCGCCGACCCGGTCGCGACCGACCGTGTCCGGTCTGCTCCCGCCCGGCGACGCCCGGCCATCGACCCTTTTGCTCCGCACGTTGCCGCGACGTCGATCTCGGTAGATGGTTGAAGGGGTTATACGTTATTCCCGGGGATGTGTCCGGTGTCCCCGGCGACGAATAGCGGCGCGGTCGGTCAGTTCGCCCGCTTGTCATCGTGCAGGTGGCAGGCGGTCCAGTGGCCGGGTTCCACCTCGCGCAAGGCCGGCGGCTCGCTGCGACAGCGGGCTATCGCGTATGGGCAGCGGGTGTGGAAACGGCAGCCCGGCGGCGGGTCGATCGGACTCGGCACATCGCCCGAGAGAACGACTTGTCGCCGCCGTCGGGCACGCGCCCTCGGGATCGGGATCGCCGACAACAGCGCCTCGGTGTAGGGGTGCAACGGCCGTTCGAAGAGCGTTCTCTTGTCCGTCGTCTCGACGATGCGGCCCAGGTACATGACCGCAACGCGATGGCTGATATGCTCCACTACCGCGAGGTCGTGCGCGACGAACAGGTAGGAGAGTTTCAATTCTTCCTGCAAGTCCATGAGCAGATTGAGAATTTGCGCCTGAATCGAAACGTCGAGGGCTGACACGGGTTCGTCGCCGACGATCAGGTCGGGGCTCAGCGCCAGGGCCCGGGCGATGCCGATGCGCTGGCGCTGACCGCCCGAAAACTCATGTGGATAGGACCGCATGAGTCGGGGGGCGAGGCCGACGCGTTCGAACAGCGCGGCGACCCGCTCCGCCCGCTCCCTGCGTCCGGCGGCGTGGTGGATCGCCAGCGGCTCTCCGACGATATCTCCTGCCGTCATGCGCGGGTTGAGCGAAGCGTAAGGATCCTGGTGGATGATCTGCATCCGCTTGCGAAAGGGCATCATCGCCTGTGTGTCGAGCTCCGTGATGTCCTCTCCGCATACGAAGATGCGTCCACTGGTGGGTTCCAACAATTTGAGGACGGTGCGTGCGACGGTGGATTTGCCGCAGCCGCTTTCGCCCACCAATCCCAGTGTCTCGCCGGGGTTGACGTGAAACGACACGCCGTCCACCGCATACACGCGGCCTGCGGCGCGCGAGAGCAGGCCCCTGCGAACGGGGAAGTGCTTCTTGATGTTGCGGGCTTCGAGCACCGGCGGCGCAGCTTCCATCATGCCGGACCGGCGGGCAGGCGGCCGGCGCGCCAGCAGGCGACCCAGTGGCCGGGGCGGCGTTCTTCGAGCGGCGGGACGGCCGTGCGACACCGTTCGCCGGCATGGGTGCAGCGCGGCGCGAACGCGCAACCCGCAGGAAGGTTGGCGAGCGAGGGCACCATGCCGGCGATCTCGTTCAGGCGTTCGCGCACCGCACGGCGGGCTGCCCGGTCGATATGCGGAATCGCGCCCAGAAGCCCGCGGGTATAAGGGTGTTCCGGCCGGTCGAAGAGTTCGCCAACCGCTGCTTCCTCGACTTTGCGCCCGGCATACATGACCACGACCCGATCCGCGTTTTCGGCGACGACCCCCATATCGTGGGTGATCAGAACGACCGCTGCGCCCGAGGTCTCCTGCAACTCGCGCATCAACTCCAGAATCTGCGCCTGGATGGTGACGTCGAGTGCTGTGGTCGGTTCGTCGGCGATGAGCACCTTGGGGTTGCACGACAACGCCATGGCGATCATCACGCGCTGGCGCATCCCGCCCGACAACTGGTGCGGATAGGCGCGTGCGCGGCGTTCGGGTTCGGGAATGTGGACGCGGCGCAGCATGTCCACGGCACGGGCCATAGCCTCGCGCCTGGCCAGGCCCCGATGCAGGGCGATCGCTTCGCCGATCTGCCGTCCGACCGTGAACAGCGGGTTGAGCGAGGTCATCGGTTCCTGAAAGATCATCGAGATGTCGTTGCCGCGAACCGCCTCCATTTCGGTCTCGGAAAGCGACAGAAGGTCGACGCCCTCGAACCGGACCGCGCCGCCGACGATACGACCCGGCGGATCGGCGACGAGACGCAGGACCGACAACGCGGTGACGCTCTTGCCGCAGCCCGATTCCCCGACGACTCCGAGGGTCTCGCCCTTGCCGACGGTGCAGGAGACACCATCGACGGCGCGTACGACGCCGCTGCGGGTAAAGAAATGCGTGCGCAAATCTTCGATCTCGAGAACCGGGCGCGCCGGCGCTCGGCGGGGTGTCTGTTCAACGGCGTGCGGTTGGGTCACACTATGCTCCGGCCGGTTCGGCGCGCTGTCGAAAGCATCCCGCGCATCGTGCGGCAACGATCCGAGGAGGAGAGAGATGCCCGAGCGTCGTGCCGGACCCGCCGCGTGGACGCGACGCGGTTTTCTCCAAGGCGGTGCGGCCGCGCTGGCCGCGGCTTCCGGCTTTTCGTGGCGCTCTGCGCGGGCGCAGATCCCGCTCGCGTTCGACGGCAGCGCGTTCACGCTCGCGGCGCCCGAACCCGATCCGAAATCCGGCGGGGTCTTGCGCTACGGCATCACTATGCGACCGCCGCATCTGGACTTCCACCAGTCGGGCACGGTGAACAATCTCGGCAGCCAGGGGTGCCTCTACGACAACCTGATTCGCCGCGACCCGCGCGACAGCGGCCAGACGATCATCCCCGATCTGGCGCATAGCTGGGACATCTCCAGGAACGGCACGGTCTATACCTTTTTCCTGCGCAAGGGCGTGCTGTTTTCGGACGGGGCGGAACTCACCGCCGCGGACGTCAAGGCCACCTTCGACCGCATCGTCAACCCGCCCGCCGGGATCCATATCCCGCGCAGCGCCCTGTTCGCCTCGGTCGAGGAGATCGTCGCGCGCGACAAGTATGTTGTGGAGTTCCGCCTTGCCGCGCCGCGACCGCCGGCCTTCATCATGTCGGCGATCGCGAGCGGCTGGAACGGGATCGTGCGCAAGAAGACGCTGGAGGACAACGGCTACAACCTGCGCAAGACGCTGGACGTGCCGGGCACGGGCCCCTTCCGCAGCGTCAGGCGGGTGGAGCAGGAAGTCTGGATGATGGAGAAGAACCCGGATTACTGGATGGAGGGCTTGCCTTATCTCGACGGCATCGAGTTCTACCACGCCCTGCCGTTCTCTCCGGAGCTGGGTTCGGCGCTGCTGTCGGGGCGGACGGATTACGCGCGGCTGATCGACCCGGTGACGCGCCGCGTGATCGCGGGGCGCGACGACATCACCGCGGCCGACTACTACCAGAGCGTCATCCAGGCGGTCTGGGTCAACGCCAGGCGTTCGCCGCTGGACGACCCGCGCGTGCGACGGGCGCTGCACCTCGTGCTCGACCGGCCGGTGCTGGTCAAGGTGGTGCGCGACGTCGCGCCGATGATGGTGGGCGGATTCACCTACCCGTTCTCCGACGTAGCGACGCCGCAGGACGAACTTGCCCGCCGACCGGGCTACCAGCCCGACACGGCGGCGTCGATTGCCGAGGCGCGAGCGCTGCTCGCCGAGGCGGGCTATCCGAACGGTATCCGGGGGCTGGATTTTCTCGTCCGCGAAGTGGCGAGCTTCAAGCTCTGGTCGCAGGCGATTCAGGCAATGCTGCAACAGGCGCTCAACGTGCAGTGCAATCTGCGCACGGTCGTGGAGTCGGTGTGGTTCGACGACACCAATTCCGGCAATTTCGACCTGTCGATCGGCGCCATCGTCTCGACGCTGATCGATCCGTCCGACTACTTCAACACCTGGTATGCGAAGGACGGCCCGCAAAACTATTCGCGCTGGGAAGACGAAGCCTTCGCGGAACTGCTCGAACGGATCGACAGCGAGGTCGATGCGAGCAAACGTCTGGCGCTGATCCGGGAGGCCGAGGAGATCATGGAAGCCAATCCGCCTCTGCTGCCGGTTGCGTGGGAGAAGATCATCGACGGGTGGTACGACTACGTCAAAGGCCACAACCCCTACAACTATTTCGGCATCTACGACGTGGTGCGGATGGACACGTTCTGGCTGGACCGTTGAGCGTTTCGGGAGCCGCTCGGGTGTCATTCGGCGGGCGCGCAGGTCACGGGTTCCCGACGGGTCTCCGCGCCTTCGGGGCAGCGATAGAGGGCCTGGCAGCGCAGGACGATCTGGTCCGGTTCGCCGGCCTCGTTCGCGGCCGCGTCGATGAAGCAGGTGCCGCGGGCGCCCTCCGGGCCGAACGCCCAGATTTCCTCGCGCATGAACACGCCGCGTTCGGGCCGCCAGTAACGCGCCGACGCGAGGCGCCGGTCGAGCGGTTCGTCGCAGGCTTGGCTGGCAAGCGCTTCGGCCGCGGCGAGCGCCGGCTCGGCGAAGCGTCCGTCGGCCCCCCTGGCGTCGTCGCACGCGCGTGCGGCGGGCGCCGCGCAAGCGAGAACGAGAATAGCGGCAAGGGTTCGGGTCATGACGGCGCTCCTTTCGTTCGCCGGCGCTCGCGTTCCGTGAGCGAGGCGGCCGGTGCGCGGGCGTCCCGCCCGCATCCGGCTACTGTCACAGGAACGCGCGGTGGCGGCAAATGGCGCGCGATCGCTATCCTTACGGTGGCCGCTGCCGTGTTCGGAGCCGCCGCGTCGGCCGAGAATCCGTGGCCGCGGGGGCTCGAGCGTGAATTTCCGAAGGCGGACTTCTCCATCGCCGCCGTCGAGTGGTCGGAGATTCGCTCCGGCGGGCCGCCGCGCGACGGTATCCCGTCGATCGACGACCCCGAATTCGTCTCGACCGACGCGGCGGCGGCTGTCCTCGCGCCGACCGAACCGGTTGTCGGGTTGACCATCGGCGGCGATGCGCGGGCCTATCCGCTGCGGGTGCTGATCTGGCACGAGATCGCCAACGACGTGGTTGGCGGGGTGCCGGTGGCGGTGACCTACTGCCCGTTGTGCAACACGGCGCTGGTCTTCGACCGCCGCTTCGACGGGGCGGTGCTCGATTTCGGCACTACGGGGCGCCTCAGAAATTCGGACTTGATCATGTATGACCGCCAGACCGAGAGCTGGTGGCAGCAATTCCTCGGCACGGCGATCGTGGGTGCGCTGACGGGGGGCATGCTCGACATGATCCCGGCGCGCCTCGAATCGTTCGAGAACTTCCGACGACGCGCTCCCGAGGGCAAGGTTCTCGCCGCCGGTCCCGGGCGGCGCTACGGCGTCAACCCGTATCGCGGCTACGATACGACGATGCGGCCGTTCCTGTATGACGGCCCCTTGCCGCAGGGCATCGCGCCGCTCGCCCGTGTCGTGCGCGTCGGCGAGGAGGCGTGGAGCCTCGCCTTGCTGCGCGCCGAGGGGGAAACGGTTTCGGGCGATCTGCGTTTCACATGGACGCCGGGCCAGAACTCCGCCGTCGATGCGGCGGCGATCGCCGAGGGCGCCGATGTGGGCAACGTGGTGGTCGAACGCCGTGACGCAGACGGCGTTTGGCGCGACGTTCCCTACAGCGTCGATTTCGCCTTCGCGTTCGCCGCGTTCTACCCGGATTCGCCGATCCATCTCCGGCAGGCGGGGTCGCGAAGCACGCCGTAGAACCGGTTGTCAGGATACCGAGACGATGCCCGCGGCGTCGGCTGCTAGAACCTGTAACCGAGATTGAACGTGACGGACTGGTAGTCGTTGCCGAAGGTGTAGGCGACGCCCAGGCGGAGTTCGTCGGTAATCGTCTCGATTCCCTCCACCGGCGTACCGAGGCTCACCGCCACCTCGTGGTAGCCGTTCATGTAGAGATCCGTTCCGAAGAACCGGCTGTGGGCGTAGGACAGCTGGGCGGTCATCTCCTCTCCGTACAACTCGGCTCCGACCGGCTGCTCGATCATCAGGCCGTTCTTCAGCACCGTGTTCCGGATGCCCGGATCGAAACTGAAATCCTGGTAGGCGAACGGCAATGTCTGGACGTAGCCGACCATATTGCCGACGGTCATGCTCGCGCCTTCGGTCGGCAGATCGGGGACACGGTATTTGCTGGTCAGCGTCGCACCGGCCATCTGCGCCACGGATGCGGCATCGATGGAGCCGCTGACCCCCCAGGAGAGGCCCGGGGTCAGCGACCAGCGGTCGTTGACCGGCGCGGTCAACGCGAGGCTCGGCGAGATGGAGTAGATCTGCGCGTCTTCGGTCTCGACCAAGGTGATCGGCAGCTTGACCTCGAGCTTCATCCCCGGCCTGCTGTCGAAATGGAAATCGCGGCTGAGCGGAATCGTGACCGACCGGCCCTCGAAGTCCCCCGACTGGAAGACGCCGCCGGAGACGGCGAGGCCGGTCCGGTTTTCCGTCGATGCCTGGCCGGTCGCGAACGCGCCGCTGTCGAACGCGTCCTGTACCAAGTTCGATTGGAGGCTGTTCGGGTTGCCGGCGACCGGATCTACCGGCGAGACGCGGGCGAGTTCCCGCTGAATGCGATCCAGTATATCGCCCCCCTCGCTCTCCAGGAATTCGACGAACTTGTCGATGGCAGAGTCGCGCTGCTCGGCGGAGGTCGCGCCCTCGCCGTAGAACTTCTCCCCGATGTCGAGCGACGGCACCTTGAAGACAAGCGCGCCGTTCACCAGAGAGGCCGTTATCGGCAGACCGCGAAAATCGATAGCGACGAATACCGTCTGCACCGCGTCGTAGTTCGGAAACAAGGCTTCGATCCGGTCGTTCTCGAAAGACCGCAGGGCTTCTTCGGCGTTGGAATAGCCGCGTTTCTCGGTTTCCTCGCCAACCGTCACCTCAACGTCGAAAAGGCCGCGCGCCTCGGCGGTGGAGCCGAAGGCTACGGCTGCGATCGCCGCCGTAAAAATCGCCGCGGCGCGGTTGCGCCGGAAGAAGCGGCTCGGGTTTATACAGTCAGCGGTGCGGGGGGAGGGGGGGGTACATGATCTTCATCTCCAGATTGCGCATTCACTTGCCGGTCGAATAACGACCGCCGAGCGCGCCTGTCAATCCCGCCCTTCGACGGGTAGTGTCCCAGTTTGAGAATGATTGCGGTTCGTTCGGGTTCGTGCTGGTGACGACGGCGGGACAGCGGCGCCTCCAGGCCGCCGCGAACGGATGGATGCGCCAAGCGGCATCGACCTACCTGCAGGCGCTCGACCCCCGGAACAGGAGCCCGGCAAGGGAGGGCAACCACAAGGGTTACCCCTACAGGGATTGTCGCGGTTTATGTGGGTTCGTGCCGGCGATGACAGCGGGACGGCGGCGCGCATGGACTTGCAATCGCGCCGGGTTCCGTTCCTTCTCGCGATTGCGGGCGCAGGTCGGAAGGGGATCGGCGATGCGCGGGGTGCGGCAGAGATGAAGCGACAGGCGAGGGAAGTGTTGCGCGCGATGTTCGACGCGGCGGTGGCGGCGGCGGATCCGGCGGCGACTCTCGCGGCGCATCTGCCGGTGCGGCCGCGGGGGCGGACCGTCGTCGTCGGCGCCGGCAAGGGGGCGGCGGCGATGGCGCGCGCGGTCGAGCGCGCCTGGCCCGACACGGCGCTCGACGGGCTGGTCGTCACGCGCTACGGCCATCGCTGCCCGACCGAACGCATCCGGGTTGTGGAAGCCGCGCATCCGGTTCCGGACCGCGCCGGTCTGGAGGCGGCGCGCGAGATTCGCGACAAGGTGACGGGGTTGGGCGAGGATGACCTGGTTCTGTGCCTGATTTCCGGCGGCGGGTCGGCGCTGCTGACCGTGCCGGCGCCCGGCGTGACGCTCGCCGACAAGCAGGCGGTGACCGGCGCACTGCTACGTTCGGGGGCGACGATCTCGGAGATCAACTGCGTGCGCAAGCATCTGTCCGCGATCAAGGGCGGCCGCCTGGCGGCGGCGGCGTGGCCGGCGCGAGTCGAGACGCTGTCGATCTCCGACGTGCCGGGGGACGACCCCGCGGTGATCGCGTCCGGTCCGACGGCGCCGGACCCGACGACCTGCGCGGACGCGCGCGGGGTGCTGGCAAAGTATGCGATCGCGCCGCCGGCGACGGTCGCCGTGCATCTGGAGACCGAAAGCGGCGAAACCCCGAAGCCCGGCGACCCGCGTCTGGCGCGCAGCGGGACGGCCATCGTCGCGACTCCGCAAGCGGCGCTGGAAGTGGCGGCCGAGGTTGCGCGCGAGGCAGGATACCGCCCCTTGATCCTGAGCGATTCGATCGAGGGCGAGGCGCGCGACGTGGCGCTTGTACATGCCGCGATCGCGCGCCAGATCGCGTTGCGCGGACAGCCCGCGCGAGCGCCCTGCGCGCTTCTCTCGGGCGGAGAGACCACGGTGACCGTCGCCGGCTCCGGGCGCGGCGGGCGGAACGCGGAGTTCCTGCTCGCGCTTGCCATCGCGCTCGACGGTCGGCCCGGCATACACGCATTCGCCGGCGATACCGACGGGATCGACGGCAGCGAGGACAACGCCGGCGCGTTCGCGTCGCCCGACAGCCTGCGACGCGCCGCAGACGCGGGTATCGACGCGCGCGCGCATCTGGCCCGCAACGACGCATACGGGTTTTTCGCCGCGCTCGACGACCTGCTGGTCACGGGGCCGACCCTCACCAACGTCAACGACTTCCGGGCGGTTCTGGTGTCCGGTCCCGGAGGCTGAGCGTGCGGCGGCGCGAGCGGCGCGCGAAAATCCTGGCGACTCTCGGCCCGGCGACCGCGACGCGCGAGCGCATCGCCGCGCTCTACGAAGCGGGGGCGGATGCATTCCGCCTCAATTTCAGCCATGGCGACCACGCCGGCATGGCGGCGCTCCATGCGGCGGTCCGCGCGGTGGAAGCCGACGCCGTCCATCCGATCGCCGTAGTGGCCGATCTTCAGGGTCCGAAGCTGCGTATCGGAGCCTTCGCCGGGGGATCGACGACGCTCGAACGGGGCGCACGCTTCCGTCTCGATTCCGCGGCGGAAGCGGGGGACCACTCGCGGGTTCAGCTACCGCATCGTGAAGTGTTCGCGGCACTCCGGCCGGGGACGGACCTGTTGCTGGACGACGGTCGGGTGCGCCTGCGCGTCGTCGAAGCCGGCGCCGACCGGGCGGATACGCGGGTGACGGTCGCGGGGCCGCTGTCGGACCACAAGGGAGTGAACGTGCCGGGCGTCGAGCTTCCGCTCAAGGCGCTGACGCCGAAGGACCACCGCGACCTCGCCTTCGCGGTGGGGCTCGGCGTCGACTGGCTGGCGCTGAGCTTCGTGCAACGGCCCGCGGACATCGCCGAGGCGCGGCGGCTTGCGGGACCGGATGTGGCGCTGATGGCGAAGATCGAGAAGCCGGCGGCAGTCGAACGGTTCGACGAGATCCTCGAACTTGCCGACGGGATCATGGTGGCGCGCGGCGACCTCGGCGTGGAAATGCGGCCCGAACAGGTGCCGAGCATTCAAAAGCAGATCGTACGCGCCGCACGCGAGGCCGGAAAGCCGGTGGTGGTGGCGACTCAAATGCTCGATTCGATGATCCGCGCGCCGGAGCCGACGCGCGCCGAGGCGTCGGACGTGGCGACGGCCGTCTATGACGGCGGCGACGCATTGATGCTGTCGGCGGAAACCGCGGCCGGTACGTTCCCGATCGAGACGGTCGATATGATGCACCGTATCATCGAGCGGGTCGAACACGACCCGTTGCACGGGCAAATGCTGTTTGCCGCCCACGCAGCGCCGAGCCCGACCG
The DNA here is from genome assembly GCA_965214495.1 of Alphaproteobacteria bacterium. Classification (GTDB taxonomy): domain Bacteria; phylum Pseudomonadota; class Alphaproteobacteria; order UBA7887; family UBA7887; genus JANQOH01. Next base: position 1,193,550 of record OZ243958.1, on the reverse strand, counting down.
CGGCCGATGCGTTGAGCGCGGCGGCGCGCCAAGTCGCCCACACGACCGGCGCGGCGGCCATCGTCACGTACACGCAGTCCGGCGCGACCGCGCTCCGCGCCGCGCGCGAACGGCCCGACATGCCGATTCTGTGCCTGACCCCGGTGCAGTCGATGGCGCGCCGCCTCGCGCTGGTATGGGGCGTGCGCTGCGTCCGCGGCGACGACGCGCGCGATTTCGACGATATGATCGACCGTGCGTGCCGTGCGGCGACGTTCCGCGGCTATGCGGCGGACGGCGACCGCCTGGTGATCGTGGCCGGGGTTCCGTTCGGCACGCCCGGTGCGACGAACCTGCTGCACATCGCCTACGTTCCGCGATTCGTCGAGCGACGACGAAAACCGCGGCCGATGATCGGAGGCGAGTAGGGCGCGCACCCGGCGGCGTCGCTCAGGCTTCGCGGCCGAGTTGTCGCCCGAGGCGTTCGAGCCGGCGCCGCGCGCCTTCCGCATGGGGATGAACCGAGAGCATCTGCCGCAGAGCGTCGTGGGCTTCCTGAAAGCGGCGTTGCGCCATGCGGATCATCGCCAGACCGGACAGGGCGCCGAAATGGCGGGGCTCCAGAGCCAGGGTCCGGTCGACGTCCGCGGCGGAAGCCTCGAAATCGCCCATCAGCCAATAGAGGGTGGCGCGTTTGTTCCATCCTTCGGCGAAATCGGGCGCCGCATCGACCAGGGTGTTGAACGATGTCAGCGCGCCCGCGTGATCGCCCGCGCTCATGGCGCGGATGCCCTCGGTCATGACCGCGTCGAGCGTCCGGTCGCCGGACTCGAGCCAGATCGCCCAGATCGCGGCCTCGATACGCGAGAGGTCGGGCGGCGGTTCGGCGGCTTGCAGCGCGGCGAACAACGAATCGAGTCGCGGGTCGTCCTGCCGTGCGGCGCCGGGCTGGCTCCACGCCGCAACGATCAGCGCCCACGCAACGATACGCGCGATCGAACCTGCCATGAGCGGCACTATGCGCCGTCGCCGAGCGAAAGAAAAGCGGCGTCGGGTTTACGCCGGTCGACTCGATGGGCGGACTCCCGCCCGGCGTGACGAAAGACGTCTGGTGCGGGGCCGGGAAACGTCACGGAGCATGGATGCCCGGAACAGGTCCGGGCACGACGGTTCGGGCGTCCGGGGCATGGCATGGCGGCGGTGGCCGTTCGCCGGCGTGTTTCGCCGATGAGGGGCGGCGCGGGGGCGGCATGAAAGGGCGGGCGACGAGGGCGCCTCCCGGGGCGAAGAGGGCAACCACAAGGGTTGCCCCTACAGAAATTATCGCGGTTCGTTCGGGGGCGTGCCGGTGACGACGGCGGCACAGCGGCGCCAGGCGGCATCGACCCGTCTGTAGGGGCGTCCCTTGTGGGCGCCCGAACCTCCGAACAGGCGGGCGACGTGGGCCCTCCCGGGGCAAAGAGGGCAACCACAAGGGTTGCCCCTACAGAACTTATCGCGGTTCGTTCGGGGGCGTGCCGGTGACGACGGCGGCACAGCGGCGCCAGGCGGCATCGACCCGTCTGTAGGGGCGTCCCTTGTGGGCGCCCGAACCTCCGAACAGGCGGGCGACGAGGGCGCTTCCCGGGGCAAAGAGGGCAACCACAAGGGTTGCCCCTACAGAACTTATCGCGGTTCGTTCGGGGGCGTGCCGGTGACGACGGCGGCACAGCGGCGCCAGGCGGCATCGACCCGTCTGTAGGGGCGTCCCTTGTGGGCGCCCGAACCTCCGAACAGGCGGGCGACGAGGGCGCTTCCCGGGGCAAAGAGGGCAACCACAAGGGTTGCCCCTACAGAACTTATCGCGGTTCGTTCGGGGGCGTGCCGGTGACGACGGCGGCACAGCGGCGCCAGGCGGCATCGACCCGTCTGTAGGGGCGTCCCTTGTGGGCGCCCGAACCTCCGAACAGGCGGGCGACGTGGGCGCTTCCCGGGGCAAAGAGGGCAACCACAAGGGTTGCCCCTACAGAAATTATCGCGGTTCGTTCGGGGGCGTGACCGAGACGCTACCTATTTTTCTCGCGCCGTGCGATGGCGGACTCTATGATGGTCGCAGTGACGGCCCGCTTCCCGGACAGAACGCCCGGACCGCCGCGGAGGAAGACCGCGCCGGTCGCTTGTTTTGTCGCGGGTGCGGCAGCAAGGCATGCAGGGAGCCCATGAACGCGATACGATATGAAGCCCCGCGCTCGGTCGATGACGCGGTCGCGCTGCTCGCTACGGCGAACGGCGGCGGCCGGGTGCTGGCCGGGGGCACCGATCTGTTGGTCCAGATGCACGCGGGTGTCGTGCGCCCGGGCCTGATCGTCGATGTCAAGAAGATCCGCGAGATGCGCCGGATCACGCAGGAGAACGGCGCGTTCCGCGTCGGCGCGGCGGTGAGCGGCGCGGAGATGGGCGAGCACGCGGCGCTCAAGGCCGCCTGGCCCGGCGTGGTGGAGGCGGTCGAGCTGATCGGCTCGACGCAGATCCAGAGTCGGGCGACTCCCGGCGGCAATCTTTGCAACGCCTCGCCGGCGGCCGACAGCGTTCCCGCCCTCGTCGCGGCGGGCGCGGTGTGCACGGTGGCGGGCCCCGGCGGGCGGCGCGAACTGGCGGCCGAGGAGGTGTGCACCGGCCCCGGCTCGACGGCGCTGCGAACCGGCGAGGTCGTCGTCGATTTCCGCCTGCCGGCGTCGGCGGAGGGGACCGGCGACGCCTATCTGCGGATGATTCCGCGCACCGAGATGGATATCGCGATCGTCGGCGCGGGCGTGTGCCTGAAGGTCGATGGGGCGGGGACGATCACCCGCGCGCGGGTCTCGCTCGGCGCGGTCGCGCCGACGGTGTTGCTGGTCGGCCCCGCCGGCGCGGCGCTGGTCGGCACGTCGCTGGGCGACGACGCGCTCGCGGCGCTCGACCGCGCGGCGCGCGACGCCTGCAACCCGATCGACGACAAGCGGGGCACCGTCGATTACCGGATCAAGGTCGCGGGGGTGCTGGCGCGCCGGGCGGCGGCGATCGCTTACGAACGCGCGAGGAGCGAATGATGGCGCGACATCATATTTCCACCACGGTCAACGGCGAGGCGGTCGAGTTCCTGTGCGACACCGAGCAGACCCTGCTCGACGTGCTGCGCGACGAGTTGCGGCTGAACGGCACCAAGGAAGGCTGTGCGTCGGGCGATTGCGGCGCGTGCAGCGTGATGCTCGACGGGCGCCTGGTCTGCGCCTGCCTCGCGCTCGGAGTCGAAGCCGAGGGCGCGGAGGTCGAGACCATCGAGGGGATGGCGGACGGCGACAGGCTGCACCCGGTGCAGCGCAAGTTCCTCGAAGAAGCGGCGTTGCAGTGCGGCTTCTGCACGCCGGGCTTCCTGGTCGCAGCGAAAGCCCTGCTCGACCGCAATCCCGACCCGAGCGAAACCGAGATCCGGTACTGGCTGGCCGGCAATCTGTGCCGCTGTACCGGCTATGACAAGATCGTCCGCGCGGTCCAGGGCGCGGCTGCGGAAATGAGAGGAGCCTGACCATGAAGAACGGCAATCCCGAATATCGAGTGGTCGGAACCCGGCCGATTCGCCCCGACGGGGTCGACAAGGTCACCGGACGCGCCCGCTTCGGCGCCGATCTGAACCTGCCCGGCATGTTGTTCGGGCAGGTGGTGCGCAGCCCGCACGCGCACGCCCGCATCCTGTCGATCGACACATCGAAGGCGGACGACCTGCCGGGCGTGAAGGCGGTGGTGACGAGCGCGGATTTCCCGGCGCTCGACGCTGCCGAGTTCTTTTCCACCGGCGAGGCGCAGGTCAGCATGCGCGACCTGTCGGCGAACGTCATGGCCCGCGACAAGGTGCTCTACGACGGCCATGCGGTCGCCGCGGTGGCCGCCACCAGCGCCGCGGTCGCCGAGCGCGCGGCGGCGCTGATCGACGTGGAATACGAGATCCTGCCGCACGTCATCGACGTCGTCGAGGCGATGGCCGACGACGCGCCGATCCTGCACGACGACCTGTTCACCGACGGCGTGACTCCGAAACCCGAAAAGCCGTCGAACGTCGCCAAACGCATGGAGTTCAAGCTCGGCGACGTGGAGACGGGCTTCGCCGCGGCCGACGTGACGATCGAACGCTCCTTCACCACCAAACCGGTGCATCAGGGCTATATCGAGCCGCACGCGGCGGTCGCCGAATATTCGGAGGACGGCCAGATCCAGATCTGGTGCTCGAGCCAGGGCCAGTTCATGGTGCGCAACTACACCGCGAACATGCTCGGCCTCGAAGCGGCGCAGATTCGCGTCACCCCGGCCGAGATCGGCGGCGGTTTCGGCGGCAAGACCCTGGTCTATCTGGAGCCGGTGGCGGTGCTGCTGTCGAAGAAGTCCGGCCGCGCGGTGCGCATGGCGATGACCCGTGAGGAAGTGTTCCGCGCCAGCGGACCCACCTCCGGCGCGGCGACGCGCATCCGGATCGGCGTCACCTGCGACGGGCGGATCACGGCGGCGGAAGCGGAGCTCAAATACCAGGCCGGCGCCTATCCGGGTTCGCCGATCGGCCCCGGCTGTATGACCGCGTTCGCCCCCTACGATCTCGACAACGTTCTGGTGGTCGGCTTCGACGTGGTGACCAACCGCCCGAAGGTGGCCGCCTATCGTGCCCCCGGAGCGCCGATTTCGGAGTTCGGGGTCGAGAGCGTGATCGACGAGCTCGCGCGCAAGATCGGCATGGACCCGATCGAACTGCGCGAGAAGAACGCTGCGAAGGAGGGCACCAGGGCCGCCTACGGACCGAAGTTCGGGCCCATCGGCTATGTGGAGACGCTGGCGGCGACGAAGAACCACCCGCACTACAAGGCCGCGCTCGGGCCGAAGCAGGGCCGCGGGGTCGCCACCGGCTTCTGGTTCAACATCGGCGGCGAATCGAGCGCCGAAGTCCACATCAACGAAGACGGCTCGGCGACCGTGGCGACGGGCAATCCCGATATCGGCGGCAGCCGCGCCTCGATGGCGATCATGGCCGCCGAAGTACTGGGAATCGACGTCGAGAAAGTGCGGCCGATCGTCGCCGACACCAGCTCGATCGGCTACAGCTTCCTGACCGGCGGCAGCCGGGTCACGTTCGCGAGCGGTATGGCGGTGGTCGAGGCGGCGAAACAGGTGGTGGAGGAGTTGCGCGGCCGCGCTGCGAAGATATGGGACATCCCTGTCGATGCGGTGACCTGGGACAACGGCGAGGCGCGCCCGGCGGGCAGCAATGCCGGCGATTTCGAGCCCATGTCGCTCGCCGAGATCGCCGCCGGCTCCGCCGCCAGCGGCGGACCGATCAACGGTCACGCGCAGTTCACGGCGCGCGGGGCGGGGCCCGGGTTCGGCGCCCATATCTGCGACGTCGAGGTCGACGAGGAGACCGGCGCGGTCAAGATCCTGCGCTATACGGCGGTTCAGGACGTGGGCACGGCGATCCATCCCGCCTATGTCGAGGGACAGTTGCAGGGCGGAGTCGCGCAGGGGATCGGCTGGGCGCTCAACGAGGAGTATATCTACGACGATCAGGGCCGGCTCGAGAATCCGGGTTTCCTCGACTATCGGATGCCCGTCGCCTCGGACCTGCCGATGATCGATACGGTGCTCGTCGAAGTGCCCAACCCGCGCCATCCCTATGGCGTGCGCGGGGTCGGCGAAGTGCCGATCATCCCGCCGATGGCGGCGGTGGCGAACGCCATCGAGGACGCCATCGGGCTGCGGATGACCGACCTGCCGATGTCGCCGCCGCGCATCGTCGCGGCGCTGGACAACGGCGGGTAGGACGCGCCGGGCGATGCCGCGGGTCGTTCTGCCGGCCGGAGTCGGCCAACAGTTCGCCGGCGGCGAGACCGAGATCGAGGTCGAAGGCGAGACCGTGCGCGATCTGGTGCGCGGTCTCGACGCCCGCTTCCCCGGCATCGCCGCGACGATCGAGGAAGGCATGGCGGTCGCCGTCGATGGCGAGATCCTGCAGAACGCCATGCTGGAGGCGGTGCGGCCGGACAGCGAAGTCTATCTGCTTCCCAAGATCGGCGGAGGAAGCCGATGATCGGACCCGAAGACGTCGCCGGTTACCGTGAACGAGGGTATCTGGTAGTTGAGGGCGTGCTCGACGACCGCCTGCTCGCGGAGTTGCGCCGGGTTACGGAAGAGGTCGTGGCCGGCGCACGCGGTCTGACCGGGCACAGCAAGTTTCTCGACCTCGAGGACAGCCATACGCCGGAGCGGCCGCGGGTGCGGCGGATCAAGACCCCGTATCTGGCGCATCCGTTCTACCGCGAACTCGCTGCGCATCCGCGCATCACGGATATCCTCGCCTTGTTGATCGGCGAAGACATCCGCATGCGCCCCGGCGGCAAGGTCAACATGAAGGCGGCGGGCTACGGCGCGCCGGTGGAGTGGCATCAGGACTGGGCGTTCTATCCCCACACCAACGACGACGTGCTGGCGGTGGGAATCCTGCTCGACGATATGACGCTGGACAACGGCCCGCTGATGATGCTGCCGGGCACGCACACGGGGCCGGTTTACGACCATCACGCGAACGGGGCGTTCTGCGGCGCGATCGACCCCGACGGGGCGGCGGTCGATTTCGACGCGGCCGTGCCGGTGACGGCGCCGGCGGGTTCCATCACCATCCACCATGCGCGCCTGATCCACGGATCGCGCCTCAACCGGTCGGCGGCGCCGCGGCGCCTGCTGCTGTTCGAATACGCTGCCGCCGATGCGTGGCCGCTGGCGGGCACCGAGGCGGTCGATGATTTCGAGGCGTTCTGCGCGCGTGTCGTGCGCGGCAAGCCGTGCCTCTCGCCCCGGCTCGCGCCTGCGCCGGTGCGGATGCCGCTGCCGAAGGCGGTCCATCAGGGTTCGATCTACGAGAACCAGCGCACGCTGGCGCACAACTACTTCAGCCACGAGCCCGAAGTTCGAGTCGCGGCGGCGGAGTAATGAGCGCGACGCCTCGGGCGCGGGGTCGGGAGTGTCTTTCGTGTTCGTGCTGATGACGACGGCGGGACAGTGGAACCGCCAAGCCGCCGCGAAGCGGTGGAGGCGGCGGCAGATGGCCTTGACCCGGCTGTAGGGGCGCCCCTTGTGGGTGCCCGAACCTCCGAACATGCGGGCGACCTGAGGAGGGCAACCACAAGGGTTGCCCCTACAGAAGTATTCGCGGTTCGTGCGGGGTCGTGCTGGTGACGATAGTGGGGTAGTGGGACCTCCAAGCCGCTGCGAAAGGGCCGCGGCGGCAGATGGCCTTGACCCGGCTGTAGGGGCGCCCCTTGTGGGCGCCCGAACCTCCGAACATGCGGGCGACCTGAGGAGGGCAACCACAAGGGTTGCCCCTACAGAAGTATTCGCGGTTCGTGCGGGGTCGTGCTGGTGACGATAGTGGGGTAGTGGGACCTCCAAGCCGCTGCGAAAGGGCCGCGGTGGCAGGTGGCCTTGACCCGGCTGTAGGGGCGCCCCTTGTGGGTGCCCGAACCTCCGAACATGCGGGCGACCTGAGGAGGGCAACCACAAGGGTTGCCCCTACAGAAGTATTCGCGGTTCGTGCGGGGTCGTGCTGGTGACGATAGTGGGGTAGTGGGACCTCCAAGCCGCTGCGAAAGGGCCGCGGTGGCAGGTGGCCTCGACCCGTCTGTAGGGGCGCCCCTTGTGGGTGCCCGAACCTCCGAACATGCGGGCGACCTGAGGAGGGCAACCACAAGGGTTGCCCCTACAGAAGTATTCGCGGTTCGTGCGGGGTCGTGCTGGTGACGATAGTGGGGTAGTGGGACCTCCAAGCCGCTGCGAAAGGGCCGCGGTGGCAGGTGGCCTCGACCCGTCTGTAGGGGCGCCCCTTGTGGGTGCCCGAACCTCCGAACATGCGGGCGACCTGAGGAGGGCAACCACAAGGGTTGCCCCTACAAGGATTGTTGTGGTTCGTTCGGGTTTGCGCTGGTGACGACGGCGGGACTGCGTAACCTTCGGCCGCCGGGGAGGGGCGACAGGCGGCCTCGACCCGTCTGTAGGGGCGCCCCTTGTGGGTGCCCGATCCTCCGAATACGAAGGCGACCCGAGGAGGGCAACCACAAGGGTTGCCCCTACAGAAATATTCGCGGTTCGTGCGGGTTCGTGCCGGCAATGATGGCGGGGCCGGCGCGCGCTGGGGGCCGGCCAACCCGCAGCGTGTCGATTTCGAACCGGGATACTACCGAAGACGGCTTCGCCGGGACGCGGGGCGACGATATGATCGATCGACGATGGAAGCGTTCGTTTACGAAGCGTTCGAGCAGCGCGTGGTTTTCGGCGAGGGGGCGTTCGCGCGCGTCGGCGAGGAGGTCGAGCGGCTTGGCGTCGGGCGGCTGCTGATCGTCGCTAGCCCTTCGAATCGGGGTCATGCGGACTTGCTTGCTACGGCGCTGGGACCGCGTGTTGCAGCGGCGATCGGCGATGCGCGTCAGCACGCGCCGTTCGAACAGGCGGAAGAGGCCCGCGCGGTGGCGCGCGCGAACGGCGTCGATGCGGTCGTCTCGGTCGGCGGCGGAACCCCGATCGGCCTCGCCAAGGCGGTTGCCCTGACGGAAGAGATTCCGGTGGTCGCCGTGCCGACCACCTATTCGGGTTCGGAGATGACGGGGATCGTCGGCATCACCCGCGACGGCGTGAAGAAAACCGTCGGCGGTCCGTTCGTGCGCCCGCGCGCGGCAATCTACGATCCGGCGCTCACCCATAGCCTGCCGCCCGGCGCCTCCGCGGCCAGCGGTATGAACGCCGTGGCGCACGGCATCGAAGCGCTCTACGTCGCGGCGGCGAACCCGCTGTCGAGCCTGCTCGCCGAGGCGGGCCTGACGGCGCTGGGGGCCGGGATTCCCGAAGTGACCCGCGATCCGGGGAACGCCGGCGCGCGGGCGCGAACGCTATACGGCGCCTGGCTGGCGGGGATGGCGCTGGGTTCGACGGGCATCGCGCTTCATCACCGGCTCTGCCATGTGCTCGGCGGCAGCTACGGACTCGACCACGGCGAGACGAACGCGGTGGTCATTCCCCACGCGGTGCACTACAACGCCCCGGCGGCTGTCGCGCCGGTGGCGCGGGCGGCGCGCGCGATGGGCGCCGCGACGGGGGACTCGGACGGAGAGGCAGCCGCGGCCGCGGCGCCGTTTCTGTTCGACTTCGTCGCCGGTTTGGGAGTGCTGCCCGTCAGCCTCGCCGCGATGGGGCTCGGCGAAGGCGCGCTCGACCGGGCGGCGGCGCTGGCGGTCGCGCATGTCGGCGACAATCCGCGACCGGTGTCGCGCGAATCGATGCGCGCCCTGCTCGACGACGCCTGGCGCGGCCGCCGGCCGGGGCGCGCCTGACCGATCACGGGAACGGGAGACCGACCATGAACGACCAGGCGCCCAGCGCCCGCGACCTCGACGCCCTGAGGGCGCTCGACACGCCGTCGGTGTGCAACGCCATCGAACTTGTGGCGCCGGAGCGGCGCGCATACGGGTTCACCACGCGCACGCTCCACTGCGTGCGCCCCGAACTCGGAGCGATGGTGGGCTATGCGCGAACCGCGACCATCCGCGCCAAGCGGCCGTCGGCGGCGGAACCGGAGAAAGTCCGCGAGACGCGCTTCGGCCATCTCGACTATCTCGCGGCGGGGCCCGGGCCGACGGTGAGCGTCGTGCAGGACCTGGACGACGGCGAGGCGGGGTTCGGCTCGTTCTGGGGCGAGGTGAACACCAACGTCCACAAGGCGCTCGGTTGCCTGGGGACGATCACCAACGGCAGCGCACGCGATCTCGACGCGCTGGCGGACGGCTTCCAGATCCTCGCCGGGGTCATTGCGCCGAGTCACGGCTTCGTCCATGTGGTCGATTACGACTGCCCGGTAAGCATCGCGGGGATGACGGTGGAATCGGGCGACCTGATCCACGCCGACCGGCACGGCGCGGTGGTGGTGCCGGCCGGCGCGGCGCGGGCGGTGGTCGAAGCGGCGGCCTCGATCGCGCGGCGCGAGGCGGTGGTCATCGCCGCCGCCCGCAAGCCCGGCGCGAGCGCCGACGCCATCAAGAACGCGATGATCGAGTCCGCGAAAACCGCCTGACGCCGGGGCGGGGGTCGTCTCAGCGCACCCGGCGCACGCGCACCGCCTTGTCGATTCCCTCGACCTTCATCCGAAAGCGGCCGCCGTCCTCGAAGACGACGGCTTCGGGCCGGTAGGCGTAGGTGTAGCGGAACAGATACTCGTCTTGCCGCCAGATCTGGCCGTTGTCGAGTTCGACGATGGTATTGCCGTCCCAACCGGTGAAGGTTCCCTCGATCCGGCTACGGGTCGGGCGCGCCGGCGGCGCCGTCGGGCGGCCGAAGCCGCAGTTCAGGCACAGGCAGACCACCGGCTCGTCCAGCCCTTCGATGAACAGCTTGTGGACTCGTCCGTCGGTGAGCACGATCACCCCGGGCCAGTATTTTCGGGTGTAGTCGCGCGGGCGTTCTTTCACCGAATAGAGATAGCCGGACCGGGTCTGGAAGATGTCGCCGATGCGCAAGGGCGCGCGCGGGGCGCTGTCGAGCGTCGATTCCTCGTGAACGCGCCACTCCGCCCGGGCGGGGGCGGCGAGGGCGACGCTCGCGAACGCGGCCCCTGTCAGGACCCGGCGTCGGGAAAAGCGCGCCGCCGCCACCTACCGTTTCACCATCGCCGGCAGGGCGCCGCGGATCAGGCCCATGCCGGCGTCGATATGGAACAGGTGGCCGGTGACGTTCGGCGCGCCCTCGAGCAGCCAGACGATGTTGCGGGCGATGTCTTCCGGTTGGTTGACCGCGCGCAGCGGCGTGGTTTTCTCCAGCGACTCCTTGACGCGGTTGTAGTTGTCTTCACCCATGCCGTCGCGCAGCCAGTCGCCGGCGATGAAACCGGGATTGGCCGTGTTGACGGCGATTTCCGGCCCCAGCACGCGCGCCAGCGAGACGGTGAGCATGTTGAGCGCCGCCTTGGAGCCGACGTAAGCGAGCGACGAACCGACGCCGTAGGAGCCGGCGACCGACGACACGTTGACGACGGCGCCGCGCCCGCGCGCCTTCATGTGCGGCGCACAGGCGCGGATCATCTGGAACGGGCCGATGGTGTTGACGGCATAGACGCGCTGGAAGTCGGCGGCGTCGAGGCCCTCGAGGTCGTCATGGGCGCGGAACACGGTCGTGCCGGCGTTGTTGACCAGTCCGTCGATGCGGCCCCAACGGTCGAGCGTCTCGCGGGCGATGCGCCGGCAATCGGCGTCTTCGGACACGTCGCCCCGGACGATCAGCGTCTCGCCGCCGCGCGCGCGGCAGTCGGCGGCGACCGCCTCTGCCTGGTCGAGGGATTTCGAGCAGTTGATCGTCACCCTGGCGCCGCGTTCGGCGAGCATGAGCGCGGTCGCGGCGCCGACGCCCCGCGTCGATCCGGTGACGATCACGGCTGCGCCGTCGAGTTCGATCATGGCGTTCTCCTTCGCGCGATTTCCCGATGCCGCATCCTCCGGCGGTATAACACCATGCCGTCGGCGGAATCGACCCGGCGGACGAGGCGGTGGTGTCCCGGTTTGAAGATTGTCGCGGTATGCGCCGGCGACGATAGCGGGGTATGCGAGTGTGCGGCCCGCATCGTCGATTCTTCGCGCGTTCGGTACAGATGCGGGCGGGACGCCCGCGCACCCAAGGGTTTCAAAGGTCCGGTGTCCGCGGCCCCGCTTACCAACGCATGTGGACGGCGAGATGCACCCCGTGTTCCGAGGCAGCCGCGCGGCGCTCGCGGCGGCTGATTGCGAGGCCCACGTGAATCCCCTCGCCGAACCCGAGGCGGCCGCCCAGGAAGTAGCGCCGGGCGCCGTCGTCGGCCAGTGCGACGCCGGCCTCCGGGGTGAGGGCGCCGCCCAACGCCGCGAAGCCGTAGCCTGCCGTCGCCTCGATCCGCCCGGCGGGCGCGTTGTCGTTGGTCTCCCGACCGGCGGCGACGGCAGCGAGGGCAGCGCCCGGACCGCCGATTCTGCTCGAAGCCGTGCCCCACGACGGCGCGACGCCCAGAATCAGCCCGAGCCCGTCGGTGGAGCGGTTGAGGCGAAGGAGGGCCGACATGCGCCATTCGCGAAGCCCGCGGGCGTGCGCTGCGAGCCCCCCGCCCGCCACTTCCGCAGTCAGGCCCGAGACCGGATCGTTATAGGCGAGTGTGCCGCCGAGTTCGACGCCGGCCCCCTGAGCGCCCTCGCCGCCGTTGTAGCGCAGCCCGAGCTCCGCCGAAGGCGTCAGCGTCGCGCCGGCGGCGAGGGCGAAGACGCGCGAGCCCTCCGCCGTCAGATGCGCACGGTGCGCCGAGGCCGTCATCCCCGCGATCGGGCCGCCGTCACCGTCGAGATCGAGCCGTGCGGTGTGCGCCTCGCCTTTCAGGTGGAGCGTCATCGCCCCGTCCGCCGAGAGTCGCGTTCTGCCGCCCACCGCCGTTGTCAACAGCGTGCTGTCGCTCGACCGGTCGCCTGTCTGCCCGTCGTCGATCTCGATCTCGCCCCCGCCGACACCGACGGTCACCCACAGGCGAGAGCCGTCGGGCAGGGCCCACCACATGAAGGGGTGGAAGCCTGTCATCCGGCTCTCGTGGACTCCCGATGCGGGTGCGCCGCGGCTGCGATCGATATAGTCGATCCGGCTGTCGGACCACGAGACCGCCGCGCCCGCCCGCACCCCGTCGCCGAGCGCGGCCACGGCGCCGAGATGGCCGGCGAACATCTCGCCGCCCCAGTCCACCGCCCTGTCGTCGAGCGACAGCCCGCGCGCCTTGCCGCCGCCGCAGACGACGACATCGGCGCCGCCGGGGCCGCCCTCCGCCAACCCGAGCGCGAAGGATTCGCCGGACAGCGCCTGGCGCCAGTCGCCTTCCCGCAGCGCCCGCTCGTTCGCCTTCAGCGTCCGGGCGAAAGAGGAGAGCATGTCCGCCGGCGTGGCTGTCCTTGCCGCTCCGCCGTTCGGCGCCGCGTCCCCCGCGCCGGAGTCCAGCGTCCGCTCGTCGAGGCAGTTCTCGGCTGCGTCGGCCGCGTTCTCCGCATAGGCGCGCGCCAGTTCCGGCAGGATGGTTTCGTTCACGCGTGCGAGGCTCGGGCCGGCCGGCGCAGGACGGGGCGCGGGATGGATGGTGATATGGAACACCGAGGTGCTTGCGTCACCGTCGTCGTCCGTTACCTCGATGGTGAACGGCGTTCGCCCGAGCTCCCGGTCCGGCGTGCCGGAAATCGTGCGGGTCTCGTCATCGTAGTCGAGGCCGTACCGCTCGATCTCCGGCGTCAGCTCCCAGATCAGCGGCGCGTCGCCGCCTTCGGCCTCGGGCAGCGCGAGCGGCTCGATCTCCTCGCCCACGGTCCATTCCTGGTCGGGGATCGTCGGGAGCTCGGGCATCAGGTTCGCGTCGTCGATATCCCCGTCGTCGTCTTCGATCATGACGACGGGCATTCCGCCGACGGTGAACGCCGTCGCTGCGCCCGTCACCGTCACGCTCTCGTCCTCCTCCTGGTCCTCGTCGTCGATTACCGTCAGTAGAAAGGTCGCCTCCCCGTCGGCCGTGTTCGCGGGAATGGTGATAGGGAACGGCGTAACGCGCTCGAAATCCACCCCGCTGTTGGCGGTGCCATCCGCCACCGTGACGGTCACGTCGGTGTCGTCCGGCGCCGTCTCGCCGTCGGCGAAGCTCGCGGTCACGGTAATCTCCGTCGTGCCGCTGCCCTCGGCGACGGCGCCCGGCGCGACACTCAGCACGATGTCGGTCGGGGCGGGGGGCGGGACGGGAGTGGCGTCGTCGTCTTCGATCGTGACGGTGGGCATTCCGCCGACGGTGAACGCCGTCGCTGCGCCCGTCACCGTCACGCTCTCGTCCTCCTCCTGGTCCTCGTCGTCGATTACCGTCAGTAGAAAGACCGCCGTCCCGTCGTTTTCGCCCGCGGGAATGGTGACGGGGAACGGCGGCGTAACGCGCTTGAAATCCACCCCGCCCTCGGCGGTGCCATCCGCCACCGTGACGGTCACGTCGGTGTCGTCCGGCGCCGTCTCGCCGTCGGCGAAGCTCGCGGTCACGGTAATCTCCGTCGTGCCGCTGTGTTCGGCGACGGCGCCCGGCGAGACGCTCAGCACGATGTCGGTCGGGGCAGGAGTGGCGTCGAGAATCGTCACGGTCGTTCCGCGAACTTCGATCCCGCGCGCAACACCGCCGATCGCCACCGTCTCGTCGTCTTCGGTCAGGGCGTCGACGATAGCCCTCAGTTCGAAGCTCCCCTCGGCGCTGGCCTCTCCGGCCGGGATCCTGATGTCGAAGCCGTTGACGCGGTCGAAATCCTCGCCCTCTTTGGCGTCGCCGCCTGTCACGGTGACGGCCACGATCGTGGCGTCCTCCCGCAGGACGGAGGAAAAGGAAGCGGTGACGGTGACGGTCCGGGTCTCGCCCTCGGTCACGACGTACGGCGTGGCGCTCAGCACGATGTCGGTCGGGGCAGGAGTGGCGTCGCGAATCGTCACGGTCGTTCCGCGAACTTCGAGCCCGCCCGCATCACCGCCGATCGCCACCGTCTCGTCGTCTTCGGTCAGGGCGTCGACGATAGCCCTCAGCTCGAAGCTCCCCTTGGCCCTGGCCTCTCCGGCCGGGATCCTGATGTTGAAGCCGTTGACGCGGCCGAAGTCCTCGTCCCTGGTGGCGGTGCCGCTGTCCACGGCGACGGTCACGATCGTGTCGTCCTCCGGCAGGAAGGCGTCGTCGGCGTCGTCGGGGAAGGAAGCGGTGACGGTGACGGTCTTCGTGTCGCCCTCGATCACGGCGTACGGCATCACGCTCAGCGTGATATCGGGATCGTCTTCGACGATTATCAGGTCCACGGGCAGGGCGGGCACGAACTGGCACCCACCCTCACACCCGGACCCGTAAAGTGCGTTTTCCGTATCTCCGAACACGATGATGGGCTTGTCCGGGCCGGGCACGTGGTCGTCGATGGCGGTGATCGTCTGGCTCCGTTCCATAGGATCGGCCGCGAGGGAGCTCTCCGTCCCGGCCGGAACGACCAGTATGTTGTTCCCGCTCTCGATGAAACGTTCGAGTTCCTGCCCCGCGAACTGGTCTTGAAGTTCCCAACGCAGTGCTATGGTCGTGTCGAACACCGACCTGCCAATCGACCGGGCGGTGACCGTCGCCGTTCCGCCGTTCTCGGAGAAGCTGCTAACGAAGCTGCCCGCCGGCGGCGCGGGGGCGGCCACCAGCACTATCCGCGGCGCCGGGTCGTTGTCGTTGATCCGCAGCTCCACGGGATCCGGATCGGCGACCCCGCTGCCCTGCTGCACCCGCCCCGACACTATGACGTGTCTGTCCGGCGCGTCCAGATCGTTCTCGATGGCGGTGATCGTCACTGTCTCCTCGAAGCTCCGTGCGTCCCCTTTCAGGATAGTCAGCGTGTCCCCCCCCCTGCGTGAAGAACCTGAGTCCCTGCTCTGCCGCCGTCACCGTCTCCTTCAGCGCCGTCGACACCTTGACCGTGAGGTCGCTGCTCGCGAGGGCTTCGAAACCCTCGTGGTTCTTCAGCAGCGCTCTCACGGAGGTCCATCTGCCGTTTTCCCTGATATCTTCTTCCTCCATCAGCAGTTCCACATGAAGCTGCTCCTGCGCCCGGGCGGGCGCGGCGGGACCCATGCAGGCTGCCGCCAGGGCAGCGGCGATGAGGGCGGTCGGAACGAGCGGGCAGCGGGCAGGGTGCGGCTGCATGGAGGCGTCTCCCTGGAGATCGGGTCGGCCGCGAGGGCCCGGAAGTCGATGGCGAGGCTGGGGGCAGCCCGAAGGCGCCGTGCGCCTACGGCCCGGCGTTCGAGGGGGCGATCCGCGACGCCTCCCGGTCGTGACGGGGCGAAGGGATCGAGCGGTCCCGGCGCGGTTTCGCGCGCCGCCTGTCGGCGCCGCTCATGCCCGATGGAGTCCGGCTTCTACGCGCCGGGGGGGGGGGGATAAAACGATACGGTTCGGGTTTGCGGTCGCAGACATGTTTCCCCCTTTTTGCAATCCCGGCAGCGGGCGAACGGCTGCCGACATCTCCATGTAGGGCAATACAGACGGAAGTTTTTTGGAACAAGCGGTTTTTTTGGAATTCTCGGGTTGGGCGATCGGGAGCCGAACGACCGCGCACCGAAACGGCATCCGGGCACGAACGGAAAATGACCCTGCCATGCCGGTCGAGCGGGTGAGGTTCCCGACATTTTTCGCCCCGGCCGCCGTGGTGGGGCGGCGGACAATCCGGTGTCGAAGACCCCTGCCTTAGCGTCGGGGCCGGCGTTTCATAAAGGGCAACCACAAGGGTTGCCCCTACATTGTGAGGCGCGGTCGGCGCGACCTGCGGCGGTGTGACGCCGTGCCGGCCGCAAGGGCAACCACAAGGGTTGCCCCTACATTGTGAGTCGCCGTGCCGGCCGGCGCCGTCGCCGCCATTGTGAGGCGCCGTGTCGGCCGGTACATTGTGAGTCGCCGTGTCGGGCGGCGCCGTCGCCGCCGTTGCGAGGCGCGGTCGGCGCGGCCTGCGGCGGGGCGATGCGGGTGTGCGGCGTCGGCGTGCAGAGTCGGGGCCGAGCCTCAGAGCACGCGTTCGGTCTCCGGGTCGATCAGGTGCAGGCAGCGGGCTTCCAGCGACAGCGTGAACTCACGCTCCGGGGCCGGCATCGAATCCGGTGCGACGCGGGCGCAGAGCTCCGCGCCGGCGTGGGCGAAATAAACCATCGTCTCGAGGCCGAGCGGCTCCACGACATCGGGGGTCACGGTGCAGCGCACGCGGCCCCCTTCCTCGCCGCGCCACTCACGTATGTGCTCCGGGCGGAACCCGGCGACCAGGTCGCGCCCGAGATGGTCGCCGTAACGCCCGCGGGCCGCGCCATCGAGCGGCACGTCGACGAAATCGGCGATCTGGACATGCAGGCCGCCGTTCGCTTCGGTGAGCCGGCAATCGACGAAGTTCATCGCCGGCGAGCCGATGAAACCGGCGACGAAGCGTGTGCGCGGGTTGTGATAGAGCTCTCCGGGCGGGCCGATCTGCTCGATCAGGCCGTCGCGCATGACGACCACGCGGTCGGCCAGAGTCATGGCCTCGACCTGGTCGTGGGTGACGTAGATGGTGGTGGTGCGCAGGCGCTGGTGAAGACGCTTGATCTCGGTGCGCATCTGGCCGCGCAGCTTGGCGTCGAGGTTGGAGAGCGGTTCGTCGAACAGGAACACCCGGGGGTTGCGCACGATGGCGCGGCCCATCGCCACGCGCTGGCGCTGGCCGCCCGACAGTTGGCGCGGGCGGCGTTCGAGCAGTTCGTCGATGCCGAGGATGTCGGCGGCGACGGTAACGCGGCGTTCGATCTCCGCTTTCGGGTATTTGCGCAGGCGCAGCCCGAACGACATGTTCTGCGCCACGGTCATGTGCGGATAGAGCGCGTAGTTCTGAAACACCATGGCGATATCGCGGTTCTTCGGCGGCACGTCGTTGACGAGTTCGCCGCCGATGAGGATCTGGCCGTCGGTGACCTCTTCGAGGCCCGCGATCATTCTCAGCGTGGTGCTCTTGCCGCAGCCCGACGGCCCGACCAGCACGACCAGTTCGTTGTCGGCGATCTCGAGGTCGATGCCGCGCACGGCCTCGGTGCGGTCGAAGCGCTTGTGCAGCGCGCGGAGAGAGACGTCGGCCATCGCTTACCCCTTCGTCGCGCCCGAGGTGAGGCCGGCGATGTAGTAGTCCATCAGGAACGCGTAGATGATCACCGGCGGCGCCGCCGCCATCAACGCACCCGCCATCAGCCCGCCCCAGTGGAACACGTCGCCCTTGATGAGGGTGGTTACCGTGCCGACGGTCAGCACCATCTGTTCGTCGGAATAGATGTAGGCGAGCGGGTAGATGAACGAGGCCCAGGAGACGGTGAAGGCGAAGATCATCGCCGCGATCAACCCCGGCAGGGCGACCGGGATGAACACCTTGAGCAGCATCTGGATGTGGTTCGCGCCGTCGATCAACGCCGCCTCGTCGAGCTCGCGCGGGATCGACGAGAAGTAACCGATCATGATCCATGTGCAGAAGGGTACCGTGATGGTCGGATAGACCAGCACCAGCGCCCAGTAGGAGTCGAGCAGGCCGAGACCCGCCGACGATCTTGAACAACGGGACGAACAGCAGCGTATCCGGCACCAGGTAGGTGAGAAAGACCCCGGTCGCGAGGACTCCGGCGCCCCAGAATTTGAGCCGCGACAGGCCGTAGGCGGCGAGCACGCTGATCACCATGGTGATCGATACCACGCACAGGGTGACGATGGCGGTGTTGAGGAAATAGATGGGGAACGCCGAATCGGTAAGCAGGCCGGTATAGTGCCGGGGTGGTGACTTCCCGCTCGATGATCCCACGGGTTGGTGTCGAGTGCGGCGATCTCCTCGTTGGTCTTGAGCGAGGTGATCAGCATGTAGTAGGGCGGGAACAGGAAGAAGACGACGAAAACGCCGAGCGAGATATAGGCGGCGACGAGGGCCCAGCGGCGCTCGCGGCGCCTGCTGGCGCCGGAACCCGAAGATGCCGCTGGGGCTCGCCGCTTCGACGTTGGCCATGGCGTTCAGAGCTCCATCGCGCGCTTGCGCACATTGCGCAGGATGATGAAGGCGAGGACTGCCAGCAACGGGAACATGAACAGGGAAACCGCCGCGCCGAGCGGGATGTTGCCCGACTCGAGGCCATAGCGCATGGCGTAGGTCGCGAACAGGTGGGTCCTTGCCGAGCGGGTTGCCCTGGGGTCAGCACGCGCACGATGTCGAAGTTGGCCAGCGTGACGATGATCGAGAACAGCACGGTGATGGCGATGATGTTGCGCATCATCGGCATGGTGACGTGGACCATCTTCTGCCAGGCGTTCGCGCCGTCGATCGCTGCGGCCTCGTAGAGCTCCTCGGGGATCGATTTGAGGGCGGCGAGATACATGATGAGGAAGAACGGCGCGCCGAACCAGATATTGACCAGGATGACCGAGAAGCGGGCCCAGAAAATCTCGCTGAGCCAGGCGATTTCGGTCAGGCCGACCCTGGCGAACAGCCAGTTGATGGAGCTGTAGGTCGGCTCGAAGAGCCACCACCAGCCGAGCGTGGAGAGCGCCGGCGGGATGACCCACGGAACGAGCATCATGCCGCGCCACTTGCGCTGGCCCCTGGTGGGGATCGCGTTGACCGCATGGGCGGCGATGAAGCCGATCAGCGCTTTGCCGACGACCGCGATCAGCGCGAAGGTGATCGACTGGAACACGACGTCCTGGAAGGTGTCGCGCCGCAGCAGGAACTCGAAATTGCGCAACCCGACGAACGCGGTCTCGGTCTTGTTGAGCATCGAGAGATACATGGCATAGACGCCGGGATAGGCGACCAGGCCGAGAATTACCGTGAGCAACGGCGCCACCATCAGCACGCCGATGGTCGATTTGCGTCTGAGAAAGCGTTTCAGTTCGCTCGCCTGGCGCGGCGCGGCGAGGGGCGCCGACACGTCGATGGCGGGTGCGCTGGGCATGGTCGCTTACCGGTGCGTCGCTGCCTAGAAGAACATGATCGCTTCGAGTTCGTTGGCGGCCCAGTCGATCGCCTGGTCGAACGACTCGCCTGCCTGAGTCACGTGGGCGACGAAGTTGGGATACACCCCCTGGGTGGAGATCTGCGAACCGTATTCCGGCGGCGCGGGGAAGCCGGCGATGTTCTGCACTTCGTCGCCGCGGATCGGGTAGTTGTGCAGCACCCCGTCGGGCGGGGCGGCCGATTCCCACACGTCGGAATCCTGGTATGCGGCAACCAGGGGCAGGTCGAAGCCCTGGGAGGCGCGCAACATCTGCTCGACGACCTCGCGCTCCATGACGTGCAGGAACAGGTCCTTCGCGGCGGAGACGTTCTCCGAGAACTGCCATACGCCCCAGAAGAAGGGTGCGCCGGCGCGGAAGCGCCCGGCCGGGCCGCGGGGCACATCGTGATGCCAGAAATGTCTGCCCGCGTCCGGGTTGTCGCGGCTCGCCACCGCCCAGGCGCTCGGCGGGTTGAAGATCGCGCCGCCCTGGCCGGAGATCATCCAGCGGTTGTTGGCGGCGTCGTCCCAGGCGTAGACGCCTTCGGGCATGAAGCGGCTGAGGCGGCTCAGATAGTCGAGCGCCGCGCGGGTCTCGTCGGAGTCGACGACGATCTCGCCGTCGGCGTTGACCAATTCGGCGCCGAAGGCGCGAAACACCTGCGCCACCCATTGCGTGCCGTCCGGGGTCGGCGCGATCGGCGCGCCGAAGGAATGGCCGGCGGCGTGGATCTTCTCCGCCGCGTCGAGAAAGGCGTCGTAGGTCCACGAGTCGACGAGGGCCGGGTCGCGATCCTCGTGCGCGGGGAACATGGCGGCGAGGTCCACCCCGGCATGGTCTCTGAAATAGTCGAGGCGGGACACCTGCGCGTAGGTCAGCGATCCGGTCGGCGCGGGGCTCGCCACCCATGTTCCGTCGATCTGCGCCAGGTAGTTCACCGACGACACGAGCTTTCCATGCCGCGCCTCGATCTCGCGCACCACGTCATCGACCGGTTCGAGCGAGGCGCGGAAGATCGACGGCAGCCAGCCGGGGACGCAATAGATGTCGTGGCCCGTCCGGGCGCGCGACTCGGCCTGGGCGGTGAGCAGCAGTTTGTTGCCGATCGAGGTGATGAAGTCGATGCCGACCTCGACGCCGTTCGTGGCGCCCCAGTCGGTGCAGATCTTGCGCATCACGTCGTTGGCGCCGGGGACCCAATGATCCCACAGGCCGATCGACAGCGACCCGGCGGAACGCGCGCTCTTGACATAGGGCGCGGCGAGGCCGACCGCCCCGGCGGCGGCGGCGGTTCCGAGAAATCGTCGGCGAGACGGCTTGGCGATGGTCATGACGGTTCTCCCCTTCGCCTGAGCATAGAGCGGCCCGGCGGGGTTGCACAGCCGGAGAACGGCGACTCGGCAACTCCGGCGCGGCGGACCAGCGGGTTCATCACCTGCCGGGTCAGCCGGAAAAGAACATGATCGTTTCGATTTCGCCCAGCGCCCAGTCGATCGCCTCGTCGATGGATTCGCCGGCCTGGGTGACGTGGGCCACGAGATTGGGATAGACGCCCTGAACCGAGAGTTGCGAACCGTATTCCGGCGGCGCCGGGAACCCGGCGATGTTCTGCACTTCGTCGCCTCGGATCGGGTAGTTGTACAGAGTGCCGTCGGGCGGAGAGGCCGAATCCCACACGTCCGAATCGCGGTAGGAGGCGATGAGCGGCACGTCGTAGCCTTGCGAGGCGCGCAAGGTCCGTTCGACGATATCGCGCCGCATCACATGCACGAACAGGTCCTTCGCCGCCGAAATGTTTTCCGAGAAGCGCCAAACGCCCCAGAAGAACGAACCCGCCGCCCGAAACCGACCGGCCGGTCCGCGGGGCGCGTCGTGGTGCCAGAAATGCCTGCCGGCGTCGGGGTTGTCGCGGATGGCGACGGCCCACGCGCTCGGCGGGTTGAAGATCGCGCCGCCTTGCCCCGAGATCATCCAGCGGTTGTTGGCGGCGTCATCCCAGGCATAGACTCCTTGGGGCATGAACCGGCTCAGGCGGCTCAAATAGTCGAGCACCGCGCGGGTTTCGTCGGAATCGACGGCGATCTCGCCATCGGCGTCGATCAGTTCGGCGCCGAAGGCGCGGAACACCTGAGCCACCCATTGCGTGCCGTCCACCGTCGGTGCGATCGGCGCGCCGAAAGCGTGGCCGGCAGCGTGCAGCTTCTCCGCCGCATCGAGAAAGGCGTCGTAGGTCCAGCTTTCGACCAGCGCCGGGTCGCGCTCGCGATGCGCAGGGAACATCGCGGCAAGGTCGATGCCGGCATATTGCTTGAAATAGTCGAGACGCGACACCTGCGCGAAGGTCGGAGAGCCGTTCGGCGCCGGACTCGCCACCCAGGTTCCGTCGATCTGCGCCAGATAGTTCACCGACGGCACCAGCGCGCCGTAACGCGCCTCGATCTCGCGCACCACGTCATCGACCGGTTCGAGCGAATCGCGAAAGATCGACGGAAACCAGCCGGGCACGCAATAGACGTCGTGGCCGGTTCGGGCGCGCGACTCGGCCTGGGCGGTGAGCAGCAGCTTGTTGCCGATCGAGGTGATGAAATCGACGGTGACGTCGACGCCGTTCGCCTCGCCCCATTCGGTGCAGACGTCCCGCATCACGTCGTTGGCGCCGGGGACCCAGTGGTCCCACAGGCCGATCGACAGCGAGCCGGCGGAGTGCGCGCTCTTGACCCACGGCGCGGCGAGGCCGACCGCGCCGGCGGCCGCGGTCTCGAGAAATCGGCGACGGGACGGCCCGATTGCGGTCATGGCACCCTCTCACGCTGCGGGAGCATAATCCCGTTCGGCGGCGTCGCACAAACGGCGCTCACAACATTTCTTCCGGGATTGCCATCACCGGGTCCTTCGCGGTCATGATCGGCGAAGCCAGCGCCGCGGCGGGGGCCAGATGCTGGCTGGCGAAAAAGCGCGCGGTGGCGATCTTCGCCTCGTAGAAGGGCCTGTTGGCGGCGCCGGCTTCGAGCCTCATTCGCGCCTTGACGGCGGCCTTGCCGAGCAGCCAGCCGCCGGCGACGAAACCCGTCATGCCGGCATAGAGCGTGGCGCCCGCGGCTGCGGCGACCGGGTCCTCGCGCCACGTCGCGCGCATCCAGTCGGTCACGCGCTCCACGGCGTCGACCGCCGGCGACAGCGCCGCCGCGATGTCGCCGAGCGATGCCGCAGCGAGTGTCTGCGTCGTTTCGCGCATATCGGCGACGAGGGCGCGCGCGGCCGCGCCGTCGTCCTGTTGCAGTTTGCGGCGCACGAGGTCGAGCGCCTGGATGCCGTTGGTGCCCTCGTAGATCATGGTGATGCGGGCGTCGCGCAGATGCTGCGCGGCCCCGGTCTCTTCGATATAGCCCATGCCGCCATGCACCTGGACGCCGGTCGAGGCGACGGCGAAGCCCTGGTCGGTGCACCACGCCTTGGCGACCGGGATCATCAGATCGGCGTATGCTTCCGCCGCTGCGTCGCCGGCCAGCCGGGCATGATCGAGCGCCGCGCCGATCGAATAGCACAGGGCGCGCATCGCCTCGGTCTGCGCCCGCATGTCCATCAACATGCGGCGCACGTCGGGGTGATTGACGATGGCGACCGGCCGTGCGGACGGGTCGTCGAGGGCCTTGCCCTGAACCCGTTGCCGCGCCCAGTCGAGCGCCGCCTGATATGCGCGCTCGGCGATGGCGAGGCCCTGGATCGCCACATTGAGGCGGGCGCTGTTCATCATGGTGAACATGCAGCTCATGCCGCGCCGTTCGCCGCCGATCAGATAGCCGGCGGCGCCGCCGTTGTCGCCATAGCCCATCACCGCCGTCGGGCTTGCCATGTGGCCCATCTTGTGCTCCAGCGAGACGACGCGCAGGTCGTTGCGCGGGCCGAGGCCGCCGTCGTCCTTCACCAGGAACTTCGGCACGACGAACAACGAGATGCCGCGGGTGCCGGCGGGCGCGCCGGGGGTGCGCGCGAGCACGAGGTGCACCACGTTCTCGCTCATGTCGTGGTCGGCGTGGGTGATGAATATCTTCGTGCCGACGATCTCGAACGCGCCGTTGGCGGGCGTCGCGCGGGTGGTCAGCGCGCCCACGTCGGAACCGGCGCCGGGTTCGGTGAGGTTCATGGTGCCGGACCATTCGCCGGTCGCGAGTTTCGGCAGATAGATCGCCTTCATGGCGTCGTCGCCATGCGCCTGAATGGCCTCGACGGCGCCCTGGGTGAGCATCATGCCGTCGGCGAGGGCCATGTTGGCCGCCTGCCACATTTCGCTCAACGCGCCGGAGAGCGTTTGGCCGAGCCCCATGCCGCCCCATTCGGGATCGGCGGCCACCGCGCCCCAGCGCGCCGCGACCCATTTCGCGTAGGCGTCGCGGAAACCGTCGGGTGTGGTCACCACGCCGTTGATCAGCCGGGCGCCCTGTTCGTCGCCCGGTTTGTTGAGCGGCGCCAGAACCTCGCTCGCGAACCGGCCGGCCTCGTCGAGCACTTGCGCGACGAAATCGGCGGTCAACGAATCGAGGCCGTCGAGCGCGGCGAGGCCCTGCAGTCCGACCATGTCTTCAAGCACGAAGCGCATGTCGTCGAGCGGCGCCGTGTAGCCTGTGGCCATGGTCGAGCTCCTGTCAGATGACCTTGCCGGGGTTCATGATACCGTGCGGATCGAGTGCCTGCTTGATCCGGCGCATCATGGCGACCTCGACCGGCGAACGATATTTGACCAACGCCGCGCGCTTCAACCGGCCGACTCCGTGTTCGGCCGAGAAACTGCCGTCCATCGCCATCGCCAGGTCGTGGACCGCCTCGTTCATGCGCTCCCACTGCGCCAGATAGGCATCGCGGTCCATGCCCTCGGGCTGGGTGACGTTGTAGTGGACGTTGCCGTCGCCCATATGGCCGAAGACGACCGGGCGCACGCCGGGAACCAGCGCCTCCACGACCGCACCGGCGCGGTCGAGGAACTCCGGCACCCGGCTGACCGGTACCGATACGTCGTGCTTGATGCTGCCGCCCTCGTGCTTCTGCGCCTCGGACACATGTTCGCGCAAGGCCCACAGATTTCGCGCCTGCGCCTCGCTCGCGGCGACGACGCCGTCGAGGACGAGGCCGCGGTCCATCGCGAGCGCGAGCAGGTCCTCCATCGTCTTGCCGAGCGGCGCGTCCGCCGCCGGCGACGACAGTTCGATCAGAACGAACCAGTCGTGGCGTCCGTTCAACGGGTCGCGGACGCCGGGAACGTTGGCGACGACGAAATCGACGCAACGGCGCGATTCGAACTCGAACGCCGTGACCGTATCGCCGCTCGACTCTCGCGCCAGCGTCAGGAGGGTGAGGGCGGCGGCGGGGTCCGGCACCGCCGCCCAGGCGGTCGCCGTCATGCGCACCTGGGGTTCGAGCTTCAGGACGACGGCGGTGACGATGCCGAGGGTGCCCTCGGCGCCGATGAACAATTGCTTGAGATCGTAGCCTGTATTGTCCTTGCGCAAGGCCCGCAAACCATCCCACAGGCTGCCGTCGGGCAGGACGACTTCCAGTCCGAGCACCTGCGCGCGCGCCATGCCGTGACGCAGCACGTTGGTGCCGCCGGCATTGGTCGAAATGTTGCCGCCGATCTCGCAACTGCCTTCGGCGGCGAGGCTGAGCGGCAACAGGCGGCCGACTCCGGCGGCGGCGGCCTGCAAGTCGGCAAGGATGCAGCCGGCCTCGGCCGTCATCGTGTCGTTGACGGGGTCGATCGCGCGAACGCGGTTCAGACGCGACAGGCCGACCAGGATCTCGCGTCCGTGCGCGTGCGGCACCGAGGCGCCGCACATCGAAGTGTTGCCGCCCTGCGGCACCATCGGGATACGGCGTTCGGCGCAGAACCGAACGACTTCCGCCACCTCGCCGGCATCGGCGGGTCGCACCATCAGCGCCGCCCGGCCATGATATTTCCCGCGCTCGTCCACAAGGCGCGGGGCGAGGCGGTCGGGATCGGCGATCAGACCGGCGTCGCCGACGATCTTCCGTAGTCCGACAGCAGTGTCATCGCCGACGGCGTCGGCGGTCATGGCGCTGGGCATGGCCCCGGTGGTGTAGGCGAAGCCGGTGCGGCGGACAAGCGCGCCCGGCTGGCGCGGCGCAGACGGTCGTTGATCGCCAACCCCAGCCCGCGGTCGGGGACCGGCATCGCCACGATGGTTGCGGCGCCCAGTTCGTCGAGTTCGCGCAGCATCGCGAACAGGTTGGCAGCGGCTTCGGCGAGGTCGCCGCGCGGGCTGAGATTGCGCATCGCCCGCGCCGGCGGCGGATCGGGGCCGAACGCCAGCAGGACTTCGCCGTTACATGCGCCGGCGGCGTCGATGCGCAGCGGTGTCGCCGGCGCATAGTGACGCGCCAGACGACCGGGCGACTTCGGCGCGTCTTCGTCGCCGCAGGCGTGTTCAAGAGGCCCCAACGCTGCCGGGTCGAGCGCGCCGGGCCGCAGCAACGCCGGCGCGCCGGTGAGATCGACGATCGTCGACTCGACTCCGACCGGGCAGGGGCCGCCGTCGAGGATGCAGTCCACCGCGCCGCCGAGCTCGCTTCGGACATGCGCCGCCGTGGTCGGGCTGAGCCGGCCCGAGCGATTGGCGCTCGGTGCGGCGATGGGGCGCGCGCTTCGCGCCAGCAGTTCGTGCGCCACAGGGTGGGCCGGGCACCGCAGGGCGACGGTATCGAGGCCGGCCAGCGCCAGCGCCGAAAGCGGGCTTCCGGGACGCTTGTTCAGGACGAGGGTCAGACCGCCGGGCCAGAAACGGTCGATGAACTCCCGCGCTCGCGTATCCAGCATCGCGTGCGCAGCCGCGTCGCCGGGGTCGGCGAGATGCACGATCAGCGGGTTGAAGCGCGGCCGCGCCTTGATCGCGAACAGCCGCGCCACCGCGCGGTCGTTCGTCGCATCGGCGCCGAGGCCATAGACGGTCTCGGTCGGGAAGGCGACGACGCCGCCGGTCGCGAGCAGGGCCGCGGCGCGGGCGATGTCGGCCATCGTTCAACCGTCGAGGCGCGGCGCCAACCGGTCGAACGCTTCGCCGAGCAGTTCCGGGGATTTGGCGAAGCAGATGCGCAGATAATTTGCGCCGCCGGCGCCGAAGGCGATCCCCGGCGCCAGCCCCACCCGTGTCTCGCGCAGCACGCTGCGGGCGAAGTCGCGGCTGTCGGTCACGCCATCGACGGCGAAGAAGGCGTAGAACGCGCCTTCCGGCCGCGCCAATCGCACCCGGCGCATGGCGCCCAACCGCTGTTGCACGACGTCGCGAGCCGTGCGGTAGCGCGCGATCATGTCGGCGACGAACGGCTCACCGTCGCGGATGGCGGCGATCCCGGCATGTTGGCTGGCGGTGGCCGGCGATGCGACGTTGAACTCGTTCAGCTTTTCGAGCACCGGACGGAGTGCGGCCGGACCGGTGATCCAGCCGAGCCGCCAGCCGGTCATCGCCCAACTCTTCGAGAAGCTGTTGATGACCAGCAGCAGGTCGTCGGGTTCGGCAAGCTCCAGGAACGACGGCGCCGCCGGACGGTCGTAGATGATGCGCGCGTAAACTTCGTCGGCGATCAGCCACAACCCGCGGGCGCGGCAGAATTCGAGCACGTCGCGTTGCGCGTCGCTCGCCATCACCCAGCCGGTGGGGTTGCTCGGCGAGTTGACGCAGACGGCGCGGGTGCGGGCGTCGCAGGCGTCGAACAGGCGGTCGAGATCGAGTCGCCAGCCATCGTCGCCGGGAGTCAGCGGCACTTCCCGCACATGCCCGTCCATGATCTCGACGCAACGAAAGAAGTTCGGCCACATGGGCGTCACGCCGACCAGATTGTCGCCGGGGTCGATGAGCAGTTCGGCGACCATCATCAACGCATTCATTGCGGCCGACGTGACCAGAATGCGGTCGGTCGCGACCGGACGCCCGTAGAGCCGGGTGGTGTAGTCGGCGATGGTCTCACGCAGCGCCGCGACACCGCTGTTATGACTGTAGAACGTATGGCCGTCGCGCAGGGCGCGGTCGGAGGCGGCGACGATGAAACCGGGCGTCGGCCGGTCCGGTTCGCCGAACCACAGGGGGATCACGTCGTCCAGGCCCATGCCTTCATGGGCGATGTCGCGGATGGGAGAGCCGGCGAGCGTGGCGATGCGCCGGCGGATCGGCAGCGCCGGGTCTCGAGCGTCATTCACGGGCGGTGACTCGCGTCGCGGCGCTACATCACGGCGCCGATCTGCCACGGCACGAACTCGTGGTCGCCGTAGCCGAGCTCCTCGCTCCTGGTGCGCGCGCCGGACGCGGTATCGAGGATTTTCCGGAACACCGCGTCGCCCATTTCCGCGACGCTCTTTTCGCCGTCGATCACGAGCCCGCAATTGACGTCCATGTCGTCTTCCATGCGGCGGTACATCGGCGTGTTGGTCGCCAGTTTGATCGACGGCGCAGGTTTGCAGCCGAACGCGGACCCCCGCCCCGTCGTGAAGCAGACGACGTTGGCGCCGCCCGCCACCATGCCGTTGACCGAGGTCACGTCGTAGCCCGGTGTGTTCATGAAGCAGAAGCCCTTGGCAGCGATCGATTCGGCATATTGATAGACGTCGACAAGGTTGGTGGTGCCGCCCTTGGCCACCGCGCCGAGCGATTTTTCGAGGATCGTGGTGAGGCCGCCCGCCTTGTTGCCGGGCGAGGGGTTGTTGTTCATCTCGGCGCCGTTCTTCGCCGTGTAGTCCTCCCACCACAGGATGTGCTTGACCAGCTTGTCGCCGACCTCCTTGCTCGCTGCGCGCCGGGTCAGCAGATGCTCTGCGCCATAGATTTCCGGCGTCTCGGCAAGGACCGCCGTGCCGCCGTGGCGGACCACCAGATCCGCCGCCGCGCCGAGCGACGGATTGGCGGTGATTCCCGAATAGGCGTCGGAGCCGCCGCATTCGAGGCCCAGGATCAGGTGGCTGGCCGGGACCGTGGTGCGCCGCGCCCGGTCGGCCTCGGGCAGCATCTCCCTGACGCGGGCGATGCCCTCGGCAACCGTCTTGCGGGTTCCGCCGGTCTCCTGAATCGTCATCACCGACAGTTTGTCGCCTGTCTGCCATCCGTGACGGTCGATCATGCCGGAGATCTGGTTGACCTCGCAGCCGAGGCCGACCACGACGATGCCGGCGAAATTGGGATGGCGCTTGTAGCCGTCGATGGTGCTCTGGAATATCTCCCAGCCATAGCCGTGGCCGGGCATACCGCAGCCCGACCCATGGGTCAGCGCGACCACCCCGTCAACATGGGGGAACTCGGCCAGCGCCTCGCCGCGGAACGCGTCGGCGATATAGCGGCAAACGGTCGCGGAGCAGTTCACCGAGCTGACCAGCCCGATATAGTTTCGCGTCGCCACACGGCCGTCGTCGCGGACGATCCCCTCGAAAGTCGCGCGCGCGCGCTCGGCGACGAGATCGGTCGGTCTTGCGTCGCACCCATAGGCGTAGTCGCGCTCGAACGTCTTGACCTCGACGTTATGGGTATGGACATGGTCGCCGGGGGCGATGGAACGGCTTGCGAAGCCGATGATCTGATCGTATTTGCGCACGGGCGCGCCGGCGGCGATGGCCTCGGTGGCTACCTTGTGGCCGACCGGAATGTCGGAGTCGGTGCGCAGGCCCTCCTCGACGAGTTCGGCCCCCGCCGCGATGGTCGTCTTCGCCGTGACGACATTGTCTGCCGGATGCAGGCGAATGGTGAGGGGCTCATACGACATGATTCGGTCCTCGCAGTGTGGCGTTCGTCGAACTCGGCGAGCGGGCGCAATCCCGACAACGACGGCCGGTCTCCCTGCAATGCCGTTTCGGCCGGGGTCGCGCGGGGGAACGGGTTTCAGCGCTTGTCGATCGGCGCAAAATCGCGCCGCTCGGGGCCGACATAAAGTTGCCGCGGCCGGCCGATCTTCTGGCTGGGGTCTTCGATCATTTCGTTCCACTGGGCAACCCAGCCCACGGTGCGCGCGACGGCGAAGATCACCGTGAACAACTCCATCGGGATACCCATCGCGCGCAGGATGATGCCCGAATAGAAATCAACGTTGGGGAACAGCTTGCGGTCCACGAAATAAGGATCTTCGAGCGCGATCTTCTCCAGCGCCATGGCGAGCTTGAGCAGCGGCTCGTTCTCCACGCCGAGTTCGGCAAGGACCTCATGCGCCGACTTGCGCATCACGGCTGCGCGCGGGTCGTAGTTCTTGTAAACCCGATGGCCGAAACCCATCAGGCGGAAGGGGTCGTCCTTGTCCTTCGCGCGCTCGATGAAGGAGCCGATCCGATCGACCGACCCGATCTCTTCCAACATGCGCACGACCGCCTCGTTGGCGCCGCCATGCGCCGGTCCCCACAGCGACGCGATGCCTGCTGCGATGCACGCAAACGGGTTGGCGCCCGAAGAACCGGCGAGCCGCACGGTCGAGGTCGAAGCGTTCTGCTCATGGTCGGCGTGGAGGATCAGGATGCGGTCGATCGCACGCGCCAGCACCGCGTTGACTTCGTAGTCTTCCGCCGGCACCGCGAACAGCATGTGCAGGAAGTTCTCGGCGTAAGACAGATCGTTGCGCGGGTAGATGAAGGGCTGGCCGATCGAATACTTATACGCCATCGCGGCGATCGTCGGCATCTTGGCGATCAGGCGGTGGGAGGCGATTTCGCGCTCGCGGCCGTCATTGATGTCGAGCGAGTCGTGATAGAACGCGCTCATGGCGCCGACCACGCCGATCAGGACCGCCATCGGGTGCGCGTCGCGGCGAAAACCGCGGTAGAGATAGGTTAGCTGCTCGTGCAGCATCGTGTGGTAGGTGACGTTATAGGAAAACGACTCCTTCTCGACCCGGTTCGGCAGGTGGCCGTAAAGCAGAAGATGGGCGACCTCCAAGAAGTCGCTCTTTTCCGCCAGATCCTCGATCGAATAGCCGCGGTGCAACAGCACTCCGGCTTCGCCGTCGATATAGGTGATCGCGGACTCCGCGCTCCCGGTCGAGGTGAAGCCGGGGTCGTAGGTGAACATGCCGGTCTCGGCGTAGAGGCGGCGCACGTCGATGACGTTCGGGCCGACGCTGCCTGGGATCACCGGAAACTCGAAACGATCGCCGGTCCGATTGTCGACCAGCGTGACAGAGCCGGTGTTTCCCGAAGCCATCCTCGTGCCTGCCGTGTCCGCCATGGCGCGCCAACGCCCTCGCTTGTCGGGGAGCCTGCCCGAGCCCCGGTCGGGCCGAGCATAGAGCGTTCGCCGGGCGATGGCAATTTCGCTCGGCTCCGACCGGAAAATACGATGCTTGTCATGTTATTACGGTATCGTCTTGATCCTCCATCGGAGGAAGATTCCCGGGCGCCAGCCGGGCAAAGGTCTCCCGGCGTCCCAGTGTGGCAGCGACCTCGAAGATGCCGGGCGACACCGTGCTCCCCGTCAGGGCGGCGCGCAGGGGTTGCGCCACCTTGCCGAGGCCGACGCCTTCCACTGCGGCGAACTCGCGCAAGCAGGCTTCGACGCCGGCCTCCGACCACGGCGCTACCGCCTCCAGACGCCCGGCCAGCGCGCCGAGTCGGCGGCGGGCTTCGCGGTCGAGCAACGCCAACGCTTTCGGTGTCATCGGCAGCGGCGGGGTTTCGACGTAGAACCGGGCGTTTTCGGCGAGCGCGAGAAGCGTGTCGGCGCGCGGCTTGAGGCCGGGCATCGCCGCCTCGAGCCGCTGCCTGGCGTCGGCGTCGAGCGTGCGGCCCAGAGTTCGCGAGAGCGGGCCGGCGATGGCCTCGACAAGTGCGGAGTCGTCGCTGGCGCGGATATAGGCGCCGTTGAGCGCTGTCAGCCGGGCACGGTCGAAGCGCGCCGGCGCCCGACCTACCGCGTCGAGATCGAACCAGGCGAGCGCGTCGGCGGTGGAAATCACTTCGTCGTCGCCGTGGCTCCAACCCAGCCGCAGCAGGTAGTTGCGCATCGCCTCCGGCAGGAACCCGTCGTCGCGCCACGAGTGCACGCCGAGGGCGCCGTGCCGCTTCGACAGCTTGGCCCCGTCCGCGCCATGAATCAGCGGGATGTGAGCGAATGCCGGCCGCTGCCAGTCGAGCGCAGCGTAGATCCGGCTCTGGCGAAACGCGTTGGTCAGATGGTCGTCGCCGCGAATGACGTGCGTGACGCCCATGTCGCGGTCATCGACGACGACCGACAGCATGTAGGTCGGGGTCCCGTCGGCGCGCAGCAATATCATGTCGTCGATCTGGTCGTGGGCGACGGTCACGCGCCCCTGGACGGCGTCTTCGATCACCGTTTCGCCACCGCGCGGGACCTTCAGGCGGACGACCGGATCGATTCCGGGCGGCGCATCGGCCGGGTCCCGGTCGCGCCAGGCGCCGTCATACAGCCTCGCGCGTCCTTCGGCCCGTGCCCGCGCGCGCATGGCCTCCAGTTCCTCCCGCGTGCAGTAGCAGCGATAAGCCTTGCCTTCGGAGAGCAGGCGGCGCGCGACCGCGATATGCCGCGCGGCGTTCGCGGACTGCCGTACGGGTTCGCCGTCCCAGTCGAGGCCAAGCCATGTCAGACCGTCGAAGATCGCGTCCACCGCCGCTTCGGTCGAGCGCGCTCGGTCGGTATCCTCGATGCGCATCAGGAATTGTCCGCCATGCCGGCGGGCGAACAGCCAGTTGAACAGCGCGGTCCGCGCCCCGCCGATATGCAGGAAGCCGGTCGGCGAGGGCGCGAACCGCGTCACGACATTCATGGCGTATCCCCGGTTTCGCGACGACTGCCGACGAAGGGCTGTCGCGGGTATGCGGAGCCGGTCGGTTTGTAGCACATCGATTGGCCACGTCGGTCGCCGGAGTTGGGCCTGTGAACAAGCGGCCGGGCGCGTAGCGGTCGTCCGCTTGTTCACAGGCCGCCTGTAGGGGCGCCCCTTGTGGGCGCCCGACCCCCCGAACGGGCGGGGAACACGGGGGGGGGCAACCACAAAGGAGGGCAACCACAAGGGTTGCCCCTACAGAAATTGTCTCGGTTGGTTCGGGTTCGTGTCGGTAGCGACAGCGGAACGGCGGCGCCTCCAGGTTGCTGCGAAGGGGCGGGTGCACCAGGCGATATCGATCCGCCTGTAGGGGCGCCCCTTGTGGGCGCCCGAACCCTCGAACAGGCGAGGAACACGGGAGGGCAACCACAAGGGTTGCCCCTACAGAAATTGTTGCGGTTCGGGACGGCGGCGCGCTGGAGTCCGGTCGTGCCGCAGCGTGTATCGATTTAAACCGGGACACGACCTGATTTCTGCTTGACGAGCACCGGTCCCAGGCCTATTCGGGTCGGCTTTTTTCAACCTCGGGGAGGGCGTCATGCGTCGCGACATGCCGAAGGTGATCGTGGACTGCGCAGGGGTGGCTACCGGAGCCCTCGCGGCCGCCGTCTGCCCAAAGATCTCGACGCGCTGGAGGCTCTCCCGAAACGCGAGGCTTCGCGGCGTGCTACCTGAGACTACCACTACCGTATGCTGGCGGATCGTCTGTCGCCGCTCCGAAAGTACCTCAGGGCCCAGGTCGGCCGGCCGTGGAACAAGGTATGGTCGGAGATCTGCGCCGACCTGAGCCCCAGGTCCACGATGCATGAACACCTTCGCGATCACGTCCTTCGCGAGGTCGAACGAGACGGCATTGGATCGCGGACCGGTTTCTGGGTCGATCCCCGGACCGGACTCCTGCGCCACGGATCCGCCCACCGCGGCGACCGCAAGCGGCGGCTGGCTGCGGAATGGGCGGCACGGCGGAAACGCCGCGTCGTGGTCGATGACCGGCTCCAGTATCACCGCCTCGACGACCGCGGCTGGTGGGAAGTGACGCTGGCGCCCATTCCCACCGAGCTGCCGGTGCGCGACGTCGTGCTGGCGCCGGGGCTCTCGGATCTGGGTCCCTTCGGGCTCTACGGCCGGTGGGGCGTCTATGCGGCCGCGAAACGGCAGCTTTCAAAGAGGGAGATCAAGCGGCTGGGTCTCCCGCGCGCTTAGCGATTCCGGCCAGCGCCGGAGCGGCGTTTCGCCGACGAGAGCGGGCGGCGCCGCGTAATCCAGGGCCGCGAACGACGACGCCCGCTTCCGTCGCGGCTCTTGCCGGGCTTGAACCGCGGTTCGACCGGGGCGATGAGCCGGCCGGCCCGGTTTACGAGAGGGACGCCCGCAGCACGGCCGCCGCGGCCTGACGGAACGATTTCATGTAGGGAGCGCGGTGTGCCTGGCCTGCCGATCCGCTTGCCGGCCGAGGAACGTCAACGCTGGCTCCTGTGGGTCCCGGTGGGGTTCGGCACCGGCGTCGGTCTCTATTTCGCCCTGCCGGTCGAGCCGCCCTTGTGGGCGCCGCCGGGGTTGCTCGTGGCGGCCGGGGTCTCCGCGTGGCTGGCGCGAGGGCGTCTCGCCGTCGCCGTCCCGCTGGCTGCCGCGGCGATCGCCGCGGCCGGCGTGACCACGGCCAGTGTGCGCACCGCGCTTGTCGCGGCGCCGATCCTGAGCGACGAACACGGGCCGGCATGGATTCGGGGCACCGTGCTGGCGGTCGAGCCGCGCCCGGTCGGTCAGCGTGTCGTTATCGAGGTCGAGGACATCGAAAGGCTCGCGCCGCCCGATCGGCCCCGGCGGGTGCGCCTCAACGTTCGCACAGGCCCGGCTCCGGCGCCGGGACGGTCGATCGCGCTGCGCGGCGTGCTGATGCCGCCGCCGCTGCCGGCCGCGCCGGGCGCATACGATTTCTCCCGCGCACTCTACTTCCAGCGCATCGGCGCCGTCGGCTACGCCACCAGCCCGCCGCGGGACGATAGCGGGGCGCGGACCGGCGGCGTCCGGGACCGGCTGGCCGCCTTGCGCCTGGCGATCGCCGAACGCATCGAAGCGACGATGACCGAAGGGCGCGTTGACGATCCGGCATGGCGTCAGCGTGCGCGTGTCGCGGGCGCGTTGCTCACCGGATTGCGCGGCGCTATCGACGAATCGGTGCTGGAATGGCTCCGCGACGCGGGACTCGCGCACCTGCTCGCGATCTCCGGACTGCATCTCGGCCTCGTCGCCGGCCTGGTGTTCTTCAGCGTGCGGTTCGGCATGGCGTGCGTGGAACCGGTGGCGTTACGCCGACCGATCAAGAAATGGGCTGCCGCGGCCGCACTGGCCGCGGCGTTCGGCTATCTGATGCTGACCGGTGCGACCATACCGACCCAGCGTGCGTTCATCATGGCCGGCATGGTGTTCGCCGCGGTGATGGTCGATCGCGAGCCGATCACTATGCGTCCGGTCGCGTGGGCGGCGCTTCTCGTGCTGGCGTGGCATCCGGAGAGTCTGCTCGGCCCCAGTTTCCAGATGTCGTTCGCCGCGGTAACGGCGCTGGTCGCGTTCTACGAAGAGGTCCGAGCGCGAAGTCTGCGGCGTGTGGGACGGCCGCCGGCGTGGCGTCGTCCGCTGGTCTATGTCGGCGCCGTTGCCGCGACGACGATCGTCGCGAGCCTGGCGACGGCGCCGTTCGCCGCATACCATTTCAATCGGGTGGCCGTGTTCGGTCTGGTGGCGAACCTCGTCGCGGTGCCGGCCACCGCTCTGTGGATCATGCCCTGGGGCGTGGCGTCGCTGGCCCTGATGCCGTTCGGCCTGGAAGCGTATGCGCTGGAGGCGATGGGGTGGGGCATCGGGTTGGTCATCGCGGTGGCAAAGATGGGTGCGGACCTGCCCGGGGCGGCGGCGCTGATTCCGGCCGCGCCGCCGGAGGCGCTGATCGCGGTCGTGTCAGGCGGCTTGTGGCTCGCCATCTGGCGCCGTCCGTGGCGGTTGTATGGCCTGATCGGCCTCGCCGCCGGAGTCGCGATCGCGGCCCTGGGGCGCGGCCCCGACATGCTTGTCGACGAAGACGGACGGCTCTTCGCCGTGCGCACGCCGTCCGGCGGCCTGGCGCTGTCGTCGAAGGGTGCGCGCCGTTTCGAAGCCAGAGCCTGGCTCCGCCGCGCCGGCGAGGCGGAGGCTGCGCCGTGGCCGACCGACCGCATGAACTGCGACCGCCTCGGCTGCATCTATGCACCGGCCGGCGGGCCGCGCGTGGCGCTGGTCCGCGACCCTCGCGCCCTGGCGGAGGATTGCGCCGTTTCCGGCATCGTGGTCAGCGCCGTGCCGGTACGCAACGCCTGCGGGGCGCCGCTGGTCATAGACCGCCTGGCGTTATGGCGAAACGGGGCGCACACGGTCCGGTTCGCCGACGACGGGGAATCCGCGGAAGTGCGCCATGTGAGAGGCG
This sequence comes from Alphaproteobacteria bacterium, assembly GCA_965214495.1. Taxonomy (GTDB): domain Bacteria; phylum Pseudomonadota; class Alphaproteobacteria; order UBA7887; family UBA7887; genus JANQOH01. The sequence continues at coordinate 1,157,686 of OZ243958.1, read as the reverse complement.
CCCGCGGGATACGACCCTGGGCGCCGGCCCGGTTTCAGTAACGGCGGACGAGACCTACGAGTCGCCCCTGCACCTCGACCTGGTCCGGCCCGAAGATGCGGGTTTCGTAAGCCGGGTTCGCCGCCTCGAGCGCGATGGACGCGCCCTTGCGCCGCAGCCGTTTCAGTGTCGCTTCCCGGTCGTCGATGAGTGCGACGACGATCTGACCGTTCTCGGCGGTTTCGGCCCGGTTGACGATCGCGATATCGCCGTCGAGGATGCCGGCGTCCACCATCGAATCGCCCGATACTTCCAGCGCGTAGTGCTCGCCCCGCCCGATCATGCTGCCGGGAACGGCGACCTCACGCTCGACGTCTCTCAATGCCTCGATCGGCGTTCCGGCGGCGATCCGGCCGTAGAGCGGGAGTATCGTCCCCTCCGTTTCGTCGCTCTCTCCCCGCTGCGGCCCCGCGAACCGGCCCTGCACCACGTTCGGGGCGAAATCCGCGACCGGCCGGCCACTCGCGTCGCGCGGGAGCTTGAGCACTTCCAGCGCGCGTGCGCGGTGCGGCAGGCGGCGGATGAAACCGCGCTCTTCCAGTGCGGAGATAAGGCGATGGATGCCCGACTTGGACTTCAGGCCCACCGCATCCTTCATCTCGTCGTAACTCGGCGAGATCCCCGTGTTCTTGAGGTGTTCGTCGATGACGGTCAGAAGTTCGTGCTGCTTGTGAGTCAACATGGCGTCACGCGGCCTGTTCCCGCAACGTTCGGAGAAAACAGCCGTGTTCTATTTTGGTTCGCGGGCGGCGTCAAGCGTTCGGCGTGGAAGATTCTCAGAATCTTTCCAGTCCGGCCGGAAAGGCCAGAGCGTCGGCGCCGTCTCCCGCCGCGGCCGGCGGTGCGTGCGGCGGCCGCACCACGAGGCAGTCGGAACGCGCGAGAGGCGAGATCATCGAACTGTCCTGAACGTCGAACGGTGCGGCGTGGAGCCGTCCATCGTCACCGGCGGTCAACGTGCTGCGCAGATAGTCTTCGCGCAGGTCGTTCGCGGGCAGCGCCCGCGCCAGGATCACACGCCGCCGCCAGCGCCCGTTCCCGTCTTCGGGATCGACGCCGAGCAGGCGGCCGAGCGCGGGGCGAAGGAAGACCAGCGCGCACACCAGCGCGGAGACCGGATTGCCCGGCAAGCCGAGCACCGGCGTGCCGTCGAGACGACCGAACAGCAGTGGCTTGCCCGGCCGCATGGCGATCCGCCAGAAATCGAGCGTCATACCGGCGCCGCCCAGAACCTGTCGGACGAGATCGCGGTCTCCGACCGAAACACCGCCCGTCGTCAGAAGCAGGTCGTGGCCGCGGGCGCCGCGCGCCATCGCGCGCAGTGTGTCCTCGTCGTCGGGCGCCACGCCGGCGATGACCGGCACGCCGCCGCAGGCGCGCACGACCGCTGCCAGAGCGATCGAGTTGGAACTCACGATCTGGTCCGGGCCGATGGGCTCGCCGGGCATCACGATTTCGTCGCCGGTGGCGAGTATGGCTACTCGCGGGCGTCGCCTGACCAGGAGCCAGGGATGGTTCATCGCGGCGGCCAGCGCGAGATCGCGCGCCCCGAGCACGCGGCCGGCATCGAGACCGGAGTCGCCCGCCGAGAAATCGAGACCGGCCTTGCGGACATACCGCCCCGGCGCCGCCGCTTCGACGACCGTCACCGAGTCGCCGTCGGTATGCGTGTTCTCCTGGATCACGATCGTATCGGCGCCGTCCGGCAGCGGCGCGCCGGTGAAGATACGCACCGCTTCGCCGCGGCCGAGAGCGCCCCGGAAACCGTTGCCCGCCGCAGAAACCCCGATCTGCCGGAGCGCGACGGGCGGCGCGGCGACGTCAACGGCGCGAACCGCGTAGCCATCCATCGCCGAGACGTCGGCAGGGGGCTGCGTTCGGCGCGCAGACACCGGGGCCGCCAGCACCCGGCCCAGCGCTTCCGAAACGGGAATCTGCTCGCCGGGCAGCGGCGCGAAGGATTCGACGATCCGCTGGCGCGCGTCGGAAACCGGGATCAGGTCAGTCGGCATCGTAGCGGCCCGATTTGCCGCCGGATTTGTGGAGCAGCCGCAGGTCCGCGATCCGCATTCCGCGATCAACGGACTTGCACATGTCATAAACCGTGAGCGCGGCGACCGAGGCGGCAGTGAGCGCTTCCATCTCGACGCCGGTGCGTCCTGCGAGCTTGCAGGTGGCGGTGACATCGACCGCGCTTTCGGAATCGCGGCACTCCAGCGCAACCGACACCGAGGTCAGGGCGAGGGGGTGGCATAGCGGGATCAGTTCGGCCGTGCGCTTGGCCGCCATAATTCCGGCCAGCCGCGCGACGCCCAGCACGTCTCCCTTCCTGTGCCCGCCGGAGCGGATCAGGGCCAGGGTCCGGGGCATCATCAGCACTCGCGCGCCGGCCACCGCGACGCGCCCGGTCTCCGGCTTGGCCCCGACATCGACCATGACCGCGTCGCCTTCGCCGTCGAAATGGGTGAAGTCCGGGGCCTGCAACAGGGTTCGCGTCGCTGCGGCGACGTCGGCGTAGCGCATCAGCGATTCGCCGACCAGGAAACGATGGACCCCGATCGCGCGCATTCGCGCAATGTCGGCACCGGTGGCAATGCCGCTTTCGCAGATCACCACGCGATCCGCCGGCACCAGCGGGGCGAGGGCGGCGGTCGTTTCCAGATCGACCTCGAGGGTCTTCAGATTGCGATTGTTGATCCCGATCAAACGCGCAGGCAAAGCGAGGGCGCGCGCGAGCTCGTCGGCATCGTGGACCTCGACGAGGCAATCCATACCGAGCCGCGCCGCCTCGTTCGCCAAGCGGTCTGCCGTGTCGTCGTCCACCGCCGCCATGATGACCAGGATGCAGTCGGCGCCGAGCGCCCGCGATTCGACCACCTGCCAGGGATCGATCATGAAGTCCTTGCGCAGCACCGGCAGCGCGCAGGCCGCGCGCGCGGCGGTCAGATCCGCCCCCGCGCCCTGAAAATACGGTTGGTCGGTGAGCACCGAGAGGCAGGTGGCGCCGCCCGTCTCATAGGCCCGCGCCAGCGCCGGCGGATCGAAATCGGCGCGGATCAAGCCCTTGCTCGGCGACGCTTTCTTGATCTCGGCGATCAGTCCGATGCCGTCCGCCGCAATCAGGGCATCGGCGAAGCCGCGCGGCGGCGGTGCGGCGGCGGCTTCGGTTTCGAGCGCCGCGCGAGGCTTGCGTTCCTTCGCAGCCGCGACCGCACGCCGTTTGTCGGCGCAGATCCGTGCGAGAACGTCGCTCATGCCCCGGTTCGGTTGGTGATGGCGACGAGCCGCTCCAGCACCTGCCGCGCCGCGCCACCGTCGATCGCCGCGCCCGCCAGGGCGGCGCCGCCGGCAAGGTCTTGCGCCTTTCCGGCGACCACGAGCGCAGCGGCGGCGTTCAACAGCACGATGTCGCGATAGGCCCCGGGGGCGCCGGCCAGCACGCGGCGCAGGGCGGCGGCGTTGTGCGACGGATCGCCGCCGGCGAGCGCCGCCGGGTCGGTGCGCGCGAGGCCGGCGTCCTCGGGAACGACCTCGAAACGCGACACCGCACCATCCTTCAGTTCGGCAACGAAAGACGGGCCGGTAGTGGTCAGTTCGTCCATTCCATCGGCGCCGTGGACGACCCACACCCGTTCAGAGCCGAGATTGCCGAGCACCGCGGCGATCGGTTCGAGCCAGCGTTCGTCGAATACGCCGATCAGTTGCCGCCGGGCGCCGGCGGGATTCGAGAGCGGCCCCAGAATGTTGAAGATCGTTCGCGTGCCGAGTTCGACGCGGGCGCCGGCGACATGGCGCATCGCGCCGTGGTGCCGGGGCGCCATCAGGAAGCCGATGCCGGCGGTGGCCAGGGATTCGCCGATCAGCGCCATGTCGGCGTCGATATCGACCCCGAGCGCGCGCAGCACGTCGGCGGACCCCGAAGGCGACGACATGGCCCGGTTGCCGTGCTTCGCGACCGGCACCCCGCATGCCGCGACGACCAGCGCGGCGGCGGTCGAGATATTGCAGGTGCCTCGCCCGTCGCCGCCGGTGCCGCATGTATCGATGACGTCGGGCGGCGCGGCGAGCGCCAGCGCCTTCTCGCGCATTGCGCGTGCGGCGCCGGTGATCTCGGCCACGGTTTCGCCGCGCACCCGCAGCCCCATCAGGAACGCGCCGGTCTGCGCCGGGGTGGCGTCGCCCGACATCATCACGCCGAACGCCGCGTAGGCCTCGTCTTCGCCCAGCGGCTCGCCGGTCGCAAGTTTACCGAGTAGAGATTTGAAGTCCGTCATTGCAGGTGCTCAAGCGGCTGCGCGCCGGCCGGCAATGGCGAGAAAGTTCGCCAGCAGATCATGCCCGTGCTCCGACGCGATGCTCTCGGGATGGAATTGCACGCCGTGGACCGGCAGCGTGCGATGGGCGATCGCCATCACCACGCCGTCCGCGGTGCGGGCGGTGACGTCGAAGACCGCGGGCAGGCTGGCCGGCTCGATGGTCAGTGAATGATACCGCGTCGCCTCGAACGGAGAAGGGATGCCCGCAAACAGCGCGCCGCCGCGGTGGTGGATCGGGCTGAGTTTTCCGTGCATCAGCTCGGGGGCACGCACGATATCGGCGCCGAACGCCTGCCCGACGGCCTGATGGCCCAGGCAAACGCCAAGGATCGGCACACGACCGGCAGCCTTGCGCACCAGTTCGAGGCAGATTCCGGCCTTGTCGGGATCGCAGGGGCCCGGCGACAGGACGATCGCTTCCGGCCGCCGGGCGAGAACCGCCTCCGGGGTGATCGCATCGTTGCGAAAGACCGCTGCCTCGGCCCCGAGCTCGCCAAGAAAGTGAACGAGGTTGTAGGCGAAGCTGTCGTAGTTGTCGATGAGGATCAGCATGGAGCCAGTCGCATTCGCGCCAGGGAATCGCCCCTCACGAAACTATCTGGCGCGCACGACGTCAAGACCGGCGCGGGCGACGTCTTCCGAAGCCGCGCGAGAGGGGGCGATCACAAAAGGCCGGGCTCCGTCGGTTGCACGGGCGGCGCGCGCGTTCCCGCGCCCGGCGAAGGCAGATCGTCGGCGTGAAAGCACGCGCCGGCGACCACGGAATCGAACAAACGCGCCTGTTCGGGGTAGGACGATACGGTCGCTTCGAGAATCCAGAGCAGTTCGAGGAGTTCGGTGGTGAATCGGGAGGTCCAGCGTGTCGGGCGAATATCGTCCAACGGCGACGACCTTCGGCCTGCACCCTTCTTCATGCGGTAGGCGAGCCACGATTGTACGGGCTTGAGACCCGAGACCTCGAACCCGTAAATCTCCGGAGTCACGGGTGCGAATGCGCCGGCTCCGACACGAAGCGTCCTCGTCGCGCCGTCATACGAGAACGCTTCGGGATAGCCGGCCTCGCTGCCGGGGACCGCCTCGATGCAGCTCGCGGCGCCCGGCGGGATGCGCACCGGTCGCCAGTCCTCGGAAACGAAGCGCGTCCCGCGGGTGTGCAACCGCAACAGCCGTGCGCCGGCCGCGCCGACGTTTTCGAACAGGGCGGGGTCTTTCGTGATCGGGGCGCGCAGCTCGCGACCCTCCAATTCGCGTTCGAATCGTGCGGAGAAAGCCGGATGGGCCAGCACGCCGTAGATGTAGGCGACGAAATCTTCCGGCGTGACCGGGCGGCGGTATTCCTCGCCCAGCATGTCGAGCAGGCCGGGCAGGATATTCGCTTCGGAAGCATCCCGGTTCCGATAGAGCGGGATGGTGTCTTTCGCGCCGCGTCCGGAGAAATGATGAAGGTCGGGAAGGTCCGAACAGGCCGTTACCGCCGGGCCGCGGCCGAGCGGAGCGGTGAGCAGGCTCGTCAGATATATCTGCCGCTTGCCGTGGGCGCGCCAAAGGACGGGGCGCGGGCGCGACAACAAACGACCGTCGGCGATGAAGTATCGGAGGTCGAAGGAGCGATACGCGTAACGCCGCACGTTCGGGACGGGAGTGTCGGCGTGCAGTTCGGCGATGGGCGTCGAATCGTCGTTCTCCGTCAAAGCGATGGAATATCTGCGATCTACGGTTCGATCCGCGGTTTCGCGGAACGCCACCGACCGATCCCCAGCCTCCATGAGGTTGCGCCAGCGGCGTTCCAAAGTCTCTCTGTCAGGTCCGACCGGCCATGTGCGCTTCGACTGAACGCCCGAATGCTGCCACGGCATCAGGTCGGTCAGGTGCGGCCAGTCGAAATACGGCCCCCGACCGGCGGGACGGAACGGCGCCTGCCAGTCCTTCGGGCACTCGTCCCAGTCCACCTTTCCGAAGCTGTCGATTCGGTCCAGAGCCGCGAGCTTCGCCTGGCGGGAGCCCTCGATCGATGCGTAGCGGACTTTCGCGGGAGCGTCCTTCGCCTTGCCCGTCCGAAGTGCGACGGCGATGGCGACCGGCGTCTGGATCGCGAAGACGTTGTCGCTGCGGCGCGGGCCCCGGCCCTCGCCCCCGAGGTCGAGAATCCAGATCTCGTCGCAGACGCGGCGCATATGCTCGCGCATCCCGAGAAAGGCGTCACCGTCGAGATAGCTCGACGCGGTGATAAAACTGACGATTCCGGGGCCGGCGGCCGTTTCGTGCTCGAAGACCTTCCACAGCGCCCATCGCCAGAAATAAATATAAAGTAAATATAAAGATTGTACAGGTTCTTGACGCGAACGCTGTGGCCGGCGGTCGTCACGGGGTCGAGGAAATCGTGGAGGATCGGGGGTCGGGCCTCGACGTCGTTTCCCCAGCGCACCCAGGATCCCGTGCGGTCGCCATTGTCCGCCCGGGCGGCTTCGTGCCGGTCGTAAGGCGGGTTGCCGAGGCAGACCAGGACGGGTACCGCGCTCTTGACGGCAAGCGCCCGCGAACGCTGCTCGGCCATGGGTTGGAGAAACAGCGGCAATCGGGGCGGCTCGGCGTCCGGGCTTTCGAGGGTATCGGTCAGATAGATGTGCGTGCCCCCGGCCGGCAATGCCGCGTCCCGGTCGCCCAGGGCGCGACTGACCCGCAGTTCGCTCACGGCGTACGGACCGACCAGAAATTCGAAGCCGTAGAGCCGTTTCGCCAGCGCCGTCGCCTGTCCCGCAACCGCGCCCGGACCCTGTTCGGTTTCGATCCGGCCCAAGGCGTGCTCGATGACGCCAAGCAGATAGGTTCCGGTTCCCGCGGCGGGGTCGAGGGTGACGACGCCGGGGTCGGCGAAACCGAGGGGTTTGCGAAGGCGATCCGCCAGTAGTTCGTCGACCAGTCGCACCTGTGCGCGCACGACCTCGACAGGGGTGTAGTAGGCGCCGGCGTCGCGCCGCAGCTTTGGATCGTAGGCGGCCAGAAAATCCTCGTAGAAATACAGCCAGGGATCTCCCGACGCGGCGAGCGTGGCAGGCGGCACCGCTGAAATGACGCGCAACAGCAGCTCCAGAGAGGCGGCGAGCTCGGCCCGAGCCTGGGGGTCGGTCAGAACTTGCAAGGCGCGCGAAAGCAGACTGTGCTGCACTGCGAGAGCCGCCTGCGCGCTGTCGAGCGTGAGCGGATCGGCCCCCTCGCTTCGGCCGAGCAACAAGGCGAATGCGACCGTCTGTGCGTAGGCGTCGGCGAACTGCGGGTCCGAGGCGTCCGGAAACAGGAGTTGACGCCAATCCCGGGCCAACAGGACGAGGGGAGAGGAGTCGTTCCCCAGCGCGTCGGTGACGTCGTCGCGCAGCATCCGGCACAGCGGCGCCAGCAACCCGGCGAAGCTCTTGAGGTCGATCCTCCGCCGACGGTCGAGCGGGAGGACCGGCTCCCACGAGAGAAAATCGCGCAGCAGCCGCTCGACGGCGAGCGCGTCCTTCTCCGTCACTGCCTTTCGCCCGTCCTTCGCGACGTCGCCGGACAGGCGGATCCGGTTGCCGACCCGCCTGCCGCCACGATACAACGTCCACTCGTTTCCATCACTGTAAATGAGATTAGGAATCGCCGAGAACCGTTTGAATTGGCGTTTATTTCGTCTTTTGAATCGACTCCCGTCGGCGCCCGTACCCGGAGCCTTGAGTTCGACATGGCCGGCGAGGACTCCACTTTCGTGGATCGCGAAATCCGGGCGGCCCAGGCGGCCGGGAAGGCGCGTCTCGCCGGCGCAGACGACCTTGAGGCCGATCGCGTCGGCGACGCCCGACATCAGGGTCTCGAACGGCGCGCGCAACTGTTCTTCGGGTTCACCGGCGGGCAGGCGAGCCATTTTCGCCGTTACGGCATCGGCGAAAACGCGCAGCGCTTCGGCGACGGCGGCACTGCCTGCGGTCATGAGGTTTCCCGAACGGCCGGATCAGGTGCTGCGACGGGTCGCGAAGCGGACGGCCTCTTCGGCCGCACGCAGTAGCGCGCGCGCCTTGTTGCAGCTTTCCTGATACTCGAATTCGGGGTCGCTGTCGGCGACCACGCCGCCGCCGGCCTGAACATACATGACACCGTCCTTGACCAGCGCGGTGCGCAGCGCGATGCAGGTATCCATGCTGCCATTGGCGGCGAAATAGCCGACGCAGCCCGCATAGACGCCGCGCTTCTCGGATTCGAGCTCGTCGATGATCTCCATCGCACGCACCTTCGGCGCGCCGGTGACGGTGCCGGCGGGAAAGCCGCCGAACAACGCGTCGATCGCGTCGCGCCCCTCGGCGAGCGCGCCCTCGACGTTCGATACCAGATGCATGACGTGGCTGTAATATTCGACGATCATCTGCTCGGTGACCGTGACGGTGCCGACCCGAGCGACCCGCCCCACGTCGTTGCGGCCGAGATCGAGCAGCATCAAGTGCTCCGCCCGTTCCTTCGGGTCCGCCAGCATCTCGCCGGCCAGCGCCCCGTCCTCCGCGCGGTCGCGCCCGCGGGGGCGGGTGCCGGCGATGGGCCGGATCGTTACCGTGCCGTCGCGCAGGCGCACCAGGATCTCGGGGCTCGAACCCACGATGGCGAATCCGTCGAAATCGAGAAAGAACAGAAACGGCGACGGATTGAGACGCCGCAAGGCGCGGTACAGGGAGAACGGCGGCAGGGCGAACGGCACCCGGAAACGTTGCGACGGCACCACCTGGAATACGTCGCCTGCGGCGATGTAGTCCTTCGCCCGGCGCACCATCGCGTGGTAGCGCTCGCGGCTCACGTTCGACGTCGGCACCGGCGGCGTTTCGGGTGCGTGCGGGGTCTGGCGCATCGCCGGCAGGTTGCGATCCAGGTCGGCCACCACGTCGGCCAGCCGTTCCGCCGCCATGCCATATGCCGAACGCGCATCGATGCCGGGCGCCGGCCGCGCCGGCGTGACCACGGTGACCATGTCTTCCACTGAATCGAAGATCACCATCACGGTCGGGCGCACATAAAGACCGTCGGGGACTCCCAGCGGGTCCGGATTGACCGCGGGGAGGCGTTCCATGAGGCGGACCATGTCGTAGCTCATATAGCCGACCAGGCACGCGGCCATCGGCGGCAGCGACTCGGGTAGTTCGATCCGCGATTCGGCCTCCACGGCGCGGAACGAATCGAGCGCCGGTTCGGGGCAGGGATCGAACGCCGAGGTGTCGTAGCGGGCCTTGCGATTGATCTCCGCGCGATCGCCGAAGCAGCGCCAGATCAGGTCCGGCTTCAGGCCGATGAAGGAATAACGCCCGCGCGTGGCGCCGCCTTCGACCGATTCCAGAAGGAAACCGTTCGCACGGCCGTCGGCGAGCTTGAGCATCGCGGAGACCGGCGTTTCCAGGTCGGCCACCAGCCGCGTCCAGACGACCTGCGGCCGGCCGCTTTCGTAAACCGCCGTGAACGCCGGTAGCTCCGGGAAGATGGCCACCCGCCGTCAGTTGTCGAAGAAGCGCTCGAGCGCGCTCTGGTTCACCTTTACGTCGTGCGTGCGGTACAGCACGGCGGTGTAGCTGTCGACGATATCGGCAGTCTGGCTGGCGAGGAGCTGCCCGGCAATCCGCTCGCGAGCGTCTGTGTTCTCGTCGTCGATGTCGATGACCTCGACGATCTGCGCGACATGCACCCGACTGCCCTCGACGACCGGGTCGCTGACTCCGTCGGGTGCGAGGGCGAACGCTGCGGCGACGAACGCCGGGCCCAGTTCGGGGCCGGCGCTGCCGACATTGCGGCGAAACGGTTCGGTTGTGTGCAGCGCCGCGCCGGTATCGGCGGCGACGGCGGCGGCGGTTTCTCCCGCCCGCAGCCGCTCGGCGATCGCGGTCGCCTGCGCCGTGGTCCGCTCGCGGCGCTGGTCCGCCTGCCAGTCCGACGTCACCGCGTCGCGCACCTCGTCCAGCCTCTTTTCCGCCGGCGGTGTCACCGTGTCGACGCGCAGTGCGTAATAGGTGCCGTCATCGGTGTCGTAGAGCGGGCTTTCCTCGTTCGGGGCCGCCGTGAAGGCCCGGGCAAGGAAATCCGCGACCGGTGGTGTTGCGCCGCCGGTTGCGTGATCGGCGGGACGGCCTTGCCGATCCACCGGGCCCACGGTAGCCGCCGTCACGCCGATGGCGCGCGCGGCCTCCTCGATGGTCGCGCCGCCGGCGCGCGCATCCTCGAACTCGTCGCCGAGCGCCACCACCAGGTCCTGAGCCAGCGCGACCCTGCGCTCGTCTCGAAGCAGGTCGGCGACGGATGCGAAGTCCCGGCTTTCGCCCGGCGTTTCGTCGCGCACTCGCGCGACCGACCAACCGAACGGTGTTTCCACCGGTTCGGTAGTTTCGCCGGGAGCTACAGCGAACACGGCCGCGCCGAGCGCCGGGGAGGCGAATTCGTCCTTCGCCAGCGAGCCGAGAGCCATATCGGTGTCGGAGAGGTCGAAGAGTTCCTTGCCGAGCGCATGGAAATCTTCGCCTGCAACCAGCCGTCGCCGCCCTTCATCGGCGGATTCCCGATCGGGAAACACGATCTGGTCCACCGCTCGCCGCGCGGGCGTCACGAACTCGTCGATGCGGTAGTCGTATTCTTCCCTGAGTTCCTCTTCCGAGACGTCGACTTCGTCGAGAAAATCGGCGGGCCGCACGACCACGACGGTCACCCGGCGATACTCCGGCGACATGTATGCTTCCCGGCGCTCGTCGAAATACTCTTGCAGGCCCGCTTGATCGGGAGGCGGCGGCGCCACCGCATCCACCGAGAGGGTGAGGGCCTCGGCGACCCGCTGCTGTTGCCCGTAGCGCTGCAGGTGACGCACGGCCACGCCCGGCGGTTGCGCGCCCGACGCGAGGCTTCCCACCAACTGGTCGCGCAGAAGGTCCTGCCGCACGCTCTGTTCGTAGGTCTGCGGCGTCAGACGGTTGCGATAGAGGATGGCGCTATAGACCGCCTTGTCGAAGCGCCCGGAAACGTCGTGAAATACGGGGTTGTTCTCGATCGCGCGCAACACCGTGTCGTCGGGCGCGCCGATTCCGATCGCCATCGCTTCCCGGTTCACCACCTCGCGGTCGATCAGACGGTCGAGGGCGGAGTCGAGCGCCCCGAGCGAGCGCGCCTGTTCGGCGTCGAGGCCCAGCGTACGCCTGAGATTCTCCACCGTCGCGGTGTATTCGGCCTGCAAGAGCGACGCATGGATGCCGGCGCCGCCGACTTCCGCGACGGCCTGATCGCGCGGCGCCTGAAAGATGTCGCCGACGCCCCACAGGGCGAAGGCCACGACCAGCAGCCCGAGAAGGCCCTTGACCAACAGGCTTCCCGTCCGCTTTCGGATCGATCCCAACATGCGTGCGCGGTCCCTAACCGATTGAAAAAGCGACGAATACGATTGGCGAGCGCGGCATCATAGAAGCGGTGGGGCCGGGCGGCAACAAGCCGTCGTCGTTGCCCCCTGCGGATTTGCAACCCGACGCGCGAACGCTCTACCATCCCGTTGCCCGAACGGGACGACGCAGTGGGGAGGATGCGATGCAAGGCGTGGTGTTTCTCGGCGACCGCAAGCTCGCGCAGATGACCTTCGACGACCCGACCCCTGGCCCGGGCGAAGCGGTGCTCGAAATGAAGGCCTCGGGCATGTGCGGCAGCGACCTCAAATTTTATCGCGCGCCGGCCGACAGCGGCGGGCCCGCCGCGCTCGGCCTCGGCGAGCTTTCGGGACCGGTGATCGCCGGCCACGAGCCCTGCGGCGTCGTCGCCGCCCTCGGTCCGGGAGGTGAAGACACGGATGTCGAGACGGGCGACCGCGTCATGGTGCACCACTACAAGGGGTGCGGACACTGTGTGCATTGCGGCACCGGCTGGTCGCAGCTCTGTCAAGGAGGGCCCGTGGTTTACGGCGCCACCGGCCACGGCGGCCACGCGAAATACATGTTGGCGCCGATCTCGGCCCTCGTGCCCCTGCCGGACTCCCTGTCCTTTGCGACCGGCGCCGCGATCAGTTGCGGCACAGGCACGGCCTGGGGCGCACTCGGCCGGCTCGAACTGTCCGGGCGCGATACCATCGCGATCTTCGGCCAGGGCCCGGTGGGCCTGAGTGCGACCCAACTTGCGATCGCGATGGGAGCGCGGGTGATCGCGCTGGACGTCGGCGGCGAACGCCGTGCTCTGGCGAGGGACATGGGCGCGGACTCTGTCGTCGATCCCGCGGCCGACGACCCGGTGGAAGCGATCCGCCAACTGACCGGCGGCGACGGAGCGGACATGGCGCTCGATTGCAGCGGCGTGGCGGCGGCGCGCGAGGCGGCGGTTCGCGCGACGCGAATCTGGGGCAAGGTGTGCTTCGTCGGCGAGGGCGGCGGCGTAACCCTCGACGTGAGCCGCGACGTGCTGCGCAAGCAACTGACGATCATCGGATCGTGGACCTTCAGCCGCTTCGGCCAAGCCGAATGCGCTCGCTTCGTCGCCGAGCGCGGCATCGCGGTCGATGCGTTGTTCAGCCATCGCTACGGCCTCGATCAGGCGGAAGAGGCGTATCGCCTGTTCGATACCCAGACCACCGGGAAAGGCGTGTTCCTGATCTGACGACAGCGGGCGGCGCCCGCGGCGTGCGCATCGTCGAGATTCGCGAAGCCGCCGCGAGCGTCGGCGGCGGCCTGAGAAACGCCGCGGTCGATTTCAGCACCATGACCGTCAGTGCGGCAGCGGTGATCGCCGATGCAGGCCGGGCGGGCGGGCCGGTGGTCGGGATCGGATTCTCGGCGCCGGGCCGGTATGCCCAGGGCGGGATTCTGCGCGAGCGCCTGATCCCGCGCATCCTCGCTGCCGCACCTGAAAACCTGATCGACAGCGCCGGTCTGATCGACCCCGAGGCGGTGTGGCGCGCCGCCATGACGAACGAGAAACCCGGCGGTCACGGCGATCGCGCGGTGGCTTTGGCGGCGCTCGACGTCGCGGTCTGGGACCTGCTCGGCAAGCTCGTCGGCCGCCCGCTCTGGTCGGTGTTCGCCGAACGCGCCAACGGCGGCGCCGCCGACGAGGCCGTCCACGTCTATCCCGGCGGCGGCTATTACCGCGCCGACGGAGATCTGGGCGCGCTGCGAGCCGAGATGCAAGGCTATCTCGACCGGGGGCTATCGCACCGTGAAGATGAAGGTGGGCGGCGCCGCGCTGGCGGAGGATCTCCGTCGCATCGAGGCGGTGATCGACGTTGTGGGCGAGGGCGCGCGTGTCGCGGTGGACGCCAACGGAGTCTTCGACCGTGGCCGCGCGCTGCGTTACGCCGAGGCGTTGGCCCCTTACGGCCTGATGTGGTTCGAGGAACCGGTCGATCCGCTCGATTATGCGTTGCACGCGGAGCTCGCGGAGGCGTATGCACCGCCGCTCGCGACCGGCGAATGCCTGATGTCGTTGCCCGACGCGCGCAACCTGGCGCGCCATGCCGGACTGCGCCCGGCGCGGGACTGGCTGCAAATCGATCCTGCGCTGTGCTACGGGCCGACCGAATATCTGCGTATCGTGGCGATGTTCGATGCGCATGGCTGGTCGCGCCGCCGTCATTCTCCGCATGGCGGCCATCAGATCGGTCTCAATCTGGCAGCGGGTTTGCAGCTTGGCGGCTGCGAGTCCTATCCCGGCGTGTTCCGGCCGTTCGGCGGGTTCGCCGACGAGCCGCCGATCGAAGACGGCAAGGTCGGGCTTCCCGATGCCGCGGGTCTCGGCATCGAGTGCAAGGCCGCGCTCTACGCGCGGCTTCGCGATCTGCTCGCGCTCTGATCCGGCGCGGCGCCGGGGTTCACGGCGTCGCCGCGGTGATCGGCGGTTTGAGAAAGGCGAGGTCGCAGCCCTTGTCGGCTTGCTCCACCTGATCGAGCCAGAGCTTGAGCCAGCCGCGGTCGCTGCCGGGGTGGGCGGGGGGCGGCGTCCACGCGGCGCGCCGTGCGGCCAGCACCGAGTCGTCCACCAGCAGGTCGAGCCGGCGCGCGGCGGTGTCGAGGCGGATGCGGTCGCCGGTTTCGACGAGCGCGAGGGGACCGCCGATCGCCGCTTCCGGGGTCACGTGCAGAACGACGGCGCCGAACGCGGTGCCGCTCATGCGCGCGTCCGAAATCCGCACCATGTCGGTGACGCCGGCGCGCGCCAGTTTGCGCGGGATCGGCACATAGCCCGACTCGGGCATTCCCGGCGCGCCCTTCGGCCCGGCATAGCGCAGCACGAGAACGTCGTTCGGGCTGACGTTGAGATCGGGCGAATCGATGCGGTCGGCCATGTCTTCCAGGCCGTCGAACACTATGGCGTGCCCTTCATGCGTCAGGAGTTCGGGCGTCGCCGCCGATTGTTTGACGATGGCGCCGTTGGGCGCGAGGTTGCCGCGCAGCACGGCGATGCCGCCCTGCGCGTGCAGCGGTGCGCCGAGGGGACGCACCACGTCCTGCGGCCACGGTTCGGGCGCGGCGGCGAGTTCCTCTCCGAGTGTGCGGCCGGTGACAGTGAGGCAGTCGAGGTCGAGCAGCGGCGCGAGTTCGCGCAGGATCGGCGCCAGCCCGCCGGCCTTGAACAGGTCTTCCATGTAATGCGCGCCCGAGGGCTTGAGATCGACCAGAACCGGCGTTTCGCGGCTCATGGCGTCGAAACGGTCGACGTCGAGGGCGATACCGCGGCGCCCGGCGATCGCGGCCAGATGCACGAGTCCGTTGGTGGAGCCGCCGGTCGCGAGCAGGACCCGCAGCGCGTTGGCGAACGCCGCCGGGGTCATGATGCGGTCGGGAGTCAGGTTCTCCGCCGCCATCGCCACGGCGCGCACGCCGGTGCGCTCGGCAATGCGCAGGCGTTCGGCGTGAACCGCCGGGACCGCCGCCGCGCCGGGCAGCATCATGCCCAGCGCCTCGCAAGTGAGGGCCATGGTGCTGGCGGTGCCCATCACCATGCAGGTGCCGGCGGTGGTGGAGAGTTCGCGCCCCGCTTCGGCGATTTCGGCGTCGTCGAGTTCGCCGGCGCGGTAGCGCGCCCATTGACGACGGCAATCGGTGCAGGCGCCGAGGCGTTCGCCGCGCCAGCTTCCGGTCATCATCGGCCCGGTGACGAGTTGGACCGCCGGTCGGTTCGCGCTCGCCGCGGCCATCAACTGCGCCGGCACGGTCTTGTCGCAACCGCCGATTAGCACCACCGCATCCATCGGTTGCGCGCGGATCATTTCCTCCGCGTCGATCGCCATCAGGTTGCGGAACAACATGCTGGTCGGCGTGAGATACGGCTCGCCGAGCGAAATGGTGGGGAAGGGCACGGGCAGCCCGCCCGCCATCGTGACGCCACGGCTCACGGCCTCGACGAGCGCCGGCATCGTCCGGTGGCAGTTGTTGAACCCGCTCCCCGTATCGGCGATTCCGACGACGGGCCGGTCGAGCGCGTCGTCGGAATACCCCATCGAAGCGGCGAAGCTGCGGCGCAGGAACCAGGAGAACCCGCGGTCGCCGTAATGTGTAAGCCCGCGCCGCAGGCCGCGGCCGGCGCTGTCGTTCGGGTTCGTCATGTTCGTTCGTCCGGTGTCGGCGCGCGCGTCATGCACTAACACGAAAACGACGCCGTTTCCGAGCGCGCCGGCGATTTGACACGAATTCGGTGTTTCACCAGCGTCGCGCCACGAAAAACGTCACCGTCGGATTACCTGACGAGGTTGCGGCCTGGCTGAGGGTTCGGGCGGTGGAGAACGGGCGCGGCGTATCGGGGTGGCTTGCCGCCGACCCGCTCCCACGACTGGATCGCGTATCTGGCGCGCCGTCGCGTTGCGCGCGTCAGCTGCCGGGTCAGGGGTTCCACCGGCGCATCCGGCAGACGGCGTCCCCCTCCACGGCCCGCGATCGAGGGCGCAACAGATTGGCGACATTCCGGAGCGTTATTCTCCGCGTTGTCGCGGCCTCGGGTCGAGCGCATTTGGCGGGAGAAGCTCATGATTGCTTACGGATGGTATCTCGATCCGTTCGGTTCGTATGCGGCGCCATACGTGAATCCCGGCTCCAGTCCCGGTCGAAACACCGACGCCGAGTCCGTAACAGACAACCGGAAGCAGGAGAAAACGATGACGTCTCCTTCGGAGATTCTTAGACGATACCGCCTGTTGCCGAACGAGTACAAGAACCTGTCGTTTGAAATGGCGTTCCGTAACGAGAGTGTTTACGGCAGCGAAAGGGCGAATGATACCAATCGCAAATCAAACGAACCGTTGTGGTGATGTTTGTGGATCAGCGCGGGGGAGCGACGGCCCAGCGGCGCTGTGTCATGGTGGCGATGACGCCGGGCTGGTCGGTCAGCCATTTCCATGCGGTGCGACATGCCTCCTTCAGGGCGGCGACGTCCTTGAACGCACGGTTGGCGAAGCGGTTCGATTTCAGGAACAGAACGATCTGCTCCATCGGGTTGAGTTCCGGACTGTAGGGCGGCAGATGCAACAGCGTCAGGTTGGCGGGAACGACCAGCCCCTTCGAGCGATGCCAGCCGGCGCCGTCGAGAACGACCGCGCCGTGCGCGCCCGGCGTCACCGCCGCCCCGATGGCCGCCGGATGCGCGTTCATCGACGCCGTGTCCGCCCTGTCCGCCACATGCGCGCCGCCGACGCCGCGCGCCGCGCAGGTCGCGCCGAACACATAGACGTAACCGTAGCGATGGTCGCGCACGATACGTGGGCGCCGCTTGCCATGCGCCCACACCCGCGTCGTCATGCCCTTCTGCCCGACGCGCGCCTCGTCCTGGAACCAGACCTCGATCGGCCCCGCCAGCACCGCAGGGCTGACCTTCGATTTCAAGAGCGTTGCGAAATCCGCCACGAACGCACGCTGCCGCGCCGTGTCGGACTTCGGGTGGATCGGGCGTCCCGAGACAAAACGAAACCCCTCCCTCCGGAGCATCATACGGGCGCCGCTCTCCGTATAGACCACCCCGAAGGCCTCCGCGATTTTCCGCACGATGTCGCGAACCCGCCAGCGCGTCACCCCGTCACGCTCAAGGTCCGGCCCCGCCTCGATCCACTCGCCGACCGCAGCGAGTTGCTCCGACGTCAACCACACACGGCTCCCGCCGCGCGCCCGGTCCGCAAGACCGTCAAACCCCTCGTCGTTGTCGCGCACCACCCAATCGCGCAGAATCTGAACCTCCATACCCTGCGCACGAGCCGCTTCCGACCGAGACGAACCCTCCAGGATCATCGCGATCGCTCGCGCCCGCGACGCCTGCTTCGCATCCCCGCAATCCCGCGCCAACTCATAAAGATCATCCGCCGGGCGATCTTCACGAGTTATCGGCGTTGCTGCGCCCATCCTTGCCCTCCATTCACGACGAACCAGAACACACACTATAGGGGAAATCCAAATCCCCGCGCCACAACATATCAATGCATGAGTCAATATGAACTACGCTTGGTATTATCTGGTAGACGAAGCGCGTTCAGCCAGGACCGCCTCGGTGCTCGCGCCGAGGCGGTTCGTCAGGACAGGGAGTGAATCCAATGACGGCAAGAAGTGCCGCGACGGCCAGCCGGTTCACGTTCGGGCTGCTGTTCACGGGCGCGGCGGCAACGTTTACCGCTGCCGCGGCGCAGGATGAGTTGCAGGGAGGCTTCCGGCCGGATCCGCATAGGGTCGAGATCCAGGCCGGCGGTTCCGTTGACGCCGACGATCTCGCGCCGGGCTGCCCGGGTTACATCGCCAGTGGCGAGACGCCGGACTATTCGTTCAACTATGCGCCGACGACCTACAGCCTCCGCATCTATGCGGAGAGCTCGATCGACACCACCCTCATCGTGAACGGTCCGTCGGGCGAGTGGTTCTGCAACGACGACGAGTCCGAGAGCAGTAACCTCGATCCGGGCCTCTTCTTCGACGATCCTCAGGCAGGCGTTTACGATGTCTGGGTCGGGGCGATTGGCGAAGGGCTCAGCGGGCGGGCCGTGGTCTCGGTCAGCGAGACGGATTTCCCGTGGGGGTCGAGCGTCGAGACGTCGAGCGGAACGGGGTTCTTCGTGTCGTCGCACGGCCATTTGCTCACGAACCACCATGTCGTCGATGAATGCTCGTCGATCTCGGTCGAGCGGCTCGGAGACACCGGTCTCGGGGCGACGGTGGTGGCGTCCAACGAAGCGGCGGATCTCGCGCTCCTCAAGGTCGATGCCGAACCGCGCGCGTATGCCGTCTTCCGCAGCAGGCCGCCGCTCCGGCTCGGCGAAGGCGTGGTGGTATTCGGATACCCCGAACTCGGCACGGTCTCCCCGGGCGGCAACCTCACGACCGGCGTGATCTCGGGGCTGAGCGGCTACGAGGGCGATCTCCGTGAGTTCCAGTTCACCGCGCCTATCCAGGACGGCTCCAGCGGCTCGCCGGTCATGGACGCCAGCGGCCACGTAATCGGCATCGTCGTGTCGGCGCTGGGAGGAGACGATCCGACCGACCCGCCCCAGAACGTCAATTGGGCGGTTCGAGGTTCGATGGTGCGCACCTTCCTCGATGTGAACGCTGTTCCCTACGCTCAGGAGGCGTCCGACGAAGCGGCATCCGGCGTGCCGGAGGTCGCTGAGGCGGCTCGCGCGATCTCCGTGTCTCTGGTCTGCGATTATCGCCCATGATCCACTATCGCCGCCCGGGCTTGCGGTCCGGGCGGCGTCCGCGCCGGCGAGGAGGCCGAAGCGATGAGAGATTCCGTTGCCCGAAACGTCCCGCCGGCGGATTTCGTCGGCCGACCGTCGGACACAGGTACCGCTCCCGGAGGCGCCGATCTCCTCCGATGCGAAGATCGAGCGATTCCGACAAGACCCGCAGGGAGGTCAGGAATGAAACATCCGCGCTATCGGCGCGTCTCGCCGCCCGGTCGCGCGGCCTCCGCGTCCTGTTCATCGTGTGCGGTCTCGCGCTCCAGGCGATCGGCGTGGTTCATGCCCGGGAACCGGGGGCGGTGCCGATAGAGTTCGGTGTCGATATCGGCGATGCCGCCGGCGACGATGTCTGTGGAGACCCGCGCTTCAGGGACAGGCCTGGATTTCTCCAATCGCGAATGGCCGAACGTCCCACACCCGAAAGCCTTTTCCACGACGCCTCCGATTGCCGCGCCGCTTACGAGGACGGTGCGATTCTCCTTCGGATCGATGTGGACGGCATCGACTTCGGCGAAGACGGCGGTGCGCGCGATTATGTGTGCCGGGATCCGCGCTTCGAACATCTCGCGGCGGAGACCGGGGGAGCCGAGAGCCGGGACGAACGGCCGGAAGGAGAAGACGCGACCGATTGCCGCATGGCCTATCTGGCCGAGCGTGTCTGGCTTCTCGAACGCGTTTCCGACGGAAACCACGAGCATGAACTTGTGTTCGGTAATAACGGCGGCCGATGGCCGCAAGATGAAGAATGCGATGACGGGCGCTTTGAAAACAAACCTGGTGAACAAGGGATGGCCGAATCTCTTGTGGTGGAAAACATACGGCGGGATGCCGATGACTGCCGGGACGCCTTCATGGATGGAAAAGTGGCGTTGCGCCCGTCGGGGCCAAGGGACGGGATAGATTTCGGCAACGACCGCATGTGGCGATGGGCGTTCGACTTCGAGTGCGACGATGGTCGATTCGAAAACAGACCAGGCAGGCAAGGGATGGCCGAATCAACTCAGGCGGAGGCCGTTGGACATGATGCAACGGATTGCCGGGAGGCTTACGACAACGGCGACATCGAACGGACTGAAGTCATGGATCCGGATGACTTCCGGTTTGGAGACGATACGAGCGCCTGGAGTTACGACGGAGAGTGCGACGATGATCGATTTGTCGGCGAAGGAACGGCCGCCACGGTCGCGAGAGAGCACCGGGGCCACGACGCGACCGATTGCTTTCGTGCGTATCGCGACGGAAGGATCGTCCTGAAAGAGGCGGACTGACGCCGAAACCGGCGCCGAGTGGACGGCAACTTTGGTAGCGCCGATGACGATATCAGACCGGCAGAATCGACGCCACCAGAGGCAGGCCGGAGGCGACTGCGGTCCATTCGGAGCCGGCGCTCACACGCCAGACCTCGCCGGTATCGGTCCCGACGATGACGCCGCCGGGCGCCTCGGGGTCGGGCGCGAGGCCGTGGAAGTTCGCAGTGGACGGCGAGTGCGCGGCGTCGCACAGCGACCGCCAACTGTCGCCCTCGTCTTCGGTGCGGAACAGCATCGCCCGAGCGCCGCCCTCGTCTCGCGCGTGTGAGAAGGCCGACGGCGCGGAGGCGACCGTGACTCCGTATGGCGCGCGCGGATCGATGCACATTGGACGCGAGTAGCGCGGCTTCACGCCGGCCCAGACGTAGCGCCAGGTGGCGCCGAAATCGTCGGAGCGAAAGACGCCGGCGTTGCCTTCTGTCCGCGCAGCTTCGCCGTGGACGCGGCCATAACCGGTGCTGGCGTACAGGGTCTCGGGTCTTTCGGGGTGGGCGAACATCATGTGGAGGTCGGGGTTGCCGCCGGGCAGGCCGAGCGACCAGCTCTCGCCGCCGTCCTCGCTGCTCATCACGCCGCCGACTTCGATTCCGAGCCGGATGCGGCGCGGGTCGTCGCGGTCGATCACCAGGGCGCGGGCGCGCGCCGGTACGGGCGGGGTCAGAGGCAGGCACCACTCGCCGGCCTCCGGAGAGCGCGCGAGGGCGGGGAGTTCGCGCCAATTCGTCCCGCCGTCGTCGCTGCGGAACAGGCCAGCCGGCTGTGTGGAGGCATAGACTACCGCTCCGCCGGCGCCGCGAACCTGCCAGACTTCGCGGTCGGCCAGGCCGGCGAGAGTCCAGTTCCCGCCATCGTCGTCGGAAAGGAACAGACCGGCGTCGGTGCCTGCGAAAAGCCGCCCGTTCACGCTTACGAGATCGCGCACGCAGCGGCTTCGCAGTACGCAGCGCGGGCCGTCCGCGCCGACCGCGAACACGCCTCTGTCGGTTCCCGCCAGGATCGTCATGGCTATCGTTTCCCTACTGCGGACGGCGGGCGATGACGCTGTGATAGTTGCACGAGGCGAAGAACCGCCCATTTTCCATCGCCTCGCGTTGCGTGTCGAGCCACCCCTCCACCTCGTCCGCAGACGCGAAGCCGGCTTCGGCGATCAGCGGCGCGTAGGTTTCCGCCATGCTGCGGAAGTAACTCGCCTCGCCGATCTCGCACACCACGTCGGCGAAGGTGTCGGCCGGTTCCAGCCCCGCGCCGGCCAGGAGCGCCGGCAGATGCCGCATGACCAGCGGGTTGTTGAACGTTGCCCGCGCGAGCGCCCAGTCCATGCGGCGGCCCGCCTCGGCGTCGTCGAAGGCGTAGGTCAGCGAGGCGTAATCGCCGTCGAAAACAACCAGCAAGCCGTCCGGGCCGAGCATCCGCCCCGCCTCGGCGAGCACCTCTGCCGGGTCGGTCACGTGGCTCAACAGCGTGTGTGCGATCACCGCGTCAAAGCGCCCAGCCTCGAAGGGCAGGCTGTGCGCGTCAGCGACCTCGAACGCCACCGCGCGCGACAGCGTTTCCTGTTCGGCGAAGCGCCGCGCCGCGTCGACGAAGGCCGCGCTTTGATCGACGCCGACGATCCGGCCCGACCCGTCGCGCCGACGCGCCAGTGCGCGCGAGATCACCCCGGTCCCGCAGCCGATTTCGAGGATGTGCGCGCCGTCCGGCAGGGCCAGCTTCGCGGCGTAGTTCTCGAACAGACGGGTGAACACACGATCCTTGCCGCGGCTTTCGAGCCGGGCGACCAGGCGCTCGATCCTGTCGGGCGCGAGGTCGTTGACGAAGCGGTGCGGGTCGCGCGCGGAGGGCATGATCGGGAGTCGGTCGGAAACTCGCAGAACTGCTTCGGGCGGAGGCCGCATCGTAACGCAGCGCTTCCCATCGGACAATGTGGAGCATCGGCGCGCCGGGCCCTGGACGACCGGGTCGAACTCCAACCGCGGGAATTCGTCTGTGGCGTCGAATTCGGACGGGAACGGATTGTCGATGTCGAAGCCATAGTCGACGTCGAAATCATAGGCGTCGTTGTTCGACTCCTGCACGTTCCGCGGATCGCTGCCCTCGTCCATGACTTCTTCCGGCGTCAGAGAAACGGGGTGGATGAAGTCCTCTTCCGAGAACGACCAGTGCCCCTGGAACTCAAGGTCGATATAGGGAACTCTGGGGCCGAGCGCGAACTGCCACGTCTCTTCCCGCCAACGGAGCGGCGCATTGTGCTCGGTTCTGAAAGCGCTCGCGTCGCTGTCGCGCAGCCGTTGTTGCTTGTCGTCGAGATAGCTCTGGAAGCCGTCGTCGTCGGTGATCGTCCGCTTGTATTCCACGCCGCCGAAGGGCTTGTCGAAGCTCCATCCGCCGCTCCATTTCGACTCGCTCGGCATTTCGAAAGCGTGGACTCCGACGCTGCTGCTGTGGTCAGCCCCCGCGGGGTGCGCCGCCGCAGCCGCTCGGCGAGAGTAGCAACGGCACTATGTCGTGAATCTGTCGCGGGCGAGCAATGGCCGCCGTCAGGGGACAGGGAAGGGTCTTCCCTCCCCGGGGCGTGCCGGGGTCCTGCCCGCGCACCCCCGGGGGGCGTTGCTCGCCGGCGACCGCCGTGCGAGGGTCGCGACATGGCCGTTCGCAACAACCCCTATAGCGGAATGCCGTCCAGCCGCGACGATGCGCTGCGCCGCGACGAGTGGGCGCTGGCGCGGTTGCGCGCCGCCCCGGACAGCCGCGTCATGGTGTTGTGGCGCAATCGGCACCATGTCGCCGACAGTCGGACGCCGGCGCCGCTGTGGCACGGCGGCGACGCAGCGCGCCGGATGCTGGAGGGCGCCGAAATCCAGGCGTTGCTCGGCCGGGCGCGCAACGGCGCCGCGCATTTCGCGGTCGATGTATCGCATCTGGACGATCCTGCCGACGCGGAACCGTTCCGGCGCGGCGAGTTCGTCGATCTCCGCGTGGTCGCGCCGCTGGTCCGCGGGGGAGACGGCGCCGCGATGGCCTATGCGCGCGGTCTGCTTTACTGGCAGCGCCGGCATCGGTTCTGCGGCGTCTGCGGCAGCCCGTGCGTCAACGCGCAGGGCGGCCATGTGCGCCGCTGCACTGCGCCGGAATGCGCCGCCGACCACTTTCCGCGCACCGACCCGGCGGTGATCGTGCTCGTCACCCACGGCGAGAACTGTCTGCTCGGCCGGCAGAAGACCTGGCGGGCCGGAATGCATTCGACGCTGGCCGGCTTCGTAGAGCCCGGCGAGAGTCTGGAGGAAGCGGTAATTCGCGAAGTGCGCGAGGAGTCGGGCGCAGTTCTGCGCGATCCCGTCTATCACTCATCGCAACCATGGCCTTTTCCGGCGTCGATCATGCTCGGCTTTCGCGCCGAGGCCGAAAGCCTCGTCCTCGAGGTGAACGAGGAAGAACTTGAACGCGCCGCGTGGTTTCCGCGTCAGTGGCTGCGCGCGTCGCCGGAGGACGAGAGCTTCCGTCTGCCGCGCCGCGATTCGATCGCGCGCCGCCTCATCGACGACTGGCTTGCGGAGGACGCCTGACCCCGGTGATGCGCGGGTCCGTAGCCTCAACGGCGGAGAGAGCCACCAGGCAGGCGAACAACCCGACCGCGATGGCTTGATGCACCGCGCCGGCGACGACCTGCGACCACAGCGCACCGCCCGCGAAGATTTGCACGACCAGCGCGCCGAGCGCCACTTGCACCACGACTGCACCCGCCGCCGCGCCGGCGATCCGGCGCGACACCGCTTCCCGTCGCCGCGCGCGCAGCCACGCCAGAGCCACTGAAACGACGACTGCTGCGGCGAACAGCCGATGCGTGAAATGCAGAGTCGCCAGCGGATCGTCGCCTGGCGCCGCGCCGCACAGGGGCCAGTCGGGGCAAGCGAGAGTCGCGCCGGCCTTGGCGGTCATCGCGCCGGTCGCCGCGGCGGCGACCGTGAGCACTGCCGCCACCGTTTCGGGCACGCGCACGCGCAGCCCGGAAGGCGCGCCGGCGCGCGCCCGTGCGTGCAGGATCAGAGCCAACAGGAACAGCGCGACGACTAAATGCGCGGCGACCGACCACGCGCTGTTGCGGTCCAGCACGGTAAAGCCGCCGAGACCCGCCTGAACGAGCAGAAGCAGCAACGCCAGCCCGGCGAGCCACGGCAGCGCCGGCGCTTCGACGCGCCGTCGCCACGCCACGACCGCCAGCGCCAGTATTACCGGGCCGACCAGCGCTGCCGCGTTGAACCGGTGCCCCCACTCGGCCATCACCTGCCACCAGGCGTAATCAACCTCCGGTAGTGACGCGAGCCGCCCGGGTGTGGGGAACCATAGCCCGTAGCAGAGCGGCCAGTCGGGGCAGGCGAGGCCCGAGCCCGTCAACCGCACCACCGCGCCGAGCACGATCTGAAAGAATACCAGCGCCGCAGCGGCGGTCGCCAGCCGCCGGAACGCGGTCATTCCGCGCCGCGCCGCATCCGGCGTCGAAACGGCAGATAAACCGCGAGCAAGGCCGCGGCGAGGCCGAACCAGGTCAGCGCGTATTGCAGGTGGTCGTTCCGCAGGTCGAAAACGGCGCCGCCGGGGATCGGATATTGGCCCGGCGCGGCGTTTCCGTCTGCGATCGCCTGAACGTAAACCTGCGTCGCCGGGAGCCCGGCGGCGCGCGCCATGGCCGGCGGATCGACCCAGTGCCAGACGCCGGCGTCGGGCCGGTTATCGGGCCGGAACGGATTGCCGGCGGGCGGCCCGCGCAACAACCCTTCGACCGCCGCTGTGCCGGCCGGGCGCTCCGCCGCTTCGGCGTCGGGAGTCCAGCCCCGATCGACCAGCGCCTTGCGGCCGTCGTCAAGCGCCATCGGTGTCACCAGGCGTATGCCGTTTCGGCCGTCGTGGACCTGCGCAAGGACGCGCATCTCATCGTCATGGTGAAAGCGTCCCGCAAGCGCGACGCGCGTGAACTCCCACGAATCGCGCCGTTCGGGATCCAGCGTGCGCGGAAACGGAATCGGCGGCGCGTCTCGGCGCGTCTCGATGGCGTCGATCAGCGCCGTCTTCCATTCCAGGCGCTGAAGCTGCCAGACGCCGAGGCCGACAAGGGTCAGAAAAGCCGGCCACGCCAGCCAGGCGCCGCCCGCCCTCAGGCCCCTCGACAAAGCGGCTCAGTCCGCACCGGCGCGTCGCGCCTTGAAGCGCTTGTAGATGACGGGCAGCAGGGCCAGCGCCGCGAGGCCCACCAGCCCGGCGAGCAGTTGCGGAGTCAGCACCGCGCCGGCGGAGAACTCCGCGCCCGAGTCGAACACGCTGCCGAGACCGGCGCCCGCGAGGCAGAATACGAACGTGCCGGGCACGATGCCCGCCGCCGTGCCGAGCACGAAGACGCCGAGCGGCACGCCGAGGATCGCCGGCGCCAGATTGACCAGCCAGAAAGGAAACAATGGAATCAGGCGCAGGACGAGCAGGTAGCTCAGCGCGTCGTGGCGAAACCCGTTCTCGAGCCTGACCATCCAGGGACCGGCGCGCGAGCGCAGCGCATCGCCGACCGCGGTGCGCGCGATGACGAAGATCGCCGTCGCGCCGACGGTCGCGGCGCCCACCGTATAGACCGTGCCCAACACCGGGCCGAACAGGAAGCCGCCGGCGAGAGTCATGAAGACGGCGCCGGGTAGCGATATCGCCACGGCCGCCGCGTAAATCGCGACATAGGCAACGCCTGCGGCGAGACCGTGTTCCGCCACCCGGGCCAGCAACAGGGAACGATTCTCGCGCAGCGATTCGAAAGTGAGATAGTCGTCGAGTCCGAACGCGAACGACAGCGCGACGAACACGGCCAGAGTCGCGACCGGCGTCAGCCGCCGCCACAACGCGCGCGGTGTGCGATCCGGCTGCATATCAGCGGGCCCCGTTTCCGACCCCGGCACGATCGACCGGTGTCGAACCGACGGTCGCGGCCTGGTCGTTGAGGCCCCAGTCATAGCGATAGCCGACGATGCGCGGCCTTCCCGCCAGCACGGCGCCTAGTTGCGGGCCTGCGAACCGGGCGAGATGAGCGATCAACCCGGCGCCGCCGCCGCCGAAATCACTCGCATACCAATCATAGATCCTGGACAGCCGGAGGCCCCGATCGGTCGCTTCGACACCACGCGGATGGTTGACGAAATCGCGCGCGGCATGGTCGAGCTGGGTCTCGACGGCAGCACCGGTATAGGCCTCGGCCGCGATCTGGGGGCAGCCGGTGGCAGCGCAATTCAACGCGTAGTGCAGCCGGGGGTCGCGCCAGATCGGTCGCAGGATACGGTGCTCGATGTCATCGAGGCTGATCTCTTCGCCCTCGACCTCGATCAGTTCGGCGCCCCACGGCCCGTTGCTGAAAAAGCCGGGCGAGATGTCGATGTCGCGGATGCTCTCGACCGGGTAATGATCGAGAACGACGCGGACGGTCAGCGCGTTGTATAAATTGATCCAGTAGGCCTTCTGCTCGGCTCTCGAAAAACGGCTGATCGGCCGGCCGGCCAACGAGTCGATGTAGATACCGAGTTCGGCGCGGTCGCGCGTGGCGACGGCGCCATAGGCGAAGCGGTTGATGCCATCCGGGCCGGCGCGGACGAAGCGGCCGAGCAGGCGATTCCAGAGGTCGTGGCCGATGGCGGCTTCCGCAGCCGGGTCATGCGCCGTCCAGCGCTGCCACAGTTCGGCATCGGGAGCGGCGAACGCACTGCCTGCCAGAGCGAGAACGGCGGCGCCCGCAAGCGAACGCGACAGGGGGGAAAGGACGGACATGGGCAGAGCGCGCCTACTCGACGGCGTTCAGGCGCCAGTCGTAGAAATCGCCCGCGATCGATGAGTGTGCCTTCAGCCCCTCGGCCAGTTCGGGTTCGGCATACTCGGCCAGATGCGCGATGGTGTCGGCATCGCTGCTACCGAAATCTTCCGGGAACCAGCTATGATAGATGCGCGAGGTACGGAGTTCGCCATCGTTCAGACGAACGCCGTGCGGGCAGTTCACGAATTGCCGCGCGGTGGCCTTCAGGTTTTCGCGCCAGTTCTCCGCGGTGTGGGCGCGAGGCGCCAGTGCGGGACAGCCCTGCGAGGCGCAGTTCACGCCATAGTGAATCGGGATGCCCATGTCGTTGAATGCGACGCGCAGAATGCGGTGTTCCACGTCATCGAAACTCAGAGTCCTGCCGTAGATCGTGGCGATCGGCCGTAGCCACGGCCCGGCGACGTTGATTCCGGGCCCGCGGATTTCCAGCACCGAACCTACCGGCAAGTTGTCGAGCACCACATCGGCAATGGCGGCATTGTAAAGATTCATCCAGAACGCGATCTGTTCGTCCCGGTTGTATGCCGCGATATCGATGCTGCCGAGATGTCGGAGATAGTCTCTCAGCTTTCGACGATCGGCGTCGCTGACCGCACGGTAGTCGAAACGGTTGACACCATCTCCGTCCGGATCGGTTTTCAGATAAGCGGCGACGATCGAGTCCCAGGCTCCGTGATCGATCGCCTCGGTCGAGTCCGGGTCGTTGACGAACCAAATCCTGCTATCCGTCGCTCCCCGGAGAGCGGCATCTCGAGTACCGGGGCATGCGGTTGCCCCGCACAGCAAGACAAGTCCGACTGCGGCCCGGCCCAAGCTGCGCATAGTCTTCATACCCACCCTCTCGCCAGCCCGCCGCGACGGCACGCCGGTCACGTTTCACTCTACATCGCCAGCGGCCGCCCTGGCTACGAGCGCGCGTTCAACATCCTGTGGGCGCGACAACCGTTGGTGGCGCCGGCGCAGCGCGCGGCGTTCGAATTCCAGTTCGGTGCGGCGGGCATTCGTCAAGCCGCGCTCGGCCAGCGCCGTCGTCAATTCACGATCGACGCGGCGCAGCGCGCGCCTCGCGTCGCCGACGACGCGAGGCGAAGGGACCGGCAGCACGACTTCTTCCTCCATCATGAGGCTGGCGAAGCCTGCCGCATCGGTCTCGCCAAGTTCGTGCAATCGGCCGTCGATCTCGCGCCAGATGCCGCGCCATGCGCGCATCGCGGCGGTTGCCGGCATCGCTTCGAGCGCGACCATGACGCGCACGAACTCCCACACGTCGAGGCGTAACTCCGGCGCACGGCCCCTCGGTCGCGGGCGCCTGCGCAACCTACAGGTCGTTGCGGAGCACGACCTTGCCGGTCGGCTTGCCATGCTCGGCATGAGTGTGCGCGGCGCCGACCTCGGTGAAGCCGAATCGGCGTGCATCGACCAGCGGCCGCAGCGTGCCGTCGGCGACCAGTTCCGCAGCTTTGCGCAGGATGTCGCCGACCGCCTCCACGCGGTCGCCAGACACCATCGGCCGGCCGGCGAACACGCTCTTGAAAGCGAGCCATTTGCTCTGGAAGCCCGGCCGAGTCGGGAAATGGCCGAGAATGTCGAGAATGGTGCCGAAATCGCGCGCCGCTTCCACCGAGGCGTCGATCGCGGGCGCGCCCGGAGTGTTGAAGACATAGTCGAATCCGGCGCCGTTCTCCGTGACCGCGCGCATCGCGGCCGGTTCCGTGGTCGCGTAGTTGAATGCTTTGACAGCGCCCAGCCCCTCGGCGAGGCCGCATTTTTCGTCGGAACCGCAGGTTGCGTATGCCCGTGCGCCACGCCATGCGGCGAGCTGCACCGCGACGTGGCCAACGCCGCCGGTGCCGCCTTGTATCAAGACGGTCTGGCCGGCTTGCAGGTCGTCGCGATCGAAGAAACAGAACCATGCGGTCACGGTGACCAGCGGCAGGGCGGCGGCTTCCTCGAAGGTGAGCGACGCGGGTTTGGGCGCGACCATACGGGCGTCGGCGGCCATGAGCTCGGCAAGCGAGCCGGGCTTGCCGCCGATGCCGGTAGCGAAGGCGTAAACCTCGTCGCCTTCCTTCAGCCCCGAGACGCCGGGGCCGACGGCGCTGACGACGCCGGCGCAATCGGCGTGCAGGATCGCCGGGAAGCTCGGGCACAGCCGGGCCGCGCGGCCGTCGCGGATCTTGTAGTCGACCGGATTGACGCTCGACGCGCGGACCGCGATCACCACTTCCCCTTCCGCGGGCGCCGGCTCGGGCATGTCGATCTGCTTGAATACCTCCGGGCCGCCGAACGCCTCGATCGCCATCGCCCTCATGCCGCTCTCCTCCCCGGGGACACCTATGTTTCGGCACCCGCCGCAATGCGCGCTTCCCAGGCGTCGTAGTCGAGATCGGGTTCGCGCACGGCGCGCATCCGCGCCAGTTCGCGGCCTTTCAACAGCGCCGTCAGCGCTTCGTTCGCCGGAACCGCGACGCCGAGCGCCTTCGCCTCGCGCAATAGCGCGCCGTTCAGCGCGTCGATCTCCGTCCGTCGCCCGGCGCTCACATGCTGCAACATCGACGGGCGATTGAAGCTCTTGCGCGAGCCGCTCTGTATCCCCTGCGCAATCTCGGGGTTGGGCAACGCCACTCCTTTCGCCGCGATGACCGCCATGATCTCGTCGAGCAGGCGCGCCTGAAACGCCGCAGTCTCAGGCAGGCGGGTATATTCGCCGGGTCGCAGCCCGGTCACGGCGGCGAGCGCGTTCGACGCGCAGTTGACTACGAACTTCTGCCAGATCTGGCCCATGACGTCGGGTGCGCGGTCGATGGAGAAGCCGGCGTCGCGGATCGCCGCGATCAACGGGTCGGCGCGGGGCCGCTCGACTCCGTCGATCTCACCGATCACCGTGCCGCGCAGGTGGGTAAGACACACATGGCCCGGCCTGATCGACGCCGCCGAACACATGCTCGACCCGCCGAGCACGCGATCGCTGCCCAGAACTTCCTGGAGCGTCTCGACATTGCCGACGCCGTTCTGGAAGGTCACGGCGAATCCGTCGGATCCGAGCAGACGCGCCGCGGTTTCGGCCGCCGCACGGGTGTTGTTCGTATCGGTGAAGACGATCGCGGCGTCGGCAGTCTCGCCAGGATCGGGCGCTTCGGCTACGGACACGGCGATGGTGTGGCCGCCGAGCGCGCCTTCGACCCGCAATCCGCGTTCGCGAATCGCCGCCACATGTTCGTGCCACGTGTCGATCAGGCGCACGTCGTGGCCCGCCTTCGCCATCAGGCCGCCATAGGAACCGCCCATGGCGCCGGCGCCGATAACCACGATTTTCATGAGCCGCGTTCCGCTTTCGCCATGATGTCTTCCGCGAACCGGCTCATGCGGTCCAGGGTTGCCTGCACCGCGCCGCCGGCCAGATTCACGTTGAGTGTGCGCACGCCCCGTTCGGCGAACGCGGCGATATCGCCGAGCACCTCGTCATCGTCGCCGCTGAACAGTTTGCGGCCGCCGTCGATCGCCTCCATGCGGACGCCGGCTCGATACCACATCGCCCAATAGGCCAGATGCAGGCTTTCCGGCGCGCGCCCCGCTTCGGCGGCGATCGCCTTCACCCGCGCCAGACGCTCGTCGTAGCGCGCGAGCGTGTCGAGCGGAAAGCGCGGGTTGGAGCCGACGGGGTACCAGCCGTCGGCGACCGCGCCTGCCCGCCGCAGCGCCGCGCCGCTTTCGCCGCCTGACCAGACGGGAATCGGCCGTTGCACGGGGCGCGGGAGGAAGATGATGTCGGAGAAGGAGACGTATTCGCCGTCGAAACGGGGCGTTTCGCTGGTCCACAACTCGCGGAACGCGGCGATGTATTCGTCGGTGACCTTGCCGCGTGCGTCGAAGGGGGGCGCGCCGATCGCCTCGAACTCCTCGCGCATCCAGCCTGCGCCGACGCCGATCGTGACCCGGCCGCCGGTGAGCGCATCGATGGTCGCCAGGATTTTCGCGGTAAGAACGGCGGGGCGATGCGGAACCACCAGCACCGAGGTCATCAGGCGGATACGCGACGTGAGCGCGCCGAGGAACGCCATCAGCGCCAGCGGCTCGACGAACTCGCCCGCCGCGCCGGGGAAGACGCCGTCCCCGGCGTAGGGGTAGCGCGAACCGATGTCGCTCGGCACCACGATATGGTCGGGAACCGCGAGATACGCGAAACCGAGCTCCTCGGCGTGGCGCGCGATGGCGGCGATTGCGTCGCGATCTGCCAGCGGCCCGCGCGGGGGGAGGTTCATTCCGAACTGCATTCTCCGTCTCCTCAAGGGGCGGGCTCAGACCGCGGCGAGATCGGCGGATTCGCCGAGCAGATGGGCGCCGACCGTTTGCAGGTGGTTCTTGCGGCCCTGAAGCTGCTGCGCGACCGTGTGCAGGTCGCGGAAGCGGCGCTGCATTCCGTTCGACGCGAAGATGGCGGTGGCGCCGGCGGCGTCGAAGACCGCGTCGCCGACCTCCTTGGCTTCGCGAATGGCGAAAGTGGTGGCGAGCCGAATGCGCATCCGCTGATCGACCGTCACGCGACGGGTTGCCGCGGCTTCCTCCCAGACCGATTCGAGTTCGTCGAGCAGATAGGCGCGTGCGGCGCCGAGGCGCGCTTCGCATTCGCCGACCTCGAACTGCACGGCGCCGTTCTCCGCCAAGCGCTGCGCCGCCAGGCGCGGGGTCTTCTCGCCGGCCAAAGCGATGAATTCGTCGAGCATCGACCGCGCCAGGCCGAGCGCGGTGGCGGAGAACCCGGTGGCGTAAGGGCTGTTGAGCGGGAACAGATAGAGCGTTCCCTCTTCGCGCCGCGCGCTCGGTTCGTCGCGGTCATAGACGTGATCCTCGCGCACGAACAGGTTCTCGACAGCGAACGCATCGCTGCCGGTGCCGAGCAGGCCGAGCACGTCCCAGATATCGGTGACCTCGGCCTGCTCCGCCGGGAACAGCATGGTGCGCACCAGAGTCGGGTCGCGGCTTTCCGGCACGGTGGACATGCCGCCAAGCCATGTGGCGTGGCGCATTCCGCTCGCGAAGGCCCACCGCCCGGAAACCCGGAAGCCGTCGCTGTCGGGTGCGGCGCGGCCTTTGCCGGGCCCCCAGGCGAGCACCGCTTGCGCGTCGTCGCCCCAGATCGCTTGCGCGACGGCGGGGTCGAGAAATGCCGCGGTCATCGCGCAACCATTGGCTTGGCCGAGACACCAGGCGGTGCTGCCGTCGTGCCGGGCGACCGCTTCGATGATGGGCATATAGCGTGGCAGCGGCAGTTCCCAACCGCCGAAGCGCCGCGGCAGCAACAGACGGAACAGTCTGGCCTCGTGCAGCGCGTCGAGTAGTGCCGGCGGCAGGCGCCGCGTGCGCTCGGCCTCGTCGGCGGTGCGAGCGATGACCGGCGCGAGGCGCGCGATGTCTTGCGCGTTCGGCTCCGCGCGTGGTGGAGGGGCGGCCGGTTTCGTCATCGTGGCTGCGGCGGGCGATGTCATGGCGGGGGCTGCTGCCTCAGGTCGATACATTGTCACGCTGCCCCGGCGAATGTGCAAGCGGCGCCCTGCGATCTGCTATACGGGTGCGAACGAGCCGACCGTGACCAGGCTCCGGGGAGGAGACGATGAAAGTCATCGCCATCGCGCATCGCGCGCCGGACAGGGCGCCGGAGGAGTTCGAGCCGCATCTGGAAGCCGAAGTGCGCCAGGCGCTCACTTTGTTCGCCGGTGAATCCGTGCGTGAGATCTATAGCCGGACCGACGGCAAAGGGGCGATCCTGGTGCTCGAAGCCAAGGACGAGGATGATGCGCGCGCCATCCTCGAGACCCTGCCGCTGGTGGAAGTCGGGCTGCTCGAACTCGAGATCTACGGCACCAGGCCCTATCGCGGGTTCGTGAGCGACGTGACCTGAGCCGACGCCGCGCCGTTCAGGCAGCGCGGTCGAGCCGGAAATCGTAGGCCACTCGCCAGCCATCGCCGTCGCGGGCGTAATCGACCACCAGACTGTCCTTGACGCCGAACACCGCGTCGCTCCGGAGATAGTCGTCGCCGCCCGTGAACAGTTGGGTCGTGAGCGGGCGGTAGCCGTCGGCCGAAACGATGAAATGGATGTGAGCCGGGCGGTAGGGGTGCCGCCCGAGCGCGTCGAGCAGGCGGCCGACAGGCCCGTCAACGGGCACCGGATAGCTGACCGGCTTGACGGTGCGAAAGGCGAAGCGACCGTCGTTGCCGGCGGTGAATACGCCGCAGACATTGTAGTCAGGCTGGCTTTGGTCCTGCGCCGCGTAGAGACCGTTGCCCGAGGTCTGCCAGACGTCGAGCGTGGCGCCGCCGATGGGCATGTCCTCGGTATCGGTGACGCGGCCGGTGACCCATACCGGTTCTCCGACTCCGTTCCGGCAGATGTTGTCGCCGTTGCGAGAGCGCGGCGCGCCTTCGCGATAGAACGGGCCGAGCACGGTGCTTTCGGTCGCGCCGGCCGTGCGGGACTGGTTGAGGTAATCCACCAGCATGGTGATGCCGAAGGTGTCGGCGAACAGGATGAACTCCTGCCGTTTGTCGTCGCACCATTTGCCCGTTTCGGCGAGAAATCCGACAGCCGCCATGAACTCGTCTTCGGTCGGCTCGACCTCCTCGATGAAGGCGAAGGCGTGACGCACGAACGCCTCCGCGAGCCGTTTCCGGCGCGGGTCGGGCGCGTCCGCGAAGCGCTCGAGCACGGTGGCGAGATGGGTCTCGGGGTTGAACTCGGTCATGGTCGCTCCCCCTTGTTGCGTCTCGCGATAATGCTCGATTTTCCGGCGCAGGGCATGTCTATAACGCCGGGCCGCGCCATCGGCGGCGAAACGGGGTAGTGTCCCGGTTCGAGAATTCTAGCGCACGCCCGGCGGCGATACGATCCGGGGAACGGAAGGAAATCATGACGCTGAGACTGACGAGCGCGAGCTTCGCCGACGGCGACTATCTCGACGAGCGGCACGTCCTTTCCGAAGCCTACGGTTTCGGATGCGCCGGCGGTAACGCGTCGCCGCAACTCGCATGGGACGGCGCTCCCGAGGGTGCGCGAAGCTTCGCTCTCACCTGCTACGACCCCGACGCGCCGACCGGCAGCGGCTTCTGGCATTGGCTCGTCGTCAACATCCCGGTCGAAACACGGGCGCTTCCGGCAGGGGCGGGCGACCCGGCGTCCGGGCTGATGCCGCCCGGCGCATTGCAGACGCGCACCGATTTCGGCGCGCCCGGCTATGGCGGCCCGTGTCCACCGCAGGGCGACCATCCGCACCGCTACCTGTTCACGCTGTTTGCGGTCTCGGAGGAGCGTCTGCCCCTGACCGCCGACGCCATGCCCGCGGTTGTCGGTTTCACGCTCAATTTCAACACCCTGGAAAAGACGAGCCTGATGGGGCTTTACAGGCGCCGGTGAAGACGATGCGCAACGATACCGTCAATCGACAAGTGGTTCTGGCGTCGCGGCCGCGCGGCATTCCGGGGCCGGAGCATTTCCGCATCCGGGAGGCGCCCCGTCCCGAAGCAGGCGAGGGAAGCTTCCTGGTGCGCAATCTCTATCTGTCGGTGGATCCGGCTATGCGCGGATGGGTGAACGCTGCCGCCAACTATTCGGAACCCGTTGGCGTCGGTGAGGTCATGCGCGCCATCGCCGTCGGCGAAGTGGTGGAAAGCCGGCATCCGGATCATCGGCCCGGCGACCTTTTGTGCGGACTGTTCGGCTGGCAGGACTTCGCGGTGTCCGACGGCAGCGACGTCTGGTTCCGACATGACCGAGACACCGCTCCCGTGACCACCGCGCTCGGCGTGCTCGGGATCAACGGTCTCACCGCCCGGTTCGGGCTGCTCAATGTGGGCCGGCCGAAAGCGGGCGAGACGGTCGTGGTTTCCACCGCCGCCGGCGCGGTCGGCAGCGCGGTCGGGCAGATCGCGAAGATCGTCGGTTGCCGCACGGTGGGAATCGCTGGCGGCGACGAGAAGGTGCGCCTGTGCCGCGAGGTCTTCGGTTACGATGCGGCGATCAACTACCGCTCGGGCGATCTCGACGCCGAGTTGGCCAAGGCGTGCCCCGGCGGGGTGAATGTCTATTTCGACAACACGGCCGGGGCGATCTCCGACGCGGTCTATCGCCATCTGGCGCCGCGCGCCCGGGTCGCGATCTGCGGCACGGCCGCGCTTTCGACCTGGGAGCCGTGGCCGGACGGCCCGCGAGTCGAACGGCACTTCCTCGTCAAACGCGCGCACCTGCAGGGATTCTTGTTGTTCGATTTCGTCGACCGCTTCGCAGAAGCACGGGCCCAACTCCTGGAATGGGTCAGAGCCGGGACGCTGCGATATCGCGAACACGTTCTCGACGGCCTCGAACATGCGCCCGGCGCCATCGAAATGTTGTACGGCGGTAAGAACACCGGCAAGCTCATCATCAGCCTGTGAAGTAGCGCTGGCTCGACGGCACTTGTCATGCCGCCGCTGAACCTGCGATGGGACCGGTGGCGCGACGGCCATTGCATCGCATCCGAATACGATCATGATGCCGGTCATGATGCGCTCGGCAATGCCAAAAGAGGAGGCGTGCTCATGAGAAGCGTTCCGCCGCGCCGATGGCGCGCCCGCAAGGCGGCACGGTGACTACTGTCCCTGCACCGCCGGCGCCCGCCGTTCTCGACGCCTTGCGCGCCATCAGCACGGCGACGCTGTCCACCCAATTGCTCAAACGCGGCGTGCGCACGCACTATGTCAACGGCGTCCTGCCGATCGACGACGAAGCGGCGTCGTTCGCGGCGCCGGCATTCACCTTGCGCTATGTTCCGGCGCGCGAGGACAAGGCGGTGCCCGAGGTTTGGGCCGACCGTAACTATCCGCAACGCAAGGCGATCGAGACCGTGCCTGAAGGCTGGGCGCTGATCGTCGATGCGATGGGCGACACGCGCGCCGGGTCTATCGGCGACATCCTCGCCCTGCGCCTGCAAAAGCGCGGCGTCGCGGCGCTGGTGACCGACGGTGCGCTGCGCGATACGCCGGCGATCGCGAAAACCGGCTTTCCCGCATTCTGCGCGGCGGCAGCGGTGCCGGCGAGCATCGCGACCCTGTTTGCCGCCGACTTGCAGTGCCCGATCGCGTGCGGCGGCGCGGCAGTGTTTCCCGGCGACATCCTCGTCGGCGACGCGGAAGGGGTTGTCGTCATCCCCCGCGCGCTCACCGAAGAAGTGGCGCGCGACGGCGCCGAACAGGAACGCTTCGAACGCTTCGTGCACGCCCGGATCGCGGCCGGCCAATCGACCTTCGGCAACTACCCGCCTGACGAGGAGACACTGGCCGCCTACGCCGAATGGGATGAGGACGACTGAACGATGCGCACCCGCCGCCTGGGCCGCACCGGACTCGCCGTTCCGGAACTGGCGTTCGGCGGCGGTTGGGTCGGCGGTATTCTCATCCATAAGAACGAGGACACGCGCCATAGGGCGCTCTCCCGCGCACTGGCCGCAGGAATCGATCTGATCGACACGGCGCCGTCCTACGGCCAGGGGCGCTCCGAAACCGCGCTCGGGCGATTGCTTCCCGAATTCGGTGGGCGGTTTCGGCTCGCGACCAAAGTGTTGCTCGACCTCGGCGCGAGCGATGTCGCGGGACAGGTCGAGCGCTCCATCACCGAAAGCCTCGAACGGTTGCGCCGTCAGGCGGTCGATATCGTTCAGCTACACAACCCGATCGCGACTGTCGGCGACGCGCGCCACATTGCCGCGGATCGGGTCATCGGCGAAGTCGCCGACGCGCTCGACAGGTTGCGCACGAGCGGGTTGACGCGCTTCATCGGTATCACCGGCCTCGGCGAGGCGGGCGCCGTGCGCCGGGTCGTCGAGAGCGAACGATTCGATACTGCGCAGGTATATTACAACCTGCTCAACCCGAGCGCCGGCGGGGCGATGCCGGGTTCGTGGACCGGACACGATTTCACCGGAGTCCTGGCGGCGTGTCGCGCTGCCGATGTTGGGGTGATGAACATCAGAACCTTCGCCGCCGGCGTGATCGCCAGCGACCGCCGCCACGGCCGGGAGATTCCGGTGACCGACCATGCCGGCCTCGATCTGGAGGCGCGTCGCGCCGCGGCGGTTTTCGACACGCTCGGCGGCACATACGGGACTCGGGCGCAGACCGCCATCCGTTTCTCCCTGGCGAACTCCGATATCGCGACCGTAGTGGTGGGCATGGCCGAATTGGAGCATCTCGACGAAGCGATCGCAGCCGCGCGGTTGGGGCCGCTGCCGGAGCCGGCGCTTCAGACGCTGCGCACACTCTACGCGGAGAACTTCCGTCTCGCCTGACCGGCGCCGCTGAGCGAAACGAATCGGTCCGACGAGAATACCGCCAATTCGCCGCCAGACCCGAACGGAGAGCGAACGATTTATCGATGATTCATATATTTCAATATGTTATCAGGCCTTGCGCGACAGGAACAAATCAGATACATTGGAATGTCGTCCACCCCGAGGCAGTATGGAATAAGGAGAACGAACCATGGCGCAGCCCAATTTCCGCGTCGTCGGAAAGAACATGACGGACAGGCAGAAAGCGCTGGACGCCGCGGTCAGCCAGATCGAGCGGGCTTTCGGCAAGGGCTCGATCATGAAACTGGGGCAGAACGACAGCGGCATCGAGGTCGAGACGATTTCGACCGGTTCGCTGGGTCTCGACATTGCCCTCGGCATCGGCGGGCTGCCGCGCGGGCGGGTCGTCGAGATCTACGGCCCCGAGAGCTCCGGCAAGACCACGCTGGCGCTGCACGTGGTGGCCGAGGCGCAACGGCTCGGCGGCGCGTGCGCGTTTGTCGATGCCGAGCACGCGCTCGATCCGGTCTATGCCCGCAAGCTCGGAGTCGACGTCGATGACCTGTTGATCTCGCAGCCCGACACCGGCGAGCAGGCGCTGGAGATCGCCGACACGCTGGTGCGCTCGGGCGCGATCGACGTTCTGGTGGTCGACAGCGTCGCCGCGCTCACCCCGCGCGCCGAGCTCGAAGGCGAGATGGGGGATTCGCATGTCGGTTTGCACGCGCGGTTGATGAGCCAGGCGCTGCGCAAGCTCACCGGATCGATCTCGCGGTCGCGGGCGATGGTGATCTTCATCAACCAGATTCGCATGAAGATCGGCGTCATGTATGGCAGCCCCGAGACGACCACCGGCGGCAACGCGCTCAAATTCTACGCTTCGGTACGCCTCGACATCCGCCGCATCGGGACCATCAAGCAGCGCGAGGAGCCGGTGGGCAACCAGACCCGCGTCAAGGTGGTCAAGAACAAGCTCGCGCCGCCGTTCAGGATGGTGGAATTCGATATCATGTATGGCGAGGGCGTATCCAAGCTCGGCGAACTCATCGACCTCGGGTGCAAGGCCGGCGTCGTCGAGAAAGCGGGTTCGTGGTATTCCTTCGACGGCCAGCGGATCGGCCAGGGGCGGGAGAACGCCAAGCAGTTTCTGCGTGACAATGCGGGGATGGCGGAAACCATCGAGCGCGCGGTGCGCGAGAGCGTCGGCCTGATCGCCGATACGGGCGAGGGATCGCCGTCGGGCGCGTAGGGCCTTTCGGGCGGAACAGCGATGTAATCTGCGTGCGAGCCATGACGGCTTGCGGCCTGCACACGAACAGCGCCATCCCGGAGCCATATGGCGGGAGCGATGCGAGTGAAGCTCTGCGTCGCTGTTTCGCGGATCGCCTGGTCGTGCGTGACGACCTGAGCCGCCGCCTGGTCTCCTGGCAGGCGAACAAGGAGCAGCCCGGTTTTCGCTGGTTCAGATACAAGGAGGGGTTCTCGGCGGAACTGATCGGAAATCTCCTGAGCGTCGGAGACAGCCCCGTGCTCGACCCGTTTGCCGGCATCGGCACTACGGCGATGGTCGCTGCCGGCGCGCGACGATGTGCTACCGGCATCGAAATCATGCCGGTCGGTGTCCGGGCCGCCCGGGCGATCGCATGGGTGGGGAACGGGACCGATCCCGACGACATCGAGAAATGGGGTGGCCGGTTGCTGCACGCAGTGTCGGAGGGGAGAGGGAAGAAGGTGGAACCCGCCTTCCGCTTTCCCCACGTTCCGATCGCGGAACGGGCCTTTCCCGGCGAAACGGAGGACGCGATAGCCAGGGCCAGAGCTTTCCTGCATGGGATGAGAGATCGACGCATCCGCGCCATTCTGGATTTCGCCTGCATGAGCGTTCTGGAAGCGGTGAGCTACACGCGGAAGGACGGACAGTATCTTCGCTGGGATGCACGCTGCGGACGAACGTTGCGCGGCGCGATGAACAAGGGTCCGCTCCCGTGTTTCGCCGAAGCGCTCGAGCGGCGCCTCGGCGAAATCGTGCGGGACTCACCCCTGCTGGCGCAGCGCTATCGCGGGAGCGCGCCGCGCATCGTCGAAGGTTCGGCCTTGAGGGAACTTCCCCGCCTCGAAGCCGACTCGATAGGACTGACCGTTACGTCGCCGCCTTACGCCAATCGTTACGACTACACGCGCACCTACGCGCTGGAACTGGCCTGGCTCGGCTACGACCGGGCGGATTTCGGCGCCCTCAGGCAATCCCTGATCAGCGCCACGGTGGAAAACCGCTCCAAGCAGGCCGAACTGGACCGAACATATCCGCGCCCCGAGGTGCTTGCTCGGGCCAGGGCGGGCGTCGCCTCCCAAGTCGTTCTTGCCGACGTGCTGGCGTCCCTGCGCCGACAGCGAGCCGAACTCGGCAATCGGCACGTCATCCGCCTGATCGCCAATTACTTTGCCGAGATGGCGGTGATCGTCGCCGAATTGGCACGGGTGACCCGGCCCGGTGGCCGAGTGGTCATGGTGAACGACAATGTCCGGTATCACGGTGAGGAAGTGCCGGTGGATCTGATTCTCTCGAACATCGCGGAATGTTGCGGTTTTGTGTGCGAAGAGATCAGCGTGCTGCCGTGTGGCAAAGGCAACGCCAGCCAGCAAATGGGGCGCTTCGGACGTCGTGAGCTGCGCAAATGCGTGTATCGATGGCGCTTGCCGAAGTCGGCCCATACCTGATCCGACCACAAATTGCATCGACGGCCCGGCTGCCGGGCGCGGTCAAGAAGACATTCTATTTCACCGCGCTCTTCGTATTGCCTCGGAGACAGCCGGAGCCAACGAATAGCCGCACGAAACGGGCGCTAATCGTCTTTTCGCGCGATGCGCGCGGTTCGATCTGCGGTCAACGGGGCTATCGCGCGAACCGCCCGACAGAAAATCGTTCGCCGTCGATACCGACGCGCGCCGCTCAGCGCCCCTCGGCCCGCCAGGCGAGCAACAGCCCGCCGAGGGCCAGAGCGAGCAGCGCCCATCCCGGTATCAGCGGCGTCTGTGCAAGGCCGGTCACCATGAAACGGCGGCGCTCGATCAGGCCGATCCAGCCGCGCCCGGCCAGCGCACGGTTTTCGCGCACCCGGCGTATATCCGGGATCCCATCGGCGGCCAGCCAATGCACACTGCCGCCGGTCGCCTCGGCGAGTGGCGTTACGCGGCGGTCGGTGGCGCGCGTATCTTCGAGTTCCATGCCACGGGCCGCGCCGACAACCGCGACCGTTTCGTGGCCACCGTGTGAGAGCCGGTACAGACCCGGTGCATCGGCAGCCAGTTCCACGGTCGCCGTTCCGTCACCCTGATCGAAGAGCGCGTGGGAGGTCGTGCGCCCATCCGGCCAGAGAGCGCCCAACGAACCGTCGATGGGAGCGAGACTGCGCCGGCTCACCGCGATACGATCGTCGGAAACCTCGGCGACCAGAGCTTCCTCTTCCAGATCCGGCTCCTTCATCAGCCAGTGCACCAGCCGCCGTAGCAAGTCCGACTGTGGGCCGCCGCCCCTGTAGCCGCGAGTCCACAGCCACGAATGGTCGGAGAGGAGCTGTGCGACCCGCCCATCGCCGATCCGGTCGAGCACGAGAAGCGGCCTGTCTTCGTAACCGTTCATCAGGGTGGCGCCCGAGCCGAGCGCGACATCGACATGGCGGAACCAGCGTCCCCAACTCGGCTCCACCGGTGTCGCGCCGGCGTCGGCGCCGCTTCCCGGCAGGTGTCGGGTGACAGGGTGGCGCAGTCCGTCGGCGGTGAGCCGAGGGCGGAAGCCTTCGCGAAAAACCCGTCCGGTCGGCCGTGCAGGGAGGATGGCGCCGAGCGGTGTGCCGGCGAGACTGAGCGGCGAGGCGAATGCCGGTCCCGCGGCGTCGAGGACGGCGCCGCCATTCACCACGTAATCGACGACATTGCCGAGATACGCCATCGGCAGGATGCCGCGGCGATGGTAGCTGTCGAAGATGATCAGATCGAATTCGCCGAGCCGGGCGTCGAACAGTTCGTTGGTGGGGAACGGAATCAACGACAGTTCGCGCACCGGGGTCATGTCCTGCTTGTTCGGCGGCCGCAGGATGGTGAAGTGGACCAGATCGACCGACGGGTCTGCCTTGAGCAGGTTCCGCCAGGCGCGCAGACCCTGATTCGGTGCGCCGGAGACGAGCATGACACGCAAACGGTCGCGCACGCCGTTGACAACGGCGACGGCCCGATTGTTGTCAAGCGTCAATTCCGCGCTGCCCGCGGGAACCGACAGTTCCACTGCCGTCGCCCCGGCACGCTCGATCGGCAACACCAGAGTCGTCGGGCGGCCGATTTCGGCGACGCCGGAGCGTATGGATGTGCCGTCGATACGAACATCGACCCGTGTCCGTCCCTCCGGCGCGGCATCGTCCTCGACGCGCACAACGAGGCGCACGCTGTCGCCGACCACCCCGTAGCCGGGCGCTTGTTCGACGATCAGCCGGCGGTCGCGTTCGTCGGGGCTGCCGGTAAGCAGAACGTGCAGCGGGCCGATTCCGCCGGGCGCGGTTTCGGGCGCGTCGTGAATCTGTCCATCGCTGATCACGATCGTCCCGGCGACCCGCTCGGGCGGCACGTCGGAAAGCGTCCGCGCGAGGGCGCCGAACAAGCGGGTCTCGAGTGCGCCTTCCTCGCGGTCGATAACGACGAGGCGGGTTTCGAGGCCGGGCAGCGTTTCCAGCCGTCCGGCGACCGCCGCAGCCGTGGAGTCGGTCTGGTCGGGCCGGTCGCCGATCTGCTGGCTGCGCGACCTGTCCACCACAAGGGCAGCGACGTCGTCGAGTAGTTTGCGGTTCGCGTCGGTGAGGGTTGGATTGAGCAGCGCCGCCCACAGTCCGGCGAGCACGAGAATGC
Source organism: Alphaproteobacteria bacterium (assembly GCA_965214495.1). Lineage (GTDB taxonomy): Bacteria > Pseudomonadota > Alphaproteobacteria > UBA7887 > UBA7887 > JANQOH01. The sequence continues at coordinate 1,115,312 of OZ243958.1, read as the reverse complement.
GCCAGCCGGCGCCGCGCGCACGGCGAATCAGCGCCAGCGCCGCCATGACCGTCGCGCCCGCGCCAAGCACGGCCAGCAGCCACGGTGCTACCAAGGGTTCGAAGACGATACCGATCGCCACCAATCCCTGCCTACTCCGTCAGAGGCGGTTCCGGCTGGCCGCCGAGGCGGCGCAGAATAGCCGGGATGTGCACCTGGTCCGCCTTGTAGTTTCCCGTCAGCGCATACATGACGAGATTGACCCCGAAGCGCAGCGCCCATTCGCGCTGTCGGTCGGTGCCGGGTATCACCGGATAGAGCGGAAATCCGTCAGCGTCGCGCGCCCACGCCGCGGCGTAATCGTTGCCGCCGACAACGATCGACGAAACCCCGTCATTGACATCGCCTTCGTAGCGCTCCACCCAGATCTGTCCGCCGGCCCAGCGTCCGGGGAAGCGGTCGATCAGGTAGAATGCGCGAGTGAGCGCGTGGTCGCGCGGCACGGGCCGGAGAGGCGGAACGTTCAGGCCCCGCAACAGGGTGCGCAGACGATTGCCGCCGGGGGAGTCCCCCGCCATGCGCCGCAGCGGCGACTGATCGCGGGTATCGAACAGGATCATGCCGCCGTGCCGCAGATAGTCGCCAACCCGGGCGGTGGTGGAGTCGGAGAGGGCCCCCTGGCTCGCGGCCGCAGGCCAGTAGAGCAAGGGGAAGAACGCGAGTTCATCGGTGGCCGGATCGACCGCGACCGGGTCGCCGGCCTCGACCGCGGTGCGCGCGCGCAACACCGCCGAGAGTCCGGCAAGCCCCTCGGCGCTGATTCGATCGACTTCCGGGTCGCCGGTCGTAACGTAGCCGAAGCGCGTTTCCTGCACGATTTCCGCGACGTTGGCGGCCTCTTGCGCCGCGGGTTCGTTCGCTGGCAGGCCGGCGAGGGCCAGCGCCGCCAGTCCGGCGATGCCGCGCCGCGGGATGGTCGGCATCAACCCGCGAAGCCACAATCCGATGAGAGTGTCGGCCAGTGCGAGTGCCAGGGCGGTGGCCAGCAGCCACGGTTGCAGATCGCGAAGGCGCGCCGCGGCGTAGGTCCGAACGGCCATATCGCTCGGCGGCAGTTCGAGCGCACGTACGAGGAGGTCTTCAGCGCCGAGGTTGAGCGCGCGGCGTTGCACGGAAGTGCCGTATTCACCCGGTGGATGCGCCGGGCCCGGGCGGGTGGTATCGAAATCGCGGCCCGGAATCGGCGCCGCGCGCGGGTCCGGTTCGCCGAGACGCCCGAAACCGTCGAGCGACGACAGCGGCGGCAGCATCGGCGCGTGGTCGTGTCCGGCGACGCCCACGCTCAAGGCCGCCAGGCGCTTCATCATGTCGACGAACAGCCCGGACAACGCCAAGCTCGACCATTCGGCGTTCGCGGTGGTGTGAAACAGCACCAGCCAGCCGCGCGCGCGGCGTTCGGCGGTAACCAGTGGGGTGCCGTCGTCGAGCCGCGCCCAGGTCTTCCCGTCGAGGTCCAGAGTGGGTTCCGCCAGCACCTGTCGTTCGACCAGCACATCGCCCGGGATCGTGAGTCCGGCGAACGGCGAGTCCTCCGGGAAGTCGCTCAGGCCGCGCGGCCGCTCCCACGTCAGCGCGCCGCCGAGTGCCCGCCCACCGCCAGCGCGCAGGCTCACCGGCGCCAGTTCGTCAACGCCTTCGGCCACCCGTGGTCCCGCGAAACGCACGAGGACGCCGCCTTCTTCGATCCACCCGGCGAGCTGCGCGACCGAATCGTCGGTGAGACGCCCGACATCGGCGAGTGCGATCAACGCCAGGTCGTCTTCGATCAACGTTGTCAGACTATCGCGCCGGACGTCGCTGAAGGGGGAAAGAGCGCGTTCGAGATAGTAGAGGTCCGACAGCAATGGCTGGCTGCTCTCGAAACCACCACCGGAAACCAGACCCGCGGGCCGGCGGCGATAGCGCTCGTCCAGCAGGACGGTCGCGGCCGCATTCGCCTCGCCTTCGATGAACAGCCGGGCGATCTCGTTGCGCAGTTCGAGCGGCAGTTCGAGGCTCGCCTCGGCGCTCGCCGCGCCGGCGTCGAAACTTGCCGTCTGGCTCGCCACAACCCGACCGTCGGCGGCGACGGCACGAACCAGCACGGTTTCCGGGCCGTCGTCGGCCACAGGGCGGACGAGACGCAGGGTCATTTCGCCGGAGCCGGATAGCGGCGGCAACAGGGCTCTGGCGCGATCCGGTGCAGGATCCATATATGCTGTGAGCGGCCCCACGGCCTCGAGCGCGGCAACGAAGCGCGCTGTCTCCGCCGATTCGCGGTCCGCAAGGCCGTCGCTCAGCCAGGCCACTTCCGCGTCGTCGAGTTGCAAGCGGGTCGCCTCGAACGCTGAAGTGAAGCCGGCGCGATCGACCGGCCACGCCTTGGGCGTCATGACCCTTAGCGCTGCCAGGGCGTCGGCGGCGCGTATCGGCGCGGCGGTCGCGAAGGGGATCCGGTCGCTCGTTCCGGTTGCGCCGGTCGCCGGCGCCGTCGTGGCGAGGACCACGGGGCGGTTGTCCAAGCGTGCGGTTTCGATCAGGGCTTCGCCGAGGGCGATCCGCCGGTCCCAATATGGCGCCGCGCCCCAGCCGTCGTCGATCACCAGTACCAGCGCGCCGTCGCGCCGCGAACCGACGCCGGAGTCGAGAAGCGGATGCGCTGCCGCCACGATGATCAACGCAGCGATGAACAGGCGGAGGATCAACAGCCACGGCGGTGTGTGCGCCGGCGTTTCCTCGGTCTTGCGCAGCCCCAGCAGCAGGCGCACGGCGGGGAACGGAATCCGCCGCGGCGCCGGCGGATTGATTCGCAGCAGCCACCAGATAACGGGCAGCGAGGCCAGCGCGACCAGAAGCCACGGCGCTGCGAAGGTCAGACTTGCGAGACCCGCCACCGGCCGCGCCTCAACCGCCCCGTCCGGTTTTCGCGGACAGGGCCACGTAAAGTGCGAGCAGCGCCGTTTCCGGAGTCCGGTCCGTGCGGTGGCCGAGGCAAGTCCAGCCGACACGCCTCGCCAACGCGGCGAGCGCGACGCGACGTGTGGCGAGGCGGGACCGATAGTCGGCGCGAACCGATTCGACCCGTCCGATCATCGGTTCGCCCTCGCCCTCCAGGCCGGCGAACCGGGCACGCCCGCTATACGGCAGGGTCTCTTCGGCGGGGTCGAGCACTTGCACCAGGTGACCGGTCACGCCGAGTCCGGCCAATCGCTTCACCGCCTCGTCGATCTCCTCCAGGGGGTCCAGAAAATCGCCGATCAGCACCGCATGGGAGTGCCGCGGCAGCCATGCCCGAGCGGGCACGCCCTCGCCGTTCTCGTCGCCGGCGGTCAGAATCTCGGCGAAGCGCGCCAGCGCGCCGATGCCGCGGGCCGGACGCCGGCCGTGGCCAAGCAGCGCGACCTGTTCGCCGCCCCGCAGCAACAGCGCCGCGAGTGCGAGCAAAAGGAGCGTCGCACGGTCCTTCTTGGTCTCGCTCGCGCCGCGGGACGCGAAATCCATCGACGGCGAGATGTCGCGCCACAGCCAAACGCTTTGCGCCGCCTCCCATTCGCGCTCGCGAACGTAGACCCGAGTGCTGCGGGCCGATTGGCGCCAGTCGATCAGCGTCGCCGAGTCGCCCGGTTCGTAGCGCCGGAACTGCCAGAAGGTTTCGCCCGGCCCCGGCTGGCGCCTCCCGTGCACGCCCTGCAACACGGTGGCGGCCACCCGTCGTGCGGCGACGAGGAGTGCGGGCAACGCCGCCGCAGCGTGCTCGGCGCGGCGGCGAACCTCGATCCCGGCGCTCATGCCGTCCGGTTCCGGGAATGTGGTTTCCAGGAGTCCGCTTCCCGAAACCCGTGCATGACAACTCTGATGAACGGATATCCCACCTGCATCTTCTCCGACACGCGCTTCATACGCTTGCCGGCGGGACGCCCGTCAACCAGTGCCGGCCGAACGCTTCCGGCCATATGCCGCGAAACGGCGGGGCGTCGAACAGGCATGCGGAACGCGAGTCGAGCCGTTCCAAATCCTCAATCCAGCAGCGCACACATCAGGGCGATGATCCTTTCGACGGTCACCCCTTCGGCGCGCGCGGCGAAACCGATGTCCATACGATGCCGCAAGATCGACGGTGCGAGCGCGATCACGTCGTCAACCGACGGCGACAGGCGGCCGTCGAGGATGGCGCGGGCCCGGGATGCGAGCATGAGCGCCTGGCTGGCGCGGGGTCCGGGCCCCCACGACACGGATTCGCGCACCAGGTCGATCTCCGTACTCTCGGGACGGCCCGCGCGCACCAGGCGCAGGATCGCTTCGACCACGCTTTCGCCGACCGGCGCGGCGCGTACCAGACGCTGCGCTTCGGTCAACTGCGCCGCGCTCATCGCCGGGCGCGCATCGACCGCCTCGGCGCCGGTAGTCACGAGCATCATCCGGCGTTCGGAATCGAGTGCCGGATAGTCAATGTCGATCTGCATCAGGAAGCGGTCGAGCTGGGCTTCGGGCAGCGGGTAAGTGCCCTCCTGCTCGAGCGGGTTCTGCGTCGCGATGACGTGAAACGGGTGGGGCAGGCGATGGCGCGTGCCCGCGACCGAGACTTCATGTTCCTGCATCGCCTGGAGCAACGCCGACTGTGTGCGCGGGCTGGCCCGGTTGATCTCGTCCGCCATCAGCAGCTGGCAGAACACCGGTCCCTCGATGAAGCGAAAACTCCGCCGCCCGCTTTCCGATTCTTCGAGCACTTCGGAACCGACGATGTCCGCCGGCATCAGGTCCGGAGTGAACTGAACCCGCTTCTCCGACAACCCGATCACCGCACCGAGGGTTTCGGTCAGCCGGGTCTTGGCGAGGCCCGGCACGCCGACCAGCAGGGCGTGCCCCCCGGACAACAGCGTGATCAACGCCTGATCGACGACCTCGCGCTGCCCATAGATCAATTCCCCGACATGGGCGCGGACTCGCGCCATGGTGTCTCCGAGGGCTTCGATCTCGCCGACAAGGCGAATCCCGGCGCCGTCGTCGGCGCGCTCGATGGCGGGGTCGGTCATTACTTTTACTCGTGGATGCGATGGTTTAGGTTGGCCGAATGGTGTCCGGATCGTTCGACCCCTCTCATCGGCCCCTGTGGCGTCGTCCAGCAGGGGGCGAAACCGGTCCTTCCGGGGACGGCGTCGATATCCGAATCGGGCGTGACGGGACATGGTTCTATCACGGCTCCCCGATCCGCCGCAAACCGCTGGTCAGTCTGTTCGCCTCGGTCTTGCAACGCGACGAGGCGGGTGACTACTGGCTGGTAACGCCGCACGAACGCGCCCGAGTTGCGGTCGATGATGCGCCTTTCGTTGCGGTGGAACTGACGGCCCTCGGCACCGATCGCGACAGGAAGCTGCGTTTTCGCACCAATCTCGACCATGAGGTGGTTGCCGGTCCCGACCGCCCGATCCGGGTCGATCTCGACCCCCGCAGCGGCGAGCCATCCCCCTATGTCGCGATGGGCGGGAGTCTGGAGGCGTTGATCGCGCGCAGTGCATTCTACGATCTGGTCGAACTTGCCGAAGAGGAACCTGACACAGGCGCGCTGGTGGTGTGGAGCGGCGGCGCGCGCTTCGTTCTCGGTCCCGCCGCGTGACGCGCGCCCGGCTGGTCGAGCGCCTTGCCGCTCGCGACGGGCAGCGCGTGATCCCGGCGTCGCTCGCCGCCGAAGCCGGCCCCCCTGCTTTCTCCGCTGAACCGACGCGCGACGCGGCGGTGCTCGTCCCCCTGATCGAACGCTCCGAAGGCATGAGCGTGCTGTTGACCCGGCGCGCCGAATGCCTCAACGCGCACCCTGGGCAGATCAGTTTCCCCGGCGGCCGAGTCGACCCCGGCGACCGCGACGCCACCGACACCGCATTGCGCGAGACTGAAGAGGAAATCGGGCTGCCGCGTGCGCGGGTCGAGATCGTCGGCCGGCTCGACACATGCCTCACCGGAACCGGGTTCAGCGTCGTGCCGGTGGTCGGACTCGTTGCGGCGCCGTTCGCGCTCGACGAATTGGCGCTCGACCCGGTCGAGGTCGCGGAAGCGTTCGAGGCGCCGCTGTCGTTCCTGCTCGACCCGGCCAATCATGTGCGGCGTACGGCGGTGGCGCGCGGCGCGCGCCGAACTTTCTACGTGCTTCCCTATGGAGAACGCTACATCTGGGGTGCTACCGCCCGCATGTTGGTCAATCTGCATGAGATATTGGGTATCGGGGCATGAGTTTCGTCATCCTTCGGCTTTTACTGCTGATACTGCCCATCGCCCTCTATTTTGCGTGGTGGCGCTGGGTGCGCCGCGAACGGCCGGAAGACCGCAAGACCCCATGGGCCATGCTCGGTATGTCCGGGGTGTTGCTGGTAATTCTCTCGCTGGTCGGGGCGACCCTGTTCGAAGGCGGCGCGCCGGGTTCGACATACCACCCGACGCGCGTGGACAGTGAGGGGCGCGTCGTTCCCGGCGGTTTCGCGGACACGGGCGAATGAAACCGGCGGCGAGCGGCTTCCCTGTCGCCCGCCTGCCGCTGCCGGCCTGGACGCTCGAACCGCCGGTGCCCGCTGTCGTCGCCGCCTTGCAGGCCGGTGGCGGAGCCGTGCGTTTCGTCGGCGGTTGCGTGCGCGACACCTTGCGCGGCACACCGATCCGCGATGTCGATCTCGCAACTTCTCTTCCGCCCGCGAGTGTGTGCGCGCGCGCTGCGGCGGCGGGGTTTCGGACGGTTGCGACCGGCATCGCACACGGCACGGTCACGGTGGTCGCAGCTCATCGCGGCTTCCAGGTCACGACCTTGAGGCGCGACGTGGCGACCGACGGTCGGCGTGCCGAGGTCGCGTTTACCGACGACTGGGTCGCCGATGCGGCGCGGCGCGATTTCACGTTCAACGCCATGACCCTGGCGCCGAACGGTACCCTCTACGACCCGTTCGGCGGACGCGCCGATCTCGCGGCGGGGCGTGTGCGTTTCGTGGGCGCGGCGCGGCAACGCATAACCGAAGATTATCTCCGCCTGCTGCGGTTCTTCCGGTTCTTTGCCTGGCTCGGCCGGCCGCCGCCCGATGCGGAAGCGATCGAGGCGTGCGGCGCTCTGGCCGACGGTCTGGACCGCCTGTCGGGCGAACGCGTGCGCATCGAAACCCTGAAGCTGCTCGCTGCCCCGGATCCGTTGCCGACACTGGATCTGATGGTCGAAACCGGGGCGCTCGCCCATGTGGTTCCGGTTCGGCGTCCCGACTGGCGGCGGCGGCTGGATCGTCTGGCTGCGCTCGAAAACCGCACCGGCAAGGATGGCGACGGCGAACGCCGTCTGGCGGCGCTCGCGGGCGATGCAAAGGCGCTCGCACGCCGCTTGCGCTTCTCGCGCGCGCAAGCGGACCGGCTGTCGGCCCTCGTCGCGCCGGTGCATCGGGTTCGCGGTCTCGACGCGGCAGGCCAGCGGCGCGTGCTCTATCGCATTGGCCGCGACCGGTTCCGCGATCTGGCGCTGTTGGCTTGGGCGGAGGCGGGCGAAACCCGAGGCCTCGATGCCGCGCTCGCGGTCGCCGACGCCTGGCGCCCGGTGCGGTTGCCGGTGGGAGGACGGGACGTGAAGGCGCTCGGAGTCCCGGCCGGCGCGCGCGTCGGCGCATTGCTCCGCGAGGTCGAAGCGTGGTGGGAGGCCGGTGATTACCGTGCGGACCGCGCCACCGTGCTCGCTCGTTTGCGGCAATTAGTATCGAAAGACCCTCCCGCGGCCGGCTCGGGAGGTCGCCGAACCGGCGAGACTGCCCGGTAGGCTCGGCAGAGGCGCCCGGTCCTCAAGGCCACTCGGCGACCGGCGGCAGCGACATGAGGATCGCCTCCGGGTTGCCGTCGGTGGCGAGTCCGAACTTCGTGCCTCGGTCGTAGAGCAGGTTGAACTCCACATAGCGGCCGCGACGGGCGAGTTGCCGCTTGCGGTCGGCGGCGGTCCAGCCGCGGTCCCGATGGCGGCGGACGATGCGTGGATAGGCTTCGAGAAATGCGCGTCCGATATCCTTCGTGAAGGCAAAGCCAGCGTCCGGATCGTCTTCCAGGTAGTCGTAGAAAATACCGCCGACACCCCGCGTTTCCTTGCGGTGGGGAAGGTAGAAATATTCGTCGCACCACTTCGCGAAACGTGCGTAATCGGCGATAGCGTGGCGGTCGCATGCCGTTTCGAGCGCCGCGTGGAAGGCGGCGGTGTCGGTGGCGTCGGGCACGGTCGGAGTCAGGTCCGCGCCGCCGCCGAACCAGGCGCGCGCGGTGACGATATGCCGCGTGTTCATATGCGCCGCCGGCGCGTGCGGCGACCACGGATGCGCCACCACCGATATGCCGGTCGCCCGGAAGCGAGGGTCCTCTTCGGCGCCGGGAACCTGTGCGCGAAAGCGTTCGGAAAAGACCCCGTGTACCGTCGAGACGTTGACCCCCACCTTCTCGAACACACGCCCGCGCATGATCGACATGACGCCGCCGCCGCCGCCCGGGCGCGCCCATTCGGTGCGTTCGAAACGGCCGGCCGGCCGCGACGCATTCGGGCCGCCGCACAAGCTGTCCTCGATCGCTTCGAAGGCCGCGCAGAGATCGTCGCGCAGCGACTCGAACCATCCCTGCGCCGCCGCATTCCGCGTATCGTGCGTCGATCGCCCATCCATATCGCTGGACATCCTACCCGGAGCGCGGCAGAAAGGCGCCCGCATTCCGACACTTCGAAAAATGGGGTTTCGCATGGCTGATCCCGGCGCGCGCGTCGGTGGCGAGACGCGCCGCGACTTTCTGTTCCTGACCACCGGCGCGGTCGCCGGGGTCGGCGGCCTCGCGGCGGTCTGGCCGCTGATCGACCAGATGAACCCGGCCCGCGACGTGCTCGCCCTGGCCTCGATCGAAGTGGATCTCTCGCCGATTGCCGAAGGTCAGTCGATCACCGTGACATGGCGCGGCAAGCCGCTGTTCATCCGCCGGCGCACGGCGGCCGAGATCGAGGCGGCGCGCCAGGCTCCGCTTGCCGACCTGAAGGACCCGCAGGCAGATGCCGAACGCGTCAAGGACGGCTATCCGGAATGGCTGGTCGTGGTGGGTGTGTGCACCCATCTCGGTTGCGTGCCGTTGGGGTCCGCCGGCGATTACGGCGGCTGGTTCTGTCCTTGCCACGGCTCGCATTACGACACATCCGGCCGCATTCGCAGGGGACCGGCGCCCGACAACCTCACGGTGCCCGAATACGTCTTTCTCGACGATTCGCGCATCCTGGTCGGCTGACGGGGCGCGGCGATGAGCGATCGTTCGATGGGCACGCGGATCGTGCGCTGGATCGACTACCGAATGCCGGTGTTCTCGTTGCTCGACCACGCGGTGGGCCGGTCCTATCCCACTCCGCGCAACTTGAACTACTGGTGGAACTTCGGTTCGCTGGCCGGCATCGTGCTGGTCATCCAGATCGCCACCGGAATCGCGCTGGCGATGCACTACACGCCGCACGTCGATTTCGCGTTCGCCAGCGTCGAGCGCATCATGCGCGACGTGAACTACGGCTGGTTGCTGCGCTATGTGCACGCGAACGGCGCTTCCGCGTTCTTCGTCGTGGTCTATATCCACCTGTTCCGGGGCCTCTATTACGGCTCGTACAAGAATCCGCGGGAACTGCTGTGGGGCCTCGGCGTGATCCTTCTCCTGCTCATGATCCTGACGGCGTTCACGGGCTATGTCCTGCCGTGGGGGCAGATGAGCTTCTGGGCGGCCACAGTCATCACCAACCTCGCATCGGCCATCCCGTTGGTCGGCGAAGACGTGGTGTCGTGGCTGTGGGGTGGCTTCTCCGTCGACAATCCGACCTTGCAGCGTTTCTTCAGCCTTCACTATCTGATGCCGTTCGTGATCCTTGGTGTCGTCGTCCTGCATATCTGGGCGCTGCATCGCTTCGGCTCGAACAACCCGCTCGGCATCGACGTGAAGAGCGACAAGGACACCCTGCCATTCCATCCCTACTACACGGTCAAAGACCTGTTCGGGCTGGGGGTATTTCTGCTGGTGTTCTTCGCGTTCGTGTTCTTCGCGCCCAATTGGCTCGGCCATCCCGACAACTATATCGAGGCCGACCCGCTGGTCACGCCGCCGCACATCGTGCCGGAATGGTATTTCCTGCCGTTCTACGCCATCCTGCGGTCGGCTACCTTCGACATCTGGTTTCTGTCGGCGAAGTTGCTCGGCGTGCTGCTCATGCTCGCGTCGGTCGCGATTCTGTTCGTCCTGCCCTGGCTCGACGGCTCGCCGGTGCGTTCGGGGCGTTTCCGCCCGATCTACAAACAGGCGTTCTGGGTGCTGGTGGCCGATTGCATCGTTCTTGGCATCGTCGGCGCTAATCCACCCAATGAGCCGGTATTCGCGGGTGTGGAGTGGTTCCGGTATGTCGCACTGGGGCAGATCGCGACCGCCTGGTATTTCTTCCACTTCCTCGTTCTGGTGCCGCTGCTCGGCCGTTACGAACGCACGAGACCGTTGCCGGTGAGCATCGCCGAGCCGGTGCTCGACGATCGCGCGGTCGGGGGGGCGGGGCGATGACCGCGCGGGCTTGGCTCGCGGGGGGCCTGATGCTTGCCGCGCCGTGCGCCTGGGGAGCGGTCGAAGCGCCGGCGCCGCCGGCGCTGGACTGGTCGTTCGACGGCGTATTCGGATATTTTGATCGCGCCGAGGCGCAGCGCGGGTTGCAGGTCTATCTCGAGGTCTGCGCGAGTTGCCATGGGCTCGATCTTGTCGCCTATCGCGACCTTGCGGGTCTCGGCTACGACGCCGGGCAGATCAAGGCCGTCGCCGCGCTCGACGAGGTGCAGGACGGACCGGACGCCGAAGGCGAGATGTTCACGCGCACGGCCGTTCCGGCCGACCGTTTCGCCAATCCTTATCCCAACTCCAGGGCGGCGGCGGCGGCCAATGGCGGTGCCCGACCGCCCGACCTGTCGCTCATGGTCAAGGCCCGCGCCGGCGGTGCCGACTATGTTGCTGCACTTCTTACCGGCTATGTCGAGCCGCCCGAAGATTTCGCACTCGCGGACGGGCTGAGTTACAACGCATACTTCCCGGGTCATCAGATCGCGATGCCGCCGCCGTTGTGGGGCGGCGATGTGGACTATGCCGACGGCGTCGAGGCGACGGTTGCGCAGCAGGCGCGCGATGTCGCAGCGTTCCTGGCTTGGGCGGCGGAGCCCTCGCTGGAGCGTCGCAAGCGCATGGGGCTGACGGTGCTGTTGTTTACGCTGGCGATGACCGCCCTGTTCTACGCCACCAAGCGAAAAGTCTGGCTCGGCGCGCATCGGACGTGAGGTCCGAGGTTTCCGATCTCGCGCTTCCGTCGGGAGATTTCCATGGAGGTATGCGCCGTCCACCCCATGCCCAGTTTCCAGACCAACATTATGATACCGAGCATCGCGGCAACCGGCTGAACGGTAAGAAGAACTGCGAGCGGTCTGAAGCGCCTTAGCCCGGAAAGTTGGTACTGAACCGCCAGCGACGACGAAATGAACGATATGAGAACCGGGGCGAGGTGGAACAAGCCAGTATCGGCCTTGCGAAAGAACGGCAAGTCGCTGTGGATAGGCGGTAACGACGCCACTGCCGTCACTGCGCTTCCGCAGAGACAGATGCCCAGCGCCAGGATCAGGCCCTTCGACAGGCTGATCTCTTTCGCCGTCGTGAAGTATTGCGGGGCCCTGTCGGCGCCGACAGCGAAGATCAGGCTGGACATGACGGCAAAGGTGACACAGGCTGCGTAGGCGCCGCGGCCTTCCCGAGCAGAAGTTAGGCCAACAGGCTCTGGCTCAAGATTGTAATCCCCTTAACCCCGGCTTGGGTGGCGAACACGGTCGCGGGCTCCCAAGCACCGGAGACGTTGGTGTCGGGCGTCATCCGGGTGGCAGGTCGGTCGGTTTCCGGTGTTGGCGACGCGGAGGAGGCGGGCATGAGCGCTGATCCGGACCTCTTGGTGTTCATGCGGCGCATCGGAGTTCCGTGTCCGGGATGATCCGCCTGGGTTTACCAGGGGCGAGCGATATCGAAGACGCCGTCGGTGCGAATCCGGTACTTTGAAACCGGGGACTCGATCCGTCCGGAAGAATACCGCTATTCGGACGAAGGGGCGGGAGATTGCCGGCAACGGCTCGCCGCGCGGCAATCCACCAAGCTTGTATAGCCCGTCCGGGCGTGACCCGCCATGCCGCGCCACGACGCGTGAACGACATGCGATTCACGCCAGCAGTAATAGCAGGATGCCGGCGACGATCAGCACGATGCCGGCAACCTCCGTCGGGCTCGACCGTTCGCGGAAAAACACAGTCGAGGCGATGAAGGTGAAAACCAGCTCGATCTGACCCACCGCGCGCACATAGGCCGCGTTCTGCAACGTCATGGCGGTGAACCAGCCGACGCTGGTGATCATGCCGCTGATCCCCACCAGACCGGTCACGCGCCAACTGGCCAGCACCGACCCGATCCTGCCCGGCTCACGCCAGCGCAGATAGAGCGCCATCACCAGCGACTGGAACAACAGCACCGAAGCCAGCGTGCAGGCAGCCGGCATCAGAAATCCGTCGGCACCGAGCGACAGCGACGCAGCGCGATAGCTCACTGCCGAGATCCCGAAACCCGCGCCCGACGCCATGCCGATCAACGCGGGCCGGCCAGACAGCCGACGCAGCACTGAGAACAGAGTGATGCGAGTCCGGGCCGCCGAAATCATCACCACGCCGCACAGGCTGATCAGGATCGCCACCGCTCCCGTCAAACTCACCATGTCGCCGAGAATGATCAAGCCGAACATCGCCGTCTGCACGGGCTCGGTTTTGGAGTAGGCGGTGCCCACGGCGAAATTGCGAAGCGCGAACAGGTGGATCAGCAGCGCAGTCGCGACGATCTGGGAGATGCCGCCGACAGCGATATGGACAAGAAACGCGGCGTTTGGCTCCGGCACCGGATAACCGAACACTACTCGCAGAACCCCCGCGTACAGCACTGCGAAGGGAAGCGCGAAAAGAAAGCGTGAAAAGGTCGATCCCGAAGTGCCGAGGCTCGTCTTCAGATGCTTTTGCAGCGCCGAACGCAGATTCTGGAAAAAAGCGGCGCCGATCGAGATCGGAATCCAAAGGTCCATGAACGGCGCGCAACACCGCCCGCGCGCAGCTCGCTGCAGCCGGGACGAGCTTGTCAGCTGGTGTTGTTCGCCTTGTACAGCGCTACCGCCTGCTCCAGTGCGTAGTAGTCTTCGCACCCGAACAGGCAGATCAGGTCCAGTTCGCGTAAGTGTCGTTCGGCCTCCGCCAGCGCGCCGATCTCAAGATACGCCTCGCCGATATAGTGGTGCGCACCCGTGTGCGACGGGTCGATGGTCAACGCCGTGCGGTAATGGGCGAAAGCCCGGTCGAACTCCTGCATCCGCCGGTGAATGTAACCCAGCTGGTTGTGCGCCTCGGCATTGTCCGGCTGTTCCGCGATAGCCGCCTCGAACACCGCAATGGCAGCCTCATAGTCGCCGGCGTCGATGGCGTCGTAGCCGGCTTGCAGGTCGATGCTGTCTGCCGGTTCCGCGGCCGGTGCGAGGAAAGCATCGCCCCCCCGGTTGGCCGCCGCCGTTCCAGCGGCCAGCGCAACCCCCAACGCGAGCGCGGTGGCCCACAGGCGTATGAACGTCATGACTCGTCCCTCCGGCTGACCATGGCCGACTCCCATCTTACGGACTTCGCTGCGACGCCGCCAGATATCGCTTCAGCCGGTTACATTCCGGTTCGAAAAGATTCTCGGCTGCCTTGCGCCCGGGTCCGGTATGTCGGCGCGCGCAGGCTATCGGATCGAAGCATCGAGGGCTGCTGCTGCGAATAAGAGTAAGTTGCAATTGCGGAACGACCGTGTTATCGACAGCCGATCGATCGCAGCGGGAGAGCCGGTATGAACGGACGATGGACCAGGGTCGCATGGGCCGCCGTCGTGATCGGCGCGAGCCCGGGGGTGTCGGACACGTGGGCAGCCGATGCGCGCGCCGTCATCGCGACTTACGCTGATATCGCGCTGGCGGGCTACGAGGATTCGCTCGCGACCGCCAATACCCTCGCCGGCGCTGTTGACCGCTTTCTTGCCGCGCCCGACCCGGCTGCGCATCGCACCGTGAAAGGTGCCTGGCTGGCGGCGCGGGTGCCATACCAGCAGACCGAGGTTTTTCGGTTTGGCAACGCGATCGTCGATGAGTGGGAGGGGCGGGTGAACGCCTGGCCGCTCGACGAGGGACTGATCGATTATGTCGACGGCGGACGCTACGGCGCCGATGACGGAGAGAACGTTTTCCGCACCGCCAACGTGATCGCCAACCCCTCGCTGGCTGTCGGCGGACGGACCATCGACACATCGGTCATCGACGAAGAGCTGATCCGGTCGTTGCACGAGATCGACGCAGTCGAGGCCAACGTGGCAACCGGCTATCATGCGATCGAGTTCCTGCTCTGGGGCCAGGATCTGAACGGTACCGAGGCGGGCGCCGGAGCGCGGCCATGGACCGACTATGCCGCCGGCGACGCTTGCACAGGCGGACATTGCGACCGCCGCGGCGCCTACCTCGCGGCTGCGGCACGCCTGCTGGTTTCCGATCTTGAAGAGATGGTCGCGAACTGGAAGTCCGGCGGCGCGGCGCGCAGCGTGCTGGAGCAGGGGACAGTGGAAGCAGGGCTTGCGGCCATCGTCACCGGCCTCGGCAGCCTGTCCAGAGGCGAATTGGCGGGTGAGCGCATTCAGCTTGGCCTCTTGCTGCATGACCCCGAAGAAGAGCACGACTGCTTCTCCGACAACACTCACAACGCGCACTTCTATGACATCGTCGGCATTCGCAACGTCTATACTGGGCGCTATGCGCGTATCGACGGCGGCGCGGTCGAAGGTCCCGCCCTGTCGGACCTCGTGCGCCAACGCGACCCCGCGCTCGACGATGCCATGCGCGAACGCCTCGACGAGACCGGCGCCGCTGCGGCCGCCGTAAAGGCGGCAGCCGATGCCGGAATCATGGCATACGACCAGATGCTCGGCGCAGGCAATGACGAGGGCAACGCGATGGTCCAGGCGATCGTCGACGCTCTTGTCGCCCAGACCGCAGCAATCGAGCGGTTCGCGCCCGCGCTCGGCCTCGACGCCATCGCGTTCGAGGGGTCGGACAGTCTCGACAACCCGGAAGCGGTATTTCAGTAGCGCCACCGATCATGCACCGGTCCGCCGCGCTCCTGGCGATCGGTTTCTGTCTGGCGCCCGGCCCCGCGATACCGGCGCTGACCGCTGAGGAACGCGCCGCGATCCTCGCGCCGACGACGGATTTCTCGGCGGCCGAGCGCTGGGAGGCACTGCCCGGCGGCGCCGCGACCAACCGGAAGCGGCTGGACGGCAACGCCTTTTCCATGCCGTCGGCGAATCTGGAATTTGCCGAACGGGGGGACTTCTTCATCGGCGACGGCCTGTTCCGGCGCGCTTGGGTTGCAGCCCCCGCTTCCACTGAATCCGCCGACGGCCTGGGGCCGCTTTACAACGCCCGCGCATGTCAGCGCTGCCATCTCAAGGATGGGCGCGGCCACCCGCCAGCGGGGCCGGACGACAGCGCCGTGTCGATGATCTTGCGTCTTTCGATCCCGCCACGAAACGACGCGGAACGCCGGCTTCTCGCCGATCAAGCCGTCACCGCGATCCCCGAACCCGTCTATGGCGGCCAGTTGCAGGACTTGGCGATAGCCGGCCATCGTCGCGAGGGGCGGATAGAGATCGTCTGGCGCGAGCGGCCGATCGCGTTCGACGACGGTGCGATAGCCAGCCTGCGGGAGCCACGCTATCGTATTGCCGACCCTGAATACGGGCCTCTCCACCCGAAAACGATCATCAGCCCGCGCATCGCGCCCCCGATGATCGGCCTCGGCCTGCTCGAAGCCATCGACGAAGCGGACATCCTCGCCCGTGCCGACCCCGACGACATTAACGGCGACGGTATCTCCGGCCGAGTCAATCATGTGTGGAGCCATGCGGAGAAGCGCGTAGTGGTCGGGCGTTTCGGGTGGAAGGCGGGCCAGCCGACCATTGCTGACCAAGTGGCGGCGGCGATGGCGGGCGATATCGGCGTCTCCAACCCACTTGCGCCGGCGCCATGGGGCGACTGCACGGCGGCGCAGCCCGCTTGCGTCGAAGCGCCGCATGGCGGCGGTTTGGAGGCCCCGGCGGAAATCATGGACCTGATCCTGTTCTACAGCCGCCACCTCGCCGTACCGGCGCGCCGCGACATCGAGACCCCGAGGGTGCTCGAGGGTAAACGTTTATTCTACGAGGCCGGTTGCACCGCCTGCCACACACCGAAACACGCGACCCGTCGCGACTGGCCGGTCCGGGGCCTCGGCGGGCAGCTCGTCTGGCCCTATACCGACCTGTTGGTGCATGACATGGGCGACGGGCTTGCCGACGGCGCTTCCGAGGGCGCGGCGTCGGGCCGCGAATGGCGCACACCGCCGCTATGGGGCATTGGCCTCACAGAAACTGTCAGCGGCCATACCTTCTTCCTGCATGACGGGCGGGCGCGCAACATGGAGGAGGCCATCCTTTGGCACGGCGGTGAAGCCGAGGCGGCGCGCGATGCCTTCCGCGCGTTGCCTGCCGACGGGCGCGCGGCGCTGCTCGCCTTTCTGAACTCGCTGTAGCCGCGAACCGGACACTTGAAACTGCAGCTCCGTTCGCCGCACCCTGCGGTGGTCGCAAACGAGAAGCACGGGGAGGGTGCCTCATGACCGGGCACAGCGGATTCGGGTTCGGAATGGTGCTGGCAATCGCCGCAACCATGCCGGCAAACGCGGAGTTGATGATCGCGGGGATCGACAACAAGGTTGCGTTCGACGGCGCGGATATCGTGTTTCTCGCTCCGGGAAACGATCTGGTAACCGTTATCGATTTCGCCGGCGATCGCGAAGCGCCGCGCATTGTCGCCCACCTGCCGCTCGACAATTCGGTCTTCGGGCCGCCGACCAATGTGGCGATCACACCCGACGAAACACTTGCCCTTGTCGCCAATGCCATGACATGGACGCCGGACGGCGAAGGCTGGAAACCCGAACCCGACAATCGGATCCATGTCATCGACCTGACCGTCTCGCCACCGGCGGTCCTCGATACGCTGATCGTCGGCCGCCAGCCCTCCGGTCTGGCGATCAGCCGGCAGGGCGATCTGGCGCTGGTCGCGCACCGCGCCGGCAACTCGGTCGGCGTGCTGGCGATCGACGGCAAGACCGTGCGCGTGACACAGATTCTCGACATGGGCGAACAGGTCGCAGCGGTTGCGATCGCGCCCGACGGCCAGCGTGCTCTCGCCGCCAAATTCGCCGGCCATCGGATCGCCGTGCTCGATATTACCGACGGTCGCATAGAGACGGATCCGGCACGAGATATGCCCGTAGGGCTGTGGCCCTACAATGTGAAAATCACTCCGGACGGCCGCCTGGGCCTGACCGCCGACAACGGCAATGGCGGGCGCTCCGACGGGCATGTCGATACGGTCAGCGTCATCGACCTGACGGTCGATCCGCCCCGCGTCATCGACCGCATCGTCGTCGGCGACGCCCCGGAGGGCTTGGCGATAAGCCCTACCGGACGCATCGCGGCGGCGATACTGCTCAACGGTAGCGCCGGGGTCGCGCCCGACGACTGGTTCTACACCGCAACGGCAGTGTCGTGGTCCTCGAAATCGACGGCAAGAGAGTCCGGCGCACACAGGAGATCGATGTGCGCGGCCTGCCCGAGGGGGTCGTGTTCAGCCCGGACGGCGAATACCTCTATGTCGGCAATTTCGTCGATGGCGATGTTTCGATCCTGAAGGTCGATGGCGTCGTCGTTACCGACACCGGCAAGACCCTGACCTTGCCCGGCCGCCCCGCTTCGCTCGGCGCTGTTCCGTAGCCCTGAAAGGTTCGTGTCCGAAGCCGCCGATTCGGCGGCCCCTGCCGGCTAGCGGCCGGTGAACGCCGCAGGGCGTTGTTCGACGAAATGCGCTACTCCCTCGCGGAAGTCCTCGCTACCGAAACTGCCTAACATTTCCTCGTTGGCGATCTGGACCGCGTCGCCGAGACGGAGCCCGAGGGTGCGATAAACCTGCTCCTTCATCACGCGCATCGAGCGCGGGCTGACCGAGTTGGCGAGATCGAGCGCGAATGCGCGCACGGCGGCGGCGAAGTTCTCCGCCGGGAACAGCCGGTTGACGAGCCCCATTCGCAGCGCCTCTTCCGCCGTGACGCGACGCGCCGACAACAGAAGGTCGAGCGCCGCCGCGTGGCCGACCAAATGCACCAGCATGTAGTCGATCCCGTGTTCGGCGATCAGCCCGCGACGAGAGAAGGCGGTGGTGAAGAACGCCGCTTCGCTGGCCAGGCGGATGTCGCAATAGAGCGACATCACCATGCCGAGGCCGGCGGCGGGGCCGTTCACCGCTGCGATCACCGGCTTCGGAATCGACGGAAAATAGCAGTAACGGCGCGAAAAATCGCTCGGAACGTCGAGGCGGTTCGGCATCACCACACGCACTTCCGAGCCCCGGTGCGTGCGTTCGGCCGCCTGTTCCGGAGTCTCGTCGGCGCTCGACTGCAACAGCGACATGTCTGCCCCCGCGCAGAAGCCGCGTCCGGCACCGGTCAGCAAGATCGCCCGAACCTCGTCGTCGCGCGCTGCGGCCGCCATCGCCGAGCGCAGCTCGGTTTCCATGGTCGGGGTCCAGGCGTTGAGCTTGTCGGGCCGGCTCAGGGTGACGGTGGCGACCCGGTCGGCGACCATGTAGTCGATGTCTCGATAGTCGGTCATCGCTTCACCCCTACGGCTCGGCCGATACCCGGACCACGAGCTTGCCGAAGTTCCGGCCCTTCAACAGGCCGATCAGACCTTCGGGCGCGTTCTCCAGGCCGTCGATGAAATCCTCACGGTATCTGATCTTGCCTTCGCGCACCCAATTGCTGGTGTGACGCAGGAAATCCACCGTCTGGTTGGCGTAGTCGCTCTGGATGAAACCACGGAAGGTGATGCGGTTTACCAGAATTCGCATCAGTAACTGCGGAACCAGATTGGGGCCGTCGGGCGGCGCGGTATCGTTGTAGTGCGCGATCAGCCCGCACACGGGCACGCGCGAAAACATCGTCAGCAGCGGCGCTACGGCCTCGAACACCTTGCCGCCGACATTCTCGAAATAGACGTCGATCCCGTTCGGGCAGGCGTCGGCGAGGCGGTCGGCGAAATCCGGCGCACGATGATCGACGCAGGCGTCGAAACCGAGCTCATCGGTTACGAAGGCGCATTTCTCCTTCCCGCCGGCGATGCCGACCGCGCGGCAACCTTTGATTCTCGCGATCTGCCCGACCACACTGCCCACGGTGCCCGAAGCGGCAGCGACGGCAACCGTCTCGCCAGCCTGTGGCTTGCCGATGTTGAGCAGACCGGTATAGGCGGTCATACCCGGCATCCCGAGCACGCCGAGCGCCGTCGAGATCGGCGCAATCGCCGGATCGACCTTGCGCACGCCGGTACCGTCGCTGACACCGTAGTCCTGCCAGCCTTGGCGTCCGACCACGATATCGCCCGCCACGTAGTCCGGATGGCGCGATTCCTCGACCACGCTCACCGTGCCGCCTTCCATCGGGCTGCCGATCGCCACCGGTTCGGCGTAGGTGCGCCGCGCGTTCATGCGCCCCCGCATGTAGGGGTCCAGCGACAGATAGATTGTGCGCGCGAGAAAGGCGCGGTCGGTGCATTCCGGCGCCTCGCTTTCGACGAGATCGAAATCGGACGGTTTCGGTTCTCCATGCGGTCGCGCCGCGAGCACGATCTGGCGATTGACGCGGTTCGGGTTGGCGTTCGTCACCGGGCATTCCTCCTTGAGTGGTGCGCAGGAGTGATAATCCTTCGCGTGCGCACCGTCGAGGCCGCGGGATTTGCGCGCCTGGCCGCACAGTTGCTAGTGTGGACCTGGAACGGGCGGCCACGGAGAATGTGCGATGGACCTGGGATTGACGGGCGCGCGGGCTCTTGTCACCGGCGGCACCCGGGGCATCGGGCGGGCGATCGCCCAACGACTGGCGGGCGAGGGGTGTGCGGTGGCGGTTTGCGCACGCGGCGAGACCGCAATTCCGCCGACGCTCGAAACATTGACCGCGCGCGGCGCGCCCGCGGTGACGGGCGCCGCCGTCGATGTGCGCGATCGGGTGCGCCTCCGCGCGTGGATCGACGAGGCTGCCTATATCCTGGGCGGACTCGATATTCTCGTCGCCAACGTGTCCGGTTTCGGCGTGACCGGTGACCAGGCAGGATGGCGCGATGCATTCGAAGTCGACATGCTCGCGAGCGTCAACACCGTCGAAGCGGCGCGTCCGCATCTGGAAAAATCTGCTGCCGGGTCGATCGTGGCGATCTCGAGCATCGCCGCGGTCGAGTTTTTCGGCGGCGCGCGGCCCTACAATGCGCTCAAGGCGGCGCTGATCACTTACATGTCGAACCTGTCGAAAGAACTTGCGCCGGCTGGCGTGCGCGTGAACACGATCTCGCCCGGCACGATCTATTTCGAAGGCGGAGTCTGGCATGACCGCGAGTTGAACGCGCCGGGCGTCTATGCGGCGGCGCTCGCCAGCAATCCGATGGGGCGCATGGGCGCCCCCGAAGAAGTCGCCGACGCAGCGGTGTTTCTCGCGAGTGCGGCCGCAAGCTTCATCACCGGTGCCAACCTGGTCGTCGATGGCGGCCTGACGCGCCGCGTGCAGTTCTGAGATCGGGGCGTTCAGTGCGGCGAGCATTCCTCGCGGCGCTGACGACCGCCGTCCTCACGGGAGAAGGCGCTGTACTCGGTGCGGATCCGGTCGTTGCCGAACTGTCAGGCAGCGTGATCGGCGAGATCCGCGGCTTCTTCGACCCGCCGCGCTTTCGCGGCCAGCGTCGGCACGACGCCTCCGTCGTCTTCGAACCCGAACTCTACATAGAATGGAACAACCGCACCTCTCTGACCGCCGCACCGTTCCTGCGGGCCGACAGTGCCGACGCGAAGCGCAGCCACAGCGATATCCGCGAACTCTGGCTTCAGATCGTGGGCGACGATTGGGAGCTCGGCCTGGGAGTCGGCAAGCTGTTCTGGGGCGTTACCGAGTCGGTGCATCTTGTCGACATCATCAATCAGACCGACCTGGTGGAGAACATCGATCGCGAAGACAAGCTCGGCCAGCCGATGGTCGATTTGACCCTGGTTCGCGATTGGGGCTTCATCGACGCCATCTATATGCCGTGGTTCCGTGAGCGAAGCTTTCAGGGACGGGCGGGGCGGCTGCGCAACGCGCTGGTCATCGACCGACACCTCACCGGCTACGAATCGGGGGCCGAGCGCTGGTATCCCGGTCTCGCCCTCCGTTACGGCAACAGTTTCGGCGGTTGGGACCTCGGTATCCACCAGTTCCACGGCATCGGACGCGAGCCGCGATTGTTGCCGCGGCACGGTCGTTCCAGCGTGCCTGTGTTAGCGCCGTTCTATGAGATCATCGATCAGACCGGCGCCGACGTGCAATACACGTCCGGCGGGTGGCTGTGGAAACTGGAGGCGCTGTTTCGCCGCGGCCAGCGCGACCTCCGGGGCGAGAAACGGCGCTACACCGCCTTCGTCGGCGGATTCGAATATACTTCATACAACCCTTTCGAAACCGGCGCCGACCTGGGGTTCCTCGCCGAATATCTTTACGACAGCCGCCGGAACGATGCGACGACCGCTTTCGAAAGCGATGTTTTCATTGCCGGGCGGTTGTCGTTCAACGATCCTCGCGACACAGGCCTCCTGGTGGGCGTGATTCAAGATCTGTCGGGCGATGCGCGCTTCTTCTCCCTCGAATCGAGCCGAAGGATCGGCGAGGGTCTCAGGCTCACCGTGGAAATGCGGCTCTTCGTCGATGTGGCGTCGCATGACCCACTGAACGATTTCCGCAATGACCACTTCATCCAGGTTTCGGTCGGCCGTTACTTTTAGTTCTTTCAGACGTCACGAACGAACGCGACGTAGATCACGATCAGCGTCACGGCGACGGCCTGAAGCGCCACACGCAGGCGCATCAGTCCGTTGCCGTAACGGCGGTTGAACGCGCCGCCACGCAACATCCCGATCACGCCCGTGAACAGCGTGACGACGACGCCGAACAACGCCACCCCGATCAGCATGGGAAAGACTGCCTGCAGCGCTTCCATCCCGCCTCCCCGAATGTCGTGAACGATATTACGACATCCGCCGCCGCGACGGCGACCCTGTTCCCACCATCGGTGCGCGGGCGTCTCGCCCGCATTGGCGTCGCACACGGAGATGGATGCGGGCGGGACGCCCGCGCACCGAGCGCGCACCAAATGCCCTCGCCGACGAGTTCGACGGCGTCCGGCCACGCCGACGCGACAGAGGGCGACACCCCGCCTGTCTCACATGCCGTCAACCAGGACATGCGGTTGACGCCGCCAGCCGGCCCCGGCATGGTGCGAGAGAGACGCCGGCCGGAGTCGAATTCAGCCATGGATGCGGAAAGAATGGCCGTCGCGGCCGAATCCGGCCCCGATCACGCAGCGCTGGCCAATGCCATCCGCGCGCTGGCGATGGACGCGGTGGAAGCCGCGCGGTCGGGCCACCCTGGATTGCCCATGGGCATGGCCGATGTGGCGACAGTACTGACCCATGAGTTCCTGAAGTTCGACTCCGGCGTCCCGCAGTGGCCCGACCGCGACCGACTGGTGTTGTCGGCCGGTCACGGCTCGATGCTGCTTTACGCGATCCTGCATCTGACGGGCTACCCGGACATGAGCCGGGAGCAGTTGCAGCGCTTTCGTCAACTCGGCGGCTGCGCCGCCGGTCACCCGGAATACGGTCTCGCCGCGGGAATCGAGACCACGACCGGGCCATTGGGGCAGGGGCTCGCGAACGCTGTCGGCATGGCGCTGGCCGAACGCCTCGCGGCGGCGCGTTACGGCAACGACCTGGTCGATCATCGCGTGTGGGTCATCGCCGGTGACGGCTGCCTTATGGAGGGCGTCAGCCACGAGGCGATTTCGCTCGCCGGGCATCTGCGTCTGGCCAAACTCACCGTTCTGTTCGACGACAACCGCGTGACGATCGACGGGCCGACCGATCTTTCGGTTTCCGACGATCAGCTAACGCGGTTCGCCGCGGCCGGCTGGCATGTCGAGGCGTGCGACGGCCATGACCCGATGTCGATCCGGGCGGCGCTCGGCCGCGCCGTCGCGGCGGAGACGCCGGCGCTGGTAGCGTGCCGCACGACCATCGGTTTCGGCGCGCCGACCCGGCAAGGCACGGCGGCGAGCCATGGCGCTCCCCTCGGCGCGGAGGAAGTGGCTCGCGCACGCGAAGCGCTGAATTGGCCGCACGCGCCGTTCGATATGCCCGAACCGGTCGCCGCGTGCTGGCGCGCTGCCGGCATTCGGGGCCGGCCCGCCCGCGAAGCCTGGGAGAAACGCCTCGCCACGGCGCCCCGGCGCGCCGCGTTCGAGGCGGCGCTCGCCGCTGCCGTACCGTCGGCGCTGGACGAAGAGATCGCCGCGCTCAAGCGCCGTCTCACCGCGGACGGAACTCCGATGGCGACCCGCAAGGCCTCGCAGTTGGCGCTCGAGGCTGTCAACCGCGCTGTTCCCGAGACCGTCGGCGGCTCGGCCGATCTCACCGGCTCGAACAACACCCGTACGGAATCCCTCGCAGCGGTCGCGCGCGACGACTTCGCCGGGCGTTATGTCCACTATGGCGCCCGGGAACAGGCGATGGCCGCGTGCATGAACGGAATCGCGTTGCACGGCGGCTTCATCCCCTATGGCGGCACGTTCCTGGTTTTCACCGACTATGCGCGGCCCGCGATCCGGCTCTCCGCCCTGATGAGCCTGCGCGTGATCTATGTCATGTCGCACGACTCGATCGGACTCGGCGAGGACGGCCCGACCCATCAGCCTGTCGAGCATCTCGCCGCCCTGCGGGCGATTCCGAACCTCGCCGTGTTTCGCCCGGCCGACGCGATCGAGACCGCGGAATGCTGGCAACTCGCAGTGGCGCGGGAGGGACCGTCGGTCATCGCATTGACCCGGCAAACGGTTCCGTCGGTGCGTTCGACCCCGACGGACCGGAATCTCTGCGCCGACGGCGCATATGAGATTCGTCCGGCGAACGGCGAGGCGCGAGCGACCCTGCTGGCTACCGGCTCCGAAGTCGCGGTTGCGATCGCCGCCGCGGCACAGCTCGAAACGGAAGGAGTTCCGGCGCGGGTCGTCTCCATGCCGTGCTGGGAACTGTTCGAAGCGCAACCCGCCGAACGTCGCGAGGCAACGCTCGGCGTCGCTGGCGCGCGTGTGGCGGTCGAAGCCGCGACGCCGTTCGGTTGGGCGCGCTGGGGCGTCGACGAACGCAATATGATCGCGATGCGCGGCTTCGGGGAATCGGCGCCGGGCGCGGCCCTGTTCTCCCGTTTCGGTATCACCCCCGACGCGGCGGCGGCGGCGGTCAGGCGTGCTCTTGGACAATAGGAGGGGTCGGTGGCGATCAGGCTGGCTATCAACGGCTTCGGGCGCATCGGCCGGCTGGTTCTGCGCGCCGCGATCGAGTCGGGGCGCGACGACGTGGCGGTCGTGGGCATCAACGACCTCGGTCCCGTCGAGACCAACGCACATCTTCTGCGCCATGATTCGATACATGGCCGCCTGGCCACACCCGTCTCCGTCGATGGCGATACCATCGACGCGGGGGACGGGCCGATTACGGTCACCGCCGAGCGGGACCCGGCGAAACTGCCTTGGCGTGCGCTCGGCGTCGATGTAGCGCTCGAATGCACCGGCATGTTCGCCGCGCGGGACTCGGCCGCCGCCCATCTCGACGCCGGCGCCCGCAAGGTCCTGATCTCGGCCCCGGCAACCGGTGCCGATCTGACGGTGGTCTATGGCGTCAACCACGGCCGGCTGGACGCCGGTCACACCGTAGTCTCGAATGCCTCCTGCACGACAAACTGTCTGGCGCCGGTCGCCAAGGTCCTCAACGACGCCATCGGCATCGATCGCGGTTTCATGACCACCGTCCATTCCTATACCGGCGACCAGCCGGTGCTCGACACGCTGCACAAGGACCTGCGACGGACGCGCGCCGCCGCCTTGTCGATGATCCCGACTTCTACCGGTGCGGCGCGCGCGGTCGGCCTCGTCTTGCCCGAACTTGCAGGCAAGCTTGACGGTACCGCAGTTCGCGTGCCAACCCCCAACGTGTCGATGATCGACCTGGTTTTCGACTCGGCGCGCACGACTTCGGTGGATGAGGTCAACCGCGCGCTAAGCGCCGCCGCCAGCGGGGCGTTCGCTGGTGTGCTCGCTGTCAGCGCCGCTCCCCTGGCGTCGACGGATTTCAATCACGACCCGGCCAGCGCCACCGTCGATCTTGGCGAAACCCAGGTGGTCGATCGTCGCCTGGTGCGTGTTCTGGCGTGGTATGACAACGAATGGGGCTTCTCGAACCGAATGAGCGACGTCGCCGCTGTGCTCGGCAGCCTGTAAGCCCGCGATGAACGCCTTGCCGCGGCTCGCCGACCTCGACGTCGACAGCCGCCGGGTGCTGTTGCGTCTCGACCTCAATCTGCCGGTCGATGAAGACGGCCGGATCACCGACATGACCCGGCTCGAACACGCGGTCCCGACGTTGCGGACACTGTCGGAACGCGGCGCGCGCACCGTCATCCTCACCCATTTCGGGCGGCCGGAGGGCCGGGAAGAAATTTTTTCGGTGGGTTTCCTTGCAGGGCCGCTGGCGGCGGCGCTGCGCGCCGACGTGGCGTTCGGCGCCGATTGCGTGGGTGACGGGCCGAGACGTCTCGCCAGGTCGCTGCGACCTGGCGAGACCGCGTTGTTCGAGAATCTGCGTTTTCATGCGGGGGAGACTGGGAACGATCCTGCATTCGCGGCTGCGCTGGCCCGGTCCGGCGAGGTGTATGTCAACGATGCGTTCTCCGTCTCGCATCGGGCGCACGCCTCGACGGTCGGCCTGCCGAAATTGCTGCCATGCGCCGCCGGGCCGGCGATGATGGCGGAGATCGAGGCGCTCGAATCGGTGCTCGAAGACCCGGTGCGCCCGGTCATGGCGGTGGTGGGCGGCGCCAAGGTCTCTACCAAGCTTCATCTGCTCGGCAATCTGATCGCCAGGGTCGATGTGCTCGCGATCGGCGGCGCCATGGCCAACACCTTTCTCGCCGCGCGCGGCAGGCAGGTCGGCCGATCGCTCCACGAAGCCCATATGCTCGACACTGCCCGCTGCCTGCTCGCCAGGGCCGCGACGGCGGGATGCGAAATCGTTCTGCCCGTCGATGCCGTGGTCGCCGAATCGCCGTCCGGCGAACCGGCGATCGTGGATGTCGACTCGGTCCCCGCGGATCGCGCGATCCTCGATGTCGGCCCGGTAACGGCGGACCTCATTGGCAACCGTATCCCCGCGTGCCGGACCCTGTTGTGGAACGGCCCTCTGGGGTTGTTCGAGGCGCCGCCGTTCGACCGCGCAACGGTGGCGGTGGCGCGCACGGCGGCCGCTATGACCCGCGCCGGCGGCCTGACCAGTGTCGCGGGCGGCGGCGACACGGTCGCTGCGCTCGCCCACGCCGGGGCTGTGGACGGGTTCAGCTACGTATCTGTGGCCGGCGGGGCGTTTCTCGCCTGGCTAGAAGGGAAGGTTCTGCCGGGCGTCGCCGCCTTGTCCGCCGATGGTTGACGCCGCGCTGCCGAGTGTGATCGCGCAATCGCCCGACCAGATCGAGGCCGCGGTAACCGCCGGGCTGGCGGTCGGAAAGCCTTTGCGTATCTTCACCGCACCGTGGTTGGTCGCGGGATACGGCGTTCTCGGCCTGCCGCAGGTCGGGCGCGGCGCTTGCGAAGTGGTGCTCGACTGCGGCGCGGACGCGGGGACGGTGATGGCCGGCCTGCGCTCGGGGTGGAAGAACATCGCTTTCGCGGGCCGCCCGGCGGTGCGCCGGAAGCTGGCCGAAATCGCCGAACAGGCCGGCGCTTCCCTGATCGAACCACCGGAGATGCCCAGCCTGATCTTGCAACCCAATGACGACGCCGCGGCGCGAGTGCGCGCCTGGCTCGCCGGACGGCCGGACCGCGGAAGCCCCGGGGGCGGTGGGGAGGGGAGGGAAACATGAGAATCACGCAGAAAGTGCGGAGCATCCTCGGCAACTACGAAAGCGATTGCCCGGGGACCAAGGCAAATCTCGCCCGTATCCTTATGCACGGCCGGCTTGGCGGCAGCGGACGCCTGGTCATCTTGCCGGTCGATCAGGGCTTCGAGCACGGGCCGGCGCGCAGCTTCGCGCCTAACCCGCCGGCCTACGACCCGCACTACCACTATCGGCTCGCGATCGACGCCGGGCTTAGCGCCTATGCGGCGCCGCTCGGAATGCTGGAGGCCGGCGCCGGCACCTTCGCCGGGGCCGTGCCGACGATCCTCAAGGTCAACAGCGCCAACAGCCATTCGGTCCTCAAGGATCAGGCGGTCACGGCGTCGGTGGCCGATGCACTGCGTTTGGGATGCGCGGCGATCGGCTTCACCGTCTATCCTGCCTCGGAAGATCAGTTCGAGATGATCGAGGAATTGCGCGCGCTCGCCGAAGAAGCGAAGGCGGTGGGGCTCGCCGTGGTCGTATGGTCGTATCCGCGTGGCGGCAGGCTTTCGAAAGCCGGCGAGACCGCGATCGACGTCTGCGCCTATGCCGCGCAGATCGCCGCCCTGCTCGGTGCGCATATCATAAAGGTCAAGCCGCCAACCGACCATATCGAGCAAGACGAGGCGCGTAAGGTGTACAGGGAACACGAGATCGACGTTTCGACCCTCGCGGCCCGCGTCGCGCACGTCGTCCAGTCGGCGTTCAACGGACGCCGCCTCGTGGTGTTCTCCGGTGGTTCGGCGAAAGGGACGGAAGGGCTGTTCGACGAAATCCGCGCCGTCCGCGATGGCGGCGGGACAGGGTCCATCATCGGGCGTAACACGTTCCAGCGTCCGCGCGAGGAAGCTCTGGCGATGCTCGACACGATCATCGATATCTATCGGGGCAGGGCGTGAACACTGAAGAACGTTGCCGACTTTATCTGATCACCCCGAGCACGCCGCGCATCGACACTCGAGCATTCGCCGAGACGCTCGCTGCCGCGCTCGACGCCGGTGACGTGGCGTGCGTGCAACTGCGTTGGAAGGACGCGCCCGACGATGCGTTGCGGCGCGCCGCCGACCGCCTGATACCGGTCTGCCATGCGCGCGATGTGGCGTTCATCGTCAACGACCGCCCGGCGACCGCCGCCGCCGTCGGCGCTGACGGCGTGCATATCGGCGCCGACGACGGCAATTATGCCGCGGCGCGTGCCGCGGTGGGCGCCGATGCTATCGTCGGCGTTAGTTGCTACGACTCCCGGCACCGCGGACTCGAGGCGGCGGAAGCCGGCGCGGACTACGTCGCTTTCGGCGCCTTCTTCCCGACCGCTACGAAACGACCGCGCGCGCGCGCCGATGTCGCGATTCTCCGCTGGTGGCGCGACATGGTGACCGTGCCTTGCGTGGCCATCGGCGGCATCACGCCGGAGAATTGCGGCGGCCCGGTAGAAGCGGGCGCCGATTTTCTCGCCGTGGTTTCCGCCGTGTGGGATCATCCGGAAGGCGCTGCTGCGGCGGTTCGGGCCTTCGGCCGCGCCATCGCGGCGCACGGCTGATTGCACCGCCTGCGCCGGAATGATAGCGTCCGCGCCCCGACTCGAGACGGACGGAACGCTGCTATGAAGATCAACGGCAACGCCGTTCGCCCGGGCATGGTGATCGAGCACAGGGACGCCCTGTGGAGGGTGGTCAGGAACCAGGCCACCCAGCCCGGAAAAGGCGGCGCCTACAACCAGGTCGAGTTGAAGAATCTGCGCGATGGCACCAAGCTGAACGAACGCTTTCGCGCTGCCGAATCCGTCGAACGCGCCTGGCTTGAACAGAAGAAATACCAGTATCTCTACGCCGAAGGCGACGTCCTTACCCTGATGGACGGCGAGACCTACGACCAGATCGCCGTGGATGCGGGTCTTGTCGGCGACAGCCGACCGTACCTTCAGGAAGGCATGGAGGTCGAGGTCGAGACGTTCGACGGCAAAGTGATCGGAGTCCGCCTCGCCGACACCGTCATCATGATCGTGGCCGAGACCGAACCGGTGGTGAAAGGCCAGACCGCGGCATCGAGCTTCAAGCCGGCGGTTTTGGAGAACGGCGCGCGTATCATGGTGCCGCCGCACGTCGAAACCGGCGCCCGGGTCGTCGTCAACACCGCCGACGGCAGCTACGCCGAACGCGCAAAAACCTGAGGCTGTCGCCTGTTATGGCCGTGCGCTCGGCGATCATGAACGTGATGGCCGGCGCGGCGGTCGGTGCGGCACGGGCGCTGAACCGCGACTTCGGCGAAATCGAAAATCTTCTCGCGAGTCGGAAGGGCACGCGATCGTTCGTCAAGCGCGCCGCCGGCCGCGTCGAGACGATCCTCGTCGAAAGGCTGTCGCGAGCCCGACCCGACTATGCGGTGGGCACCGGCGAAGCCGGCGGGCCGGCATGGTTGATCGCGCCGATCGACGGGATGGGAAATCTCGCGCACGGCGTGCCCCACCTCGCCACTGCGATCGCGGCGCGGGAAGGTGGCCGAATCGTGGCCGGCGTCGTTTACGATCCGTTGCGCGACGAGCTCCATTGGGCGGAGAAAGGCGGCGGCGCCTACGTCAATCACCGGCGGATTCGGGTGGCCAGGGCGGCGGACCTGGATTCGTCCGTCGTCGCGCTCGCCCCGCTCGAAGGGTTGTCCCCCGCTCGATTGGTCGCCGCTGTGAGCCCCGTGGAGCTGCGGTTGACCGGTGCGCCGGCGCTTGACCTCGCTTGGGTAGCCAGCGGCCGCTTCCACGGTTTCGCGGGAAACGCGGCCCCGGCGGTGCGGGCGGCCAGCGGTTTGCTGCTTCGCGAAGCCGGCGCGCTGACTGAACTGTCGCATCTGGAAGGCGTTCAGACGCCGTTGACCCTCGCTGCCGAAAGTCGCTTGCTGGCCAGACTGGCTCACCGGCTGCGAGCACTTTCCGCAGAGAATTAGCTTCCCATTGGAGGTGCAGCGGTTGTTCGTGCCGCCGGGCGCGGCTATGCTTGACGCGTGTGACAACAGAACCGAGCGGCGGCCCCGGCGCTTGGAAGCGTGAGGCCATGACGTTATCCGGAAACCCGGGCTGTCCTCCCGGCCGCTTCGGGAAAGCGCCCGCTGTTATCGTTACGGCGGTCTGCGTTTTCGTCATGGCAAGCGGGCCTTCGGCGCATGATCCGGGTGCGGTGAGCGACCCTCCGCCGGACATTGAGGTCGATCGTTCGGTACTCGAGGCGCTCGAATCCGCACCGGAGTCCCGTGAAATCCCGTCGTCCGTCACGCGCGGCCCGGACGGTCTTCCCATCTACGATGTGCAACTTGGGCCGCCGCGATCCCACGTCATCGGACTTGCGGCGCCGGTTCGGCTGCGCCGCCCGGCGGCTGCCGGGATCGATGACGCGGCGCCGCTGCCGTCCGTGCCGGAATCGGAAGCGCCCCCGCCGCCGCGTCCGATACCTTCCCTCCCGCCGGCGCCGGCAGTCCCCGCGATGAACGGCGGTACCGAAACGACCGACATCTCACCGCCGGCGCGCGCGGCGCCGACTCCCGCCGCGACAATGGACCCGCCGCCCGAACCCGATCTCGCCGCCGCTCCGGCGCCGAACGACGCCGCTTCCACCGCGGTCGAGGTCGGCGGAGCGTTGACGGTGCCGGTCAGCGTCCTGTTTCGGAGTGGTGACAGCGAACTCCCGGGCGCTGCACCGCCGCTGCTGGACCGCGTGGCCGGATCGCTCGAAGCCGACCCCGCTCTCCGCATCCGGTTAAAGGCGTATGCCGACGCGACCGACATCACATCGAGCGCGGCCAGGCGCCTGTCATTGTTGCGCGCGCTGTCGGTGCGCACCTATCTGATCGATGCGGGGATCGACGCGACCCGCATCGACGTGCGTGCGCTCGGCGCCAAATACGAAGACGGTCCGTCGGACCGGGTCGATATCGTTGGCGTCAGATAGACGATCCGGTAGCGCCGTCGAGGCTCCGACGCGAGTGCGCGAAGCCGGGGTCTCCGCGCGCGACCGGTCCCCAACGGACGGAAGTCGGAAATGAACAGTCCGCGCCGGTTCATGCTGCGGATGATCGCGTTCCTGGCGGTCGTTGTCGCCGTTGTCAGCGTTCTCGGCGACGAACTGGTTTCCGCCTTCATGGCCAACCCGCCGTTGAACGGCATGATCCTCGGCGTGTTGGCGCTCGGCATCGCGTTCACCTTCCGGCAAGTTCTGGGCCTGTCGCCGGAGGTTCGCTGGATCGAGCATTTCCGCGCCGACGAAGCCACAGCGTCGGCCCCGTCGCGCCGCCTTCGCCTGCTGGCGCCGATGGCGCGAATGCTTGCGGACCGCAAGGGCAAGGTAACGCTGTCGGCGCTGGCAACCCGCTCGCTGCTCGACAGCATCGGTTCCAGGCTCGACGAATCGCGCGAGATCTCGCGTTACATGATCGGCCTGCTGATCTTTCTCGGTCTGCTCGGCACCTTCTGGGGGCTGCTCGATACCGTCGGTTCCGTCGGAACGGTGATCGGCGGCCTGAGCGCCGATCCCGAGAACATCGTCGGCACTTTCTCCACCCTCAAGACCAGCCTGGAAGCGCCGTTGGCCGGTATGGGGACGGCCTTCTCCTCATCGTTGTTCGGGCTGGCGGGTTCGCTGGTTCTTGGTTTCCTGGACTTGCAGGCAGGGCAGGCGCAGAACCAGTTTTACAACGACCTGGAGGAGTGGCTGTCCAGCGTAACCCGTCTGTCGAGCGGCGCCGGAGTCGCCGACGGCGACCAGTCGGTTCCCGTCTATGTTCAGGCGCTGTTGGAACAGACGGCGGATTCGCTCGAAGAGTTGCAACGCACGCTGTCGCGCGGCGAGGAAGAACGCCGGGCGTCGAACGCCCATGCGACCCGGTTGGCGGAGCAACTCGTCACACTGACCGATCAGATGCGCGCCGAACAGGATACGATGGCGCGCCTTGCCGAGAGTCAGCTCGATATGAAGCCGGTGTTGCAACGGCTCGCGGAGGGTGGCGGGAACGCTGGTGGTTTCGACGAGGCGACCCGCAGCCATATCCGCAATCTCGACGTCTATCTCGCCCGCTTGCTGGAGGAGACGGTGAACAGCCGCAACTATCTCGCATCCGAACTGCGGGGCGAGATCAAGCTGCTCGGGCGCGTGATCGCTGCTGCCGCGCCGATGCATGCGGTGTCGCAACCGCTGGAGCAGGCGCCGGCCGCCGGGGCCGAAGCCGTCCCGGCGTCGATCGGGGCCAGGTCGGCCGCGACGGAGACGAATCCGGCACAGGTCACGACGCCGTTGCCGCAGTCCACGCCGCCGACCGCCGAGCCGCCCAGAGCGCCCGCAGCGGCGCCCCGTCGTCCGGCGGCGACTCCCCGGCAGGCGGCACCCCGTATGGCGGTCAGATCTGCGCCGCCGCCACCGCCTTCCGGGGCGCCTCATACCGCGAGCACAGAGCAGCCCGCTGTGCTCCCTGTCCGGCGCGAGCCTACTCTGCCCGAAACGAACGACGGCCAACCGCCGGCGCCACCGGGCGTTTGGCGGGACCGCCGCCCTTGAGGCTCCTCCACCGGCGGGCTTGACCGGTCATGGCCACACGGTTTCGCCGCGCCACGCGCTCGGCCGATATTTGGCCCGGTTTCGTCGATGCGCTCGCGACGCTGCTTCTGGTATTGATCTTCCTGCTGGTAATTTTCGTCGTCGCAGAGTTCTTTCTCGGCCGCGTCCTTTCCGGTCGCGAGGATGAACTCGCCGGGCTGAAGAACGCGATCGTCGAGCTTGAAGACCTGTTGTCGATCGAACAGGCGCAAGCGCGCGATCAGCGCGACGATCTGGATACGATCAGCGCGCAACTCACTGCGGTCAACCAGGATCGGGAGCGATTGCGAGGCGAGCGCCTCCAGCTTCAACTCGATCTCGACGCGCTCGAGCGGCGCCGCGACGAGTTGACGGCAGAGCTCGAGGCGCGCAATGCCGGTGCCGAAGATATGGAGGAGCTCCGGCTTCGACTCCTCGAAACCCAGGCGGCGCTGGCAGCGGCACGTGCGGACCAATATGACGCCACCGTTGAAGCGGAAGACTCACTCGCCGCGCTTGACGAGGAACGCCGCCTGTCTGACGAGGCGCAACGCCAGATCAGTTTGCTGAACGGCCAGATCGCGCGGTTGCGCACCCAACTCGCCACCGTCCAGAGCGCGCTGGAGATCAGCGAAGCGACGATCGCCGACCAGGACGTGCGCATCGCCGACCTCGGCAGCAGACTCAACGTCGCCCTGGCGAACAGGGTGCAGGAACTGCAGCAGGCGCGCTCCGTGTTTTTCGGGCGGCTGCGTGAGGTGCTCGTGGGGCGCAGCGATGTCCGTATCGACGGCGACCGGTTCGTCATCCAGTCCGGCGTGTTGTTTGCGTCCGGTTCCGACGAGCTCGGCGAGGCGGGTTTGGGGCAGGTCGCGGATCTGGCCGCGGTATTGCTACAGATCACTGAAGAAATTCCCGATGACGTCAAATGGGTACTTCGTGTCGATGGTCATACCGACAAGCGACCCATCAACACTGCGCGTTTTCAGTCGAACTGGGCGCTCTCGACCGCACGCGCGATCACCGTCGCGCGCGCGCTTATCGACAATGGCGTGCCGCCGGAACGACTGATGGCCGCCGGTTTCGGAGAATTTCAACCGGTCGATGACGCGGATACGGAAGACGCTTATCGTCGCAACCGGCGGATCGAACTGAAACTCACACAGCGCTGAGGGTGCCGAAAACCACATGGGAAATACGGCATCCGGGCTTCGTTGGGGGTAGGCCGCAGTGGCGTTGAGCGGTAGCACGCGACTGGACCGTCAAAGGCGCGGGCGCTGGCGTATGACGATGGCGCGTCTGCTCCTTTATGGCTGCGTTATCGGTCTCGTTTTCTACTGGGCGTATGACATGGGTGGGGAGCGCGTCGCGGCCCGCAATGCGGCGCTGCAACAACAGCTCGACCAGGTCGCGGACGACAATCGACGCCTGCGCGAGGAGACCGATGCCGCGATTCGGGTGCGTGCCGATGCTGAGGAAAAACTCGCCGAGGCCCGACGCCGTTATCGGGCAGACGTGCCGACGGGCGTTGAGCGAGACCTCATGAGGGCCGTCAGGCTGCGCCTGGAAGGTGGCGTGCCGTCGGAACGCCTCGCCCAGGTGATCGGCGCCGCGCAGATCGACCCGGGTTGCGCGCCCGAAGTGATCACGCGCCGTTTCCTCGTGCAGACACCGTTCTCAAGCGGTGCGAATGCCGCGGTGACCTTCGCCGGCAATGCGATCACCGTAACCGGTAGCGGCGAACGAGCGCGCGACGCGGCGGGAAATCCCGAACAGTGGTTCGACCCTGCCGCGCCTGTGCGCATCGCCTTCACTGCGCCGGGCGGCGCGCAAAGCGTCGCGGAAGGTCTGCTCCCGCTGCATCACGCCGTGGCGATCGGCGACAGGGCTCATAATTTCACCATCGCCGCGGCGGACACCCGAGGATTCGTCAACGTCACCGAACAGGTGTGCGACTACCCCTGAGCACGTGGACGGCCGAGTCGCCCGCATGCGTCCCCGCTCGTGGCGGCATCGGCCCGGAATACGCATCGCTTGCCCTCGCCGTATGCGGATTTCGGTTGACGCCTACGGATAGACACCGGTCTCCCAGCGCACCGCCTTGCCTCGCGCCGCTGCGCGCACACCGAAAACGGTGCCGGGATGCGCGGCCGCGACCGCGCCATAGGCTTCGCTGATCGCGTCGAGATCGCGTCCGCGCGAGGCATCGTCGAGTTGCCGCGCCTCGGTCCACGCCTGCCACGCCGCACGCTCCGCAGCGAATTCCGGGCTGTTTTCGTATGCCCCGGCGTCCGCTGCCATCGCGGCGAGCGCGTCCGCCTCCGCCTCGTCAGGTTCGAACCTCCAGAGCGTCGGCAGGGGTTGCAGCGCCGCATTCGCCGCGTAGCGCTCGATACCGCTCTCCAGACGCGTGTATGCGGCCAGACGGTTGGCGAAATACCAGCGATAGGCATCGGCAAGAGCGGGTTCGTAAGGGCGCGCCACCAACGCTTTCTCCAATACCCAGTCAAGGGCGCGATCCATCACCACCGGCGGCGCCCACTCATGGCCGCCCTCGAAAATCTCGATCATTCGCGCCACCCGCGCAGGCAGGAACAGGCGCATGCGTTTCGCGTGGTGGAAATTGAAATCGAGCGTGCCGAAAGTGCCGTAGATCACCATGTCCTCGTTGCCCGGGGTCATGAAGCCTCGTCCGCCCCACGGCCCCGCCGATTGCAGGATCATCCCGCGGAAGCCGGGTCTGAGCGCCGGGTAGGCGCTGCACACGCGTGCCGCGCCCGACAGGCCCGAGCAGAATGCCATGCCCGGTTGCACGCGGACGCGCGCCATTACATCGTCGAAGGCACATTCGAAGTTCGGCAGCCAATCGGCCGCGCCATTGCGTGACTCGACAAGCATTGCAACCAGCCAGCGATCTTCGACGAGGCGGTCGGAGAGCGAGCCCATCGCCGCATTGCCTGTCGGCGAGGCAAGGAACATGACCGGATAACGCCGATCATGGTCGCCATAGTCGCCCGGCACGTAGAGCATGTAATGATAGGCGTCTCGCACGAGATCCGAGCCGGTGTCGAACTCCTCGCCGGTCGCGCACGCAATGAGCGTCGTCTCGCCCGCCGGCAACGGCGCATCGAGCGGCGTCGGCGCCTCCGCGCGCGCACCCGCCGCGGCCAGAACCAACGCGGCAACAAGGCCGACTCTAGCCATACTGTCCCTCCATACTTGTGGCGGCGCCCCGCGGCCCGATCGGGACCAGGAGGTTTCCGGCGATCCGTTCAGTGCGCTTCTTCCCAGGTCGCACCGACGCCGGTATCGACCACGACGGGTACCGAAAGAGCAAGCGCCGGCAGGGGCGCGTCCTCCATCACCCGCTTGACGACGACGGCGGTTTCGTCGAGCGCATCTTCGGGTACTTCGAACACGAGCTCGTCGTGCACCTGCAACAACATGCGTGACTTCAGGCCGGCAGCGTCGAGTGCCGGCTGCATCCGGATCATTGCGCGCTTGACGATGTCGGCGGACGAACCCTGCAACGGCGCGTTGATCGCCTGACGTTCCGCGAAACCGCGCCGCGCCGCGTTGCGGTCGTTGATCTCGCGAACATGGCAGCGGCGCCCGAAGATGGTCTCGACATAGCCGTGCGTGCGGGCGAACGCCTTGGTGTCCTCCATATAGCCGCGGATGCCTGGATAGCGATCGAAATAGGCATCGATATAGGATTGCGCTTCGCGGCGTTCGATACGGAGTTGGCGCGCCAGCCCGAAAGCGCTGATACCGTAGATGATACCGAAATTGATCGCTTTGGCGCGCCGGCGCATGAGCGGATCCATGCCGTTGGCCGAGACCCCGAATATCTGTGCAGCGGTGGCGGTGTGAATGTCGGCGCCGTCGTGAAAGGCCTGACGTAACGCATCGATCCCGGCGACGTGTGCGAGCAGGCGGAGTTCGATCTGAGAATAGTCGGCGCTCATCAGCCGATACCCCGCCTCGGGCACGAAGGCGCTGCGAATCTTGCGGCCTTCCTCGGTGCGCACCGGGATGTTCTGGAGGTTCGGATCGGTCGAGCTCAGGCGTCCGGTCGCCGCGCCGGCCATGGAATAAGACGTGTGGACGCGCCCCGTGTCCGGGTTGATCTGTTCGACCAGCGTGTCCGAGTAGGTGTTCTTGAGCTTGGCGACGCGGCGCCAGTCGAGCACGCGGGCGGGCAGGTCATGACCCTGCGCGGCCAGAGTTTCGAGCACATCGGCGCCGGTCGCCCAGGCGCCGGACTTCCCCTTTTTGACGCCTTCGAGACCCATTTCGTCGAACAACACTTCACCGAGCTGCTTGGGCGAGCCAATGGTGAACGCGCGGCCGGCGAGGCTATGGATTTCTTCCTCCAGGGCGGCGAGGCGTCCGGCGAAATCGTGCGAAAGATTCGCAAGCGAGCCGCGGTCGAGTTTGACTCCACGACGCTCCATGGCTACCAGCACGGGGGCCAGCGGGCGTTCCAGCGTCTCGTAAACCGTTACCAGGCGCTCGCGGACCAGCTTCGGTTTCAGCACGCGATCGAGCCGGAGCGCGATATCGGCGTCTTCCGCTGCATAGTCGCAGGCGCGGTCGAGCGGCACGCGGTCGAAAGTGATCTGCGACTTACCGGTCCCGATGATGGTCTTGATCGAGATCGGCTCGATATCGAGGTAATGCGCCGACAACGTGTCCATGCCGTGACCGCGACTGCCGCCGGCGGCGAGTACGAACGACATCAGCATGGTGTCGTCGATGGGCGCCACGTCGATGCCGTAACGGGCGAGCAGCAGCATATCGTATTTCAGGTTCTGGCCCACTTTCATCACTGCCGGGTCTTCGAGCAGAGGTTTGAGCTCGGTCAGTGCATCGGCGAGGGGGATCTGCGCGCCGATATCCCCGACCAGATCGCCCTCCGGCGGTCGATGGGCGAGCGGGACGTAGCACGCCTCGCCGGGTTCGATCGACATCGAAACGCCGACGAGCTCGGCGCGCATGGCGTCGAGACCGGTGGTCTCGGTATCGATTGCGACCCGTCCCGCCTCGGTCGCTCGTGCTGTCCACGCCGCCAGGTCATCGAGCGACCGGACCAGAGTGTAGGTTTTCGCTTGGGGGGCGGGCGGTTCGTCCGGTTCTTCCACGCGCGCGTCGCTGGCGGACCATCCGAACTCGGCGCGGATGCGCGTCTGCAACGACCGAAACTCGTTCTCGCTCAGGAACGATTCCAGCACCGAGCGCTCCGGAGCGAGCGGACCGAAGCTCTCCAACGGCTCCGGCACCGGCGCGTCGATGCGCAGGGTCACGAGATCGCGGCTGATCCGGGCAAGCCCGGCATGGTCGATCAGGCTCTGCCGCCGCTTCGGCTGTTTGATCTCCTCGGCGCGCGCGAGCAGTGCGTCGAGGTCGCCGTAGGTCTCGATCAATTTCGCCGCGGTCTTCGGGCCGATGCCGGGTATGCCGGGGACATTGTCGGTCGAATCTCCCGCCAGCGCCTGCACGTCGATGACACGGTGGGGGGGCACCCCGAACTTCTCCCGTACCTGATCGGGACCGATCTCCTTCATGCGAATCGGGTCCAGCATCGACACGCGTTCTCCGACCAGTTGCATCAGGTCCTTGTCGCTGGACACGATGGTAATCCGATCGCCCGCGGCGACCGCCTGCCGCGTATAAGTCGCGATCAAATCGTCGGCTTCGAAGCCGGCGAGTTCGATCGCCGGCAGCCCGAACGCTCGCGTTGCGTCGCGGACGAGCGGGAACTGCGGCACCAGGGCTTCCGGCGGCGCCGGCCGATGGGCCTTGTATTGCGCGTAAATCTCGTTGCGAAAGGTGGTCCGCGCGGTGTCGAACAGAACGGCGATGGCGTCCCATTCGAAATCCCGCGCCAGCTTGAAGAGCATGTTGCAGAAGCCGAGCACGGCATTGGTCGGCGTGCCGTCGCCGCGGGTCAGCGGCGGGAGCGCATGAAAGGCACGAAAGATGAAGCCCGAGCCGTCGATCAGACAAATCCGCCGCGCGTGCTCCCTGTCGGTGCTCATGGCGTGCTCCTCCGGTAGCGAAAGTGCATCGTGCCCAATCGGCGCCGGCCGGGCAACGGGGGCGAACGGGCGCCGGTGAGCGAGACGGGCAACGACGCGCGGCTTGTAACAGGTCGGTCGCCGTTTCCGGTGCCGTGGCGGCTTGCCGGCTATTACGCCGCCGTGTTTCTCGCCATCGGGTTGTTCATGCCCTATTGGCCGCTCTGGCTCGAATCGCGCGGTCTCGACGCGGCCGAGATCGGTATCGTGCTGGCGCTGACCACGTGGTCCAAGGTTGTTGCGACGCCGCTGGCCTCCGGGATGGCCGACCGGCTCGGCCGGCGCCGCCCGGTGATGCTGACGCTGGCGGTTTGTACCGTGGCGGCGTTCTGCTTCTACGCTGCCGCCGACACGTTCGGGACGTTGGCGCTTGCCGCTTTGATGCTGGGCGCCTGCTTTCCGCCGCTGATCCCGATCGGCGAGAATCTGACCATGTTGACCGCGCGTATCCGCCGTTTCGATTACGGACGGGTGCGGTTGTGGGGATCGCTCGCCTTCATCGCCGGCGCGGGGGGCGGGGGCGCGCTGTTGGCCGACGGCGATCCGCGGGCAGTGCCGCTGATGACGATCGGTGCGGCGGTGCTGGTAGCGCTCGCTTGCGCCGGCGCGCCGGACGTGCGCACCGGGTCGTCCGGCAGCTCGTTCGCGAAGGGGATCGGTGCCCTGTTGCGCCAGCCCGTGTTTCTGGTTTTCCTCGCGACTGCCAGCCTGATCCAGTGCAGTCACGCCGCCTACTATGCGTTCGTCAGCCTGCACTGGCGGGCAGCCGGCCTCGACGGGCTCACGATCGGCGCCCTGTGGGCCGAAGCCGTGGTGGCGGAGGTCGTGTTGTTCGCGGTTTCCGGCCGACTGGTCAGGCGGGCAGGTGTTGCGACGCTTTTCGCCGTTGCGGCGTTCACCGGAGTCATCCGCTGGATCGTCATCGCCGCCACCGGCCATCTTGCGGCCCTGGCCGTCGCGCAAGCGCTGCACGCGGGCAGCTTCGGCCTCGCGCATCTGTCTGCGATGTATTTCATCCAACGCGCCGTACCGCCGCAATACTCGGCGACGGCCCAGGGGCTATATTCGGCGATTGCGATGGGGGCGGTAATGGCGCTGGCGACGATGGGAGCGGGTGTGCTCTATGAACTCTCGCCGGCCGGCGCGTTCGGGGCGATGGCGCTCGCCTGCGCCTTCGGCGGCGCGGGTGCAGTGCTGCTCTCGCGTTTGCGGTATCGGCAGCCGCAGTAGGGACAATCGACGCTTCCGCCGGGGCCGAGGTTCAGGAACACCCGCGGGTGCCCGAAAGCGCCCCCGCCGTCGCAGACGACGCGGTCTTCGTCGACGATGACCGTCTCTGGAGCATCCATGGTCGGGCATGATAGCGCCGCAACGGGGGCCGGCAAGGCGTGTTGCGGCGAGTGCCGGAGGAGGAGATCACAGGGACGCTTCCATCGAATTGCGGTTGGCCCCCGGTCTCCAAGCGGCTATAAGCGCCCGCGCGCCATTTAACGGACTCGGAGCCCGTAACACGGAAGCGGGGCTTCAACCTCCTTCGAGCGAACGCTCACGGCACCCGGGCGCGGGAACCCGAGCTTTCACCCGGCGGTTCCGGCGGATGCGGGTGTATCCGCCGCCTTGGGATAGGCCACCGAGATAGTTTCGGCGACGCAGGCGGGCCGGGAAGAACCTTCGAGTTCGATCGTCACTTCGCCCGTGACGCGCAGGCCTCGGTTCTTCATGTCCTCGGCGTTCTTGACGCGCAGACGAGCGCGGACCCGGCTGCCGGCGGGCACCGGCGCCGTGAAGCGAATGCGGTTGCTGCCGTAGTTCAAACCGTGCGCCACGCCGTCGATCCGGTAGATCTCATAAACCATTTGCGGCAGCAGCGAGAGGGTGAGGTAACCGTGTGCGATGGTCTTGCCGCCGGGCAGTTCGCGCGCCGCGCGATCGACATCGACGTGGATCCACTGGAAGTCGCCGGTGGCCTCGGCGAACTTGTCGATCCGGTCCTGGGTCACATCGACCCACGAGCTCACCCCGATCTCCTCGCCCACCAGGGCTTTCATCGCGTCGAAGCTCTCGATCACGCGCACGACATCCTCCTTCGTCTTGCGGCCCCGGCGGATCGTTCGATAGAGTGGGGCGGCGACCGCGCCGCACGATAGCGAACCCGCGCGGCTTGACAATCCCCGGCGGCCGAACCGCATGAGCGATACGCATCCGATCGGCTTCATCGGCCTCGGCGAGATGGGCGGGCGCATGGCGCGGCGCCTCGCCGCTGCCGGGCGCGCGCTCGCGGTTCACGACGCGGCCGGCACTGCGGCACGCGCGCCCGACGGGGCGACCCTGTGCGACTCCGCGCGCGCCGTCGCAACCATTGCCGACCCGATCCTGCTGTCGCTGCCCGACGGCCGCGCGGTGCGGAGCGTGGCGGCCGAGATCGCTGCCGCAGGCGACCGCGTCGTTCGCACCGTGGTCGATCACTCGACCGTCGGACCTGCGGCGGCCGAAGCGGTCGCGGCGGCCCTCGGCACTGCCGGCATCGCCTTTCTCGACGCGCCCGTCAGCGGCGGTACGCGGGGCGCGGCGGAGGGGACGCTCGCGATGATGGCCGCCGGCGACTCGCGCCTGTTCGAAGACCTCGAACCGATGCTTGGCATCATGGCCCGCAACCTGTTCCACGTCGGCGATACGCCGGGCCAGGGCCAGGCGATGAAGTTGCTCAACAACATGCTGTCGGGCGCGGCGATGGCGGCGACCACCGAAGCGGTCGTCTTCGGCGAGGCGCGCGGCCTCGACCCCGAAACCATGATGGCCGTGCTCAACGTCTCGACCGGGCGCAACACCGCTACCGGCGACAAGTTCCCGAATCGCATCATCCCCGGCAGGTTCGACGCCGGCTTCACGATCGATCTGCTCAGCAAGGACCTCGACCTGTTCCTCGACGCGGTCGGCGAGTCCGGTACCGGCGCTCCGGTCGGCGCGGCGGTGGGGGAACGGTTGCGGGCGATGAAGCACGCGATGCCGGGCGCGGACTTCACGCGCATCTACACGTTCCACAAACGACAAGGTCGCGAGTAGGGCGGTTGCGCGCCGCTCGTCGTGATTTTCGATTGACGCGGGCGCCGCCGCGGCTTTTGTTGGCGTCCGGGCGCGAGCGGGCGAAAGGGAGGAAGAGCATGGCGCGGCTTGTCGAATACACCACGCGGGGCGCGGTCGCCGTCGTCACCGTCGATAACCCGCCGGTGAACGCGCTCAGCGTCGGCGTGCCGCAGGGCATCGTGGAAGGGGTGCGCCGGGGCGATGCCGACTCGTCGGTGAAGGCGATCGTCCTCGTCGGCGCCGGGCGCGGCTTCATTGCCGGCGCCGACATCGCCGAGTTCTTCAACCCGCCCGAGGGCCGCAACGTCACCATCTTCGACGTTCTCGACGCTCTCGAGGGCGCGTCGAAGCCGGTCGTCGCGGGCATCCACGGCGCGGCGCTGGGCGGCGGCTTCGAGGTTGCGCTGGCGTGCCATTACCGGTGCGGCGTCGCCGGCTCGCTATACGGGTTGCCCGAGGTCAAGCTCGGCCTTCTGCCGGGCGCCGGCGGCACCCAGCGCTTGCCGCGCCTGATCGGGCCCGAGCGCGCGTTGCCGCTGATCGTCAGCGGCGACTTCATACCGTCCGACAAGGCGAAGGCGCTCGGCATCGTCGATCGCGTGGTCGAGGGCGATATCGTCGAGGGCGCGGTCGCCTTCGCGGAAGAGCTCGCCGGCAAAGGCGCTAACCTGCCCAAGATCCGCGACATTCCTGCGCCGAAGCCGTCCAACCTGCGCTTTTTCGAAGATTTCGAGAAGTCGATCGCGCGGCGCCAGCGCGGCTTCCTCGCGCCGTTCAACATCATCGAATGCGTCAGGGCGGCGGTCGAACTGCCGTTCGACGAAGGCATGGCGCGCGAGCGTGCGCTGTTCGACGAATGCCACAGGTCCGACAAGGCGCGCGCGCAGATACACCTCTTCTTCGCCGAGCGCGCCGCGAACAAGATCCCCGATGTGTCGCGGGGCACGCCGGTGAAGAAGATCGCGCGCGCCGCCGTGCTCGGCGCCGGCACCATGGGCGGCGGTATCGCCATGAACTTCCTCAACGCGGGTATCCCGGTGACGCTGGTCGAACGCGATCGGGAATCGCTCGACCGCGGCCTCGGTATCATCCGCGGAAACTACGAGGCGACGGCGGCGAAGGGGCGCCTGACCCCGGAAGACGTCGAGACCCGCATGGGCCGGCTCGCCCCGACCACCGATTACGAGGCGATCGCCGACGCCGACATCGTGATCGAGGCGGTGTTCGAGGAGATGGACCTCAAGAAGGAGGTGTTCGCCAGAATCGACCGCGTCGCCAAGGAAGGGGCGATCCTGGCGACCAATACCTCGACCCTCGACGTGAACGAGATCGCGTCAGCCACCCGCCGGCCCGAGGCGGTGATCGGCACGCACTTCTTCAGCCCGGCCAACGTCATGCGGCTGTTGGAGAACGTGCGCGGCGAGAAGAGCGCGCCGGAGACCATTGCCACCGCGATGGATGTCGGCAAGCGCATCGGCAAGGTGCCGGTGCTCGTCGGGGTGTGCGACGGTTTCGTCGGCAACCGGATGCTCGCGCATTACGGCCGCCAGGCGCACGACATGATCCTGGAAGGGGCGCTGCCGCAGGACGTCGACGGCGCGCTCTACGAATTCGGCCTGGCGATGGGGCCGTTCGCGATGGGCGATCTCGCTGGCCTCGATGTCGGCTGGCGCATCCGCAAGCGGCGCATGGCTGAACTCGGTCTCAACCGTTCCGACGACCCGGTAGCGGACGCGCTGTGCGAACAGGGGCGCTACGGCCAGAAGACCGGCGCCGGGTGGTATAGATACGCTCCGGGCAGCCGGGCGCCGACCCCCGATCCCGAGGTCGAGGCGATGATCGTCGCCGAGTCTGAGCGGCGGGGAATCTCGCGGCGCGAGATCGGAGCGCAGGAGATCGTCGAACGCTGCATGTATCAGCTCGTCAACGAAGGAGCGAAGATTCTCGAAGAGGGAATTGCGCTGCGGGCGAGTGATATCGACGTGATCTACGCCAACGGCTACGGATTTCCGCGCTGGCGGGGCGGACCGATGTTCTACGCCGACCTCGTGGGCCTGAAGACCGTTTACGATTCGGTGAGCCGCTACTACGACGCGCTGGGCGAG
The DNA here is from genome assembly GCA_965214495.1 of Alphaproteobacteria bacterium. Lineage (GTDB taxonomy): Bacteria > Pseudomonadota > Alphaproteobacteria > UBA7887 > UBA7887 > JANQOH01. The sequence goes on along the minus strand of OZ243958.1, from coordinate 1,071,249 downwards.
GCTTGGCGCCCGGCGCCGCTGCTGAAACGGCTCGCGGAGGCGGGCAAGACGTTCAACGACACCAATCCGGGCCGCTGAGCGGTCCGTTTCCCCATCCGATCCCCACCGAACGGGAGGCAAACCCATGCGAGAGGCGGTTATCGTTTCCACCGCGCGCACGCCGATCGGCAAAGCCTATCGCGGCGCGTTCAACAACACCCACGGCGCCGATCTCGGCGGCCATGCGATCGAGCATGCCGTGAAGCGCGCCGGGATCGATCCGGCCGAGGTCGAAGACGTGCTGATGGGTTGCGCCATGCCGGAAGGGGCCACAGGCGGCAACATTGCGCGGCAGTGCGCCCTGCGCGCCGGGTTGCCTGTCACGACCGGCGGCGCGACCGTCAATCGTTTCTGTTCCTCCGGCCTGCAGGCAATCGCCATGGCGGCGCAGCGTGTGGTGGTGGACAACGTGCCGGTCATGGTCGCCGGAGGTCTCGAGTCCATCAGCCTCGTGCAGAACGAGCACCAGAACGGCTATCGCAGCCACAATGAATGGATCGATGAAAACAAACCCGAGCTTTACTACTCGATGATCCAGACTGCCGAAGTGGTGTCGAAGCGCTACGACGTGACTCGCGAGCGGCAGGACGAGTTCGCGTTGCAAAGCCAGATGCGCACGGCGGCGGCGCAACAGGCGGGGCGCCTGGACGACGAGATCGTACCGTTGCCCTCGGTCAAACTGGTCAAGGACAGAGCGACCGGCGAGGTCTCCGAACAGTCGGTGACTCTCGAACGCGACGAAGGCAACCGCCCGAGCACGACGATGGAGGGCCTCGCCGGTCTCGACCCGGTGATGGGCGAGGACGCCTTCATCACCGCCGGCAATGCGAGCCAGTTGTCGGACGGCGCGTCGGCCTGCGTGGTCATGGAAGCGAAGGAAGCCGAACGGCGCGGTCTGGAGCCGCTCGGGCGTTTCCGCTCGTTCGCTGTCGCCGCGCTGGAGCCCGACGAAATGGGTATCGGCCCGGTCTATGCGGTGCCGCGCCTGCTCGAGCGCAACGGTCTCGACATGGACGACATCGACCTGTGGGAGCTCAACGAGGCGTTCGCGGTGCAAGTCATATACAGCCGCGACCGCTTGGGTATTCCCGACGAGGCACTGAACGTCGACGGCGGCGCGATTTCGATCGGCCACCCCTACGGCATGTCGGGCGCGCGCCTGGCCGGTCACGCGCTGATCGAAGGCAAACGCCGGAGTGCGAAGAACGTGGTCGTCACCATGTGCATCGGCGGCGGCATGGGTGCGGCGGGCTTGTTCGAGGTCAACTGACCGCATCGAACCGGAGAAACGGGCGCGGCCCTCCGCGGGCGCGGAGGGCCGCATCGAACGAAAGCAGGGTTGGTTCGGCGAGTATCTGGGGGCGGTGTGCGACGGCCAAGTTGTCATCCGACCCCGCGGCAGTACGCGTCGCGGCGGTGAGCGACCCGAGCGACCAACACGACCGGCGGCAGTGTCTCAGTTTGACATTTTGCGCTTGGCGTAGCGGGTTCCGGGTTTCGGGCCGGGGCGCTTCGGAGTGGGCGCCCGTGCGTCGGTCAGCCCGACGATCCATTCCATGTCCCGCAGGGTGTCGCTCACGCCAGCCGCCATCGCCGGGGCGCACCTCAGCGTCTTGTGGATGCGAACGAAATTGTACCAGACGGCGTACAGGGCGCACATGTGCGCATGATTCTCAACCTTCTTGGAGAACGCATTGGTCAGCCGCGTGAAGCGGCGCATCGACATGCGCATGGTGAGATTGCTGCGCTCGACATAGCTGGTCGAGACGTGCACCGGATCGGGCCGGCCTTCGACGCGGCGCTTGCGGATGCCGACGCATGTTGCCGGGCTGTAGCGCTTCTCAGCATCTGGCGCCTCGCCATACAGCTTCACCAGCTGGGCGTAATCCACGTCGCCGCCGAACGCGCCCTCAACGGCTTCGAGATACGCCTTGTGCCCGTCCGTGGTCAGTTGCACTCGGTTAGCGAGCCGCGCCCGCAAGTCGTCCATGAGCTCGATTCGACCGGTTCCGCGACCGCTTCTCGCCAGCCGGCGCCAAGGACGACCGCCGCCTCGACCCGGCCGCGCCGGAGATCATCGAACTGCGCGAATGGTCGCGCATCGCCGATGACCTCACCGCTGACCGGACCCGGCTCGTGAACCGGGCACGTCAGCAGCTCTGGCGCTACTATCCGCAGTTCCTCAGGGTCGAAAGCGATCTCACCAAGAACTGGGTCCGCGACCTCTGGAGCCGCGCCCCGACGCCCGACAAGGCGCGGCGCATCCGCGTCAACACCATCGCCAATCTCCTGAAGCGTCATCGGGTCCGCCGCATCGAGGCCGAGACCGTGATCGAGAGGCTTCGCGAGCCGGCCGTCTCCGTGGCCCGCGGCACCACCGAGGCCGCCGTCGCCCATCTCGAAGTGGTGTTCTCGCAACTCGCCGTCGTCACCCGGCAACTCGCCAAAGCATATCGCGAAATCGACCGCCTGACCGCAGCGCTGGCCCAATCGGCGCCGGCCCCGGACGATCCGCCGGGAATGCAAGGGCAGCGTGACGTGGAGATCCTGAGTTCGCTTCCCGGCGTCGGCAGGATCGTCCTCGCCACGCTGCTCGCAGAAGCGCATGATCCTCTGCGGCGGCGAGACTATCAGGCCTTGCGATGCCTGTCCGGCGTTGCCCCCGTCACCAAACGATCGGGCAAGTCCGTGATCGTGGTGCGGCGCCTGGCCGCCCACAACCGGCTGCAGGACGCCGCCTACCACTGGGCCAGCATCGCCATACAGCACGACGCCACCAGCAAGGCCAAATACGCCGCGCTCAGAGCGCGAGGCCACTGCCATGCCCGTGCCCTGCGATCCGTCGCCGACCGACTCCTCGCCGTCGCCTGCGCCATGCTCGAAAACCAGACGCTGTTCGCACCAGATCATCCGAGGCAACGTCATGCCGCCTGACACACATCCCCCAATCCGGCAGGCACAAAGACCCCAAAAGGCACTTTACAACGGGTGGGGAGTCCCCCCCCCCCCCACGGCCACCTTGGAGATCAAGCGCATGTTGTTGACTTCATATGTCCTGACACCCATATTGCGCCCATGAGCTGGTCGGTCGGCTTCCACGACGAGTTCGTGCCGGAGTTTCGTGGCCTGCACCGACAAGTCCAGGACGAGTTCTATGCTGTCGCCCGCCTGCTGGAACGGTTCGGACCGCAACTGGGACGGCCGCGCGTGGACACGCTGAACGGCTCGCGGCACGCGAACATGAAGGAGATGCGCTTCAGCGCGGCGGACGGGGAGTGGCGGCTCGCCTTCGCCTTCGACCCCGAACGTAGAGCCATCCTTCTGGTCGCGGGCGACAAGTCGGGCGGCAGCGCGAGGCGGTTCTACCGCACGCTCATCCGCAAGGCCGACGAGCGCTTCGACCGTCACCTCGCCCGGCTCGCAAATGAAGGAGGATCGTGATGACGGTAAGCCTCGACGACATGATGGCGGGCCTCGACCCTGCCAGGCGGCGCAAGATCGAAGACCGCGCTGCGACGCTCATCGCCGAGGAGATGACGCTGCAAGAGCTGCGCAAGGCGCGCCAGCTCACCCAGGTCAGCGTCGCGCGCCAGCTCGGCATCACCCAGGACGGCGTCTCGCGGCTCGAGCAACGCAGCGACCTGCTGCTCTCGACGTTGCGCAAGGCGGTCGAGGCCATGGGCGGCAGTCTCTCGTTGATCGCGACCTTCCCCGACCGGCCGCCGGTCGAGCTGTCCGGTATCGCCGAGCGCGAGCCCCACGACTGAACGTTCCGCCGCGGCGGGCACTCTCGATTCGCAACTCCGGGCGTTCACGCATGACACGCCGGATGATCGCTTGTCTTCGCCGAGCGCGCCAGGAGGGCGCATTGCCCATGCGGTTTCGCGCCGCCGACGCTCGTTGCGCCTGTCCCCGATGGGCTGCGTCATGGGGCACCTTCCTCCCCAAGCACTGCCGCGGGAACCCTGGGGACAACACCGTGCACTTCGTGCGGGTCGAGCGGGGCTTGTACCGGTTCGCCGCCGCTGACGAGTAGCGCTCCGGCTGACGCCCTGACGCGCACCCGCCGATAACCGCTTCCTCGATCCCGGGCGAGGCGCCGCGTCGCCGCTGACGCTCCGGTCGCCGGGACGGCGCACCGCCCACCCCCGGAGGCGACCGATCCACCCGCACCGCTGCGAGCGGCGCGCATGCCACGCCCCGGCGCCGCTCGATGTACCTCTCACCGCATTCCCCGCCGCGGACGCTCCGCCCGTCGCGCCGCCGGCCGGGCGCCGGCGCTCCGCCATCGCCACCCGTCCATTGCGTAGGCTCAGGAGGCAGCCGAGCCGGCGCCCGGCGAGCCACGCCGCGACCTCGTGGCAGCGCAGGATGCGGCACCAGTTGACCACCCCGAAGGACGGGAGGCGGTGGGCTCTGGCCAGGGTCTTGCCGGTGTGGGCCTCATACCGGCGCACGGCTTCCGCGAAATCCGCCCCCAGTCCGTCGCGGCGCCAGAGACACTCCTGGCCGGCGAGGAAGAGGAAGGCGTCGAGGCGGTCCTCGGGCGCGGGCTCACGGCGGATATGGCCCGCCGCCCTTCATGCCGATCAAATACGGTTGTCTCGCGCCGCTCGCGCGCGCCCACTCGTAGAATCCGTCCGCCGGCACCAGACAGCGGCGGAAAACGAACGCGGCCCGGAACGCGGGCCTGGTCCGCGCCGTCTCGGCCCTTGCGTTGATTGGATGGGGGCTGGACCGGGGGTCCCTGGCCCAGCCGGGGACCAAGCCCCAGCGCAACATGGATAGCCGGCGCCGACGTCCCGGTCCGTGCGCACCGCCGCCACGTCCTGGCCCGGGGCCACGTTGTAGCGGGGCCGCAGGTTCAACGGCGCCCCGGTGAGATCGAGAAACCGGTTCGCCTGATCCCAGGTAAAGGTCTGTGTAAGGCGTCCGCACATGAGAGAAAGGTAGCCCTTCCTCCGAGCTTCAGCCAACGTACCTGTCGGTGGATGGCCCTCAGGCTGTTGCATGTACCGGATACGGAAGGTGGCTATCCTGTCATGCGAACAGCGCAGCGACACACGCGACAAGGACGCTCGTGGATTGGCGGACTACGGGGCCACCAGCGACGCAGAGCAATACGATGAATGGAAGCGCAACTTGGCGGAAGGAGGGCGCCTATGGGACGCGACAGAGCGAGCGCAACGCCGACCGGACCCGGCAGTTCGGTCGATTCGGAAGCACAGGCAGAGTTTCCGATCATGCCCGGAATGTTTCCTGTTACCCGTTGGCCGGCGTGTGACCGGTGGCTGGTTTCATGGGGCCTGAGACGTTCTCCCGTTTCGGGATAGTTGGCGCCTGCCGGACCGACCTCTACAATCCGGAGCGGTTGTCGGAAGAGCCACGGGTACAGGGAGCGCGGGTATGGAAAGGAACATCGGGCGGATCTGGCTGGCGCTGCTTGTCCTGCGCTGGCCGTCGTCGTCTTCTCCCTGGGCGATGCCCTGAAGCCGATCGGTACGAAGGAAGGAGGGGCGCCGTTTCTGACCGCGCTCACCCAGTTGGGAATCCTCTACATCGTTGCCCTGTTCGTCGAACGCTCGCTTGAAGTTTTTATCAAGGCATGGCGCCAGAGCGGGAAATCCTCTCTCGAGGAGGCGGTGCGATCAGCGGAAGAGAACGCTATGGCAGAGGCCGAGAAGGCACTGGCGGAATACAGGGCGGGCACTCAGAGGCGGGCGCTTCTCGTCGGTTTGACGCTGGGAATCCTGGTGTCGGTGTCCGGTGTCCGGCTTCTCGGCCCGATCTTCGAGTTCGGCGGCGCGGACGGATGGTCGTTTCAGCGAGCCGTGTTCCAGTTCACCGACATCATCGTGACGGCCGGGCTGATTGCTGGCGGATCGGCGACGATCCACGAACTGATGGCGCTCATCGACGATTTCCTGAAGACCAGCCGAAAACGCGCAAAGCAATCTTGAAGCCGGTGACCTTCCAGCGTCGCTGCGGGCGACAGCCGGGGTAGCTGGCGGTCGGTTCACAAAAGCTGGACCGACGGGGACCGGAACGGCGGCCATGCGATCGAGCATGCCGTGAAGCGCGCCCGGGGTCGATCCGGCTGAGATCGAAGACGTGCTGTTGGGTTGCGCCATGCCGGAAGGGGCCACAGGCGGCAACATTGCGCGGCAGTGCGCCCTGCGCGCCGGGTTGCCTGTCACGACCGGCGGCGCGACCGTCAATCGTTTCTGTTCCTCCGGCCTGCAGGCGATCGCCATGGCGGCGCAGCGTGTGGTGGTGGACAACGTGCCGGTCATGGTCGCCGGAGGTCTCGAGTCCATCAGCCTCGTGCAGAACGAGCACCAGAACGGCTATCGCAGCCACAATGAATGGATCGATGAAAACAAACCCGAGCTTTACTACTCGATGATCCAGACTGCCGAAGTGGTGTCGAAGCGCTACGACGTGACTCGCGAGCGGCAGGACGAGTTCGCGTTGCAAAGCCAGATGCGCACGGCGGCGGCGCAACAGGCGGGGCGCCTGGACGACGAGATCGTACCGTTGCCCTCGGTCAAACTGGTCAAGGACAGGGCGACCGGCGAGGTCTCCGAACAGTCGGTGACTCTCGAACGCGACGAAGGCAACCGCCCGAGCACGACGATGGAGGGCCTCGCCGGTCTCGACCCGGTGATGGGCGAAGACGCCTTCATCACCGCCGGCAATGCGAGCCAGTTGTCGGACGGCGCGTCGGCCTGCGTGGTCATGGAAGCGAAGGAAGCCGAACGGCGCGGTCTGGAGCCGCTCGGGCGTTTCCGCTCGTTCGCTGTCGCCGCGCTGGAGCCCGACGAAATGGGTATCGGCCCGGTCTATGCGGTGCCGCGCCTGCTCGAGCGCAACGGTCTCGACATGGACGACATCGACCTGTGGGAGCTCAACGAGGCGTTCGCGGTGCAAGTCATATACAGCCGCGACCGCTTGGGTATTCCCGACGAGGCGCTGAACGTCGATGGCGGCGCGATCTCGATCGGCCATCCCTACGGCATGTCGGGGGCGCGCTTGGCGGGCCACGCGCTGATCGAGGGCAAACGCCGCGGAGCGAAGAACGTGGTCGTCACCATGTGCATCGGCGGCGGCATGGGTGCGGCGGGCTTGTTCGAGGTCAACTGACCGCGTCGAATCGAAGAAACAGGTGCGGTCCTCCGCGGGAACGGGGAGGGCCGCATTGAGCGGGACTGCGGTTTGTTCGATGACCTTGGGAGCTGTCCGTGGCGGCGCGCGACGGTCCGGTCGTCATCCTGCTCCGCGGCGGTATGCCTCGCGACGGTGAGCGACCCGCGCGACCAACACGACCGGCGAATCGGTTCCTACTTCATAAAGAACGCGATAGTCCCCGACGCGAAAGCGCCGCAAACTCCGCAATTCCCCTTCGGGGCGCTGCCGAGGAACGGTGTCTCCGCCAGCCGGTCGATAGCCTTGACGATCCGCGCGCGTTCCTGCCTCGGAACGCGCTTCAGTTCTCTGGCTGCGCTGCCCTTAATCCGTATCGAGTAGCTCACGCCTCACGGGTTCCCAGTCCAAAACCGGGTCGTCGGGGTCGCGCAGCCGTTCGGCGGCGACCGAAAAATCGTCGAGGTCTTCGACGTAGCGTTCGACTGCTTGGCGGATGATTTCGGCCCGGCTGTGCTTGAGGCGGCGCGCCGCCGCGTCCACCGCATCGACGACCGCGTCGGGAAAGCGCACGGTGATCTGGCTCATGGCGTTCCCTGAAAGAGGCCTACACCGATTGCATCGGGCGGCTGGCGTCCCCTACGGGACTCGAACCCGTGTTTCCGGCGTGAGAGGCCGACGTCCTGGACCGCTAGACGAAGGGGACATGATCAACCCGCTTCATACGCTCTTGCCGTTGTCGCGACAAGCGCCGGCACGCATCGCGGACGAAAAAGAGTGTGCTTCGCAATGGCGATTCCATCCCGGGCGCGCCCGGGCGGGTGGCCGGAAAATTCGCAGCGGTTCCGGGTGACGCTCGCAGCGTCCGACGGCGATATGCTGAAGCACCCCACAGCGCGACCGACGACGCCTCTGTTCGACGATCAGGACGCCGGGCCAGAACAGGTCGATATATCCCGAGCGATTATCCAATTTCGCGACATGCTCTTCATAGCGCGCGACGCTCCGCCGCCGCACCCCGAACACCTCGAAAAAGGTGTTGTAGAAGCTCTGCGTCTCGCCCTTTTCGTAAGCCGCGTCCCGCCATTGGTTGACGAAGGCGGCGGCGCGGGCGCGAACCTCGTTTCGTGACAAGCGCATGACCGGCAGGGCTTACCGGACGAAGTCGTCTTCGTCCACACGCTCGATCTCGCAACGGGCGTGCTGTGTGAGCGCGCTTGCAGCCTGTCCCGGAAAAACCTCACGCGCCCCGCCAGGGGTCGATCACATCGACGCCGGTTCCCTCGAAGTCCCGAACGTTGCGCGTCGCCACAGCCATGCCGTGCGTCCGCGCGGTCGCCGCAATCTGACAGTCGGACTGCGAGATCGGACGTCCGGCGGCGCGGCGGGTCGCGGCGATATCCGCGTAAGCGCGTGCGGCGTCGCTGTCGAACGGCAGGACGCGGCCGGAGAACAGATGGCCGAGAGTTCGTTCGGCGGCGTTCGCAAGACTCAGGCGGCGCGCGCCCTCCGGCAGGAAGGCGATGCCGGTGCGAACCTCGGCCTCCGTCACGGCGGACACGAACAACCGGCGGGACGGCAGATCGTCTATCCAGGCGAGAACCTCCGCGCTCGGGACCGCGAGCATCAGTTCCGACACCACGTTCGTGTCGAGCAGCACCATCGCCGTTTCAATCGAAGCGGGGCGGTTCGCGCATCGGCTCGCGCGGCGGCAACTCCAACTCGACGCCCCCGAATGGTTTGAACAGTTCGTGGATCGCCGTGCCCAGGTCCTTGGCCGGGACGGGCTCACGCTCGACGGCCTCGCGCAGGATCAGCCGCGCTTCCTCTTCCATCGAACGGCCGTTGTCCGCCGCACGCACGCGCAGCCGGGTCTTCACGTCATCGTCGAGATTGCGGATCGTGATGCTCGCCATGCCGATGTCCTCCATCGCCACAAGAAATCGAACCCTACGCAATGATTGCGGCACCATCAAGATGCAGGTCGTGACGGCCCGGCGGGTTGCGAAGATGCGGATGCGTGGCCCCCCGGGTGCGCCGGCGTCCGTGAGGACGCTTTGTCAGCAAGGAGAGGATCCTTGTCATGTGAAGTCACCTCACATGTAGCCGACGGTAACTGCGTTGCCCCGAGGCGGGGTGGGGAGCAACCGGAGGCGAACCGGCAGCCCGCAGGCTGACGAACCCGTTTCGGCATGGCGTATCGGCGAGCTTGCGTGTGTGAGGCGAAGCTTGGACCTTTTGGTCCGACCGGACGCGCCGATGTGACTGCGAAAGCGACGTTCGGGGTGCGTTGTGTGGTTGGGGCGGGATGTCGGGAAGGCAAAGCGGAGAGACCTGCGTCGCCGGGCGAGCGGCGCAGGAGTCGGAGCCTTCATAGTACCGTTGCTGCGAGTGCGGCGAGAGGCGCGGGAAGCAACACCGTGCTGAGGGAAGGGAGGCAGGAAGGTGGATGAGCGACGTCTGCACGGTGGCACAGAAAGCCCCGTCAGTGCCGAGCAGGCTAAACGTGGTACAGACGCCGGTCCCGATAGAGGGACCGAACGCGGAAGCCACGGTGTGGACGGAGCGCATGGTGTCGGCGCTGGCAACGACGTCACAGGGGGCGGCTATCCCGGATATCTCACGGTGTGTGGTGCATCGGCCTCTGTGATCTGATAAAGTCGTTGTTGACCAATGACTTGCCAGATCGGGAGCAGAGGACCGATGCAGACGGAGTGTATCAGCAAGCAGTTTGAGTTTGAAGGCTTTGGGAAGCGCCGGGTTGTTGCCGGGTTTGACGGCGGTGCGCTGACGACCAACGCGGGTGCGCTGCTGCTTCGCCGGACCGATCGGGCGATCGGCCTGTTCGAGCGGGTGGCCGCTTGCTTCACCGATGCTCGGCGGTCGGACCTTGTAGTCCATGACCTGCGGGCCTTGATCGGCCAGCGCATCGGCGCGATTGCCCTGGGTCATGAGGATGTGGCGGACCACGACGAGCTTCGCCACGATCCGGTGTTGGCGCTTCTGTCGGATCACTGTGAGCCGAAGCGGCGGGACTGTGCGGTGCTGGCGGGCAAGAGCACGCTGAACCGGTTGGAGCATGCATTTGGGGATAAGCCCGGGCGTTACCATCGGATCGGCCACGATGCCGGCGCGCTCGAGGATTTGTTGGTGACGCTGTTTCTGGAGGCTCACGAGGGGCCCGAGAAGCGCATCGTGCTGGACCTGGACGCCACTGACGATCCGCTGCACGGGGATCAGGAGGGCCGGTTTTTCCACGGCTATTACAAGTGCTATTGCTATCTGCCGCTGTACATCTTTTGTGGCCGTCATCTTCTGGCGTCTCGGCTGCGCCCGGCCAACATCGACGCGGCGGCCGGGGCGGTGGACGAGGTGGCGCGGATCGTTGGCCAGGTCCGCGCCCGGTGGCCTGAGGTGGAGATCGTTTTGCGGGCCGATTCCGGTTTTTGCCGTGAGGACCTGATGGTCTGGTGCGAGGCCAATGACGTTGGCTATCTGTTCGGGCTGGCCCGCAACCGCCGGCTGGCCGCCGTCATCGAGCGCGAGCTTGGCGCGGCCAAGGCCGCCTGTAAGGCGAGCGGCCAGCCGGCGCGGCGGTTCGCCGACTTCGTGTATCGGACACGGCAGAGCTGGTGCCGGGCGCGCCGGGTCGTGGCCAAGGCCGAACATCTCCCCAAGGGCGCCAATCCGCGCTTCGTGGTCACGTCGTTGCCGGCGGATCGGTATGACGCGCGAACACTCTACGAAGACCTCTACTGCGCCCGCGGCGAGATGGAGAACCGGATCAAGGAATGCCAACTCGATCTGTTCGCCGACCGCACCTCGGCCCGGACCATGCGGGCCAACCAACTGCGCCTGTGGTTCGCCTCCTTCGCCTACGTCCTGGTGTGTGCGCTGCGGCGCATCGGCTTGAAGGCGACGCGGCTGGAGAACGCCACTTGTGGCGCCATTCGTTTGAAACTGCTCAAGCTCGGCGCTCAGGTCCGGCGCAGCGCACGGCGCATTCTCGTCTCCATGGCCAGCAACCACCCCTACCGAACCGAGTTCGCCCGGGCACACCGACGATTATCGCGCTGAACCGTCCCACCACGCGACCTTGACATGCCGGCGCCAGCGCCGGGCGATGACGGCTGCGTTCATCTTGAGAACAAAGCAAGAAATCCGGCATGAGCGGTGCCCAAACACCAAAACGCCACCCCAACCAAACACAACGACGCCACAGCGCCCTCCCGCGCCCAGCCCGCCGCCGCCAAACAACCCACAAAGCGTCCCATCCCGAGCCGCTGTGAGATATCCGGGCTAGCTATGCTCTCTTCGCAACTGTCGGGCTGTTCGCCCTGTATGCGGCGTGGCAGGCAGCGAGACACCCCCGATGCGGAAACCATCGACTGGAGAGCCGTATGCGGGAAAACCGCACGTGCGGTTCGGGGGGCGGGAGAGCCAACAAGCCCTTCCCGACCCCTAATCCAGGGGGGATTCCCATCGGCAAAAGAGAGGCGGCTGCCCGAAGGCAGCCGCCAGGTAGTTTCAGAAAGGTTGTGCCGTCAGGCGCCTGCCACGTCCTCCGGACGGATCGGCAGGTTGCGAATCCGCTTGCCGGTGGCGGCGAAGATCGCGTTGGCCAAGGCCGGCGCGTAAGGCGGAACGCCCGGCTCGCCGACGCCGTTCGGCGGGCGGTGAACGAAGTCCTCCACGATGTGGACCCGAACGTTGAGCGGCGCATCGCTGATGCGCGTGATCGGGTAGTCGTGGAAGTTGCTCTGATCGACCGCGCCCCCGGTGGTCGTGATCTGACCGTGCAAGGCGATGGTGTGGCCGTAGATCGCCGCGCCCTCGACCTGCTTCTTGATGCCTTCCGGGTTGACGTAGCGTCCGGCATCGTAGGCGGTATCGACCTGCACGACGTGCAACGTGCCGTCGTCGCGCACCGCGACGTGAACCGCCGTGGCGACGTAGGCGTGGAACGACCGTTGCGCTGCGACGCCGATGCCGTGACCCGGAGGCAGCGGCTTGCCGTAGCCCGCCTTGGCCGCGGCGATGCGCACCGCGTTGGTCAGGCGGTTCGGCATGATCGGCCACTTCTCGATCGGGTCGCCGTAGTTCCAGTATTCCTCCACCCCGTCGGCGGCGAGGTCCATATTGTCGGACTCCCCGATCAGGCGGGCGAGGAACTCGACCGGATCCTGTCCGGTGGCCACCGCGACCTCGTTGGCGAAGCAGTTCATCGCGAACGCGTGCTGGATGTTGTTCACCGAGCGATACCAGCCGATGCGGATCTGCGGATCCGCGACACCGTTCTCGATGCGGATGTTCGGCACTTCGTTATACGGCGTATCGACGAGGCCGAGGCCGTACTCGATGCCGAAACCGGTCTTCTGGTCGGGCACCCACAGCGCCAGGATCGACGGCCACGCGCCCGAATGCTTCCACGCCGTGACCTTGCCGTCGGCGTCCACCGCCGCCTTCATCGCGTGCGCGCTGGCGGTGTGGTAGTAGCCGATCTGGATATCGTCCTCGCGGGTCCACTGCATCCGAACCGGCGCGCCGATCATCTTCGACAGGATCGCCGCCTCGCACACGAAGTCGCTCTGCGACTTGCGGCCGAAACCGCCGCCGAGCAGCGTGACGTTGCACTCGACATTGGACGGGTCGGGGTTGCCCTCGGCGTCGGTGATGCCGAGCGCGTCGGCGACATAGCGGCGCGTATCGTTCGGCGATTGCACCGATCCCCACACCTGGATGGGGCTGGCGTTGGCGTCAACCAGCGCGCACATCGGCTCCATCGTGGTGTGGATGAAATACGGCACGAAATACTCCGACTCGAAGGTCTGCGCCGCTTCGGCGAACGCCGCATCGACATCGCCGCGGTTGCGCACCACGACGCCGCCATTGTCGTCCGTCGCACCCACGCGGGCCGACTCGCGGAGCTTCTCGTTGTAGGTGTCCGACGAGTGGTCCGTATTGGGTCCGAGATCCCAGTCGATTTCGAGCAGCCGACGGCCTTCGAGCACCGACCAGGTGTTGGTTCCGATCACCGCCACGCCGCCGAGAGCGCGGAACTCCGCCGGCTTGTCCATCGCCAGCGCCGGGATTTCGAGCACCTGCTCGACCCCCTGCACTTCGAGAGCCTTGCTGGCGTCGAACGACTTCACACGCCCGCGATAGACGGGGCAACGCGCGACCACGGCGATCTTCATGCCGGGGATCGACACGTCGGCGCCGTAGATGCCGCCGCCCGTGCTCATGTCGAAGTTATCGACCACCGGCATGTCCTTGCCGATGTAGCGCCACTGCGACGGGTCCTTCAGCGGCACCGACTCCATCGTCTCGAGTCCGGCCGCGGCCTCGACGACCTCGCCGAAGTCGAAGGAGTTACCCGAGCCGGTGTGATAGAGCCGATGGTCGCGGGCATAGACCTCGCTCGAATCGACGCCCCACATCTGGGCGGCGGCGCGTTCGAGCACGTCGCGCGCCTGGGCGCCGAGTTCGCGCATCACGTCGAAATGGTGGCGCGTGCTGCGCGACCCGTCGGTGTTCTGCGCGTCCTGACCGGCCGGGTCGTATTTCTCCGCGTCGCCCGGCGCCTGCCAGATCTTGACCCGATTCCAGTCGGCCTCGAGTTCGTCGGCCAGCATCATCGGGACGCCCGTGCGCACGCCCTGGCCCATCTCGCTGCGGCTGCAGGTGATGGTGACCGTGCCGTCGGAGTCGATGGCGCAGAACAGGTTGGGCTGGGCCATCATGGCGGCTTTGGCATGTTTGCCCGTCAGCCCGTTCGGCAGCAATTGCGCGCCGAGCACCAGACCGGCCGTGGCGCCGGCGCCCTTGAGGACGTCGCGCCGGCTGAGATTCTGAATCATGGACATGGCTACACCTCCCTCGCCGCAGTGCGAACCGCTGCGGCAATCCGCTGGTAGGTGCCGCATCGACAGAGATTGCCGTCCATCGCGTCGAGAATCTCCTGATCGGTCGGATCCGGGTTCTCGGACAGGAACGCCGCGGCGTTCATGATCTGGCCGGACTGACAGTAGCCGCATTGCGGCACGTTGTGCGCGCGCCACGCTCGCTGCACCGGATGGTTGCCGTCGGGATCCAACCCTTCGATAGTGGTGACTTCGCCGCCGGCGGCGTCGGAGACCGGCGTGATGCACGCCCGCACCGCGGTGCCGTCGACATGGATGGTGCAGCTCCCGCACAAGCCGGCGCCGCAACCGAATTTGCTCCCGGTGAGTCCGAGCTCATCCCGGACGTACCAGAGCAGGGGCATGTTCGGGTCGCCGACGAACTGGCGACTCACCCCGTTCACGCTGAGTTCAATCATACACTTTGCTCCTTCCGTATGTCGCGCCTGCGGTTCCTCCCCGGAGCTCCTGTCCGGTGCGGCCGCCGAGCCTTCTTCAACCGTCTATGGCGGGTGGCGGCGGCCTTCGGAACGGGCTTGCCCGAACCGGCGACCGTTGCGCTACCCGCTGCGTCAGCATCGGAAATCGGCGCTCCGTGCAGTTAGACACGGTGTGCGGATGGAATCAACCGGCAATTCGACCTACCGGAGAATTGTCGGCCTCGCTCCGCGGGGCAGATTGCCGGGTCAGCCGAGGAAATCACCCAGCGCGTCGATCACCAGCGGGTTCTCCTCGGCGAGCCCGATCGAGAAGCGCAAACATTGGGGCAGGCCGTAACCCGCGAGCGGCCGCGGGATGATGCCGCGCCGCAACAGGAACGCGTTGGCCGCCGCCGAGTCGCGGCCCGGCCGGCCGGGAAATTCCGCCAGCACGAAATTCGCCGCGCTCGGGTGGACCGTCAGCCCCAGGGAGGCCATCTCCCGCTCCAGCCACGGCCGCCACTCGGCGTTGTGCGCGACGGCGCGGGCGACGAACGCCGTATCCTCGAGAGCGGCGATACCCGCCGCCTGCGCGGCGTGGTTGACATTGAACGGCATTCGTATGCGGTTCAGAACATCCACGACCCCCGGCGGCGCGTAGAGCCAGCCGAGACGGAGGGCCGACAGACCGTAGATCTTCGAGAAGGTCCGCGTCATGACCACATTGTCGTGCGCATCCACGAGCGCGGTTCCATCGGCGTAGTCGTCGTCCTGCATATACTCCGCGTAGGCGGCGTCGATGACCAGCAGGCAGTGATCGGGCAAACCGGCGCGCAGGCGGGCGAGGGCGGCCGCCGGGACGCAGGTGCCGGTGGGGTTGTTCGGATTGGCGAGGTAGCAGATGCGGGTGTCCGCCCCGGCGCGGGCGATCATGGCGTCGATGTCGGCACCCAGCGCGCGAGCCGGCACGGTGACAGGCCTTGCGCCGGCCGCCCGCGCCGCGATGCCGAAGATCGCGAAAGCGTGCTCGCTGACGATGACTTCGGCGCCCGGCCCGGAATAGGCGGTCGCCAGCAGACCCAGCAGGTCGTCCGAGCCGTTGCCGCAGACGATACGCGCGAGATCGAGGCCGTGGTGCGCGCCGAGCGCCTCGCGCAGTTCGCGCGCACCGCCGTCCGGGTAGCGGTGCAGGCGGTCGGCGCAACGACGAAAGGCGTCGATCGCCAGCGGGCTGGCGCCGAGCGGGGTTTCGTTCGACGCCAGTCTGATGACCCGCCGGCCACCTTCGGCGCGGTCGCGCCCTGGAACATAGGGCGCGATGTCGAGAATGCCGTGCGAAACCTTCAGCGCGTTCATGGAGGGGAGTCTTTCGCCAGACGCGCCGCCATCGCCTCGAGGCCGATGCGGTAGCTGTCGAGACCGAAGCCCGCGACCACGCCGAGCGCCGCTTCCGCAAGCACCGACCGGATGCCGCGTTTCTCGATATTGGTGACGTGTACTTCGATGTAGGGCAGGTCTTCGCAGCCCAGGATGGCGTCACGCAACGCGAAGCCGCAATGGCTGAAACCGGCGGGGTTCATGACCAAGCCATCGATTCCCCGGTCGAATCGGTCGTAGAGCCGTCCGATCGCCTCGCCCTCGACGTGGGTGTAGAAGATCTCGAGATCGACGCCGAGATTTTTCGCGTGCGCCGTCAACCGTGCGTCGAGTTCGGCGGCCGTCTCCGTTCCGTAGATCTCCGGCTGGCGCTTGCCGAGCCACGCCATGTTGGCGCCCTGGATCAGCAGGATTCGCGGCATCGCCGTCACTCCGCCGCGAGCGACTGGTCGAGCAGCGCGTCGGCCGAACCAAGGGCGGGCGCGCCGGCACCGCGTGGCGCGCCACGCAGGGCGGCGGCGACCGGAACCGAGAGCGCCGGCAGCGGCTTCGCGCCGCCGTCAAGGGTGTGTGCGAACAGTCCGCGCCCGGCGAACTGCTCGTCCGCGAGCGCTTCGTCGAGGCTGCGCACCAACACAGCGCACACGTCCTTGCCGGCGAAAGCAGCGCGCCACTCCGCGGCGGTGCGCGCAGCGATGCGCGCGGCGACACCGGCGACGGTGGCCTGCGGGTCTTTCGAATCGTCGCGGAGCTTGTCGTCGAGACCGATGCAATCGCAGAAATTGTCCCAGAATTTCTGTTCGAGCGCGCCGCAGGCAACGAACTTGTCGTCAAGCGTGCGGTAGAGCTGATAACGGGCGGTGGCGCCGGTCAGGTACATGTCGTTGCCGGCCGGCCAGTCCCCGGTCGCGCGGCCGAGCGCCATCGGCGCCCACAGGAACGGAAACAAATTATCGCACATGGAAATGTCCAGATACGATCCCTCGCCGGTGCGCCGCGCGCTCCACAGGGCGAACATCACATTCATGACCGCCGGATAGCTACCGGCGCCGATATCGGCGATCTGGGTCTGAGGAATATGCGGTCGGCCGTCGGCGCCCCTGGTCATCGACAGGAAGCCGGTCTCGGCGCAGTAGTTCAGATCGTGCCCGGCGACCAGCGCCTTCGGGCCGTCCTGCCCGTATCCAGTGATCGAGCAATAGACGAGCTTCCGATTGATTGCGTGAACCGTCTTCCAATCGAGGCCGAGCCGGGCCATGACTCCGGGGCGGAATTGCTCGACCAGGACATCGGCGCTTTCGATCAGCGGGCGCAGGCTAATGGCCGCATCCGACGCCTTGAGATCGATCTCGACGCTTTTCTTGCCGCGATTGAGCATCGCGAAGAGCAGACCGTGATCGCCGGCGCGCGGCCGTCCGGCGCGCATCTCCTCGCCGCCGGGGCGCTCCACCTTGATCACCTCGGCCCCCGCCTCGGCAAGGATCAACGTGGCGAACGGCCCCGGCAGCAGGGTGGTGAAATCGAGCACGCGCACGTCGGCAAGCGGCAGCATGGCGATCCTCCGTTACAGGTGGCGCCACTCTATATCAGAGCGGTTTCGTGTATAAGCGGCGGAGAGGCGCCGAACGATCGCCGATCGAAGGACCCTGTAACGCCAAGGGGGGGGAGGGGCGCCATGCCGCTCGACGACTATACGGCGATCCGTTTCGAGCGCCGCGACCGGGTGTTGCGGGCGACGATCGACAGCGACGGCGCGATGAACCCGGTCGATCATACGCTGCATACCGAACTGGCGCGGGTGTTTCCTGCGCTCGACCGCGACCCGGACAGTGACGTCATCGTGCTCACGGGCGCCGGGCGGGCATTCTGCGCCGGCGGCGACATGGCGTGGTTCCAGAGCATGATCGACGACCCCGCCCGCTTTCGCGACATCGCCCCTGACGCCAAACGAATCATCGCGGGCCTGCTGGAGATGGAGAAGCCCGTGGTCTGCCGCCTCAACGGCGCGGCCGCCGGGCTGGGCGCCAGCCTTGCGCTGTTGTGCGACATCATCGTCGCCGATGAGACCGCGCCGATCGGCGACCCGCATGTCAGGATGGGACTCGTGGCCGGCGACGGCGGCGCGGTGATCTGGCCGCAACTGGTGGGTTATGCGCGGGCGAAGGAATTCCTGCTGACGGGCGACATGATGACGGCGAAGGAGGCGGCGGCGATAGGCTTGGTCAACCATGCCGTCCCGGCGGACCGGCTCGACGCGAAGGTCGATGAAATCGTAGGCAAGCTGGCGAACGGTGCGACATGGGCAATCCGCTGGACCAAAACGGCGATCAACATCCCGCTGCGCCGTCTCGCCGCGGAAATCACCGATGCCGCCATCGCCTACGAGATTCTGTCTAACAGCCATCCGCACCATCAGGAGGCCGTGACTGCGTTTGTCGAGAAGCGCAAACCGCGCTTCTCATAGGGATTCCGGGCGCAACAGCGCACTGTGACACAACGGTCGGACCTCCGCCTCGGCGTCGCCCCGCGGTTGCGATAGCCCGCCCGTCCGCAGCATCGCGCCGGTGCGCCCGCCGGTGCGGTTCGACGAAGGGAGCACGACATGGATCGAACGCGCAATGTGCTGGTGATCGGCAGGGTGCACGAGTCGGGCATCGCACGGCTGAACGCAGAACCAGGTATCTCGGTCACGGAGATAGCCCAGAATCCGGAAACCGTTGCCGCGCATATGCCGACCGCCGACGCGGTGATCGTGCGTACGGCGCGCATCGACCGGGGGCTGATCGCCCGGGCGAACAGGCTGCAAATCGTCGCCCGCCACGGTGTCGGATTCGACTCGGTCGATGTGGCGGCTCTCAGCGAGCGGCGCATCCCGCTCACCGTCGTCGGCGACGCCAACGCGCGCACGGTTGCCGAGCACACCCTGTACCTGATGCTCGCGGTCGCCAAGCGTGGGCCGGTCCTCGACCGTCTGACCCGGGCCGGCGAATGGCAGGGAGACGGCAGCGTCGTCGGCCATGACCTGTTCCGGAAGACGGTCGTCGTGGTGGGGCAGGGCCGTGTCGGCCGGCTGGTCGTCGGCCTGTGCCGGGCGTTCGGCATGAGAGTCAGGGTTTACGATCCGTTCGTCGAACCCGCGGACGTCGTGGCGCTGGGCGGCGAGCCGCTGGCGCGATTGGCAGATGGACTGGCGGACGCCGACTACGTGACGCTGCACGCACCGTTGGCGGACGAAACCCGGCGCATCGTCGACCGGGCGGCGCTGGCTGCGCTGCCGCCTCATGCAGCGGTCGTAAACGCTTCACGCGGCGGGTTGATCGACGAAGCGGCGTTGATCGCGGCGCTCGACGAGGGAGAGATCGCCGGGGCGGGTCTCGATGTCTTCGAAGTTGAGCCAACTTCGACCGACAACCCGCTGTTTCAGCTTGATAATGCAGTTTTGACCCCGCACATGGCGGGATTGACCGTCGAATGTGCGGAGCGCATGTCGATGCGGTGCGCGGAGAACGTGCTTGGCTTCTTCGCCGGGGCGCTCGACCCCGGGGTGGTGGTCAACCCGGAGGTTCTGGCCGCCGATCGGTGACGGGGCGGTTGCCGGGAAGCCGGATGGCGAGCATCAGCGAACTCAGGCTTTTACCGTGTTGGTCCTGGCACAGGGTGCGCGTGACGCCGCCGCCCTTGATCCGGTCGATGACGAAGTTGAGCGCGCGCAACTGCGGCAGCGCGTAGCGCCGGACCGGACCGTCGGCGACGGCGGCGAACGCCGCCATCACCCGGCCCTCGGTCAGTTCGCGTTCCAGCCGCGCGTAACCGGCGGTGTCGAACGCGATTACCGAAACGTTCACCGTGCGCCCCTTGTCGCCGGCGCGGGTATGGGCGAGATCGCGAACCGCGATCACGCGCGCACCACGTTGACCTGCATCCTGACCAGCGCGCGCGGCAGCAGAACCGATTGCACGGCGAGGATCTCGCGCACGCTCTTCGAATCTCCGGCGCCACCCTGCGGCCCGTTGGTGAGCAGGGTTTCGACCTCCCAGCCGATCGCTTCGGCGGTTCGCCGGTCGCCGCAGCGCCCGGAAAGGCGCAAGCGAACTTCGTAAGGCTCGGGACGCCCTTCGCCGGGGCCGTGAAGACTGTCGAGGCCGATCAGATCGACCCGCCAGTCGTCGCAGGCGAAGCCCCGCAGCCTGAGCCGTTCGGCCACGACCTCGGCGGCGAGCCGCGCCCGCGCGACCGCATTCGGCCCAGCGTAGGAAATCTGACCCTCGCCCGCATAGCCGTCGAAATAGCCGACGCTCACCTTGTAGGTCGGGGTGCGGGGTTTCGCCCGCGCGCCGGTGACGCGCACCTTGTCCGGACCCGCTTCGTCGAAACGCACGCCGCTGGCGTCGAGCACGCAGTCGGGCGTGATATAGGCTGTCGGATCGTGCATTTCATAAAGGAGTTGCTCGGTGCAGGTGTGCGTATCGACGCGGCCCCCGGCTTCGGCGACCTTGCCGATGGCGACTGCGCCGTCGGCATCGACATCGGCGAACGGAAAGCCGAGCCGAGCCAGGCCGTCGACGTTCTTGACCCCCGGATCGGCGAAATAACCGCCGGTGACCTGACCTGCGCATTCGAGCAGATGGCCTGCCACGGTCCCTTGGCCCAGTCGGTCGTAGTCATCGTATGACCAGCCGAGCGCGTGCAGCATGGGGCCGACGAACAGCGACGGATCGGCGACGCGGCCGGTCATGACGACCGGCGCGCCGGTGGCGAGGGCGTCGCGGACGCCGTCGGCGCCGAGATAGGCGTTCGCCGCGGCCATGCGCGGCAGCACCGATTCGAGCGGGTCGCCGGTTTCGAGCAATACGAGGTCGCCGCGCGCGGCAACCAGGTCGCTGACGTCGTCGCCCAGCAGCACCGCGCAGCGCGGATCTTCAAAGCCCGAGTCGGCGGCGATCTCCGCCGCACGCCGCCCGGCGGCGAGGGGATTGGCGGCGCCCATGTTAGAGACCACCCGCACCCCGTTCGCGGCGCAGGCCGGCAGCACCGCTGTCAGCCGCTCGGCCAGTCGCGGGTTCGTTCCGTCATGCGCGCCGCGGCGCATGGCGAGGGTCTCGCGCGCGATCGTTCGTTCCGCCAAGCATTCGAAGGCGATGTAGTCCACGCCGCCGCGCTCGGCGAGTTCGACCGCGGGTTCCCACCGATCGCCGGCATATCCGGCCCCGCTGCCGATCCGGACACTGCGAGTCGCCATGATCGAAGCATAGCACCGTCGCCGGCCTGGTCGCGCGCCGCCGGGAGAAACCGGCGTTCAATCTGCCGCGGCGTCGTGCGTCGACAGGACGACGCGGTCGGGCGACGACCTGCCCGGAGGAAGGATGAGCGCGTTCACGCACATGCCGAATCGATTCCGTCTCGCGTTCTTCCATGGATACCGGCGCGCGACCGTTTCCCGCCCGCCGGAGTCCTGAACGAAGGTGAGCGACTGGTTCCGCAGTCCGTCCGGCGCGCACTCCATGACGACGACCTGTGCCAGCCGCCCGTCGAAGACGACCCCGACATTCCCTGAACGCCAGTCGAAGGCAGCTGCCAAGCGCTGTCGGAAAGACTCGGGGGAAGCGTCCCGTCGGACGGAAACCACACCGAATTCGCGATGTCCCCCTCCGCTTCGGGGGAACGACGCGCCGGCGAACGCCAACCCATCCGGCAGGTCGTCGGCATCCAACATGGCGTTGGCGAGATGGGTCAATCCGAACGATCGATGGGGATTCCCGACCGTCATCTTGCGGACGAACGGACCGCCGTCGCGCAGATAAGCGCGAGAGTTCACCAATCCATCGAGATTGACCACCGGGAAGGCCGAGAAATAGCCGATGACGCCGGCATCCCAGGCGCCGACCACGCTGTCTTCGGGAAGCACGCGATTCATGAGCCGCACGCCGGCATAGGACTGTCGATCCCAGTCCCAACGCGGGTTTTCGACCGCCGTAGCGACATGCTCGAACGGCTTGTAGAGCAGAAACGCCGCCGCGCCCAGGACCAATGCTGCGCCCGCCATGATCGCCGGGCGGGGCGGACGCCGGCGGAACGGTCGGATGCAGGGGATTCTGCCACGTAGCCGCATGACCGCGTAGCCGGCGACGGCGAACAGAAGCGGCATCATCAGGTCGCCCGGCGCGTAATAGGTGCTGTAGATGCCGAAGCGGGGGTGCATGAACAGGATCGTCTGCACGAGCTTGGCGAGATGTTCCGCCGCGAGGGCGAACACGCCGGTGAAAAAGACGAGGAAAAGCCGGTCGCGCCGGTCTCCCCTGCGACGGACGAGCCGCCAGATCGGGACGAAGCCGACGCAGACGGCGAAGGCAGCCAGATTGTCGAGAATACGGTGCCGCGTTACTTCCGCGAAAGATTTTGCGAGATTGTACCCGCCCTCCGCTTGCCACGCCGCCAGCGACCACTGTCGTTTGACTTCGCCGCTCACCGGCGCGAGGCCGGTGAAAACAATCTGGTTGTAAGCGAAATATACGAGAATGCCCGCCAACGCACCGGAGAACGGAACGAGAGAAGCGGGGAGGAGTCCGTCGCGACGACGCGACGATAAGGCGACCAGATACAGCGCCAGCGTGACCGTGAGCGATATCGCCGCGAATTCCAACCGAACCCAAGGCAGCGCGAAGGCAAGCGCGGCGAGAAGCCATTTATAGAGCTCTCCACGTGGAGCCCGCGCCCAAAGCGTCAGAAGAAGGAAGAGCGAGCCCAGCATGAACAGCGCAAGCGCCGTTTCCATCCCTTTGAAGAACGAGACATGCAGGAACAGCGCCAACGGCGTGGCGAGGAGCGGCAGCGAGGGCAGGCCGGCCAGGCGGGCTGCCAATACAACGAGGGCGATTCCGCCCGCGACCAGCATGATCTCGACACCTTTGATCGCGAAGAGCGCCGTCTCCGCATCGAAAAACCAGTAAAATGGAACGAGGAACAGCATCCACAGCGGATGGTAGCCGTTGGTGCGCGTGATGCCGCCGTCGAAAGTGGAAAATTCGCCTGCCGCCATATTCCTGGCGATTTGGTAGTAATAGAAAGCATCGTCGCCGTTCAGATCGCTGACGATGGTGACGAGATCGAAAGTTGCAAGAACGTAGAGGGCAAGCGCCAAGCCGTAGAGCAGGATCGCGCCCGGAAACAGGACGAGCAACGGAGTCCGCCGCGCGACCGCGACGATCGGGGAGAGAACGGTCATCGAAGCCGCGTCACCCGCCCGGAATGCCGACCGTATCGTAGCGCACAGCCGTCAGGCACAGTCCCCGGGCGGGGGCGGTGGGGCCGGCGGCGGCCCGGTCGCGGGCCGCAAGAACCTCCAACACCCATTCCGGCGCGGCCTTGCCGAGTCCCACCTGCGCCAACGTGCCGACGAAGATGCGCACCTGATGGTGCAGGAACGAACGCGCGGCGGCGGTCACCGTGATTTCCCCGGCGCTCGCGGCGACGTCGAGGCGGTCGAGGGTCTTGATCGGGGACTTCGCCTGGCAGCCCGTGGCGCGAAAGCTCGTGAAGTCGTGACAGCCGACCAACAGCGCCGCCGCGGCGGCCATTACGGCGCGGTCGAGCGGCGCGGCGACATGCCATGCGCGGCCGCGGTCGAGGGCGAGCGGCGCGCGACGGTTGACGATGCGGTAGCGGTAGCAGCGCCGGGTCGCGGAAAAACGCGCGTGAAAGCCGTCCGCCACTTCCGTCGCGTCGAGGACTGCGATCGGCGCCGGGCGCAGATGGGCGTTGAGCGCGTTCGCCATGGTGCGGGCGGAGACCCGGCGGGCGAGGTCGAAATGACACACCTGGCCGCGCGCGTGAACGCCCGCGTCGGTGCGTCCCGCGCCGTGAACGGTCACCGTTTCGGCGCAGAAGCCACGCACCGCCTTCTCCAGCGCTGCCTGAATCGACGCGCCGTTTTCCTGGCGCTGCCAGCCGACGTAACCGGTCCCGTCGTATTCGACCATCAGGCGGTAGCGCGGCATCGCTCACCGTAGCACCGTGCCCGGCGACAGCGGACGACCGCGCAGCGCTGCGGCGGCGTCCATCGGCCTGCGCCCGGCGCGCTGAAGGCGCAGCGCGCGAAGAGCGCCTGCGCCGCAAGCGACGGTCGGCGCGGCGTCGAGCACCCGACCCGGTTCTCCGCTTCCCGATACGACCGCGGCGGACAGCAGTTTCCACGTTTCGCCACCGGCGGCGAAGCGTGCCCCGGGCCGCGGACTCAGGGCGCGAACCTGCCGTTCGATCTCGACCGCCGGGCGGGTCCAGTCGATCGTTTCGTCGGCGGGCCGGAGCTTGCAAGCATAGGTTGCCCTCGCTTCGGGTTGGGGTGTTTCGGGGCGAGGGTCGGCCAATACTTCCACGATCATGCCGGCGCCGAGCGCAGCCAACCGGTCGTGGAGCACGCCTGCGTCCGCGCCGGCCACGGGAATCGCGCACTGGTAGAGAAGGGGGCCGGTGTCGAGGCCGATATCCATGCGCATGATGGTGATCCCGGTCTCGGTATCGCCGGCCATGATCGCGCGCTGGATCGGCGCCGCACCGCGCCAACGCGGCAATAGCGAAGCGTGGACGTTCAAACAGCCCCGGCGGGGCGCGGCGAGCACACGCTGCGGCAGGATGAGGCCATATGCCGCCACCACAACCGCGTCGAGGGCCGGGGGCAGCGTCTGGCCCTTCAGACTTTTCGGCGTGCGCACGTCGATTCCTGCGGCGGCGGCAGCGCACCCGACGGCGCTCGGCCGGAGACGCTTGCCGCGCCCGGCCGGGCGCGGCGGTTGCGTGTAAACGGCGACGATGTCGTGTCCGGCGGCGCGGATCGCCTCGAAGGACGGTACGGCAAAATCCGACGTGCCCATGAAGGCGAGGCGGAGGCTCATTCGACGGCGGCGCCGAAACGCCGGTTCCGCCCCGGCGCGGCGGCGAACAGACGCTTGGTGTAGTCGCGGCGCGGAGCGGCGAACAGGGCCGCGGTTGCGCCGGTTTCGACGATCTCGCCGCGATACATCACCGCGATGCGGTCGCAGACCTGGGCGGCGACGCGCAGATCGTGGGTGATGAACAGCATCGCCAGGTCGAAGCGCGCGCGCACCCGGTCGAGCAATGCGAGCACCTGCGCCTGCACCGAAACGTCGAGCGCCGAAACCGCTTCGTCGGCGATCAGCACCTGCGGTTCCATCGCCAGCGCGCGGGCGACGCAGATGCGTTGGCGCTGGCCGCCGGAGAACTGGTGCGGATAGCGGCCGATCGCGCCGCTGTCGATCCCGACCAGCGCGAGCAGTTCGCGGGCGCGGCGCCATGCCTCGGCGGGTGCGACGCCGTAGTTGACCGGTCCCTCGACGATCGAGGCGCCGACGGTTCGGCGCGGGTTGAGCGACCGGTAGGGGTCCTGGAACACGATCTGAACGCGCCGGCGCCAAGGCCGAAGCGCGCGGGGCGGCAGCCGGGCGATATCGACTCCGTCGAGAAGGACCGCGCCGTCCGTCGGCTCGACAAGGCGCACGATACAGCGCGCCACGGTCGATTTCCCCGACCCCGATTCGCCGACGACGCCGAGTGTCTCTCCGCGGCGGACCACGAGCGACACGTCGCGCGCGGCGGGCACGGCGCGGCTTCGCCGCAACCACCGGCGGCCGGTATAGGTCTTCGACAGCGTGCGCGTCTCCAGGGCGACGGCCGCCTCCTCCGCGGGCGCGCGTTCCGGCGGTTGCAGGCTCGGGACCGCCGCCATCAGCCGGCGCGTGTAAGGATGCGCCGGCGCCGACAGCAGCCGTTCGGTCGGCGCGCACTCGACGACCCGGCCCTCGCGCATAACCGCCACCCTGTCGGCGATCTCGGCAACGACGCCGAAATCGTGGGTGACGAACAGCACCCCCATGCCGCGCTCGCGCTGGATGCGTTTTATCAGGGCCAGTATCTGCGCCTGCGTCGTGACGTCGAGCGCCGTCGTCGGCTCGTCGGCGATCAGCAGCGCGGGTTCGAGCGCCAGCGCCATGGCGATCATCACCCGTTGCCGCTGGCCGCCGGACAGTTGATGCGGGTAACGCACGGCGAGGCGCTCCGGATCGGGGAGGTTGACGGCCTTCATGACCGCCTGCACGCGCTCGGAGCGCGCTCGCGCCGGCATCTTCGTATGGGCGGTCAGCACTTCCTCGATCTGCCGACCGACCGCGATCACGGGGTTCAGCGCGGTCATCGGCTCCTGAAAGATCATCGACATGCGCGCGCCGCGCAGCGCCCGCAAGCGCGCGGGCGATGCGCCGATCAGCTCCTCGTCGAGCAGTTCGACACTGCCGCCGGTCACCGCGAGTTGGCGGCGCGGCAGCAGGCCCATGACCGCCTGCGCGACCACCGACTTGCCGGCGCCCGACTCGCCGACGACGCACAGGGTTTCGTCGGTGTCGAGCGCGAGATCGATGTCCTCGACGGCGTTGGCGCGATCCGCCCCGGGCGGCAGGCCCACCGTCAGTCCGTCGATGCGGAGGACCGTTGCCATGGTCAGGGCCGGCGGGCGAGGCGCGGGTCGATGGTGTCGCGCAACCCGTCGCCGAGCACGTTGATCGCCAATACCGCAAGCGCGAGGAACAGGCCGGGGAAGAACACGATCCACGGTGCGACCTGGAAGAGCGTGCGTCCCTCGGCCATGATGTTGCCCCAGCTCGGAATTTCGGGCGGGATGCCGGCGCCGAGAAACGACAGCAGCGCCTCGGTGATGATCGCCGAGGCGCAGACATAGGTGCCCTGGACGATCAGGGGGGCGATCGTGTTGGGCAGAACATGGCGCAGCAGCAGCCAGTGCAGCCGGGTGCCGACGGTGACGGCGGCCTCGACATAGGGTTCTTCGCGGATGGTCAATACGACGCTGCGAACGAGCCGCACGACGCGCGGAATCTCAGGTATGGCGATGGCGATCACGACGGTGGTCAGACTGGCGCCGGCGAGGGCGATCATGGCGATGGCGAGCAGAATGCCGGGGATCGCCATCAGCCCGTCCATCACGCGCATGGCGATCGCGTCGATCAGGCGCACATAGCCCGCAAGCAGGCCGATGACGAGGCCGACGGTGACGCTGAGCGCGGTCACGCACAGGCCGACGATCAGAGAGATGCGAGCGCCGTAGATGGTGCGCGTATAGAGGTCGCGGCCATACATGTCGGTGCCGAACCAGCGTTCGCCGCCCGGTCCCTGCATCCGCGCGACCGGGTCGAGCGCTGCCGGATCGCCGGTCCACAGCAGCGGCGCGAAGATCGCGGCGGCGGCGAGCGCGGCGACGACTCCGGCGCCGAACAGAACGCCGGGGTGACGACGCAACGGCTCCCACGCGCCGCGGCGTGCGCCGGGCTCGGCGGCGCCCAGGACGACCCCCTTAAATGCGGTGATCAATAGCGGATCCTCGGATCGAAAGCGGTGTAGAGCACGTCGACCACGAGGTTGACGAACACGCATGCCCCCGAGAACACAAGAATGATGCCCTGGATGACCGGGTAGTCGCGCCGCAATACGGCATCCACGGTGAGGCGGCCGAGGCCGGGGATATTGAACACGCTCTCGGTGACCACCACGCCACCGATGAGCAAAGAGAAGCCGATGCCGATGACGGTGACGACCGGCACGGCGGCGTTGCCGAGCGCGTGCCGCAACAGGACAAGGCGGTCGGGCAGGCCCTTGGCGTAGGCGGTGCGCACGTGGTCTTCCGCCAGCGCTTCGAGCACGCTCGCGCGCGTAATGCGGGCGATCAAGGCGATGTAGATGGCGCTCAGGGCGAGCGAGGGCAGCGCCAGACGGTGAAGAAACGGCCACACCCCGTCGGCGAGGGGCGCGTAGCCCTGCACCGGAAACCAGCCCGTGCCGATGGCGAACAGATAGATCAATACGTAGCCCAGGACGAAGACCGGGACGGAGAAACCGACCACCGCGAAGCCCATGACCGCGCGGTCTATCCACGACCCCGCCCGCCATGCGGCGATCGTGCCTGCCGGCACCGCGACGGCCACGGCGAAGACCAGGGTGAGCAGGGCAAGAGACAGAGTCGGTTCCAGCCGTTGGCCAATCAGCGTCGCGACGGGCAGGTTGGAGAAGATCGAGGTGCCGAGATCGCCCTGCGCCAGACGCCCGATCCATGCGGCGAACTGGACGTGCAAGGGGCGGTCGAGGCCGAGCTGGGTGCGAATGCGCGCGATGTCTTCGGGGCTCGCATAGTCGCCGGCGATCACGGTGGCCGGATCGCCCGGGCTGAGATGCAGCAGGAGGAAGACGAACACCGCCACCACCCCGATGACCGGGACGGTCGCGAGGAGGCGGCGGAGGACGAAGGCGAGCACCGGCGGCCCCGCCCCGAAAGGCCCGGTGCGCCGGCTATCGCTTCTCGATATTCCAGAAGAACGGCACGGGCGATTTGATCATGCCGGCGAGGTTGTCCCGATAGGCGACCGGGTTGAACCACTGGCCGAAATTGCCGTAGGCGACGATTTCGAGGGCACGTCTCTGGACGTCCTCGGCGAGGCGGCGGCGTTCGTCGGCGCCCGTGGCCCGCGCGAACAGGTCGCGCAGTTCCTCGATCGCGGGGTCGCACGGCCAGCCGAACCAGGCCCGCTCGCGGCAGCCGCCCGAAACGCCGATATTCGCCACCGGGTTCAGAATGTCGGCGCCGATCCACCACGTGATGAAGACGTTCCAGCCGCCCCGATCGACGGGATCGGCGATCGCGCGCCGCGAGGTGAGGGTGCTCCAGTCCATCGCCTGAAGCTCGGTCTCGACGCCGATCTCGCGCAGCAACTGCGCGGTGACCAGCGCGGTGCCGTTGTTGATGGGGATGTCGCTGGCTTGCAGGATCACCACCGGCGCGCCGTCATAGTCCGACTCCGCGACCAGCGCGCGCGCCCGGTCGAGGTCCTGCGTCATCAACGCTTCCGCGCCGGCGTCGGTTTCAAGCGGTGCGCCGCAACCGAAATAGGCCGCGCAGGTGTTGTAGTAGGCCGGGTTGCCGATCGTCGCTTGCAGATAGTGCTCCTGATCGATCATCCACAGGACGGCTCGGCGCATGTTCGGGTCGTCGAACGGCGGCAGGGCGTGATTGAGGCGGATCCAGCCCTGGTTGCCGAGCGAATCGAGGGTTTCGACGACGACTCCGGGACTCGCTTCCATGATGGGCAGGAGGTCGTGCGGCGGCAGTTCGAAATAGTCGATCTCGCCGGTGATGAGGGCGTTCATGGCGGTGGCGGCGTCGGGGATGTAGTGCCATTCCACCCGATCGACCTTCGCCTGCTTGCCGCCGGCGCCGAAGCTGGGTTCCTCCGGGCGCGGCGCGTAGTTCGGGTTCCGGACGTAAACCACTTTCGCGCCGGGAACCCATTCCTCGGAGACGAACATGAACGGCCCCGAGCCGACGATTTCCGGCACCTGTTCGAACGGGTCGGTTTCAGCGTGCCGCGCCGGCATCATGAACGGCACGTTCGACGAGATCTTGCCGAGCGACTGGAGGACCAGCCCGTAGGGTCTTTCCAGCGTCAGCGTGAACGTCCGGTCGTCGACGACGGCGAGATCGGCGACGGCGTCCATGAGCTTCTGCCCCATGCCGTCGCGCGCGCCCCAGCGCCTTATCGAGGCGACGCAGTCCGCCGCGGTCACCGGCGCGCCGTCGTGCCAGGACAGGCCGTCGCGCAGGTGGAAGGTCCAGGTCAGCCCGTCGCCGCTCACCGACCAGTCCTCGACCATCTGCGGTTGCGGTTCGAGACTCTCGTCGAGGGCGAACAGCGTGTCATAGACCATGTAGCCGTGATTGCGGGTGATGTAGGCGGTGGTCCAGATGGGGTCGATGTTCTTGAGGTCGGCGTGCGGCACGATCCGCAGCACAGTCTCGGCAGCCGCCGGCGGGCCGCTGGAGACGAAGATCGTGAGCACGGCGGCCGCTGCCGCCAGACGCCGGAATCGGGTCATGGTCACGCTCCCCTCTTGGTGGATGGGCAATACATACCATTTCGCCGCCGATTGACAGCATGCTGGCGCGGTGTGCGCTTCCGCTCCGAAAGACGGCGCTTTCGACGCGACCCGCGCAAGGGCCGATAAAGCGCCAGCCCGGCCCGGCGATCAGCGTAGCTCGACGTTCCAGAAGAACGGCACCGGCGACTTGATCAAGCCGGCGAGAGCGTCGCGATAGGCGACCGGATTGAGCCACTGACCGAAATTGGCGTAGGCGACGATCTCGAAGGCGCGTTCCTGCACCGCCTCCGCGAGGCGCCGACGGTCGCCGGCGCCGGTCGCGCGGGCGAACCGGTCGCGCAGCTCTTCGATCATCGGATCGCACGGCCAGCCGAACCAGACGCGCTCGCGGCAACCGCCCGAAACGCCGATATTCGCCACCGGGTTCATGACATCGACGGCAATCGCCCAAGTCGTGAAGACGTTCCAGCCGCCCCGGTCCACCGGCTCGTCGATCGTCCGCCGCGAGGTCAGGGTGCTCCAGTCCATCGCCTGGAGCTCGACCGCGACGCCGATCTCGCGCAATAGTTGCGCCGTCACCAGCGCCGCGCCGCTGTTGATCGGGATGTCGCTCGCCTGAAGAACCACCACGGGGGCGCCGTCGTAGCCCGATTCGGCCACCAGCGCCCGTGCCCGATCGAGGTCCTGCGTTGTCAGCGCTTCCGCCCCGGCATCGGTTTCGAGCGGCGTGCCGCAGCCGAAATACGCCGCACAGGTCCGATAGTAGGCCGGGTCGCCGACGATCGCCTGAAGGTAGTCGGTCTGATCGATCATCCACAGCACCGCCTCGCGCATGTTCGGGTCGTCGAACGGCGGCAGCGTGTGGTTGAGGCGGATCCAGCCCTGATTGCCGAGCGAGTCGAGCGTTTCGACCACGACTCCGGGACTCGCCGCCATGATCGGCAGGAGGTCGTGCGGCGGCAGTTCGAAATAGTCGATCTCGCCGCCGATCAGCGCGTTCATCGCGGTCGCCGCGTCGGGGATGTAGTGCCATTCCACCCGATCGACCTTCACCCGCTTGCCGCCCGCCGCGAAGCTCGGTTCTTCCGCGCGCGGTGCGTAATCGGGGTTCCTGACGTAAACCACCTTTGCACCGGGCACCCATTCCCCGGCGACGAACATGAACGGCCCCGAGCCGACGATCTCGGGCACCTGCTCGAACGGGTCGGTTTCAGCGAGCCGCGCCGGCATCATGAACGGCACGTTCGACGAGATCTTGCCAAGCGACTGGAGGACCAGCCCGTAGGGCCTTTCCAGCGTCAGCGTGAACGACCGGTCGTCGATGACGGCGAGACCGGCGACGGCGTCCATGAGCTTCTGCCCCATGCCGTCGCGCGCGCCCCAGCGCCTTATCGAGGCGACGCAGTCCGCCGCGGTCACCGGCGCGCCGTCGTGCCAGGACAGGCCGTCGCGCAGGTGGAAGGTCCAGGTCAGCCCGTCGCCGCTCACCGACCAGTCCTCGACCATCTGCGGTTGCGGCTCGAGGTTCTCGTCGAGGGCGAACAGCGTGTCGTAAACCATGTAGCCGTGATTGCGGGTGATGTAGGCGGTGGTCCAGATGGGGTCGATGTTCTTGAGGTCGGCGTGCGGCACGATCCGCAGCACAGTTTCGGCAGCTGCCGGCGGGCCACCGGAGACGAAGATCGTGAGCACGGCGGCCGCTGCCGCCAGACGCCGGAACCGGGTCATGGTCGCGCTTCCCTCCTGGTGGACGGGGCAATACACATCGTTTCGCCGCCGATTGACAGCACGCCGGGATCGGCGAGGGACTATGACGCGCCGCGAGTCCCGGAATCCCCGGCGTTGTGCGTTTCCGCGCAGGAGAAGAAACGGCGTGCCTCGGCTTCGGCGGCCGACGGCAGGGGCGCATCCCGGTCGTCGATCCAGGCCAGCACGTCGGCATGGACGGTCGCGGCCTGAAGGTCTCGCAGCAGCATGTGGTATCCGTCGGCATAGACGCCGACCCGCGCCCCGGCGCGGAGGCGGCAAACGGTCTCTTCGGTGGGAGCCTTCGGCACGATCTCGTCATGGGCGCCGTAGAGGAACAACAACGGCGCCGTCACCTGCGGAACCGCGTTATGCGCCAGGTCCATCAGATCGACGACGCCGGCGATCGCATCGGCCCGGGCGCGCTGGATGACGAGGGGGTCGGCGCCGAGCGCGCCCAGCATCTCGCGATTGTCGGATGGCGCGATGCCCAAACCGCCGGCGCCGAGGCGCAGCCACGGCACGGTGTGCGACGCCAGCCACAAAGCCGCCCGATGCGACCACGGCATCGTCTTGCGCGCCCACACCGCCGGGGCCACCAGAACCACCCCGTCGGCCTCGCGCAATCCGCCGCGCGCGAGGGCCACCGATGCCACCGCGCCGCCCATGCTGACGCCGACCACATAGAGCGGCAGAGCCGGATTCAACCCGGCGACCGCGGTCACGGCGTCGTCAAGATCGGCGACCATCGCCGTGTCGCCGGCCCAGCGGCCGGAAGAGGGAGCGGCGCCGAAGCCGCGCTGATCGTAGGCGTAAACCGCGATACCGGAGGCGGTCCAGGCCGACGCAGGAGCGGCGAAGGCGTTGCCGTAGTCGTTGAAGCCGTGCACGCCGAGAACGACGGCGCGCGCCGGCGTCTCCGGCGGCCAGTGGCGGAGCGGCAGGCGGGTTCCGTCGCGGACGAGCAGGGCGTCGGCTTCGATACGCGGCGCACCGGTCCACGCCGCCGCGTCCTGTGGCTCCGCCGTGCACGACCAGAGCGCGGGAAGCAGCGCAAGCAGCACGGTTTTTCGCGCCGGCGCCATGGGTTACGCTTGACGCCTCTTTCCGTCCCGGTATTGAAGCCGCGCGTGAGCTTTCTCGACCGCATCGCCGAATGCAACCGGCACGACCCCGCCGGCTACGCACCGTTCCGTATCGCGGGCGTGGAAGTCGGGCGCTTGCGCCGCGACCGCCTGGCCATGCTGGCGGACTCGCCCGAACTCATCGTGGGCGGCGGCGAGGCGCAGCTCGCTCCGGGTTTCGCCGATGCGCGATCGCGCACCGCCGCGCTCAACAGAGTCGTCCGCGCCATGGGTGCGCGCGGCGCGTGCGAAGAATGGCGCGGCGAGTCGTATCCGGTCGCCCCCCGTTTCGGCGACCGGCTTTGCGAAGTCGATCGCGCCGGCGCGGAGTTCTTCGGCGTCGCCGCTTACGGCGTTCATCTCAACGGCTATGTGAAGACCCCATCGGGTCTGGCGCTGTGGATCCCGCGGCGCGCCCGCGCCATGCGCGTCTGCCCCGGCCAGCTCGACAACATGGTCGCGGGCGGCCAGCCGGCGGGCCTCGGCGTCCGGGAGAACCTCGTGAAAGAGGCCGCCGAGGAAGCGGGTTTGCCGCCCGCGCTGACTGCGAAGGCGATGCCCGTCGGCACGGTAAGCTACAGACTCGACGGTCCGTTCGGCCTCAAGCGCGGCGTATTGTTCGTGTTCGATCTCGCCGTGCCCGGCGATTTCGCTCCGGTCAACCACGACGGCGAGGTCAAGGACTTCGCGTTGTGGCCCGTCGAGCAGGTCATGCGGCGCATCGCCGAAACCACGGACTTCAAGTTCGACTCGGCCCTCGCGGCGATCGATTTCTTCATCCGCCGCGGTCTGATTCCACCGCACTGCCCGGACTACGCGGCCATCTGCGCCGGCTTGCGGGCGTAAGCGCCCCGGCGACTACTCCGCCGCCACCCGGGTCTCCGACGCTTCGACGCGCGGCGCGACTTCGTTAATGGTCAGCTCCATCGAGCGCATCGCCCGCTCCGCCGGCATCCCGCCGAGATTGGGCCACAGCACGAACTCGGTGATGCCGAGCCGGTTACGCAAATGGATGAGCTTTTCCGCGCAACCCGCTGGATCGTCGGCAATTGCCGCGCCGTGCTCATGCAGCTTCTTGAACGACAGATAGCCGCCGGCCAAGGTTTTACGGCTTTCGGACATGGTGAGCTCGTAGCCGGGGACGACCTCCGGCTGGTCGGCGACCGATTGCTGGTTGCGGGTCACTTTGGCGTAGAACCACTCGACCCGTTCACCGAACACCTCGCGCGCCTCGGTGCCGTCCTCGGCGGTGTAGAAGGGCAACAGCATCATGCGCTCGCCGCCTTTCGGGTCCAGCCCGCAGGCCTCGCGTTCGCGCTCGTATTCGTCGACGCTCTCGGCGAGCCGGTCGATCCACGCTTCGCGATAGGTGCGATAGCTGAACGGCGAGGCGAGTTGCAGGTGGGCGCCGGAGCGCGCCGCGCTGCGGAAGCTCTCGGGCGAGATGCAGGCCTGATAGACGGGCGGATGGGGCCGTTGCACCGGTTTCGGCAGCACTTCGACCGGTTCGCGAATCTTCCAGTATTTCCCGTCGTGAGCGATCTTCTCCTCGGTCCAGGCGCGAATCACCACTTCGAGCCCTTCTTCGTACATCGGGCGGCTGGCGTTCATGGGCAGGTCGAGGCCGAGAAATTCGTGCGGCTGGTAGGCGCGGCCGGCGCCGAACAGCAGCCGCCCGTGCGACAGCACGTCGACGAGGGCGAAATCCGACGCCGTGCGCAGCGGATGGTTGAAGGGGATGACGACGACCGCGGTGCCGATCTTGATGCGGCTCGTCCGGGCCGCGACAGCGGCGGCATAGACCTGGGTCGAGGTGACGACTCCGTAGTTCGAGAACAGATGCTCGGCGAGCCATACGGTGTCGTAGCCGAGCGCCTCGGCGCGCGCGAAATAGGCCATGTCGTCATCGAACGACCGGCTCACCCGGTCGAGGTCAGGAACCTGGCTCAGGCTGAATACACCCCACTTCATGGCATCCTCCTCATCGGCGTCGCGGCGCGACTATAGGCGAATCACGGCGCGCGTGCATCGGGCTGCCCGAACTTCCCTCGGCCGCCGGCAACTCCTCAGGCGATCCTGCCGTGGCAGTGTTTGTATTTGCGGCCGGAACCGCAGGGGCAGGGCTGGTTGCGGCCCACCTTGCCCCAGTCGTCGCGCGCGGCAGGGCCGGTCGCAGCGGTAGGAGAGCCCGCGGGGGCGGCGTTGCCGACGAGCGCCGGCTCGCGCCGCTCGACCATCGGCCGCCGCGGGCGCGCCGGGGCCAGGGCCTCGGATGGCGGCGGCGCCTGCACTTCGACATGGGCGAGGGTCGCTGTCACCGCCTCGCGGAAGCGCCCCAGCATATCGTCGAAGATCTCGAATGCCTCGCGCTTGTATTCGTTAAGCGGATCGCGCTGGGCGAAGGCGCGCAGGCCGATGCCCTGGCGCAGATGATCCAGCGACAGCAGATGGTCTTTCCACAACTGGTCGAGCAGTTGCAGCATCAGCGACTTCTCGATCCGGCGCATGACATCGGGCCCGATACGCGCCGCTTTCTCGGCCATCTTGCGGTCCACGGAGTCGGTCAGGCGTTCGCGGATCTCTTCGTCGGCGATGCCTTCTTCCGCCGCCCAGTCCGCCACCGGCAGGTCGAGGCCGAACAGGCGCAGGATTTCCTCGTGAAGACCTTTGGTGTCCCATTCCTCGGGAAACGCCTTCTCGGGGATGTAGCGTGCGACCAGCGAGTCGATGACGTGGGCGCGCATCTCTTCCACCGCGTCGGAGACGTCGGATGCGCCCATCAGGTCGATGCGCTCGGCATAGATCACCTTGCGCTGATCGTTCATCACGTCGTCGAAGCGCAGCAGGTTCTTGCGGATTTCGAAATTGCGCGCCTCTACCTTCTCTTGCGCCTTGGCGAGGGCCTTGTTGATCCACGGATGAAAGATCGCCTCGCCCTCCTCGAGGCCGAGCCGGCGCAACATGCCGTCCATGCGTTCGGAGCCGAAGATGCGCATCAGGTCGTCTTCCAGCGACAGGAAGAACTTCGATGCGCCGGGGTCGCCCTGGCGGCCGGAGCGCCCGCGCAACTGGTTGTCGATGCGCCGGCTTTCGTGGCGTTCGGAACCGACGACGTAGAGTCCGCCGGCGTCGATCGCCCGGTCGTGTCCGGCGCGAACTTCGCTGCGCACGCTCTCGGTGGTGAGTGCGCGCCTGGTCTCGTCCTCGACTCCGGCGAGTTCGTCGGCCAGCCGCATGTCGAGATTGCCGCCGAGCTGGATGTCGGTGCCGCGCCCGGCCATGTTGGTGGCGATGGTCACGGCGCTCGGCCGTCCGGCCTGGGCGATGATGAACGCTTCGCGTTCGTGATAGCGTGCGTTGAGCACCTCGTGCGGCATCTTGTGGCGTTTCAACACGGCGGAGAGTTCTTCGGACCGGGCGATGCTGGTGGTGCCGACGAGCACGGGCTGGCCGCGCTCGCGGCAGTCTTCGATCTGGGCGACGATGGCGTCGAGCTTCTCGTTTGCGGTGCGGTAGATCTCGTCGTCGTTGTCTTCGCGCACCATCGGCTTGTGGGTGGGCACTTCGACGACGCTCAGGCCGTAGATCTCGGCGAACTCGGCCGCTTCGGTCGCCGCGGTGCCGGTCATCCCCGCGAGCTTGGGATAGAGGCGGAAGTAGTTCTGGAAGGTGATCGAGGCCAGGGTCTGGTTTTCGTTCTCGATCTTCACCCGCTCCTTGGCTTCGAGCGCCTGATGCTGCCCGTTCGAATAGCGCCGCCCCTCCATCATGCGGCCCGTGAACTCGTCGATGATGACGACCTTGCCGTCCTTGACGATGTAGTCGACATCGCGCTTGAACAGCTTGTGGGCGGTCAGCGCCTGATTGACGTGGTGGACCACGCTGACGTTCTGAAGGTCGTAGAGGCCCGGGCTCTGCAACAGCCCGGCGCGTTCGAGCAGGCGTTCGATCGCCTCGGCGCCGGAATCGGTCAGGGTGGCCTTGTGCGCCTTCTCATCGACCTCGAAATCCTCGTCGGCGAGTTTCGGGATCAGGCGGTCGATCTTCACGTAGAGTTCGGAATTGTCTTCGGTGGGGCCGGAAATGATCAGCGGGGTGCGCGCCTCGTCGACCAGGATGCTGTCCACCTCATCGACGATGGCGAAGTTCGGCGCGCGCTGCACCATGTCTTCAAGGGTGAACTTCATGTTGTCGCGCAGATAGTCGAAGCCGAACTCGTTATTGGTGCCGTAGGTGACGTCGGCGGCGTAGGCGTCGCGCCGCTCGGCATTGCCGAGTCCGCCGACGATGCACCCCACTTCGAGGCCGAGAAAGCGGTAGATGCGGCCCATCCATTCGGCGTCGCGCCGGGCGAGATAGTCGTTGACGGTAACGACGTGAACGCCGCGCCCGGTGAGCGCGTTGAGATAGACGGGCAGGGTGGCGACGAGGGTTTTGCCTTCGCCGGTCTTCATTTCGGCGATCTGTCCGTCGTGCAGCACCATGCCGCCGGCGAGTTGAACGTCGAAATGGCGCTGGCCGAGGGCGCGCCGCGCCGCCTCGCGCACGGTGGCGAAGGCTTCGATCAGCAGGTCGTCGAGGCTTGCACCATCTGCGACGCGCTTGCGCAGGACATCGGTGCGCGCCTTGAGCGCGGGGTCCGAAAGCGCCTCGACGTCCGGTTCGAGCGCGTTGATCCGCGCCACCGTCTGCATGTGGCCCCTGACGATGCGGTCGTTGACGCTGCCGAAGAGCCTGCGGGCTACCGCCTTCAACATGAACGGACCTCCGGGGAGCGCCGGCGCGGCGCCCGCTCGACATAAGCGCGGCCCCGGCGGGTGTCAACGCGACGCCGGTGCGGCTTGAGCGCGTGGCGGCACCGTGCATGATGCGCCGGTCGGACGCCACCGCGCCGGAGGATCGCGACATGGCCCATCGCCGCTGCCGTTTCAGGGCCGCCGGTCAAGGCAGGGGAGGATGATGGCGGCGCGGTCTCCGCTGGCGCCGGAACCGGTGCGGCTGCCGCCCCTGGCCGGAGTCCGTCTCGGCGCCGCGGCGTCGGGCGTGCGCCATGGCGGCCGGCGCGACCTGATGGTCGCCGAGTTCGCGCCGGGCACGCGGGTGGCGGGGGTGTTCACGCGCTCGGCCACCGCGTCAGCGTCGGTGAGGTGGTCGCGTTCGGCCGCGAACCGGGGCGGGGCGCGCGCGCTGGTCGTCAATTCCGGCAACGCCAACGCGTTCACCGGCAAGGCCGGCGAACGCGCCGTGCGCGAGACCGTGGAGGCGGTGGCCGGGCTGGTCGGTTGTGCGCCGGAGGAGGTGTGCGCGTCATCGACCGGAGTGATCGGCGAACCGCTGCCGGTGGAAAGGATCACCCGGGCGCTGCCTGCGCTCCATGCGGGGCTGGAACCCCACGGGTGGGCGGCCGCGGCGGAGGCGATCATGACCACCGATACCTTCGCCAAGACGGCGACCGCAGCAGCGGAGATCGGCGGCCACCCGGTCACCATCAACGGCATCGCCAAAGGGTCGGGGATGATCGCGCCCGACATGGCCACCATGCTCGCCTATCTGGCGACCGATGCGGCGCTTCCCGCGCCGGTGTTGCGGGCGCTGCTGAAGCCGGCGGTGGACCGGTCGTTCAACGCCATCACCGTCGATAGCGACATGTCCACCAGCGACACGGTGCTGCTGTTCGCGACCGGCGCGGTGCCGGCGGAGCCGGCGCCTTCGGGGCGCGGGGGCCGGCGGCTGGCCTCGTTCCGCCGCGCGCTCGACTCGGTGACGCGCGACTTGGCGCAACAGATCGTGCGCGACGGCGAGGGCGCGAGCAAGTTCGTCACGGTGGCGGTGAACGGCGCGGCCAACAGGCGGGCGGCGCGGCGGATTGCCTTCGCGATCGCCAACTCGCCGCTGGTCAAGACCGCGATCGCCGGGGAAGACCCGAACTGGGGCCGCGTAGTCATGGCGGTCGGCAAGGCCGGCGAGCGGGCCGACCGGGACCGGTTGCGGATCTGGTTCGGGCCGCACCAGATCACCGACAACGGCCAGGCGGTGCCCGGCTATGACGAGCGTCCGGTCGCCGACTACATGAAAGGCAGCGAGATCGTCATTCGCGCGGAGGTCGGGGTCGGCGGCGGCGAGGCGACGGTGTGGACCTGCGATCTCACGTACGACTACGTCTCGATCAACGCCGACTACCGCACGTGAACTTCTCGCCGGTGGGGACCGGCCGGGTCTCGCTGCGCCCGCCCGAAGCGGCGGATGCCGGCGCGCTGGCGCCGCTGGTCGACAGCGCCGGCGGTTGGATCGCCTTGGCGCGCCGCGACCTGCTCGTCGGCGACCGATTCGCGTTCGTCATGTGTCCACGCGCCGGCGGGCCGCCGTTCGGGCTGGTCGAACTCACGCTCGACGACGACCGCCGGGGCGGAGCGGTCACCTGCCGGGCCGCGTGCTCGTGCGGGGAGGACGGTGCGACGGCAGAGGCAGCGCGGTGGGTGGCAGGGTTCGGCGCCGGCGCGCTGGGCCTGGAGCGTATCAGGGGCGCGCCGCGCCCCGGTGACGAAGAAGACCGCACGGTTTTCGTGGCGGCGGCCGCGCTGGCCGACGACCGGGGTCGGGTGCTGCTGACGCGTCGGCCGGCCGGCAAGCCGATGGCCGGCCTCTGGGAGTTCCCCGGCGGCAAGGTGGAACCCGGCGAACACCCCCGCGCCACCCTGGCGCGAGAATTGCGAGAGGAACTCGGGCTGGAGATTCCCGCCACCGCCTTCGAGCCTTGGGACATCGTGTGCCACGCCTATGCCGATTTCCGCCTGCTGATGCCGCTGATGCGGTGCCGGCGCTGGAGCGGCACGCCGCGACCGTGCGAGGAGCAGGCAGTGGCATGGGTGGAAGCCGCGCGTCTGGCGGCGCTCGCGATGCCGGCGGCGGATCGGCCGCTGATCAATCGTCTTGTCGCAGCGCTCTCGGGATAGGGGGATGCCGTCGGGACGCCGGCGCATCCGGGGGGCCGAGTGCGTCGGCGAGGCGCCGTGCGGCGCTGCCGGGCGGGCGGGGGCGCGGCTGCCCCGGGGCGGGTTTCCAGCCGGTCAGGGTGATGACTGAGAAGCCGGTCTCGTAGGGAACCGGAGCGGCAGAGAGGAAGCGGTCGAGCGCGGCGCGACGCAACGGCCCGCGCGGCCGCGCGGCCAGTGCATTGGTCTCGCCCATGCCCCGCAGGTCGGCGAACAAGCGCGCCGCATCGGCGAAGCGCACGGGCACGGTCGATTCATCGACGACGGGCAGGGCGAAGCCCGCGCGTTGCAACAGGCTGCCGGCGGTGCGCACGTCGGGGAAGGGGGAGACGCGGGCGCCCGCGCCGCCGCCGGTTTCGATCTCGGCGCGCGCCAGGCCGATACGCAGTTCGCGCAGTGTGCCGGCGCCGAACAGCGCGAGCAGGGCCATGCCGTCGGGGCGCAGGATGCGCCGGATCTGGACCAGTGCGCCGGGCAGGTCGTTGACCCAATGCAGGCTCAAAACGCCGGTCACCAGATCGAATGCGTTTTCGCAGAAGGGCAGCGCTTCCTCGTCGGCGGCGAGGGCCGGTCGCGGCGCGCGCGCGGCCATCGCGGGCGACAGGTCGGCATTGACGAAAACATCCACGCGGTCGCCGGCGCCGAGCGCGCGAGCCATGAAGCCGTCGCGGCAGCCGAGATCGAGCGCGGTCGCGAAGCGGCGGCGCACGGCGCCGAGGCGTTCGACGAGGTCGCGAGCCACGGCGTCGAACAGGAAACGGTGGTTCGTGAATCCGGCCGCCGCGCGGTCGCGGCGCCTGCGCAGGGCGCGCCGGTCGAAGGGGTGCCTTTCGTTCGCCATCGCGCCGCTTTTACCGGAGTTCCGGACGCCACGCCCTGACCGAGCGCCCTGTCCGCGCGGCGGCGCTTCGGCTTCGGCGATCATCCCCGGCGTCCGGGTTCGATTGCCCGGTCGGTCGCGACCTTTCAACCTGCGACCGCGAAGTGGCCATCCGATCCATTGTAGATGAAGATAGCCGATCGCTGCGTGCCGGCAGGTATGCTTGCGTCGGGTTGCTCCCTGCGACGTTCAGCAGGCCATCTATCGGAGTCCGAGCCATGCCGCCCGCGCTGCCGACGTCAATCACGGGATGACGGTGCGAATGCCGGTGCAGGGCGGTGACTCGCTGGCGCGCGTCCCGGTGCTGGCGGCGGGGGCGCGGGAGGCGGCATATCTCGATGGCGACGAGACGGTCGAAGTCCTCCCCCTGCCGCAGGCCGCGGCGAAGGCGCGGGCCGGGCCGGCGCCTCTGGTGTGCCATCTGCCGGCGCTGGTGCGGCGTCTCGATTGCGCGCCGTTCCTGGCCCTCGACGCGCTGGAACTGTTCGCGTTCGTGCGCCCGGCGCAGTTCTGTGTGCCGACCGCGCGCGGGCTGGCGGCCATCGCCGGGCTGGAGGAACCGCACACGCTGGAAGAGCAGGCGCGGGCGCTGCGCGAGTGTGCGCTGACGCTGCTATCCGAGCTCGGCCGGAAGGACTATCCAGACCCGGCCGAAGCGGCGGCGGTGGCGCGGCGCATGGCGGATCATGGCTGGAGCTGGGGGGCGGCGGTGGGGCGGGCGCTCGACCTGCCGGAGGCGCAAGGACGGCTGGACGTGTGGCGACGGCTGCCGGAATGGTCCGACCGGGCGCCGCCCGCGCCGTCGGGACAGGCGGCGGTGGCGCCGGGCGAGGCGCGGGCGCGCCTGGCGGCGCTGCTTGGGGCAGGGGCGGAACCGCGGCCGCAGCAGGCCGACTACGCCTCGGCGGTCAGCCGCGTCTTTGGCCCGCGCGACAACGCCGGCGCCCCGCGCGTGGTGCTCGCCGAGGCCGGCACGGGGGTCGGCAAGACGCTCGGTTATGTCGCACCCGCGAGTGTCTGGGTCGACAAGAACGAAGGCACGGTCTGGATCTCCACCTACAGCAAGAACCTGCAACGACAGATCGATCGCGAACTGGACCGTCTCTACCCCGACGCGGCGGAGAAGCGGCGCAAGGTGGCGGTGCGCAAGGGACGCGAGAACTATCTCTGCCTGCTCAACTTCGAGGACGCGGCGAGGCGCCCCGGCGAAAGCGCGCTGGCGGGGATGGCCGGAGCGAGTGTCGGCCTCGGCCTTATCGCGCGCTGGGTAGCGCATACACGCGACGGCGACATGGGAGGCGGCGATTTCCCCGGCTGGCTTGCCGATCTGGCGGGACGGCGGCGCACGGCGGTGCTGACCGACCGGCGCGGGGAGTGCGTCCATTCGGCGTGCCCGCACTGGCGCCGCTGCTTCATCGAACGGGCGGCGCGGCGCGCCCGCCATGCCGATCTGGTAATCGCCAACCATGCCCTGGTGCTGGCGCTTGCGGCAGGTGACCGCGACTTGCCCCATCAACCACGGCACCTGGTGTTCGACGAGGGGCATCATCTGTTCGACTCGGCGGACAGCGCGTTCTCGGTTTCCCTCTCCGGCCTGGACACCCGCGAATTGCGGCGCTGGCTGCGCGGCGTGGAGAGCCCGCGGCGGGGCCGGGCGCGCGGCCTGAGCCGGCGCACCGGCGATTTGGTCGAGGACGACCCGGCGGCGGCGGAAGCGCTGCGCGCGGTGTTGGCTGCGGCGCGGCTCCTGCCCGAGGAAGGATGGCTGGAGCAGCTCGCCGCAGGTCAACCACGCGGTCCGTGCGAGGCGTTTCTGGCGGCGGTGCGGCGGCAGGTGAAGGCGCGCGCCCGCGACCCTGGTCCGGGCTTCGGACTGGAGGCCGAAGCGCGGCCACCGCTGGAAGGGCTTCTGACGGCTGCGGCCGCGCTCGACGCGGCGCTGGAAAGCCTGGCTGCGCCGATGGCGGCGCTGGAAGCGGCGTTCGGAAAACGGCTGGAAGACGAGGCAGGGGCATTGGACAGCCAGATGCGGATCCGCCTCGATGCTACGGCGCGCGCCCTGCGCCGTCGCCGCGCCGAACTGGTAGTGCCATGGAGGGCGATGCTGAAATCGCTGGCCTCGGAACCCGACAAGGCGTTCATCGACTGGTTCACGGTCGCGCGCCGCGACGGGCGCGAAAGCGATGTGGGGATGCGGCGGCACCGGGTCGATCCGACCGAACCGTTCGTCGAAGCGGTGTTGCGCCCGGCGGCGGGCGCGCTGATTACGTCGGCCACGCTGCGCGACGCCACGGGCGACGTGGAAGCCGACTGGCAGACGGCGGAACGGCGCACCGGCGCTGCGCATCTCGCCGCGCCGAGCGTCCGCGCGGCGGTGCCGTCGCCGTTCGACTACGGCGCGCAGACGCGGGCGTTCGTGGTCACCGACGTCGATCGCGACGATCCAGGGCAGGTGGCGGGGGCCTGCCGGGCACTGTTCTGCGCTTCGGGCGGCGGTGCGCTCGGATTATTCACGGCCATCTGGCGGTTGCGGCGAGTTTATGAACGTCTTTCCGAACCTCTGGACGCCGCCGGGCTATTGCTTCTGGCGCAGCATGTGGACGGCGGGGACACGGGCACACTGGTTGATATCTTCCGCGCCGAGCGGCATGCCTGCATGTTGGGCACGGACGCGCTTCGCGACGGGGTGGATGTGCCGGGCGACTCGCTGCGGCTGATCGTGTTCGACCGGGTGCCGTGGCCGCGCCCGGACATCCTGCACAAGGCGCGGCGCAAGCATTTCGGCGGTCGCGCGTGGGACGACATGACGGCGCGGCTACGGCTGCGGCAGGCGTTCGGCCGGCTCGTCCGGCGCACCAGCGACGCCGGGGTCTTCGTCATGCTGGACGCGGCGACGCCGACGCGCCTGCTGGGCGCCTTCCCCGAGGGGGTGCCGGTGCACCGGGCGGGGCTCGCCGAGGTTGCGGCCGAGACGCGGGCGTTCCTCGCGGCGAGCCGAGACGCCGGCGAGTTGACCGCGCGCTTCGGTTCCCTGTAAATGCGCGCTCCCCCGGCCGTTTCGCGAACTCCGAAGGATGCCGATGCTCGACCCCGAATCCGCGCTGATCCACACGATGGTGCTGGTGTCGGCGGCCGACGGCAATATGAGCGACAACGAGATCGCCCGGATGGGCAGCATGGTGCGCATGCTGCCGGTATTCCACGACTACGATTTCGATCGTCTTTCCGGCGACGCGGCGGCTTGTGCGAAGGTGCTGGACGAAGACGACGGTCTGGAAGAAGTGCTCGACCGGATCGTGACGGCGCTGCCGGCGCGGCTGGCCGAGACGGCCTATGCGGTGGGGTGCGACGTGGCCGCCGCGGACGGCAAGGTGTCGCCGGAAGAAGCGCGGCTGCTGGAACTGTTGCGCTACCGACTGGGTGTCGATCGCCTGGCGGCGGCCGCGATCGAGCGCGGCGCGCGCGCGCGGCATACCCCGCTCTAGGCCCCGGGCGCCGTGGAACGCTTCGTCCTGGAGCACGAACCGATTCTGAGGCTCGCGGCGTTTCTCGGTGTTTTCGCCGCAGTGGCGCTCGCCGAGATCGCGGCGCCCAAACGCCGTCTGCGCGACGTCAAGTGGCGGCGGTGGGCGACCAATATCGCGATGACCGCGCTCAACACGGGAGCGGTGCGGCTGATCTTCGCGACCGCGGCGGTGGGCGCGGCGGCGGCGATGGAGGTCGCGGGCCTGGGACTGTTCAACGAGATCGACCTGCCGCTCTGGATCGAGATCGTGGGGGCCCTACTCCTGCTCGACCTTGCGGTCTATCTGCAGCACGTGCTGTTGCACGCGGCGCCGGGGCTGTGGCGGTTCCACATGATGCATCACGCCGACCTCGATATCGACGTGACCACCGGGGTGCGCTTTCACGTCGGCGAGATTCTGTTCTCGATGGCCTACAAGACGATGGTGGTGGCGGCGCTCGGGGCGCCGCTCGTCGCGGTGGTGCTCTTCGAGATCGTCCTGAACACAACCTCGATGTTCAACCACGGCAATGTCGCGCTTCCGGCGCGGGTGGACCGGGTGTTGCGCCTGTTCGTCGTGACGCCGGACATGCATCGGGTGCACCATTCGGTGGTC
The DNA here is from genome assembly GCA_965214495.1 of Alphaproteobacteria bacterium. GTDB lineage: Bacteria > Pseudomonadota > Alphaproteobacteria > UBA7887 > UBA7887 > JANQOH01. Next base: position 1,026,559 of record OZ243958.1, on the reverse strand, counting down.
GAGCGCGAGACCAACAGTAATTTCGGTTTCAACCTGCCGTGGTGGGATCGCCTGTTCGGCACCTATCGGGCGCAGCCGGCGGCGGGGCACGAATCGATGGTCATCGGGTTGGAGCAGTTTCGCAACCCGTCGCGTCTGGGTTTCTTGCGGCTGCTGGCGCTGCCGTTCGTCGGTGCGCGCGGCGGCTATCCGCTCGGCGCGCGCAGCGATGCGGGTTGAACGGGTGGGTCCGACGCCGCAACGGTCCGGCAGGAGGTCAGGTCGGAGCCGCCCCGCCCAGCAGGACCTCCGCCTGCTCCCGGATCGACTGGAGCAGAAACGGGTCGGGGCGGCTGCGGACGAGTACGCGCAGACCTAGAAACAGGCCAAGCAGGGCCCGGGCGGCGTCGGGCGGCGACACTTCCGGGGGGATCTCCCCGCCCGTCTGGCCCTTTACGATCATGGTACGGTAAAATCCCTCCATTCCGGTAAAGGCGCGCCTAACGATCTCCTCACTCTCGCTGTCGTGCGCCGCCAACTCCAGGGCGGTGTTGACCAGAAGGCAGCCGTCGCGCGACCCGTCCTTCAGGATCACCGCGATGGCCATCTCGAAACTGCGCAGGACGGCCTGCCGGGGAGACCCTGCGGACTCCGCGATCCCGGCAACCATTATCTTCGCGGAACTTCTGATCGTAGCGACGCAGCGCCATGAGGAAGAGGGCGCGCTTGCCGCCGAAGGTGGCGTAGAGGCTGGACCGGCCGATACCCAGATGATTCACGATGTCCTGAACCGAGGTCGAGTTGTAGCCCTGCGTCCAGAACAGCCTGATCGCCTTCATCAGGACGTCGTCGATATCGAACTGCTTGGATCTGCCCATACGCGGCCCGATACGCATTTCGCCCGGGATTCGTTTTGACCGCCTCTACCCCGCGGGCGCGGGTGCCTGCACGTCTTCCGGGATGGCGGGGGGTCTCGAGAAGCCCGCGCGCACTCTAAACGCGCGACACCGACCTGACCAGCGCCGTCCGGACGCCGGGCCGGGACCGCGGGATCGAACGCCCGATGCAATCGAATCGCGCTCCCGTTCGTATTCCTGGATAGCGGACGCAATCGGTGTCCGCGATCCGAGGGCAGTTACGGGAGAACTCCGATGCCGAAATTCCTCATCGCCGCCTTTCTGAGCGGCCTCCTGCTCACCGTTACCGCGGGCGCTTTCGCGGCCGACGATCCCAGCATCGCCGGCGACCTGCGCGTCGGGATCAAGAAGGCGATGCTCGAACATGTCGCCGCCAACAGCGTGGACGGCCGCTATGTCTTCTATGACGCCGTGGACGGCGAACTGTTGCGACTCCAGTTCGATGCGCTGCACGAAGGCATCGTCAGGAAGGGCGATTTCTACGTCGCCTGCGGCGATTTCACGGCAGCCGACGGCACCTATTACGATCTCGACATGCTGGTCGCCGAACGCCCGGACGGCGGCATGAGAGTGCTGCAATCCATCGTCCACAAGAAGGGCGACCAGAAGCGCCGCTACCACGTCGAGAACTGAGACGCCGCGTGTGTCGTGAACGACAGAGACCTGTTGCAGGCCGGTTACCGTTACGCCTTGTCGCTGCGGGCGTCCGCGCCCGACGCCGAGGACCTTGTCCAGGAGGCCTGGTATCGGCTCTACCGGTATAACGGTCGCGTCGGCGGCAAGGCCCTGTTGTTCACGGCCATCCGCAATATCTGGCTCGATCGCTGGCGGCGCGAGCATGTGGTCGCGTTCGAGCCGCTCGACGATGCGGACACCGTGGCGGACGAATCGGCGGGGGCGGACGACGGGCGATGGACCGCGCACGACCTTGCCGGGCCACTGGCATCGCTGCGCGGCGAGGAACGCGAGGCCCTGTTCCTCAATGCGGTGGAAGGCTACACGGCGCGGGAGATCGCCGCCTTCACCGACCGACCGCGCGGCACGGTGCTGAGCCTGATCCACCGCGCGAAACGAAAACTGCGGCGCGCCCTGGAAGCGAAAGCCGCCGGCGAGAGAAACGCCAACGAGAAACCAACGCACCGTTCGGAAGAGGCTGCGCCATGCCCGACCTCGAGTCCCTGCTGAGGGAGCACTACGCCCGGTCGCGTCTGCCGGAGGACCGGGCGTCGCGGATCCTCACCGGCGCGCCGGCGCGAACGGCGCCGCGCCGGGTGCAGCCGAACCGAGTGTGGCATCTGCGTATCGCAGCGGTGGCCGCGGCGCTGGTCGCCGGTTTCGGTCTGCTTCATTTCCACATCGTCGAACGCGACGCGGAAATCCGCGTGCTGGCCGAGATCGCGATGAACCACAAGAAACAGTTGGCGGTCGAGGTCTCGGCGGGCAGCTTCTCGGCAGTGGAACGGGCGCTCGACCGGCTCGACATCCCGATCCGGCCTTCGGGCGACCGGCTCGCCGGCTACGATCTGCTGGGCGGGCGTTATTGCTCGATCCAGGGGGGGCTGGCGGCGCAACTTCGGCTCCGCGACCGCGAAACGGGGCGCCCGCACACGCTGTATGCCACCGCCCTGACGCCGGCGCTGACCGGCCTTGAGGATGCCGCTGTCCACGACGGGATCGTGATCGCGCTGTGGCGCGAAGGGGCGGTGTTCTTCGCGCTGGCGGGAGACCGACCGCAAGGCGAACGGCAACCGTAACGCGCCTCCGCCGGATTGATTCGGCGCCGCGTCGGTCGCATAAGGACGGACGCAGGCGCGCAAGGCGGGTATGGACTCGATCGTTTACCTCCTTTTCGGCGTTGCCCTCGTCATCCTGGGCGGGGCGGTTCTGGCGTGGATCGATTTCTTCCGTGTCCGCCGGCTGCGCCATGCATTGGCGCAGGTCAATGCGCGCCTCGATCGGCTGGAAGGACGGCGCGGGTCGTCTGGAGCGCCCGAACCGGCGCCTCCGCCGGTCCCCGACGACGCGCCAGAGACTCCCACGTCCCCGTGGCCCGGGCCGACCGCACCAGCGGACGGACTCGAACGGGCGCTGACTGTGCGCTGGCTGGTATGGGTCGGCGCGGTAGCCTTGGTGCTCGCCGGAGTCTTTCTGGTCGAGTATTCGATCGATAGCGGCTGGCTGGGGCCGGCGACGCGGTGCGCACTCGGCGCGCTGAGCGGAATCGCGCTGGCGCTGGCCGGCGAGTGGCTGCGGCGGAGCGACCGGAGCTGGAGCACGACTGCGGCGGTCGATCCCGCCGTCGCGCTGACCGCGGCCGGTGTGTCGGTGCTCTTCACCAGCATCTACGCCGCCCATGCGCTGTACGGCCTGATCTCCGGTCCGGCAGCCTTCGCCCTGCTGGCGGGAACCGCTGCGCTCGCTTGGGCGCTCGCGCTGCTCCACGGCTCGTTCGTAGCTACGCTGGGCGTGACCGGCGGCTATCTTGTGCCGGCGCTGGTCGCGACCGACGCACCGTCGGCACCAGCGCTGTTCTCGTTTCTCGCGGTCGTGACCGGTGCGGCGCTGTGGACCGTGCGCTACCGCGGCTGGCGATACATCGCATGGCTGGCGCTGGCCGGCGCGGCAGCGTGGCCGGCTGTGTGGTTCCTGACCGCTTGGCAGGCGACCGACGTCCTGGCGGTGGGGATCTACCTGGCGCTCGCGACCGTTCTGTTCCTCCACGTCCGCCCCGTGGCCGAAGCGGGAACCCGGGAAGGGGAGGCGACCGGCGCCGGAGTCGCGGGGGAGGGCGCGCTGGTAGCCGCAGCGGCGGGGTTGTTCGCGGTGCTGGTCTTCGCGCTGGTCCGGGTCGATGCCTACGGGGCGGTATCGGTCGCGGTGCTCGGCGCCGTCTGCGCCGTCCTCCTCGATGCCGGACGTCGGACGGAACGCTACGACCTGCTCGGTGTGCTTGCCCTGGGGCTGGCAGTCGCCCTGTTCGCCACGTGGCATATCGAGGCGGTGACCGATGCGGCGGGCAAAGCGCTGGGAGTGGAGGGCTGGCGATACGACCTCGGGCGCCGCCTCCTGCCGCCGGCTCTGACGCCGTTCCTGTCGTTGAGCGCGCTGTTCGCCGCGCTATTCGCCGCTGCCGGGTTCCTCGGCCTGCGGCAGGCGCGCCGGCCATGGTTATGGGCGGCGCTCTCGGCGGCGGCGCCGGTGGCGTTGCTCGCCGTCGCGTTCTGGCGCATCCGGGCCTTCGAGGTGGACCTGGCATGGGCGGCGGCGGCTCTCGGCATCGCCGTGCTACAGGTTTTTGCCGCCGAGCAGGTCGCGCGGCGCCGCGACCGGCGGGGCATGGACGGCGCGCTCGCCGCTTACGCGCTGGGCGCGGTCTCGGCGCTCGGCCTGGCGATGGCGATGTCGTTGCAACAAGCGTGGCTGACCATAGCGCTGTCGCTCCAGGTTCCGGCGCTGGCGGCGATTTACGACCGCACACTGCTGGCCGGCTTGCGCCGCGCCGCCCTGGCGGTGGCCGCGGTGACCATCGTCCGCCTGGTCTTCAACATCCATGTGCTCGACTATGCCAGCGGCGCGGCGCCCGGGCCGGGCTGGATGGTCTATGGCTACGGCGTGCCGCTGATCGGTTTCTGGTGGGCGGCGCGGCGCTTCGGCGCCCGTCGCCGCGACACGCTCGTCCGGGTGCTGGAAGCCGGGGCGCTTGCGTTCGGCGTGCTCCTCGTCGGCCTGCAGGCGCGCGATTGGGCCTCAGGGAGCGAAGCCGCCGCCGCGTTCGGGTTCCTGGAACGCAGCTTGCTGGCCGCCGCCCTGCTCGCGCTCGCCTGGGGTCTCTATCGCGGCGCCGATGGCGCGCGCCGCGACTTTCCCGGCTGGGGTTGGCGCCTGCTCGGCGGCGGCGGGGCGGTGTGGCTAATTGCGGTCCAGGTTCTCGACGACGGCCCGCTGTCGCGGGCGTTCGACGCCGGCGCTTGGCCGGGGTTCAACCTCCTGTTGCTGGCTTACGGACTGCCGGCACTGATCGCCTTCGCCTTCTTCCGCGAGGCCGCGACGGGCGCGAGCGGCACCGACCGTCTGGTGCGCCGTAGCGCCAGGCTCGCGACGATGCTCCTGATCTTCGTCCTGCTCACGCTGGAAGTGCGCCAAGCCTTTCATGGCGGGGTGCTGGCCGGCGCCGGTATCGACGGTGAGGTGAGGGCTCTGGCGCCGGCGAGCGACGCCGAATGGTATGCCTATTCGCTCGCATGGCTAGCTTACGCCGGGGTGCTTCTGGCCATCGGCCTGTGGCGCGGGCACGCCGTGCTGCGCCATGCGTCGCTGGTCTTGATCGTGCTGGCGGTGGCCAAGCTGTTCCTGTTCGACATGTCGGCACTGGCGGGGCTGTATCGCGTCGCGTCGTTCCTCGGCCTCGGACTGTCGCTGGTCGGTATCGGTTATCTCTATCAGCGTTTCGTTTTTCCGCCGCGCGCGCCGGCGCCGTCTGGCCTTCCGTGAAGAACGGGGCGGGCGAAGGCAAGGCGCTCGATCATGACCTCTACCGCACGGGGGTTGTCGTCCACCAGCACAGCGCTACGCCCCGAACGGGCTGCCGCTTCGCCCGTCGTGCCGCTGCCGGCGAAGAAGTCCAATACCCGATCTCCGGGATTGGAGTGAACCCTGACGATCCGGTCGAGAATCGCCAGGGGTTTCTGCGTTGGATATCCCGTTCTTTCCTTTGCATTGGTGCAAACGATGGTGTGCCACCAGCTATCGGTCGGGGTCTTGCCTCTTGCGGCCTTCACGGGCCCGACCAATGCCGGAGCCATATAGGGGATCCGGTCGATATCGTCGAACCTGTAAGTATATCGTTTCGGGTCCTTCGCATACCACAGGATATTGTCATGCTTTGCCGACCAACGGCTGCGGGACCGGGCGCCGAAATCGTAGGACCATATGATCTCGTTCATGAATGACAGGCGTCCGAAAATCCCGTCCAACAATATCTTGCAGTAATGCACTTCCCGGTAATCCATGTGCAGAAACAAGGACCCGGTGGGAGATAGAAGCCTGTATGCTTCCTTCAGCCGGACTTCCATAAAACCGAGATAGTCGTCGAAAGAATCCGCGTAGGAAGATGTTTCGAGATGGAGCGTCCTATAGCGATTCCCTTGATATCCGGTACGATCTCCGTCCAGGTCGCGGACGGTTCTCAATCGTGTTCTCGCTTGTGTCCTGCCGGTATTGAAGGGTGGATCCAAGTATATCAAATCGAACGATTCGCTGGCGAACCCGGCAATGACGGCCTTGTTGTCACCGAAGTGAATCTCCAGTTCGACTCCGCGCCCGGCCTGGAGATCGGGCGGCGGAGCGGTCATCCGCCAAGCTGCGCCGTCGGTGCGCCGCGGATCGCTTCGAACATCGCGCGATAGCCGGACGGATCGACGCTCGCGTCGATGACCATCGGGCCGTCGCTTCTGGACGTTTCCGCGAAGGCCGCCGCGAGCGCCGGTGTGTCGGCGGCGCTCGCAGCGCGGCAGCCGAGACCCCGCGCTGCGGTCGCGAAGTCGAGCGCCGGATAGCGCATCCCGCGTGGCGCGAACCCGCGCTGGGCCTGCTTCGCATCGATCAGCGCCAGGCGCGCGTCGTTGAACACGACGACCGTGATCGGCAGCGCGTGGCGGGCGGCTGTGGCCAGTTCTCCGAGACACATGGCGAGGCCGCCATCGCCGGTGAACGCCACCACTCGCCGCCGGGGGTCCGCGAGCGTTGTCGCGATCGCCGCCGGCACGGCGAAGCCCATGGTCGAAAGGCCGTTCGATATCTGGATGTCGAACGGCCGCCGCGCCGGCCACAGACTCATCGGCGCCAGCATGTGGGCGCCCGCATCGATCGTCGCGCGGGCGTCGGGCATGGCTGCGACGGCGGCTTGCGTCACCGCTTGCGGCGACATCGCACCGTTCGCCGCGCCGCCGCTCGCCGCTTCGGGGAGCGCGATCGGCCCGGGGGCGGTCGGCCAGTTCGCCGGACGCGCCGAGTCGGCGATCTGCCCCGCCAGCCGCGCCGGATCCCCGTGCAGCGAGACCGCAACCTCGGTGTAATGCGGACGTATCGCGGCGGTCGTCAGTTCCAGAACCGGCATCCGATAGGGCCACGGCGACGCGACCAGTTCCACCGGATCGACGCCGTAGAGGATGAGCAGATCGCACTCGGCGAGCCAGGGCGCTTCGGTCGCGCCGCCCGTGAACAGCCCGGCGTGACGCGCCGCGCCGTCGGGATAGACCCCTTTCGCCTTGTACGTGGTGAGCACCGGGCAGGCGAGCGCGTCCGCGAGCGTCCAGAGCGCCTCCGCCGCCGGGTCCGACCGCGCCTGGACTCCAGCGACGATCGCCGGTCGGCGCGCGCCGGCGACCAGCGCCCGCGCGGCGTCCACATCTCCGGCGTCGTCCGCGACGGGGCAAGGCTGCGAGGCGAGGCCGTCGGAAGCCGGCGCTGCCGCGTCGATCGCCGACAGGTCGCAGTGCACCGGGCCGAACGGCGGAGTCAGCGCGGTTCGCAACAGCCCGGCCAGCAGCGAGCGGCAATTTTTTGCGGTCGCGCGGCCGCTGGCCTTGGTCAACGGCGCCAGCATCCGCTCGTGGTCGATCTTCTGATGGGTGACGTGAGCGTGGGCGTCGGGGTGGTAGGTATCGGTCAGGATCAGCAACGGCGTCCGGTCCAGCGCCGCGTAGGCGACACCGTTCACCGCCGCCGCAGTGCCGGGGCCAAGGCCGGTGGCCACCACGCCGGGCGCGCCGGCGATCTCCCCGGTGACCGCCGCCATGATCGCCGCGGCGGTCTCGGTGTGGGCCAGCACATAGTCGATGCCGCGCGCTGCGCAGGCGTCGATGATCTCGAGATTCGAGCCGCCGCCCGGAACGCCGAAAATCCGTTCGACCCCGCGGTCGCGCAGGTCTGCGGCGATAACGTCCGCGACGGTGTCTCTGCGCCCGCTCATGCCAGAGACCCTACGGTGTCGCGGCGCGGGAAACGCGATAGATGATGCCGCCCTGATCGTCGGAGATCAGCAGCGCTCCGTCGGGCATGACGAGCACGTCGGCCGGACGCCCCCAATTGCGTTCGCCCTGCAACCAGCCCTCGACGAAGGGGAGGTAGTCGACGGCGTTGCCCGAATCGTCGAGAACGACGCGAGTGACGCGATAGCCGATCTTTCGGCTGCGGTTCCACGACCCGTGTTCGGCGATGAACACGTCGCCGCGATACTCTTCGGGGAACAGGTCGCCCGTATAGAATGCCATGCCGAGCGGTGCGACGTGCGGCCCGAGAGCCTGCGCCGGCGGGGTGAATTCCGCGCAATCGCGCGCGCCGCCATATTCCGGGTCGGCGATGACCCCGGCGTGACAATATGGAAAGCCGAAGTGCATCCCCTCGGTCGGCGCGCGGTTGAGTTCGCACGGCGGCGAATCGTCGCCGAGATGGTCGCGGCCATTATCGGTGAACCACAGATCGCCGGTCTCCGGGTGAAACGCGAAGCCCACCGAGTTGCGCACGCCGCGCGCGAACACCTCGCGCCCGCCGCCGTCCGTGTCCATCCGCAGGATGGCGGCGTAGGGGTCGGGCCGTTCGCAGACGTTGCATGGCGCCCCGACCGGGACGTAGAGCTTTCCGTCCGGCCCGAACGCGAGATATTTCCAGCCATGATGCCGGTCGGTCGGCAATGTGTCGGTGACCACGACCGGATCGGGCGGATCGTCGAGCCGGGCTTCGACCGCGTCGTAGCGGAGGACGCGGCTGACTGCGGCGACATAAAGTGCGCCGGCCCGGAAGGCGAGTCCTGTGGGCGCCCGGAGACCTTCGTCGATAAGGAAACGCCGGTCGGCGCGTCCGTCGCCGTCGCGATCGACCAGCGCATAGACGTTGCCGGCGCGGCGCGAACCGACGAACAGCGTGCCGGACTCGCCGAGCGCCATCGCGCGGGCGTTGGGCACGCCGTCGGCGTAGATGTTGATGACGAAGCCCGGCGGCAGCTGGAGTTGCTCCAGCCGCGCTTCCTGTGCCGAGGCAGCGCCGGCGGTCATGACGACGGCCGCGAGGACGATGGGAACGAGGGCGGCGCGCCAGCGGAGAACGGGACTCATTGACGGTCTCCTTCGGAGGGGCTGCGCCGCGCAGTATATCGCGGATACGCCTGCTCAACTCACGAAATTTCGCGCCGGTAGCGGCGTCGATTTCGTTGCGCCGCGCCACCGGTGCGTAGAAAATGGCGCCCTGACGATATTTGTGAGAAAGACTGCGGCTGGCGCTGACTGTAAGGGCGCTGGAGCGAGGAAATGGAGAAAGTTTTTATCTACCGGGATAACTCCGACATATTTTTCAGCGCTCCGCAGGTGGCCGTCGAGCACGAGGGTGAGGCTGTGCGCTACAGGGCGCGAATCCACTTCCAGAACGCGCCGTATCCGGTACGTCACGCCGTTCCGATCGAGCGCGGCGGACGGCCGTAAAGGCGCGCATATTCCCGTTCCCTCAGCATACGAAGAGCCGGGCAGCGGCGTCGCGGCGGTCGGCGACAGCGCTGCCGTCCCAGCGGGCGCTTTTCGACTGACCTCAGCGTTTCGGCCCGCCGGCGATCAGCCGCGGGCGATTTCGGAACTCATCGACGGGCTGGCGCAGGGCGAACGCGACCAGGTGCTGCTCGGCGTCACCGGTTCGGGCAAGACTTTCACCATGGCGCAAGTCATCCAGGCGCTGGCACGGCCAAGCCTGATCCTCGCCCCCAACAAGACTCTCGCCGCGCAGCTCTACGGCGAGATGCGCGCCTTCTTCCCGCACAACTCGGTGAACTATTTCGTCAGCTATTACGACTACTACCAGCCGGAAGCTTATGTGCCACGCACGGACACCTATATCGAAAAAGACGCTTCGATCAACGAGCAGATCGACCGAATGCGCCACGCCGCCACGCGCGCGCTGCTCGAACAGGACGACGTGATCATCGTCGCGAGCGTGTCGTGCATCTACGGTATCGGTTCGGTCGAGACCTATTCGCGGATGGTGATCGATCTCCGGGTCGGCGACACGATCGATCGCAATCTGGTGCTCAGGCAGTTGGTGGAACTGCAATACCGCCGCAATGATATCGCTTTCGGGCGCGGCCACTTTCGTGTGCGTGGTGATGTGGTGGAGATTTTCCCGGCCCATTACGAGGACCGCGCGTGGCGCCTGTCGCTGTTCGGCGACGAGATCGAAGAGATCGTCGAGTTCGATCCGCTCACCGGCCAGACCACCGACCGCCTGGAGAACGTTCGCGTTTACGCCAACAGCCACTACGTGATTCCGCGCCCGACGATTCAGCAGGCGGTCAAGGGCATTCGCGCCGAGCTCGCGCTGCGGCTCGACGAGCTCGTCGCACAGGGTCGGTTGCTGGAAGCACAACGGCTCGAACAGCGTACCCGGTTCGACCTCGAGATGATCGAGACCGCGGGAAGCTGCGCCGGCATCGAGAACTATTCGCGCTATCTGACGGGCCGCCAGCCCGGCGAGCCACCGCCGACGCTGTTCGAGTATCTGCCGGAGAACGCGCTGCTGATCGTCGATGAGAGTCACGTCACCGTGCCGCAGCTCGGCGGCATGTATCGCGGCGACTTCAACCGCAAATCGACGCTCGCGCAACACGGCTTCCGCCTGCCTTCGTGTATCGACAACCGTCCGCTCAAATTCGAGGAATGGGAGGCGATGCGGCCGCACACGATCTATGTTTCGGCGACGCCGGGGCCGTGGGAGCTCGCGCGGACCGGCGGCGTCTTCACGGAACAGGTGATCCGTCCGACCGGCCTGATCGACCCGGTCTGCGTGGTTCGCCCGGCTTCGTCGCAGGTCGACGATCTACTCGCCGAATGCCGCGCCGCGGCCGACAAGGCGCAGCGGGTGCTGGTGACCACCCTGACCAAGCGCATGGCCGAAGACCTGACCGAGTATCTCGGCGAGGCGGGCCTGCGCGTTCGCTATCTGCACTCCGACATCGACACGATCGAACGGATCGAGATCATTCGCGACCTCAGGCTCGGCGCGTTCGACGTGCTGGTCGGCATCAACCTGCTGCGCGAGGGACTGGACATCCCGGAATGCGCGCTGGTGGCAATCCTCGACGCCGACAAGGAAGGATTTCTGCGATCGCAGACCTCGTTGATCCAGACCATCGGCCGGGCTGCACGAAACGTGGAGGGCCGCTGCATTCTCTACGCCGACCGGATGACCGACTCGCTGGAGACGGCGATCGACGAAACCAACCGGCGACGCGAAAAGCAGCAGGCGTGGAACGCGGCCAACGGGGTTACGCCGGAATCGGTGCGCAAGTCGATCGACGACATTCTCCAGGGCGTCTGCGAGGCCGATTACGTTACGATCGAGACCGGCGACGACAAGTCGAAGCAACTGATCGGGCACAATCTCAAGGCTCATGTCGGCGATCTCGAATACCGGATGCGCGAGCACGCCGCCAACCTCGAATTCGAGGAAGCGGCGCAGCTCCGCGACGAGATCCAGCGCCTCGAATCGGTCGAACTGGGCGTCGGCGATGCCCCGCGCCGCGCGCCCGCGGGCCGCCGCAAGCGCCCGTCCCGGCGATTGTCGGCAGGCCGTTAGGGGAGGCCGCCGTCGCCGCGCGAGGCGCTCGGAACCGTGTATGCTGTCCGCTGCCCCGGCGCCGACGACCGGAGGGAGACATCGCATGAACGTCCGCCCGCTGCATCCGACGGTCGGGGCCGAAGCGAACGGCGTCGGTCCCGCGGTGCCCGACCGGACAGTGTGAGCGACACCGTGCTCGTTCGCGCCCTCGAGCCGGAGCCGGTGGCGCCGCTCCACGAATTTCTTCACGAAGATGCGTTCCAGTGGCTTCTCGGGGCCGACAAGCAATCCGTTCATGCGGTCGTGACGGACCCACCCTATGGTCTGGTGGAATATACCCCCGATCAGCTTGAGAAGCGCAAGAATCGCAAGGGCGGCGTATGGCGCATTCCACCTTCCTTCGACGGATGCCGCCGCCAACCCGTTCCTAGATTCACTGTTCTCAGGGACAACGAGAAAGACAAAATTCGGGCGTTCTTCGCGCGCTTCGCGAAGCTTCTCTACCCGGTTCTCGTTCCCGGCGCACATGTCTTCGTGGCGAGCAATCCGCTTCTGTCGCATCTGGTGTTCGAGCCATTCACGGCGTCGGGCTTCGAGATACGCGGCACGCTCGTTCGGGTCGTTCACACGTTACGCGGCGGGGACCGCCCGAAGAACGCGCATGAGGAATTTCCCGATGTCACGGTCATGCCGAAATCCTGCTTCGAGCCATGGGGCATCTTCCGGCGGCCCTGCGAAGGGACGGTCCGACAGAACCTTCGTCGGTGGGCGACAGGCGGCCTTCGGCGTTTCTCGGAGCGGGAGCCGTTCAGGGATCTGATCGAGGCGTCGCCCGCCCGCAAGCGCGAGCGCGAATTAGCCCCGCATCCGTCGCTGAAGCCTCAAGCATTCCTGCGCCCCCTGGTGCGCTCCAGCCTGCCGTTGGGTGAGGGTATCGTGCTGGACCCGTTCGCGGGGTCGGGCTCGACGCTCGCGGCCGCTACCGCCTGCGGGCTCAGAAGCATCGGCCTGGAGCACAACGCCGAATATTTCGAGATGGGCCGCGCCGCGATTCCCGAACTGGCCAGGCTGGACGTCTGACCCGTGTTCGATCCGAAGGTGAAATTGCCTCCGGGCCTGGAGATCTCTGCGATCCGCAAAGCCATATCCTACATTGAGTAACACCTGAGCGACCGGGATTTCATCGATCTGTATCTTGAACAGGCCAACGTTTTCAGCGCCATCGTGGGCATGTTCGGCATCAAGGCGCTCGACAGCGTGAGCAACTACGAGAAGCACCGGCACGTTCACACGGCCCAAACCCGCTTCCCCGATCTGTGCCGCCGCGGTGCGCCCAAGCCGTTACGAGCGGAGGATTGCCTGGAAAGCAAGGCAAGCATTCGCGGGTGGGCGATCCAGTCTCACTACGATCATCCCGGCTGGTATATCGTGTGGCGCTACCTGGTCGATCCGACCGCTACCATCAAGACCGATGCGATGCTCGTGATCTGGCGAGTCGATGTCGCGTTCTTGATCAAGTCGGATTGGAAATACGAAGGAAGCTCGGCAGGCGATGCAGGAGGCGGCCGGACACACACGTTCGGTGTGCGAAAGCCGGCCGCGAAGCTCAGGAATTGTGCAGTGTTTCGTTATCCGGGGATCGAGCTGCGTGCAGGAAAACCCGTGCCCGTCAATGGCCGTTCGGGCGATCCGGTCGAATGACCAGTCGGTTGCGATTCCGGCATATAATCCTCTTGCGAATACGCCGACGACCGGAGGGAGACATCGCATGAAGGTTCGCCCGCTGCATCCGACGATCGGAGCCGAAGTGACCGGCGTCGATCTGGCCGGTGCGCTCGACGACTCCACGGTCGCCCGCATCCGCGCGGCATGGATCGAATGGGGCGTGTTGGCGTTCCCCGATCAGCCGGTGAGCGACGCCGCGCAAATCGCGTTCTCGCGGCGCTTCGGCGCGCTGGAGATCTTTCCGCAGAGCGACAGCCGTTCGGCCATCGCGCCCGAGATCTTCCGTGTCGCCAACACAGACGAAGACGGCGGTCTGCGGTCTCGCGGCGACCCGGCGGCCCGATTTCTCCATGCCACCTGGATGTGGCACACCGACAGTTCCTACCGCCCGATTCCAAGCGCCGGCGCGGTGCTGCACGGCATCGAAGTTTCGCACCGCGGCGGGGAGACCCATTTCGCGGACTTGCGGGCCGCGTCGACAGGCGCGGCAATCTCTGGGTGCGGCGGCGGGGAGACCCATTTCGCGGACTTGCGGGCCGCATGGGACGCCATGCCCGACGCGCTGCGCGACCAGGTGACGGGACTGAACGCCTGCCACTCCTACGAATTCATGCGTTCACGGCACGATCTGCCGCCGATGAAGCCGGAAGAGGCAGCGACCGTGCCGCCGGTCGAACACCCTCTGGTGCGCAGCCATCCCGAGAGCGGCCGCCAATCGCTCTACATCAGCCCGGTCTATATGCGGAACGTCGGCCGCCTCGACCGGGAGGCGACCGAGGAACTGGTCCGCGAACTCGTGGCATGGGCGACGCAGGATCGTTTCGTCTATCGCCATGTGTGGCGCAAGGACGACGTGCTGATGTGGGACAACCGCTCGACCATGCACATCGTTACGCCGTATGACGACACCAATGTGCGCCGCGTCATGCACCGCACGACGATTCAGGGCACGGATCCGGTCGCGCTGCACGGGTGAAACACGGGGCGAGAGGGATGACCGATCCGATCCCGCTGGTGGCGGGCAATTGGAAGATGAACGGCATGCGCGGCGACGGACTTGCCCGGGCGCGAACGGTGGCCCGTTTCGTCCGCGAGCGCGGCGCGCCGTGCGAAACCCTGCTGTGCCCGCCGGCGACTCTGCTCGCCCCGGTGGCCGAGGCGCTCGCCGGTGCCGAAGTGGCGCTCGGCGGACAGGACTGCGCGGTCGCGCCCGACGGCGCTTATACCGGCGATATCGGCGCCCCCATGCTCTCCGATCTCGGCTGCCGCTACGTCATCGTCGGCCATTCGGAGCGCCGCACCGGCCACGGCGAAACCGACGAGATCGTGCGCGCGAAGGCGGCGGCGGCGTTGGCGGCGGGCCTCGTTCCCATCGTGTGTGTCGGCGAAACGGAAGCGGTGCGCGACGCCGGCCGCGCCCGCGACGCGGTGGGCGAACAGGTTGCCGGTTCGGTGCCGGAGGGCGCCGGGTCGCGGGTCGTCATCGCCTACGAGCCGATTTGGGCGATCGGAACCGGGCGCACGGCGGCGCCCGACGATGTTGCGGACATGCATGAATTCCTACGAGAGCGCCTGCCCGACGCGCGCCTGCTATACGGCGGCTCGGTGAAGCCGAACAACGCCGGCGCGCTTCTACGGATTCCGGCGGTGAACGGTGCTCTCGTCGGCGGCGCCAGCCTTGACGCCGACGATTTTCTGGCGATTTGTCAGGCGGCGGCGGAGGCGCTATGAACGCGGTGTGCCGCGCCCTTGAGCGCGCCGCTCGCGGGGGTGAAAGGCGATGACGGCGGTCATTCTGGTTATACATGTGTTGATCGCGCTGGCGATGGTCGTCGTCGTGCTGGTGCAGCGCAGCGACGGCGGCGCGCTCGGCGGTCTCGGCGGCGGAGCGTTCGGCGGCGTGATGAGCGGTCGGCAGTCGGCGAACCTGCTCACTCGCACCACGGCGATCCTCGCCGGGTCGTTCATGGCCACCAGCATGGTGCTGGCGATCCTCGCCAGCGGCACCAGCGAGCCGCGCTCGTTGACCGACGACATTCCCGACGCGCGTATCGATTCGATCCTGCCGGCTCCGGACGACCCTGTAGCGGGTCCGCAAGTCCCGGTCGGCGAGTAGGGTTGCGCGGCGGCGCCCCGGGACGCCGCCGGACGCGCTACGTTCCCGACCGAGCATGACGCGGTTCGTTTTCGTCACCGGCGGCGTGGTGTCGTCGCTCGGCAAGGGGTTGTCGGCGGCGGCACTAGGCGCGTTGTTGCAGGCGCGCGGCTACCGGGTCAGGCTGCGCAAGCTCGACCCCTATCTCAACGTCGATCCCGGGACCATGAGCCCGTATCAGCACGGTGAGGTCTATGTCACCGACGACGGTGCCGAGACGGACCTCGACCTCGGCCACTACGAGCGCTTCACGGGCGTGCCGGCGCGGCGCAGCGACAACATCACCACAGGGCGGATCTATTCCAACGTCATCGCCCGCGAACGCCGCGGCGACTATCTGGGCGGCACGGTGCAGGTCATTCCCCATGTCACCGACGAGATCAAGAGGTTCATCCTCGACGAAACCGGCGACGCCGATTTCGTGCTTTGCGAGATCGGCGGCACGGTCGGCGACATCGAGGGTTTGCCGTTCCTGGAGGCGATTCGGCAGCTCGGCAATGAACTGGGCCGCGAGCGGGCACTGTTCGTTCACCTCACGCTCGTGCCCTGGATCCCCACGGCGGGTGAACTGAAGACCAAGCCGACCCAGCACTCGGTAAAAGAGCTGCGCGGCATCGGCATCCAGCCGGACGTTCTGATCTGCCGGTCGAGCCGCGAGATTCCTCCCGGCGAGCGCAGCAAGATCGCCCTGTTCTGCAACGTGGCGGAAGACGCCGTGATTCCCGCCCTCGACGTCGACGACATCTACGGGGTTCCGGTCGCCTATCACGAAGCGGGGCTGGACGGGCGCGTGCTCTCGCATTTCGGTCTCGACGCGTCGGCGATGCCCGACCTGTCGCGCTGGCGGCGCATCGCCGCTAGCGCCGCCGGTTCGGAGGGCAGGGTATCGATCGCCGTGGTCGGCAAATACACCGGTCTGCAAGACGCCTACAAGTCGCTTTCCGAAGCGTTGCGGCACGGCGGCATCGCCAACAACGTGCACGTCCGGTCGTGCTGGATCGACAGCGAGGCGTTCGCGGCGGATGGCGCGGCGCCCACCCTGGAGGACATGCACGGCGTTCTGGTTCCCGGCGGTTTCGGCGAGCGGGGGGTGGCCGGCAAGGTCGCCGCCGTGCGTTTCGCGCGTGAACGGCGCGTTCCCTTCTTCGGCATCTGCTTCGGGATGCAACTCGCGGTCATCGAGGCGGCGTGCAATCTGGCGGGCCTGGCCGGCGCTTCGTCGAGCGAGTTCGGTCCGTGCGGCGATCCGGTGGTCGGGTTGATGAGCGAATGGACCCAGCGCGGCGTGACCGAGAAACGCCGCGCCGGCGACGACCTCGGCGGCACCATGCGGCTGGGCGCCTGCGACGCCATGCTGGCGGAGGGTTCCCGCATTGCGGAGATCTATCGCCAGACCCGGATCTCCGAGCGTCATCGCCATCGTTACGAGGTCAACGTCGCCTATCGCGACCGGCTGGAGGCTGCCGGATTGCGTTTCTCGGGCATGTCGCCCGACGGTGCACTGCCGGAGACAGTCGAGCGCACCGATCACCCGTGGTTCATCGGCGTCCAGTTTCACCCCGAACTCAAGTCCAAGCCTTTCGATCCGCATCCGCTGTTCGCGTCGTTCGTCGCCGCGGCGGTGGCGCAGTCGCGCCTGGTATGAGCGAACAGCGGGAGGTGGCGGTCGGCGGTGTGCGGCTCGGCAACCGGCGCCCCCTGACGCTGATCGCCGGCCCCTGCCAGATGGAAAGCGCGCAGCATGCGCACGACATGTGCGGCGCACTCGCCGAAAGAGCGTCCGACGCGGGGGTCGGGCTGATCTACAAGACCTCGTTCGACAAGGCCAACCGCACCAGCCTGCACGGTGCGCGCGGTATCGGGCTGGACGCCGCGCTGTCGGTCTTCGCCGAATTAAGGACGGCCTACGGTTGCCCCGTCCTGACCGACGTGCACCGCGAGGACCAGTGCCCGCCGCTAGCGCAGGTGGTGGACGTACTCCAGATTCCCGCCTTTCTGTGCCGCCAGACCGATCTGCTGGTTGCGGCGGCGAAGACCGGGCGCGCGGTCAACGTCAAGAAGGGGCAGTTTCTCGCACCGTGGGACATGACCCACGTGGCCGGCAAGCTGGAAGGCGCGGGCTGCGCGCGGATACTGTTGACCGAACGCGGAGCGAGCTTCGGCTACAATACGCTAGTCGCCGACATGCGCTCGCTGCCGGTGCTCGCGGAAACCGGCTGGCCTGTGGTGTTCGACGCCACCCATTCGGTGCAGCAACCGGGCGGACGGGGCGGCTCGAGCGGCGGCGAGCGGCGTCATGCGCCGGTGCTGGCGCGCGCCGCGGTGGCGGTGGGCGTCGCGGCTCTGTTCATGGAAGTCCATCAGGACCCCGACAACGCGCCCAGCGACGGCCCGAACATGGTGCCGCTGAAGCATGTCGGGCGCCTGCTGGAGACCCTGACCGCACTCGACCGGCTGGCCAAGGCCCGGCCGGTCGAGGCGATCGACCCTTGAGAAAGGAGCCGGGGTGACCGCTCTGATCGATATTCGCGGCCGCGAGATCCTCGACAGCCGCGGCAACCCGACCGTCGAAGTCGAAGTGGCGCTGGAGACCGGCGCGACGGCGCGCGCTGCGGTGCCGTCCGGCGCCTCGACAGGCACGCACGAGGCAGTGGAACGCCGCGACGGCGATGCGACGCGCTACGGGGGCAAGGGCGTGCGTGCGGCGGTCGATGCGGTGAACGGCGAGATCTTCGATGCGCTGTCGGGCCGGGACGTGGAAGACCAGCGTGCGCTCGATCTGGCGCTGATCGCGCTCGACGGAACCGAAAACAAGGCGCGGCTCGGCGCTAACGCGATGCTTGGAGTCAGCCTCGCCGTCGCGAAGGCCGGCGCACTGGCGCGCGGACTGCCCCTCTACGCCTGGGTCGGCGGCGTCGCCGCGCATGTGCTGCCGGTGCCGATGATGAACGTGATCAACGGCGGCGCCCACGCCGACAACCGTCTCGACCTGCAGGAGTTCATGATCGTCCCCGCCGGAGCGCCAGAGTTCGCAGAAGCGGTGCGTTGGGGCGCGGAGATCTTCCATGCGCTTCGGCAGCGCCTTGCGGACGCCGGTCATGCGACCGCGGTCGGCGACGAGGGCGGGTTCGCGCCGGACCTGGGGAGCAACGCCGAAGCGCTCGATTTCATCCTGCGCGCCATCGAAGACGCGGGCTATCGCCCGGGCGAAGAGGTGATGCTGGCGCTCGACGCGGCCGCGAGCGAACTGCACGACGACGGGCGCTATCGCCTCGCTGGCGAGGACCGGAGCCTCGGCGCGGACGAGATGATCGCGTGGTATGCGGACCTCGTCGCCCGTTAC
This sequence comes from Alphaproteobacteria bacterium, assembly GCA_965214495.1. Lineage (GTDB taxonomy): Bacteria > Pseudomonadota > Alphaproteobacteria > UBA7887 > UBA7887 > JANQOH01. The sequence continues at coordinate 1,007,844 of OZ243958.1, read as the reverse complement.
CCTGTGGTGTCGATCGAGGACGGGCTGGAAGAAGACGATTGGGCGGGCTGGACCGCGCTGACCGAGGCGCTCGGGGGGAAGGTGCAACTGGTTGGCGACGACCTGTTCGTCACCGACCGCCGGCGACTGCGCCGGGGTATCGTGGAAGGCGCGGCGAATGCCGTGCTGGTCAAGGTCAACCAGATCGGCACACTGACCGAAACCTTGGAGGCGGTCGAAACGGCGCACCGGGCGGGGTATCGCGCCGTCATGTCGCATCGTTCCGGCGAGACCGAAGATGCCCTCATCGCCGACCTCGCGGTTGCGATGAACTGCGGCCAGATCAAGGCCGGCTCGCTGTCGCGTTCGGACCGGCTGGCGAAATACAATCAGCTGATCCGCATCGGAGAACGGCTCGGCCCCGCCGGGCGGTATGCCGGTGCTGCGGCACTCGGCCGTTGACATCGCTCGGCCGCGCGTGTTCCTTGCGCGCCATGATGAAAATCAGGCTTCGGGGCTTCGTTCGGCGCGCTGCGGGGCCGGCGCTGTTCGTCGCTTGCGTGACCTATCTCGGCTATCACGCGGTTTACGGGCAGCGCGGCCTTCTGGCCTGGTTCCGGCTGGAGGAACGTGTGGAGTCGTTGCGCACCGAGGTCGCGGAGGCGCGCACCGAGCGCATGGCGTTGGAGAACCGCGTGAATCTACTCAGGCCCGACGGTCTCGATCCCGACTTGCTCGAGGAGCGCGTGGCAGCCGTGCTCAACCTTGCGCGGCCGGGGACCCGCGTTGTCATCGACGATGCCAGGTAGGGTCGCAAGGCGCTCACGCCGGCCGTCGGTTTGCCCCGGGAGGCGATCGGGCGCCGGTTTATAGGGAAGTTATCCCGGTTTATCGTTTTTCGATAAATCAGGGTAAGATCGCTATAAGTGGACCCGCGGACGAACCCTTACGCGCCCGCGCATGGTGACACGGCGTTTACCGTGCCGATGTTCGACGCGTTCCTGACGCGGGCGACATCGGCGACTCCGCTTGCGACACGGAAGGGCCTTCACTAAGTTGCCGGAGCCGCGCCGCAACCGTGTCGAGACGCCATGACCGCCGTCGCGCCCCTGACGAAACTCGCGCCCGCGACCGCCGAACCCGCCGCCGGCGAGGAACTGCTCGCCTGCTACCGGCAGATGCTGTTGTTGCGCCGCTTCGAAGAGAAAGCCGGCCAGATGTACGGCCTGGGGCTGATCGGCGGTTTCTGCCATCTCTATATCGGGCAGGAAGCGGTGGCGGTCGGGATCGAGAATGCGATCGACCGCGATGATCCGGTCGTCACCAGCTATCGCTGCCACGGACACGCCGTCGCGCGCGGTGTGCCGCCGCGGCTGGTGCTCGCCGAACTGGCCGGGCGCGGCACTGGCGTGTCGAAGGGCAAGGGCGGGTCGATGCACATGTTCTCGCCCGAACACGGCTTCTGGGGCGGCCACGGCATCGTCGGCGCCCAGGTGCCGATCGGCACGGGAATCGCCTTCGCGCTCAAATACCGCGGATCCGACCGCGTCTGCGTGACCTGTTACGGCGACGGGGCCGCCAATCAGGGGCAGGTGCACGAGGCTTACAACATGGCTGCGCTGTGGCGGCTGCCGGTGATCTATGTGATCGAGAACAACCAATACGCCATGGGTACCTCGGTCGGGCGGGCGACGGCGGAGGTCGAACTCTTTCGGCACGCACAGAGCTTCAATATTCCGTGCCTGCAATGCGACGGTATGGACGTGACAGCGGTTCGCGACGCGACCCGCGAGGCCGTCGCCCATGCGCGCGCCGGCAACGGCCCGATGCTCATCGAAATGAAGACCTATCGCTATCGCGGCCACTCGATGTCGGATCCGGCGAAATACCGCTCGCGCGAGGAAGTCCGGGAGGTGCGCGAGACCCTGGATCCCATCGACCGTGTGAGAGCGCGCCTGGTCGCGACCGGCCACGCCGACGAGGACGCTCTCAAATCTCTGGACAGGGATATTCGCGCGGCGGTCAACGAAGCTGCCGAGTTTGCCCGGAACAGTGCCGAGCCCGACCCGACGGAACTCCACACCGACGTGGCCGCCTGAACGATGACGGCGATCACGGTCCGCGAAGCGCTGCGCGACGCCATGGCCGAAGAGATGCACCGTGACGATTCCGTGTTCCTCATGGGCGAGGAGGTCGGGGAGTATGAGGGCGCTTACAAGATCAGCCAGGGGTTGCTGGCGGAGTTCGGCCCCCGCCGGGTGGTCGATACGCCGATCACCGAAGCCGGGTTCGCGGGGCTCGGTGTCGGCGCGGCGTTCATGGGGCTGCGTCCGATCGTCGAGTTCATGACCTTCAACTTCGCCATGCAGGCGATGGATCAGATCGTCAACTCGGCCGCCAAGACCCGTTACATGTCGGGAGGGGCGGTTCGTTGTCCGATCGTCTTCCGCGGTCCGAACGGTGCGGCGTCACGGGTGGCGGCGCAGCATTCGCAGGATTTCTCGTCGTGGTATGCGCATGTGCCGGGCCTGGTGGTGATCGCACCGTGCGCCGCGGCCGACGCCAAGGGCTTGCTCAAGGCGGCGATCCGCGACGACAACCCGGTGCTCTTTCTGGAGAACGAGCTCCTCTACGGGCGCGGCGGCGAAGTCCCGAAAGGCGAGCATGTCATACCGATCGGCCAGGCGGCGGTGGTGCGCGAGGGCGCAGACGTCACGCTGGTGGCGTTCTCGCGCGGCGTCGAGCACACGCTGGAAGCCGCCGACATGCTGGCCGGCGACGGGGTGCACGCCGAGGTGATCGATCTTCGCAGCCTGAGACCGCTCGACATCGACACGGTGGTCGCGTCGGTCGAGCGCACCCACCGCGCGGTCACGGTGGAAGAGGGGTGGCCCGCTGCCGGCATCGGCGCGGAGATCGCGGCGCAGGTCATGGAGCGCGCCTTCGATCACCTTGACGCGCCGGTCGAGCGCGTCGGCGGCGCCGATGTACCTATGCCCTACGCCGCGAATCTCGAACGCCTCGCGCTGCCCGACGCAGAACGCATCGTTGCCGCCGCGAAGCGCGTCTGCTACCGCTGAACGCCGTTCACCGCCTCCCGCTACGGAGCACCTCATGCCGATTCAGATCCTGATGCCGGCGCTGTCGCCGACGATGACCGAAGGGACTCTCGCCCGCTGGTTGAAGGCTGAAGGCGACTCGGTAGAGCCGGGCGACATCGTGGCCGAGGTCGAGACCGACAAGGCGACGATGGAGATCGAAACGGTCGAAGAGGGCGTGCTCGGCAGGATACTGATCGCCGAGGGCACCGAGGGCGTGGCAATCAACACGCCGATCGCGGTGCTGGTCGGCGAGGGCGAGGACGCCGGCGCCGCCGTTTCGGCGGCGCCGCCGGTCGCCCCGCCCCCCGCCGCTGCGAGCGGCCCCCCGGTTGCCGACGCAGCGGCGCCGAAGCCTGTCGCCGCGAAACCGGAGGGGCGCATTTTCGCCAGCCCACTCGCGCGGCGCATGGCGGCGCAAGCGGGGGTGGATCTGTCCACGCTCTCCGGCTCCGGCCCACACGGGCGAATCGTCAAGCGCGATATCGAAGCCGCACTGGCGAAGACGCCGGTTCCGGCGGTTCCGGCAGCCCCCGTGTCCGAACCTCCTGCGCCGGCGCCGGTCGATGTGCCCGAAGGCGCTGCCGTTACCGAGATTCCCAATACCGGAATGCGCAAGACGATCGCGCGCCGCCTCGCCGAATCGAAGAGCACGGTGCCGCATTTCTATCTCTCCGTGGATTGCGAGATCGACGCGCTGCTGAAGATTCGCAAGGAGTTGAACGCGCGCTCGGACGCCTGGCGGATCTCGGTGAATGATTTCGTCGTTCGCGCGACAGCGCTCGCCCTGCGCAAGGTGCCGGAAGCCAACGCTTCGTGGACCGATGCGGCGACCCTGCGCTACGAGACGGTGGATATCGCAGTTGCGGTCGCTGTCGAGGGCGGCCTCGTGACTCCGGTGGTGCGCCGCGCGGACGGCAAGGGGCTGGCCGAAATATCGGCTGAGATGGCGGATTTCGCGGCGCGCGCGCGCGACGGCAAGCTGATGCCCGAAGAGTATCGCGGCGGCGGCTTTTCGGTGTCCAATCTCGGGATGTACGGGATTCGGGAGTTCGCGGCGGTCATCAACCCTCCCCAGGCCGGCATTCTGGCGGTCGGTGTCGGCGAACAGCGTCCGGTAGTGAAGGACGGCGCCCTCGCGGTCGCCACCGTCATGTCGTGCACGCTGTCCGGCGACCACCGGGTGATCGACGGCGCCATCGGCGCCCGCTTCCTGGCTGCGTTCAAGGGCCTCGTGGAAGATCCGCTGACGATGCTGCTCTGATGGCGGATGCGAAATACGACCTCGTCGTCGTCGGTTCGGGGCCGGGGGGCTATGTCGCCGCGATCCGGGCGGCGCAGCTCGGTTTGCGCGCCGCGGTCGTCGAACGCGCGGAACTCGGCGGAATCTGTCTGAACTGGGGTTGCATTCCGACCAAGGCGCTGCTGCGCGCCTCCGAAATCAACCATTTGCTCGGCGACCTGGAAAGCTTCGGCTTTTCGGGCGAGAGAATTGCGTTCGACGCGAAGAAGGTGGTGGCGCGCTCGCGGGCCGTCGCCCGGCGCCTCTCGAACGGCGTCCGGTTCCTGCTCCGGAAGAACGAGGTCCCGGTGATCGAGGGCGCCGGGAAGCTGGCGGGCCGAGGCGCCGTGACGGTCGAGAAGGACGGCGAGACCGTCAGGCTGGAGGCGGCGCACGTCATCCTCGCTACCGGCGCCCGCGCGCGGTCGGTCCCCGGACTCGAACCCGACGGCGAACGGATCTGGACCTATCGGGAGGCGATGGTCCCGGAGGCGATTCCGAAATCGGTGTTGGTGGTCGGGTCCGGCGCCATCGGCATCGAGTTCGCGAGCTTCTATCGCGACATGGGCGCCGAAGTGACGGTGGTCGAGATGCTCGACCGGGTGCTGCCGGCGGAGGACGCCGAGATCGCGGCGTTCGCGCGCAAGGCGTTCGAGAAACAGGGTATGACCATCCGCACGGCGACGACGGTGAAGGGGCTCGAAAGACGCGGCGACCTGCTTGCGGCGACGTTCGACCCGGCGGGCGAGGCGGCGGTCGAGAAGGTCATCGTGGCGGCCGGCATCACCGGGAACGTGGAGAATCTCGGCCTCGAAGGCACTGGCGTGAAGGTGGAGCGCGGCCATGTCGTGGTCGATGAGTGGCTGCGCACCGGCGAGGCGGGGGTTTACGCGATCGGCGATCTCGTGGGCCCTCCCTGGCTCGCCCACAAGGCGAGCCATGAAGCGGTCGTGTGCGTGGAGAGAATCGCCGGCGTCGATGGCGTTCATCCGCTCGATACGCGCAACGTGCCCGGCTGCACCTATTGCCGGCCGCAAGTGGCAAGCGTCGGCCTGACCGAAGCGGCGGCGCGCGAGGCGGGGCGCGAGGTGAAGGTCGGGCGCTTTCCGTTCGTCGGCAACGGCAAGGCGATCGCGCTCGGCGAATCGGAGGGGCTGGTCAAGACGATATTCGACGCCGCGACCGGCGAACTGCTCGGCGCGCATATGGTGGGGGCCGAAGTCACCGAACTGATCCAGGGCTATGCAGTGGCGAAGACGCTGGAGGGCACCGAGCTCGACCTGATGCGCACGATCTTTCCGCATCCGACGATCTCGGAAACGATGCACGAGGCCGTTCTTGACGCTTACGGCAGGGCCCTCCACATCTAGCGCCATGACAGCGATCGCGCCGCGCCGCCCGCGCAAGCCGGACTGGATTCGCGTCCGCGCGCCGGTATCGCCGCGTTACGCCGAGACCCGGCGGTTGATGCGCCGGCTGGAACTCAACACCGTTTGCGAGGAAGCGGCCTGCCCCAATATCGGCGAATGCTGGGCCGGCGGACACGCGACGGTGATGATCCTCGGCAGCGTTTGCACACGCAAGTGCGCCTTCTGCAACGTCGCGACCGGACGTCCCGAGGCGCTGGATCCGCACGAACCCGACCGTCTTGCCGAGGCGGTGGCCGAGCTGGGCCTGCGGCACGTGGTGATCACATCGGTCGATCGCGACGACCTGCCGGACGGGGGAGCGGGGCAGTTCGTGCGCTGTATCGAACGCCTGCGCGAAACCGCGCCGCGGACCACGATCGAAGTGCTGACGCCGGACTTCCTGCGTAAGGAGGGCGCGGTGGAAGCGGTCGCGGGGGCCCGACCGGACGTTTACAACCACAACCTCGAGACGGTGCCGCGGCTCTACCGCACGGTGCGCCCGGCGGCGCGTTACGGGCATTCGCTGCGGTTGCTCGCACGCGCCCGGGAAATCGTGCCCGATATCTTCACCAAGTCGGGCCTGATGGTGGGCCTCGGCGAGACCGAGGACGAAATTCTCGCAGTAATGGCGGACATGCGCGCCCACGGCGTCGATTTCCTGACCATAGGCCAGTATCTGCAGCCGAGTCCGTCGCATCATCCGGTGGTCGATTTCATCCCGCCGCAGAAGTTCGCCGACTATCGCGAAGCCGCGAACGAGATGGGGTTTCTAATGGCGTCGGCGTCGCCGCTGACCCGGTCGTCCTATCATGCGGACGCCGATTTCCGGGCCATGCAGGCGGCGCGCGACTGCGCGCGGGGGTAGGGCGAATGCCGGTCCACGCGGAACGGCGCGTGCTGCCATACGGCGCCGGGCAGTTGTTCGATCTGGTCGCCGCGGTGGACCGCTACCCGGAGTTTCTTCCCTGGTGCCGCGAGGCCCGCATTACCGCGCGCGACGGCGACGTGTTTCATGCCGACATGGTGATCGGGTTCAAGGCCATTCGCCAACGTTTCGGTTCGCGCGTGGAAACCGAGCGCCCCCATTCGATCGACGTGACACCGACCAGGGGGCCGTTTCGGCGCATGACCAACCACTGGCGCTTCGCCGAGCTCGTCGGTGGAGGCTGCTGCGTGGATTTCCGGGTCGATTTCGAGTTCCGCTCGCGTCTGTTGGGCGGCCTGATCGGCGCGTTATTCCACGACGCGGTCGAGCGCATGGTCGCCGCGTTCGAGACCCGCGCCCGGGCGCTTTACGGGCCGTCCGTACCAAGCGCGATCGTTCGATCTGCCGAAACAGCCGGCGCGCGCAAGGAATGAAGGATGCGTGCGAGACGCCCGCTCACCTGAATGTGACGGTGGTGCGAATCGAAACCCTGGCGCGGGCGTTCACCAATTCTCGATGTCGGGGCGTAATTCGACGTTGAAGGACCACGCCGAGCGGTCCTGATGGGCGAGATGGAACACTTCTTCGGCGATGGCCGACGGCTTGCAGAAGAACTCGTCGGGCCTGTCCGCCGCGAATAGCGGCCGGGTGCGCGGGGTGTCGATGGCGGCATCGACCGTCACGTAGGCGACGTGAACGCCCTTCGGGCCGAGCTCCCGCGCCATCGCCTCGCAAAGGATGCGCTGCGCCGCCTTGGTGGGCGCGAAATAGGCAAAACGGGCGCGACCGCGCCAGGCCGAGGTGTTTCCGGTGGCGACGATCGCGCCATCGCCCGCCTCGATCATCGCCGGCGCCACGGCGCGGGCGAGATAGAGCAGCGAAGTGGCGTTGACGCGGAAGTTGCGCTCCAGCCGCGCCGGGTCGCTCTCCATGAACGTCGCGGCACCGCCGCCGTCGAGAATGCCGGACACCGCATTGTGAATGAGAACGCGCGGCGCACCCATCTTGTCGGCGACCGCCGCGGCGGTGGCGGTCAGTGCGTCGAGATCGGCGACGTCACACACATAGCCGCGACTGTCTGCGATCTCGCTTTCATACGCCCGCAGACGATCCTCGTCGCGCGCCAGCATGGCGATGCGATACCCCCCGGCGGCGAAGCGTCGCGCGCATTCGCGGCCGGTTCCCGGCCCGACTCCGGCGATCATGCAAACAGGGCCGTCATCCGTCATTCCGTCTCTCCCGAATCGTTGCCGGCGCGTCGGCATGGGGTTCCAGCATCACCTTGATCTGGCGTGACGGGTGCCGCAGCGCCTCGAAAGCGTCGCAGAAACCTCCCATGCCCACCCGGTCGGTGATCAGGCGCGCTGCGTCGATTCGCTCCTCGGCCAGCGCCTCGAGAACCAGCCCGAAGTGGTGCTTGCGATAGACGAATGCGAAGGCAAGGTCGAGTTCCTTGGTGATCGCCCGACCGGGATAGATCATGTCGTGCGCCATGCACAGACCGACCACGACGACGCGCGCGTCGGGCGGTGCGTAGTCGATCGCGAGTTGCAGGCTGCCGGGCACGCCGACGCAATCGAACACCACATGCGGCGGGCCGCCGGTAAGAGCGACGATGCGGCCCTCCACGTCTTCGCGGCTGGCGTCGATGGCCGCGGTGGCGCCGAACTCGGCCGCGCGCTCGGCCCGGCTCGCCACGAGGTCGCTGACCACGACGTGACGGGCGCCGAGAAACCGGCACCACAACGCGACTGCCAGTCCGACCGGCCCCGCGCCCACGACGAGCACCGTGTCGTCGGGTGACAGACGCGCTTTCTCGGCCGCGTTCAGGCCGACCGCCAGGGGCTCGACGAGCGCGCCTTCAGCGAAGCTTACCGGCTCGGGCAGACGCAGGGTCGCGCCGGCGCCGACGCGCGTATATTCGGCATAGGCGCCGGGCAGTTCGAGGTTCGCGCGCATGACGACGTCAGCGCAACGATAGGCGCGGCCAGCCGCGCAGGCGGGGCAGGCGCCGCATCCGATGAAGGGTTGCGCCGTCACACGGTCGCCGACGCGCCAGTCGCCGCGCGCGTCGCGGCCGATGGCCACGACCTCGCCGGCGAACTCGTGGCCCATCACCGCGCCCGGTTCAAGCACGCGCCAGCCAACGCTCGGGTCGGTGTGCCGCGACCAGTGAAGGTCGGTGCCGCAGATGCCGCAGGCATTCACCCTGATGACGAGATCGGTCGGGCCGGGCGTCGGGTCCGGCACGGTCTCCACCGCCAGAGACGCACCGGGGGACGTGAATACCGCCGCCTTCATACGGCCACTATAGCGCGCCGCGACGAAGCGTCGAAACTCCGTGCCGGACGCCGGCGCTCGCGTTATGGTGCGAGCGCGGAAAGGCGCCGAGGATGCGATGATCGGACGGCTCAATCACGTAGCGCTCGCGGTGCCCGACCTGCACGCGGCGGCGGCGCTCTATCGCGATGTTCTCGGCGCCGAGGTCTCCGAGCCGGTCGATCTGCCCGAGCACGGTGTCACCACGGTTTTCGTCATCCTTCCCAATACGAAGATCGAACTTCTTCACCCTCTAGGCGAGGCGTCGCCCATCGCGGGCTTCCTGAAACGCACCCCCGGCGGCGGCGTTCATCACGTCTGTTATGAGGTCGAGGATGTGCGGCGCGCGCGCGACCGGCTGGCGGGTGAGGGGCTCCGCGTGCTCGGCGACGGCGAACCGCGCCCCGGCGCGCACGGCAATCCCGTGATCTTCCTGCACCCCAAGGATCTCTGCGGTGCTCTGGTTGAACTCGAGCAAGTGGCGTGAGCATTCTCGAACTTCTCCTCATTTTCGTGCTGATCTGGTGGCTCGCGCTGTTCACCGTCCTGCCGATCGGCGTCCGCCGGGTCGAGACTCCCGAACCCGGTCACGAAGCCGGTGCCCCCGAGAACCCGAAGCTATGGCGCAAGGGGCTGCTCACCACCGTCATCGCCGCGGCGCTGACCGGGGCGATATACGCCGCCGACGAGGCTGGATTGCTGCCGTTGCGCGAATGGCTGACGATGGATCCGCCAGCCGGTCGATGAGGAGTTGCGCGCCATGACGAGATACGCGCCGGTCGTGGCGTCGCTGGCGATAGGTCTCGTGGCGTCGCTCGTCGCACGGGCGGCCGTGACCGACATCGTGGTCGGGTATCAGCGCATCTACAATCCGTGGAAGGCCGCCATTGCCGACGGCGAGTTCGAACGCGCCACGGGCCGCACGATCGTTTGGAAGCGCTTCGATTCGGGCGCCCAGGTCGTCGCGGCGATGGACGAGGGCGCCGTCGATCTCGGCGTAGCCGGCTCGAGCGCCATCGCGGGCGGCGCGAGCCGCGGCCTGCCGGTCGCGCTGTTCTGGATCGCCGAGGATATCGGCGCCGCCGAAGCGCTCGTCGTCCGCGACGGCGCGGGAATCGTCATGCCTCAGGATCTGCGGGGTAAACGGCTTGGTGCGCCGTTCGGCTCGACGGCGCACTTCCACACCTTGTTCGCGCTGAGCCAGTTCGGCATGGCGCCGGAGGACGTGGACCTGCGCGACATGCAACCGCCGGCGCTGGCGGCGGCCTGGAATCGGGGGGAGATCGACGCCGCGTTCGTCTGGGAGCCCGCCCTCGGCCAGCTTGTGAAAACGGGCAGGGTTCTGATCGCTTCCGACCTGCTCTCGCGATGGGGCAAGGCCACGTTCGACGGCATGATCGTCCGCAAGCCGTTCGCCGACGCGAACCGGGGTTTCATGTGCCGTTTCGTGGCCACCCTTGCGGCGGCGGACGATCGCTACCGCTCCGATCCGGAGAGCTTCGCGCCGGGTCGCGACAATGCGCGCAAAGTTGCCGACATCGCCGGCGGCGACCATAACGACGTCAAGGCCGCGCTGGACCTTTACACCTTCCCGACGCTGGAAGAACAGGCGTCGGCGCGGTGGCTCGGCAGCGGAGCGGAGGGCGGCGCCTCCCGGGCGCTCTACTTCACATCAGCGTTCCTCCTCGAGCAGAAGACGATCGACACGATGTTGCCCGACTACGGCGCAGCGATCGACGACAGCTTCCTGAAAGCGGCGCTCTCCGGCTGCTGAACGGAGCCGCGCCGGTTCAGGACACGCGGGACAGAAACGCCAGGAGCGCTTCGGTCGTTTCGTCCGGCGCTTCCTCCGGCAGGAAATGGCCGCAATCGAGCGGTCGGGCAGTGACGTCCTCCGCGCGGCCGCGCCAACTCGCGGCGATATCGAGCGCCACGCTCGGCCAGCCTGGACGGTTGGCCTGCCGGGCGCCCCACAGGACGAGGAGAGGGCAGGCGATCCTGCGATCCGCGTCCGCTTCGTCGTGGGCAACGTCGAGCGGGGCAGCGCGGTAATCCTCGCACATGGCGTGCAGAGTCGCCGGGTCGCGAAAGCAGCGCAGATACTCCGCGAAAGCGTGGTCCGAGATCGCACCCGGTGTCGCGCACCATCTGTCGAGCAGCCAGCGCAGCCAGAATTCCGGTTCGGCGCCGATCAGTCGCTCGGCCAGCGGCTCGGGTTGCAGCATCAGGAACCAGTGGAAATAGGCTTCGGCGAGCGCGGCGTCGGCGCTTCTGAAAATGTCGCCCGTCGCCACCACGTCGAGGACAGCGAGGCTCGCCACGCAATCCGGCCGGTCGTAAGCGAGGCGGTAGCCGACGCGCGCTCCACGGTCATGGCCGACGAGATGGAACCGGTCGAAGCCGAGCGCCGCCATGGCCCGCCGCTGATCGGCTGCCATCGCCCGCTTGGCGTAGGGCGCATGGTCGGGCGCCGATGGCGGTTTGCCGCTGTCGCCGTAACCGCGCAGGTCGTTGGCGACCACGGTGTAATGCTCTGCGAGCCGCGGTGCGACGCGATGCCACATGGCGCGGGTTTGCGGGTAGCCGTGCAGCAGCAGCACCGGTGGGCCGGCGCCGCCGATTGCGGCGGCGATCGTCGTGTCGCCAACGTCGATGAAGCGGCGCTCGAATCCGTTGAACATGGGCTTACCGATACATTCGGCTCATTCCGGCTCCGGCGAAGGGGCGCCCGTCCGGACCGACAGGCCCAGAAACGTCGCCACCGCCCGATCGAGCCCGGCCATATCGCCATGTTCGAGTTTACCGATTCGCTTGCCGATCCGATTTTTTCTCACTGTCGTTATCTTATCCACCATGATATAAGAGGGTGCACGAAGTCCGTTATGGTTGCTGGGGTCGATTCGCAGGCGCAATAGCGGCGCGTCATTGCTATGGGTCGTAAAGCCGCAGAGGGTAATCGAGGAAGTGGCGTCAAAACCATCGTTTTGGAGAATCACCGCGGGGCGAGGTTTGCCAGTGTAGTCACCGTCGTCGGAAACGCTCCATATCTCTCCACGTTTCATTCGTCGCTCCAGTCGGTGATGGCTTCGACGAAGTCTTGATCCTCGCTCTCGTGCGGGCTGGAGGCCACGATCAGAGATTGGCGGTGTGCTTCCCTCATGAATTCGAGGGTGCTTCGAGGGGTGGTGACGATACGGCTGTCTTCCTTCCAAAAATCCCATACGAATTCCAGATCTTTCCGATACGATGACATTATTTCCTTGTCGTTCGGGTCGAGAATTTCTCCCATATATATAGTTGGATATGATTTATTTTTCTTTACAACGACAAGCGTAACATCCGGCCTTCCCGCCTTTTGTTCTTCCTGGCATATGGGATCCAGATCATCTCGCCACGGCCCTTGAGCCGGCCGACCGACCTTTTCGCCCAATTCCGAATAAGTGATGGTAGCGCGCTTTCTGGCACATTCGACCAGAATGTCTCTGATCGCCTTTCTGGTCCCCGTTACGCCCATCTTCATATCCTCCTCGTTCCAACGCCGAGCCGCACCTGTCCGCGTGGTCAATAATCCACCGACGTCGCGTGCCAGCCCGCTTTGCGCCGCGACCAGTAAAGGTCGTCGAGGCGGCGGGTGAGGGGGCCCGGGACGCCGTCGCCGACAGGAATGCCGTCGATCTCCGCGATCGGGATGACGCCGCCGCCCGAACTCGACAGGAACACCTCGTCCGCGTTCGAGAGGCGGCGCCTTGCAACGCTTTCGAGGCGGCAGGGGATGCCGAGTTCAGCGCACAATTCCATCACGGTGCGCCGGGTCATGCCGTCGAGCACGCCGTCGTCCGGCGTGCAGAGGGTGCCTTCCTCGGCCAGAAAGACGTTGAACCCCGGACCTTCGGTGATCCCGCCATGCCGGTCGCTCAACACTACCGTTTCGGCGCCGCGGTCGTAAGCGTCGAACAAGCCCATCTCGAACTCGAGCCAGTGATAGTGCTTGAGGGTCGGATCGACCGATTCGGGCGGGATCCGCCAGCGGTCGCTGACGTGGAGGCGGAGTCCGCGCGCTTTGATCTCGGGCGTCGCGATCCAGACATAAGGGATGCAGAACACGTAGAAGGCGTTGACGCACCGCCGGGGGTCGCGCGAGCCGGGCGGCGGGCGGCCCCGGGTCATGATCATCTGCACATAGGCATTGCGCAGGCCGCTTCGGCGCACGCATTCGATCACGATCGCGCGCCGTTCGGCAGCGTCGCAGGGACCGGTCATGCGCAGTTTCGCGATATTGCGGTCGAAACGCCGCAAGTGGTCGTCGAGGCGGAAGAAAGCACCGTCCCAGACCGTCACCGTGTCCTGATTGGCGTCGGAGCGCAGGAAGCCCCAATCCAGCAGCGGGATGCGCGCCTCGGCGATGGGGACGTAGCGGCCTTCTACGTAGGCGATTCCGTCACCGAATTCCGTCGTCATCGGCTTACCCTTCACATCCTGCCCGCACGGGACTCGCGTTTTGCTGCGTCGCATGTAGCAGATTCCTGTCCCGCGATGGAGGCGCGCGGACGGTCCAGCGCGCGCGCAATGGCCAAATGCCGTCGAAACGGTTATGACTCGCCGCGTCGTGATGCGGTCGTCCGGCGAACCCCGGTGGTGGTTGCGCGGCCGCACAAACCCGCACAACGCGCGAGCGCGCCAAGCGTCGCCGCATCCCGCCGCGGTTCGCGCGCGCCCGGAAATGGCCCGATAGTTTGAGCGACCAGCCCGACCTTTCCACGCCGCCGCCGTCCGATATCGCACCGATATCGATCGAAGAGGAGATGCGGCGCTCCTATCTCGACTACGCGATGAGCGTCATCGTGGCGCGCGCGCTGCCGGACGTGCGCGACGGCCTCAAACCGGTCCATCGCCGCATTCTCTATGCGATGGGCGAGAACGGTTATCGGTGGAACCGTCCGCACCGCAAATCGGCGCATGTCGTCGGCGACGTGATGGGCGAATATCACCCGCACGGCGGCGACGCGATCTACGACGCCATGGTGCGCATGGCGCAAACGTTTTCGATGCGCCTGCCGCTGATCGACGGCCAGGGCAATTACGGCTCGATGGACGGCGACAAGCCGGCAGCCATGCGATACACCGAGGCACGCTTGGCCCGGGTGGCGACCGAACTGCTGGAAGACCTCGACAAGGACACCGTCGATTTCCAGCCGAACTACGACGAGTCGACCGACGAGCCGATCGTCCTGCCGGCGCGCTTTCCCAATCTTCTAGTCAACGGCGCGGGCGGCATCGCGGTCGGCATGGCGACCAACATACCGCCGCACAATCTGCGCGAGGTCATCGACGGTTGCCTGACCTTGCTCGACGACCCGACGCTCACCGTCGAAGATCTGATGGTGCACATTCCCGGGCCGGACTTTCCCACCGGCGGGCTGATCGTCGGGCGGTCGGGCATCCGCGCGGCCTACCACACCGGACGCGGCTCGATCACGATGCGCGGGCGCGTCGTGCCGGAGAAGGACGGGCGGGTGATCGTGATCACCGAAATCCCGTATCAGGTGAACAAGTCGCGCCTCGTCGAACAGATCGCCGAACAAGTGCGCGAAAAGCGGATCGAGGGGATCGGCGAGCTTCGCGACGAATCGGACCGCGAGGGGGTCCGCGTGGTGGTGGGCCTGAAGCGCGACGCCAGCTACGACGTGGTGCTGAGCCAGCTCTACCGCTACACCCCCCTTCAAACCAATTTCGGCGTCAACGCGCTGGCGCTGCGCGACGGCCGGCCCGAACAGCTGAATCTGAAGCAGATCCTGCGGGCCTTCCTGCTCTTCCGCGAGGAGGTTATCGTCCGGCGCACGCGCTATCTGCTGGCGCGCGCCCGCGAACGCGCTCACGTCCTGATCGGCCTCGCCGTCGCTGTCGCCAACATCGACGCGGTGATCGCCCTCATCCGCGCGGCGCGCGACGGCGACGCCGCGCGGGCAGAACTGATGGCCCGCGACTGGCCTGCCGACTCGGTCGCCGCGTTGATCGCCCTCGTCGATGAACCCGGCCATACGCTCGTCAGGGGCGGCGCGTATCGGCTGAGCGAAACCCAAGCGCGGGCCATACTGGATTTGCGCCTGCAGCGTCTGACCGGTCTGGAACGCGAGAAGATCGCCGACGAACTGGAGAAGGTGACGGGCGAGATCGTGGACCTGCTCGACATCCTGGGCTCGCGCGCGCGTGTCCTCGCGATCGTGCGCGAGGAACTGACCGCCGTGTCCGAGCGTTTCGGCGACGACGGCGGGCGGCGCACGGCGATCGAGGACGCCGAGTTCGAGCACGACATCGAAGCTCTCATCGAGCGCGAAGACATGGTCGTCACCGTGACGCATAACGGCTACGTCAAGCGGGTACCGCTTTCGACCTACCGGGCGCAGCGCCGCGGCGGCAAGGGCCGGGCGGGGCTGACGACGCGCGACGAGGACGCCGCCGCGCAGGTCTTCGTCGCCAACACCCACACGCCGATGCTGTTCTTCACCACGCGCGGCATCGCGCACATGCTCAAGGTCTATCGCTTGCCGCTTGGTGCGCCGCCGGCGCGCGGCAAGGCGCTGATCAATCTGCTGCCGCTCCGCGAGGGCGAACGTCTGGCGACGATGATGCCCCTGCCCGAAGACGAGGAGACGCGGCGCGGCCTCGACGTCATGTTCGCAACCTCACTCGGAACAGTGAGGCGCAACGCCTTGTCGGACTTCAGCAATATCAAGACGAACGGCAAGATCGCGATGAAGCTCGAGGACGAGTCGGGGAACAGCCTCGGCGAGCTGATCGCGGTTCAGCCTTGCACGACGCAACAGGACGTGCTGCTCGCCACGGCGAGCGGCAAGTGCATCCGTTTCCCGGTCGGCGACGTGCGCCTGTTCACCGGACGCAGCTCCACCGGCGTTCGCGGCATCCGCTTGCGCGACGGCGACTCGGTCATCTCCATGTCGGTTCTCGAACATGTCGACGCCGACGCCGCGACGCGCGACGCCTGGCTGAAACACGCCGCTGTCCGGCGCCGGGGCGACGCGCCGCCGGCCGAGGACGACGCTCTCGCCGCCGCCGAGCAATTCATCCTTACCGTCACCGCGAACGGCTACGGCAAGCGCAGTTCGGCCTACGAATACCGGACCGCCGGGCGCGGCGGATCGGGAATCATCGCGATCGAGACCTCCGAGCGCAACGGCCCCGTGGTCGCGTCGTTCCCGGTCGAAGAGGAAGACCAGGTATTGCTGATCACCGATGGCGGGCAGTTGATCCGCTGTCCGGTCGCCGACATTCGCATCGCCGGTCGCAATACCCAGGGGGTCATCCTGTTCAAGACCGCGGAGGGCGAGCGGGTCGTTTCGGTCACGCGCCTCGGCGAAGCGTTCATCGACGACGGCGCCGACGACTGATCGCCCGGCGGGCGGCATCCGACAGGGGAGACACGAGCATGGCCGACAGCCGGATTGCGGTTTATCCGGGCACCTTCGACCCGCCGACGATAGGGCACGTGGATATCGCGCGCCGGGCGCTGCGCGTTGCCGACCGCCTGGTGATCGGCGTGGCCGTGAATGCCGGCAAGGGGCCGATGTTCACGGTGGACGAACGGGTCCGGATGGTCGAAGACACCATGCGCGCGGCCTGCGGCGCCGAGGATGCCGGGCGCATCGCGGTGAAACCGTTCCGCAACCTGCTGATGCACTTCACGCTGTCGCAGAACGCAACCCTGATCGTCCGCGGCCTGCGCGCGGTCTCCGATTTCGAATACGAGTTTCAGATGGCCGGCATGAACGCGCGGCTGGCGCCCGACGTCGAAACGGTGTTCCTGATGGCCTCCGAGGGGATACAGTTCATCGCCTCGCGCCTCGTCAAGGAGATATTCCTGCTCGGCGGCGACGTAACGTCGTTCGTGCCCGACAATGTTGCACGATGCCTGGAAGAGCATGTATCCAGTCAGCAGGCGGCGGCCGGGCGACCGGCGGCCGCGCGACTAGTGGAGGGTTGACCGCGATGAAGCGATTGCTGTTGACGGGCCTCGCCCTGGCGGGTGTGGCGATTCCCCAGTCGAGCGCGCAGGCGGCCGATCCCGAGAACACGCTCTTCATGGACCTCGAACACGGCCGCGTGGTGATCGACCTGCGGCCCGACCTCGCGCCGAAGCACGTTGCGCGGATCAAGGATCTGGCGCGCGCCGGCTTCTATGACGGGTTGACCTTTCACCGGGTGATCGACGGCTTCATGGCGCAGGGCGGCGACCCGAACGGCACCGGAACGGGCGGGTCGGGTCAGAACATCCCGGCCGAGTTCTCGCCGCCGAACGTCGCGAAGCATTTGCGCGGCACGGTTTCGATGGCCCGGGCGCGGCACCCGGACAGCGCCGACAGCCAGTTCTTCATCTGCTTCCAGCCGGCGCCGTTTCTCGATGGCCAATATACGATCTGGGGGCAAGTGTCGGCGGGCATGGAGTTCGTCGATATGATCAAGCGTGGCGAACCGGTCGTGGATCCCGACGTCATCCTCCGAATGCAGGTCGCCGCCGACGCCGAATGACGGCGGCGCCGGCACGTCCGGCGCATTCTTCGAACGAGGCAGGCACAGGATGAAGGTGGCGCAGTTCGATTTTGCGCTGCCCGAAGAACGGGTTGCGCTGCGTCCTGCGGTTCCCCGCGACTCGGCGCGTCTGTTGTGCGTGACGCCCGGTCGGCTTTCCGACCGGCGCGTATGCGACCTGCCCGGCGAGCTGCGCCGGGGCGACCTGCTGGTCGTCAACGATACCAGGGTCATTCCCGCGAAACTGGTCGGCCGCCGTGGCGACGCGCGCATCGAGGCGAACCTGCACCGGCGCATCGATGGCGGCCGCTGGTGCGCGTTCGCCCGTCCGGCCAGGCGCCTGAAGATCGGACAGACGGTGGTGTTCGGTGACGGGTTCGCGGCGGAAGTCGCGGCGCGCGGCGAGCGCGGCGAGGTCACGCTCGATTTCGGCCTCGACGAGGCGGCGTTCGATGCCGCGCTCGCCCGCCACGGCGTTACGCCGTTGCCGCCCTACATCCAGCGTTCGCACGAACCGGACCGGCGCGACGGGATCGACTATCAGACGATGTTCGCGCGCCGGCCCGGCGCGGTCGCGGCGCCGACCACGGGGCTTCACTTCACGCCGCGGCTTCTCGAACGCCTGGACAGCGCGGGGGTCGGGCTGACGGCGATCACGCTGCATGTCGGCGCCGGGACGTTTCTGCCCGTGGCGGTGGAAGATACCCGCGACCACAGGATGCACGCCGAATGGGGCGAGGTGGGACGGGCAGCCGCGACGGCGATCGCCCGTGCGCGCGAAGCCGGCGGCCGCATCGTCGCAGTCGGCACGACGGCCGCGCGGGTGCTCGAAACGGCGGTCGAAGACGGTGCGGTTCGTCCGTTCGCCGGGGAGACGGCGCTGTTCATTGCGCCCGGCTACCGGTTCCGCGCAATCGACGCGCTGCTGACCAATTTTCATCTGCCGCGTTCGAGCCTGTTCATGCTGGTCTGCGCGTTCGCCGGCCTGCAACGCATGAAGCGCGCCTATGCCCACGCGATCGCGGCGGGCTATCGCTTCTACTCCTACGGCGACGCCTGCCTGCTGTGGCCGGCGCGGTGACGGCGTTCCGCTTCGACGTTCTCGCGACCGACGGCGCGGCGCGGACGGGGCGGATGACGACGGCCCACGGCACGGTCGAGACGCCCGCCTTCATGCCGGTCGGGACGGCGGCGACGGTCAAGGCGATGACGCCGCAAGCGGTCGCCGCCTCCGGCGCCGATATGGTGCTCGCGAACAGCTATCACCTGATGCTGCGACCGGGCGCGGAGCGAGTCGCCGACCTCGGCGGCCTGCACCGGTTCATGGCGTGGCCCGGCCCGATCCTGACCGACTCCGGGGGATTTCAGGTGATGTCGCTGGCCGAACTGCGGCGTATCGACGACGACGGGGTGACGTTCCGTTCGCATCTGGACGGCAGCACCCGGCGCCTGACTCCGGAGTCGAGCGTCGCGCTTCAGCACGCTCTCGACTCGACCGTGAGTATGGTCCTGGACGAGTGCACGCCGTTTCCGGTGGAAGAATCCGACGCGTCAACCTCGATGCGGCGGTCGATGCGCTGGGCCGAACGTGCCCGGATGGCGTTCGAGGCGCGCCCGGGTTACGGCCTGTTCGGGATCGTCCAGGGGTCGGTGTTCGACGATCTGCGCCGCGAATCCGCGGCGCGCCTCGTGGATATCGGTTTCGATGGCTACGCGATCGGCGGCCTGGCCGTGGGGGAGGGGCCGGAGGCGTTGATCGAGACCGCCGCGCTCACCGCCGCGCTGTTGCCGACGGACCGGCCCCGCTATCTCATGGGGGTCGGGAGGCCGGAGGACATCGTCGCGGCCGTCGCCGCCGGAGTGGACATGTTCGACTGCGTGCTGCCGACTCGGTCCGGGCGCAACGGCCAGGCGTTCACCGGCCTTGGCAAGTTGAACATTCGCAACGCCGGGCACGCAGCGGATCCGTCGCCGCTCGATCCGTCCTGTCCGTGCCCGACCTGCCGCAGCCACAGCCGCGCCTATCTCCATCACCTGGTGCGGTCGGGAGAAATCCTGGGCGCGATCCTGATGACGCAACACAATCTGCATCACTACCAGCACCTGATGGGGCAGTTACGCGAGGCCATCGCCGCCGGCGGGCTGCCTGCGTTCGTGGCGTCGTTCGCCGCCCGCGCCGACGATTGACCGGGCGCGACCCGCGGCCTACTGTCCGCATCCGCTTGGCCGGGCCCGTAGCTCAGTTGGTAGAGCACCTGACTTTTAATCAGGTTGTCGAAGGTTCGATCCCTTCCGGGCTCACCAGCACGAAGAACTACGGGATAGTCGGGTGTCAAACGAGCTATCCGCTCCTGTGCCGTGCGAGCGGCGGCGCATCCATCGTTCCGGATCGCCTTGACGCTACCGTAGCGTGCAGCCGTTTCGTATGACTTTCGAACTCGCCGAACCGGTGCTGGTCAACCGGTCGGTGTCGTTCGACGGGCTGCTCGCGCACATGAACTATCGCCGCACCGGAGACGCGCGCACGGCTCATGCGGCACTGCCGTTGGCCCGGATCGGCGACATATGGCAGGCGAGCGATCTGATCTTCCTGGGGCCGGTCGGGCGGCAATCGGTTCACTATGTCATGAGCCCGCGTTGGGACCGCTTCGAGCAAGGTATGCTAGTGGATCGGCGGAGCAAACCGCGCGCGAAAATCGTTGCCAGAGGCGCGTTCAAACCGACCAGGGATCGTTACGAAGCCATCGCGGCGCGCCGGGCATTCGCGATCGGTCTCGGCGACATTGACGCCATCTTGGATACTCTCGACGGCCTCGAAGCGGTCGGCAAGAAGGCGCGTTCCGGGGGTTACGGTCGCCTGAAGCGCTTTCGGATCGACCGGCTCGACGAGGCGCCCCAAGGAATCGGTTATGCTGATTTCACCGGCCGGCCCGTCCGTCCGACGCCGAGGGACATCTGGAATCGCCTGAAATTGCCTGAAGAAGACGTGTCGTTCGGCCCTGCCCGGCCACGGTTGCCGCGGTGGGCGACGGAAGACGAGCTTTGCGCGTTGCCCGAAACTCCACTGGTGATTCGCCCGCATGAGCAGCATCGGGTGGGGTTGTGAAATCGTACCTACTCTGGAACCGCTTCCTGTCTTTCTGGCTGCCGCAGAAAGAGAGAACCGGATGCCCGAACATGGACGTCGACTTGGCGCTCCGGAAGGCATACGACCGCCTCGACGGCAAGAAGGGGACATTCGCCCAGCAGGGTGGTCGAAGCACCATTGTCGTCACCGGAACGAAGACGACGGTTGCGAGCAGCATCCCGCCGTGTTCAGCGACACCCGACTGGCTGAATTGTATCGCCACCCTTTCGCGCAAGGAGCAGGCGACCCTTCTGGACGACGCCGTTCGCGCTCTCATCGCCGCGCCTGCGCCGCATGTCATCCTCCAGACCGGAAATCGGCCCCTGACCCTGAACGCGATCACATTGGGTGAAGGCACGGTCGTTATCGTGAACGAACCTGACGGCACCACGGTCGTCGACTCGGTCAGAATTCGGCGCGCGAAGCGAGCGCTGAAGATATTCGGTTCCCCGGGCCGGGCGCGCGAGGCGCAGAAGTTGATCGAACAGCGGACGGCGGAAGAGGCCGATGAGGCGAACCGCAAGATACGGGGCATGATCGGGAGACTGAAAGTCGATAACGAAGCGTTTTTCGACGCCATCGATCTGCTCGATGGGGTGACCACTCGGGAACTGAAATTTGCAGGCGAAGCGCCATGAGCAGTCGGAGCACCGGGTCGTCGCAAGCGGCGGAGTTGGTTTTTCCCCTCGACTCCGGCGCCGATATCTATGCGATCCACCGCGCCCTCGACGCGAAATTCGGGGCGCGGCGAAACTCCGCATATCTATGGTCTCTGCAACGCGGGTCCGGCGGGGACGCCTGTATCGTACGTCTGCCGGGCGAACACGCCGCGCCGGCGCTGCGCGCCAACGAACTCTGGCTATTCGAACTGCACGCTCGCGTGGGCCAGAAAGACCGGGCGACCGGGCGCCGGCGCGCGTGGGCCGCCGGCAACGAGACCCGGCGCTTGCGATGGCTGAAACGACGTGGCGCCGAACACGGTTTCGCCGTCGTCGCGGCGAAGGTTGAGATTGTGAGGGAGGCTGTGCGCAAGCCGGGGGCCGGCTTCTGGATCGATCGATCATTGTTCTCGGGGATTATCCGAATCGTGGATACCGAAAAAGTGACGGCGGCCGTCGCGGGCGGTATCGGCGGCGGTCGGGCGTGGGGCCTCGGGATGCTGCGCCTGCTCGGCAAACGGGAGGAATGACGACATGCCGGACCTCGATATGGCGGGAGAGATCGTGGCTGAATCCGATATCTCGGTCAGCCCGCCAGACCACAGCGAAAGAAAGCTCGGACGCGCCACCGTCCTGACCCTGCCAAGGAAGGGAATCTGGCGCGACGGACTGTTGCAGACGACGGTCTATATTCCGGCCAGCACCATCCGGGGCGCGCTTCGAAACGGGGCGAGCCGCGCCGTTGCCGCGCGCAGGCCGACGACTCCTGAAGACTTTCTGTTGCTCGCCAAGGGCGGCATCATGGACCGAAAGCAAGCGAGTACGGAGCAGCGAGAAGTCGATTACAAAGGAGCCAAAATATTGCGGTGCGAGCAGCCGATCGTCTCGCTGTTCGGCGCGATGGAAAGGAAGATCGCGGGGCGGTGGCAAATTGGCGATGCCGTTCCGATCGAATCCGTCACGGCCAGCAGAAAGGGCCAAGGGGTACGTGCGCATCCGTTTCAACGCCAGCCAGAGCTTGCGCATTTCATGGCGGGCGAGGCTTATGAGCGCTTTCTCGAAAGCGACCGCAAACGGGTCGAGGCCAATCTTGTGGAAGACGAGGCCGAATCCACGGAGAAGAGGATTTTCAACGAACGTAGAAAGCAGGAGCCCGATCTGGATCGTATCGCCACTTTGGAGGCCGAAGCAAAACAAAAGCGAGAACAGGTCGCCGCCCTGCGCGAACAAGCGGGCGGCGCGGTGAACATCCAGCAAATCCTGGGTGGTTGGGAGGCAATCCCGCAGGGAACCAGAATGAGTCATCGCATGAGACTCCGCAACGCCTCCGCAGATGAACTTGCCTGGGCGTTCTTCGCTCTTCGCCGGCTCGCGCGAGACGGGCGCTTCGGCGCGCACGAATCGCGGGGAGAGGGCTATTTCAGCGCCCGATACGACCTCCGCGTCGCCGCCGGTGACGGCGATTTCGAGCCGGCCGGCGCCTTGCGCATCGAGGCGCTGGAGCTTTGCATCGACAGCGAGAACGAGGATCTCCGGGCCGCCTGGACGCGATCGGCGACGGTTCTCGACGAACTGGGGACACCGGCGGCGTGAACGCTGTCGAACTGTTGCGATCGGTCGAGCGGAGTCCCCGCCGGCCGCAGGACGCCATCGCCGAAGGACTCGAGAGCTTTCTTCTCGCCGACGACGCGCGGTTGATGTGCGTCAACGCCGAGACCGGAATCGGCAAAACCCTCGCTTATGCGGCGCCGGCGGCGATCGCGGCGCTTCGCGGAGGCAAGGTGGTTGTCTCGACCCATACGATGCAACAGCTGAACCAGGTGCTGGCGGTCATGCACCGCGTTGCGGCCGTTCTGCCAGCGCCCGTTGCGGTGGCCCGCCGCCTGGGCCGGGCAAATTTCATTTCGCCCGGGCGCGTCGCCAGGCTCCTCGCGAACCGTGACGACCTCGATGAGGACGCGCGCGCATTGCTGAACGCCGCCCGGGCCCATGCCGGCCTGATCGACGATTTCGAAGCCGAACACGGCGTTCTGCCGGTTTCCCGCGCCGATATCTGTTTGACCGCTTCCTGCACTGATCAGCGTTCCTGGAAGTCGCAACGCGCCGAGGTCGGCGATTCGGGCATTGTCGTGCAAACCCATGCCATGTCCGTGCTCGATGCCGTGCGGGGCGATGTCGATGCCGATATCGCGATCTACGACGAAGGTGACGCGCTGCCCTCGGCGGCGGCCGGCTTCGCCGAATCGCGGGTGACGGCGCTCGATCTCGCCGCCGTGCGCGAGAGATACGCGCTTGCGGGCCTGGGCGACGCCATTGCGGAGTTCGAGTCATGGGCCGGGCGCGCCGCCGGAGCCGGCGAGGTCGTTTTCAAGCAGGACGACGCCGAGGCGGTCCGGCACGCGAAAGCGATCCGCGCGGCGCTCAAGGGGCCGGACGACGAGCATGTGCGCGATCTGCGCCGCGCCCTTTCCGAATTCGTCAATCTCGATCCCGCGCGGAGCGCTCGGCGCGGCGCTGTTGTCGTTCCCGCGCCCGGCGGCCACGCTTTCGAAGTGCTCGCGCTCGATCCGGGGCGCGTTCTGCGGCGCGCCCGGGAGCGAACCGGGAAAACCCTGTTCGTCAGCGCGACCCTCGTCGTCGGTTCGGACAATTTCGCGCCATTCCTTCGCGCTGTCGGCGTGGATGACCGGCCCGACGTGCGCAAGATAAACGCCGGCTTGGAGGATTTCGGCACGATGAGCTTCGCGCTGGCCGATCGCAGCGTTCCCAAACCGCTCGACGGCGGAGGGCGCGTTCCCGCCTTCGACGACTACGCGGAGCGAGTCGTGCGCGCGGCCATCGACGAGGGCGGCCGCGTGCTGGTGCTGGCGCCGTCGTTCGCGGATGGGCAAGAGATGGCCAGGCGGATCGACGGCGTCATCGCGCACTGCCGCGGCGAGGCGCTCGCCGGCTATCTGGAGTTTTTGCAGTCGCAGCCGAACGGTGTGCTGGTTACGCCTGCAGCATGGGGCCGGAACCGACCTGCCGGGTCTCCTTCGTCACATCGTGATCCTGCGCATCCCGTTTCCGCCGCCCGATGCCGGCCGCGCGGCGCTCTTGCGCCGGTTTCTGGAACGGCGCGGGCACGATCCCGGGAACGCGGACGCCATTTTATGGAGCCGGCATCAAGAAGACACCGTGCGCCGGCTGGCTCAGGGTTTCGGCCGCGGCATCCGCGCTCCGGACGATTGCGTCAAAGTCTGGATCGCCGACCCGCGCTTTCCGTTGCCGGACACGGTCGTTCTGGCTCCCCGTCGATTGACCGGCCAAGGGCCTGCGACGCGCCATCGTAATCTCGCCCGCGCGATTCCGCGTCGTTTCGCGGGGGATTATGAACAAGCGGAAATCGTTGTATGTGAGGGCGTTTCCGGCGGCGTTCGGCGAATTCCTGCGGACGGAGATCGGCGTATAATGCCGTCATCGTAACGCGTTGGGCGGAACGCGATGCAGTCGCCCCGAAATTGGGGGCGGATAACAGGATGGTTTTGGCGACCGTCGCCTTCATGTTGGATGCAGTCGCCCCGAAATTGGGGGCGGATAACAGGGGCCGTGCTTCGGGACCACATGATGTGGTCGATGCAGTCGCCCCGAAATTGGGGGCGGATAACAGGGGATCGCCGCCGACGGCGGGATTGCGCGAAGATGCAGTCGCCCCGAAATTGGGGGCGGATAACAGGGGCGGCGAAGCGCCCCGCCATCTGGAGGGCGATGCAGTCGCCCCGAAATTGGGGGCGGATAACAGGCGAATGCCGTTCGGCGCGCCCGGTTCTTCCGATGCAGTCGCCCCGAAATTGGGGGCGGATAACAGGACATCCTCGCCGCCGTCGCGGAAGCCCTGCGATGCAGTCGCCCCGAAATTGGGGGCGGATAACAGGCAAATGGACGATGGCACGCCTCGCGAACGAGATGCAGTCGCCCCGAAATTGGGGGCGGATAACAGGTGCGCGATAGTGAGGGTCGGATCTATGGTGGATGCAGTCGCCCCGAAATTGGGGGCGGATAACAGGGCGAAACTGCCGCCGGCTGAATCCATGCACGATGCAGTCGCCCCGAAATTGGGGGCGGATAACAGGCTTTCCTTGTTTGCACAGCCATTCCACATGGATGCAGTCGCCCCGAAATTGGGGGCGGATAACAGGTGAACTCCCGCGCGGGCGCGGCGGCCTGTTGATGCAGTCGCCCCGAAATTGGGGGCGGATAACAGGGATATCAACCCGCTGCTGATGGACATCTATGATGCAGTCGCCCCGAAATTGGGGGCGGATAACAGGTGTGGCCGTGCGGCGCCGCCGCGACGGATGGATGCAGTCGCCCCGAAATTGGGGGCGGATAACAGGTTCCGAGGCCGACGCCCGGATCGGCGCCGCGATGCAGTCGCCCCGAAATTGGGGGCGGATAACAGGGCGCTGGCGCTATCGGGGGGCCGTCTGATGAGATGCAGTCGCCCCGAAATTGGGGGCGGATAACAGGGGCCATCGATTTCGCCATTTCCGTGAGTTCGATGCAGTCGCCCCGAAATTGGGGGCGGATAACAGGGCCATCGAGTTGGCGGTTCGCGCCGGTCTGATGCAGTCGCCCCGAAATTGGGGGCGGATAACAGGCCATACAGCCTACTGCAGGCGTGCATCGACGATGCAGTCGCCCCGAAATTGGGGGCGGATAACAGGTCCTCGACGCCGCGCGGGATATCGACCTGGATGCAGTCGCCCCGAAATTGGGGGCGGATAACAGGGGTTTCCGCCCAATCGGCAACCCCGGCGGGATGCAGTCGCCCCGAAATTGGGGGCGGATAACAGGGGCACGGGCTGGGACCCCAGCTACGAGCTGGATGCAGTCGCCCCGAAATTGGGGGCGGATAACAGGGAACTCGCAGGCGCGGCGCTGTTTGTCGATGATGCAGTCGCCCCGAAATTGGGGGCGGATAACAGGCATCATCGTCTTCGGGCGGTTCTGGCGGGAGATGCAGTCGCCCCGAAATTGGGGGCGGATAACAGGGGCCTGCACCGTCGCGGCGGTCGTGGATGGATGCAGTCGCCCCGAAATTGGGGGCGGATAACAGGCGGTGTTGCGACAGACGATCCCAGAGCGTGGGATGCAGTCGCCCCGAAATTGGGGGCGGATAACAGGGAAATTCCGTCGGGCGTTGCGATCGGGGCGGATGCAGTCGCCCCGAAATTGGGGGCGGATAACAGGGGCGTCCGGGATGTGCGCGCGGTCATTGAGGATGCAGTCGCCCCGAAATTGGGGGCGGATAACAGGTGACGACCAACGCGGGTGCGCTGCTGCTTGATGCAGTCGCCCCGAAATTGGGGGCGGATAACAGGTATAACGTCCCGCGCGTCATTCTCGAAGTCGATGCAGTCGCCCCGAAATTGGGGGCGGATAACAGGAGCCGTCCGCGCCGAGGCGGACGGCAACGTGATGCAGTCGCCCCGAAATTGGGGGCGGATAACAGGCAGGCAACATCGCCCTGTAGGGGCGCCCCTGATGCAGTCGCCCCGAAATTGGGGGCGGATAACAGGAGCCGTCCGCGCCGAGGCGGACGGCAACGTGATGCAGTCGCCCCGAAATTGGGGGCGGATAACAGGCTGGATCAGGACCATCCGCACCTACGACGTGGATGCAGTCGCCCCGAAATTGGGGGCGGATAACAGGCAGTTTGCCCGCCGGGATTGCCGCCGTGTTGATGCAGTCGCCCCGAAATTGGGGGCGGATAACAGGGCGCCCGCTGGTCGACGTGAATTTCTACTTGATGCAGTCGCCCCGAAATTGGGGGCGGATAACAGGCACATCGATACGCGCCCATGCCCGTATCGAGATGCAGTCGCCCCGAAATTGGGGGCGGATAACAGGGCCTTGCAGTCGAGGCCCATTTCATCGTCGGATGCAGTCGCCCCGAAATTGGGGGCGGATAACAGGGCCCGCGGTCACCGGCTCGACAATCACGAGGATGCAGTCGCCCCGAAATTGGGGGCGGATAACAGGTGTGGCCGTGCGGCGCCGCCGCGACGGATGGATGCAGTCGCCCCGAAATTGGGGGCGGATAACAGGACGTCGCGGTCGGTCGATCGCCGGCCGCCAGATGCAGTCGCCCCGAAATTGGGGGCGGATAACAGGGGCGCGCATCCAGCCCGTGTGGTACCCGGCGATGCAGTCGCCCCGAAATTGGGGGCGGATAACAGGGTCTCGACCTCCGGGTTGCCCCGGAGTTGGATGCAGTCGCCCCGAAATTGGGGGCGGATAACAGGAGGCCAGCGAACCCGGCCGCATCCGCGAGCAGATGCAGTCGCCCCGAAATTGGGGGCGGATAACAGGTGGCCTGCAACAAGGGCGCGGCGCGCGGAGATGCAGTCGCCCCGAAATTGGGGGCGGATAACAGGCGTCGGCGCTTCGAGGGCGGATCTCTGCCCGATGCAGTCGCCCCGAAATTGGGGGCGGATAACAGGAGCGTCACCGCCGTGGCGCCCGCGACGCTGGATGCAGTCGCCCCGAAATTGGGGGCGGATAACAGGCGTCGGCGCTTCGAGGGCGGATCTCTGCCCGATGCAGTCGCCCCGAAATTGGGGGCGGATAACAGGGGCGGCCGCCCGCGAGGCGTTTCTGGCCGCGATGCAGTCGCCCCGAAATTGGGGGCGGATAACAGGAAGTGGCGCTCGGCGGACAGGACTGCGCGGGATGCAGTCGCCCCGAAATTGGGGGCGGATAACAGGTGGCGCGCACCTTCACCTCCGCCGTCGCCGGATGCAGTCGCCCCGAAATTGGGGGCGGATAACAGGGCAGGAGCGCGACCGCGACACCCGCCGCCTGATGCAGTCGCCCCGAAATTGGGGGCGGATAACAGGGCAGCCGAGAGCGCGGGTCAGATCGACCAGTGATGCAGTCGCCCCGAAATTGGGGGCGGATAACAGGGGTCACTCATCGGTCCGCGCGGCGCCGGCGGATGCAGTCGCCCCGAAATTGGGGGCGGATAACAGGGCCGGCGCGACTGTGGTCGGTATCCCGGCCGATGCAGTCGCCCCGAAATTGGGGGCGGATAACAGGCGAATGCACCCGCGCCCGGAATTCTCGGGGGATGCAGTCGCCCCGAAATTGGGGGCGGATAACAGGGGATGGCCCCCGGGGCATCCGAAGACATGGGATGCAGTCGCCCCGAAATTGGGGGCGGATAACAGGAAGATGGACTCGGCCAGCCGAACGTACTGCGATGCAGTCGCCCCGAAATTGGGGGCGGATAACAGGATGCGCGTGTAGACCGAACTCTCCGACCGGGATGCAGTCGCCCCGAAATTTGGGGGCGGATAACAGGTCGCCGCCCGACCGCCGCGCACCGTCTATGATGCAGTCGCCCCGAAATTGGGGGCGGATGACAGGCGGGGCGAGATCCTCGATCATATCACCCTGATGTAATCGCTTCAGGAACGGGTGCGAAACCGGTTACGATGCGGGGATGAGAAAATCGGCGCAAAGCGCGTCTATGACGTAAGACCGTCTTATGCTTCTGCTGATCTCGAACAACCCGCTGGCGCCGCGGCAGCGCCTTGCCAACCCGGCGCAGACACCGCCGGCGGAGTCTGCGTGGCTCGCCGATGCGGGGCATCTCGTCCTCGGGCGAGGCCGGATGTCGCCGGCGGGACGCGGCTGGATCGAATTGAATGACATCGAGACCGTCGCGCCCTTTCGGTTCCGGGCCGATCACGCGACCGTTCTCGCTTACGACCCCGCCGGCCCGCGCCGGGAAGCGGCGGTGCGCCCGGACCAGCGGCGGTTTCGGGACCGCCTCATGCGGGCCTATGGCGGCAAATGCGCGGTCACCGGCTGCGACGTTCCCGCATTGCTGGACGCAGCGCATCTGCGCACATGGCGCATCGACAGTAACGGTGTCCTCCTCCGGACGGATCTCCATCGGATGATCGACCAGGGTCTCGCCGGAATCGAGAACGGGCGCTTTCGGCTCTCGCGACCGGTACCCGACTATATCGCGACTGCTTACGGCGAGTTCGACGGCAAGCGGCTGGCCAGACCGCGCCGACGCCGATCCGCGGCGTCGGCTCCGCCGCGGTCGTGAGTGCGTTTCGGCCTCGCGTGAAGGGCGGGTCGTAGCTCGGGAAGCGCGACACGTCGAGGTGGCGCCCTCTCGCCGGGTGTGCCGCCGTTCGTTTTCGCTTGCGCAGCTTCCCCCGCATGGCATAGTGTGCCTTGCCTTGTCTTGCCGGCGTGAGCCGTCGGGGAGGGGCCTTGGCCGCGCGGTTTCATCGCGGCTCTCAGCGAGGGAGGTAACCTGTGAGAAAACTGGGACTCATCGCGGCGCTGGTCGCCGCGGTCGGCGTCTTCGCCTCGTCGGCGTCGGCGCAGAAGCTGTACTGGACGGCGAGCGGCAAGTTCGGTCCGTTCAACATCCAGGGACTGATTCCGACATATCCCGAGTCGCGCGACATCATGATCCCCATTAACATGTGGGTCATCGATCACCCGCTCGGCGTCGTCGTTTACGATACCGGCAACAACGTCGCGATCTCGGACGGCAACTGCACTTCGCACTGGGCCCAGGGCCTGTGCGACTTCCTGAAACCGAGTCAGACGCGCGACGACGTCATCGACCGCCAGCTCGAGAAGCTCGGCTACAGCGTCGATGACGTGAAGGCGGTCATCACCTCGCACTCGCATCTCGACCATATCGCGAACATCGAGATGTTCCCGGACGCGATTCACGTGATCCAGCAGCGCGAACTGTATCAGGCCTGGTGGCCGGAGAAGTTCCAGCGTCCGTCCGGCGCGCACATCATGGCCGACTACGACGACGCGCGAGACTTCAACTATCTGGCGCTCGAGGGCGACTACGACCTGTTCGGCGACGGCACGGTGATGGTGCTCTCGACCCCCGGCCACACGCTGGGCCACCAGTCGGTCAAGGTGAAGCTGCCGAACACCGGCACGGTCATCCTGTCGCAGGACGCGATCTGGATGGAGGAGAACCTCGAAGGCCATCCGGCCGGTCTCAACTACAGCGTGCTCGACTACTTCAAGTCCGTGAACCGTCTGACCATGATGCGCGATCTGGAGAACGCGCCGCTCTGGTTCGGCCACAGCATCCGTCAATACGATGCCATGGGCGAGCAGTGGTATGACTGACCGCGTCGCTTTCTGACGCACTTGCGGAGGCCCCTCCGCGGAGGGGCCTCCCTCTCTCTTCACGTCGCCCCGCGTTCGGACCTGCCATGATCTCGCTCGATTCGGTCTCGAAGCGCTACGGTTCGAAAACCATCGTTCGCGACATCTCGTTCACCGTCGAGGAGGGCGAGATCGTCGGTTTCCTCGGTCCGAACGGGGCCGGGAAGACCACAACCCTGCGCATGGTCGCCGGCTATACCGCCGCGACGACGGGCACGGTGACAGTCGCGGGCCACGACATGGCGACCGCGAACCTCGATGCCGCACGACATATCGGCTATCTGCCCGAACATCCGCCGCTCTACGACACGCTCGACGTCAGCGGCTATCTGCGCTTCGTGGCAAAGGCGAAGGGCTTGCCGCGCGCATCGCTCGCCGGCGAACTCGAGCGCGTCACCGAAGCGTGCCGGCTGGAGACGGTGTTTCGCCGCGAGATATTCAAGCTGTCGAAGGGATACCGGCAGCGCGTCGGCCTCGCACAGGCGCTTCTCGGACGGCCCGGCGTGTTGCTCCTCGACGAGCCGACGATCGGCCTCGACCCGGGTCAGACCCTCGAGACCCGCGAGGTCATCCGTTCGTTCGGAACGGCGCACACAGTGCTGCTCAGCACGCATATCCTGCCCGAAGTGACCCTGATCTGCCGGCGCGTAGCCATCATCAACCGCGGCCGCCTGCTCGCCATCGACACGCCGCAAGGTCTGCATGACGCAGTGGAAGAAACCAACGTCGTCGCGCTGCGCGTCGCTGCGCCGCAGAGCGAGGCGCGAGAGGCGCTGCTGGCCGTGGACGGCGTGCGCGGAGTCGACGTCTCGCCGCTGGATCGGACCGCCGGCCTGTTGGCGGTCGATTGCGCCGTCGAGGAGCGCGACGGCGTCGAAGCCGCGATCGCGCGCGCGCTGTCGCAGAAATGGGACCTGCTTCAGTTGCAGCGCCGCGCGCCGACGCTCGAGAACATCTTTCTGCGCTACGTTCGCGACTCCGAACGGGAAGGGGCGAGCGTATGAGCGGCGTGTGGGCGCTGTATCAGAAGGAGATCCGGCACTATTTCCGTTCGCCGATCGCGTATTTCGTGATCTCGGTGTTCCTCGTCGCCACCGGCTACTTCTACACCTACAACGTGTTTCTCGGCGGCAACGCGACGATGGACGCGACTCTCCAGGAGATGGGCATTCTGCTTACCGTCGTGTGTCCCGCGATCTCGATGCGCCTGTTCGCCGGAGAATGGAGCGGCAGGACCATGGAACTCCTCGTCACCCTGCCGTTGGCGCCGTGGCAGATCGCCATCGGCAAGTTTCTCGGCGCGCTGACGATGCTGCTGCTGATGACCCTCGGCACGACGATCGACCTGATCCCGCTCTATCTGCTGTCCGAACCGGAGACGACGACGATCCTTTCGGGCTATATCGGATTCGTGCTGCTCGGCGCCGCCTGTCTCGCGCTGGGACAATTGTTCTCGGTGCTGACCCGGAACCAGATCGTCGCCGCGCTGATCACCGTGGCGGTGCTGCTCGGATTCTGGTTCATCGGCGATCTGCAGAATTTCCAATCCTCATACGTGCTGTGGGCACTGTTCGGCTATCTGTCTTTCTCGGGCCATTACGCGACGTTCGTTCAGGGTCTGGTGATCGGCGAGGCGGTCGGTTTCTATCTCGCGGTCGTCGCCGTCGCGCTGACCGTGAACGCCGCCTATCTCCATTGGAGGCGCTGACGTGTCGCGGTTCGTTCTCGGTGGTGCGATCCTCCTCGTCGGCGTAGCCTTCCTGCTGGCGGCGCTGGCGCTGAAATTCATCTACTACGAGACCCTGACCATCACCGCGGTCCTGGCGCTTGCCGGACTGGCGGCGCTGGCCGCAGCGGGCGTGATGCTGCGCGGCGAGCTGGCCGGCATGGTTCGCCGGAGGCGCATCGAAATCGCGCTCCACGCGTCCGGCGTTATCGGAATCGTGTTTCTGCTGGCCTGGTTGGCGGCCAATTCTCCGCTGCGCTACGACCTGACCGAGGCGGGACTGCATTCGCTATCCGAGAAATCGGTCGCGGTTCTCGAACGGCTGTCGAAGCCGGTTCGTGTCGTGTTTTTCCACAATCACCTGATGGCAGAAACGGTGGAGCGCTATCGCCTGATCGCCGCGCAGACGGACCGGGTGGAGGTGGAGTTTCACGACCCGACCCTCAATCCCGCCGCGGCGCGTCTGCTCAACGTGCGTTTCTCGGGCACCGCCGTGATGACCAGCGAAGACCGCCGCATCGACATCAACAGCGCTCTCGAAGCCGATATCATCAACGGCATCCTTCGCGTGTCGCAAGGGGCGACCCGGAAGGCGTGCTTCCTGACCGGCCACGGCGAGGCCGACCCGTTCAGCAAGGAACAGCACGATCATGTCGAGGCCGAAGCCACGGGCGGGGCGGATCACATACACGGAACGGGCGTGCAATACGTTCTGCACGAGACCCACGGCCTCGCCAAGGCGGCGAACGGCCTTGAAGAACTGAACTATACGGTTGCCTCGGTTTCGATCGTGCGGGACGGCGGCGAGGCGTTGGCCGATTGTGCGGTGCTCATCGTGCCGGGCCCGCGCGCGCGGCTGCTCGACTCGGAGGTAGCGGTGCTGCGCGGCTTCCTCGCCGGCGGCGGCAACGCGCTGTTCATGATCGATCCGTTCGTGGACACCGGGCTGGAACCCGTGTTGCGCGACTACGGCGTGGTTCCCGACCGCACCATGGTCATCGACCCGTCGCATCATTTCGCCGCCGACCGGTCGGCGCCGGCGGTGACGCGCTACAACAACCATCAGGTGACGCGGAACCTGCCGCTGACCTTTTTCCCCGGCGCGCTGTCTCTGTCGCCCGGCGACCGGATCGCCGGAACCGCGCCGACGCAAGTTATCAACTCGTCGGTCAACAGCTTCGGCGAAACCTCGGCGGATCGTGTCGAACGGAACGACGACGAAGACAAGGCGGGGCCGCTCACGCTCATGGTCGCCATCAACAAGCGGCCGGTGACGGACGACGAGGTCGCGTTCGTCGCCGCGCTGGGGGGAGGCGGCGACCGGCCGGCGGAAGACGATCCGCCGATGCTCGCAGAGCGCGACTCGCGAGTCATCATCGTCGGCGATTCCGATTTCGCGACGAACTCGTTCTTCCACGTTCTCGGCAACGGCAATCTGTTCCTCAACGCGGTCAACTATCTGACAGCCCAGGAAAACCTGATCGGAATCGAGCCGAGAACGCGCGAACTGCCGAAGATCGAGTTCACCAACCGCCAGATGAAGGGGATATTCTTTCTGTCGGTCTTTCTCCTGCCGTCGATCCTGACGTTGATCGGAACCGCGGTCTGGTGGCGCCAACGCTGAACCGGCGCCGGCGGCCGTTACTGATCGTCTGGGTGGTTTTCGGGTTGCTGTTTGCGGGCGTTCTCGTGTTCGGCGGCGTTTCTCCGCCCACCGGACCGACCGGCGAGCGCGGCCCGGTCGGGCGCCTGGTGGCGGCGCCGATTGACGACATCGGCGCGGCGGAAATCGTCAGCGCCGGCGCGTATTACCGATTCGAACGCGACGACGAGGGCCGATGGTTTCATCACGCCCATTCCCGCGGGGCGGACACGGCGCCGCATGGCCATGTTGCAGGTCAGGAAACGTCGGACGCGATCATGGACGGCCTGGCGGCGTTCGCGGCGGCGCCGGTGACGGACGATCCCGGCCTTGTCGATGATCCTGCTTCCTACGGCGTCGTCGCCCCGCGCTTGTTCGTCGTTTTCTATCGCCCGGGCGAAGACCGACCGCTGGCGCGCTATATGGTGGGCCACAGAACCGCCAACGAACGACGGCGTTATGTCGCCGCCGCCGGCTCGAACGTGGTGGTTACGATACCCGAAGAGGCGGCGACGGCCATGCTCGCGATGATCGATGATGTTCGCCGCTGACAGGGATGTCAGGCCGATTCGAGCAGACTGACTGCCGTGGCGACAGCCGCGAGGCGTATCGCATACCGGTCGCCGGAGAAAACATGGCGCGCCACGACCGTCGCGGCATTTCGGGAAGCGCGCGCGAAACGCACGAGTCCGACCGGCTTGTCGGCACTCCCGCCACCGGGACCGGCGACCCCCGTCACAGCCACCGCGACCGAACATGCTGACCGCTGGAGCGCGCCCTCGGCCATGGCACGCGCAACAGCTTCGCTGACGGCGCCATGTCGGGCGAGTATCGCTTCCGGCACACCGAGCATCGCTGTCTTCGCCTGGTTGGAATAGGTGACGAAGGCGCGATCGAACACGTCGGAGGAACCGGCGATTTCCGTCAGTAACGCGGCGATCAGGCCGCCGGTGCATGATTCCGCCGTCGCGATCGTCCGCGTGTCGCCGCGATAGCGTGCAATCAGAGCTGCCGCCCGCGCACGTAGTTCATCCGGGAACACAGGTCTCTCCGATCGCCCACAGGGCAAGGCCGGCATAGAGCGCGGCAACGGCGTCGTCGGTCATCACGGCGAGTCCGCCCGGCAGCCGCCGTTCGGCGAGCCGCGCCGGCCAGGGTTTGACGATGTCGGCGGCACGAAACAATACGAACCCGGCCACGTAGCTCCACCAGCTTGCCGGAACCGCGGCGAGAGTCAGCCATTGTCCGACCACTTCGTCGATCACGATGGCGCCCGGATCGCGACGTCCGATACGCCGTTCGTAATGATCGGCCGCCCTGACGCCGATCGCGAACAGCCCGACCGCCGCAAGAAATAACCCGGTTTGCCCGACGCCTTGCTGGATCGCATAGGCGAACGGCAGCGCGGCGAGGGAACCCCATGTGCCCGGCGCCCACGGCAGAAGCCCCGTCCCGAACCATGTCGCGAGTACGCTGTCGAACCTCATGCGGCAACCTCGACCGTCGCCGTCGCCTGCGCGGCAACGCCTTCGCCGCGGCCAGTAAAGCCCATTCCGTCGGTGGTGCTCGCCTTGACGCTCACGGCGCCTTCGGGAAGGCCGAGCAGACCGGCAAGACGCTTGCGCATGGACGCTCGATACGGGGCGAGGCGGGGCCGCTCGCAAATCACCGTCACGTCGATATGGAGTATCCGGCCGCGCGCCGCCGATACGATATCGCACGCACGGCGCACGAAACACGCCGAGTCCGCCCCCGCCCACGCAGTCTCGTGCGACGGAAAGAAGACGCCGATATCGCCGGCCGCAACCGCGCCCAACAGAGCATCGACCACGGCGTGCAATGCCGTGTCGGCGTCGGAGTGGCCGGCAAGCCCTTTGTCGTGAGGCACTGTCACACCGCACAGGACGACATGATCGCCCGAGGCCGTAAAACGGTGCGCATCGAAGCCGCTACCGACGCGAATCCCGACCGGCAGCGCGCGCTCGGCAAGAATCAAATCCTCCTCCATCGTGAGCTTGAGATTACCGGCTCCGGATTCCACTGCCACGACGCGAAGCCCCGCCCGCTCGGCGACCGCGGCATCGTCGGTCAACGCCACATCCCGGGCAGCGCGATGAGCCGCAAGAATATCGGCAAAACGAAAGGCTTGCGGGGTTTGCGCCAGCCACAGCGCCTCGCGCGGCACCGTCTCGACGACGTCGCCATCGACCACACGCTTCACAGTGTCGCGCACCGGGAGCGCGGCGACGGCGCCGGTGGCGTGGGCGAGAGCCGCGAGCGTGCCCGATATCGCGGAAGCGCCGACCAGCGGGCGGGCAGCATCGTGGATCAGCACATGACGGGGCGGGTGGAGAACAAGCGCTTCCAGCCCGTGACGCACGGATTGCTGCCGCGTCGCACCCCCGGTTACCGGCTCGCACAGATCGAACTCCCGAACCGCTTCGT
This sequence comes from Alphaproteobacteria bacterium, assembly GCA_965214495.1. GTDB lineage: Bacteria > Pseudomonadota > Alphaproteobacteria > UBA7887 > UBA7887 > JANQOH01. The sequence continues at coordinate 971,482 of OZ243958.1, read as the reverse complement.
CGTATAGCTCGCGGTCGCCGCGATGAATGACAACGACCACCCGATCGACCTCGGGATGCCGGAGGAAGGCGCGCACGGATCGCGCCAGCACCGGGCGGCCGCGCAAAGATCGATATTGCTTCGGCGGCGCGGCGCCGAAACGCGCGCCGCGCCCGGCGGCGACGATCAGCGCGACGGTGTCGCCGGGTGTGCGTTCGGAGACCATGCGAGCACGCTATCGGCGCCGCGCGATACTGCCAAGCACGGTGGAATCGGGGGTAGGGACCGGACGTACCGCCCGAGTCGGGCGGATCGACACTCGGGCCCGAACATCGTGCACTGCTTGTATTTGGTGTATTCAAGGAGCCTGAAGCACGTATCCGACAACTACATGCCCAATTTGCAGGTTCCGAATGTGGGCAGGAGAAGCGTGCCACCCAGTGATCTGGCCGTCTGTCATGTTGAGACAACTGGTCGTTCCCGCATGGACGTTCAGCCCGACAACCGGCGTCGGGACGCGGCGGTCGGCGCCGGTTCCCGTCATCCCGACGACGGTGGTGCGGCAATGAGCGAGTCGAGGGCGTTCTTCCCGGACGATGAATATGGCGAGTCCGCATGTGCAGGGCGTCCGTCCGCGCCGGCGGTCGCCGACCTGCTTCTCGGCGCCATGCCGATCGCAGTCCTGACACTCGATCCGTCCCGTGGAATCACGACGGCGAATCCCGCTGCCGAGCAATTGTTGGGCGCCGGCAGCGCGTTCCTCACCCGTCACCGTCTGGACGAGCTGATTTCGCCGGACAGCCCCGTGATCGCACTGGTGGATCTGGCGCTGCGCGGTGGCGCCGGAGTCAGCGAATACGGCGTCGTCCTGTCCGGCCCGCGGCTTCCGGAGCGTCTGGTTGACGTGTACGTGACGCTGCTTGGCAACGCCGCCGGCGATCTTCTCGTCTGTTTCGTGGAACGATCCATGGCGCGGCTGATCGACCGCCATCTCAATCATCGCAGCGCTGCGCGTTCGGTGACCGGTATGGCAGCGGTCCTGGCACACGAACTCAAGAACCCGCTTTCCGGCATTCGCGGCGCGGCGCAACTGATCGAACGGACGGTGGAGGGACCCGAACGCGAACTCGCACAGATGATCTGCGAGGAAACCGATCGAATTCGCGATCTCGTCGAGCGTGTGGATGTGTTCTCCGACGACCGTCCGCCGACCGGCGAGCGCGTCAACGTTCACCGCGTGCTCGAACATGTCCGCCGACTGCAAGGGAGCACGGCCGGTGCCGGCATCCGGTTTATCGAACGATACGATCCGTCGTTGCCCCCGGTCTGGGGCAACCGCGATCAGCTCGTGCAAGTGTTTCTGAACATCATGAAGAACGCGCTCGAAGCGGCGCCGGAACGTGGCGGCAAGATCGTCCTCTCGACGCGCTACCGGCACGGTTTCAAGTTCGCGAGCGGCGGCGGCAAGCCGCTCGACCTGCCTATCGTCGTGGCGATCGAGGACAATGGCAGCGGCATCCCGGAGGATTTGCGCGACAATCTGTTCGAACCCTTCGTGACCACCAAGCGCGACGGCGCGGGGCTCGGTCTGGCTCTCGTCGCGAACATCGTCGAGAATCATGGCGGCGTGGTGGAGTTCGAAGCGAAACGCGGGCGCACCGTGTTCCGGGTCCGCTTGCCGGCGATGGCGGACGATGGGTGAGCATGCGACGATTCTCGTCGCCGACGACGACCGCACGATCCGCGCAGTGCTGAGCCGCGCGCTGGGGCGAATCGGCTACACCGTACGCGCCACGGGCAGCGCCTCGACGCTATGGCGCTGGGCAAGCGAGGGTGCCGGCGACCTGGCGATCACCGATGTGGTGATGCCGGACGGAGACGGCCTGGACCTGTTGCCGCGCCTCAAGGCTGAGCGACCCGACCTGCCGGTCATCGTCATGAGCGCGCGCAATACGCTGATGACGGCGATTCGCGCGAACGAACGCGGCGCCTACGAGTATCTGCCCAAACCGTTCGACCTCGATGAACTCACGAGCACGGTCGAGAGGGCACTGGCCCTGCCGAGCGCACCGGCCGAAGCGGCGGACGAGGGCGCCGCCGGTCCCGAAGATTCATTGCCGCTGGTGGGGCGGTCGCCGGCGATGCAAGAGGTTTACAGGGTCGTCGCTCGCCTGACGGCGACCGACCTCACGGTTCTGATTACGGGGGAATCGGGTACCGGCAAGGAACTGGTCGCCCGAGCGCTGCACGATTTCGGCAAGCGGCGCGAACACTCCTTCGTCGCCGTCAACATGGCTGCAATTCCGCGCGAACTGATCGAAAGCGAGCTGTTCGGCCACGAGAAAGGGGCGTTCACCGGCGCGACGGCACGCGCCGCGGGGCGGTTCGAGCAAGCGAACGGCGGCACGCTGTTCCTCGACGAGATCGGCGATATGCCCATCGAGGCGCAAACCCGGCTTCTGCGCGTGCTTCAACAGGGCGAATACACGACGGTGGGCGGGCGGCGGCCGATCCGCGCCGACGTCCGCATCGTCGCCGCCACCCATCGCGACCTTACCTCGTTGATCGAGCAGGGGCGGTTCCGCGAAGACCTGTATTATCGGCTCAATGTCGTGCCGCTGCGCCTGCCGCCGTTGCGCGAACGGCTCGACGACATGCCCCTGCTCGCACGGCATTTTCTCGATCGCGTGCAATCGGAGGGCTTGCCGGCGAAGACGATCGACGGCGGCGGCCTCCAACGGCTCAAGTCTCATAGCTGGCCGGGGAACGTCCGTGAGCTGGAGAATCTGGTTCGCCGGCTGGCGGCGCTCTACTCGGAGGACGTGATCGGCGACGCGATCATCGAGGGCGAGATCGGCGGCGCGCGCAAGAACGCACAATTCGACGGCCTTCCGGGCGGCGACAGTCTTGGCGAATGCGTCGATCATCACGTCGCGCGCCATTTCACGGCCCACAAGGGGGCCATGCCCGCATCCGGTCTTTATGGCCGCGTTCTGAGCGAGGTCGAACGCCCACTGATCCTGCGCACACTGGTGGCGACGCGCGGCAATCAGGTCAAAGCGGCGCAGGTCCTCGGACTCAACCGCAATACCCTGCGCAAGAAGATCCGCGAACTAGATATCGAGGTCGTGCGGGTGCCGAAATGAGCACAGCAGCGGAAATCGGATCGGCGCCGATCGCCGTCGGTGGCGATACGGTGGCGCCGCTGCGGCGGCGTGTGCTGCGGGCGGTTCGCCGCATCGCGGAGAGCCGGTCGTTCGTGATCGGAATAACGCTCGCCGCATTCATCGCCGGGGTCGCGACTTTCGGCATGTTGAGCGGGTTCATCGCCCCGCCGGGCGGGCGGCCGGCAGCGATCCTGGTGCTGCTCAATATCGACCTGATTCTGCTCCTCGGTCTTGCGGCCCTGGTCGCGGTACGGCTGGTGCGGATCTGGAATGCGCGGCGCCGCGGCTCGATCGGGTCGCGCCTGCATGTGCGCGTCATCGGCATGTTCAGTATCGTCGCGCTGGCGCCGGCCATCATCGTGGCGGTGTTCTCGGCGCTGTTTTTCAATCTGGGCATCCAGGCCTGGTTCAACGATCGGATTCGCACCGCGCTCGACCGGTCGATCGCGGTTGCCGAGGCTTACGCCCGCGACCACCGGGAGTTCATCCGCGCCGACATTCTGTCGATGGTCGCAACGCTCAATCGCCAGGATCCACACAGCATCTCGTCGCCGCAAGCGTTGTCCGACCTGCTTCAGAAGCTCGCGGAAGAGCGGTCGCTGACAGAAACATTGATATTGCGCGCCGACGGCGAGGTCCTGGCGCGCGGCAAACTGAGTTTTGTGCTCGAGTTCGACCCGCTTCCCCGCACGGCCCTCCAGCGCGCCGCAGCAGGCGAGGTGGTCATCATGACGAGCGACAACAGCGACCGCGTGCGGGCGCTCGCGCGTATCGACGCGTTGCTCGGCAGTTTCCTGTATGTCGGCCGGTTCGCCGACTCGGAAGTGCTCGATCACGTGGCCCGCCTGTCGGAGGCGGTGAGCGGCTATCGCGACCTGGACCAACGGCTCTCCGGCATTCAGATCACCTTCACCCTGTTCTACGTCATCGTCTCGCTCCTGCTGCTGATGTCTGCGGTCTGGCTGGGACTATTGTTCGCCAATCGGATGATTCGGCCGATCTCTGGCTTGGCGACCGCCGCCGAACAGGTGCGCTCGGGCGACCTCGGCGCCCGCGTACTGGAAGGCCCGGAGGATGACGAATTGGCGGCACTGGCGCGGGCGTTCAACCGGATGACACGGCAACTGGAAAGCCAGCGCGCGGACCTGATCGAAGCCAACCGACAGATCGACAATCGCCGCCGGTTCACCGAAGCCGTTCTATCCGGCGTGTCGGCTGGCGTTCTCGGGCTCGACCGCGACGGGCGGATCTATCTACCCAACCGCTCCGCGTTGGCGTTGCTGGAATGCAGCGCGGACGATCTGGCGGGTCGGAGTCTCTCCGACGCGATCCCGGAAATGGCCGACCTGCACCGCGCGTTGGAGAACGGCGCGCAGAGCCTGGTCCAGGACAAGGTTTCGGTGGCCCGCGCCGGGCGCGCCCGCGAACTGCTGGTGCGCATGACCGCACAACGCGGCGCCGGGCGCGCGGCTGGCACGGTGGTCACTTTCGACGACATCACCGATCTGGTCCACGCGCAGCGCGCCGCGGCGTGGGCCGGCGTGGCCCGACGAATCGCGCACGAGATCAGGAACCCGCTGACGCCGATCCAGTTGTCGGCCGAGCGTCTTCGCCGCAATTATTTGAAGCGGTTCGAAGACGGGGACGCGCGGGTGTTCGACACTTGCGTCGAGACCATCGTGCGTCAGGTCGGCGCCATTCGCGCCATGGTGGACGAATTTTCCTCCTTCGCACGGATGCCCGCTCCGGTTATGGTCGAAACCGATCTCGCGCCGGTCATCGCGCAGGCGGTGGCGATGCAGGTCGTGGCGCATCCCGATATTTCGTTCGTGCTGGAACCGTGCGAGAGCGCTGTCCAGATTCACTGCGACACGGTGCAAGTGGGTCAGGTGATGACCAATCTCTTGCAGAACGCGATCGATTCGATCGCGGGGCGGCCGCCGGGGGAGCGTCCCCTGGAGCGTGGGCGGATCGAAGTGCACATCGACGACGGTGCGCCGGAGGCGTGCGTGGTTTGCGTGGACGACAACGGGCGGGGGCTGCCACATGATCTCGATCAACGGGCGCGCCTGACCGAACCCTATGTCACGACCCGGGAACGCGGCACCGGGCTCGGCCTTGCCATCGTGAAAAAGATCATGGAGGATCACGGTGGCGCGATTGCTCTGGGCGATGGCCCCTTGGGCGGCGCGCGGATCCGTCTCGAATTTCCTCGCCGCTGCGCGACCGTTTCAACCGGCTCCGCGGCGGGCCGGGAGTGCGATTCGAGTCATGGCCGGCGACATTCTGATCGTTGACGACGAACGGGATATCCGCAGCCTGATCGCGGATATTCTTGTCGATGAAGGATACACCGCACGCGAAGCGTGGGATGCGGACAGCGCCCTTGCGGAGGCCGCCAGCCGTCAACCGAATCTGGTGCTCCTGGACATCTGGTTGCAGGGCAGCCGGACGGACGGCATCGGCCTGCTTTCCGAGATCAAGGCGCGCTACCCTGAACTGCCGGTCATCATGATCAGCGGCCACGGCAGTATCGAAACGGCGGTGCAGGCGATTCATCTCGGCGCCTGCGACTTCATCGAAAAGCCGTTCGAGACCAATCGAATGTTGTTTGCCATCGGTCGCGCGATGGAACACCGGCGCCTGCACCGCGAGTTGAACGAACTGCGCGAACGAGCCGGCGACTCGGCCGAATTGGTCGGCTCGTCCCAGGCAATCGATTCCCTCCGCCAAGCCATCGGGCGAGTGGCGCTGACAGGCAGCCGGGTGTTGATTACCGGGCCACCCGGATGCGGCAAGGAAGTGGCGGCGCGGCTCCTGCATCGGTTGTCGCGGCGCGCCGACGGCCCTTTCGTGGCTATCAACGCGGCGGTGCTGGCGCCCGACCGCGTCGAGGCCGAGCTGTTCGGCCTGGAGGACGACAGCGCGGGCGGCGTCTGCAAAGTCGGCGTGCTGGAACAAGCGCATGGCGGGACATTGTTGCTCGACGAAGTAGCCGACATGCCTTTGGAAACCCAGGGCAAGATCCTTCGCGTGCTTCAGGATCAGACATTCGTGCGGGTGGGCGGTAACCGCCGGATCGCCGTCGATGTTCGCGTGATCGCATCGACCAGCCGCGATCTGACGGAAGAAATCCGCGACAAGCGATTTCGCGAAGACCTTTACTGGCGGTTGAACGTGGTGCCGATCCGGGTGCCGCCGCTCGCGGATCGGCGCGACGATATCCCGATACTGGCGAACTACTTCATCGACCGCGCGCGGGCGTCGAGCGGGCTCATGCCGCGCCCCCTTGCGGAGGACGCAATCGCCGTCTTGCAGACCTGCGACTGGCCGGGCAACGTCCGGCAGTTGCGCAATGTGGTGGACTGGGTGTTGATCATGGCGCCCGGCGATGCGGCTGCCGAAGTGCGCGCCGACATGCTGCCGCCTGACCTGCTGTCGGCAACACCGTCTGTCATGCGGTCGGACAACAGCGCGGAAATCATGGCGCTGCCGTTGCGCAAGGCGCGTGAGGTGTTCGAAAGACAGTATCTGCAGGCGCAGGTGGTGCGCTTCGGCGGCAACAAATCCCGCGCCGCCTCCTTCGTCGGCATGGAGCGGTCCGCGCTGCATCGCAAACTCAAATCGCTCGGCATTGCAGGCAAAGATCTGTAGTCCGCCGGCGATCGGAGCGTTTCGGTGAAGGTTCTGGTTTGCGGCGCCGGCGAGGTCGGTTTCAACATCGCGAGCCATCTCGCCGCCGAAGACAACGACGTGGTCGTCATCGACGACTCGCCGGAACGGATTCGGAAGACCAGCGACGATCTCGATGTCCAGTCGATGGTCGGTTTCGCCTCGCATCCGGGCGTTCTCGAACGCGCCGGCGCGGCGGACGCGGACATGCTGATCGCGGTCACCCAATCCGACGAAACCAACATCGTTTCGTGCCAGATCGGGCATTCGTTGTTCGGCGTACCGACCAAGATCGCGCGCATCCGCCACCAAGCCTATCTCGAACCCGAGTGGAGCAACCTGTTCAACCGCGATCATATGCCGATCGACGTGATCATATCGCCAGAGGCGGAGGTTGCGCGCTCGATCGGGCGGCGGCTCGACGTGCCGGGCGCGCTCGACCTTGCCAGCTTTGCCGACGATCGCGTGCGGCTGGTCGGCGTGCGGCTTGGTCAGACCTGTCCGGTGGTCAATACGCCGTTGCGCCAGCTCAACCAGCTTTTCCCCGACCTGGACATCACCATCGTCTATATCGTGCGCGGCGACCGGACGCTCTACCCGGCGCAGATGGAGCAATTGCTGCCGGGGGACGAGATCTACGTCATCGCCGAGACTGGCCAGTTGCCGCGCGCCATGGCGCTGTTCGGTCACGAAGAGGAGGCGGCGCGGCGGTTGCTGTTGATCGGGGGCGGGAATATCGGCTTGTTGCTGGCGCGGCAGATCGAAGCCTCCAGGCCCGAGGTCGATCTCAAGCTGATCGAGCACGACAAGGCACGCGCGGAGGTCGTTGCGGATCAGCTGGAGAGCACCGTGGTCCTCAACGGCGACGCCCTGGACTCCGATCTGCTGCGAGAAGCCAACGTCGCCGAAACCGAAACCGTGGTCGCGGTAACCGACAACGACGAGGTCAATGTGCTGGCGTCGTTGCTGGCGAAGCGTCACGGCTGCCTGCGCGCGGTGACGCTAATCAACTCCGTCACCTATGGCCCGCTGATCTCTCCACTCGGTATCGACGCGTCGGTCAGCCCGCGCGAGCTGACGGTGTCGTCCATTCTGCGACATGTGCGCCGCGGCCGCATTCGCTCGGTTTACAGCCTGCGCGGCGGCGAAGCGGAGGTGATCGAGGTTCAGGCGCTGGAAACGTCACCCATTACCGGCCGGCCGCTCAAGGAGATCAAACTCCCGCGTGGGGCCCTGATCGGCGCCCTGGTGCGCGGTCGGTCAGTATTGATTCCGCGTGGCGATACAGTGATAGAACCACATGATATCGCAATTCTTTTTGCCCCTCACCGGGTGGTGAAGAGGGTCGAAAACATGTTTGCGGTCGCGTTGGGATTTTTCTAAGCGGTTCGGTCGGCGGTATCGCGCCCATGGCTTCCGCGGCGCTATTCGGTGCGTTCGCCCGGCTTTTGCTGGCATTGGCCGCCGCGCAGGTGCCGCCACTCGCCCTGTCGCTCACCGACGCGGACGCGGAAAGCACGCGCGGCTTCGCCTTCGGCATCGGCTGCGGTGTGTTCTTCGGCGTCGTTTTCCTGCTTCTCGGGCGTGGCGGCCGCCGGCGTCTGGAGCGTCGCGAAGCCTTGTTCTTCGCGGTAGCGGGGTGGGGCGTCGCCGGCGTGTTCGCGGCAATTCCGTTCACACTGTCCGGCGTGGTTTCGGGTTTCGCCGGCGGGTTCGTAGAGGCGGTATCGGGCGTCACGGCGACGGGGCTCGGCGTCATCGATTCGCTCGATACCGTTCCCCGCGCGCTTATCCTCTGGCGGGCGCTCCTGCAATGGATCGGCGGCTATGCGACACTGATCTTCGTGGCGGCGTTGGCGCCCTGGATCGCCCCGGCCGCGGTGCCAGATTCGTCTCGCCCGCGCCTGCGCCGGATCGCCGCGACCACAGCGCTCGTTTACGGTGTGTTGACCGCGCTGGTGACCGCCGCGTTGGCGTTCTCCGGCGCGTCGCTGTTCGAAGCCGGGTGCTACGCAATGAGCAGCCTGTCCACCGGCGGCTTTTCCACCAGCGATGGCGGACCGATGGCCTTGGGGCGCAGCGGTCAGGCGATCCTGATGCTGGCCATGGTTGCGGGCGCCGTCAACCTTCTGGGCACCTGGAGGGCAGGGGTGGCGCGCTCGGGACGGAGGAGGTCGAACCGCCATGCCGAACTCGTTTTCTTCCTCGCCGCGGCGATCGTCGGCGCAGGGTCCGTCGCCGTGGCTCTGGGTATCGCCGGCGGGTATCCGCCCGGCGACGCGGCGTGGCGCGGGTTGTTCGCGGTACTCTCGGCGCTGACGACAACCGGTTTCGTCGCCGGTTTCGATGTCCCGGCGCCCGTGTTCGTCGTCCTCGCGCTGGCCGGCCTCGCCCTGGTCGGCGGTGCCAGCGGTTCGACCGCCGGTGGTGTCAAGCTGATGCGCGCGTTGTTGCTATTGCGTCGGAGCCGTCACGAACTCGAACGTCTCGCCCATCCCCATCGCGTGATTCCGATCCGGGTCGGAGGGATTTCGGTTACGGAAACTGCCATGCAGGGCATCTGGGCATTCTTCGTATCGTTCATCTTGTTCCTGATCATACTCACGGTAACACTGGCCGCGCACGGTCTCGATTTTGCCTCGGCCTCGATATTGGCGCTGAGCGCGTTGACCAACACCGGGCCGTTGCTCGCTGAGGCGGTCGGAGCGGAGCCCGGTCTGGCGGCGCTCAGCTGGTCTGGCGACATAATCCTCGCCGTGGGTATGCTGGTCGGGCGGCTTGAAGTATTCACATTCTTCGTCGTGCTGACGCCGTTCTTCTGGCGGCGCTGAACCGGAGACCGGGAGATGTCGCGTATCGCCTACGTCAATGGTCGCTATGTGCCGCATCGCACGGCCCGGGTTCATATCGAGGACCGGGGAATGCAGTTCTCCGATGCGGCATACGAAGTCATCGCCGTGATCGCAGGGCGTTTGATCGATCGACGTTGGCACCTGGAGCGTCTCGAACGGTCGCTCGGCGAACTGGATATCCGGGTTCCGATGAGCCAAGCCGCTCTCTCCGCGGTCTTGTCGGAAGTGGTACGGCGAAATCGGATCGACGAGGGGATCGTCTATGTGCAGGTCGGGCGGGGCGCCGCGCCGCGCAACCATCTGTTTCCGCGCGACGCAGCGCCTTCCGTCGTGGCAACGTCGCGACGCGCCCGGCCGCTGGGCACGCGCGAATCGATGGAAGGCGTCGGCGTCATTACGATGCCAGATCGACGCTGGCAGCGGCGCGACATCAAGAGCGTGTCTTTGCTGCCGAACGTGCTGGCGAAGCAGGCGGCCTTCGCCGCCGGGGCGTTCGAGGCGTGGCAGGTCGATGAGGAAGGTCGCGTCACCGAGGGCGCTCTGTCGAACGCCTGGATCGTCCAGGGCGACGGCGCCGTGAGAACGCGGCCCCTGAGCGACGATATCCTCGGCGGAATCACCCGCCGACGACTGATCGCCCTAGCGAGAGACGAGGGAATGAAGGTCGTCGAAGCAGCGTTCACGCCCGACGAGGCCAAGACAGCGCGCGAGGCGTTTCTGACCAGCACCAGTTCGTTCGTCGTTCCGGTCGTTCATATCGACGACTCGGTAGTCGCGAACGGCAAACCCGGCGCGACCACCGAACGATTGCGCGATCTCTATGCGACATTCGCGCGCCGCGCCCTCGCGTGAACGGAAACGACGACCGAACGGCTGTAAGAATTCAGAAGGCGTTCCTGGACCATCCGGGTCTCAAGCGCCCGCCAGGCGCTTCGACAGGTTTGCGTTCTCTTGCGACAGCAAAGCGCGCGAGAATGGTTTACAAACACGCAACACCGACCGCTACACTCAACAAGCCGATCCGGTTTTCCTTATGAATCAACGAAATGACGGACAAGGCGGCGTGATAGCCTCAACCGGCGTCCACCCTCCGGCAGGGAACGACCGGGCTCGGGCCGGCGTCGCCTGGGTGTTGCATCCCGATATTCGTTCCGGCGCAGCGGGGCAGGGCGGGGGACGCGGAACGGCAGCGCAGCTTGCGGAAGCGGCGGGCCTCGCGCGCGCCGTGGCCTCGGAGGTTGCGGTGGTGGAATCGCTGGCGGTGCGACGCGTTCATCCGGCGACGCTGTTCGGACCGGGCCAGCTTTCGGCACTCGCCGAACGACTTGATGCGGCAGCGGAACGGCCGGAACTCGTCGTCGTGAACACGGCTCTGTCGGCCGTTCAGCAGCGCAATCTGGAACGCCGCTGGAGGGCCAAAGTGCTCGACCGGACGGCTTTGATACTGGAGATTTTCGGCGCCCGCGCGCGCACGCGCGAAGGACGCCTGCAGGTCGAACTCGCGGCGCTTTCCTATCAGCGCAGCCGCCTGGTGCGCACTTGGACGCATCTCGAACGCCAACGCGGCGGCTTCGGATTCGTCGGCGGTCCCGGCGAGTCACAGCTGGAGGTGGATAGACGGCGGATCGACGAGCGCATCACGCGGCTACGGCGCGAGATCGCATCGGTGGCCCGGACCCGCGGTCTGCATCGCGCAGCACGGCGGCGTGTGCCATATCCCGTGGTTGCTCTTGTCGGCTACACCAATGCCGGAAAATCGACACTGTTCAACCGGCTGACCGGCGCGGGAGTCGCCGCCGAAGATCGGTTGTTCGCCACACTGGACCCGACCATGCGGGCGCTTGTTCTCCGGTCGGGGCGCACGGTCATCCTGTCGGACACGGTGGGGTTCGTCTCCGATCTGCCGACCGATCTGATCACCGCGTTTCACGCCACGCTGGAAGAGGTCGTCGAAGCCGATCTGATCGTGCACGTCCGCGACGCCGCCCACCCGGACAGCGGTGCGCAGAACGCCGACGTCGCGCAGGTGCTCGCCGATCTCGGCGTCTCGGCGGAAAGGGAGGAGCGCTTGGTCGAAGTCCACAACAAGATCGATCTGCTCGCATCTGAGACTCGCGCCGCCCTGCGCACGCGCCTTGCCGAAGCCGCGAACGGGATTCCTGTGTCGGCTCTCGACGGAGCCGGGCTGGTGCTTTTGCGCGACCGTATCGACTCTTTTCTCAAGCGCCGTCGCAAGACCGTGGAGGTCGCTTTGAGGGCTGTCGATGGCGCGGCGCTTGCGTGGCTCTACCGCCGCGGCGACGTGCGTGAGCGCGCTGACGAGGGCGAGACGGTTCGCGTGCGCGTCGCCCTCGACTCCGCCGACGCGGCGCGTTTCCGCAGCCGCTTCCCCGCCGCCGGGATCAGTTCGTCCGGCCTTCGCGATGAATGGCGAACGGCGAGAAAGCCTGCGTCACCGGCATGACTTCCAACCGGTTGACGTTGACGTGGGCGGGGAGGGCGAAGACGGCGTGGATGACCTCGGCGAGATCGTCGGCGGACATTGGGTTGGCGCCGGCATAGATCTGGTCGGATGTCGCGGCGTCGCCTTTGAAACGGACGAGCGAGAACTCGGTCTCGGTCATGCCCGGTTCGATGCAGGTGGCGCGGACTCGGGTGCCAAGCAGGTCGGAGCGCAGGTTCAGGGTGAACTGATGGACGAACGCTTTGGTGCCGCCATAGACGTTGCCTCCGGGGTAGGGGTAGGAGCCGGCGACCGAACCGACGTTGATGACGTGACCTGCGTTCCGGGCCACCATGCCGGGGAGCACCGCGCGGGTCATGTAGAGAAGGCCCTTGACGTTGGTGTCGATCATGCGCTCCCAGTCGTCGAGATCGGCTGCTTGGGCGCCCTCTAGCCCCTGCGCGAGTCCGGCGTTGTTGACCAGCACGTCGATAGCGGCGAAGTCGGCAGGCAGGGCCGGAATCGCGGCAGCGACAGCTTCGCGGTTCGACACGTCGAGGACAAGCGGATGGACCGCCGAATCGAGTTCGTCGGCCAGCGCGGAGAGGCGTTCGGCGCGCCGACCGACGATCACCAGACGCGCGCCGGCGGCGGCGAAGCGGCGCGCCGTAGCGGCGCCGATACCTGCGGTGGCGCCGCTTACGAGCACCGTCTTGCCGGCGGCGGAATCGGTCATGGTTCGCTCCCTCGGTCGATCTTTGCTAAGAGGACGGAGCAGTCTAACGGGAAGGGCGACATGACGCAGCGGCGCAAGACGGCATTCATCGGGCTCGGCGTGATGGGGTATCCCATGGCCGGGCATCTGGCGGCGAAGGGGCACGATGTCACGGTCTATAACCGCACTGCATCCAGGGCGGAGGTGTGGACGGGGACGCATGGCGGCGCGCGCGCCGGAACGCCGGCCGAGGCGGCCGCGGGCCGCGATTTCGTGTTCGTCTGCGTCGGCAATGACGACGATGTGCGCAGCGTCGTGTACGGCGGCGACGGCGCGCTCGCCGGGATGGCGGCAGGCGCCGTGCTGGTCGATCACACGACCGATTCAGCCGATCTCGCGCGCGAACTCCATACGGCGTCGGGGGAGAAGGGGGTCGGGTTCGTCGATGCGCCCGTTTCCGGCGGGCAGGCGGGCGCTGAGAACGGTGTTCTCACCGTCATGTGCGGCGGCGCCAGCGAGAGTTTCGACCTCGCAGCCCCGGTGATCGAGGCCTACGCGCGTGCGGTGACGCTGATGGGACCCGCCGGCGCCGGCCAGCTCACCAAGATGGTCAACCAGATCTGTATCGCCGGTCTCGTGCAGGGCCTTTCGGAGGGGATGAACTTCGCCGCCCGCGCCGGCCTCGATTGCGATCTCGTGACCGAAGTCATTTCCAAGGGCGCTGCCGGGTCGTGGCAGATGGAGAACCGCGCGCGCACGATGGCCCGCGGCGAATTCGAGTTCGGCTTCGCGGTCGACTGGATGCGCAAGGACCTCGCAATCGCCTTGGCGGAAGCCGAACGCAACGGTGCGCGTCTGCCGGTCACGGCATTGATCGACAAATTCTACGCCCATGTGCAATCCCGCGGCGGCGGGCGCTGGGACACATCCAGCCTGATCCACCTGCTGGCGAACGACTGAACGAGTCAGGACGGGTCGCCGCCCGAGCGTTCTTCGGCCTTAGCCCGGTCCCAAAGTGCGTCCATCTCGTCGAGGTTCGAGCGTTCCGGGGCCGAACCCCGAGCCGCGAGCAGCGATTCGACGCGGCGGAAACGGCGTTCGAACTTCGCATTGGCAGCTCGTAGCGCCGCCTCGGGGTCGGTTCCGGTATGGCGCGCGAGATTGACGCAAGCGAACAGCACATCGCCGATTTCGTCGGCGAGGCGGTCGGGGGCAGCCGCAACCTGGTCCAGCTCGAGTTCGAGCTCGTCGAGTTCCTCATGCAGCTTGGCGAGGACCGGCCCGAGAGCGGGCCAGTCGAAGCCGACCCGTGCGGCGCGCCGTTGCAGTTTATGCGCACGCGACAGGGCGGGCAGGGCGTGCGCCACCCCGTCCAGCGCGCTGGCGCGGTCGTCCTTTCCGGCGCGTTCGGCCGCCTTCATCGTTTCCCATTCGGGGATCGGCTCGTCGCCGAACACGTGCGGATGGCGGCGCACCATTTTTTCCGAGATCGCACGGACCACGTCGGCGAAGGCGAACGCGCCGGCCTCGCGGCCCATCTGGGCGTAGAACACGATCTGGAACAGCAGGTCGCCGAGCTCGTCGACGAGGGCCGGCATGTCGCCGCGTTCGATGGCGTCGCAAACCTCGTAGGCTTCCTCGATGGTGTGCGGCGCGATGGTTGCGAAGGTCTGCTCGAGGTCCCAGGGGCAGCCACGTTCGGGGTCGCGCAGGCGGGCCATGATGGCGAGAAGGCGGTCAATTTCCGGCATCGTATAATCGCATAAGGTATATTATGGGAAATAAGGTCGCGCCCGGTCGAACAGCGCGAAGAAGTTCCCGGTCGTCTGCCGCGCGAACCGGTCTTCGGGCGTGTCGCGCAGCGCCGCCAGCACGCGCGCCGTATGCGCGACGAACGCGGGTTCGTTGCGTTTGCCGCGGTTCGGCACCGGCGCCAGAAACGGCGCGTCCGTCTCGATGAGGATACGGTCGGCAGGTACGTGGCGGGCGACGTCACGCACCGCTCCGGCGTTGCGGAAGGTCGCGATGCCGGAGAACGAGATTGCCATACCCAGTTGCAGCGCACATTCCGCCACCGCTGCGCCGGCGCTGAAACAATGGATGAGGCCCGGGAAGGCGCCCTCACCCGCCTCGTCTTCCAGAATCGCGACCGTATCCTCGTCGGCGGCGCGAGTGTGGACGATCAGCGGTAGCCCGGTCTCTCGCGACGCGCGGATGTGGGCACGAAAGTTCGCCTGCTGAACCGACCTCGGGCTGTGTTCGTAGTGGTAGTCCAACCCGGTTTCGCCGATGCCGATCACCTTCGGGTGCCGCGCGAGGGCAATCAGCCGTTCGGCATCGACGGCCGGCTCGCTTTCGGCATTGTGCGGATGGATGCCGACCGAGCACCAGATGTCGTCATAGCGTTCGGCGACCGAGAGGACCCGGTCGAACTCGCTGACGCGTGTGCAGATCGTTTGCAGGCCGACGACCCCGCTTTCGCGCGCGCGCGCGACGACCGCGTCCAGATCGCCGGCGAAGTCGGGAAAGTCGAGATGGCAGTGGCTGTCGACCAGCATCACGATGCCGCTCCGGCGTTCTCATCGATACGCGGAAAGACCCCTTCCGGGGCCGGCAACGCGACGCCCGGGGTCAAGGGCTGCCGGCCCCCCAGGCAAGAGAAGTCGCGTGCGTCTGGCGGCGCCGCCAATTGATCGAGCAGGCGCGCCGCCGCGCCCGGTGTGAACGGTTGCACCAGAGTGGCCAGATGACGGATGGTTTCGCAGAGCACATACAGCACCGTCTTCATACGTTCCGGGTCGGTCTTGCGCAGCACCCATGGCGCCTGGCGATCGACATAGCCGTTGGCGGCGCGGACGACCGTCCAGAGTTCGGCCAGCGCGTCGCTCAGACCCTGGCGGTCCATGTGCGTTCGCATCTTGTCGAGAAGCCCATGCGCGGCATCGAGGAGCACCCGGTCGTCGTCGCCGAGCGGCCCGGGCTCGGGCAACCGCGCGCCGCAGTTCCGGTTGACCATGCTCAGCACACGCTGGGCAAGATTGCCGAAATCGTTGGCCAGGTCTCGATTAATCCGGCGGGTTATGGCGGCGCGCGAGAAATCGGCGTCGTTGCCGAACGGCACTTCGCGCAGAACGAAATAGCGGAGCTGGTCGAGACCGCAGGTTTCGATGAGTTTGAACGGCTCCACGACGTTGCGCAGAGTCTTCGACATTTTCTGGCCCTCGACCGTCCACCAGCCGTGGGCGAAGACTCGTTGCGGCGGCTCGAGGCCCGCCGCCATCAGGAACGCCGGCCAATAGACGGCGTGAAACCGCACGATGTCTTTGCCCACCACGTGCACGTTGACGGGCCAGAAGGCGCGGTAAGACTCCGATTCGGTGTCGGGATAGCCCACCCCGGTCAAGTAGTTGATCAGGGCGTCGAGCCAGACATAGATGATATGGTCGTCGTCGCCCGGCACCGACACGCCCCATTTGAAGCTGGTGCGCGAGACCGACAGGTCTTCCAGCCCGCCCCTGATGAAGCTCAGCACCTCGTTGCGCCGCGATTCCGGCAGGATCGCATCGGGATTGGCTGCGTAGTGGGCGAGCAACCGGTCTCCCCAGGCGGAGAGACGAAAGAAGTAGCTCGGCTCCTCGACGCGCTCGACCGGCGCACCCGAGGGGGCGATCTTTTCGCCGTTCGGCCCGTCGTCCAGCTCGGATTCGGCGAAATAGGACTCGTCGCGAACCGAATACCAGCCCGAATAGGTGCCGAGATAGATGTCGCCGGCATCGACCAGCGCGTTCCAGATCGCCTGGCTTGCGCGGACATGGCGCTCTTCGGTCGTGCGAATGAAGTCGTCGTTGGTGCAGCCGAGCGCCGCCGCCAGTTCGCGAAAGCGCTGCGACACCCGGTCGGTGAAGGCCCGGGGGTCCTCCCCCGCCGCGATCGCCGACTTCTCCACCTTCTGGCCGTGTTCGTCGGTGCCGGTGAGAAACATCACGCGCTTGCCGTCGAGGCGCTGGAATCGCGCCAGGGCGTCGCAGGCGATCGTCGTGTAGGCGTGGCCGAGATGCGGTACGTCGTTGACGTAATAGATCGGCGTGGTGATGTAGTATGCGTCGGGCGCGGTCATGCCAAACCTCGTCATCCGGCCGCCCCGCGGCGCGCCGCCGTTTCAAGAGACAGGAACAGGGTGAGGACGACCTGCTTGCGGTCGAGATTGATCCGATCCGCACGGTCGGCGAGATCGTCGATCTTCTTCCACAGCGCGACCCATCGATCAAGGCCGGCGGCGGCGAGCAGGCGCCGGGCCGCTTCGGCCTCCCCCGGGAGCGCCGCTTCCGGGGTCCGGCCGCGCGCGCCGGCGGCGACGAGGCGCGCGAACCAGCGCGCGAGCAGACCCATGGCGATGCGGAACGACGGCTCGGCGCCGCGCCGGGCAAGCCTGTCGCCAAATGTATGGACCGCTCCGGAGTCGATGCCCGGCGCCGTGGCGATCAGTCCGATCATCTCGCGATAGACGGCCGCGCCATCGTTGTCGGCCAGGGTCAGCGCGGCCCCCGGCGCTCCGTCCGCGAGCGCGGCAAGCAAATCCCGGTCGGCAGCTTCCAGCTCCGGCCGCGCCTCCGCCAGGAGGCTCGCGACCCGGGAGGGCGCGAGCGGCGACAGTGCAAGCTTGCGGCAACGGCTGCGCAGTGTCGCCGGGATTCGGCCCGGCACGTGGGCGACGAGCAGCAGGAGCGCCCGCGCCGGCGGTTCCTCGACAACCTTCAGCACCGCGTTCGCCGCGTTGCGGTTCATTTCGTCCGCCGAGTCGATCACCGCGACGCGCCAACCGCCCTCGGCCGGCGTCAAGGCGAAGAAATCGCCCAATCGCCGCGCGTCATCGACCACAATCCGGGCGCGCACCCGATCGCTCCTGCGGCGCGGGTCGGCGGTGCGTTCGATCGTCAGCAGGTCGGGGCGAGCCGACGCGGCGACTCGGCGGAACACCGGATGCGCGGGGTCGATATGGAGGCCGCCATTCTGCGTCTCCTGCGCGCCGCCGGCCAATACGTAGCGCGCGAAGCGATAGGCCAGAGTCGCCTTGCCGACGCCGCGCGGCCCGCCGATCAGCCAGGCATGGGCTAATTTTCCACCGGCGAACGCGCGCGCCAGCACCGTCTCCGCCGCCTCGTGTCCGACCAGCCCCGGATTGGCGCGCGGGGCAAGGGCTTCAGCGGGTTCAGTCATCGATCGCCCGCGCCACCGCCGCAGCCACGGCGTCCACCGCGCCGCCTGCGTCGATCACCGCGCAGCGCGCCGGCTCGCGGCGGGCGATGTCGCGGAACGCCTCGCGCAGCGATTCATGAAACGCCGCACTGCGCCGCTCGTAGCGGTCCGGTCTGGCGCGCGCGCGCGCGCGCGCCAGACCGGCTGCGACGGGCGCATCCAGGACCAGAGTCAGATGGGGCTTGAAGTCGCCGAGAGTCAGGCGATGCAGCGCCTCCACCACCTCGCGGCCGAGGCCCATTGCGTAGCCCTGATATGCCATCGTCGAGTCGGAGAAACGATCGCACACTACCCAGTCGCCGCGCGCCAGCGCCGGCTCGATCACGCGGACCACGTGCGACCGCCGCCCGGCGTAGTGGAGCAACGCCTCCGAGGCGGCGTCCCAACGGTCGGCGGCGCCGTCGATCAGCAGCGCCCGGACGGCTTCGGCCTGCGGTGTGCCCCCCGGCTCGCGGGTGGCGACCACCTTCCGGCCGCAGCGGCGCAAATGATCGACAAGGCGGGCGCATTGAGTGGTTTTACCGGTCCCCTCGCCGCCCTCGAGCGTGATCAACCGGCCGCGAGCCACGGCGCCTCACAGGGGCCGCGAGCCGAACACCAACCAGAACAGCGCCGACCACAGCCGCCCGAACAGGCCCAGCTTTTCGACCGACTCGCCGGCCTTGAGCGGAACCTCCATAGCGGGCAGGTCGGGCGCGGTGATTCGCAACGTTCCGATCTCCGCGCCGGCCGCGACCGGCGCGGGTGCGGGCGAATCGAGCACGACCATCGCTTTCAACCCGCCGCGGGCGGCGTGCGGCAAAGTCACGATCAGGTCTTCGTCGAGGACGAGCGGAACCTCATCGTCCTTGCCGAGCCAGACCTCGGCGGTTTCGACTTCCTCGCCCGCCTTGAACAGGGTGTAGTTACGGGTTTCGCGAAAGCCCCAGCCGAGGATGCGCGCGGCTTCCTCCGAACGTACGCGCGCCGACTCGAGGCCGCTGACCACCAGGATCAGACGACGGCCCGCCTGCTGCGCGGTCGCGGTCAGGCTGTAACCCGCCTCCTGAGTATAGCCCGTCTTCATGCCGTCGGCGCCGATATTCATAAACAACAGCGGGTTGCGGTTGTTCTGGGCGATGCCGCTATATGCGAACTCCGTCTCGGCGAAATAGGGGAAATACTCCGGGAATTCGACGATCAGCAGACGTGTCAGATGCGCGAGATCCCTCGCCGACATGACGTGATTCGGATGCGGCAGGCCGCTGGAATTGGTGAAGTGGCTGTCGAGCAGGCCGATCTCGCGGCCGCGTTCGTTCATCGCCTCAGCGAATGCGGCTTCGCTGCCGGAGATCGCTTCGGCGATCACCACGCACGCATCGTTGCCCGATTGCACGATGATTCCACGCATCAGATCCGCTACCGACACCTCGGTATCGACCTCGACGAACATCCGCGATCCACCGGTGCGCCATGCCTTTCTGCTGACCCTCAACATGTCGTCGAGCGAGAGTCTGCCGTCGCGCAGCCGCTCGAAAACCATGTAGATGGTCATCAGCTTGCTCATCGACGCCGGCGGCAGGGGTTCGTCCGTCGCGCGTTCGAGCAGAACCGTTCCGGTATCGAAGTCGACCAGGATCGCCGCTCGAGCGGTGGTCTCGAATGCGTTCGCCGGCAGCCACGACGGCAGCAGACAGGCGGCGAGAACCGCCAATCGCACAAGAGTCGGCCGAATCATCGCATCAGAGCTCCCGAACGGAATCAATCCCGGGTCATCACGGCGCCGAAATAGCCGGCATCGCGGAGGTCGCCCAACAGTTCGCGTGCTTCGGCCGAAGACCGAAGCGGGCCGGCGCGGACCCGGTGCAGCAAGCCGGCCGACGTTCGTTGCCGCGCAATCCTGAAGCTCCCTATCGGCGACAGCCGCGCCCGCAGCCGTCTGGCCTTGCGCGAGTCCGCGAACGCGCCGGCCTGAACATATAGCCGTCCGTCGCGGTGCCGTGCGGCGAATGCCGGGCTGTCGAGGACTTGCACGCGGACCCGCGCGGTGCCTCGCCGCATAAAGCCGAGTTCCTTCGCCGCTCGCCGCGATACGTCGATGATACGGCGTTTCGCGAACGGTCCCCGGTCGTTCACCTTGAGGACGATGCTCCTGCCGTTGTCCAGGTTGACGACACGAACGCGGCTCGGCAGCGGCAGCGTCGGGTGCGCTGCGGTGAGCGCGTCCATGTCGTAGGTCTCTCCGCTCGCGGTCGGTCGGCCATGGAATCCCGGCCCGTACCAGGAAGCAACACCGGTTTCGTCATAGTTCGGGTCGATGCGCGGCACATAGGTGACGCCGTTGATCGTGTAGGGCTTGCCCACCTTGAAGGGCGCGCCCGGTGCGATCGGGGCAACCCGGTCTCCGCTCGAACACGCCGACAGGCCCACGGCGATCGCTACACTCAACAGAATCAGCCTGGTCATTATCGAACATCTAGGGCGCGGCCATGCGGTCGGCAAGTTTCCCGACCGCCAGCGCGAAATAGGTCGAACGGTTCCATTTCATCGTGGTACGAAAATTGTCATAGACCATCCAGGCGGTCGTGCCCGCCCCGTCGGGCCGTACGATCGACGCCGGCAATTGCCGCGTCGGCAGGTCGCGACCGTCGAGGCGGCGCACGCCGAGCGCCTGCCAACTGCCGATCGGCTTCACGGTGTCGAGGCCGACAAGCGCGTCGTCGAAGCCGGGCGGCAGGCGCACGCCCCTGCCCCAAGTCTGATCGTCGCGCCAGCCGGCGCGCGCGAGATAGTGCGCGATCGATGCGAACACGTCTTCGAGCGTTCCCCAGATATCGCGCCGGCCGTCGCCGTCGTGGTCCACCGCGTATGCGATGAAGCTGCCGGGCATGAACTGGCTCTGGCCCATCGCGCCGGCCCACGAGCCCCTCATATCTTCTGCCGCGATATGGCCCTCGTCGAGAATCCGCAGCGCCGCCAGAAGTTCGCGGCGGAAGAACGCGGCACGACGGCCGTCCCAGGCCAGCGTCGCGAGCGCTGCGATGACACCATAGTTTCCGGTCTGGCGTCCGAAATCGGTTTCGATCCCCCACAGCGCGACGATGAAACGCGGTTGCACCCGATAGCGCGCCGCGATCTCTTCCAGCAACGGGCGGTGCCGCGCGAGACGAACCCGTGCTGCCTCGACGCGGCGCTCCGGCACGACTCGCTCGAGATATTCGGCGGCGGTCATGCGACCTTCGGGCTGCCGGCGATCGAGTTCGATGACGCGCGGTACGGGCGCCAAGTCCTTTAGAGCCGCGTCCAGCACCACTTCGCCGATGCCCGCGGCGAGCGCTTCCGCTCTCAGATCGGCGAGCCACGCGTCGAAATCCGAATCCGCAGCCGGAGCGGCCGCGCACGGCAAAAGAACGGCGACGCCGAGCAGGGCAAAGACCGAAGCGCGCCGCGGGAGCGATATCCGCCCGGAACAACTAAGGCGGCCGATTATCTTCCGTCCCTCACCGAACATTTGAAGATAAATCCCTGGAAATCAATGAGGAAACCTTCTGAACCATCGAACGATCTCGATGCCGACCGACTTCAGTGCGGTCATTCCGAGCTGGGACTAGGCGTCCGTGCCGCCGACCATCCCGGCGATGCGCTCGATATCCCCGGCGGTGACACTCATCACGATCTCGCTTCGATCTGCCGATCCGATCGCCTCCGAACTCGGGCCGGGCACGAGGAAATCGGTCGCACCGATTCCGATCCTACCGAAACGGTCCGGAGGCCACAAACAGCTATCCCGGCCGGTAGTGTCTCGGTTTGCAATCGATACGCTGCGGGGCGGCCGGATCCCGGTGCGCGGGCGTCCCGCCCGCAGGCGCTCGAAGCGCGCAAGGCCTCGAAGATGCGGGCGGGACGGACTCGGTCCGCGGGGCCCGCGCACCGGCTGTCATTGCCGACATGCACCGCACCCCGAACGAACCGCGAAATAACGCGGCACCCTTGCCACGCCGACCGTTTGCTGGTCCTCTGCGTCGCGGCAGACGGCACTACGGAGACGACGCATGAGAATCACCGCAATCGAGGACCTGCACTGCGACGCAGGATGGCGAGTCTTCTCGTTCCTCAAGGTGAGTACCGATGAAGGGATCGTCGGCTATTCGGAGTATAACGAAAGCTATGGCAGCCGGGGTCTCACGGCAGCGATCAGGGGCCTTGCCGAGGGGTTGATCGGCGTCGATCCACGTCCGTTCGCACTCGTCGCGGCGCGTCTTTACGCGCGCACCCGGCAAGCGCCCGGCGGCCTGTTGCAACAAGCCATCGCGGCGATCGAGAACGCTCTTCTCGACGTCAAGGCAAAGGCGCTGGGCGTTCCGGTCCATGCGCTTTTCGGCGGTCCGATCCGCGATCGCATACGCTTGTACTGGTCCCATTGCGGCACCTACCGCCTGCACAGGGCGGACGCATTGGGTGTGGCGCCCCTGACCGATCTCGACGGGCTGGTTGCACTCGCCCGGGAAGTCCGCGAGCAAGGCTTTACCGGCCTCAAGACGAATATCTTCCTGTTCGACGGCGAAGCACCGACGCTGTACATGCCGGGGTTCAACGACGGGGTCGACCTGAACCCGTCGAACCGCGTGATCGGGGCATTGCGCGACCAGCTGGCTGCCCTGCGCGAAGGCGCCGGACCTGACGTCGATATCCTCCTCGACCTCAATTTCAACTTCAAGACGGAGGGCTATCTGAAGGTCGCGCGGGCTCTTGACGACCTCGGACTGATGTGGTTCGAGATCGACAGCTACGACGCCCCGGCACTGCGTCAGATCCGCGACGCGCTGAACACGCCGGTCGCGAGCGGCGAATCGCTCTTCACCCGGCGCCAGTTCCGGCCGTTCCTGGAGAACCATGCGATGGACGTGGCGATTATCGACGTGCCCTGGAACGGCCTCGCCGAGAGCGTGAGAATCGCGCATATGGCCGAGCCTTATGAAACCAACGTCGCGCCGCACAATTTCTACGGCCACCTCTCGACGCTGATGAGCGCGCATTTCTGCGCCGCGCTGCCGAACGTGCGGATCATGGAAATCGATATCGACGACGTGCCGTGGAAGGACGACCTGGTGACCGCGCCGCCGGTCATCGAAGACGGCTGTCTGGTCGTTCCCCAGGGCCCGGGCTGGGGCGCGGACCTGAATGAGGAGGCGGTGCGTGCGCACCCGCCGGTCGCCTGGAGCGGCCTTCGGCCCGACATGCGGCATGGAGCACAGCGATGATCGGGCGGTCATTTGCGGCGCTCGCGCTCGCGGCCCTGGTCCTGCCCCCTGCCCTGCCGGTCGCGGCGCAGGACGAGCCGACCCGCGCCATCACCCATGTCGCAGGCGACGTCTACCGGTTCCAGAACAACTTCCACTACTCGGTGTTCATGGTCACTCCCGAGGGGGTCGTCGCCACCGATCCTATCAACGCCGACGCGGCGCGCTGGCTGGAGGACGAAATCGCAGCCCGGTTCGGCGCCGAGGTCCGCTATCTGATCTACAGCCACGACCACGCCGACCACATTGCCGGCGGCGAAGTGTTCGCCGATACCGCAACGGTGATCGCCCATGAACGCGCGAAGCGACACATCATCGACGAGAACCGACCGACCGCCGTCCCTGACATCACCTTCAGCGATTCCATGACATTGTCGCTCGGCGGCAAGTCGGTGGAACTGATCCATCTCGGGCGCAATCACGGCGACAATCTGATCGTGATGCGCTTTCCGGAAGAGCGAATCCTGTTTGCGGTCGATATCGTCGCCCGCAACCGATTGCCGTTCCGCGACCTGCGCAACGGTTATGTCGATGAGTGGATCGAATCGCTCGCGGCGATGGAGCGGCTCGACTTCGACATCCTGGTTCCCGGCCACGGCGAGATCGGGGATCGCGCCGATATCGCGCCGCATCGCGAGTATCTCGAGCGGTTGCGCGCCCGCGTGCTTGCCGGCATCCGCGCCGGGGCTTCCCTGGATGAGTTGAAGACGAGTGTGACGATGGACGAATACCGCGACTGGGGCGGCTACGACGCCTGGCGCGCCCTCAATGTCGAGGGCATGTATCGCTGGCTTGGCCTCGCCCGGCGCTGAACTCAGGGTTCGGCGAGCGCCGGCAGGTCGCGGTAGAGATCGAGAACGGACGGATCGGCGAGCGAGTCGCTGTTCGCTGCGGTGCGGCCGTGCACGACCTCGCGCACGGCGAGTTCCACCAGCTTGCCGCTGCGCGTGCGCGGTACGGCGGCGACCTGGACAACCTTCGCCGGAACGTGGCGCGGACTCGCGTGGGTGCGCAGTTGCGCCCGGATACGAGCGGTCAACGCCGCGTCGAGGGTCGATCCGGCGCGCAGCACGACGAACAGCACGACGCGGACGCCGCCGCGCCATTCCTGTCCGATCACCAGCGATTCGACGACCTCGGGCAGCCGCTCGACCTGGCGGTAGATCTCCGCCGTTCCGATGCGGACGCCGCCCGGGTTCAGGGTAGCGTCCGACCGCCCGTGAATGATCATGCCGCCGGATTCGGTCGTCTCCGCAAAGTCGCCGTGGCGCCAGACGCCGGGGAAGCGCTCGAAATAGGCCGCGCGGTAACGTGCGCCGTCCGGGTCGTTCCAGAATCCGACCGGCATCGACGGAAACGGCTTGGTGCACACGAGCTCGCCCTTCTCGCCGGTAACCGATGCGCCGGCGTCGTTCCAGACCTCCGTCGCCATACCGAGAGCCAGGCACTGCAACTCGCCGCGCCGGACCGGCAGCGCCGGGTTGCCGAGCGCGAAACAGCCCACGATGTCGGTGCCGCCGGAGATCGACGACAGGCAGATATCTCGTTTCACCGCATCGTAAACGTAGTCGAAGCTGGCCGGCGCGAGCGGCGAGCCGGTGGAGAACAGGCCGCGCAGTTCGCTCAGGCGATGACTTTCGAGCGGACGCAGACCCGCCTTGTCCAGCGCTTCGATAAACCCGGCCGAGGTGCCGAAGTGGGTCATGCCCTCGGCGTCGGCGTAGTCGAACAGGACGTTGCCGGAGGGGTGGAACGGCGAACCGTCATACAGCAGCAGCGTCGCCTCGCTGGCGAGGCCGCCGATCAGCCAGTTCCACATCATCCAGCCGCAGGTGGTGAAGAAGAACAGCCTGTCTCCCGGGCGGATCCCGCCATGCAGGCGGTGTTCGCACAGATGTTTGAGCAAGGTGCCGCCGGCGCCGTGAACGATGCATTTCGGCACTCCGGTCGTCCCCGACGAAAACAGGATCATCAACGGGTGATCGAAGGCTAGCTGCGCGAATTCGATCTCGCGTGCCTCGAACGGCGCGAGCCAGTCGTCCCACGCGGTCATACCGGCGGGCGCCGGCGCCGGCTCGTCGAACGACGCCATGACGACTCCGGAGACGGTCGGCAGGGCGGCCGCTATCTGCGCCAGCCGATCCCGTGTGTCGTGGCGCTTGCCGTTATACCGGTAGCCGTCGCAGCCGATCAGCACCTTCGGCGCGATCTGCCCGAAGCGGTCGAGCACGCCGCGAACGCCGAAATCGGGGGAGCAGGACGACCACACCGCGCCGAGGCTCGACGCGGCGAGCATGGCGACCATGGTCTCGGGCATGTTGGGGAGGTAGCCGGCGACCCGATCGCCGGGACCGACGCCGTCCGCCCGCAGGGCCTGCGCGGTGCGGGATACGGTGTCGTAGAGCGCGCGCCAGCTCACCCGCCGATGCGCCGCGTTCTCGCTCCGAAACACGAGAGCGTCACTGTCGTCGCGCCGCAGCAGCAGGTTTTCGGCGTAGTTCAGCCGCGCCTGCGGGAACCAGCGCGCGCCGGGCATCGCATCGCCGTCGACCAGGACCGTATCGCCGCGCCGTTCGGCGACGACCCCGCAGAAATCCCACAGCGTCAGCCAGAAGCGGTCGCGATGCGCCACCGACCAGCGATGGAGCGCCGGGTAATCCGGCAACGAGACCGGCCACCGCGCTTCCACCTCGCGCCGGAACGCGGTGACGGCGGCTTCGGCGACCTGCCCTTCGTCGGGTTGCCAGAGGATTTCGGACATCGCGGCCCGCCTATCCCCCGGAACCGGGGCTGTCAACCGACGCCGAAGCCGGGTAGTGTCCGGGTTTGAAATCGATACGCAGCGGGTCGGCCGAATCCGGGTGCGCGGGCGTCCCACCCGCAGGCACCCGAAGCGCGCAGTGCCTCGAAGATGCGGGCGGGACGGACTCGGTCCGCGGGGCCCGCGCACCGGCTATCATTGCCGACATGCACCGCACCCCGAACGAACCGCGATAATCCTTGTTGGGGCAACCCTTGTGGTAGCCCTCCCATATTCCGCGCCTGTTCGGGGGTTTGGGCACCCACAAGGGGCGCCCCTACAGGCGGGTGGATGTGGTGTGCGGGCGGGACGGACTCGGTCCGCGGGGCCCGCGCACCGGCTGTCATTGCCGACATGCACCGCACCCCGAACGAACCGCGATAATCCTTGTTGGGGAAACCCTTGTGGTAGCCCTCCCATATTCCGCGCCTGTTCGGATGTTCGGGCACCCACAAGGGGCGCCCCTACAGGCGGACGTGCCACGCCGCCGCGACCGGCGGGCGCCGCAGGTTGCGCCGATCCCCCACGATGTAGGGTAGAGTCGGCGACTGGCGCGGTTGCGGTAGGCTTGTGGGGGTCGCTGTTGTCCGGCGGCTTTCGCTGTGCCGGTGCCTCACTCCACGCCGTGGCTCCGTTTCCAGTCGCCGCTCATCGAACCGGACGTGCGGATTTCCCGCATCCGGCTCTCGGACGAGATCATGCCTTCGCCCACGGAAAGCCGCTCGTTCGCGGGGCAAGGCGGGTGAGGCCCATGTCGTCGTATAGACACTCATCCGGGAAGCGCACCTGTTTCCCGGCCCCAACCTTGTGCTTACGATACAACCACTGACGCAGCCGCCGGTTCGCGTGCCGATCGATCGCGGCACAGGCCGGACTGACCCGACCCAGGACGAAGTCGTGCGCCCATCCGGTCATCAACCGGTTCAGGCGATCTACGATCACGTCCGGGTCCAGCAGCCCGTTGCGCGCTATCGTCAGCCCGTTGATCCTGCGGCAGATACGCCAGTGCCCCAAGCCACCGCTCCACCCCATACGCCTCGATGTCCGCCACCGTCTCGCCGTCCACACCGGCGCGCCACACCTTGTCGCACAGCGCATAGAAACGATAGCCCGGAGCTTCCTTCGCTTTCGCATGCAGCGCCGTCCGGAGCCTCCGAACACTCGCCGGAGCTGACAGGCTCTCGCCAGTCCCCACGTCCCTTCCTCCGTCAAACGCCACTCTCGAACCAAGGCCCCTTCCCTCCGTCGACGTTACCCGACTTCATCGGTACTACGAGCCTCTCCGCCACCCCCGGCGGCCCGACCCATCCCTCGCGGGCGGTCGGTTGGCGCGTGCCACGCCACCGCCAGGGGCTTCCCGTGTTGCTACCATCTCCCTCTTCCATGCGTGCTGCCGCCACTACCCCGGCGGAACCGGCCGGTGCGCGCGTCGCTCGCTTCCCGGCCAATGTCAGCCTTCCCCGGGATGCCGGCGGGTCGGCTTCCGCATCACCCGTTTCGAGGCCTGCCCGGCGTTCACTCGCGTTGCGGCCCGCATGGTCGCTGAACCGCCTGACGCGGCTCGTTACATCGGAGTGCTTCAGTCGAAGTCGTTACCTCCTTCAACCGCCCCGATTGCTTCCGGCTGGAGCGACAGTCGCCGGGCGGGATTCGCACCCGCTGGGAAGTGGCGCCTTACCACGGCGCACGGCAACCCTTGTGGTTGCCCGCCCATATTCCGCGGTTGTTCGGGGGTTCGGGCACCCACAAGGGGCGCCCCTACAGATGGGTCGATGTGGCGTGCGGGCGGGACGCCCGCGCACCTCTGGTGCGGGCGCCCCTATGGGCGGCCCGGGGGCGCCGCCGTCGCGCCGTCGTCGCCGGCACGAACCGCGATAATTTCTGTAGGGGCGGCCTTGTGGGCGCCCGCCCATATTCCGCGGTTGTTCGGGGTTCGGGCACCCACAAGGGGCGCCCCTACAGGCGGTCGATGTGGCGTGCGGTCGGGACGCCCGCGATGGGGTGGACGCCCCCTATCGCCGGCATCGTGGCGTGCCATGATGGTGTTGTAGCTCACTCTCGCGAGAGAGTTTTCACCTTCAGAAGAGAGGAGGCGTCCGTGGAACAGGTTAGCATGATCGGGATCGATCTGGCGAAGCACAGCTTTCAGCTGCATGGCGCGGCCGACGACGGCTCGGTTGTTTTCCGCAAGAAGCTGACGCGGGGCAAGCTGATGCCGTTTCTGTCGTCGCAAGGGTCCTGCGTGGTGGCGATGGAGGCGTGCGCGGGGGCCCACCATTGGGGGCGAGAGTTGGGCGCGTTGGGTCATGCGGTGAAGCTGGTTCCGCCGATCTACGTGAAGCCGTTCGTGAAGCGTCAGAAGAACGATGCGGCGGATGCGGAGGCGATCGTGGAGGCGGCGTCTCGTCCGACGATGCATTTCGTCTCGGTGAAGAGCGCGGAGCAGCAGG
The DNA here is from genome assembly GCA_965214495.1 of Alphaproteobacteria bacterium. Taxonomy (GTDB): domain Bacteria; phylum Pseudomonadota; class Alphaproteobacteria; order UBA7887; family UBA7887; genus JANQOH01. Next base: position 942,869 of record OZ243958.1, on the reverse strand, counting down.
CTCTGGGGGCGTTGTTCAAGGTCCGCGATCTTGCGGTAAGCCAGCGCACGCAGACGATCAATGCGTTGCGCGGCCATCTGGCGGAGTTCGGGATTGTGGCTCCGCAGGGGCCGGCTCACGTGAAGCGTCTTGCGGCGGCGATCGCGGAACCGGGTTCGCGGTTGCCGGCGTTGATGCGCGATCTTGGCGAGGAGCTGATCGCGCAGATCGCGGCGTTCGACGATCGGATCAAGGGGTTGGACAAGGAGCTTCGGCAGCGATCGCGTCGGGATGAAGACAGCGTGCGGCTGATGACGGTTCCGGGGGTGGGACCTGTGTGCGCGCTGGCGCTTCAGGCGTTTGCGCCGCCGATGGAGAGCTTCCGCCGGGGTCGCGACTTTGCGGCGTGGCTCGGCCTGACGCCGCGCCAGCACACGACGGGGGGCAAGCCTCGGCTCGGCAAGATGTCGAAGATGGGTCAGCGCGACCTGCGTCGATTGTTGATCATCGGGGCGATGTCGGTGGTGCGCCAGGCGGCTCGGCGCGGGGCGCCACCGGGATCGTGGCTGGCGCGGATGCTGTCGCGCAAGCCGCGGCTGCTGGTTGCGGTGGCGTTGGCGAACAAGATGGCGCGCACGGTGTGGGCGCTGATGACGAAACGACAGGACTACCGGGCGCCGGCGCCGCAGGCTGCGTAAGCGGCGGCGCGTCGGACCCGGTGGGGATGCAGGCAGGGCGAACGGACGGGTAAGGGACAACGGTCAATGAGACGGGGGCGGGAAAACCAGCCAGGTGCGCCGAGCTTCGAGCTCGTGCCCGCGAAATGGACCCGCTCCGCGTATCTCCATACGGGCCTGCGGCGCTTCCATGCCGCATCTATCGAGGCCGGACACACGACAGCGCCTGACCGCTTCGATCCCAAACCGACCGCGACAAAATGCTTGCATCCAAGGGGGCGTCCACACACGCACCTCTGGTGCGGGCGCCCCTATGGGCGGCCCGGGGGCGCCGCCGTCGCGCCGTCGTCGCCGGCACGAACCGCGATAATTTCTGTAGGGGCGCCCCTTGTGGTTGCCCGCCCATATTCCGCGGTTGTTCGGGGTTCGGGCACCCACAAGGGGCGCCCCTACCCCGGATATCTCACGGTGTGTGGTGCATCGGCCTCTGTGATCTGATAAAGTCGTTGTTGACCAATGACTTGCCAGATCGGGAGCAGAGGACCGATGCAGACGGAGTGTATCAGCAAGCAGTTTGAGTTTGAAGGCTTTGGGAAGCGCCGGGTTGTTGCCGGGTTTGACGGCGGTGCGCTGACGACCAACGCGGGTGCGCTACTGCTTCGCCGGACCGATCGGGCGATCGGCCTGTTCGAGCGGGTGGCCGCTTGCTTCACCGATGCTCGGCGGTCGGACCTTGTAGTCCATGACCTGCGGGCCTTGATCGGCCAGCGCATCGGCGCGATTGCCCTGGGTCATGAGGATGTGGCGGACCACGACGAGCTTCGCCACGATCCGGTGTTGGCGCTTCTGTCGGATCACTGTGAGCCGAAGCGGCGGGACTGTGCGGTGCTGGCGGGCAAGAGCACGCTGAACCGGTTGGAGCATGCATTTGGGGATAAGCCCGGGCGTTACCATCGGATCGGCCACGATGCCGGCGCGCTCGAGGATTTGTTGGTGACGCTGTTTCTGGAGGCTCACGAGGGGCCCGAGAAGCGCATCGTGCTGGACCTGGACGCCACTGACGATCCGCTGCACGGGGATCAGGAGGGCCGGTTTTTCCACGGCTATTACAAGTGCTATTGCTATCTGCCGCTGTACATCTTTTGTGGCCGTCATCTTCTGGCGTCTCGGCTGCGCCCGGCCAACATCGACGCGGCGGCCGGGGCGGTGGACGAGGTGGCGCGGATCGTTGGCCAGGTCCGCGCCCGGTGGCCTGAGGTGGAGATCGTTTTGCGGGCCGATTCCGGTTTTTGCCGTGAGGACCTGATGGTCTGGTGCGAGGCCAATGACGTTGGCTATCTGTTCGGGCTGGCCCGCAACCGCCGGCTGGCCGCCGTCATCGAGCGCGAGCTTGGCGCGGCCAAGGCCGCCTGTAAGGCGAGCGGCCAGCCGGCGCGGCGGTTCGCCGACTTCGTGTATCGGACACGGCAGAGCTGGTGCCGGGCGCGCCGGGTCGTGGCCAAGGCCGAACATCTCCCCAAGGGCGCCAATCCGCGCTTCGTGGTCACGTCGTTGCCGGCGGATCGGTATGACGCGCGAACACTCTACGAAGACCTCTACTGCGCCCGCGGCGAGATGGAGAACCGGATCAAGGAATGCCAACTCGATCTGTTCGCCGACCGCACCTCGGCCCGGACCATGCGGGCCAACCAACTGCGCCTGTGGTTCGCCTCCTTCGCCTACGTCCTGGTGTGTGCGCTGCGGCGCATCGGCTTGAAGGCGACGCGGCTGGAGAACGCCACTTGTGGCGCCATTCGTTTGAAACTGCTCAAGCTCGGCGCTCAGGTCCGGCGCAGCGCACGGCGCATTCTCGTCTCCATGGCCAGCAACCACCCCTACCGAACCGAGTTCGCCCGGGCACACCGACGATTATCGCGCTGAACCGTCCCACCACGCGACCTTGACATGCCGGCGCCAGCGCCGGGCGATGACGGCTGCGTTCATCTTGAGAACAAAGCAAGAAATCCGGCATGAGCGGCGCCCAAACACCAAAACGCCACCCCAACCAAACACAACGACGCCACAGCGCCCTCCCGCGCCCAGCCCGCCGCCGCCAAACAACCCACAAAGCGTCCCATCCCGAGCCGCTGTGAGATATCCGGGCTACAGGCGGTCGATGTGGCGTGCGGGCGGGACGCCCGCGCACCTCTGGTGCGGGCGCCCCTATGGGCGGCCCGGGGGCGCCGCCGTCGCGCCGTCGTCGCCGGCACGAACCGCGATAATTTCTGTAGGGGCGCCCCTTGCGGTTGCCCGCCCATATTCCGCGGCTGTTCGGGGGTTCGGGCACCCACAAGGGGCGCCCCTACAGGCGGTCGATGTGGCGTGCGGGCGGGACGCCTGCGCACCTCTGGTGCGGGCGCCCCTATGGGCGGGTCGATGTCGTCTGGCGTGCCCGCCCCTTCGCGGCGGCCTGGAGGCGCCGCCGTCGCGCCGTCGTCGCCGGCACGAACCGCGGCAATTTCTGTAGGGGCGCCCCTTGCGGTTGCCCTCCCCTATTCCGCGGCTGTTCGGGGGTTCGGGCACCCACAAGGGGCGCCCCTACAGATTAGGTCGATGTGGTGTGCGGGCGGGACGCCCGCGCCCCTATGGGCGGGTCGATGTCGTCTGGCGCACCCCGCCCCTTCGCGGCGGCCTGGAGGCGCCGCCGTCCGGCTGTCATTGCCGGCACGAACCCGAACGAACCGCGATAATTTTCAAACCGAGAACGCGATTGCGGGAACGCCTGTATCCGTTGCGACGGACGGTGTCATCCGCGAACCGCGCCACACCCTGGGGCGGTGGACATATACCCCTGCGACGCCGCATCGCCTACGATGGCGCATGGCCAACGACGATGCCGAAACCCTCGCACTGCGCGCGCTTGCCTGGGTCCTTGCCGACCCGGTGCACGTCCGCCGCTTTCTCGCGCTCAGCGGCCTTGCCCCGGACGCCATCCGCGCCGCCCCCGACGATCCCCGTATTCTTGCGGGGGTTCTGGACTACCTGCTCGCCAACGAGGCCGACCTGATCGCCTTTTGCGATGCGGCCGGGTTGCCCCCCAGCCTGCCGGCGCGGACGCGCGCGGCGTTTCCATGACCGCAGCACCGCGCGTCTTCGATCGGATCGCCGAACTGTCGATCGCGACCGACCGGCCGTTGATCGTCACCGACGCCGACGAGGTGCTGTTCCTGTTCATGGCGGCCTTCGAACGGCATCTCGAAGACAACGGCCACTATTTCGACTGGTCGTCGTTCGCGCTCGACGGCAATATCCGCCGACACGGCGACGACGCGGTCGCCGACCGGGACGCCGTCATGGCTCTGTTGAACCGATTCTTCGACACGCGCACCGGGACTCTGGAGCCGGTTCCCGGCGCGTCCGAAGCGCTCGCCGCGCTGAGCCGCCGCGCGCAGGTGGTCGTGCTGAGCAATGTTCCCTGGGACCGGCGCGCCGAGCGCCGGCGCGCCCTTGTGCACCACGGCATGGACTACCCGCTGATCGCGAATGTCGGCCCGAAGGGGCCGGCGGTCGGCGCGCTGGCGCGCCGGGTCGAAGCGCCGGTGTTCTTCATCGACGACGGGCCGAACCATCACGGCTCGGTGGCCGTGCACGCGCGCGCCGTGCGCCGCGTGCACATGATCGCCGACCGGCGTCTCGCCGTGCTGGTCGGCCCGGCACCGGACAGCCACCACCGAATCGACGACTGGCCGGGCGCGCGAGCGGCGATCGAGGCGGAATTGACGGCCGCCGGATACTGACAGCCCATGCGCCCGCCCCCGGGTATCGACTCGGCGGCGACGAACGCGCTGTGCCGCGATTGCGGCGCACACTGCGCCACCGCCGGCCGGTGCCCGGAATGCGGCGGTCCGCGCGTGGTCGCGCATGACGAACTCCGGTCGCTCGCAATCGCGCATATCGACTGCGACGCTTTCTACGCAGCGGTCGAGAAGCGCGACGATCCCGCCCTCCTGGACAAGCCGGTGATCATCGGCGGCGGCAGGCGCGGCGTGGTGAGCACCGCGTGTTACATCGCCCGGCTCTACGGGGTCCGGTCGGCGATGCCGATGTTCAAGGCGCTGGCGGCGTGCCCCGACGCGGTCGTGCTACCGCCGGACATGGCGCGATACCGCGAGGTGGGCGCCCAAGTGCGTGGGCTCATGCGCGAAGCGTGCGACCGCGTGCAACCGGTCTCGATCGACGAAGCCTATCTCGACTTCACCGAAGCCGGCGTCGGCGAGAGCGCGGCGGAGCGGCTCGCGGCGTTCGCCCGGTTGGTCGAACGGTCGCTCGGAATCACGGTGTCGGTGGGGCTGAGCTACAACAAGCTTCTCGCCAAGCTGGCGTCGGATCTCGACAAGCCGCGCGGGTTCTCCGTGGTCGGGCGCGCGGGCGCCCGGGCGTTTCTCGCTCCGCTGGCGGTGCGCAAATTATGGGGGGTCGGACCCGCCCTCGCCCGCCGACTGCAAGGCGACGGGATCAACACTGTCGGCCAGCTTCAGGAACGTAACGCCGACGAACTGGCGAGTCGCTACGGCAGCATCGGGCGTCAATTGGCGCGTCACGCGCGCGGCGAGGACGACCGCCGTGTCGAAGCCGGCGGAGAGGCCCGCAGCATTTCGGCGGAGACGACCTTCGACGCCGATATCGCCGAGCGGGCGGCGCTGGAAACGGTCCTCGAACGGCTCTGCACGCGAGTCGCCGAGCGCCTGGAACGCCGCGGTCTCGCCGGCCAGACCGTGGTCCTCAAGCTGAAAAGCCACGATTTCCGCCTGCGAACGCGGTCCGCCACCCTCGCCTCGGCAACCCGGCGGGCCGAAGTCATCGCGGCAGCCGGCCGCCGCCTGCTGCGCCGCGAAGCGGACGGAACCCGCTATCGGCTCCTGGGTATCGGAGTCGCGAAACTGGGCGGCGCCGGCGACGCGGACCCGCCCGACATGCTCGAAACGGCGCCGGAGCAATCCCCGGTCAGCACTCGGGCGGCGAAATGAACTCAAGCTCGTCCAGCACCGCATCCATCGCGAATTCGCCATAGTCGAGCATCAGGTCTTCGGCCACGCCATTCTCGACCAGTCGATAGGCGACCTCGAAATCCGGTTCCGGCTCGGCGGAACCGGCGGGAAAATACGCGATCGACACCGGCCACGAACGCAATTCCGCAAGATCGCGAAAGATCTGGCGGTCCTCGCCTCCGGGTCCGGTCTGCCGGCTGCCGGCGGGGATCTCCTCGCCGATGAACGCCGAGACTTCGTGCAGGCTGTCGGGCCCGGTGCCTCCGAAAACGATGCTCGACAGGCGGGACTCGCCGGCGGCGGCCGCATCGACCAGCAGAAACAGGTGCTCGGTAGGAAACAGCGTTCCGCGGGGCAGGTCGAGCGACTGGCCGGCCGGCGCGGCGAACGAAACCACCCCTCCCGCCGGACCGCGTTGGGCGCGCCCGGCGAACTCGCGAAAGGGCTTTCCATGCGCCATCCATCGGATGCTGAAACGCAGGCGGTCTCCGGCCTTGGTCTCGAAACTCGAAAACGCGATGTCATTCTCGAACGACGGGCCGCGGCGATCGGAAACCGCCATCTGGATGCGCTGCGACACGGTCCAGCCGTCGCAGGCGTCGGCCCACTCGATCAGCATCTTGCCGCTTAGCGCGGCGATCTCCGAGCCGCTGTGCACCGCGGCGAGATCGAGGTCGTAGAGCGCACGATGAGGCTTCAGATCCGCCGCGGTCGCGGCGGACCCTGCGATCGAAAGCGCGAGCGCGCCGAAAACACGGGCGATCGCCGCGCCCGAACCAACTACCATGAGAATCCCTTCGCCGAACCGGGGCACCGAAACCGGATGCACGATATCAGCTATCGCCGCTTCCAAGAAGGTCCCGGACCCGCGTGACGGGCGGCAGAATCGCATCTTTCGTCGCGGTGCGGGCAATCGTATGCTCGCACGGGACAGGTCAACGAACGAGGAGCTCGCCATGTCGGGGAAGATCGAGGCGCGGCTCGCGGAACTGGGAATCGCGCTGCCGCGGCCGTCCGCGCCGGCCGCCAACTACATCCCCTTCACGATCGGCGGAAACCTCGTCTTCATCGCCGGCCAGGTTACCTTCGACAATGGCGAGGTGCGGTATGTCGGCAAGGTCGGCGCGGATCTCGGCGTCGAAGAAGGCCAGGCGGCGGCGCGCCTCTGCGGTCTCAATCTGATCGCCCAGCTAAAGGTCGCGTGCGGCGGCGATCTCGACCGCGTCGTCCGCTGCATCAAGCTCGGCGTGTTCGTCAACGCGCCGGCCTCGTTCACCCGGCATCCCGAAGTCGCCAACGGCGCGTCGGACCTGATGGTGGCAGTGTTCGGCAACGCCGGGCGGCACGCCCGTTTCGCGGTCGGCGCCGGCTCGTTGCCGCGCGGGGTCGCGGTCGAGGCCGACGGCATCTTCGAAATCCGCTAGCGCGGCCCGCGCGAGGAGAAAGGCCATGAGTCCCAGCGAAATCACCCGCAACCTTTCGCTCGAAGAGATGGACAAGCAGTCGCTGATCCATCCCTACACGTCGATCGCCGCCCATCTGCGCGACGGTCCGTTGATCGTCGCCAGCGGCAAAGGCGCGCATGTCAACGACGTTCACGGCAAGCGCTATCTGGACGCGATGGGCGGGCTGTGGTGCGTCAATATCGGCCACGGCCGCGAGGAAATGGTGGAGGCGATCGCTGCGCAGACTCGCGACCTCGCCTATTACCACCTGTTCTTCTCGATGTCGCAGGAACCGGCGATCCGCCTTGCCGACAAGGTGCTGAGCCTGATGCCGCCGCAGATGAGCAAGGTGTTCTTCTGCAATTCGGGATCGGAAGCCAACGACACTCAGGTCAAGATCGTCTGGTATTACAACAATCTGCGCGGCAAACCCGAGAAGCGCAAGATCATCTCGCGGCAACGCGGCTACCATGGCGTTACCGTCGCCGCGGCCAGCATGACCGGCCTGCCGAACCTGCACCAATCCTTCAACCTGCCGCTGGCCGATTTCATCCACACCAGTGCGCCGCACCATTACCGGGAAGCGGAAGACGGCATGAGCGAGCGCGCGTTCTCGCGAAAGCTGGCGGCCGACCTGGAAGCGCTGATTCTGAAGGAAGGGCCGGAGACCTGCGCCGCCTTCATCGCCGAACCGGTGATGGGGGCCGGCGGCGTGGTGGTGCCGCCTGAGGGCTATTTCGCGGAGATCCAGCCGATTTTGCGCAAGTACGACATTCTCTTCATCGTCGATGAAGTGATCTGCGGTTTCGGCCGGCTCGGACGCTGGTTCGGGACCGATTACTTCGATCTCGCTCCCGACATGATCTCGATCGCCAAGGGCCTGACGAGCGCCTATGTGCCGATGTCGGCCGCAGTGATCTCGGAGGATATCTGGCAGGTGCTGAAGGAGGGCTCGCCGGAAACCGGTCCGTTCGCCCATGGTTATACCTATGGCGGCCACCCGGTCGCCGCGGCCGCCGGCCTGAAGACGATCGAGATCATGCAGCGCGAAGACCTTGTCGGACATGCGGCCCGGGTCGCGCCCTGTTTCCAGCAGCGCTTGCGCGAGGCGTTCGCCGATCATCCGCTCGTCGGCGAAGTGCGCGGGGTCGGCCTGATGGCGGGAATCGAACTCGTGGCCGACAAGGACCGGAAGCTGGCGTTCGCCGCCGAGCGCGAGGTCGCCGCACGGGTGGCGCGAGAAGCGCTGGAACTCGGCATGATCTGCCGCGGCATGGCCAACACCGTCTGCTTCTCGCCGCCGTTGGTCGTTACCGAATCGGAGGTGGACGAGCTGGTGGACAAATTCGGCCGCGCTCTCGGGAGGTTCGGCGACGAACTGGCACGTGAACGCGCCGCCTGAACCGCGCGACCCCTGCGTGGCCTCCGACCGCGAAACCCGTTACGCCGCGCGGACGCTGTCGCGAATCGACGAGATCGACGCCGCCGCGTGGGACGGGTTGCGCGGCGCCGGCAATCCTTTTCTGAGTCACGCTTTCCTCGACGCCCTCGAGGAAAGCGGCTGTTGTGCCGCCGAAACCGGCTGGCTGCCGCACCACATCGTGGTCGAAGACGCCGCCAGCGACCTGATCGCGGCGATGCCGCTCTACCTCAAGAACCACTCCCACGGCGAGTATGTGTTCGACCACGGCTGGGCCGACGCTTTCGAGCGCGCCGGCGGACACTATTACCCCAAGCTTCAATGCTCGGTGCCGTTCACACCGGTCACCGGCAGCCGCCTGCTGACTGCGCCGGAACACGACGCGAGCGGTGCACGCTTGCTGTTGATCTCCGCCGTCGTGCAGGTGGCGGAACGCCTCGGCGTTTCGTCGGTCCACGTGACCTTTCCGACCGAGGCCGAGTGGCGCGATCTCGGCGAGGCGGGGTTCCTGCAACGCACGGGCGAGCAGTTCCACTGGCGCAACCGCGGCTATGCGAGTTTCGACGAGTTCCTGGCCACGCTGAACGCACGCAAGCGCAAGATGATCCGCCGCGAGCGCGCCCGCGCCTGCGCGGCCGACATCGATATCGAGGTCCTGTCCGGCGACACGCTGCGACCGGCGCACTGGGATGCGTTCTACCGTTTCTACACGGACACGGGGCGGCGCAAGTGGGGGGCGCCCTATCTCAACCGTGCGTTCTTCGACCTGCTGCACCAGCGCCTCGCGGACCGCGTGGCGCTGGTGATGTGCCGGCGCGACGGGCGCTACATCGCCGGCGCACTCAACCTGATCGGCGAGAACACGCTCTTCGGGCGCAACTGGGGCTGCACCGAACACCACGAATTCCTGCATTTCGAGGCGTGCTACTACCGCGCCATCGACTTCGCGATCGATCGCGGTCTGGAGTGGGTGGAAGCCGGCGCGCAGGGGCCGCACAAGATTCAGCGCGGCTACATGCCGCGCCATACCTACAGCGCCCACTGGATCACCGACCCGCGGTTTCGCGACGCGGTGGCCCATTACCTCGAACGCGAACGTCGCCACGTGGATTGGGAGATCGAGACGGTCGAGCGCGAGTTCTCGCCCTACCGCAAGGAGGAGGCGGGCTGAAGCGGTGAAACCGCTCTCTGCAACGGCGGACCGGGCGATCCCGATCGGGTTGCTTCAAACTATGAAGAAAACATAGACAACCTGTTGATAGATATTCATAGTTGTCCGCCTGCGACTTGTGCAGACTGACGAGGCTCGGCGAGATTTACGCGCACGCCATCGGCCCGGTTGACGTGCACCGGCGTCAGCGCGATGCGACCGTTCTTGGCCGCCACCTCGAAATAGTCCGCGGTCTCCATCGTGGCGGTGACCGCCTTGGGCAGGATCGATTGGTTCCTGTCCCGAAAGCCGATTCCTCAGAGCGCCGACGCAGTAACAGGGAACAAGCGTGTGCATGCCACGGTTTCAGGCGCTTCCGTCGCGGCCGGGACAGGGCACCTGGAGGAACGGTCACACGGTCACGCCGCCTCGATATCGGTGTGGGCGAAATCTTCTCCCTTGAACAGCAGGGTTCGCCGGTCGCCCGCGCGAGGGCATAGGCAAAGCAGTCACCAAAATTCAGCGCCGCCGGATGATTGCCTTTTCCGAAACGACGCCAAGCCCGACGCGCGGCGACGGCGTGTTCGGGGGTAACGGAAACCAGCTCAATCTCCGCCTTCTCCAGTAACAAGTCAAGTTCGTGTCCCGCCTGCGCTCCGCCTCTGCTCTCGATGACCATCGCCACTTCGAGCAGCGCGACGGTCGACATTCGCCGGGGCCATGCGGCAGCTATGGCGTCTTCATAGCGCTTCGCGTCCGGCTCGCCGAGCAAAACGGCAAGGACAGCCGAGGTATCGATAATCACCGGGGCAAGCCCCACTCATCGTACAACAAATCGCCGTGTTCGACGGCCGAAGGCCCCGGCCCGAGAAGGCTCGCGCAGCGTTGCCCGATCACGTGAAGCTCTTCAGCCAAGGCGCCTGCGTTGCGCCTACGCTTTTCACGTTCCAGGCTTTCGCGCAACGCGACGGTAATGGCGCCGGTCATGGTCTCGCCGGTCAGCCGGGCGAGTTCGCGCGCGAGTCGGCAAGTTTCGTCATTCTTGATGTTGAGGCTCATCGTCGTGACCCCCGGGGTGGATGACAACGTCGATCGGATCGCCAGACTGTCCCGGCAGTCGGAGCCGTTTCAACCGGCGGCCCAGCCCATATCCCAAAAAGCGATCTCAAGCCGGGTCGCCTGGCCGAGCAGCGCCGCGAGATGCGCGAAACGGGCCTCGCCGCTGCGCCGTGCGGCCGCGCGTTCGAGCTGCGCGACCGCGGCCCGGGCGACCTCCTGATATTCTGCGCTGGAATACATGTCGATCCAACTGACATACGGATTGCCGTCGCGCCGCGTTGCCGGGTCGGCGCCGAGCCGACGGCCGATTTCGCCGTAACCCACCACGCAGGGCGCGAGGGCGACGAGCAGATCGAGCAGGTCGCCCGCGTGGCCGCAATCGAGAACGAAGCGCGTGTAGGCGACGGTCTCGAGCGCCTCCGGCGCGGCGGCCATGTCCTGTTCGGTCAGATCCCACTCGGCGCAGTAGCCGACATGCAGCGCCATCTCGGTGTCGAGAATCCCCGACAGGGTGGCGGCCGCCGCGCGCATGTCTTCGATCGTATCCGCCTTGTAGGCTGCCAGCGCATAAGCGCGCGCGAACTGAATCAGGAAGAGATAGTCCTGAACCAGATAGTGGCGGAACGCCGCTTCCGGCAGGCTGCCGTCGGCGAGGCCGGCGACAAAGCGGTGACGGCAATAGGCGCGCCAGTCGTCGGCGCACGCCGCGCGCAGACGTGCGAACAGCGTGTTGTCGTCAGGCGGCGTCATCGTTCTCCACGCCTTCGGCAACCCGGCGGGCGGCGATCTGCAGGGCGATCGACTCCATCGCGGCGCCGGCGAACTCGTCGCCCCATTCGGGGACGAAATGGCCCGCATGATCGAGTGCGATCGGCTCCGGAGAACCGGCTACCATGCCGTGCAGACGGCGCAACGCCGACCGACCGTGCACCGGATCACGCAGGCCCCATACGAACTGCGAGGCGCCGCGCCACGATTCGCCGAGCCACGTGCGCGCCTCGCGCAGCATGACAGCCCCCGGTGCGTCGCGGTCTTGCGAAATCAACGCCGGCAGGGCGCGCAGCGCCGCCTTGTGCGCCGCGTCCGGGAACGGCGCGCCATAGGCCCGACATTCGCCGAAGGTCAGAATGCGGTTGGCCTTCGCCATCAGCCCGGGCACGTTGAGGTCGGGGTTGGCGGCGTTGTAGTTGCGCCAGCCGATCACTCCGTCGGGCAGGCGCCGGTCGCCCGCCGGCAGTGCGCAGTTCATGACCATCAGACCGGCGATGCGGCCAGGCAACGCGAGCGGCAGGGTCAACCCCAAAGTTGCGCCCCAGTCGTGGCCGACGACCACCACATCGTCGAGCGCCAACCGTTCGATAAGATCAAGCGCGGCGCTGCGCAGCGATTCGACGGTGAACGCCGATTCATCCGTCGGCTTGTCGGACTTCCCGAAGCCCGGCAGGTCAGGCGCGACGACGCGGTAGCCGGAATCGACGAAGCGCGGGATCATGCGGCGGAACAGATAACTCCACGTGGGATGACCGTGAAGGCACAGGACGGTCTCCGGCTTCGCCCGCGCCGGGCGTTCGTCGAGATAGTGCAGCCGGACTCCGGGGAAACCGGCGACTTCGTCGAGCCAGCGCGGCGCGAACGGATAACCGGGCAGCGCCTCGAAGCGGGCTTGGGGGGTGCGCAGAACGTCGTTCATCGCGCCGTCAATCGCGCTCCTCGATCCACGCCATCTGGATGGCCTCGAGGATCTTTTCGCTCGAACGGTCGGGGTCGTCGTCGAAGCCCGGCAGCGCGGCCACCCACCGATGCAGATCGGTGAAGCGCAGATTGACGTTGTCGGCGTCGGGGTGACGCTCTTCGAGGGCGATGGCGATGTCGTAAATGTCGGTCCATTTCATCGCGGTCTTCCCGCTTCCTCAACCCAGCATGACGTTGCGGGTCGCCGCCGGCAGAGTCAGGACGATGCCGTCGAGCGCTTCGGTGAGGACGATCTGGCAACCCAGACGTGACGTGTGGGTGAGCCCGAAGGCGAGATCGAGCATGTCCTCTTCGTCTTCGCTGGGTTCGCCGAGGCGGTCGTAGAACGCGGGATCGACGACGACGTGGCAGGTCGAGCAGGCGAGCGAGCCCTCACATGCGCCTTCGAGATCGATGCCGTTCCTGTGCGCGATCTCAAGGATAGACGACCCTTCGGGCGCCTCGATCTCGCGCCGTTCCCCGCCCGGCGTGACGAAGATCACCCGGGGCATCTTCACGCTCCGAATTCTGAATCGACGGCGGCGACGCTGCGGCCTTCGAGCGCCGCCGAGATCGAGCGGTCCATGCGCCGTTGCGCGAACGAACGCGCGGCGTCGTCGAGCGCCGAAACCTGTGCGTCGATCAGCTCGCGATCATGTCCGGCGACCGCGCCTTCGAGCGCTTCGATCGCGGCTTCGATCCGGGCGCCCTCCCCGGCTTCAAGCAGCGCTCCGTCTTCCTGAAGCGCGGCGCGTGTGGCCAGAATCATGCCTTCGGCCTCCACCCGCGCCTCGGTCAGCAGACGCAGAGTCACGTCGTCGCGCGCATGTTCCATGCTCTCGTACAGCATGCGCTCGATCTCGCCCTGTTCGAGGCCGTAAGAGGGTTTGACCTCGACGACGCTTTCGGTTCCGGTCGTCTCCTCGCGCGCGCTCACCGTCAACAGACCGTCGGCATCGACCGCGAAGGTGACGCGGATGCGCGCAGCGCCGGCGACCATCGGCGGGATTCCGGTGAGTTCGAAACGTGCGAGCGAGCGATTCTGCGCCGCCATCTCGCGTTCGCCCTGAAGCACATGAATGGCCATCCCGGTCTGGCCGTCCTGGTAGGTGGTGAAGTCCTGTGCCCGGGCGACCGGGATGGGAGTGTTGCGATGGACGATCTTCTCTGTCAGGCCGCCCATCGTCTCGACGCCGAGCGACAGCGGGGTCACATCGAGCAGCAGCGTATCGGCCCCGAGGGTCAGCGCTTCGGCCTGTAACGCGGCGCCGCGCGCGACGACTTCGTCAGGATCGATGTCGGCGAGGGGCGTGCGCCCGAACAGTTCCGCCACCCGCGACGCCACCAGCGGCGTGCGGGTCGCCCCGCCGACCAGCACCACGCCTTGCAAAGCGTCGCGCGCGATGTCGGCGTCTTCCAACACCTCGGCGCAGATGCCCATCGCCCGATCGACGAGAGGTTCGATCAGATTCTCGAACGCGGGGCGGTCGATCTCCGCCTCCACGCCGGGGGCCAGCGCGACGGCGGCGCGGTCCCGGTCGGTGAGGACTTCCTTCGCCCGGCGTGCCGCCATCAACGCCGCCTTGACGCCCGCACTGTCGAGACTGCCCTCCACAACCCCGCACTCCCGCAGCAGATGCGCGGCGAGCGCGCGGTCGAAATCGTCGCCGCCGAGCGCCGAGTCGCCCCCGGTCGCCAGGACCTGGAACAGTCCTTTCTCCAGCCGAAGGATCGAGAGATCGAAGGTGCCGCCGCCGAGGTCGAAGACCGCGTAGAGGCCCTCCGCGCCCTTGTCGAGACCGTAGGCGAGCGCCGCTGCGGTCGGCTCGCTCACCAGCCTCAGCACGTCGAGACCCGCGAGCCGGGCGGCGTCGCGGGTGGCGGCGCGTGCGGCGTCGTCGAAATAGGCGGGCACCGTTACCACCGCTTTCGCCACGCCGCGGCCGAGCGCGGTCTCGGCGCGTGCGCGCAAGGCGCGCAGAATGTCGGCCGAAACCTCGACGGGCGTCATGATGCGCCCGGCGATGTCGAGCCGCACCATGCCCCCGCCGCCCACCGCGACGCGGTAGGGCAGCGTGCCCGCAAGCGACGCCATGTCGTCGATGCCGCGCCCCATCAGGCGCTTGACCGAAATGACGACCTCGCTGCGGCGATCGGGCGAGTCGAGCCGCGCCAGCGCCGCATCGCCCACGGCCGGCGCGCCGCCGTCATAGGCGACGACGGACGGGACGAGTGCGCGACCGCGGTCGTCGCGCAGCACTTCCGGGGCGCCGTCCTGTGCGATCGCGACGACCGAATTGGTCGTTCCGAGGTCGATGCCGACGGCGAGAACGCGCTCGTGCGGCGCCGGCGCCCGCCCGGGTTCGTGAATGTCGAGCAGCATCACCCTGCCCCGGCGCCGACAAGGCGGCGACGCGCGCGCAGGTCGCCGACGAGCTTGACGAGATATTTCAGCCGCGTCGCGAGACGCGCCGCGGCGCCGGTATCGCCGTCGGCGAAACTCGTCGCGAGGTCGCGCTCGCACGCCGCCCGGCGCGCCCTCGCCCCCTCGGCCAGCCGATCGACGGTCTCCGGGTCGTCCGCCTCCGCCGCGGCTTCGCGATCTTCCATGGCCTCGGCCAGTATAGCGGAGTCGGTCGGCAGATTGCCGGTCTCGGCATTGACCGTCACGCCGAGGAGAGACAGCAGATACTCGGCCCGGCGCAACGGGTCGCCGAGAATACCGTAGGCTTCGTTGAGCGCTGCCGACTGCCGCATCGACAAAGCGCGCTCGGTCTCGCGACGGCCCGCGAAGCGGTCGGGATGCAGCCTGCGCTGGCGGGCGAAATAACGCCGCTCGAGATCGTCGCGATCGACGTCGAAGCCGCGAGCAAGACCGAGGCGCACGAAATGATCGGCCTGCCCCGGCGGCTGCACCACACCGCAAGTCTCGCAGAACGCGGATACGCCGGGCGCCTGCGCCTTACACGACCAGCACCCGGCGGGGGCTTCACTCTCGCTCGTCTTCATCATATTGGGGGCGCGTGGCGGCCGGGAGGACGCGGCGCGGCTAGACGTGGAACGACTCGCCGCAGCCGCACTCCCCCTTGACGTTCGGGTTGTTGAAGGTGAAGCCTGCGTGCAATTTATCCTCGACGAAATCCATCTCGGAGCCGATCAGAAACATCACCGCCTTCGGATCGATCAACACCGTGACGCCCTTGTCCTCAATCACTTCGTCGAACGGCTCCACCGTGTCGGCATATTCAAGATTGTAGGCGAGCCCGGAGCATCCGGCGTGACGCACGCCGATGCGAATGCCGGCCGAGCCCTTGCCGCGCCGTTGAAGCAGGCCGCGAATACGGCCGGCCGCGGCGTCGGTCAGCCGCATCATGGGCGGACGCGCGGGCGCGCGAGCGGTTTCCTGCATGCGAGTCATGATCGGGTCGGCAACTCAGGACGAGTCCGACTGCTTGCCGCGATAGTCAGCGACCGCCGCCTTGATCGCGTCTTCGGCGAGCACCGAGCAGTGGATCTTGACCGGCGGCAACGACAGATGCTCGGCAATCTGCGTGTTCCTGATCGCCGAGGCTTCGTCAACCGACTTGCCCTTGATCCATTCGGTCGCCAGGGAACTCGAAGCGATCGCCGAGCCGCAACCGAAAGTCTTGAACTTCGCGTCTTCGATTACGCCGTCGTGGCCGACCTTGATCTGGAGTTTCATCACGTCGCCGCAGGCCGGCGCACCGACCAGACCGGTGCCGACCTGTCGGTCGTTCTTGTCGAGCGCGCCGACGTTGCGCGGGTTCTCGTAGTGCTCGATCACCTTCTCGTTGTATGCCATTTCCGACTCGCTCCCGTTCTTTCGATGTTGCGGCCTAGTGCTCGGCCCACTGGACCGATTTCAGGTCGATCCCTTCCTGCACCATCTCCCACAGCGGGCTCATGTCGCGCAGTTTGCCCACATTGTCGCAGATCGTGTCGATGGCGTAGTCGATCTCGGCCTCGGTGTTGAAACGGCCGATGCCGAACCGGATCGAGGTATGCGCCAGTTCTTCGTCGACTCCAAGCGCCCGCAGAACATAGGACGGCTCGAGCGACGCCGAGGTACAGGCGGAACCCGACGATACCGCCAGATCCTTGATCGCCATCATCAGCGATTCCCCCTCGACATAGGAGAAACTGAGATTGAGATTGCCGGCGACGCGCCGTTCGGCATCGCCATTGAGGATGACGTCGTCGAGCTTGTCCGTGATCCCCGCGTGCAACCGGCGGGCCAGCAGACGCACCCGTTCGGTCTCCGTCGCCATTTCCTCGCCCGCGATCCGGCACGCGGCGCCGAGACCGACGCAAAGCGGCGCCGGCAGCGTGCCCGACCTCATGCCGCGCTCCTGCCCTCCGCCATTGATCAACGCTTGCAGGCGCACCCGCGGCCGGCGCCGCACATAGAGCGCGCCGATGCCCATCGGGCCGTAGATCTTGTGCCCCGAGATGCTCATCAGATCGATGTTCATGGTGTTGACATCGAGGGCAATTTTGCCCACCGCCTGGGCGCAGTCGGTATGGAAGAACGCCCCGCGTTCACGGCAGATCGCGCCGATCTCGGCCAGCGGTTGAACGACTCCGATCTCGTTGTTGACACCCATCGCCGACACGAGCGCGGTTCGGTCGGTGACCGCCGCACGCAACTCGTCGAGGTCGATCAGGCCGTCGGGCCGCACCGGCAGATAGGTGACCTCGAAGCCTTCCTGTTGCAGATGGCGGCAACTATCGAGCACGCATTTGTGTTCGGTGAGCACGGTCACGACGTGCTTCTTCCGGTCGCCGTAGAACCGCGCGACACCTTTGATGGCCAGATTGTTCGATTCGGTCGCGCCGGAGGTGAAGATGATTTCCTTCCGGTCGGCGCCGACGATGGCCGCGACCTCCTCCCGCGCCGCCTCGACGTCTTCCTCGACCTCCCAGCCATAGGCGTGGCTGCGCGAATGCGGGTTGCCGAACTTCTCCCGGAAATAAGGCATCATCGCGTCCAGTACGCGCGGATCGACGGGCGTCGTCGCCTGATTGTCGAGATAGATCGGGAGCCTGATGTTGCTTCCGTGGCGCGATTCGGTCATCGCCGTTCTCCACCCTTTCTCAAGCGGCGTGCCGCGTCCGGCGGACGCGGCCGCGTTCATACAGCGCAAGCCAGGTCTCGCAAAGGCGATCGACGTCGTCTTCGCGACTCGCCCAACCGAAACTCACCCGGACCGCCTGGCCGGCGGCGTCGCCCAGCCCCATGGCGCGCAGAACGTGGCTCGTTCCCACCTTGCCCGAACTGCACGCCGCCCCTGCGCTGACCGCAACGCCGGCGAGATCGCACGCGATAACCTGTATTTCGGCCGCGACGTCCGGCATTCCGACGCAACTGGTGTTGCCCAGACGCGGGGCCGCCGCGCCGTGGACCGTTGCATCGGGGGCATGGCCGCGAATCGTGCGCTCAAAGCGATCCCGCAGCGCGGTGACGCGAACGATCTCGTCCGCCTCGTTCGACAGGCTTTCCGTCGCCGCGCCGAAACCGGCGATGCCGGCGACGTTTTCGGTGCCCGCGCGCCGGCGCCGTTCCTGACCACCGCCGCGCAGCAATGGCGCGATGTCGGCGTCCTCGCCGAGAACCAGCGCGCCGACGCCCTGCGGGCCACCGAACTTGTGCGCCGACAGGCTGAGCGACTCGACGCCCAGGGCGGCGATGTCCACGCCGAGACGGCCTGGCGCCTGAATCGCGTCGCAGTGAACCCGGGCGCCGTGGATACGGGCGCGACGCACGACCTCTTCGACCGGCTGAATCACGCCGGTCTCGTTGTTCGCCAGCATGACCGAGACCAGGGCGGGCGCGGGCACCGCCGCAAGCGCGCGATCCAGCGCCGCGAGATCGATCCGCCCGTCGCGACGCGCTCCGACCCGCAGAGCGTCCGGCGCCGCGGCAAGTATCGAATCGTGCTCGGTCGCGGAGAGGACCACCGACGCATGAGCGATTCCGGCGAGCGCCAGGTTGTTCGCTTCGGTGCCGCCGCTGACGAACACGACGCGCTCCGGGCCGGCACCGACCAGTGCGGCGACACGCTCGCGGGCGTCTTCCACGACGGCACGCGCGGCGCGGCCCGCGGCATGTACCGAAGACGGGTTGCCGCCGACGGACAAGGCTTGCGCGACCGCCTCCGCGACGCCCCGGCGGAGCGGTGCACCGGCATTGTAGTCGCAATATGCGATGGCGCGTTTCACCGTCATGGCGCACGCAAGCCCTCGCCGCGGTCGCAATTCCTGGGCAACCAGGCCAGGCCGCTCGTTCCCAGAACCCGGCGGTCGCAGACATCGGCCAGGGTCACGGAACTGAGAAACAGGTGGATCTGGTTGCCGAGTTCCGCCCACAGGTCGTGGGTGAGACAGCGGCTCGCATCGCGCTTGCAGCCGCTGCCGGACCCGGGCTTGCAACGGGTTGCGTGCACCGGCTCATCGACCGCCAGAATGATGTCGGCGACGCGGGTTTCGCCTGCCGGGCGCGCGAGCCGATAGCCGCCATGCGGGCCGCGCACGCTGCCGACCAGGCCAGCTTTGCGCAGCTTGCGGAACAGTTGCTCAAGATATGACGGGGAGATTTCCTGCCGTTCGGCGATATCGGCCAGGGCGACCGGGGCGGAACCGCCGGTCTGCGCCAGATCGACCATCGCCATCACGGCGTAACGCCCGCGAGTACTCAAACGCACGAGGTTCAGACTCCCTTCCGGGGTTCCGGCGCGGACCCGGCGCGATTGCCGTCGAACCGCTGCCCCTCGATGTCGCCGCCGGAGTCGCCCGGCACTTTTTCCAGAGCTTCGAGCCGCGCCTTGAGCGCAGCGACCTGATCGAGCAACCCGTCGAGTGCCCGCGCTACCGGATCGGGGATCTTTTCGGGCGTGCCATAAGCGAGGAAATCGTCTTCTTTCGGCGTCTTGCGCCGCCCGCCGACCGGCTTGGCCGGGATACCGACCACAGTCGCGCCGGCGGGCACCTCGGCGACCACCACCGCGTTGGCGCCGACACGCGCGCCCTTGCCGACGGTGAACGGTCCGAGCACGCTCGCCCCCGCTCCGACGATGACCCCGTCTTCGAGAGTCGGATGGCGCTTCACGCCACGTTCCAGCGACGTGCCGCCGAGGGTCACGCCCTGGTAGAGCGTCACATCGTCGCCGATGACCGCCGTGCCGCCGATCACCACCCCCATGCCGTGGTCGATGAACAACCGTCGGCCGATTACCGCGCCGGGGTGGACTTCGATACCGCTGAGAAAGCGCCCGATATGCGAGACGAACCGGCCGAGGAGCTTCAGACGGCAACGCCACAGGAAATGCGCCACCCGGTAGTAGAACATCGCGTGCAAACCGGGATAGCAGAGCACGACCTCGAGCCACGACCGCGCTGCGGGGTCGTGGGCCATGATCGTGCGAACGTCCTCGGTCAACCGCTTGAACATGGCGGAGCCGCGCCGGTTGTGGTATCGAAGCCCAAGCGGCCGCGCTCGCGACCCGCATCGCTCCGAATACCTGCGTCGTCACTCATCCCGCACATGTAGGATACCCGAGCGGTTTAGTCAAGTAAGAAGCCACGCCTTCCCGGAACGGTTCAGCCGGTTATCCGAGTCGGCAAGTTGGTGTTGTGCGTGACGGGCGCGCGAACGGAGACCCCTGATCCATCGCCGGAGGACCCATTTGCCGGAAGTCATTTTCAACGGCCCCGAAGGGCGTCTGGAAGGCCGTTATCACCACGGGACGCTGGAGAACCCGCCCGTCGCACTCGCCCTGCATCCGCACCCCCGGCACGGTGGGAGCATGAACAACAAGGTCGTTTACACGCTCTACCGCGCCTTCACGCAGCTCGGCTTTTCCGTGTTGCGCTTCAATTTCCGCGGCGTCGGACGCAGCCAGGGCGGATATGACGACGGTGTCGGCGAATTGAGCGACGCCGCCTCGGCGCTCGACTGGTTGCAGAACCATAACCCCAACATGCGTGGGTGCTGGGTGGCCGGGTTCTCGTTCGGCGCCTGGATCGCGCTGCAACTGCTGATGCGCCGGCCCGAGATCGTCGGGTTCGTCGCCGTCGCGCCGCCGGCAAACGTCCACGACTTCTCGTTTCTGGCGCCATGTCCGGTCTCGGGCCGGTTCATCCAGGGGGACGCGGACACGATCGTGCCGGCCGAAGAGGTGAGAGCCCTGGCCGACAGGTTATCCCGCCAGCGCGGAGTCGAGATCGACTTTCAGCTCATCGAAGGTGCGGATCACTTCTTCAACGAAGATCTGGAGAAGATATCGCAACTAGCGAAAAACTATGTGAAAATCAGAACCGAAGAGAGTCAGTCGGAGGACTGAGCGGTGGCGTAGAGCTGCCCACCGGGGCACGGTTGGGCGACGCCGGTCGTTTGCGGCACGCTGAGCGGCAGACCCTTGAGGCTGCGCACGGCGAGCCAGGCGAAAGCCTGCGCTTCCAGCGCGTCGCCCTGCCAGCCGACCGCCTCGACGGGATCGACAGGAGCACCGAGCCGCGCAGCCAGGGCGCGCATCAATGCAGGATTGCGCCGACCGCCGCCGCACACGAGCCACTGCGTCGGCGCGCGCGGGAGATGGACTCGCGCCGATGCCACGGCGGCTGCGGTAAAGGCGGCGAGCGTCGCCGCGCCATCGACCGGCGACAAACCTTCGAGCACGCGGACCGCCAAGGCGGAGAAGTGATCGCGGTCGAGGGATTTCGGTCCCGGCGCGTCGAAATACGGGTCGCTCATCAGCACAGCCAGGCGCGCCGGATCGACCGCGCCGGCCGCCGCCATGCGACCGTCGAGATCGATCGGCGTGCCCGCACGACGCGCCGCCCAATCGTCGAGCAGGGCGTTGCCCGGACCGGTATCGAAGGCCCGGATGTGATCGGGCGAGTCGTCCAGGAACGTGACGTTGGCAACGCCGCCGAGGTTGAGAACCGCCAGCGGCTTCTCAAGGTCGGCCGCGAGCGCCGCGTGATAGAGCGGCGCGAGCGGCGCTCCCTGCCCACCAGCGGCCATGTCGGCGGCGCGAAAGTCAGCCACCACGTCGATCCCGCACGCCGATGCCAGCCGTCGCGCATCCCCGATCTGCCGCGTGCCCCCGCGCGCGGGGTCGTGATGGATGGTCTGGCCGTGGAAACCGACCACCACCGCAGGCGCGTCGAGACCGGCAGACAGGGCGGCGACGGCGCCGATATGCGCGTCGGTCAGGGCGGCCTCGACGGTGCGAACCTCGGCCTCGTCGTGCCGGTCGAGCGTCCGCAGGCGGTGCCGCAGTGCCACGCCGTAGGGAGCGGTCAGCCACGGGCCGCAGGCGACCCGGTCGCATCCGTCGGTATCGACCACGGCGGCGTCGACTCCGTCCGCCGACGTGCCGCTCATCAGACCGATCGCGCGCATCGTCTCGTCGTCTCCCGTCTGGACGCCGGCGTCGCGTCATGCCGGCGTCCGGTTGTCGCACCGCGCGGCAGCGTGCTAACAGGCGCGCGCCACCCCTCCCGACGGATGCGAAAGATGGTCGAAGCGAAATCCGGGTTCCTGCGCGCGCTCGCGGCGCGGGGATTTCTGCATCAGTGCACCGATCTCCAAGCCCTCGACGAAGTGGCGAACACCGGGCCCCTCATCGCCTATATCGGTTTCGACGCCACCGCCGACAGCCTCCACGTCGGCAGCCTGATCCAGATCATGCTGCTGCGGCGGCTCCAACAGGCCGGCCACAAGCCGATCGTGCTGATGGGCGGCGGCACCACCCGCGTCGGCGATCCGTCCGGGCGGGACACGTCCCGCCAATTGCTGACCGAGGAGGTCATCGAGCGCAACAAGAGGAGCATACAGTCGATATTCGAATCGTTCCTCACGTTCGGGGACGGGCGCAGCGATGCGGTCATGGTCGATAACGCAGACTGGCTGACATCGCTCAATTATCTGGACTTTCTGCGCGATTACGGACGGCACTTTTCGGTCAACCGGATGCTCGGGTTCGATTCGGTGAAATTGCGGCTGGAGCGTGAGCAACCGTTGAGCTTCCTGGAACTCAATTACATGGTGCTTCAGGCTTACGATTTTCTCGAACTCTCACGACGCTTCGGTTGCGTGCTGCAAATGGGCGGGTCGGACCAGTGGGGCAATATCGTCTCCGGTGTCGAACTTGCCCGACGGACGGACCGGCGCGCGCTATACGGGCTGACTGCGCCTCTGATCACCACGGCCTCGGGCGCCAAGATGGGAAAGACCGCCGCCGGCGCCGTGTGGCTCAACCCGGATCGCCTGTCTCCTTACGACTACTGGCAGTTCTGGCGGAACGTCGCGGACGGGGACGTCGGGCGGTTCCTGCGCCTGTTCACCGACCTCGCGCTCGACGAAATCGCGCGTCTCGAGGCGCTGGGCGGGCAGGAGATCAACGAGGCGAAGAAGGTTCTCGCGAACGCGGCGACAGCGCTCTGTCATGGCGCGGCGGCGGCGCGCGAAGCGGGAGCGACCGCGCGACAGACCTTCGACGAGGGCCGCCACGGGGAGGCCCTTCCCGAGATCACGGTGGACGGCACCGCATTGGCCGGCGGGGTCGCGGCGTTCAGACTGTTCCGGATCGCGGGCCTGTGCGCCACCCATGGCGAAGCGCGGCGTCTGATCCGCGGCGGCGGCGCCCGCATCAACGACCAGGTGGTCGAATCCGAGGATCGAGCCGTCGGCGATGGCGACCTCACCGGCGATGGCGTGATCAAGCTCTCGGCGGGCCGCAAGCGGCACGCTCTCATACGCGCCGCGAACTGAGGGTGCGCCTCACCGGCGCGCTCGAGTCTAACGCTTGGCCGGCTCCGGCGGAGGCGCTTGGCGCGGCGTCAACTCCAGCACCACGTCATGGCTACCGAGCGGCAGGGGCTCGGGCGTGGCCGCGAACAGCTCGCCATCGACGACCGACAACACGTCGCCGTCACGGTCGGTGAAGGCTTCCACCTGCCAGACCGGCCAGCGTGCGTTGCCGTTCATGTCGATGGGCGGCGAAACCGCGAACGGCGTCGGCAGCGAGAACACGCGGACATATTTGTATTTCGGGTCTCTCTCGACCTCCCCGCCAGGACTGAAGATCTTCAATACGAGACGGTCGGAGGCGCGAATGCTCGCTGCGTGATCCGGCGCCGCCACGAGGGTGCCGCGGATGAACATGTCACCGCCCTCCTCGGCCCCCGCAAGGACCGCGGGCAACGCGGCGAAGGCGAGAACGATCAGGTTTGCGGTTTTCCGGTGAGCCACTGGTGATAGTTGC
Source organism: Alphaproteobacteria bacterium (assembly GCA_965214495.1). Classification (GTDB taxonomy): domain Bacteria; phylum Pseudomonadota; class Alphaproteobacteria; order UBA7887; family UBA7887; genus JANQOH01. Next base: position 919,093 of record OZ243958.1, on the reverse strand, counting down.
GCAGATTGTCTGCGCCGGTCCAGCCGGTGAAAGTGACGCGCGTGATATTACGGTGGAGCAATTCGATCCGCTTGTAGAATTCGACCGTGAAACGGACCTTGACCCGGTCGCCCTGCCGTTCGGTGACCTCGACGAAGGGCGCCATGATGTCCTCGATGTCGGCTTCGACGATGAGAATGCACTTCTTGCTGTCGAGCAGTTCGGCGCGGACTCCTTCCATGCCGCCGGCAGCGGCGCCTTCGGCCATGCGATCGAGCGCATGGGCGTAGTCCTCGGGCGTCGCACAGACCCAGCTCTGATCGTGCAAGGTGAGCAGAACCGCTTCTTCCGCCGCCGCCGTCGCCAAGCCCGCGAAGGCTGCGATGAGCCATGCCGCACAGCGAACCATGCCGTTTCCTCCGTCGCTGCCCGCTTACTTCGCGACCCAGTTGGCGCCGTCGATCGCCAGGGTTTCGAGATAGGCGCCGATGCGGGCGATCTGGTCTTCGTCGAGATATCCGCCGAGCGGCGGCATAAGGCCGATCGGGCCTTCCTGCCCGTTCAGGATCGTGACTACGAATGCCGGGTAGCCGCGCCAGAACGTGCGCAAGTCGGCCGCCTGGTGCTCGAACCGGGCGTTGCCGTCGGCCTTCCGACCGTGGCACTGCGAGCACCAGTTGACGAACAGCGTCTTGCCTTCCGCGATGGCCTGATCGTCGCCCGACAGTGGATTGGCCCTCGGAAAATAGCTGGCCGGGTCGTCCTGCGCCGCGGCGGGTGCGCCGGCGACGAGCATCAGGGCGATTGCGGCGGCGGTCGCTGCCGTCCTTGCATTTGAAAGGATGATCATCCTCTCCCCTTACTCCTGGTTCGTGCCGTAGCCAAACAGAAAAAAAAGGGCAAGGAGCGCGAACGCTCCTTGCCCGATATTGCCGGTTGCGGTCTAACGCAACGAGAACGCGATGATGGCCGCGCTCTCTTTGTAGTTGACCAGCTTGTCCTTGTTCAAGCTCTCGACCGCGCGGCCGACATAGGACCCGTGGCCGGACGCGAAGGCGACATACTGGGTGCCGCCGACGTCGTAGGACACGATGCCGCCGTTATGGCCGGAGCCGTTGTTGAAGCGCCACAGCAGGCCGCCGTTCTCCGCGTCGATGGCTTCCGCCCAACCGTCGGTGGTGGCGTTGAACAGCAGGCCGCCGCCGGTGGACATCAGCGCCGAGTGCGGAATGATTTCGTAACGCTTCTCCCAGGCGAGGTCGCCGGAGACCGGATCGCGCGCCGTGATGAAGCCGTGCGTGGTGTCGCCCGGAGGGTTCGTGCCGATCCACTCGGCGGCCATAAAGGCCTGCACGAACGGCTCGGTGATGCGCTCCGACGCGCCGGCGGTGATGTAGTCCGCGCCGCCCTTCGGCGCCACGGTCAGCCACATGCACCATTCCTGGGTGACGCGATAGAAGAGGCCGGTGATCGGGCTGTAGGAGCCCGCGTTCCAGCTATGGCCGCCATCGATCGCCGGGCAAACGAGGGTCTTCTCGTCGGCCTTCGGCCACAACATGTTTTCCCACTGGCCCGTCTCCAGGTTGAACCCGGTGGTCCAGTTCTGGTTCTTCATATCGGGATAGACATTGATCGGCTGGCCGGTCTTCGCGTCGTGGACGTGGTTGAAGCCGTTCTTGCCCGGATGCAGGATAACCCGCCGGCCGTTATCCTCGAGGATAACATACTCGCCCGGCGAGGCGTCGTAGTCATACGGATCCGACGGCGCTTCCATGAAGTACCAGTTCAGCTTGCCCGTATCGATGTCGAGCGCCACGGTGGACGAGGTGTAGAGGTTGTCGCCCGGACGGTGCGCGTCGGTGTTCGGGTCGCGGCAGGTGTCCCCGCAATAGTCGTAGTCGGGGTTCGGGTTGCCGATGCCGATCAGGATCTGGTTGTTGACGAAGTCGATGGTGCCGGGCTGCCAGGAGCCGCCGCCGCCATACTTCCACGAATCGCCGCCCCAAGTGGCGAGCGCCGCCTCGTCGCCACGGCCTGTGGTGTAGAACGTCCACTTGATGTCGCCGTTCTTCGGATCGATGCCGAAGATCTTGCCCTCGACCGGATATTCGCCGCCGTTCTGGCCGACGATGTAGAGGTCGGAGCTGACAAAGGTCGCGGCGCCGGAGAAGCCCGCCGTTTCCTTCGCCGAATCGACGATCTGCACATCCCAGATCACTTCGCCGGTCATCTCGTCGAGCGCGATCTGGCGCCCGTCCGCGGTGCCCATATAGACCCGACCGTCGCCGACCGACAGGCCGCGGGTGTGCGAGAAGAACGAGCGCGCGATCACCGCATTGTCGAGTTCCGGAACGAACGCCCACAGACGCTCGCCCGTCGCCCCGTCGAGCTTCCACACGGTGGACGGGTTGGTTGCGAGATACATCGCGCCATCGACCACCAGCGGGGTCGAGTGAATGCCCATGCGCACCTCGCCCGGCTGGAAGATCCACGCCGGGCGCAGATCGGCAACGTTGTCGGGGTTGATCTGCGCGAGCGGGCTGTGACGCCATCCCTTGTCGATCGTGCGATGGTAGTGGCACCAGTCGCTGTCCGGGCAATTGACGATTCGAGACGCGCTCGATTCCGCCGATGCCGGGGTGCTGGCGAACGCCGCCACGGCGGCGGCGACCGCCGCCGCCTGCACCGATCGGACGATCGTAAGTTCGTGTCCCGTATTCATGACGGGTAACCTCCCCTGTAGCTGAATTTCGGGCTCGCCGGACGGCGAGACACCACCTTTCGACCGCCCCAAGCCGACGGTTCGGACACGTGCGGCCCCACGACCGCTCAACCCGTCATCGTCCGTTCAAGCTCCAAGGATCGAAACGCACAGCGTGCTTAGCTCATCCGACGCACCGTGTCAAATCGAACGATGTGCATCGAATCGCGCACTCCCCCGGTCGGGCGGCGCCATTCTCGAGTCGATCCGCCGCCGGAGACGATCTGGAGCGGGCGATGAGATTTGAACTCACGACCCCAACCTTGGCAAGGTTGTGCTCTACCCCTGAGCTACGCCCGCTCGCGCCGGCGCGCTCGGCGGCCGGCGAACGAGACGGGATAATAGATATCATGAGCATGGATGCAAGCGCCCGAGGCGCCGCGGGCGGAAGGGCGGTGCTGTTCGCCTTTCTCGAAGGGCTCGGGATCGGTGTCACGACCACGGATCATCCGCCGGTATTCACGGTCGAGGAGGCGCGGACTCTGCGCGGCCGGATTCCGGGAGGGCACTGCAAGTCGCTGTTCCTCAAGGACAGGAAGAGCGGTCTGTGGCTCGTCGTGGCCGACGAGTCGCGGCGCGTGGATCTGGTTGCTCTCGCCCGGCATCTCGGCGCGCCACGCTTCTCCTTCGGCAAGCCCGATCTGCTGCGTACCGTGCTCGGCGTGACTCCGGGGGCGGTGACGCCCTTCGCGCTGATCAACGACCGCGCCGAACGGCGGGTTTCGGTGGTGCTCGACTCGCGAATGCTCGCACAGGCACGGCTCAACTATCACCCGCTCGACAACAGGGCGACGACGACGATCGCCGCCGCCGACCTCGAAGTGTTCATTGCCGCCTGCGGCCATGCGCCCTATAAGGTCGACTTCGAAGATTTGGCGGCAGGAAACGGAGAGCATGGAATCTCTGATCGGCGGTGACCCCGGCGGCAATGCCGGTCTGATCAAGGAGGGCGACACGGCGAGTTTCGCCGCTGACGTGATTCAAGCGTCGCGCGAAACGCCGGTGATCGTCGATTTCTGGGCACCGTGGTGCGGCCCATGCAAAACTCTCGGCCCGGCGATCGAGAAAGCGGTGCGAGCCGCCCGCGGCGCAGTCAAGCTGGTCAAGATCGACGTCGACAAGAACCAGCAACTCGCGGCGCAGCTAAGGATCCAGTCGATCCCGACCGTGTTCGCCTTCCAGGACGGCAAACCGGTGGACGGCTTCGTCGGCGCGTTGCCCGAGAGCCAGATCGCGGCGTTCGTCGAGCGCGTCGGCGGCAAGACCGCCAACCCGGCGGAGGAGATGCTCGCCGATGCCGACGCGGCACTCGCCGGAGGTGACGCTGCCGGCGCCGGCAATCTCTATTCGCAGGTCTTGCGCGCCGAACCGGCCAACGCCGCCGCCGCTGCGGGCCTCGTTCGCGCCCTGCTTGAGCTTGGCGATAGCGCCGGCGCGCGCAAAGTGTTCGAATCTCTCGACAAGGAAACCGCCGGGTCCGGTGCCCTCGACGGCCCCCGCGCAGCGCTGGAGCTCGCGGAGAGGACAGCGGACATGGACCAGGGCGCAGTCGCGTCGTTGCGCAGCCGGCTCGCGGACGACGAATCCGACCATCAGGCGCGTTTCGATCTGGCGCTGGCTCTGTTCGGCGCCGGCGACCGCGAAGGGGCGATCGCTGCGCTGCTCGAGATTATCCGCCGCGCTCGCGCGTGGAACGACGACGCAGCTCGCAAACAGTTGCTGACTTTCTTCGATGCCATCGGCGCCACCGATCCGCTGGTGCTATCCGGTCGGCGCCGGTTGTCTGCATTGCTCTTCTCGTGAGCGGCCATGCGGCCGAGCGGCATCGCAGCACTGCCGGAGGTCATTCCGGTCTTTCCATTGCCGGGCGTGCTGCTGCTACCCTTCGGCGAACTGCCGCTCAACATTTTCGAACCGCGCTATCTCGCGATGTGCGACGACGCGCTGGGCGGCATGAGGCTGATCGGCATGATCCAGCCCCGGGACCCGGACAACGCGGCGCGCAACCCGCCACTCTACCGCGTCGGATGCGCCGGGCGCATCACCAGTTTTCGCGAGACGCTCGACAACCGGTATCTGATCACCCTGACCGGGTTGTGCCGTTTCGCCACGGTCGAGGAACTGCCGCCGAAGAACGACTATCGCCGGATGCGGGTAGAGTGGAGCGCCTATCAGGCGGATTTCAAGACGCCGGACGCCGAGAGCGTGCCGCGCGAACGCCTGTTGCCGGTGCTGCGCGATTATTGCAAGGCGAACAACCTCTCGGCGGACTGGCGGTCGATCGAGAACGCGCCGAACGCTCGCCTGGTCACCACGCTCGCCATGCTGTGCCCGTTCGGCGCGCGTGAGAAACAGGCGCTGCTCGAATCCGGCGATGTCGCAGGACGTGCGGAATTGATGATCTCGTTGATGGCGATGGCCGTGCTCGAACGCGACGAGTCCGGTCCGGCGGTCAACTGAAGGAGACGTCCATGGCAGACTCGGCCACTGGCGTCGATCCGCGGCTGCTCGAAATTCTCGTGTGCCCCGCTTGCCACGGGCCGCTGCGCTATGACGGCGAGCGTCAGGAGTTGATCAGCGAACAGGCCGGTCTCGCCTACCCGATCCGCGACGGCATCCCGATCATGCTCGTCGAGGAGGCGCGGCGGTTGGATTCGGAACCGGATGGCGGATGAGTCGCGAAAGCCCTGGCCGGTCGAGATTCGCCTGATCCGGGCCGAAAAACGCCTGGAAATCGATTTTGACGATGGCAGCAGTTTTCTGCTGCCGGCGGAGCTGTTGCGCGTCGAAAGCCCCTCGGCCGAGGTTCAGGGCCACGGCGCCGGCCAGAGGGCGATCGTCGCCGGGCGCCGTCACGTGGCGATCTCGCGTGTCGAACCCGTGGGCCGCTACGCGGTGCGGCTGCATTTCGACGACGGACACGATTCGGGGCTGTTCTCGTGGCCCCTGCTCTACCGGCTCGGCCGCGACAAGGAGAGTCTCTGGCAAGCCTATCTCGACGCGCTCGCCGCCGGCGGGCTCCGCCGCGATCCGTAGGCGCCGCGCCACCCCGGCGCTTTCGCAAGCGCGACGCAGGGAGCCGCGTCCCGGTCGGAAACCGGTGCGCTTCCCGATGACCGGTATGCAGACGCACGACCAGCAGGGTCGCTTCCTGGACATCGCGGCCCCGACGGTCCACCCTGCATGGCGACCTCTGCGAAAAGCAAAGACGATGGCCGAACCGACCCCTTACAGTGCGACGACCCGAGGGATCGAGGTGACGGTGCGGCCGTTCTACGTCGCCGACCATTCCTCGCCGGCCGACGGCCGTTACGTGTTCGCCTACCAGGTACGCATCGCCAACCGGGGAAAAGAGACCGTTCAGTTGCGCAATCGGCACTGGCGGATCACCGACTCGCAGGGCCGCACGCAGGAAGTGCGCGGCGCCGGAGTCGTCGGCGAACAGCCGGTGTTGGGGCCCGGAGAGAGTTTCGAATACACCAGCGGCACGCCGCTCGCTACCGCGTCGGGCATCATGCTCGGCAGTTACGAGATGATCTCCGAAGACGGAGAACGCTTCGATGTTGCGATTCCCGCCTTTTCTCTCGACGCCCCGCACGGCGCGCGGCGGGTCAACTGACGGCGGGCGTCGATGAGCGGACCGGTAAGGTTCCCGAGCCCGGCGAAGGAGCGTTCCCAGGCGGAAGATCCCGCGCCGGCGATCGCGAAGCCGGGTCGCGCCGACGCCGAGGCGGCGGTCAGAACGCTCATTCGCTGGGCCGGTGACGACCCCGGGCGCGAGGGCCTGCACGGCACGCCAGAGCGTGTCGTGCGCGCGTTCGAGGAGTATTTCGGCGGCTATGCGACCGATCCCGGCGAAGTCCTCACGCGCACGTTCGAAGAAGTCGAGGGCTACGACGAAATGGTCGCGCTGCGCGATATCCGTTTCGAATCCCATTGCGAACACCACATGGCACCGATCATCGGCGCAGCGCATGTCGCTTACCTCCCCGACCGTCGGGTGGTCGGGATCAGCAAGCTGGCGCGGGTCGTCGACGGTTACGCGCGCCGCCTGCAAATCCAGGAAAAGATGACCGTGCAGATCGCCGATACTATCGAGCGCGTGTTGGCGCCGAAGGGGGTCGCCGTGGTCATCGAAGCGACTCACCAGTGCATGACCACCCGCGGTGTCCACAAACCGGGGGTGACGATGAAGACCAGCCGGATGCTGGGCGCGTTTCGCCACGACCCGAGCACGCGGCGCGAGTTCCTGTCGATGATCGAACGTAGCTGACGCCCGCGCGCCGGGCCGATGCCCGACCTCCGCCCCGTCCTGTTCGCGATCGGCGCGCTGCTGACCGCCCTGGCGGCGGCAATGGTGTTTCCGGCGCTCGCGGACCTTGCGGCCGGGCAAGACGGCTGGCGGGCGTTCGCCCTGTCGTCGGGGGCCGCGCTGTTCGCCGGCGGCGGTCTCATGCTCGCCTTTCACGCGCCGGACTGGGTCGTCACCGCGCGCCAGACCTTTGTGCTGACGACGGCGAGTTGGGTGGTGCTTACCGCCTTCGCGGCGCTGCCGTTCATCATGTTCGATCCGAGCCTGTCGTGGGCAGACGCCTATTTCGAAGCGATGTCGGGGTTGACCACCACGGGCTCGACGGTGCTCGACGGGCTCGACGACCGGCCGCCCGGTATCCTGCTGTGGCGCGCGTTGCTGCAATGGCTCGGCGGCATCGGAATCATCGTCATGGCGGTGGCGATTCTGCCGTTTCTCGGCGTCGGCGGGATGCAGTTGTTCCGCAGCGAATCCTCCGATCTCACCGACAAGGTCTTGCCGCGCACGGCGCGGGTTGCCGCTTCGATCGGCGCCGCCTACGCCGTGCTCACCGTGCTCTGGGCGGCGATGCTCTGGCTTGCAGGCATGGGCGGGTTCGACGCCCTGTGCCATGCGATGACCACTATCGCGACCGGCGGTTACTCGACGCGCGACGCCTCGATCGGGCATTTCGACAATGGTGCGATCGAAACGATCGTCATCGCAGGCATGATCGCCGGGTCGCTGCCCTTCATGCTCTATCTTGCAGCGCTGCGCGGAGGCACGCGGGTTCTGCTCGGAGACAGCCAGGTGCGGTGGTTTCTGGGCATCGCCGCGGCCGTGGTCGTCGCGATGACCGTGTGGCTGGCGCTTCATCTCGACGCCCCTCCCGCCTTTGCCCTGCGCCGGGCAGCGTTCAACGTCGTCGCCGTAATGACCGGCACCGGCTACAGCACCGCGGACTACGGGCAATGGGGTGCATTGGCGCTCACCGTCATGTTCTTCCTGATGTTCGTCGGCGGTTGCACGGGCGGCACCACGGGTGGAATCAAGATCTTCCGTTTCCAGGTCCTGTTCTCAACCGTGCGCGTCGAGATCGCGCGGATCGTGCAGCCGCACCGGGTCTTCGTCGCGCACTACAACCGGAAACCGATCGCGGAAGCGGCGACGAGCGCGGTGTTCGGCTTCTACTTCCTGTTCTTCGCGGCTTTCGCGGTGGTCGCGCTTGCCCTGTCGCTGCATGGCCACGGCTTCGTCACCAGCGTTTCGGGCGCGGCGACAGCGATCGCCAATGTCGGCCCCGGACTCGGTGACACTATCGGGCCGAGCGGCAATTTCTCGGGCTTCCAGGATTCGGCCAAATGGATCATGGCGGCCGCGATGCTACTCGGCCGCCTCGAGCTGTTCACGGTACTGGTGCTGTTCCTGCCGCGTTTCTGGCGGCCCTGAACGCCGCAAGGCGCGCCGCACATCGCCCTGGATGGCGATCAGCGCGGGCACCACGAAGAGCACGAGCAGCGTCGTCGCCATCAGTCCGAACACCAGCGTCAGCGCCATCGGCTTGAGGAACTGCGCCTGCAAGCTGGTTTCGAACAACAGCGGCGTCAAGCCGCCGATGGTCGTCAGCGAGGTCACCATCACGGCGCGCAAGCGGTCGCACGCTCCCTGCACGATCGCCTCCCGTTCCGGCTCGCCTGCCGCCAGCCGCTCTTCGATCGTGCTGACCAAAATGATCGAATCGTTGATCGCGATCCCCGACAGGCCGAGCAGACCGACGATGCTGAGGATGGTGAGATCGAAGCCGAGCAGAAAATGGCCGACGATTGCGCCGACGACGCCGAAGGGAATGATCGCCATGACGACGAAAGGCCGGGTGTAGCTGGCGAACACCCATGCCAGGATGATGTAGATTGCACTGAATCCGAGCAACGCGCCGAGGCGCATGTCGGCGAGCGTCTCTCGCTGTTCTTCCGCCCTGCCCGCCAAGCGCCAGGCCACGCCGCGGGCCGCGGCGATCGCAGGCATGTCCTGCGCCGCCAGAGTCGCGACCAGCGATGTCGGGTTTGCGACGGCTTCGTCAACCTCAGCGGTAACCGCGACTTCGCGCTGGCCGCCTTCGCGGCGAATGATCGCGAAACCCCGCTCCTCACGCATCGACACCACGTGCGAGAGCGGTATCTCGGCGCCGGTTTCGGAGCGCAAACGAAAGTCACGCAGCGATCCGGCGCTGGCCGCGCCGGGGTCGAGTCGGACGCGGATCGCCACCTCTTCGTCGCCGCGCGCAAAACGGCGCGCGATCGCACCTTCGAAAGCGTCGCGCAACTGGCGGGCGACGCTTTCGGTGGTAAACCCGAGCGCCCGCCCGCGAGGCGCAACTTCGAAGACGAGTTCGCGTTTGCCCCATGGCAGATCGTCGCCGATATCGCTGACCCCGTCATAGCGCGCCAGCGCGTCGCGCACGTCGCCAGCGGCCGCCTTCAGCGTCTCGACCGATCCGCCGGTCAGACGGACATCCACATCGCGCCCCGGCGGGCCGCCCTGACGTTCGAGAATGGTGAGGGACTCGAGGCCGGGAAGCGCTTCGACCCGGTCTCGCCAGGCGGCGATCGCATCCGCCGTGCGCACGTCGCGCCGTTCCGACGGCGTCAGTTCGAGATACACGCCGCCCACATGGTCGCCGGTCTCGCGGAACGTCCCCGGGGCGAGATTGACCGAAGTGCCGATTCTGGCGACTGCCAGATGCACGAATGTCTCGTTACCCGCGGTCAGCGCCGCGTCCGCCTCCTTCAGCGCGCGCTCGAGTTCGACGACCATCGCCTCGCTCCGGCTCCGGGGAGTCCCCGGGGCGAACGCGAAATCGGCGAAGACCGCATCGGATTCCGGCGAAGGAAAGAACACGAACTGCAAGCGCCCACCGGCGATCAGGCCGGCGCCGACGATGAGGCTGGCGACGGCGACCGCGATGGTCGTGTAGCGCCAGCGAACGGCCAGGGCGGCGAAGCGGCGAAACGGCCCGTCGCGAAACCGGTCGAACCGGGCGTTGAAGGCGCGGCGAAAACGCGAGGTCCGATGAAGGTCGCGCTCCAGCGCGCCGCGCATGTGACCCGGCAGGATCAGGAAGCACTCGATCAGGCTCGCCGTCAGCGCCGCCACGGCGACCACCGGAAGGGCGACCATGATCTGTCCGATGACATCACCGATCATGACGATCGGCATGAAGGTCGCGACCGTGGTCAGCGAGGCGCAGGCAACCGGCGCCAACATGCGGCGGGCGCCGCCGATTGCCGCGTCGAGCCCGCCGGCGCCGTCGAGCCGGCGAGCCATCGCATGTTCCCCGACCACGATCGCGTCATCGACGATGATGCCGAGCATCATGATGAGTCCGAAGAGCGAGACCATGTTGATGCTCTGCCCGGCGGCCAGCATCACCGCGAGCGCCGCCATCACGGCCACCGGAATGCCGATCGCCACCCACAGCGCCACGCCGCGGTTGAGGAAGATGAACAGGATGCCGATGACAAGGATCAGGCCGCCGAACCCGTTGCGGAGCAACAGACGGATCCGGTCGTCGATCAGTTTCGCTCCCGTGTCATATTGCGCGATCGAGAGACCGGGCGGCAGGGTCGGCGCGATTTCTTCGACATAGCCGTCGACGATGGCCGAAAGTTCGAGCGAATCGGCACCGGCTGGACGCTGCACGTTCAATTCGATCGCGCGCGTCCCGCCGATGGCGACGGTCGGCTGCCCCTCGTCGAAGGCGTCGCTGACCCGGGCCACATCGCCGAGCACCACGCGTTCGCCGTCCGCGCCGGCGCGAATCTCGATACCGGCGAGCGCGGCCGCGTCCGGGCGCAAGCCGACGCCGCGGATCTGCGACTCGTTCGTCCCACCGGTATCACCCGCAGGCAGGTCCCGGCTGGTCCGGGCGATAGCGCGTGCGACATCGCCAAGGGTCATGTCGAGCGCGAGCAGAGTCTCGGGTGCGACCTCGACCCGGATTTCTTCGTCGCGTGCGCCGAACGGCGCGATACGAGAAACGCCGCGGTCGATAAGGTCCTCACGGACTCGCTTGGCCCGCGCCTTCAGCACCGCTTCAGGATAGTCCCCGGACACCACGATCCGGCTCACGGTGTCGCGAAAGGCGACGCGCCCGATCGCCGGGCGTTCCGCATCCTCGGGCAGGGTGGTCACCCGGCCGACCGTGTTTTCGACTGCCGACAGCCCGGCCTCGATATCCGCGCCCGGGTTGAACTCGACCACGCTTACGCCGACGCCTTCGCGCGCGGTTCCGAACACCTCCTTGACGTCGTCGATGACGCGGAGTTCGGGCTCCAGCGCTTCGACGATGTTCGCCTCTACATCGGCCGCGCTCGCGCCTGGCCACGCCACCGACACGGTGACCATCTCGATATCGAAATCGGGAAAGAACTGGGTGTTGTTCAGGGCGATGGAGAACGCACCCGCGGCCAGCATGATCAGCATCAGCAGATTCGCCGCGGTCGGATGGCGTGCGAACAACGCAATCAGACCCCCGCCCCGCATCACTTGAGCACGACCTTCAGCCCCGGTCCGATTTCGGTCAGACGGGTGACCGCTACCTTGTCGCCGTCGTTCAACTCGCCGTTCACCAGGATCGTGTCTCCGTCGCGCCCCACGACATCGACCGCGCGTGCGTCGAGGCGCTCATCGACCACTGCATAGACGATCCCGCCCTCGTGCAACGCGGCTTCGGGCAACCGCGAAACCTGGCGGTAGAGGCGATCCGGCACGCAAACCTCAACGAACGCACCCGGTCGCAGAGCGTCGAACCCGCCACCGTCGAGTCGGGCCCAAGCGGCGACCGCGCCGGTGCCGGGATCGATTTCGCCTTCCAGGCGCACCACGTTCGCGTCGAAGCGCAGTGTCCGCGGCCCGAGCCGCCACAGAACTTCCGCCCGGCGACCGATCAGGTCTTGCAGCGAGCGGCCGAACGCCGAGTCGGTCACGTGAAACCGTGCTTCGAGCGTCGTAAAATCGATCAGACGCGCGATCCGGTCGCCGACACCGAGGCGCTTTCCGACCTGTGCTGCGGTGTCGGCGAGCCAGCCTTCGAACGGCGCGCGGAGAACCGTGTCGTCGAGCGCGCGCCCGGCGCGCGCCAGCGCCGCTTCCAGGCGGGCGATAACCGCTTCCTGTTGCGCGACCTGCGCGGTCAGCGCCTCGACACCCCGCCGGCGCTGGATCAGCCCCGAGCGCGCCCGGCTTAGCGTCAACTGCGCCTCGTCGAGTCCCCTTTCCGAAACGGCGCTGCCGACCAGCGACTCGCGGCGAGCGAGATCGCGCTCGCCGATCGCGACCTGCTGGGAGTCCTCCGCCAGCAGGTCGCGTTCGGCGTTCAGACGCGCCCGCATTTCGGCAAGTCGCGCCCGTGCCTCGTCGCGGGCGGCGGCGCGCTCGGCGACCGCCTCCCGGTAGTCGAATGGATCGATCGCGACCAGTTCCGAACCCGCGCCGACCGCGCCGCCGTCGGCGAATTCGTCGGCTACCCAAGTCACCGGCCCGGCGACCAGCGCACGCAGATCGACCTCACGCGCGGACGCGACCTCGCCGAAGAACCGCAGCGTCGGGCGCAGGTCGGCGAAACCGACCGTCACCGCCTCGATCGGCCACGCATGCTCCGCCACCGGCTTGGGCTCGGTCTTCTCGCGCGTCGCGACGAGGATCCCCGCGACGGCAACCCCGCCGGCGAGAACCATGACCGGCAGCGCAATCCTTAACGGCCGGGGCATTCGGCTCCTCCGCCCCTGTCGGACCCGGACCATAGGACCGGTCGATCAGTCCTTCAATCGATCCGCCGGGCGAGCCTCGCCCCGGCTGGCAGCCACGAGCATCCGCGTGTAGGGCGCGAGGCCGGCGCCGTCGCGCAACTGCGCGACACTCGCGGTCTCGATCAGGCAGCCCGCGCGCATCACCATGACCCGGCTGCAAAATCCGGCGACGACCGCGAGATCGTGGCTGACCAGGAGCACGGTCGTTCCCGACATGCGGCGTGTTCGATCGAGCAGCTCGAGAATTCGGGCCTGGGTCGAAACGTCGAGGGCGGCGGTGGGTTCGTCGAGAAGCAGGATCGCGGGCGCAAGAACGAGTGCACGGGCGATGGCGACGCGCTGACGTTGGCCCCCGGACAATTGATGCGGGTAGCGGAACCGCAGGCCCGCATCGAGCTCGACCCGCGCCAGCGCCTCCGCGATTCGTTTCTCGCGGTCGCCGAGGCCGTGGATGCGCAACGGTTCATCGAGCGTGTCAGCGACCGTCCGGCGCGGGTGCAACGAGGCCCACGGGTCTTGAAACACCATCTGCACGAGCCGCGCTCGCGCGCGCCTTCCGAGCGCGCCGAGCGGCCTGCCGGCGAGGGTTACGGCACCGGTGTCGCAGGAGCGCAGGCCGGCGATCACACGCAACAGGGTCGTTTTCCCGCAACCGGATTCGCCGACCAGTCCCCACGCCGCACCTTGCGGGACACGGCAGGAAACGCCATCGACAGCCACGCCCGCCGTATCGAACGCGACCCGGAGACCGGAAACCTCGATCACGGGTCGAGCCGCGGCGACACCGCCAGCAAATGTTGCGTATAGGGGTGCCGGGCAGAGTCGCCCGACCCGTCGAACTCATCGACGATGCGGCCTTGCCGCATGACGAGTACGCGGTCGCAAAAGCGCGCGACCAGCAACAGGTCGTGGCCGATCAGGACCACCCCCATGCCGCGGGCGCGCACCTGTTCGTCGATCACCGAGAGCACGCGGTTTCGCGACACGACGTCGAGCGCCGAGGTCGGTTCGTCGGCGATCAGCAGGGCCGGGTCCGGCGCCAGCATCATCGCGATTGTCGCCCGCTGAGCGAGGCCGCCGGAAAGCTCGTGCGGAAAAGCCCGCCACACTCGTTCCGGGTCGGCGATGCGCACGGCTGCGAGCATGGCCAGGCCGCGGTCGCGCGCGGCGCGGCGCGGCAGGCGGTGGTGGCGATTCAGGGTCTCCGCGATCTGCGCGCCGACGCGCATGATGGGGTTCAGCGCCTGCCGCGGCTCCTGAAGAATCATGCCGATGGCGCGGCCACGAAGCACGGCCGCGTCACGCAAGAGATCGCGCCCGCCGAGGCGCAGACGCCGCGCCGTCACCTGCGCGCCGGGCGGCAACAAGCCGAGCAGGCAGCGCCCGAGGGTCGATTTGCCGGCCCCCGATTCACCGACGATTCCCAGACGCTCGCGCCCCATCGCGAACGAGATCCGGTCGAGCGTCCGGGTCCGACCGCGGGCGCCGCGCAGCGCGACCGAGAGATCGGCGACATCAAGCAGCGGCTCTTTCATTTCAACGGTCGTGTGGGTCGAGCAGATCGCGCAACCCGTCCCCCAACAGATTGAAACCGATACTGACGACGAGGATCGCGGCGCCGGGGCTGGCGGCGAGCCACCATTGATCGAACAGATAGTTGCGGCCTTCGGCGATCATGGCGCCCCACTCCGGCGCCGGCGGCTGTGCGCCGAGACCGAGGAAACCGAGGCCGGCCGCCGTCAACACGATCCCCGCCATGTCGAGGCTGACGCGCACGATCAGCGAATCGAGGCACAGCGGTATGACGTGCCGGAAGACGATGCGCGGCGGCGAGGCGCCGGAAAGACGCGCGGCGGCGATGAAGTCGGCGCCGCGAAGGCGCAGGGTTTCGGCACGGGCAACCCGCGCATAAACCGGCCACGAGGTCGCCGCGATGGCGATCACCGCGTTCTCCATGCCCGGACCCAGCGCGGCTGCGAGAGCGAGCGCCAGCACGAGCCGCGGGAACGCCAGTACGACGTCCGCCAGACGGGTCAGGACAAGGTCCGCGAAGCCGCCGGCATACCCCGCGACGCAACCGGCGACGAGCCCGGCCGGCGCCGCGATGAGCCCCACCAGCAACACGATCTCAAGCGTGATCCGGCTGCCGTGGACGAGGCGTGAAGCGACGTCGCGGCCCAGCGCGTCGGTGCCGAGCCAGTGTTCGGCGCCGGGCGGCGCCAGCCGGGCGCTCAGATTCTGCGCGTCGGGAGGATGCGGCGCCAGCCAGTCCGCCGACGCAGCGCACAGCAGCAACAGGCCGACGATCATCAGGCCGGACAGGGCGAGCGGATTGCGCACCAGCGTTTCAGCGACGGCGCGCAGGCGCGCGACCCGCGCCTGAAACGCGGTGGTGGGGGTCGATCCGCCTCCCCGCCTATCCACGGCGAGCAACCGTGTCGGGTGCCGCCGTGCGGACGACACCGACATCCTCGCAGGATGCGACAACCCCGACTCGGGCGAGTCCCTTGCACGTCGAGATGCACACCACCGGCGAAACTCCGATATCCGGTAGTGACGAACACAGATCCGTCCCGGTGCGTCGGTTGCCGAAATCGGGCGGCGGGAGCATGGGCGACCGAGTCCGTTCACCCCGTCCGCGGGTCGAGCCGGCGATACAACAGATCCGCGGCGAGATTGAGCCCGACGAAGACGACGCCGATCACCAGCGTCGCGCCCAGGACGGCGTTCATGTCAGCATTGAGCAGTGCCGTGGTCAGATAGCTGCCCAGGCCCGGCCACGCGAACACCGTTTCGGTCAGCACCGAGCCTTCCAGCAGTGCGCCGTAGGACAGCGCGATGACCGTGACCAGCGGGACCGCTGTGTTGCCCAATGCGTGCCGCCAGACCACCCGCGCTTCAGACAGACCTTTCGCGCGGGCGGCCAAAACATAGTCCTTCGACAACTCTCCGATCATGAAGCTGCGTGTCATCCTTGTGATGTAAGCCATTGAAAAGAAGCCGAGTATGGACGATGGCAGCACGATATGAGCGAGCGCGTTACGCAGGATCACTCCCTCACCCGCAAGCGCCGCATCGACCAGCAGGAGTCCCGTTACCGTTGGCACGAGGTCTTCGTAGAACACGTCGATGCGGCCGGGGCCGGCCGTCCACCCAAGGGTGGCGTAAAATACGAGCAGCGCGATCATGCCGAGCCAGAACGCAGGTGCCGAGTAGCCGAACAGCGTGACGACGCGCAACACGTGATCGGGCCAGCGCCCGCGGCGGGTCGCCGCGGCCACGCCGGCGGGAATGCCGGTGACCAGGCCGATCAAAAGCGCCGCCGTGGCCAGTTCGACAGTTGCGGGAAAGAAGCGGCCGATATCGTCGATCACCGGCCGCGCGGTGACGGTGCTGACTCCCAGATCACCGGTCAGCACGTCGCCGAGATAGCGCCGGAACTGTTCGTGGAGGGGCCGGTCGAGGCCCATCTCTTGCCGTGCCGCCTCCCAGGCTTCGGGTCCGGCTCGATCGCCGACCGCGGCGAGCGCCGGATCGATCGGGACGACGCGACCGATGAAGAAGGTGACCAGCAGCAACCCGAACAAGGTCACGGCGACACTAACGAGCGTCCGCGCCGGGGTCCTCGTCGCCCGGAGGACGGCGGCGACGGTCATCGGTGCGATGCGCCCGGTCGGCCGCGCACCGGCCGCTCCCTCCCGGACGACCGCGACGCGGTTACAATAACGGAGTTTCGAACATCCGCCGGGCCATGTCGCGGATCAGACGAACGAATTCCTGATCGCCCAACCGCGCGTCTCGGCCGAGCTTTCCCGTGATCCCGGCGAGCGCCGAAGCCGAGTGACAGAAAGCCATGACGACGGCGATCCGGGCACCCGCGCCGCCGGTCGGAACGCGGCCGCCGCGGGCCCATACGTCCCTCGGCCCGACATATGTCGGTGGATCGAAGACCACGATCAATGCCACATCGCGGCGCAGGTCGGTCTCCGGTTCGGTGACGAAGCGGACTTTCCCGCCCGGAAACGCGCCCTGAAGCCCCGCGGCGACGGTCGCCGCCAGAGTCGCCGGCGAGATGCCGAACGGATTGCCGGTCACGACGGTCGCCACGTTAGGGCTGTCCGTGCCGCCGGTGACGAGATAGCCGAGCGGATCCGGCCGGTAGTGCCGGACGTTGTGGAGACTGTCGCCGCCAGAACAACCGGCGAGGACGAGGGCCAGTGCGGCGGCGACAAGCCTGGGCATCAGACGTCGAGATCCCTCGCCTGGGTCGCGTGATCGCGAATGAACGCCATGCGGCTGTCCACATTGCGCCCCATCAGCTCCTCGACCCGGCGCGCTGTCGGATTCTCTTCCGCGGGGTCGATCTCGACGCGCAACAGTGTCCGGCTTTCCCGCGCCATGGTGGTTGCCCTGAGCTGGGCCGGCGGCATTTCACCGAGTCCCTTGAAGCGGCTGATCTCCACCCTCGCGTTCTCCTTGAACGCGCCTTCGAGAAGCGCTTCGCGGTGCGCGTCGTCACGCGCATAGACCGTGGTCGCGCCATGGGTCAAGCGATAAAGCGGCGGTTGTGCGAGATAGAGGTGGCCATTGCGGATGAGGTCGGGCATCTCGCGATAGAAGAAGGTCATCAGGAGTGAGGCGATGTGCGCGCCGTCGACGTCGGCATCGGTCATGACGATCACGCGCTCGTAGCGCAGGTCGTCGTCGCGATACCGTTCCCGCGTGCCGCAGCCGAGAGCGCGGGTCAGATCGACCAGTTCCTTGTTGGCCCGCAGTTTTTCGGGCGATGCGGCGGCGACGTTGAGTATCTTGCCGCGCAGCGCGAGCACCGCCTGTGTCTCGCGGTCGCGCGCCTGCTTGGCCGACCCGCCCGCAGAGTCTCCCTCGACGAGGAAAACCTCGGTGTCGGCGGCGTCGGCCCGCGAGCAGTCGGCCAGCTTGCCGGGAAGGCGCAGCTTGCGTGTCGCGGACTGCCGCGCGACCTCGCGCTCCCGGCGCCGGCGCAAGCGGTCCTCGACACGCTCGACGACGTGTTCGAGCAGTTGGTTCGCCGCTTCCGGATCCTGCGCGAGCCAGTGATCGAAATGGTCCTTGATTGTGGCTTCGACCCGCTTCGCCGCGTCGGGCGAAGACAGGCGGTCCTTGGTCTGGCCCTGGAACTGGGGATCGGCGATGAACAGCGACAACAGGCCGCACGCACCGGCGAAGATGTCGTCGGCGGTGATATCCTTGGCGCGCCTGTTTTTCGCCAGGTCGCCGTAGCCGCGCAGACTCTTCGCCAGCGCGCTGCGCAGGCCGGCCTCGTGGGTGCCGCCGTTGGCTGTCGGCACGGTGTTGCAGTAGCTGTTGAGGAAGCTGCCCCCTCCCCCGGCGGTCCACGCCAACGCCCACTCGACGCGGCCGTCGGAACCGCCGGCGAGCCTGGCTTCGCCTTGGAATGGAGCCGGCGTCACGGTGACGGCGCCGGCGAGCGCGCCGTCGAGATAGTCGCCGAGCCCGCCCGGGAAATGCAGCACCGCCTTAAGCGGCGTCGGGTCGCCGTCGGCGATAGCCTCGGGGACGCATTTCCAACGTATTTCGACGCCGCGGAACAAATAGGCTTTCGACCGCGCCATGCGATGGAGCGCCGCCGGACGGAAATGCGCCGATCGCGGGAAGATCGTCCGGTCCGGCGTGAAGCTGATGGTGGTGCCACGCCGGTTGGGCGCGTTGCCGTTCGCCGTGACTTCGCACGTCGCCGCGCCACGACGATAGCTCTGGCTCCAGGCGCGGCGGTCGCGCGCCACTTCGACGGTCAACGTTTCAGCGAGCGCGTTGACCACGGACAAGCCGACCCCGTGCAGGCCACCCGCCATATCGTAGGCCTGACCGGAGAATTTGCCGCCCGAATGCAACGTCGTCAGAATTACCTCGAGCGCCGACTTCTCCGGGAACTTCGGGTGCGGGTCGATGGGGATGCCGCGTCCGTTGTCGCGCACCGTGACGGTATCGTCGGGACCGAGTTCCAGATCGATAAAGCTGGCGTGACCGGCGACCGCCTCGTCCATGGCGTTGTCGAGGAGCTCGGCGACAAGGTGATGCATCGCCGTTTCGTCGGACCCGCCGATATACATGCCGGGGCGTCGGCGGACAGGCTCGAGCCCTTCGAGCACCTCGATGTCGCTGGCGGTATAGTCGCCGGCGGCAGGAAACAGATCGGCCATGGTTCAGCAATACCGGTCAGCGAACGAAAACGGATTATATAGTGGCGCAACGGGCGGCGTAAACGATATCTTGTGTTTGAGGCGCAGAAACTACGCGGCTGCCCGGACCTCGGCTGATGCGCCGGTTTCGAGATCGTCATGGCCGCTCGCCGCTGCGACAGCTGCCGGCGATGGTGGCCGGCACTCCGCCCGCATGAGCGCGACGCGCGCGTCGGTCTTGTATCGAGACACGACACGCCATTGATTTCACCGGCCCGAGGGCCGATAGTCGGACCGTTGGCTACATCGCCAACCGCTGATCGGCTGTCGAACGAAAGCTTGTATGAGTTTTGATCAACTGGGGCTCGGCCCCGAAACGCTGAACGCGGTCGCCGACGCCGGCTACCGCGTTCCCACGCCGATCCAGGCCCAGGCAATTCCCGTCATGTTGCAGGGACGCGACGTGATGGGGTGTGCGCAGACCGGGACCGGCAAGACCGCCTCCTTCACCCTGCCGATGATCGAGATTCTGAGCGCCGGCCGCGCCCGCGCCCGGATGCCGCGCTCGCTCATCCTCACCCCGACGCGCGAACTGGCGACGCAAATCGCCGAGAACTTCGCGACCTACGGCAAGTATCACAAGCTGAGCAAGGCGCTGCTCATCGGCGGCGTGTCGATGGTCGACCAGCAACGGGCGCTGGAGCGCGGGGTCGATGTCCTCATCGCGACGCCGGGCCGTATTCTCGACCTCTTTGACCGTGGCAACATCCTGTTGACGGGCGTGAGGATCCTGGTCATCGACGAAGCCGACCGGATGCTCGACATGGGCTTCATCCCCGATGTCGAACGTATCGTGAGCCTGGTCTCGCCGATCCGTCAGACCCTGATGTTCTCCGCCACCATGCCGGCGGAGATTCGGCGCCTGGCCGGCAAGTTCCTGAGCGCGCCGAAGGAGATCGCCGTGGCGCCGCCGGCCTCACCGGCAGACCTGGTGGAACAGGCGCTGGTCGAAACAGAACCGCGCGGCAAGGGGCAGGCGCTGCGCAGCCTGTTGCGGTCCAAGACTGTGGAAAACGCCCTGATCTTCTGCAACCGCAAGAAGGATGTGGACGTTCTCGACCAGTCGCTGAGGCGCCACGGTTTCTCGAGCGCAGCGCTGCATGGCGACATGCCGCAACCGGCACGCATCGAAACGCTGGAAGCGTTCAAGGCCGGAAAGATCACCTTGCTCGTCGCAACCGACGTGGCAGGGCGCGGCCTGGACATCCAGGGTCTGAGCCATGTGTTCAATTTCGACGTGCCGTTGCACGCCGAAGACTACGTGCACCGCATCGGACGCACCGGACGCGCCGGACGCCGCGGTCTGGCCTTCACCATCGCTACCGCCGAGGACGCCAGATATCTGGCAGCGATCGTCGAACTGATCGGGCGCGACATTCCCCGGATCGAACGTGCCTCGGCAGAACCGCGCGGGCCGGAATTGCGCAGGGCGAAGCCCCGCAAGCCGCGTGCGGACGAGCCGGCGGACGAACCGGTTGTCGGCATGGGCGATCATGTCCCGGCATTCATGCTGACTCCTGTCCGCGCATCAAGTTGAGCGCCATGCGGGTCATCCTCGTTTCCGCGAAACGCACGTTCGGGGCGTTCAGCTAAGACATGGCGGCGCGCTTCGACCTCGTGGTCGCGGGCGGTATCGTCGTCACGGCGGACCGCTCTGGCGCCGCCGACGTCGGAATCGCGGACGGGCGGGTCGTCGAAGTCGGCGACCTTGCGACCGCCGACTCCGCACGGCGCATCGACGCGCGCGGCCTGCACGTGCTGCCGGGCGTCATCGACAGCCAGGTGCATTTCCGCGAACCGGGCCTGGAGCACAAGGAAGACCTGGAGAGCGGCACCCGCGCGGCGGCGCTCGGCGGCGTGACGTGCGTGTTCGAGATGCCCAACACCGACCCCGCCACCGTCAGCGCGGAGGCGCTACGCGACAAATGCGAGCGCGCGGCGGGGCGGGCGTGGACCGACATCGCGTTCTTCGCAGGAGCATCGGCCGGAAACGTCGCGGAGCTTGCGGAACTGGAACGCTTTCCCGGTTGCTGCGGAGTCAAAATCTTCATGGGGTCTTCGACCGGCTCGCTGCTGGTGCCGGACGACCCACTTCTCGAACGAGTGTTGAAGGCGGGCCGGCGCCGCGTCGCGGTCCACGCCGAGGACGAGCCCCGACTGATCGAACGCCGGCCGATCGCCGAGGCCGCCGACAGCGTCGCTGCCCACCCCGAGTGGCGCGACGTGGAAACCGCGCGGCGGGCGACCGAACGCCTCCTGCGGTTCGCCTTCTCGACCGGGCGGCCGATCCACCTTCTGCACGTCAGCACCGCCGACGAAATCGACATGCTGGCGGCGAAGCCCGATTGGGTCAGCGTCGAATGCACCCCGCAGCATCTCACTCTCGCCGCACCGGACTGCTACCAGCGCCTCGGCAGTTATGCACAGATGAACCCGCCGATTCGCGGGGCCGAACACCGCGATGGACTGTGGCGCGGGATCGCTGCCGGGATTGTCGATGTTATCGGCTCCGATCACGCTCCCCACACCCGCGCGGAGAAGGACAGGCGCTATCCCGAGAGCCCGTCGGGGATGCCGGGCGTTCAAACGCTCATGCCCGTCATGCTGAACCATGTGGCCGCCGGCCGGCTCGGCATCGAGCGTCTGGTCGATCTCGTCGCCGAGGCGCCCGCCCGTCTTTACGGTGCGCGTGGGAAAGGGCGGATCGCCGCCGGCTGCGATGCGGATCTGACCATCGTCGATCTGAAGAAGAAACGCGCGGTGGAGGAATCCTGGCTGGCGAGCCGCTGTGGATGGAGTCCGTTCACCGGCGTCGAACTGACGGGTTGGCCGCGCGCGACGATCGTCCGCGGCCATGCGGTAATGCGCGACGACGAACTGATCGGCCCGCCGATGGGGCAAGCGGTGGAATTCGGGAACGCGCGAAGCGGCCGCGACGCGCTCGGGTAATATCCCCGTTCGAAACCGGTGTGTTCTGGAAAAATCGCGAGCCCGCCCCTGGCGTTTCGGCAGTGCGCGGACACGGGCGCACTCTTGCACAGCATACCGCGCGGGCCTACCTTTCGGGGCATGGCGAAGCCGCGTTTTCGATTCGCTCTCGGCATCGCCCTGGCGCTCGTCGGCGCACAGGTGGCGCAAGCCCAAGGCTTCGACATACCCGACGGTTTCACCAGCGAAATCGTCCGCAAGAGCGGTCTCGGCCCCGGCAAGCTTTCGGTGCTACGGGTACGGCCCGCAGAAGGTAGTTTCTCCGGGTTCAGCCAAGTCGATCTCGCGCCCCTTCCCGACGCTGTCGCCGACCCGGACGAATGGCTGCGAGCGCGCGTTACGGTGTCGCTGGAAGACGCCCTTCCTGACCCGCATTCGGTGCTCGACAGCGCCGACAGCCCGTTCGCCGACCCCGCTTTCGATGATATACGCGCGATGCTCGGCCGCTGGGTCGAGGGGGTCGCCGGGCTGGGCGAAGCGCCGCTTGAATTCTGCGGCCCGGCCGTCGAGTATTCCAACGCATTCGGCTCCTATCGCGAGATGCGGTGCACGCTGCCGATCGGGCCGTTCAGAAAGTATGTGGTCATGCGCCTGCAAGAGATAGGCGAGACATGGTACTATACGCGCATCACCACGATGAATGCGGAGCGCCTACCCGATCTTGTCGCGATCGCCGACAGTTTTCACGCCGACTGATCCGCTTCGCTCCCCGGAGACCGCCGTGCCCGCCCAGCCTCGACCCGCCGCGCCCCGTCTCGTCGATGCGCCCGCTGCCTTCGACTGGAGCGACCCGTTCCGCCTCGAAGACCAGCTTACGGAAGATGAG
The DNA here is from genome assembly GCA_965214495.1 of Alphaproteobacteria bacterium. Taxonomy (GTDB): domain Bacteria; phylum Pseudomonadota; class Alphaproteobacteria; order UBA7887; family UBA7887; genus JANQOH01. The sequence goes on along the minus strand of OZ243958.1, from coordinate 896,199 downwards.
CGTCTGATTCGCGACACGGCGCGCGGTTTCGCGCAGGACCGCCTGGCGCCAGGGATCGTGGAGGCCTGGCGTCACGAGCGCTTCGACCGGGAACTCATGCGGGAAATGGGCGCGCTCGGCCTTCTTGGCGCAACCCTTCACGGCTACGGTTGCGCCGGCGCAAGCGAGGTGGCCTACGGACTCGTCGCGCGCGAGATCGAACGGGTGGATTCGTCGTATCGCTCGTGCCTGTCGGTGCAATCGAGTCTCGTGATGTGGCCGATCCATCGCTACGGCACCGAAGAGCAGCGCGCGCGTTTCTTGCCTGGCCTCGCCCGCGGCGAGCTGATCGGCGCGTTCGGCCTGACCGAACCCGACCACGGCTCCGATCCGGGGGGTATGGCGACCCGCGCCCGGGCGACCGCCGGCGGCTATCGCCTGAGCGGCGCGAAGACGTGGATCACCAACAGCCCGATCGCCGATGTGTTCGTGATCTGGGCCAGGGACGACGAGGGCGCCATTCGCGGCTTTCTCGTCGAGCGCGGCGCGGAAGGGCTGGAAACACCGAAGATCGAAGGAAAATTCTCGCTGCGGGCGTCGCCGACCGGACAGATTCTGCTCGATGACGTCTTTGTGGCCGAAGCCGATGCCTTTCCCGAAGTGCGCGGCCTGGGCGGGCCGTTCGGTTGTCTCAACGGCGCGCGCTACGGCATCGCCTGGGGCGCGATGGGGGCGGCGGAATTCTGCTGGCGAGCGGCGCGGCAGTATGTGCTCGACCGCAAGCAGTTCGGCCGCCCGCTGGCGGCCAACCAGCTCGTCCAGAAGAAGCTCGCCGACATGCAGACCGAGATCGCGCTCGGCCTCGCGGGGTGCCTGCGCGTCGGGCGGCTCAAGGACGAAGGCCGCGCCACCCCCGAAATGTTCTCCCTGCTCAAGCGCAACAATGCCGGCAAGGCGCTCGACATCGCGCGCGCCGCCCGCGACATGCATGGCGGCAACGGCGTCGCCGACGAGTATCATGTGATCCGACACGCCATGAACCTCGAGGCGGTCAACACTTACGAGGGCGCGCACGACGTTCACGCGCTGATCCTCGGCCGCGCCCAGACCGGGATTCAGGCGTTCAAGTGACCGGGGAAAGCACACGAGGCCCATGAGCGAATATCTGGCGGAAATCGCCGAGTCCGAGGCCCGCGGCGAAATCGCCGCGTCGTACGACGACATACGCCGGACCGTCGGCGTCGGGATGGTCAATCTGATCTATCGCCACATGGCCTCCCGGCCCGGCGTGCTGCCGTGGGCGTGGGGGATCCTGCGGCACCTGTTCAGCGGCGGCGCGGTCGCTGCGGAAGTCGAATCGCTGCGCGGCGCCCTGGAGGACGGCGATGTCTCCGCGGCGCCGCGTGAGGCGTTTTTCGCGGCCGGGCTCAACGACCACAGCCTGCGCACGATCCGGATGATCCTCGACGATTACAATCGGGGCAATTTCTCCAATCTCGTCGCCATCGGAGCGCTTGCCGCGTTTCTTGCCGACGACGGCGCGTCGCGGCCGGCGCGCGAACCGGATGCCGCCGCGGCGTCGCAGTTCCCGCCGAACCTGCCGCCCATCCGGAACATGGGCGACCTCGACGACGCGACGGCCGACCTCGTCCGTCTGTTGAGCGCGCCGCTGGCGCCGTCCGACACGCCGATGATTCCGAGCCTCTATCGCCATCTGGCGCCGTGGCCGGCGTTTCTCGCGATGGCCGCCGGTTCGGTGTTGGCGCCGGCCCGGCTCGCTGCCGCGCTCGACGCGGGCCGCCGCCTGCACGAGCGCGCGCGCGACTCCGCCGCGCGGCTCGCCGGAACGATGGCGCCGGCCGCCGGAATCGCTGCGCCGGAGGCGGACGAAGCGGCCGCCATCGCGCGAATCGCCGAACGCTTCGCGGCCGGGCCGATCGCCGGCATGGTCGTCATCGGCCACCGGCTGCGCGCGAGTCTGCCAGAACTCCCGCCCCACCGCCCCTGACGGGCGCCGACGATATCGAGCCGCGGTCCCGCTCAGATCGGACAGAGATACCGGCCGTCGGCGCCGGGGACGGCGTCCGGCGAGATGCGCGTGTCGAACGTCACGAAGCGCCCCCGCCGTCTCACGGCCAACGCCAGCAGATAGACGTCCGTAATCTGCCTGTGGCCGATGATCCGGCGCCAGTCGGCGCCGTCGAGGAGGCTCACCTCGTCGGGCCAGAACCGGTGATGGGCCGCGCCGGTCGCGTTGCGCAGCCGTTCCGCGACCAACGGCGCGGGTACGCTGTTCGGATAGGCCGGTTGCGACATGATCCGCAAACATCCGTTCTGTGTGATCGGGCAGGTCGCCCAACCGTGGCGGACATTGTCTCGAAACCAGCGCCGCGCGGCCCCGTGGTGCAGATGGTCGGCGTCCAGCAGCGCGATCAGCACGTTTACGTCAAGCAGGGCGCGCATCAATCGCCGGTCTCTTCGCGCAACCGATCGATCAACTCGTTGGTGACGACGCCGCCGCGCCGCGGAAAGGGCTGAAACCCGAACTCGGGAGCCGGCTCCGCAACCCCGTAGTCGGGCCCGTCGCTCCGCGTCAGCGCTTGCCGCAACAGATCGGAGACCACGGCGCCGGCGGATTTCGATTCGCGCTTCGAAACCTGCTTCACCGCGATCAGAACGTCGTCATCGATATTGAGGGTCGTACGCATGGCGAACTCCGGTCGCGAGACGAGCGAGGGCGTGATGCTATAGCACGCCGCATCACGCATCAAGGGCCGGCGCGCAGCCGTTCGGCGCGCAATTGCGACCGCCGGACCTTTCCGGCGTCGTCGCGCAGCGAGAAGCCCACGAACTCGTAGCTGCGCGGTGTCTTGTAGAGCGCCAGCCGGCTTTCGACGAAGGTTCGCAACGCCGCTTCGTCGAGGCGGTCGCGCCAACCGTCCGACGGCCGGACGATCGCGTGCACGAGTTCGCCCATGTCCTCGTCGGGGAGGCCGATAGCGACCGCGCTGTCGACCCCGGGATGCTCGACGAGCGCCGCCTCGACCTCGGCGGGATAGACGTTGGCGCCGCCCGACAGGATCAGGTCGCCGCGCCGGTCGGCGAGATACAGATATCCGTCCTCGTCGAGCCAGCCCATGTCGCCGAGGCTCTCCCAGCCATCGGCGTCGGCGCGACGGTCGGCGCCGATATAGTGGTAGGTGCTTTCCGGCCCTCCGGACGGCAGCATATAGACCTCGCCGATCTCCCCCGGCGCGCATTCGCCGCCCGACTCGTCGAGGATCCGGACCTGCGAGCCGCGAACGCATTTGCCTACCGATCCCTTGTGCGCAAGCCACTCGCTGCCGGAGATCCACGTCGCCCCGACGGCCTCGGTGCCGCCGTAGAGTTCCCACACGCGCTCCGGGCCGAGCCACTCGATCCACTTTTCCTTCAGCCAGACCGGCATCGGCGACGCCACATGGCCCACTACGTCGAGGCTCGACAGGTCGAACCGGCCCCGTTCTTCCTCGGGCAGCCGCCAGATGCGGTGCATCATGGTCGGCACCATCATCGTCCAGCTCACGCGATGGGCCTCGATGGCCCGCAGGGCCTCCAGCGCATCGAAGCGGGCGAGGCCGACGAGACGGTTGCCGCGAAACAGGGCGTAGTGCGCGAAGATGAACGGCGCGTTGTGATAGAGCGGTCCGGGATTGAGGACGTCGCCGCCGTTCGGCATGTCGAGAAACCAGTCATCGGGATCGACCGCCGCTGGATTGCGATCGACGATGATTTTCGGCCGTCCGGTCGAGCCGCCGCTCGACATCGCCTTCCAGTAGCGCGCGACGGCGACGGGAAGCGGCGCGTCGTCATGGCCGTCCGCGTCGATTTCGGCGAGCGCCTGGCCGCCGGGGACCGCCGCACGATCGGCGCCGACGACGAGACGCGGTTCCGCCAGTTCGACGATCGCCCGCAGCTCGGCCGCCGGCAGGCTCGCCGACACGATATGCGGCGTCGCGCCGAGCTTCCACAGCGCAAAACATGCGACGTGGAACGGCAGCCCGTTGGGCAGCGCCAGCGTCGTCAGATCGCCGTCCCGGACGCCGCGCGCCGCGAACGTCCGCGCCATGCGATTCGCGCGGCTTTCCAGTTGGGACCAAGTGAGGCTGCCGTCGGGGTAGCTCAGGCAGATACGGTCTCCGCCCTGCGTCCGGGCGTAGTGGGAAGGGATCGATGCCAAGGGGATCGGTTGCATGGGGCGCGCCCGGCGGTTCTCGTCACGCGCCGCCCGCGCCACGGTCGGCGGGCGGCCGCCGGGACAATACACCGGAAGCGCCCCGCCCTCCCGGCATTTCCATCGACCGGACGCGATCGGTCCCACAGGCGCCGGGCGATGAGAACCGCCCGGTTCTCGCGGCGCATCGATTGTCCGCTCGGTCGTGTCGTTTGACATCGGCGCTCGCGCTTGGCAGTTTCGCCGTCGCTTCCGTGCGTCCATGAACATGGAAACGTCGCGGAAACAGGCGCTGTCACTCGGCCGCCGGCCAATCGAGGGAAGGGAGACAGAACTTTGACCGACCGCACGAATCGCCGAAATTCGCCCCCTCCCCCCGCGCGCGAAACTGACATTGGTCATTGCCGCTTGCGCGGCGCTGGGCGCCGCGACCGCCTCGCCGGCGCAGACTTGGACCTACACCCCGGAACTGCGGCGGCTTGACGCCAACGGCAACGTACTGCCGGACGGTCAGATCGGCCTGACGCGGGCGGACGTCTTTCGCGCCGGCCTGTATGTGAAGATCGCGACCGATGGCGGCGAAGCCGAGGTCGGGTTCGAGAAGCTGGCCGGCGCGATCCATTTTGGCGGCGCCGGTTTCGGCGACATCGCTCACATACGACCGGTCGTCCAGACCCTCACCGACGACGGCGCCGGGTGGGAACGGCGTGTTACGGACACCACCTTCGCCCTCCCCGGCGCCGGCAGCGGCCTGAAACTCACCTTACCTCGGCGCGCCCGGCGACACGGCCCGGCAGGATCGGTGGGCGTTCTTCTGGAGCGACACCGCTACCCAAGACACCACCCGCGGGGCATGGTGCGCGCCGACCGGCGCGGAGAACGCCTGCACCGTGTTCATGGGCGTGCTCACGGTCGGGTTGGCGAACCTGCCGGAAGCCGCGTTGGGCGAGTTGTCCCTGACCGTCGCCGGAACCGAATCGACGAGCGGCGCGGTCGAGATCACCCCGATGGGCGGCAGCGCCATCGCCACGGCGGTCGTCGAGGACGGCAACGCCGTCTCCTGGACCGTCTGCCCGCCCGCCGGATGCCCGGTGACCGCTAATTTCGCGGCCAGCGCTTACAGCGTGACCGAGGGCGAAACGGTTGACGTAGCGGTGGAACTGTCCGAAGCGCTGATCGGCCGGGTCACCGTCCCGGTACGCGTGAGGACGGGCCAGGGAGCGGGTACCGCGCCCGCGAGCGCCTGGACGCTGTCGTCGGATTCCGTGACTTTCCTGCCCGACGAGACGCGGGGAATCGTCACCGTGACCGCCGTGGACAATCCCGACGACGCGGCGGACGACGCCGAAGAACTCACCCTGGTGCTGGAGTTCGGCGCCCTGCCGCCATCGGTGGAGGCCGGCGCCACGACGGCCACGACCGTGACCATCCACGACGACGACGTTCCGGCCGCCACGGTGGCCTTTGGCGCCGCGGCCGGGAGCGCGACCGAGGGCGGAACGCCCGCGACGGTAACCGTAACCCTCACTCCGGCGGCGCCGGCCGCGGCGCCGGAGCGCGCGGTGACGATCCCCCTCGCCGTCGAGCTTCTGGGCGGCGCCTCGGCCGGCGACTATGGCGGCCTCCCGGAATCGGTGACCTTCGCTGCGGACGCCTCCGGCGCGGCCCTGACCCGAACGCTCACCATCGAGGCGACCGACGACGAGGACCGCGACAGCGGCGAGAGCATCGTCGTCGGCGGGACGACGGCCGACGGGTTCAGCGTGACGCCGGCGGAAATCACGCTGACCGACAACGACACGGCCACGCTGTCGATCGCCGCGCCGGGCGCCAACGCGGTCGAAGGCGGCGCGGCGGAATTCGTCGTGACGCTGTCGGCCTCGGTGGATGCGGAGACGACCGTCGCCTGGTCCGCGAGCGACGGCGCGGCTTCGGCGTCCGCCGACCTGGAGGCGGCGTCCGGCGCCGTGACCTTCCCGGCGGGCGCTCCCGCCGGCGCGACCGCGGCGCTCGAGGTCGGGATCGCGAATGACGACATCTCCGAGGGAGCGGAGACCTTCACGGTCACGCTCGACGGCGTGACCGGCGACCTCGCCGCCAGTATCTCCGTGGACAGCGGCAACGCCAGCGCCGAAGCCGTGATCGCGGCCAACGACCCGCTCGAAGTGGCGCTCGATGGCCCCGCGGAGGCGCGAGAGGGCACAGCGGCCATCTACACGGTGAGCCTGGGCGGCGGCGTCGGCAGCGCGGACGTGACCGCCACCGTGATCCTGGACTCCGCGGCGTCGAGCGCGGACGCGGACGACTTCACCGGCCTGCCGGCCACGGTGACCGTGCCGGCCGGGCGGACCTCCGCGACCTTCTCACTCGACATCCTCAGGGAAGAGGGCGGCGCGCGCGAGGGGCCGGAGCTCCTGGTGCTGAAACTCGACCCCGCGAGCGTGCGCGGCGGCGGGGGCGGCGGCGTTTCGGTAAGGCAGTCCGCCGGCTCGGTCGAAACGACCATCGTCGAGATCGACCTCGAACAGCGCGGCCTGGCGATGAAGCTCTCGCTCGCCGCGTTCGGGCGCACGGTGGCGGCGAACACGGTGGAAACGATCGAGGACCGCGCCGCGGCGGGCGCGCGCCCCTCCGACGGCTGGCAAGCGGCGATCGGCGGGGAGTCGCTTTCCGCCGCCGATTTCCGGCGCGCGGCCGAGGGCGGCGCCGCGGAGAATGACGGGCTGGCGGCGCTGGCGCGAAGCGTGACGCGGCTGCTCGGCGCCAGCACTGACGCGCAGGGCGGCGTGAACCTCGATCCGGTCGCCGGCCGCGATCTGGCGGCGGGAAGCGCCTTCCGGTTCTCGCTGGACGATAGCGGAGAGGGAACGGGCGGCGGCGCCTGGACGCTGTGGGGGCGCGGCGCCGCGACCGGTTTCGAGGGCGCGCCGGAGCGCGGCTTCACCATGAACGGCGACGTGCTCTCCGGCTATGTGGGGATTGACGTCCGCGCCCGCGAAGACCTGCTCGCGGGCGTCGCGGTAAGCCGCAGCGCGGGCGAAACCGACTACCGTTTCGCCGTCGGTACCGAGGGGCGCATCGATACCGCCCTCACCGGCGTGCATCCCTATGTGCACTGGTCGCCCGGGTCCGGGCTTGGGATCTTCGCGACGCTCGGTTGGGGCAAAGGCGACGCCACCCTTGACGACGGCGACAGCGACGCGGTCGAGACCCCCATCGAGATGCGGATGGCCGCCGTCGGCGCGCGCTAGGCGCTGATGACGGCCGGCGGCACCGGCCTGGCGCTGAAGGCCGACGCGTTCGTCGCGCAGCTCGAATCGGAGGAACAGGACGGCCTGCTGCCGGCGGCGGAGGCCGACTCGCACCGCCTGCGGCTGACCCTGGAAGGCAGCCGCGACGTGGCGCTCGGCAATGGCGCAGGGCTGACCGGAACCGCCGAAGTGGGGGCGCGCCTCGACGGCGGCGACGCCGAGACCGGCGCCGGCGCGGAGGTCGGCGGCAGCCTCGCCTATGCGCATCCGGAGCTTGGCCTGAACATGGAGGCGCGCGGGCGGTTCCTGCTGACCCACCGCGCATCGGGCTTCGACGAATGGGGCGCGAGCCTCTCCGCCGCGTTCGATCCCGGCGCGCCGGGCCGCGGCCCGCACGTCGCCATCGCCCCCGCGTGGGGCGCGGTCTCGACCGGCGTCGAATCGATGTGGCGGGACGCGCGAACCGTCGAAACCCGGCAAGAGGGGGGCGAGGACCGTTTCGCCTCCGCCGACGCCGCCATGACGATGACGGCGCGGGCCGGTTGGGGGCTGGACGTGCTGAACGACCGCGGGCTGCTGACCCCCTTCGGCGCGCTGGACCTCTCCGGCGGAGCGTCGCAGACGCGGCTGGGAACGAGCCTTGCGGCGTCGGCGCCGCACGGCCTGGAATACGGTATCGACCTCTACAGGGAGCAGGCGTTCGGAAACGGCGCGGACAACGCCGGAGGCGTCGCCCTCGATGCTCGTCTGGCGCGCGTCTTCGCCCGCGGTTTCGGCGTCCTCGAACTCGTCGGCAGCGCGCGCGCCGACGACGCCGGCGACCGAACCTGGGACGTCGGCGTGAGCGCCGGAGCGAGGTTCTGAGCGTCTCGCGAACGACGGAGAGATGGTGGTAGAACCGCCGGGCCGCCGCGCCCTCGTCGCGGCGCTCCGGCGTTCGACCGCGCAGGCGTTCCGGTCGCTCTTCCGGGTCTGCGTTTGCGTCGGCGTCCTGTGCGCGCCCGCAAGCGCCGAATCGATCGGCGGCGCGGCGATGCCGGGCGGAGACCGGCAGGTCGAGTCCCGCTCCCAGGCGTTGAGATTCGGCGACTCGGTCGCGCCAGACGCGCTGCGAATCGCCCTGCCTCCCACCGCGCGAAGCGGTTCTTCGGAGGCGGGAGGACCGCTTCAGATCGGCTTCGGCCGCGATCTGCCGTTCGAGTTCCGCGGCGACCTCGCCGACCGGTTGGCGTGGACCGAACTTGACGACGGCGCCATCGTCGCCGCCGTGACCGTGACCTCGCCCGGCGCCGAAGCGCTGAGAGCGGGGCTGCGCGCCCGCCTGGGGTCCGGCGGCGAGATACGGTTCTTCGGCGGCACCGGCGCGGCGCAACGCTACCCCGTGACGTTGACCCGCAGGGAATTTTCCGAGCCGGGCTCGTTCGGACTCGTGTGGTCGCCCACCGTAGATGGCGACACGATCGGAATGGAAGTTTTTCTTCCCTCTCGGGCGGCGCTGTCCACTTTTTCTCTGGAAGTCGAGAAAATTTCACACATCTTCGTTGGCAACGACGTCTTGTTCGATCCGTCCTCGCGATCATCCAGAAGCTTTCATTGCCCCGGCCCGCATGTCGACGTCGCGTGCAGTGTAGCTTCGGAAAGTACAGTGAATACAGCCGTCGGGCTCCGTTACACGAAATCCGGAAACACCTACCGATGTACCGGCACTCTGATGAATAATTCGTTGAGAGATAATGCCCCCTATCTCCTGACCGCGTGGCATTGCATATCGGCGCCGGCTGCCGCCCTCAGCGCGGAGTTTCGTTGGTTTTTTCAACGCGCTTTCTGTGGATACGCAACGCTGGATAGCCGATACGTTTCAACGACAGGCGGCGCCAACCTGCTAGCGATGCAAGCATTTTGTCGCGGTCGGTTTGGGATCGAAGCGGTCAGGCGCTGTCGTGTGTCCGGCCTCGATAGATGCGGCATGGAAGCGCCGCAGGCCCGTATGGAGATACGTGTGTGGACGCCCCCTTGGATGCAAGCATTTTGTCGCGGTCGGTTTGGGATCGAAGCGGTCAGGCGCTGTCGTGTGTCCGGCCTCGATAGATGCGGCATGGAAGCGCCGCAGGCCCGTATGGAGATACGTGTGTGTGGACGCCCCCTTGGATGCAAGCATTTTGTCGCGGTCGGTTTGGGATCGAAGCGGTCAGGCGCTGTCGTGTGTCCGGCCTCGATAGATGCGGCATGGAAGCGCCGCAGGCCCGTATGGAGATACGTGTGTGTGGACGCCCCCTTGGATGCAAGCATTTTGTCGCGGTCGGTTTGGGATCGAAGCGGTCAGGCGCTGTCGTGTGTCCGGCCTCGATAGATGCGGCATGGAAGCGCCGCAGGCCCGTATGGAGATACGTGTGTGTGGACGCCCCCTTGGATGCAAGCATTTTGTCGCGGTCGGTTTGGGATCGAAGCGGTCAGGCGCTGTCGTGTGTCCGGCCTCGATAGATGCGGCATGGAAGCGCCGCAGGCCCGTATGGAGATACGTGTGTGTGGACGCCCCCTTGGATGCAAGCATTTTGTCGCGGTCGGTTTGGGATCGAAGCGGTCAGGCGCTGTCGTGTGTCCGGCCTCGATAGATGCGGCATGGAAGCGCCGCAGGCCCGTATGGAGATACGTGTGTGTGGACGCCCCCTTGGATGCAAGCATTTTGTCGCGGTCGGTTTGGGATCGAAGCGGTCAGGCGCTGTCGTGTGTCCGGCCTCGATAGATGCGGCATGGAAGCGCCGCAGGCCCGTATGGAGATACGTGTGTGTGGACGCCCCCTTGGATGCAAGCATTTTGTCGCGGTCGGTTTGGGATCGAAGCGGTCAGGCGCTGTCGTGTGTCCGGCCTCGATAGATGCGGCATGGAAGCGCCGCAGGCCCGTATGGAGATACGTGTGTGTGGACGCCCCCTTGGATGCAAGCATTTTGTCGCGGTCGGTTTGGGATCGAAGCGGTCAGGCGCTGTCGTGTGTCCGGCCTCGATAGATGCGGCATGGAAGCGCCGCAGGCCCGTATGGAGATACGTGTGTGTGGACGCCCCCTTGGATGCAAGCATTTTGTCGCGGTCGGTTTGGGATCGAAGCGGTTTGTCGCGGTCGGTTTGGGATCGAAGCGGTCAGGCGCTGTCGTGTGTCCGGCCTCGATAGATGCGGCATGGAAGCGCCGCAGGCCCGTATGGAGATACGTGTGTGTGGACGCCCCCTTGGATGCAAGCATTTTGTCGCGGTCGGTTTGGGATCGAAGCGGTTTGTCGCGGTCGGTTTGGGATCGAAGCGGTCAGGCGCTGTCGTGTGTCCGGCCTCGATAGATGCGGCATGGAAGCGCCGCAGGCCCGTATGGAGATACGTGTGTGTGGACGCCCCCTTGGATGCAAGCATTTTGTCGCGGTCGGTTTGGGATCGAAGCGGTCAGGCGCTGTCGTGTGTCCGGCCTCGATAGATGCGGCATGGAAGCGCCGCAGGCCCGTATGGAGATACGTGTGTGTGGACGCCCCCTTGGATGCAAGCATTTTGTCGCGGTCGGTTTGGGATCGAAGCGGTCAGGCGCTGTCGTGTGTCCGGCCTCGATAGATGCGGCATGGAAGCGCCGCAGGCCCGTATGGAGATACGTGTGTGTGGACGCCCCCTTGGATGCAAGCATTTTGTCGCGGTCGGTTTGGGATCGAAGCGGTCAGGCGCTGTCGTGTGTCCGGCCTCGATAGATGCGGCATGGAAGCGCCGCAGGCCCGTATGGAGATACGTGTGTGTGGACGCCCCCTTGGATGCAAGCATTTTGTCGCGGTCGGTTTGGGATCGAAGCGGTCAGGCGCTGTCGTGTGTCCGGCCTCGATAGATGCGGCATGGAAGCGCCGCAGGCCCGTATGGAGATACGTGTGTGTGGACGCCCCCTTGGATGCAAGCATTTTGTCGCGGTCGGTTTGGGATCGAAGCGGTCAGGCGCTGTCGTGTGTCCGGCCTCGATAGATGCGGCATGGAAGCGCCGCAGGCCCGTATGGAGATACGTGTGTGTGGACGCCCCCTTGGATGCAAGCATTTTGTCGCGGTCGGTTTGGGATCGAAGCGGTCAGGCGCTGTCGTGTGTCCGGCCTCGATAGATGCGGCATGGAAGCGCCGCAGGCCCGTATGGAGATACGTGTGTGTGGACGCCCCCTTGGATGCAAGCATTTTGTCGCGGTCGGTTTGGGATCGAAGCGGTCAGGCGCTGTCGTGTGTCCGGCCTCGATAGATGCGGCATGGAAGCGCCGCAGGCCCGTATGGAGATACGTGTGTGTGGACGCCCCCTTGGATGCAAGCATTTTGTCGCGGTCGGTTTGGGATCGAAGCGGTCAGGCGCTGTCGTGTGTCCGGCCTCGATAGATGCGGCATGGAAGCGCCGCAGGCCCGTATGGAGATACGTGTGTGTGGACGCCCCCTTGGATGCAAGCATTTTGTCGCGGTCGGTTTGGGATCGAAGCGGTCAGGCGCTGTCGTGTGTCCGGCCTCGATAGATGCGGCATGGAAGCGCCGCAGGCCCGTATGGAGATACGTGTGTGTGGACGCCCCCTTGGATGCAAGCATTTTGTCGCGGTCGGTTTGGGATCGAAGCGGTCAGGCGCTGTCGTGTGTCCGGCCTCGATAGATGCGGCATGGAAGCGCCGCAGGCCCGTATGGAGATACGCGGAGCGGGTCCATTTCGCGGGCACGAGCTCGAAGCTCGGCGCACCTGGCTGGTTTTCCCGCCCCCGTCTCATTGACCGTTGTCCCTTACCCGTCCGTTCGCCCTGCCTGCATCCCCACCGGGTCCGACGCGCCGCCGCTTACGCAGCCTGCGGCGCCGGCGCCCGGTAGTCCTGTCGTTTCGTCATCAGCGCCCACACCGTGCGCGCCATCTTGTTCGCCAGCGCCACCGCAACCAGCAGCCGCGGCTTGCGCGACAGCATCCGCGCCAGCCACGACCCCGGTGGCGCCCCGCGCCGGGCCGCCTGGCGCACCACCGACATCGCCCCGATGATCAACAATCGACGCAGGTCGCGCTGACCCATCTTCGACATCTTGCCGAGCCGAGGCTTGCCCCCCGTCGTGTGCTGGCGCGGCGTCAGGCCGAGCCACGCTGCAAAGTCGCGACCCCGGCGGAAGCTCTCCATCGGCGGCGCAAACGCCTGAAGCGCCAGCGCGCACACAGGCCCCACCCCGGGAACCGTCATCAGCCGCGCGCTGTCTGCATCCCGACGCGATCGCTGCCGAAGCTCCTTGTCCAACCCCTTGATCCGATCGTCGAACGCCACGATCTGCGCGATCAGGTCCTTGCCAAGCTTGCACATCAGCGCCGGCAACCGCGAACCCGGTTCCGCGATCGCCGCCGCAAGACGCTTCACGTGAGCCGGCCCCTGCGGAGCCACAATCCCGAACTCCGCCAGATGGCCGCGCAACGCATTGATCGTCTGCGTGCGCTGGCTTACCGCAAGATCGCGGACCTTGAACAACGCCCCCAGAGCCTGCTGCTCCGCGCTCTTCACCGAGACGAAATGCATCGTCGGACGAGACGCCGCCTCCACGATCGCCTCCGCATCCGCCGCATCGTTCTTCTGGCGCTTCACGAACGGCTTCACGTAGATCGGCGGAACCAGCTTCACCGCGTGACCCAGCGCGCCCAACTCTCGCCCCCAATGGTGGGCCCCCGCGCACGCCTCCATCGCCACCACGCAGGACCCTTGCGACGACAGAAACGGCATCAGCTTGCCCCGCGTCAGCTTCTTGCGGAAAACAACCGAGCCGTCGTCGGCCGCGCCATGCAGCTGAAAGCTGTGCTTCGCCAGATCGATCCCGATCATGCTAACCTGTTCCACGGACGCCTCCTCTCTTCTGAAGGTGAAAACTCTCTCGCGAGAGTGAGCTACAACACCATCATGGCACGCCACGATGCCGGCGATAGGGGGCGTCCACCCCATCGCGGGCGTCTCGCCCGCATCGCGCTCCGCGCGACCGCAAGAATGCGGGCGAGACGCCCGCGCACCCGGGCTTCAGACGCTCATAACGAGAACCGCTCTGAACGAGGACGCATCCTTGACAACCGGGCGCGGCTCGGCTTGGTTGCGCCGTCCGCTCCATGAAGCGAAAGGCGCACGAGGTTCCCGATGCTCGAAGACGCGACGCTCGATGCGGTGAAAACCGAAGTCATGTTCACGGTGGATACCGGCGCCATGCCGGTCGCGTTGGTGCATCGGCCCGGCATGGGGCCCGACGACCGGTCGGGCGCCTTCGAATCGCGGCGGATCGCGGTCCGGAACGGGCGTCCGGTCGCCGATCGCCTCACGCTCGACGGCCACGGTTTCGCGCTGCGGGACGTCGGCACGGCGGTGCGCGATTTCACCGACGACGAGGAAGTGCGCCGTGTCTATTACCCCGAAATGGAGCGCCTGATCGAACGCGAGACCGGAGCATCGAAAGTGGTCGTGTTCGACCACACGCGGCGCATCGACGACACGGGCGAGCAGAAGAAGATGGGCGTCCGCGGGCCGGCGCAGCTGATGCACAACGACTTCACGGCGGCGTCCGCCGCGCAACGCGTGCGCGACCTGCTCCCGCCGGCCGAAGCCGAGGCGCGCCTCGGCAAGCGCTTCGGCTCGATCAACGTGTGGCGGCCCCTGCACGGGCCGGTGCAGACTTCGCCGCTCGCGATCTGCGAATATGGAAGCATCGCCGACGGCGACCTGATCGCGGCCGAACGGCGCTACGAGGGGCGCGTCGGAGTGATCTATCACATGGCATGGAACCCGGCGCAGCGCTGGTACTACTTCCCGGACATAACGCCGGACGAGGTGGTGCTGCTGAAGTGCTACGATTCGTCGGACTCCGCGGCGCGCTGGACAGGTCACGGCGCGTTCCCCGACCCGAATTCACCGCCCGACGCGGCGCCGCGCGAAAGCATCGAAGTCCGCACCCTCCTGTTCTGGGGGTGAGTGTCGATACGGCTGGCGAACGAGAGTCCGCCCGACCCGTGGAACGCGGCCACCGATGAAGCGCGGGCCTCCGGCCCTCATGCGGGCCGGAGCCGCGCGCCAGGGCAGGCAAACGCGAAGGGCGGATGACCGATCTCGATCTCGGCGTCGTCGGCAACAGCGCGGTCAGCGCGCTGATCGACTCGCGCGGGCGCATCGTGTGGTGTTGCGTGCCGCGGTTCGACGGCGACCCCGTGTTCTGCGCCCTGCTCGGCGGCGGGACCGACGGTTCCGGCGTGTTCGCGGTCGAGATCGACAATTTCTCGCGCGCCGAACAACGCTACCTGCGCAACACGGCGATCCTCGTCACCACCCTGTTCGACGCCCAGGGTTCGGCGGTCGAAATCACCGACTTCGCGCCGCGCTTCAAGCAATATGGCCGCAGTTTCCGGCCCCTGTCGCTGGTCCGGCGGCTGCGCCCCGCCGCCGGCGCGCCGCGTATCGCGATCCGGCTCCGACCCGCGCATTCCTGGGGCGCCGGACGGCCCGAACGCACCCGCGGCAGCAATCATCTCCGCTACGTCATGCCGGACCTCGTGCTGCGCTGCACGTCCGACGCGCCGATCTCCTATATCCAGGACGAGACGCCGTTCGTGCTCGAACGGCCGCTCGACATCGTGCTCGGCCCCGACGAACCCCTGACCGACTCGATCGGCGAGACCTGCCGGCGCTTCTTTGACCATACGTCGTCCTATTGGCGCGAGTGGTGCCGCTATCTGTCGCTGCCGCTGGAATGGCAGGAGGCGGTGATCCGCGCCGCGATCACGCTGAAGCTCAGCAATTACGAGGAAAGCGGCGGCATCGTGGCGGCGATGACGACGTCGCTTCCCGAAGCGGCCGACAGCGGCCGCAATTGGGATTACCGGTATTGCTGGCTGCGCGACGCCTATTTCGTGGTCAAGGCGCTCAATCGCCTCGGCGCGACGCGCACGATGGAAGACCACATCCATTACATCACAAACGTCGCCGCCGCCGGCGAGCGGCTGCAACCGGTTTACGGCATCGCTCTCGAGCCCGATCTCGCCGAAACCGACGTTCCTTCGCTCGCCGGCTATCGCGGCATGGGTCCGGTGCGGCGCGGCAACCAGGCGCACGAGCACGTTCAGAACGACGTCTATGGCAGCGCGATCATGGCGGCCGCCCAGGCGTTCTTCGACGAGCGTCTCGTCAGCCCCGGCGGCGACCGCCTGTTCGCGCGCCTCGAAGCGCTGGGCGACCGCGCGGCCGCCTCGTTCGACCGCCCCGATGCCGGTTTGTGGGAGTTCCGCTCGAAAGCGCGGGTCCACACCTTCTCGGCCGTCATGTGCTGGGCGGCCTGCGACCGGCTCGCGCGGATCGCGCAACGCCTGACCCGCGCCGACCGCGCGCGCCATTGGCGCGAGACGGCGGCCCGCATCCGCGCGACGGTCATGGCGCGCGCGTTCGACCCGGCCCGCAACGCCTTCGTCGCCTCGTTCGGCGGCGCGGCGCTCGACGCGAGCCTGTTGCTGCTGCACGAACTCAACTTCATCGACGCCCGCGATTCGCGCTTTCTCGGCACCCTCGACGCGGTGGAGCGCGCGCTCAAATCGGGCGATTTCCTATACCGCTACCGCGACGCCGACGATTTCGGCGCGCCCGAAACGGCGTTCGTCGTGTGTACCTTCTGGTATATCGACGCGCTCGCCGCGGTCGGGCGGCGCGCCGAGGCGCGGGCGCTGTTCGAGAACATGCTGGCCTGCCGCAATCCGCTGGGGCTGCTGTCGGAGGACATCGACCCGGCGACGCGCGAATTGTGGGGCAACTTCCCCCAGACCTATTCGATGGTGGGCTTGATCAATTCGGCCATGCGGCTGAGCAAGAGCTGGAACGACGTGCTTTGAAACGGCTGATCGTCGTCTCGAACCGGGTCGCGGCCGGCGACGCGCCGCGCGGCGACGCCGGGGGCCTCGCCGTCGCCCTGCGCAGCGCGCTCGAAGCGCGCGGCGGCGTCTGGTTCGGCTGGAGCGGCGAGGTCGGCGCCAACACGCAGGACCGCGTCGTCGAAACGCCGCGCGTGACGTTCGTCACCGTCGATCTGCAACGCCGCGAGTATGACGACTATTACAACGGGTTCGCCAATCAGGCGCTGTGGCCGATCCTGCACTACCGGCTGGACAACGCGAACTTCGACCGCGCGCATTATTCGGGCTATCGGCGGGTCAACGCGATGTTCGCGCGCCGCCTCGCCCCGCTGCTGCGCCCGGACGATCTGATCTGGGTCCACGACTATCACCTGATCCCGCTCGGCGCGGAGTTGCGGCGCGCCGGGGTGCGGCAGAAGACCGGCTTCTTTCTGCACACGCCGTTCCCTGCGCTCGAAGTGCTTGCCGCCCTGCCCGCGCACCGCGAACTCGTGCGCGATCTGTGCGCCTACGGGGTGATCGGCTTTCAGACGGCGAGCGACCTGCGCGCGTTTCACGAGTATGTCGAGTTCGAGGCAGGGGGTTCGGTGCTTGACGGCGGGCGCGTCCGCGCGTTCGGCCGCGAGGTCGCCGCCGGCGTGTTTCCCATCGGCATCGACACCGAGGCCACGGCGCGCGCGGCGCGGCACATCTCCCGCAGCACCATCGTGCGCGGCCTGCAACGCCACGGCGGAGCGTTCTCGTGGATCATGGGGGTTGACCGGCTCGACTACAGCAAGGGCATCCCCGAACGCTTCGACGCCTACGAAGCGCTGCTGGAGGCTTACCCCGGTTATCGGGGCCGGGTGCGCTTCCTCCAGATTACGCCGCCGTCGCGCACCGGGGTGCCGGAATATCAGGCCATGCGCACCGATCTCGAAACCCGGGCCGGCCATATCAATGGGCGTTTCGCCGAGGTCGATTGGGTGCCGCTCAACTATCTGATGAAGAGCTATGCGCAGCGCGAGCTGCTCGGTCTATACCGCACCGCGCGCGTCGGCCTGGTGACTCCGCTGCGCGACGGCATGAATCTGGTCGCAAAGGAATATGTCGCGTCGCAGAATCCGCTCGATCCCGGTGCGCTGGTGCTGTCGCGCTTCGCCGGCGCCGCGCGCGAACTCGACTCCGCGCTGCTGGTCAATCCGTTCGACGTCCAACGCACTACGGAAGCTCTTGCGCAGGCGCTCGACATGCCGTTGGAGGAACGTGTCGAACGCTGGCGCGCGATGATGGATGTCCTGAAGGCCAACACGCTGGAGAAGTGGTGGACGGATTTCCTGCACGCGGCCGAAGCGGCGGTATGAGCCGGAGCGCCGCCCTGCCCGGTCCGCTCCCGGCCGATGCGGGACGCCGCCGCGATATCGCGCTGTTCCTCGACATAGACGGCACTATCGCCGAGATCGCCCCGCGACCGGAACTCGCGGCGGTTCCGAACGAATTGCGGCCGATCCTGGCGGTGCTGAGCGACGCGCTGGACGGCGCGGTCGCTCTCGTTTCAGGCCGCACGATCGCAGACATCGACCGAATGTTGCCGTGGGCGAACCTCGCCGTCGCCGGAACTCACGGCCTGGAGCGGCGGCGTCCGGGAGAGCGTGTCGCCAGCGCGCCGGCCGACGCCGGGCTGCGGGGCGTTGCAGCGGCGCTGCGGGCATTCTGCGATTCGCGGCCCGGCCTGATCCTGGAAGACAAAGGAGGCGCGGTCGCCCTTCACTACCGCCAGCGACCCGAGATCGGCGACGCGGTGCGCACGATGGCGATTCGGCTGACGGACGCGAATCCCCGCCTCGTCGCCCTCGAAGGCAAGGCAGTGATCGAGATCAAGCCGGACGGTCGAAACAAGGGGTCGGCGATCCGCGACTTCATGACCGAAGCGCCGTTCGCCGGCCGTACCCCGGTGTTCATCGGCGACGACGTTACGGACGAACCGGGGTTCGCTGCGGTGCGTGAACTCGGCGGCGTCGCGATTCGCGTCGGCGAAGAGCGTGAGACCCTCGCCGAGTATCGATTGCCCGACGTGGGCACTGCCCGGGACTGGCTGCGCGGTCTCGCGGATTGGTTCGGAGATGGCTGAACATCTACTGGTCGGCGACGTGGGCGGCACGCGGGCGCGCTTCGGCATTGCCGATCCCGACGGAGCACTCTCGGCGCCGGTCGTGCTCGATGTCGCCGGCCATGCCGACGGTGCCGACGCGCTGGCGACCGCCCTGGACCGGCTCGGCGCGCCGCGAGTCGCGGCGGTGCGACTCGCCGTTGCAGGCGTGGTCGAACGCGGCAGCGCGCGGCTGACCAACGGCGACTGGCGCTTCGACAGCGGAGAGGTCGCGCGCTGGACCGGCGCCGAATCGGTCGAATTGTTCAACGACGCCCAAGCGGCCGCGCTCGCCCTGCCCCACCTGCCGCCGAAGTCGCTGACGCCGCTCGGACCGTCCGGCATTCTGGATTCGACGCGCCCGCTCGCGCTTCTGACGGTCGGCACGGGCCTCGGCGTCTCATGCCTGACACCCAGGGATCGCGGGTGGGAGGCGCTGGCCACCGAAGCCGGTCACGCCACCCTGCCGGCGGCGGATGAAGAAGAGGCGCGAGTCATCGCCCGCCTGCGCCGCGATCGAGGTCACGTCGCAGCCGAAACCGTCCTGTCGGGCCGCGGTCTCGGCGCCCTTCATGCCGCGATGCTCGAAGCCGGGCCCAAGCCGCCGGAGGACATCGTCGCCGACGCGCTCGCGGGCCGGGCACCGGACATGGCGGTTCTCGACCGCTTCTGCGCTTTTCTCGGCGGAGTTGCCGGCGATCTCGCGCTCGGCTTCGGCGCCTGGGGCGGCGTGGCGATCGGCGGCGGCGTTCCGCGCCGCTTCGCCGGGTTCCTGCCGGCGTCGCCGTTCCGCCGGCGGTTCGAGGCCAAAGGGCGATTCATGAACCGCCTGCGTCGCGTGCCGACCGTTCTCGTCGAACGTGACGATATCGCGCTCGTGGGCCTCGCCCGGCATGTCAGGGAGCGGTAGCCGCTCATGCCCGGAGGAGGATGCGAACGATGAGCCGCTGCTGGATATGACCCGGAAACCCGAATCGTCGAGGATCGGCGCCGCTATCGCGCTCGCTGTCGCCTGCCTCGCAGCGGCGGCGGATGCCCGCGCGCACGATTTCTGGGTGCAGCCCGAGCGCTATACGGCAGCGCCGGGCGAAACGGTGGGAATTCGCCTGTTCATCGGCGATGCGTTCAGCGGGATGCCCTTCCTGTACGACCCCGATCACATCGACCAGTTTTTCGTCCAGGCGCCGGACGGACGCGCCGGCGTGTCCGGGCAGAGACACCGTTTGACGGTCGGGCGCATCGTGGTTGCGGCGCCGGGCGCATGGGTCGTCGGCTACCGCAGCACCTGGACTCTGCTCACGCTCGCGGCCGACCGCTTCGAGGCATATCTCGAAAAGGAAGGTTTCGACCGGGCGCAGCAGTTGCGCGCGGCGCGCGGCGAGAGCGATTTACCTGGGCGCGAAGCCTATTCCCGGTCGGCGAAAGCGATCATTCTGGTGGGCGACGGCGCACATGCGGGTTACGACGCGGTTCTCGGCTTACCGCTCGAACTGGTGCCCGAACGGTCGCCTGCGACCCTGGAAGCCGGCGATGCGCTCACCCTCCGCCTGCTTCTCGACGGCGCGCCTCTGGCCGACACTCCGGTCACCGCCTTCGCCGATGCCGACCCGGGCCGACCGGTGGCCGCACGCACCGGACGGGACGGACGGGTGTCGTTGCCCCTGCCGCGCGCCGGGCTGTGGCTCGTGCGCGCAGTCCACCTGACCGCCGCCGCGCCCGGTCGCGGGGCCGATTGGGAAAGCGTGTGGGCGTCTTTGACCTTCATCGTTCCGGGCGGCGAATAGCCGCTCTTCTCTTTACGCCGCATCGTCGGCGTATCGGAACTCCATGGTCCGGCAGTGGTAGTGATAGCCTCCGTCCTGCACGATAAGCCAGTGTGCCCAATCCGGCCCGTCATTGTGGTGCGCATGCACAGCGCCGGGCGGAGTCACGATGGTGCCCCAGGGCTGCCATGCGACACGCGCGCCATCGACGGTCGAACTGCAACCCGGACCATTGATCGCCAACGACACCGCGACCGAATTGTGGCGGTGCGGTATCTGCGATCCGCGCGGCGGAAGCTGGTTCATCGCGAAGGTCAGGCCGGGCGCGATATTGCGGCGATGTTCCTGCGCGCTTGACGAAAAGACGACCGCGATGCCCGGCGTCCGCGTATCCGTGAGCCTGGGGCGAATCGCTGCCATACGCCGGGCGATTTCGGCGGCGGGAAAATGCACCGCCTCGACCGGCGAGCGCGCCGGCGCCGGCGGCGCCAGACCGTCGAGTGCAAGCGCCGGCGCGTTGGTCACCGCCCACAGAAGGCTGTCGCCCCGCGTCGAGAAATGCTCCGTCACTTCGCCGCCCGGCAACGCGAAAGCGTCTCCCCGCGCCCATTCGACGATGTCGCCCGCCTTGCGGCTTCGGCCCGCGCCCTCGACGACATAGTAGAGTTCCGTGCTCGCTCCGGATTCGAAGCGCAGCCGGTCGCCGGCAGCGATGCGCAAATAGTGCGCGAGCACCAAGGGAGTCGTGGCGGGAAAGTCGAGCGCCATCGCCGGTCCCTGATCGAGGTCGATAACGGCGGTGCCGGTTTCCGTGTCGAACGCACGGTCGCGTTCCGCCGTGAACTGATGGCACGGCACCGCCGGATAGCCGATGTTGAACGCGTCAGACGAATCGAAATAGCGCGCCCGCGCGGCATAGGTCGTGCCGCCTGCGGCGCGTCCGACAAGAAAACGCACCCCGTTCGGCCCCACGCGCTCGCTGTGCGGCACACCGGCGGGCAGCGAGAACGTTTCGCCGGCCGCGCAGGTAACGGTACCGTCATCGCAAGTGACCGAAAGCTCTCCGTCGAGCACCAGCAACGTCGCCGCGAACTCGTGCGCGTGCAACTCGTTGACCGTGCCGGCCGCCCATTCGATCTCGGCAATCTCGCCGTAACCCCGGCGAGTCGCTTCCGTTCGAAACTCATCGACATTCATGGTGTCGCTCTCCGACCGGCCTTATCCCGGCCGCGATTACAACGCGGACGCACGGGCTGCGCAAGGCCGCGGAGGCCCGCCGGCCTTGCGCACCTCAGGGCGGCAACCTAAACAGGGCGGAGGCGCGGTTCGAGGAAGGTTTCATGGCAGCGTTGACAGCGGTGCGGCTTGACGATCGCGGCGTCATCCTCGCCGAGGGGGCGGATACCGAAAACTTCCTGCAGGGCCTGGTGACCAACGATATCGGTCGTCTGGGAGCGGACAATGCGCTTTACGCGGCGCTGTTGACCCCGCAGGGGAAATATCTGCATGACTTCTTCCTGCTGCGTCTCGATCAGGCGATCGCGATCGATTGCGAACGCGCGCGCATCGGAGACCTGATGCGGCGGCTTACCATGTATCGGCTGCGCGCAAAGGTTTCGCTGGAAGACGCGAGCGATCGCTATGCCGTGATCGCGATCTTCGGCGATGGAACGCCCCGGCTCGAAACGGCTTCCGTTTACGCGGATCCCCGACTCGACGCGCTCGGCTGGCGGGCAATCATGCCGCGCAACGATGTCGACGTCGAACTGGCGAACGCGAACATGACTCGGGGAGAGGCGGTCGATTACGAACAGCTACGGCTGGGGCTCGGCGTGCCGGACGGGTCGCGCGATATCCTGGTCGAGAAGTCCTTTCTTCTCGAAGCCAATTTCGAGGAATTGAACGGTGTGGATTTCGACAAGGGCTGTTACGTCGGCCAAGAGAACACGACGCGGCAGAAACGCCGCGGCGTGGTGCGCAAACGCCTCATGCGCGTCGATATCGACGGCGCGCCGCCGCCGCCGGACACCGAGATCACGCTTGCCGACAGGCCGGCGGGCACCATGCGTTCCAGCGGCTGCGGCACCGGCATCGCGCTGCTCAGGCTGGAACATGTCGCGCGGGCTGAAGCATCCGGCGAGCCGTTACGTGCCGGAGACGCCCGGCTGACACCGGTCAAGGCCGTTTGGGCGCGTTACTGAACCGACCCGGCCGCGCACGGGGAGCACCGACATGACCGAAGGACGGCTGGACGGCAAGGCGGTGATCGTGACCGGGGCTGCCGGCGGGATCGGACGCGCGCTGGTCACCGGGCTGATCGCCGAGGGCGCCCGGGTCGCCGCGCTCGACATCACCGAAGGAGCGTTCGACGACGCCGGCGATTCCGTGCTCCCGGTCGCATGCGATATCGCCGACGAGACGGCGTGCGAGAGCGCCGTGGCGGCCTGCGTCGCCCGGTTCGGCAGCGTTGACGGGCTGATCAACAACGCCGGAATCGGTATGGACCGGATCCGTGCCGATTACGAGAGTCGGCCTGCCGCGCTGGAGGAAATCGAGCCCTCGTTCTGGCGCCGCGTCGTGGCCGTGAACGCGACCGGCACGTTTCTCATGACTCGCGCGGTCCTGCCCCGTTTCCGCGCTCGCGCCCGCGGCCGGGTGGTGTCGGTGACCACCAGCTTCTTCACGATGTTGCGCCGCGGCTGGGGGGCCTATGGCGCCAGCAAGGCCGCAATCGAAGCGGCCTCCGCAGGCTGGGCGGACGAACTCGACGGTTCGGGAATCACGGTCAATGTGCTGGTGCCGGGCGGGCCGACCGATACGGCCATGGTGCCGCCGGAGTCGTTCCCCGATCGTGCCTCCCTGATCCGCCCCGGGGCCATGGTCCCACCCGCCTGCTGGTTGCTTTCCGACGCGGCGGGCAGCGTCACCGGGCGCCGTTTCGTCGCCGCGAAATGGGACCCGGCCCTGCCGCCGGCGGAAGCGGCTCTGGCGTCCGGCGCGCCGATCGGGTGGCCCGAACTCGCGGCTACCACCGTCGTCTGGCCCGGGGCGCGGTGAGCTTCTGTTCCGGAAACCGCTACCACGCGCGCTCGACAGCGAACGCCGCGACTTCGGCAAGGGCGTCGCGATAGCGGTTACCGGGCAGCGCGTCGAGCGCGGCGCGAGCCCGATCAGCGTAACCACGCGCACGGGCCATCGTATCGTCGAAGGCGCAGCGTCGCGCGATGAGCTCTATCGCCCGTTCGAGGTCGCCGTCGTGCCGGCGGCCCTGCTTGACGGTGCGAAGCCAGAATCGACGTTCGTCCTCGCCGCCGCGCGCGAAGGCGAGAACGACCGGCAGCGTGATCTTGCCTTCGCGAAAATCGTCGCCGACGGTCTTGCCCAAAGTCGTTTCGACGGAAGCGTAGTCGAGCGCGTCGTCCACCAGTTGGAAGCACATGCCGAGATCGACTCCGTAGTCGAACAGGGTGCGCCGGCGGTCTTGCCCTCCGCCGGCGACGACTGCGCCGACTTCGGCGGCGGCCGCGAACAGGCGCGCGGTCTTCGCCCTGACGATCTCGATATAGTCGGCTTCGCCGGTCGCCATATCGTTGGCCGCCAGCAATTGCATCACTTCGCCCTCGGCGATCGCCGAACTCGCGCGTGACAGGATTGCCAGCACATCCAGCGAGCCGTTCTCGACCATCAGTTCGAAGGCGCGGCTGAACAGAAAATCTCCGACCAGAACACTCGCCTGATTGCCCCATACGGCGTTCGCCGTCGCGGCGCCGCGACGCAGCGTGCTGTCATCGACCACATCGTCATGCAGCAGCGTCGCGGTATGGATAAACTCGACACACGCCGCCAGCGCCAGATGACGGTCGCCGGCATGACCGCAGGCGCGCGCCGCGAGCAGGGTCACCAGGGGGCGGATGCGCTTGCCGCCGGACGCGGTAATATGCCCGGCGAGTTGCGGAATGAACGCGACCGGACTTTGCATCCGATCGACGATGATGCGGTTGACCGCCGCGAGGTCGTCGCGAACCAGCGATTGCAAACGGTAGAGTCTGTCGGCGCCGGCCTTCGCGTCGGCGGTCTCGGACCCGGCGGCTAACGCCACGACGGTCTCCTTCCTGGCCGGTCGAGCCGGGAACGGCCAGCGGCGCGGCCTTGACGCCCTTGGCAACGACGGGGAACATAGAAGCGCCGTCGCGTAGCGGTCAAGCGTCTATCACCTGTCCGAGGGAGCGCGGGAGCGGGGATGTGAAAGAACTTCTGCGCACCAACGACCCCGTGACTATCTCGTGGGTCAGCGCGTTGCTGGCCGATGCCGGAATCGACGCGCTCGAGCTCGACACCCATGCGAGTATCGTCGAGGGTTCGATCAATGCCATCCAGCGCCGGTTGATGGTGGCTGACGACGATCTCGCGATGGCACAGCGCGTGCTCGCGGAGGCCGATGTCGACTGAACCGCAACACGGCGATAGCTTACTGGACGGACGAGTCCGGCTCTTGCAGCCGCGAGCCCCCGCCTATCGCGCGGCCATCGACCCGGTGCTGCTCGCAGCGGCGGTTCCCGCCCGCAGCGGCGACGTCGTCGTCGATCTCGGCGCGGGGGCCGGCACTGCGGCCTTGTGTCTCGCCGCGCGAGTCGCCGGTGTCGAAGTGGTCGGAATCGAGTGCGACGCGGCGCTGGTGGAGATGGCGGAGCGGAACGCCGCGGCGAGCGGCGTTGCCGGGCGGGTCCGGTTCGTCTGCGCGGACGTCAACCAACTCCCCGATCTCGCGCCGTGCCACCATGTGATGATCAACCCCCCCTATCTCCCGCCGGAGCGCGCGGCGCCGGCGCGGCGCGATGACACGGCGACCGTCGAAGGCGGCGCGACACTCGGGGACTGGGTTCTCGCGGCCCTGCGCCTGCTGCGCCCGAAGGGAAGCCTGACATCGATTCACCGCGCCGACCGGCTCGACGACCTGCTGGCGACGTTGCACGGACGCGCGGGCGAAGTGGTGGTCTGTCCGCTATGGCCCAAAGCGGGGCGGGTGGCAAAGCGAGTGCTCGTGCGTGCGCGCAAGCGGCTCCGAACCCCGCTGCGCCTCGAGCCCGGCCTTGTGTTGCACGAAGCCGATGGCCGCTACACCGACGCGGCCGAGGCGGTGCTACGGCGCGCCGCGCCACTTGCGATGGCAGCGGTGCCGGGTCGTTACCCGTGTTGAATCGCCTGCGGTCCCGCATGGGGAAATCGCCGGTGGTGCCGGTTTTACGGCTCGCCGGGATCATCTCCCCTGCCTCTTCGCCGTTTCGCAGCCCGCTGAACCTGGCAGCGCTCGCCGGCGTCATCGACCGCGCTTGCGCCCTGCGCGGTGCCGAAGGAATCGCCCTCCAGATCAACTCGCCGGGCGGATCGCCCGTGCAGTCGGCATTGATCGCCCGCCGCATCCGTGCCCGGGCCCGAGAGCGCGACGTTCCGGTGTTCGCATTCGTGGAGGATATTGCAGCTTCGGGCGGCTATTGGCTGGCCTGCGCGGCGGATGAAATCTACGCTGAACGGTCGTCGATCCTGGGTTCCATCGGTGTCATCTCCGCCGGTTTCGGCTTCGATCGCGCGATCGACCGGCTCGGCATCGAACGGCGCGTGCATCACCGGGGCCGCCACAAGGGGATGCTCGATCCGTTCAGGCCGGAGGATCCGGACGACGTGGCGCGGCTGCGAACCATACACGAAGACATCCACAAGGCCTTTATCGACCATGTGCGCGACCGGCGAGGCAAGCGGCTGAAAGGCGATGACGAAACCCTGTTCAACGGCGATATCTGGACCGGCGAGCAGGCAGTGGCGCTCGGACTGATCGACGGATTGGGCGATCTGCGCGAGACCATGCGCGACCGGTTCGGGGAGTCCGTGCGCCTGCCGGTCATCGGCGCGCGGCGCGGCTGGCTGCGCCGTCGGCTGGGGATGGCCACGCCGGCGCTATGGAGCGATCCGGCTGCGGTGGCCGGCGGCGTGCTGGCGGCGGTTGAGGAACGCGCACTGTGGGCACGCTTCGGGCTCTGAGCGGAAGAACCAACAATTTTCGCCGCAAGTTCCTGAATACGCGATCATCCGGGTGCGCGGCCGTCGTCTTTCGCACCGCGGATTTGTTTCTATAATGCCATCGTGGCAGGCCGGCACGGAGCGGAGATCGCATCGTATGGATATTGAGCTGAGCGGCGCCGAGAAGGCATTTCGCGATGAAGTGCGCGACTTCGTGGCTGCCAACCTGCCGCCTGAGATCAAGCGACAAGTGGAAGGCAATCTGTCGCTGGGCCGCGACGACTACGTCGCGTGGCACAGGATCCTCTATGAGAAAGGGTGGGTCGCACCGTCGTGGCCCGTCGCCTATGGCGGAACGGGATGGACCCCCGTGCAGCGCTACCTGTTCGACCATGAGATCGCCGCCGGACACGCGCCGCGGGTCATGCCGT
The DNA here is from genome assembly GCA_965214495.1 of Alphaproteobacteria bacterium. Lineage (GTDB taxonomy): Bacteria > Pseudomonadota > Alphaproteobacteria > UBA7887 > UBA7887 > JANQOH01. The sequence goes on along the minus strand of OZ243958.1, from coordinate 869,540 downwards.
TCGGCGTTTCGATGGTGGGGCCGGTGATCTTCACCTTCGGCGACGAAGCGCAAAAGACGCACTATCTGCCGCGCATCCTCGCAGCGGAAGACTGGTGGTGCCAGGGTTATTCCGAACCTGGCGCGGGTTCCGACCTCGCCAACCTGCGCACCCGCGCGGAGCGCCACGGCGACCACTATGTGGTGAACGGCCAGAAAACCTGGACGACCTCGGCACAGTGGGCGAACCGGATCTTCTGTCTGGTGCGCACCGACCCGGATGCGCCGAAGCCGCAGCAGGGAATTTCGTTCCTGCTCATCGACATGCGCTCACCCGGCATCGACGTGCGGCCGATCGCCACCATCGACGGCGGTCGGGAAGTCAACGACGTGTTCTTCAACGATGTCCAGGTGCCGGCCAGGAACCTCGTCGGCAAGGAGAACGAAGGCTGGACTTACGCCAAGTTCCTGCTCAGCTTCGAACGTGCGGGGATCGCCGATGTCGGGCGCTCGAAAGCGCAGCTCGCGAGGCTCAAGCAGATCGCGGCCGCCGAACGCAACGACGGGCGGCCGTTGAGCGAGGATCACCGTTTTCGTGAGAAGATCGCCCGGGTCGAGATCGATCTGCTGGCGGTCGAGTATACCGAGTTGCGGGCGCTCGGCCGCGAGACCGCCGGCAAGGAGCCGGGCACCGAGGCGAACATCCTCAAGCTCCGCGGCACGGAAATCCAGCAGCGCATCACCGAACTGGTTCTCGAAGCCACAGGCCCCTACGCCAACCCGTATGTGCCCGAAGCGCTGAAGGATGGCTGGAACGAAGAGCCGATCGGGCCGGACTACGCCGCTGCGGTCGCGCCTCGCTATTTCAACTGGCGCAAGGCGTCGATCTATGGCGGCTCGAACGAGATCCAGAAAGGCATCGTTTCCAAATTCGTGCTCGGACTTTAGGGGGCGCGCGTGGACCTGTCCTATAACGAGGAGCAGACGCTGCTCGCCGACAGCATCGCCCGGTTCGTCCGCAACGATTACGACTTCGAGACCCGCCGCCGCCTGGCCGACAGCGAGATCGGTTTCGATCCCGCCAATTGGGCGAGGTTCGCGGAACTCGGCTGGCTCGGTATCCCGTTCGCCGAGGCAGACGGCGGGCTCGGCGGCGACTCCGTGGCGGTGTCGCTGCTGATGGAGCAGTTCGGCCGCGGTCTTGTCGTGGAACCCTATGTGCCGAGCATTCTGCTCGGCGGCGGACTGATCGCGGCTGCCGGCAGCGCGGCGCAGCGGGCGCGTCATCTCGACGGCCTGATCGCCGGCAAGACGCAGCTGGCGTTCGCACATGGCGAGCCGGGCGGACGCTATACGCTGAGCCACGTCGCAGCGCGCGCCGAGACGGCGAATGGCGGCTTCGTGCTTTCGGGCCGCAAGGCGGTGGTGCACAATGCCGAGGCTGCCGATCATCTGGTGGTCTCGGCGCGCACTGCCGGCGAGACCACCGGCAAGGGCGGTATTTCACTGTTCCTGGTGCCGCGCGGCACGGACGGACTGAGCCTGCGCGCCTACCGCACCATCGACGGCCTGCGCGCTGCGGAAGTGGCGCTGGAAGGGGTCGCGGTCGGCGCCGACGCATTGCTCGGCGAGGCGGGCGGCGCCTGGGGCGTCATCGAAGCGGTGACGGACCGCGCGGTCGCCGCCGTGTGCGCCGAAGCGCTCGGAATCATGGACCTGCTGCGCGAGACGACGCTGGAATACCTCAAGACCCGACACCAATTCGGCCGGCCCCTGGGGTCGTTCCAGGCGCTCCAGCACCGTGCGGTCGATATGCTGATCGCCTGCGAGGAAGCGCGCTCGCTGGTGCTGATGGCCACTTTGAGCCTCGACGGGCCGGCGGCCGGGCGCCGCCGCGCCGTCTCCGCTGCGAAGGCGCATATCGGCCGCGCCGGGCGCAAGGTCGGCCAGGAAGCCGTGCAAATGCACGGCGGCATGGGCGTGACCGACGAACTCAAGGTCGGCCACTATTTCAAGCGGCTGACGATGATCGATACGTTCTTCGGCGACGCCGCACACCATCTCGACCGCTTCGCCGACAACCCGGCGCCGTGAGAGCCCGAACCGGAGGAACGACCCCATGATCGACATCAAACCCCTCTTCGACCTGAGCGACACGGTCGCGGTCGTGACCGGCGCCTCGCGCGGCATCGGCCGGGCGATCGCCGAGAGCATGGCGAGTGCCGGCGCGAAGGTCGTGGTGTCGAGCCGCAAGCTCGACAAATGTCAGGAGGTCGTGGACGGCATCGGGGAAGCCGGTGGAGAAGCGACCGCGGTCCAGTGCAACATCACCTACAAGGAGCAGCTCAAGCATCTCGTAGATGAATCGCTCAAGACATATGGCCGGATCGATACCCTGGTATGCAATGCGGCCGTCAATCCCTATTACGGCCCACTCAGCAAGATCCCCGACGAAGCCTACGACAAGATCATGAACTGCAACGTGCGCAGCAATGTGTGGCTGTGCAACATGGTGATTCCGCAGATGGCGGAACGCCGCAACGGCAGCGTGATCATCATTTCCTCTGTCGGCGCTTTTATCGGCTCCGACACGCTCGGCGCCTATTGCATCTCCAAAGCAGCGGATATCGCTCTGGCGCGAGACCTGGCGGTCGAATGGGGGGCCAGCAATGTGCGCGCGAATTGCATCAATCCGGCGATCATCCGCACCAATTTCGCCCGCGCCCTGTGGGAGAACCCGAAGATCCACGACAACGCCATCAAGCAGTATCCGCTCAAGCGTATCGGCGAACCGGTGGAAGTCGCGGGTGCAGCGGTGTTCCTCGCCTCGCAGGCGGCGAGCTTCGTGACCGGCCAGACCATCGTCATCGACGGCGGCTCGACGATCGCCGGGCGCGAAGGCTGACTCGCGCCGCCGGACGGAATCGAGGCGCGCGACGGAGCCGCGTCATGGCGAGGGAGCCGCGCCGCATCGTCACCGGTCACGACGTGGCCGGGCGTTCGATCGTCGCCATCGAGGACCATGCGCCAAATCGCAACGGCGTGCTCACCGAATTGTGGACAACTGCCCGGACCCCGGCCGACAACGCCGACCCGGCAGATGCGGCGGCGGTCGCAAGCACGTTGGCGCCTCCCGATGGCGGCTCGCGCTTTCGCTTTTTCACGGTGCACCCGGAATCGAATGCGGCCGGCATGGACCCGTCCGCCCGGGCCGCGGCGACCCGCGCGCGCTTCGCGGCAATGCAAGCCGAAGACGCGCTGGTCGATACGACGCGCCACCCGGCAATGCACAGGACCCGGACCGTGGATTACATCATCTTGCTGTCGGGCCGGGTGACGCTGCTGCTCGACGAGGCCGATGTGGACCTGGAACCTTTCGATGTCGTCGTCCAGCGCGGTACCAACCATGCGTGGGTCAATCGCGGCGCCGAACCCGCGCTGCTCGCCGCGGTCCTCATCGACGCCGCATCCTGACACCGATACGAACGAGGAGACCATGAGTCGGGAAACCTACGACAAGGGTATGGCGGTGCGCCGCGAGGTGCTTGGCGCCGAACATGTGGACCGGGCGATAGCTGCGGCCGATTCGTTTAACGGGCCGATGCAGGACCTGGTCACCGAGTATTGCTGGGGCGCGGTGTGGGGGCGCGAGGGCCTGCCGCGCAAAACGCGGAGTCTGCTCAACCTCGCGATGCTGACCGCGCTCAACCGCGAGCATGAGTTCAAGCTGCACGTGCGCGGCGCGCTGCGCAACGGCGTCAGCCGTCAGGAGATCGGCGAAGTGCTGCTCCAGGCCGCGATCTATTGCGGCGTCCCGGCGGCGATCAGCGGGTTCCGGCAGGCCCGCGAAGTCTTCGACGCGGTGGACGCGAAAGAGTGAGCGAGGCCGCCGTTTCGGTATCTGCGACGGGTAACTTCATCCGCGACATCGTTGCCGGCGATATCGCCGCCGGCAGGATCGATCGCGTGGTCACCCGCTTCCCGCCGGAGCCGAACGGCTATCTGCATATCGGCCACGCCAAGTCGATTTGTCTTAATTTCGGCATTGCGGCGGCCTTCGCCGGGCGCTGCCATCTGCGTCTCGATGACACCAATCCGGCGCGGGAGGAACCGGCCTACGTGGACGCGATCGAACGCGACGTGCGCTGGCTCGGCTTCGACTGGGGCGCGCACCGCACTTTCGCCTCGGACCATTTCGGGACCTTGTATGGCTATGCCCTGCACCTCATCGATTGCGGCCTCGCCTATGTGGATGACCAGTCGCCGGAAGAGATCAGGGTCAACCGCGGCACCCTGACCGAACCTGGGGTCGACAGCCCCTGGCGCGACCGCAGTTCTTCGGAGAACCGCGCGCTTTTCGAACGCATGCGCGCGGGCGAGTTCGCCGAAGGCAGCCGCGTGTTGCGAGCCCGGATCGACATGGCCGCAGGGAATCTGAATCTGCGCGACCCGGTGCTCTATCGCATTCTCCACCGGCGGCATCCGCGCACCGGCGGCGAGTGGTGCATCTATCCGACCTACGATTTCGCACACGGCCAGTCGGATGCGGTCGAAGGTGTGACCCATTCGATCTGCACGCTGGAGTTCGAGGATCATCGACCGCTCTACGATTGGTTGATCGACCATCTGCCGGTATCGCACCGACCGCGCCAGTATGAGTTCGCCCGCCTCAACCTGACCCGGACCGCGCTTTCGAAACGGCGGCTGACCGCACTGGTCGAAGGCGGCCACGTGTCAGGGTGGGACGACCCGCGCCTGCCGACTCTGGCGGGTTTGAGACGGCGTGGTTTCCCACCGGAGGCTATTCGCGATTTTTGCGCCCGGATCGGTGTGAACAAGCGTGACAGCGTGGTGGCGTTCGAAGCCCTCGAACATTGCGTCCGCGAGGTGCTGAACCGGAGCGCGCCGCGGCGTATGGCGGTGCTGCGGCCGCTCAAGGTCACGATCGAGAACTATCCCGCGGGCAAAACCGAGTGGCTCGACGCCGCCAACAATCCGCAGGATCCAGCCGCCGGCGCGCGGAGAATCCCGTTCGCGCGCGAACTCTGGATCGAGCGCGACGATTTCATGCTCGACCCGCCGCGCAAGTTCTTCCGCCTCGCGCCGGGGCGCGAGGTCCGGCTCCGCTACGCCTGGCTCGTCACCTGCCGCGAAGCGGTGAGGAACTCCGGCGGCGAGGTGGTCGAATTGCGGTGCGTTCTCGACCCCGCGAGCCGCGGCGGCGCCGCTCCCGACGGACGCAAGGTCAGGGGAACGTTGCATTGGGTGTCAGCGGCCCACGCATGTGACATGGAGGCGCGCCTGATCGGCCCCCTGTTCGCGGAGGACGCGCCCGGTCCCGATTCGACTCCCGATCCGCGCGCGCTGGAGGTCACGCATGGAAAGGCGGAACCCGCCGTCGCCGCCGCCACGCCAGGCGCGGTGTTGCAGTTCGAACGTCTCGGCTATTTCGTCATGGACCTGCATTCGACCGCCGGATCGCTCGTGTTCAACCGCACCGTGAGCCTCCGCGATTCGTGGGCGAGAGCGCGGGCCCGGGAGGGCGCGATCGCAGGCTGACCCGCGCGGTCACCCCCCGGGTGCGCCGGCGTCCCGCCGGCATTGTTTCCGGCGCCGTGCTCTTTCCCGGCAAGGGCGATGGGCTTGCGACCTCGGCACGCGGGCGGGAGGCCGGCATACCCGAGGCGGGGATGGCGGATTTGCGGACGATCGCCGGAGATGTTGCGGTTTCCGCTCGATGTCGCTCTCTCCCGTCGCATTCTCCACCAGTCTCCGCCGCAGCGGCGCATCGCGCACACTCGTTTCGTGGTTTGCGATGTTGTGTCTCGTCGCCGGACGGTTGCATGTCTGGCAGCACGACGCCGCACATGACGACCGCGACGACAGCGGACATTTCGACGCGGAAGCGAGCGACCTTTGCCAGCTCGCGGACTATCCCCAGGTCGTTCTCCCATCGCCCCCGCGGGCCCCTGTCCGCGCATGTTCGCGCCGCGGCGTTCCCGTTCCCGCCGCGGCTGCGGTCGGGAGGCCTGTAATACCAACCGTAATTCAAACGAACTGATGCGGTTAGGGTTTGGGATTAGCGGGATGGAGCGGTGGCCCAGTTGCGATGTGTCATGGTCGTGATGACGCCGGGCTGGTCGGCCAGCCATCGCCATGCTGTCCGACACGCCTCCTTCAAGGCGGCGGCATCCTTGAATACGCGGTTGGCGAAGCGGTTCGATTTCAGAAACAGAACGATCTGCTCCATCGGGTTGAGTTCCGGGCTGTATGGCGGCAGATGCACGAGCGTCAGGTTGCGAGGAACGACCAGATCGTTCGAGCGATGCCAGCCCGCGCCGTCGAGGACGATCACCCCATGCGCGCCCGGCGTCACCGCCGCTCCGATGGCCGCCAGATGCGCGTTCATCGACGCCGTGTCCGCCCTGTTCGCCACATGCGCGACGCCAACGCCCCGCGCCGCGCACGCAGCCCCGAACAGATGTAAGCGTCCGGCCTGACCGGGCTTGCGTGATCGGTCGTCGGCCTTTCGATCTTCTGCCGTCGCGGTGTTCCACGGCAGCAGTTCGTCGATGCGGTTGATCTTGTAGTCGGGGATGCGTTCGAGGACCTGGGCGAGCCAGGCTTGCGGATCGACGTCGTTGAGCCTGGCGGTCTCGATCAGTGTGTCGGCGATGGCGGCGGCCTTGCCGCCGCTGGCCGATCCCATGAAGAGATCGTTTTTCCTGCCCAGGGCGACCGGCCTCATTACGCGTTCGGCCGGGTTGTTTGTCGATCTCCAGGAAGCCGTGCTCGATACAGGGCCGCAGGCGCTTCATCCGGGTCAGGGCATGGCGGATCGCCGCCGCCAGCGGAGTCTTGGCGGAGAGCCCGGGCAACTGCGATTGCAGCCAGCGTTCGAACTCGTCGAGGTGCGGCGCGGCGGAGCGCGACGCGGCGCTCGGGCGGCTGCCTGCGGGCCTCCTTCTCGATCGCGTAGAGCGCGGCGATGCGTTCCAGCGCCTCGGCGGCGATCACCGAACCCTGGGCGGCGTGAACGTCGAAGAACTTGCGGCGCACAGGCGCCAGACAGGCGACCTCGCGAACCGGACCGGCGCCGGCCAGCGCGCCGAACCCGGCATAGCCGTCCGAGTGCATCCAGCCGGCAAAGCCTTCAAGATGGGCCTTCGGATGCGCCGCCTTGCGGTCGGCCGAGAAGTGCTACCAGGCCGCCGGCGGAGCTTCGCCGTTCCAGGGCCGCTCATCCCGGACATAGGTCCAGACCAGGAAGGGCGGCGCGTCTTCGCCATCCACCGCCGGCTTGTAGCGGGGGTCGCGGCGTCAGGTGAAGATCAGCTTGGCGTTGACGTCGTAGCGCCGCGCCACCACCGACACCGAGACACCAAGCGCGTAGCTCTGCGCTACAATCCAGCGCCCAGGGAGTGTTGTCCGACGTCTCTCGCGACTTCCCTCAAGTCGATATCGACCCGGAGCAGGCTGAACTCCACATCGTCGCTGCGCGCCGGGGCGGTCATGCGCAAGCCTGCCGTATGCGATCGGCATTTTCGATCTGACGTTCCACCACTGCGGTCGAGACGCCGAAATCGTCGGCTATGGAATCGGTATCCAGCCCGTCGCTGCGCATGGACAGGATCTCATCCACCGGCGCAAGAAACTCCGCCGCGAAAGCACGGCCGCATGCCTGGCGCGACGCCTCGTGAAGATCGTTCACCGCAGAGCGCTCGACGGGCGGATTGGCGACCGCATCCCCTACCGCGCGTCCGAACGCGAACAGATTGTGCGTCCTGCTGAGGGTTCGCCGCAGATGGACACGCACGTCGCGGCCGTCGGATTGCACAAGGGCGCCAATTCCGGAAACAGGGCCGGCGGAGCCGAAATATGGCGCGTCCAACCGTTTCGCCAAGGCGGAAACCGTGGTGAACCGCTCAGCCTGGGATGCGCCCAGCCTGCGTCGAACGGCGCGCGCGCGGCGATAGCCGCGCGCCCAAGGTCGGTCTCCGTCCGCCCCGGCGCTGCCCGGCGCGACGTTGCGAATGTCGCTCAATGCGGGAAGACGCGATTTGTAAGGCGGCCGTTTCTCCGAGCGCCGAATCCAGTTCAGAACGGCTTCGCCCGTGGAGGGTGTCCGCAAGCCGGCGAGAAATTCAAACAACGTTTCACCCTGGAACAACGCCCCGCTTTCTTCGATCAACGCTGCGGCGTCGTCCGGGATATCGTATGGGTCCAGCCCGAGAGCGCCTGCGGCTTCGCAGAACGCAGCCTCTTCGTCGTCTTCGAGAGACGCCTGGATACGACCCCAACGGATGTGCAGACCGGAGTCCCGCACTCCCGTTGCGTCGAGGCGCTCCAGCACCGCGGTAATGAACGTGCCCAGCACACGCTCGGCGTCGCTTCGCTTCAGGCGTTCCGTCGCGTCGTTCGGAAAGGAGAGCGCGGGGTTCCGGTAACGACGAGGCAGGCACCGGACCTCGAAATCATCGCCGTCGAACCGCATTCGCACATCGGGAACGGCGTAGCCGCCACGATGCCCGATCAAGCGGCGCCAGAGATCGCGGCCGCCGAACAGGCGCCACCAGTCCATCCCCAATCCCTCGGCCAAGGGATATACCGAGACGAAGAGTTCCTCCGGCGCCGGACTTCCATCCGCTTCGCAATACTCACAAACGTTCGTGTCCCCGATGCAAATGCGAGTCGATCGATATCGACGGCTTTCGGGGGGCGTCCCGCCACTCAACCAAAAATTTCATGGCGCTCCTCCTCGCTTACAGGCCATCCTTTGTATTCGCCCTTGTCGCGATTTACGCATCTGCCATACCATGTTTGACCATCGGAATCCCTGTACCACAGATGTTTGGGAAACTCCCGGTCTCCGTCTATGAATTTGTACTGCCCTGCCCTTATCGCTTCATGAACCCATATTGTGACCTTCGTTTTGTCGGCTTCCGTCGCCATCGGACAAATGGTCGTTCGTTTCCTCCGTCGCGCTCTCGCTTCCGGGCGGCCGCCCCACCACCGCGTGTTCTTGTGTTCGGGACTCCCGACGTAGCTTGCGCGCCGTGCGATCCCGTCTCGTTCAAGCTGAGATACGGGCCTCGCTTCGGTAGTTCGACGCGGTCGCTTCATGATGCGACGGCGGCCAGAGATTTCCCAAGGCCACGTCCAACCCCAAGGCAACCGCATGGCCCCCTGAACCTGCGTCCCGATCGCTCCCGTATCGTGACATGACGGATATCACCATATCCATCGCAATTCGAAGGTTTGGCGCCATCGCGACGCCTTCCCGACGGAGCGTCAGGCATCGAGCCGCACCAGCTCGACATTGACCGCGGGGCGCTTGTTCACCGCGCGTCGCAGGGCGCGGCTTACGCACAGCCGCGCGGCTTCGCGAAGCGCCCCGTCGTCGCGCCGGCGCGCGCGCGGCAGGGCGGCGACAGCGCGGGCGACCGCGTCGCCCAGATCGTCCGGCGCCAACGCTCCGTCTATCGGAACGCCTTCGGCACGCCAGCGCGGCGGGGCCAGAAGTGCGCCGCGAGAATCGACCACCAGCACGACGAAAACCGCGCCCTCGCGCATCAGGCGGCGCCGGGCGCGCAACACGCCATCGTCGAACGGCAGCACCACCCGCCCGTCGATCACCAACCGCCCGGTCTCCACCCGATCGATCACCGCCGCCGGGCCCGGCGCGAGGCGCAGCACGTCGCCGTTCGCGATCACCGGCGCTTGCGCGATACCGTTGGCGCGGGCGAGCGCCGCGTGCGCCGCCAGGTGGCGCGGTTCGCCGTGCACGGGCACCAGAACCGCCGGCCGCAGCCATTGGTGAAACCGGGTGAGCTCGCCGCGCATCGGATGACCGGAAACGTGAACGAAATGGTCCTTCTCGGTGATCAGCGTAATCCCCGAGGCGATCAGCCGATTGTGCAGGCGATTGATGGCGCGTTCGTTGCCGGGAATGATCTTCGACGCGAAGATCACCGTGTCTCCGGGCGACAGGGATACGTTCGGGTGGGTGCCCGCGGCGATCCGATACATCGCCGCTCGCGGCTCTCCCTGACACCCGGTAGCGATCAACATCAGCTTGTCGGGCGGCAGGTCGGCGGCCTCGTCATCGGACAGGAGCGGCGGCAGATCGGTGAGATAGCCGGCCTCGCGTGCGGCGGAGACGATGCGCCACAGGCTGCGCCCGACCAGCGCCGCGTGTCGGCCCCGGCGCGCCGCGATCTTGACCAGGGTCTCGATGCGAGCGGCGTTCGAGGCGAAGGTCGTCACCGCCACCCGACCCGTCTGCTGTCCGATCAAGGCGTCGAGGCTGCGCCTGAGCGCCCCCTCCGAACCCGAAACCCCATCGCGCGTCGCGTTGGTCGAATCGCAGACCAGGGCGGCGACACCCTCACGCCCGAGCGCCTCCAGAGCCTGCCGATCGGTGGTCTCGCCGATCAGCGGTTCGGGGTCGATCTTGAAATCCCCGCTGTGCACCACCGTGCCGAAGCGGGTGCGCACCACCACTGCGTTCGGCTCGAGAATCGAGTGCGTGACGGTGACGAATTCGACGTCGAACGGCCCGATTACGAAACGTGCGCCGAGCGGGATCTCGCGCAACGGCGCCGAGTCCGCAAGGCCGGCTTCGGCGAGTTTACGCCGCATCAACGCCGCGGTGAACGGCGTCGCATAGATCGGACAGCGAAGCCGCGGCCACAAATGTGCCACCGCCCCCAGATGGTCCTCGTGTCCGTGGGTCAGCACAATCGCTTCCAGCGCGTCGCAGCGCGCTTCGATGAACCGGGGATCGGGCAGAATCAGATCGACGCCGGGAACATGCTCGTCGGCGAAAGTCACGCCGCAGTCGAGCATCAGCCAGCGGTTGTCGACCCCGTAGAGATTGAGGTTCATGCCGATCTCGCCCGTGCCGCCGAGCGGCAGGAAGACCAACCCCTCTCCGAACTCGGGGCGGTTCACCGGTTCGCCCGATGCAAGAGCATGAGCCCCCGGACGGTCAGGTCCGGCGCCACCACGTCGATCGCCGGGGTCGCTTCCTTGAACAACGCGGCGAGGCCGCCGGTCGCGATCACGGTCATCTCCTCGCCGACTTCGCTTCGAATGCGCGCGACCAGACCTTCGAGCAACCCGACATAACCCCAATAGACTCCCGACTGCATGGCCGAGACGGTTCCACTGCCGACGACGCGCGGCGGTTTCTCCACTCGTACCCGCGGCAGTTTCGCCGCCGCCCGGTCGAGCGCCTCGAGCGACAGATTGACCCCCGGTGCGATGATCCCGCCTTCGTAGCCGCCGTCGGCGCTCACGACGTCGAGCGTAGTCGCGGTGCCGAAGTCGATGACGACGAGCCAGCCGGGGTAGCCGGCATGGGCGGCCACTGCGTTGACCAGCCGATCCGCGCCGACTTCGCGCGGCCGGTCAACGCCGACGCGCAGACCGGGATCGAGCCCCTCGCCCACTACCTTCGGCGTGCAACGGAAATAAGTGCGGCACAGAGTATCGATCTCGAACAGGGCCTGTGGCACGACCGTGGCAACGACCGCAGCGCCGACACGCTCGGGCACGATGCCGTCGAGCGCCATGAGCTGGGTCAACCAGACCGCATACTCGTCAGCAGTGCGGCCCACCACGGTCGCCGTGCGCCACCGCCCTACCATGCGCTCGCCGTCGAACAGCGCGAATACGACGTTGGTATTGCCCGCATCGACGGCAAGCAGTAGCGGCGCGGTCACTCGCGCACCGGAAACACGTCGCCGGCGGTCACGCGCCGAACCGCCCCGCACCGGTGGAGCAACAGCGCGCCGTCTTCGGCAAGGCCGGAAAACACGCCGCGACGGACCTCCCCTCCGCTGTGCACTGCGATCGGCGCGCCGACGCCGGACGCGCGAGCGAGCCACGCCCTGCGCACCGGTGCAAAGCCACGGTCGCGCCAGACATCGCGCCAGCACAGAAAACGTTCAGCGAAGGTCCGGACTACGCCGTCGCGGGTCACACCGGGCGCTCCCTCATGTGCGAGATCGGTCGCGGGCCAAGACAAGCCCGTCGGATGACTCGTCAGGTTGACGCCGATTCCAATTACGAGCCAGTCGAGGCGTCCGTGGCTCCGGGAGGCCGATTCGAGCAGCAGGCCGGCGCATTTGCGCGCACCGATCAAAAGGTCGTTGGGCCATTTGTGGGCGATCCGCAGCGCCGGCGCGAGCCCGGCAAGTGCATCGGCCAGTGCGACCGCGGCGACGAACGACAACCGCACCGCCTCGTCGATCGGCTGTTCCGGCCTGAGCAACAACGACATGTAAAGGTTGCCGTCGGGCGACTCCCAGCGCCGCCCCCGCCGTCCGCGTCCGGCGCTCTGCCGGCGCGCGACAATCAACGCGCCTTCGGGCTCCCCGGCTTCGGCGCGGCGGCGCGCCTCGGAGTTGGTGCTGTCCACCTCGTCGAGCGCGATCAGGTGGAACGCCAGTGGCAGGGTCACGGAACGAGAGCCGCCGCAGCCGTCGCGGCCCCGGCGACCAGCGGAGTCGGATAGACGAAGAACAGCAGCACCAGCACGCTCGCGCCGGCGACGACCAGCCCCACCTCGCGCTCGAGGGGCCGATCGAACGCTTCCTCCGACGGATCGAAATACATCAGTTTGACGATACGCACGTAGTAGAACGCGGCCACCACGCTGGTGAGCACACCGATCACGGCAAGCACGTAGAGGCCGGCGTCGACGGCGGCGAGAAAAACGTAGAGCTTTCCGAAGAAACCCGCCAGCGGCGGGATGCCGGCCATCGAGAACATGAGGATCGCAAGAGCGGCGGCGAGCAGCGGCCTGTCGCGACCCAACCCCGCGAGATCGGCGATACCCTCGACCATCCGCCCGCGCCGGCGCATTGCGAGGATGCAGCCGAACGCGCCGATCGTCATCGTCAGATAGATCGCGAGATAGATGACGAGCCCGCGCGCACCGTCCACCCCGCCCGCGGCAAGTCCGACGAGCGCGTAGCCGACGTGGCCAATCGACGAATAGGCCATCAAGCGCTTGATGTTCGTCTGCCGGATCGCTGCGAACGCGCCGAGCACCATCGACGCGATCGACAGAAACACCACGATCTGGCGCCACTCATCGGCCAATGCGCCGAACGGTTCGAGAAGGACGCGCGCAAACAGCGCCAGCGCCGCCACCTTGGGCGCGGCGGCGAAGAACGCCGTGACTGCGGTCGGCGCTCCCTCGTAAACGTCCGGGGTCCACATGTGGAACGGGACCGCCGACGCCTTGAAGGCAAGCCCCGCCGTAAGGAACACCAACCCCACCAGAAGCCCGATCGACGGTGTCCCGGTATCCGCGGCCGCGGTGAGCGCGACGAAGCCCGTGGTTCCGGTGTAGCCATAGATCAACGAACAGCCGTAGAGCAACATGCCCGAAGACAGCGCGCCGAGGATGAAGTATTTCAGCCCCGCCTCGCTCGAACGCCGGTTGTCGCGCTTGATGGCGGCGACCACATAGAGCGGCAGGCTCTGGAGTTCGATGCCGACATAGAGCGCCATCAGATCGTTCGCCGAGACCATCATCGTCATGCCGAGCGTGGCGAAGGTCAGCAGCACCGGATATTCGAACTGGTCGAGCGTCTCGCGCGCACGGAAGCGCCGACTCATGACCAGAGTCAGCGCCGCACCGGCAAGGATCAACCCCTTCATGAAACGGGTGTAAGCGTCGGAAACGAACAGGCCGCCGAAGGTGACCGCCTCCCCGCCCGGACCGAGGACCACCGTTGCCAGCGCGGCGAGCATGGCAGCCAGCGCCAGCGGAGTCGCCACCCCGTCGCCCGAGTCCCGACCGAATGCGCCGGCCATCAGAGCGAGGCAGGCGCCGGCGAGCAGAATCAGTTCGGGCAAGGCAGGCGCGAGCGCCGGGAAGTCGTTCACCCTTGCCCTCTCACCGCTCGACAGCCGCGACCGCGGCCGGTTGCGATTGCGCGATCAGATTGTCGACCGAGGCACGCATCACGCCGAGAAAGCTGTCGGGGTAGATGCCCATCCACAACACCGCGGCGATCACCGGCGCGAAGATCGCGCACTCGCGGCGCCCCAGATCGCGGATCGTCTTCAATTCGTCCTTGACGAGATCGCCGAAGACCACCCGACGATAGAGCCATAGCATATAGGCGGCACTGAGGATGACGCCGAGCGCTGCCAGCGCAGCGACCCAGCTATTGAGCTGAAAGATCCCGACCAGAACCAGGAACTCACCGATGAAGCCGCTTGTACCCGGCAGGCCGATCGCCGCCATCGTGAAGATCATGAAGGCGAAAGCGTAGAGGGGCATCCGATGAACCAGGCCGCCATAGCTCGCGATCAGGCGGCTGTGCCGGCGGTCGTAAACGACGCCGACGCAGAGAAACAGCGCGGCGGAAACCACCCCGTGGCCCAGCATCACCATGAGGCCGCCTTCGACCCCCTGCGTCGTCAGGGTGAACAGCCCGATGGTCACGAAGCCCATATGGGCGACCGACGAATAAGCGATAAGTTTCTTCATGTCGTCTTGCATCAACGCCACCAGCGAGGCGTAGATCACCGCAACCACGCTGAGGACGTAAACGAACGGCGTGAAGAAAGCGCTGGCGTCGGGCAGCATCGGCAGCGAGAAGCGCAGGAAACCGTATGCGCCGAGCTTCAGGAGCACGCCGGCGAGGATCACCGAACCGGCGGTCGGCGCCTCCACATGCGCGTCCGGCAACCAGGTGTGGAACGGCCACATCGGCACTTTCACCGCGAACGAAGCGAACAGAGCAAGCCACAGCCATATTTGCAGCTTCGGGTCGAACCCGGCCTGCATCAGCGCCGGGATGCTCGTTTCGCCGCCGGCGGCGTGGATCATCACCAGGATCGCGATCAAGAACAATACCGAGCCGGCGAGCGTGTAGAGGAAGAACTTGAACGCCGAATAGACTCGGTCCGGTCCTCCCCACACTCCGATGATCAGGAACATCGGGATCAGGATGCCCTCGAAGAAAACGTAGAACAGGACGATATCCAGGGCGCAGAACGCGCCGTTCATCATCGCCTCCATGACGAGGAAGGCGACCATGTATTCCTTGACCCGCTCGGTGATCGCCTCCCAACTCGCCAGCACGCAGATCAGAGTCAGAAAGCACGACAACACCACGAACAGCATGGAAATGCCGTCGACTCCGAGATGGAACTCGACCCCGAGGGCGGGAATCCAGCGCACCCTCTCGACGAACTGAAACTCGGCGGTGCCCGGGTCGAACGCGGCCCACATGGCTACAGAGAGGGCAAAGGCGAACAACGAGGTCCACAACGCCACCGCGCGCACGTTTCGCGTAGCGAACTCGGCCGGCCCGGAGATCGTCAGGATCATCGCCGCGCCCAGCAGCGGCACGACGATCAGGACTACGAGGTAGGGAAAACCGTCCATTGCTCAGCCGGCGCCGGTCCCGAGATACCAGGTCACAAGGGCCACCACGCCGACCAGCATGGCGAAAGCGTAGTGATAGACGTAACCGGTCTGAAGTCGACTCGCGCGCCGCGCGATATCGACCACCGCGGCGGCGATCCCGTTCGGCCCCACGCCGTCGATCAGCTCACCGTCGCCCGTCTTCCACAGACCCCGCCCCAAGCGCTTGAGTGGTTGCGCGAACAAACGGTCGTAAAGCTCATCAAAATACCATTTATTGAGAAGAAACAGGTATGGCCGACGGGCGACGCTGGCGAGCTGCGCGGGCCACGCCGGATTGCGAATGTAGAGCAGCCACGCGGTCGCAATCCCGCCCGCGGCCAACACCGGCGGCAGCGCCTTGACCCAGAACGGCGCGTGATGCGCCTCGGCCAGCGCGTCGTGCCCCTCCAGGACGGTCAGCGCCGGCCCCCAATAAGCACCGTGCGCGTCGATGAGGCCGAGTCCGGCATACCCGGCGGCGATGGCGCCCAATGCGAGCGCCACCAGCGGCGCCAGCATGACCAGCGGCGCTTCGTGAACGCGGTTCATCACGCCCCGGTCGGCACGCGGCGCGCCATGAAAAGTCATGAACAGCAACCGCCATGAATAGAACGCGGTCAGCGCCACCGCTACGATCCCGAGCCAGAACCCCCAGACGCCGGCGGCGCCATCGGCCGCCCACGCCGCCTCGAGAATCGTGTCTTTCGAGAAGAAACCGGCGAACGGCGGAATGCCGGCCAGCGCGAGCGACCCGACCCACATCAGCGCCCATGTCCACGGGACGGCTCGCCGGATGCCGCCCATCCGGCGCATGTCCTGTTCTCCCGACAGGGCATGGATTACCGCCCCGGCGCCGAGAAACAGCAACGCCTTGAAGAAGGCATGCGTCATCAGGTGGAAGATTCCGGCGGCATAGGCGGAAACGCCGCAGGCGACGAACATGTAGCCGAGCTGGCTGCACGTCGAATAGGCGATGACGCGCTTGATGTCATTCTGCACCAGGCCGACGGTCGCCGCGAAGAACGCCGTCGAGGCCCCGACGATCGTGACCACGGCCAGCGCCGTCTCCGACTGCTCGAACAGGGGCGAACAACGCGCTACCAGGAATACGCCTGCGGTCACCATCGTCGCAGCGTGAATCAGGGCCGAGACCGGAGTCGGTCCTTCCATCGCATCCGGCAACCATGTGTGCAGGAACAGTTGCGCCGATTTGCCCATCGCACCGACGAACAGCAACAGGCAGATGAGCGTCAGTGCGTCGATCTCGAGCCCGAGGAAACCGAGGCTCTCGCCGGCCTTGTCCGGGGCGGCGCCGAACACGGCAGCGTAATCGACCGAGTCGAAAACCAGGTAGATCGCAAAAATGCCAAGAGCGAAACAGAAATCCCCGACGCGGTTGACCACGAACGCCTTGATCGCTGCCGCATTGGCCGCCGGGCGCGTAAACCAGAACCCGATCAGCAGATAGCTGCACAGACCCACCCCTTCCCAGCCGAAATACAACTGGACGAAGTTGTCGGCAGTCACCAGCATCAGCATGGAAAAGGTGAACAGCGACAAATAGGCCATGAAGCGCGGTATGTGCGCATCATGCGCCATATAGCCGATCGAATAGACGTGTACGAGAGCCGAGATTCCGCTGACCACGAACATCATGATCGCGGTCAACGAATCGACATGGAGCGCCCACGAGAGATCCAGAGTCCCGGAGCGGATCCAGCGAAACAGTTCCACCGAATAGGGCGCCCCCCCGGCGGCCGCTTCGGCGAAAACCACTGCGCCACACACCGCCGAGGCCGCCATCAGGCCGCACGTCACCGCCTGCGCGCCGCGGTTGCCGATCGCCCGTCCGGCGAGGCCGGCGATCAGCGCCCCGATGAGCGGCAGAAAGACGCAAAGCGCCGCCATTCCCCGCTCAACCCTTCATCAGATTGATGTCTTCGACCTCGATCGTGCCCCGGAGACGGCTGTAAACGACCAGGATCGCAAGCCCGATCGACACTTCGGCCGCGGCGACGGTGAGCACGAACATGGCGAAGATCTGCCCCGTCGGGTCGCCGAGATGGGTCGAGAATGCCACCAGGTTGAGGTTGGCGGCGAGCAGCATCAGTTCGATCGACATCAGAATGACGATGACGTTCTTGCGATTGAGGAAAATGCCGAAAATGCCGAGGACGAACAGGACCGCCCCGACGACGATGTAATGCGTGAGCGTGATCTGCATGGCGCTACAACCCGGTTCCCGGCGGGACGCGACGGATCTCGATGGCATCCTCCGGCCGGCGCGCGACCTGGGCGGCGATCTTCTGGCGGCGCACACCCTCGCGCCGGCGCAGCGTCAGCACGATGGCGCCGACCATGGCCACCAGCAGGATGATCCCCGCCGCCTGGAACAGATAGAAATACTCGGTGTATAGCAGCCGTCCGATCGTTTCGGTGTTGGTTACCGGTCCCGCTGCCGGTCCTCCGGGTGACGCGCCATCCCCCAGTCGCGCTGCGGCGAGCACGAAGCCCAGTTCGACCAGCAACACCAGCCCGATCGCGCCGCCGAGGGGTAGATACCGAAGGAAACCTTCGCGAACCCGGGCGAAGTCGATATCCAGCATCATGACGACGAAAGCGAACAACACCGCCACCGCGCCGACGTAAACGATCGCCAGGATCATCGCCAGGAACTCCGCCCCCATCAGCACGAACAGACCGGCCGCGTTGAGGAAGGCAAGGATCAGGAACAACACCGAATGCACCGGGTTGCGCGCCGCGATCACCATGACGGCACTGCCGACCATCACCGCGGAGAACAGATAGAAACAGAGTGCCGCGACGGTCATCGGCGCCGGGGCGCGTCCGCTTCGAGGTTGGCGGCGATCAGGCTTTCCCAACGGTCGCCGTTCGCCAGCAGTTTCTCCTTGTTGTAGAGCAGTTCCTCGTGAGTTTCGGTGGCGAACTCGTAGTTCGGACCTTCGACGATGGCATCGACCGGACAAGCTTCCTGGCAGAAGCCGCAATAGATGCATTTGGTCATGTCGATGTCGTAGCGCGTGGTTCGCCGGCTGCCGTCCGCGCGCGGTTCGGCCTCGATCGTGATCGCCTGAGCGGGGCATATCGCCTCGCACAGCTTGCAAGCGATGCACCGCTCTTCGCCGTTGGGATAGCGCCGCAGCGCATGTTCGCCGCGAAATCGCGGGCCGAGCGGCCCCTTCTCATGGGGGTAGTTCACCGTCACCTTGCGGCGGAAGAGATATTTGAGCGTGAGCCACAGCCCGGCGACAAGCTCGGCCAGCAGGAACGGTCGCGCGGCGCGGTCGATCGACGCCATATCGCGCCTCAATCCGGATACCAGTCGAAGGCGACCACCGCACCCGCGGTCACCACCACCCACAGCAGCGAGAACGGCAGAAACACCTTCCAGCCGAGCCGCATGAGCTGATCGTAACGATAGCGCGGAAAGCTCGCGCGCACCCACAGAAAGAAGAACAGCACCACCGAGACCTTGAGTCCGAACCAGACGATGCCCGGAACCCAGGTAAACGGCGCCACGTCGAACGGAGGCAGCCAACCGCCGAGGAACAGCACCACGGTCATGCCGCTGACAAGGATCATCGCCGCATACTCGCCGAGGAAGAACAGCGCGAACAGCATCGACGAATACTCGACGAAATAGCCGGCAACCAGTGCGGCCTCGTCTTCCGGCAGGTCGAACGGATGACGGTTGGTCTCGGCGAGGCCGGAGACGAAGAAGATCACGAACATCGGAAACAGCGGCACGCAGAACCACATGTCTTTCTGCGCCATCACGATCTCACTCAGGTTCAGGCTTCCGGCACAGATCAGCACCGTAACGATGACGAACCCCATCGAGACTTCGTACGACACCATCTGCGCCGCCGAGCGCAGTGCGCCGAGAAACGCGTAACGCGAGTTGCTCGCCCACCCCGCCATCAACACCCCATACACTTCCAGCGAGGCGATCGCGAACAGGAACAGGATTCCGACATTGATGTCGGCGAGCACCCAACCTTCGTCGAACGGGATCACCGCCCACGCGACGAAACTCAGGGTGAAAGTGATCACCGGCGCGAGCACGAAAACGCCGACATTCGCGCGCGCCGGCACGATCGTTTCCTTGGTCAGCAGTTTGAGGCCGTCCGCGATCGGCTGAAGCAGACCGAACGGCCCGACCACGTTTGGCCCGCGGCGCAAATGAATCGCCCCGATCACCTTGCGTTCGGCGTAGGTGAGCCAGGCGACCGCCAGCAGGAGCGGGACGACGATCAGCAGGATCTGTCCGACGATGACCGCGCCGGGCCACACCCATCCTTGCCAGAAACCGTCCACGGTCAGCCCCCGGCGGATACCGGTTCCGACGCCCGATCGGCGAATGCGCGCGTGCACTGCGCCATAGTCTCCGACGCGCGGCTGATCGGGTCGGTCATGTAATAGTTGGCGATCGGCGCGCCGAACGGCTCCGGGGCGAGCGCGCCCGCCGCGCCGAACGCGCCCCAGGGCGCCGGAATCGCTTCGTCGATACGGTCGAAGTGAGGACACAGGGCGGCCATGCGCTGCCGCAGCGCCGGTAGCTCGTCATATGGCAGCGGGGTCCCGAGAGCGCCGGAAAGCGCGCGCAGAATCGTCCAGTCCTCCCGCGCGTCGCCGGGCGGGAACACCGCCCGGCGGGCGCGTTGCGGACGGCCCTCGGTGTTGACGTATGTCGCCGGCTTCTCCGTGTAGGCGGCACCCGGCAAGACAATGTCGGCGCGATGTGCGCCGCGGTCGCCATGATGGCCCTGATAGACGACGAACGCCTCGCCCAACGCATCCATGTCGATCTCGTCCGCGCCCAGCAGATACAGCACATCGAGTGCGCCGGCGCGCGCTGCCTGCGCCATGCCCGCGACATCGAGGCCGCCCTCGCCCGGCACGAGGCCGAGATCGAGCCCGGCTACCCGCGCCGCCGCGTTGTGCAACAGGTTGAAGCCGTTCCAGCCGTCCCGCACCATGCCATAGCGTTCGGCAATCTCTCTCCCCGCCGCCAGAATCGCCGCGCCATCGGAGCGCGCGAGCGCCTTCATGCCCAGCACGATCATCGGTCGTTCGGCGCGTTCGAGGGTGTCAGCAAACTCGTGCCTGCCACCGGCGATGCCGGCGAGCGCCGTCGGGCCGTCGCCGAGATGCCGGACCGGATAACCGGGTTCCCGCGACCGTCCGATCGCCGCCACCGCGAACCCGCCGGCGCGCCAGCGCTTTCGCAGGCGCTGATTGATCAACGGCGCCTCCCGGCGCGGGTCGGTTCCGACCAGAAGGCACAGATCGGCGTCTTCGATACCGGCGATCGTCGTGTTGAACAGATAGCCGACGCGCGGCGCCGCTTGCAGCCGGGCGCCGTCCTGGCGACAATCGACGTG
Source organism: Alphaproteobacteria bacterium (assembly GCA_965214495.1). Classification (GTDB taxonomy): domain Bacteria; phylum Pseudomonadota; class Alphaproteobacteria; order UBA7887; family UBA7887; genus JANQOH01. Next base: position 848,721 of record OZ243958.1, on the reverse strand, counting down.
CGGCGACCCGATCAAGCCGGCAAGGTCCTTGAGCGCGCACATCGCCTCGGCGTCGCAAAGGTCGCCGGCTATGGCGCCGAAGCGCGCCCCGTCGGACAGGCGCCCGGCGATGGCGGAGAACGCCTCGTCCCAGTTCGCCGGTTTCAGCCTGCCGTCGCCGCCGCGGATCCAGGGTCGGTCGAGCCGCTGACGGCGCAAACCGTCATACGCATAGCGGCTCTTGTCGGCAATCCACTCCTCGTTCACCGCCTCGTTCAGCCGCGGCAGGACGCGCATCACCTGCGCGCCGCGCGCATCGACGCGGATGTTGCTGCCCACCGCGTCGAACACATCGACCGTCTCCGTCTTGCGCAGCTCCCACGAGCGCGCGGTGAAGGCATAGGGCTTCGAGGTCAGCGCGCCGACGGGACAGAGATCGACGATATTGCCCGACAATTCCGAGTGCAGCCCGCCCTCGATGACGCTCGCGATCTCCATATCCTCGCCGCGGAACAGCGCTCCAAGCTCCGGAACTCCCGCGACTTCCTCCATGAACCGCACGCATCGGGTGCAGTGAATGCAGCGCGTCATCACGGTCTCGATCAGCGGCCCGAAATCCTTGTCCGCCACCGCGCGCTTGTTCTCGTGATATCGGCTCCGGTCGCGGCCATAGCCGAGCGCCTGATCCTGCAAGTCGCACTCGCCGCCCTGGTCGCAGACCGGACAATCGAGCGGGTGATTGATCAACAGGAACTCCATGACGCCGGCGCGGGCCTCGTGCACCAGCGGCGTGTCGGTGCGGATCACCATCTTGTCCAGGGCCGGAGTGGCGCACGAAGCGATCGGTTTCGGCGAACGCTCCATCTCGACCAGGCACATGCGGCAATTGCCCGCGATCGACAGTCGTTCGTGGTAGCAGAACCGCGGAATCTCCCGCCCTGCGCGCTCGCACGCCTGTAATACCGTGGCGCCGGGCTCGACGGTGATCTCCCGGTCGTCGATGGTCAGCGTCGGCATGGCCGGCCTCTCACGCGGCGCGCTTCTTGCGGTCGAGGATGCGGCGCTCGAGCTCGCCGCGAAAATGCCGGATCAGCCCCTGAATCGGCCATGCCGCCGCGTCGCCGAGCGCGCAGATCGTGTGTCCCTCGACCTGCCGTGTCACCTGTTCGAGCACGTCGATCTCCCCGATCTCGGCACGCCCGTCGATCAGGCGTTCCATCACCCGCCACATCCAGCCCGTGCCCTCGCGGCACGGCGTACACTGGCCGCAACTTTCGTGCATGTAGAAATGCGACAGGCGCGCGATCGCCGCAACGATGTCGGTCGAACGGTCCATGACGATCACCGCCGCCGTGCCGAGGCCCGATCGCGCGTCGCGCAGCGCGTCGAAGTCCATCAACTGATCGTCGCAAACCGCTTTCGGCAGGCACGGAACCGAAGACCCGCCGGGAATGACGGCCAGCAGATTGTCCCAACCGCCGCGTACTCCGCCCGCGTGACGGTCGATCAGTTCGCGCAACGGGATGCTCATCGCCTCTTCGACGTTGCATGGCGTCTCGACATGGCCGGAGATGCAGAAGATCTTGGTGCCCGTGTTGTTCTCGCGCCCGAAACCCGAGAACCATGTCGCACCCCGCCGCAGAATCGTCGGCACGACGGCGATCGTCTCCACGTTGTTCACCGTCGTCGGACAGCCGTAAAGACCGGCCGCGGCGGGAAACGGCGGTTTGAGGCGCGGCATCCCCTTCTTCCCCTCCAGGCTTTCGAGGAGCGCGGTTTCCTCGCCGCAGATATAGGCGCCGGCGCCGCGATGCAGATGCACGTCGAAGGCGATCCCCGCCCCCGCCGCGTCCATGCCCAGCAAGCCGGCGTCGTAGGCTTCGTCGATCGCGGTCTGAAGGGCCTCCGCCTCGCAGTAGAATTCGCCCCGGATATAGATATACGCAGCCTCGGCGCCGATGGCGAAGCCGGAGACAAGCGATCCTTCGATCAGCTTGTGCGGCTCGTGGCGCATGATGTCGCGGTCCTTGCAGGTGCCGGGTTCGCTCTCGTCGGCATTGACCACCAAGTAGGAAGGCCGACCGTCGGTTTCTTTCGGCATGAACGACCATTTGAGCCCGGTCGGAAAGCCGGCGCCGCCGCGCCCTCGCAGGCCCGAATTCCTGATCTCGCCGATAATCGCGTCGCGACCGCGTGCGATCAGCGCCCGCGTTCCGTCCCAGTCGCCGCGGCCCCGCGCCGAGTCGAGATCCGCTCCTCTTGAGCCGTAGAGATTGGTGAAAATGCGGTCGCGATCGGTGAGCATCAAGCGCTCCGGGCGTCGCGCAGCGTTGTCGGGCCGGTAGCCGGCGCCGACGTCAGGCGGCCCGCGATCCGCGACCCTGGCGCCGCGCTGTCGCCGTCCTTGAGCGCTGTCAGCACCTCGACCATCGATTCCGGGTCAAGGTCTTCATAGAAATCGTCGCCGATCTGAGCCGCCGGCGCGTTGACGCAGGCGCCGAGGCATTCGACATCGATCACCGTGAACAGGCCGTCGGCAGTGGTTTCGCCGATCCCGATGCCGAGATGCCGCAGGCAGGCGTCGCGCACGCCGTCGCTGCCTCGCAGCCAGCATGGCGTGGTGCGGCACAACTGGATGAAATGCCGGCCCACCGGGGCAAGATTGAACATCGTGTAGAAGCTGGCGACCTCGAACGCCCGTATTTCCGGCATGTCGAGCAGGGCGGCCACGGCCCGGATCGCCGCTTTCGGCAGCCAGCCGCCATGCGCGCGCTGCGCCAGGTGGAGCACCGGAACCACGGCGCTCTGCCGCCGGCGCGGCGGATATCGTTCGACGATCCGGTGTGCCTCGGCAAGGGTCTTCGAGTCGAAGGCGAACGAGTCCGGCTGGAGTTCGTCGGCGGCAAACGCGCGCTTCATCGATCGACCTCTCCGAACACGATGTCGAGCGTCGCGATGCAGGCGACAACGTCCGCAAGCTGATGGCCCCGGGTCATGAATTCGAGACCCTGCAAGTGCGCGAAGCCTGGAGCGCGAATCTTGCAGCGGTAGGGCTGATTGGTGCCGTCGGCGATCAGATAGACGCCGAACTCGCCCTTCGGCGCCTCGACCGCCGTATAGGTTTCGCCCGCCGGCACGTGATAGCCCTCCGTATAGAGCTTGAAATGATGGATCAAGGCTTCCATCGACCGCTTCATGCCGTCCCGCGCCGGCGGCGCGATCTTGTTGTCGTCAACCGTCACCGGCCCGTCCGGCATGTCGGCCAGACATTGCTCGACGATGCGCAGGCTTTGGCGCATCTCCGCCATGCGCAACAGATAACGATCGTAACAGTCGCCGTTCTTGCCGACCGGAATGTCGAAGGCCATGCGGTCATAGACAGCGTAGGGCTGCGCCTTGCGCAGGTCCCAGGCGAGGCCGGTCGAGCGCAGGACCGGTCCTGAAAACCCCCAATCGAGCGCCTGTTCCGGAGTCACGACGCCGATATCGACGTTGCGCTGTTTCCAGATGCGGTTCCCGGTCAACAGCTCCTCGACATCGTCGAGCACGCGGGGGAAGCGCTCGGCCCATGCCGCGATATCGTCGGTCAGCCCGTCGGGCAGATCCCGGTGTATGCCACCGGGCCTTACGTAGGCGGCGTGCATCCGGGCGCCCGAAGCGCGCTCGTAGAATTCGAGTAGCGCCTCTCGCTCCTCGAACAGCCACAGAAACGGCGTCATGGCGCCGATGTCGAGGCCGTTCGCGGCGATCTGGAGGCAGTGGTTGAGCACCCGCGTGATCTCGTCGAACAGGACGCGGATATATTGCGCCCGTAGCGGCGCCTCGATGCCGAGCAATTTCTCGACCGCCAGGCTGTAGCAATGCTCCTGGTTCATCATCGAGACGTAGTCGAGGCGATCGAAATAGGGCAGCGCCTGGAGATAGGTCTTGTGCTCGATCAGCTTCTCGGTGCCGCGGTGCAACAGCCCGATATGCGGGTCCGCGCGCTCGACCACTTCGCCGTCCATTTCCAATACAAGCCGCAGAACGCCATGCGCCGCCGGGTGCTGCGGACCGAAATTGAAGGTGAAGTTCCTGATTTCGGTTTCGGGCATCAACTCGCCCCGGAGGTCCGGTCGTCGCCCGGCGGCACTGCATCCGCACCCTCCCACGGACTCATGAAATCGAACCGGCGGTATTCCTGGGTCAACGCGACCGGCTCGTAGATCACCCGCTTCTCTTCCTCATCGTAGCGCACTTCGACGTAGCCGGTCAGCGGGAAGTCCTTGCGCAGCGGGTGGCCGTCGAATCCGTAGTCGGTCAGCAGGCGGCGCAGGTCCGGGTGATCGGCGAAGAACAGGCCGTAAAGATCCCACGCTTCGCGCTCGTACCACCCGGCGGCGCTGAAAACGGCGCAGGCCGAGGGCACGGGCGTTTCCTCGTCCGTGCGCAGCTTGACGCGCAGACGCTGGTTTCCGGCGTGACTCAGCAAGTGATAGACCACGTCGAAGCGCGGCGCCCGGCCGGGCCAATCGACAGCGCAGAGATCGACCAGTTGCCGGAAACGGCACTCCGGATCGTCACGCAGAAAGGTCAGCAAACGCAGCAGGCGCTGGTGGTCGATCGCAAGAGTGAGTTCGCCCTTCGCGACCTCCGGCGCCGAGGCGAGCCCGGGGCCGGCGGTGGCGATGTAGCCGCCGAGCTCGATCAGCGCTTCGTCCATCGGTTCAGCGCACCAGCGTTCCGGTGCGGCGGATCTTCCGCTGTAGCTGCATGATGCCGTAGAGCAGCGCCTCGGCGGTCGGCGGGCAACCGGGAACGTAGATATCGACGGGAACGATGCGGTCGCAACCGCGCACCACCGAATAGGAGTAATGATAATAGCCGCCGCCATTGGCGCAGCTACCCATCGAGATCACATAGCGCGGCTCGGGCATCTGGTCGTAAACCTTGCGCAGCGCGGGCGCCATCTTGTTGGTCAGCGTGCCGGCCACGATCATGACGTCAGATTGCCGCGGGCTGGGACGGAAAGTTATGCCGAAGCGGTCGAGGTCGTAGCGGCTGGCGCCGGTGTGCATCATTTCCACGGCGCAGCAGGCCAGCCCGAAGCTCATCGGCCACATCGATCCGCAGCGCGCCCAGTTCACCAACTTCTCGATCTGGGTGACGACGAAGCCCTTCTCGCCAACTTCGCCGGCGAGCGCCGCCAACGGTTCGGTTTCGCTCACTCCCATTCGAGCGCTCCCTTGCGCCATTCGTAGGCGAACCCGATCGTCAACAGGCCGAGGAAAATCATCATCGACCAGAAGCCGAATGCGCCGGTCGCTTCGAGCGTCACCGCCCAGGGGAACAGAAACGCGACCTCGAGATCGAATATGATGAACAGGATGGCGACGAGATAGAATCGCACGTCGAAACGGCCGCGCGCGTCGTCGAACGGCTCGAAGCCGCATTCGTAGGACGAAACCTTCTCCGCGTCGGGCCGCTGACGCGCGACGATCCACGACGCGCCCACGACGGCGAGCGCAAGAGCGGCCGCGATGCCGAGAAACATGAGGATCGGGAGATATTCAGCAAGCATTCCGGGCGCCCCGCAAATCGCGGCCACACCCTGCCGAAGGGGCGGCAGGGACCGGCGTGGCGGGAGTGACGGGACTCGAACCCGCGGCCTCTGGCGTGACAGGCCAGCGCTCTAACCAAACTGAGCTACACCCCCGACGCAGCGCAGCCTTATGCCAGCGCAGCGGCGCTGTCAAGGATACGGGTTCAGCCGGAAGGCGCGCCCGTCGCGATGGCGACGACGACCGCCGCGATCAGGATCCCGGCCAGAATCAGACTCGCGCGGCGGCGGCCCGGCGTCGTCCACGGTTTGTAGCGGAAGATGCGGCCGGCCAGCGTGCTCCTGACCGCGAGAGCGCGCCGGCGCGATCCCGAGCGGATCGGGCCTGCGTCCTCACTCTCGATATCCAGTTTTCCGACAACGGCCGCGAGCACGTCTTCGTCGACGCAGATGCCGCCCGGCTCGGCCCGTGCGCACAGCACCGTCGCCGAGTCGATGCCGACACCGATCCGATAGCGGCGGCGCTTCCCCGGCGGCAAGGCGTCGTTGAGGCCGGCGAGATCCTGCTGGACGCGCAACGCCGCCCGCAACCCGCGCAGCGGCGACGCGAACGTCGCGACCGCATGGTCGTGGTCGAGCGTGCCGATCCGCCCTTTCGCCTGAACGATCCGGGTCAGCAGAACTCTTTGGCAGGTTTCGGCCAAACGCGGCGACGAGGCGTCGCCAGCCGCCACCTTTGCGACGAGCTGCGCGGGCGAGCTATCGGCCACGAGTCGCCGGTCGCCTCAACAGCGCATCTTCTTATTCATGACACTCAACAGCCCCGGAGGAAGCCTGCCTGTGCGAGCCGCACAGCGGCGGGCGCGCTTTCGAGGGCGGCGCTTCATGGACCGGCGGAATAGCGAATGCAGATCTTGCCGTAATGCCTGCCCTCCGGCAGCGCCGCGAGCGCCGCAGGCGCCTCGTCGAACGTCCAGACCCGGTCGTCGATCTGCGGAGTCAGTCCGTTCCGGTCGATCGCGGCGACCATGTCTTCGAACATGTCGCGATTGCCGATCGTGATGCCCTTGAGATCGATGTCGCGGGTGACCACGAGACCGAGATTGACCTCGGCGAGGCCGCCCGACAACACGCCGATCATGGCCAGCGTGCCGCCGACGCGCACGGCGCGCAGCGATTGCTCCAGCGTACCCGCGCCGCCGACCTCGACCACCAGATCGACGCCGCGCCCGCCGGCAAAAGCGCGCGCCGTGCGGCCCCACTGCGTGTCCTCGACGTAGTCGATGACGTATTCTGCGCCGAGCGCTCCGGCGCGAGCGCGTTTCCCGGCGTTCCCGGAAATCGCGACGACACGCGCGCCGTGCATTCTCGCGAACTGCAAGGCGAACAGCGACACACCGCCCGTGCCCTGGACGAGCACCGTATCGCCGGCCTTGACACCGCCGGTCGCGACCACGGCGTTCCACGCGGTGAGCGCCGCACAGGGCAGAGTGGCTGCCGACAGCGCATCCCATCCTTCGGGCGCCTTCACGACTCCGCTTTCGTCGAGCGCCATGAGTTGCTGCAGGACCCCGTCATGCGGCCCGCCGAGCATACCGCTCCAATGCTCTTCCCGCAGCGGGCCGGACATCCAGCTCTGCGCGAAACACGGACAGACGAGATCGCCCACCTCGACGCGCGTGACGTCGGCGCCGGTCGCGACCACTTCTCCGGCGCCGTCCGAAACCGGGATCAGCGGCAATTCGCCCGACCGCGCGCCGTAACCGCGCTGCAACATCACGTGATCCCGGTAGTTGAGCGAGGCGGCGCGCATCGCGATCACGACTTCGGTCGGTCCCGGCTCCGGTTCCGGTCGGTTACCGGGGACCAGATGTTCGAGCCCCCATGCGTCTCGTATTTCAAGCACTTTCATGCCGCGTCTCCCGGTTCGCCGGCGCCGCCCGGCGGAAGACCGTTGCCGACGAGACCGCCTGTCGGCCCTGCGGGATCAGAGGTCATCGGGATTGCCGGGCTCCACTTCGCCGAACGAAATGATCCGCCCACCGTCATCGACGAAGGTGATCGAGTCGCCATCCTTCACGACTCCGGCGCAGAGACTGACCCAGCGATAGTTGGTCCATTCGATGCACAGCTTGCCCTCGCCCGTCACCCACCAGCGCCCGTCGGACATGTCGGCCTTACGGTTCACATTGCGCAATTCGGCGCGGATACGACCGCTGCCCGAATGGAACATGGTGAATTCGTTCTCATTGCGAGGATCGAAACCGAAGACCGTGTTGCCGGTCAGCAACTCCTTGACTTCTCCCTGGTCGAGCGTGCGCGGGCGCGCATCCCCTGCCGACGCGACGAGCGCGCCGATCGACGCCGCGACCAGAGCGTTCCGTATCGACCGTCGAAACTTCACGTCCCTCCTCCGCGAACGCGCGAAACGCCCTGTCGCGTCAGCTTCCCGCCGCGGCTCCGGCGGCAATCGCTCCACCGACCGGCGCCGTGCGTGTTCGCCGCCTCTCCCGAACCAGCGGCGGACATACATGTTCGTCGTGATAGAGCACCTGGCAATCGAGGCAATAGAAGCACTCGTCCATCCTGATTCGCCCGCTCGGCTCGATCGCGTTGATCGGGCAGCGTCGGGAACAGAGCTGGCACGGCGAGCCGCATTCGGCGCGGCGTTTGAGGAAGTTCGGGATTCGCAGCTTGCCGCCGAGCGCGAGCGCGGCACCGAGCGGGCACAGGAAGCGGCAGAAGAAACGCTCGACCGTAAGGCCCACCGCCAACAGGGTCGCCGCATAGATCACATACGGCCAGTCGCGCGCGAAATGCAGCGAGATCGCGGTCTTGAACGGCTCGACCTCCGATGCCGTGTTGGCCATCGTCATCGAATGGAACGACAGACCGACGAGGACGGCAAGCACGACATATTTCACCGGCCACAACCACCGATGGACGCGATGGCCGAGATCGACCTGGCGGATTCCGAGCGCCTGGCCGGCTTTGGCGAGTAGCTCCTGAAGCGCGCCGAACGGGCACAGCCAGCCGCAGAAAACGCCGCGTCCGAACAGGAAGAGCGTTGCTACGGTGAACGCGATCAGCACGACGATCAACGGATCGGAGAGAAAGACGGCGAGGCCGCTACCGCCGATCGCCGATTGCAGCCAGGTCAGAACGTTGACGATGGTCACCTGGGCGCCGGCGATCCATCCCAGCCAGCCGAGAACGAACGCCAGAAAGCCGATGCGCACCCAGCGCAGAAGGTGCGGCCGCATCGACAGCCAGTCCATACGGAACAGTATCCCGCTCAGGACGGCGAGCATCGCCGCGAGGACGACAAGGTTTCCCCCCTGTGCCCGCCAGGCAGCCATCCACGGCGGTTCGGGGTTTTCCACCGCAAGATCGTCGATGCCGCTCGGCATCAGGATGAACTCGTCCTGCAGGGCGTAGTCGAGCCCGAATGCCGCCGCCTCGCGACCGGTCGCGCTTTCAACCATGACCTCGAGCGACCACGGCGCCACCGGATCGATGCCGCTGTCCGCCGGCACCCAGAACAGCCCGATCTCGGCGAATCTCGGCTTGTCGGTCCCGTGCAGGAAACCGAGATAGCGGTAGTTGTCCTTGCTGAGCGCAAAGGTTTCGCCGTTCTGAAGCAGCCGGAGGCGCTTGAACGGACCGCTGGCGATCTGCTTCTCCCCGTCGATCGAATAGGGGCCGATGGTCATCAATCCGAGCATCAGGTCGTTCGGATTGCGGCCGCTCACGAACAGGTCGTACCACTTGTCGCCCAGCAGATTGCGGCCGATGGTCGGCGTCATTACCGGACCGGCGAAGAGATCGAGCAACAGGTCTTCGGGCCAGGCCGTTTGCGCCGCGCCGCTGTCGCGCTCATGCGCATAGACGTAGAGGTCGCCGCGGGCGCCCCCGCCGGACAGATCCGGGTCGGCGACACCGGCGGCGGCGGCCTCGGTCTTGCCGATACGCCGGCTCCCGATGGCGCCGCTTTCGACCAGACTCGCGAAGTCGCTTTCCCGATAGCCGATGATGTCGAGGACCGGCTTGTCGTGCAGGCGGAAACCCTTGGCTTGCGCGACGAGTCGCGCCGCGCGCAGAATCGCCTCGTTGAACAACACGGCGCTGATCGTGGCGGCGGAAATGCCGTCGATCGCACCCTGTTCCTGCACCCGGTTGAGGCTGACCCGAAGCGGCGCACGGATGTCCACGCCGGCATATTGCCTGGCGAACCGGGGCACCAGATCTTCCAGCATGATGAGATCGATGATCGGCTCCCGATGCGCGACGACGCGCACACCGGCCAAAGTCCCGTCGACCCGCAAGCCCACCGCGATGAGGAATTCCAGCGACGAGAAGCCGAGCGACTCGGTCACGTCGCGTGTAACGAAGATATAACCCTGCAGAACGCCACCGGCATATACCGGCGCGACCGGCGGTTCGCCCTCCAGCGGCTTCACCTCTTCGGCCCCGGCGAACAGCTTCCGCGCAAGGTCGAGCGTGAGCCAGTCCGCGCCCAATCCCGGATTGGTCCATGTGGCCAGCGGGACGCCGGGGGCGTCGTCAGCGCGTCCGAACACGGGCAGCGCCCCGACGAGGCACAGAACGCCGAGCACGACCCGCACGAGGCGGCCTGACCGCGTCGTTCGTGTCATCCCGGTGCGCCCTCGTCCCGGCAAGGGCGGGAAAAGGTCAAGCCGTGCCGCCGCGGCCCGATGGATCGACCGTCAGCAGCGCACTCACGCCGCCGTCATCTCGACACCTTTGGACTCGAACAGGGAGGTCAGTTCGCCGGACATGTACATCTCGCGAACGATGTCGGCGCCGCCTACGAACTCCTTGCCGACATAGAGCTGCGGGATCGTCGGCCAATTGCTGAACTCTTTGATGCCCGCGCGAATGCTGGGCTCGGTCAGCACGTCGATGCTCTTGAACTTGACGCCGAGGTGGCTGAGCACCTGCACCGCGAGCGCCGAAAAACCGCATTGCGGGAAAATCGGCGTGCCCTTCATGAAAAGCACCACCGGATGCGAGTCGATTTCCGCCCGGATACGCTCGAAAACCGGATTCATGGAGTCGGTGTCCATGACGTGTCTCCTCGGTTGTGGATGTCGCGCAACGACGGTCAGGCGTCTTCCGGCACCGCGGTCTGGATCGCGAGCGCGTGCAGCGCCTCGCCCATATTGCCCTGCAACGCCTGATAGACCATCTGGTGCTGCTGAACGCGGGTCTTGCCCCTGAAAGTCGGAGAGGTCACATAGGCGGCGTAGTGATCGCCGTCGCCGCGCAGGTCTTCCAGACGCACGTCAGCGTCGGGGATGCCCATGCGGATCAACCGCTCGATCTCACTCGCATCCATCGCCATCAGTCGATGTCTCCGGCCATGAAGGCGGGCAGCCAGCGTTCGTGGGCCGCCCGTAGATCGCGTAACGATATCGCACCCGCGCCGGTGCAAGTCAACGACTCGCCGCCGCTGCGCCCGATCGCCGCCGCCGGCACACCGGCGGCCCGCGCCGCTGCGAGAACCGGGTCGGCGGCGCGCGCGGCGACCACATAGCGGCCCTGCCCCTCCCCGAACAGCCACGCCGGCCGGCCCGGCCCGTCCAGCGCCGCGCCAACCCCGCCCGCCAGCACCATCTCCGCGACGCAGACATAGAGGCCGCCGTCGGATACGTCGTGGCAGCACGCGACCAGCCGGTCGCGAATCAGCCCGCGCACGAAGTCGCCGTGCCGACGCTCCGCGGCGAGATCGACCGGCGGCGGCGCGCCGTAGTCGCCGCCGAGCAACAGGCGTGCGTATAGCGATTGTCCGAGGTGCCCGTCACCGCTGTCGCCAGGTGCGCCGATCAAGACCAGGGCGTGGCCGGAACCGGGGAGTGCGGGGGTCGCCATGACCGCCAGGTCGTCGATCACGCCGAGAGCGCCGATCTGCGGAGTCGGCGGGATGTTGCGCCCCTCTGTCTCGTTGTAGAACGACACGTTGCCTGAAACGACGGGCATATCGAGCGTCAGGCACGCCGCCGCCATGCCCCGCAGCGCCGCGGTGAACGCGCCCATGACCCGGGGCCGCTCCGGATTGCCGAAATTGAGACAATCGGTTACGGCGAGCGGGCGGGCGCCCGAGGCGGTGAGATTGCGAAAGGCTTCGGCAACCGCCTGCCGGGCGCCGGTTTCGGGGTCGGCGGCGCAGTAACGCGGCGTGCAGTCCGCCGTCATCGCCAGCCCTCTGTCGGTGCCGTGAATCCGGACCACCGCGGCGTCGCCGCCGGGCCGCTGAACGGTGTCGCCCATCACCATGTGGTCGTATTGTTCCCAGATCCAGCGCCGGCTGCCGAGTTCGGAACTCCCGAGCAAGTCGAGCAACGCGGCGGCGGCGGGCGGGTGCGGCAGCGCTGGCAGGGGCGGCGGCGGCGGCGGAGTCTCACGCGGGCGGTCGTATGCGACCCCGGCGGCGAGCGGTTCGATCGGCAGGTCCACGACGGGGCGCCCGTCGCTCAACAGGACGAGCCGACCGCTGTCCGTCACTTCGCCGATGACCGAGAAATCCAGTTCCCATTTCGCGAAAACGGCGCGGGCCCGGTCTTCCGTGCCCGGGCGCAGCGCCATCAACATGCGCTCCTGGCTTTCGGAGAGCATCAGTTCCCAGGCCGTCATGCCGGTCTCGCGCACCGGCACCCGATCGAGATCGAGCGCCACGCCGGCGCCGCCCCGCGCCGCCATTTCGATGGACGACGACGCGAGTCCGGCCGCACCCATGTCCTGGATGCCGGCGATGACGTCTTCGGCCATCAGTTCGAGGCAGGCTTCCAGGAGCAGCTTTTCCGCGAACGGATCGCCGACCTGGACGGTCGGGCGCTTCTCTTCGCTGTCGGCTTCGAACGACGCCGACGCCATGGCGGCGCCATGGATACCGTCGCGGCCGGTCTTCGAGCCGACATAGACAAGCGCGCTGCCCGGCTCGCCCGCGGCGGCGCGGAACAGACGCCCGGCCGGCGCGATGCCGACGGTCATGGCGTTGACCAGAACGTTGCCGTCATAGCGCGCGTCGAAACTGCATTCGCCGGCCACCGTCGGCACGCCGACACAGTTGCCGTAACCGCCGATGCCGCCGACGATTCCGGCGACCAGATGCCGGGTCTTCGGGTGGGCGGGCGCGCCGAAGCGCAGGCAGTTCAGGTTGGCGACGGGGCGCGCGCCCATGGTGAACACGTCGCGCATGATCCCGCCGACGCCCGTGGCCGCGCCCTGATACGGCTCGATGTAGGACGGGTGATTGTGGCTCTCCATCTTGAAGACGGCGGCGAGACCGCCGCCGATATCGACCGCACCGGCGTTCTCGCCCGGCCCCTGAACCACCCATGGCGCGGCGCTCGGCAGCCCGGCGAGCCATTTGCGCGAGGATTTGTACGAGCAGTGCTCGCTCCACATGGCGGAGAAAATCCCCAGTTCGGCGAGGTTCGGCACCCGTCCGAGGACTGTGACGATGGAGTCGTATTCTTCGCGGCTCAGTCCGAGTTCTTCCGCGACCCGGGCATCGACGGCGGCACGGACCGCCGGATTCGCAGCGCTCACAACGCCGCCCGAAGCCCGGCGAACAGGCGCGCGCCGTCATTGCCGCCCAGGGCCGGATCGGCCGCGCGTTCGGGATGCGGCATCAGTCCGAGAATGCGCCGATCGGCGCTGAACACCCCGGCGATGTCGGCCCGCGCTCCGTTCGGCGCGCCGTGGGCGTAGCGGAAGGCGATGCGCCCCTCGCCTTCCAGCCGCGCCAGAGTCTCATCATCGACCCGGTAGTTGCCGTCATTGTGGGCGATCGGCATCGACACGGTTTCCCCCGCGTCGAAGGCATCGGTGAACGGGCTGTCGGTCTCCTCGACCCGCAGCGCCGCGTCGCGGCACAGGAAGCGCAGACCGCGATTGCGTATCAGGGCGCCGGGCAACAGCCCGCATTCTGTCAGTACCTGAAACCCGTTGCAGATGCCGAGCACCGCCACGCCGGCGCGGGCGCGCGCGGCAACCGCGTCCATCACCGGCGAGCGCGCCGCCATCGCGCCGGCGCGCAGGTAGTCGCCGTAAGAGAAGCCGCCCGGCAGCACGATCAGGTCGAGCGCCGGCAGATCGGTTTCCCTGTGCCAGATCATGGCCGGCGGCGCGCCGCAGGCGGCTGCGAGAGCCACCGCCGCGTCGCGGTCGCAGTTCGACCCCGGAAACACGATCACCCCGGCGCGCATCCGGCCTCTCCCCCGCCGTCGGCGCAGGAATCCGGTTCAGCCGCCCAGCCGTTCGCGCGCCAGTTTCGCGCCGGCGGCGAGCGCCGCGAGCTTGGCGAAGGCGATGTTGCGCGGGACGTATTTGAAGCCGCAATCGGGCGCGGCGACGATGCGCTCCGGCGGCGCGTGCGCGAACGCGCGCTCGATCCGCGCGGCCACGGTCCCGGGCGTCTCCACGGTCATGTCGTCCAGGTCGATCACGCCGAGGACGATGGTCTTCTCCGACAAGTCCCGCAGCACGCCGAGATCGAGTTGCGGCTGCGCCGCCTCGAGCGAAATCTGGTCCGCCGCACAGTCGGCGAGTTCGGCGAGGAAGTGGTAGGCTGGCGGACGGTCCTTGATCATCGCCGCATAACCCATGCAGAGATGCAGCGCGGTCACTCCCTCCACCCCTTCGAGCGCGCGGTCGATCGCGCGAACGGCGTAAGCGCGGGCGTTCTCGTGGCGCGCCTGCACCCACGGTTCGTCGAGCTGCACCACGTCGGCGCCGGCGGCGAACAGGTCCTTGACCTCTTCGTTGACCGCCGCCGCGTAATCCATCGCCAGCGCCTCGGCGTCGGGATACCAGGCGTTTTCCGCCTGCTCGCTCATGGTGAACGGGCCGGGCAGCGTGGCCTTGATCGACCGGTTCGTATTGGCGCGCAGGAACGCCACGTCGCGCACGCCGACGGCGCGGGTGCGTCGGATCGGCCCTGTCACCAGCGGCACCGCGTTCGGCGTTCCCTTGCGCGAGACCGCGGTCCCGGAGCGTTCAGGGTCGATCCCCTCCAGCGCGGTGGCGAAATGGTTCGAGTAGCTCTCCCGCCGCATTTCGCCGTCGGTGACGATATCGATGCCGGCGCGTTCCTGATCGCGGATGGCGAGAATCGTCGCATCGTCCTGGGCCTCGCGGCGCCACGCCTCGTCCACCCGCCACAGGGACCGGGCGCGTACCCGAGGCGGCGAACGGTCGGCAAGCGCTGCCCGGTCGATCAACCAGTCGGGTTGTGCATAGCTTCCGACAACGGAGGTCGGCAGCAGGGCGGGCATGTCGGGCATCGAAACGGACCTGTTCCGGGGCGCCTCCCCAACGGGCGCGACGGCGGCAATCTACCGACTCGTCCGCCGGCCCGTAAATCCCGCGCCCCCCGGGGAGGGGCGGCCGCGCCCGGCCTCGACCGCAACGGAGGTTGCAGCGGGCCAGACGCGACCGCGAGCAGGCTCAGAAGCGGAGACGGAAGCGGGCGACGGCGGCGTGCGCGGGCTCGCCGTCCGCCAGCATCGCCATATAGCCCCCGCGCAGAGTCCACGCCTCGCCCCGCGCAATGCTCAGACCGGTGCCCAGAGCGTGCATCGTGCGCGGCAGTTCGTCCACCGACGCCGCCGCGTCGAAGCTCAGAACCCCCGCCTTGTCGGACTGCCGCAGCCACACGCTGTCCGGCCCGTCGGTCGAAACCCGGGCCGTGGCCAGGTTCAGCGTCGGGCGCCAGCGCACGGAACCCGTCTTCAGCCAGTCCCCGGAACTCAGAGCGAGGCGCGCCTTCCAGCCGTCGTAACGCTGCGACACCGCCGGAACCTGCGCCCGCAACGCCGCCGATTCGGCGGTCCACGACTCCTGCTCCACAGACCCGGCGAACAGCGACAGCGACGAGTCGACGCGCAGCCTGCCGATCCCGGAACGCGCACCGACGGCGGCGCTCGACCGCTCGTGGCTCAGGCCGAACGTCCCGCTCAGATCGCCCAGACCGTCCAGGTTCGCGAACGCCGTGCGGGCCCGGTAGTCGCCGCGCGACAGGCCGACATTGGCGTAGAAGGTCTCCGAACGCCAGCCGCCGCGCAGCGCGTAACGCCGCCCCGCGAAGGCGTTGTCGGTCGCCCCCGCTTCGAGCTGCGGCGCCCCCGACATCCCGATGTGGAAACCGTTGCCGAGCCGGGTGTCGAAGCCCATCCGCGCGCCGCGCAACGATCCCGCGGCGCCCGGAAGAACCGGCGCGTCGCCGCTCAGCGCATGAACCCAGTATGCGGTTCCCGCGCCCGCTCCGCCGGTCCGTTGGGCGAAGGACGAAACGGACGCGAACTCGCCCGTCATCGGCTCTTCGTCGTCCGGCCCGACGTCGAAAAGATCGAAGAGATCGAACAGCGCGAACACAAAGGCGGAGCCGCCGAAGATCGCAATCGCCTTGCCGCCGTCCGAGCCGCCGCCGCGCGACGGGGCCGACGGAGCCGATGGAGCAGGTGGAGCCGGCGGCTCGGTCACGGTCTCCGGAGCGACGCCGAGATCCTCGCTCTCGTCAAGCATGGCGACGGTCCCGTCGTCGGACGTTTCGACGGTTCCGACCGTTCTCTCCTCGCCCGTCTCGAGCTCCGTCCTCAACTGCGCCCCTTCCGCATGGGGAGTGTCCAGTCCGGTTCCTTCGCCGAGCGGCGTGAACCCCTCGGTCCGGAGTCGTTGTTGCGCCGCGTCTTTCTGTTCGTCGCTGAGACCCGAATCCAGGGCGGCGAAAAGGGCCGGATCGCCGCCTTCCAGGACGACGACGCCTGCGGTGATCCGACCGTGGTCTTCGGAGTCGGCTGCGATGTCGCCGATCTCCATCGTCAGCCTGCCGGCGTCGTGAACCGTGACGGACCCGGTGTTGCCCAGGTCGAGATGGCCGCGGACGATGAGACCGCCGTCCTCGACCATGAGGGCGGAGCCGGAGAAGGTCGCGTCGTGCACCCGCGCGCTACCCGTCCCGCTCTTCGTCATCATATGCAGGCCGGTCACCGAACCCGCGATGCCGCTGACCCCTCTTGTCGGCCCCACGTCGAACACCAGGGTGTCCTTGCCGCCTCCGAAAGAGACGTCGCCGGCGATATAGCCGAAGTCGGAAACCGTCAGCGTATCGTCGCCGTCTCCGAACTCGACATCGCCCAGGAGGAAGCCGTTGTCGAGCGTGAGCGCCGTGGTTCCGCCTTCGAGCCCCGCCGCGAGCGGCGCGCGAACCTGGGCGCCGCCTTTCACGGCGACCTCGGCCATGCCGCCGATGCCGGTCGAGGCCCATACGCCGATGCCGCGTTCGTCGATATCGGTCGTCGCGGGATCGTCAACCGCCGACGCGACGACCGTCCCGCCGGTCATCTCGACGGCGGCGGTTCCGCCGCCGAAGGTGAGGGCCAGAAGCCCGATCGCGCCGTCGCCCTCCACGGTCACGTCGCCGCTGTTGACCACCGTCGCGTCCCCCGCGTCGGAGATCGCATCGGTGAGGCTGTAGAACCCGGCGAACACGCCCTCGCTGCGGCTCACCGAGCCTGCGGGGTCTTCGTCGAACACGGCCCGGCCCGAGGTCGCGATCGAGCCGGCATTTTCCGCGCGCGCGGAGCCGAAAGGTTGATGATGCTGTTCGAGGAGGGGCGCTTCCGGCATTTTCCGCGCGCGCGGAGCCGAAAGGTCGGTCTCGCAGTGGCGGGCGAGAAAGCGTCGGCATTTTCCGCGCGCGCGGAGCCGAAAGAACTTCCCCTGTCGGCGACATCGATCGCCGCGCTCAATCCGCCCGCCTGGTCTCCCTTCGCTTCGATTCGCCCGCCATCGGCATTGAGCGCGCTGACGACGTTGGGGTTGCCTTCGGAGCCGCCATGGGATGCATGCGCCAGGACGGCGTGCGCACCGCGGCCCTCGGTGGTCACGCCACCCCTGTTCACGGCGTCGGCGCCCGCGTTGTCCGTTTCAGCGAGCAGGCCGAGCGCTCCCCGGCCCTTCGTGGCCACCGATCCCGCGGCTTCGTTCACGACCAGGGCATCGCCGTTTGCCGAAAAGGACAACACTCCGATAGCGGGAAGCGCGAACGGGTTTTCCTCGTCGAACGCTGTCGAATGCGTCAGAACCTCGCCCCTGTTCGTCGCCCGCGCCGTGCCGTCGAACGACTCGGCGAAAACGGCAAACGCTCTGGTTCCGTGCGTCTCCACCGCGCCGCCGACGTCGTTGAGGGCGATCGCGTCCCCCTCACGCGGGGACGAGGCGAGGAGCCCATAGGACCGGGCCTCCTCACCCGTGGCGGAAACGTATTTGTCGCCGCGGGTAACGATTTCGCCGCGGTTCTCGACCCGGGCCTCTCCGCCGCCGCCGGCCCACGCTCCCGCGCCGAGCGAGCCCTTGCCCGTGGTCTCGATCCGCCCGCCGGCTTCGTTGGAGGCAAACGCTTGCCCCGTTCCCTCCGTCCAGGCGTACACCCCTTCGGAGTTGCCGACCTGACCGAACCAAGCGGTGTTGTCGGGGTCCATCACCTCGGAGGCGTCGCCGCTTACGGTCACCGTTCCCCGGTTTACCGCGACGGCGTCTCCGTCGCCGGTCGTCCCGTAGAAACCTCCCGATCCGGCCACAACGCCGTTTGCGCCGCGACCGGTCGCCAGGATCGCGCCGTCGGCGGCGTTCTCCGCGGTCGCGTCTCCACGCTCGGAATACGCTTCGACGCCCGTGGCCCAATTGGGCTGCCCGACATTCCCGATGGTTGCCTCGAACGGGTCGCCGCGGACGGTCACACTCCCGGAATTGGTCGCTGCCGCAGCGCCGTTCCCCCCGGCCACGGCGACGATCGCAACCGCCCCGGCGCCTCGGGTCTCGATGTCGCCGACGTTCCCGGCCACGGCGTCGCCGTCCTCCGGGGTATACGCCAAAACGCCATAGGAAGACGACTCCTCGCCCCCTCTGACGGACACACCGCCCCAGGTATCGATCGTTCCCCGGTTGATCGCCGTTGCGTCGGCATCGCCGCCGGCAATGGCGAACAGGCCCCTCGAACCGTCCCCTCGCGTAATCACCGTTGCGTGGGACTCGGCCCATACGTCGCCGTCCTCGTCATCGTTATCGAGGAAAAACAGGCCGTCTTCGCCGCGGCCGGTGGTCTCGATCGTGTCGTCCGACGTGATGACGTAGCGGACGCCGCCCGCGTCATCCTCGTAGAAAGGGTCGCCGCCGCCCAGATGGATCACGAGATCGTCGAAGGTCTCCGGAACGTCCTCGATTTCCAGCGTGACTACGGAATCGCCGTCGTCAGCCGCGTCGGCGCACTCGATGCGGTAATCGGTACCCGTTCCGGCGGTAAAAACGCCGGTTTCGTGGTCGAACGTTCCTCGCGTGAGCGTGTCGGGATCGCAATCGTCAGCGGCCGCCGGCGCCGCAGGCACGGTCAGGAAGAGTGCAAACGCTGCCGCCGCAACGCACGGCGGGAGAAAAAATCGTTTCAGATCAATATGTTGCGGGGGGGGGGGGTGAATTGGGTCATGGCTCGCGTTACCTCCTCGGCCGTTCCGCGCCGTCCCGCAGCGCTGCCCGCGCGTTTACCCGATTGCGCTGCGTTTGGCAAGCGGCGCCGCGCGCCGCCGCTGTTCATGCGAACGGTTTTATGATCGGATGAACAGGGAAGAACCACCGGATACCGTCTGTCGAACTGCCGGGGCGGCTCATCATCGAGGCGGACATGGACGCGGAAACGGCCGGCGACCACTATGTGACGCGCGACGGCGAGCGTTACGCCGGCCATCACCTGTTGATCGACCTGTGGGGCGCGGCGCGGCTGGCCGACAAACCCCATGTCGAACGCACGCTGCGCGCGGCGAGCGCGGCCGCCGGGGCCACCGTGCTCGGAATCGACCTGCATCAGTTCGGCGGCAATGGCGGTGTCTCGGGCGTCGCGATCCTGGCCGAAAGCCATATCAGCATCCACACTTGGCCGGAGACGGGCTTCGCCGCGATCGACGTGTTTCTGTGCGGCGATACGGACCCGGACAAGGCCGCGTCGGTGCTGGTTGCGGCCTTCTCGCCAACGCGCACGGCGATCAGCGCGCACAAGCGCGGCCTGCGTTGACCGGAACCCGTTTCCACGAGGAGATGCACGCCGGCTACGGCCAGTATTTCGACGTGCGGGCGGTCGTGCACCGCGAGCGGACCGCGCATCAGGACATGCTGATCCTCGACACCGGCCCGTTCGGGCGGGTGCTCGTGCTCGACGGCATCGTGCAGACCACGGAACGGGA
The DNA here is from genome assembly GCA_965214495.1 of Alphaproteobacteria bacterium. Taxonomy (GTDB): domain Bacteria; phylum Pseudomonadota; class Alphaproteobacteria; order UBA7887; family UBA7887; genus JANQOH01. The sequence goes on along the minus strand of OZ243958.1, from coordinate 828,945 downwards.
CAACCACTTCTACCACGAGATGATGGTGCACGTTCCGATCCTCGCCCATGGCCGTGTCCGCCGCGTTCTGATCGTCGGCGGCGGCGACGGCGGTTGCCTGCGCGAGGCGGTGAGGCACGGCGGAGTCGCGGTCACACTGGTCGATCTCGACGAAGCCGTGATCCGTGCGTCGCAGCGATTCATGCCGGACCTCGCCGACGGCGCGTTCGACCACCCGCGCGCCGCCGTCGTCATCGCCGACGGCATCGCCTGGATGCGGCAGGCCGGCGAGGCGTTCGACGCCATCGTCGTCGATTCGACCGACCCGATCGGCCCCGGAGAAGCGCTGTTCACGGAAGAGTTCTACGCCGCCTGCCGCGACCGCCTGAGCGCGGGCGGCGTGCTGGTCACCCAGAACGGCGTGCCGTTCGTGCAACCGGACGAAGTGCGCACCGCCGCCCGGCGGCTGTCGGCGCTGTTCGCCGACTCCGGCTTCTACACCGTCTCGGTGCCGACATACACCGGCGGGCCGATGACTCTCGGATGGGCGAGCGACGACGCGAACCTGCGCCGCGTCGACCGCGACACCCTTGCGGCGCGCTTCGCGCAGGCGGGGCTGGAAACGCGCTACTACACGCCTGACGTGCACATCGCGAGTTTCGCGCTGCCGCGCTATGTGCGCGACCTCATCGACGGGCGCTGACCATGCGGTGGAGTCTGCATTGGTAACGTTGTCGAAACAACGCCCGTAACGAGCTGAAAAATATGGTGTGGGAGAGCTGGATCGAACCGACGACCTTGCGCGCGATCTCGCGACAGCATATCCTTGGACGCATGGCGACGCAGGATTTCGATGCGCTCGGCGCGGCGCGCGATCTCGAAAATGACGGTTTCGAGAAGCGTCAGGCGGATACGATCGTGGAAACCGTGCGCGCCGGCCGCGCCGGGTTGGCTACCAGAGCGGACCTCGACGCGCTCGAAGGCCGTATCGAGACCCGCTTCGCTGCGCTCGAAGCACGTCTCACCACGCGCTTCTTCGGCGGACTGGCCGCGGTCGGCGGGTCGATCGTCGCTGCGATCAAATTGCTGCAGGGCATGGCCCGAACCTGCGCCGGCAGCGCGGCATTGCCGCGCTACGTGCGCGACCTCATCGACGGGCGCTGACCGAGTGCTCGACGGCGACCGGCGCGCCGCCGTTCAGCGTTTGAAATACGACGCAATAGCGCTCGGTGAGTTCGACGAGTTTGTCCAGCTTGTCGGCGGGAGCGCCGGATACCAGATCGAAACGCAAGCGAATCTGCCGGAAGCCGACGGGCGCATCGCGGGTCATACCCAACGTTCCGCGCATGTCGAGTTCGCCGTCGGCGGTGACGGTCCCCGAGTCGAGATCGATATCGAGCGCCGTGGCGACGGCTGACATCGTGACCCCGGCGCACGCCACGAGCGCTTGCAGCAGCATGTCGCCGGAGCAGGCTTGCGCGCCGTTGCCGCCGGCGGACGGGTGGAGTCCGGCCTCGACCAGCGCCTTCCCGGTCTCGACCGCGCACGAAACGCCGGCTCCGAGCGCGCCGGTCGCCGACAACGTGATCAGGGCGTCCTCCGGCGTCTCGCGGTAGCGGGCCTTGAACGGCGCTTGCACCGCGCGCAGTTCTTCCGATTTCGTCATGCGCCCGCCCATTGTTCCGATACTGTGGCAAGAAGCGCCGATAAGGTATTGACGATACTGGAGCGGGCGAGCGGGATCGAACCGCCGACATTCAGCTTGGGAAGCTGACGTTCTACCACTGAACTACGCCCGCGAGCGGCGGCGATTCTAGGGACCGCGCCGCCCCTGCGCAAGTTTGTCCTGCCCGGGTCGTGTTTCGGTTTGAAAATTATCGCGGTTCGTTCGGATTCGTGTTGGCGGTGACAGCGGGACGGCGGCGCCGTGCGACATCGACCCGCCTCCAGGGGCGCCCCTTGTGGGCGCCCGAACCTCCGAACGGGCGGGGCGACAAGGGAGGGCAACCACAAGGGTTGCCCCTACAGAAATTGTTGCGGTTCCTGTTGGTGGTGACAGCGGGACGGCGGCGCCGTGCGACATCGGCCGGCCTGTAGGGGCGCCCCTTGTGGGCGCCCGAACCTCCGAACGGGCGGGAAACACGGGAGGGCAACCACAAGGGTTGCCCCTACAGGAATTGTTGCGGTTCGTGTTGGCGGTGACAGCGGGGCGGCGGCGCCGCGCGACATCGACCCGCCTCCAGGGGCGCCCCTTGTGGGCGCCCGAACCTCCGAACGGGCGGGGCGACACGGGAGGGCAACCACAAGGGTTGCCCCTACAGAAATTGTTGCGGTTCCTGTTGGCGGTGACAGCGGGACGGCGGCGCCGTGCGACATCGGCCGGCCTGTAGGGGCGCCCCTTGTGGGCGCCCGAACCTCCGAACGGGCGGGAAACACGGGAGGGCAACCACAAGGGTTGCCCCTACAGAAATTGTCGTGGTTTGAAAATTGTCGTGGTTTGAAACATTTGGGTGTGTGGGCTTTCAGAACCGCAGGACGCCGCGCAGGGTGGCGGCGTGCTCCAGCGCCGCGCCGGCGCTCTCGCGGCGCTCGCCTTCGAGGTCGAGGCCGAACGGCCCGACGTGGAGGCGCGCGCCCAGACCGTAGCGCCGCGCGTCCGCACCCGACAGCGTCAGCGCGCCGAACGGGGTGAGCACACCCCACCCACCGACGGCGCGAAGGCCGTAGCCGAGCTCGGCCTCGAGCCGGGCCGGCGCCTCGCCGCCGTTCACCCGCAGGTCGGCCGCGCGGCGTTCCCACAACTGCCGGACGCCGCTCGCGGTCTTGCCCCAGGCCGGTGCAAGATGCAGCGACAGGCCGCGCCCGTGCGCGCCCGGGTCGAAACGCACCAGACCGCCGGCGCCCCATTCCTCGGCGTTGCCGTCGCCGCTGTGCGTCGCCAGCCAGCGACCGCGGACCGAGACGGTCACCCCCGATGCCGGGTCGGTATAGCGCAGGCCGGCGCCGATTTCCGCGCCGGTTCCCGTATCGCCGTCGCCGCCGTCGTGGCGAAGACCGAGTTCCAGCGACGGAGTCAGGGCGCCGCCCCAGGGCAGTACGCGCTCGTGGCTGCCGTCCAGGCCGAGCCGCAGCCGCGTGGTCAGCGTCTCCACCGCGCGGATCAGACCGCCGTTATCCGCGATATCGACCCGGGCGCCCGACGCCTCGCCCTTGAGCGCCAGCGTCGTCGTCCCGCCCGGGACCACGTCGTCGCGCGATACCAGATCGCGGTTCGCGCCCACCGCCGCCAGCTTCATCGACGTGTCGCTCTCCTCCACGCCCTCCGGCGCAATGCCTTCGATCTCGACCTTGCCCCGGCCGTAGCCCGCCAGCGCCCACAGGTCCAGTTCGGGCGAGGCCGACCAGCCGGCATAGGGGGAGACGCTGGTCATGCGCATTTTCCACTCGCCCTCGACCGCGCCGGCGGCGGCGACGCTGCGGTCGGTGAAGTCGAACGCCCCCTGCGACCACGAGACCGACAGACCGGCGAGCAGGTCCGGGCGCAGCCTGGTATCGGCGCCGACATGGACGCTGGTCAGCGAACCCGACCACGACCGCGCTCCCTCGCCACCCGACAGTTCGCCGTAGTCGCCGCTGCCCCACAACGCGAGGTCGGAGAACGGACTGTCGCCGCCGTCCATCGCCGCCCCCAGCGGCAGGGTGAACGAAGACCCGTCGAGCACCTCTTCGAGGCTCGGCGGCTGGTCGAGGTCCACCGTGCGGTCCAGGGTCCGCGCGGCAAACATCATCATGCCCTCGAGCGACGACCGACCAGCCAGCCGGAACGTCCCGTCGGCGGGAAGACCGCCCGACAGAACCGTGTTCAACGACGTTTCGATCCGGCTCGACAGGTTGCCGACGACGCCGTTCACGAGTTCGGGGGCGACCTGCTCCAGCAAGGCTTCGTTCAGGGCCGTCACGGGTTCGTCATCGTCGCCGGACGCCGATACCGCTCCCTTGTGCAGCGTCACCGCGATCTCGTCGAACGCCTGCCCGCTGTCTGTCGAGAGGACCTGGAAGCGGACCGTCGCGGTCTCCGGAGCGTCCCTGCCGACGCGAACCTTCCAAAGCGATGCGCCTGTCTCCGACGGAGCCCTGGGCGCCGCGTAATACGTCGACCGTATCCGATCCGTAGCAAGGCCGACCAGCCAGGGAGTAACGCTCCAGCCTCGGGGGACGTCCGAGACCTGCACGAGGAAATCTTTCGTCTGGTTGCCCGTATTCTGAAACCCGACGAACATGTCGGTGCTCGCGGCGAAAATCGACGTGCCCCTGGCCGGAAACACCATGTCGCCGACGCCGTCTCCGTCGGTATCGACGCCGCCCCAATAGCGGGTCAGAACCGCGTCGTAGTCCTTGTCATAGACCGGGCCTTCGTCGTAGGCCGAGAACTCGCGGTGTTCGACCTCGGGCGTCAACGCCATCGTGAGGCCCCCTGTCGTTATCATCGCAGAGATGAAAATTCCGGCGACTGTCGGATGTTTTACGACAGTCGCGCCGGCCAGGGCAGAGCCGGCAAGAACCGTGTCCAGGTAGGACTTCTTGACCTCGAATCGCAGCACGTTGAGCGCGCCGCCGAAAAGTTTGGCCGAAAGGCCGACCTGGGTGAACGAGACGTCGAAGAATTCGACCTCCTGCCCCCCGGCTCCCGTCGGCGTAGTCCGCCACTTCGCCGTTTCCAGGTTGAAGACAAGGCGCCGCGATCCCCGGACCTTCGGCTTCGGCCCGACGCCGCGGGTCCGGCTCCGTCGGATCGAAAGGCAAGGGCACGATGCCGATGCTGAAAGGATACGACACCTCGACGTTTATCCCGACATCGACCCACATCGTGACCCATTTCTCGCCTTCGTTATGCGGGCCTTCGCCGCGACCTTCGGGCGTAATGCCGAAGTAATCCGCCAGATCCACATAGATGGTCGCGTCCACATTCGCCAGGATACCCTTCTGGGCATTGAAAAACGCCAGCCATTTCGTGTTCTTGCCATACTCGTTCCCCAACGGGGAGCGTATCTTCTTCTCGTATGCGTCCCTCATGGCCGTGAACATGGCGGGGAGAACGGGCGCGTCTTCGGGCGGCGGAACGAATCCGCCGAGGGTGAGCGGACCGCCCACGGCGGTCACGAGGCCGTCGAAGCCCGCCGGGAGGTTCGGCGGCGCGCCCAGCTCGACCGTTACCGGCTCCTGCCCCGATTGCGACACGGCGACCGGCCTGCCGGTCGCGCGGCCCGCCCCGATCGTGACGGAGTCGGCCGACGCCGTGCCGCCCTGCACGGCCACTTCGGCCGTCATATCGAAGGGAGCGCCTTCGGCGACTCTCGCCGCGAACGCCATCGCGCCGACCCGCTCCAGCTCCATGGTGAGCGTGAAGGGCGCGCCCGGATTGCCGTCCAGGCGCAGCTCCACCAGGTTCGAGAGGCCGAAGAACACGCCGGCAGGCAACCTGCCCAGCGCGTTGCCCCCAAGCCCCAGATCCTCCAGGCTGAAGAGGTCGTCGAACACGCCGTCGGGCAATGCGGCCAGCCCGTTACCGTCCAGGTCCAGTCGGGCCAGACCGGAGAGGCCATCGAAATCGCCCGCCCCCAGGGACGTCATGCCGGCTTCGGAGAGGTCCAGCGTCGCGATCGAAGCGAGATGGGCCGCGGCGACCTCGGCGCAGTCGTCGACGCTGTCGATCGCAGCCAGGATCGCGTCGCGGACCTGCGGCGTGCGGTCGCAGACGCCGGATTCGGGATCGGGATCGGGATCGGGATCGGGCGCGCCTTCGCCGAAGTCGAGCGGCGCGCCCGCGGCGATCCTGATTCCACGGGAACTCCAGTGGTCGCCCCAGCGCGGATTGCCCAGTTCGACCGTCACCGGCTCCGCCGGCGTCACCGTGGCCGGTTCGCTCGTTGTACGGCCCGCTGCGACCGTGACCGTGTCGCTCGATGCCGTACCGCCCCACGCGGTCACGTCCGCCGTCATATCGAAGGGAGCGCCTTCGGCGACCTTCACCGTGAACTCCCCCGGACCGGTCTGCTCCAGCTTCATGGTGAACGTGAAGGGAGCGCCCGGGTTGTCCGAAAACGACAGGCTTCCCAGTTTGGAGAGGCCGTCGAATATGCCGGCGGGCAGCGCGCTCAGCTCGTTTCCGCCAAGCCACAGGTGCGTCAGGTTGACGAGGCCGTCGAATACGCCGGTGGGCAGCGCGCTCAACTCGTTTCCGGAAAGCCACAGGTACTCCAGGTTGACGAGGCCGTCGAACGCATCGGCGGGCAGCGCGCTCAACTCGTTTCCGCCAAGCCCCAGGTACTCCAGGTTGACGAGGCCCTCAAACATGCCGTCGGGCAGCGTGCTCAGCTCGTTGCCATCGAACGACAGGGACTCCAGGTTGACGAGGCCGTCGAATACGCCGGCGGGCGGCGCGCTCAACTCGTTTTCGTAAAGCTGCAGCTCCCGCAGGTTGACGAGGCGGTCGAACACGCCGGCGGGCAACGCGCTCAGCGAGTTGAAGGCGATGTCCAGCTCCCGCAGGTTGAAGAGGTCGTCGAACACGCCGGCGGGCAGCGCGCTCAACTCGTTTTCGTAAAGCGACAGCTCCCGCAGGCTGAAGAGATTGTCGAACACGCCAACGGGCAGCGCGCTCAACTCGTTTTCGTAAAGCGACAGCTCCCGCAGGCTGAAGAGGTCGTCGAACACGCCGGCGGGCAGCGCGCTCAACTCGTTTTCGCCAAGCCACAGGGACTCCAGGTTGAAGAGGTCGTCGAAATCGTTCTCCGCCAGAGACGAGAGGCCGGAATCGTCGATCGACAGGTAGGAGATCCCTGCGAGATCGTTCAACGTGACCTTCGCGCAATCGCTAACGCCGTCGATGTCGTCCAGGATCGCGTCCCGGACCTGTGTCGTGCGGTCGCAGATGCCGGCGTCGGGCTCCGGTTCAGGTTCAGGGGTGCCTTCGCCGAGCGTGAGCGGCGCGCCCGCAGCGACCCCGATGCCGGAGGCAAAGAGATAATCGAATCGCGGATTGCCGAGCTCGACGGTCACCGACTCCGCAGGCGTCACGGTGACCGGCTCGCTCGTTATGCGGCCGGCCACGATCGTGACGGTTTCGGCCGATGCGCTGCCGCCCTGCACGGTTATGTCGGCTATCATGTCGGAGGGAGCGCCCTCGGCGACCGTCGCCACGAACTCGCCGGGGCCGGTCTGCACCAACTCCATGGTGAGCGTGAAGGGAGACCCCGGGTTGTAGTCAAGGTCCAGCGAAAACAGGCCGAGGCCGTCGTAGCTGGTGAGGCGGTAGAATATGCCGGCGGGCAACACGCTCAGCTCGTTGCCGCTGATGTCCACGTCCGACAGGTAGACGAGGCCATCGAACACGCCGTCGGGCAGCGCGCTCAACTTGTTTCCGTAAAGCCACAAGTACTCCAGGTTGACGAGGCCGTCGAACACGCCGGCGGGCAACGCGCTCAGCGCGTTGGCACCGATTTCCAGCTCGCGCAGTTTGACGAGGCCGTCGAACACGCCGTCGGGCAGCGCGCTCAACTCCTGGCCCGAGATGTCCAGTTCGCGCAGGTTGCCGAGGCCGTCGAAATCGTTCTCCGTCAGAGACGAGAGGAAGGAATCGGCGAGGCTCAGGGTACGGATCCCGGCGAGATCGCTCCAGGTGACCTCGGCGCAGTCGTCGACGCCGTCGATCTTGCCCAGGATCGCGTCCCGGACCTCTGGCGTGCGGTCGCAGATGCCGGTGCTCTGGGCCGCCGCATGAGGCGTGGCGAGTGTCGCGGCAAGGGTCAGCGACAGCGCAAGGACGCCGACGAACCACGCGCCCGCCGCGTTTCCGTGCTGCGTCGGATCCGGGGCGTTCGAGCGCGAAATTCCGTTCGAAACCAGCGGGCCGCTCCGGCTTCAACGCAAATAGTGAAGAGGCCCCGTGAAGAGGCGCCGCAGCCTGTCACATGATGGATCGTCCTGTCAAACGCCGTTTCGGGTTCGGGTGGACGAACGGCGGGCGGCGGCGCAGGGTCGCGGCTCTTTCGCGCCGGCGGGAACCGATCGTGCGCCCTTCCGGCCGCGCGCGTCCGCTGTTCAAGCCGGGACCGGCGCGGGCAGCGATAACCGTCGCCGGTCGAAGCATGGCCGCCGCCCTTTCGCTCGCGCGGAACCGGATGTGACGGGGCGGCGAGGGTGCGGCGCCCCCGAAACGTAGAGGCAGCCCTTGCGGTTGCCTCCGTGGCCCCCCTTGGGGGCTGCAAGGGCGTGGGCACCCACAAGGGGCCCCCTACAGAGGGCAGGATCGTTTCGACGAGCCAGGAGGTCGAGGTGCGGGCGCCCACAAGGGGCGCCCCTACAGAGGGCAGGATCGTTTCGACGAGCCAGGAGGTCGAGGTGCGGGCGCCCACAAGGGGCGCCCCTACAGAGGGCAGGATCGTTTCGACGAGCCAGGAGGTCGAGGTGCGGGCGCCCACAAGGGGCGCCCCTACAGAGGGCAGGATCGTTTCGACGAGCCAGGAGGTCGAGGTGCGGGCGCCCACAAGGGGCGCCCCTGCAGAGGGGTCGATTACGGCATCGAAAGCGCGCGGGCGGGGTGTCCGTGCGCCTGCGCCCGGGTTGACAACCAGGGCGCCGTCCCTAGGGTTCGCCTGCCGGCGACGCCGCGCCGGGCCACGACGGAGCCCGCGCCCATGCCTCTCGCGACGACGGACGCGGAAGCCTCCCGAAAGCGAGCGAAGTTCAGCGACCCCGACTGGACGGCAACCGGCGACCGGCGCGCCCGGGTGCCGTTCCGCGCACTGCGCACCCTGTGGTTCAACACGGGCACGCTGTGCAATCTCCGCTGCGCCACCTGCTATATCGAGTCCAGCCCGCGCAACGACCGGCTGGTCTATCTGTCGCTGGACGACGTGCGCGAGTGGCTCGACGAGCTCGCCGCACGCGGCCACGCGACCGAAGAAATCGGCTTCACGGGCGGCGAACCGTTCATGAACCCGGACTTCGTTCGCATGGTCCGGCTGTGCCTCGAACGCGGCTATCGCGTGCTGGTTCTGACCAACGCCATGCGGCCGATGATGAAGGTCTCGCGAGACCTGCTCGCGCTGCGCACCGCGCCGGAGGGGCGGTTGACGCTTCGCGTGTCGCTCGACCACTACACGGCAGCGCTGCACGAGGCGGAACGCGGCCCGCGGTCGTGGTCGCCGGCGATCGAGGGGTTGCAATGGCTGTCGCGCAACGGGTTCACGGTACATGTCGCGGGGCGGCTCGGACGGGGCGAGCCGGAGTGCGCCCTGCGCACCGGTTACGGTCGCCTTTTCGCGCGGCTCGGCGTGCCGATCGACGCCCGCGATCCCGTCGCGCTCGTGCTGTTTCCCGAGATGGATCCCGCCGCCGACGTGCCCGAAATCACGGAAGCGTGCTGGAAGGTTCTCGACACGGCGCCGGAGGCCATGATGTGCGCGAGTTCGCGCATGGTCATCAAGCGCAAGGGCGCTCTCCGCCCGGTGCTCGCGCCGTGCACGCTGCTGCCCAACGACCCGCGGTTCGACATGGGCGATTCCCTCGCCCGGGCGGACGAACCGGTGACGCTGAACCACCCTTACTGCGCGAGCTTCTGCGTGCTCGGCGGAGGCTCGTGCAGCGCCGGCTGATGCGGCGATCCCCGTTGCAGGTTGCGGAACGCCGGTTTCGCACCCGATACACTGGAGGTGCGCGGGCGTCCCGCCCGCACGGACGCCGCGGGGGCAGATGCGGGCGGGACGCCCGCGCACCGGCCACCAACGCACACCGCACCCCGAACGAACCGCGATAATTTTCAAACCGGGACGCTACCGAACCGGGGACATCTGTTGCCGGGCGGCGCGGATCGTTCTATGATGCGAACATGGAGGTTCGGAGGTTTGCCCCGCGGCGCCCGATGCGCTGCGGCGGAAACGACCGTATTCTCGCTCGTCGTTCAAACGACTCAACCCAGTGGAGGCAAGATTGGCAGTTCTCACCATCAACGGCGTCGCCCACGTCGTGGATGCGCCCGAAGACACCCATCTTCTCTGGGTCATTCGCGAAGGGTTGCGACTGACCGGGACGAAATTCGGGTGCGGCGCGGGCCTGTGCGGCGCGTGTACCGTCCATGTCGATGGCGAAGCCATGCGCTCGTGCCAGCTTACGCTGGCCGATGTCATCGGCACCCGCATCACCACGATCGAGGGCCTCGATCCGAAAGGCCAGCACCCGCTGCAACGGGCCTGGGTGGCCGAGCAAGTGCCGCAATGCGGTTATTGCCAGTCCGGCCAGATCATGCAGGCTGCGGCGCTGCTGAACGCCAACCCCAACCCCGGCGACAGTGAAATCGTCGATGCCATAAACGGCAACATCTGTCGTTGCCAGGCGTATGTGCGCATCAAGAAGGCGATCAAACGCGCCGCGATGGAGGCCTGAACATGACGCAACAGATCGAGCGCGACGGGTTCTCCCGCCGCGACTTCCTGATCGGCTCGGCCGCCGCCGGCGCCGGTCTGGTCATGGGTTTCTCGGTGTTGCCGAAGCTCACGGGCACCGCGCGCGAGGCGCTCGCGGCGGGCAATTTCGAGCCCAGCGCGTTCATCACCATGGAGCCCTCCGGCATCACCACGGTCCACATCACCAAGGCGGAGATGGGGCAGCACGTCGGCACCGCGCTGGCGCAGTCGGTGGCCGAGGAGCTCGAAGTCGACTGGAACGACGTCCGGATCGACTATCCCGACAGCCACGAGAAATGGGGCCTGATGATCACCGGCGGTAGCTGGTCGGTCAACTGGACCTTCGACGCGCTGTCGCGCGCCGGCGCGTCCGGCCGCATCGCCCTCATCGAGGCGGGCGCCGACATGCTGGGGGTCTCGCCCGGCGAATGCTCGGCCGCCGACAGCACCGTCACTCACGGGCCGTCCGGGCGCAGCGTTCCCTATGCCGACATCATTGCCGCGGGCAATATCAGCCGCACCTTCACCGAGGACGAGCTGAAGGCGCTGCCGCTCAAGCGTTTCGGCGAGTACAAGCTCGTCGGCCAGAGCGTGCCCCAGCTCGACATCCCGGCGAAGACCGACGGCACCGCCCGGTTCGGCATCGACGTGTTCGTGCCGAACATGGTCTATGGAAAGCTGGTCATGCCGCCGACCCGTTACGGCGCCATGCCGCTGAGCGTCGATGACAGCGCGGCGCAAGGCATCGACGGTTACATCAAGACCGTGATCGTCGAAGACAAGACCGGCGTGCAGAAGGGTTACGCCATCGCGATCGGCGAAACCTACTGGGCGGCCGATTCCGCGGCTGCGGCCGTGGACGTGACCTGGGACGCGGGGCCGAACGCCGGCGTTTCGACGGCGACCATCCTCGGCCGCGCCAAGGATCTCGTCGCCGACCCGAATGCGGGTTTCGCGTGGGTGCTGGAAGGCGACGCCGAAGCCGGTCTGGCCGGAGCGGCGGCGACCCACGAGGCCGAATACATCACCAACCTCACCTATCACGGCGTCATGGAGCCGATGAACTGCGTCGCGATGATGCAGGACGGCGTCATGCACTGCTTCACGGGCAACCAGTGGCAGACTCGCTGCGCCGCGGTCACCGCCGAGGCGATCGGCCTCGATCCCGCCAACGTGGTGATCCATCAGCAGTATCTCGGCGGCGGCTTCGGCCGGCGCCTGGAGCCGGACTCGATGGTCCCTGCCGCTCTCGCCGCGGTGGATGTCGGGCGCCCGGTCAAGCTGGTGTATAGCCGCGAATACGACCTGAAATACGACTTCCACCGGTCGTTGACCTTCCAGCGGGTGCGCGGCGGCGTCGACGACAGCGGTCGCTATGTGGCGATCGACCATGCGGTGTGTTCGGGCTGGGCGACCAAGCGTCAGGCTCCGGGCTTCCTCGCCGAGTCGGTGGACAAGAAGGGCAGGATCGACCCGTTCTCGATGAACGGCAGCGACTTCTGGTACACCGTGCCGAACCACTCGGTGCGGGCGATCGAGAACGACGTCGCGCAAGCGGCGACCCCTCCGGGTCAGCTACGCTCGGTGGCGCCGTCCTGGACCATGTGGGCCAACGAGTGCTTCATGGACGAGATGGCCAAGAAGATCGGCAAGGATCCGGTGCAGATGCGCGTCGATATGCTCGACGCCGCGGGCAAGAACGCCGGCACCCCGCCGAACTCGGTGGGCGGCGCGTTCCGCCTGCGCAACATCCTCGAGACCGCGGCCGGCAAGGCGGGCTGGGGCGTCAAGCCGATGCCGGCGAACACCGGCATGGGCATCGCCGCGGTGACGGCGCAGGAGCGCGGTTCGCCGACATGGACCTGCGCGGTGGCCGAGGTCCACGTCGATCCGGAGACCCACGTCCCGACGGTCCGCAAACTCACCATCGGGATGGACGTCGGTACGGCCGTCAACCCCGACGGTTGCAAGGCGCAGATCGAAGGGTCCGCCATGTGGGGCGTCAGCCACGCGCTGCTCGAAAAGGCCACCATGGCCAACGGCCAGATCGAGCAGGGCAACTTCGATACCTACCTCGTCGGGCGCATGGAGAACGTGCCCGACATGGACATCGTCCTGGTGCAGAACGGCCACTATCCGGCCGGCACCGGCGAGCCGGTGGTTACGGTTGTCCCGGCGGCGATCGCGAACGCGATCGAGGCCGCGTCGGGCGCGCGGGTGCGTGAGATGCCGATCACGCCGGAGTCGATCAAGACGGCGCTGGCCGACGCCTGATCGCGTCGAACCGCGAAGTCGGGGCGGCGGGCCGACAGGGCCGCCGCCCCTTCTCTTTTCCGCCGCCGGGATGACCGTCGTTTCGCCCTGCGTCGGCGTCTGCCGCATCGACCCGCACACGCGGCTGTGCGAAGGGTGCCGGCGCTCGTTGACGGAGATCGCCGAATGGCTCGGCTACAGCGACGACGAACGCCGCGCCGTCGTCGCCGCACTGCCCGGCCGCGATCCCTTCGCCCGCCCCGCTCTCGAGCCGGATTGACGCCCGGGGGCGCGCTCCCTCGCGCTATGTGTAGATCAGCGTGCCGTCTTCGAGATCGGCGGCAGGGATTCGATCCTTCTCCGTGTAATAGTCCTGGCTGAAAATCCACGGTTCCCGGTCGCCCTGTTTGGGCATCAGGTGCATCCCGCGCATGAGATAGCCGGCGTTGAAATTCTCTTCGGAGATGAACGGAAGCGCCGGCATGTCCCGGTCTTCCTCGCGCAGCCGCGGAACGACCATGTGCGCGCCCCGCTCTGCCATGTGATTGAGCAGGCGGCATACGAAGGCCGAGACGAGGTCGGCGCGCATCGTCCAACTGGTCCTGAGATAGCCGAAGACCCACGCCATGTTCGGCACGCCGGTGAACAGGATGCCGCGATGGCCCCAGCAATCGGCGAAGTCCAGCGGTTCGCCGTCGACCGTGAAGACGATGCCGCCCAGGGCGCACAGATCGAAACCGGTCGCGGTGACGATCAGATCGGCGGCCAACTCTTCGCCCGATTCGAGCCGAACGCCCTCTTCGGTAAAGGTTTCGATCTCGCCGGTGACGACCGACACCTTGCCGGCGCGCATGCTCTTGAAGAGATCGCCGTCGGGCACGACCGCCAGGCGCTGGCGCCACGGGCGATAGCGCGGGGCGAAGTGGGTCTCGATGTCGAACCCGTCGCCGAGAAACGCCCGGACGCCGGCGATCAGTTCCCGCCTCAACGATTCAGGCTCTTCGAACGAACGGCGGGTGACCGTCTGTTGGTCCTGCAGGATCTTGCGGCGCACGATCTCGTGCGTCCATTCATCGGGGATGTCCAGACTGCGCAGCATGTCGGCCATCTCGTTGCCGTTCGGGCGGGCGTAGAAATAGGTCGGCGAGCGTTGCAGCATGGTCACGTTCGCGCAGTTCGCGGCCATCGCCGGGATCAGTGTCGCCGCGGTCGCGCCGGACCCGATGACGACGACCTTCTTGCCGGCATACTCCAACCCTTCCGGCCAAGTCTGGGGATGGACGATCGGCCCGCGGAAGCGGTCCATGCCGACGAAATCGGGCGTATAGCCCCGGGCATGGTGATAGTAGCCTTGGCACATCCACAGAAAGTCGCAGGTGAACGCGACGCTTTCGCCGGTGTCGAGGCGAACCGCGCCGAGCGTCCAGCGCCGCTCTCCGCTCGACCACGCGGCGGTTTCGACCCGGTGCCGGAAGCGGATGCGGCGCCGGATGTCGTGCTCGTCCAGCGTTTCGTCGAGATAGGCGAGGATCTCTTCGGCGGTGGCGATCGGCGGCCCCGACCACGGCTTCCACGAGTAACCGAAAGTGAACAGGTCGCTGTCGGACCGGATGCCGGGGAAGCGATGGGTGCGCCAGGTGCCGCCGAAGCTTTCCTGGCTGTCGAGCAACACGAAGCGTTTGTCCGGACAATCGCGCTGGAGGTAATAGGCGGCGTCGATGCCCGAAATCCCGGCCCCGACGATCAGGACATCGAAATGTTCGGCCGCGCCCGGTGCGGCGCATTCACTCTGCGTGTTCATGTGTCGCGCTTCGGATCGCTGAAGGTCATTGGTCGGAGCGGGCGGATTCGAACCGCCGACCCCTTGTCCCCCAGACAAGTGCGCTAACCAGACTGCGCCACGCTCCGACCGGACGGCGCGGAACCATAGGCGGGCCGCGGCGGCGGCGCAAGCCGTCGTCCCGGCTCACAGCATACGAGACGGCAGGGCGGCGCCGGTTCCGGCGCGGAACACCCGCGCACCGCCCGTTCGCTTGGCGCTTTTGCCGGCGCCGGTGTGATCGGCGGACGGACGCGCGACGGCCCGCTATGACGACGTATCGGCGTCCCCGCCGGACCCGTGCGACACGAACGGAAAGAAGATGACGTCGCGAATGCTTTCGGCGCCGGTCAGAATCATGACGATCCGATCGACGCCAAGGCCGGCGCCACCGGCGGGCGGCATCCCGTCGGCGACCGCTTCCAGAAACGCCTCGTCGAGATCCCAGGCGTCTTCGCGTGCGACCTGTTGCGAGGCGAGCCGTTCATATTGCTCCACCGGGTCGTTGAGCTCGGAGTAGGCGTTCCCGACTTCCATCCCGGCGACGATGGGTTCGAAGCGCTCCACCAGCCGCGGGTCCGAACGGTGCCGTTTGGTCAGCGGGCTGATCTCGACCGGGTGATCCATCACGAAGTCCGGTCCCCAGAGCTTCGGTTCGACCGCGGCCTCGAAGAGCGCGGCCACCGCACCGCCCCACGACAACGGCGCCGGAAGGCCCTCGACACCTTCGGGGTGGTGGGTCGCGAAGAGAGCCGGCAACGCCTCCAGCGGCACTTCGCCGACATCGGTTTCCACCGCGTCGCTCAACGCCTCGATCATCGGCAGGCGGCGCCACGGCGGGGTCAGGTCGAGCGGCCTGCCGCGCCAGGCAATCTTCGTCGTTCCGTGGATTTCGTCGCAGAGCCGCGCCACCAGGGTCTCGAAGCGCTCCATCTGCTCCAGATAGTCGGACCAGGCTTCATACCACTCGACCATGGTGAATTCGGGGTTGTGCGACGAGTCTATTCCTTCGTTGCGGAAGTTCCTGCCGAGTTCGTAGATCCGGTCGATCCCGCCGCAGAGGATTCGTTTGAGCGCGCATTCGGGCGAAATGCGCAGCACCATCGGTTGATCGATCGCGTGCAGGCGTGTGGTGAAAGGGCGTGCGGCGGCGCCGCCATATGCCTGACCGAGAATCGGGGTTTCGACTTCCAGAAAACCTTCCTCGTCGAGATAGCGGCGGATGCCGCGGACGATCCGGCTGCGCTTGACGAAAACCTCGCGGCTCGCCGTGTTCGACAATAGATCCACGTGCCGGCGGCGATAGCGGCGATGCGTGTCGGTGATCGCGTCGAACGTGCGCTCACCGCGCCGTTTCGGCAGGGGAACGGGGTGCGACGCCTTGCCAAGCACGGTCAGCGTGTCGGCCATGACGCTCAGTTCTCCCGTCTTCGTATGGAATATCTCCCCCTCGACTCCGAGAAAGTCGCCCAGGTCGAGGAGTCCGAGCATCCCCCACGCCTCTTCGCCGACGCGGGCGCGGCGGACGAACATTTGAAGCCGCACATCCTCTTCGAGCAGATCGACGAAAATCACCTTCCCCATCTGGCGACGTGCGACGATGCGCCCGGCGACACGCACGAAGAGCGCGGCGCCCGTGTCAGCTTCCGCGCGCACCCGTGCCAGGCTGTGGCTCGGCGCGAACGCCGCTGCGGGATACGGGTCCACCCCGGCGCGGATCAGTTCGTCGCGCTTGCGCAGGCGTTCGGCGACAAGACCGTCGGGTTCGTCGTACATCGCCTCCTCCTCGTTGTGGACGCCCCTTATACAGACGGAGTCAGGTTCGAGGGAGCACACGGGCGCTTCCGACGATCGGGCGTGTCGCGGGCGGCGCTCCATCGGTAGGCGGACCGGCCACCGGTGGCAGCGGTGCGAAGGCGTCGCGCGCGAACGGCGTCCGCGCGGGGTAGATGCGGGCGAGACGCCCGCGCACCGAAACCACCGCCGATGACGCTCCACCGTCCTGCACGCCGCGAACCAGGACATTGACAATGCGGGTCCGGGCGGGCAACCGGAGGATCCCCGGATCGCGAATACGACATCGCCGATGGAATCCCGGAGTTCTTCCCGACCGGCGTCGAACGCCGGCCTCGAGGCTCCCGAACAGCTCGATCTGTTCTATGACAGCGTCCCGGTCAGGACAGCCCGCGAGCTGTTCGACTCCCTGCGGGCGCGCGATGCGGAACGCGCCGGGCGGGCGCTCGCGAGGATCGAGAATACCGGCTCCGACTACCGGAACGCGGCGGCCGCTGCCGTGCTGATCGAAGCGCTCCGGGCGCCCGACCCGGACGGACCGGCCGCCGGGTTCGAGCGACTCGACCGGTTGGAGCGACAATGGTGTCCCGCCGCCCAAGCCGTGCTCGGTGAGGACGCAGCGGATTTCCTTGCTCCGCTGTGGCAGGCGGCGGCGCAAGCGATCGAAGCCGCGCGTTTCGACCCGGCGGCGCCCGAGCGCCATGCGAGCGCGGTTTACGCGCGTGCGGACGACTGGGAGAGCGTGAAGCGCGTCATATGCGCGGCGCCGGAATACCCCAACGAGCCTGCCCTGGTGGCGCGACTCGCGGAAGCGGAATACCGTCTGCAAAATCGCGTGGGTGCGATCGAACACTGGTTCGCCCTGTGCCGCGACGCGCCGAAAGAGTTTCAGCAACACGTCGAAGCGCCCGGTTTTCCGGACCCTGCGGTCAAGCGGGCATGGAGCGACGCCCGTGACGACGATCGCGAACCCGCGATATCGCCCGAATGGTTCCCCGTCTGGATGCTGTTCGAAGAACCCGGTCTCGCCACGCGGCTCGAACCGCTCCCCGGAGACGACGGTCCGGCGCGCGCCTTCCGGATCGCGATGGAACTGCTAACCGGCAATCCTCCTGACGAACGAGAGATTGCGCTTCGCCGGGCGCTTCGGGCGACTCATGGTGTCCTGCTGGCGCGCTATCTGGAGAGATGCGTGTCGCCCCGCGAGCGGCCTATCGGTAAGCCGTAGTCAGGCGGCCGCCTCCGCGACGAAATCCAGCCGGTCCTGCCCGAAAAACAGTTCGCCATCGACGATCATCGTCGGCGCGCCGAAGACGCCTCGGCCCACCGCCTCTTCCGTCGCGGCAATCAATGCCTGCTTCACCGCCGGATCCTGAATGCGCGCGCCATACGCCGCGGCGTCCAGACCTGCGTCGGCCACGACTTCGGCAAACGCCTCCGCCTCCGACGGGTTCCTGCCGTCGATCCACATCGCCCGATACATCGCTTCGGCATAGGGCGAGAGTTCGCCCGCCTGTTGGGCCGCGACCGCGCCGCGCATCATGTTCAGCGTGTTGACCGGAAAATGCGGGTTCGGGTTCAGCGGCACGCCCCATTTGCGCGCCCAGCGCTGCATGTCGCCACGCATCCAAGCCCCCTTGGCGGGGACCGCCGCGGGAGAACGATTGCCCGTGGCTTTGAACACGCCGCCGAGCAGCATCGGACGCCAGATCAGTTCGGCGCCGATCCGCGCGGAGAGCGACGGCAACTGCGTGAACGCCAGATAGCTGGTCGGACTGCCGAAATCGAACCAGAACTCGATGGCCTTGCTCATGGGACCCTCCGCAATGCCGCGCCGCCGAATTCTCTCACAGCGCGTCGTCCAGGCGATAGACCCGCGCGGCGGTGTCGTGGAACAGCGCCCGTTTCTCGCCGGCGCTGAAACCAGCGGCGATCCGCTTGAAGGCGTTCCATAGCACGGTGTAACCGCACGAGACCTTATCGACGGGGAAGTTGCTCTCGAACATGCAGCGGTCGGGGCCGAAGCAGTCGATCGCGTGCAGATAATAGTCGCGCCCGGCTGCAGCGAGCTCTTCCGAATCCGGCGGCGCCGGCCGCTTGTGCCAGCGGAACCCGTTGATCGGCATGGCGAGGCCGCCGAGCTTCGCGGTAACGTTCGGGCACTCGGCGATGGCTGCGATCCTGGGTTTCCAGGCTTCGTAGATCTCCGCGCGCCGGTCTCGATACGGTCCGATGCCGAGCGGCCCTCCGAAGTGGTCGAGCACGATCGAAACCTCGGGGCACGCGCGCGCCAGATCGATCAGATCGTCGAGCTGCGTGTGATACAGCCATGCCTCGAAGTTCAAGCCGTGAGCCGCGAGCCGTGCGACACCCGCGCGATAGGCGGGATCGCGCATCAGTCGCGGCGGCGGATTCGTGTGCGAGTTGCGCACGCCCGGATCCGCGTCCCAGCCGACGGCGTGGCGGATTCCCCGGAACCGGTCGGGCGCCTGTGCGAGATGCGCTTCCAGCACCTCGTCCACCGCGGCGCCGAGCGTCAGGTCGGCGAAGCCGACAATCCCCGCGCAGATCCGCGTCCCGCCGAAACCGCCGCTGGCGCTCTGCGCGGCGATCCCGTTGACGAACTCCGTTTCGCCGATCGGCCTCAGCGCTTCGGGCCCCGCAGCGCGATACATCGACATGCACTCGATGAACACCGTCGCGACGACGTTGTGGCCGCCGATATCGGCGAGCAGATCCGCCAGCATGTAGCGGGATTCCGGACGATCCCACAGATGGTGGTGCGAATCGACGATCGGCAGATGGGGTTCGAGTGCCGGCTCGCTCACTTGCGCGAGCCAGGTTTCGTCGATCGGCATCGGGCTTCGGCGGGCTCTTCCGGTTGCGGCGGGCACCCGCCGATCGGCGACCCTATCGCCGCGGCGAACGCTTGACAAGAAAGCGCCGACGAAACCACCTTGACCGGGTTCCCGCAACGAGCACCGTTCTCAGGGCGGGCAGGCTTCCGGTCCGAGGTATCCATGACCCCCTTCGTCGATTCACGCGGCATCGTCAACGACGGTCCGGCGCTCCGCGCGCGCATGAGGCGGGACGGTTTTCTGTTCGTGAGCGGGCTGCTGGACCCCGCGCGCGTCAGCGCCGTCGGCGCACAGATGCGCGAGGTCGCCGATCAGGCGGGTTGGATCGCGGATCGCGACGCGACCGCGGCGTCAGGCGCGGCGTGCGTCGATCCCGACGAGGCCTATCTGGCGGTGGCCCGGCGGCAATACCGCCTCCCGGCGCTGCACGCCCTGCCGCACGACCCCGCCATCGTCGGGCTGATCGAGCGCCTCGTCGGCGGGCCGGTTCTGGTCCATCCGATGGTGATTCCGCGCAACATCTTTCCGCAACGCCCCGAGTTCACCACGCGTGCGCACCAGGACTTTCCGCACATCCAGGGCACGCCGGAAACTTTTCGGTCTGGATACCGCTGAGCGACTGCCCAACGGAAATGGGCGGCCTGCAGGTCGCCGCCGGCTCGCACCGCCGGGGGGTGTGGCCGTTCCGCGTCTCCAGCGGCGCCGGAGCGATGGAAGTGTGCGATCCGCTCGACGGGCGCTGGGTCGGCGGCGATTTCGCGGCCGGGGACCTGCTCGTGTTCCACAGCATGACGGTGCACAAAGGGTTGCCCAACCTGTCGCGCCGGCTGCGCCAGTCGGTGGACACACGCTATCAGTGCGCCGACGCGCCAGTGGTCGCACGCTCCCTCGAACCCTATGCCGGCATGGGCGACTGGGAGGACATCTATACGGGCTGGCCCGACGACAGCCCGCGCTATTACTGGCGGGAACAGACGCTGACCTTTTCGGACTTCGACTGGTCCTACTACGACCGGCGCGACCGGATGGCGTTCGCGCAAGCCGAGGCTGGCGACCGGACCACGCGGGCATCCCTGCTGCGCATCGTTCAACGCGACCCGAACCCGGATAAACGGGCGAAAGCCGCGCGGCTGGTCGCAGCGTTCGATGCGCCCAAAGGCGCCGATGCCGCCGCGTGACGATGCCGGGGCCGCGGCGCCCTGGCAACGCGACATCGACGAACTGCGAACGCGCCGCAAGCTGGCGGTCGCGCAGGGCGGCGCGGAAGCTGTCGCGCGTCAGCACGCCAAGGGGCGGCTGACGGTCCGCGAGCGCATCGACGCGGCGCTCGATCCCGGCTCGTTCCGTGAGATCGGCGCCGCCGCCGGCAGTGCGCAACGCGATTCCGAGGGGAAGCTCGCGGGTTTCACGCCTGCCAATTTCGTGCTCGGTTTCGGAACCGTCGAGGGCCGGCGCTGCGTTATCGGCGGTGAGGATTTCACGCTCAAAGGCGGCTCGCCGAACGCCGCAGGATTCCGCAAAAGCGTCCACGCCGAGCAACTCGCCGTCCGGCACCGGGTGCCGCTGATCCGTCTCCACGAAGGCGGCGGCGGCAGTGTCGGCGGCGGCGATTCGAAGACCGTCGGCAGCGCGGCGGGCGGGGTGCACCGTTTCCGTATCATCGCCGAAGCGATGGCGACCGTGCCCGTGGCGGCAGCGGCGCTCGGCCCGGTTGCCGGCCTCCCCGCCGCCCGCCTTGTCGCCTCGCATTTCTCAGTCATGACGCGAGACACCGCGCAGGTCCTCATCGCCGGCCCGGCCGTTGTCAAGCGTGCGATCGGCGAGAGCAGGACCAAGGAAGAACTCGGCGGCGCCGACGTCCATACCCGCAACGGTGTCGTCGACAACCTCGCCGAGGACGAAGTGGATGCACTGAACCAGATCCGCAGGTTTCTTGGATACCTACCTCAAAACATTTGGGAAATAGCGATACGGAGCGAATCGGACGACGACCGGGAGCGCTGTGAGGCGGCCCTTGCGTCGGCGGTCCCCGGCGACCGGCGCAAGCTGTTCGCGATGCGGCGGGTGCTTGCGATGGTGCTCGACCGAGAGAGCTTCTTCGAGATCGGGCGCGGCTACGGGCGCGGCCAGATCACCGGCCTCGGTCGTCTCGACGGCCAGTCGGTAGGTGTGCTGGCCAACGACTGCCGCCATCTTGCCGGCGCCATGACTGCTGCCGGCGCCGACAAGGTTCGCCGGTTCGTCGAGCTATGCCAGACCTTCCACCTGCCGATCGTGAGCTTTGTCGATGAACCGGGGTTCATGATCGGCAGCGCAGCCGAGAAAGCCGGCACCATTCGCGCCGGCGCCGCCGCAGTCCTCACGGTTGCCCTTTCGACGGTGCCGTGGGCCTCGATCACAGTGCGCAAGTCTTTCGGGGTCGCACAGGCCGCCCACTACGGGTCGGAGGGTTACGTGCTGGCCTGGCCGTCGGCCGAGATGGGCGCATTGCCGGTGGAGGGCGGTGTCGCGGTGAAATATCACCGCGAGATCGCCGCGGCCGCCGACCCGGATGCGAGACGCCGTGAACTTGAGGCCGAGATGGCGGCGGCCAACGCGCCGGGGCCGCGCGCCGAATCGTTCTCGGTCCACGAACTGATCGATCCGCGCGAAACGCGGCCGATGCTGTGCGACTGGATCGACCGGATCCAGCCGATGCTACCGGCGCTCGTCGGCCGCAGCGCGTTCCCGGTGCGCCCCTGACCGCGGCGCGTCAGCTCCTCCGGCCACCGCTCCGACGGCCGGTGCGCTTACGCCCCAACCCGATCTTTTTGGCGAACTCGGAACGTTGCTTCGCGTAGCTCGGTGCGACCATCGGATAGTCGACCGGCAGCCCCCACTTCATGCGGTATTCTTCCGGCGACATGTCGTAGGCCGTGCGCAGATGCCGCTTGAGCATCTTGAGCCGTTTGCCGTCTTCCAGACAAATCAGATAATCGTTCTCGATCGAATCCTCGATCGGAACCGGCGGCGTCGGCCTTACGGCCCGTGCCGGAGCGTCGTCCGCCGCCGAAACCGCTCTCGACCTTGGCATCGGAGCGGGCGCCGGCGCCGGTTCCGACGCGACCGGTTCGGCCGCGCCCTCTCCGGCTTCGGCGGGCGCGCCGGAGTCGGACAACGAGCGGACCACGCTCTGAATCAGGTCGGGGAGCTGCGACGCCGGCACCGCATTGTTGCCGACATAGGCGGATACGATACTGGTGGCCATTGCCAGGATCGATTGCTGATCGTCGATATTCCGAGGCTCCATTACCATATTTCCTCCGTCACGGCATCGTTCCCGGATGGGCATTTACAATGTCAGGATGGATTGTCAACGCATTATTCGCACTTTATCGGAAAGAAACGGAGAAATTCGGTCCGCGCCACGCCGCCGGTAACTCTCGACGGGTCCCGAAAATGCTCAGTCAAGCGCGTTTTCGACCGCTGCCGCGATCTCGTCCGACAAAGGTTCGACGCGCGAGCCCCAGACCCCGGCGAGCGCGCCTTCGCCGTCGATCAGATACTTGTGGAAGTTCCATTTCGGCACGCCGGCTTCACCCAGTTCGTCGGCGATCCAGAGATAGAGAGGGTGGGCGTCGTCGCCGATCACGCGCTGTTTGGCGGTCATCGGAAAGTCCACCGCGTAGTTGGCCTCGCAGAAAGTCTTGATCGCCGCTTCGTCGTGCGGTTCCTGCGCGCCGAAATCGTTTGATGGGACCCCCAGCACCACCAATCCGTGCTCGCGGTACCGTTCCCACAGCGCTTGCAACCCGTCATATTGCGGCGTGAAACCACAGAACGACGCGGTATTGACCACCAACACCGCCTTGCCGACATAGTCGGCCAGCGACAAGGGTTCGCCGTCGATGCCGGTAAACGCGAATCGATGCGCCGGCCCCGCGCTCGCCGCCATCGTCAGGCCCATCCAGCACGCGGCGGCGACGCAGAGCATCGGTCCGTAACGTTTGCGCATGTCGTCATCCCTTTCGTTCCCTATCGCTCAGCCGCGCTCACGCATCAGCCGCGCCTTGTCCCGTTGCCAGTTGCGCTCCTTCGCCCGTTCGCGCTTGTCGTGTTGCCGGCGCCCGCGCGCCACGCCCAGCTCGACCTTCGCGCGCCCCGCCCGGTCGAAATACAGCCGCAAGGGCACCACGGTATAGCCCCGGCGCTGGATCATTCCGGCGAGTCGAGAGATTTCGCGCCGATGCAACAGCAGCTTGCGCGGCCTGAGCGGTTCGTGATTGAGGCGGTTCGCCGCCGCATAGGCGCCGATATGCGCGTTGACGAGAAACATCTCGCCGCCGCGCTCCTCGGCATAGGCGTCGCCCAAGCTTGCGCGGCCGTCGCGAAGCGATTTCACTTCCGTGCCGAGCAGCACCAGGCCGGCCTCGAGGCGGTCCTCGACGAAATAGGAGTGAAGCGCCTTGCGGTTGCGGGCGACCGTCCGCGTGTTCAGGTCGCCGTCCGCCATTGCCGGACGTTCTCGTCGAGCAGGCGGGCCGAGACTAACGCGCCGCGCACTTTCTCCTGTGTGGCCGCACCGACCTTCACCATCGGCAAGCGCAGTTCTCCCGAACACAGGCCAAGCAGTTCGGCCGCGAATTTCACCGGCGCGGGACTGGTTTCGGCGAACAAATGATGGTGCAGCGGCATCAGGGTCTCGTGCAACGAGAGCGCCCTGACCGGATCGCCAGCGCGCCAGGCGTTCTGCATTTCCGCGCACAGCGCCGGCGCCACGTTGGCCGTCACCGAAATGCACCCGTCGCCGCCCTGCGCGAGATAGGACAACGCCGTGCCGTCTTCGCCCGAAAGGCGGCACCACTCCCCCTCGATCGCCGCGCGCTCCAGCATCGGCCGGGTCATGTCGGCGGTAGCGTCCTTGACTCCGACGATATTCGGAACCCGCGACAGCGCCGCCATCGTCTCGACCGACATGTTCACCACCGAGCGACCGGGGATGTTGTAGATGACGATCGGGATGTCCGCCGCCGCCGCGACCGTCTCGTAGTGCTTGCGGAGGCCCGCCTGAGTCGGCTTGTTGTAATAGGGCGTGACGATCAGCGCCGCGTCGGCGCCCGAACGATGCGCGTGTCGCGTGAGATCCGCCGCCTCGTCGGTGCTGTTCGACCCCGTACCCGCGATCACCGGCACGCGCCCGGCGACGGTCTCGATGCAGATCTCGGTGACCCGGCGGTGTTCGGCGTGGCTGAGGGTGGGGGATTCTCCGGTCGTGCCGCACGGCACCACGCCATGAGACCCCTGCCCGACCTGCCATTCGACGAATTCCCGGAACGTCTTCTCCGCGACCTTGCCGTTTTCGAACGGGGTGATCAGTGCGGTGATCAAGCCATGAAACATCGCCGGAACCTCCAACCGGGCACGGCGCCGCGAATTCCGGTCGCGCCGCAAGCTGCCTGTGAGCCGCGAACAATACGCGCCGGCGCACGCGCCGACAAGACGGATGACGCGATTGTCGCCGGCGGATGATCCGTCCGGTTTGAAATCGATACGCTGCGGGACGGCCAAACTCCAGCGCACGGCTGTCCCGCCGCCATTGCCGGCACGAACCCGAACGAACCGCTACAACCTTCAAACGGGGACACGACCCGGCCGTCCGACGGATAGGCGTCCGCCGACCGGCATGTTATATTACCCTCGTCAAGGCCATCGAAACTCACGGTGGGAGTGCGGTCATGACCTGGCTGGTTGCAGGCGTCCTGTTGTGGAGCCTTGTACATTTCTCTCCGAGCCTGGCTCCCGGCATCCGGAGAAGTTTGAGCACCTCGATCGGCGAACCGGCGTATAAGGGGCTCTTCGCTTCACTTGTCGTCCTGGCGGTGATCCTGATGGTCCTCGGCTGGCGATCGCATTCGCCCGTCGATATCCGCACGCCGTCGACGGTCGACGGCATCATCGCCGCGATCTTCGTATTCGCCGCGCTGTTCCTGTTCTCGGCTTCGTTTCTCGGCTCCAACGTCCGGCGCATCGTCCCGCACCCGCAGCTGGCCGGGGTCGTTCTGTGGGCAGCCGGGCATCTGGTCGTCAGCAACGACGACCGCTCGATCGTGCTATTCGTGGGCCTCGCGCTGTGGGCCGTGATCCAGACACGATTGCTGAACCGCCGGGACGGCAAGCGGCCGTCGTCGGAACCGTTGCCGATAACGGCCGAAATCAAGCCGCTGGCGGCTGCGGTCGCGGCGTTCGCGCTCCTTGTCTTTGTGCATCCCTATCTGTCGGGGGTCGCGCTCGTCTGACACGCCAACGGCTGAGGCGCCGCGGCGTCAGGCTCGCAGCCCTTCCCTGCCCGGCTGTGCTCACGTGATGTCGCCGCCCGGCGCGCGCCTGCCGACGATCGACGACGTGGTCGACGCCGCGCGGCGGCTGCGCGGCAGAGCGCGGGTCACGCCGCTGCTCCGGTCGGACGCGATCGACGCCATGGCCGGCGGGCCGGTCCTGATCAAGGCGGAATCGTTGCAGCACACCGGATCGTTCAAGTTCCGGGGCGCATATAATTGCCTGAGCCGAATGACGTCGGCGGCGCGCGGGCGCGGCGTCGTCGCGTGGTCGTCGGGAAACCACGCCCAGGGCGTCGCCGCCGCAGCCGCTGCGCTCGGCGCCCGCGCCACCATCGTCATGCCCCGCGATGCGCCGCGGTCGAAGCGCGACGGCGCGCGGGCGCTCGGCGCGGAACTCCTGTTCTACGACCGCCGGAGCGAAAGTCGTGAAGACATCGGTACCGCGCTCGCGGAGGACCGCGGTGCCCCGATCGTAAGGCCCTACGACGACCCGGACATCATCGCCGGCCAGGGCACGGTCGGCCTCGAAGCGGCCGCGCAAGCGGCGTATCTGGGGCTGCGGCCCGATCGCGCGCTGGCGCCGTGCGGCGGCGGCGGCCTGATCGCCGGCGCGGCGCTCGCCCTGCGGAACCGGTTGCCCGGCATCGCCGTTCACCCGGTCGAACCGGCGGGACTCGACGACACGACGCGGTCGCTCACCTCGGGTCTGCGGCTGTCGAACGACCCGCGCGCGCGGTCGATATGCGATGCGCTGCTCGCGCCCGAGCCAGGCGCCCTCACCTTCGCGCTCAACCGCACACAGCTCGCTCCCGGCGTCGTCGTCACCGACCACGAAGCGCGCGCCGCGATGCGCGCCGCGTTTCAGCACCTGAAACTGGTCGTCGAACCCGGCGGCGCGGTAGCGCTGGCGGCGGTGCTAAGCGACCGCGTGGCGTGCCGGGGACGGACTACGCTCGTGATACTGTCCGGCGGCAACGTCGATCCCGACCTGTTCCGCGAGGCGCTCGATACCGATGACCGATGACGCCTGGGTGCTCGCCGTGGACCAGGGCACGACCTCGACCCGGGCGCTGGTATTCGACGCGGCGGGCCGGCGCCGCGCCGCCGCAAGCCGAAATCTGACCCAGATCTATCCCGAACCCGGTTGGGTGGAGCACGATCCCGAGGAAATCTGGCGAACGGCGCTGGAGTGCATGAGGGAGGCATATGCCGCGTGCGGCGGCGACGCCGGCCGCATCGCCGCGGTCGGCATCGCCAATCAGCGCGAAACGACGCTGCTGTGGGACCGCGACACGGGCCGCCCGGTGCGCAACGCGATCGTCTGGCAGGATCGGCGCACCGCCGCCGATTGCGAGAGACTGACCGCCGCGGGGCATGGCGAGACAGTGTCGCGCCGGACCGGGCTGGTCCTCGACCCCTATTTCTCCGCCACCAAACTGCGCTGGCTACTGGATTCGCTTCCCGAAGCGCGGTCCGGAAGGCTGGCCTTCGGTACGGTGGACAGTTTCCTGCTGTGGCGCCTGACCGGCGGGCGCGCGCACGCCACCGACGCGACGAACGCCGCACGCACAATGTTGTTCGACATTCGGCGCCTCGATTGGTGCGACGACCTGCTGGAGCTGTTCGGCGTCCCGCGGGTGGTCCTGCCCGAGGTCCGCAACACGGCAGGGCCGTTCGGTGCGTGCGACGCGGATCACCTGGGCCGCGCGCTGCCCGTCGCCGCAATGGCGGGGGACCAACACGCCGCGCTGGTCGGCCAGGGGTGTCTGGCGCCAGGGACGATGAAATGCACCTACGGCACCGGCGCTTTCGCCATGGCGAACACCGGATCGCAAGCGCTGGCCTCGCGCCATCGCCTGTTATCGACCCTGGCCTGGCGGCTCCCGTCCGGTCCGGCTTATGCGCTGGAGGGGGCGATCTTCGCCGCCGGCGCGGCGGCGCAATGGCTGCGTAACGGCCTTGGAGTTCTCGGCGACGTCGCGCACAGTGAACTGCTTGCGCGGCGCGCCGCGGAAAGCGGAGTGGTTATGGTGCCGGCGTTCGCCGGCCTCGGCGCGCCCCACTGGGACGCGGAGGCGCGCGGCGCGATCTTCGGTCTGACGCTCGACAGCGGTCCTGCCGATCTGGCCCGCGCGGCGCTGGAGTCAGTGTGCTTTCAGACTGCCGACCTGATCGCCGCCATGCGCGCCGACGGCGCAGCACCGGCGAGTTTGCGCATCGACGGCGGCATGGCCCGCAATCGCTGGTTCGGTCAGCGCCTCGCCGACGTGATCGACCTGCCGGTCGAACGGTCGGCGGAAACCGAGGCGACAGCGCTCGGAGCCGCCTGCCTGGCGCGCCTCGGCGCAGGCTTCACCGACAACCTCGCGCCGCCGGGCGGCTGGCGCGCGGCGGAACGGTTCGAGTCCCGCCTCGCCCGCGATGTCCGCGAAGCCGAACTCGCGCGCTGGGCGGATGCGGTAGCGCGGGTGCGTTCGGAGGCGTGACTTTTCCGTCCAGGTCGACGGAGCGCCAATTCGCGATTACGTCGCCCGGGGGCCGATCGACCGGAGCGGAAATCACAGGGCGTTGTCATGAAACCTGTGTATGAGCGCATGGTGCAGAGTCCGAATAGCCCCACGATCTTGTCGAACCAGGCCGCAGAATGTGTGGAACCGCCCCCATCGCGTGGCCTTCTCGCCGGTTCGGCAGCGTCGGCGGCAGCGAGAAATGCTCCGGGGTCCTTGCCAATACGTCACTCAACGGCGTATATGGTGGTCGTTGGCGGTCGGCGAGAAACCCGAACGAGGCCGCTGTGCGGGCCGAAGGGAGGCGTATATGGTGGTCGTTGGCGGTCGGCGAGAAACGTTGCGCCGCCGCCCTCGGCGTCCCGGGTGACGGGTCACGACGAGTGTGGCTGGGGAGGTTCGTGGGCCGACGGGCTGCAGGCGGATCGAAACCTGCCGAACGCAAATCCTGTTTGCCGCCGCAGGTCGCTCGACCGACCGAGCCGCAGGCTCCGGATTATCGATGCCGGGTTCGATGTAACCGGGCGCCGCATTGAAACGGCGAAACGGGAGGAAACTTCAAATGAGAGGATCCCTACGCGCAATCTGCATCGCCAGCGCCGCAGCGCTGTTGCCGCTGTCTGCCGCGACAGCCAACGACGAGCTGCTGGTGATGCAGGAAAACGCCGCCGAGTGGGTCATGCCCACCGGCGACTACGCGAACGCTCGCTATAGCGAGCTCGCGCACATCAACAAGGAGAACGTCGGCGATCTGCAGGTCGCCTGGACTTTCTCGACCGGCGTGCTGCGCGGGCACGAGGGCGGACCCCTGATCATCGGCGACACGATGTTCGTGCACACGCCTTTCCCGAACATCGTCTATGCGCTCGACCTGAACGCCGACGGCCGGATCATCTGGAAATACGAACCGAAGCAGGATCCGGCCACCATTCCGGTGATGTGCTGCGACACGGTCAATCGCGGCGTCGCTTACGGCGACGGCAAGATCATCCTGCACCAGGCCGACACCACGGTGGTAGCGCTCGACGCAGCGACCGGGGCAGTGGTCTGGAAGGCGGTCAACGGCGACCCCGCCATGGGCGAGACCGGCACCAGCGCGCCCATGGTGGTCAAGGACAAGGTCATCATCGGCATCAGCGGCGGCGAATTCGGCGTGCGCGGCAGCGTGACGGCCTACAACCTCGCCGACGGTTCGCTCGCGTGGCGGGCCTATTCCATGGGGCCGGACGCCGACACCCTGATGGATCCGGAGAACACCACCCATCTGGGCGAGCCGGTCGGCGTCGATTCCGGCATCGACACCTGGGAAGGCGACCAGTGGAAGATCGGCGGCGGCACGACGTGGGGCTGGTATTCCTACGATCCCGCGCTCGATCTGATCTACTACGGCACGGGCAATCCCAGCACCTGGAACCCGGTGCAACGCCCCGGCGACAATCGCTGGTCGATGACTATCTTCGCCCGCAATCCTGACGACGGCATGGCGAAATGGGTCTATCAGATGACGCCCCATGACGAATGGGACTTCGACGGCATCAACGAAATGATCCTGGCCGACATCGACGTCGGCGGCGCCATGCGCAGCGTCCTGGTGCATTTCGACCGAAACGGCTTCGGCTATACGCTCGACCGGGCGACCGGCGAACTGCTGGTAGCCGAGAAATACGACCCGGCGGTCAACTGGGCCACCCATGTCGATATGGAAACCGGACGCCCGCAAGTGGTCGCCCGCTACTCGACCCACCACAATGGCGAGGACGTGAACACGACGGACATCTGTCCGGCGGCGCTCGGCTCCAAGGACCAGCAGCCGGCGGCCTTCTCGCCGCGGACCGGCCTGTTCTATGTGCCGACGAACCACGTTTGCATGGACTACGAGCCGTTCCGGGTGTCCTACACGGCGGGCCAGCCCTATGTCGGCGCCACGCTGTCCATGTTCCCGGCACCCGGCGGCACGCATCTGGGCAACTTCATCGCCTGGGACGCCGGCAAGGGTGAGATCGTGTGGTCGAATCCGGAACCGTTCTCGGTATGGAGCGGCGCGCTCGCGACCGCCGGCGACGTGGTCTTCTACGGCACGCTGGAGGGATATCTGAAGGCGGTGGATGCCGACACCGGCCAGGAGCTTTACCGCTTCAAGACACCGTCGGGCATCATCGGCAACGTCACCACCTACATGCACGGCGGCAAACAGCAGATCGCGGTGCTTTCGGGTGTCGGCGGTTGGGCCGGAATCGGCCTGGCAGCCGGCCTGACCGAGCCGACGGACGGGTTGGGCGCGGTCGGCGGCTATGCCGCACTGTCGAACTACACCCAGCTCGGCGGGCAGCTCACGGTTTTCTCGCTGCCGAACTGATCCGAAGCGAGCGACGTAACGGCTCGGCGTCCCGACCCCCCGGTCGGGGCGCCGGGCCTTCTTCGCCGCCTCGCCCGCCGGCACGGTCCGTCGTGGCCGGTTCCGGCTTCACGAAGGAGGGAGACAGCCCGATGTTTGGTGTACGCGCGCCTTGGACGGTTCCGGGTATCGGCGCACTGTTGCTGGCTCTGGCGTCGGGAATCCTCGCGCCGGCACTGGCGCAGGAGGAAACGCCCTACGTCATCGAGGATGGCGTCGTCGACTGGTACACCTTCAGCGGGTTCCGCCGCTATCACGCCGAATGCCATGTGTGCCACGGCCCCGACGGGCTCGGCAGTTCCTTCGCGCCGCCCCTCGTGGACTCCCTCAAGACTCTGAGCTACGACGACTTTCTCGAGGTCGTGGTCAATGGGATGGAGACCGTCGATACGGCCGAACAGAAGAAGATGCCGGCGTTCGGAACGAACCGCAACGTCATGTGCTTCGTGGACGATCTCTACGCCTATCTCAAGGCGCGGTCCGACGGCGTTCTGGGCCGCGGCCGGCCGCAAAAGAAGCCCAAGCCGCAAGAGGCCAGAGAACGCGACGATGCCTGTATGGGCTGAACGCGATCAACGCGCCGGCGCCCGAGGCGCCGGATCGCTTCGCCGGTTCGGACCGGCGCTCATGGTGTCGATCGCGATGATCGGCGCCGCGCCGGGCGCCCCGAACGCCGCCGCCGAAAGCCCCGCCGCGCTCAGGGTTTGCGCCGACCCGAGCAATCTGCCCTTCTCGAACCGGGCCGGCGAAGGTTTCGAGAACAGGATCGCCGAATTGCTGGCGGGCGCTCTGGGCGCGCCGCTGGAATATACGTGGTTTCCGCAGTCCATCGGCTTCGTGCGCAATACCATCAGGATGCGCAAGTGCGATCTCGTCGTCGGCGTTCCGCTGGGCTTCGAACTGTTGCGAAACACCGCGGCCTACTATCGCTCGACCTACGCGTTGATCTACAGGGCGGGGTCCGGACTCGAGGTGTCCTCCCTCGACGATCCCGCGCTCAGGGACAAGAGCCTCGGTGTGATCGCCGGCACGCCGCCGGCGACCCTCATGGCCAGATATGGATTGCTCGCGCGCAGCACATCGTATCATCTGCTCGCCGACACCCGGTTCCATCACCCGGCCAGACAGATGGTCGACGATGTCGCGGCCGGCGTGCTGGACGCCGGCGTTCTCTGGGGACCCATTGCAGGCTATTTCGCCGACCGGGCCAGTCCGCCATTGTCGGTCGCGCCGCTGACCGGCAATCCGGGCGATGTACCGATGGACTACCGCATCGCCATGGGCGTGCGCTTCGGGGACACGGAGTGGGAACGCCGGATCAGCGATTTGATCCGGCAAAACCAATCCGGGATCGACGCCATCCTGCACCGATACGGCGTGCCCCTGCTGGACGATCAGGGGCGCGCAATCAGGCCGTAGCACTGACGGGTCGAGGCTTGTCGTCTGCGTCTCATTGCCTCGCCGCCGCGCTGCTGGCCGGGTTCGCCCTGGTTTCCCAAGCGGGCGCGGAGGACGTCCCGCAACCTCCCGGCTACAGGATGAGCGATTACCGGGCGCCGGTTCCGGCGAGCCTGGAGGGCGGCACGGTCGTCTCGATCGAGCAGGTGCGAGCCGTGGCAGGAACCGGCGAAGTCGTGCTGATCGACGTCCTGCCCCGGCCGCCCAGGCCGACGGCCCTCCCTGAGGACACGCTCTGGCTGCCTCGTCCTCGCTTCAACATCCCCGACAGCACATGGCTGCCTAATACGGGTTTCGGCGCACTGTCCGAAGCCAGCGAAAGGTATTTCCTCGGCAATATCGAGCGCCTTACCGAGGGTGACAGGAACCGGAAGATCCTGTTTTACTGCCTCGCGGACTGTTGGATGTCGTGGAACGCCGCCAAGCGCGCCATTGCCAACGGTTACGGGAATGTCCTCTGGTTTCCCGAAGGCACCGATGCGTGGAGAAACGCCGGGTTGCCGACCGAACGGAGCGAGCCGGCCCCGGGCTGGGATCTGGAACAGGCGATGGAGGCGGCGCGTCCGCAATGATTCGAACATCGGGGCTTTCGCGAGACTATCCGGGCCGCTATGCTGTGCTGCCGGAGCGGAGTCGGAGATGGTCGAAGCGACGAAGCGGAGGCGCGGTCGCGGCAGATACTTGGCGGCACTGTCGCTCGGCCTGTTCGCAGGCTGTGCGGCAACCGTTGTCGGCGCAGCAGAACCGCCCAGAGCCGTGGTTTTCGACTTCGAACTGATCGACACCAGCCTCGAAGGCGAGATGGCGGGCGCGCGCTCCGATGAATCGCGGCGCCTGGAGATCATCAGCGATCTGCTGCGCCAACGGCTCGCCGAGTCGGGGCGTTATGCCGTCGTCGATCAGACGCCGGCGACGGAACGGATTGCGGCAGCCGGGCACATTTTTGGCTGCAACGGTTGCGAGGCCGCCATCGCCCGGGCCTTGGGGGCCGAGCTGGCGATCACGGGCACGGTGCAGAAGGTCAGCAACCTCATCCTCAACATCAACGTCTATATGCGCGATGCCCATTCCGGGCAAAAGCTGCGCGCCATGAGCGTCGATATTCGCGGCAACACCGATCGATCCTGGTCCCGGGGCCTGAATTATCTGGTCAGGAACCGGCTGTTGACGCGGTGAGCGTCGCCGAGGGGAGCAAACCTGTGAGACGTCGCGATCTCCTGGCCGCATTCGTGGCACTGGCGATTGTCTCGGCCTCGAACCCGGGCCGGACCCACGACTACCCCACCGAGGCCCTGGCAGACTACGTGTTCAACTGCATGGCCCGCGACGGGCAGACGCAGGAAGCGCTGCGCCGTTGCGCGTGCAGTATCGACACGATCGCCTCGACGGTTCCCTACGAACGTTACGTCCAGGCCGAGACGATCCTCCGCATGCGTGAGGTCAGCGGCGAGAAAAGCGCCATATTTCGCGAGAACCCGGAACTCCGGCAGATCATCGACGATCTGCAGGGTGCCCAGGACGAAGCAGGAGCGCGCTGCTACTGACGCACGCGGAGGCGTGTTCTCAAATCCCGGCGTGCGCTTCTACCCGCCAGCTCCCGGTAAAGACGGCGTCCTCCGTATCTCGCACTTCGACGGCGATCTCGCCAGCTTCTCGCGGTACGAAAGAGAAATGAAAGCTCGGATCCTCGCTGATCGAGATCCCGCCGTCGATCGAAACCACTCTCTCGCCGGCATAGCTGACTACGACCTCCCTGACGAAATGGGCCGGGACGTAGTGGCGGCTGACCTGGTCCATCTGCAACCCCGAATAGTTCGGATGGCTGATTAAAAGCTGCACCTGGTTGGGCTCGCCGAGTCGTATGGGAGGCTGCTGTTTCAGCTTCATCCTGCCGAGGCGCGCGAGGGCCCCATCGGAGTCCTTGGAGGCGGGCGCCGAGCAGCCGCCCGAGGCCTTGACATGTTTTGCCGCCATATAGAGCAAACCGTCACTGGTTTCGGCGACGGCGCGCACGTGCGTATAGGCGTTGATCCGCACACGGGTCGAAATGCTCGCGGAGCCGCTACGCGGCGTCAGGTGAAAGGTCGCAGCCACCGGCGCGGGGTTGTTATCGATGATCAACGCGATGGACCGTATGTAGCGCTCCGCGGATTGCGGTATCTCTGCCCTGATGGTGATCGGCACGATGGCCGCGTCATGGGCGCGGTATGGCGCTTCCAGACCGATGACGCCGGCGCCGTCCAGAATCGGCCTGTCGCCGAACAGTGCCTCGCGCAGCCAGGGCCATGAATCGTCCTCGTCCGACGCCGTCGCCGAGCCAAAGGACAGGACAAGACCGAGCAACAGGGCCGCCGGCCGCAACCCGCTGCGGACAAGCCCGGCAACCCTCGCGTGAGCGCGCATGGGCTCC
This sequence comes from Alphaproteobacteria bacterium, assembly GCA_965214495.1. Lineage (GTDB taxonomy): Bacteria > Pseudomonadota > Alphaproteobacteria > UBA7887 > UBA7887 > JANQOH01. Next base: position 794,692 of record OZ243958.1, on the reverse strand, counting down.
TCCTTACACCCTGGAAGAGGCGCAGGATAACGGCACGAACCGCGCGTCGCAACGCCGCCGCCTATTCCCATTCGAGCTCGGTAAAGGCGGTGACGACATTGCGCGGGTGATAGGCGTCGAACAGGCGCCATCGGCGCCGCTCGGAACGTGCGACCGAGCGGACGGCCTGCTCGATCGCGACACCGCCCGCGACCGCGGCGCGGGTCTCTTCGAGCAACAGCCGCAAATATCTTTCCTGGTCGTCGAGCACGGCCGGCCAGTCACCGCTCGGCGCGCCGTGTCCCGGCACCACTCGGCGGACGTCGAGGCGGCGCAGGGCTGTCATGACATCGAGCCATCCCCGGAGGCTGCCATCGACAACGGGTATGCGCCCGACAAACAGAAGGTCCCCGGTCCAGAGCGTGCCGCTCGCCCGGTCGAATACCGTCAGGTCGTTGTCGGTATGCGCCGCGGGATAGGCGATCAGGTCGAGCGCCCGCCCGCCAAGGTCGAGCCGAAACGTGTCGGCAACCGTCAGATCGGGCGGGACGCCCTCGCTGCCCGCGCTCGCCGGGCCGAGCACGTCGCCGAGGCGCTGGAGATAGTACGGCCCGCGCGCCGCCAGCGCCCGCGGCAACTTCGCGTGACCGACATAGACCGCGCCAGCGTCCAGGAACGCCGCGTTGCCGAAATGATGATCGGGATGCACATGGGTGTTAATCACATATTCGATCGGCAGATCGGTCGCCCGCCTGACCGCATCGAGCAGGCGCCTTCCCTGGGCGGCGCTGCCGCCGCTGTCGATGACCGCGACCGCCTCGCCCCCGACGACGAAGCCGATATTGGCGATGCCTCCCAGATTCGCGCCGCTCGCCTCTTCGTGCGGCCCCTGATGGACGAAGACCCCGGGGGCGATCTCGTCAACGACGAGCGCTTCGCCGCACGCGGCGGGGACCCAGAACAGAGCGCGGGCCAGTCCGAGGAGCAATCCCGACACGGCGGCGCGTGGCGGCAGAACGCGCCGAAGGTCGAACCCGGCCCCGTCCGCGGTCGATAGCGCACACCGGGGATTCTTCATGGTTTCAGGGAATGCGTACGACTCACGAATCGACCTCGGCGTTTTGAACCCTGTTTCAAAGATGGGCCATCCTGTTCGTGCTTCATTAGGTGTCGGATCGCCGAAACAAATCTCTGGGGCCGCGGGACCGGAGGCGCCTTGGCCAACGTCGTTCAGTTGGTCGCCGGAGGCGCGAGCGCGGCCGAAACGATCCACCTCCGCCCGCTATCCCGGATCCACCGGCTGATCGTCGGAGGCGCGGGCGCGGCTGACGAGGGTCGCGCCGCCATCGACCACCAGGGTGTGGCCGGTCACATAGCGCGCCTCGTCGCTCAACAGAAAGCGCACCGCCCGGCCCACGTCCCAACCGGCGCCCTCCACGCCGAGCACAGAGGCGCGGCGGCGGCGGTCGCGCGCCGCCGCGCTCATCCCGGCGCCATACACCATCGGCGTATGCACCGGACCCGGCGCGACGCAGTTCACCCGGATACCGTCAGGGCCGTGATCCACCGCCATGGCGCGGGTCAGCGCGATCACCGCGCCCTTCGAGGTCGAAGAGGCGGTCATGCCGCGCGGCCGCAGCGCCGCGATCGAAGCGACGTTGACGATGGCGCCGCCGCTACCACCCCGGCGCATAGCCGGAATCGCGTGCCTGGCAGCAAGAACCATCGACTCGACGTTGACCCGCATCACCCGCCGCCACTCCTCCGGGTCTTCCTCGACGACGCTCCCGCGGCTGCCGATTCCGACATTGTTGTCGAGGCAATCGACCCGGCCCCACTCCGCGACGGCGCGCGCAACCATGGCGCGGCAGGAGTCGGATTCGGTAACGTCGGCGGCGTGGGCCAGTGCGACGCCGCCCTCATCGGCGATCATCTCCACGGTGCGCGCGGCCAGCGCTAATTCACGGTCCACGACCAGCACCCGGGCGCCGGCACGGGCCAGCAGGATCGCCGCGGCGCGGCCGTTGCCGATCCCCTCGCCGGCCGCGCCGCCGCCGGTGACGATCGCCACCTTGCCGGCCAGGCCCCTGTCGTCATCGGTCATCACCGGTTCTCCCCCCGTTTCGCCGATCCCCCTCTATGATCCGCCGCACCCGCGGCGGAGTCCTCGAAGAATGTTGCGCCTGTCCATACTCGAACAATCGATCGCGGTGGCGGGCCGGCCGCAGGCCGATTCGATCCGCAATGCGGTGGCGCTGGCGCGGCATTGCGATGCGCTCGGTTATGCGCGTTTCTGGGTCTCCGAACATCACAGCCACCCGACCATCGTCGGCACCGCGCCGGAGATTCTGATCGCGGCGGTCGCGACCGCAACCGAACGCATCCGCGTCGGCAGCGCCGGGGTGATGCTGCCGCATTATTCGGCGCTCAAGGTGGCGGAGCAGTTCCGGGTGCTCGACGCGCTGGCGCCGGGCCGCATCGATCTCGGCCTCGGCCGGGCGCCGGGGTCGGACGGGCGTACCGCCTTCGCACTCCATCCGCTGGCGAACGAACGTCCCGAGCGTTTTTCGGCCGATATCCGCGACCTGCTCGCCTGGGTTGGCGGCACGCCCCTCCCCGCCGATCATCCGTTTCGCGTCGTACGCGCCTACCCCGAAGGCGAGACGGTTCCGGAAGTGTGGATCCTCGGCAGTTCGAACTACGGCGCACAGGTCGCGGCGCATTTCGGCCTGCCCTATTGTTTCGCGTGGTTCTTCACCAATGGTCAGGGCTGCGCCGAGGCGCTGGACATCTATCGCACCCACTATCGTCCGAGCGAGCGCCATCCTGCGCCGCATGACGGTATCTGTGTCTGGGCGCTGGCGGCCGACAGCGCCGACGACGCTGCGTGGCACTTCGGACCGCGCGCCCGCTGGCTGCTTCGGCGCGAGCAGGGCATCTACGGCGCCCTCGACGCTCCCGAAGCCGCGGCGGCGCAGCCGGCGACCGGGCCGGCGGCCGAACGTCTCGCGCATTTCCGCGACCAGGCGACGATCGGCACCGGAGACACGGTCGCGGAACGGATCCGCGCGCTGGCGACCGAACTTGGCGTCGCCGAAGTCGCCGTGGTCACCTGGGCGCACGACGAAGCGGTCCGGCGGCGCAGCTACACTCTGCTGGCCGAGGCGTTCGACCTCACGTCGAACTGCCATCGCCGGGCAACGGGCGAAAGTGAGTCGCGCTGAACCCGCCATCGACCGCCAGCACATGACCGTTGATGAACGAGGCATCGGCCGAGCACAGGAAAGCGATGGCGGCGGCGATCTCCTCCGGCGCGGCGGCGCGACCGAGCGGCGTGCCGCCGATCATGGCGTCGGCAAACCACCGGTTGTTCGCGATGCGGTCGCGAGTGAGCGGGGTCTCGACGATGCCCGGCGCGACGGCGTTGACCCGGATTCCGTGCGGCCCGTAGTCGGCGGCCATGTTCCGGGTCAGACCGATTACCGCAGCCTTGGTCGCCGAATAAGCCGAACTGCCGCGAAACCCGGTGACGCCGAACACCGACGCGATGTTGACGATGACGCCGCCACCGCCGGCCATCATCGCCGCTACCCCGTCGCGCGACAGCCGGAACAACGCCCGAAGGTTCACGTCGAGATAACCGTCGAGCGCGGGGTCTTCGGTCAGATGCGCCGCCCGCGCGTCGCCGATCCCGGCATTGTTCACCAGGATCCTCGGCGCGCCGAACCGGTCTTCGCAAACGGCGACGATGCGCGCGGGCGCCTCGTCGTCGGTGACATCGGCCCCGAGCGCAGCGATTCGCCCCGGTCCGTTACCGCGCCGCACCGTTTCCTTCGCGCCCGCGGAGTCGCGATCGACGGCAATCACATCGGCACCGTCGCGAGCCAGCCGCAGCGCCGTTTCGCGGCCGATTCCCGAACCGGCGCCGGTGACGATCGCCGCCTGCCCGTCGAAGCGTCCCGACATGTCGCTCCTTCGCCCCCGTTCCATCCGCCCTTCACGCCAAGCAGGCACGCACTATACTCGCGCCGACGACCAGCGGAGGCGGGAATGCACTTCGGATATTTCGGCTTGATGGGCTACCGGATGCGCGGCACGCCGCCGGAGCGTGTGTTTCGCGAGCATATCGAACAGGTGAGGCAGGCCGATCGATTGGGCTTCGATATCGCGTGGTTCGCCGAACACCATTTCTCCAACTACTGTATCTGCCCCTCGCCCCTGCTGATGGCGGCCCGCTGCGCCGGAGAGACCGAACGTATCAGGCTCGCGCCCGCGGTCATCGTGACACCGCTCTACGAACCGGCGCGGGTGCTCGCCGAAATCGGCATGGTCGATTGTCTGACCGGCGGCCGCCTGGTGCTCGGCGTCGGTAGCGGCTACCAGCCCTACGAGTTCGAGCGTTTCGGTCAGAACCTCGCCAACGCGCGGCCGATGCTCGAAGAGTTCCTGGACATGCTCCACCTCGCCTTCACGCAGGAGACCTTCAGCTACGACGGCGCGCACTACGCAATGCCCGAGACCCACATCAGCGCGCGCCCCGTCGACGGCATCCCCGAAATCTGGGTCGCCGGTGACAACGAATTCGGCCATCGCCTGTGCGCCCGGCGCGGCTACACACCGATGTTCACCGGCCGCTGGCTCGGCGCCGACTATCTCCGGACGATGCGCGAGAGGATCGCCGGCAGTTACGCTGCCGAGGGCCGAGACCGCGAAGCCATGCCCCTCGGCATTCAGCGTTTCCTGTGCGTCACGACGAGCCGTGCCAAAACCCTCGCCTATGTCGAGAATGCTCGTCACCAGATGCGGCTGGCATCGGCGCTGCGCCGGCGCGCCGAAGTGATGGACGGCGCAATGATGACCGAAGTGCCGATGCAGAATGAACCGACGCTCGAAGAAATGGCCGACAATCTTCTGGTAGGCGACAGCGAAACCGTCGCCGAACGGTTGGCAGCCGAGATCCGCGCCGCGCGCCCGTCCCACATGATGTTCCATTTCCAGGTCGGCGGCTCGTCACATGCCGCCGCGATGGACAGCATGGAAAAGCTGATGACCGAGATCGTGCCGATGGTCGAGGCCGAACTGGGGCCGTTGGAGGCGTTCGGCGCTCCGGTGGCGGCCGCGGCCGAGTAGAACGCGCTCGTGCGGCGCCGCGGACTGTCTGGCGGTCGCCGCAACGCACATCCCGAACGGAGGGAAACATGGCGGTCAAGATCCTGCTCGAACTCGAGGCGAAACCGGGCTCTGGCGCCGATCTGCTCGCGGTCTTCAGGGAAATTCTGCCCGATACGCGCGCCTATGACGGCTGTATCGGCGTCGAGACCCTGCAAGGTCAGGACGATGCCGAAGAATTGGTGCTGGTCGAGACTTGGGAAAGCCGCGCACACTACGAGAAATACTTCGCGTGGCGCCAGGAAACCGGTCTTGTCGCGAGACTGGGGGAGATGGTCGCCGGCCCGCCGCGCCTCCGCTATTTCGACCCGACCGATGTATGAGCGGCCTATGACCGGCGCCCCGGATGGCTGACCGACGGCTGTGGATCGCCCGCATGGCGGGCCGGGAGGACTGGCTCGCGCAGGTCGATGAGCCGGTGGTCGATCCCGGCCGCGAGATCGTCGATCCGCATCATCATCTCTGGGAGCGCGACGGCGCGCGCTACCTGCTCGACGAACTTCACGCCGATACCGGGTCGGGCCACGACGTGCGGCAAACCGTGTTCCTCGAATGCCGCGAGCGCTGGACGCGGGACGGGCCGGAGCATCTGCGTCCGGTGGGCGAAACCCGGTTCGTCGCCGGGGTGGCCGAAGCTTCGACACACTCACCGGGGCACGCGGTCATCGCCGCGATCGTGGCTCATGCCGACCTCGAACACCCGCTGCTCGACGAAGCCCTGGACGCGCACGAGGAGGCCGGGCGAGGCCTGTTCCGCGGCATCCGTCATTCGGGCGCCCACGAGCCGGACCCGCAGCCTCTCTCCATCCCCGGCCGCGCGCGAAAGAACCTGTATGAGAGCGAGGCGTTCCGCGCCGGAGTCGCACGGCTCGGCGAACGCGGCCTGACCTTCGACACCTGGCACTACCATCACCAGAACCGCGCCTTTCGCGACCTCGCCGAGGCCGTTCCGGGGACTGCCATGGTTCTCGACCATTTCGGCACCCCGCTCGGAGTCGGCCCCTATGCCGGTCGGTGCGAGGAGATCTTCGCCGCATGGAAGGACGACATCGCCGCGATCGCCGAATGCCCGAACGTCCACGCCAAGCTCGGCGGCCTGGCCATGCCCGACAACGGTTTCGGATGGCACGACCGCGCGCGGCCGGTGGACTCCGACACCTTCGCGGCAACGCAGGGACGTTATTACCGGCACGCTATCGCATGTTTCGGCCCGGAACGCTGCATGTTCGAAAGCAATTTCCCCGTGGACCGGGTTTCGGTCTCATACAAGGTGTTGTGGAACGGCTTCAAGAAGATCGCGGCAGACTATGACGAAGCCGCGCAAACCGCAATGTTCGCCGACACGGCACGGCAAGTCTATCGTTTAGGTGCGACGGAGAAGGGAAAACGAGAATAACGGGTCGGGTCCGATTCGCGATTCTCTCCTACCGTATCTTCGACGGCGCGCTCAGGCCGGTTTCACGAAACTGTCCATGACTTTTTTCATGCCTGCCTTGTCGAAGGCGATCTCGAGCTTGTTTCCGTCCACCCGCTGTACCGCGCCGTAGCCGAACCGGCGATGGAACACGCGCGCACCGGCGGCGAAGGTTTCGGGCGCGCGATGTGCGGCCTCGATCGGATCGGCCGGCGCCGCCGCTTGCGCGGCGAATCGCGGCCAGTTGCTGTGTCGGCGCCCGATGCCCGGACGCACGAAAGACGCCGGGTCCGCCGCCGTGCCGGCGGCGCCACCGTAATACGCGCCCGTCACCGCGAATTTCTCGATATGCGCATCGGGAAGTTCGGCGACGAAGCGCGAGGTCGGATTCGACGCCCACTGACCGAACGCCAGACGATTGGCTGCGTAAAGGACGATCGCGCGGCGCCGCGCCCGTGTGAGCCCGACATAGGCGAGCCGCCGTTCTTCTTCCAACGTCTTCAACCCGCCCTCGTCGAGCGAACGCCGGTTCGGAAACACGTCCTCTTCCCAACCCGGCAGGAACACCGTGTCGAACTCAAGCCCCTTGGCGCCGTGCAGGGTCATGATGTTGACCATGTCGCCGTCGTGGCCGGCGGCGTTGTCCATCACCAGGCTCACATGTTCGAGAAAACCGCCGAGGGTTTCGAACTCCTCCAGCGCGGCGACCAGTTCCTGCAAATTCTCAAGCCGCCCCGGCGCCTCGATCGACCGGTCGTTCTGCCACATTTCGGTGTAGCCGGATTCATCGAGCACGGTCGCGGCCAGTTGCGATGGAGCGACGGCGGCGGCGAGCGCCCGCCAGCGGTCGAGTTCGTCGAGAAGACGGGCGATGCGACGGCCGGCGGGGGCGCGCAGATCGTCCGATTCCAGCAGCTCCCGTGCGGCGGCCAGAAGCGGCACGCGCCTTGCCCGCGCGTGGAGATTGAGCGTTTGCAGGCTCGCCGGGCCGATTCCCCGCTTCGGTTTGTTGATGATCCGTTCGAGTGCCAGGTCGTCGTCCGGCTGGACGATGACGCGCAGATACGCCACCGCATCGCGAATCTCCATTCGCTCGTAGAAGCGCACGCCGCCGATGACGCGATAGGGCAGGCCGATGTGGAGGAACCGCTCTTCGAAGGCGCGGGTCTGGAAGCTCGCGCGCACGAGGATCGCCATATCGCGCAGGCGGCTGCCGCGGCGCTGCAAGGATTCGATCTCGTCCCCGACCGTTCGCGCTTCGTCGGCGCCGTCCCACGTACCGACCACGCGGACGATCTCGCCCGGCGAGTCCTCGGTCCACAGCGTCTTGCCGAGCCGCCCGTCGTTATGTGCGATCAGGCCCGAAGCGGCGCCGAGAATATGCCCTGTCGAGCGATAATTGCGTTCCAGCCGGATGACCTGCGCGCCCGGAAAGTCGGTTTCGAAGCGCAGAATGTTGCCGATCTCGGCGCCACGCCACGCATAGATCGACTGATCGTCGTCGCCGACACAGCAGATGTTGCGGTGCTTTCGCGCGAGTAAGCGCAGCCACAGATACTGTGCGACATTGGTATCCTGATACTCGTCGATCAGCAGATAGCGAAACCGGTCGTGATATTCGGAGAGGATATCGGCGTGCCGGCTGAGAAACGTGATGTCGTGCAACAGCAGATCGCCGAAATCGGCGGCATTGAGGGTCTGCAACCGCCCCTGATATTGCTCGTAGAGCTCCACCGCCCTGCCGCCCGCGAACTCCGAATCGGCGTCGGCCGCCGCCTTGTCGGGCAGGAGGCCGCGGTCCTTCCAGCGCTGGATGACGCCGAGCACCGCACGTGGCGGCCACTTCTTGTCGTTGATGTCGTTCGCCGCAAGCAGCTGCTTGATCAGGCGCAACTGGTCGTCGGTATCGATGATGGTGAAGTTCGACCGCAAGCCGACGCGCTCCGCATGACGGCGCAGGATGCGCGCAGCGACGGCGTGAAAGGTGCCGAGATGCCAGCCTTCGACCGATCGGCCGATCAGCGTCTCGACACGCTCCTTCATTTCGCGCGCCGCACGGTTGGTGAAGGTAACGGCGAGAATCTGCCCCGGATGCGCGCGACCGCCGGCCAGGATATGCGCAAGCCGGGTCGTCAGGACGCGGGTCTTGCCGGTGCCCGCGCCGGCGAGAACCAGTACCGGGCCTTCCGTGGCCTCGACCGCCTCCCGCTGTTCGACGTTGAGCGAGTCGAGATAACCGGCACGCGCCGGCGCTCGCGGAGCGGCGTCGGAAAGATCGAAAGGGTCGGACATCAGGGGCGCAGTATAATCCCGCCGCCGCGAACGGCGCATCGCGCTCAGGTTTGCCCGCGCTCCATGTCGTGGCGGCGCAGCAGCGCGCGGTTGTGGGCGATCAGCGCGTCTTCGCGGCGCACGACCCCGACCAGGCGCGGCGTCTCGCGGTCCTCCACTACCGGCAGCTCTCGGGCCGGCGTCGACTCGAACAGCCGGAGCACGAGATCGAGACCGTCGCCGGGTTCGACCGTCGCGAAATCGGTCTCCGCGAGGCCCCCGACCGTCTCGGCCTCGGCCGGATCGGCGGCCGAGCCTTCCAGACGTGCTGCGGGCACGACACCAACGAGGAAGCCGTCGTCATTTACGACATGGAGGTCCCCGCCCGGCGTGCTGCGCGGCAGCACGCGCGCCTCGGCGACCGTAGTCCGCCGATCGACCGCATCGCAATTGCCGGTCATCAGGTCCCGGACTCCGATCCCTTCCGTCGCCGCACGATGGGACGCGCGCGAAAGGTCGATACCGCGCTCGGCCAGTTGCAACGTAAAATACGAACCACCCGTCAGTCGGCGGCAGATCAGCGACGCGGTCGCCACGGCGATCATCACGGCAACGGTCACCGTGAAGTCGCCCGTCAGTTCGAACACCATGAGAATGGTCGAAATCGGCGCCCCCAGCACGGCCGCCGCTACGGCGCCCATACCGACCATGCTGTAGGTCGCCGTGCTTGCCCCTACGGAAGGCGCGGCGGCGGCGGCAATGACACCGAACGCCGCCCCGGTAAGCGCTCCGATGCATAGACTCGGCGAGAAGACGCCGCCGGAAAAGCCGAACCCGAGGCACAGAATGGTCGCCAGGGTCTTGGCCACAAGCACCGCGATCAGCAGCCGCAGGTCGAGCGCTCCGCCCAACGCCATGTCGGTGGTCTCGTAGCCGACACCGATGACTTCGGGAAAGCAGGCAGCGATCAGACCGCAGCCGAGGCCGCCGACCGCAGGCCTGAGCCAGCCCGGCAGCTTCGTTCGCGCCGCGACCCGCGCGCACTGCCGGGTTCCGGCCATGAACGCGGTGGCCGTCACGGCGCAGGTGACGCCCAGCAGCAGAAATGCCGGCATTTCCGTATAGGACGCAATCTCGAGTCCCGGAACCGCGAAGGCAGGGAAGTCGCCGAACTCCGCTCGCGCAACGATGGTGCCGGCGACCGCGGCAATCACGACCGGCGCGAAGGCGCCGAGGCCGTAGTGGCCCACCACCACTTCGAGCGCGAAGAACACGCCGGCGATCGGTGCGTTGAACGAAGCGGCGACCCCGCTCGCCACGCCGCAACCGAGCAACGTCAACAAATGCGGACGCTGGAGCCGAAAACGCTGGCCCAGCCAGCTTCCTGCCGCCGCGGCCAGGTGCACGACCGGCCCCTCGCGCCCGACCGAGGCGCCGACGCCGAGCGACGCCGCGCTCGCAAGCGCCTGCGCCAGGCCGTCGCGCAACGGCATCCGCCCGCCGCGAACGGCGCGCGCCGCGATCACGTCCGCGACGCCCTGCGGGCGCCGGCCGGGCATCAGGAAATGAATCAGCACGCCGACGCCGAGACCACCGACGGCGGGCGCAAGCAGCCGGTGATACCAATCCAATTCACGAGCTGCTGAAAGCACTTGCGCGGAATTCGCGCCATAGAAGGCGAACTGGATGCCGTCGACGGCCAAGCGAAAACCCACGGCGCCGTAACCTGCGATCACCCCGATCACGACGGCGAGAACCGATAGCAGGAGCTCGTCGTCCCCTTTCAAACGCCGCCAGAAAGCGCGCAAGAGCGCCGCCGGTCTTTTCGCCATGACGCGCCGGCGGATCAGGCGGGCCGGGCGAGGCCGAGCTTGCGGCTGAGTCCGGGCGGCGGAGGCAGAACGGCGTGCACAAACTTGATCCCGGCAAGCCGTTCGAGCACCGACGCCGGCATCGGCGCGGCCCGCCGCTTCGCGAGATCGACGTGGAGCAGGACGAGCTCGTTCGTCGCCGCGTGATAGTTCTTCGTGTCGTGGAACATCGCGTGTGCGTAGTGGATGCGCTTCTCGTCGAAATCGATCAGATGGGTCGCAAAGCGCAAGGGATCGTTCTCCACCACCTCGCGCAGATAGGCGATATGGGCTTCCAGAATGAAGATCGACCCGCCTGCGGTCTCGGTGTAGCCGCGGCCCAAACCCACATGGTCCATGAACGCATCGGTCGCGTGATCGAACGCGAGCACGTAGTAAGCAACGTTCATGTGGGCGTTGTAGTCCAACCACTCGCGGCGTACCGTTTCCCGGTGCAGGACCAGCGGCGCGTCGATCGTCGTATTTTCGTTCATTCGCTTTTGCCTCGAACTCGAATAGCGGCGGATAACGGGATGCGCATCCGGCGAGGGTGGTTCGTACCCAGCGTCGTCAGGATAGAACATCGGGAACAGAGGGTAATTCCTTGTCGGGCCCGTATGCGACGCCGCAGGCCGCGGCTCAACTCAAGGCGACATGTGGGCCGGAGACCCGCACGCCCGAGCGGCCGATTGCGTCGTCGGGCCTGCTTCCCGTAATATCGGACCGTCGACGGGTGCGCAGAAGCCGAATTACGAGGCTACGATCGTTGGCGCCGGCCGGATTCGAAATATCCGCCCCCGGTCGTTTCGAACCGGATCCTATCGAAAAGGGGAACGCCGCGATGACCGCCGCGCCGCAGATCAAACCGAGCCGCCTCGACCCGACCACGCCGTTGCTCTCCGAATTGAGAGACCTGTTGGGCGACCGCCTGTCGACCTCGGCGGCGGTATGCGCGCACCACGGCAAGGACGAATCGTTCCACAAGCCGGTCAGCCCCGACGCGGTCGCCTTCGTTCGTTCGACGGCTGAAACGAGCGCGGTGGTCTCGGCTTGCGCGCGGTATCGCACACCGGTGATCGCCTATGGCACGGGAACATCGCTCGAAGGCCACGTCGCGGCGTTGGAAGGCGGCGTCTGCGTGGACCTGAGCCAGATGAACGAAGTTCTCGAAGTCAACCCGGAGGACCTGGACTGCACCGTGCAGGCCGGCGTGACCCGCAAACAATGCAACGAGTATCTGCGCGACACCGGCCTGTTCTTCCCCGTCGATCCGGGGGCCGACGCTTCGCTCGGCGGCATGGCGGCGACACGCGCCAGCGGTACCAACGCGGTGCGCTACGGCACCATGCGCGAAAACGTGCTGGGATTGACCGTGGTGTTGCCTGACGGGCGGGTCGTTCGCACCGGGGGGCGAAGCCGCAAATCGGCGGCTGGCTACGACCTGACTCGCCTGTTCGTCGGTTCCGAAGGCACGCTCGGCATCATCACCGAGGCCACTTTGCGCCTGTATGGAATCCCGGAAGCGATCAGTGCCGCGACCTGTTGCTTCCCGGCGATTGCAGACGCGGTGAACGCGGTGATCATGACCATCCAGTCGGGTGTCCCGGTGGCGCGGATCGAGCTGCTCGACAAACTGTCGATGGACGCCATCAACAAATTCTCGAACCTCGACCACCCTGTCGCCTATACCCTGTTCTACGAATTCCACGGCACCGAAGCGTGGGCGCGCGAACAGGCGGAGCTCGCGCAAGCCATCGCAGAGGAATACGGCGGCGGCAATTTCGTCTGGACCGCCAATCACGAAGAGCGCAACAAATTGTGGCAGGCACGCCACGACGCGCTCTACGCGATGCTGGCTGCATCGCCGGGCACGAAGGCGATGGCGACCGACGTTTGCGTGCCGATCTCGCGCCTTGCGGAGTGCATCGTCGAGACGGAAAAGGCCGCAGCTGGCTGGTCGGCGAGGGTTTCAGCGTCGCCGACCTGAATGTCGCGGGCGTGCTGAACCTGGCGCGCACCGCCGGGCTGGACCTGTCCGGGTGGCCGAACGTCGCCGGCTGGCTCGACCGCTGCTACGCCCGTCCGGGCGCGAAGAAGACGCTGGAAATGGCCCGCGCCGCCCGCGGCTGAGCGCGCCGGCCCGGCTGCGCCTGTAATGCTGGCCGGAAAGGAGGGGCCGATGCCCGATACCGGGAACGACCGCATTGCGGGCATACCGCCCTGGAGGAATGTATCGGTCTGGGGCGCCGCCTTTCTGTTTTTCAATTTTGCCCTGATAATTTCGACGATCGTTATCGATGTCGGAACTTACAATGCGTTGACGCTCGAAGACCGCTGGATCGAGAACGCCACGGCTCTCCTGCTTTTCCTGACCGCCTTGCTGCTGCTTGCGACCGCGTTGCGGGCCGGGGGGGGGGGGGGGGGGGGGACAACCGCATGGCTTTATGGTCTCGGAGCGCTCATGTTTTTATTCGGGGCCGGCGAGGAAATCAGTTGGGGGCAACGTCTGTTCGGATTCGGCACTCCCGATTTTCTCGCTTCCATCAATGTTCAAAATGAAACCAATATCCATAACATCGAGGGAAGCGATTTTGGTCTATTATTGACTGCCGGAATTTCAATTCTTTGTATCGTCACCGGAGCTGCATATTTCGCTCGCAAACCAGCTCTCTTCGGGTTTCCGCTTCCGTCACTTGTCGTTATGTTTGCCTTTTTGCTGGTTCTGTCCACCAGCTACCCTGGGGATATGCAACATTTTTCGCGAGTTATCTTCCGACATCCATGGAATTGGGTGTTGCTAATTTTTGTCTTATATGCGTGGTTTTCGGGGCATAATCGTCTGCTTTTCCTGTCGATATTATTTGTTGCCATCGCTGTTTTCAATCGATATGTGCTTCACGAATTCTCGTGGCAAGTCCATAGCAATGCTCCTGGAGAGACGCGGGAATACCTGTTCAGCGTCGCCAGCCTTCTCTATGCGGGAGAGCTGTATTGTCACAGGAAGAAAGACTGTCCTGCCGGGTGTGTGTCGAAAGCATTGGCGCGGTCGGTGGCGGCGTGCCTTGTCGTTCTGGTCGTATGGTCGATAACAGAGATTTCCGCTCCTCTGGCTGGCCGCATGTCCCTGGTCCTGGCGGCAAACCGGGTCGTCGAAGAAAGCCGGGCGGGCGCGCTCGAACCGACGCGCCGATCCCGGTTCGACGTCTACTACCGCGAAGACATGCTGGTTTACAATAAAACCGGCTGCACCCGGTCGGATACGGACGCCCCGTTCTTCCTGCACATCGTTCCGGCCGACCCCGATGACCTTCCCGACCGCCGCAAGCAGTACGGGTTCGACAATCTGGATTTCCGCTGGCGGACCGCGCACATCGGACGCCCGAAGGGGCAATGCACGGCGGCCGTCCGGCTCCCCGACTACCCCGCCGCGCGCATCCGCACCGGCCAGTGGGTCCCGGCCGCGAACCGCCAGTTGTGGAAGGTGGAATTCGACGCCCGCGCACCGGACGACACGCGCTGAACCCGCCCCGCCCGCTCAGGGCATCACGCCGCGGCGCCATGTCGGGCCCGGCGCCCCGGTGCGGCGCAGTTCGGCGCGGCCAAGGGCTTCGGCAAGGCGCGGGCGGGTTTCCGCCGGGTCGATCACATCGTCGATCTTCATGGCTTCCGCAGCCGGCCAGGCGCCGCACAGGCGGCCATATTCCCGCACCAGCCGCCGGAACAGGGCGTCGGGGTCGGAGGACAACCGGAGCGCTCCCTTTGCGGCGCCGCTCGCCGGCCATGTGGGCGACGGCAATTTCCACGTCGGCTACATGATCGACCCGGACAACGACGCGCATCTGGCGCAGGCCGATGCGCTGCACGACAGATTGATCGCACGGGCGTTGAGCATGGGAGGCACCTGCACCGGCGAGCACGGCATCGGCTATGGCAAGATCGGCTATCTCAACGCCGAATGCGGCGACGGCGTGTCGGTGATGCGGGCGATCAAGAAAGCGCTCGACCCCGACAATGTCATGAACCCCGGAAAGGTGCTGCGCGTGTAGAGGATAAGGTCGGAATAAACGCTTTAATATCTGAATGCCAAAGGAAAATCATCGGATAGCACACGAACCCCGGATCGGACGGGTAAGCCGCCTCGGCAAGCGGGGTTCTCTCGGCTGGCTGCCTGTGACAGGTCGAACCGGCTGCGCTAACCGGCGGTGTCGAGATGCGCGTAGCTCGCGCGATAACGGGCGAATTTATGGGCGCCCGCGGTTACCGGCGGCCAGGCGGCCGGGTTCTCCGGACCTGTGAAAGCCGCGAGCGGCGCAATGACCGCATCGGCGTCGCAATCGACGAAGCATGGCAGGGAATAACGGTCGCGCCCGGATGCGTTCCGCACCCGGTGCATGTTGGCAAGATAGCGGTCGTTGGTGAGCCGTTGCATCAGGTCGGCGATATTGACGACGAAGGTTCCGGGCAGCGGCGGGGCGTCGATCCACTCCCCGTCGCGGTTCCGCACTTGAAGGCCGCCCGTTTCGTCCTGGGCCAGGATGGTGAGCAAACCGTAGTCGGTATGTGCCCCGGCTCCGATCTCGTCGGCCGCCGCGGGGTAGCGCAGCAGCCGCTGGATCACGATCGGGCGCCGCATCAGCGGACGAAAGAACTCCGGTTCGAGGTCGAGACTCACCGCGATAGCGCGGAGCAGCGTCCGGCCGAGGGTCGCCATCGCCTGTAAATGGGCCTCGACGGCCGGGCGGAAGCCCGCCAGCGCCGGCCATTGATTGGTTCCCTGGAACGGTCCCGCGAGGCCGGGATATTCCAGGCCGACGTCGAAACATTCCTTGATGTCGATCGCCTCGCCGGGGGCTGTGTTTTCGCCGGCGAGTTCGGTGTAGCCGCGCAGCGCATCGCCCGACCGCGCCAGATGCACCGCCTGCTTCGTCTCCGCCGGCAGGGCAAAGAACGCCCGCGCCGCGTCGAAGGCGGCGGCGGTCAGGGCCGCCGGCACGCCATGGCCGCGCAGATAGAAGAAGCCGACATTGGAAAGCGCCCGGTCGATCTCCCGCGCCGGCGCGTCGCACGGGTCGCCGGAGCCCCGGAAACGCGCGATATCCAGCACGGGGATTGCATCGAAGCGCGCTCGCCTGTCATGCAGCCGGTCCGTCTCCATGGCCCGCACCCCCAGCTCTGCCGATTCGGGTTATGGGCCCCATCGGCAGCGGATCAAGCCGCCCGACGGCCCACCGACAATTCCCGATCCACGATATGCCCCTACCGGACCACAATCCGCGGCGCCGGTTTGCCGGCACCGCTGCGCAAACGGTCGAGCACGCCCCCGGCGATGGAAACGAACGCCCGCGCCTGGGGGCCGTCAGGAGACGAAACGACGATCGGGCGGCCGCGGTCCGACGTTTCGCGGATTACCGGGTCGAGCGGTACTTCACCGAGAAAATCGACCTTCATGCGGGCCGCAGTCTCGCGCGCCCCGCCGCGGCCGAAAATATGCGTCGACTCGCCGCAGTTGGGGCAGACGAAAACGCTCATGTTCTCGACGATGCCGAGCACCGGCACATCGACCTTACGAAACATGTTCAGGCCCTTGCGCGCGTCCAGCAGTGCGAGGTCCTGCGGGGTCGAGACGATGACCGCGCCGGCGAGGGGCACACGCTGCGCCATGGTGAGCTGCGCGTCCCCCGTTCCCGGCGGCATATCGACGACGAGAACGTCCAGGTCGCCCCATAGCACATCGTCCAGCATCTGCCGGAGCGCCGACTGCACCATCGGGCCGCGCCAGATCGTCGGCGTTTCCTCATCGACGAGGAATCCCATCGACATGCAGGGAATACCGTAGTTCTCGAGCGGCTCGATGACCTTTCCGTCCGGCGACCTCGGTTTCCCGGCGATGCCGAGCAAGCGCGGTTGAGACGGCCCGTAGATGTCGGCGTCGAGCAGGCCCGCGCGTTGGCCGAGCGCGGCGAGGGCGACGGTCAGATTGGCGGCGACGGTCGATTTGCCGACACCGCCCTTGCCGCTGGCCACCGCCACGATCGCGCCCACGCCACCCACCCCGGCTCCCCGGGGGCGCGCGGCATCTTCCCGGACCTTGCGGACCTCCGCCGTAAGCGCGGCCGTCGCCGAGGTCACGCCCGGCAGTGCCCGCACCGCATCCTCGCACGCGCGGCGGGTGGCCTCCATTGCCGCGCGCTCGTCAGGATCGATCTCGATCGCGAAACCGACATTGCCGCCTCTGATCGAAATCTCCGAGACCATGCCGAGATCGACCACGTTGCCGCGCCGCCCGGCCGCGGCGACGGTTCTCAGCGCGCTGCGAACCGCCGCCTGGGTCACATTCGCCATGCTTGAAAACCTCCAGGTTCCACCCCTATGCTGCCCGTACGTCGGCGGCGATGCGGCCGGCCTCTTAATAATTCGCGGATTCGGCCACGGCAAACCGCGCCGTTCGTTTCGACGGCGCACGCGAAAGGAAACGGTTCATGCCTTGGAGCAATCAGGGCGGCGGCGGCAGCGGCGGGCCTTGGGGGCCGCGCGGCGGAGGCAACGGCGGAGGCGGCGGCTCATGGGGCGGCGGGGGCCCGCAAGGCCCGGACCTCACCGAGATTCTGCGCCGCGGACAGGATCGTGTGCGCAATTTGTTGCCCGGCGGCCTGGGCGCCGCGGGCATCGCTCTCGCGGTGGTGGTGCTGCTGTTTCTGTGGGGCGCGAGCGGCGTTTACACGATCGCGCCGGAGGAACAGGGTCTCGTGCTCCGGTTCGGCGAGCATGACAGGAACACCGCGCCCGGTCTGCACTGGCATATGCCATACCCGATCGAGAAGGTGATCAAAGTGCCCGTGCTGACCGTGCGCCGCGCGCAGATCGGCGACCAGGACGGCCGCGCCTTCGAAGAAGAGAGTCTGATGCTGACGGGCGACGAGAACATCATCGACATCAGCTTCGTCGTCCAGTGGCAGGTCAAGGAAGCCGACCGCTTCGTGTTCAACGTCCGCAACCCCAACGAAACCGTGAAGGCAGCGGCCGAGAGCGCGATGCGCGAAGTGATCGGCAGCTCGGAGATCGCATCGGCGCTCGCGGAAGGGCGCCAGGTCGTGGCCTCGGAGGCGCGGGCGCTGCTGCAATCGATCCTCGACGAATACGAGTCGGGGATTGCGATCACCGAGCTCCTGCTCCAGCGCGCCGACCCGCCGGCGGCCGTAATCGAGGCCTATCGTGACGTCCAGCGCGCCCGCGCGGACCTCGAGCGCGCCATCAACGAGGCGCAGGCCTACCAGAACAGTATCGTGCCGAAGGCGAACGGGCAGGCAGCGCAGTTGCGCAACGAGGCTCAAGCCTACAAGGAACAGGTCGTGGCGCACGCCGGCGGGGCGGCGAGCCGGTTCGTCGCGGTCCACGAGCAATATCTGCTGGCCACGGACGTGACCCGGCGGCGCATCTATCTCGAAACCCTGGAAGCGGTGCTGCGCGACATGAACAAGATCATCATCGACAGTTCCGCCGAAGGGTCGAGCGGCGTCGTGCCCTATTTGCCGTTGCCCGAAATCCAGAGACGCGCGGCCGCGAGCCGCGGAACGGAGACGCTGCAATGAGCGGATTCCTCAAATTGTTCGCCGTTGTCGTCGCGGTCGTCATCGCCATAGGCTTGTGGACGGCGCTGTTCACCGTGGAGCAGCGCGAACAGGCGCTGGTGCTGCAATTCGGCGAGTTCAAGCGGCAGGTCTCGAAACCCGGCCTGTATGCGAAAGTTCCCTTCCTGCAGGAGGTATTGATCTTCGACCGGCGCCTGCTCGATTACGATGCCCCTGCGGAAGAGGTCATCGCGTCGGACCAGAAGCGCCTCGTGGTCGATGCGTTCGCCCGCTACCGCATCACCGAACCGCTGCTCTATTTCCAGACGGTCGGCGACGAACGGTTGCTGCGGCCGCGGCTCGCGGCGATCATCAACTCGAACATTCGCCGCGTCCTCGGACAGGTGCCGCTGCAATCGGCGATTTCGGCCGACCGCGGCAGACTCATGCGCCAGATCACCGAAAATACGCGGGAAGAAGCGTCGGCGTTCGGCATCGAGGTCAGGGACGTGCGAATCAAGCGCGCCGACCTGCCGACGGCGAACTCGGAGGCGATTTTCCGGCGCATGCAGACCGAACGCGAACAAGAAGCGGCCGAACTGCGCGCGAAGGGCAATCAGGAATCGCTCACCATCCGCGCCGAAGCCGACCGGGCCCGCGTCGTCATCCTTGCCGAGGCCGAGCGCGACGCGCAGATACTGCGCGGCGAGGGCGAAGGCGAGTCGAACCGCATCTTCGCCGAGGCGTTCGGCCGGGACCCGGACTTCTTCGCCTTCTATCGCTCTATGCAAGCCTACCAGGAGGCGCTCGGCAGCGAGGGCACCACGATGGTGTTGTCGCCAGACAGCGATTTCTTCCGGTATTTCGGCGACATCCGCGGCGGCGTGGAAGCGGGCGCAGGACCGTAGGCCGCCCCGACGTGCGTCCGCGTCATGCGCGACCTGCTGACGGCGCTGGCCCTGATGCTGGTTTTCGAGGGAGTGCTCCTGGCGCTGTTCTCCGACCGTCTGCAACGCCTTGCCGATCGGCTCAAGGAGTTGCCGCCGGCGTTTCTGCGCATTGCCGGCCTCGGTTCGGCGTCGGTCGGCGTTCTTCTCGTCTGGCTGATCCGAAGTTGAGCGGTCGGCTTGAATCGGTGCGCCCCGGTCCTTAAGTTCGACGGCAACAGGTTGGAAAGAAGGTTGTTCGCGATGTCAGGCTTCGGTTCGTTGTCGCTCGCATCCGTTGCGAGAAGCGGTTTCGCTGTCGTTCTCGCCGTTATCCTCCCCGATCTCGCGCGCGCGGAGGCGGGTCCGCCCGATTTCGCCGATCTCGCCGAGCGTCTGGTGCCGTCCGTGGTCAATATCTCGACGAGTCAGGAGCCGCAGGCCACCGGCGCGCCGAACATGCCCCCGGGATCGCCGTTCGAAGAATTCTTCCGCCGGTATTTCGAGGATCGCGGCGAACAGCCGCAGCGCCGGCCGATGCCACGTACGACATCGCTCGGGTCCGGGTTCGTCATCGGCGCCGGCGGTCTGATCGTCACCAACAATCACGTCATCGCCGACGCGTCGGAGATCACCGTCACGTTCTCCGGTGGCGACTCGCTTCCGGCGCGCGTGGTCGGCCGCGATCCCAAGACCGACATCGCTCTGCTCAGGGTCGATCCGCCAGAGCCGCTCGAAGCGGCCAGATGGGGAGATTCCGATACCGCGCAAGTCGGCAATTGGGTGGTCGCCATCGGCAATCCGTTCGGTCTCGGGAACACGGTGACCGCAGGTATCGTCTCGGCACGCGCCCGCGACATCAATGCCGGCCCGTTCGACGATTTCATTCAGACCGACGCCTCGATCAACCGCGGTAATTCCGGCGGCCCCCTGTTCGACATGAAGGGTGAGGTCATCGGCATCAACACCGCAATCTATTCGCCGTCCGGGGGCAGCGTGGGCATCGGCTTCGCGGTGCCGGCGAATCTGGCGCGCAACGTGGTGCTGCAATTGCACGATTTTGGCGAAACGCGGCGGGGCTGGCTCGGCGTCCGAATCCAGACCGTGACCGACGACCTCGCCGAGAGCCTCGGTCTCGACGCCACTGCCGGCGCGCTGGTGGCGAGCGTGAGCGCCGACAGTCCCGCCGAAACCGCGGGTATCGAGGCGGGCGACGTGGTGCTTGCCTTCGACGGTAAGAAGGTCGAAACGATGCGCCGCCTGCCGCGCATCGTGGCCGAAACCGAGATCGGCAAGGAAGTTGAAATGGTCGTATGGCGCGACGGCAGGGAAATTCGTATGAATGTCGAGGTCGGTCGACTCGACGAAGGCGAGGTGCGCGCCGCAGCGCTGACGCCGCCGGAGGAAGACGAACCGGTGGTGCGCGAGGTTCCCGCACTCGGGCTGACCCTGTCGGCTCTGACCGACGAGCTGCGCACCGAATTCGAGATCGATGGAGAAACCACGGGGGTCATGGTGGTCGCCGTCGATGCCGCGTCCGCGGCCGCCGAGAAAGGTTTGCGGCCGGGCGACATCATCATCGAGGTAGGCCAGGAGGAGGTTTCCACCCCTGCCGAAGTCGCGTCGAAGATCGAAGCGCATCGGGACGAGGACAAAAACACGGTGCTGCTGCTGCTCGACCGGAAGGGCGATTTGCAGTTCATCGCGGTTCGGCTACTGGATAGCTGACAGCCATCCGGGCCGCTGTGCCCGGCGGGGCCCCCGGCGGCGGACGCACAGGTTCCGGCTCGATACTCCAACCCGACAGGACCGCGGCATAGCCGATGATCGCAACGCGGCAGAGGCATTCGTGGCCAGTCTGGCGCGAACGCCCGGCGGCGCGCTTTTCAACCCGTGGTACCACCATGACCGGGAGAGAGATGTATCGGACGATTCGCCCGGCATCCGCCGGCGCCAGCTCGTCCGCTATCTGTCGGTGCGGCAGGGGCAGGCCCGGTATCTGTTGATCGCCGAGGCGCTCGGCTATCAAGGAGGGCGTTTCACCGGCATTGCCATGACCTCGGAACGGATTCTTCTGGGCTATCGAACGGCGCTCGACATTCACCCTCGCGACATTCTGCCGGGTCTCAAGCCACAGCGAACGTCTCGTGTTCAGGCTTCCGACGTGAAATCCGTCCGCTGTTGGGGATTTACCGAACCCACGGCGACGATCGTTTGGAGCCGGTTATTGACGTTGGGCTTGCACCCCCTCGATTTTGTGCTCTGGAACGCAGTGCCCTGGCATCCGTATCGTCGAACCGGCGGAATGCTGACCAACCGCACGCCGGCGCAGCACGAACAGGATGCCTCGCGGCGCCATTTGGGAGATTTTCTTGCTCTTTATCCCGACGCGCACCCGATCGCCATGGGAAGTATCAGCCGGCGACTTCTCTCCGACTACGGCGACCCGTGCCACGTCCGGCATCCGTCCAACGGAGGCGCAACCCGATTTCGACGGGAAATCGAGGCGGTAATAAAGCAAACGCACATGGATCGGTGTGCGACGCGGCGAACGCCGACAAATCGTTGACCCGGCCGTGGTGCGGCCTTATACAGCGGCGCGGTTCGATGACCCGCACGCGACGGAGGGAAGCTGGTGAAGCGGACCTATCAACCAAGTGTTCTCGTGCGCAAGCGACGGCACGGCTTCCGCGCTCGCATGGCGAGCGTCGGCGGCAAGCGGGTGCTGTCGCGACGCCGGGCCAAGGGGCGCAAGCGCCTCTCGGCCTGAGTTCGTCCGGACCGAATCCGTGTCTGCCTGCCTGCCGCGGCTCAAGCGGCGCAAGGACTTCGTGCGCTTGACTCGGCGCGGCCGCCATGCGGCGGCACCCGGCCTCGTCCTGCAATGCGCCGATCAGCCGGAGGCGATTGTCGGCGATGTGCAACGCGTCGGCTTTACCGCAAGCCGCAAAGTCGGCGGCGCGGTGACTCGCAATCGCGCCCGTCGGCGCCTGCGCGCGTTGGCGGACTCGATCCTGCCGGAGCGCGCGGTTGCCGGCCGCGACTACGTGCTGGTGGCGCGTCGTACGACCGCGTCACGCCCCTTCCCTGCCCTGATCGCCGACCTCGAAAGCGCTCTCGCCAGACTCGGCGCGCTGAAACAGACGCGGTGATGGCGAACCTCGCCGCGCGGGGGCTGCAACTGCCGATCCATCTCTATCGCTGGTTGATCGGACCGTGGTTGGCCGGTGGTTGCCGTTACACACCCACCTGTTCCGCTTATGCACTCGAAGCGCTGGAACGACACGGAGCGATACACGGCGGTTGGTTGGCGCTTCGTCGTATCGCACGCTGCCATCCGTGGGCAGGGTTCGGTTACGACCCGGTGCCCGAACGCCCGGAAGCACGGCGTTAGCGGTGCCCGATCAACGCAACCTTCTGCTGGCGATCGTCTTCTCAGTGGCGATTCTGCTTGCATTTCAAACGCTGTTTCCACCGCCGCCGCCACCTCAGGAAAGTCCGTCCGCGCTCGATGCAGGCAGCGATGCGCCAGTGCCTTCGACACCGCCGACGCCGCTAACCGCGACAGCGCCAGGCGCCGGGTCGTCGCAGGCGGGCGGCGAAACAACTCCGATATCGCGATCGCGGTTGCCGATCGGCGGTCGTGCCGGAGACCGGCTGAGCGGCTCGATCGCATTGACGGGCGGGCGCATCGACGACCTGACCCTGACGGACTATCGCGAAACGCTTGAACCGGATAGCCGTAACATCGTGCTGTTCGCCCCTTCCGGCTCGGCGAATCCCTATTACGCCGAGTTCGGATGGGCTGGCGGCGACCCGGAAACCAACGCTTTACTGCCGCCGCCCGAAGCAGTGTGGCGGGCGAACCGCAACGCACTGACTCCCGACGCGCCGGTGACACTGACCTGGGACAATGGCGGCCCGCTGCGTTTCGAGCGCACGATCGCGGTCGATGCGGATTACATGTTCACCGTGACCCAGAGCGTGATCAACACGGGTCGGAATCCGCAGACGCTTTTTCCCTACGGCTTGATCAGCCGCACCGACGAGCCGGAGACTCTCGGTTTCTTCATCCTGCACGAAGGGCCGCTCGGCGTACTCGGCGGCACACTCGAAGAGGTCGATTACGGGGACCTTCGCGATGCGGGCTCGATCTCGCATACCAGCACGGGCGGCTGGATCGGCATCACCGACAAATACTGGCTGTCGGCGCTGGTGCCCGACCAGTCGCTCGAAGCCACGGATCGCTTCCACTACGCCCACCGCGGCGGGCGAGAGAAGTTTCAGGTCGATTTCCTGTTGCCTGCGATGACGGTCGAAGCCGGGCAGCGGATCGAAGTCACCAACCGCCTGTTCGCGGGCGCCAAGGAAGTGACCTTGCTCGATCAGTATAGCGACGAACTCGGCATCGCACGGTTCGATCTTGCGGTCGATTTCGGTTGGTTCTACTTCTTGACGAAGCCGTTTTTCTATATTCTGAATGCTTTCTTCGGCTGGCTGGGGAATTTCGGCCTTGCCATCCTTCTCTTCACTGTGCTCGTTCGCGTTGTCTTTTTCCCACTTGCCAACAAATCTTTCAAAGCGATGCGAAAATTGAAGGAATTACAGCCGAAGATGATGGCGCTGCGCGAACAGTTCGGCGATGACAGGCAGAAAATGAACCAGGAGGTCATGGCGCTCTACAAGCGAGAGAAGGCGAATCCGATGGCCGGCTGCCTTCCCATCGTCGTACAGATTCCCGTATTCTTCGCGCTCTACAAGGTGTTGTTCGTCTCGATCGAGATGCGTCAGGCGCCGTTCTTCGGCTGGATTCGCGACCTGTCGGAGCGCGATCCAACCAGCCTGTTCAACCTGTTCGGTCTGCTGCCCTTCACGCCGCCGGAGTTTCTCGGTATCGGCGTGTGGCCGCTGCTGATGGGATTGACCATGTTCCTGCAACAGAAGATCAATCCGGCGCCGCCCGACCCGATTCAAGCCAAGGTGTTGATGATGCTGCCGGTCGTTTTCACCTTCCTTTTCGCGACCTTCCCGGCCGGCCTGGTGATCTACTGGACATGGAACAATGTTCTTTCCATCGCTCAGCAGTGGGTGATCATGCGCCGCGCTGGCGAAGCGCGGCCCGCACCAACCTGACGTGGAATTGCCGGAACCGGATTCCGCGGCGCTGGAAGCCGGGCGATATCTGTTCGCGCAATCATGCGCGTTCGCAACCGCTGCGGCCAGAATCGATCAACTGCCGGAACCCGAAGGAATCGAAATCGCCTTTGCCGGCCGCTCCAACGTCGGAAAATCGAGCCTGATCAACGGGCTCACCGGCCGCAAGGCGGTGGCGCGAACGTCGAACACGCCGGGGCGCACGCGCCAGATCAATTTCTTCACGCTCGGCGACAGCCCGCTGCGACTCGTCGATCTGCCAGGCTACGGCTACGCCCGCGCGGCCAGAAGCGAGGTCGCAGCCTGGACGGGCCTTGTCGATGCCTATTTGCGGGGCCGCCCCAATCTACAGCGCGCGATACTCCTGATCGATGCGCGCCACGGCGCCGGGCCGCTCGACCTGCGGGTGATGGCGATGCTCGACCGTGCCGCCGTCACCTATCAACTGGTATTGACCAAGATCGACAAACTGCCCGCGGCAACGCTTGACAGCAGGGTTCGCGAACTCGGCGCGCTTGCCGGCAAGCACGTCGCCGCCTATCCGGCGGTTGCAGCGACGAGCGCCCGGCGCGGCGACGGGATCGCGTCGTTGCGGGCCCAACTGGCCGCTCTCGCGACGGCCGGCTAGAGTCGCCCCGCCATGCCCGATCTCGAGTCGCTCGCCCCTGAATCGCTTCTCAAAGCCGCCACCTTATCCGAAGCGCTGCCCTACATGCGGCGCTTCGCCGGCAAGACCTTCGTCATCAAGTTCGGCGGTAACGCGATGGTCGAGCCGGAATTGTCGCGCTCCTTCGCCCGCGACGTGGTGTTGCTCAAACAGGTCGGAATCAATCCTGTGGTCGTGCATGGCGGCGGCCCTCAAATCGGCGCCATGCTCGCACGGCTCAATATCGAAACCGTGTTCGAGCAGGGGTTGCGGGTAACCGACAAGGCAGCGGTCGAGATCGTCGAAATGGTGCTGGCAGGATCGATCAACAAGAGGATCGCCGCCGCGATATGCGACGCCGGCGGCACGGCGATCGGACTTTCCGGCAAGGACGGCGGTCTGTTCCGCGCACGCAAACTGACCCGGCGTGTGCGCGACCCCGATTCCAATATCGAGCGCGTCCTCGACCTCGGTTTCGTCGGCGAGCCGACCGCAATCGACACCGGGGTTCTCGACAGCCTGGCCGGGTCCGACATCATCCCCGTGATCGCGCCGATCGGCCTCGGCGAAGACGGCGAGACCTACAACATCAACGCCGATACGGCTGCGGGTGCGATGGCCGACGCGATCGCCGCCAGCAAGCTCATGATGTTGACCGACGTCGCGGGTGTGCTCGACAGATCGGGACAGGTGATCAACCGCCTGGACGCGCGTCAGGCCCGCGCGCTGATCGCCGATGGCACCGCCGGCGGCGGTATGGTGCCGAAGATCGAAACCTGCGTCTCGGCGGTTAGCGGCCGGGCCGAAGCGGCACACATCCTCGACGGCCGCATCCCGCATGTGCTGTTACTCGAGATCTTCACCGCGCACGGAATCGGCACGATGATTACCGAACACCGAGTCGTTTCGTGATCGGCGCTTCGAGAGATCGGGGCGGCGTGTAGCCACGGTCATGTGACAGGCTCGGCACCCGGCCACGGGCCCGGGCGACCGCGTTCGGATCGAGGTCGGCGTAAACGATGCCGGGTGCGTCGCCGCCGTCAGCCATGACCTCGCCCCACGGGTCAACGATCAGGCTGTGCCCATAGGTCTTGCGCTCGCCGTAGTGAATGCCGCACTGAGCCGGCGCGAAAACGAAGCAACCCGTCTCGATAGCCCTTGCCCGCAGCAGGACATGCCAGTGGGCGCGGCCGGTCGGCACGGTGAATGCGGAAGGAATGGCGATCATCGCGGCGCCGGCCTGCGCGAGCGCGCGGTAGAGTTCCGGGAACCGCAGGTCGTAGCACACGGTCATGCCGAGGCCACCCCACGGTGTCTCCACCAACACCGCCCTGTCGCCGGGTTGGTAGGATTCCGACTCGCGATAGGATTCACCCCTGCCGAGGGTAACGTCGAACATGTGAATCTTGTCGTATTCGCCGACCGTCCTGCCGCGGTCGTCGAACAGTACCGATCGATTGGCGAGCCGATCGCCGTCGCCCCGTTCGGCGATACTGCCGGCAAGCACCCACAGGCCGTGGTCGCGCGCGATGGCGGAGAAGACCGCGCGTGCGGGATGCCGCCCCTGCTCCGGCGCCATCTCGCGCATTGCCCGGCCACCGGCGAGCATCGTCGCGTTCTCCGGTAGCGTCACGAGTTGCGCGCCGTTTGCCGCCGCCTCCCGAATTCGCGCGCAGGCGACCGCGATTCCGGCAGCGCGATCCGGTGTCGCCGTCAACTGAACGCACGCGGCGCGCAGCATCAAGCGCGGCCGAGCAACGTATCGAGTTCACCCTCCGCGGCGAGTGCTGCGAGCTCGTCGGAGCCGCCGATGTGGCGCCCGTCGATGAAAATCTGCGGCACCGTGCTCAGTCCGTTCGCACGCGCGATCATCTCCGCACGCCGCGCCGGTGTGCGCACGACGTCGATCTCGTCATATGCAACGCCTGTGGAATCGAGCAGGCGCTTGGCCTGAAAGCAGAATCCACAGAGCGGACTGGTATAGATCTCGATCCGCGCCATCTCGCGATCTGCCGGATTTTCGCGCACCCTAGTCGGCCGACACGACGCGGGCAAGTGTAAGCACGTCGATTCGCTCGGCGTCGGCCCGTCGCAGGGCGCGCGCACAGGCGTTCGCGGTCGCCCCTGTCGTCAACACGTCGTCGATCAACACGATATGCCGCCCCGCAATGCCGGCCCGTTGCCGAGACGGAACGCGAAACGCCCCGGCGACGTTGCGGGCGCGCCCTTCCCGGCCAAGTCCGGCCTGCGCGGGCGTCGCGCGGTGGCGGGTCAGGGCGTCGGTCGACACCGCCACGCGGCACAACATCGAAAGCGCTCGCGCCAACATCGCCGATTGGTTGAAGCGGCGAGCGATCAGGCGCCGGGGATGGAGCGGCACCGGGACGAGAAGGTCGGCATCTTCGAGCAGCGCGGCGCCGGGCCGCAACAGCAATTTCGCCAGCGCCGGCGCCAGGTGGGTGCGGTCGCCATACTTGAATCCGCCAACCAGCCTCCGCGCCGTATCGCCATAGCGGACCGCTGCGCGCGCCCGATCGAACGGCGGCGACGCCGATGCGCAGGCGGCACAAACCGCTCCCGGTCCGGTATCGTAGGCGAACGGAAGACCGCACCGGTGGCAGAACGGCGCCGCGATGAAATCGACCGCCGCCCAGCATTCGGGACATAGCCGACCCGGCGCCCCCACTGTGGTTCGGCACGCCATGCACAGGGGCGGCAACACGACGTCGAGTGCCGCCGTGAGACTTCGGATCACGATGGAAGGCACGACAATCGTCGCATGATTCGGGCGGCCGTCACGACACACCCTTTCCGATTCGTCGCGCCGGATCACCGTTTACAAGCGTGTGTCCGTAGATCTTTTCCATTACGCAGCGGACACTTGTCGTTGTCTTATCAAGCGCCATCCGCATCACCCGCATGGCGACCGCTGCAATAACCACGGCACGCGGGAAACGGGCTGAAAGGTCGGAGATTCGAGAATCGCATTCCGCTTCGGCCGTTTCCCTCTCCTCAAGCCGGTTCCATAGCCGGGCTTACCGGTCAACGCCAGCGTCGTGTATGATCTCCGACCGAGCCTGCGCGCAACCTCCAATCAGAATCAGGACGCGTTCCCGTATGCAATCCGGGCTTCTCTTCGTGCTGGTAGCCTATTCCGTCGTCATTATGGCAGCGTCGCTGCTGGGGGGATGGCTTCCCAGAATCATGCGGATGACCCATGTCCGCATCCAGGTCAGCATGAGTTTTGTCGCCGGTTTGATGCTCGGCGTTGCGTTGTTCCATCTGCTCCCGCACGCCTTGCTGATGCTGCAACACGACGACGGAATAGCGGCGGCGGTCGATCATGCGGTCTTGTTGGCCGGGTTGGGCATGATCCTGATGCTGCTTCTCCTGCGGTTGTTTTACTTTCACCAGCATGATTTCAGCGCCGAGAACTCCACCGATCACGATCACCGTCGCAGCTATCGTGCTGACGCTCATCCCTTGAGCTGGATGGGTGTGGCGCTGGGCCTCGGCCTCCACTCGTTGATCGATGGCGTTGCTTTGGGGGCGAGCATCCGAAGCGGTTTCATGCATGAGCATGGCGCAGCCCTAGCCAGTTTCGGCGTGTTCCTGGCGATTCTTCTACACAAACCCCTCGATGCACTCTCGGTCACCGGCTTGATGCAGCTCGGGGGTTGGAGCGTTCGGGCACGCACTCTGACCAATATATGCTTTTCCTTGCTCTGTCCACTGGGCATGGTGCTGTTTCTGTGGCAGGTGGAGTCTGCGCAAGAACTGGTGATAGGCAGTGCCCTGGCGTTCTCGGCCGGTGTTTTTCTCTGTATCTCCCTCGGCGACCTGCTGCCGGAGATCCATTTTCACGGCCACGATCGGATCAAGCTGATCCTAGCTTTTCTTGCAGGTATCGGCCTGGCCTACAGTTTGCGATACCTTGAGCCTGCGTCCATGCATGCACACTGATGGCGGAAGGGAATGAGCGAGGCGCGCCTCTCGTAATGAGTTGATCCGGTTCGCGGCGCATGAGTTGTCCGCTTCGGCAGGGCAGGTCAGGAGGCTGATCGTGCCCCCCTCCCGGCGAGGCGATAGCCTGCAAATCCGATGGGCCGGGCGCAAATAGCGGCGTCGCGTTCGCCGATGGCCGCGCGACGCGCGTCACCGTCGGACGGGCAATTCGCATCGAGGGTGCCTTGACATACAGTCCTGGCATACGAATGTCCGAATACGGGCCGGGTGCGCGGGCGTCCGCCCGTATCGTGGGTCGGGAGGCGTGCAGAAGCGGCGCAACGCGAACCGGCGCCGGCAGGGGTGGCCCCCTCCGCGCCCGATCATGAGAAGCGCCGGCACGCGACCGCCTTCTGGACCTTGTTGAAACGATGCGGTAGGATGCGACAGCGGTCGCGCCCCGATAGTTCGGAAACGGGGAGTGGCGTCGACGTGAGCGACGATCGCAGTATGGAAAATTCGAGCTTCATCGACATTCTCATCCTCGCCATGATCGCGGCGTTTGTCGTTTTTCGCCTGCGATCGGCGCTGGGACGGCGCACCGGGCATCAGCGGCCGCCTGACAAGTTCCCGCGCGATGTCGAAGATTCGGGCGACAGCGTCATCCATCTGCCCGATCGTAACGCCGATGCGGACGCGCAGCGTAAGGACGGCGCGGACCAACCGCCGCCGCTGTCGCGTCCCGCCGAGTCCGGATCGCCATCTTCCGGCATGACGCAGTTGAAGATTGCCGATCCGAGCTTCGACGAAACACAGTTTCTCGATGGAGCGCGCATCGCATTCGAAATGATCCTTCAGGCTTTCGCCGACGGTAACAAGGACCAGCTCGGGACGTTGCTCGCCGACGATGTGCTCGAACGGTTCTCCGGCGAGATCGAGCGCCGCGAGCATGCAGGGGAGAGTCTGGAAACGACGCTGGTATCGTTCGCGTCGGCGGACATTCTCTCGGCGCGCCTGGACGACGGCCTTGCCACGGTCGACGTCAAGTTCGTCACCGATCAGATCAAGCTGTTGCGCAGCGAACAGGGCGTCGTCATCGAAGGCGATGAGGCGAGAACCTCGCGGACGATCGACATATGGGCGTTCGAGCGCGACCTGCGCTCCGACGACCCCAATTGGCGGCTCGTCGAAACCCGTAGCGGCGATTGATCGTCCTCCAGCGTTGAAGGCCGTCGCGCCGGCGGTTGTCGCCGCGGTGTTGCTTGCCGGTTGCGATCGGGACAAGGAGTCGAGCGGCGCGATCGAATGGACACCGGTCGCATTCTCCGACCTTTCGGGTTGGGAAGCCGACCGCCACGGCGACGCGGCAACCGCGCTCCGTAAATCCTGCGACCGTCTGGAAGGTCAGCCCGACTCGGGGTCGCTGGGCGCCGACGGCCTGGCGGGAACCGTTGCCGACTGGCGGCCGATCTGCGATGCGCTGGCGGCGCCGGACTTCGGGCCCGGGGCGGCTCGCGCGTTCTTCGAGCACTGGTTCACGCCGCACCGCGCCGACGCGGACGGCTTGTTCACCGGCTACTACGAACCGACGGTCGCGGCATCGCGGACGCGCTCGGAAACCTACGCCACGCCGCTACACGCCCGACCCGACGATCTCATCTCGGTGTCACTGGGCGATTTTCGCCCGGATTACGTTGGCGAACGCATCGCCGGACGGGTGATCGACGGCCGCCTGCGACCCTACCCGTCGCGGAACGAGATCACCGCGGGCACGCTTGACGGACGCGGCCTCGAAATCGCCTGGGTTGCCGATCCGGTCGATGCCTTCTTTCTGCACATTCAGGGATCGGGCCGTCTCGCACTCGACAACGGTGCGGTCATACGCGTTGGCTATGATGGCCAGAATGGGCATCCTTATACGGCGATCGGCCGAGTGCTTGTCGACGAAGGCGCGCTCACGCGAGAGGCGGTCTCTATGCAATCGATCCGTGCCTGGCTCGCGGCTCACCCCGACGAGGCCGATCGGGTCATGAACGCCAACCGGTCTTATATTTTCTTCCGACCCATCGCCGGAGACGGTCCGATCGGCGCCCAGGGCGCGCCGCTGACTCCGGGGCGTTCGATCGCCGTCGATCGCCGATTCGTACCGTTCTCGATACCGGTGTGGCTCGACACGGTGGCGCCAACGCCCGACGGGCGCGGCGAGACCCGGTTCCGGCGCCTGATGATCGCGCAGGATACCGGCAGCGCGATCCGCGGACCGGTGCGGGGCGATATTTTCTGGGGTGCCGGCGAGGAGGCCGCCGCCATAGCCGGACGCATGAACAGCCGCGGCCGCTACTATCTGCTGTTGCCGAAGAGCGTCGTATCGACGCATGGGTAGAGCCGTTCATCGGCAAGGTGCATCGGGCGCAGGGACGTCGTCAGGCGTTCGGAACACGGGCGTAGTCCCGCCGAGCTACCGGCTGCCGCGCGCGATGAACGGCGGGTTCTCGAAACCCGGTTTGCCGTAAGCGAGCGGCTCACCGTCAACGGTATGCACCTGACCGCCGGCGGCGACGAGAACCGCATGGCCCGCGGCGGTATCCCATTCCATCGTTCGGCCGAAACGAGGATAGAGATCCGCGCCGCCGCCGGCGATCGCGCAGAATTTGAGCGACGAACCCGCCCGAACGATGTCCACCACGCCGGCACGGGCAAGCCAGGCATCGGTTCGACGGTCCCTGTGCGAACGGCTCGCGACGGCGGTGGGGCCGGCGGCGGGCGACGCACGCACCGCGATCGGACGCCGCCCCCCGGTATCGTCCTCACGCCACGCCCCGCGGCCCGCGATTCCGCCGAAGCACACGCCGCGCGCCGGCGCCCCGACGACTCCCAGCACCGGGCGCCCGGAGGCGATCAGGGCGATGTTGACCGTGTATTCGTCGCGCCCGTCGATGAACTCGCGCGTGCCATCGAGCGGATCGACGAGCCAGAACCGTGGCGTGGGCCGTGTCCGGTCGTCGATGCTCTCTTCGGCAACGATCGGAACGCCGGGAGAGAGCGCGGAAAGCCGTGTGACGATCAGCCGATTCGCGGCCTCGTCAGCGTCGGTAACGGGCGAGGCATCAGCTTTCACTCGCGTCTGCGGGCCGCGTCGCGCAGCAGCCAGGATGAGGTCCGCCGCCTCGCGGACGATGGCGGCCACGCCGTCGATGACGACCGGATCAAGCGGCGCCGGCGCAGTCAAGGCGTCACCGAGAACACGCCTTCGACGTGGCGCAGCACTGCCGTTACACAGGCATCGACCGGCCGATCGGACGTCTCGACCACGAGATCGGCCGCTTCGGGCTCCTCATAGGGTGCGGTGATGCCGGTGAAGTCGGCTATCTCGCCGGCTCGTGCACGCTTGTAGAGGCCCTTCGGATCGCGCATCTCGCAGGTCGCAAGATCGGCGCGAATGTAGATCTCCTGAAAAGCGCCCGGCCCCAACAAACGCTCGGCCGCGCTCCGCGCGCGTGTGCGATCGGAGCGATAGGGCGAAATGAATGCCGTAACCACCACGAAGCCGGCGTCGGCGAACAGTGCCGCCACTTCCCCGACGCGGCGAACGTTCTCGGCCCTGTCCTCGGGCGAGAAGCCGAGATTGGCGTTAAGCCCCGCGCGCACATTGTCGCCGTCGAGGACGTAGGTCTGATAGCCGCGGGTGAACAACGCCGCCTCCAACGCTTGCGCGATGGTGGATTTTCCCGCGCCCGACAGTCCCGTGAACCAGACCACGCCGCCCCGGTGCCGGTTGCGTTCGGCGCGCAACGCGGCACCGACGGCATCCTCCTGACGCGTGAGGTTGGTGGCCTTGATCTCGATCAGCGAGCGCTGGTCGGCATAGCCTTCGAGACTGAGAATGCCGCCTCCGGCGATCCGGAATCCCGAAACCAGGACGCAACGCCCGGTGCGCGGGTTGTCGGTGGACCGGTCGAGCGCGACCAGACGGTCGGCACGCAGGACGACCTCCGCCACCGCGTTTCGATCCACGGTTCGACTCATGCGGTCGCTCAAATCATCGGTATCGATGACTTTCTCGATCGCCTGTACCGTGACGTCGGTCTCGCCGGTGTTGAGCTTCAACCGGTATCGACCGCCGACGCGCATGGGTTCTCGGTCGAGCCAGAACAGGCGAGCGCGAAACACGTCGCTCTCGAGCGGCGGCTGCTCGACATGACTGATCATTTCACCGCGCTCGACGAACAGGTGTTCGTCGAGCGTCAGGCCGATCGAATCGCCGGCGCGCGCCGACAGCGGCCCCTCCCCCGGCCAGGCTTCCAGCGTAGCCACGCGCGCGGTCGCGTTCGAGGGCGAAAACAGGACCCGGTCGCCGCTGCGCAGCATCCCGGTCTCGACGCGCCCGACAAGGATGCGCCGGTCATCGAACTTGTAAACGTCCTGCACCGGTAGCCGCAGCGGCAGGTCCGTGAGCGGCGGCACCGCCTCGAAACCGTCGAGCGCTTCGAGCACCGTCGGCCCGCGATACCAGTCGGTGTGTGCGGAACGCTCGGCGACGTTATCGCCGTCGCGCGCGGAGATCGGGATAGCGTGACGCGGCGCAAGACCGAACCCGTTCAGATGGCGCCTGATCGCTTTTTCGACCGCGCGTATCCGGGCGCGATCGTGACCGACCCGATCGATCTTGTTGACCGCGACGACGATCTGGCGAATTCCAAGCAGGTGCAACAGATAGCCATGGCGTCGGGATTGCTCGCGCACACCCTCGGCCGCATCCACGAGCAGGATCGCGGCATCGGCCTGGGCAGCGCCGGTAACCATATTGCGCAGAAACTCGCGGTGGCCCGGTGCATCGATCAGTTGATAGTCGCGTCGGCCGGTCGAAAACCACACGTGGGCCGTATCGATCGTGACGCCCTGATCGCGTTCGCCTTGAAGGGCATCCGTCAGAAACGCCCACTCGAACGGCATTCCCCGGCGCGTGCACATGTCGCGGATCGCTTCGACACGACCGTCCGGCAGTCGGCCGGTATCGTGAAACAGTCGTCCGACCAGAGTCGATTTACCGTGATCGACATGGCCGACGATGACGATCGGCAGGCGCTCACGCGATGCGGCCATTCACATATACCCGTCGGCGCGCAGGCGCTCGAATGCATCCTCAGCCTCGTGGTCCATCGCACGCCCGGCGCGCTCGGGCACTCGCGTAGCGTCGAGCTCGGCGATGATTTCAGGCACCGTAGTCGCGTTACTCTCGACCGGACGGGTGATGTCTTCGTCGCCGAGCGACCGATAACGCTTGCCCCCGCGAGCGAAATACAGCTCCACCACCGGGACGCTCTCGCGTTCGACATAGCGCCAGATATCGATCTCGGTCCAGGCGAGCAACGGATGCACGCGAAGATGCGCACCCGGAGGGAGGGCGGTGTTGTATTGCTCCCAGAACTCCGGCGGCTGGTTACGCATGTCCCACTCCGCGCCGACGCCACGCGGGCTGAATACGCGCTCCTTGGCACGGGTGCCCTCTTCGTCGCGGCGGATGCCGACGACCACCCCGGTGTAGCCGCGCTCGGCGAGGAGTTTCTTGAGGCCGGCAGTCTTACGCGCCGCGGACCGCGCCGCCGGCGGCAGGGTCGGGTCCATGTCCTCGACCGGCGGGCAATATCCGACCTCGAGATCGAGCTTCCACTCCTTCGCGTATTTCTCACGAAATGCATACATCGCCGCAAACTTCTTGCCCGTATCGATGTGCAGCAGCGGAAACGGCACGCGACCGAAGAACGCCTTGCGCGCGAGCCAGAGCATGACGTTCGAGTCCTTTCCAAGCGACCACAGCATGGCGAGCTTGTCGATGCGGTTGAACGCCTCGCGCAGGACGTAGATGCTCTGGCTTTCCAGCCGGTCCAGTGCCGTGGTCATGAAAGAATCCCGGGGCTGCGAAGCGGTGTTGCATGAGCCCTGGGCAACGGGCCCGAAGCGGGATTGTTCCCGGATGCTCGTCCTGCCCGCGGAGAAAGATGCGGAAACAACCTCTGGCGGCCCCGCCTCTTTTCTGGCCCGTTGCTGCTGGCGGGCCGGTGTCGCGTTGGCTTATCGAAGCCGTTCGAACGCGACGATCGGACTGCGATGCGCCGTCGTCTCGGCCCGGGCCGGCCGGAGGACAGGCAGCAATCCAAAACCATTGCCCTGCTCAACTTGCATTTCGGATCCGGATTTCGCCTTTCCGTATCCCTCCGGCCGCCCGAATCAACAACACCGTGACGCCCGCGACGAGCATGAGCGTGGCCAGCCACCACCCCTGCCAGATACCGAAACTGAGCAGCAGCGGCGCGAACATCGTTGCAAGAGCGGCGGCAACGGAAGCGCGCAGTAGTCCCGGCATCGTCGCGTGCAGCGCCGCAGTGCCGATTCCGGCGACGATCAGCGCCAACGCGGCGATACCCGGCGCGCCCAATTCGAGCCTTATCTGCAGCGCCGCATTGTGCGGGTGAAGTCGGAGTGCCTTCCATTCTGATATTTCGAGTCCGTCCAGGCCGGCCATGTCACCGACGGGTTCGCCACGGCGGCTGATCGTTCGTGAAGCGTCGTATCCAGCGCCGAACGCGCCGGCGGTCGCGATCTCTCCAGACACATAGCGCCACATGATCAGACGATGCATCCAATTACCGGGCAGTTCCGCAGCAGCATCGCGCAACATGCCGATTGTCGGCCAATTTGCCGATATCGCCGGTGCAACGGCCGCGTAACCGACGAAACAGACAAGCAGAGCGGTTAACATCGTGCGCGGCCAGCGCCATGCCGACAGGAAGCAGACGCCGCCCGCCAGCACACCGACAGCAGCGGCGAGCAACGGCATGGCGAAGATGCAGACACTTGCGGCGCCGGCAATCGTCAAAGCCGCCCACCGGCGGCGGTGGAGACACAGCCAGGCAACCACTGGCCAGATGAGCCCGGCCAGCAGAACGACGCCGGTCGCCATTGTCTCGTACAGTGCGTTGCCGAATTTGAAGTCGGACGTGGATGCATACCAGAGCCATGTCAGCGCGCCGTAGCTGACCAGTTGAAATCCGAACAACGCGATCGTCATCCATACCGCCATGACGAGGGTATCGGCGAGGCGGCGGCTTTGCGCGTCCGAAAGACAGCTCAGCGACACGACCCAGATCACGCCAACCGGTATGAGTATGAGATGGCTTGAGGCGCGTATCGGATCCGGGTTCGGTGCGAATGACAGAGTTGCCGGCGCCCACACACACAGAAGCACGATGCCTGCCACCAGAAGCCGGTTTCGGTGCCAAAGCGCGGCCACGGCATCCCTTCGCAGATTGGTCAGGGCGGCAAGAAGAAAGATGAAGACCAGCCCCTTGTGAGCGAACACCGCTACCACGGGCATGGCGACGAACGCCGCGTGCATGGCGCCGACCCGCGCGTCGCTCCACGACCATTGTCTGGTCCGCTCCGCGAGGTTCGACCACAGCATCCGACGCGCCATCCGTTCCGTTGCACTGCGCACCGGAGCATCCGGTCGCGACGTGGGTTTCGATAGTTTCGTTCGGCGCTCTACGCCAGCCAGCGTTTGCGGCGGCGGTAGTGCTTGACGTCGCGATAGCTCTTGCGGCCCGCCACGCCGAGGCCGAGATAGAACTCCTTCACGTCCTCGTTTTCGCGCAGGCTCGCCGCCTCGCCGTCAAGCACGACGCGCCCGTTCTCCAGAATGTAGCCGTAGTCGGCGTAGCGCAACGCGACGGTTGCGTTCTGTTCGGCAAGCAGAAAGCTCACACCCGCTTCCTCGTTGAGCCGCTTGACGATCTCGAAGATCTCTTCGACCAGTTGCGGCGCCAGTCCCATCGACGGTTCGTCGAGCAGGATCAGCCGGGGCCGCGCCATCAGGGCGCGGCCGATCGCCGTCATCTGCTGTTCGCCGCCCGAAACGTAACCGGCCTGGCTCGTCGCCCGGCGCCTCAGCGCCGGGAAATAGGCGTAAACCCGGTCGAGGTCGCGTTGCACGGCGTCGCGGCCGTCCGCGCGTGTGTAGGCCCCGGTCATCAGGTTTTCTTCGACCGTCAAATGCTCGAAGCAATGGCGACCTTCCATCACCTGAACGACGCCGCGCTTGACCAGTTGCGGCGGACTCAACCGGTCGATGCGGTCACCGTCGTAGTCGATGCGGCCTTTGGTCACCTCGCCGCGTTCGGCGCGCAACAGGTTGGAAATCGCCTTCAGCGTGGTGGATTTGCCTGCGCCGTTGGCGCCGAGGAGGGCGACGATCGCCCCCTTCGGTACCGCCAACGAAACGCCCTTGAGCACCAGGATGACCCGGTCGTAGATGACCTCGACATTGTTGATCGACAGCAGCGTCGCGCCATCGGGTTCCACGACCGCCATCGGTCTGGCCGGAGCGCTATCCGGTCCCGGTCACCGGGCAGTCGCGCGGCGTGACGCCTTGCTCGGCAGCGTATTGCGCAGCCGATTCCTCGATCATCGGGCGCACCAGCGCGCGATCGGTCTCCACCCAGTCGGAAATCGGCTCCCACTTGCCGCCACGCCACTGCTGGAACATCACTGCCGCGCCGCCCTCATGATCGGAACAGCTCACCGCGAAGGGCGGTACCAGCCCGGTTGCACCAAGTTCGGCAATGCGCTCCGGCGTCAGCGCCAAGTTTTCCAAGGCTTGCTGCACCTCGACGCCGGACACGGGGCGATGGCCGAACATATCCATCGCCAGGCGAATGGCCTCGGTCGAGACGATCGCCCAGACGATGGCGCGGTTGTAGTAGATCGACCCGACACGCTCACGCGACAATTCGCCGAGGCCTTCGTCATAGATGTGTTCGATGATTTCCCGGATGACCGGGAAATCGGTCCCGGAGGGGTGGAAACCGGCGGCGATGAAGCCCTCCGCTGCGTCGCCCGCCGGAATCGTGTCTTCCTCGGCGCCCGACCACCATACGCCGACCATGCGGTCGCGCGGAAAGCCGACCCGGGCCGCCTCCTTCATCGCGGTCGGATTCATCACACCCCAGCCGCGCAGAATCACCCAGTCCGGACGATAGCGCCGTGCTACCTGCAACCATGTCGCTTTCTGATCGACTCCCGGATGGACCACCGGGAAGTGACGCACATCGAAGCCGTAGAGCTCGGCCTGGCGGTCCAGCACCGGGATGGTTTCCTTCCCGTAGGCCGAGTCGTGATAGACGTTGGCGATCTTGAGGCCCGCGAGGTTCTCCATGCCGCCGACCTGCTGGCCGATGAAACGGATCTTCGCCGTGTTCTGCGACCAGTAGTTGGTCAGTAACGGAAACAGATAGGGAAAGACCCGCCCGTCGGAAGCGTCGGTGCGGCCGTAGCCGATCGTAAGCACCGGAATCCGGTCCTCGCGAGCGCGTTCGAACACCGAATAGGTGCCGCCCGTGCTCATCGGATGGAACAGCGCCATACCCGCACCGCGGTTCTTCATGCGCTCGTAGCACTCGACGATACGGTCGTTCTGATACTGGGTCTCGCACTTCTCCCAGAACAGCTTGACCCCGTTGATGCCGCCGTCGCGGGCGTTCAGCATCTTCATGTAGTCGATCAGGCCACCGCCGAACGCGGACCCGCCCGCAGCATACGGACCGGTCCAGTAGGCGTTGACCGGGAAAAACTGCATCTCCTCTTCGCTTTGCGCCGGTGCGGGGCCGGCAAGCGACACGGCCATCGCTACCGCCGCGAGACCGGTCGCAATCCTGTAAAGCGTCATCTCCTGTTCCTCCCGAGGTTCGACACAGGTTTCTCTTCGACGGTTTCCGGTTCGCAATGCGCGTTCAATAGGGGAACGGCCACATGCGCAATTTTTCTTTCGCGATCGCCCACAACCGGGCGAGGCCCGCCGGCTCGACGATCAGGAAAAAAATGATCAGGCAACCGAATACGATCAACTCGACGTTCGACGCAACTCCGCCGGGGGCGTTCGGCGCGATGACTCCGAGCGCGTTGCTGATCACGATCGGCAGAACGATGATGAATCCGGCACCGAGAAACGAACCGAGGACGCTGCCGAGACCGCCGAGAATGACCATGAACAGCACGAAAAAGGCGAGATTGATGGTAAACGCCTGTGGCTCGACCGTGCCGACGTAGAAGAAGACGTACATCGCACCGGCGACGCCGCAGTAGAACGAGCTCACCGCGAAGGCGATCAGCTTGGTGCGCAACAGGTCGATACCGATGACCTCGGCAGCGACATCCATGTCGCGCACCGCCATCCAGGCGCGGCCGATGGCGCCGCGCACCATGTTCTTCATCAGCACCGCAAGCACGATCGCTACCACCAGCGTGAAAATATATTTCGACTCCGGCGAGTCGATCGGAAAACCGAGCAAGGTCACCGGCGGCGCGGTGATCACCCCGGACGGAGAATAGTTCTTGAACCAGCCGAAATTGGTCAGGATCCACTCGATCAGGAAGTGCGCGCCGAGCGTCGTGACCGCGAGATAGAACCCCTTGATGCGCAAGGAAGGCAGGCCGAAAACGATACCGACCAGCGCGGCCATCAGTCCGGCGAGGATGAAAAGCACCGGCGCCGGCAGAATCGGAAAGGCCGTCGCGAATTTGTAGGCGGTGAATGCGCCGACCGCCATGAACCCCGCCGTGCCCAGCGAGATCTGCCCGCAATAGCCGAGCAGGATGTTCAGTCCCATCGCCGCGATAGCGTAGAGCAGGAAGGGCAGCAACACCGATTGCAGCAGATACTCGCTGGCCAGCGCCGGAACCGCCACCAGCGCCAATACGCAGATCGCGATCATGGCCCACCGATCCTGGCGAATGGTGAAGATGCCCTGATCGGCCTGATAGGTCGCCTTGAACTGCCCGGCTTCCCGATAGATCACGGCGTTCAGACCCGTTCGATGATCTTCTCGCCGAACAACCCTTGCGGGCGCACCAGCAAGAAGAGGGTGGCGAGGACGTAGGGGAACCAGTTCTCGAGCGCGCCGCCGACCAGATCGGAGAGGTAGAACTCGGCGAGCTTCTCGCCCGCACCGACGATGAGACCGCCGACGATGGCGCCGGTAATCGAATCGAAGCCGCCGATGATCAATACCGGCAGCGCTTTGAGCGCCAACAGCGCGAGGCTGAAGTGCACGCCGAGCTTCGCGCCCCAAAGCACTCCCGCGATCAGGCCGATCGCGCCGGCGACCCCCCAGGTGATGGCCCAGATGTGCTGGAGCGGGATGCCCACCGACATCGCCGCCTGATGGTCGTCCGAGACCGCGCGTAGCGCCCGTCCGGTACCGGTCTTGGAGAAAAACAGACTAAGCGCAAGCACCAGTGCGGCCGCGATGCCCGTCGCCGCCATGTCGAAAACGGTGATGTACATGTTGGCGTGATCGCGCAGCCAGGGCCAGGGTTCATCGGGGATGCCGATGTCGAGCGCGTGGACGTCCGTCCCCCAAGTGAGCTGTGCGAATCCCTCGGTGAAGAAATTCAACCCGATCGTCGCCATGAACAGGATGATCAGCGGCTGGTTCACCAGCGGGCGCAGAACGATCCGTTCGACTGCGACGCCATAGAGTGCCATCACCAGCAGCGTCACCAGAAGACAGACGAAGAACCACAACGCACCGGGACCGTCGTCGCCGGCGAACGCCATTTCGAGCAGACTGACGAAGGTCAGCGCGGCAAACAGCACGAACGCGCCCTGTGCAAAATTGAAAATCCCCGAAGCCTTGAAGATGAGCACGAAGCCGAGCGCCACCAGCGAGTACATGACGCCGGACATGAGACCGCCGATCAGCACTTCGAGAAACAGAAACAGTTCGGCGACGAACCCTTCAGCCATCGCGGACGTCTCCCTTGCGGCTCATCAGCCGACCCCCAGATAGGCTTCGATCACCGCCGGATTTCGTCTCACCGCGTCGGGCGCGCCGTCGGCGATCAGCCGGCCGTAGTCGAGCACGACCACCCGGTCGGAAATGTCCATGACGACGCCCATATCGTGCTCGATCAACACGATCGTGGTGCCGAACTCGTCGTTCACGTCGAGCACGAAGCGCGACATGTCTTCCTTTTCCTCGACGTTCATGCCCGCCATCGGTTCGTCAAGCAGCAGCAGGCGCGGTTCCGCAGCGAGCGCGCGACCCAGTTCGACCCGCTTCTGCAACCCGTAGGGCAACCGGCCCACTGGAGTCCGGCGAATGTCCTGGATCTCGAGAAAGTCGATGATTTCCTCGACCGCGCGCCGGTGTTTCAGTTCTTCCTTGAGATAGCCACCCCAGTGGAGAGCCTGGGCGAACAGGCCGCCGGCGATTCTGGCGTGGCGCCCGGTCATGATGTTATCGAGCGTGGTCATGCCGCGAAACAGGGCGACATTCTGAAAGGTGCGCGCAATTCCCTGCCGGGCGATCGCCGCCGGAGACAGCCTGGCGCGTGGCGTGCCGTCGAAGGCGATGCGCCCCGCCTGCGGTCGATAGACCCCATTGATACAGTTCAAGAGCGAGGTTTTGCCGGCGCCGTTCGGGCCGATAATAGCGAGAATCTCATGCTCGCGGACCGCGACCGACACGTCGGACAACGCTTGCACCGCTCCGAAGCTGAGGGAGATCCGCTCGACATCAAGCAGCACGTCGCCGATGGTCTTTTCGACTCGCACCCGGTTCAACCCGCGGCGGCG
This sequence comes from Alphaproteobacteria bacterium, assembly GCA_965214495.1. Classification (GTDB taxonomy): domain Bacteria; phylum Pseudomonadota; class Alphaproteobacteria; order UBA7887; family UBA7887; genus JANQOH01. Next base: position 753,139 of record OZ243958.1, on the reverse strand, counting down.
AGCGGCGCCACCGGTTCCAGATCGCGTATCCCGAGCGTTGCGTCGATGGTGCCCTCGCGACCGTCCTCGAAGGTCACTCGCGCCTCGACGCGCACGGTCTCAGCGCCGCTGAACATCGCCTCGACGAGCGCCGCGTATTTCTCGGCGACGAAACGACGGCGCACTTTGCGCGTGCGGGTCAGCTCGTTGTCGTCAGGATCGAGCTGCTTGTGCAAGATCAAAAATCGCCGAATCTGCGACCCGGTCAGTTTCTCGTCCGTCGCCAACGCAGCGTTGACCGAAGTGACTTCACGCGCGATCAAGTCGTACACCGCGTCCTTGCCGGCGAGATCGGTATAGCTCGTATAGGCGAGACCGTGCCGCTCCGCCCAATTGCCCACCGCTTCGAGATCGATATTGATGAAGGCGCACACGAAGTCGCGCTGATGACCGTGGGTCACGGCCTCCAGGATGTACGGACTGAACTTGAGCTTGTTCTCGAGATATTTCGGCGCGAACAGAGTGCCGTCGGTCAACCGGCCGACATCCTTGGCTCGGTCGATGATGCGCAACTGGCCGTTGCTATCGAAATAGCCGGCATCTCCAGACGAGATCCAGCCATCCTCCGTGCGCGTTTCGCGCGTCGCAAGTTCGTTCCTGAAGTAGCCGACAAAGGTGCCCGGGCTGCGGAACTCGACCTCCCCGCCATCGGCGATACGCAGTTCGACCTCCGGCATCGCCACGCCCACGGCCTCCGGATCCACGTCGCCGTCGCGCTGGCCGCAGACGAGGGCCGTAGCCTCGGTCATCCCGTAGATCTGCTTGATGTTGACGCCGAGCGAGCGATAGAAGGAAAAAATCTCGGGGCCGATGGCTTCGCCGGCGGTATAGGCGACACGGATGCGCGAGAAGCCGAGATTGTCCTTGAGAGGCCCATAGACCAGAAGGCGACCAAGACCATAGAGCAACCGGTCGCCGAGTCCGACCGGTTCGCCGTCGAGCAGGCGCACACCCACCCGTTCGGCGACCTTCATGAAATACCGAAACATCGCGCGCTTGGGGCGCGCCGCGTCCTCGATGCGCACCATCACGGTAGTCAGGATGCTTTCCCAGATACGCGGCGGCGCGAAGAAATAGCTCGGACCGATCTCGCGCAGGTCGTGAAGCACCGTCGCGCCGCTCTCGGGGCAATTGACAGTGAACCCGGCGACGATGGCCTGGCTGAACGAAAACAGATGATCGCCCACCCACGCCATGGGCAGATAGGCGAGGACTTCCTCGCGCTCGGTCAGGTTGTCGTGCCGGATGCCGTTGATCGAGGTGCGAACGAGGTTGTCGTGGCTGAGCATCACGCCCTTGGGCTTGCCCGTGGTGCCCGAGGTGTAGAGCATGATGGCGATGTCGCCGCCCCGGCCCTTCGCGATCTCGGCGCGCAGAAAATCGGGGTCGCCTTCGGCGAAGCGTCGGCCCTCGCGCTGGATATCCTCATACCAGACGAGCATGTCGTCCAGATAGTGCCTCATGCCGCGTGGATCGTGATAGACGATGCGCTCGAGCTTCGGCAGTTGCGTGCGGATTTGCAGGAGTTTATCGACCTGTTCCTGATCCTCGACCACGGCGAAGCGAACCTCGGCGTGTTCGAGGATGTATTGCATCTCCTCGGCGATGGAATCCTGGTAGATCGGCACCGGCACGCCGCCCAGCATCTGCGCCGCACCCATGGCGAAATAGAGGCAAGGGCGGTTGTCGCCGATGATCGCAACCTTGTCGCCGCGCGCGAAGCCGCGGCCGGCCAGCCCGCACGCCAGCGCCTCCGCTTCGTCGCACGCCGCGCGCCATGTCCACGACTGCCAGATGCCGAGATCCTTCTCACGCAGAAACACGCGATCGGGTCTTTCGCCCGCGCGCGCGACCAAGCGCCGGGGCAACGTGTCCTGCGCCGTTTCGGAGGGGCTTCCGGCCTTGCAGTCGGCTGTTTCCGTCATGGCGCGGCATTATTCACGAAAGTGCGCGCGAAACAAGATCGAGACGCGCCGTCGATCCGCGCGGGCTCGACATTCGCCGCGCGTCCGACGCACCATGCGGGTAAGGAGGGACGCCCATGACGGACGAACATCGCGTGACGATCACGCCCGGCAAACGACGAGTGCGCGCGTCGTTAGGGGGCGTTACCATCGCCGACAGTGCGCACGCGCTGACGCTGCTCGAAACCGGATATCCGCCGGTCGTCTATTTCCCCATCGCCGACGTCAAACAGGAATTTCTGACCCCGACCGACCGCCGCACGCGCTGCCCGTATAAGGGCGAGGCGTCATACTGGACCGTGTCCGCCGGCGGCGAGGTCGCCGGGAACGCGGCGTGGGGTTATCCGAACCCGATCCCCGACGCCGCCGCGCTGAAAGACCACGTGGCGTTTTACGCCGACAGAATCGATCACCGTTACGAAGACGACTCCGACGGGGCATGGTGACCGACGACCCGGCGGCGTTCGCGGCTGCGGCAGGATCCGGGGGCCGTCTGCTCGGAATCGACCCCGGCGCGAAGAGCATCGGCCTCGCTCTCTCCGACGCCGACCGCATCCTCGCCAGCCCTGAAGAGACATTGAAACGCGGGCGGTTTCGCGAAGACGCGGCGCGGCTTGCGACGCTTTGCGCCCGCGCCGATGTCGGCGGGGTCGTCGTCGGCCTGCCGCGCAACATGGACGGCAGCGAGGGACCGCGCGCGCAATCCGCCCGAGACTGGGCCGCCAATCTCGCCGCGCGCCTCGGCCTGCCGGTTCTGATGTGGGACGAACGGCTTTCCACCGCCGCGGTCGAGCGCGCGATGATCGCAGCCGATATGAGCCGCAAGCGCCGCGCTGCGCGTATCGACGGCGCCGCGGCGGCCTGGATTCTGCAGGGCGCGCTCGACGCCCTGCCGAGCCGCGACTCCGCGGTCAGCGCGCGGCCAGCCTCACCGCGCCGTCAAGGCGGATAACCTCGCCGTTCAGCATGTCGTTCGCGTAGATCGCCGCCACCAGATCGGCGAACTCTTCCGGCGTTCCGAGACGGCGCGGAAACGGGGTGTTGGCGGCGAGCGATTCCTGAACGTCCGGGGGCAGCCCCTCCATCAACGGCGTGAGAAACAGCCCCGGCGCGACCGTCATGACGCGAACGCCGTACTGCGCGAGGTCGCGCGCCGCCGGCAGGGTCAGACCGACGAGGCCGCCTTTCGACGACGCGTAGGCCGCCTGACCGACCTGGCCCTCATAGGCGGCGACCGAGGCGGTGTTGACGATCAGCCCGCGGCAGCCGCCGGCGTCGGCGTCGTTGTGCCGCATCGCGTCGGCCGCGGCCTTCATGGCGTTAAAGCTGCCGACGAGATTGATCATGATCACCGTCTTGTAGGAGTCGAGCGGCAGCACTCCCTTGCGCCCCAGAATACGCCCGGGATTGGCGACGCCGGCGCAACTCACCATCAGCGTTAGCGGGCCGAACGCCTCGATCGACTCGCCGACCGCTGCCATCATGTCGGCTTCGTCCACCACGTCGAGACGGCGGAAACGCGCCGCGGCGCCGAGCGCGGCGGCATGAGCCTCGCCCTTGCCGGCGTCCCGGTCGAACAGCGTGACCTTGCCGCCGCCGGCGACGACGCGCGCGGCCGTCGCCGCACCCAGGCCCGAGGCGCCGCCGGTGACGATGGCGTGGCAGTCTTCGATCCGCATTTGGAAGCTCCTTCGTGTCGCGTCAGGGCAGAAACTGTTCGCTGATGATGCGTTCTTCCAGGTTGTGCTCCGGGTCGAACAGCAGAACGAGGCTGGTATCGGCATCCTGTTCGATCGATACCCGGGTGACGCCGCGCACCTCGGTGTAGTCGGCGGTAGCGCTGACCGAGCGGCGGTCGGCGTCGAGCACGTCGATGACCAGGGTGACCGATTCCGGCAGGAGGGCGCCCCGCCAGCGCCGCGGGCGGAAGGCACAAATGGGAGTCAACGCCAGCAAGCGCGACCCGAGCGGCAGAATCGGGCCGTGCGCCGAAAGATTGTAGGCGGTGCTACCGGCGGGAGTCGACGCGATCGCTCCGTCGCAAACCAGGCAATCGAGGCGGACACGCCCATCGACCGACATGCGCAGATGCGCGGCGAGGCGAGTCTCGCGCAACAGTGAGACCTCGTTGATCGCAAGCGCCTCGACCGCGCCGTCACCCGCGGTGGCGGTCATGCGCAGCGGGTGCAGGGTGCTCGACACGGCGGCAGCGATGCGCTCCGGCAGCCCCTCCGGCCGATAGCGGTTCATCAGGAATCCGACCGTGCCCCGGTTGATCCCGTAGATCGGAATCCGGCGATCCATCACCCGGTGCAGCGTTTCGATCATGAAGCCGTCGCCGCCGAGAGCGACGATGACGTCGGCATCCTCAGGGTCGCAATGTCCGTAGCGCTGGCGCAGGCTCTCGCCCGCCTCTGCCGCAGCCGGGAAATCCGCGGCGAGGAAACTGACCGCCGGATCGGGCACGGAGGGGCGTCAGCCGCCGGTGACGCTCATATGCCGGGCGAGCGCCGGGCGGCGATGGCGCCGATCGATGATGAAGTCGTGCCCTTTGGGTTTACGGCCGATCGCCTCGTCGATCGCGGCCAGCAGCGGCTCATCGCTCTCGCCGGCACGCAGCGGCGCGCGGAGATCGGCCGCGTCCTCCTGGCCCAGGCACATATAGAGCGTGCCGGTGCAGGTCAGGCGCACGCGGTTGCACGATTCGCAGAAATTGTGCGTCAGCGGGGTGATGAAGCCGAGCCGGCCGCCGGTTTCCTCGACTCGCATGTAACGCGCCGGCCCGCCCGTGGCGTAGTCGATATCGGTCAGCGTCCAGCGCCGGCGCAGGCGCGCGCGCACCAGCGACAGCGGCAGATACTGATCCGTGCGGTCGCCGGTGATGTCGCCAAGAGGCATGGTCTCGATCAGCGTCAGATCGTAGCCCTCGTCGCCGCACCACGCGATCATGTCGTCGAATTCATGCTCGTTCACGCCCTTGAGCGCTACGGCGTTGATCTTGACCGCGAGGCCGGCGCGCCGGGCGGCATCCAGGCCGTCGAGCACCTGGTCAAGGCGCCCCCAGCGCGTGATCGCCGCAAAGCGGTCGCGATCGCGGGTATCCAGCGACACGTTGACCCGGCGCACGCCATACGCGTATAGCTCGTCGGCGAACCGCGCGAGCTGGCTGCCGTTGGTGGTGAGGGTCAACTCGTCGAGAGCGCCGTTGGCGAGATGGCGCGACAGGTCCCGGAATAACTGCATGACGTTCTTGCGCACCAGCGGCTCGCCGCCGGTCAGACGCAATTTGCGCACGCCGCGGCGTATGAAGGCGCTGCACAACCGGTCGAGTTCTTCGAGGCTCAGGATTTCCACCTTCGGCAGAAACGTCATGTCCTCGGCCATGCAATACACGCAGCGAAAATCGCAGCGGTCGGTCACCGACACCCGAAGGTAGGTGATATGTCGTCCGAACGGATCGATCATTCGGCCGCCTCCCCGCGCGGCGTCACCCGGCCGCGCCAATAATCGCGTCGGCGGGGGCGATGCCGGCCAACGCGGTAACGGCGCCGGCCTGCATCCACAAAGCGCGACAGAAGCGGGCTTCGAGGCCGCGGGCGGTATGGAGCGTGTCGAACGCGGCGCCTGCCATGTCGTTCCCCGCCAGGATCGTGTGCGGCGCACATATTATGACGCCATCCGGCGGCCGGCAAGCGGACCGATGCCTATGCGGCTGCGTATCCGCCGTCGACGACGATGGCGGCGCCGGTGATGAAGGAGGCGGCGGGCGAACACAGGAACAGCACGGCGCCCGCGACCTCGTCAGGAGCGCCGAAGCGCCGCATCGGCGTGCGCCGAAGGAGCGCCCGATCGTGTTCCGGCTCGCCCGAGACCCCGGCGGAAGACCCGGTCTCGATCCAGCCGGGCACCACCGCGTTGATGCGCACCCGATGATGCGCCCACGAGACCGCGAGGGATCGTGTCAGATTGATCACCCCCGCTTTGCTTGCCGCGTAGGCGGGCGCGGTGGGCGAGCCGAACGAACCGTGCGTCGAGCCGATATTGACCATGCAGCCCTTGGCGATCGCGAGTTTGCCGAGGCAGGCGTGGCTCATACGCATGACCCCGATCAGTTCCTCGTTGACCGCGTTGGCGAACGGGCCGGGACGAAACTCCGCGCCCTCGCCTCGGGGCGCCCCGACGTCGTTGACCAGAATGTCGAGGCGGTCGATATGCTCCATCGCCTCCTCGATCGACAGATCGTTGGTGGCGTCGAGCCTGAGCGCGGTCATCTCGCCGAACGGCGTGAGGGTTTCGCAGGCGCGCACCGCCTCGCCGGTGCGCCCCGTGGCGAAGACTTCCGCGCCCGCCCGCATCAGGGCGCGCGCGATGGCGTGGCCGACGCCGGCAACGCCGCCGACGACGAGAGCGACCTTGCCGTCGAGATCGATGGTGTATGCCACGTCAGCCGAGGTGGTTGACGGGGTTCGGCACAGTCTCGCCGGCGAGCGCCGCGTTCAGGTTCCTCGCCGCGAGCCGAACCATGTTGTGCCGCGTTTCCACGTCCGCGCTGGCGATGTGGGGTGTCAGCACCACGTTGTCGAGCGCCTTCAGGCCTTCGGTCACCTTCGGCTCGAACTCGTAAACGTCGAGCGCCGCGCCGGCGATCATCCCGTCGCGCAACGCTTCGAGAAGCGCCGCTTCATGAACCACCGGCCCCCGCGAAATGTTCAACAGATAAGCATCCTTGCGCATCAGAGCGAGACGTTCGGCATCGATCAGATGCGTCGTCTGCGGAGTCAGCGGCAGTTGCAACAGGACATATCGCGCACACCCGAGCAGGTCCTCCAGCGGCAGCCAGCGCGCGCCGAGCGCCTCTTCGACATCGGAAGCGACGCGCGTTCGGTTATGATAGACGATCTCGAGTCCGAAGCCGCGCGCACGACGCGCCACCTGGCGGCCGATCCGGCCCAGGCCCACGATGCCGAGGGTCTCGCCGTTCACCCGCGCGCCCCAGAACAGCGGGAACGACGGCCCGGCGAACCTGCCGGCGCGGGTATAGCGGTCGGCTTCGACGATGCGCCGTCCGGCTGCAAGCAACATGGCGATGGCGAAATCGGCCACCGCGTCGTCGAGAACACCGGCTGTGTTGGTCACCTGGACGCCGGCCTTCGTCGCCGCTTCGACGTCAATGTCGTCGACACCGACGGAGACGCTGGAAATGACCTTCAGGCTCCCGGCGTTCGCGGCGATCACCGATGCCGGGATGTGGATCTGCAACGTCATGATGGCGGTCTTGCCGGCGACACGGCGGGCCAGCGCGTCTTGCGACAAAACTCCGTGCTTGAAGAAATCGAAGTGATCGACGTCATAGCGGGCGCGCAGGTCCTCGAGCACGTCGTCGGGCACCCAGCTGTGGATGAAAACGGATTCGGTCATCGGGGCTGCGGTCCGTTTCGCAATGGGATCACACCGTCTTGCGCCTCCGGCCCGCCGGCGCGCGTGGACAGTCCGGACGCCTCAACTCACGCCTACCGTCGCCGGCGTGTCCGACATGGCCGGAGCGGCGGATCGAATCGGCGCGCTCCTTGAACTTCAGGTCACCCGCCACAGGACATCCTGATCCAGACCCTCCGGTCGTATGCGGAGAATCCAGGGCGTCAGCAGCATCTCCTCGCCGTCCGGCGTCGACGCGCCGGAGTCCATGCGCATTCCGCGCGCCTGCAGATCGTTCTTTCCCGGTTTTATCGGCGTCTCGATCGAGCGTCCAACCATGAGGTTCTGCACGTTCGGCGTGAATCTCTGTTCGAATACGGTCCCGAAGTCGATACGCGCGCGCAGAGTGGAGAAGCCCGGATTGTTGATCTCGATCCGGATGGAATCCGGCGCGTCAAGACCGTAACCCTTGATCGATTGCAGGTCGATTTTACCCTGTGCGACCAGTTCATACAGCGATGGAACATGATCGTGGGCGCCGCGCCGAAGACGATCGTCATCTATATGGAGCAGTCCGAGCGCCTCGGGACTGTAAACCGCGACCCGGCCGACCTGCGCGCTCTTGCGGCGGCTCATGGTCGCGAGGCAACCGTAACCCCCCAGCCCACGGTTGCTGGCAAGGCCCGGCACGAACCGCCGGGCGGCGTCGAAGAAACGCTCGTGTCTCTCTTCATCCGGAAGAGACAACCAGTCGTCGGGTACATCCTTGTGGAAGCAATCCGCGCCATGCGGTGAGATCGGCGAGTCGCGCAATAGACTGTCGAGCGATGCGATCGTCCGGTCCGGCGAAACATATTCCAGCTCGTCACTGGAGTCGGCAATATCCGACAACGACCGATACACCGCACGTATCAAACCGGGGAGCGCCGCCGCGGGCAGCGCGTTGTAGCCGACGTAAGAGGCTACGATCTCGGCGGTCATCGCAAGGATTGGCGGCGCTTCGTCGTTACTCCGGATCCCCATCGGCATCCCCACGCTCCCCCGGGCGCCCGCCAGCGGTCCGGATCCGCGTCGTTCTCGACTAATCCCGGCTCCAGGCCTCCACCTTCTGGTTCTGGCGCCCGAGGCCCGCGATGCCGAGGGTCATCGTATCGCCGTGCTTCAGGAAGACTGGCGGTTTGAAACCGGCGCCCACCCCCGGCGGCGTCCCGGTGGAAATCACGTCGCCCGGATGAAGCGTCATGATCCGCGAGAGATAGGCGATCAGCGCCGCGACGCCGAATATCATCGTCGACGTATTGCCGGTCTGCCGTCGCACACCGTTCACGTCGAGCCACATGTCGAGCCGCTGGGGGTCGGGAATCTCGTCCGCCGTGACCAGCCACGGACCGATCGGACAGAAGGTGTCGCAACTCTTGCCCTTGGTCCAGGTCGGCCCGTGCTCCATCTGCCATTCGCGCTCGGAGACGTCGTTCGCGATGCAGTATCCGGCAACGCAATCGAGTGCGTCGTCTTCGGCAACGTTGTTGGCCGGCGAACCGATCACCACACCGAGTTCGACTTCCCAGTCCGACTTCTTCGAATCCTTCGGCATGACCACGGTGTCGTCGGGGCCGTTCAAGGCGCTGTTGGCCTTGAGGAACAGAATCGGTTCCGTCGGGATCGGCGACCCGGTCTCTTTCGCATGATCGACGTAGTTGAGACCGATGCACATGATCTTTCCGACCGGCGTCCAGGGCACGCCGAACCGCGGCGCATCGTTGACTGCCGGCAACTCGCGCGGGTCGATGCGGGCGAGGTCTTCCAGCCCCCCCGGGGTCAGATGCGCAGGCGTGATGTCGTCGATCTGCCGGCTCAAATCGCGCAAGCCGCCGTCGGCATCGATGAGACCGGGCTTCTCCGCGCCGCGAGCGCCATAGCGTACAAGCTTCATTCGGACTCTCCTGTTTCGATTGGAAGCGGCGAACGACGCGCCTACATGCTCGCGCCGCCGTCTATGGCGATCGCCTGCCCGGTCACGAAAGCCGCCTCATCCGAGGCCAGGTAAACGACGAGTTTCGCTATCTCTTCGGCTTCCGCGAGGCGGCCCATCGGCTGGCGGGCGATGAAATCGGCGCGCGCCGCGACCGGATCGTCGAACGCTGCGATCCGTTCGCCCAAAGACGGTGTATCGACCGTGCCCGGACACACGGCGTTGCACGCGATCCCCTGCGATACGTAATCGACGGCGACCGATTTCGTGAGTCCGATCACCGCCGCTTTGGTCGCGCCATAGGCCGCGCGGAAGGCAACGCCCTTCATCGAGCTGGCGACCGACGCCATGTTGACGATGCGCCCGCCGCCGCGCTCGACCATGCCCGGCAGCCAGGCGCGAATCGTCTCGTACATTGAGCGGACGTTGATCGCGAACGACCGTTCCCAATCGTCGGGCCGGCACTCGAGCACGGTTCCGACGGCGACATAGCCGGCGCAGTTGAACAGAATGTCGATCGGCCCGGTGCGTTCGGGGGCGGCAGCTACGGCTTCCGGATCGGTGACGTCGAGCGCGAAGGTTTCCGCGCCGTCGAGGCCGGCAAGTTTGTCGGCGTCGATATCGGTCGCGAACAATCGCGCGCCCTCGGCGAGAAAAGCTTCCGCGCTGGCCCGCCCGATGCCCTGCCCGGCGGCAGTGATCAGCGCTGTCTTTCCGGCAAGCCTCACGCCGTCTCTCCCCGTCCCGACCGGTCGTCCCGCCGCCCGGTCCCGGCAACGCGGCCACAATACCGGCGCGCCCGGGGCGGGCAAGCCCCTGTTCTCGACGCGAACCCGCAGGGCGCCGGGCGCCGGAGGAAAACCGGGGCCGTTCGGCGATTCGCGTCAGCCGGTGTCCCCGACAATCGACCCGGTGACGGCGAACGCGACGGCCCGTGTCTGCAAGGCCCGTCAGAACGGGATGTCGTCGTCGAGGTCCGCGCCTCCACCGCCGACCGCCGGCGGCGGCGGCGGCGGGCCGCCGGCCTGATCGGCATCGCCCGCGAAATCGCCGCCGGTGTCGCCACGCCCATCAAGCGCCGTGAGTTGACTGCGAAATTGCTGGAGGACGACTTCCGTCATGTAGCGCTCCTGACCGGACTGATCGGTCCATTTGCGCGTCTGTAACTCACCTTCAAGATACACCTTACGGCCCTTGCCAATATACTTCTCAACAAAGTCTACCAGTCTGTCGTTGAAAATGACCACTCGGTGCCATTCGGTGCGCTCGCGCGGCTCGCCGGTCTGGCGATCGCGCCACCGCTCGCTCGTGGCGACCGAAAAATTCGCCATGCGCCTGCCGTTCTGCGTGGAACGAATTTCCGGGTCGCGACCGAGATTGCCGACCAGGATGACCTTGTTGACGCTGCCGGACATGGTGCGATGCCTTCCCTTCTGTCGCGTTCGATGCCGATGGGCCGTTGTCGCCCGACCATAGCCTGTGTTCGCATCGAACGGAACGTTCCGGCGGCCTATAATCGCCGCCTCGAATCATGCAGCAGACCATCGCCATCCGCGGTGCGCGCGAGCACAACCTCAAGGGCGTCGACGTCGTCCTCCCGCGCAACCGGCTGATCGTCATCACCGGCCTCTCGGGTTCGGGCAAGTCGTCGCTCGCGTTCGATACCATCTACGCCGAGGGTCAGCGCCGCTACGTCGAAAGCCTCTCGGCCTATGCGCGCCAGTTCCTCGAACTGATGGAGAAGCCCGACGTCGATTCGATCGAGGGCCTGTCGCCGGCGATCGCGATCGACCAGAAGACCACGTCGCGCAATCCGCGCTCGACCGTCGGCACCGTTACCGAGATCTACGACTACATGCGGCTGCTGTGGGCGCGCGTCGGCGTGCCCTATTCGCCCGCCACCGGGTTGCCGATCGAAAGCCAGTCGGTCAGCCAGATGGCCGACGCGATCATCGCGATGGGCAACGGGATCCGGCTCTATCTGCTCGCACCGGTGGTGCGCGGACGCAAGGGCGAATACCGGAAGGATATCGCGCAACTGATGCGCCGCGGCTTTCAGCGCCTGAAGGTCGATGGCACGATCCATCCGATCGACGCGGTCCCGCCACTGGACAAGAAGCGCAAACACGACATCGAGGTCGTGGTCGACCGCCTCGTCGTGCGCGACGGGCTGGGCAACCGGTTGGCCGACTCGATCGAGACCGCGCTCGAACTGTCGGACGGTCTGCTGATCGCGGAAGACGCGAAAAGCGGTGAGCGCACGACCTTTTCCTCGCGCTTCGCCTGCCCGGTGTCGGGCTTCGCCATCGATGAGATCGAGCCGCGCCTGTTCTCGTTCAACAACCCGCACGGCGCTTGCCCCGACTGCGCCGGCCTCGGCACGCTCGCCCGTTTCGACGCCGAACTCGTCGTGCCCGACGACAGTCTGAGCCTCGCCGAGGGCGCGGTGAAACCATGGGCCGGCGCGAGCACGCCCTATTACCGCCAGACCCTGGAGAGTCTGGCCGAGCACTACCGAGTGAGCATGGCCAAACCGTGGGCAGGGCTGCCGCCGACGGTCCGCGGCGCCATTCTGTTCGGCTCGGACGGCGAAACCGTGGCGATGCGCTATGATGACGGCTTGCGCTGCTACACCACCGAGCAGCCGTTCGAGGGGGTGATCCCCAACCTCCAACGGCGCTACCGCAACACCGAGAATCAGTGGCTCCGGGAGGAGCTCGCACGCTTCCAGTCCGAGACCCGGTGCGAGAGCTGTGCCGGCTACCGCCTGAAACCCGAACCGCTGGCGGTCAGGATCGCCGGCGCACATATCGGCGAAGTCGCGGAAAAGTCGATCGGCGACGCCGCGTCATGGTTCGGCCGGGTCGAAAGCACCCTGACCCCGAAGCAGCGCGAGATCGCCGACCGAATTCTCCGTGAGATCACGCTCCGCCTTGGTTTCCTCGTCGATGTGGGGCTCGAATATCTCGGTCTGTCGCGCGCATCCGGCACTCTGTCGGGCGGCGAGAGCCAGCGCATCCGGCTCGCGTCGCAGATCGGCTCCGGCCTCACCGGCGTGCTCTACGTTCTCGACGAGCCGTCGATCGGCCTGCACCAGCGCGACAACGCGCGGCTCCTGCAAACGCTGGGGAACCTTCGCGACCTCGGCAACACGGTGATCGTCGTCGAGCACGACGAGGACGCGATCCGCGCCGCCGATCATCTGGTCGATATGGGACCCGGCGCCGGCGAGCATGGCGGCAGGATCGTCGCCCAGGGTGCGCCCGAAGCGGTGATTCGCGACAGCGCCAGCCTGACCGGCCAGTATCTCTCGGGCGTTCGAAGCATCCCCGTGCCCCAACGGCGACGCGACGGCAGGCCCGGGAGGCGGGGCCGCCGCACGCGCCGCCGGGAAATCGTCGTCGCGGGCGCGCGCGAAAACAACCTGAAGAACATCGACGTCGCCATTCCCGTCGGCACGTTCTGCTGCGTGACCGGGGTGTCGGGCAGCGGTAAATCGAGCCTGATCGTCAACACGCTGTATCCGGCGATCGCGCGACGGCTCAATCGTGCGCGACTCCACCCGGGGGAGCACGATTCGATCAAGGGCATCGAGTATCTCGACAAGATCGTCGAAATCGATCAGTCGCCGATCGGCCGCACGCCGCGTTCGAACCCGGCGACCTACACCGGCGCTTTCACGCCGATCCGCGACTGGTTCGCCGGACTGCCCGAGTCGCGGTCACGAGGCTACAAGCCGGGGCGGTACTCGTTCAACGTCAAGGGCGGACGCTGCGAAGCTTGCCTTGGCGACGGAGTCGTCAAGATCGAGATGCACTTCCTGCCCGACGTGTATGTGACGTGCGACGCCTGCGACGGCGCCCGCTACAACCGCGAAACCCTCGAAGTGACCTACAAGGACCGGTCCGTCGCCGATGTGCTCGCGATGACGGTCGAAGAAGCCGGTGACCTGTTCGGCGCGGTTCCGGCGATCCGCAACAAGCTGGACACGCTGCGCCGGGTCGGCCTCGGTTACATCCGTGTCGGCCAGCAGGCGACGACCCTGTCGGGGGGCGAGGCGCAGCGCGTCAAGCTGGCGAAGGAACTTTCCCGGCGCGCCACCGGCAAGACTCTCTACATTCTCGACGAACCGACCACGGGGCTGCATTTCGAGGATATTCGCAAACTGCTCGACGTGCTCCACGCCCTCGTCGAAGCCGGCAACACGGTGATCGTCATCGAGCACAACCTCGAAGTGATCAAAACAGCCGACTGGATCATCGATCTCGGCCCGGAGGGCGGCGACGGCGGCGGAACGATCGTGGCCGAGGGCGCCCCCGAAGACGTCGCCGCGGTGCCGGAGAGTTACACCGGGGCGTTCCTTGCTTCCCGCCTCGGGATCGAGAAGCGCGGCCGCAAGCGTCGCAAGGCGTCGTAGGCCCGCCTCCTCAGGTGACTTCGTCGAGCAACCGGCGCATGGCCTCAAGCTCGCGCAGTATGTCGGCCAACGCAGCGCGGCGTGGATCGCTGTCGTCGTTCTCCTGCGGCGCAGTGTCCGGCGGTTCGGCAGACAGCGCCGGCGGTAACGGGCCGTCCGCGCGCTGCTGCAATACGCGCACCCCGCCTTCGCGCAACAATTTTTGCACGCCGCGGATCGTGTAGCCATCGACGTAGAGCAGGTCGCGCACGCCACGCAGCAGGACCACATCTTCAGGACGGTAATAGCGCCGCCGCCCACTGCGTTTCAGCGGTTTGATCTGGGAAAATTTGGTCTCCCAGAATCGCAGCACATGCTGCGATACGTTCAGCGCGCGGCTTACCTCGCTGATGGTGCGAAAGGCTTGGGAGGATTTGCGCACTCGCCCGGGGCGGGCTTCCGCCGTCGCAGCATCCTGCGACAGGCCGGTCACGGCCGGTTCCGGCGCCGGCCGGCGCCGACACGATTCTTCAGCACTTGAGACGCCCGGAAAACCACGACATGGCGGGAGGATATGGGAACTTCTTCACCCGTCTTCGGATTGCGCCCCATGCGTCGGGCCTTGAGTCGCACGGAAAAACTGCCGAACGACGATATTTTCACGGACTCCCCGTCCGATAATTTGTTCGCGATCTTTTTGAGGACGGATTCGACGAGCGCCGCCGATTCGTCCCGCGACAGGCCCACTTCCCGATAGACCGCCTCACTCAATTGCGCCCGCGTGATTGTCGCCATGCGCCCGATACCTCCCCCTTGGAGACATCGTATAACCTGGAAGAAAATCCGTCAATATCAACAGGATGTCGCAGCTAACTCAAGGGACTTGGCGGCTTTCCGGCAGCACCCGGCGCCGCGCGCGCGGCCGAAGGCCTACGATGCGGCGGCAACCGGCCCTGCATCCTGGGGGGCGCGAACCCTTGCGAGTTCATCGACGATCCGCTGATTGACCGCGCCCGCGACCATGTCCACCGCTGCTTCGATCGCCGTCGCGAAACCGAGCGCGTCGGTCCCGCCGTGGCTTTTGACCACGGTGCCGTTGACACCGAGAAACATGGCGCCGTTGTGGCGGCGCGGATCGATGCGCTCGCGCAGGGCGCGAAAGGCGTTCCGCGCGATAGCGTAGCCGAGGCGCCCGCGCCAGGAAGCTTGCAGTGCTCGCCGCAGATAGTCGCCGAACAACCGGCTCACACCTTCTGCGGTCTTCAGTGCCGCATTCCCCGTGAACCCGTCGGTCACGACGACGTCGGTCGTGCCGCGGGTCAGGTCGTCGCCCTCGACGAAACCGTGAAATGCGAACCAGGTCTCCGCGCCGCGCAGGATCGCGGCGGCTTCGCGCACTTCGTCCCGGCCCTTGAGCTCCTCGTTGCCGACGTTGAGGATGCCGACCGTCGGCGCGCGGCGCCCGAGCACCGCGTGCGCGAAAACGGCCCCCATCGCCGCGAAATCGACGAGATTGTTCGCGTCGCATTCCACGTTGGCGCCGAGGTCGAGAAATACGCTGTCGCTGTGCAGGTTGGGAAGCACGCCGGCGATCGCCGGGCGGTCGATACCCGGCAACATGCGTAGCACGACCTTCGCCATCGCCATCAGCGCGCCCGTATTGCCGGCGGACACCACAGCATCCACCGAACCGTCGGCGACTGCGTCGATCGCAAGGCGCATACTGGAGTTCCGGCCCCGCCTGAGCGCGATCGACGGCTTCGCGTCGCCGGAGATCATTTCTTCGGTATGACGGATCGAAACACGGTCGCGCAGCGCCGCATAGCGTTTGACCAGCGGCTCGACCTTGCCCCGGTCGCCGAACGCGACGAAGGCGACCTCCGGGCGTCGCCGCGCCGCCAGATGCGCGCCGCGAATGACGACCTCGGGCGCGTCGTCGCCCCCCATGGCGTCGAGCGCGATCGTAATCGTGTTCATCTGTGCGCCCGCCGGTCGGGCGCCGACCGGAAAACGCTAATCCACCGATACGGGCGACAAGACGTCCCGGCCCCGATACTGACCACAGGATGGGCAAACGTGATGCGGCAGCTTGTTTTCACCGCAGTTCGGGCAATCGGTCGGCAGCACGCGCCGCAATGCGTCGTGCGACCGGCGCATGTCGCGTTTCGATCGCGAGACCTTCTTTCTCGGCACGGCCATGTTTCGTCTCCCTTGGGGCCTTCTTCGCGCTCGACGCGCGGAAAGCGGTTCCGACTAACCGAAAATCTCCTTTTCGGCAAGCCCGCACGCTGCTAGTCGCCATCCCCTGGTTTCTCGCGCAAAGCGGCGAGCGCAGAGAACGGATGCGGCCTGTGCGCGTCGCCATCGGCCGGCGCGTCCAGTCGGGCACCCGGCGCCCGCGGATAGAGGTCGAGCGCGAGGCCCAGATGCTGTGCAAGCAATTCGCCGACATCGATCGCGTCGCCGTCGATCGGTTCGGGAAGATCGATCCAGTCGAGCAGCAGGTCGCCGGCCACAGGCGAGTCGGCCGCTTCGAATTCGGCAACCAGGCCGGTCTCCACGAGGCGGGCGGGCACCGGTTCGAGCGTCACCACACAGTGTTGAACGACCGCCGCCTCGAAATCAAGGTCGACGCGGATCACCGCCCCCGTCTCCGCTGACGCACGTCTCAACCGCACGCGCCCGACGAAGTCGTCGAGCGCGGCAAGACCGAACCGCCGCGCCAGCGCTCTCCGTTCCGTCTCGCTCGCCACGACGTCGACCGAGATCGGTCCCGCGCCCACCTCGCCGACCGGGACCGGACGCGACAGTTCGGGTGCGATGCTCACGGCAGCGGCGGGAATGCGGCTTCGCCTGTGAGGACCGACGTCGCGGCGAGTGCGGTCTCCGCGAGGCGAACATAGGTGGAGAAGGTTTCGGGCGCCGGACCGCCGCCGAACAGATTGCGCCCCAGCGCAGTTCGAAGGTCGGAATCGCCGTGAGCGTCGAGCGCGGCGTCATAGGCGGCGGCGCGCCCGTAGAACGCCCTCGCCATCGCCTTGATGCGTCGGGGCACGCCCAGATCGCCGACACCCATTTCGCGCAGGGTCCGATCCATATCGTCGAAGGCGGTGTCGAACAGAGCTTGCGTCAGTGCCGCCCCCGGCGCGCCGTCGCGGCGCAGGCGGCGCATGAGCAGGAACAGATGCAACATCAGCAGATCGAAGCGGCCGTCGATCGTGTCGGGAACGCCCGCCTCATAAAACGCCGGCGCACGTGCCTGCGCAACCGCCGCAGTATAAAGGCGGGCAGCGACCGCGCCCGTCTCCCGACGCGCCCGGCGCCGCGCATTCAACCGCGCGAACATGCCGCTCGCTTGACTCCGCCGCGCGACTTGGCAGAGTCACCGGCTCCAGCGATAAAAATCAGGCCGAGCGCCATGTCGGGCCGCGGGTTTCTTGCGCCATTGCTAACCGTCGCCGTGCTCTGCGCGTGCGAGCCGCGGACCGACACCCACGGCTTCGTGCCGAACCCCGAATTGGTCGCGCAGATCGCACCCGGTGTCCAGGACAAGTTCGACGTGACGGAGATACTCGGCACCCCGTCGGCGGTAGCGAGCTTCGACGACGCGACCTGGTATTACATCACCCAGCAAAGCCGGAGTTTCGCCTTCTTCAAGCCCGAGATCGTCGATCAGCGGGTTCTCGTCGTCCGTTTCGACGGGGCGGATCGGGTATCGTCCCTGAACCGTTACACGATCGAGAACGGCCTGATCGTCGATCCTGTGAGCCGCGAGACCCCGACCGCCGGCAACGAACTGACCGTTCTGCAACAGTTGTTCGGTAATATCGGCCGCTTCTCGCAAGAGTAACCGGCGCGCCGGATGCCGGGAGAATTGGCATGAACGTCGCGGAATGGCTGCGCCGAACGGCGGGGCGGCAGCCGAACGCTCCGGCACTCGTCCGCGGCGCGGAGACGCTCTGCGACTATCGCGGTTTCACCGCGCGCGCCGCTGCGTTCGCCGCGGTGCTGCGGGAGCGGCACGGCGTTCGTCCCGGCGACCGGGTCGGCCTCTGGATGGCGAATTCCTGCGCCTATCTGGTCGCGCTGCAGGCCATCTGGTGGGCGGGCGCGGTTGCACTGCCGATCAACCGCAAGCTACATCCCCGGGAGGTCGCGTGGATCGTCGAAGACGCCGAATGCCGCCGCCTGCTGGTGGCCGACCGCGCCGACGGAGCCCGCCATCCGTGGCGGGCTGAAGCGATCGTCGCCACCGACGATGAGCTACCGGGGCTTGTCACGTCCGAACCCGTCGCCGCTCCTCTCTCCCGCGCCGCGGACGATCTGGCCTGGCTGTTCTACACGTCGGGGACGACGGGCCGACCCAAGGGCGTCATGATCGGCCATGGCAATCTGATCGCGATGGCGATGTGCTACTTCGCCGACGTCGGCTCGCTCACGCCCGGCCAGGCGATGCTCTACGCCGCTCCGCTGTCTCACGCAGCGGGGTTCTACAGCCTTCCCGCCATGCGCGCCGGTGCGGCGCATGTCGTACCCGCGTCGGGTGGCTTCCACCCCGCAGAGATACTCGACCTCGCGGCGGCGCACGGCGAGATGAGCCTTTTTGCCGCGCCCACCATGTTGCGCCGCCTGGTCGATGCGGCGAAGGCGCGCGGTGTTCGCGGCGCCGGCCTGGAGACCATCGTCTATGGCGGCGGACCGATGTATCTTGCCGACATTCTCGACGCCATGGACACGCTCGACTGCCGTTTCGCCCAGATCTACGGCCAGGGCGAAACCCCGATGTGCATCACCGCGATGGGGACCGCCGCGCACGCTGACCGGACCCAACCCCGCTACCGCGAACGGCTCGCCTCGGTCGGTACGGCGCAGAGCGTGGTCGAAGTTCGCATTGCCGGAGCCGACGGGGCACCGCTTCCTGTCGGCAAGGTCGGCGAGATCGAGGTTCGTGGCCCGACGGTGATGCAGGGCTACTGGCGCCGCCCCGAAGCGACGGCCGAGGCGATCCGGGACGGCTGGTTGCGCACCGGCGACATTGGCGTTCTCGACGACGACGGCTTCCTCACCCTGCGCGACCGCTCGAAAGACATGATCGTTTCCGGCGGCGCGAACATCTATCCGCGCGAAGTCGAGGAAGTGCTGCTGACCCACCCCGATATACGCGAAGCCTCGGTGATAGGGCGCCCGCACCGCGAATGGGGCGAGGAGGTGGTCGCATGCGTCGTGCCCGCGCCCGGAACGCGTCTCGACGAGCCGGCGCTCGACGCCCTGTGCCTCGACAACATCGCGCGCTTCAAGCGCCCACGTGCCTATATCGCGCTGGACGCACTCCCCAAAAACAGCTACGGCAAGGTGCTCAAGACCGAATTGCGTCGACGATTCGGCACGACACGGGCAGGAGGCGACGCACGATGACCGAACGAGCCAATCAGCGCGTGGTTTATTTCAACGGCGACATCGTGCCTGAGGACGAAGCGCGCCTGCCCTTCCGCGATCGGGGTTTCCGCTATGGCGACGCCGTGTTCGACATGACGCGCACGTTCGGCGGTCGGATCTTTCGACTCCGGGAGCATTTGGACCGGTTCTACAAGTCGCTGCGCTACGCGCGTATCGATCCGGGCCTGAGCAAGGCGGAGATGACGGAGATCACCGGTGAGGTGCTCGCCCGCAACCTGCACCTGCTCGACGACGGCGAGGATTACTGGGTGGGCCAGCGGGTCAGCCGCGGCGTCGATCTGCCGGGCGGCGATATTGCCGCACACTCGGGGCCCAATGTGATCGTCGAGTGTACCCCCCTGCCCCTCTCGCCGCGCGCCCGCCTGTTCCGCGACGGGATCAATGTCGTCGTCCCCTCGGTGCGCCGCACACCGCCGGACGCTCTGAGTCCCAACGCCAAGACCCACAACTATCTCAACCTCATCATGGGCGATCTCGAGGTCAAGGCGCGTGACCCCGAAGCGTGGGCCGTGACGCTCGACGTCAACGGCAACCTTTGCGAGGGCATGGGCAGCAACGTCTTCATCGTCCGCGACGGCGCGATCGTGACGCCGAAGGTGAAATACGTGCTGCCCGGCATCAGCCGCCAGACCGCCATCGACCTCGCGGCGGAAACCGGTATCGCGCTCGTCGAAGACGACGTCAGCCTTTACGACGCCTATAACGCCGACGAGATGTTCCTCACCTCGACAAGCCTGTGCCTGTGCGGCGTGCACAGTCTCAACGGCGCAGCGGTCGGCGACGGCGCACCACCCGGGCCGGTCACCCGGCGCCTGATCGACGCCTATGTCGCGCTGGTGGATTTCGACTTCGAAGCCCAGTATCTCGACCGGCTCGAAGGCTAGGACGCGAGCATCGCCAGCAGCAGGATCGCCATGATGTTGGTGATCTTGATCATCGGGTTGACGGCAGGGCCGGCGGTGTCCTTGTAGGGATCGCCAACCGTATCGCCCGTCACCGCGGCCATGTGCGCGTCGGAGCCCTTGCCGCCGTGGTTGCCATCTTCGATGTATTTCTTGGCGTTGTCCCACGCGCCGCCACCCGAGGTCATCGAGATCGCCACGAACAGGCCGGTCACGATCGTGCCGAGCAGCATCGCGCCCAGCGTCGTGAACGCCGCCACCTGTCCGGCGAACAGATAGACGACGAAATAGACCACCACCGGGGCGAGAACCGGGAGCATCGAGGGAACCACCATTTCCTTGATCGCCGACCGGGTCAGGAGATCGACCGCACGGCCATACTCCGGCTTCGCCGTTCCCTCCATGATCCCGGGGATCTCGCGGAACTGCCGCCGCACTTCCACCACCACAGCGCCGCCGGCCCGGCCGACCGCCATCATGCCGAGCGCGCCGAACAGATAGGGCAGCAGGCCGCCGACGAAAAGACCAATGACGACGTAGGGGTCCTGCAAGCGGAACTCGACCGAGAGATCGGGGAAATAGTGCCGCAGTTCCTCGGTATAGGCGGCGAACAGGACCAACGCCGCCAGCGCCGCCGAGCCGATCGCGTAGCCCTTGGTCACCGCCTTGGTCGTGTTTCCCACGGCGTCGAGCGTGTCGGTGATCCTGCGCACGTCGTCGGGCAGTTCGGCCATCTCCGCGATACCCCCGGCATTGTCGGTCACCGGCCCGTAGGCATCGAGGGCGACGACCATGCCGGCGAGCGCGAGCATGGTGGTGGCCGCGATCGCGAGGCCGAACAGGCCCGCGGCGAAGAATGCGATCGCGATGCCCGCCGAGATCACCACCACCGGCAGCGCGCACGCTTCCATCGACACCGCGAGGCCCTGGATGACGTTCGTCGCGTGTCCGGTTTCCGAAGCTCGTGCCACGCTGCGCACCGGGCGGAAAGCCGTCGAGGTGTAGTATTCGGTGATCCAGACCAGCAAGCCGGTCACCGCGAGGCCGACAAGCGCGCAGACGAACAACGCGCCGCCTGTGATCTCTCGCTCTCCGGCCGTGTAAACGGTGTCGAAGCCGATCCACGCACCGATAGCGACGGCGATGAGAATCGCAGACAGGACGGCGGCGCCCACCAGGCCCTTGTAGAGCGCCAGCATGACGTTGCGACCGCTGCCGAGACGCACGAGGAACGCCCCCGCGATCGACGCCAGGATGCACGAGCCGCCGATGACCAGCGGGAACTCCATCATCGTCACCTGCTGGTCGCCGGCGAAGAAGATCCCGGCCAGCAGCATCGTCGCCACCACGGTCACCGCGTAGGTCTCGAACAGGTCGGCCGCCATACCCGCGCAGTCGCCGACATTGTCGCCGACATTGTCCGCGATCACCGCCGCGTTGCGGGGATCGTCTTCCGGAATGCCGGCTTCGATCTTGCCGACGAGATCGGCGCCCACATCGGCGCCTTTCGTGAAGATGCCCCCCCCCAGCCGCGCGAAGATAGAGATCAGGGACGCGCCGAAGCTGAGGGCGACAAGCGCTTCGAGAATGCCGCGCAAGGATTCCGGGGCGTTTCCGAAGATCGCGAGCATCGCCGCGTAGTAGCCTGCGACCCCGAGGAGGCCGAGACCGACGACCAGCAACCCCGTGATCGCACCCGACTGGAATGCGATGGACAGGGCGGGGGCGAGTCCGCGCTGCGCCGAATCCGCCGTGCGCACGTTGGCGCGCACCGAAACGTTCATCCCGATATAGCCCGCCGCGCCGGACAGCAGCGCGCCGATGACGTAGCCGATGGCGACATGCAGGCCGAGCAGCCACCAGAGGATCGCGCCGACCACGACGCCGGCGACGGCGATGGTCGAGTATTGCCGGTTCAGATAGGCGCGCGCGCCTTCCTGGATCGCCGCGGCGATCTCGCGCATCCGTTCGTTGCCGCTGCTCGCCGCGAGCACGCGCCGGATGGTAACGACGCCGTATGCCACGGCGGCCGCGCCGCACACAAGTGCGAACGCCAACGCATTCGACATGATGGAATCCTCGATCGATACAGGGGAGCGCGCCACGGTGGCGCCGCACCGGGCGACGGGAAAATGCCAGAGCCGCTCCATGAACGCAATCCGCGGTTCGGGACAGTGTTCCGGTTCGAAGCCGACAGCCGCGGGGCGAGGAGCGCCCCATGCTGGTCTTTTCGGCGCCGTTCCGCTAAAGCCTGCGCGTCCGCCCGACCGCAGGGAACATCCCGTGTCCGACAGTTCCGCGACGTCGCCCGGCATCGCCGCGGTGGCCAGCTACATGCCCGAAACGGTGCTGACCAACGACACGCTCGTCGAGCGCTTCGGCTTCGACCGGGATTTTCTCGACAACAAGATCGGCGTTCATGTCCGCCATATCGCCGCGCCCGACGAAGCGGTCTCCGACATGGCGGTAAGAGCGGCCGAGTCGCTTCTGGCCCGGGCCCCGGTGCCGCGCGACGCCATCGAACTCGTGGTGCTATGCACCCAGAATCCCGACTATCGGCTGCCGGCGACCGCCAACATCGTGCAGAACCGCCTGGGCCTTCCCGATACGACCGCCGCCTTCGATTTCAATCAGGGTTGTTCAGGTTACGTCTATGGCTTGTCGATTACGCAGTCGATGATGCTGGCGCACGGTTTTTCGGCGGCGTTGCTGCTGACCGCCGACGGCTATACCAAGGTGATGGACCCCAACGACAGGGCGACCGTGCCGCTGTTCGGCGACGGCGCTGCCGCGACCCTGTTGACGGTCGGCGGTCCAGGCAAGATCGGTCATTTCACTTTCGGCTCCGACGGCGCCGGCGCCGGCGACCTCATCGTGCGCGGCGGCGGCAGCCGCCACCCGGCCATGCCCACGACCGGCCCCGGGGCGCTGTATATGAACGGGCGCGCGATCCTCAAATTCATGATAAAGCGCGTGCCGGCGGATGTTGATCGTTGCCTTGCCCTGAACGGGCTGGATCGCGATTCGGTCGATACGTTCGTCTTCCACCAGGCCAGCGGTCACATGGTCGGTTCGCTGATTCGCGAGATGGACCTGCCGCCGGACAAGGTGCCGATCGAGATCGCCGATTGCGCCAATACCGTCTCCTCGACCCTGCCGATCGTACTCGAACGGCTCGGCGGCGCCGCGGCGCTCGCCGGCAAGACGGTGCTGCTTTGCGGTTTCGGGGTCGGCCTTTCGTGGGGATCGACGGTGGTGCGTTTCGACGACTGAAACGCTTGCGGCTTAACGAAAACCGCCGGCTCCTTGCGGGCCGGCGGCTTTATCGTCTTTTTCCGGCCTGTTGGCCGGGAAGCTCCGCGCCTAGAGGTCGGCGCAGGCGTAGCAGTTGATCTCGAGGCCAACAGCCACTTCCACGATCACGGGCTTCGTCCACATAGCGCATCTCCCTTGAAGGTTTGTCTTGCTGAACCGCGGCTCCGCGCCACCGTTCACGGCACGGACCATACCGATCTCCCGGCGGCACGCTACCTATACCCGCTATAGCCAACGCCTATCGGCAGCGATGGCCAGGACGCCCCGGCGGGCTAAAGCGCACGCAACAATTGAGGCGTGGCTTCCGCGGGCGGCAGCGCTACCCTGCCGCCGGTTTGGCGCAACACTTTCACGAAACTCGCGTAAGGCTCGACGGTCACGTATTGCGTGGGCATGAACGCCGCGATCTCGCGATCCGGCAGGGTGGTTCTATACAACGTCACGTCGAAGGTTCGGCCGGGCCCGATCGCCGCCGTCAGCGCCGGCACCACCGCAACGCCGAGCCCTTCCTGGACCATCGACAACGCGACTTCATACGTCCGAGACTGGGCGACCACCCGGTAGTGCGGCAGCACGTGCTGATACCAGTCGTCAATGCGCTTCTTGTGCTGGTTACCGAAATTGAACTGGATGGTACTGTTGACGACTGCGCGTTCGGCCGGTGCCAGATCCGAGTCGACGTCGACCACGTCGTGCAGATCGATCCCGTTCGGAACCGCAAGCACATAAGGGTCGCGGCAAACCGCAGCCGAGTAAAACGTCGTGCCCGTCGCCGCCTGAGAGTCGGTCGCCAGCAAGGCGAGGTTGAGCCGCCGACCGTAGAGCAGGTCCACCGCCTCGGCGGGCGCCGTCTCGTGGATGTCGAGTTCGAGTTCGGGGAAGCCGACGCTCAAACGTTTCAATGCTTCCGGAAGGATGTTGCGCGCGATCGAACTCAAGGCGCCGACAGCGATGACACCACGGGCGCCCGACGCATATTCTTCCAGCCCGACAAGCGCCTCCTCGACGCTCGACAGAATCAGCTCCGCCTTGCGCAACAGGAAGCGCCCGGCGTCGGTCAATTGCAGTTCGTTGCGATTGCGGTTGCGATGGAGCAGCGACGCGCCGATTTCCTCTTCGAGCTTGGAAATCTGCTGCGACAGCGACGGCTGCGCCAGATCGAGAAGCTTGCTCGCCTTCGTGAACGATCGAGCTTGCGCGACCGCCCAGAAGATGCGGAGCTGGTGAAGCGTCATCGCGCTCGTCTTGACGACGACCTGCGGCGGTTGCGCCGCAGCCAATGCCGTGTTTCTGGCCATGAATCCCCGCAAGCCCTGCTCGCGATTCGTTCGAATCCGCTCAGAAAGTCGGATCGAGCTTCAGGTAGTCGTAACGGTCCGCCGACTGGATCACGACCGTCCGGGCGCCGAGCCTGCCGGTCAACTCCAGGGGCACCGAGACCCCCGCGTCTCCGAGCGCCCAGACCTTGCGAAACAGGTCGGCCATGCCCGCCACCGCGCGCCCGCCCACCTTGCGAACGACTTCGCCCGCGATAATGCCGGCCGCGGCAGCCGGACCGTCGGGCACGACACGGGTGACCACCACCGAGCCGCCGACATCACGGGTGAACATGCCCATCCACGGGCGTGCCGGGCCCGGTCCGCGTCCGGTTTCGATCATGTCACCCAGGATCGGCTTGAGAGCGTTGATCGGCACGAACATGTTGCCCGGCGCCGTGCGTCCGCCGGGCGCCCCGCGTTGCAACAACAGGGAACCGATGCCGAGCAACCGGCCGTCGGCGCCGACCAGAGCCGCGCCCGCCCAGTGAGGAAACGGCGGCGCCGTGAAGATCGCGTCCTCCAGCAGGTATTCCCAATAGCCGGCGAACTCGTCGCGCGCCGCGACGAGGGCCAGCGCCAACGAGTCGGTGCCGACGACGAGAACGTGGTCCGACGCCGCCAGGCGGCCGGAATCGCCGAGACGCATCGGCGTCGCCGAAATCGGTGCCAGGGCCCGGACCAGCCCGAACCCGGTGTCGTAATCATAGGCGACGATGTCGGCCGGGACCGTGGCGCCTTCGGAGTCGCGCACCGTCGCGGCCATCGCTTCGAGAATGATGTAGCCGATGGTGAGCACCAGACCTCGGTCGTCGATGACGACACCGTTCGCCTCGCGTTCGGTGCCAAGGAAACGTGCGGTGCGCGCGCCGCCCGGGATCTCCGCTTCGACACGCACCAGCGCGCCGAGAACGTCTTCGACGACGATCTGCTTCGCCGCAACGGGCGTCGCGAGTGCGAGAAGAATCGCCAGGCCGGATAAGAAACGTCCGATCGGACCCTCCTGTCGCTCGCGGACCGCCTCAGTCCGTCTCGATATACCGTTCGACCGGGTTCGACGGATCGGCCGTCCATTCGGCGAGCGAGCCGTCATACATGCGCGCCCCGTCATTGCCGAGCAACTCGTGAGCCACGAACCAGTCGAGCGACGCCATCTGCCCGGAGTTGCAGAAGGTGATCAACGGCGTTTCTTCGTCGAGCGCAGTCTGGTCGGCGATCCGGTCCAGAACGCGCCGGTTCTGAAACCGGCCGTCGGGTGTGGTCAGCCACATGATCGGCACGTTGCCCGCGCCCGGCAGCGTGCCCGCCCGCGCCGCGACGCCGGCCTTGTTGATGCCGACATAATAATCCGAGGCACGGCTGTCGATCAACGACGTCCCCGTCTCGCGCGCCGCGGCAACGTCGGCGGCAGTCGCCAGCAATTCCGGTCGCAAGACGGCGGTGAAGGTGTTCGCCGCGCGCGCCACCCCCGCGCCTTTGTCGAGCGGCAAAGACGTATCGTTGCGGAACGCCGCGAAGCCGCCGTCAAGCAATGAGACCGCGTCGTGGCCGAGCACCTTGAACGTCCAATAGACGCGCGTCGCCAGTGTCGTTGCACCAGGGCTGCCTCCCGGCCCGACGACGACCACGTGATCGTCGTTGCCGATGCCCAGTCCGCCGATCAGGGCCGCTGCGTCTGCAAGGTCGGGCAACATGCCCGGAATGTCGTTGCGGGCGACCCGCCAGCCATCGCCGAAATAGCTCGAATGCACCGAGCAGGCGATGTGCCCACGCGCGAAGGCGCGCGGGTTCGGCCGCAAATCGAGCACGACTACGCCGTCGTCGCACGCATGTTCCGCAACCCACTCGGGATCCACCAGCGGGCCGGCGACGGCGGCCAGCACTGCGGCGGGCTGAAGCAGGGCAAGCGCGACCAAACAGGCTCGGAACATGACGCGACCTCCTGATACCATAGCGCCTTGCCCGTCAGTCTATGCGTCAAGGGCCGCGCGGCGCAAATCGAACGCGAACGGCGGTCGGGGCGATTCGGTCGGCGAGGCGGGTTCGCGGCCGCCTTGCGTCGGCTCCGTTGCGCGGTTTCTTGAGCAACGTTAAGCAGGATGCCGACAAAGCCGCAGAGCACCGGCCGAACGCTTTCCCGCTCGAGCGCCGATGCCTGCCGCCCACCCTTCGATCGATCACGGAAAGACAGCGCAATGCCGACACTCGATACCGCCGACGGGCAGCTTTGGTATGACGTTATCGACCTCACGCCGCCCTGGATGTCGGAACCGGAAACGGTGCTGCTCCATCATGGCGTGGGGATCGATCATGGAATCTGGTGTCGTTGGCTGCCGGTCCTGAGCGGTCGCCTCCGGATCGTCGTCATGGACATGCGCGGTTGCGGGCGCTCGACAAAGTCGTCGGGGGATCGCGGATGGTCGATGGAAGGGCTGGCGCGCGACGTGCTGGCAGTTGCCGACGCTGCCGGCGCACAGCGCTTCCACTACGTCGGCGAATCGCTCGGCGGGGCGCTCGGCTACTACCTGGCGATCCACCACTCCGCCCGCCTGCACAGCCTGGTCGCCTGCACCGCGCCGCATCGCGGCGACGCGGTGCGCGGGCTGTCGAAGTGGCGCGGCCTGGTCGAAAGTGGGGGCATGGCCGCCTGGTCGGAGATGATGATGAACAGTCGATTCGTTCCCGGCGCGCTCGACGACCGTGCGTCTCATTGGTTCCTCGATGCACAGCGCGCCT
The DNA here is from genome assembly GCA_965214495.1 of Alphaproteobacteria bacterium. GTDB lineage: Bacteria > Pseudomonadota > Alphaproteobacteria > UBA7887 > UBA7887 > JANQOH01. Next base: position 725,627 of record OZ243958.1, on the reverse strand, counting down.
GCGATCCGGACGCTCTGCTCGGCCAGGCCGGTATGCTCCGCGCGCTGGACCTGTCGGATGGGCTGCCGGACATCGTGGCGCCGACATTGATGATCGGCGGCGATTCGAGCCCCGTTCTACCCCCGGTCGTGCTCGCGGACACCCATGCGCGCATACCCGGCGCCGCGCTCCGCCTGTTCAGCGGCGCACGCCACGGGGTGGTTCTCTCGCATGGCACGCAAGCGGCGCAAGCCATGCTCGATTTTCTTGACGAACGGTCGTGACCGCTTGTCGGCGCCCCGGCCGCGCGGCGGCCGGGGCGTCCGAAGCCGCTTCAATACAGGTTCTGAGCCGATACCATTGCGTAGAGCATCGGGATCGACAGCAGCGTGTTGACCCGCGAGGTCAGCATTGCTTTACGCGCCGCCGCCGGTTTCGCATCGGCCGCAACCTCCACGATGCCGAGCGCGATCTTCTGGTTCGGCCAGATGATGAACCAGACGTTGAACGCCATGATCAGGCCCAGCCACATGCCGATGCCGATCGCCGAATCCTTGGTCGCACCGCTGATCGCGCCGACCGCCAGTGCGTCGACGATGTAGCCGTTCAGCCATGCCAGAATCAGGCCGGTGACCACCGTCGACAGCGCCGCCCAGCGGAACCAGAACAGCGCTTCCGGCGCGATGTGCCTTCCAACCGCCGGCTTCAGATTGTCCGGGATTTTCGGCATGGTCGGAATCTGCACGAAGTTGAAATACCAAAGCAGGCCGATCCACATGACGCCGCTCAGAACGTGCAGATAGCGGAACAGAAACGACCAGAACGCATGATCTTCCACCATCGGTCTCCTCCCCTTCGTGTCCGTTCCCCGTGACCGGGTCAGCCCAGCGCCATGAGCACCAAGGCCAGTATGACCGTGAGCACGACCCCTGACGTCACCGTCATGGGCAGCGATTCGAGAATTTTCATCGAGCGGCTCCCCTCCGTCTTCCTCTTGTGCGGCGCGACTGCCGGCCCGAGCTGGCGGTCGCGTATGATGGCTTGGCCCTGCATGTTAGAGCCACGGCAGGCGTCGCGCAAAACCCCGGTCGAGTCGAGGCGATTTTCCCGTAGCGGGCCAGCCTTTGCTAGGTTCCACCGCCGCTCCGAACGAAGAGAACCACGATCATGACCGCACCGCTCGACGGGATGAGAGTGCTGGACCTGTCGCGATTCGTCGCCGGCCCCTTCTGCGCCATGATGCTCGGTGACATGGGTGCCGATGTGGTCAAGGTCGAGAAGCCCGGCGCCGGCGATCCGACCCGCGGCGCACCGCCGCACCACGGTGGCGGCAGCCTCTTCGCCGCGGTTTTCAACCGCAACAAGCGCAGCCTCGCCCTCGACGTCCGCAACGCGGCGGCGCAGGAGATCGTGCGCGCGCTCGCCGCCGAAGCGGACGTCCTGATCGAGAATTTCCGTCCCGGCGTCATGGAAAGCATGGGGTGCGGGTGGCGGGCGCTGCATGAGGCCAACCCCCGATTGATCATGGCGCGCATTTCCGGCTACGGCCAGGACGGCCCGTATGCCACGCGCCCGTGCTTTGACGCCGTGGCGCAGGCGATGAGCGGGATGATGTCTCTGACCGGCACCGCAGGCGGGCCGCCTACCCTGGTCGGCACCACGGTGATCGACCACACGACCGGCCTTCATGCCCTGATCGGTATCCTCGCCGCGTTACAGGCGCGTCAGACCAGCGGTCGGGGGCAATTGATCGATGTCGCGCTGCTCGACAGCGCGCTGTCGATGATGATGTCGGCGGTCCCGGTTACCGCGCTGCGCGGCGCGCCGCCGATACGCCAGGGCAACCGCGATCGCTTCGGCGCACCGGCCAACACCTTTCTGTGCTCCGATGGAGCGCTGGTCTATATCGTCGCCGGCGGCGACGACCGGTTCGAACGGCTTGCCCGCGCGATGGACCGCGCCGACCTGCCGCGCGACCCGCGCTTCGCCGACAACGACACCCGCCTTGCCAATGCCGACGCGCTCGAAGCGGAGATCGCAGTCTGGACCGCCACGATGGACGCGGCGGAATTGACCGAACGCCTCGCTGCCGCGCAAGTGCCGGCGGGCAAGGTCTGCGTCATGGAAGACGTGCTCGACAACCCGCAACTGCGCCATCGCGGCCAGATCATCGATGTCGAACATCCCGGCGACGGCCCGGTGCCCATGCAGGGCTTTGTCGCCAAGTTCTCCGCCACCCCGCAGGCAATCCGCCGCGGCGTGCCGACACCCGGCGAGCATTCCGGCGAGGTCCTCGCCGATTGGCTCGCCTGCGACCCACAGGATGTGGAGCGCCTCGCCGAACGCGGCGCCTTCACGGCCCCCGGCGAAACGATCTAATTCAGTTCGAACACCGTGCCGACGACGGTCGCCCGGCCGTCGCCTGCCGTCAGGCTTCGCTCGCGGGCGGCGCGGACGATCGCCTCCCCGTCGGTGGTATCGAGCGCAACCGCAGCGATGCCGGGGGCCCGGTCGTCGGCCACGGGAACGAAACGGATGTCGGCATTGTCGAGGCCGATCACGAAACCGTCGCCCTCCTGACGCATCGGACTCTCGACGAGGTCGGACCAGAGGGTTGCTACCGCTTTCGGGTCGATGGCTTGAATCGTCACCCCGGCCAGACCCTTCACACGCGAAGTCGCGACATGGCGGCGCCAATCGGCGCCGGCGGGCGGCCAGGCCGCCATGGGGGCGCGGCAGTCGGTGACCCCCGGCACCGAATCCATCGTCAGAAGCACGCCGCCGCAGTCGCGCGGGTGAAACTGCGTCGCGATATAGCCGGGGCGGTCGATTCGGTAGATGTCGCGCACGCCGAGGCGGGCGGCCCGATCGCGCGCTGCCAGCGCGTCGTCGCAATGAAGGATCACCATGTAGCCGCCGTCGCCGCCGCGCCGGTCAAGATAACGCTCTGCCGAAGTGCCCTTTTCCTTCGGCGAAACGATCTCCAGAAACTCGCCGCCGACCGGCGCCACGATGTTGTGCAGGCCCCACTCGCCCACTTCGGGATCGCGATAGGCGACTTCGATCGCAAGGGTCTCGCACAGGGCGCGGCTGCTCGTGTCGAGGTCGCGCGCGACCAGGCAAAGTTGTCTCAGTCTCATGCCGTTTCCCCGTCACCGTCGTTCTTCGAGACAGCGCATGGCACCCCTCGCCCGCGCCGGGAAATGCAGCGTAGCATGAGCGCATGAACGGAGCCGGAAACGAGGCCGACAGGCGCTACGGAACATGGCTCGCGGCATTGCCGAAGGCAGAACTGCATCTGCATCTGGAGGGCGCGATCCCGCTCGATGCGTTGTGGACCCTGGTCTGCAAGTATGGCGGCGACGACGGAATGACCGATCCTGCCGACCTCCGACGCCGCCTGACCTATGCCGATTTTCCGGCGTTCATCGAAACGTGGATCTGGAAGAACGGCTTTCTGCGCCGCTACGAGGATTTCACCTTCATCGCGGGAGCGGTGGCGCGCGACCTTGCGCGGCAGAACATCCGCTACGCCGAACTGTTTTTCTCGCCCGCCCGTTTCGCGCATCGCGGCCTGACGCCGCCGGGGCTGGCACAGGCGATTCGCCTCGGCCTCGACCGGGTCCCGGGCGTCGAGACCTGGCTTATCGCCGATCTGGTACGCGACCTCGGACCCGAACCGGCGCGTGAAACCGTCGCCGCGGTCGGCGAATGCCGCGAGTTCGGCGTCATCGGCGTCGGCATGGGCGGGTCGGAACATTCCGTGCCGCCGGAACCGTTCGCCGACGCATTCGAGTTGGCGCGCCGGCACGGTTTTCGCACCACCGTCCACGCCGGCGAGGCAGCCGGCGCGGCAAGCGTCGCGGGCGCACTCGATGCGCTCGCACCCGACCGGATCGGCCACGCAACCCGCGCCCGGGAGGATCCGGCGCTGATAGACCGCCTTGCCACAAGCCGCTTGCCGCTTGAACTGTGCCCCCTGTCGAACGTCGCGACGGGCGTCATCGACCGCCTCGCCGAACACCCCGTGCGCCGGTATTGGGAGCGCGGGTTGAACGTTTCGATCAGCACCGACGATCCGGGCATGTTTCACAACAGCCTGCGCATGGAATACGCAGCTCTCGTCGATACGTTCGGCTTCACGCCGGCGGAGATTCGCGCGCTGGTCGTCAACGCGCTCGATGCGGCGTGGCGGCCGGCGGGCGGCGCGTCGCTGCGCGCGCGCTTCGCCGCCGATCCGGGCTGGGCCCTGCCCTGACGGCGAGTTTCGGCGGCGATACGGGGAGCTCTATGCTCGCAGTGTGGAAACGGATGTCCGGCTTGGGGAAGGGATCGACGTCATGCTGAAAATCTGGGGGCGGCGCAACTCGTCGAACGTGCAAAAGGTCCTGTGGTGTTGCGGCGAACTCGACCGGGGCTTCGACCGCCAGGACGCCGGCGGCGCGTTCGGACGAACGCGCGACCCGGACATGCTGGCCCGAAACCCCAATGCGCGTGTGCCGACGATCGACGACGGCGGGCTGGTGCTGTGGGAAAGCAACGTCATCGTGCGCTACCTCTGCGCCCGGCACGATCCCGGCGGCCTGTGGCCGGAAGACCCGCGCGACCGCGCCGAAGCGGAACGCTGGATGGACTGGCAGCAGACGACGGTGCTGGCGCCGTTGACGACGATTTTCTGGGGCCTCGTGCGCGAACCGGGGCGCTTCGACGCTCAAGAGATCGAAGTGGCGATCGCCGACGCCGCGTCGGCCTGGCGAATCGCCGACTCCCGGCTCGCCGCGAACGACTATCTCGCGGGGGACCGGTTCACGATGGCGGACATTCCCCTCGGCGTCCTCGCGCGACGGTGGTTTCAGCTCGTCGGGGACCGTCCGGAAATGCCGGGCCTCGAAGCGTGGTACGAGCGCCTCTGCACCCGGCCCGCCTTCACCGGGCACGTTCTCGGCGTTCCCATGAGTTAAGGCGCGGGCGCTGCCAAGGTTCGCAGTATGCCCGTTGCGGGTGCAGGCCCGATGCGCGGTCCGTTCGTCTGGCGTTTCCGATCGCGGTCATCGTTCGCGCCGCAGGGGGTCGAGCGCAAATAGCCGCACCGTGCAAGCGACCTGCGACTCGAGCCTCGGGATCTCGATGACGGCTACGAAGCGCCGGTTTCTCGTCAACCGGGAACCAGGCCGAGAAGGTGCGCCGCGACTCGGTCTTTCGGAACGGCACTCTGCGCACCGCTCGTCAGGTCCTTGACCGTCACGGTGCCGGACGCGCGCTCATCGGGGCCTTCGACGATGACGAACCGGCAGCCGCGTTCGTCCGCCGTCCGAAACTGGCGGCCGAGTCGCCCGCCTTCCAGATCGATCTCGGCGGCGATACCGGCGGCACGAATTTCCGCCGCGAGGTCGAGCGCCCGCCCAGTCGCCGCCGCATCCCAAACTGTCACGCAGACGCGCGGCGCCAGCGTCTCCTCGCTGGAGTCGAGCAACGACAGAATACGCTCGATGCCCAGCGACCCGCCGCATACCGGCACGCTGTCCTTCAGGAACATCCCGCACAGATCGTCGTAGCGGCCGCCGCCGGCGATCGAACCGCCCGCGCCCGAGGCGGTGAACTCGAAGATCGGGCCGGTATAGTAGTCCAGGCCGCGCGCCAGAACCGGATCGAAGACCATGTTCGCGCCGCCGGCGAGACGCGGCGCCGCGTGGCCGAGCATGAAATCGACTTCCGCGAGACCGGCCTCGCCGTCCTCCGAGCCGGCGAGGCGGCGGCGTACGACCGCCTCGAAATCGCCGCCATCGATGTCTCGGCAGAGCGTGCTCACGATCTCCGTCGGCACGCCTCGATCGGCGAGTTCCGTCGCGACACGCGCAAGCCCGATCTTGTCGAGCTTGTCGAGCGCCGTCAGGACACCGCCCCGCGCAGCCTCGGCGACTCCGTAGGCACCCATCATGGCGCGCAATACCGCGCGCGAGTTGAGCCGGACGGTGACGCCGCCCACCCCGAGCGCGGCGAGCGCCGCCGCCATGGTGACGATGACGTCGACATCCGCGAGCCGCGATGCGGCGCCGAATACGTCCACGTCGCATTGCGTGAATTCGCGAAACCGCCCCCGGCCCGGTCGTTCGCCGCGCCAGACCGGACCGATCTGGTAGCGCTTGAAGATGCGCGGCAGTTCGGCGCGACGGTGGGCGTAAAGGCGCACGGTCGGAACCGTCAGGTCGTAGCGCAACGCCATATCGGCTTCGCCGGTCGCCGCCTTCGGCCCGCGCTTGAGGATCTTGAAGATGAGCTTGTCGCCCTCCTCGCCATACTTGCCCGAGAGCACTTCGATGCGTTCGAAGGCGGGCGTGTCGAGCGGCTCGAAACCGTGCGCCGCGAACGCCCGCTTCACGCGCGAGAGCACGCTCTCGCGCAGGCGCATGTCGCGCGGTAGAAAATCGCGGCTGCCGGACGGCGGGCCGAGGGGCGCGGTCACGACTGCGCCGCGGAAGCGCGCGGTTCGCGCACGAACAGGAGCAGGATGAGGCCCGCGACGAAGAAGGCGATGATGGCCGACATGCCGACACGCTGGCTGGCGAAAGCCGCCGTCAACACCGCCACCAGCCACGGACCGATAAACGCCGTCGCCTTGCCCGACAGCGCGAACAGGCCGAACATTTCCGTTCGCATCTCTGGCGGCGCCAGACGCGCCATGAGCGACCGGCTGGCGGCCTGGGTCGGACCGACGAACACCCCCATGGCGAGGCCGAGGATCCAGAACCAGGTCACCTCTTCCACCGTAAGGATGGCGGTTCCGAGCCCGATCAGCGCAACCAGCGAGAGGATCAAGGTCTTCTTCGCACCGATCAGGTCGTCAACCCAGCCGAACCCGAACGCGCCCAGGCCGCCGGTCACGTTGAGCGCGATGCCGAACATCAGGACGTCGGACATCGCCATGTTGAAACTGCCGGCGGCGTAAATTCCTCCGAACGCGAACAGAGTGTTCAGACCGTCGATATAGAGCATCCGCGCGATCAGGTATTTCGCGATCTCGCGGTAGCGCCGGATCGAGCGCAAAGTGCTCGCCAGCATCGCGAACCCGCTGGCGAGCGCCGCGCCGAACGGCTTGCGCGCACCCCCCAAATCCGGCGTGAAGACGAATAGCGGCCAGCCGAAAAGGAGAAACCACGCGGCGACGACCAGCGCCACCGCACGCACCGGTTCCGCCCGTTCGGCATCGAGACCGAAGGGGGGCGGGTCAGCCTCCACGAACCCGTAGAGCGCGAGCGCGAGGCACACCAGGCCGCCGGCATAGCCGAGCCCCCAGGCCCAGCCCGACAGCCGGCCCAGCCGCGACGGGGCGACAAGGGCGGGAAGCATGGCGTTGTAGAACACCATCGACAGCTCGAACCCGAAATTGGAGAGCGCCACCAGGATCAGCACCAGCCAGATGGATTCGGCGCCCGGCGCCGCGAACCACAGCCCCGCGCAACCGGCGACCATCAGCGCGGAAGACGCGGCAAGCCAGGGCTTCTGCCGCCTGCCCGCGTCGGCTGCGGCGCCGGCGATCGGACCCATCAGCGCCACGCCCAGCGCACTGACCGCGATCGCCTGCCCCCACAGTTCGGTCGCGCGCACCGCATCGCCGACGATGCCGCGCTGGAAATAGACGGCGAACACGAAGGTGACGACGACGGTGGCGAACGGCGAGTTGGCCCAGTCGAACAGGCACCACGCGGCGGCCGCGCGCCACCCCTTACGCTGGCCGGCGCTCATTCCGCGGCGCCGCCGGCGAAATGCGCCGCACAGGCGTTCCGTGTCGCTTTGCGAACGTTCAGGCGCGCACGCTCGCCGTTCTCCGCCAGCCACCGCGCCATCAAAGCGAACGCTTCGGATTCGCCGCGGCAGCGCTCCAGCGGCGAATCGAAATCGAGCGCGCCGGCCGCCGCCTGCACATGGTGGACCAGCTCATGGAGCAGCAGACCCCGGTCCTCGCGACTCTCGAGCGTCCAGTCGGAGTGCAACGTGATCGTCGCCGAGCGATGGTCGTAGTAGCCTCGAATCCGGCAACGCGGCTCGAGGCCCACTTCAGTGCAGATCGCGTCGGCGAGGCGCACGGCGGGCGGTTCCATCTGCGTCGCGTCATAGGCGGTGTGCGCCGCGATCCATACGAGAAGCCCGGCCACCAGTTCGGTCATCGCAGCACCATACAGAAAGCCCCTGTCAGGCGCGCATGAGGTCGCGCATCCGGCGGCTGGCGACCGTCAGCATCGCCAGGTCGAAGCCGGGCTGGCCGCGCAGATCGTCCAGCAGCCGTGCGTTACGCGCCATGGAGGCCGGATTCGCCGCAGCCCACGCCGCGACCGTCCCGGCGCCCCCGATCACCTGGACGGTCAACGCCATTTGCTGGTCGTATAGCTCGTCGGCGATCGCCGAGGCGGCCTGCCCCTGCCAGTGCGAAGTCGAGACGATCCGGCGGGCCTGGTCGCGCAACCAGTCGAGCCCCAGGCGCCGCCCGGCATCGAAGAATACGCCGCCGGTTTCGAGGACCCCTGTGCCGGTACGGGCCGCCGCCTCGACGATGCTGCACGCGGCGCACAATGGCCCGGCGGCGGCGACCATGCGCGCAAGCGCCGCCGGCGCCCCTTTCTCCGCCAATGCTTCCGCCTTCGCGGCAGTTTCGGCGCGTATATCGGCGGGCAGGATGCGCTCCAGCTCCGCGGTCAGCTCGGCAACGCCGGCACCGAACAGAGCCACGGTCGCCTGACAGTCGAGCGGTTGCGCGCGGTTGCGCAGGAACCACAGCACCGAGTGCTCCATCAGCCGACGAAGGGCGACGATCATTTCGTTCTGAACCGATGCCGGCGCCCGGCTATCCAGACTTTCGATCGCCGACCAGTGGCGGCGCAAATCGAACGCGGCGCGAGTCACGACATAGGCGCGCGCGACATCGCTCGCCCCGTGTCCGGTCGCTTCCTGCGCCATCAGTGCGAACACCATGCTGGCCCGGTTGACCATGCCGTTGGCAAGGGTCGTGGCGACGATCTCGCGCCTCAAGCGGTGACGAAGAACGAAGGGGCGATAGCGTTCGACCAGAACCGCAGGGAAGTAGCGCTCGAGATCTCCGGTCAGGAACGGGTCGTCCGGCAGGTCGGAATCGAGCAACTCCTCATACAGCGCGTTCTTGGCGTAGGCATAGAGCACCGAGATCTCGGGTCGCGAAAGCCCCTCGCCGGCAGCGCGCCGCGCTTCGATCGTCTTGTCGTCGGGAAGGAATTCGACCGCCCGGTCCAGACGCCCGGAACGTTCGAGCGCCTGCATCATGCGCTGCTGCAAGTCGATACGTTCGGCCCCCAGAGATTCGATGACGCCGATACCCGCCGCCTGCAGATAGTTGTCGGCGAGGCAGCGTGCGGCGACGTCATCGGTCATTTCGGCCAGCAGCGCGTTCCGTTCCCGGCGGGCGATCTCTCCCGAGTCTTCGACATCGCGCAGCAGGATCTTGATGTTGACCTCACGGTCCGAACAATCCACCCCGGCGGAATTGTCGATCGCGTCGTTGTTGATCCGCACGCCGCGCCGCGCGGCCTCGATTCGCGCGCGTTGGGTGAGGCCCAGATTGCCGCCCTCGCCCAATACCTTGCAGCGCAATTCGGTGGCGTCGATGCGCACCGCGTCGTTCGCGCGATCGTCGGCATCGGCGTGGGTCTCGTCGCCGGCCTTGACATAGGTGCCGATGCCGCCGTTCCAAAGCAGATAGACCGGTGCGCGCAGCAGAGCGGAAATCAGGCCGTTCGGTGTCAACTTGTCGTCGCCGATCTCGAAAACCCGTTTTATTTCAGGTGTCAGTTCGATCGATTTCAAGTTCCTGTCGAATACGCCACCGCCTTTCGAAATCAGCGCGGCATTGTAGTCCGCCCAACTCGACCCGGTCAGCTCAAACAGGCGCCGACGTTCCGCAAAGCCGGTTTCCGCGTCCGCGTCCGGATCGATGAAGACGTGCCGGTGGTCGAACGCGCCGATCAACCGGATGCGGTGCGACAGCAGCATCCCGTTGCCGAATACGTCGCCCGACATGTCGCCGATACCGACGACGGTAAAAGGCTCGCTCTGCGTATCGCGATCCATCTCGCGGAAATGACGCTTGACCGCCTCCCATGCGCCGCGCGCGGTGATGCCCATGCGCTTGTGGTCGTAACCGGAGGAACCGCCGCTTGCGAAGGCGTCGCCGAGCCAGAATCCGTAGTCCGACGCAACGCCGTTGGCGATGTCGGAGAACGTGGCGGTGCCCTTGTCGGCAGCGACCACCAGATAGGGGTCGTCGCCGTCGTGCCGCACCGTGTCGGGCGGCGGCGTGAGCGCCCCTGCGACCAGATTGTCGGTGATGTCGAGCAGGCTCGAAATGAAGGTCTTGTAACACGCGATCCCCTCGGCAAGCGCGGCATCGCGGTCGCGTTGAGGCGGTCGCTTGACGATGAAGCCGCCCTTCGCGCCGACTGGCACGATGACGGCGTTCTTGACCATTTGCGCCTTCATCAGGCCCAGAATTTCGGTTCGGAAGTCTTCCGGACGTTGCGACCAGCGCACGCCGCCGCGAGCGACCATGCCGCCGCGCAGGTGAACGCCCTCCACCCGCGCCCCCTGGACGAAAACCTCGACCATTGGCCGCGGCCGCGGCAGTTCGTCGATTTTTCCGGAGTCGATCTTGAGCGCCAGTGCGGCGCGCGGCGCACCGGTCTCGCTGCGCCGATAGAAGTTGGTGCGCAGCGTCGATTCGATCGCGTTCAGGAAACGGCGCACGATACGGTCCTGATCGAGGCTTTCCACCGCATCGAGCGCCGCTCGCGTATCGGCGGCGATGGCGGCCTCCTCGCCGTTCCCCGCCCGCGCGGGGTCGAAACGCGCGGCGAACAGATCGATCAGCCGGCACGCGATCGCCGGATTGGCGGCGAAGGTGCGCTCTACATAGGTCTGGCTGAACGGGATGCGGATCTGATGCAGATACTTCGCGTAGGCGCGCAATATCGATACCTCGCGCCAGTCGAGTCCCGCCCGCATGATTAGCTGGTTGAACCCGTCGTCCTCCGCCTCGCCACGCCAGATGCGCCGAAAGCCCGCCTCGAAGCGCGCCCGGATTCCGTTGACGTCGATTCCGGTTCCGGCGCGGTCGCGGATCCCGAGATCGTGAATCCAGACGTCCGTGCCGTTATCGACTCCGATGAGGCGAAAGGGAAACTCGTCGATCACCCGCAACCCCATGTTCTCCAGCACCGGCAGCACGTCCGAGAGCGCGAGCGCGCGGCCGGTGCGATAGATCTTGAAGCGGGCTTCGCCTCCAGGAGCGTCGGGCTGGCGGTAGAGATCGAGTTCGAAGCCCTCGCCGCCGCCGGCCAGCTCGATGCGCTCGATGTCGCTCACCGCCGCCAGGGGGGGGGGAAGCGGTCGCGGTAGCCCGGCGGGAAGGCCGCCCCGTAGCGGCGTTCGAAAGTGGCGGCCCGGCGCTCGTCCCAGGCCGCCCCGAGCGCCGCGTGCAGGCCGTCATCCCAACCGCGTATGACGTCGATCAGCCTCGCCTCGACGGCCTCCACCGGTTCGCCCTCGCCGACGCCGCGCGCTACACGGACGATCGCGTGCGGCCGAGCCAGCGGGCCGTCGTCGAGCTGGGTGAAAAAAGCTTCGCAAACGCCGCCGAAAGCCTCTTCGAGGATCGGCACGACGCGGCGGCGCATCCCCGTGTCGTAGCGCTCTCGCGGCACGAAAACGAGGCACGACACCGCCCCGGCAAGGTGGTCGCGGCGCACGAACAGGCGCAGGCGCGGACGCCGGCGCAAGTGCAAAATCGCGATCCCCGTCTCGAATAGCGCCTCGACGTCGTATGGGAACAACTCGTCGCGCGGGAACGTCTCCAACACACGCAGCAGGGACCGCCCGTCGTGACTGTCGGGAGTGAACCCGGCGCGCTCGAGAACGGCGGCGACCTTCCGCCGCAGCAGCGGCACCTCGGTCGGCGATCGGCCGTAGGCGCTCGACGTAAACAGCCCCAGAAAGCGGTGGATGCCGACGACCGCGCCGTCGCGGCGACGGCGCTTCGCCTCGACGACGATCATCGGAGCCGGCCGATGCACGGTCGAACGCCGGGCGCTCCGGTAAACAATGAGAGGACTCGCCTCCGTCACCTGCTCGAGCACATCGCGGGGCAAGGGCCGGCGGCGCGGCCCCTCGGCGTCCCGTTCGTCGTCAGCGCGGCGCAGAATGCCGAGCGCCGTGCCCGGAACCTCCGCAAGCGCCGCAATCTCACCGTCCATCGTCAGGTCCAGGCGGCGATAGCCGAGAAAGGTGAAATGACGCGCCGCCAGCCAGCGCAGAAACGCCGCACCTTCTTCGGAATCGGCGCCCGGCGGCGCGCCATCCGCAAGGTCGTCGCGTGCGCCGTCGAGCGCATCGCGCATCGCCCCCCAGTCTTCGACCGTGTAGCGGCCATCCTTCAGAACCCGCGCAAACCGCGCCGCCAGGGCATCCATCGCTCCATCGTCGGCCTGTCGGTCGATCTCGATCCGCACCACCGACTCGACGAGCTCCGTAACGCCGGACAACTCCTCGTCCGCCGCGCGCAAATCGCGAAGCGCCCCCGCTTCGTCGCGCACCACGCGAAAGGTCGGGTGCGCCAGGAAGTGAATCGCACTGCCTTGCCGGTTCAGTTCCGCCGCCACCGAATCGATGATGAACGGGCGGTCTCCGGTCACGAGGTCGATCGTCGTATGCGGGGAAGCCCAGCCGTCCCGGTCGGGATCGGGATTGTAGATACGCAACTTGTCGGTATCGGCGGCACGACAGCGCAGGAAGGCGAACATGCCCTGCGCCGCGGCATGGAGATCGGCAACCTCGCGGCGCGCGAGGTCCTCGGGCGGCAGGCGGCGATAGAAATGGCGGATGAACCGGTCGAGGACGGCGCTCCCGCGCTGCCCCCGGCCTTCTCCGAACGCCGCGATCTGCGCAATCAGGTCGGGGTCGCCGAGCGTTCCGTTCGCACCCATCGCGGCAACCCGAACCGCCGATCAGAACTGCGTTGCGGCGATCTTGCGGAGCAGGAAATCGCGAAAGACGCCGACACGCTGCGAACCGCGCATTTCTTCGGGATACACGAAATAGGCATCGACCTTCGGCGATTCCACATCGTGCAGAACCCGCACCAGGGTCGGGTTCTGCTGCGCGAGGAACGCCGGCAGCGACGCGAGGCCGATGCCCGCCTCCACCGCGCGCAGAATGCCGTAGGTGTTGTTGACCGTGAACGCCGGCTCCAGAGCGGGCGCGTCTTCGCGCGCCTTGTCCAGCAGCCAGTTGACGCCGCCGAACGGCTTCGGCAGTTGCTCGCCGTAGCTGATCAGGCGGTGGTTGGCGAGGTCCGACGTATTGCGCGGGGTGCCGAAGCGCTTCAGATAGTCGCGAACGGCGAAGACTCCGAACGTCCCGGTAAACAGATGTCGCTGGATGAGGTCCGGCTGGCGCGGCGGCTGAACGCGGATCGCCACGTCGGCCTGCCGCATCGAGAGATCGAGTTCGACGTCCGCGACCAGTAACGTCACCTTGATATCCGGGTAGTTGTCGAGGAAATCGCCGATCTGGCCGGTCAGCCACATCGAGCCGAAGCCGACCGTGGTGGTGACTCGAAGCGGCCCCCTGGGCTGTTCCTTGCTTTCGGCCAGCATCGCCTTGGTCACCGCCAGCTTGCTGTAAACCTCCCGCGTGGTGCGCAGCAGCAGTTCGCCCTGCTCGGTGAGTAGCAGGCCGCGCGCGTGGCGGTGGAACAGGGTCGCTGCAAGCGAACCTTCGAGGGCGCGGATCTGGCGGCTTACCGCCGACTGGCTCAGTCCCAGCGTCTCTCCGGCGCGGGTGAAGCTGCCCGAATCGGCGACGATGTGAAAAACGCGGAGTTTGTCCCAGTCCATGCGGGGCGAGTCACTCGGCGGCTTGCGCAATCGCCGACGCAGCCAGCCAGCGCTCGGCGTCGAGCGCCGCCATGCACCCCGTCGCCGCCGCCGTGACCGCCTGGCGATAGATCTTGTCCTGCACGTCGCCGGCAGCGAAGACCCCGGCACGGCTGGTCGTCGTGCTGTCGGGCGCAGTGACGATATAGCCGTCGGAATCCATCTCGATCTGTCCGGCGAACAGGTCCGTAACCGGCGTGTGGCCGATGGCGACAAAGACCCCGTCGACCGCCAGTGCGCGTTCCGCTCCCGTCTGGACGTCGCGCAAGCGCACGCCATCGACCGCCGTGCCGGAACCGGTGATTTCCTCGACGACGCTGTTCCAGGCGATCGTGATTTTCGGGTTGCGCATCAGGCGATCCTGCAGGATTTTCTCCGCACGCAACGCGTCGCGCCGGTGCACCAGGGTCACCGACGACGCGAAGTTGGTCAGAAACAGCGCTTCCTCGACCGCCGTATTCCCGCCGCCGATGACCGCCACCGGCCGGCCGCGAAAGAAGAACCCGTCGCAAGTGGCGCAGGCCGAAACGCCGAATCCCCGGTAGGTCTGCTCGGACTCGAGGCCGAGCCAGCGCGCCTGGGCGCCGGTCGCGACGATGAGCGAATCGCCGCTGTAGCGCGCGCCTCCGTCGCCCACCGCGACGAAGGGCGGGCCGGCGAGCGCGACCGAAGTCACGACGTCCTGGACGAGCTCGGCGCCGACCCTGGCCGCCTGCTCAGTCATCTGTTCCATCAGCCAGGGGCCCTGCACCGTGTCGGCGAAGCCCGGATAGTTCTCGACATCGGTGGTGATCGTCATCTGCCCGCCCGGCTGAAGCCCGTGGATCAACAGCGGCGCGAGGCCGGCGCGAGCCGCATATACGGCCGCGGTCAGACCCGCCGGCCCGGAACCGAGAATCAGGACCTTGCTGTGTCGATGCGTCGCCATGTTTCGACCGGGCTGCCGTCGCGCGATGTTCCTTGGAGCATAGAGCAGGTCGTGTCGCGAGGCTATGTGCCGGGGGGTCGGGCACGAGGGAACGGAATCAGGCGGAGCATGAAGGTCGTTCGATATATCTCAGGTGGTTATGCCGTTCTGCCCGCTCGCGCGGTCGGCGTGAATTTCATCGTGACGCCGGGTAGTGTCTCAGTTTGAAAATTCTCGCGGTTCGTTCGGGTTCGTGTCGGTAACGGCAGGGGGATGGCGGCGCCTCCAGGCCGCCGCGAAGGGGCGGGTGCGCCGAGCGACATCGCTCCGCCTGTAGGGGCGCCCCTTGTGGGCGCCCGACCCCCGAACAGGCGGGGAACGAGGGAGGTAGAGTCGGCGACTGGCGCGGTTGCGGTAGGCTTGTGGGGGTCGCTGTTGTCCGGCGGCTTTCGCTGTGCCGGTGCCTCACTCCACGCCGTGGCTCCGTTTCCAGTCGCCGCTCATCGAACCGGACGTGCGGATTTCCCGCATCCGGCTCTCGGACGAGATCATGCCTTCGCCCACGGAAAACCGCTCGTTCGCGGGGCAAGGCGGGTGAGGCCCATGTCGTCGTATAGACACTCATCCGGGAAGCGCACCTGTTTCCCGGCCCCAACCTTGTGCTTACGATACAACCACTGACGCAGCCGCCGGTTCGCGTGCCGATCGATCGCGGCATAGGCCGGACTGACCCGACCCGGGACGAAGTCGTTCGCCCATCCGGTCATCGACCGGTTCAGGCGATCTACGATCACGTCCGGGTCCAGCAGCCCGTTGCGCGCCATCGTCGGCCCGCTGATCCTGCGGCAGATACGCCAGTGCCCCAAGCCACCGCTCCACCCCATACGCCTCGATGTCCGCCACCGTCTCGCCGTCCACACCGGCAGCCCCGCCATTGCGGCGGACCTCCTGCCAGGCAACGGCGAGCACGTCGGCGCGCCACACCTTGTCGCACAGCGCATAGAAACGATCGCCCGGAGCTTCCTTCGCTTGCGCATGCAGCGCCGTCCGGAGCCTCCGGAAACACTCGCCGGGGCTGACAGGCTCTCGCCAGTCCCCACGTCCCTTCCTCCGTCAAACGCCACTCTCGAACCAAGGCCCCTTCCCTCCGTCGGCGTTACCCGACTTCATCGGTACTACGAGCCTCTCCGCCACCCCCGGCGGCCCGACCCATCCCTCGCGGGCGGTCGGTTGGCGCGTGCCACGCCACCGCCAGGGGCTTCCCGTGTTGCTGCCACCCCCCTCTTCCATGCGTGCCGCCGCCACTACCCCGGCGGAACCGGCCGGTGCGCGCGTCGCTCGCTTCCCGGCCAATGTCAGCCTTCCCCGGGGATGCCGGCGGGTCGGCTTCCGCATCACCCGTTTCGAGGCCTGCCCGGCGTTCACTCGCGTTGCGGCCCGCATGGTCGCTGAACCGCCTGACGCGGCTCGTTACATCGGAGTGCTTCAGTCGAAGTCGTTACCTCCTTCAACCGCTCCGATTGCTTCCGGCTGGAGCGACAGTCGCCGGGCGGGATTCGCACCCGCCGGGAAATGGCGCCTTGCCACGGCGCACAGCAACCACAAGGGTCGCCCCTACGGGAATTGTCGCGGTTCGTGATGGCGATGACGGCGGAACGGCGGCACGCTGGAGTCCGGTTGTCCCGCAGCATATCGATTGGCTCAATTCGCGATATGTATGCGTGGCGTTCCGGCCTCGTTTCCGGCTCACCCAAGGAAAGGGAAAGCTATTCCAACCGTCATCGGCGGTTCCCGTTGTGGCGTCGAATTGGGAAAGCTCGCGACGACGCACACATAACGTCATGCCCGGACTCGTTCCTACGTCATGCCCGGACTTGTTCCGGGCATCTCCATCCGGGCGTCCGCCGGTCGCGGGATGGCGCCCCGCAGGGGCCGGAGACGGCGTCGGGGACCGATCGCGGATACTCGGAGAAAGATGCCCGGAACAAGTCCGGGCATGACGGTTGGGGGAGGCAGGCATGACGGTTGAGGGATGGTTGGGCGCGAGGGAGGTTGCATCGGGGCGATGAATATCCGCCCGGCGGGCGATCGACTCAGCCATGCATACGACTCGCGATTGAGCCTATCGATTTCAAACTGAGGCGCTACTGTCCCGCGCATAGCTGATCGCCCGCCGCCGGCGCAGTCGGGTTCCGAGATTCTCCGCACGGGCGCACACGTGGCCCGAATCCGGCCCGGAGCCATGCGCCGAGCGCGGATCGGCTATGGAGCGCAGTAGTCGCTGCCGACCGCGCGCCGGCCCGCGACCATCCGGCCGCCCGTTCGGTCTGGCCGCGATACGGCGGCCCCGGAACCTGCCCGCATCCGTGCGATAGCTGTCGCGCGAGCGATGGCCCGGCGGCGCGGCGGGCGCTATCGCGTTCCTGTTCGAGGCGGCCGCCCCGGTCCTCGATGAGGCCGAGGCGGCCCGCTCGGAAACACGCCCCCCTTTTTAACATTCCCCTGCCCGATCGCGGGCGATGTCGGCGCGGTGCTCCCTGTCGGCTCCGAGCGCCCGGACGCCTGTCGGCACCGCCAGCGACCGTGCTGCCGCTGGCGCACGCAAGGCCAGTTGCCGGCCCTTCCCCTCTACCCGATCGCGTTCGGCGCGCCAGAGGCCCATTCCGGCGCGGCCGAACCCCGCCGCGCCAGTAGATGCTATGCTGCCGGGAACGAGCGAACCGGGGACGGGGAAATAATGCTGGGATGGTCGATAACGGCTTGCGCATGTAGCGCTTTGTGGCTTGGGCTTGCGGGCGCGGCGACGGCGCAACTTCCGTGCGCTGGCTGGAACACGGTACTGTTCTTCTTGACCTCCACAACTGCGGATGTTTCGCGCTGCCTGTCTGTCGGCGCGGACCCGAACGCGCGAGACGAACACGGCTGGACGCCCCTGCATTTGGCGGCGGCGTTAAGCGAAACCCCTTCGGTAGTGGCGGCGTTGGTAGACGCCGGCGCGGACCCGAACGCGCGAGACGAAGACGGAGGCACGCCCCTGCATTCGGCGGCGATGTTGAGCGAAACCCCTTCGGTAGTGGCGGCGTTGGTGGACGCCGGCGCGGACCCGAACGCGCGAGACGAAGACGGAGGCACGCCCCTGCATTCGGCGGCGATGTTGAGCGTAACCCCTTCGGTAGTGGCGGCGCTGGTGGACGCCGGCGCGGACGTGCACGCGCGGAGTGAACACGGATGGACGCCCCTGCATTGGGCGGCGGAGCACAGTGAAACCCCTTCGGTAGTGGCGGCGCTGGTGGACGCCGGCGCGGACGTGAACGCGCGGAGTGAACACGGAGCTACGCCCCTGCATAGGGCGGCGGCGTTTAGCGAAACCCCTTCGGTAGTGGCAGCGTTGCTGGACGCTGGCGTGGACCCGAACGCTCGAGACGAAGGCGGATATACGCCCCTGCATTGGGCGGCGGAGCACAGTGAAACCCCTTCGGTAGTGGCGGCGCTGGTGGACGCCGGCGCGGACGTGAACGCGCGGACTGAACACGGAGCTACGCCCCTGCATAGGGCGGCGGCGCACGGCAAAACCCCTTCGGTTGTGGCGGCACTAGTGGCTGCCGGCGCGGACGTGCACGCGCGGAGTGAACACGGATGGACGCCCCTGCATTTGCATAGGGCGGCGGAGCACGGCAAAACCCCTTCGGTTGTGGCGGCACTAGTGGCTGCCGGCGCGGACGTGCACGCGCGGAGTGAACACGGATGGACGCCCCTGCATTGGGCGGCGGAGCACAGTGAAACCCCTTCGGTAGTGGCGGCGCTGGTGGACGCCGGCGCGGACGTGAACGCGCGGACTGAACACGGAGCTACGCCCCTGCATAGGGCGGCGGCGCACGGCAAAACCCCTTCGGTTGTGGCGGCACTAGTGGCTGCCGGCGCGGACGTGCACGCGCGGAGTGAACACGGATGGACGCCCCTGCATTGGGCGGCGGAATTCAGCGAAACCCCTTCGATAATGGCGGCGCTGGTGGACGCCGGCGCGGACGTGAACGCGCGGAGTGAACACGGAGCTACGCCCCTGCATAGGGCGGCGGCGTTAAGCGAAACCCCTTCGGTAGTGGCAGCGTTGCTGGACGCTGGCGTGGACCCGAACGCTCGAGACGAAGGCGGATATACGCCCCTGCATAGGGCGGCGGTGAACAGCGAAACCCCTTCGGTAGTGACGGCGCTGGTGGACGCCGGCGCAGACCCGAACGAGCGAGACGAAGACGGAGCTACGCCCCTGCATAGGGCGGCGGCGCACGGCAAAACCCCTTCGGTTGTGGCGGCACTAGTGGCTGCCGGCGCGGACGTGCACGCGCGGAGTGAACACGGATGGACGCCCCTGCATAGGGCGGCGGTGCAAAGCGAAACCCCTTCGGTAGTGACGGCGCTGGTGGACGCTGGCGCAGACCCGAACGCGCGAAACGAAGACGGATTGACGCCCCTGCATGGTGCGGCGCAGTTCAGCGAAACCCCTTCGGTAGTGACGGCGCTGGTGGACGCTGGCGCGGACCCGAACGCTCGAGACGAAGGCGGATATACGCCCTTGCATAGGGCGGCGGCGCACGGCAAAACCCCTTCGGTAGTGACGGCGCTGGTGGACGCCGGCGCAGACCCGAACGAGCGAGACGAAGACGGATACACGCTCCTGCATAGGGCGGCGGCGTTTAGCGAAACCCCTTCGGTAGTGGCGGCGTTGCTGGCCGCTGGCGCGGACCCGAACGCGCGAGACAAAAGCGGAGGGACGCCCTTGCATAGGGCTGCGCTGCACAGCGAAACCCCTTCGGTGGTGACGGCGCTGGTGGACGCCGGCGCGGACCCGAACGCGCGAAACGAAGGCGGTTGGACGCCCCTGCATGTGGCGGCGAGGTTCAGCGATACCCCTTCAGTAGTGGCGGCGTTGCTGGATGCGGGAGCCAACCCGAAAGCACGGACTGAAGACGACGAAATTCCGTGGGACCTCGCGAAGGACAACGCCGCGCTAGAAGGCACGGATGCCTACTGGCGACTCAACGAAGCACGTTTCGAGTGACGCCGGCCTGGTCGGTTAGCCATTGTCCTGCGGTCCGACACACCTCTTTCAGGGCCGCAACATCCTTGTACACCCGGTTTGCGAAGCGGTTCGATTTCAGAAACGGAACGATCTGCTTCATCGGGTTGAGTTCCGGTCTGTAGGGCGGCAGATGCACCAGCGTCAGGTTGGGAGGAAACACCGGATCGTTCGGGCGATGCCGGCCCGCGCCGTCAAGGACGGTCACCCCGTGCGCGCCCGGCCTCACCGCCGCCCCGATGGCCGCCGGATGCACGTTCATCGACGCCGTGTTCGCCCTGTCCGCCACACGCGCGACGCAACAGGGACGCAATTCGGTTCGACCGGTTGACGCCGGAGACGATCAAGTTTGTGGAGGATATCGAAATGGTGGCGGGCGTGCCGTGTTCGCCGATTGGCAATCGGTTCGACTACAAGTGCGTGATCGATCGGAGGCGGTGGTGATGGAGCCGGACGACCTGTGGCGCAATTATCCGGTCCTGTATCACATCGCCTGGGGCGGTAGCTGGCCCAGCATTAAGGAGAACGGGCTGCTGTCTTCGAAATCCCTGTTGCGGTTGTACGGGCGGAGCGATGATGAGATTGTCCAACTCACGCGATGCCGTCGGCCCTGTTGGGTCGAGATCGAGTGTCCCGGGCGACCTCAGGCGGTGCTGCGGGACCAGAAACCGCTGACGGACGCGAGCCTGCGCAGGGCGCTCGGTGATTCTGCCGAGCCCTCGGACTGGTATGATCTGATCAACTCCATGGTGTTCTTTTGGCCGACGAAGAAACGGCTGGCGACGATGATCTCAGCCTCGGCATACAGAACGGTCGCCCACGATGTGCTGGTGGTCGACACGAAGAAGTTGGTAGAGTTGGAACGATCGAACGTTCGTCTCTCCAGGATGAACAGCGGTAGCACGAAGCGCGGGGCCCACCCCAGGACAATGGAACTGTTCAAGCGCATCGAGGAATATCCGTTCGAGTGCAGGCGCAAACGTTGCGGCAAGGCAAAAGCGGTGGCGGAGGTCTGTGTGTTGGATCGGGTAGAGAAAATTGTGGAAGCGGTCCTCGAAGTGAGGCGAGGATCGGCGGATGAAATTTTGACAGGGTTGAACAAACATTGAGGCAAGCTATCCTTGAGCACGTGGTTCGCGAGGCGGTTCGATTTCCAATCTCGCGCAGGCTCGTCGCCCTGGATGGCGATTGCGGCGGAAGCCGTCTTGAGCGTTGACGGCGCGGCCCCGGCTTCGGCGCGTTCGACGATCCATGCGGCGACGGCGCGCGGCGCGGCGGGAAACGCGGCGTATCCGCGCGCTTCCGCCTACGTCGCCCATCCCTTCCATGCGGCGGCATAGACGCGGCGCGTTCCCGGCGCGTGAGTGTCAGCGCAGGCGCGTTCGAGGCGGTCGCGGTCGGCGATGACGGCCGGTGCGCGGGCCTCCGGCCCGCATCTTCCAGGCCTTGTGCGCTTCAGGCGCCTGCCGGCGAGGCGCCCGCGCATCCGGATCCAGCCGCCCCGCAGCGCATAGATTTCAAACTGAGACACTACCGATGTTTCGACCGGGTTGCCCTCGCGCGATGTTCCGTGGAACATGGGGCAAGTCGTGTCGCGAGGCTATGTCCCCGGGGTCAGGCGCGAAGCAACCGAATCGGGGCGGAGCATGAACGTCGTTCGGTATGTTTCAGGTGGTTACGCCGTTCTGCTCGCTTGCGCAGTCGGTGTGAACTTCATCGCGACGCCGCTCTACGCCGACGGCGGCACGAGCTATCCCGTATGGAGCGTCTTCAACGGGTTCATGGGGGCGGGAGTTGTCATCGCCGCGGGCGCGGGCATGATCTGGTTTGGCGATTCGAGGGCGCGGTCGAACATTCGGATGCGGGCGTTCATCGACCCGTCGCTCGTCATTGTCACGGGGGCTTGCGGCTTTCGTCCGTTGCGCGGTTCGGGAGAGCATGGTGGGCGAGGTCTCCACGGCCGGCTGAGCGGCGGCAAACCGGGATGCGATCGCGCCGCGAGTTTCCGAATCCCCGGTCGTCGGCCGCCGCTACTGCCGCGTGCATCCGGCGTCGCCTTGTGTTGCGCGCTGACTCTTCCCGTCGTAGCGGGTGGCGCCGCTCGGGCGTCGGGTTGCCCGGAGGTGGAAGCGCCCGACGAAGCGATCGTCCTTGCCGACCGAATCCTGCACCGGGAGACGGGCGACCTGCTGCTTGATATCGACCGACGGCAAACGCTCGCCGCAGAGATCGGAGCCGTGTTGTCCGCGGTCCGAAGCCTCGACCCGGAAATCGAGCACGTCTTTGCGCGGGCGGCGCACGCGCCGGGCAGGCTCACGATCGGTCTTGAACAGGCGCTGTTCCGTGAAATCGCGCCCCGCCTCGCCGACGGCGCCCGCCTGCCGACAACCGGGTTTGCCGGGTTCGACTCGCTCAACCTCGTGCTCGCACCGCGAATCGAAAATATCCTTTCATTCTCGGATGTTCTTATTCTTTGCTACGAATCGCACGTAAATATCGTGGCGGCCGGGGAAGCCTACGCCGCCGTGCCGGGCGTCGAATACGCCTCCCCCGATCAGGTTATCGGCGACGGCCCCGACGTCGCGGTGCGCAGGTCGAACGGAATCTGGTTTGTCGCGGTTCGGGAGGCATGGGGCGACTGCCCCTCCGGCTGCCTCTTCGACAGGGTTCGTTTTTTCACGGTCGAAGGCGGGGTGGCAACGCGAACCGCGCGCGAGTCGGCGCTCGAACGGCCCGAGTTTCAGGAGCTGGTCCCGGAGATCCGGGCCGGGCGTGGTGACGCCGCCATGATAGCTGCCGCAGGCGGCGTATCGCCCCCCGCGCTTTGCGGCCGATGGAAGCGACTTGCGGTCGCCCCGGAATCCTGCCGGAACAGGAAACGGAATTCGCCCGATCCCGCGATGGGGCGTGCGGGCGTCCGCGGGCTTGCCTTCCGGGCCGCGTTCGTCGATAGTGCGCGCGGGAGGCTGGCGGCGGACGGGTTCCTCGCCAACCCGGTCAGGTCCGGAAGGAAGCAGCCGTAACGAGTTCGCCCCGGGTCGCGGCCGCCTCCCGCCTCGTTCCCGACCGCCGCGAGCCGGTAGCCGCATGAGCGAACAGCAGGACAGCGGGCGCGAGGGCTACCGCGTTCTGGCGCGCAAATACCGACCGGCCCGGTTCGCCGACCTGATCGGCCAGGACGTGTTGGTGCGCACGCTGACCAACGCGTTTGCCGCCAACCGTCTCGCCCACGCCTGGCTGCTGACCGGCGTGCGCGGTGTCGGCAAGACCACCACGGCCCGCATCATCGCTCGCGCACTCAACTGCGTCGGCGCGGACGGTTCGTCGGACTCGCCTGTCGTCGAACCCTGCGGACGCTGCGCGCCCTGCGTCGCTATCGCCGCGGACCGGTATGTCGATGTACTCGAAATGGATGCCGCCAGCCGCACCGGCGTCGACGACGTGCGTGAGATCATCGACGGTGCCCGGTATTCGCCCTCGGGTGGCCGTTTCAAGGTCTATATCATCGACGAAGTGCACATGCTCTCGACCGCGGCCTTCAACGCCCTGTTGAAGACGCTCGAAGAGCCGCCGGCGCATGTCAAGTTCGTCTTCGCCACGACCGAAGCACGCAAGATCCCGGTCACCGTTCTGTCGCGATGCCAGCGCTTCGACCTGCGCCGCGTCGAGGCGGGAACGCTCTCGGCGCATCTCGCGGCGGTGGCCGAACGCGAGGGCGCGGCGGTCGAGCCCGAGGCGCTCGCACTCGTCGCCCGCGCCGCCGACGGCTCGGTACGCGACGGGCTGTCCCTGCTCGACCAGGCGATCGGCGATGCCGCCGATGCGCCGGTGGAGGCGGCGAAAGTGCGCGATATGCTCGGACTCGCCGACCGGGAGCGTGTGTTCGACCTCCTGGAGCGCGTGCTCGACGGCGGTCTCCCCCGCGCGCTCGATCTGCTTGCCGCACAGCACGCTTCCGGCGCCGACCCCGCTATCGTCCTCGAAGACATGCTTTCGCTGGCGCACTGGCTCACCCGACTCAAACTCACGCCGGACGCCGCTGCCGACCCCGGTCTCCCGGAAGCCGAGCGCGTGCGCGGCCGTACTCTTGCCGACAAATTGGCCATTGCCGAGCTCACCCGCTGCTGGCAGATTCTGCTCAAGGGACTGGCCGAGACCCGCCTCGCGCCGGCGCCGTTGCAAGCAGCGGAAATGGTGCTGGTGCGCCTGGCGCACGCGGCGGCGTTGCCCTCCCCCGCCGATCTCGTCCGGCGTCTCGAAGGCGCAGGACAGGCGCCGGCCGCCGCCGCGCCCACAAGCCGCCCCGCCGGTCGGACCCCCGCCGCGGCCGAGCCCGCGCCGGCGTCGCCCCGAACCTTTGCCGAGGTGGTGGCGCTGTTCGCCGAGCACCGCGAAGCGCTGCTGCACAATCACCTCGGCAACGACGCACATCTCGTCCATTTCGAGCCGGGGCGCATCGAACTTCGCCCCGGTGCCGGCGCACCGGCCGACCTCGCCGCGCGCGCCGCGCGCTGCCTCGAGCGATGGACCGGCGAACGCTGGGTCGTGGGCCTGTCCGACCGGACCGGCGCTCCGACACTCAGGGAACAGATCGCTGCAAGGATCGCCGACGACACGAAAGCGGCGGAACGGGATCCGCTGATCGGCAAGATTCTGGAAACTTTCCCGGGCGCAACCATCAGCGATGTGCGCGCGGGCCAGGAGAGGGCGCAATGAAGAATCTCGCATCCTTGATGAAACAGGCGCAGCAAGTGCAGGCGCGCATGGCGGAAGTGCAGGATTCGCTGGCCAGTGCAGAGATCGAAGGCGAGGCCGGCGGCGGGATGGTCCGCGTGACCGTGGACGGCAAGGGCACCGTCAAAGCGGTCCGCATCGCGCCCGCGCTGGCCGATCCCGCCGAAGTCGCCGTGCTCGAGGACCTGATCGTCGCCGCATATGGCGTTGCCAGAGGAAAGGCCGAGGCCCACGCCGCGGAAGCGATGAAGCAGGTCACGGGCGGACTGCCGCTGCCGCCCGGCCTCAATCCGTTCTGATACGCGTGGCCAGCGCCGAGATCGAGCGTCTGATACGAACCCTCGCCAGACTGCCGGGCCTTGGTCCGCGTTCGGCGCGGCGGGCCGCGCTGGTCATGCTCAAGCGGCGGGAGACCTTGCTCGAGCCGCTTGCGGCCGCACTTTCAGAAGCCGCCGCTGCCGTGCGCACCTGTCGGACCTGCGGCAATCTCGACACGAGCGAACCCTGCGCGATCTGCGCCGACACACGGCGTGACGAACACGTCATTTGCGTTGTCGAGGACGTCGCCGACCTGTGGGCACTCGAGCGCGCGGCGGCGTTCGTCGGCCGCTATCACGTTCTCGGCGGCGTGCTGTCGCCGCTCGACGGTGTCGGCCCCGAAGACCTCGCCATTGCCGGTCTGGTCGCACGCACCCGGTCGGACGAGGTTCGGGAAGTCATCCTCGCTCTCGGCGCCACCGTCGATGGCCAGACGACCGCCCACTATCTGCTCGACCGGCTCTCCGGCTGCGATGTCGTCGTCTCCCGCCTGGCGCACGGCGTGCCGGTGGGTGGAGAACTGAACTATCTTGACGACGGCACGTTGATCGCGGCGCTGAAAGCCCGCGGGCCGCTGTAGCGCGTTTACGCCGACGCCCGTCGAGGCGCCGCCGGCGCCGACTCAATCGCCGCGAAACCTGTCGAGAAAGCGGCGGACGGCGCGGCCGGCGGCGCGCGGGCGGTCCGGTTCACCAGCGATTCGACGCGCCTCGTCGAAGGCGGCGCGCGCAGCCCGGGCCGATTTCTCGCGCACTTTCGGGTTGGCGGCGAGTTTGCGCGCGCCCATGCGGAGCAAGCCGGCCAGCAGCGGATTCATAACCCGGCGGCGATCGCTGCCCGATCGAGACCGCGAGCGCCGATGAACACCAGCCGGCCCGCGCGCGCCTCGTCAGGCCGCCAGTCGCGGTCGTAGTAGTGCTGAAAGCGGTCGCCCACGCCCTGCACGACAAGGCGCATGTCGCGTCCCTCGATCGCCAGCACGCCCTTGATGCGCAGAATGTCGTGGGCCTGCGCGAGGCCGCGCAGCGACGCGATCAACGGCTCGGGCGCCGGCAAGCCCGGCAGGTCGAGATGAAAAGTCGTGAAGTCGTCATGGTCATGATCGGCGTCGCCGTCGTGATGCGACGGGCGCCGCGCGAGGTCGTCCTCGGCGGCGGAGTCGAGACCGAGCAACACCGTGCGCGGGGCGACACCGTGGGCGCTGCGCACCATCTTGACTCCCGGTCGTAAACGCGCCCCGACCTCGGTCTCGAGCGCCGCGAGCGCGGCTTCATCGACAAGGTCGCATTTGTTGAGCAGCACCATGTCGGCGCAGGCCAACTGGTCGTCGAACAGTTCGGCAAGCGGGCTGTCGTGGTCGAGCGACTCGTCCGCCGCGCGCTGCGCCTCGATCGCCGCCACGTCGTCGGCGAAGCGCCCGTCCGCGACCGCGCGCGCGTCCAGCACCGTGACCACCCCGTCGACGGTGACTCGCGTGCGCACTTCGGGCCATCCGAACGCGCGCACCAGCGGTTTCGGCAGTGCGAGGCCGGACGTCTCGACGACGATATGGTCCGGCGCGACGGGATGGGCGAGCAGCGCTTCCATCGCGGGCAGGAACTCGTCGGCAACGGTGCAACAGATGCACCCATTGGCGAGTTCCACGATCTCGCCCGCGCAATCGGGATCGGCGCAACCTTCGATCAAGCCGCCATCGATGCCGACATCGCCGAACTCGTTGACGATCACCGCAATCCGCTTGCCGCCGGAATTACCGAGCAGGTTGCGGATCAGGCTGGTCTTGCCCACGCCGAGGAAACCAGTGACGACGGTCGCCGGAATCTTGCCGTGCATCGGTGTTCAGGACGCCGCGGCGAGCGGCTCCGCCGGCATCAGCCCGAGCGCCCTCATCCGCCGGCGCAGCTCTCGGTCCTGGTCGTCGGTCAGGGGCATTCCCGGCGGGCGCGGGGTTCCGCAGTCGATGCCGGTGCGATAGCCGATGGCGGCCTTGAGGATCGGATGGAAATGGCCGATGTCGAAGAAGCGGACCACTTCGATGCCCTTGTCCTGGGCAGCGCGCGCGCGATCCATGTCGCCGGCGGCCCACGCGTCGCGCAGTTCGACCCAATATTCCGGCGCGATGCCGGGCCAGCCATCGACCACGCCCACCGCTCCCATGCTGAGCGCGGGCAGGGTCCAGTTGGCGCGGCCGATGAAACAGGTCAGCCCCATCGCGACGAACGTTCGCACATGGCTGAAATCGAGCGCCGAATGTTTGAGCCCGGTCAGTTGCGGCACCCGGTCCCGGATTTTCGCCATAAGCGGCGGCGCGATCTCCACTCCCGTCGCGCTCGGCAGGTTGTAGGCGAAGAACGGGCGGTCCGCCGCGGCGGCAACGACCCGGTAGTGCTCGACGATCGCCGCATCGCTCTGGCCGTAGAAGAAGGGCGGAACGCAGCAAATCGCCTCCGCACCGGCGCGGGCCGCATGTTCGGCCATGGCTGCCGCGCGTTTCGTCGTCGGCGCGCCGACATGCATGATCGTCTTCGCGCGCCCGGCGCATTGATCGACGACGATCTCCGCGATCCGGTTGTTCTCCCGGTCATCCAGCAACACGCTCTCACCGCTGCCGCCGGCGACCCAGAAACCGTCGATTCCGGCCTGCACGTTGAACTCGACGACCTGGCGAAGCGCGTCTTCGTTCAGTTCGTGATTCGCCGTCATCGGCGTGATCAGCGCGGTATAGACGCCGCGGAACTCGTTCATTCCCGACCCTCCCGGTCCAGACAGCACAGATAGTGCGACAACCTGCGGGTTCCGGCAAGCTGCGGTTTCGGAACGCGGCGCCCGAACCCGGTGCCACATGCCCGCGAGCGCCGATATCGACCCGCTACGCCTGAAACACGCTCCATAGCGGCCCTCAAACGCGAGTGCTCCGCTGACGATCGTCACATCCCGGGTCCGCGAGACGACCGGGAAGAACGCGTTCCGGTAATTTTTTTCAATTTCCGCTTTCAACGATCCACACAACAGGATAAGCTGTCGCGTGCCAGCCTCCGGGGGACCAGCCTCCGGGGGAATATGATGCCTTCCATATATCTATCGGCCATACGTCTGTCCCTGATCGAAGCGGTCGGCGGCTTGCACCTTACCGGGCGCGCGTTGGCGCTCGCGGTGTTCGCTTTTCTGCTGGTTCTCCCTCCCGAAGTAGCGAGCGCACAACACACACAACCGGGCGACGTCATCGAAATCGATGTGATAACCGGTGGATCGGTTACCGGCAGGGTAGATTCGAATACAAGCGTTCATAGAGACAGAAATGACTGGTACAAATTTGTAACAGGAAGTGCGCGACGAGTTGTTTTTAATCTCAGCGAGCTTCAGGCAGATGCGGATGTTTGTCTTCACGACGCGTCAGTTCGGATCATGGAGGTAGAGCAGGCAGGAACCTGCTTCAAGGACCAGAGCAGGTCATTCCTCGCTTCTTCCGTTCGCCTTGGCGTAGCGGAAGATAGGATAGAATGGCCTGTGCCCTCTGGAACATACTACCTTCGAATTGACGGTTTCACCGGCGGAGAAACGGGTTACACGTTAGACTACAGCAGCTCTAGACTACAGCAGCTCTGGAACGCCCGAGGTAAGGTTGTCGACCTCGGAGCTGACGATACGCGAGGGCGAAAGCGCGACCTACACCGTAGTGTTGACCGCCGAACCCGGCAATCCGATTCAAGTGACGGTAGAGACGGACGGTCCGGGCGTGACCGTCTCTCCGACGCGACTTAACTTCCATGCCGATAATTGGGACGATGCGCAAACCGTCTCCGTGTCCGCCAGTCAAGATGACGATGAGGATGACGAAACGGTAACGCTCAGCCACAGGGCGGACGGGCTTTTCGTCGGAGCGGCGCCCACTGCCGTCGGTGAGATCACGGTCGCGATAACCGACGACGACAGGGATGTCAGTCCCGTCCACCACGTGGCGGCGGAACGGGAGGCGGCGGAGGCGGTTCTCGAATCCGCGGCCGCCGGCGCGGTGGCGAACGCGACCACGAATATCGGCGCACGGTTCTCGTCCGGGCCTGGCGGCGGCGGGGCGTTGACCCTGGCGGGGCGCCGGATGTCGTTCGGCGAGGCGGCGCCCGCCCCGGTCGAGTCGCCGTTCCCGGAGAACGCGGCGGCGCACGGCGAACATCGCGGCCTGAGCGTGGACGAACTGCTGCGCACCAGCGCGTTCGAAATCGCCCTCGGCGCGGCGGAAGGCGAGTCGTCCGGCGCCGGCCTGTCGGGATGGACCCTGTGGGGCCGCAGCGACATCCTGATCTTCGACGACCAGACCGGCGCCGACGAAAGCTACACCGGCAACCTCGCGGCCGCCTATTTCGGCGTCGACGTCTGGCTCGACGACCGGATGCTCGCGGGCCTGGCGGCGTCATACACCGACGTCACGTCGGATTACCGCCTGGACGGCGGCAGCGGGAAGCTCGAACTCACCCTCACCGGCGTGCATCCCTACGCCCGCTTCGCCCCGGACGACGAGATCGAACTGTGGACCATTCTCGGCGCCGGCCTCGGCGAGATCGAAAACCGGCCTCCGAGCGGCGGCGTGGAGACCGGCGACGCCAGATTGGTCATGGGGGCCGCCGGCGCGCGTCGGGCCGTGGCGCGCACCGACGCCGGAATCGACGTGGCGGCGTTCGCCGACGCCGGGTTCGGACGTCTCGAAACCGATACGTCCGGCGCGAACCGTCAGGCGATCGACAACCTGTCGGTCGATAGCTGGCGCACGCGGCTCGGCGTCGAGGGCTCGTGGACGAAGGCGCTCGAGACCGGCGCCATCTTCACCCCGTTCGTGGAAGTCCCGGACGCTACGACCGCGGCGGCGGCAGCGATGTCGGGCTCGAAGTCTCGGCCGGGGCGTTCTACGCCAATCCGGCCACCGGGTTCGGCCTCGAGGCGCGGGCGCGGACGCTGGCGCTCTATTCGTCGAAGGACTACCACGAATACGGCGCGAGCCTGACGGCGAGCCTGGCGCCGGGCGCCGACGGCGAGGGCCTGTCGCTCGCCGTATCGCCGCGCCTGGGCCGCCCGGAAGGCGGCGCCGAAACCCTGTGGCGCGACGATCCCTTCGCACTCGCCGAATCCGGCGAAAGCGCCCCCGAAATGACGCTCGCCGCGCAGGTCGGCTACGGCTTCGCCGGGACGGGGGGTCTGCTGACGCCGTTCGGGGAGCTCCACCTGCACGACGGCGGCGACCGCCGGTTGCGGGCGGGCGCCCGCTTCGGCGCCGGCGGGCTGAATCTCGAACTCACCGGCGCCCGGCGCGCCACCGCGCAGGGCGGCCTTGACAGCCGCGTGGACCTGCTCGGCCGGGTGCGGTTCTGAGACGAACGAAACGGAGGAAAACAAATGAGCGTTGCGATGGAAACACAGGCAAAGCGCCGGCGGAGCCTGCTCCGAAGGTTCGGCTTGCCCGGCGCCGCGCTGGGCGCCCTGGCGGCATGCGAGCCGCAGGTGGTCCGGGAGGTCGTCCACGAACCGGCGCCGCCGGAAGTGGTCGAGGTTCCGGTCGAGGTTCCGGTTCGGGTCGAAGTTCCGGTTCCCATGCCCGATTGCGAACTGCGCGGCTTCGGCGGCGGGAACAAGTTCGTCGTCGAAGCGTGGACGGTGCCCGACGCAAGCTACAACGTCGGCGAGCCGCTCAGCCTGCAAATGCGCGTCAGCGCTCCGGCCTGGACGAGCGTCTTCCATGTCGGCTCTTCGTGCAAGGTCACCCGCCTGATGCACAACCGGCGCATGACGGAAACCGAAATCGTCGACTTTCCCGGCCCCGGCATCCAGATGACGGTGAAGCCGCCGGCAGGCGAAGAGGCCTTCTATTTCGTCGCCACGCGCGAAGCGTTCGACTTCCTGTCCGACGCGGACGTTCTGGACTCGGGCGAGATCGCTCGTGTCGATCTCAGCCCCGAGCAGTTCTACGTCAGACTCGACCAGGCGAAAGGCCGCATCAATCCGGACGATCTGAGTATGACGACGCTCCGGACGACCATCGTCTCCCATTAGGACGACGGCCCCGATCCCAACCCCGAACACAGGGAGAAGAAGCATGAAGACCGAAACCGCACTGCGCGCAGGATGCGTCGGACTCGCCGTGGCGGCGCTCGCCGCCGCCGGACCGGGCGCAGCCGACGAGGCGGCGGATTCCGCCGCCTGGATGAAGGATCTGTTACCCATCCAGATCCCCATAGCCAAACTCAAGCCCGAACCCGAAACCACCGGCGGTCTGGGGGTCTCCCTCGCCTTCGATCGGCCCGACGGCCGGTATTCGCAGGGTGACAGCGTCGAGCTCACCGTCGAGGCTACCGAGGACTCGTATATCTGGGTGTTCGACACCGGCACCAGCGGCAAGGTGCATCAGATCTTTCCCAACCGCTACGAAACCGAAAACTTCGTCAGCGCAGGAACGCCGGTCGCCATTCCGGGGCCGGACGCTACTTACGAGTTCGCGGTGTCCTATCCGCCCGGCAACGAACTGCTCACCGTCGTCGCCTCTCGCGACGAGACTCTCCTCGTCGACCTGCTCGACGGGGCGGGAGACGCGGGGCCGTTCGCAGCGCTGCGCGGCAATGCCGATTCGGTGGCCAAGGATATCGTAGTAACCGTTCGGGAAAAACAGACCCCCTGGGTGACGCACAACCGCATCCTGTACATCGAATAGAGCCGCGCCGGCGATAGCAACCGACCGGCGGAAGAGCCGCCGGATTACGCAACAGGATATCGGGAGGGTCGAGTCCATGACGGTTCCCTCGTCGCTTCGAAGATTTCTCACAGTCGCCCTCGCCGCGCCGCTCGTGGCCGCGGGGTTCTTTCCGGCGGGCGCCGACGGAGAGGACGCATCCTTCGTCCGGGAAACCACGATCCAGTGCGCGCTCGGATTGAGGACGTCGGGGTGCCGGGGCGTCGCTGTGGAGCCCGATCACGGACTGCGCAGACTCGACCTTCCCGCCATCCAGTTCGAGTTCGATTCCGACCGCCTCACGCCGGCGGCCGTCGAACAGGCGCGGACCCTGGGCGCGGCGCTGGCTTCGACATCGCACCGCACCTTCTCGATCGCGGTCCAGGGGCATACCGACAGCGCCGGGAGCGCCGCCTACAACCGCGCGCTCTCGCTCCGCCGTGCGCACGCGGTCACGCACTTTCTGACTGACGAGACGGGCGTCTCCGGGCATCGTTTGATCGCGGTGGGGCTGGGAGAGAGCGAACCGCTCGCCGGGCTGGACCCCGCCGACGCAGGCAACCGACGGGTGGAGCTGGTGAATCTGGGCGCGGCGGCCCCGGCGCCGCGCGAACGCGCCGCCCCGCCGACGCGGCGCGCCCTTCTCGTCGGCATCGACGACTACCGCAGCGTGTCGCCTCTCCGCGGCCCCGCGAACGACGCGCGCGCAATGGCCGAATTCGTCGTGAGCGGCATGGGCTATGCATGGAGCGACGTGAAACTGCTGCTGGACGGCGACGCGACCCGCGCCGCGATCCTCGCCGCGCTCGAGGAGTGGCTGGTCGAGGGAACGGGACCCGGCGACGAGGCGTTCCTGTTCTTCAGCGGCCACGGCTACCAACAGCCCGACGACGACGGTGACGAGGTCGATGACCGGCGCGACGAAACGCTGGTGCCTGTCGATGTATCGCTGAACGAATCCGGTCGCCTGGAAAACATGATCACCGACGACGAGCTCGCGGCTCTGTTGCGACGCATGGCCGACCGGCGGGTCGCGGTGGTCATCGATTCCTGCCATTCGGGAACGAGCACCCGGGGCGCCGATTGGCGCTGGGCCAAGACTCCGCGCCTGCGCGACGGAACCGCCATTCCGGTCGGCGTCGGCGCCACCCGGGGCGTGAGCCGCGAGGCGGAGGCGTTGGTTTCGCCCGCGGAACGCGGCCTGGGACGGATCGCGGACCTGACGGTCTGGACGGCGGTGCGCGCCGACCAGAAGGCGCTGGTGGACCGCGAGGCCGAAGCCGGCGAGGCCGGCAGCGTCTTCACGCGGCGGCTGTTGTGGGGCGCCCGCGACGGCAGCGCCGACGCCGACGCCGACGGCGCCGTGACCGCCGACGAACTGCTCCGCTATCTGCGCCGCGAATCGGCCGCCTATTGCGAACGCCACCGCGGCGATTGCAGCGGCGGTCTGACGCCGCAGATCGAGGCGGCCTCGTGGCGCCGCGACGAATCGGCGTTCGGCGCGTCCGCAGCGCCGCTGCCGCCCAACGCGACGCTCGCGAAAGACATCCTCGTTCGCCACGCGCCGAAAGAGGAATCCGGGACGGCGGACAACAGGACGGTTCGCCTGCGTATCGAAGCGGGAACGTCGCTGACGCTGGGCGACGAGGTGGAGATCGTGGTGGAGAGCGACCACGAAGGCGCGCTTGTCGTGCTCGACATAAGCGCCTCGGGCGACCTGACGCAGATCTTCCCCAACGACGAGAGCCTGCGGAGTGGCTTGCCGGAGCGCATCGGGGCGGGCAGTTCGATCGCCCTCCCCGGCGAAAACGCCGGGTTCCGTTTTCGCGCAGTCCCGCCGGTCGGGCGCGGAATGCTCGTCGCCGTAGTGGCCGAAGAGAACGCGCCGCTGCGCGAACTGGCGTCGCGGCACAAGGATCTGTCGGTCGTCCCGCGCCCCGGCGCGTATCTCGTCGAGCTCGCCGAAGCCCTGCGCCACCCGGGCGACAGCGCCGAAGCACTTGAAGATCTCGAAACCCGTGCGGAAAGCTGGCGCGCCGCGGCGCTGACGTACCGAATCGCCGCGCCGTAGGGACGGCATCGGCCGCGGCGGCAAACGCCATGACGGCGCGTCGAAAACGCGCAGGCGGATATAGCGTCGGCGCCTTGGCGCTGGCGGGTCTTCTCTGCGTGTCGGCGGCGTCGGTGAGCGTCCCCTCCCCCGCTCACGCGCAAGGCATCGGGCGGATGATGGGCCGAATCGGGGGAGCCGTCGGGCCGGGGGCGGCGGCGCGCATCGACGAGTCCACCCGCATGGACCGGCGGAGAGTTCTTCATCCGCGGCTTGGCGTCGTTCAGGGGCGGGGCGGCGGCGCCGTAACCGGTCTGGCCCTGGACCCGCGCGGCGACCTGCTTCTCGTCGTGCTCGACGACGGCAGCGCCCGCTTGTGGGATTTGCAACGGGGCGTCCAGCTCGGCGGCGGACTCGGCGGCGACGTTCTCGCAGGCGCGCTGCCCGGCGGAGCGGGCGCCGAGGCGGTCGCGGTTCGCCGCAACGGCGCCCTGGACGCCGTCGGGATCGAGGGGGACGCGAGGCCGCTGGGTCGGATGCCGGCGCCCGATCGCGAAGCCCCGCCCGTTCTCTCGGCCGACGGAAGCGCCGTCGCATACCGCGACGGCGGTTTCTGGCGCGTGACGCGCAACGGGCGCCCGGTTCCGCTCGCCGACGCCGATCCCGGGTTCCGGCCGATCCTGTCTCCGCGCAGCGACCGGGTCGTCTGGCGCGCAGTGTCGGGCGCGCTGACGGCGCTCGACCTGTCGGACGCGACGCCGAGGCGATTGGCCCCGCCCGGAGGCTGCGGATCGGGCGCGGCGGTTACGGTCGGCGCGTTCGTTCCCGGCGGCGAACGCCTCGTGCTCGGCGACGACCGGGGCAATGTCTGCGCGTGGAGCGTGTCGGAGCAAAGCGCGTTGGCGCTCGCTCCCCGACGGATGCACAACGCGGCGGTGCGCGCCCTGGCAATCGACCGCGGCGGCGCCCTGGCCGCCACCGTCGGAGAAGACGGGAGCGGGAGCGTCTGGTCCGCCGCGCGCGCCGCCTGCGTCGGGTCGTTCGGGGCCGGGGTGCCGGGGCCGCTGGCGCTCGACGCCTCGCGAGCATGGGTCCTTGTCGGGGGACGGAACGGAACGGTCACGATCCATTCGTGGGAGAACGAGCGAATAATCGCCCGTCTCATCTCGACTCGCGGCGGCTGGGCCGTTCTTGACCCGAACGGCCGCTTCGACGGCACGCAGACCGGCGTCGATGCGCTGGTATGGACCGGGGAAGCGGAAGCCGTCGGCGACGTCACGCTGCCTGTCGAATCCTTTTCCGAAGAGTGGTTCGAACCCGGCCTGCTGACCAGGCTCGACGACGACTCGCCGCGGCTGCTGAACGAAGACGCCGCCCACCTGCCCGATGACGGGTTCATCGCCCCGCCGGCGGTTTCGATCGATCCTCCCGGCGCGGCGCCGGCAGACCTCGCAGCGCCTTTCCCCGTGACCGTGCGCCTCGTCGACCGCGACTATCCCCTGGATCGGGTGGAGGAAGTCCGCCTCTATCGCAACGACAGGCTGGTTCCGTTCGATCCGGAGACAGGGGCGGCGGGCGACGGCGTGTTCGGATATTCGGTCCGGCTGCAACACGGGCGGAACGTCTTCCACGCGATCGGCGTCGGTCCGAACGGAATCGAAAGCCGGCCCTCGCCGGAAGCGGTCGTGACGGCGCGAGCGACGGCTGCGCCGTCCGGGCCGCGGATGCGGGTCGTATCCGTCGGGGTCAACGAATACGCTGCTCCGCTGTCCCCCCTCTTCTACGGCCGCAACGACGCGACGGCCGTCTCGCGGGCGCTGCGCGAACAGGGGCGCACGCTGTTCGGAGAGGTGGATGTGGCGCTGCTGCTCGATTCAGACGCCGACGCAACGGCGCTCGAAGGGCAAATCGCCTCTACCGGCTCGCCATCGGCGGAGGATGTCCTGGTGGTTTTCTTCGCCGGCCACGGTCTGGCGGTGCAGGAGGCCGATCGTTGGGAATGGTATCTGCTCCCGTTCACCGGGACGCCTCCTGCGGGCATGGATTACGAGACGATGTTTCGGGAGCACGGCGTCTCCAGTCGGCGGCTCATGGAATGGTTGACCCGGATCCACGCCGGCCGGGTGGTTCTGATCCTCGATTCCTGCCGTTCGGGGGCCGTGGTCGAGAGCATGGAGGCCGAAGACATGGCGTTCGACGATGCGGCGATGCGGAAGCGTCTGCGCAACGCCGCGCGCGTCGGCGGCCTCCATGTGCTGGCGGCGGCGCGGGCGAACGAAGACGCTGTGGAACTCGAAAGCGTCCCGCACGGCGCCCTGACCCATTTGCTGCTCGAAGGACTCGGGGGCGACGCGGACCGGGACGGAAACCGTCGCATCACGGTGAAAGAACTTCTTGCCCACGCCACGATCGAGATGCCCCTGCTGTCGCGGCGACTGGGCGGAGAGAGCATCAGCCAGATGCCCGTCGGTTATTCGCGCGGCGACGACTTCGCGCTTGCCGGGTCGTTCTGAGCGCCGCCGGTCGCGGCGAGCTACGGCTTGAGGACGTAGCGCCCGACGACGCGCCCGCTTTCGAGATCGTCCACCGCAGCGTTGGCCTCGGCGAGCGGGCGGGGCGTGGTGGGGATCGGCGGCACTTTGCCGGCCTGCACGAGTTCCATCAGCGCGTGCATTTCCGGCAGCGTGCCGACATAGGAGCCGCGCAGGGTGAGCTGTCGCGGCGGCACGGCCGGCAGGGCAAGCGGCAGCTTGCTGCCACCATAGAGCCCGACCACGACATGGGTGCCGGCCTTGCGCAGCACGTCGATGCCGAATTTCGAGCTCGGCCCCGCGCCGACGAAGTCGAGCGTCGCGGCGGCGCCGCCACCGGTCAGTTCGATCGCCTCTTCCACAGCGTCGGGGTTCGAATTGTCGATCGCGTGCGCGGCGCCCGCCCCCTGCGCCGCCTGGCGCTTGGAGGAGTCGATGTCGGCGACGATCACCGGCGCGTCGTAAAGGGCCTGGGCGATATGCACCGCGTTGAGCCCGACCCCGCCGGCGCCGATGATGACGATCGAATCGTCGTCGCCGATCTCGCCGATCTTGGTCAACGCACCGTAGGCGGTGATGCCGGAGCAGGCATAGGTACACGCCAGATCGGCCGGCAGCGCGCCGTAGTCGATGAGGTAGCGGGCGTTCGGCACGAGAACGTGGTCGGCATAGCCGCCATCGACCCGGGCGCCGATGAATTTCGGCGTGTCGCAGAGGTGCTCCCGGCCCGATTCGCACCAGTCGCAATCGGTGCAGCCGATCCACGGGAAAACGATCCGCTTGTCGCCGACCGAGATTCCGCGGGCGTCGGGGCCGATGGCGACGACCTCGCCGACCGTTTCATGGCCCAGTGTCAACGGCAGTGTCGCGCCGCGGTCTTCGAGTCTCGACCTCTCGCCGTCGCCGAGATCGAAATAGCCGGCGCGAATGTGCACGTCGCTGTGGCACACGCCGGCCGCTTCGACGCGAAGCAGTATCTGCTCCCCCTGCGGAGTCGGGGTCGGGTATTCGCGGGATTCGAGGGGTTGACCCCAGGCAACGATCTGTTCGCAACGCATGGCCGAGCGTCCCGTGTCGTTTACTTCGCGCACAGGCATAGCACCGATCGGGCGGCCATGCGAGGCATCGCGCACCCGGCGGCGCTTGGCGCCGCGCAGCAAAGGTCGTAGACAGCGACCGGGTCGCGGCCGGTGGGAAAAAGGTGACATGGCGGTGCTGCGCAGCGCGCTGGACGTGCGCGCGTCCGGTTTCCGGGAGAATGCGAAGCGCGTCGGCGTTCTGGTCGAAGACCTGCGCGCACGGGTGGCGGCGCTCGCGCAGGGCGGCGGGGCGCGGGCGCGCGAACGCCACACCGGACGCGGCAAGCTGCTGCCGCGCGAGCGCGTGCACCTGTTGCTCGATCCCGGTTCGCCGTTCCTGGAACTATCCCAACTCGCCGCACACGGCATGTATGACGATGCCGCGCCGGGGGCCGGGATCGTCACGGGAATCGGGCGTGTCGAGGGCCGTGAGTGCGTCATCGTCGCCAACGACGCGACGGTCAAGGGCGGAACCTACTTTCCGATCACCGTCAAGAAACATCTGCGCGCACAGGCGATCGCACGCGAGAACCGTCTGCCGTGCCTCTATCTCGTCGATTCAGGCGGCGCTTTTCTGCCCCGACAGGACGAAGTGTTTCCGGACCGCGAGCATTTCGGGCGGATTTTCTACAATCAGGCCACCATGTCTGCCGCCGGTATTCCACAGATCGCGGTCGTGATGGGGAGTTGCACCGCCGGCGGCGCTTACGTTCCCGCCATGTCGGACGAGGCCGTCATCGTGCGCGAACAGGGCACGATTTTTCTCGGCGGGCCACCCCTGGTCAGGGCGGCCACCGGCGAACGGGTCTCGGCGGAAGAACTCGGCGGCGCCGACGTGCACACGCGCGTATCGGGAGTCGCCGACCACTTCGCGCGCGACGACGCGCACGCGCTGGCCATCGCACGACGAGTCGTCGCCAATCTCAACCGACCCCAACAGCTCGCGGCCGACCTCGCCGAACCGGCCGAACCGCTCTACCCCGCGCACGAGCTCTACGGCCTGATCCCGGAAGACCTCCGCCAGCCGTTCGACACGCGCGAGGTGATCGCGCGTCTGGTGGATGGAAGCGCATTCGACGAGTTCAAACAGCGCTACGGCGCGACATTGGTCTGCGGGTTCGCGCGCCTGTACGGCTATCCGGTGGGGATTCTCGCGAATAACGGCATCCTGTTCTCCGAATCCGCCCTCAAGGCGGCGCATTTCATCGAACTGTGCTGTCAGCGCCGCACGCCGCTGATCTTCCTGCAAAATATCGTCGGCTTCATGGTCGGCAGGAAATACGAAGCCGGCGGCATTGCGAAAGACGGCGCCAAGATGGTCGCCGCCGTCGCCTGCGCGCAGGTGCCCCGGTTCACGGTCATTATCGGGGGTTCGTTTGGCGCCGGAAACTACGGCATGTGCGGGCGCGCTTACAGCCCGCGGTTTCTGTGGACATGGCCCAACGCGCGTATCTCGGTAATGGGCGGCGAGCAGGCGGCGAGCGTGCTCGCGACGGTGCGACGCGACGGGATCGAAGCACGCGGCGAAACCTGGTCGGCCGCCGAGGAGGAAGAGTTCAAGGCGCCCATCCTCGAACAGTACGAGCACCAGGGCCATCCGTACTATGCCAGCGCGCGCCTGTGGGACGACGGCGTCATCGATCCGGCGGACACGCGCCGGGTTCTCGGCCTCGGCCTGTCGGCCGCATACAATGCGCCGATCCCGGCGCCGCGCTTCGGCGTCTTCCGCATGTAGTCGGGAACCGAACCATGACCCGGAGCACGGATGCCGCGCTCGTTACCAGGGAAACCGGCGGTGTCGCACGAGTTGCCCTGAACCGGCCGCATGTGCGCAACGCTTTCGACGACCAGGCGATTGCCGAACTCGACCGTCTGTTCGCCGGCCTTGACCGAGACGACAGCGTGCGCGCCGTTGTGCTTTCCGGCAAGGGCGAGAGTTTCTCGGCGGGCGCCGATCTCAATTGGATGCGTCGGACGGCGCGCTATAGCCGGGCCGAGAACCTCGCCGACGCGCGACAACTCGGCGCGATGATGCATCGCATCGCCACCTTGTCGAAGCCGGTCGTCGGCCTGGTCCATGGCGCCGCCTATGGCGGGGGCGCCGGGCTGGTCGCCTGTTGCGACATCGCTGTCGCCGCGGACAGCGCGGCGTTCAGCTTCTCCGAAGTGCGCCTCGGATTGATCCCGGCGGTGATCTCTCCCTACGTGGTCGAGGCCATCGGCCCGCGGCACGCCCGACGTTACTTCGTTACCGGCGAACGCTTCGATGCCGCGGAAGCGCGCCGAATCGGCCTTGTGCACGAGGTAGTGGCGAGAGACGATCTCGAAGAGGCGGGCGCCGCGGTCGTCGCGAATCTCCTCATGAACGGACTGCGGGCGATGGCGGCGTCGAAGGAACTCGTCGGCGCGATATCCGGCCGGCCGATCGACACCGCGCTGATCGAGGACACGGCGCGGCGTATCGCCGATGCCCGCTCCGGCGAGGAGGGGCGCGAAGGGATCGCCGCGTTCCTCGACAAGCGGCCGGCGCGCTGGAGGGGGCGGTAGGCCCGAAACCCGTGCTCGAACGTATCCTCATCGCCAATCGCGGGGAGATCGCCTGTCGGATCATCGAGACGGCCCGATCGTTGGGTCTGCGCACGGTTGCCGTCCATTCCGACGCCGACACCGATGCGCGCCACGTGCGGCTCGCCGACGAAGCCTGGAGCATCGGACCGGCGCCGGCGGGCGAAAGCTATTTGCGCGGCGATGTCATCATCGACACGGCGCGCCGGGCCGGCGCGGACGCGATCCACCCGGGTTACGGGTTCCTGTCCGAGAACGCCGGGTTTGCCGCCGCGTGCGCCGAGGCGGGGATCGCATTCGTCGGGCCGTCGCCCGAAGCGATCCGGGCCATGGGTGAGAAGGACACCGCCAAGCGTTTGATGGAGCATGCGGGCATTCCCGTCATCCCCGGCCATCGCGAGGATTCGCGCGACCTGCGGACGCTGGAAACCCGGGCGCGTCTTCTCGGCTATCCGGTGATGGTCAAGGCGGTCGCCGGCGGCGGCGGCCGCGGCATGAGGCGGGTGGAGCACGAGGTCGATCTTGGCGAGGCGATCGCCGGCGCACGGCGCGAGGCACGAACCGCGTTCGGGGACGACCGCCTGCTGCTGGAGAAATTCGTCCGTCGGCCGCGTCATGTCGAGGTGCAGATCGCCGGCGACACTCACGGCAACGTGGTGCACCTGTTCGAACGCGACTGCTCTCTCCAGCGCCGGTTTCAGAAAATCGTCGAGGAATCGCCGTCTCCTGCCGTAACCCCGGATCTGCGCGCGGCGCTCGGCGAGGCCGCAGTGCGCGCCGCCCGGGTGGTCGACTATGTCGGAGTCGGCACGGTCGAGTTCATTCTCGACGGAAGCGGCGCATTCTACTTCATGGAAATGAACACCCGCCTGCAGGTCGAACACCCGGTCACCGAAGCGATCACCGGGATCGATCTCGTGGCGTGGCAGTTATGGATCGCGGGCGGCGAGCCCCTGCCCCTGCGTCAGGAGGAGATCGCATTCTCCGGTCACGCGATCGAGGCGCGCCTCTGCGCCGAAGATCCCGCCCGCGATTTTCTGCCGGCGACAGGGCAACTCGTGCGTTTCCGCCCGCCTCCGGCGCGTGCGTCCCGCGGCGGGCGCGCATATGTCCGGATCGACACCGGGTTCGTCGAAGGCGACGTTGTCTCCCCGCATTACGACTCGCTGCTCGCCAAGCTGATCGTATGGGACCGTGACCGCGAGTCGGCGCTGCGCCGGCTGGCGCACGCGCTCGCGGATACCGAACTGGTCGGCCCGCCGACCAACCTCGGCTGGTTGCGCGCGGTGGTCCGGCATCCGGCCTTTGTGTCGGGCGAATTCGACACCGGGTTCGTCGAACGCCACGGCGCCGAACTGCAACCCCGACCCGGGCCGGCACCTGAGGTCGTCCTGGCGCTCGCCGCCCTGTTCGTGCTCCTCGACCGCCGGCGGCAGGCACGCGGGGCTGTCGGCGCCGCGGACCCCTGTTCGCCCTGGGCGATCGCCGATGGCTGGCGTCTCAACGACGACGCCCGCGACGAGATCCGCTTCATCGACAGCGGAACCCCCGTCACGGTCCCGGTTCGGGGAAGCGGACCGGACATCGAACTGACCCTGCCGGGCGGAGCGGTGGCGGTTTCGGGCGCCCTGGAGGCGGGCGACCGCCTGAGCGCGCGTATCGGCGGCGTCGTCATGGCGGCCGCGGTGGTATCCCGGCAAGACGGCCGCGGCAGCCAGCGCCTCGTCGTCATGACGCCGGACCTGACCCATGAACTCGAACTCGAAGATCCGCTCGCGACGGCCGGCGCGGTCGAGACCGAAGACGGAGGGTTGACCGCACCCATGCCCGGCAAGATCACGCAAATTCTGTGTGCGAACGGCGCCAGGGTCGGCCGCGGCGACGCCCTGATGGTGCTCGAAGCCATGAAGATGGAGCACACCGTCACTGCGCCATGCGACGGCCGTGTAGAGCGGATCCGCTTCGCCGCAGGCGACCAGGTCGATGAAGGCGAGAGCCTGCTCGACTTCGTTGCGGAAGAAACGAACGCGTGACGGTCGCCGGTTCCCCTACCGGGCGCGGCTGAGCGCGCGCTGGTCGAAATCGCGGTCGCCGAGGCCCTGCCCGAAGACGAACTCGTCGAAGGCGAGATCGGTGGACTTTCCGGTCTGGTGGTTGACCATCGCCATGCGGTGAGATCGCCAATGCCGGTCGAGATAGAGCCGGTAGTCGGCGAATGTCAGCGTTTTCAGCAGCGCGTTCTTGCGATCGTAGAAATCGATCTTCCACGGACGATATTCGCCCCGGTCGATCCACGAAATCTGTCGCGTATAACCCGAATTTTCATCGACGGGGAAGCGCTCGATCACCCAACAAAGCAGAGCTTCCACCTCGGGGCAGGGTTCGTCGCGCAACCAGCGATAGGTGTATTTTTCCACTTCCTGACTCGACAAATCCTCGTAGGAGAACTCACTGCCGACGAACGAACCCGAACGGTTCGACGAGCTGATGCGCTTGACTCGCTTGAGCGCCGGCAAATAGAGCCATTGATCGTCGTCGCCGACCTTGCGCGCGTAGGTGAGCAGCGCGGTGCCCCGGACATCCGCCGGCCGGTCGAAGATCGACAGGCTCTTATCGCCGTCGTCGATCTGTTCGAGGGTCCGTGTGCGAAAATGGCGAACGCTCTCTTCGCCGTGGCGGTTGCGCAGCACCATCGTCATGGCGACGGCGGAATCGCCGAAGCCCTGGTCGCGTTCCACCCCCTCCACCGCGATGCGCAAGCCCTTCTCCTCGGGGGTTTCCGCAAGGGCGAACTGCGGCGGCAGCGATACCAGCAAGGCGGCGGCCGTCAAGGCGAGAGCTCTCATGATCTGCGGCCTTCCAGTTTCATCAGCAGCGGCGGCAGGAACAGGAAGTCTGCGGCAAGAGCGAAGGCGATCGTCATCGCACTCATCAACGCCATGTCGGCGTTCACCTTGTAGCCTGACTGCGCCATCGACAGAAAACCGGCGACGAGACAGGCGGAGGTCACGCACAGCGCCATCCCGACCGTCCGGAAGGCGAACCGCGTCGCCGGAATCGGCTCCATCCCGTGCTCGCGCCGGGCGCGAAGATACTTGCTCAGAAAATGCACCGTGTCGTCGACGATGATGCCGAGCGTCATGGCGGCGACGACCGCGACCGCAAGTCCCAATTGCCCGAAGAGATAGCCCCACAGCCCGAACGCCATCGCCGCCGGGAACAGGTTCGGCACAAGGCTGACGAGGCCGATCCTGAAGCTGCGCAGCGCCCCGACGAGCATGAGCGAGATCAGCACCAGCGCCACGATCGATCCGCCCAACATCGAGTTGATGTTGGTTTCGGAGATATAGGAGAACATCAGTGACAGCCCGGTGCCGTGCGTTTGCAGAGCCGGCGCGTTCTCCACCAGCCACGCT
Organism: Alphaproteobacteria bacterium; assembly: GCA_965214495.1. Lineage (GTDB taxonomy): Bacteria > Pseudomonadota > Alphaproteobacteria > UBA7887 > UBA7887 > JANQOH01. The sequence goes on along the minus strand of OZ243958.1, from coordinate 682,310 downwards.
TCCGCTCGCGCGTTCAACTCGCGCATCTCCGCCGACGTGATGTCCACCACCACCGCGGTGACGCGGGTGGCCGACCTGGCGACGTTGATCGCGTTGTTGAGGTCCAGGCCCAGCGGCAGCGACAGCTCGTACAACAGAAGATATTGCGCCGCGAGTTCGGCGTTCTCGGGAAGCTTGTAGAAAGCCGGGTCGTCGCCGTGCATGTTCCGGTTCAACTGCTTGAAGATGTCGGTCAACACCCAGACATGCCTGACCTTGGGTTGTGCCCGCAGCCATTCGGCGAAGCGGTCGAGATCGGCGAGGAATCCGGGGTCGGAGATGCCGCCGTCGTGTCCGGCCGGAACGGAGTATTCGAGCGCGTTCAGCCCGGTCAGATTCTTCTGCATGAAGTCTGACGCGACCCGGATCTCGAAGGTGTCGTCGAAATAGGCGGTGAAATCGTCGTCGAGCGTAATCTGCGAGATTCCGAGTGCCAGCACCCCGATCGCGCCGCCGGAAACCCACAGCAGAACGCCACGACGCGCAATGACGAACTCGGCGAAGCCGGTCATCGCGCGGGCGAAAAAGCGGTCGGCGCGACGCGGCCGCGCCGGCAGGACCGCCATCGCCGCCGGAACCAGTGTCACCGACAGGACGAACGCCACCATCACCCCGCCGGCGACCAGATTGCCGAGCATACGGAAGGGCGGCGCATCGGAGAAATTCAGGCTGAGAAAGCCGACCGCCGTGGTCGCGCTGGTGATGAAAACGGGCGCCATATTGACCCGCAGCGCCTCCACGATCGCAGCGTGTTTCAGAACGCCCGCGCGCAACTGCTGCTCGCAGGTCATCATGATGTGAACGCTGTGCGCGACCGCCAGCGTAAAGATGATGATCGGCGATCCGACGGTGCCGGGAGTCATCACCACACCGAGCCAACCCACCACACCCAGCGTCGTCAGCACCGAGAAGATCACCGTGACGAGGACCAGGAGCGTCCACCAAACCGAACGCGCGGCCGCGCCGATAGTGAGCAGGATGAGAAGCACCATGACCGGGAACAGCGTCATCAAGTCTTCCCGCGGCGCTTCGGCGAACGCGACGTTCAGCATGATGCCGCCGGTCAGATAAAGGTCGATGTCGGGATACGTCTCCCGAAACTCCGCCGCCCGTTCTCGGGCGAACGCGGCAATCTCGAACGGTTCGCCGAGCGCGGTGCCGGGCAGAACGACGGTGACGACAACCGCAGTCACCGACCCGTCTTCGTTGACCATTCGGTTGACCAGGGTCGGGTCGCCGAGGACCACCGCCCGCGCGTTTTCGAGGTCGGCGGCGGTCGCGGTGTCGGCGCCGGGATAGACGTCGGAGACGATCAGGTCGTCCCCGTCGGCGCGCGACCACTGAAAGTTGGTGACCGAATCGACGCGCTGCGAATAGGGGGTCTGCCAGCTCGCTTCGGTCAGCCAGTCGATGGCCTCCGCCGCGCCGCGCGAAAATACGTCGCCGTCTTTCGGCGCCAGCACGTAAACTACGTTGTCGTTTGGCGCGTAGGTGTTCTCGAACTGCTCCAGGGTCCTGAGCTGCGGGTTGTCTTCACTGAAGAAAGTCCGGCTGTCGGGCGTGTCCTTCAGATGCCGGACGCCCGTCGCGCACGCGAGAACCGCAAGCAGGGCGAGCACGATCGCCGGCCAGCGATAACGGACCAGCAGCCTGCCATAGGCGTAGTCTTTCAGGGTCGGCGCCGCCTGTCGTTCGGCCATTGCGGCCCCCTCACCCCCTCCGTCCGTTCGTTCGCGCGTCGCGGGTGCAACGGCGCGCGAGTGCCTATAGCCGGAGAGAAGCACGATTCACCCCGGTCGGCCAGCCGCCCGGAGCGCGCCCGGTCAACGAAGCCCGCGCATCTGGGCGATCCTGTCATAGGCTGCGTTGATCGCCGCCATGCGCGTGTTCGCAACCTCGATCATTTCCTCGGGCATGCCCTGGGCGATCATCCTGTCGGGGTGATATTCGCGGCTCAGCCGACGCCAGGTCTTTCTGATCTCGTCGTTCGAGGCTTCGGGCCCGACACCCAGAACTTCGTAGGGATCGGCTTCGCCGTCATCCGCGTGACTCGCCACGATCCGCGCGAACGCGCGTTCGTCGAAACCGAAGATCGCCGCCACGCGAGCAAGCCAGGCGCGCTCCTGCTCATGGAATTCGCCGTCCGCCATCGCGATGCGAACGAGCACGCCGATGAGTTCCTGTCGCACCGACTCGTTATGCGGAAAGAGATCGACGATCTGCCGGGCGTAGGGTTCGAATCCCGTCGCTTCGCGCGCTGCCGTGTTCCAGATTCTCCCGACTTCGGAAACATGCGCGTCAGGGATCGGAAAGAGACGCTTGAAGGCTGCGATCTCGTTGCGTGTAACGCGCCCGTCAGCCTTCGCCATCTTGGCCGCCAGCACGATCACGGCCACGGCGAACGCGGTTTGCTTCGTCTCGGTGTCGGGCGCGCCCACGCGCCTCGTTGCGCCGAACGCGCGATCGATGACGTGGCCGGCCGCGCCCCCGAGGATCGCGCCGACAGGTCCGCCGAGCGCGAACCCCGCCGCGCCGCCGACCAGCTTGCCCCAGATGCTCACCCGCCCCACGCCTCCATCTCTCGGACCGCGCCCACTATATCGGCCCGCCGAAGGGGCGGACGCGGCCGAAATCGGCTAACGTCGGAGAAACGCGGCGCTTCGCCGTCCCGTAACGTTGTGAGGCCGCACCGTGTCGAACGCTCTGGATTGCTCCATCGTCGATGTTTTCGCCGAACGGCCGTTCACCGGCAACCAGCTCGCAGTCGTGCGAGGCTGTTCCGGTCTCGATTCCGCAACCATGCTGACGATCGCTCGCGAGTTCGATTTCTCCGAGACGGCGTTCGTCATCGAGGAGAACGCCGACTCGGCGCGGGTGCGAATTTTCACGCCGACCGTCGAACTGCCCTTCGCCGGGCATCCCGTTCTCGGCACGGCCTGGGTGGTCGCAGACGGCGCGGGCACCTGTGTCCTCGAAGTCGATGCCGGCCCGGTTCCGGTCACCTTCGACGCCGGCGGTGTCGCGTGGATGACGCCGCCGCAACCGGAGTTCGGCGAGATGCTCGACCTCGACACGGCAGCGGCGCTTCTCGACCTGTCGGCAACGGACCTCGATACCGCCTGCCCGCCCCGGCGCGCCGCCGTCGGGCCGAGTTTCATCCTGATCGGCCTTCGCACCCTCGATGCCCTGCGCCGCGCACGGGTCGTTCCCCGCGTTCATGCCCGGGTCGCGGAGGGGATATTCACGGGGATATTCGTCTTCGCAGCCGAGGCTTACAGCCGCGATGCCGACTTCGCCGCGCGCCTGTATTTCGAGGCCAATGGCTGGCGGGAAGACCCGGCAACCGGCAGCGCAAACACCGCGTTCGCGGCGTATTTACGGGAACGCGGCATTCGCGGCCGCGTCACCGTGGAACAGGGCTTCGAGATCGACCGGCCCTCGCGGCTCTATCTCGATCTCGGCGAGCCGATCCGCGTGGGCGGCAAGGTGCAGCCGGTGATGACCGGTGTCCTGAAAACAGCCGGCTTGCGGGCATAAGGCTGCACCGCCTGCACAAGGGAAGCGCTCAAGGAGTTTGATCGATGTCGATCGGCGGTCCCGGTCCCACAAACTTGCGAGAAACGAGCGCGGCCATATCGGCGTCCTTGCAGAACCGGTTGCGGGCGCCCCCGCGCAGCGGCGAACGCCCCGACATTCGGCGCCGGGGTTCCCGACCGTCCGTCTGACGTCATGGGACCGGCGCCTATACCGTGCCGTCCGGTGAGCGTGGATACCGACCGCGAACCGCCGGTCATGCATCTTCCGCAACCCGGAGGTGCCGCCATCCCTCGTGCGGGAACGACAGCCGCGCGCCCTTTGCATCATGAACCACTATTTCCCGTCCGGATTCGATGACTCCGATCTCGCTGACACGCTCGGGTAGTCCGGTAAGCGCCGGACGCGAGGACTGCGGCATGGTGAACAGAAGTTCGTAATCGTCGCCGCCGGTAAGCACGGTTTCGATCAGCGACGGATCCGCGCGGAGGCAGGCGCGCCCCGCCGCCGACAGCGGCACCGTGGCCACGCCCACTCGCGCGCCGACCCCGGAGGCGCGGCAGAGATGGCCGAGATCCGCCACCAGCCCGTCCGAAATATCGATCGCCGCCGTCGCGCATCCGATCAACGCCCGTCCGAGCGCGAGGCGCGGCTCCGGCAACCGGAAACGCTCTTGCAAGGCCGGAACCGCACCGGCAACTTTCAGCGCCAGAGCGGCATCGCCGATCGTGCCGGACACGCAGACCATGTCTCCGGGCCGGGCGCCCGAGCGGCGGAGGAGCTGTCCCGACTCGACGAAGCCCAATGCGGTTACGGCAACGGTGAGCGGCCCCGGGGTCGCCACTGTATCGCCCCCCAACAGGCCGATACCGAACGTGGATTGATCGCGTGCGAGGCGCTCGGTGAACGCTGCCATCCAGCCCGCATCGCAACCGGGCGGCAAGGCCAGAGTCAGCATATAGCCGTATGGCTTCGCTCCCATCGCCGCAAGGTCGCTGAGATTGGTTCGCAGGGCGCGGGCGGCGGCCGTATTCGGCGAGTCGTGTTCGCGGAAGTGAACGCCCGCCACGAGCGCATCGGCGGTTACCACCATCTCGTGGCCGGACGGCACGGCGATGGATGCGGCGTCATCGGTCAGCTCGAACGCGCCGGGCCGCTCGGCAGCGAGCGGCGCGAGCCAGTCGGCGATCAGTGCGAATTCATCCATCCGCGCCGGTCAGATCGCGCGCGAGGCGATCGACCACGCCGTTGACGAAACCCACCTCCGCAGCGTCGAAAAAGCCGGCGGCGATATCGACATACTCGCTGACGACAACCGCGACCGGCGTGTCGCCGGGGCGCCTCAATTCGAAGGCGGCGACGCGCAGCAGGGCGCGCATGGTCTCGCTCAAGCGCTCGATCCGCCAGCCTTCGGCGAGTGCCCCGGCAATGACGGGATCGACCTCCGGCCGCCCGGCCGCCGCACCGCGCGCGAGTGCGCCGAAGAATGCGCCATCCATGCGCGGCGCATCCGCTTTCCGTGCGGAAAGGTCGGCGATGGCGGTTTCGATGCCGTCTCCCGTCAGCCCCACGCGATAGAGCGCCTGCACCGCCGCGATGCGTGCCCGCCGCCGGGTGCGGCGCATTTTGGCCGGGGCCATCGTCAGGGCGCCTTTCGAAAACGGTCCTTGAGCGCGATCATCGTGAGACAGGCCGAGGCCGCCGCCGCGCCCTTGTTGCCGCGATCGACCGCCGCCCGCGCTTGCGCCTGCGCACGGGTCTCGGTGGTGAGAATACCGTAGCCGATGGCGAGACGGCGCTCGACGGCGAGCAGGTTGAGACCGCGGGCGCTTTCGCGACAGACATAGTCGTAATGCGACGTCTCGCCGCGAATCACGCAGCCGAGAGCGACATAGCCGTCGAACGCGCCGGAATCCGCGGCCAGCGCGACCGCCGCCGGAATCTCGAACGCGCCCGGCACATCCGCAACTTCGCGACGCGACCCCGCGGCGCTTAGAACCGCGTCCGCCCCGGCGACGAGCGCGTCGGCGATCTCGGGGTAGAACCGGCTCACGACCAGCAGGATCCGCGCCGGGTTCGCCATGTCAGTCCTGTTGCCGGCAGATCGGCTGGCGACCGACCACGCGAAGGCCGAAGCCGTCGAGCCCGACATAGGCGTGTTCGACATTACTCAGCAGGGTCATCGCGCGCACGCCGATATCGCGCAGGATCTGCGCGCCGATCCCGATCTCGCGCAACGCGTGGCCGCCTTCCCGGTCGCCGCCGGCGATGCGCTCGCCGATCGCGTGGTGGCGTGCGCTGCCGATCAGCAGCAGCACGCCGGCGCCCGCCTCGTCGATCGCCGTCATGGCGTCGTGCAACACGCCGTCGCGATGCCCGTTCGCGTCGCCGAGAACATCGGCCAACAGGTCGAGGCGGTGCACACGCACCAGCACCGGCGTCTCGGCACCGATCTCCCCCTTGATCAACGCAATGTGCTCCGCACCGTCGGTGGTGTCGTCGTACAGGATCAGGGTGAATCGGCCGGCGTGACGGGTTTCCATCGTCGTCTCCGCCTGACGCTCGATCAGCCGATCCTTGCGATGACGGTAGGCGATCAGGTCGGCGATCGTGCCGATCTTGAGCCGGTGGCGGCGGCAATAGTCAACAAGTTGCGAACGCCGGGCCATGGTGCCGTCTTCGTTCATGACCTCGCAGATCACCCCTGCGGGCAGCAAGCCCGCGAGCCGCGCGATATCGACCGCCGCCTCGGTGTGGCCGGCCCGAACCAATACGCCGCCGTCGCGCGCCACGATCGGGAAAACGTGCCCCGGGGTGGCGATGTCGTTCGCGCCCCGCGCCGGGTCGATCGCCGCCCGGATCGTCGTCGCGCGGTCGGCGGCCGAAATGCCGGTGGTGATCCCCTCCCTGGCCTCGATCGACACGGTGAAGGCGGTCCCGAAGCGGCTCGCATTGCGCCGTTGCATGGGCTCCAGATGCAACGCGCGCGCGCGCTCCCGCGTCAGAGCGAGGCAGATCAGGCCGCGGCCGTGGCGCGCCATGAAATTGATCGCTTCCGGGGTCGCACGCTGGGCCGGCACCACGAGGTCGCCCTCGTTTTCGCGATGCTCGTCATCGACCAGCACGAACAGTCGGCCCCGACGGGCGTCGGCGATGATTTCTTCGATGCTCGCGAACACGGGATCCGCACCGCGAGCGGCGATCGGCGCGGCCGTCATGCCCGCGCCCCCGTTTCCGCATATGCCAGCGCCCGCCGGACATAGCGCGCGAGCATGTCGATCTCGACGTTCGCCACCCGGCCGGGCGCCGTGTCGTCGAAGGTCGTGCACGCGCGGGTATGCGGAATCAGATTGACGGAAAACCGATCGGCCGCGACATCGTTGACCGTCAGCGACACTCCGTCGAGCGTGATCGAACCCTTGGGCGCGACATAGGGGGCGAGCCAGCCGGGGAGCCCGAACCATACGGTCATCGAGTCGCCCGACGGCGCACATTCGAGCACTTCGGCAACGCCGTCGATATGCCCGCTAACCAGATGGCCGCCGAGTTCGTCGCCGAGTGCGAGCGCGCGCTCCAGGTTGATCCGCGTCCCGACCCGCCAGCGCCCCGCGGTGGTGCGCGCCAGGGTCTCCGCCGACGCTTCGACGACGAAGCCGCCGGGCGCCGTCTCCACCGCGGTCAGGCATGCTCCGGCGCAGGCGATCGACGCGCCGATGGCGATGGTCTTCGTATCCCAAGCGGTCTCGACCGTGAGGCGCGTGTCGCCCCGGCGTTCGATGGCGCCGACGCGGCCGACGTCGCTGACGATCCCGGTGAACATGGCCGGAAACTAGGCGACGGCGCTGTAGCTTTCCAGTATATCGTCGCCGAACCGCCGCAAGCCGGTGCGCCGGAAGCGCGGCGCGTCGGCCACAGCGCCAAGCCCCAACGCCGCCGCAGCGGGGATCCCGTCGCCGCCGATCAGCATGGCGGCGCGGAACCACTCGATGCGATCGACGAGGCCGGCGCGCAACAGGCTCGCCGCGATCCGCCCGCCGCCTTCGACGAGTACGCGCGTAATACCCCGTTCCGCCAGCGCGGCGAACGCAGCGGCCATCGAGACCCCGGCGGCATCCGCCTCCACGGGGATTACCGTCGCCCCGCACTCCTCATATGCGCGAGCGCGCGCGCCATCCGTGTCGGCGCGACAGACGATCCATGCGGGCGTCGCGCCGGCTTCCGCGATCGGCGGATCGGTCAGCGGCAATTGCAGACGGCTGTCGACCACCACACGCACCGGCGAGTACGCTTCCATTCCGGGCAGGCGGCAGGTCAGCCGGGACCGATCGACGATCGCCGTCCGCGCGCCGATCAGAACGGCATCGTGGCGGGCGCGCAACAGATGCGCGTGTGCCCGCGCCGCGTCACCCGTGATCCATTTGCTGTCGCCGCCCCCGGTCGCGATCCGCCCGTCGAGAGCGCTCGCGACCTTCCACGTCACCAGCGGACGCCCGGCGCTGCGATGCAGGATGAAACCCCGGTTGATCTCCGCCGCTTCTTCGGCGCGCACCCCTTCGACGACGCCGACACCCGCCGCGCGCAGCCGCGCTCCGCCCCGGCCCGACACACGCGGATCCGGGTCTTCCAGCGCGAAGACGCAGCGCGCGATACCGGCATCGATCAGCGCCCGGCTGCATGGCGGCGTCCCGCCGTGATGGTCGCACGGTTCGAGCGAGACGTAGGCCGTTGCGCCCTTCGCCTTCGCGCCGGCGCGGCGGAGGGCCTCCGTCTCCGCGTGCGGGCGGCCACCGGGGCGAGTCCAGCCACGTCCGACCACCGCGCCGTCTCGGGTCAATACGCAACCGACGGCGGGGTTCGGCCACACGGTGCCGAGCCCGCGCGCGCCCAGCGCCAGCGCCACCGCCATCCAGCGTTCGTCTTCGCGCGACGCCTCAGGCGCCATCGTCCCGCGACAGGCTTTCGACAAACTCCTCGAAGTCCTTGGCCTCGCGAAAATTGCGATAGACCGAGGCGAAGCGGACATAGGCGACCTGGTCGAGGGCGCGCAACGCGTCCATCACCATTTCGCCGATCACCGAGGACGGCAATTCGTGTTCGCCGGCGCTTTCCAGCCGGCGCACGATGCCGCTGACCGCACGATCGACACGCTCGCGATCCACCGGGCGCTTGCGGACCGCGATCTCGATCGACCGGGCCAGCCTGTCGCGGTCGAAAGCCACGCGCGTCCCGTCTTTCTTGACGACCGTCAGTTCCCGCAACTGCACGCGCTCGAAAGTGGTGAAACGCGACCCGCAGGCCGGGCACAGGCGACGCCGGCGAATGACCGTGTTGTCTTCGGTCGGACGCGAGTCCTTCACCTGGGTCTCGTTGTCGCTGCAGAACGGACAGCGCATCACTCGGGCCGCCTCAACCCGCCACAAACCCGTCATAGACGGGAAAGCGCCTGCACAACGCCGTTACGCGCTCGTGCGCCGCCGCCTCGACCGCGCCGTTGCCGGCTTCGCCGTTCTCGGCGAGACCGTCGATCACGTCGGCGATCAGATTGCCGATCTCTCGGAACGCCGCGGTGTCGAAACCGCGGGTCGTGCCCGCCGGCGTGCCGAGACGGATGCCGGAGGTCACGGTGGGGCGTTCCGGGTCGAAAGGGATCGCGTTCTTGTTGCAGGTCAGCCCGGCGCGTTCGAGCACCGCCTCCACGCGGTTCCCCGTCATGCCCTTGCGCCGCAGATCGACGAGCAGCAGATGGGTGTCGGTGCCGCCCGTAACCGGATCGAGATCACGGGCTTTCAGGACCTCTCCCAATACTCTTGCGTTATCCACTACCGCCCTGGCGTAAACTTGGAAGTCGGGCGCGAGCGCCTCGCGGAACGCGACCGCCTTGGCGGCGATCACATGCATCAGCGGCCCGCCTTGCAGGCCCGGAAACAGGGCGGAGTCGATCCTCTTCGCCATGTCGGCGTCGTCGCTCAGGATCAGCCCGCCGCGCGGTCCGCGCAGAGTCTTGTGGGTGGTCGAGGTCACGACATGCGCGTGGGGAAACGGGCTCGGGTGAACGCCTGCCGCAACCAGCCCGGCGAAATGCGCCATATCGACCATCAGCCACGCGCCGACCCTGTCGGCGATGGCGCGAAACCGCGCGAAATCGATGATCCTGGGGTAAGCCGAACCACCGGCGATGATGAGCGCCGGCCGGTGCGCCTCGGCGAGCGACTCCACTTCGTCATGATCGATTCGCCCGTCCTGCCGGCGCACGCCGTATTGCACCGCCCTGAACCATTTGCCCGAGAGGTTCGGCCGGGCGCCGTGGGTCAGATGGCCGCCGGCAGCCAGCGCCATGCCGAGAACGGTGGATCCCGGTTCGAGCAGGGCCAGCATGACCGCCTGATTGGCCTGCGCACCCGAATGCGGCTGCACGTTGGCGAACCGGCAGTCGAACAGCCGGCGGGCGCGTTCGATGGCCAGTTCCTCGGCGCGATCGACATAGCGACATCCGCCATAGTAGCGACGGCCCGGATAGCCCTCGGCGTATTTGTTGGTCAGCACCGATCCCTGCGCGGCAAGCACGGCTTCGCTGACGAGGTTCTCCGACGCGATGAGTTCGATCTGGTCGCGCTGGCGGCGCACTTCGCCGGCAAGGGCTTCGAAGAGTTCGGGATCCTGCGCGGCGAGCGCGCCGTCGCGGCGCGTCGAGTTCGAACGACCGGTTCCCGGTGGATTGATCATGCCGCCGCGCCGTCTTCGCCGATTGACGATCAGCCGAGCTTGGCCACGCGCCGGGCGTGGCGCCCCCCCTCGAAGGGCGTATGCAGGAATGCGTCCAGACAGGCAAGGGCGGTCTCGCGATCGAGAATACGCCCACCGAGCACGAGCACGTTGGCGTCATTGTGTGCGCGGGCGAGGCGCGCGGTTTCGGTGCTGTGGCAAACTGCGGCGCGAATGCCGGGATAGCGGTTGGCGGCGATGCCGACGCCGATGCCGGTGGCGCACATCAGCACGCCGCGCGCGGCGCGCCCGTCGAGCACGGCCCGCGCCAGCGCTTCGCCGAATTCGGGGTAATCGACCGCATCGGCGCTGTTCGTGCCCAGATCGACGATGCTGTAGCCCCGATCCCGCAAGACCTCGGCAACCGCCTCCTTGAGCGCGAAGCCTCCGTGATCCGCGGCGACGGCGATGCGCTCGCCCGGACTCGACGCCGTTTCGGCCATGTCGCTGTTCGTGTCCGCTTTTCGGGATCACCGGGAGACCTGCCGTTCGTAGCATGGCCGCCATGGGCGCGCCAGCACGCCGGCAACATCGCCCCGGTATCGAGTATTCAGGAACTCATAGCGAGGATTGCAGCCGCAGGGCCGGAAGCGTTTCGGCCGCGCCGAACAATTTGATAGGCTGGCCGCGAATCGCAACGCGCCCACGGGAGGTATCAGGCATGACGACCGCGACGGAAGCCATGCGCGACAACAGGCAGCTGCCAGCCGACCGATTGGAAGCGCTCTACACCACGATGAAGCGGATCCGCGCCTTCGAACAGCGCACCTTCGAACTGTTCAACGAAGGCGTCGTGAAGGGCACCGCGCACAGCTACATGGGCGAGGAAGCGATCGCCGCCGGTGTCTGCGCCGCGCTGGGTGAGAAGGACTACATCGCCAGTTATCACCGCGGCCACGGCCACTGCATCGCCAAGGGCGCGCGCGTCGATCGTATGATGGCGGAATTGATGGGCCGGGAGACGGGCTACTGCCGCGGTCTCGGCGGTTCGATGCATATCGCCGACATGGACCTGAACATCCTCGGCGCGAACGGCATCGTCGGCGCCGCCATGCCGCTCGCCGTCGGTGCTGGACTGGCCTCGCTCCTGCGCAGTGAGGGCCAGGTGTCGATCGCCTTTTTCGGTGACGGCGCGAACAATCAGGGCGTGTTCCACGAATCGCTCAATCTGGCCTCGGTTTGGAAGCTGCCGGTGATCTTCGTCTGCGAGAACAACCAGTATGCGTTGTCCACTTCCTACAAGCAGACGACGGCGGTCGAGCATGTGGCCTTGCGTGCCCCGGCCTACGACATTCCCGGCATCACCATCGACGGCAACGATGCGACCGAAGTCTATCTCGTCGTCTCGGAAGCGATCGAACGCGCGCGCGCCGGCGACGGGCCCACCCTGATCGAAGCGATGACCTATCGCTGGGGCCAGCATTCGATGCGCGCCAATCTGCGCGACCCGCGGCCCGATGACGAGTTTGAGGAGTGGAAGGCGCGCGACCCCATCGTCGTCATGGAGGCGGCGCTCGACGGCGCCGGAGCGGTCCCCGGCGAACGCCGGAAGGAGATCGGCGAAGCGGTCGACGGCGAAATCGAGGCCGCGGTCAGCTTCGGCACCGGCAGCCCCGAACCGTCGATTCAGGTCATGCGGCAAGCGGTGTATGCCCCGCACGCGGACGTCGTCGAGCCCGGCCCCGACAGCGACCGCGAACTGTCGTTCGTCGAGGCGCTGAACGAAGCGATCGACGGCGAGATGGCGCGCGACGAGACCGTGTTCCTGATGGGCGAGGATGTGGGCCTGACCGGCGGCATCTTCCAGGTCTCCAAGGGGTTGATCGAGAAATACGGTGAAGAGCGCGTGCGCGACACGCCGATCTCGGAAGCGAGCTTCGTCGGTTGCGGCGTCGGCGCCGCAATCGCCGGGATGCGCCCGATCGTCGAGATCCAGATTTTCGACTTCGTTGCGCTGACTATGGACATGCTGGTCAACCAGGCGGCGAAGTTCCGTTTCATGCTTGGCGGCAAGCCGAACGTGCCGCTGGTGGTGCGCGGCCCGCAGGGCGGCGGCATTCGCCTTGCCGCGCAGCACAGCCAGAGCCTGGAAGCGTGGTTCACCCACGTGCCCGGCCTCGTCGTGGTCGCACCTTCGACGCCCTACGACGCCAAGGGGCTTCTGGTGTCGGCGATCCGCGACGACAACCCGGTGATCTTCCTCGAATCGAAGATGCTCTATCTCGGACAGCCCGGGCCGGTGCCGGAAGAACACTACGCGATCCCGATCGGCAAGGCCGACGTGAAGCGCAAGGGCAACGACGTGACGCTGGTCGCAACCACGTCGATGGTGCCTCGGGCGCTGTCGGCGGCGACGGTTCTGGAGCGTGACGGCATCGACGTCGAAGTCGTGGACCCACGCACCCTCAAGCCGCTCGACGAGGGTGCGATCGTCGAGTCGGTGAAGAAGACCAACCGGCTCGCGATCGTTCACGAAGCCTGGCGCAATGGCGGCTTCGGCGCCGAAGTCGCGGCGATGGCGGTGGAAAAGGCGTTCGACCATCTCGACGCACCCATCGCCCGCATAGGCGCCCTCGACACACCGATGCCCTACAACGACGAGCTCGAACGAGCGACGATCCCGTCGCAGGACCGCATCGTCGAAGAGGTGCGCGCGTTGATGGCGTAGGCGGGGAAAGCGGCCATGCCGGAAAGCGGACGCCGCTTGAGCCTCGCGGTCCTGATCGATGCCGACAACACCAACGCGCGCTGGGCGAAGGCGATCTTCGACGAGATCGTCACACTGGGCGAAGCCACCGTGCGACGAATCTACGGCGACTTCTCTGGCAACCGGCTTGGCGGATGGGACGACGCGGTCAAATCGCTCGCAATCCTGCAACACCAGCAGCGCAACAATACCAAGGGTAAAAACGCAGCCGATATCGCACTCGTGATCGACGCGATGGATCTGATGCACAAGGGCAAACTCGACGGCGTCTGCCTCGTCAGTTCCGACAGCGACTTCACCCGACTGGCGCAGCGGCTGCGGGAGGACGGGCTGGCGGTCTATGGCTTCGGCGAACGCAAGACACCGGAGGCTTTTCGCAGCGCCTGCAACCGTTTTATCTATGTCGAAAATCTTGTCGAGACCGAGACGGAGAAGACAAGCGGCGGCGTGCCTGCCTCGACGCCGGCGGCAGGGAAGGAGCCCCCTTCAAAGGCCGTGAAGATCATCGCGCATGCGATCAGGGACACAGACGACAGCTGGACACTGCTGAGCGATGTGGGCAGCCGGATCGGCGACGCGGCGCCGGATTTCGATTCGCGGAACTACGGCTGTTCCAAACTGAGCACTCTCGCCGAGAAGTCCGGCGCCTTCGATTTGAAACGAGATGACAACGGCGTGGTGAGCATCCGCCGCAAACCCGGTAGTCGAACCTGGCGATCTACTCTGGAATAACCCCCAGCTCATGATTCTCGATCTGCCGGCGTATCACCAGGCTGGAAACCCCGAACTCACGTCCGAGATCGTCCACCTTTTCCATGTCCGCGGGTTCGCCGCCAAGCCGCCGGCGCAGCGACGCAGCCGGGGCAAGGAACTCCGCCGCGAACGCGCGCGAACGCGCTTGGCGGTCCGTCGCAAGCGAACTCAGAATTGACGCGCCGGGCGCCGCGCGCCCCACATAGTCGCCCAAGGCGCGCGCCATCAGAAATCGGCTCCCCGCCTCGCCTCTTGGCGCAGCTACGCAAGCGGGCACGTTCGGCGCCACCAACCCCTGAATGCGCGGCGACGGCGGTCGCGTCACTGCCGGGCGAAGCGCGAGAGGCCCCTCCGGGTCGAAATTGAACCGGTCGTCACCGGCGTCCAGCCGCCGGCGAACCCGGCGCGCGAGCTCGTAACCCTGCTCCCACGGCGGGCCGCCGGGAACCGGCGCGCACCGCCGGCGTATGTCCGACCAGCCGCCGCCGCTTTTCGCGGATTCGACTTTCTTGAAGGCGGCGGCCAGCCAATCCCCCGTGCAAGACAGGGAGTCCGCATCCGCCGTCGCGAGAGCATCCTCGCGAACGAACGGATCCGCACTCTCCCACAACGCCACCATCGCCTTCGCCAGCGAGTCGGGAACGTCGAAAGGGTCGATGCCGAGAAGAGCGGCGGCGCGGCCGAACTCCCGTTCGTCCGCGTCGAGCGCGTTCATCGCGGTCCAGTCGCGATCCAGAGGCGTCGGCGAAACCCCGCCGCCATGAAGTCTTTCAAGGACGGCGTCGACAAGAATACGGAACTGGGTTTCCAGCTCTTCGCGTCCGACGCTCGTTTCCCCCTCTTCGACGAACTCGATGCGAGCGTAGCGCGGCTTGTACCGGCGCCACCGTATATGCACTTTTTCCGACGCCGGCGCCATGAAGAGGCTGGGGAGGATGAAACCGTCCCCGGCGAAAGCCAAATCGTGCCGGAACTCGAAGCCGGGTTTCCGTTCCCTCGTATCCTCGATTTCGTAAAGCAGATGCCACCAATTGCCGACCAGCCATTCCGCAACGCCGAACAGCGGAACCACCACGTGGTCGCGGTAGATTCGACTTTCCCGGTCGATCGCTGCGGTAACGAACGCGCCGTCCGCCTCGATCGCAAGCGCGGCCATGGTGAGACGGGCGCGTTCATCCCGCGACGGTCCCGCATCGATCCAGTCGAACCGGAAACGAACGCTCACAATCCCTGCACCCGATGCGTCGAATCGAGCGGATAGCCATGATATTCCCCCGAACCCGGCGAACCTTGTCGGACTTCGAAGACGACGACGCCCTCGCGATGCCAGACATAGCGCGGAAAGCCGCCTTCCCACGCCGCGCCGACGTGACCGGCCGCCACAGCGCCCCGAAGCCTGCTCTCGACGAGTTCTCGGCGGTTCGCCAGAGCTCCCGGACACATGCTCGCATCGGGTCGACGCCGCAGAGACCTCCCGGCAAAGCCGGGCGCATCCTTGTGATATGGGCTGCCGACATATCGGCATGAAGCGGCAACCCGCGTCAGATCGATCCCCGGGGACGGAGACGCAACCTTGCGCATCTTTGGATTGTTACGCTGATGCTTGGGCTTCCGCATAGTTGCCAGCCTTGGCTTCTCTCCCGGTTCCCTCACCGCCATCCCGTGAAAAGCCTTGCTCCGGCAGGGGTCAGCCGCCGAACGCGATGACGTAGCCGAGCGACACGATCCATTCCTGAACATCGAACACATAACCCAGCCTTGGGTCGGGGCCGACATGGAAATCGACGTCCCAGTCGGCATGACCGAGCCGGAGGTCGAACACCCCGCCGGCGCCTTCGAACTCTACGCCGACGCCGAGCTGAAACGGGGTCGCGACGACATGCGGCGCCGCGCGCCCGCGACGCCCAGACGGTCGTTGCGATGCGCCGCCGTGATATCCACATCGAGCCGACGCGCGCCAGCGAACGTATAGACCGAACGGCCCAAGCCAGCGAAATCCAACGCTCCGGGGACGTATCCGACCCGCACATCGAAGCCGACGGCGCGACGCTTGTCGAACGTCCACGCCCCCGGCCAGACGTCGGCGCCGCCGTCGCCCGTGCCTTCCCGTAAATCCCCCGACGCGCCGCCGCCGACGTAAAGCGCTCCCTCGACCTCGACATACACCCGGTGCGACAGAAACCGGCTATAGCCAGCGGCGATCTTCAGGGCATCGGCTCATGACCGCTCCCGATCCTCCGCCAGCGCGTAAGACGGCGGCGAGTCGAACCCGACCGATTTCCGGTAGTTCACGGCGACGTGGCCCCGTTCGAGCGCGACCTTCGCGTAGAACCCGTCCCCCGCCTGCGCAGACGGAAGTCCGAAACCGGCCGCGAGGAAAAACCCGACCGCCGCAAGCCGGCGGGCGGAAATTCGCCAAGGCATGGGCCAGTCTTTCGTCATCGAAACACCGCTATTCGCAGCCGAACCAGGCGAGTTCGAAATAGTCGTCCTGCCGGACGATGCATTCGGCGCCTTCCGGGAACGGGCGGACGAGCAGGATGAACGCGCCATTCGGCAGTTGATACCGGCACCGCATGACGCCGCGCCGCACCGACAGCGCAGGAACGCCGGTCGCGCTCGTGCCTTTGCCGCGTTTGATCGACGCTTCCCAACCGTCGGCCGGCTGACCGCCGAAATCAGGATCGGCGAACGCGAAGTCGTACCCCATACCCGCCGGACATTCGAACTTCTGCGCGGCGGCAGGCGAGGCGAGGAAACCGGGGGTCAGCGCGATAACTGTGGCGGCGACGAGCCTATTCGTCCAACTGTTCGACATCGGTCATCCGATAATAGTAGCCCTGTCTCGCATCGCGGATAACCTCGAACCGACCGGCCACGACCACCGCCTCCATCGCGTAGTCGATAGGGTAATCGCACAGTAATTCGACGAACCCTTCCGGTCCGGTCGGCAGACAGAACGGGCAGTTGGGCGAGTTCCGACTCAGGAGCTGGCGCCGACCGTCGCCGCCGAGGGGCATCAGGAACCCCACCATCTTGATCGTCTCGCCGTCGAGCGCCAGCACCCCCTCGTCGTAGGAAACCGCAACGCCCGCCCCGTCCGCCGCGACGTCGACTCCGGCAAGCACGTCCCACGAAAGGGCGCCGTCGATCTCCGGCAGCGGATAGAGCGTATCCGGCGGCGCCTGCGCGGCGGCCGTGCCCGCCGCGACCGCCAGGACGAAAAGGGGGCCGAGCACGGCCCGGCCCCCCATCGACAGTAAGGTCATCGCGATCAGTAAGCCGCGATCGGATTGCCCGGCGCGCCAGTGCCGCCGACCAGCTTGATCGGCGCCCACGAGAACAGGAACTCGTAAACGCCGGCCTCCGACAGGCCGTCGAGATCGAGATTCTCGAAATTGTAGATGCCGCGCCGAACGATCAGGTTGATGTGGCAGTAGGCGAAGGACTCTGGCACGCCCTGCGCGAAGTCGTAAGGCTCCAGACCCCAAGTGTCCGAGCCGATCATCGAGATCTTGCGCTCGGCGAGATAATCGCACACTTCCGGGCTGACGCCGGGTTCGCCGGAACCGTGCTCGGCGTTGTCCATCGCGATCTGCTGCGGGGACTTCTCGCCGGTGTGGTTGCCTTTCCACAGGCTGTTCCAGCCGGTGCGGAACACCACTACGTCACCCTGTTCGGCGTCGCCCACGCCCTGGGCTTCGAGCGCCGCGTTGTAGTCGTCGAGAGTGATGGCGTAGCCCTTTTCGAGCACATCGACGCCCTTGAGCGCGGCGACGTCGATCAACAGGCCGCGCGTGAAGAACGAGCCGACCTTTTCCGTGCCCATCTTCTTCAAACCGCGCGGGCTGGTAATGTCGGCGAGCTTCACCCCGTTGTAGAAGTAGTGATCGTCGTCCCATCCCTCGACGCCGGTGATCTGGATCATGGGGTGGCCGAGACCGTCGAATTGCGTTCCGACCTGACCGATCTCGGCGGTGAGCAGCTCGTCCATGAAGGTCTGGCCGAAATTCTCGCCGGGCCAGCTCAAGGGACCGTGGGTCGGGTTGCCGGGGATGCTGAGCGCGAAGGTGCGCCCCGGAACCAGCGGCATGTTGTTCGAATAGGGCATGCCGAGGGTGACGATCTGGCCCTGTTTGACCAGTTGCACCGCGGACAGCCGTTTCTCCGGCGTGATGTAGTTCGTGCCGCCCGCCTCGTCGTCGGCGCCGAATTCGCCCGGCCACCAATCCTCATCGACCGGGTTGTTGCCCGCCTGCGCGCCGAACGCCACGGCGGCGGCGAACGACGCTGCGGTCAACGTCGCGAGATACCTCATGTTCATCGATTTCCTCCCTCTGAAGGCGCCCCTCCCTTCGCTTCGGCGGGCGCCCAGCACGATTGTGCCGTATCGGAGGGGCTTTCGTCCAGCGCGTCGCGACGGCGCTCACAGCGGTGGGCGTTTCTCCACCCACGGCCGGACACGCTCGAATGCCGCCGCCGCTTGCAGCACGCCCAGATCGTCGAAGCGGCGGCCGACGATCTGCAATCCCACCGGCAGGCCGTCCGGCGTGAAACCGCACGGAACCGACGCCGCCGGGTTGCCGCTGAAGTTGAACGGCCACGAAAACTCGGCCCAGCGCAGCCAGTCCCACTCGTGCGCCGGCCAGTCATCGGGCGCGAGGCGGTCGGCCGGAAAGGCCGGCACGGAGACCGAGGGCGTGAGCAACAGATCCCACTCCCCGAAAAACCGGTGGATCGAGTCGATCACCGCCAGCTTGCGCCCGCGCATGGAGACATATTCGTCCATGCCGACGCCGGCGGCGCTTCTCATGCACGCCACGAGTCCGGGGTCCATGCGTGCTTCGTGGGTTTCGAGCCAATGCCGATGGACCCGCATATGCGCGGCCCACAGCAGGCGCACCGCGGAGGCGCCTTCCGTCGCGAAGGGCGTCGCAGCGGTTTCCACGACGCAACCCAACTCCTCGAACGTTTGTGCCGCGTCCGCCACCGCCGCGGCGACCGCGGGATCGACCCGGGCATGGTCGAGATCGGGGCTGAACGCGACCCTGCGCCCGGCAAGCGAAGAGTCGAGCAGGGCCGGATAATCCGCCGGCGGCGCCTCCAGGGTGGTGAATTCCAGCGGGTGCGGGCCGGCCATCGCCTTCAGCATCAGCGCCGCATCGGCGACGGTGCGCGTCATCGGTCCGCTGCAACTAACCTGGTCGTTATTCTGCACCGGCCAGTTCGGCACCCGCCCGAAGCTCGGCTTGAGACCGAAGATGCCGCAAAAATGCGACGGCATTCGGATCGACCCGGCACCATCGGAGCCATGATGCAGCGGCCCGAAGCCAGCCGCCGCAGCGGCGCCGGCGCCGGCGGACGACGCGCCGGCGTTGTAGCCGTAACGCCAGGGATTGTGCGTGACGCCGGTGAGCGGGCTTTGGCTCACGCCCTTCCAACCGAACTCGGACGTGGTGGTTTTGCCCAGGATCACCGCGCCGGCGGCCCTGAGACGCGCGGTCTGGGGTGCGTCCATACCGGGCGCTTCCGCACCTTCGGTCGTGTGCGAGCCGCGCCGCGTCGACACGCCCGCCATGTCGGCCAGGTCCTTGATCGTGACCGGTACGCCGTGCAGGGGCCCGAGCGCGTCGCCGCGCATGACCGCATCCTCGGCGGCCCGTGCCGCATCGCGCGCCGTTTCGAGGGTAAGCGCGGCGAAGGCGTTCACCCGCAGCTCCAGCGTTTCGATCCGTGCCGCTACCGCGTCGAGGATTTCGACGGGCGAGACCGCCTTGTCGCGGATCATCCGGGCCATGTCGGTCGCCGGCGTATAACAGAGGTCGGTCCGTTCCATCGGCGATACCTCGGCAAAGGGGCGAGAGAGAAACAGGCTCCGCTCGTCGAAACGCGGGCTTGATCCCACTCTAGAAGAGCGCCGCCGGTGGCGCCATCGAAGACGCCCTGCGCGCGGCATCCCGACTTGACGCGCGCCGGAAAGTCTGAAAGAACAAAAAACGAACATTGGAACGGGAGGCGTTCATGGACATGGCGGCCTCCCGCCCGTCCGCTCTGGCGGCGTTGCGGGCACGCATCGCAGCTATCGAAGGCGGGGACGGCGCGCAAGACCGAGGCGCATCGGGCGACGGAATCGTGCGTTTCGGGCCGGCGGCGATCGACCGGGCGTTGCCCGGCGGCGGCCTTGTGCGCGGGGCGGTGCACGAAATCGCCGGCGCCGCGGATTCACCCCCCGGCGAAGCCGCCTTCGCTGCCGCCAGCGCGTTCGCCGCAGTGCTCGCGGGACGCGCGGCCGGAACGAACGGACCGACCCTGTGGTGTGCACATGACGGCGGTCTCTACGCCCCCGGCCTCGCCGCCTTCGGCCTCGACACGGCGCGCCTGATCGTGGTGCGCGCCGCACGGACGGAGGAAGCGCTGTGGACGGTCGAGGAAGCCTTGCGTGCAGGCATTCCGGCCGTAGTCGGAGAGGTCGCCGCCGATCTGACCGCCAGCCGCCGCCTGCAACTCGCTGCCCGTGCGCGCGGCAGCCTGTGTCTGCTGCTGCAACGGCCGGACCGCCCGAACCGCACCCTGGCGGCGGTCACACGATGGCGCGTCGCACCGGGCGCCGCCGCCGCACTTCCCGGCGGCGGCCCCGGCGCGGTGCGCTGGCGGCTTTCCCTGACTCGTTGCCGCGGCGGCGTGCCGCGAGAATGGATCGTCGAATGGTGTCATGAAACGCATCGTTTATCTCTGGTTGCCGCATTGGCGGACGGGGCCGCGTCAGGCCGCCAAATCAGGCCGGCGGCGCGCTTCCGACACACCGGCTGAACCGTTCGCGTTGACCGAGTCGGCGGCGGGGACCGAGCGGCTGGCCGCCGTCTCGGCAGCGGCCGCGGCGGCCGGCCTCGCGCCCGGCATGACGCTGGCCGATGCCCGCGCCTTGGCGCCCGGACTGATCACCCGGCCCGACGATCCGCTCGCCACCGCCCGCCGGCTCGCGGCGCTGGCTGACTGGGCGCAACGCTTCACGCCGTGGACAGCGCCATGCGGCCGCGACGGCTTGTGGCTCGACGTTACCGGTTGCAGCCACTTGTTCGGCGGCGATGCGGCGCTACTGGACCGGCTGTCGGCGGGCCTGGCGCGCCAGGGCCACGACTATCGCACCGGGATCGCCGAAACCCCGGGCGCTGCCTGGGCGGTGGCGCGCTTCGCCGGCGGCGGCGGCGCGATCTCCGCGGGCGCGGCACGCGCCACATTGGCGCCACTGCCGACGGCGGCGCTCAGGCTGCCGGCCGAGACCGTAGCCGGCCTCGCCCGCGTCGGCCTGTGCCGCGTTGGCGACCTCTACGACTTGCCGCGCGCCCCCCTCGCCCGTCGTTTCGGCCGCCTCGTGCTCGATCGGCTCGACCAGGCGTTCGGCCGCCGCGCCGAGCCGATCGCGCCCCAACGGACGCCGCCCCATTATCGGGCGCGCCGCGGGTTCGCCGAACCGGTCACCGATACTGCTTCAATCGCCGCCGCGCTCGGCACATTGCTCGACGAACTGTGCGCGGGGCTTGCCGGGGCCGGACTCGGCGCCCGCCGGTTGACGCTCCGCCTGTTCCGTGTCGATGGCAATGCCTGCGCGCTCACCGTCGGGACCAGCCGGGCACGCTGCGATGCCGGGCGCCTGGCCACGCTGTTCGCCGACCGGCTCGATGGTCTCGATGCCGGCTTGGGCATCGAGGTCATGCAGATCGAGGCATCGCGCACCGAACCGCTGGCACCGGTGCAAACCCGCTTCGCCGCCGGCCGCATCGATACCGAACGCGCCGGCGCCGATCCCGCCGGCCTGATCGACCGTCTCGCCAACCGCCTCGGCGCCGGCCGCGTCGTTCGCCTCGGTCCGCGCGACACCCACCATCCCGATCGCGCGGTCCGCCGCCTTGCACCGCTGCCCGACCCCGGCGAAACACCGGCCTGGCCGGCAGTCCTGCGTCCGATCCGCCTTTTCGATCCGTCGCAACCGGTGGAAGCGACGGCGATGGTGCCCGATGGCCCGCCGATACTGTTTCGCTGGCGGGGCCGCGTCATTCGCACAGCGCGTGCAAGCGGCCCCGAACGCATCGCCGACGAGTGGTGGCGCGAAGAAGACGTACCGGTCCGCGACTATTACCGGGTCGAAGACCCCACCGGCGCCCGCTTCTGGCTCTACCGCGAAGGCTTTTACGACACCCCCGGCGCGCCCGCACCGCGCTGGTATCTGCACGGCCTGTTCGGATGACCGCTTATGCCGAATTGCAGGTGACAAGCAATTTCACCTTCCTCGAAGGGGCGGCGCATCCGGGAGAATTGGTGGCGCGTGCCGCCGCGCTCGGCCACCGGGCGATCGCGATCACCGACCGCAACAGTCTGGCCGGCGTGGTGCGCGCCCACACCGAAGCCAAACGGACCGGTATTCGTCTTGTGGTCGGCGCCCGGCTCGACCTCGACGACGGGCCGAGCGCGCTCTGCCTGCCCACCGACCGTGCCGCCTACGGACATCTTTCGCGTCTGCTCACGGTGGGCCGGCGGCGCGCCTCGAAAGGCCAGTGCCGCATCGGCTGGCCGGATGTCGAGAAACACGCGGACGGTCAACACCTGATCGTGCTGCCGCCCGCCGATACGCCGCCCGGAGACCGGTTTGCCGCCGCCCTGGCGCGGATCGCGCGGCGCCATCCGCGCGTGTTCCTGGCCGCGAACCGTCGTTTCGACGGTCGCGACGGCGAACGGCTCGCCGTGCTGGCCGATCTCGCCGCCGCGGCCGGCGCGCCGCTGGTCGCCACCAACGACGTGCTCTATCACCGCCCGGACCGACGCCCGCTCGCCGACGTGCTGACCTGTATCCGCGAAGGGTGCACGATCGACGAAGCCGGCCGGCGGCTGACAGCGAACGCCGAACGTCACATCAAGACGCCGGACGAAATGGCGCGTCTGTTCGCGGGCTATCCGGACGCCGTCGCCCGCAGTGCCGCCATCGCCAAGGCCTGTGCGTTCGACCTCGACGAACTGACCTACGAATATCCCGACGAAATCGTACCCGCAGGCGAAACCCCGCAATCCTGGCTCTCCCGCCTCGTCGCCGACGGCGCCCGCGACCGTTATGGCGGCGCGGTTCCGCCCAAGGTCCAGGCCCAGATCGACCACGAACTCGGTCTGATCGAGAGGTTGGCCTACGCGCCTTATTTCCTCACCGTCCACGACGTGGTGCGCTTCGCGCGAACGCAGGGGATTCTGTGCCAGGGGCGCGGTTCGGCCGCCAATTCGGCGGTCTGCTACTGCCTCGGCATCACCGCCGTGGACCCCGCGCATCACGACATGCTGTTCGAGCGTTTCGTCTCCTCGGCGCGCAACGAACCGCCCGACATCGACGTCGATTTCGAGCATGAGCGCCGCGAGGAGGTCATCCAGTATATCTATGACAAATACGGCCGCGACCGCGC
The DNA here is from genome assembly GCA_965214495.1 of Alphaproteobacteria bacterium. Taxonomy (GTDB): domain Bacteria; phylum Pseudomonadota; class Alphaproteobacteria; order UBA7887; family UBA7887; genus JANQOH01. The sequence continues at coordinate 659,072 of OZ243958.1, read as the reverse complement.
CGGGCTGACCGCGACCGTGATCGGGTATCGCCGGCGTAGCGCCATTCGCGAGGTCGCCAAGGCGCTCGGCCTCTCGCGCGACCTGACCGGCGCCCTGGCCAGGGACTCGCGAAGCTGGAGCGATGCCGGAGCCGGCGACGCAGCGTTGCGCGCGCTCGGGCTCGACCCGAACGATCGCCGCCTGCGGCTCACACTGGCGCTGATCGACGAATTGATCGGCTTCCCGCGCCATCTCTCGCAGCATGTCGGCGGCTTCGTGATCACCCGCGGCCCGTTGTCCGAAACGGTGCCGATCGAGAACGCCGCCATGGAACGGCGCACGGTGATCGAGTGGGACAAGGACGACATCGACGCGCTCGGGATGCTCAAGATCGACGTGCTCGGGCTCGGGATGCTCACCTGCATCCGCAAGGCCTTCGACCTGATCGCCCGCCACCGCGGTCTGCGTTACGACCTTGCCGGCGTGCCGCCCGACGATCCGCACGTTTACGACATGCTGTGCCGCGCCGACACCATCGGCGTGTTCCAGGTCGAGAGCCGCGCCCAGATGTCGATGCTGCCGCGCCTCGCACCGCGCACGTTCTACGATCTGGTGATCGAGGTCGCGATCGTGCGTCCGGGTCCGATTCAGGGCGGCATGGTGCATCCCTATCTGCGCCGCCGCCACGGCGAGGAAAAAGTGAGCTTCCCCTCATCCGATCTCGAATCGGTATTGGGCAAGACCCTCGGCGTGCCGCTGTTTCAGGAACAGGCGATGCGCATCGCCGTGGTCGCCGGTGGTTTTACGCCTGACGAAGCCGACCAATTGCGTCGCGCCATGGCGACCTTCCGCAAAACCGGAACGGTCCGGAATTTCCGTGACAAGCTGATCGCGGGCATGGTCGCGCGCGGCTACGAACGCGCCTTCGCCGAACGCTGTTTCAGCCAGATCGAGGGATTCGGCGATTACGGCTTCCCCGAATCGCACGCCGCGAGCTTCGCGCTCCTGGTCTATGTCTCGTCGTGGCTCAAATGCTACCACCCGGCCATCTTCGCCGCGGCCTTGATCAACAGCCAGCCGATGGGGTTCTACGCGCCAGCGCAAATCGTAGGCGACGCGCGGAACCACGGGGTGACGGTGCGCCCGCCCGACATCAACCGCAGCGACTGGGACTGCACGCTGGAACCGGACGCAAACAGCAGCGACGGTTTCGCTTTGCGCCTCGGTCTGCGGCAGATCAAGGGCTTCAAGGAAGACGATGCGTCGCGGCTGACGGCGGCCCGCGGCGACGGCTACGACAGCGCCGAAGCGCTGTGGCAGCGCACCGGACTGCCGGCGGCGACGCTCGACCGGCTGGCGCGGGCCGATGCGTTCGGTTCGCTCGGCCTTGCCCGGCGCGCGGGGCTGTGGGCCGTCGCCGGCCTCGGCGAGCCACCCCCGCCGTTGTTCGCCGCTGCCGAAGCGCGTGCCGTCGCCGGGCGCGAACCGCACACCGTCTTGCCGGAAGCCGCGCTCGGCGAAGCGGTCGCCGAAGACTACGACAGCCTGCGCCTGTCGCTGAAGGCGCATCCGCTGTCGCTGCTGCGCGAGGATTTGAACGAACGCGGTGCGATCCCGGCCTCGGCCCTCCCCGGCGTCGCCGCCGGACGCCGGATCTCGGTGTGCGGGCTGGTGCTGGTGCGCCAGCGCCCCGGCACCGCCAAGGGGGTGATCTTCGCGACCCTCGAAGACGAGACCGGAGTCGCCAACGTCGTGATCTGGCCGCCGGTCTTCGAACGCTATCGGCGTGTGGCGCTCGGCGCCCGGCTGCTCTGCGTCACCGGAGACGTGCAGCGCGAAGGCATCGTCATCCATGTCATCGCCGAACGCCTGATCGATCTCACGCCGATGCTCGCCCGGCTCGCCGAGCGTCCGGGCCCCGCTCGCGACGCACCGCCCTTCCCGGTCCGGGCGCGCGATTTTCATTGATCTCTCTTCGGGGCGCGAGCGCCAAGACGAATTTCAGTTCCCGACGATTCGCCGCGCTTCGGCCGGATCGAGTCCGATCCGGGCGCCGCTCTCGTAGATCTGACCGAGCGTTTCCTCGTCGATCGGAATACCCTCGACCGCACGCCGGGCGCGCGCCTCGCGTTCGGGATCGCCCGGCACCATCACCGACTTCACGCCGGGCGCCGGAGCCGACGATTTGACGTGGTCGGCGAGCGCGGCGATTTCGTCGTGAAAGAAATCCCGGTCGCCGACCGCGCCCGGATCGAGGATCACACTCAACATGTTGTTGATGATCGCCCGGCCGTGGTCGCGTTGCGGCAGGTGCGCGCCGCCATTGGTCAACGCGCCGGCGAGCGCCTCGCACACCAGCGCCATGCCGTAACCCTTGTGCAGCCCCATCGACACCAACGCGCCGCGCGGATCGGCATACATGACTCCGGGATCGCGCGTCGGGCGGCCCTCGGCATCGACCAGCGCCCCGTCGCGCACTTCGGTGCCCGCATTGCGCGCGACCCGAACCTTGCCCATGGCGATCGCGCTGGTGGCGAAGTCGAGGATGATCGGTGGTTGCCCGTTGGCGGCCGGAATACCCGTGCAATAGGGATTTGTAGTGTAACGCGCCTCGGCGCCACCGAACGGCACGACGCTCGGGCGGTAGCCCCCCGAATTGACGTAGTGAATCGAGACCAGCCCGGCGTCGGCGCAGAGTTCCGCCCACGCACCGATGCGACCGAGATGGTGGCTCATGCGCAATGCCAGCACCGCCACGCCGCGCTCGCGGGCGCGCGCGACGCCGAGAGTCATCGCTTCGTGGCCTATGACCTGACCGTAGCCGAGATTACCGTCGAGACGCAGTACCGGGCCGTCGTTGTCCGCTACCGTGAGACGCTCGTTGGCCTTCAGCCAGCCGTCCGCCATCGATGTGGCGTAGGCAGGGAGGATGCCGACGCCGTGGCTGTCGTGCCCGGCGAGATTGGCCTCGACCAGGTTCCGCGCCACCATATCGGCTTCGCGTTCGTCCGAGCCGCCTGCGGCACAGAAGGCGCAGGTAAGCGCCGTCAGCGTGTCGGCGGAGAAGCGGCGCATCATGGCGGTCAGCCGGCGATGGCGCTGACACTGAGACCGCCATCGACGACGAGTTCCGTGCCGGTCACATATTTCGCCTCGTCCGAGGCCAGATAGAGCGCTGCGTGAGCCACGTCCCAGGCGTCGCCCATACGCCGCATCGGAATCTGGCTGTCGCGATAGGCGATGCGCTCCGGGATGTCTTCGGCCGGATAGACGTCGGCGAGTAGCTTCCGCAAAAGCGGCGTATCGACGATGCCGGGAAGGATACAGTTGCAGCGTATCCCGTCGCCGGCATATTGCAGGGCGAGGTTCCGGCTGAAGCCGAGCAACGCGGCTTTCGTCGCCGCGTAGGAAGTATAGGGCACGCCCAGCCAACGATTGGCGGCGATCGACGAGACGTTGACGATGGCGCCGCCGCCCTGGTGCTGCATGTGCGGCAGAACGTGCTTGGCGGTCAGGAATACGCTCTTCAGGTTCACCGCCACGCCGCGGTCCCAGTCGGCTTCGGTGGTCTCGGCCGGGCCGCTGCCGATGACGATGCCGACATTGTTGTGCAGAACGTCGATCCGGCCATAGCGCAGGATCGCGGTTCCGACAGCGGCGGCGACTGCGGCGTCGTCGGTGACGTCGGCGACCGCGACGGCGCATTCGCCGCCTTCGTCGGCGATGATCCCGCGGGTTTCTTCGGCAGCGTCGGGGTTGACGTCGATCGCCAGCACCGTCGCACCTTCACGCGCGAAGAGCACGGCGGCCGCCTTGCCGTTGCCCCACCCCGGCCCGATCGATCCCGCACCGGTGACGATCGCGGTCTTGCCTTCCAGCCTGCCGGCCATGGTCGCCACGCTCTCCTGAAAGAGAATCGCGCGCAGGACGCGAGTCCCGCGCGCGAGATCGGGCAGCGGGGCGCAGTGCCCCGCTTGCGGTCGGGTTGGCTATTCGGCGCTGACGGTCTGCGAGTCGGCGACCGTCATCGGCGTGGCGGAATCGGTCGATACGGTCTCGGTCGGAACCGACACTTCATGCGCCTTGCCGCCACACAGTCCCCCCGCCATCGCGGCGGTGGAAATCGCCATCGCCGCTCCAGCGGCGACAAGAAGCTTCAACATGCTGCTCATGATCGCGTGTCCTCCAGACTCGATCTTCAATCAATGCCCAGCCTCGCGCCACCGCCACCGCGTGTCAAGTGCGACGTTCCGTTTTCCCGGCGGCGGAGCAGCTCTGACGCCAGTTTGTCGATGCGGGCGGCGACGCTGTGCAAACGCGACGGCGCGCGCATGAAGTGCTGGCCCTATTCTACCAAAGGTCGAAAAGCGCTCCCGCTCATTGGCTCGTGTTGGCGCCAGCGCCCGTGCATCTCGATCAACACACGCTGCAACGACGGCCGGGGGAGTTCCCGCACGTGGGTATTTGAAGAGCCAATATCGTTCCCGGCCCGCCGGGTCATGATACCAGAATTTTTCTTTGCTTCCCATAGCTTCGGTATCTCGACCCCATTTCCGCTCTACTTTCACGATCCGATATGTTTCTGACATGATGACGGGATCAGGAAGCCGGTTTCATCGATGCGCACTGCCCTGCATGGCGCGGGCTGCTTAAGGTCGGCGCACCAAATGACCGCATTTTTTCGCGCCGCATCATCGCAACCTGCGCGCGAAGGCGCGGATGTCGGCGACCAGCCGATCGGGTTCTTCGAGAGCGGCGAAATGACCCCCGCGCGGCATGTCGGTCCACCGGACGACGTTGTATGCCCGTTCGACATAGCGACGCGGCGGCCACGGAATGAATTCGGCGGGAAACGCCGCCACGCCCACCGGAACTTCAATTCGCCCACCCTCGGGTAGAAACCTGTCGCCCGACCGGCGATGGCCGTAATAGATCCAGCTCGCCGTATTGAAAGTCCGGGTCACCAGATAGACCATGACGTTGGTCAGAAGCTGGTCCTTTGTATAAACGCCTTCGATATCCCCGTCGTGGAGATCGGACCAGCCGTGGAACTTCTCCACGATCCACGCGGCGACGCCGACCGGGCTGTCCATCATCGCGTAGGACAGCGTCTGCGGTTTCGTCGATTGCTGGCGCATATAGGCGCCTTCGGAGTCGAGCGTTCTGCGCGCCGCTCGCGCCCACCGCGTCTCGTCTTCGCCTTCGGGCGCTGCGCCGGCGGCGCGGACGCCCATCATGTTCAGATGCACGCCGGCGCAGGGGGGCGCGTGCTCGAACCCGATCCACGACGAGATCGCCGCTCCCCAATCGCCTCCCTGCGCGATGAATCGCTCATAACCCAGTGTCTCGCCCATCAGCCCCGCGAACAGCGCGGCGACGGCGCGGGGGCCGATCGGGCGCGCCGGTTTGCCGGACCAGCCGTAACCGGGCAACGACGGCGCGATCACGTCGAAGGCGTCGGCCGCATCGCCGCCAAACCGCTCCGGATGCGCCAACGGCTCGATAATCTCCAGGAACTCGAACACCGACCCCGGCCAGCCGTGGCTGATCAGCAACGGCAACGGACTCGATCCGCTGCCGCGTTCGTGGATGTAGTGGATATCAACGCCGTCGACCTCGGCGATAAATTGCGGGAAACGGTTGAACGCCCTCTCCGCCGCGCGCCAGTCGTAGCCGTCGAGCCACCAGGCCGCCAGCGCCTTCATGTAGTCGAGATTGGCGCCATAGGCCCAACCGCCATCGTCGGGCATTTCGTGCCACGGAAAAGCGGCGACGCGAGCGCGAATGTCGACCAGCATCGATTCCGGCACGGAAATCGTGAACGGTCGCAGCATCGTTCTTCCCCCCGGCGGCTCAGTCGATCGTGTAGCCGCTATCGACGGGAATGACCTGGCCCGTCGTCCGCGCCGACTCGTCGGATGCGAGATAGAGGGCGAGCCCGGCCACATGTTCGGGTTCGATCAACCCGATCAGGTGACGCCCCGCCATCTCCTGCACCGCCGGGTCGCGTTCCAGCATGGCCTCCACCCGCGCGGTGCGCACGGTTCCCGGCGCCATCGCGTTTACGCGGATACCGTGGCGGCCATAATGCACAGCCATCGATCGGGTCAGCGCCGCCACCCCGCCCTTGGCCGCGGTATAGCAATCCCGGCCCGGCAGGCCGTTCAGCGCAACGCTCGATGTCGTGTTGATCACCGAACCGCCGCCGGCGGCGATCAGGTGCGGCAAGCCGTGCTTGCAGACAAGGAACGTCCCGAACAGATCGAGGCCGATGGCGCGCCAGAACTCGTCCTCCGGCGCTTCGGTCACGGGGCCGTCGGCGGGGGTCGCGCCGCCGGCATTGTTGTAGAGCACGTCCAGGCCGCCGAACCGCGCGACGGCCGCATCGAGCGCCGCCGACGCCGCCTCGCTTTTCGTCACATCGGCGGCGACGAACATCGCCTCGCCGCCGGCTGCGTTCGCTTGGTCCGCAGTTTCGGCGCCGCCTTCCCTGTCGATGTCGGCAACCGCCACCCGCGCGCCTTCCGCGGCGAACAGAAGCGCCGCGGCGCGGCCGATCCCCTTCGCCGCGCCGGTAATGAACACCCGCTTGCCGTCCAGTCTCGCCATGCCGCCCCCAACGCGTCGATTCTTTACCGAACCGCGGGCTTATCCTACGCTCGCGCCTTCCCCACCGCCAGACGACCGACACCCGGAGGAGACCACGATGACGGAGCAGGATTTCGAGGGCCGCACAGCGCTCGTTACCGGCGGCGCGCGCGGTATCGGCAGGGCGATCTGCGTGCGTCTGGCCGGTGCCGGCGCCGCCGTCGCGATCAACTACGCATCCAGCGAGAGCGCCGCGCAGGATACGCTGGCTGCGGTCGAGGCCGCGGGAAGTCGCGGCGTTCTCGTCCCCGGCGACGTCGCCGACGCGGAGCAAGTGGCGCGCATGGTGTCCGAGACCGAAGCCGCACTGGGGCCGATCGACCTGCTGGTTGCGAACGCGGGTATCGCCGCCAGCACCGCCCATGACCAGATCGACTACGCGCAATGGCGGCGCATGATGGCGGTGAACGTCGATGGCACTCTGCACGCGATCCTCGCGGTCAAGGACGGGATGATCGCGCGCGGGTTCGGTCGCATCGTCTGCCTCGCCTCGATCGCCGGCCTGTTCGCCCGGCCGAATCTCATCGCCTATGGCGTGTCCAAGGCCGCAGTGATCGCTCTGGTGCGCAATCTGGCGCCGGGCATCGCGCCGGCGGTGCGAATTAACGCGGTCGCACCCGGCCTTACCGATACCGACATGCTGGGCGGCATCGAGAAGCCGAGGCTGGACGCCATGATTGCCGACACGCCGCTCAAACGCCTTGGCAAACCCGAAGAGATCGCGGAACTCGCGGCGTTCCTGCTGTCCGAACGCTCGGCCTTCACGACGGGGCAGACGATCGTCGCCGACGGCGGTCGGGTCATGCTGCCGTGACGGCGACGCACCGTTCGGTCCTGCTGACCCAGGCGGTGGCCGGAATCGCCCATGCGATCGCCCACATGTTCGTGCTGCTGTTCGCGACCGTCGTGCTGGTGCTGGAGCACGAATGGGGGTTGAGCTACGACACCCTGTTCGCCTTGTCGATTCCGATGTCGGTGTTGTTCGGCGCCGCGGCTCTGCCGGCCGGCTGGCTGGGCGATCGCTGGTCGCAGACCGGCATGATGAGCGTGTATTTCCTCGGCCTCGGCATCGCGACGATCCTAACAGGATTTGCCGACACCTCCGTGGGCTTGCTGTTCGGCATGGCCGCGATGGGTCTGTTCGCCTCGATTTATCATCCCGTGGGGCTTCCATGGCTGATTCGCCATGCGCCTCATCGCGGCCGCGCGCTGGGGCTGAACGGCGTTTTCGGCTCCCTCGGCACCGCCGTCGCAGCGGTCGTCGCCGGCGTGCTCGCCGGATGGCTCGGCTGGCGCGCGGCATTCGTCGTGCCTGGCGTTCTCTGCCTGGTCTGCGGGGTCGCGTTTCTCGCCGTGTGCCGGGCGGGCTGGATCGTGGAGCCGGCAGAGGTCCATCCGCAGGACTCGTCCGCGCCGGCGGGGACCATGCGCCGGGTTTTCGGCGTGCTCGCAGTCACGGTTCTGTGCGCCGGCATGATCTACCAGGTTACCGCCTTCGCATTGCCGAAAATCTTCGACGAACGCCTTGGCGGTTGGCTCGACGGCAACGTGGTGGGCATCGGCGGTATGGTGACACTGGTCTATCTGCTCAGCAGCCTGGCGCAGGTCGTCGGTGGCGAGCTTGTCGACCGCTACAGCCTGCGCAGTGTCTATACGGCGACGCAGTTTCTTCAGGTTCCGGTGCTCACCGCGGCGCTGGTGCTGTTCGATCCGGCGCTGATCGCGGCCGCCACGCTGATGGTGGCGCTCAACGTCGCCGGCCAGCCGGCGGAGAACGCGTTGCTGGCGCGCTTTACGCCGAGGCATTGGCGCGGGCGCATGTTCGGCGTCAAGTTTCTGTTGACGCTCGGCGTTTCGGCTATCGGCGTGGCCCTGATCCCTGTCGCATGGCGCTTTACCGGATCGCTCGACGTGCTGTTCGTCCTGATGGCCGGGTTCGCTATGACCGCCGGCGCCGCCGCGCTCTGCCTGCCGCGCGCCGCGCCACAGGTCGCCGTCGCTCAAACGCGATAGTGCTCGCGATACCAGGCGACGAAGCGCGGTAGTCCCTCGTCGATCCGCGTCGCCGGGCGAAACCCGATATCGCGTTCCAGGGCCGTAACGTCGGCGAAGGTTCCGGAAACGTCTCCCGGTTGCGGCGGTGCCTCTTCGACCAGCGCCTCACGACCCAGGGCGCGTTCGAGGACAGCGACAACACGCCGCACCGGTTCGGGCTGCCCGCCGCCGATATTGTAGAGCCGATGCGGCGTCTCCCCCGCCGCATCCGGCGGGTGCGCGAGGACTCCGAATACGCCGGCAATGATGTCGTCGATACAGGTGAAGTCGCGCTTCATGTCGCCGCTGTTGAACAATCTTATCGGCCGTCCCGCAAGGATGGCTTCGGTGAACGCCCACACGGCCATATCGGGCCTGCCCCAGGGACCGTAAACGGTGAAGAACCGCAGACCGGTCGCCGGCAGACCATGGAGATGGCTGTATGTATGAGCCATCAACTCACCGGCGCGCTTGGTTGCCGCGTAAAGCGAGATCGGCATATCGACCCGGTCGTGCTCGGCTTGGGGGCTTTTGACGTTGCCGCCGTAAACCGAGCTGGAGCTCGCGTAAACGAAATGCTCCAGTCCGCTCATGCCGCGACAGAGTTCGAGCGCGGCCAGATGTCCCATGAGATTGCTGTGGCCGCAGGCCCAGGGGGATTTCAACGAATCGCGCACGCCGGCGCGCGCGGCGAGATGCACGACGACACGGAACGGGCCGTAACCGCGCGCCAACGAGGCCACAGCCTCGGGGTCGGCGATATCGAGCCGCAAAAAGCGGAACGCCGCCGAATCGGTCAGGCGGTCGAGCCGCGCCTGTTTCAGCGCAACGTCGTAACGTTCGTCCAGATTATCGACGCCGACAACTCTCTCGCCAGCGTCCAGAAGGGCGCGGCTGAGATGAAAACCGATGAACCCGGCCGCACCGGTAACGAGAACGGTCATACGAGATCGCGGCGCTGGAGGCGCCGTTCAGGCATGCGCCGGAGTCGTCATCTTTTCGTCGGTTTCGAAGCACCAGTTGGCGGGGTCCGAGAACAGCGCCCGAAGCAGCCGGTTGTTCAGCGTGTGTCCGGCGCGCGACGCCTCGATCCGCGCGATGACGCAGGCACCGGCGAGATACAGGTCGCCCAGGCAGTCGAGCACTTTGTGCCGGACGAACTCGTCGGGGAAACGCAGACCCTCTTCGTTCTTCACACCCTGTTCGCCGACGATGATCGCGTTGTCGTAACTGCCGCCGCGTGCCAGACCGCTGGCCCGCAGCGCCGCAACGTCGCGTTCGAACCCGAAGGTGCGCGCACGCGCGATATCCTGGCGAAACGCGCCGTTGATCGGAACGAAGTCGCACGACTGCGCGCCGACCGCCGGATGGTCGAAGAGAATCTCGAAATACAGGCTCGTCGTGTAGTCCGGCAACAGAGCAATGTGCGCGTCGCCGGCGCGAACGGAGACCGGTCGAAGCACTCTGATGGTCTGACGCGGCGAATCGAGCGGTATCAGTCCCGCGCAATCGACGAGGAACATGAACGGCTCGGCGCTTCCGTCCATTGCCGGCACCTCCGGCCCATCCACGTCCACAATGAGGTTATCGACTCCGCAGCCCCACAGTGCGGCCATCAGATGTTCGACGGTACCGACCCGCGCACCCCCCGCGCCCTCCAGGCTGGTGCCGAGCCGCGTATCCGCGACATGGTCGTAACGGGCGGGGACAGTCGCCCCGCAGAGGTCGCGACGCCGGAAAACGATCCCCGTGTCGGCCTCGGCGGGACACAGGGTCATCCGCACGTCCTCACCGCAATGAAGCCCGATTCCCTTGCAATCGATCTCGCGGCGAATCGTGGTCTGTCGTTCCACTGCCCCAGGCCCCCCTCCGGCTCGGCCGGAATCCGATTCCGGCATCGCCACGCTCCCGAAGCGCTTTGTAGCAAGCGCTCCGGGAAGCGCGCAATTCACGCTTTGTTACAAACTCTTACGAGTTGCGACGCAGGAAAGGCGGGATTTCGTCGGTCTTGCTGTCGGACGCCCGGCCACTGGTCCTGGAATGCGCCGGCGGCGGTGTGGGAGCGGCCGGTGCGCCACCGAGGGAGCGCATCCAGTCGTAGGGACGGCGACGGGAACCGGTGTCCGGCGAAGCCGGCGGCGGTGACGCGGGCGTTTCGGGTTTCATGACCGGCTCGCTCCAACCGGCCAGCACCGGTTCGCGCGGATGGGCGGCCGGGGCGTGGTCCGGAGCGGCAGGCGGCGGAGACGCCGGGGCGAACGTATGGTCGGTCGGAGTTTCCACTCGCGGCGGCGCCGGCTCTGCGGGAATCGTCGCATGAGGAGGGGCAACCGGTTCGGAAGGTGCGGGCGCGTAGGACGGCGTCACCGCATGCTCGACGCCGGCCGCCGCCACATCATCGTCCTCCTGGCAGTCGATGCCGGTAGCGACGACCGAAACCCGGACCCGCCCCGCCAGGCTGTCGTCGAACGTCGAGCCGAAGATGATCTTGGCGTTCCGGTCAACCTGCTCGCGAATGTGGGTGCACGCTTCGTCAACCTCGAACAGCGTCAGGTCGGGACCGCCGGTGATGTTGATGAGCACCCCGCGCGCTCCGCTCAACGACACGTCGTCGAGCAACGGGTTGTTGATCGCGTCCTCGGCAGCGTTCAGCGCCCGTTTCTCGCCGTTCTCGCCGCCGGATTCGCCGGTACCCATCATCGCCTTGCCCATTTCGCGCATCACGGAGCGCACATCGGCGAAGTCGAGATTGATCAACCCGGGCATCACCATCAGATCGGTCACGCCGCGCACGCCCGAATAGAGCACGTCGTCGGCCATCTTGAAGGCCTCGGCGAAAGTCGTCTTTTCGCTCGCCACGCGAAACAGGTTGTTGTTCGGGATGACGATCAGGGTATCGACCACCTGTTGCAGTTCCGCGAGGCCGGCTTCCGCGATTTCCATGCGGCGATGGCCTTCGAAATTGAAAGGCTTGGTCGCCACGCCGATAGTGAGAATGCCGTCCTCGCGCGCCGCCCGCGCGATCACCGGCGCCGCGCCGGTGCCTGTTCCGCCGCCCATGCCGCAAGTGATGAACACCATATTGCTGCTTCGAAGGTGGTCCTGGATGTTCTCCAACGCCTCCTCGGCCGCTTGCCGCCCGACCTCGGGGTGGGCTCCCGCGCCGAGACCCTGGGTGGTGGTGGCGCCCAACTGAATGCGCCGTTCGGTCAGCGACTGTTCCAGCGACTGCGCATCGGTGTTGGCGACAACGAACTCGACCCCCTCAAGATGCGAGGTGATCATGTTGTTGACCGCGTTGCAGCCCGCCCCGCCGACGCCGAACACCAGTATCTTCGGCTTCAGTTCGTGGGTCGCCGGCACATTCAGGTTGATCGTCATCTTCGACCTCCAGTTCCTCCGGGTTTACGAAACGGCAGGGTCTCCCGCCGGGGCACGCGCCCCGGCCGAAGTCGCCGCGGTATTCAGAAGCTTTCCCTCAACCAACGGCCAAGCCGGCCGAATGGTGCGAGTGCGACATCCATGGTCGGCATCGGTTCGACAAGTGGGTTCGGCGTCACCGCATTGCCCGCTGTCAGCAACCCCGCGCCAGTGGCGAACGCGGCGCCGCTCGCCGATTCGGCGAGGCCACGGAGCCGCCGCGGCCGCCCCAGGCGGACCGATCGGCCCAGGACTTGCGCCGCGACTTCGCGCACGCCGTTCAGGGCGCTCGCGCCGCCGCACAACACCACGCGCCCGCCCGCATCGGTGTCGAGCCGTGCCGCATCCAGCCGCTGGCGCACGATCTCGAAGGTCTCTTCCAGACGCGGACGAATGATGTCGATCAGGCGCCCGCGCGGCAGGTGGTTGGGACCGGCGTCGGGGTCCTCTCCGATCTCCGGCACGTCGATCAGCTCGCGGTCGTCGTCGCCGCCGGCGATGGCGCTTCCATGCATCGTCTTGAGGCGCTCGGCGATCGCCGGCGCCGTGGCGAGACCATGGGCGAGATCGCGCGTTACCTGCGCTCCGCCGACCGGCACGCTGTCGGCGAAAACCAGTGAACCGCGCTGAAAAACCGCGATATCGGTCGCACCGGCGCCCATGTCGATACACACGGCGCCCATGCTCATTTCGTCTTCGACCAGAACCGCGTGTCCGCTGGCGCAAGCCGATAGCACCACGGCCTCGACATCGAGGTGACAGCGGCCTGCACACGCCCGAAGCGTTCGCAACCGGCCGCGGCCGGCGACCACGGCGTGAAACCCGGCCACCAGGCGTTCGCCGAAGAGACCGCGCGGCTCGCGGATCCCGATGGTCCCGTCGATCGCATAATCGACAGGCGCGAGATGCACCACTTCATAGCCTTCCGGGGGAGCGCGGCGCCGCGCCAACGCGGTCGCCTGATCGACAGCGGCATCGCCGACTTGCCGGCCGCCCAGTTCGACGGTCTCGTCGAACCGCTCCGAATGCAGCCGCCCTCCCGACAGGTTTACGATGACCGAGCGGATGGTTTCGCCGGCTGCGGTCTCGGCCTCGTGCACCGCCGCGCGGATGGCCTGCTCGGCCGCATCCATATCGACGATCGCGCCGGCGCCGGTGCCGTGCGCGACGGTGTGCCCCATCCCGAGCACACGCAACACGCCCTCGCCTTCGTCCTCCACAATGAAGCAGCAAATCTTCGAACTGCCGATATCCAGAGCCGCCGCCAACAGATTGCCGTCATCTCTCATGTCCCGGCTCCCGCGGGCGTGTCCGAGTCGAAGCGCACCAGAACGCGGTCAGGGCTGCGCAGATCGATCCGCGCCAGCCGCGTTTCGAGGATCCCTACCTCCTCCTGCAGGGCGACGAGGCGCGCCCAGGCGCGATCCGTCGGCCCCTCGGGAAGCAGCACGTCGATGCGGTCGTCGAATCGCAGGGTCCAGCGTCGGCCGCCGACCCAGTTCGCTGCCGACAGACGGCGATAGAGATCGGGCGTGGCCGCCACCGAGGCGACCAGTGCGGGAAGTTGCTCCGGCGCGCCGGCGCCCACCACCAGCGGCAACGCGGCATACGCCTCGACGCCATGATCGGTAAGTATTCGCCCTCCCCGATCGACCAGGCGGATCGCGCCGCGGTGTTGCCAAAGCGCCATCGGGCGGCGCTCGACGATGCGAATGTACAGGGCGTTCGGCAGTTGGCGTTCGACGCGCGCGGCGGCAACCCAAGGATTCTCTTCCAACCGCGCCTTCGCTTCGCCGGGGTCGATCAGGAGCATCGCATCGCCGCGCGCGACTCCGAGGCTCGCACGGAGGCCCTCCTTCGGCGCCCGTCGCCGACCTTCGACGAATACGTCTTCGACCACGAAACCGGCAGCGCGACTCACGTCGATCGCGGTCTCACCGAGCACGGTGAGACCGTGTCCGGCCGCACCCGTCTGCCAGACGACGAGCCCGGCACCGAGAGCGACGAGCAGACTCAGGCGGCGCACCATTCGGGGCGCGAGCCGGCGCAAACGCGAGAACGCCCTGCGAAGCGGTCCCGGCTCGCGCAATTCGCGATCCCGCCGCCGGGGACCGCCCCGCGACCGCCGGCTCGCACGGCCAACGGCGGGCGATCTGCCGCCGACCCGGTCCGCCCGGCGCGCCCTCAACGCCGGCATTGCGCGTCCTCCACCATCCACGCCACGAGGTCGGGATAGGGAATCCCCTCCGCCGCCGCGATGGCGGGCACCAGAGAACCCGGGGTCATCCCCGGCTGGGTATTGACTTCGAGCAAGCGCAGGCCCACACCGCCGGGGGTATCGTCGTAACGAAAATCCGCCCGCGAAACGCCGCAGCAACCGAGAGTCCGATGCGCGCGCACGGCGTAATCGAGCGCCGCAGCGCGATCCGCCTCGGCGATCGGCGCCGGTATGAGATAGTCGGCCTCGCCCCTGGTGTATTTCGACCGGTAATCGTAGAAGCCCCGGCGCGGCCGAATCTCGAGAGCACCGAGCGCACGGTCGCCCATGACCGCCGCCGTGATCTCGCGCCCCGGCACATAGCGTTCGACAAGAGCCTCATCGCCATAGGGCCAGGATGTGTCGGCAAACGGCTTCGGCGGATCGCCCTCTCCGACGATGCGGACCGCGACGCTGGACCCCTCGTTGCGCGGCTTGACGACATAGGGCCTCGGCAACGGATCGCGGGCGAGCACCTCGTCGCGGCCCACCAGCCGGCCCTCGGGCACCGGAATGTCTGCGAGGGCGAACAACCGCCTGGCGGTCGGCTTGTCCATGGCGAGCGCCGAGGCCAGCACTCCCGAATGGGTGAACGGAAGATCGAGCAGTTCGCACAACCCCTGAACGCATCCGTCTTCGCCCCAACGCCCATGCAGGGCGTTGAAAGCCACGTCGATGTGCGGGCGCATTTCGGCGAGCCGGCGCGCGATTCCGGGTCCGACATCGAGCGCGCGAGCGTGCGCACCGCGTTCGCGCAGCGCCGCGAGAACCGCCCGGCCGCTCGCCAGTGAAACCTCACGCTCCGACGACCGTCCGCCTAGGAGGACCACGACCCGCGCGGTCATGGCGCCCCCTCCGGCCGGACGTGCCGCCCGAGGCGCCGGATCTCCCACTCGAGGCGCACCCCTGCCGTCTCGAACACCCGCCGGCGCACGGTCTCGCCGAGGCATTCCAGATCGCCCGCCGTCGCGCCGTCGATATTCACCAGGAAATTGCTGTGCTTCAGCGACACCGCCGCACCGCCACGCCGCAAACCGCGACAACCCGCACTGTCGATCAACTGCCAAGCCTTCCGGCCCGGCGGGTTGGTAAAGGTGCTGCCACCGGTGCGCGCACGGATCGGCTGCGTAGCTTCACGCCGTGCGGCGATCGCCGCCATTCGCGCGCGCACCGCGCTCGCCTCGACGGGCGTGCCACGCAGCGTCGCCGCCGTGCAGATCCAATTTGCCGGGAGGCTCGAACGGCGATAGCCGAAATCGATATCGTCTCCGGCGAGGCGATGAACCACACCTTTCGGATCGACCGCCTCGACCGTTTCGACCACTTCGCCGATCTCGCACCCGTAAGCGCCGGCGTTCATACGGATCGCCCCGCCGATCGAGCCGGGCACGCCGCACAGGAACTCTAACCCGCCGATCCCCGCGGCCGCCGCGGCGCGCGCGACGGTGGCATCGGCAGCAGCGGCGCCGCAATGAACCCGCGTACCGTCCACCGCGATGCGGGCGAACGACCGGCCGAGGCGAACCACCACCCCGTCGATGCCGCCATCGCGGATCAGTACGTTGGAGCAGAGACCGAGAACGGTCACCGGAACGCCGGGTGGGCGGCCGCTCAGCAGGACACCGAGATCGTCCCGGTCGGCCGGTGCGAACAGCACTTCCGCCGGCCCGCCGACACGGAACCAGGCGACGCGGCGGAGTGGCGCCGCGGTGTGCAGCGCTCCGCGCAGCGGCGGTAACCGCCCGATGAGCGATGTGCGCGTCCCGGCGGTCACGAGACGCCATCCCCGACACCGTGGAGCGCTCGCATCGCGCCGGGCAGATCGTTGGCCCACTGCGTGATGCTGCCGGCGCCGAGGCAGACCACCATGTCGCCCGTCCCGGCCGCTTCGAGAATCATCGCCGGCAGGGCCTCGGGAGCCGGCAACGGCGCCACCCGGAAATTGCCACGCGCCCGCAGCCCGTCGATCAGCCGGTCTCGGTCGAAACCGTTGATCGGTTCCTCGCCGGCCGGATAGACGTCGGCCACGATCACCGTGTCGGCCTCGTCGAAGCAGGTGCAGAACGAGTCGAACAGATCCCGCAACCGGGTGTAGCGATGCGGTTGCACGACCGCGATCAGGCGCCCGCCGGGGCCAGCCAGCGCCAGCCGCTCTCGTGCGGCGGACAGTGCTGCGGCGATCTCCGCCGGGTGATGACCGTAATCGTCGATCACGATCACCCCGAACGCTTCGCCGACGGTCGTGAAACGACGCCTGACTCCGGCGAACGCGGCAAGACCTGCGCGCAACGTGTCGTCGCTCAGGCCCATTTCGATCCCGATCGCGAGGGCGGCGAGCGCGTTCTGGACGTTGTACCGGCCCGGCATCCGCAGCTCGAAACCGGCGATGCGGCGCCGGCCATCCACGCCGCCGCGTCCGGCAAGGCGGCCGCCGGCCACGACGTCGAACCGTGTGCCGCCGTCGGTCGGATGCAACCCGACCGCGCGCAGATCCGCTTGCGGTGAGAATCCGCAGGTAACGATGCGGCGATCGGTTATCCGTCCGGCCATCGCCGCGACTTCCGGATGATCGACGCAGGCGACGGCGAAACCGTAGAACGGGATGTTCTCGACGAAGGTTTGGAAAGCCTGACGCAAGCGGTCGAAATCTCCGTAGAACTCGAGATGTTCGGGATCGATATTGGTGACCACCGCGATCGTCGCCGGCAGGCGCGTGAAACTGCCGTCGGACTCGTCGGCTTCCACGACCATCCAGTCACCGGAACCGAGCCGCGCGTTGGTGCCCCAAGCGTCGATGATACCGCCGTTGATTACCGTAGGCTCGAACCCGGCGGCGTCGAGCAGGGCCGCGATCAGCGAGGTCGTGGTGGTTTTTCCGTGCGAACCCGCGACAGCGGCGGCGTATTTGAGCCGCATCAATTCGGCGAGCATTTCCGCGCGGCGCACCACCGGCAGCATCCGCGCGCGCGCTTCGACGATTTCGGGGTTGCCGTCGCCTACCGCGCTCGACACGACGACGACCGCGGCGTCGCCGAGGTTCTCCGCCGCATGACCGATGTGGACCGCAAGGCCCAGTGTGCGCATCCGCCGCACGTTGGCGTTGTCACCCAGATCGCTGCCCTGCACGCGGTATCCGAGATTGTGCATGACCTCGGCGATCCCGCTCATGCCGATTCCGCCGATGCCGACGAAGTGCAGCGGGCCGATGTCGAGCGGTAGCCCGGTCATCGCCCGGTCTCCGCCGACACGCGGCGCGCAAGGGCGACGAGCCGCTCCACCGCATCGGGGCGACCGAGACCGCGGGCGCCGGCAGCCGCCCGTTGGAGCGCGGCGGGATCGTCGAGCAAAGCCGCGATGCGGTTGCGAAGAGCGCCGACGTCAAGCGCGCTTTCGGCCATCGGCCACCCGCCGCCGGCGGCGGCGACCGCGTGTGCGTTGGCGGTCTGATGGTCGTCGATGGCGTGCGGATACGGGATCAGGATCGCAGGCCTCCCGACGACCGTAAGTTCGGCGATCGTCGAGGCGCCGGCCCGGGCGATCACCAGGTGCGCGGCGGCGAGCCGAACCGACACGTCGTCGATGAACCGACTCACCCGCGCCACGATCCCGGCCTCGGCATAGGCCCCGAGCGCCGACGCTTCATCCTCGGGCCGGCACTGTTGATCGACTTGAAGTCGTTGGCGCAGACGTTCCGGCAGCGACGCCAGAGCGTGCGGCACGACACGCCCGAGAAAGCGCGCGCCCTGGCTGCCGCCGACCGCCAGCAAACGGATCGGCCCGTCGTCGGACGGCGCCGCGTAGGGGCGTGCACGCGCCGCGACGAAGGCGTCGCGCACCGGCACGCCGGTATGGGCGCCGGCGTCCACAGTATCGGGGAACCCGGTCGCAATCGCTGTCGCGCGGCGTGCAAGCAATCGGTTGGCGCGGCCCAGCACCGCGTTGGCTTCGTGCACGAGCACCGGAATTCGCAAGCTCGCGGCGGCCGCGACCGGCGGCAGGGAAGCGTAACCGCCAAAGCCGATCACCAGCGCCGGCCCGAGGCGCCGGAACAGACGACGCGCCTGAACGAACCCTGCCGCCAGCGCAAGACCGCCGCGCAGCGCCCCGAACAGGCCGAGGCCCGCGACACCGCCGGCGCGCACCGCGTAGCAGGCGACATCACTCAACCCGTCGCCGAACGCGATGCCGCGGCGGTCGGTGACGAACGCCGGCTCGATCCCGTCCGCCCGCAGGCCGCGCGCCAGGGCCAACGCCGGAAAAACATGGCCGCCCGTGCCGCCGGCGGCGATGACCGCGAGGGCGCCGCTCACGACACTGCCGCCGTACGCGGGCGCCAGCGCGTCAGCGCCAGCACCAGGCCCATGGTGAAGGCGAGCGCGAACAGTGACGAACCGCCATAAGAAACGAATGGCAGGGTCAGCCCCTTGGTCGGCGCCAGGCGCAGCGTCACCGCCATGTTGATCATCGCCTGCAAGCCGAAATGGACGATCAGACCCGCACCGGCGAGCAGCACGAAGCGGTCGGTCTCGGCGGCAAGGCGGGTCAGTCCGCGCACCACCACACAGGCGAAGACACCGACCAGCAGCAGGCACGCCAACAGCCCGAACTCTTCACCAGCGACGGCGAACACGAAGTCGGCGTGCGCGTCCGGCAGATGGTCCTTGACCACGCCTTCGCCGGGGCCGCGACCGAGAAGACCGCCATGCGAGAACGCCCGCAGGGAGTGGTCGATCTGGTAACTGTCGCCGGACGCGGGATCGAGAAAGCGATCGATGCGGCTTTGCACGTGGGGGAAGTAGCCGTAACCGGCAGCGAGGACACCGACGCCGAGCGTGGACAGCACGCCAACCCAGAACAGCGGCAAGCCGGCAACGACGTATTGCGCGAACCACACGGCGGCCATAGCCATCGCCATGCCGATATCGGGTTGCAGAATCAGCACGAAGAGCACCGGGACCAGTGCCAGTGCCGCCAGCAGGTCGTGCCGCGCGGCGAACAGTCCCGCTGCGACGATCGCGAGGCCGGGTTTGAGCAATTCTGACGGTTGAAGGGTCAGGCCGCCGAGGGCGAGCCAGCGCTGCGCCCCCTTCACTTCCGTTCCGGAAACGACCGTGATCGTTGTCAGCACGAGGCCGACCGCCAACAACGCCGCCCCGGCGCGCGCGACTCCGGTCGGCGACAGCATCGAGACCGCGAGCATGAGCGCGACCGCGGGCGGGATCAGCATCAGTTGCCGCTGAACGAAATGCAGGCGGTCGTAGTTCAAGCGCTCGGCAACTGCAGGGCTCGCCGCGAACGTCATCACTGCGCCTACGGCGATCAGCGCCAGCAATGCCGCGAGCAACCAGCGATCGACCGTGAACCACCAGCGGCCGACGATGCTGCCGTCCACACGCATGGCGGTGCTCACGGCGTCGCCAACGCCGCGACGAGCGACCGGAACCGCTCCCCCCGCGCCTCGAAATCGGAGAACTGATCGTAGGAGGCGCACGCCGGCGACAACAGCACGACCGCCCCCTGGACCCCGTCGGAGGCGGCCCGCTGCGCTGCCAGCGCGACCGCGCGGTCGAGCGTTCCGCATATCGTCGCGGACGTGCGGCCCGCGAGCGCCTCGGCGAAGTCGTGGGCCGCCTCGCCGATCAGAAAAGCGTGGCGCACACGGTCGAGCCACGGCGCGAGCGGGCTCGGGTCGGCGTCCTTCGCACGACCGCCGGCGATCCAGTAGATCGATCGGTAGCACGCCAGTGCGCGCGCGGCGGCGGCGGCGTTGGTCGCCTTGCTGTCGTTGACGTAGCGCACGCCGGCAATCTCCGCGACCGGCTCCAGCCGATGCGCGAGTCCCGGGTAGCTCAGTAAACCCGGAACCAGATTGTCGGCTTCGACACCGAGCACTCGACAGACCGCCCAGGCGAGCGCGGCGTTCTGCCAGTTGTGACCGCCGATCAAAGCCGGGTTCCGTCCGAGATCGACAACCGCGCGCGGAGCCCCGTCGAGGCCGTCGAGCAACCGCCCGGCCTCTACCCCCACGCCGCCCTCGACCGGGCCGGCCCCCGATACCGCGATCGTCCGCCTCACTCCTGCCGCGGCAAGACATTGGAAGATGGCGGCGGTCATCCAGTCGTCGCAGGCGACGACAGCGGCGCAGGCGGCGGTCTGACCGCGAAAGATGCGCTTCTTCGCCGCGACGTATCCCTCCATGTCGCCGTGGCGGTCGAGGTGATCGGGGCTGAGGTTGAGCAGGCCGGCGACGTCGAACACCAGGCGCGATGTGAGGTCGAGCTGGAAGGACGACATTTCGAGCACGTAGATGCCGTTCGCGTCGAGCGGATCGAGCGCCAGCGCGGCCGTGCCGAGATTGCCGCCGACCTGAACGAGCCTGCCCGCCTCCGTGAGGAGATGGCCGACCAGCGCGGTCGTGGTCGACTTGCCGTTCGTGCCGGTGATTCCGACGATACGCGGGCCGCCGAACCGCCCGTCGGGCCACAGCGCACAGGCGAACAGATCCGCCTCGCCGACGACATCGACTCCCGCGGCGCGGGCGGCGACGGGCACCGGATGATCGAGCGGCACGCCCGGGCTGAGCACCAGCGCACGCGCGCCGGCGATCGTTCCCGCGCCCAGACGCGCCGGATGGCCGCCGAGCACCGCCGCGCGCGCGCGGCGGTCGGCGCAGTCGTCGTCGGCGAGTACTTCAGCGCCGCCTGCCACCAGAGCCTCGACCGCAGCGAGACCGGAACGACCCAGCCCGAACACGGCAACCGTGTCGTCGCGATATTCGGTGACCGGAATCATCGCCTCATCGCAGCTTCAGCGTGGCGAGACCGGCGAGCGCCAGGATCGCGGCGATGATCCAGAAGCGGATAACGATAGTCGGCTCGGCCCAGCCGCGGCCCTCGAAATGGTGGTGTATCGGGGCCATGAGGAAGACCCGCCGCCCGGTCAGCCGGAACGACACGACCTGGACGATCACCGAAACCGCTTCGAGCACGAACAGGCCGCCGACGATCGCCAGAACCAGTTCGTGCTTGGCGATCACGCTGACGGCGCCGAGCGCGCCGCCGGCGGCAAGGCTGCCCGTGTCGCCCATGAACACTTTCGCGGGCGGAGCGTTGAACCACAAAAAACCGAGACTCGCGCCGACCAGAGCGCCGCAGAATACGGCGAGCTCCCCGGCCCCGGGTACGGCGTGTATCTGGAGGTAGTCGGCGAATACGGCATTGCCGACCAGCCAGGTCACGATCCCGAAGCAGCCGGCGGCCATCATGATCGGCATGATCGCGAGGCCGTCCAGGCCGTCGGTCAGGTTCACCGCGTTCGAGGCGCCGACGACGACCAGCACTGCGAACGGTGCGAAGAACAGGCCGAGGTCGAACAGCACCGATTTGAAGAACGGCACGGCAAGCGCGGTCGAGAACGCCGGCGGCAGCAGCGCCGAGATCCAGTACACCGCCCCGGCCGCGATGGCGAATTGGACGAGCAGCTTGACGCGACCCGGCAGTCCGCGATGGTGGCGCCGGGTGACCTTGAGGTAGTCGTCGACGAAGCCGATCGCGCCGAAGCCGAACGTCACCAGCAGCACAACCCAAACGAAGCCGTTGCCGAGATCGGCCCACAGCAGGGTGCCGAGCGCGAGAGCGAGCAGGATCAGGAATCCGCCCATCGTCGGCGTGCCGCGCTTGGTGTCGAGGTGTCCGGCGGGGCCGTCGTCGCGGATGGGCTGGCCTTCGACCTGCCGCGTGGCGAGCCAGCGAATCACGGCCGGACCGAAAAGAAAGCTGACCACGAGCGCCGTCACGACCGCCGCGCCGCTGCGGAAGGTCAGGTAGCGAAAGAGGTTGAACAAAGTGAATTCGTCGGCCAGCGGCGCGAGGAGATTATAGAGCATGGCGTTCCTCCTCTTCTCCGCCGTTGACGGCATCCGCTTCCAGCGCGGCGACGACCCGGTGCATGGCGGCGCCGTGCGAACCCTTGACCAGCACCGTGTCGTTCGGGCAAAGCGCGGCGCGCACCAGCGGCGCCAGCGCGCAGGCATGTTCTGCGTGCCCGCCGCGGCGCGCCGCCGGCAGAGCGTGGTGCAGCGCGGCCATCAGCGGACCGGCGGTGAACACGAGGTCGACGCCGGCGCGTTCGACGTCGCCGGCGAGAGCGGCGTGCATCGCCTCGCCGGCGGCGCCGAGTTCGAGCATGTCGCCGAGCACCGCGATGCGCCGCCCGCCCGGCGGTACAAGCGCCAGCAGGTCCAACGCTGCCGTCATTGAAGCCGGGTTCGCGTTCCAGGCGTCGTCGATGACGCACGCCCTGCCGCCGCCGGCAAGCGCTGTGGGGAATCTCCGCCCGCGGCCGGGAGGCGCGTCGAGGGCTTCCAACGCGGCCGCCGCCGGCGCGGGATCGCCTCCGAGCCCGTGCACGACGGCGAGCACCGCAAGGCTGTTATACGCCCAGTGACAGCCGGGGATTCTGAGTGCGTAAACGACCTCCTTCCCCGCCACCGATGCCCGGATCCGGCTTCCCGATGGCCCGGCGGCACATTCGATCAGCCGCACATCGCTCTCGGGCGACTTGCCGAAGCCGAGAACGCGCGACAGGCCGCACGCGCGCGCTGCGGCAGCCAGCTTCGGGAAACAGGCATGGTCGCGGTCGAGCACCGCCGCGCCGCCCGGCGGCACGCCTTCGAAGATCTCGGCCTTTGCCGCCGCGATAGCGTCGAGGCCGGTAAAGAATTCGAGGTGCGCCGGGGCGATGGTCGTGATCACGGCGATATCCGGCCGCGCGATGCGCGTCAGCGCGGATATCTGGCGGGCACGGTTCATGCCCATTTCAAGCACCGAAAAATTGGCGGCCGGGTCCAGCCGCGCAAGGGTGAGAGGCAGACCGATGCGATTGTTGAAGCTGGCCGTGCTGGCGTGGACCGAGCCCATCGTTTCCAGCGCCTTCGCGCACAGCGCGCGCGTGCCGGTCTTGCCGACGCTGCCGGTGATCGCGACCACTTGCGCTGCGGCGCGGTCACGCCCGGCACGGCCAAGAGCGACAAGCGCGCGGTGGGTGTCATCCACCAGGATTTGCGGCGCCGGCGGCGGCAGCGACCGCGCGACGAGTGCGCCGGCGGCGCCGCGCGCCGCAGCCTCGCCGACGTGATCGTGCCCGTCGAAGTTCGGCCCTGGCAGAGCGATGAACAGGTCACCGGGGACGAGCGTCCGGCTGTCGATCGAAACGCCGGAAACGACGAACGGAGCGCTCGCTGAACCGTTCGTCGCGGCAGCGATCGCCTCGCTCGTCCACAGCGCTGTCACGGTGCGCCTCCAGCGGCGACCCGGCGCGCGACCGCGGCGTCGTCGAAGGGGCGCACGATATCCCCGACGATCTGACCGGTCTCATGGCCCTTGCCGGCAATGAGCAGCACGTCGTCCGGGCCCAGGCTCTCGAACGCGGCAGCGATCGCCCGTTCGCGGTCGCCGATCTCCACTGCGCCCGGGCAGGCGGCGCGGATGGCGGCGCGGATGGCGGCAGGGTCTTCGCCGCGCGGGTTGTCGTCGGTGACGAACACGCGATCGGCACGGTCCGCCGCGACCGCGCCCATCCGCGGGCGCTTGCCGGGATCGCGGTCGCCGCCACACCCGAAGACGAGAACGATCGCGCCGGAAACGCGCGGGCGCAGTGCCGCAAGGACGGCGCACAGGGCGTCCGGCGTATGGGCGTAATCCACATAAACCGCCGCGCCGCCGGGAGAAGTGGCGACTCGTTGCAGGCGCCCCGGCGGGCCTTCGACCGCACCGGCGGCGGCCATGGCAGCCTGCGGATCGGCACCGCAGCCGATTACCAGGGTCAGCGCGGCGAGAAGATTCTCCACCTGGAAACCGCCGCCGAGCGCCGTGGCGACGGTGTAGGTTTCACCGAATGCCTCGATAGCGAGCACCCGCCCGTCCTGCGAAGCTAGGCGCATGTCGCCGCCGCGTCCGTAAGTCACCACGCGATGACGGCGGGCGCGGCAGATCTGCCGCAGATCGTCGAACCGTTGCAGGCCGGTATTGAGCGCGGCGACCGCGCCCGCCGGCAGCAGTTCGGCGAACAGGCGCGCCTTGGCGGCGAAATAGACGTCTGCGGTGCGGTGATAGTCGAGATGGTCGCGGCCCAGGGTCGTGAACGCGGCCGCGTCGAGACGCACACCGTCGAGGCGGTGCTGGGCGAGACCGTGGCTCGAGGCCTCGATCGCCATGTGGTCGATGCCGGTGACGGCGACGGCCGCCAGAATCCGGTGCAACTCGGCCGGGTCCGGCGTGGTCAGCGAACCGGGTCGCATGAACCCCGGTGCGTCGAGGCCGAGCGTACCGAGGCTCGCGGCCCGGTGGCCGAGCGTCTGCCAGAGCTGGCGCGCGAACCAGACCACGGACGTCTTCCCGTCCGTTCCTGTAACGGCGACGACGGTGCGCGGTTGCTCGGCGTGAAACCGCGCCGCCATCCGAGCGTAGGCGCGGCGCGGGTTGTCCGCCGCGACGAACGCGAGGCCGGCGGCGCAAGCGGCGGCGCGCGTACCGGGTGGAGCGAGGACCGCGCGCGCGCCTCGGCCGGCCGCATCGGCGATGAAGCGAACCCCGTCGTCCCGGCTGCCCTGAAGCGCGGCGAACAGATAACCGGGTTCGACTGCCCGGCTGTCGGCCGTCAGCCCGGTGATTTCGGGGTTGCCGCACGCAGGGGGGCTCGTCAGCCCCCCGTCCATGAGGTCAGTAAGCCGCAAGACGGATCTCGCTACCGTCGGGTGACACGTCGAACATGGGCGGTTTCGACGGCGCGCCGTCGTCGGTGGGAAATTGCGGCGCGACGCCCGCCAGCGGGCCGATGCGCTCGACGATCCGCCCGACCGTCGGCGCCGCTGTCCAGCCGCCGGTGGCATAGCCGTGGGTCTCTTCGATGCCCTTCGGCTCGTCTATCATCGCCAGGATCACGAAACGCGGCGCGTCCATCGGGAACGCCGCGACGAACGAGGAAACCAGCCGGCGGCGGTCGTAGCGGCCGTCGGTGAGTTTCTCCGCAGTGCCCGTCTTGCCGCCGACCCGATAGCCCGCCGCATCGGCCTTGCGACCGGTGCCGTGGGTGACGGCGATACGGAAAAGCTGGCGCATCTGTTGCGAGGTTCGTTCCCCGATCGCCCGGCGGCCGGGGGGGGTGTCTCCATCGCGGGCGAGCACGGTCGGGGCGCGCCAGACGCCGCCGTTCACCAAAGCGGCGACCCCGGCGGCAAGGTGCAACGGACTCACGGCGAGCCCGTGGCCGAACGCGATGGTCGCCACGTTCACGTCGCGCCAGCGCGCAGGGACGAGCGGCGTGCCGACCTCGGGTAATTCGACCGGGAGAGGCGACAGCAGGCCGAACCGGCCGAGAAACTCGCGTTGCGTCTCGGCGCCGAGGGCCAGCGCCATTTTCGCGGCACCGATGTTCGACGAATGAATGAAGATTTCCGGCACCGACAACCATCGGTTCTTCGCGTGCGAGTCGCTGATCGTGAAACGTGCGACTCGCAGCGGCCTGGACGCATCGTAGCCGTCGGCGAGGGTCACGGACCCCGAGTCGAGCGCCGTGGCGACGGTGAAGGCCTTGAAAGTGGAGCCCATCTCGAAGATGCCGAGAGTGGCGCGGTTGAAGCGCATGTCGTCTTCGCCGCCGCCGCGCGCTCGATTGGGATCGAAGGTCGGCAGGCTCACCAGCGCCAGCACTTCCGCGCTTTCGGCGTCGATCATCAGTGCCGCCGCCCCTTTGGCCGAGAAGCGCGCCACCGCGCGCGTCAGTTCGTCGTACACGACATGCTGGAAGCGGAGGTCCAGGCTCAACCGGAGCGGCGCCGCCGGTTCGTCCCGCAGGCGCGCGTCGAAGCGCGCCTCGACTCCGGCGAGGCCGCGATCGTCGATATCGGTGTAGCCCAGCAGATGCGCCGCCAGGCCGGACGCCGGGTAAAGCCGGCGCTCGGCGGGCGCGAAGACCAGCCCCGGTTCGCCCAGCCGGTTCACCGCGTGGACCTGACGCGGGGTCAGCGCCCGGCTGAGCCAGACGAAGCTCTTGCCGCTCGCCAGCTTGCGCGCTGTTACGCCCAGGTCGAGTTCCGGCAGCAGCGCGGCCAGGCGCAGCGCCGTAGTATCAGGCTCGGCGAAGTGGCGGGAGTCGGCGTAAAGCGCCTGGGCAGGAATCGTCGTCGCCAGCAGTTCATCGTTGCGATCGACGATATCGGCGCGTCGCGGCCCCGGCGCCGCCACGCCCGCGCGTGCGGAAACCGCCTCGGGTGCGGGGCGAAGCACGGTAACATCGACGAGGCGCAAGCCGATGATGGAGAAACCGACCGCGAATAGAGCGGCGACGACGGTCAGGCGCGAACGCATGAGTTCAAGCGTGCCGGAAGCCGGTGAAACGTTCATCGGCCAGCCCCGGGATGAGCGGTTTCCGGCCTGCCGGCTTCAGGACCCGCGTCTTTCAGGCCGGCGGCCGGGCCGCGCGGCAGTTCGTCGAGCGCGATCATGGCGCGCGCGTCGAGCGGCGCCACGTCGAGGTGTCGCGCCGCGATTCCTGCCAGCCGTTCGGGTTCGTTGAGGTAGGCCCATTCGGACGCGAGCACGTGGAGCGCCTGCCGTTCGGCGGCGAGAGCGTGCGCCAGCCGCGTCTCCTCGGCTTCCAGTGCCGCGACCGGGTGCTTGAGCTGATAGAGGCCCGCCGCCGCGCCGGCGAGCGCAGTCAGCGCCGCCACCCGCACGCGCCCGATCATCCCGCGCCCTCGTCTTGAAACGCTGCGGCCGCGGTGCGCTCTGCGGCGCGCAATCGCGCCGACCGCGCGCGCGGATTGTCGCGGCGCTCGCGCGCGTCGGGCCGCACGACCCGCCGGTTGACGAGGCGGAACGAGGGCAGCCGCGCCGCGCCCGCGCCGCCGTCCAACGCCGCGAGATGGCGCGACGGTCGGCGCGGCGGCAGCGCGCGGCGGGCCAGGAAACGCTTCACGACCCGGTCTTCGAGCGAATGGAAGGAGACCACGACCAACCGGGCGCCGGGCGCAAGTGTCCGTTCGGCGGCCGGCAGGGCGCGCGTGAGCTCGTCGAGTTCGTCATTGACATGGATGCGCAGTGCCTGGAAGCAGCGTGTAGCCGGGTCACGGCCATCGCGCCCCGGCGGAATCGCGCCTTGCAGAATCGCCGCAAGTTGTCCGGTGCGCTCGATCGGCCGTTCGGCACGCGCCGCGGCCACAGCGGCCGCCGCTCGCCGCGCCCGGCGCTCTTCGCCGTAACGGAAGAAGATCTCGGCGAGTTCGGATTCCGACGCGGTATTGACGACCTCGGCGGCGGTCGTGCCCGCCGATCCCATGCGCATGTCCAGCGGGCCGTCGCGAACGAAACTGAAGCCGCGCCCTGCGGAGTCGATCTGGTCCGACGAGAGGCCGAGATCGAACACGATGCCGCCGTCCACGGAGTGGATCCCTTGCCCGGCGAGCAGATTCTCGAGGTCGCCGAACCGCCCCTCGACGAGACGCAGGCGCCCGCCGGCCGCTTCGGCGAGCGCGGCGCCGCGCGCCAGCGCTTGCGCGTCGCGATCGATTGCGCATACCGCAGCGTTCGGCGCGCCCAGTATCGCCCGGCAGTAGCCGCCACCGCCGAACGTCGCATCGACATAGAGCCTGCCGCCGCGCACCGTCAACGCGTCGATCGCAGGACCGAGAAGGACGGGAACGTGACCGGAACGCAGGGAGGAGGACATCCCGGTCACGCGCCGTCCGCCCGCGGCGCGTCTTCGTGGAGCCGGCGCAGCGCCTTACGGGCGTCAGCAGCCCGGAAACGGACGCGTTCTCGGTGTTTGGCGTAGCGGACAGGGTTATGCAGGTTGAAGAACTTGCCGACCCCGACGAACGTGCACTGATCGCCGACTTCGATGTGTGCACAGATATCGTTCGGCAGCACGATCCGGCCGTTCGAGTCGGGCGTTAGCGCGTGAGCGTCGCCGAATATCGCACTCGCCAGATTGGACTGCTCGTCCGACAACGGATCGAGATCGTCGATGCGCTCGCTCAGGAGCGCCATGTCGGCCGAGGTGCGGCACTCGACCACGCAGTCATGAGCGAGCGAGGGGAAGGCGTAGAACGTCGCCTGGCCGCCGAGAATCGCGCGGAACGACGCCGGCACCGACACGCGCCGTTTCTCGTCGACCTTCTGCGTGAACTTCCCCGCGAAGAACACAGGCTCCGTTCCCCCCAGAACCACAGGCAGAATGGTATATCATGGGAATTCAATGAACAGAAAGGGATTAAGATAATTTTTTATACCAATTTGCGCCACCAACAACAGAAACGGAATAAAAACGGAACAAAGAGAGATATTCCATTTCAACTCTGTGACGGATCGCGATCTGATCGGCAGCGGCATCGCGTTTCGCCGTTGGCGGGTGCCGGCCTGGCGCGCATAATACCGTCCTGACGGTGGCGGATCGGGAGGGAAGGGTGAACTCGAAGATCGTGTTCGTTGCCGGGTTTCCGGGCACCGCCGATGTCGCCCGCGAGATGATTCCCTCCGGCTTCGAACTGCTCGCTGCCCCCGCGTCGGGCGCAATGCTCGAGGACGCGCTCCGGGATGCGGGCTATCTCGTCGGTTTCGTCGATGGGCTGATCGACGAAGCCCTCTTTCGCAAGGCGCCGAAGCTGCGGCTGATCCAGTTGCTCAGCGCGGGCTATGACCGGGCGGATATTGCGGCCGCGCGGCGGGCGGCGGTTCCTGTCGCCAACAATGGCGGCGCCAACGCAGTGGCGGTGGCCGAACACGCGGTGATGCTGATGCTCGCGGTCTCGCGTCAACTCGTCCGCCAGCACTCCAGCGTCGCGGGCGGGCGCTGGCGCGGCAACGAGATCCCCCATCTGAGCGAGTTGAGCCACAAGATTCTGGGCGTTGTCGGCCTCGGCAATATCGGCCGGAAGACGGCACGCCTGGCCGCCGCATTCGGCATGACGGTGATCTACTACGACGTGGCGCGGCTGACCGAGGACGCCGAAGACGCCCTTGGCGTTCGTTTCCGCCTGCTGCGCGAACTTCTCGGCGAGGCGGACATCGTGACCCTGCACGTGCCGTTGAACGACTCGACCCGAGGTCTGATCGGCGCCGCCGAACTCGCGTCGATGAAGCGTTCCGCGATACTCGTCAACACCAGCCGCGGGCCGGTGATCGACGAGACGGCGCTATACGAGGCGCTCGCGGATCGCATCATCGCCGCCGCCGGCCTCGATGTGTTCGAACGCGAACCGCCTCTCGCTGACAACCCCCTGTTCTCGCTCGACAACGTGACTTTGACCGCGCATCTGGCCGGCCCGACCCGAGAGAGCGACCGCAGCCGGGTTCGCAACGCTTTCGACAATGTACAGCGCGTCGCCCGCGGCGAACCGCCGCTGTGGGTGGTTCCTGAGTTCGGATTCTGACACGGCGGCAGCCGGGCACGCAGTCTTCCGGTCGCGTGCCGCGAACGCGGATCGAGCCGGGGTTATTCGGGCCGCGCGCCGATAAGAGCCCGATCGAGACTGCGTGACAGGCGCGGGTCGAGAACCCCGGTGACCGGCAGCCCCGCATCGGCCTCGAACCGCCGGATCGCAGCCCTGGTCATCGGACCCGCCAGTCCGTCGATGGCGCCGGCGTAGTAACCGCTCGCGGCGAGTTTGCGCTGGACGTCCCTCACCACGACGCGTGAAATGCCGAACTTCATGTAGTCGAGCAGTTCGCGGCTCACGCGCCCGGTCTGTCGCAACCCTTCATCCCTCTGATAAGCGAGAACGGCCTGCCGGGTAAGCGGCCCCTCGACTCCGTCGGGCGTGCCCGGCGCATAGCCGCGGGCGATCAACTCCTTCTGGACGGCATGCGTATAAGCCCGCCCCATCGCCCGCGACATCTGATCGACCGTGGTCTCGTAAGAGAGGTCGCCCTGCGCACGAACGGGGGCGGTGGGCGAAAAGCCGAGGAACACCGCCGCCAGAACCGCGACGGCGGTTACTCGAAGCACCGTTTCGCGCCCGGCGCCGGCCACGCGCTTCACGCCCTCAGACCGCGAGCCAGCCGCAATCGACCGGCAGCAGAATGCCCGTCACCGCCGAAGAAGCCGGTGAGGACAGATACAGAATCGCTCCGGCCATTTCCTCCGGCCGGGCGAAACGACCCATCGGCGTGCGTTCTTCGAGCCAAGCCTGAACCTGCGGGTCCTCGCGCAGCGGCAGGGTGAGATCGGTTTCCGTATAGGTGGGGGCGATGGCGTTCACACGAACCCCGCGCCGCCCCCACTCCGCCGCCAGCGACCGGGTCATGTTGACCAGAGCGCCCTTGGTTGCGTGATACGCCAGGTTGGGATGATAGCCGCCGCCGGTCACGCCCATGATCGATGCAATGTTGACGATCGCGCCGCGCCCGTCGGCAAGCATGAACCGTGCCGCGGCGCGCGAGCACAGAAACGCCGAAGTCTGGTTGACCTTGACCAGCAGGTCCCACGTCTCCCTGGTCGTCGTTTCGGTGGCGCCGCGACGTGCGATGCCGGCATTGTTGACTAGGATGTCGACGCCGCCGAAGGCTTCCCCGACCTCGCCGAACACGCGCTCGACCGCGTCTTCCTCGCCGACGTCGCAGATCCAGGCGCGCGCACCGTTGCCGATCTCGCCAGCGGTTGCCGCCGCGGTATCGCCGTCGAGATCGAGCACCGCAACCCGCGCACCGGCCTCGGCGAGGGCCCGGCACGCAACCCGGCCCAGCCCCTTGCCGCCGCCTGTAACCACCGCACGCTCACCGTCGAGACGGAACTGCGCCAACACCGAAACATTTCCGTCGCTCATGTCGGTTCCGCTCAGAATTTACCGAACTTCAGATACGCCTCGCGCGGATCGTCGCCGGAAAGGATCGCCTCGCGCACCTTGTCTTCGGTGTCGACCGATTCTTCGGCGCGTGCGATCACGGTCCCAGCCTCGGCTTTCGGCACGATCACGACACCGTCACGGTCGCCGATGAGATAGTCGCCAGTGGCGATGTCGAGGCCGCCGATCCGCACCGACGTCCCCATCTCATCGACCCGCCAGCGCCCGGCGATATCGGCCGGGGTGGCGAACTTGCAATAAACCGGAAAACCGAGTTCCAGCAGGAACCCCACGTCGCGCGTCCCGCCATCGACCACATACCCGAGCACGCCGCGCGACTTGAGTGTCTCCGCCGAAAGCTCGCCCATGAGGGCGATAGTGTCGTCATTGGCCTGGCAGACGACGACATGGTCCGCGGGGGCCGCCGACAGGAAACCGGTCCAGGCGAGCAGGTTGTCGTCGCGGCCGATCGACGGCGTGCGCACACCGCTCAGCGTCCATACCCGCCCGGCAAGCACGGGACCCGGCGCCAGCGCCCGAATGTCCGGCGGCAGGGCCTGGTCCGGCAGTCCCATAGCACTCAGCGTGTCGAAGACGACTCCCGTGTAGAGTTTGGCGAGCCGGGCGGCCAACGGGTCCATCATCGCGCTTCCGTGTCAGGGCGGGTCATGGGGCGTTTTCAAGCAGACGGCGGAGCCGGGCGCAGGCTGCGTGCGCGAAGAGCAGGGTCTGGCGTTGTCGAACCGCACTCGCCACACGGCGCTCCAGCGCCGCGCGCAGTATCTCGCCGCGATAGCGGTCCGCGACGACGATTCCGGCGTCGGCAGGCAAGCGGTCGCGCGGAAAGTCGGGGCCGACGGCAAAATAGAACCAGTCGCAGAACGGCAAATAGCCCGGCCACTTGGAGTCTGCGCGCCAGTCCGCGAGGCAGGATTTGACCTCCGCAACGGCGAAGCGCCCGCGCCCGTCCATGCCGATCACATCGACCCGCCGCCCGGACACGAGACGCAGTTCGGTGAGTGTGCGGAATCCCATCGATTCGAAGAGCCGCACCGCACCACGGGTGATATCGGCGGTAGAAAGCGGCGCACCGGAAAGGTCAGGACGGCTTCCCGGAACCGCGTGCGTTGCCGCCTGTCTCGGCGGCGGTCGCGGACTGCCGGCAAGGGGTAGCGCCTGTTGCATGGCGCACGACCGCGCGTCAGGTAAGGAAAACCGCCATCAACGCAAGGGTCACGAGGACCGCCGCGGTGGTACCGGCGGTGAGCTTGACGAACCGCCCCCACATTTGCCGGTGCTCTTCAAGATACTGGTTCGGATCGTAAGCCATCGCGCTGCCGGCCCCTCCGCGCCTCGTTGCATGAAAGCGGGACGTTAACCCGGTGCCGGTCTCGGAGCAAGGTTCTACTCCCATTCGATGGTGCCCGGCGGCTTCGACGTGAGGTCATATACGACCCGATTGATGCCCGGCACCTCGTTGACGATGCGCCCGGCGACGCCCGCCAGGAACGCGGGCTCGAAAGCATATGCATCGGCGGTCATACCGTCGGTCGCCGCGACCGCCCGCAAAGCGCAGGCGTGATCGTAGGTCCGCCGATCCCCCATGACTCCCACCGTGCGCACCGGCAGCAACACGGCGAACGCCTGCCAGATCGCGTCGTAGAGGCCGGCGGTGCGGATCTCCTCGATGAAGATGCGGTCAACTTTCCGCAACAGGGCGAGCTTGTCGGCGGTGACCTCTCCCGGCACGCGGACCGCGAGACCGGGGCCCGGGAACGGATGGCGGCCGAGCAGATCTTGCGGCAGGCCCAGTTCGCGTCCGAGCGCCCGCACTTCGTCCTTGAACAGGGCGCGCAGCGGTTCCACGAGTTCAAGATGCATCCGTTCCGGCAAGCCGCCCACATTGTGATGCGACTTGATGGTCGCACTGGCCCCGCCGGCGGACTCGGACTCGATCACATCCGGATAGAGCGTGCCCTGGGCGAGAAAATCGGCGCTGCCGAGCGCCCGCGCCCGGGCGTCGAACACGTCGATGAAGGCGGCGCCGATGCGTTTGCGCTTGACCTCCGGGTCGGTCACGCCCGCAAGACATTCGAGAAACCGCCCGCCGGCCTCGACGCGGTGGAAACGCACGTCGAGCCGGTCGCGGAACAGGCGCTCGACCTGATCGGCCTCGCCTTCTCGCAACAACCCGGTATCGACGAAGACGCAATCGAGCCGCTCGCCGATCGCCTCGTGGATCAGCGCGGCAGCAACCGCGGAATCGACCCCGCCCGAAAGGCCGCAGATCACCCGTCCGTCGCCCACCTGCGCGCGGATGCGCTCGACCTCGGTTTCCCGGAACGCCCGCATGGTCCAATCGCCCGAGCAACCGGCGACGCCCTGGACGAAGTTCCGCAGGATCTGCGCACCGGCGGGGGTGTGCGTCACTTCCGGGTGGAACTGGAGGCCGAAGAGACGCCGTTCGGGGTGCTGTATGGCCGCACACGGCGCTCCGTCCGATTGCGCGAAGACTTCGAAGCCGTCGGGCAGGTGAGTCACGCGGTCGCCATGGCTCATCCACACCGGCAGCGTTTCCCCGACCGCCGCGACTCCGCCGACGAGCGGGCTGGCGCGGACCACTTTCACGTCGGCGCGGCCGAATTCCCGGTGATGTCCGCTCGCGACAGTGCCGCCGAGCTGCGCGACCATGGTCTGCTGGCCGTAACAAATGCCGAGGACAGGGACGCCGAGCGAGAAGACCTCCTGCGGCGCCCGCGGCGTGTCGACCTGTGTGACCGATTCGGGACCGCCCGAGAGGATCACGGCTTCAGGTCTGGAACCGGCGAGCGCAGCGGGGGCGCGATGCGCCGCGACAACCTCGCAATAGACTCCGGATTCGCGCACCCGTCGCGCGATGAGCTGGGTGACCTGCGAACCGAAATCGACGATCAGCACCGTTTCACGCATGGTGCGACCGAAAGCCTCGTCCGAGGTGTCCTTCAACTCGTTCCGAAGGCCGGGCAGCGGCGCGGTTTTCCGCGGGCGGTGAAGGCCGTGGACAGACGCTTGCCCGGCGCGGGAGTCGCGCGCACAATGTGGCGTCGATGCGGGAATGGGAGGAAGGCATGATCCGTTTCACCAAGCATGTTTGCGCGGCCCTTGCAGTTGCCGGACTTGTCGCGGCGGCGGCGCAGGCGGCCGACGAACCGGCGAACATCGTCAAATACCGCCAGCACGTGATGAAGTCCGTCGGTGCCAACATCTCCAGTCTGGCGATGGTTGCCAAGGGCGAGATCAGCACTCTGTCGAACGTCTCGTCGAACGCACAGGCCATTCGCGACGGGCTCGGCGCAGCCGAAGTCCTGTTCCCCGTCGGCACCGACGCCGAAGCCGGCAAAACCCGCGCCCTGCCGACGATCTGGGAGCGCTCGTCCGAATTCGTGGACGCGATGAGGAAATCGATCGCGGCCGCCGACGATATGATCGTCGCGGCGAACTCCGGCGAGCTCGGCCAGATCCGGACGGCGCTCGGCGCACTCGGCAAGACCTGCGGCGGATGCCACGATAATTTCCGCGAAAAACAATAGCCGCAACGCACTCGCTGCCGGTGCGCTCGCGGCAGGCGTCCTCGCGAGCGCACCGGCAGTCGGCGACGCTGACGCGGTTGCCCGCGGCGCATATCTGATCCGCGCCGGCGGCTGCATCGCTTGCCACACCGATCTCGAATCGCGCGGCGAGCCGCTTGCCGGGGGCGGGAAGATCGAATCGCCGTTCGGCGTCTTCTATGCGCCCAACATCACACCGCATCGGGAACATGGCCTCGGCCGCTGGAGCGAGGCGGATTTCGTACGCGCCATGCGGTGGGGCATCGGGCCGACCGGCGCGCCCTACTATCCGGCGTTTCCCTACACTGCCTATAGCGGCCTCACGCGCGCGGATCTCGCCGACATGTGGCTCTATTTGCGGACGCTGAAATCGGTGGATCGGCCGAACCGGGCGCACGATCTCGATCCGCCGTTCGACTTCCGACCGGTGAATCTCGGCTGGCAGTTCCTGTTCTTCGCGCCGAAGCGGTGGACGGCGGACCCGGAGCGTGACGACCGTTGGAACCGCGGGGCCTACCTCTCGCGCCATCTGCTGCATTGCGGCGAGTGCCATACGGGGCGGAATGCGCTTGGCGGGCTCGTCGCCGGAAAGGATTTCGCAGGGCATGTCGGTCTTCCCGACGAGGGGTCGGTGCCGAACATCACACCGCACGAGACCGGAATCGCCGACTGGAGCGCCGGCGATATCGTATGGCTGCTGAAGACGGGCTTCACGCCGTCGGGCGACGACGTTCAGGGCACGATGGCGAAACTCGTCACGCACGGTTCGAGTCATCTCAGCGACGATGATCTCGCGGCTGTCGCCGCCTATGTCCTGAGCCTGCCGCCGATCGAGAACCGGGTCCGGGAATCGTCGGGGGAAGACACGGCCAGCAACGACGAATACGACTACGATTTCTGATCTCCGGCGTGCGAGCCGCGCGGGACACAATCCTTCACACCACTGTGAGCGGCCTTAAAGCCATCCTCGCTCCCGCCCATGTCGAGCGGCGAACGGCCTGCAAGTGCGGGCCGCCCGAACCGAACCACAAGACATGAGGCTTCCATGACCATCCACGCCCATCCGTTGCACCGGCGCACGGCCGTCGCCGCGACGGTCCTGACGCTTCTCGCGGCGCCGGCCGCCGTGCAGGCGCACCCGGCGCCCGACGGCTTCGCCGACCTGGTCGACTCGCTGTCGCCGAGCGTCGTCGCCGTCACCGTCGAACGAGCGCACGCCGCCCCGTCCTTCCCCCGACGCTTCGACATGCCTCGCGGCTTCCCCTTCGAGCGGTTCTTCGGCTTCAAGCGCGACTTCGACGAACGCGGGCCGCGCGCGCCCGCGGCCGGATCGGGCTTCATCGTCGATCCCGACGGCTACATCGTCACCAACCACCACGTCGTCGACGGCGCCCGCGAGATCGCCGTCACCCTGGCGTCGGGAGAACGACTCGATGCAACTCTCGTCGGCGCCGATGGCAAGACCGACCTGGCACTGCTCAAGGTGGAAGCGAACCGCCCGCTGCCAGCGCTGCGCTGGGGCGATTCGGACAAGGTCCAGGTCGGCGACTGGTCGCTGGCGATCGGCAATCCGTTCGGCCTGGGCGGTACGGTGACCGCGGGAATCATCTCCGGGCGCGCACGCGACATCAATGCCGGACCCTTCGACGACTTTCTGCAAACCGACGCGCCGATCAATCCGGGCAATTCCGGCGGTCCGCTGTTCGACCTCGATGGCACGGTCATCGGAGTCAACACGGCGATCGTTTCGCCGTCCGGCGGCAATGTCGGGATCGGATTCGCCATCCCGGCTGCGCTTGCGGCGCCGATCGTCGAGCAGTTACGTATGCACGGCCGGCCTGTCCGCGGCTGGCTGGGGGTCCGACTCCAGACGCTCACGGACGATATCGCCGCGGGCCTCGATCTCGCCGACGACAGCGGCGCGCTGATCGCCGGGGTGGTGCCGGGAACCCCGGCCGAAACCGCCGGCCTGCAAACCGGCGACGTGATCGTCTCCTATGGCGACGGTGCGGTCGACAGCCCGCGCCGCCTCGCTCGTCTGGTGTCGGAGACGCCGGCGGGCGAGACGATGGCGCTCGGCGTCATGCGCGACGGGGCGAAGATCGACCTCGAGGTGACGATCGCCGAACTGGTGGAAACCGCAGCAGTCGAAGGCCCGGGCGCGGTTCCGTCGGAAGCCCGGCTCGGGCTGACCGTGACGCCGGCGGACGACGGAAAAGGCCTTGCCGTGCACGCGGTCGCTCCCGGCAGCCCGGCGGCACACGCCGGCCTGCGACCCGGTGACATCATCCGCGAAGCGGGTCGGCAGGCGGTCGCGGACCCGGCGGCGCTCGACAAGGCAGTCGCGGAAGCCGAGGCGGCGGGCCGGGCGGCGCTGCTGTTCCTGATCGAACGCGACGGCAACCCGATATTCCGGGCCGCTCCGCTCGCCACCGGGTAATCCGCGCGCCGAGCAGCGGTGCTCAGAGTGGCGCGTGTCGGACGAATCGCGGCGCGCGCCGCTCCCGGTGCGCTGCGACGCCCTCACGCACGTCAGGCCCGGTAAATCCGAGAAATTCGAGGGCGAGCGAGGTGTCGAACGTGGGGCCTGCGAGCCGGAACCAGTTGTTGAGGGCATATTTGGTCCAACGCACGGCGGTGGGCGAGCCGTCGGCCAGCCGCACGGCGATTTCGAGCGCCTTGTCCTGCAACGCCTCCTCTTCGACGCATAACGAGACCAGCCCGATGCGCTCCGCCTCCGCGCCGGTCACGGTCTCGCACAACAGCAGATAGTATTTCGCCTTCGCCATACCGCACAGCAACGGCCAGACGATCGCCGCGTGGTCTCCGGCGGCGACTCCGAGGCGGGTATGGCCGTCGATGATGCGCGCAGTGCGTGCG
Organism: Alphaproteobacteria bacterium; assembly: GCA_965214495.1. Classification (GTDB taxonomy): domain Bacteria; phylum Pseudomonadota; class Alphaproteobacteria; order UBA7887; family UBA7887; genus JANQOH01. The sequence continues at coordinate 621,429 of OZ243958.1, read as the reverse complement.
GCAATGGAGATGTCGGCCAGCAGACCGGCGACGAGACCCGCGCCCACCGCCGCGCCATGCATCGCCGAGACGATCGGCTTCGAGCAGTCGATCACGTTGTAAACGAGGTCCCGCGCTTCCTTCCAGGTGCGCACCCGGGTCTCGTAGTCGTTCGCGACAGCGTCCACGAGATCGAAATCGCCGCCGGCGGAAAAGCCCTTGCCGGCGCCGCACAGGATCGCGGCGGCAGCGGTCGGATCGCCGTCCAGGACACGCCAGACCTCGGCCAGATCGGCATGCATGGCGGCGTCCACCGCACGCAGGCGCGCATCGCCCGCAGCGCCCCGCGCCGGCGCCATCGTGATGCGCAACACACGATCGGCGGGTTCGTCGAAACTCAATGTCTCGAAGCCCGCATAGCGTTCGAGGTCGATGGGCATGGGTCACTCCCCGGTGAAGAGCTGTCAGTGCGGTTTCGGAGCGGAGGCGGTTTTCGGCGTCGTCACGCGCACCGCGACGACTGCGGCAGCGTCCAGATCATGCCAGCCGGAAGCTGCGAAATCGAACTCCGCGAGCGCGGCGGTGGGGAACTTGCGCCGCAGCCGCACCGCGCCCTTGGGGTCGGCCGCTACACCGAGCGCCGAGGCGAGCATTTGCAGTCCAGGATTATGGCCGATCACCATGACACGCGGCGGCGCATCGTCCAGCGTGCGGACAAGATCGAGAATGCGCCGGCCCGACGCGAGGTAGAGGCGGTCATCGTAGCGACAGGACGGCGGCGCATCGAGCGCCGCGATCAGACGCTCACAGGTTTCCCGCGCCCGGACGGCGGTCGAGCAGAGGATCAGTTGCGGTGCGGCATCGGCGGCCCGCAAGCGCGCGCCCGTGAGCGCCGCCGCCGTGCGGCCGCGGTCGTTGAGCGGGCGGTCGCGGTCGTCCAGACCGGGATCGTCCCAGGACGATTTCGCATGGCGCAGGAGTTGCAAGGTGCGCACTTGCCCCCGTTCTCCTTTTCTCTTTCCCGACACTATGCCATCGACTCCCTCGTCACCCCCTACCCTTCGTGTTACGTCTTCGTCCGCACGGCCCCGTAGCTCAGCCGGATAGAGCGGCGGATTCCTAATCCGCAGGTCGCAGGTTCGAATCCTGCCGGGGTCGCCAACACGTTACGAACAAGGCGGGGGTGCGGGCGGTCCGCACGCATCGCCAGCGATCGTCATTTCCCCGGCAGTTCACCGTCCCCGGTCGAGACTCCGGTTGTCGGCAGCGCCACTCAATCCATCGCGAGCGCGGGGGCGCGGGCGGTCTGCACGCATCGCCAGCGATCGTCATTTCCCCGGCAGTTCACCGCCCCCGGTCGAGACTCCGGTTGTCGGCAGCGCCGCTCAATCCATCGCGAGCGCGAGCGTGCGGCCGATCGCCGAGAGCGGCGCGCCTGATTCCCCGGCCCAGACGTTGAACGCGGCCTGAACCTGCGCGAGCTCACGCTTACCCTTCGGCTCACGGGTCGCCACGCCGGCCTCGATCAACGCCCGAGTGACGTCCGGGGTGATCATGAAGGTGTCCTTGCCGACCATGCGCAGAAAGTGGGGGGCGGACTTGCCGCCCATCTGCCGGAACCGCTTGCCGACCTCGGCCCACAGGCCGACGACATCGTCCGCCGGCCAGTCGGCGAGCCACGCGCCGAAACTGCCGGCCGTTTCGGCGATAGCCAGTATCGCGCGCGCGTTCGCGGGCACCGACGACAGTTTCGGCCAATGACGAATCAAGCGCCGATCCTGCATCATCGCTTCGAGTTCGGGTTCCGGCATCGCCGCCACCCGTGCCGGATCGAATCCGTGAAACGCGTCCTCGAAGGCCGGCCACTTCGCTTCGACCATCGAGTGCTTGAGGCCGGCGGAAAACACCCGCAGGCTGACCAACGACAGATAGCGGTCGTCGCTGCGCACCCGCAGTTCCCGCGCGCTCGACGGTTCCGGCAACAGTGCGGCCAGCGCCGCCTCGCCGCCGTGGCGTTCGGCAGCCCGCCGACGGAAATCTTCGAACGAGCGCATCGACCGCCCCTCCCTCATGGTGCCGCGCCGGCTTTCTCAGCCGCCGGTGCTTCCGCGATACAATCCATCCAGCCTGTCGCCATACTGCTTCAGCACTTCATGGCGACGGATCTTCAGGGTCGGAGTCATCATCGCGTTATCGACGGTGAAGGCTTCCCGAGCAACCGCGAAGCGCTTGACCTTCTCGATCGCCGACAGGCCTTCGTTGGCGCGCCCCACCGCTTCGCCGAGCGCGCGCTGGAAGTCGCCATTGCCGGACAACGCGGCGAGATCGGGCGCGGCGCCGTTTGCGCTCGCCCACTCCTTGACGAATCCCTCCGCCGGCACCACGAGGCCGACCAGATGCGGGCGCCGGTCGCCGATCACCATCGCCTGTTCGATCTCCGGTTCGAGCGCGAGAATTCCCTCCACGCGCTGCGGTGCGATGTTGTCGCCGCCCGAATTGACGATGAGGTCCTTCTTGCGGTCGGTGATGCGGAGGAAGCCCCTGCCGTCGATCTCGCCGATATCGCCGGTGTGAAGCCAGCCATCGCGCACGACCTCGGCGGTGGCGTCTTCGCGCCCCCAATAGCCGTCCATCAGCAAGGGGCCGCGCACCAGAATCTCGCCGTCGTCAGCGATCCGCAGTTCGACGTCGGCGACAGCGCAGCCCACGGTGTCGAGCGCGATGTCGTGCGGCGGGTTGCAACTGATCACCGGCGCCGCCTCGGTCTGTCCGTAGCCTTGCAGCAGGCGCAGGCCAAGGGCGGTGAAGAACACCCCCACATCGTAGTTCAGCGGCGCGCCGCCGGACACCAGCGCCTTGAGCCGCCCGCCGAAGCGGGCGCGCACCTTGTCGCGCACCAGCTTGTCAACGAGCCGGTCGGCGAGCCGCTCGACAGCTCCCAGTTCGTCGGGAGTCTCGTAGCGCTTGCGCCCGAGTTCGACGGTGCGCCGGAACAGCGCCGCCTTCAGGCCGCCCTGGCGCTTGACTCCGGCGAGAATCCGCTGGCGCATCACTTCGTAGAGCCTCGGCACGGCGGTCATGATCGTGGGCCGCGCCTCGCCGAGATTGGCGGTGAGCGTCTCGACGCTTTCGGCGTAGTAGATCTGCGCCCCGATCGCCGTCGGGAACATCAGGCCGGCCGAATGCTCATAGGCGTGCGACAGCGGCAGGAACGACAGAAATACTTCCTCGCCGAGTCCGAGTTCGCGCAACAGGCCGTGCGCGCCGACGCAGTTCGCGAGAATGGCGCGATGGCTGAGCATGACGCCTTTCGGCGCGCCGCCGGTGCCCGAGGTGTAGATCAGACAGGCGAGCGAATCCCGGTCGATGCGGTCGGGGTCGTCGAGCGCAGCACCGGCGCCGGCGGCCAGCGCATCGTCCCAGCTCGTAACCTCGGGACGCCCCGCCGCAGCAGCCAGCGGCTCGATGGCGATGACCCGCTCGAGCGCCGGCGCCGACACGGCGGCTTCGAGCAGTCGTTCTGCGAACGCCGGGCGCGACACCACCGCCATGACGGCGCCGGAATCGGTGAGCACATGCGCGTGATCGCGCGCGGTGTTGGTCGTATAGGCCGGCACGGTGACCCCCCCGGCGGCCATGATCGCGAAGTCGGCGATCGCCCAGTGCGGTGCGTTCTCGGAGCACAACAGCACGCGGTCGCCCGGCGCGAGCCCGTAACCCTTGAGCGCGCCGGCGAGCGCGCGGACCCGGTCAGCGGTTTCGCGCCATGTGAGCGGCCGATAGGCACCGTCGCGCTTTTGCCAGAGAAACGGCCTGTCGCCCTGACGTTCGGCCTGGGCGAAGAACATGGCAACCAGATTGGGCCAGCTATCGAGCTTCATTGCCGCCTCCTTCCTCCGGCGCGACCGATCCCGTATCCGTTCACTATACGTGGTTCGACGGAGTTTTCCCGGTCCGATACGATCGATCGGCGCACCCCTTGGCGGCCTCCCCCTATCATCGGTGTCAACCGGGAGCGAGAAGGCGGCGAGCGACGATCTGGGCCTGAATTTCCGCCGCGCCCTCGAAGATGCTCAGTATTCGCGCATCGACCAGCACGCGGCTCACCGGATACTCTTCGGCATAGCCGTTGCCGCCGTGGATCTGCACCGCGTTGTCGGCGGCGGCCCAGGCGACCCCCGCCGCCAGCAATTTCGCCATACCGGCTTCAAGGTCGCAGCGCCGGCCCGCATCCTTTTCGCGCGCGGCGAACCAGGTCAACTGCCGCGCCGCCATGCACTCGACCGCCATCCACGCGATCTTGCCGTGGACGCGGGGGAACTCGAAGATCGCGCGTCCGAACTGGCGGCGGCCGCGTGCGTAATCCAGCGCCAGCTCCAGCGCATTGCGGGCAACGCCGACCGCGCGCGCGGCGGTCTGGATGCGCGCCGCCTCGAAGGTCGTCATCAACTGCCGGAAGCCGGCGTCGGGCCGCCCGCCAAGCAGGCAGTCCGCCGGCACCGCGAAACCGTCGAAGGCGATCTCGTATTCCTTCATGCCGCGGTAGCCGAGCACCGGAATCTCACCGCCGGACATACCGGCTGCGGGAAACGGCTCCGCCTCGGTGCCGCGCGGTTTCGGCGCAAGGAACATCGACAACCCGTGCGGGCCCGATGTGTCGGGGTCGGTTCGCGCCAGCAGAGTCATCATGTCGGCGCGAGCGGCATGGGTGGACCATGTCTTGGCGCCGGTGATCCGCCATACGTCGCCGTCGCGGACCGCGCGGGTCGCGATCGCGCCGAGGTCAGAACCCGCCTCCGGTTCGGTGAACACGGCCGCGGGCAACACCGCTCCGGTCGCGATCGAACCCAGCCAGCGCGCGCGCTGCGCATCGGTGCCGTGCGAACGGACCAGCTCGGCAGCGATCTCCGAACGGGTCGCCAGCGATCCGGCGCCGAGCGCGCCGCGACACAGTTCCTCGGCGACCACACATGTCGCCACCTTGCCCATCCCGGCGCCGCCCCACTCCTCGGGCACGGCAATTCCGAACACGCCAAGCGCCGCCAAGCCGGCGACCACATCGTCGGGGATCAGACGGTCGGCGCGGTGCCATTCCTGCACCGCAGGGGCGATCCGTTCGTCGGTAAAGCGTCGGATCTGGTCGCGCACCGCGCTCAGCGTCTCGTCGTCGAGGCCCGGCTCGGGAAACGCGCCGTCCGCAATGGCGTCGGCGATGGCGGTGCGCACGGCCGCCGTATTCCCGTCGGCCAGGAGTCGCTTCACCGCGGGAACCCGGAATGCCGCCAGTGCGGCATCGTGGAGGCCGAGGTCGTGAGGGCGCACCGTTTCACCCTGGCTCATGACGATGCCGCCGGCGATTCGGGCGAGATATTCGCCGAACACGGCCTGCAACGTCAGCGCTTCCAGGCGTCCGAACCCGCCGGAATCGGCAAGCCGCGCCGCCCATGCCGCCATCTGCCGCAGCGCCTCGACATAGGTCGCGAGCCACGCGAACCCGTGCGCGGCGAACTGATGCCGGTCGAGCGCTGCCGTGTCGACGCGCCCGTTTACCGTCACCAGCCGCGCTACCGCGGCGCGCGCCGCCGCGACCAGGCCGTCGGCCGCCGTCAGCGCCGCACGGCGCCAGCCGGACAGATCCCCGATCACGAGATCCCGCGTCATCTACGCCCGCCCGGTCGGTTCACGAGGAGTTCTCCACAAGAAAGCCGACGATAACCCCGACCTCCGGCCCGGAGAGCCCGGGGGACGACATGGCGGTTCCCGGCGCGAATCTTTGGGGATTCGCGACGAACCGCTCAAGGTTCTCCGGCGTCCATACAAGATTCAGCGTCCGCAACGCGGAAGAAAACCGCCAACCTGCGACCTCCCCCGCCTGCCGCCCGACCACGCCGGCAAGATGAGGCCCCACCTCGTGCCTTTCGGCATACGGGTCGTGGCAACGGCCGCAATGCACAGCGAACAGTCGGGCGCCGTCGCCCTCGCCTCCATCGGCGACGTCCGCGGCAACGGCTTCACCCGCGTCCGACGCATTTCCTTCCCGCACGTCCATCGCTTTCGATCCCGTCCCGGCGCCGGCGGAATTGCAGCCGACGGCATAGATCCATCTATCGCTATCGCTCTCTTCGCAATAAGTCTTTCTGTTCGAGCGACTCAAAAGGCGGAGCTCGGGCCTGTATGCGCGCAGCAAGACTATGCGCCCGTCACGCATCCACGTTATGTCCCGTATGCTGTATCCGACCCTGATCCGCTCTACATACTGCACCTTCGCGCCATCGCGGCGAACCCGGAATATCGACTTTCCGGCACCCGAATTGCCATCCAAAGAGGTGACAAGAAGGTCGTCCCGCCACAGGGGAAACCATCGATCGTCATTGACGGCAAGGTTGGAAACGCCAACGGACGGCACCCAGGCAAAAACAGGTTGCACAAAACCATCGTGAAAGCCCGCCTCGCGAGTCGCAACCCCCGGCGGAACCTTCTGAGAATAGGTCAGACCATAGGTGACGGTTGGCCATCCGTAGTCGGCGCCGCGTCGCAGAACGTTCAGTTCGTCTCCGCCATACGGCCCGTGCTCGGTTACCCAGAGGGTACCATCTCGGTCCCGCGCGAACCCCTGCGGATTCCGATGACCGCGCGTCAACACTTCGACAGCCCCAGAGTCGATCTCGACGCGGAGAACTTTCCCGAGATACGAACCGGAAAGTATGTTTCCGTCCATTCCCTGATCTCCTGTCGTCACCAGCAAGTGATCGCGCCCGTCCGCCAGCATCCTGCCTCCGGATTGGTGCCCAAGTCTCATATGAAGTTCCAGGGGTGGGTCCACGTCGAATATCGTTCTCCAGGGCGATCCCGTCGTCACCTGCCCTTCCCTTCGCAGAAGCGTCGTCGACGACAACCTGTTTTTCACACCTTCCTCGGCAAAATAATGATGCATTACAAATAAATCATACTGCCCATCGGGAATATCTCCCTCCTTCCTTCCTTCCTTCAACAGAATACCGTTGACGCGAAATCCGACGCCCCTGAATCCCGGGTCGTTCCTTACTTCGTGCGACTCCAGGGCCGCTTCGTTCATGGGGACCCTTTCATCGAGATACTCTACGCTTTTGTCCCGGCGGACGACGGCGATCCTGCCGCGCCCCGAGATGACGAGCAGATCCTCGCCGATCGCTTGAATGCCTCCGCCCGATGTCCCGAATTCTTTTTCGAGATAGACACTTTCGCTCTCCAACGCATACAGATGAGTCTCAATCGCCTGAGTTTCTGCCGCCGGGATCGACTCGGGCTCCGGCCGTCGCATGATTTCCGCGACTCCGGGCGCGAGGATATCAAAACCCCACAAGACGCCGACGATCGAACAGATGCCGAGAATACCGAGCGTAACGATCCTGCCGCCGCGAGATAGCTTCCCGATCGTTATCCTCATTCGCAGCACTCCTTCGTGTGGCGCCCGCGCCGAGGGGACCGCCCCCGGTTCGCCCGATAGCGCCGCCGCAACCCAAACCGGCACGCTATCCTGTCCGCGCCGGCAAGACAACCCGCTCACCCACAAGAGCCGAGGAACGGAAAGCACGCCAGCAACAATGCGGTCTCCGGATCGCGGAAGAACCAGCCGAGCGCACCGATGGCCTTCTCCGTTTGTTGAAGTATTGCTTCGGTTTCACATGGCGCGCCGTGCGCCGCTCAGTCGAAGCCGACCATGGCGCGCACCTCGGCGGCAGATTTTCCCGACTGGCGCAGCGAACGCAGAGTCAGTGCGCGGTTGCGCTTGGCCAGACGCACGCCGTTGGCGTCGGTGATCACCGGATGATGATGCCACAGGGGCGGCGCGAGGCCGAGCAGCGCCTGTAGCAGCCGATGGATACCCGTAACCCGGAAAAGATCGTTGCCGCGCGTCACCAGCGTGACTCCGGCGAGGGCGTCGTCAAGGGTCACCGCGAGGTGATAGCTCGTCGGAACGTCCTTGCGCGCTACCACCACATCGCCGAACGCGGTTGCATCGACTCGCTGCTCGCCGGCCTTGCGGTCGCGCCAGGAGAGCGGACCGACCAGGGCCGAGGCGCGCGCCGAATCCAGGCGCCAGGCGTGCGGTTGCCCTTTCCGGATACGCTCTCGCCGCGTTCGCTCGTCAAGACCGCGGCATGTGCCCGGATAAAGGAATCCATCCGGCCCCTGGGGCGCCTCGCCAGCAAGCTTGATCTCGGCGCGGATGTCGGCGCGCGTGCAGAAACACGGATAGATCACGCCGCGTTCATCGAGGTATGCGAGCGCTCGGGCGTAATCTTCCATATGCGCCGACTGCCGGCGCACGTCAGCGCTCCACGACAGCCCAAGCCACGCAAGGTCCTCGAAGATGGCCGCCTCGAATTCGGGCCGGTAACGGGTGCGGTCGATGTCTTCGATACGCAGGAGGAACCGGCCTTCAGCGCGCGACGCCTCGGACCACGCGAACAACGCGGCGTAGGCATGACCCAGATGCATGAATCCGGTCGGGCTGGGCGCGAAACGGGTTACGCAGGTCACGGCGACGGCGCTGGCGGCAAAGGGTATCGCCGTTCACATAGGCCGGGCGGCGTCCGGGACAAGCGGTTGCGCGAACGGCGGCCGGCCGGAATCATGCCCCTGAGACAGCGGCAGGTTCCCGGGTAAAGGCCGAAGACGATGATCCGACTGCGCGGCCCCGAACGCGCCCCGGCCTCGGGTGGCCCGGCGCGCGGGCTGGTCGTTCTCCTGCACGGCCTCGGCGCCGACGGCAATGACCTGATCGGGCTCGCCGATCAATGGGCCGCGGCGTTACCCCATTGCCGTTTCCTCGCGCCCGACGCTCCGGACCCTTGCGACATGGCGCCGACGGGGCGGCAATGGTTCTCGGTCCGCAACCACTCCGAACCGGCGTTGCGCACCGGAGTCGCGCGCGCAGCGCCGGCGCTCGACGCCTTCATCGACCAGGCGCTGGCTGCGCATGGCCTCGACGACGACCGGCTCGCCCTTGCAGGCTTCAGCCAGGGCACCATGATGGCGCTCCATGTCGCCGCGCGACGGCGCCGGGCACCTGCCTGCGTTCTCGGCTATTCCGGTCGCCTGATCGGCGCCGGCTCCCTGCGGGACGAAGCGGTGGTGCGGCCGCCGACCATGTTGATCCACGGCGACGCCGACGCTGTGGTGCCGATCGGTGCGCTCCACGAGGCCGTAGCCGCGCTCGGCGCCGCCGCGATTCCGGCACAATGGCACGTCAGCCGAGGCGTCGGTCACGGCATCGCGCCCGACGGCATCGCCATCGGCGGGCGCTTTCTTCGCGACCACTTGGCGCGCGTCGCTTAGCCGATGGCGCCGAAGAACACCCGCAGCGCCTGAACATACGCATCGGGCCGTTCAAGATGAGACATATGAGAGGCGTTGTCGAACACCCGGACGTCGGCCCGTCCTGCCATTAGTCGCGCATAGCGGCACAGGGTTGCCGGCGGCGCCTCGTCGAACTCGCCGCAAGTGAACAGGGTGGGCGCGTCGATCCGCGCCAGGTTCGTCGCGCCGTCATAGGCACTCAGCACGCCGGTAGCGCGGAACTCGGTCTCCCCCCACATGCTGAAATAGAGGTCCACATTGGCCTTGTTCAGCGACTCGACGAGCGGTTCGGGCCACGGCGAAATCCGGCACAGGTGCCGGTCGTAGAACACGCGCATGGCATCACGATAGGCGCCGGCGCGAACGCGCCCCGCCGCTTCGTGGTCGTCGAGGGTCCGACGCACCGCATCGGGCAACAGGCTGCGCCAGCGCATCGTGTCCGCGGTCCATTGCCGCGCCGCCAGCAGCGGACTGGCGAGCACGCACGACATCAACCGCCCGGGTGCACCGGCGGCGTATTCGGCGCAGAGCGCGCCGCCCCACGAGTGGCCGAGCAGATGAAAACGGGTAAGTCCGAGCCCTCGCCGCACTGATTCGATCTCGCTCGCATAGCGACCGACCGTCCAGTTGCCCGGTTCGGCGGGGTGATCCGAATTGCCGCAATCAAGCTGGTCGTAGAACACCACCGGCCGGTCGTTGCCGAGCGCAGCCAGCGGCAACAGATAGTCGTGACTGAGACCCGGGCCCCCGTGGACCACGACGAGGGGCACGCCGGGACCGTTCCCGACCGCCCTGTACCAGACTTCGCCACCCTGCACCGGAAGCCGCCCTTCGCCCTCGGCGACCGGCGCCGGCGGTCCGGTCAGATCACGCGACGCCGAAGAATCGCGTCCACAACCAGCCAGCAGGGCCCCCGAAGCGAACAGGAACCCGCGTCGCGTCAATCGCGCCCCGGCGGCGGATTCCACCAGCGCGGCTTCGCGGGCAGATGGTCGTCGAGATGCAGCCAAGCGATCTTCTCCGAGATGAAATTGTGCCGTATCGCCGGCGCGGCGGACGGATCGTCCATGGTGCCCACTGCGATGATCCGCAGTTCGGGCCGGTCATCGAAACCGAATTCGAGCTGACTGCCGCAACGGCCGCAGAAGCGGCGGAACGCGAATTCGGAAGAACGATACGTCTTCGGCGCTTCGCCGTGCCAGGTCACTGCCTCCGCAGGGAACGCGGCGAAGGTCGCCGCGACGGCGCCGCTCGCGCGCCGGCAGGTTGCGCAATGACAATGGCTCACTCTGAGCGGCGCACCTGCAACGGTATAGCGGACGGCGCCGCAGTTGCAGCCTCCGGCGCTCTTCACGCCGACCTCCCCATCGAAGGTGGGCTTGTTCACCCGCTTGATTCCGCCTGCTTCATAAGCGAGTCTGCGCGATGATGCAATCGGCCCGCCGGGGCGCGCCGGGCCGGACGGAAACCGGACGCGTGACCGCCGTTCTCGGTCCGACCAACACCGGCAAGACCCATCTCGCGGTCGAGCGGATGCTCGGCCATCGCAGCGGCATGATCGGCTGCCCGCTGCGCCTGCTCGCGCGCGAGATCTACGACCGCGTTGCGAAGGCGCGCGGCGCGAACCAGGTCGCGCTGATCACCGGCGAGGAGCGCATCGTGCCGGCGCGGCCGCGCTATCATGTCTGCACGGTCGAATCGATGCCGGCAGGGCGGGCGGTCGAGTTCGTGGCGATCGACGAGATTCAACTCGCGACCGACCCCGAACGCGGCCACGTCTTCACCGATCGCATGCTTCATGCCCGCGGCATCTCGGAGACCATGCTGCTCGGCGCCGCCACCATGGCGCCGCTGGTACGGCGACTGGTCCCGAACGCCTCGTTCGTCAGCCGGCCGCGCTTCTCCACGCTCTCCTTCACGGGTGCGCGGAAAATCACGCGCCTGCCGCCGCGCAGCGCCGTGGTCGCCTTCTCCGCGGCGGAAGTCTATCGCATCGCCGAATTGCTGCGCCGGTTCCGCGGCGGCGCGGCGGTGGTGATGGGGGCGCTCAGCCCGCGAACGCGCAACGCGCAGGTCGCGCTCTATCAGGCCGGCGAGGTGGACTATCTGGTGGCCACCGACGCTATCGGCATGGGTCTCAATATGAATGTGGACCATGTCGCCTTCGCCGGGCTGCGCAAGTTCGACGGCCGCCGCCCGCGCGCACTCGACGCGGCGGAGATCGGCCAGATCGCCGGGCGCGCCGGGCGTCACATGCGCGACGGCAGTTTCGGCACCACGCTCGACTCGCCGGCGCTCGAACCCGAGACCGCCGCTGCGGTCGAGCGCCATGCGTTCAAGGCGGTGACGCGCGTCCACTGGCGCAACACGCGACTGGACCTGTCTTCGCCGGCCACATTGCTGCGCAGCCTGGAAGCCGCGCCGCCCGCTCCGGCACTGATGCGCGCGCGCGAATCCGGCGATCTGGCGAGCTTGCGGGCACTGCTTCGGCAACCGGAGATCATCGCCCGAGCGGTGGGATACGACGCGGTATCGCTGTTGTGGCAGGTGTGCTGCGTGCCGGATTTCCGCAAGACCGCGCCCGACGCCCACTATCGTCTGCTGGCGGCGATCTACCGCAACCTCACCGATTCGGCGGGGGTGCTGCCCGACGCCTGGGTCGGACGCATGGTTGACCGACTCGACCGGACCGACGGCGATATCGACATGTTGGCGACCCGCATCGCCCACATCCGGACGTGGAACTACATCGCCTTCCGCGCCGGCTGGACGGCCGATCCGGCAGCGCTGCAATCGCGCGGCCGGGCCATCGAGGACAAGCTGTCCGACGCGCTGCACGATCGTTTGACCGGGCGCTTCATCGACCGCCGCACGGCTTTGCTCGCAAGGCGTCTCAAACAGCAGGAAACGCCGGTCGCCGCGGTTGGAGAATCCGGTGCGGTCACGGTCGAGGGCGAGCCGGTAGGACGCCTGAAGGGCTTTCGTTTCGTTCCCGACGACGAGGAGAGTTGGCGCACGGAGTTCTCCGACGATCACCGCACCCTGCGCGCCGCGGTCCGACGGGCCCTGGAACCCGAGATCCGCGAGCGGGGGGGCAGCCTCGCCGCCGCGCCCGGCGACACGCTGGCGCTCGACGACGGCGGTGCGATCCTGTGGCAGGGAACACCGGTCGCCCACCTCGTCCGCGGCGCGACTCCGCTCAAGCCCGGTTTGCGCGTCGAGACCGGAGAACTCGTTCCCCCCCGTCTGCGGACCCGGATCGAGCGCCGCCTCGCGGCGTGGCTCGACAGCCACGTCCGCGGCGTTCTGGCGCCACTGTTTCATGCGCGGCAGGCGGCGCCCGGCGCCGCAAGCCGCGGCCTCGCGTTTCAGATCGCCGAAGCGTTGGGCGTCGTCGCCCGCCGCGACGCCGACGAAACCTGCGGCGCCCTTGCGCCGCGCGACCGCAAGGCGTTGGCGGAACTCGGCGTCCGGCTGGGCCGTGAAACGGTTTTCATACCGGCCCTGCTCAAGCCGCAGCCGATGGCCCTGCGCGCGCTTCTCTGGTGCGTCCATAACGAATGCGCACCGGTCGCGCCGCCGGCGGGCCGTGTGTCGCTGCGGCCGGCCGGTGACGTCCCGGCCGATTATTATCGCGCCATCGGCTATTGGCCGGCCGGCCGGCGCGTGCTGCGGGTGGATATGCTGGAGCGCCTGACGGCCGCGTTGCGGCGCCGCGCTCGCGCTGGCCCCTTTCCGGTTGACGCATCGCTCCGCAATCTTGCCGGCTGCTCGGGCGAGGCGCTGGACTCGGTGTTGCGCGATCTCGGCTATCGCGGGGTCGGCGACGAGAGCGCAGTGGCGCGCTACGAGCCGGCGCCGCGGCGGCGCAGGCGGAAACGGTTGGAGACGCCTGAACGCGACGCCGCAACCGGCGCGCCGTTCGCGGCGCTGGCGCGGTTGCGAAAGCCCGGCGCGTGAGCGGCTCGTCGGGGCTGCGGCTCGACAAATGGCTGTGGCGGGCGCGATTCTTCAAGTCCCGGTCGCTGGCCGCACGGGTCTGTTCGGGCGGGCGGCTACGCCTCAATCGGAAACCGCAGACCAAACCGAGCGCCCCGGTGCGTATCGGTGACGTGCTGACCTTTCCGCAGGGCGGCGTCATTCGTGTGGTCGCGGTCGCGGCGTTGGGCGAACGCCGCGGCCCGGCGCGCGAGGCGGCGCTTTTGTACGACGACCTTGCACCGCCCGCGCCGCGCGCGGGGCCGCGTCCGACCAAAGCCGATCGCCGGGCGCTCGACCGTCTGCGCGATACGCCTGCCGAGTGACTGCCGATTCGTGGCGGCGCTGCGGTGGATGTGGTAGGCAGACCGCATGATCGACCGCCTCGCAGGATGGTTGAACCGGCTCGATTCGGCGTCTGACGACGAAGGAAACGGCAGCGACGACATGCCGCTCGCCGCCTGCGCACTGCTCGTCGAAACGGCCATGATGGACGGCCATTTCGACGCCGAAGAGCGTGCGACCATCGAGAGGCTGGTGGCGGCGCGCTTCTCGCTTTCGGCGGGCGACAGCGCTGCGCTGGTCGGCGAGGCCGAGCGGGCGGTGGCCGGCTCTCCGCAAATCTTCGGCTTTACCAACGCGATCAATATCCGTTTCGACGCGGAAGAACGCGTTGCCTTGATCGAGATGCTGTGGGAGGTCGCCTGGGCCGACGGAGTGGTGCACGAATTCGAGGAGAATCTGTTGCGCCGTATCGCCGGACTGCTCTATGTCAGCGACCGCGACCGCGGCGCGGCCCGCCGCCGTGTGCGCGAGCGCCTCGGCCATGGCGGGTCGGCGCGGAGCGGCCGACCGGCCCGGGGAGAGAACGATCGATGACCTATGTCGTCACCGAAGCCTGCATCAAGTGCAAATACATGGACTGCGTCGAGGTGTGCCCGGTCGATTGCTTCTACGAGGGCGAGAACATGCTGGTGATTCACCCCGACGAGTGCATCGATTGCGGGGTCTGCGAACCCGAATGTCCCGCCGAGGCGATCCTCCCGGACAGCGAGGGCGACCTTGAAAAATGGCTGGCCGTGAATGCGGAATACGCCGAGAAATGGCCGAATATCACGCGCAAGGGCGAGTCGCCCGCCGACGCGGAAGACTACAAGGATATGCCCGGAAAGTTCGACCGGTTCTTCAGCCCCGATCCAGGAGCCGGCGCCGACTGACTGCAAGGCCCCTCGTGACGACCCCGCCGGAGCCGGATCCGCGCGCCGGGCTGCCATGCCGGGACCGCAAGCGCGAAGGTTTCGTGTTGCTTTTGTGACAGAGCCATGATAGCCTGTCGGCCTCCTGAGCGGACGGACGCCGTGCCCGCGATTCCATTGAATCGCGGGTTTGAAGTTTGTGCGCGGCATCGGGTTGCAGCGCCTCCGCGGGCGTATGCGGCGAACCCGGCGCTTGACGCTCGCGCCGGAGAGGCGCGGACGCGCGAGAACCGGTGGCGATCCTGTCCGGAAGCCGACGGCGTAAAGACAGCGAGAGCGAGGCGAATCCGAAAATGGCCAGAAAGCAGACGTTCAAGCCGGGCGATATGGTCGTGTATCCGTGCCACGGGCTGGGTATGGTCACCGGCGTCGAAAGCCGCGAGATCGGCGGCATCGAATTGCGGCTTTACGTCGTCTCGTTCGAAAAAGAAAAGATGATATTGCGGGTTCCGTTCGACAAGGTGGCGGTTTCGGGAATGCGGCGGGTCTCGAGCCGGAAGCAGATGGATGAAGCTGTCGTGACCTTGCGCGGACGCGCGCGAGTCAAGCGCACGATGTGGAGCCGCCGGGCGCAGGAATATGAAGCGAAGCTCAATTCCGGCAATCCGGTGTCGATCGCCGAAGTCGTGCGCGACCTGCACCGCGCGGCGGACCAGCCGGAACCGTCTTACAGCGAACGCCAGCTTTACGAAGCGGCACTGGATCGCCTGTCGCGCGAATATGCGGCGGTGGAGAAGATCGACCCGCCCGATGCCACCCGGCGGCTGGAAGAGGTCCTGCAGAAGGCGGCCTGATGCCGCCGGCGTCGTGAAGGAGGCGGCGGCGCCGCCGCGCGGCGCCGCGTGACCGGCGGCGACGGCGCGGTCTTCGGTATCGTCAAGAGCGCCCGGCGGGTGTGGGCCGTCGGCGCGATCCACGCCGCGGCCGCGCGTCTTGCCTCGTTGCATACCGGGATCGAACACCGTTTCAGCCGCGGCGATCGCCTGGTTTATCTGGGCAACTATTTCGGCAGCGGCGGCGCCGTGATCGAAACCCTCAACGAACTCCTGCTGTTCCGCCGCGTCCTCGCCGCGCGATTCGGTCTGTTCGCCAACGACATTCTCTTTCTGCGCGGCCGGCAGGAAGAGATGTGGCAGAAATTGATGCAGCTACAAATGGCGCAGGATCCGGCGGAAGTTCTCGAGTGGGTACTCGCGCAGGGTCTCGACGATACGATTCGCGCCTATGGGGGCAATGCCGACACGGCGCGGGCGCGCTGCAAGGAAGGACCGCTGGCACTGGCGCACTGGTCGCAGGAAATGCGCAACGGGGTGCGCGCCCATCCGGGGCACGAACGGTTGCTTTCCGTCATCCGCCGCGCCGCCTTTACGGAGGATCGGCGAATTCTGTTCGTTCACTGCGGAATCGACGTCAACCGCCCGTTGTCCGCGCAACAGGACAGCTTCTGGTGGGGCGCGGGCAATTTCACCGCCATCGACACGCCCTATGAGGGGTTTGGCCGGATCGTGCGCGGTTACGACCCGGGCCATGGCGGGTTGGCGATCGGTCCGGTGGCCGCAACGATCGACTCCGGCTGCGGCTTCGGCGGCCGGTTGAGCGCGGTGTGCTTCGCACCCGACGGTTCGGTCATCGACACGCTCGACGCGTAGGACGCTCAGGAGAGCACGGCGACGGTCTTCGCCTCGATCAGGTCGAAGTCGATCGCGGCGCCGATGCCGGGGCGCGTGGGTACGTGGACGAGACCGTCGGAATCGATCTCGATATCGTCGATGACGCCGTATTTCTGGGCGCCAGCGGGCAACAGAACCTCGAAGAAGCTGGTGTTCGGAATCGCCGCGATAACGTGCAGATTCGCCCAGTTGTTGTGCGAGTTGCCGCCATGATGGATTTCGTAGTTCATGCCGAACGCTTCGGCCAGACGTGCGGTCTTCAGCACCGGAGTGATTCCGCCCTTCACTGCGACGTCGCCGCGCAGGTAGTCGGTCGCGCGCATCATGATCCAGGGCACGTATGAGGTGAAACCGCCCGGCGAATACTCGGTGGCCATCAGTGGAATGTCGAGTTTCTCGCGCAACTTGACGCAGTTGTAGATGTCGTCGTCGGCGAGCGGGTCTTCATACCAGTGGAAGCCGAGGCTCTCGATCGCGCGGCCGACCTTGATCGCCTCTTCGTAGTTGTAGCTCCAGGTGGAATCGAGCATGACGCGGAAGTCGTCGCCAACGGCGGCGCGAACCGCCTCGCACACGGCGATGTCTTCGCGCCAGCGCGCCGGCGGGTGAATCTTGTAGCCCTGCCAGCCATCCGCCTTGTATTGCGCCGCTTCCTCGGCGTAGGCCGCCGCCGACGGCAGCACTGCCGAGGACGCATAGGCGGGAACGCTGTGTCGAAAGGTGCCCATGAGACGATGCACGGGAAGATTCGCGACCTTGCCGGCGATGTCCCACAATGCGACGTCCAGCGCGCCGATGCCGCGCCACGACACCGCCCGCCGGCGCGCCAGCATACGCGCGTAAAGCGCTTCCCGATCCAGCGGGTCGGCGTCCATCAGCATCGGCTTCAGATGACCGATCGCCGCCTGCGCGTCGTTCTGGGCGCCGTTCATCGCGCTGCCGAGAAACGCATGGCCCTCGACTCCCTCGTCGGTCGCGACGGTCACCAGTCCGAGCTGGCTCCGGCCGCCGAACCGCCCGGTCAGGCGCCCGTAGGCGGTGGCTGGAATATCGTCCCACGCGAACAGGGTGATGGTGACGTCGGTGATCTTCATGCGATCCTCCCCGGCAGACTGTTCGAGTGTAGCCGCCGCGCGGCGGCGCGGCCATTGCCGTTCCGCGCCGCCTGCGTCACCATGCCGCCGAAGCGACAAGGAGACGGGCGATGAACGATGCGAAAAGAGGCCCCGTGGTGGTGTGTCAGCCCGACGCAGGAGAGAGCTTCTGGCAGCCCGTCCCGGCGAACGGCCACGCCGAGGTCAAGGTCTCGCAACGCGACGACCCGCGCGTCGAGGGGTTTTCCTCCGGTGTCCAGGTCATCGCGCCCGGTTGCCACGTCCGCGAGCACCGGCACGGCCGGGAGCAGGAACTGCTGTTCTTCTTCTCCGGAAGCGGGCGGGTGGAAGTGAACGGCGAACCGCACCCGGTGCACCAGGGAACCATGATTTTCGTCGGCCCCGGCAACGCCCACAAGATCGTCAACGAGGGCGCCGACGACCTGAAGATGATGTGGGTGCTGACGCCGGGCGGCCTCGAAAATTTCTTCGAAGCCATCGGCCGCCCGCGCGCCGCGGGCGAACCGGCACCGGCGCCGTTCTCCCGGCCCGCGAACGTCGAGGAGATCGAACGCGCGACGGTGTTCGCGCCGCTCGCCGACTAACCCCCCGCCGCCAGCGCCCAGTCGGGCAGAATCCCCAGCTCGACGTCGAACACCAGGCCGACGGCGGTGTAGGCGATAAGCGTCGCCACGGCGACGCCGATGAGGTTGACCCATATTCCGCCGCGAATGAGTTGCGCGACCGTGATGTGGCCGCTGGCGAAGACGACAGCGTTGGGCGGCGTGGCGACCGGCATCATGAACGCGCAGTTGGCGGCGAGCACGGTCGGGAAGACGAGCAGGAACGGGTTTTCGCCGATGCCGACGGCGACGCCGGCGACGATCGGCAGGAATGTCGCGGTCGTCGCCGTGTTGCTGGTCAGTTCGGTGAGGAAAATGATCAGCGTGACGATAGCGAGCACAACCGCGAGGGTGGGCAGAGTGGCGATGCCGGACGTCGCTTCGCCGATCCAGCCCGCAAGGCCCGAGCTCTTGATGCCGGCCGCGAGCGAGAGCCCGCCGCCGAACAGCACCACGACCCCCCAAGGCAGCTTCGCCGCCCATTCGCCGCTCATCGCGAACACGCCCTTGCGCGGCTCGACGGGAATGACGAACAGCGCCACCGCGGCGATCATCGCGATGCTGGTGTCGTTGAGGGTCACGCCGGGCAGAACGTCGTTGACCAGCGGGCGGAATACCCAGAAGAACGCCGCGACCGCGACCACGGCGGCGACGATGCGCTCGCCGCGCGACATCGGCCCCATCGCCTCGAGCTGACTCTGGATGAGACCGGCATGGCCCTCGATCGGCGGCATCCGCATGGGAAACGCGACTCGGGTCAGCACCAACCACGCCAGCGGCAGCATAAGCGCGACCATCGGAACGCCGACCATCATCCATTGTGCGAAACCGATCTCTACACCGTAGGATTCGCTCATGAAGCCGGCCAGGACGGCGTTCGGCGCGGTGCCGATCAGCGTGCCGCTGCCGCCGATGGTCGCCGAGTAGGCGACCCCGATCATCAGCGCGGTGGCGAAATTGCGGCTCGCGAGCGCGTATTCGGCGCGATCGGCGCCTTCGCGGCGCAACAGGTCGATGACCGACAGCGCGATCGGCAGCATCATGATGGTGGTGGTGGTGTTGAACACCCACATGCTGACCAGCCCGCAGGCCAGCATGAAGCCGCCGACGACGTTTTCCGGCCGGCTGCCGACCCGGGCGACGATGAGCAGGGCGATGCGCCGGTGCAGGTTCCAGCGCTGCATCGCGAGTGCGATGATGAACCCGCCGAGCAGCAGCATCACCACGCGATGCGCGTAGGGCGAGACCGTGTCGTTGAGCGGCAGCACGCCGAGGATCGGAAACAGCGCGACCGGCAGCAGCGCCGTCGCGGAAAGGGGGATCGCCTCGGTAACCCACCAGATGGCGATGAGCAGGGCGATGGCGGCGCAGTGCCAGCCGGCGTCAGACAGGCCGTCGGGCGCCGGCGCCAGTTCGACGCCGAGAAACACCGCAGCGCCCAGCACCAACCCGATCCGCCGTTTGGTCGTGAAGACAGGTTCGCCGCCGCCGGCCGCGCTGTCGCTCATCTGGTCTCCCCCTGACCGCCACGCAGCATAACCGACGGCCCGACGGAATTGAACATCGTCCGCCCCGCGCAGCGGCGGTGTTGACGTCGCCGCTTCCCTCCACGAGACTTCGCAGTGCAATCGTCATCGAGGCTACCCGCTGAGTCGGGTCGCCCGCCGAATAGAACAGCCTGCTACCCGGCTTGGGTTTGGCCACCCTCGCCCGGCGAATAGGCGGGGTCTCCCACGACAGCCTCGTGTGACGATTGCAACGGCCCGGCATTCCGTCGGCGCCGCAAAACCGACACGGAGGTATGCATGAAGAACACCGCGGGATACCTTGCCGTTATCGCCACCACCGGCTTGACTCTCACTGCCTGCGTCGGCGGCGGTGGCGGCAGTGCCGGTGGATCGACCGCTTTCGCCATCGATGCCGCAGACATCCAGGCGGCCGACCCCGAGAAGGTGAAGGACTCCGCTGCGAACGCGGCAAGTTCCCTCCCTCGGTTCGGCAGCGTCACGCAATCGACGAACCGGAATGTCGCCGGAGTGACCACGGACGCGGCCGAAGCCACCTTCGACGGCGACAACCTGACCGTGAGAATCGCCCGCGAGGACGAAAGCAGGCTGACGTTCGGCACGGCCGGCGCAGTCGAAGATACCGGGGTTCTGGCGGACGAGTTCTTCCGCATTCCGGGCGTCCCGCGGTCTTATCGCTCATGGGGTATCGTGAGCGCGTCGAATGACCGGGTCACCCTTTCTCGCGTCGCCGCAACATGGGCGGATGGCGATACGACCGACTGGGCGGCCGGAGGCTATTGGCTCCACCTCACGGGCGATCTTCAGTCCCGGACCGTCACGGGCGCCGAAGTCGGGGCGTTCGTCGATGGTCCCGAGCTCGACCTCACCGATCCGCCGGATATGCCGATTCAGGGAACCGCGCGCTACGAGGGGACCGTCGCCGGCGCCTATGCGGCCACGTGGGGAACGGACCTGCCTTCGCCCGGCAGCGTGGAGGTCGGAGAATTTACCAGTACCATCGAGTTGACAGCCGATTTCAGCGCCCAAAACATCAGGGCTGTATCAACTGCGATCACGCCAGCACGCTCGTAACGGGCATTATCGTGGATGCGGCGTCGGGAGAAACACGCACAACTGAGTATGTCTCGGACTACCGAGCTGACCTTGGGGTAACGCCTTTCGATTCGAACGGCGTGTTCCGGGGCCGGGACGTAACTCAAACGAGCGCCTCCCAGTCGGTCGCCGAGTCGAGCGGGTCGTGGGGTGGCCAGTTTTCGAACATCCCCGACGAAGAAGGCGATCCACGCCTGGTCGCTGGAACCGTCGGAGGAGAGGCGACGACAGACGGCGGCACTTACAGCACTTTTGTGGGCGCTTTCGGCGCCGGCAAGCAGTAGGAGTTCGCGCCCGAACGGACTCCTCTTATGGGAACGGGGCGGGCGTCCAGTGGCGCGCCCGCCCCGGCGCTGTGTGCACTTTGGGCGCTCGTCGTCGTTCTTTGCTCCATGTCCCCGGCCTTCGCCGCGCCGGAGCGTCTTCACCTGTCGTCCGACCCGCGTGTCCAGGAGGCGCGGGCGTTCATCGAAAGCGGCCGCTTCGATGAAGCGCTGACCATCCTGCGCCCCCTGGCGCCGGATCATCCCGACAGGACGGACGTGCTCTTTCTCATCGGCTTGGCGGCGACCGAGGCGTCGGGCGCGGCGGGGGCCGGCGAAACGGAACGAGCCGCCCTGCTCGACGAAGCCATCGCGGCCCTGCGCGCCATCCTCATCGGCCGCCCCGGCCTGATGCGCGTGCGCCTGGAACTGGCGCGGGCACTCTTTCTCAAAGGCGACGACGATCTGTCGCGCGCGCATTTCAAGCGCGTTTTGGCTGGCGATCCGCCCCCGGTGATGGCCGCCAATATCCGCCGATTCCTGGAAACGATGAAAGCGCGCCGCCGTTGGAACGGCTATTTCGGCGCCGCGCTGGCGCCCGACAGCAACATCGGCGCGGCTTCCGACGACAGAATCATCCATATTCAGGGCCTGCCGTTCCGGCTCGACGAAGAATCCGGGGCGCGGTCGGGGGTCGGGGTCGTCGTCCAGGCCGGCGGCGAGTATCAGCACCCTTTAAACCAAACCGACGATGGCGGCTTCGCGCGGGCGCGGACATCGATCGTCGGGAATACGCCGGAAACGACTTCGACCGAACCTTGCTGTCGGGTCATGTCGGCCCGCGCTGGCTGGCCGACAGGGATACCGAAGCGAGCCTCTTGAGCAGCATTCGCCGCCGGTGGGTTGCCGGCGTTCCCTACAGCGACGATTCAGGCGCCCGTCTCGAAGCGGCACGCCGTTTCACGCGACAGCTCACGGCATGGGGACGAGCGTCCTGGCACTGGCGCGGATACCGGCGGAGCACCGAGCCGCTGGACGGGCCAATCCTCGATCTTTCGCTGGGCGCGGTCTGGCTTGCGGCGACGACGGTGCGCATCGACGCGGCGTTCGGCTACGCGCGCGAGCGTCCGAAGTCACTCAGGTCGCGCAACGCCGGGCGCTGGGCGCGGTTCGGCGTTTCGGTCGCGTTACCGCTGGGTTTTACCCTCGGCGGCGGCGGCGAGATGCGATGGACGGACTACGAAGGACGGTGGTGGCCCTTCACGCCCGACGCCAGCGCCCGGAGGGACCGCACCCGGATCGTGCGCGCCTCGGTCTTCAATCGCGCCCTTACCGTCCGGGGTTTCGGTCCGCAACTGTCTCTGGTGAACGAAACGCGCCGTTCCAACGCGCAGTTGCACGATTACGAACGCAGCCGCGTGGAATTGCGGTTCCTGCGGCAGTTCTGAGCGCCGCCCCACGCATTCCGACCGGAGCGCAAACCCTCATGAACGCGCCGGTCGGCCAGGTTTCAACGACGGACGGAGCGGACCGACGATCGACCGCGGTTTGCGCTCCCGACACCGTTCGTCTAGGGTCGCGCCGACTCGCGGCTCCGCCGCGGAGGGGTGCCGGAGTGGTCGAACGGGGCGGTCTCGAAAACCGTTGTGCGCATTGCGTACCGTGGGTTCGAATCCCACCCCCTCCGCCAACCGGCTCGTCCGACGCTCCGAATCCCGACACGGGCGCGATGCGTGGCGACGTTCTATCCAGAGAGCTTCGCGCCGCGCCAACTGCCTTCCTCTTCCACACACGATCCGGCCGAAATGGCATCGACCAAGGGTGGGGAACGCTCAAGCCGATCGCTTCGTCCCAAACCCGATCGACGAAGCGACTCCGAACGGCTTGGCGCCGGAACACGCTGATCGGCTTTCGGGTGACAACCCGTTAATCGCCGCGTAGAGTGAAATCATCGATTGCCGAACGGCCTCGCGTGAAACCGGCTCCGGTGGACCAACCGAACACGAAGTCGTCCGCGGCCTTGTCTTCGTCGCCGAGCATGACATCGGAGACGGACTACCGACCAGATGCGCCGGTGTGGAGTGCGACCCATGACGGATGCGCACGAATATCAGTTCGTCATCGACGCCTGCGACCCCGACAACCTGCCCATGTCGCGCCTGGCCGAGTACATGGCCGATTTGGCGCGGCTCTTCGGCGAAGCGGAACGGGTTCATTTCGTGCGCCTCGATCCCGGCAGCACCGTGCTGGTGCAGATCGTCGAACCCGAGGCCGCGCCCGCTGTTCGGAATCGGATCCACGATCTCGCACGCGATAACGCGCCCGAAGAGGCGGCCAGAGCGTTCAGGAACCTGAACCTCCGTCTGGCCGACGACGATA
Organism: Alphaproteobacteria bacterium; assembly: GCA_965214495.1. GTDB lineage: Bacteria > Pseudomonadota > Alphaproteobacteria > UBA7887 > UBA7887 > JANQOH01. Next base: position 598,224 of record OZ243958.1, on the reverse strand, counting down.
CGACCGGCAGCCTGCGGGAAGGCGGCGTCGAGGTGATCCGGTTTCCTGGCCGAGAGCGACTGTCGACGTTGACGTTCGGCACTTTCAATCAGTCCGGCGTCCTTGATGGCGTGCTCATTCGCGTCGGCGGGCGGGATGACACCGTGCCCGTGCATTTACGAGACGGCAATACCATCCACATATGCAACGCCACTCGTGATCTGGCCAAACGTCTTGCGATTCACCTTTACGGCCGCACTCTGCGCGTGCGCGGCGACGGACGCTGGGAACGCGACGCCGACGGCTGCTGGTCGATGAAACGCTTCAATATCACGGCGTTCGACGAACTTGACGATGCGCCACTCGGCAAGATCGTCAGGCGGTTGCGCGCGGTCGAAGGCAGCAGGTGGCAAGATCTGGATGATCCCTTGGCAGAGCTTCAGCGATTGCGTGGCCCGGATGAATCCGGCTGATGCCAGTCTTCGACGCGACCGCCCTCCTGCATTTACTCGATCCAGCTGCAGGGGCGCCGATCGACCCTGCGACGAACGAACCGCTGATCGACGCCAAAGCGCGCATCGATTTTCTGATCGTTACTCTTGAAGCCCAAGGCGAAACGATCATCATTCCCACGCCAGCTCTGAGCGAAGTTCTTGTTCATGCCGGCGGCGCGGGATCTCGATATCTGGAGATCCTGAACAACACCCGTTGCTTCCGCGTCGAGCCGTTCGACCAGCGCGCCGCTGTCGAACTCGCAGCGATGACCCGCGACGCGATTGCGGCCGGCGATCTGCGCGCCGGTACCGATACAACCCGCGCCAAGCTCAAATTCGATCGACAAATCATCGCGATCGCCCGTACTCAGGGTCAAACCACCATCTATTCCGACGACCGGGATATCGCCAAACTCGGGGGCGCTCTCGGACTTGAGATAACTCCTGTTTACGCCCTCCCTCGTCCGCCCGAAGACCCGCAGAGTGAACTCGACCTCAATACCGATGACGGGAACTGAATTCCGTCACGCTCCTCCGACGGAGCGCCGCGGAGCCGATGGCATCCGGACGACGGCGCTATCGTCCTGATTCAGAAGTTCGCATCCTTTTTCGCGCGGCGTCCCCTTCGTCTGGCGGATGGGGTGGGATTCGAACCCACGAGGCGCACACGCCTGCCGGTTTTCAAGACCGGTGCCTTCAACCGCTCGGCCACCCATCCGCGATCGGAGTCGGCCTCAAATAGGCGACTCACGGACGCCCTTGCAAGACTCGCACCCCATCACGCCTCGAGCGCGCGGCCCAGGCGCCCGGCGAGGTCCTGGATGTACTGCCACGCCACGCGGCCCGAACGACCGCCGCGGGTGACAGCCCATTCCAGCGCCTCCGCGCGCAGCACTGCGGGTTCCGCCTCGAGGCCGTAAGCACGAGCATAGCCCTCCACCATCGCGAGATAGGTCGGCTGATCGCAGTTGTGGAAGCCCAACCACAAGCCGAAACGATCCGACAGGGATACTTTCTCTTCTACCGCCTCCGACGGGCTGATGGCGGTCGAGCGTTCGTTCTCGATCATGTCGCGCGGCATCAGATGGCGACGGTTGGAAGTAGCGTAGAAGACCACGTTTCCCGGGCGCCCTTCGATGCCGCCTTCCAGCACCGCCTTGAGCGACTTGTAGGACGTGTCGTCCCGGTCGAACGACAGGTCGTCGCAAAACAGCACGAAGCACCGCGGCGCGGCGCGCAGGCGCTCCAGAAGACGCGGCAGGCTTTCCACGTCCTCGCGATGAATCTCGACGAGTGCCAGCCGGCCGGGCATGTCGCGACACAGCGCATGGTGCACGGCCTTGATCAGCGAACTCTTGCCCATGCCGCGCGCGCCCCACAGCAGAGCGTTGTTCGCCGGCAAGCCTGCCGCGAAGCGCCTCGTGTTCTCGTAAAGGATATCGCGCACGCGCTCGATCCCTTTGAGCAGATCGAGCGGCACACCACTCACCCGGCGCACCGGTTGCAAGCGGTCGGCCTGCGGTTGCCAGATATACGCATCCGCCGAATCGAGATCGGTCTCCGGAGGCGCCGGCGGAGCCAGCCTGTCGAGTGCGGCGGCGATGCGCTCGAGCTGCGCGCGAAGATCGGTATCGGCCATGCCGCCGAACCTATCACGGCGCCGCGGCGACCGCGCCGAAGCTGTGTGCCGGTTCGAGAACCGGCGTGGGTCGGTCAGGTTTCGCCGCGCGCGGGCGAGGACGCCCGCGCACTCGGGCACGACTGTGGCGGCAAGTTGCAAACGCGCCGATCGTCGCTATAGTCCGCCTCGCTCCGGCGCCGGAATGCCCACCCCGGAAGGAACTCCGAATGCTCGTATCGACGGCCTTCGCCCAGGACGCGGCGGGCGGCGGCGGCGCGATGATCCAGATATTGCCGCTGATTCTGATCTTTGTCGTGTTCTACTTTCTGCTGATCCGTCCGCAGCAGAAGAAGGCGCGTCTGCACCGCGAGATGGTCGCCGGGTTGAAGCGCGGCGACCGGGTGGTCACCGGCGGCGGGTTGCACGCCGTCGTCGCGAAGGTCGAGGACGAGGCAACCGTGATCCTCGAGATCGCCCCGAACGTCAGGGTCAAAGCGCAGCGCCACACGATCGCCGAACTGGCGAGCAAGCCGGAGCCGCGCGCGGCGAACGAAGACGCCAAACGCGCCAAGGGTTGAGGCGGCGATTCCATGCTGCGCTTCGAGGTTTGGAAGATCGCGCTCGTCGCCATTCTGTCGCTCGCCGGGGTCGCCTTCAGTTTCCCCAACTTTCTGTCGAGCCGCACCGTCGAGCGCCTGCCGGGCTGGCTGCCGAACCAGCAGATCAATCTCGGTCTGGACCTTCAGGGCGGGTCGCACCTGCTGGCCGAAGTCGATGTCGATCTGGTCATCGACAAATATCTGGAAACCGTGGTCGATGACGTGCGCCGGCGCCTCCGCCCGCGGACCGGAGACAGAATCGACTATCGCGAACTCGGACGGAACCCGGGCGGCGTCTCGTTCACGCTCCTGAACCCCGCAGACAGCGACCGGGCAGGCGATATTCTCGACGAACTGAACGCCGCCGAAGAATTCTCGATCTCGATTTCGGACGCAGGCGCGGTCGTGCTGACCCTGAACGACGACGCGGTGGCGGAGCGGAAGCGCAACGCGGTCAACCAGACGATCGAGATCGTTCGCCGGCGGCTCGACGAACTGGGCACCACCGAACCGACCATCCAGCGCAGCGGTGACGATCGCGTGCTGATTCAGGTGCCCGGTTTCGACGACCCGCAAATGATCAAGGACTTGCTGGGACAGACCGCAAGCCTCGATTTCCGCATGGTGGACGAAGGGGGGTCGATCCAGGAGGCGATGGCGGGACGGGTGCCGCCCGGCTCGGAACTGCTCTTCGAGCCCGGACGCGGCGGTGACGGGTCGCCGATCCTGGTGCGCAAACGCCCCGAAGTCACCGGCGAGAACCTCGACCTCGCGCAAGCCACCGTCGATCAGTACGGCCGGCCGGCGGTGGCGATCCGGTTCGATACCGCAGGTGCGCGTAAATTCGGCCGCCTGACCACCGAGAACGTGGGACGCCGGTTCGCCATCGTCCTCGACGGCGCGGTGATCAGCGCACCCGAAATCCAGGAGCCGATTCCCGGCGGCAACGGCCAGATCACCGGCAATTTCACCGTCGAAACGGCCGAGCAGCTCGCCATCCTGCTGCGCGCGGGGGCGCTTCCGGCGCCGTTGACCTATCTTGAAGAACGCACGGTGGGGCCGAGTCTCGGCGCCGATTCCGTCGCCGCCGGCAAGATCGCCGCGATCGTGGGCCTCGCCGCCGTGATCGTCTATATGATTCTCTCCTACGGTCTGTTCGGCATCGCCTCGACTATCGCGCTCACTGTCAACATGGCGCTGATCGTCGCCGTGCTTTCGACCCTGCAAGCCACGCTCACCCTGCCCGGCATCGCCGGCATCGTCCTGACCATCGGCATGGCGGTGGACGCGAACGTGCTGATCTTCGAACGCATCCGCGAGGAAACACGCAACGGCAGGACGCCGTTTTCGGCCGTCGATATCGGGTTCCGCCAGGCCTTGCGGACGATCATCGACGCCAACGTCACGACGCTGATCGCCGCAGTGATCCTGTTCCAGTTCGGTTCGGGGCCGGTACGCGGCTTCGCCGTGACCCTGGCTATCGGCATCGTGACTTCGGTCTTCACCGCGATCATGGTGACACGTCTGCTCATCGTCCTGTGGCTCGGCCGCACCCGGCCACAGGCCCTGCCGATCTGACGCTTCGGGGCAAAGACATGCGATTGCGACTGATCCGAACGCAAACGAATTTCCCGTTCATGGCGTGGCGGCACCACGGTTTCGTCGTCTCAGGCGCCGTCATGGTCGCTTCGGTGGTCCTGTTCCTGCTATTCGGCCTGAACTACGGGATCGATTTCCGCGGCGGCATTCTGATGGAGGTCGGCACGGGCGATTCGGGCGACATCGCGGAAATGCGCGGCGCACTCGGCGAGCTCGGGCTTGGCGAAGTCTCGCTGCAGGAGTTCGGCGCCGCCGATCTCGGCGACGAGCCGAGTATCCTGATCCGCATCGAGCGGCAACCGGGGGGCGAAACGGCGCAGAACGAAGCCATCGCGCGCGTGCGCGAGGCGCTGGATTCGCTCTACGGCGGCGAGATCGACTATCGGCGTCAGGAATCCGTGGGGCCGAAAGTCGGCGCCGAGCTGATCCGCGCCGGCGTCCAGGCGGTGATCATCGCCCTCGGCGCAATGCTTATCTATATCTGGTTCCGCTTCGAGTGGCAGTTCGCGGTCGGCGCGGTGGCGGCGCTTGCGCACGACGTTATCGCCACCATCGGCGTCTTCGCGCTGATCGGACTCGAGTTCAATCTCGCGACCGTCGCGGCGATCCTCCTCATTGTCGGCTATTCGATGAACGATACCGTGGTCGTGTATGACCGCGTGCGCGAGAATCTCCGCAAATACAAAGCCATGGCGCTGGTCGATCTGCTTTCGCGCAGCGTCAACGATACGCTGTCGCGCACCCTGATGACATCGGTGACCACCATGCTGGCATTGGTTGCGCTGTGGACCCTGGGCGGGCCGGTGATCCGCGACTTCTGCTTCGCCATGGTCTGGGGGGTGCTGGTGGGCACCTATTCATCGATCTTCGTCGCCGCGCCGCTGCTCATTTCGTTCGGGCTCGAGGGGCTGGCTCGCGGCGAGCGCGCACGCGAGGCCGCGGGGGAGCGAAGCGGGCGGTAAGCGCTACCGGGTCGCGTGGACATCACTCCCCGGCTGGCGGCGGGCCGCCTTGTCATTCAGCGCTATGGCGGCGGTGGGTTTCGCGTCGGCGGCGCGCGTTACGAGGGTGCGATCCTGGTCTGGGACGAGCACGTGATCCGCTGGCCGGTCAGCGCGCCGGCACTGGCCGACCTCGACAGCCTGGCACCGGTCACTTCCACGACTCCACCGGTTGAACTCATCCTGTTCGGCTGCGGCCCGCGGGTCGCGTCTGTCGGCGCCGCGCTGCGCCGGAGCCTGGCGGAGCTGAGGATCGGCATCGAGCCGATGGACACCGGAGCGGCGTGCCGCACCTTCAACGTTCTGGCCAGCGAAGACCGGCGTGTGGCGGCCGCGCTGCTTCCGGTAACGTGAACAAGGCGCTGTCGTATTGCACGGCAGCGATCAGAGACCGCGACTACGACCGCTATCTGAGCAACCTCTTCGCGCCGCGCACAGCGCGTGAGCGATTGATCGCGCTTCACGCGTTCGACCTGGAACTGATGCGCGCGTGCGAAGCGCCGCGCGAGCCGGCGGCCGGCGCGATCCGCCTACGGTGGTGGAGCGGCGCACTTGAAGAGGTCGATGCCGGCGCCCCGGCGGCGCATCCGGTCCTTCAGGCATTGAGCGCTGCGGGTGCGGCAGATTGGCTGCCGCGCGACCGCACCGAGGCTCTGATCGAGGCCCGCGCCCGCGCTCTCGACCACACACCGTTCAGGGATCGCGCGGAGGCGACGGCATACGTCGATGCGACCGCCGGGGCGGTGGTGGAACTGGCGCTCTCGGCCCTCGGCGCGCAAACCGACGCTGCCCGCGCGGCCGGGCGCGCCTGGGGCTTCTGCAGCCTCGCGCGGGCCGCGCGCTCTCGCACCCACCCGCGGTTGCGCTCGGACGACCCGGTGAGAGCCCTCGCATTGCAGGCGTCGGCGCATCTGGCCGAACTGCCGCGCCGCGTGCCGCGCGCGGTTCTGCCCGCTCTGCTCCCGGCGAGCCTGACCCGACCCTGGCTTTCCCGGCTCAGTAAGGCGGGCTATGCGGCGGAGGTTGCGTTGGTGGAGCCGGGGCTCGTAGTTCGTCAATGGCGGGCGGTGGCGCATTGGGCGACCGGCCGCCCGTGAGCCAACTGTCGAGCGCAACGAGGGCGCGGTGCGTGAACGCGCGCTTGCGATCGCGCCTGCCGACGCGGATCTCGAGCGGGGGGAACAGCCCGAAATTCACGTTCATCGGCTGGAAAGTCGCCGAGTCGCCGCCGCCGGTGATATGGGCGAGCAGGGCCCCCAGTGCGGTCTCCGGCGGCGGCGGTGCGGTAATTCCGGCAGCGAAGCGGCCGGCGAGGAGCCCGATCGCGGCGCTCTCGACATACCCCTCGACGCCGGTGATCTGGCCGGCGAAGCGCAGGTTCGGCGCCGCCTTGAGGCACAGTTCGCCGTCCAGCAGCCGCGGGCTGTTGATGAACGTGTTGCGATGAGCACCGCCGAAGCGGGCGAAGCGCGCGTTCTCGAGCCCGGGGATGGTGCGAAAGAGTTGGAGCTGTTCGCCGTGTCTCAGCCGGGTCTGAAAGCCGACCATGTTGAACAGCGTGCCGAGTGCGTTGTCCTGGCGGAGTTGCACGACCGCATGCGCCTTGATCCCCGGCGCGTGGCGATTGGTGAGACCGACCGGTTTCATCGGACCGAAGCGCAGGGTTTCAGGCCCGCGCGCCGCCATGACCTCGATCGGCAAACAGCCTTCGAACCAGGGCGTGTCGCGTTCCCAGTCGTGGAACGGCGCCGTCTCGCCATTCAGCAAGCCGGCGATAAACGCTCCATACTGCGCTTCGGTGAGAGGGCAGTTGATATACGCGGCGCTGTCGCCACCGGGACCGGGCTTGTCGTAGCGCGACTGGCGCCAAGCTTTCGTCATGTCGATCGAATCGCGATGGACGATCGGCGCGATGGCGTCGAAGAAGGCAAGACCTTCCGCACCGGTCAGATCGGCGACGGCGGATGCGAGTCCCGGCGCGGTCAGAGGGCCGGTGGCGACGATGACCGAGTCCCACTCGTCCGCCGGTAATCCCGTTATTTCGCGGCGGTCGACCGCGACCAGGGGTTCGGCGTCGATCGCCGCCTGAACGGCGTTCGAGAACCCGTCGCGATCGACAGCGAGTGCGCCGCCGGCAGGCACTTTGTGCCGATCGGCAGCGGCGAGGATCAACGATCCGCAGCGCCGCATCTCCTCGTGCAGCAGGCCGACGGCGTTGTTCTCGGCATCGTCGGAGCGGAAGGAGTTGGAACAGACGAGTTCGGCAAGAGTCGCGGTTCGATGCGCTGCCGTGCCCCGCGCAGGGCGCATTTCATGCAGCACGACGCGCCTGCCCGCACGCGCCGCCTGCCACGCCGCCTCGCACCCTGCGAGCCCGCCGCCGATGACATGGATGACCGAACCGCTCACGCTGCGCCGATTAACCGCGAATCCGGCGCGCCGTCAAGATGGCCCGGCGCGCCGAACCTCCCTCACCTCGCCGCCGATCGCTCCCTCCGCCCGCAGGTCGGCGATTTCAGCGTCCGAAAGCCCGAGTTCGGCGAGCAACCGGTCGGTGTCCGCGCCGAGCACCGGCGCGGGGCGTGGCACGCCGACAGGGGTGCCCTCGAAGCGCGCCGCCGAACGGGTCTGCCGCAAACGCCCGACAGTCGGATGGTCGTATTCGATCAGGCTCTCGCTTGCCGCGATCTGCGGGTGATCCACCGCTTCGTTGCGGCTCAACACCGGCGCGCACGGCACCTGGTGGGCGCGCAACGCAGCCAGCCAGTGCGCGCTGGTGCCGTCTCGCAAATGCTCCTGAACCAATTCGAGGCGCTCGTCGATGTTGCGCTGGCGCGCCGAAGGGGTCGCAAAGCGCGGGTCGTCGATCAGCTCGGGTTTACCGATCGCGCGGGCGAGACCGGCCCACTCCCTGTTCGTGTTGGCGCCCAACGTGACGTATCCGTCCCGCGTCCGATAGATCAGGTCGATACGGCTCGCCGGGGGCTGCGGCGCGGGCGCCCGCCCGGCGAAGGTTTGGTAGCCCATATCGGAGGCCCAGAGGAACTGGAGCACCGCGTCGAGCATCGACAGGCGCACGTGCTGACCTTTCCCGGTCCGCTCGCGGGCGAAGAGCGCAGACGAAACCGCCTGCGCCGCCGTGATCGCCGTCAGCTTGTCGGGCAGCACGGTGCGCACGAGGCGGGGCCGGGCGTCGTCGGAACCGGCCTGAACCGTGGCGAGGCCCGACAAGGCTTGAATCACCGGGTCATATACCCTCTGCCCGGCATAGGGCCCTTTTTCCCCGAAACCGCTGATCGACACGTAAACGATATCGGGACGCGCCGCCCGTGCGTCGTCGTAGCCGACCCCGAGCCGATCGACGACCCCGGGACGGAAATTCTGAACCACCGCGTCGGCGGTCTTCACCAGCGCGAGCCAGAGGGCGCGTCCGCGCCGATGCTTGAGGTCGAGCGCGACCGACCGTTTCGAGCGGTTGAGGTTGAGGAACCCGGCAGGGAGCCCCTCCCCGTCCGTGGCGCGGGTGTGATCGCCGGCGCAGGGCGCCTCGATCTTGATCACGTCGGCCCCCTGATCGCCCAGGATCATGGTCGCCCATGGTCCGGCGAGCATCGCGGTCATGTCGACGATACGGGTTCCGGCCAACGGCCCCCCTGCCTCGGTCATCGCGCGTTTCCCATGATGATCGAACCTGCGCGATGCTAGCACGCGCGGTCGGTTTGCCAATTCGGGCCGGCTCGACGATGATCCGCCGATCCGACCGGCGAGGAAAACCGATGGACGTTTCTCTGAGCCCAGACGATCTGAGATTCCGCCAGGAGGTGCGCAGTTTCGCCGCCGAGGCCATCCCCGCGAGCGTCCGCCGCAAGCAGGCCGCAGGCATCCATCTCGACAAAGCCGACCACATGAGGTGGCACCGCATCCTCTACGAGAAGGGGTGGGTCGCGCCCAACTGGCCGGTGGAGCACGGCGGCGCCGGCTTCACGCCGATTCAGCGCCACCTCTTCGACCGCGAGATGGCGCGGGCGGGCGCGCCGTGGGTATTGCCGTTCGGGCTTCAGATGGTCGGCCCGGTAATCATGGCGTTCGGTGATCAGGCGCAGAAAGACCGCTTTTTGCCGCGCATCCTGTCCGGCGAGGATTGCTGGTGTCAGGGTTATTCGGAACCCGGGGCGGGGTCGGACCTCGCCGGCCTGCGCGCCCGCGCCATACGCGACGGCGACCACTATGTGATCAATGGCCAGAAGACCTGGACCAGTTACGCACATTGGGCCGACATGATCTTCTGCCTCGTGCGGACCCGGACGGACGGCAAGCCGCAGGAGGGGATTTCTTTCCTTCTTATCGACATGAAGAGCCGGGGCATCAGGGTCAGTCCCATCGTCACCATCGGCGGGCGGCACGAAGTGAACGACGTGTATTTCGACGACGTTCGCGTGCCCGTCGCGAATCGGGTCGGGGAGGAGAACGAGGGCTGGACCTACGCCAAATATCTGTTGCGGTTCGAGCGTGCAGGGTCGGCCGAAGTCGGCGTGCAGAAGCGCCAGCTCGCGCGACTGAAGGACATCGCGCGCGCCGAACGGCTCGACGGGCGCCCGCTCATCGAGGATCGCCGCTTCGCCGACAAGCTCGCCGATTTGGAGATCCAGCTTGCCGCGATCGACTACACCGAGATGCGCGTTCTCGCAGCCGAGAGTATCGGCGCCGAGCCGGGTCCCGAAGTGTCGATGCTGAAGCTGCGTGGCACCGAGATCCAGCAGCGTATCTCGGAACTGCTTCTGGAGGCGGTTGCCGGCGGGGCGAACCCCTGGGTACCGGAAGCGCTGACCGAAGGCTGGAACGAGGAACCGATCGGCGCCGATCACGCCGCAGGCATCGCACCGCACTATTTCGACTGGCGCAAGGCGTCGATCTACGCCGGCTCGAACGAGATCCAGAAGAACATCATGACCAAAATGGTGCTCGGTCTCTGAGATCTGGTCGGAGTGAGTGGATTCGAACCACCGGCCCCCGCCTCCCGAAGACGGTGCTCTACCAGGCTGAGCTACACTCCGATCCGCGCCGCGCCGCCGTTATACGGCTTGGCGGGAGGCGACACAACACACCCGCCGGTCACTCGCGCGCCTGTCGTTCGGCCCACGGGACATGCGGTATGCCCTGACGGTAGCGCTGCGCGGCACGGCGGGCGTAGAGCTGCATGATCGTGCTGTCGCGCTGACTGATCTCGCGCCGCCGGATGTGATAGTCGGTCCAGGCGCGGATCGCCGCCTCGATCCGCTCGCCGCGCAAGCCCTCGTAACGGATGCCATCGATGACGCGGGCGACGATCGCGTCGGCTAACGCCATCTTCTTCGGCCCCAGTTCTTCCTCGGGACTCTGCGCGTGCGCTGCGAACCCCGACAGTCCGAACAGCAGGATCAACCGGGCGACAGCGCGGATGCGGGCCGTGTTCATGCATCCTCTAGCGCCGCACGCGCTGCGGCAAGCCGCGCGACGGGCACCCGATAGGGCGAACACGACACGTAATCGAGGCCGACGCGATGGCAGAATCCGATCGAGTCTGGATCGCCGCCATGCTCGCCGCAAATACCGAGCTTGAGGTCGTGACGGGCCCGCCGGCCGCGCTCGACCGCGATGGTGACGAGTTCGCCGACGCCTTCGGTGTCGAGTGAGACGAACGGGTCGCGTGCGAGGATTCCAAGCTCCGCGTAACGGTTGAGGAAGCGCCCCGAATCGTCGCGGCTGATGCCGAAAGTGGTCTGTGTCAGGTCGTTGGTGCCGAAGCTGAAGAACTGCACGGTGCGCGCAAGCTCGCCGGCACGGAGGCAGGCGCGCGGCAGCTCGATCATGGTGCCGATGAGATAATCGGGCGCGATTCCGGACTCTTCCGTGACGGTTTTCGCCACCGAGTCGATGCGCGCGCCGAGCAGCGCCAGTTCGCGCTCGGTCGCGGCAAGCGGGATCATGATCTCCGGAACGACCGCGGCGCCGCTCTCGCGGCCCGCGGCGAGCGCCGCCTCGAAGATCGCCCGGGCTTGCATTTCGTAGATTTCGGGATAGCTCAAGCCCAACCGGCAGCCGCGATGGCCGAGCATGGGGTTGAGCTCGTGAAGCCGCGCCACGCGGTGCTCGACCTCGGCTTCCGATCTGCCCGTGGCGCGGGCCATTTCCGCCAACGCGCTCCGGCCGCGCGGCAGAAACTCGTGCAACGGCGGGTCGAGCAAGCGCACGGTTACCGGCAGGCCCGCCATGATCCCGAACAGTTCCGTAAAGTCGTGCCGCTGCACGGGCAGGATCGCTGCCAGCGCCTCGCGTCGTTCCTTCCCGGTCTCCGACATGATCATGCGGCGGATCGCAAGTATCCGGTCATCATTGAAGAACATGTGCTCGGTGCGGCACAGCCCTATTCCCTCGGCGCCGAAGTCCCGCGCCACGCGGGCCTCGTCCGGCGTCTCGGCATTGGTGCGCACCCGCAGCGCGCGAATGCCATCGACCCATTTCATCAGGCGTCGGAAGTCAGCCCCGAGTTCGGGCTGAACCATCGGCGCCTCACCCAGCATGATTTCGCCCGTGCCGCCGTCGATGGTCACCATATCTCCCGCCGACAGCACGACGCCGCCGGCGCTGACCGTGCCGGCCTCATAGTCGATCTTCAGTCCGCTCGCGCCCGACACGCACGGCCGACCCATGCCGCGAGCCACTACCGCCGCATGGCTGGTCATGCCGCCGCGGGCGGTGACGATCCCGCGTGCGGCGTGCATACCGTGGATGTCCTCCGGGCTGGTTTCCACCCGCATCATGATGACGGCCTCGCCGGTGCGGGCACGGGCCTCCGCGTCGTCGGCAGCGAGCGCCAGGCGTCCGCACGCCGCCCCGGGCGACGCCGCAAGGCCGCGCGCGATCACCCGACGCTCGGCGTCGGGATCGAGCCTGGGATGCAGCAGGCGTTCGAGGTCTTCGGGATCGATCCGCCGGACGGCCTCACGGCGGTCGATCAGCCCTTCCTCGACCATATCGACAGCGATCTTCAACGCCGCTGCCGCGGTGCGTTTCCCGGACCGGGTCTGGAGCACATACAGGCAGCCGCGCTGAATGGTGAACTCGACGTCCTGCATGTCCAGGTAGTGGGTTTCGAGCCGCCGCAGCACCTCGGTCAGTTGTGCGAAGGCTTCGGGCATCGTGTCTTCGAGCGACGGCGCGCCGCCGGAATCCCCGGTCAGCGGCTGTGGCGTGCGGATCCCGGCAACCACGTCCTCGCCCTGCGTGTTGGGCAGGAACTCCCCGAACACGGCGCGTTCGCCGGTCGAAGGGTTGCGGGTAAACACCACACCGCTCGCGCAATCGTCGCCCATATTGCCGAAGACCATGCTCTGGACGGTCACTGCGGTGCCCCAGTCGGCGGGGATGCCATTGAGCTTGCGGTAGGTCTGCGCGCGTTTGTTGTTCCAGCTCGCGAACACCGCGCCGATCGCCCCGCGCAGTTGGCGCTCGGGATCCTGGGGAAAAGCGTGGTCCAGGGTCTCGCGGACCTTCCGCTTGTAACACGCGACGATCTCTCGCCAATCGCCGGCGGAGAGGTCGGTGTCGAGGGTCAGGCCGCGCGAATCCTTGTGGCGGTCGAGGATCTCTTCGAACGAGTCGTGATCGATTCCGAGCACCACATCGCCATACATCTGGATGAAGCGGCGGTAGGAATCGCCGGCGAACCGGTCGTCGCCGCTGCGCCGGGCCAGTCCCTCGACGGTCGAGTCGTTCAGACCGAGATTGAGCACCGTGTCCATCATGCCCGGCATCGAGGCGCGGGCGCCGGACCGGACCGAGAGCAGCAACGGGTTGTCCGGGTCGCCGAACCGCGCGTCGGTCAACCGCTCGATCTCGCTCAGGGCCGCGGCCACCTGGGTGTCGAGGCTTTTCGGCCAGGCGCCGCCATGGTCATTGTAATGGGCGCAGACTTCGGTGGTTATGGTGAAACCCGGCGGGACAGGCAGGCCGAGGCTGCTCATTTCCGCCAGGTTGGCGCCTTTGCCGCCGAGCAGCGCCCGCATGTCGGCGCTCCCTTCCGCGCACCCACCGCCGAAACCGTAAACATATTTCGTCATCGGGCGGTCAGCCTTCGATCTTCGAGAAATCGGCCACATCCGACAGCGACGAGCGGATGCGCGACAACAGGCGCAAACGGTTGGCGCGCACGGACGAAGAGGCGGCGTTGACCGTTACCTCATCGAAGAACCGATCGACGGGTTCGCGCAGGGTCGCAAGGGCGCGCATCGCGCCGTCGAAGCGTTCCTCGCCCAAGGCTTCGCCGATCTCCCGCCCGACCGCGCCGAGACGGCCGTGCAGCGCGATCTCCGCCGGCTCCGCGAGCGCGTGCCGGTCGACCGCGCCGTCCCAGGTCGCTCCATCCTTTCTTTCTTCGACGCGAACGATGTTGGCGGCGCGCCGGAAGGCCCTCAACAGGTCGGCGCCGTCCCCCGTCCCCAGAAAAGCCGCGAGCGCATCGGCACGTCGGCACAGACGCACCAGGTCGTCGTCGCCCGAGACCGCGAAGACCGCGCTCACCACATCGTGGCGCAAACCCCGTTGGCGCATGTGCACGCGCAACCGGTCGGCGATGAAACGAAGCACGGCGTCGGCGATCGCGCGGGGTTTCTCTGCATCATAGCCGGCAGCCGCGGTTTCGATGACAGTCCGCAGCGGCACGCGGAGCGCGCCGCCGAGGATGAGGCGAACCACACCGAGCGCGGCGCGGCGCAGGGCGAAAGGGTCCTTCGATCCGGTCGGGCGCTCGCCGATCATGAAGAAACCGGCAAGACTGTCGAGTCGGTCCGCGAGCGCCAGCGCCAGCGATACCGGGGCGGTAGGGCACTCGTCGCCAGCGTCTGCCGGTGCGTAGTGCGCGGCGATCGCCTGGGCGACAGCTTCCGCCTCGCCGTCGTGACGCGCGTAGTAGCACCCCGTCACCCCCTGCAGTTCGGCGAATTCGCCAACCATTCCGGTGACTAGATCGGCCTTGCAAAGGCGAGCCGCGCGCGCCGCGACCGCCGGATCGGCACCGGGCACGAACGCCGCTACTTGGGGGGCGAACGCCTCCAGGCGGCGCGTCTGGTCGCCGAGACTGCCGAGACGGGCGTGAAACAGAACCCCGTCGAGCCGCGGAAGCCGACTCTCGAGCGACACTCGTCGATCCTGATTCCAGAAGAACGCAGCGTCGTGCAGCCGGGCGCGCAGCACCCGCTCGTTGCCGGCGCGGATTGCCGCCCCGCCATCGGGGGCCACGATATTCGCCACCATGACGAATCGGTTGGCCAGCGTCCCGTCCCCGTCGAACAGCGGGAAGTATTTCTGATGGCTCGTCATGGCCGTGGTCAGCACTTCCGGAGGCAGATGCATGAACGAGTCGTCGATCGCACCGAGCAGGGGAACAGGCCATTCGACGAGACCGGTCACCTCGTCGAGCAATCCTCGATCGGGGTCGAAACCGTATCCCGCCTCCGCCGCAAGCGAACGCCCGCCGTCGAGGATGCGGCGCGCACGTTCGTCCGGGTCGAGCACCACACGCGCCGCTTCGAGCCGGGCGCGATAACCGGCGAAGGACGATACGACGATGCGTTCCGGCGCCAGCCAACGATGGCCGGTCGTGGCGTCGGAGAAGCGGATCGGCCCGGCATCCCCGCCCAATGGCAAGCTGCCCGGCACGACGGCGCCGTCGAACAGGCAGAATATCCCATGCAATGGACGCACCCATCGCAGCCGTGCGGCGCCCCACCTCATCGATTTGGGCCACGGCATCGCCGCGACGATCTCCTGCACGACTTCCGGCAGAAGATCGACCGTCGCGTGCCCCGACCGTTCGTGCACAGCGAAGTAGAACTCACCCTTCGGCGTTTCGCGCTTCTCGCATCGCGCAACCGATTCGAACCCGACCGAGCGGAGAAAACCCTGCACCGCGCGGTCCGGTGCGCCGACCCGCGGCCCGCGCCGCTCTTCGCGGACCGCAGGTTGCGTGCGCGGCACGCCCGCAGCAACTGCCGCAAGGCGCCGTGGAGTCGCGAACGCCTCGACATCGTCGCAGGCGAGACGCCGGGCGTCGAAGCGTTCGCGAACGAGGCGCGCGAGATCGGCAGCGGCGCGGCGCTGCATCCGCGCCGGAATCTCCTCCGAAAGCAGTTCGAGGATGAACTCAGCCACTGCGCGACTCCGACTCGAGCCAGCTTTCGCAGCAGCTTCTGGCGAGCGCGCGCACGCGGGCGATGTAAGCGGCGCGTTCGGTCACGCCGATCACACCACGCGCGTCGAGCATGTTGAACAGGTGGCTCGCGGCGATGCACTGGTCGTAGGCCGGCAACGGCAATTGCGCGGCCAACAGCCGGGCGCACTCGGCTTCCGCGTCTTCGAAGTGCCGGAACAGGATTCCCGTGTCGGCAATCTCGAAATTCTGCGCGGAATATTGCCGCTCGTTCTCAAGAAACACGTCTCCATAGCGAACACCGGCGCCGTTCCAGTCGAGATCGAAGACGTTCTCGATACCCTGGACATACATGGCCAGGCGTTCGAGGCCATAGGTCAGTTCTCCCGACACCGGCGCGCAGTCGATCCCGCCGACCTGCTGGAAATAGGTGAACTGCGAGACCTCCATACCGTCGCACCAGACCTCCCAGCCGAGCCCCCACGCGCCCAGTGTCGGGCTTTCCCAGTCGTCCTCGACGAAACGGATATCGTGCAAAGCCGGGTCGACCCCGAGTTCGACCAGGCTTGCGAGATACCGGTCCTGGATATCGCCCGGCGACGGCTTCAGGATGACCTGAAACTGATAATAGTGCTGCAAGCGGTTGGGGTTCTCGCCATAGCGGCCGTCGGCCGGGCGGCGCGACGGCTGGACATAGGCCGCGTTCCACGGCTTCGGCCCCAGGCTGCGGAGCAACGTCGCGGGATGGAAGGTGCCGGCGCCGACCATCATGTCGTAGGGCTGCAAGATGACGCAACCGCGCGCCGCCCAGTAGCGTTGCAGAGCGAGGATCAGACTCTGGAAATCGCGGGTGGCGGCGGTCGGCGCGGCGCTCATCCCGGGTAGGGGCAATCGTCGCGGCCGCACGAGCGCGCCCGCCGCGCCGGCACGAAGGCGCCGCAGGTCGCACACGCAACCATGTCCTCGGCGTCGGCCGGCTTGTCCTTGTCGCGCCCGCGATTCGACGGCGCCCGGCGCAATGTCTTTTCGCTATCGCGCCTTTCCTGCAACCGCGCCAGCATCTTGAAGCCGTACCAGACGATCGCGATAATCAGGATCGTGAACAGCAGCTTTTGCAGGCTGAAACCGAACATGCGGCGATCCGGTATGGCGGCGCGAGGGCGGGCGAGGCGGTTGTCTTAGCGGATCGCGGCTGCGCTTTCCAGCCTTCGCCCGGGCCCTGCGGTCGGTGGATCAGCTTACCTGAACACCCCTCGCCTCACGATACCGCGCCGGCCCGCGATCCGCCGGCCGGTCCGGTGACGGGTCGAGAACCAACCGGGTCTGTACGACGCCGCGTCCGCCCTGCCGCCAGCCGGACCACCCCCGTAGCCGCCGTCACGGGGGTGGCGTATTCTTGAGGATCAGCCGGCAGCCTTGAACAGGCCGACCGCGGCGCCGGTGGGATCGGCGATGATGGCGACGCGGCCGTATCCGGGAATGTCGAACGGCGGACGCACAACCGCACCGCCGAGCGCACTCGCCTTCTCTGCGGCCGCATCGACGTCGTCGACGGCGACATAGGTGAACCACACCGGCGCCTGCGTCTCCGGATTCGGCGGCGCCATCATGCCGGCAATCTCGCTGCCATTCTCCAGAAACAGCGTGTATGTGCCGCCGCCGCCCGGCATCGGCATCTCTCGCGTCGTCCAGCCCAGAAGCCCGGTATAGAAGTCGCGGCTCCTGGCCGTATCGGGGCTGACGAGTTCGTTCCACGCGATACCCATCTCTACCTCCCTGTCCTGAATCACCGTATCATGGCGACCTGTGCGCCGTGCCGATAATGTAAGGCTTTCGTTACGGGGAGTCCCGCCCATGCGCATCGCGACGTTCGCGCTGTTCTGCCTCCTGATCCTTGCTGCGCCGGCAACGGCGTTGACGGTCACCAACGACGGCGAGGAAACGGTCAACGTTTGGATCGAAAAATGGCTCTACCGCCTGCGACCCGGTGCGACCACAACGTTCAACCCGACGCGCGAACCTGCCGCCATCGTGATCGAAAGCCGGCATTGGCGCCTCACATGCGAAGCGGCGGGCAGCTCGGAGATCCGGATTGCCGAACGCGCATGCATCGTCGATGGAGCGGACACCGGCCAGAGCCAGTTTCAACTGTGACGCGGGACGCAAAGGAGGAGCATCGAACCATGTCCAAACCATGGATCGCCGCCGCCGGCTTGCTGCTCGGCTGGATATCGGCAGCGCAGGCGCAGGACGCCGCGCCAGCGAACTACGACAACCCCTGGGCCGACGGCGGCTACTCGCCGATTCCGCTTCCCGAGGTGGAGGGCGTGCTGCCGTGGGAGACGTTGCAGGGGGTGGAATTGATGTTCGACGGCCCCGACATGGTGCCGGAATATGCCGACGCGGTGATCGCGCTCGATGGCGAGACCGTGCGCATGGTCGGCTTCATGTTGCCGCTTGACACGTCGGGCGCACGCGTGTTGCTGAGCCAGTATGCGCCGCACTGCCCGTTCTGCATGACGGCGGGACCGGAGAGCTTCGTCGCGCTCGAATGCGAAGAACCGCTCGCCCTGAGCCTTGAACCGATCGTCGTCGAGGGTCGTCTGGAGGTGATCGACGAGGCGTGGGACGGCTACTATTATCGTATGACCGATGTGGCGCTGATCGAACGCTTCGACGACTGACAGGCACGGCCGCCGGCACGGCCTGAACGGGATTCGGCGGGTTCGTCGTTTTCGGTTGTCAACGGGCGACCGCCATGTTTCGATGCGCCGCCCTTCCCAAGCCGATGCGGAATACAGGGGGAGACAGATGGATCGGCTCCTCGCGATAAGTCACGCCTGCGACAAATTCGTCTCGACGATCGGTCGGTGGTCGTCCTGGCTGCTGATGCCGTTGGTGGCGGTGATCATCGTCGATGTCATCACCCGCAAGTTCAAGCTGCTGACGATGGCGGCGGAGTCGTTTCGCGCGAGCGGCAACGAGGCGGCGGCGGCGTTCATCGAGAGCTATCTCACCTCGACGAAGTTTCAGGATCTCGAATGGCATCTGCACGCGGCACTGTTTCTGCTGTGCCTCGGTTTCGCCTACGCGCGCAACTCGCATGTGCGCATCGAGATGCTGCGTGACCGGTTCAGTGTCGAGACCAAGGCGAGGATCGAGTTCGTTTTCTGTCTCGTCTTCCTGCTCCCGTACTCTGTCCTCGTGTTTTACAACGGCCTCGATTTCGCTCATAGATCGTTTGCAATCAACGAGGTTTCGGCGGCGCTGACCGGCCTCAGCCACCGCTGGATCATCAAGTCGTTCGTGCCGATCGGCATGGTGCTGCTGTTGATCGGTCTCGTCGCGGTGCTGCTGCGCAACGCCCTGTTCATCTTCGGCGATGCGCGGATACGGGAGCGCATACGCGGCGAGGCGCCCGAGCTTCGCGACGCCGCGGCGGAACTGCGCGCGGCGGCGGCGAAGGAGGCCGAACTGATCGCAGCCGAGGCCGATGACGCCAGCCTGGAACTGCTGCAAGCGAGCACCGCCGCGCCCGACCGTGAACGCGGGGATTCGGAGAAATCGTGATGGATTACGTCGAACTGCTTCCCGTCTTCATGTTCTTCTCGCTGGCGATGCTGCTGTTCAGCGGCTACCCGGTCGCCTGGGTGCTGGGCGGCCTCTCGGTCATTTTCGGCGGCATCGGCATGTATTACGACGTGTTCAAGTTCACCGAGTTCTACAACATCAACCTGCGCATTTGGGGCACAGCGGCGGAGAACCCGATTCTGGTCGCCGTCCCGATGTTCATCTTCATGGGCACGATGCTCGAACGGTCGGGAGTAGCGAACGACCTGCTGCACTGCCTGCAAGTGCTGTTGCGACGAACGCCGGGCGGGCTTGCCATGTCGGTGACGATCATGGGCACGATCATGGCGGCAACGACCGGAATCATCGGCGCGTCCGTGGTCATGATGACCCTGCTCGCGCTACCGGTCATGCTCGACCGCGGCTACGACATCCCACTTGCCACCGGCACCATCGCCGCATCGGGCACGCTCGGCATCCTGATCCCGCCGAGCATCATGCTGGTGATCATGGCCGACCTGCTGGCGATTTCGGTCGGCAGTCTGTTCCTGGCTGCGGTGCTGCCGGGGGTGGTGCTGTCGGGGCTGTATCTGGTTTACATCTTCGTGCGCTCGAAGATCCAGCCGGCACTGGCGCCGCCGCTCCCGGCCGAGCTGGGGCCGGGGACTCGCGGCGCGCTCACGGCCATGATCTTCAAAAGCTTCATCCCGCCGATCCTGCTCATCGTGCTGGTGCTCGGGTCGATCTTCGCCGGGCTGGCGACGCCGACCGAGGCCGCGGGCGTCGGCGCGCTCGGCGCCATCCTGCTCGCGATCATGAACCGCAAGCTGACCTACGGCGTGCTCAAGGACGTGTCGACGCGCTCGGCGCTGACGATCGGCATGATCTTCGGCATCTTGATTGGCGCGACCGCGTTTTCCTACGTCTATCGCTCGCTCGGCGGCGACGACCTTGTCGAACACTACGTCCAGGGGCTGGGATTCGGTTCGTGGGGCCTGCTGGTCCTGATGATGGCGATCGTGTTTCTGCTCGGTTTCTTCTTCGACTGGATCGAGATTACGCTGATCGTGCTGCCGCTGTTCCTGCCGATCATGAAGACGATGGATTTCGGCACGCACATTCCGGGCGCCGACAACATCATCCCGTGGGTCGCCATCCTCCTGGCGGTGAATTTGCAAACGTCGTTCCTGACTCCGCCGTTCGGCTTCGCGCTCTTCTACATGAAGGGCGTGGCGCCCGAACATGTGCGCATTCAGCAGATCTACCGCGGCATCATCCCGTTCGTCGGGCTTCAGCTGACGGGCCTGCTGGCGGTCATCAGCTTCCCGATGCTGGCGCTCTGGCTGCCGGAATTGCTGCTCGGCATCGATACGCCGTAACGGACCGTCGACTGTCCGAACTCACGGCGTTCGCAGCATTGCCTCAGAGAAGCGGTCCCGGCTCCGACCGGCGGGTCGAGCTTCGTGAACCCGGCCCCCGGAGGCGACCGCGCCCCCCGAGGGCAAGGCGGCCGCAGTCAGCCGAAGATCGGCAGCGCGGGAAAGTCGCCGCCCAAGACGTCGCCGGCGCCGTCGAAACCCAACCAACCCTCGATCGCCGTCGCGTAAACCCGGCGGAAATCGGTGGTGTGAAGCAGATTGTCGCCCTCGTCGAGTTCGGTAAGGCTCGGCGCCTCCCCGTAATGCCCGCCGCGAACCGGCTTGCCGGCCATGAACATCAGGCCCGCCGCGCCGTGATCGGTGCCGAGGCTGGTATTCTCGGGCACTCTCCGCCCGAACTCGGAGAACACCATCATCACCACGTCGTCGGCCCGGCCGATCCGTTCCATGTCGGCGAGGAAGCCGGCGATGGCGTCGGCGGTGTAAGTCAACAACCTGCGATGCAGGTTGCCCTGATGCACGTGGGTGTCGAACGAGTTGTTGCGGAACGACGTGTAGTAGAGCCGCGACGGCAAGTCGGCGGCGATCAGCGCGGCGATCTTCGGCAGATCGAGCGGCACGAGGCCGTAGTCGATCGGCGTGCTGTAGGCGGCCCAGGCTTCGCGAACGAGCGCCGACGCGTCGAGCGCGCTGCGCGCGATGTCGAGCAGATAGCGCCGCGACGGATTCTCCGACGCCCCGGCGGCGTCGGGCACGTGGCGGAACAGCGGCTGTTCCTGAAAGAAACCTTCGCGCCGAAACCGGGCGGGATCGTCGAACACCACGGGCACATGGTCGCGCGAGCGCACCGCGAGCGATTGGGTGGCATCGACGTTGACGACGAAGTTGGGCGTGCCCCCCGGCTTCATGGCGTCGGCGAGGCGGCCCACCCAGCCATATTCGGCACCGCTGTTCGGCGCCGCCGTGTGCCAGTATGCCATCGAGGTGAAGTGCGAGAACGACGGGTTCTCGTATCCCGCGCCGTGAACGATCGCCAGATCGCCGTCCTTGTAGAGTTTTTCGAAGGCAATCAGGCCCGGGTTGAAACCGAAATGGTCGTCGATGCGGATCAGGTTGTCGGGTTTCACGCCGATGGTCGGGCGCTGGCGGTAATAGGCGTCGTCGCCATAGGGCACCACCGTGTTCAACCCGTCATTGCCGCCGGACATTTCGAAGACGACGAGGATCTTCTCGCTGCCCGTCGCGGCCGCGGCGCGGCCGGCGCGTGAGAACACCGAACCCGCCCCGACGGCGCCGAAAGCCGCGGCACCCAGTCCGGCCCGGAGAACGTCGCGGCGGTCGAGGCCGCGCGCGGCGAGGAAAGACTTGTTCATCGTTGTTGCCTCTTTCGCATGTCGCAAGGGTCGGGTCGCGCTCAACCCAGCTGATATTCCGGTTGGCTCATGATGAGGTGGAGCAGGAGCCGCAATGGATCCTCGATATAGGAGTCGGCGGCGGCGAGGTCTGCCGTGCCAAGTTCGGTTTCGAGGAAGTCGATCAGCATCGCGCGCTCGGTGGCGCCGATGGGCACGCTCATGAAGCGCAACAAAAAGTGGTCCACCACGTCGGCCGCGGTGTCGAGGCCTTCCGCGCGCACCATCTCCGCGAGATCGATTCGGGCGGCGACGCGCGGAATCGGCTTGACCCGCTGGATCGCCATCTGCCAGCCGCGATAGCTGCCGAAGCGCGTGTTGAAGTCCTCGTCCCGGTCGGCCATCATGTTCGATTCAGCCATCATACCGCCGCCGCCATCGTAAATCGGCATCGTCGCGCTGGTGATGTCGGCGCCGTCCTTGACCCGCTTGTGCACGTCACGGATCAGGGGGTCGGGCGCGAAGCGGTCGTGAGCGTGAAAGTCGATGTCGGTGAACAGCATGTCGCGCGCGAAGTTGCCGCGTTCGAGCAACAGACCCGGCGTGATCCACGCACGCCCATGCGCCCAGCCGGCCACGGTCGGCGGCCAGAACAGGGTCTGTCCGAGCGCCGTCGTCGCCTCGTTGAAGTCGGGGATGCCCGGCATGACGGCCAGACCGAGCTTGCGGTAGGTCGAGATCACCAGTTGCACAGGGCTCTTGATATGCGTGCCCATCGAAGCCGGGCTGTAGAAATCCCGCGACAGGAACATCGTGCGCAGCAGCGGTTTGAGCTCGTAGCCCGAATCGCGCAGCACCGCGGCCAGCTCGCCGGCCAGCGCGTCGTCGAGGTCCTCGCGCACGAAATACCGGTATAGCTTGCCGGACAGATAGCGCGCGGTGACCGGCTGGCGCATGATGATGTCGATCACCTCGACGCCGTCGAGGTCGCCGGTTTCGCCGAGCACGGTCTTGTCGTCGTTGTCGTGCTGCCGGGCATGCACGACGAAGGTCAGGTCATCGGCGTTCCAGCCGGTGAAGGCGCGTGCAGCCTCGCGAATGTCGGTTTCCGAATAGTTGCCGACGCCCATCGTGAACAGTTCCATGATCTCGCGGGCAAAGTTCTCGTTCGGCGCGCCTCTGACATTGACCCCGGCATCGAGGAAATAGAGCATCGCCGGGTCCTGAGCGATCGCGACCATCAGATCGCGGAAACTGCCGGTGGCGTGGGCGCGCAGAGTCTCGTTCTGCAGGAGCATCTTGCGGTAGTCGCGCACCTTGCTCTCGATCGTCGCGAAGTGGCCGTGCCAGAACAGGGTCATCTTCTCTTCCAGCGGGCGATGACCGTTAAGCATCCGGTCGGCCCACCAGTAGGCCACGCGGCGGGTTTCCAACATGCTCGCCCGTAACCAGTAGAAGAACTTGTTGACCACCGGTTGCAGGCGTCGGTTGCCGGTGGGCTTGACCCGAACACCCAGCGCCTCGCCGGTCTCCTTTGCGAGCCGCGTCGTTGCCGGCCGGCTCGGCGGAAAGTCGATCAGGCCCGGGTCGTGAACGCCGGAATGGTCGAATTCCGACAGATGGCTATTGTCGATCGACTCGTAGTCGACCAGATGACGCACGGCCTCTTCCGGCGTCATCGCCGCCAGCCGCGCGATCTCCTCCGGCGTGCCGCCGAACCCGGCGCGCTCCAGAAGATGGGCTGCGCGATCGTAGCTCCAGTCGCCGGGGCCGATCGGCGATAGATCGCCCTGCCATTCGGCCGGTCCCGGACCGCCGACCGTGCGCTCGGCAGCCACGGATGCAGCGGCCAGAACCGCCGCCGACAGCAAGCCGAAGACTCCAAAGCGAAACAGCATCGCCCCCTCCGCGAAATTTCCGGCGAACACACGCGCTTGTAACACGATTCACACAGTGCGGCGAGCGATTCCGGCGCACCCGGATCATGCCCACCGAAGCCAACAATGAGAACCGCCGCAGGAGAAGGGGCCAGCTTGACAGGGTGGGCGGCGGTTGCAGACTCCGGCGGCTATCGCAACGGGGGGCGGGACCATGAAATTCTACGACTTCACGCTGGCGCCGAATCCCAAGCGGGTGCGCATCTTTCTGTCGGAGAAGGGCCTCACGGTACCGAGCGTTCAGATCAATGCGCGGGCGGGCGAGCAGTTCAGCGACTCCTACAGGAAGATCAACCCGTTCACGGTCGTGCCCGCGCTCGAGATCGACGACGGAACCGTGATCTGCGAGTCGGTCGCGATCTGCCGCTATTTCGAGGAAACGCACCCCGACCCGGCGCTGTTCGGAGAAGGAGCGGTAGAACGCGCGCAGGTCGAAATGTGGAACCGACGGGCGGAACTGCTCTGTTATCAGCCCGCCGCCGACGCGGTGCGCAATTCGATCCCGCTGTTCGAAGGGCGCGGAATGCCGGGCGTGCGCGGCGGCGTGCCGCAGATCCCCGATCTGGTGGCCCGCGGGCGCGGTGCGGTCGAGCGGTTCTTTCGCATTGCCGACCCGCACCTCGCGGGCAACGCGTTTCTCGCCGGCGCGCGTTTCTCGATCGCCGACATCACCGGCTTCATCGGCATCTGGTTCGGCGCCCGCGCCGAGATCGCGATTCCGGACGATTGTCCGAACGTCGCGCGTTGGCACGCGGCGATCGCGGCCCGACCGAGCGCCGAGGCCTGAGCGATGGGGCGGCTCAACGGCAAGGTCGCGGTTATCGCCGGCGCGACCAGCGGTATCGGGCGGCGCACGGCGGAAGTCTTCGTCGCGGAAGGCGCGACGGTCGTCGTGTCGGGCCGCCGCGCAGCGGAAGGCGAAGCGCTGGCGGAATCGCTCGGCGACCGCGCTTCGTTCGTCGCCGCCGACGTCGCCGACGAACGGCAGGTGGCGGCGCTGATCGCCGGCGCGCACGAACGCTTCGGGCGGCTCGACTGCCTGTTCAACAATGCCGGCGTCCCCGGCGCACAGGGCGGAATCGAAAGCCTGACGCCGGAGCAGGTCAATGCCGAGATGGCGATTCTGGTGAACGGCGTGTTGTGGGGCATGAAGCACGCGGCGCCGATCATGCGGACGCAAGGCTCGGGCAGCATCGTCAATACGGGTTCGATCGCCGGGCATCGCGCGGGCTACGGCGTTTCGCTCGTCTATAGCGTCGCCAAGGCGGCGGTGATCCATGCGAGCCGGTGCGTGGCGATGGAACTGGCGCCGCACAATGTGCGCGTGAACTCGATTTCGCCGGGCGCGATCGCGACCGGCATCTTCGGCAAGGCGTTCGGCCTCGACGACGCGAAGGCCGAAGCAACGGCGGACACGCTCGAAGCGCGCTTCACCCAGGCGCAGCCGATCCCGCGGGCGGGGCTGCCCGACGACATCGCGAAGGCGGCGCTGTATCTCGCGAGCGACGATTCGCGCTTCGTCACGGCGACCGACATTCTTGTCGACGGCGGCATGATCGCCGGCCGCACCCAGGCCGAGACCGACGCCCGCTGGGAGGCCCTGAGCTCGCTGGTCAATCCCGGCGGTTGAGCAGCAATTCTCACTATGGGCGCGCGGGCCTCCGGCCCGCATTCTTTTCGCTGCGTCGGGTCCCGGGGAAGCAAGCGAGCCGACGGCCCGAGCGCCCGGCCAACCAAATATCCGGACATCGACAATGAGAATCACCGGCGGTTGAGTACCGGGTTCGCGACCGTACTCCCGCCGGTATTCGATCGCTCACGATTCCGATACATCGAGGTCCCGACTCCGTCGGAACACTGCCTGTCCACACGTTCCTCAAGAGGATGGAGCAGGCGGGCAAGATCGAGGATTTGATCGCGCAAGCCTGCCATACTCCAGAAACGCGAGGAGCGCGCCGATCCACAGAGGGGCGAGAACCACCAGGCCGAGCGCCCCGAGCCCGAAAGCGTAGGCAATCCAGACCGCGGTGATCGCCATGATTACGCCGCCGATAAGAGGCCACAGGAGCACGACGCCCGCAACGGCAAACATGACAACCGCAAACCCGAGGGAATACAATGCTCCTGTCGGGTAGAATGCGGGCGGTTCCAGCGAATAGGCCGCCGCCAGGCCGGCGGCCATATTGACAATCAGGGTCAATCCGAAGACGGCCAGAACGGAAGAGAAGATTCTTATCCCGCATCCCCTCAATCTATTCCCATGGAATGCGAGCAGCGCAGAAGTCCACAGAAGTGTGACGACCATCTGGCCGACCAGTACAGCGCCGCCGAACATCTCGCCCGCGAGGGCAAGCACCGCTCCTCCATATGGCGCCCAACTCCAATTATTCAGCGATCCGAACCAGAGGGCGGCGATCGCCATGACTATGCCGCCAAAACGGGGAAACCTGAGCATAACCCCCGCACAGATGAATACCGCCAACGGCGGCGCGAAAAACAAGGCCGACCGGTCGGCGCCCAACTCGCCAGCCTTGACGTAGAGCATCGAGCATACGAGAAAAATCACGAATCCGCCGACCGCAGCTGTGAGGAAATAATATCGATCACGTATCATATTGACTCGTGCTTCGATATATTACGGCGGTGGGGCGTGTATGGTCCGTATGGTGTGTCGGTGGTGTTGATATGACCCCGGGGGTAAGGATGGGTGCCGCAACGCCAATAGTCCGTGAGGATCGCACGGCGGGTGAACTCCATGAGTTGGCGCGGGCGTGCGGAGCCGTCGAACGTGCGATCCCACAACCGTCACCGACAGCACCTGTCGCGAAAGCAGCGGTTTCGGCATCCGTTCCACCGCCGTTCACGACACCATTCGATGTCGTGCAAGCCTCCTGTGCTCCAGAAACGCGAGCACGGCGCCGACCCACAGGGGGACGAGAACCACCAGGCTGAGCACTCCGAAGTCAAAGAAAGTGTAGGCAATTCCGACCGAGGAGATCGCTGTCGTTGCGCCGCCGGCAAGAGGTTTTATAAGAACAACGCCCGCGCCGACGAACGCGACAACCGGAAGCGTAAGGAAAAACAGTAAAGCCAGCGGCTCTACTGAGGACGACATCACAGAAGCCATCGCCGCCACCAAAAAGCCCATATTACAACCCATGATCGATCCGAAGAGGCCCGAGATCGAAGAGAAAATTCCCATCGCCCGTTCCTTCCAACTGCCTATATCGAATGCAAGCAAGGCGCTGACCCACAGAGGGACGACGGCCGCCGGGCCGAACAGTATGGCGCCGACGAACCCCGGCACGACCTCGGAGAAAAAAGATGACTTTCCAAATACCATCCAATGCAAATCGAATAGCGAGCCGAACCAGAGAGTGGCGATCGCCACGATTATTCCGCCGATGCGGGGGAATTTGAGTATGATCCCCGCACCGGCAAGCGCCCCAAGCGGCGGTGCGAAGAACAAGAACAACGCTTCGGGGTCCAATCGCTCGGCCCTGACGTAGAATACCAAGCGTATGAAAAAGACCGAAAGGCTACCGATCGCGCCTGTAAGAAAAGAAGCGGTTTTCATTTCCTGTTCTCCCCGATATCCACCGGAGCTGGAAACCCGGCGCAATCCAGGCGATGGGAAAATTCTACGACCGCGCCGCGTTCGCCCCCGCCGACGAACGGCAAGCGGCCGCGCCGACCATACGGGCGGAAACGCTGGGCGGCATCGTCAACACCGGCCGGCGCGCCGCGCACGGCTCGTTCTTCGCACCGCCAGGACGGCGGCCTCCGTGCGAACCCCCGCGTCGTCATCGAACTCGCACCGTATGGCGTGCGGGCGAACCGGGTTTCGCCGGGCACGTTCGGCCTCGACGACTCGAATGCGAATGCGGGCGCGTTCGAAGGCATTTCGACAACACGCCGAGGCCAGCGGCAGTTTCATTCCAAGTCAAGGTGCATCTGCCGCCCTACAGCCCGGAACTCGACCACTGCTGTCCGGTTCACCCTGAAGCCGATTGTATGGCGGTTTGAGTGGAGCATTTTGGGGGCTGGTGATGGGGGCCGATGAGGCGGTCGATGCGCTTTCGATGCATGAGATTGGCGCGCACGAGGCGGGCGAAAGCGAGCGGGGACTTGACGACGTTCCGGGCGGCTTGGGCGAGGTGGAGCAGCAGATAAGCGATCAGGGCGACGGCAATCTGGGTGCGCACGGCGTTCTCGCTGACGCCGAGGAAGTGGCGGACCCTCAGGGTCTGTTTGACCCATCGAAAGAACAACTCGATGGCCCGGCGCCACTTGTAGAGATCGGCGATTTCCCGGGCCGGGGCATCAAGGTCGTTGGAGAGGATGCGCAGCGTCTTGCCGGTGTCAATCCTGACCCGAACCTCATGCAGCGGCTCGGAGAACGGATTCTTGTGGTTCCGTGCTTGGTGTTGCGGCAACAGGCCGATGCGGTCCGACAGAATGTCGTCGTCTTCGGGAACATCGAGCTCGGCGCTCACCGTCAACGGCGTATTGGCCTTGAAGCGGGTGACGATGCCGCAGCCCGTGGCATCGAGCTTGACCCACCAGGCGTCATCGTAGTAGCCGAGATCGAAGACGTAGGTGGCGCCGGCCTCGACCGGTATCTCGTGCGCCGCCGTGATGTCGCAGACCTTGGCCGCTGTGACCGACGCATAGAGCGGTTGTTCGGCGTCGGCATCGTAGATCACGTGGACCTTGGTGTCGCAGGTCCTGGCCGAAAAATAGGCCCATTCCGATCCTGCCCGCTCAGGTGAAGGCTTGTCGCACCGATCAGCCAGGTCGCCTCGCCGATCTTGCGGCGCAGGCCCCGCCGGGCGCGACCGACCATCTTGGCGAACAGGTTGGCGAACAACGCCGCCGGGCGTCTGGCATTGGCGTCGGCCAGCGTCGAGCGCTGCGCCACGCGACCGCCCACATGATAGAGGCGGGCCTTGTGGCTGTGCA
This sequence comes from Alphaproteobacteria bacterium, assembly GCA_965214495.1. Taxonomy (GTDB): domain Bacteria; phylum Pseudomonadota; class Alphaproteobacteria; order UBA7887; family UBA7887; genus JANQOH01. Next base: position 569,545 of record OZ243958.1, on the reverse strand, counting down.
GGCCACCGACGATCTCGCGCAGGCTCGTCGCCCCGGAAAGCTGGCCGTAAAGCAATGCGATCGGTTGATCCCGGGTGCGCAGGCGCCGCACCCGACTGTCCGCTCCATGGGCCTCCACCAGCCGATCGAACGCAGCCCAGGGAACACGTTTCAACAGCTCACGAAAAACGCTATTGTGGTGGCGCATGGCATTGACCCTCTTCCGTGTCCAAAACGTCGCCAAACGGTTGGACGCCAGTAGAATCAATGCCATGTAACTCGTCCACAAAAATTAACCGGACAGCAGTGCTTTGAAGCCGAGACCGAAAAGCCCTTTCCCACCGCGTCAAGCAGGTGTTTCCGGGGCGTTATTGCCCCGGCCTCATTGAAGCCTGTTCGGGCCGGGCCACGCGGCGCTCAACGGGGCCGTGTTGCGGAACCGGTCGAGCTGCTTCGGGTTGAGCGAGTGGACCACGAAGCCGCGTTCCATCAGGGTCTCCACCACGGGTCCATGCGGGATTTCGATGGCGATCCCGATGGCCTGCGGCTCGGCGTTTGCTGCGGCGAGGATCCACTCCGCCATCTCCGCGAGCCCGGCGCCGCCGTGCCGGAAGGCCCGTTCTCCCAAGACCCTGCCCTGGCTGTCGGCGATGCAGGCCTGATGGATCTCCGAACCCCAGTCGACCCCTGCGAAATACTCAAGTCTTTCCATGGCAACCCTTCAGCTTTGTCGTGTCAACGGGCCGCCACGATGCCCTCCGGTCCCTGTACTGGCGCTCAAGGCGCAAAACTCCCCACTGGGCGTCCATCATGGCCAGAGACCGAGGCACTGGTCCCCCCCCTAGCCCGGATATCTCACGGTGTGTGGTGCATCGGCCTCTGTGATCTGATAAAGTCGTTGTTGACCAATGACTTGCCAGATCGGGAGCAGAGGACCGATGCAGACGGAGTGTATCAGCAAGCAGTTTGAGTTTGAAGGCTTTGGGAAGCGCCGGGTTGTTGCCGGGTTTGACGGCGGTGCGCTGACGACCAACGCGGGTGCGCTGCTGCTTCGCCGGACCGATCGGGCGATCGGCCTGTTCGAGCGGGTGGCCGCTTGCTTCACCGATGCTCGGCGGTCGGACCTTGTAGTCCATGACCTGCGGGCCTTGATCGGCCAGCGCATCGGCGCGATTGCCCTGGGTCATGAGGATGTGGCGGACCACGACGAGCTTCGCCACGATCCGGTGTTGGCGCTTCTGTCGGATCACTGTGAGCCGAAGCGGCGGGACTGTGCGGTGCTGGCGGGCAAGAGCACGCTGAACCGGTTGGAGCATGCATTTGGGGATAAGCCCGGGCGTTACCATCGGATCGGCCACGATGCCGGCGCGCTCGAGGATTTGTTGGTGACGCTGTTTCTGGAGGCTCACGAGGGGCCCGAGAAGCGCATCGTGCTGGACCTGGACGCCACTGACGATCCGCTGCACGGGGATCAGGAGGGCCGGTTTTTCCACGGCTATTACAAGTGCTATTGCTATCTGCCGCTGTACATCTTTTGTGGCCGTCATCTTCTGGCGTCTCGGCTGCGCCCGGCCAACATCGACGCGGCGGCCGGGGCGGTGGACGAGGTGGCGCGGATCGTTGGCCAGGTCCGCGCCCGGTGGCCTGAGGTGGAGATCGTTTTGCGGGCCGATTCCGGTTTTTGCCGTGAGGACCTGATGGTCTGGTGCGAGGCCAATGACGTTGGCTATCTGTTCGGGCTGGCCCGCAACCGCCGGCTGGCCGCCGTCATCGAACCCGAGCTTGGCGCGGCCAAGGCCGCCTGTAAGGCGAGCGGCCAGCCGGCGCGGCGGTTCGCCGACTTCGTGTATCGGACACGGCAGAGCTGGTGCCGGGCGCGCCGGGTCGTGGCCAAGGCCGAACATCTCCCCAAGGGCGCCAATCCGCGCTTCGTGGTCACGTCGTTGCCGGCGGATCGGTATGACGCGCGAACACTCTACGAAGACCTCTACTGCGCCCGCGGCGAGATGGAGAACCGGATCAAGGAATGCCAACTCGATCTGTTCGCCGACCGCACCTCGGCCCGGACCATGCGGGCCAACCAACTGCGCCTGTGGTTCGCCTCCTTCGCCTACGTCCTGGTGTGTGCGCTGCGGCGCATCGGCTTGAAGGCGACGCGGCTGGAGAACGCCACTTGTGGCGCCATTCGTTTGAAACTGCTCAAGCTCGGCGCTCAGGTCCGGCGCAGCGCACGGCGCATTCTCGTCTCCATGGCCAGCAACCACCCCTACCGAACCGAGTTCGCCCGGGCACACCGACGATTATCGCGCTGAACCGTCCCACCACGCGACCTTGACATGCCGGCGCCAGCGCCGGGCGATGACGGCTGCGTTCATCTTGAGAACAAAGCAAGAAATCCGGCATGAGCGGCGCCCAAACACCAAAACGCCACCCCAACCAAACACAACGACGCCACAGCGCCCTCCCGCGCCCAGCCCGCCGCCGCCAAACAACCCACAAAGCGTCCCATCCCGAGCCGCTGTGAGATATCCGGGCTAGGTGCTCAAGGCGCAGGGGGCGCTCGGTCGCTCCCGATCCCTCGGCCCGCCCCGTCCACAATGGACGAGACCCGCATGATGGCAGCAAGGCCCCACAGACGGTATCGGCCCATCGGCTTTCCCGCCCCGCTACGCGCGCCGGGAAAGCCGATGGGCCGACAGCACGGCTGCTATCCGAACCTTGGAACCACCCGTCAACCACAACGCAACCTCACCGCGAAAAAACGTCGTAAGAGGTACAGGGGGGCGGTGGACACAAGCGGTTACGGGAAAATATCGGAAACGGGCATGATATCGAACCCGGCGGTGAACGCGAATCCAACCCGGCGATCGTGTGACCCTATCGGTTCGCGCGCGCACGCTCCAAACGTCGCCAGCGCGCTGTGTTGCGCTGGTGTTCTTCCAGAGTGCGCGCAAAAGCATGACCACCAGTGCCATCAGCGACGAAATAGAGGTCGTCAGTTTCCAAAGGATGCAGCGCCGCTTCGAGAGCCGCACGGCCGGGGTTGGCGATCGGAGTCGGCGGCAGACCGACATTGCGATAGGTGTTGTAGGGACTCTCGAACTCGAGATCGCGCCGGCTCAGCGGGCGACCGAGCGGCCCCCTGCCCCCGGTCAGCGCGTAGATCACGGTCGGATCCGATTGCAGGCGCATCCCGAGACGCAAGCGGTTGACGAAAACACCGGCGATGTGCGCCCGTTCACCAGCCACGCCGGTTTCCTTCTCGATCATCGACGCGAGGACAACCGCCTCACGCTGCGTGTCGAAGGGCAGATCATCGGCGCGTTCCAGCCACAGACCAGCCAAAGTCTCGCTCGCAAGCGCTTCCATGCGTGTCAGGACGTCAGCGCGCAAATCGCCCCTGGCGTAATGATAGGTCTCGGGCAGCAAGCTGCCCTCCGCCGGAACTTCCGCGATCGTGCCGGTCAGGCCGTCGCTGGCCATCACCAGCGCGACGGCCTCGGCCGACGTCAGACCCTCAGGCACCGTGATCCGTCGCACGACAGGGTCGCCCTCCGTCAACAGCGTGACCACGTCGCCCGTGCCGATCCCTGCCGGCATCCGGTATTCGCCGGCACGCAGCGCGCCGCCCGCACCGCGCAGGAGAACGAGGGTCTCGAACAGCGCGGCGCTGTCGATAACACCCTGCGCTTCCAGCGAGCGGGCAATCTCCTTGACGCCGCGGCCGGCCGGAATCTCGACGATCATGTCGTGTTGCAACGGCCCCGGAAGCTCGGCGCGCTTGGTCAGCCAGATTCCGGCGCCGCCCACCAGCACGACGAGCACGAAAGCGAGAGTGACCAGATCGCCGATCAGGCGCATGGGCCGCTCCGCCCCTGACCGGTCAGGGGGCCTCCCGCACGACCAGGCTGGCATTGGTGCCGCCGAACCCGAAGGAGTTCGACAGGGCCGCACGTACCTGCCGCTCCTTCGCCGCCAGAGGCACGAGGTCAAGGTCGCAGCCCGGCGACGGGTTCTCCAGATTAAGAGTCGGCGGCACGACATTCTCCGCGACCGCGAGGATGGAGAAGATCGCTTCCACCGCGCCGGCCGCGCCGAGCAGATGGCCGATCGCGGACTTGGTCGAAGACATGGAGATATCGCCGGCGGACGCACCGAACAGGCGCTTGACCGCATCGTGCTCGATCTCGTCGCCCAGGGGCGTCGAGGTGCCGTGCGCGTTGACGTAATCGATCTGGTCCACCGACATTCCGGCGCGTGCGAGGGCCGCACGCATCGAGCGGTAGCCGCCGTCGCCGTCCGGCGGCGGCGCGGTGATGTGGTGCGCGTCGCCGGACAGGCCGTAGCCGGCGACCTCGGCATAGATAACGGCGCCGCGGCGCCGCGCGTGCTCGTAGTCTTCGAGCACCACGATGCCTGCGCCTTCGCCCAGCACGAAGCCGTCGCGGTCGCGGTCCCACGGGCGCGAGGCGCGGATCGGTTCGTCGTTGAAGCCGGTCGAAAGCGCCCGCGCGGCCGAGAATCCCGCCACGCACAAACGCGAAATCGCAGACTCGGACCCGCCGGCGATCATCACGTCGGCATCGCCCCAGAGAATCAACCGCGCGGCATCGCCGATGGCGTGCGCCCCGGTCGAGCACGCGGTGACCACGGCGTGGTTGGGCCCCTTGAAGCCGTAGCGAATGGAAACCTGGCCAGAGGCGAGGTTGATCAGGCTGGAGGGGATGAAGAACGGGCTCACCCGGCGCGGCCCCTTCTCGGCCAGAGTCAGCGTCGCCGCCTCGATCCCCGGCAGACCGCCGATTCCCGAACCGATCAGAACGCCGGTGCGCTCCCGCGATTCGTCGTCCTCCGGAGTCCAGCCCGAGTCTTCGACCGCCTGCGCGGCGGCGGCTATCGCGTAGTGGATGAACGGATCCATCCGTCGCCGCTCACGCCGGTCGATATAGTCGTCCGGGTCGAAACCGCCCTCAACATCCGCCCCCGGCACCTGACCGGCGATCTGCGACGGCATGTCGGAGACGTCGACGCGATCGATGCGCCGAATTCCCGACTCCGAGTCGAGAAGGCGCCGCCACGTCGCCCGCACACCACAGGCGAGCGGCGTGACCATGCCGAGGCCGGTAACGACGACCCGTCTATCGTTATCCGGCGCCATGGACGGCCTCGATCCGCGCCGCTTACGTCTGTTGGCTGATGAAGTCGATCGCGTCCTGCACAGTGACGATCTTGTCGGCGACGTCGTCCGGGATCTCGCAGCCGAATTCTTCCTCGAAAGCCATCACCATTTCGACCGCGTCGAGACTGTCGGCGCCGAGGTCGTCCATCAGGCTCGCGCTTTCGGTGACCTTCGCTTCGTCGATGCCCAAATGCTCGACGACGATCTTCTTGACTCGCCCGGCGACGTCGTTGCCCTCACTCATCGGATCATCCCTGTTGCGTTGACGGTGCGGATTGCCCGCGCGGTGCTATCACAGTTGCTACGGCATGGCTACATGCCGCACACCCTCTAAATCATGACCATGCCGCCATTGACGTGCAATGTCTGGCCGGTGACGTAAGCCGCTTCCTTCGACGCCAGATAGAGCGCCGAGGCTGCCACCTCCTCCACGGCGCCGAGGCGGCCCGCCGGAATGGCGGCGAGCACACGCTCGCGCTGCGCCTCGCCGAGCGCCTGCGTCATCGCCGTGTCGATCATCCCCGGCGCGATGCAGTTGACGGTGATGCCGCGGGCCGCGACCTCGTTCGCCAATGCCTTGCTCATTCCGATCATGCCCGCCTTGGAGGCGGCGTAGTTGCTCTGCCCGGCATTGCCGGCGACGCCGACCACCGAGGTGACATTGACGATACGGCCCCAGCGGCGGCGCATCATGCCGCGCAGCGCCGCGCGCGCGATCCGGAACGCGGCCGTCAGATTGACGTCGAGCACCCGCTGCCAGTCTTCGTCCTTCATGCGCATGGCGAGGCCGTCCCGCGTGATGCCGGCGTTGTTGACCAGAATGTCGAGTGCCCCGAGCGCGGATTCCGCCGCACCGGCGAGGCCGGCGACCGCGCCGGGGTCGGCGAGGTCGCAAGGCAGGACCACGCCGCGCCCGTCCAGTTCCGCCGCGAGCGCGTCGAGACGTTCGCGGCGGGTGCCCGAAATCGCCACCGTCGCGCCGGCGCGGTGGAGGACGCGGGCGATCGCGCCGCCGATCCCTCCCGACGCACCCGTGACGAGCGCACCCTTTCCGCTCAGATCGAACATGCGCCACTCTCCCGGCTCACAACCCGGCCGCGAACGATTCTATATCGTCGGGGGTCAGAAGCGACAGACCGCTCACGTCGGGGTCGATACGCCGCGCGAGGTTGGCGAGAACGTTGCCCGCGCCGGCTTCGATCAGCGTGTCCACCTCGCATCGCTTCATTTCCAGCACGGTCTCGCGCCAGCGCACGGTCGCGGTGACCTGTTCGACCAGCAAGCGGCGAACGGCCTCGGGTTCCCGAACCGGCGCAGCGGTCACGTTCGCGACCAGCGGCGGGTTCGGCGGCGCCAGGGTGACCGACTCCAGCGCCTCCCGCATCTCGACTGCGGCAGGTTCGAGGAGTCGGCAGTGGAACGGCGCGCTGACCGGCAACGCGACCGCCCGCCGGGCGCCGTGCGCCTTCGCCGCATCCGCCGCGCGCGCGATCGCGTCTGCGTCGCCGGACAGCACCACCTGCCCCGGCGCGTTGTCGTTGGCGACTTCGCAGACACCGCCTTGCGCAGCCTCGGAGGCGACGGCGCGCGCCTCGTCGAGCGCCAGACCGAGCACGGCGACCATGGCCCCGTCGCCGACCGGCACGGCGCTTTGCATCGCTTCTCCGCGCCGGCGCAACAGGCGCGCCGTATCCGCCAGGCCGAGCGACTCCGCCGCTGCAAGCGCCGAATACTCGCCGAGCGAATGTCCGGCCACGAACGCGGCCAGCGCCGCCGGCGCGAGGCCGACCTCCGCCGCCAGCACGCGCACCACGGCGAGCGAGGCGGTCATCAACGCCGGCTGGGCGTTTTCCGTCAGGGTCAATGTCTCTTGCGGGCCGTCGAAGATCAACCGGGTCAGATGCGCGTCAAGGGCATCGTCGACTTCCTGGAAGACCTCGCGCGCGACGGGAAACGCCTCGTACAGCGCCCTGCCCATGCCGACCTTCTGCGATCCCTGGCCGGGGAAGACCAGCGCCCGCGCCATCTAGGCGGCCTCTTCGGCGACCGGGTCGTACATCGTGACGAATTCTTCGGCCGCGGTCGGATGGATCGCCATGGTCTCGTCGAAATGGGCCTTGGTGGCGCCGCATTTGACGGCGATCGCAACCCCTTGGACGATCTCGGGCGAGTCGGGGCCGATCATGTGGCAGCCGACCACCCGATCGGTCTCGGCATCCACGACCAGCTTCATCAGGGCGCGCCCCTCGTTGCCGCTCAGCGTATTCTTCAACGGCCGGAACGACGAGCGAAAGATCGCGACCCGGCGGTACACGCGCCGCGCCTCGTCTTCGGTCAGGCCGACGGTTCCGATGGGCGGCTGGCTGAACACCGCCGTCGCGACATTCTCGTAATCGACCGTCTGCGCGTTGTCGTTGAACCAGGTTTCGGCGAGCGCGCGGCCCTCGGCGATCGCCACCGGGGTCAGGTTGTGACGGTCGGTGCAGTCGCCGATCGCGTAGATCGACGGCACCGCGGTGCGCAGGACCTCATCGACCGCGACCGCGCCGTTCTCGCGCAGGCGAACGCCCACCTCTTCGAGGCCGATGCCGCGCGTGTTGGGCGTGCGTCCGGTGGCGAAGAGCACGCTGTCGGTTTCCATCGCGTCGCCGTCGGTCGTCTCCGCGACGAGGCCGTTGCCCGATTTGCGGATGCGCTCGATCCGGCAACGCGGTCGAATGGCGATGCCGCCGCGCCGCATTTCATGTTCCAGGTGGCGCCCGAGATCGCGATCGAAACCGCGCAGCAGACGATCGCGGCGGATGACGATCGTGACCGCGACGCCGAGCCTGCCGAAGATGCCGGCAAACTCGGCAGCGATGTAGCCGCCTCCGACGATGACCGTGCGCTCCGGCAGGTCGTCGAGGTCGAGCGCCCGGTCCGAATCGATTGCGTGTTCGATGCCGGGGATCGGCGGCATGGACGGCCGGCTCCCCGTGGCGAGGAGGATCCGTTCGGCGCGGTGGCGCTCGCCCGCGACCTCGACCGTATGCGCGTCGATCACGCGCCCGCGGCCACGCAGCACCGGCACCGAGGCGTCGCCGAGCATCTTCTCGTAAATGCCGTTCAGACGATCGAGTTCGGCGTTCTTGTCGCGGATCAGACGCGGCCAGTCGAACGCCGGCGTTGGAATCGACCAGCCGTAACCCGCTGCGTCCGAGACATCCTCGGCGATGTGGGAGGCATAGACCAGCAGCTTCTTCGGAATGCAGCCGCGCAGGACGCAGGTGCCGCCCACGCGTGTATCCTCGCAAACCGCCGCGCGGGCGCCGTAGCCGCCGGCCCGGCGCACGGCGGCGACGCCGCCCGAACCCGCGCCGATCGCGATCAGGTCGAAATCGGCCACCGGGTTACCGGTCGATCGCGCCCATCAGCATGTATTTGGTTTCCAGGAACTCATCGAGGCCCTGGCGGGCGCCCTCGCGGCCGATCCCCGATTCCTTGACGCCGCCGAACGGGGCGACTTCGGTCGAGAGGATGCCCTCGTTGATTCCGATCATGCCGTATTCGAGGGCCTCGGCGACGCGCCAGCAGCGCCCGACGTCGCGGCTGAAGAAATAGGCCGCGAGCCCATACGGCGTATCGTTCGCCATTTCGATCGCCTCCGCTTCGTCCTTGAAGCGGAACAGCGGGGCGACCGGACCGAAGGTTTCCTCGTGCGCGATCTTCATGGCCGGGGTCACCCCGGTCAGCACGGTCGGCTGGAAGAACTGCCCGCCGAGCGCGTGGCGCGCACCCCCGACCGAAACGCTGGCGCCCTTTTCGACCGCGTCGGAAATGTGCTCCTCGACCTTTTCGACGGCGGCCATATCGATCAGCGGCCCCTGCTGCACCTCGCCGCGCCCGTCGCCGACTTCGAGTTTGCGGACTTCGGCGCGGAACCGCTCGGCGAAATCGTCGTAAACGCCGTCCTGCACGAGGATGCGGTTGGCGCAGACGCAGGTCTGGCCGGTGTTGCGATACTTCGACGCCATCGCCCCGGCGACCGCTCGGTCGAGGTCGGCGTCGTCGAACACGATCAGCGGGGCGTTGCCGCCGAGTTCGAGCGAGACCTTCTTCACGGTGCCCGCGCACTGCGCCATCAGCACCTTGCCGATCTCGGTGGACCCGGTGAACGACAGCTTGCGGACGGTCGGGTTACCGGTGAGCTCGCCGCCGATCGCCGCGGCCGACCCGGTGATGACGTTGATCGTGCCGTGCGGCAAGCCGGCGCGCTCGGCGAGCTCGGCAAGCGCCAACGCCGAGAACGGCGTCGCAGTGGCGGGCTTGATGACGATGGGGCAGCCGGCGGCCAGCGCCGGCGCCGCCTTGCGGGTGATCATCGCGGCCGGGAAGTTCCACGGCGTGATCGCGGCGGCGACGCCGACCGGCTCCCTGGTGACGACGATCCGACGGTCGTCGACCGTCGCCGGAACGACCTCGCCGTAGGCGCGCTTCGCTTCTTCGGCGAACCACTCGACGAACCATGAGGCGTAGTGGATTTCGCCCTTGGCTTCGGCCAGCGGCTTGCCCTGTTCGAGGGTCATCATCAGCCCGAGATCGTCGACGTTTTCGAGCATCAGGTCATACCAGTCGCGCAATATCGCGCCACGCTGCTTGCCGGTCAGCGCGCGCCACCCGGACCACGCGGCATTCGCCGCTTCGACGGCGCGGCGAGCCTCGGCGGCGCCCATCTTCGGCACGGTTCCGAGGACCTCGCCGGTCGCGGGGTTCGTGACCTCGATGGTCTCGCCGGAATCGGCGTCGACCCAGTCACCGTCGATATAGCATTTGGTATGGAACAGTCCCTGGTTCCTGAGCTGCATCGCTTCCTCCTGAAGAGCGAACGCCGCGTCGCACCGACGAGCCGAACGGGCGCGAGTATATCGGGGCGACTGGCACCGGCAAGCGCGGGCCGCGGCTGCCGGCCCTTCTCCGACGGCCCGTCACGTTCACGTGAAACAGGTCGATCGGGCGGCCCCGAGGGCAGTCCCTGCGTTATGGTCCAATGCTCGCATCCGGGTGATCCATGAAGAGGATGGTTCCGATGAAGCTTACGACCAGAGCACGACTGCTTGGTACCACGATGGTGCCGCTGATGATCGGGGTCGGACTGGCTGTCGGCGGCGCCGTCCAGGCCACGACGTGCAACCCTTGCGCAGCGGACGGCAACCCCTGTGCCGCCGCGGTGTCCAACCCGTGCGCGGCAGACGGCAATCCCTGCGCTCCCGCAGCGTGCAACCCGTGCGCGGCAGACGGCAATCCCTGCGCTCCCGCAGCGTGCAACCCGTGCGCGGCAGACGGCAACCCGTGTGCTCCCGCAGCATGCAACCCGTGCGCGGCAGACGGCAATCCCTGCGCTCCCGCAGCATGCAGCCCGTGCGCGGCAGACGGCAATCCCTGTGCTCCCGCAGCATGCAACCCGTGTGCGGCAGACGGCAATCCCTGCGCTCCCGCAGCGTGCAACCCGTGCGCGGCAGCCGGCAATCCATGTGCTCCCACAGCGTGCAACCCGTGCGCGGTAGCCGGCAACCCGTGCGCTCCCGCAGCGTGCAACCCGTGCGCGGCAGACGGCAATCCCTGTGCTCCCGCAGCGTGCAACCCGTGTGCGGCGGCCGGCAATCCCTGCGCTCCCGCAGCGTGCAACCCGTGCGCGGCAGACGGCAATCCATGTGCTGCCGGGGGGTGCAATCCGTGTGCGGTAAGCGCGGTGACCGAATGCACGGTCCCGCGCATAGCCTGCAATCCGTGCGCAGTGCAGGTGTGTCGTCCATGCGCTCCGTGTAATCCGTGCGCTGCCGACAACCCGTGCGCGGCAGACGGTGCCGCATTGACCAGTGCCGAAGCCCGGGAGGCCTACGATTGCGTCAGACCCCATCTCGTCGCTGCCTACAAACGCTCCGGCATCCCGGCGGCGCGACAGTATGACGGTTGGTCCAACGCTGCTTCCCTGCCCTACGAGTCGGCGACCCACGGGGGCCGCTATGTCAACAACTACTACAACGAAACCGGTGCGGCCTATTCGTCGTACGAAGCCGCCGGCCCCATGCCGGTCGGGACTGTGCTCGTCAAAGACAGCTTCTCCGTGAACGGCAAGGGCCGGGTGGTGATCGGACCGATGTTCCTGATGACCAGGATGGAGGCCGGCTTCGACGCCGACACGCTCGATTGGCAATACCAGATGGTGATGCCCGACGGCAGCGTTTCCGGCACGACCAACGGCCCGGGCGCGGCCCGTGTGCAGTTTTGCGCGGATTGCCACAACGTGGCGGCCGAACAGGACGCCCTGTGGTTTCTGCCGGAGGAGTTCCGAAGTTAGCCGGTCCCGCCAGGCCGCCCGAAAACAGCGACCTGTTCGCATTCGATCGCCGCTGCCGCGCTGCCGCTTCCGGAATCGCTGCCGCGCGCGGGGAAACCGAACGATTTCCGCAGGGACCGCCGCCGTTGCAAGAATAATGTCGGCGCGCCGGGCGCGGCGCTTGACCGTCCTCCATGGACCCCATATGTTCCCCCTCCATGATCGATTCGACACCAAGCGCGTCGCCGCCGGCGGACCGGCGTCCGGCTCTGGAATCCGCGGAGAAATTCGATCGTCTGAAAGCGCTGCTGCGGGAGATGTTCCAGCTCGACCGAGGCGACCTGGATTTCGGCCTCTACAGGATCATGAACATGAAGGCGGCCGAGGTCGCGCGCTTCCTCGACAACGACCTGCTGCCCCAGGCGAAGCGATCGCTGAGGCTCACGAGCTCGGAGGAACGGGCGAGGCTGGAAGCCCGGATTCAGGCCGACGAGGCAAAGGCCCGGTCCCTGTCCGTCGATCCCGACCGGTCGCCCGTGATCGCAGAGTTGCGCGAGCGGCTGGCCGAAATGAAGAAAGACGCCGACGCCGAAGCCGACGTCTATAACCATCTCGCCAATTTCTTCTCCCGCTACTACGTCGAGGGCGACTTCGTCTCGCAGCGCCGCTATTCGAGCGGCGGTCGCACGGCCTATCTCGTCCCCTATGACGGCGAGGAGGTGAAACTGCATTGGGCCAACGCCGATCAGTATTACATCAAGACGACGGAGAACTACGCCGCCTACGTCTTCACGGTCGGCGCCGGCGACGCGACGCGGCGCGTGCGTTTCGAAATCGCGGCAGCGGACAACGAGAAGGACAACGTCAAGGAGACCAACGGACGGCAGCGCCGCTTCACACCCGCCGGCGGCAGGGACTTCTTGACGGTCGAGGACGATATCCTGACGGTCCGTTTCGAGCATCGCCCGTTGAGCGACCGGGAGAAGAAAACCTGGCCCGGCAATGGCGCCACGCAGCAAGGCCGGATCGACGAGGCCGCGGCCGCGCGTATCCTCGAAGCGGTGCCGCCCGACTGGCGCGCGCTCCTCGCCGCGCCGGCGCCGACCGAGCGCAACGGCGAACGCACGCTGCTCGCGCGGCATATCGAACGTTACACGGCGAAGAACAGCTTCGACTATTTCATTCACAAGGACCTGGGCAGCTTCCTGCGCCGTGAACTGGATCTGTATCTGAACACCGAAGTGCTGAACCTCGACGATCTGGAGCGCGGCGACGCCCCGCGGCTGGACCGGGCTTTGGCGCGGGTGCGTGCCGTTCGCAGCCTCGGTGGCAAGATCGTCGATTTCCTCGCGCAACTGGAAGACTTTCAGAAGCGCCTGTGGCTCAAGAAGAAATTCGTGCTCGAAACGCAATGGTGCGTGACCCTCGACCGCGTGCCGACGGCGTTCTACCCCGAGATCTCCGCCAATCGGGCGCAGTGCGCCGAGTGGGTCGAGTTGTTCGCCGCCGACGAGTTGACCGGCGACCTTGGAAACGGCGGCGCGGGCTGGAGCGATCCGCCAGGCGTCGATTTCCTCGCTACCAATCCGTTCCTGGTGCTGGACACCCGCCACTTCGACCGCGATTTCACCGACCGCCTGCTGGCCGCGCTGTCCGACGCCGGCCCCCTGGACGAACGAACCGACGGGTTGCTGGTGCACGGCGAGAATTTTCAGGCGCTGAACCTGTTGCAAGCCCGATATCGCGGACAGGTACAGTGCGTGTATATCGATCCGCCGTATAACACCGGCGATTCGGAAATTCTATACAAGAACGGGTATTTGAGGTCTTCCTGGCTGTCGCTGGTGGACAATCGCCTCGAGATGATCGAGCAGGTATTGGCCCGAGATTCGGTTCTTTATGTTGCCATAGACGATTTTGAAATGCCCAACCTCGCCAAACTTGTCGACACGAAATATCCGGGTCTGCGTCGCGAAACGATAATCGTCAACCATCATCCGCAAGGCGGAAAGGCCACAACATTGGCTCACACGCACGAATATATGTTCGTATGCGTGCCTTCCCCGTCGAACCGGGCTCTTGCGGGAAGAAGCAAAGAATACAACTCGGAGTTACGACCGTTCAGGAGAAGCGGAACCGCGGAAAGCAATTTTCGCTACGCGCGGCCCAACAGTTTCTACGCAATTCTGACACACCCGGATTCCCGGAAAGTGGTGGGACTCGAACCCCCGCCCGAAGGAAGCGCATATCCAACGGAACGAACGGCGGAGGGATACGACAGAATTTATCCGATCAGCGCTCAGGGAAAAGAGAGGGTATGGAGGCGGTCTTACGAATCCTGTCGTGAGCTTTTACAGGACGATAAATTGCGTTGCACGAACGGAAATACAATTTACCAGATCATTGGATCCGGTGAGCGCCGGGTAGCGTTATTCAGCAATTGGACCGATTCCCGCTATAACGCGGGTGTGCATGGCGCGAATTTATTGCGCGACATTGTCGGTGCGCAGAACGTGTTTTCTTATCCCAAATCTCTATACACCGTTGAAGATGCGATATTCGCCGCCGATCTCGACGCCGGGGCGACCGTTCTGGATTGTTTTGCAGGGTCGGGCACCACCGGCCACGCGGTTATCGAGATCAACCGCGAGATCGATCGGAATTTAAGCTACGTTCTGGTGGAAATTGGGGAATCTTTCGATACTGTGCTGATACCGCGGATCAAAAGAAATATTTACTCCTCTACCTGGAAGAACGGCAAGCCGGTATCGCGCGACGGCGTTTCCCAGTTGTTCAAATACGCCCGGCTGGAATCCTACGAAGACACGATGGACAGCCTTGAAGTGGCGCCACGCACGGACGAACAGGAGAAATTACTGAGTGGAAGCGCCGCACTGGCGGAAGATTACCGCCTGCGTTATGCGCTCGGCGTCGAGACAGCCCGCAGCGCCAGCCTGCTGGGCAAGCATTTCCGCGATCCTCACGCCTATACCCTCTCGGTCGTCCGCGACGGGATACGCCGAGAGACGCGGGTCGATCTGCCCGAAACCTTCAACTTCTTCCTTGGCCTGAAGGTGGAAAGCCGGCGGCGGAGCGACGGCGTGCTCGCCATCGCCGGCGCGTTGCCGGACGAGCGGATGTGCGCGGTCCTTTGGCGCGACCTCGACGAAACCGACGCCGACGCATTGAACGCATGGTTCACGTGCAACCGGGCGCAGCTCCCGGAATCGCTCGACGTCATCTACGCCAACGGCGACCATACGCTCGATACTCTGCGCCGCCCCGGCGAAAGCTGGTTCGCCGAGAGCATCGAACCGGCGTTTCGGGCGCTGATGTTCGCCGAAGAGGAATAGCGGCGCCCGGCGCGAAACGATGACCTCCGCATTCCCGTTTCGTCGATCGACATGTTCCGCCAGCGGCGCCCCCGACGCCCGATCGGCAAAAGCACGCTGCGGGAAACGGGCGATCGGCGATAGCCCGTGACTCCCCTCCAGAACCGCCTTGTCCTGCATCGCTTCGCCTGCCGCGAATTCGGCTATTGCGGCCTCGACGCCATGCTCGACCGGCTGCGCGGCATCCCCGCCGGCCTCGATTCCGCCGGCGAAAGCGAGTATGCCCGCGCACTCTATCTGAACCCCGACCGCGACCGCGCCCGCGTCACGCCGGCGCGCCTCGCCGAATACGACTCCAACATCGTCGCGCACAGCCGCCGGCTGCGCATGACCGGGGAACACGGGCGGGACTGGAAGCCGCATCAGTATCTGGCGCTGGTGTTCACCGAACATTACTTGCGGCGCTGGTTCGACGACCCGGATTCGCTGCGGACCGCTCTCGACAAGGTTAAATTCGGCGACCCGTTGACCCGCCGAATGCCTGACTACACGGCGGACGACCTGCGCACCGTCGCGTTCCAGAGCGCCACCGGTTCCGGCAAGACGCTCCTCATGCACGCCCACATCCTCCAATACCGGCATTATCTGGGCCGCGCCGGCGGGCGGTTGAACAATATCGTCCTGGTGACGCCGAACGAACGCATGTCGGAACAGCACGCGCGGGAGATGCGGGACAGCGGCCTGAGCGCGCGGCTGTTCTCCAGCGAGGCCAGCGCCGATCTTCTGGCGCCCGTCGAGATTATCGACGTGAACAAGCTCGCCGCGCGCAAGGGGGTCAAGCGCGTCGCGGTGGCGGATTTCGGCGAGAACAACCTCGTGCTCGTCGATGAGGGGCATCTGGGTGCGTCCGGCAAGGTCTGGCGCGAGCGCCGCGGAGAACTGTCGCGCGGCGGCTTCACCTTCGAATATTCCGCCACGTTCAACCAGATCGCGAGCGACGGCGAGTTGCTGAACGCCTACGGCAAATCCGTGCTGTTCGACTACCCCTACCGCACGTTTCACCGCGACGGCTACGGCAAGGACTACGCCATCCTGAACCTGCCCGGCGGCGCGCAGGACTCCAACAGCGACATGTATTTGTTGGGCTGCCTGCTGACCTTCTACCAGCAATGCCGCCTGTGGCGCGATCGGGCGGCGCTGTGGAAAGAATTCAACCCGGCGAAGCCGCTATGGGTGTTCCTCGGCAGAACGGTGACGGGATCGGGCAAGGCGGATCGAGCGACCCGCTCCGACGTCGCCCGCATCCTTTCCTTCCTCGCATGGGTGCTCGCCCGCGGCGAAGAGGTGCGGCACATGATCGCGGCGCTGCTCGCCGGGCGTTCGGGACTGCTCACCGAGTCCGGCGCGGATTATTTCGCCGAACGCTTCCCCCGCCTGCCCCGCAACGGCGAGGACCTTTACGCCGACCTGTGCGAGACCCTGTTCCACGGCGCGGGACGGCTGCATATCGCTTGTCCGGCCGCCACCGACGGGGAGTTACATCTGCGCACCGCCGACAACCCGCCGTTCGGCATCGTCAATGTGGGAGATTCGGCCGGCTTGCGCAAACTGCTCGCCGGTCTCCCCGACTCCGATTTCGACCTGTCGCAGGAGAGAGGCTTCGTCGAACCGCTGTTTTCCGGCGTGGATCGAGCCGACTCGACAGTCAACCTGGTGATCGGCGCGCGGCGCTTCATCGCCGGCTGGAACTCGTGGCGCGTGAGCACGATGGGGTTGATGCATGTCGGCGTCGGCGAGGGGCCGGAGATCATCCAGATGTTCGGGCGCGGCGTGCGCCTGAAGGGCTGGAACATGAGCCTGAAACGCCACCGCGAATGCCCATGTGACCCGCCCGAAGACAGCGACGGACTGGCGGCGCTGGAAACCCTCCATGTCTTCGGACTGCGGGCCGGCTACATGCAGACCTTCCGGGACCTGCTGGCGGCGGAGGGCGTGCCGACGGAACGGGAGACGATCGACCTGCCGGTGACGTGGAACTTCCCGCGCGAGACCGGCCTCAAGACGATCCGGCTGGAGAAGGGCGCGCGCTACGAGAATTCGGACGAACGCCCCATGCTGCCCGGCCCCGGAGAACCGGAAAGCCCGACCGTTACGATGGACCTGTACTCCCGCCTCCATGCGGTGGCGTCGGCCGACGGGGCGGCGGAACCGACGCCCGTGCGCACTGCGGTCAAAATCCCGAAGGGCTGCGTCGCGTTCTTCGACCGCGCCCGCATCTACGACAGGCTGCTGGCGCGCAAGCGGCGGGCGGGATGGTCCAACCTGACGATCGCGCCGGAGACGGTGGATCGGCTGCTCGACAACCAGCGGTGGTTTACGCTCTTCATGCCGCCGGAGCGACTGGAAGTCCGGCGTTTCGAGGACGTCCGCGAACTCGAAGAAATCGCCATCGATCTGATCGCCGATTATGCGGACCGGTTCTGGCGCAAGCGGCGGCGTCGGTGGGAGCACAGGCGCATCGAGGTCGCGGCGCTCGACGAGACGCACCCGAACAACATCGGCGCGTACCATCTCTCGGTCGATGCGCGCGAGGCGCGGCTGGCCGAAGACGTTCGCGAAATGGCGTCGCTTCTTCGTGACGGCCCTGTCCGGCATCTGAAACTCGACGTGATCATGGCCGCCGCCCACGCTTACATGCCGCTCCTGCACGCACGCCCCGGTTGCGAGATCGACGTTCGTCCCGTCGCGCTCGACGGCGCCGAAAAGACCGTTGTCGAAAAGCTGGCGGCGCTGGCGCGGACGAACGATCCCTGTCTCCGGGGCCGCGACCTGTTTCTGATCCGCAACCTGACCCGCGGACGGGGCCTGTCGTTCTTCGACGACCACGCCTACTACCCCGACTTTATCCTGTGGCTGAAGGACGATGCCTGCCAGCACATGGTTTTCCTCGATCCGAAGGGTCTTGTCCGATACGGCTCCGCGGAGCGCGACAAGGTAAGGCTGCACACGGGAATCAGGGACGTCGAGGCGCGGGTGCGCGAGCGCGACCCGAACCTGCGCCTGCACGCTTACGTCCTGTCCGTCACCCCGCCCGGGCAGATCGGCGCCGCACCGCGGCCGCAGAACGAATGGGAACGGCACGGCGTTTACTTCCTCCAGGATCCCGACTGTCTGGCGAAGGTCGTCGAACACGCACTCGCAGCCTTCCCGGGCGGTTGAATCGATACGCGCTGCGGGACGACCGGACTCCGGCGCGCCGCTGTCCCTCTGTCATCGCCAGCACAAATCCACACGAACCGCGACAATTCCTGTAGTGGCAACCCTCGCGGTTGCCCTCCCTTGTCGCCCTTCCGTTCGGGGGTTCGGGCGCCCACAAGGGGCGCCCCTACAAGTGGGGCGATGCCGCTTGGCGCCCCCCTGCCCCTTCGCGGCGGCCGGGATGCGCGGCTGTCCCGCCGTCGTCACCAGCACGAACCGCAATGAACCGCGATAATTTTCAAACTGAGACACTACCGCATAGGCGGCGGGCTTGAACATCAATCTCGATCGTGTGGACGAACGGGTCCACCGGACTTGACCGGGGCTTGCCTACCGGTGACGGGGTGACGCGGCATCGGGCCGGCACGGCAGGCGGCGCCGGTCGAATTTTCTCCGCCGCCGGCTTGCCGTGCCACTCCACCCGCCTATGCTACCCGTTCGGCACAGGCGAGAGAGGATCCATTCATGACCGGTAGCAACGGTCTCCATCCGCAGACCATCGTCCTGCACGCGGGCCACCGCGGCGATCCGAACACGGGTTCGGTCGCCGTTCCGATCCACCAGACAACCTCTTACCAGTTCCGCAATACCGGACACGCGGCCGACCTGTTCGCCCTGAAAGAGCTCGGCAATATCTACACCCGGATCATGAATCCGACTCAGGACGTCTTCGAACAGCGCATGGCGGCGTTCGAGGGCGGCGTCGCGGCGCTCGCATTGGCGTCGGGTCAGGCGGCGACGGCGTTCTCGTTGCAGAATGTCGCCCACGCCGGCGACAATGTCGTCAGCGCCACCGACCTATACGGCGGTACCTGGAACCTGTTCGCCAATACTCTTGGCGACCAGGGCATTGAAGTCCGCTTCGTCGATCCGGTCGATCCGGAGAACTTCCGCCGCGCCATCGACGACAAGACCCGCGCCTTCTATGCCGAGACCCTGCCGAATCCGAAATTGACCGTCTTCCCGATCCGCGAAGTCGCCGATATCGGGCGCGAGTTCGGCATCCCGCTGATCGTCGACAACACGGCGGCGCCGCTGCTCTGCCGTCCGTTCGAACACGGCGCCGCGATCGTGATGTATTCGACGACCAAGTATATCGGCGGTCACGGCAACTCGATCGGCGGCGTCCTCGTCGATGGCGGCAATTTCGACTGGGCGGCCTTTCCGGAACGCCAGCCTTATCTGAACCGCCCCGACCCCAGCTATCACGGCGCGGTGTGGACCGAAGCCGCGAAGCCGCTGGGGCCGATCGCCTATATCCTCAAGGCGCGCACGACGCTGCTGCGCGACCTCGGTTCGGCGACGACGCCGATGAACTCGTTCCTGTTCCTCCAGGGACTGGAAACCCTGCCCCTGCGCATCGAGTGCCACAGCCGGAACGCGGCGATGGTCGCCGACCATCTGGCGGGGCACAAGGCGGTCACGACGGTGATCTATCCGGGCCTGATGCAAGGCGAAGCGCGGCGGCGGGCCGACGCCTATCTCAAGGGCGGTTACGGCGCGCTGATCAGTTTCGAACTCGAGGGCGGGCTCGAGGCCGGGCGCCACTTCATCGACTCGCTGAAATTACTCTTCCACGTCGCCAATATCGGCGACGCGCGCAGTCTGGCCATTCACCCGGCGACGACGACCCACTCGCAGCTCTCGCCGGAGGAACAGGCGGCGTCGGGCGTGACTCCCGGCCAGGTGCGCCTGTCGGTCGGCATCGAGCACATCGACGACATCATCGCCGATATCGACCAAGCGCTGGAAGCGGCGGGCTGAACGAGATAGGAGCGGGAACGCTCCGGCGAAACCGTCGGGGCTTTCCGTGCCGTCGGGCCCGCCCTTGCCGACCGAGCGCGCCGGCCGGCTGACCATCGGCACACGCGGGAGCCCCCTCGCGCTGGCGCAAACCGAACTGGCCCGCCGGGCGTTGCGGGCAGCCCATCCGGGCCTGGAAACGACGGTCACGGTCATCCGCACGACCGGCGACGCGGTGCAGAGCCGACGCCTCGCCGAGATCGGCGGCAAGGGCCTGTTCACCCGGGAAATCGACGACGCTTTACTCGAAGGCCGCATCGACGTGGCGGTGCATTCCCTGAAAGACGTGCCGACATGGCTGCCCGACGGCATCGTGATCGGCTGCTGCCTCGAGCGCGAAGATCCGCGCGATGCCTGGATCGCCCGCGAAGCCGGCGGGCCGGGCGCGCTCGGCGCCGGCGCCGTAGTGGGCACGGCTTCGTTACGGCGCGCGGCGCAACTTCTTCATCGCCGGCCCGACCTCACGATCGTTCCCCTGCGCGGCAACGTCGGCACCCGCCTCGCCGGAGTCGCCGCCGGCGCGGTCGATGCGACGCTGCTCGCACTCGCAGGCTTGCGGCGACTGGGCCGTGAATCGGCAGCATGTGCGGTGCTCGAACCGGAAGACATGTTGCCGGCCGTGGGCCAGGGCACGATCGCCCTCGCCTGCCGCCGCGGCGACGATGGGGCGCGGGAACGGCTTGCGGTACTCGACGACCCGCATACCGCCGCTGCCGCTGCCGCCGAACGCGCCATGCTGGCGCGGCTCGACGGGTCTTGCCGAACCCCGATCGCCGGTCTGGCGCGCGTGGCGAAAGGACGTCTCAGGCTCGACGGACTGGTCGTCCGGCCCGATGGAAGCGAAGCGATCGCCTTGGCCGACCGGGCGAATATCGACGACGCGGCCGCGCTCGGCGATGCGCTCGGCGCTCGTCTCGCCGAACGGGCCGGAGCCGATTTCTTCCGAAGGTGAGCCGGTGCGCGCGATCGTCACCCGCCCGCGCGCCGACGCCGTCGCCTTCGCCTCCTCGCTCGCCGGTCTCGGTATCGGGTGCGTCATTGCGCCGGTTCTGGAGATCGCCGTGCGAACCGATCCGACGGTCGAGCGTTTTCTGGTCGATGCTCAGGCGGTGCTTATGACCAGCGCCAACGGCGCGCGCGCGCTGGCGACGAATACGGCTCGCCGCGATGCGAGAATCCTAGCGGTCGGCGATGCGACCGCTGCGGCGGCGCGCGGGTCGGGCTTCGGCAATGTCCGATCGGTCGATGGCGATGCTGCGGCGCTCGCAGCGCAGATCGTATCGGCATTCGACCCTGCGGCAGGGCCGCTGCTCCATGTCTGCGGGAGCCACGTGGCGGGCGATGTGGGTACGGTTCTGAAACGCGCGGGGTTCGCTTACCGCCGGCTGGCGCTCTATGAAGCGGTCGCCGTCGAAACGCTGCCGGACTCGGCGCGAGGAGTGTTGCGCGATGACGCGGCTGACGGCGTGGCACTGTTCTCGCCGCGCAGCGCCGCGATCTTCGTCGGACTTGTGGACGGCGGCGGGATGCGGGATCGGCTGGCGCACTGCGACGCCTGGTGTTTGAGCCGGGCGGTCGCGGACGCGGCGGAACCGGAGCGTTGGCGGCGTATCCTCATCGCGTCCAGGCCGCGCGTCGACGCCATGCGCGCGCTGATGATCGCGGAACGGGACCGCTCGCGCCGCCTCAGCTCAGGGTCGCCAGAAACTCGTCGGTCGAAAGCACGGCATGGGCGAAGCGGGGATAGCTGAGCTCGACGGCTGCGGTCTGTTCCGCGTCCGACAAGCAGCCGACGGCATCTTTCACCATCGTCACGTGGTAGCCCAGTTCGACCGCTTCGCGGCCGGTCGCCTCGACGCAGGTATTGGTCAACATGCCGGCCAGCGCGATACGGTCGATTCCGCGTTGCCGCAGAATCTGGTTCAGATCGGTGTTGGCGAAGCCGCTCGCGCTCCAGTGTTCCGAGGCCACCGCGTCGTCGGGTTCGGGCTTCAGCCCGTCGAGGAACTCGCCGCGCGGTGTGCCGTGGGCGAATCCCTTGAAATTCATGACGCCGTTATGCGACCAGTTGCGGAATTTCCAGTCCGCATAGTCGCCGTCGCGATATCTCCGGTGCGGCGCATACGCCACAAGGGTTCCTGACGCCCGGGCGCCGGCGAGAAGTTTTTTCAGGTTCTCGACGACCCCGACCGACCGCACGACCGGCGCCACAGCCGGCCAGAGCGCTCCGCTCGGAGAGAGGAAGTCGTTGTAGGGATCGACGATCACGACCGCGTTTCGCGCCGGCGGCGATTCGGCGCGGGCTTCGCCGGCGCCGATCGGCAGGCCGCCCGCCACGGCGCCGATGGCGACCGCCGCGCCCGACGCACCGGCCATAGAGCGCATGAACCGGCGCCGGTCGAGATCGCCTTCTTCCGGGCCGCGCCGCGACCGTTGCGACGGCGGGGCGGAGCGTGCTTTCACCGGGTCGTGCTGTCGTTCGTCGCTCATCGCTGGTCATCCTTCCGGAAAATCGAGGCGCGTGGGCAGGCGGCGCGCCACCTCGTGTTCGATGCCCGGGAATCGGCGCATCGTCGCCACCGCCGGAGCCGGCGCGCTCGACTTCCTCGCCATGCGCGTCGTTGCACACGATATCGGGCAGTGTCTCGGTTTGAAATCGATACGCTGTGGGGCGGTCGGATCCCCATGCGCGGGCGTCCCGCCCGCATCTTCGAGGCCTTGAACGCTTCGAGCGCCTGCGGGCCGGACACTCGCGCACCGGCTGTCGTCGCCACATACACCGCACGGCGAACGAACCGCGATAACTTTCGAACTGAGACACGACCGGACGCCGGCGTGGATTGCGTTTGCGGGGGCGGTGGGCTAGCATCGCCCGCGTTCCGAACAGCGCGGATATCGAACCTTGGCCGACATCTTTCGCGAGATCGACGAAGACGTTCAGCGCGACCGGTTGCTCGGCTTCTGGCTGCGCTGGCGCTGGCATCTTATCGGCGCGGCCGCACTGCTCGTGATCGGCACGGGGAGCGGCGCCGGGTGGCGCGCCTACCAGGAATCCACCACGGCCGACCGCGGTGCGCGGTTCACGGCGGCCCTGCAATTGGCCGAAGAAGGCGCCTACGAGCAGTCGGCCCGCGCGTTCGCCCAGTTCGCCGAGTCCGAAGGCGGCGCTTACGGCGCGCTTGCGCGACTGCGACAAGCGGCGATGCTCGTTCATGCCGGAGACGCGCCCGGCGCCATCGCGGTTTACAACAAGCTGGCCGATTCCGGCGCTGACCCGCTATACGCCGAACTCGCCGATCTATACGCGGCGCAGCATCTGATCGACCGCGGCGAAACCCGGGGCGCAGAGGGACGCTTGCAACCGATCGCCGACGGGGCCGGACCGTGGCGATTCCTGGCGCGCGAACTGCTCGCCGTCGCCGCGCTTCAGGATGGACGCCTGACCGAGGCGCGCCGGGGCTTCGAGTCGCTGCGCGACGAAGCCGGCGTGCCCGACGGCGCGCGGACGCGAGCCGAGCAGTTGATCGCGGCGCTGGGCGGAGAGACATGACGGCGCGAGCTCTCGTTGCCGTCGCAGCCGCACTTGCGCTGGGCGGATGCGCCGAAGGGTGGTTCGGCGACGAAGAAGACGAGGCGCTGCCCGGAAAGCGCGTGTCGGTGCTGCTGTTCGAACGCGCGCTCGAGGCCGACCCGGCGCTGGCGGCCGAATCGGTCGTGCTGCCGGCGCCGCGAGACAATCCGGCATGGCCGGTGCCGTGGGCCACGCCGACTCACGCCGCGCATCACCTCGCTGCCGGGGAAGAGCCGGCGCTGCTGTGGCAGCGCGCCGTCGGCGCCGGCGAAAGCGGCGCGAACATCATCCTGTCGGCCCCCGTAATCGCCGATGGCCGCGCCTGGATGCTCGATTCGGAATCGACCGTCTCGTCGCTGGTGCTGGAAACGGGCCGGCCGGCATGGTCGCTTGACCTTCTGCCCGACGGCGAAGACCGCAAGGCAAGTCTGGGCGGCGGCGGAGTCGCATTCGCCGACGGCGTTCTCTATGCCGCCACAGCATTCGGAGAGGTGGTGGCGATCGGAGCGGAGGACGGCTCGATCATCTGGCGGCGGTCTGTCGGCGGAGTGTTCCGGGCCGCTCCCGCAGTCGCGGGCCGACGTGTCTTCGTCGTCAGCACCGACAATCGCCTGATCGCGCTCGATGCCGGCGACGGCGAACTGTTGTGGACCCATGAAGGGATCGTCGAACCGGCCGGATTGCTCGGCGCTGCGGTTCCTGCGGTCAGCGGCGAACTCGTGGTGGCGGCCTATTCGTCGGGCGAAGTTTTCGCCCTGCGGGTGGAGAACGGGCGCGTCGCATGGAGCGATTCGCTGATCCTGCAAGGCCGGTTCGGTGCGCGGACCAGTTTGTCGGATGTGGACGCGAGCCCGGTCATCGACGATGGCGTCGTGTTCGCGGTAAGCCGGGGCGGCAGCCTCGCGGCGATCGACTTGCGCTCCGGTCTGCGGCTCTGGGACCACGAGATTCCGAGCGCGGAAACGCCGTGGATCGCCGGCGACCATCTCTACGTCGTGACGGTCGATGCGGAACTGGTGTGCGTGCGGCGAGCCGACGGACGGATCCGCTGGGTGACGGCGCTGGAGCGTTTCGAAGATCCGGAAGACCGGGAAGGCCCGATCCAGTGGTCGGGCCCGGTTCTCGCCGGAGGGAAATTGTTCGTCGCCGGCAGCCACGGCGTCATGCTGCGGGTGGCGCCCCAGGGCGGCGAGATTCTGGGGTCCGACACACTGTCCGACGGTGTGCGCGTCGCACCGGTCGTCGCCGATGGCACGATGTACGTTCTGACGAGGGAAGCTACGCTCGTCGCCTTTCGTTAGGGGCTCCGTGTTTCATGCCCCGCGTCGCCATCGTCGGCCGGCCGAATGTCGGCAAATCGACCCTGTTCAACCGCCTGGTCGGCCGCCGGCTGGCGTTGGTCGGCGCGCAACCGGGCGTGACACGAGACTGGCGCGAAGGGCAGGCTCAGCTCGGACCGGCGCGGTTCGAAGCGATCGACACGGCCGGTCTGGAGGATGCGCTCGGCGACGGCCTGAATGCGCGCGCCTTCGCCGGGACGGACGCGCTGCTCGGCAATGTCGACCTGACACTGTTCACGCTCGACGGTCGTGCCGGCGTTACGCCGCTCGATCGTCATTTCGCGCGCTGGCTGCACAAGCGGGGCCGCCCGGTCGTGGTTCTCGTCAACAAGATGGAAGGCGGGGCCGGCGAGGGCACGCTTGTCGACGCCGTCGGACTCGGGCTCGGCGCGCCGATCGCAGTTTCGGGCCAGGACGGGACGGGCCTGGCGGAACTCTACGACGCCATCGCCACGGCGTGCCCGGGCCTGGCCGGCGACGAGACCGCGCCGCCGCCGTCGCGCGACACGCTGCGCCTCGCCGTCGTCGGGCGGCCGAACGTCGGGAAATCGACGCTGGTCAACCGGCTGGTCGGGGAAGCGCGCGTGCTGGCCGGGCCGGAGGCGGGCATCACGCGCGACGCGATTGCCGTGCCATGGCGCTGGCGTGGCCGGGACGTGGAACTTATCGACACGGCCGGCCTGCGCCGGCGGAGCCGGGTTGCCGGAGGTCTCGAACGCGACGCCGCGAACGAGACCCGCCGGGCGATCGCCGCCTGCCAGGTGGCGGCGCTGACGATCGACGCGACCGACCCGATGGACAGGCAGGACTTCACCATCGCCCGCCAGATTATCGACGAGGGGCGCGCGATGGTCGTGGCCGCCAACAAGTGGGATCTCGTTGGAGCGCGCGATACGGTCCGCCGCCAGATCGCCGCGCAACTCGACGGAGCGCTTGCGCAGGCCCGCGGCGTTGCATTGGCGCCGATCTCGGCGCGCACGGGCGACGGCATGGACCGACTGATGGAAACCGCGTTCGAGACTCGCACGACATGGAGCCGGAGGCTGCCGACCGCGGCGCTCAACCGCTGGCTCGCCGCGATGCTCGAACACCATCCGCCACCGCTGGACGGCGGCCGCCGGGTGCGCATCCGCTACGTCACGCAAGTGTCGGCGCGCCCGCCGACCTTCGCACTGTTCGTTAACCGTCAGGGCGGCCTACCGATCGCCTACCGGCGCTATCTGGTCAACGGGTTGCGCGAGTCCTTCGACCTTCCCGGCGTCCCGATCCGTCTCCTGTCACGCGGCGGACGCAACCCGTACGCACCGGGCCGGTAGCGCAACCGGCGAGCCGGAGCAGCCGCCCGATACCGCCAGATCGACGGGCCGGGTTCGCGTCCAGCGGACGAAAACTGTAGAATCCTCGGCACGCAGCCCGGTGCGATGTCTCATCGCCCGCTTGCGTCAGGAGTCGGACCCCCTCCCGTGCAAACCAATTTCAGCCTGGCGCAGCTCGCCGACCCGGACATCGCGGAAGCGAACGACATCCTGCGCGCGTGCGTGCATTGCGGATTCTGCACCGCGACCTGTCCGACCTACGTGATGCTCGGCGACGAGCGCGACAGCCCGCGCGGGCGCATCTATCTGATCAAGGACATGCTGGAGAACGGGCGCCCGGCGCCGGCGAGCGTCGTGACGCATGTGGATCGCTGCCTGTCGTGCCTGTCGTGCATGACCACCTGCCCTTCCGGCGTGAACTACATGCATCTGGTGGACCATGCGCGCGCCCACATCGAAGAGACGCATCGCCGCCCGATGGCCGAACGGCTGTTGCGGACTCTGCTCGCCGGGTTGCTGCCGCGGCCCGGCCTGTTCCGCCAGGCATTGCGGGCGGCGCGGCTGGTGCGCCCGTTCTCGGCAGTTCTTCCAGGCCGGCTGAAGACATTGCTGGCGATGGCGCCGCAACGGGTTCCGAAACCGTCACCCGCGGACCAGCCGCAAACTTTCGCCGCTGCCGGAAAACGGCGGGCGCGGGTGGCGTTGCTCACCGGCTGCGCGCAGCGCGTGCTGGCGCCGCAGATCAACGAAGCCACGATCCGCTTCCTCACCCGCCACGGTTGCGAAGTCGTCGTCGCCGAAGGCGCCGGCTGCTGCGGCGCGCTGACCCACCATATGGGGCGCCGCGGCGACGCCCTGCGCGCGGTCAAACGCAACGTCGCCGCCTGGCATCGCGAGATCGAGGCCGCCGGTCTGGACGCCATCGTGGTCAACGCATCCGGTTGCGGCACCACGGTGAAGGACTATGGCCACATGCTGCGCACGGATTCCCGATGGGCCGACCGCGCCGCCGCGGTTTCGGAACGCGCGCGCGACGTGAGCGAGTGGATACGCGATATCGGCTTCGAGACCAACGGGCGGGCACCGGGCGGCCGGGTGGCGTATCACGCCGCGTGCTCGCTGCAACACGGCCAGAAAGTGACCACGGCAGCGCAAGCGCTGTTGGCGCAAGCGGGATTCGACGTGGTCGAGCCGAACGAAGCTCATCTGTGCTGCGGGTCGGCGGGAACCTACAACCTGTTGCAACCTGCCCTGGCGGACCGGCTGCGCGGCCGCAAGCTCGCGGCGCTGAACGCCTGCGCGCCCGACATGATCGCGAGCGGCAATATCGGCTGCATCACGCAACTCTCCGGCGCCGGCGTTCCGGTGTTGCACACGGTTCAGCTACTCGACTGGGCGACCGGCGGCCCCGATCCGCGTTCGACCGCATGAACCGCATGACATGAGCGCGCCCGCGCGCGATCGGGCGACCGACGGAGCGCGCGAACAGAAGAAACCGGGCGGGCAGCATCGCCTGGTCTGGCGGCTCGCCGTGCCGAACATTCTCGCCAACCTCACCATCCCGCTGCTCGGCGCGGTCGATACGGCCGTGGTCGGTCGCCTCGGCGCGGCTGAGATCGGCGCGGTGGCGGTCGGCGCGACCGTCTTCTCCTTTCTCTATTGGAGCTTCTCGTTTCTGCGCATGGGCACCGCCGGTATTGCCGCTCAAGCGCATGGCGCGGGCGATACCGAGGCCCTGCTGGCGACCCTGCTCCGCGCCGGAACCCTCGCCGCCGGCGTGGGGTTGGCGATGATCGCGCTTCAGGAACCGATCATCCTCGCGGCGCTGGCGTTGATCGCGCCGTCCGACGCCGTGACGCCGTTGGCGGAGAGCTATCTGGCGATTCGCATCTGGTGCGCGCCGGCGGCGATCTGCAACATGGTGCTGCTCGGCTGGCTGATCGGCCGGCAGCGCATGATGATCGGGTTGATCCTGCAACTGGTCATCAACGGCGCCAACATGGCGCTCGACGTGGTGCTTGCGGTGTGGCTCGACATGGGGGTGGCCGGCGTCGCCGCCGCCACGGTGATCGCCCAATATGCGGGCCTGGCCGCCGGCCTGCGGGTGGTACGAAGCGAGCGGCTCGGCCTCGGTCGGCGCGCCGCCTGGCCGTGGCGTTCGGCGTGGGCGCGCGACGCGCTGGCGCAAATGATGCGGCTGAATCGCGACATTTTCGTGCGCACGCTGTGCGTGATCGTGGCCACGTCGATGCTGACCGCGCTCGGCGCGCGGTTCGGCGATCTCGTGCTCGCCGCCAACGGCATTCTGATGCTGTTTCAGGCTTTCATGTCCTACGGTCTCGACGGTTTCGCACACGCCGCCGAAGCGCTGGTGGGCGCGGCGATCGGCAAGCGCAATCGCGCCGAACTCGCGGCGGTGGTGCGAGTTTCGACCCTGTGGGCCGGAATCGTCGCGATCGGTTACGCGATCGTCTTCGCGATCGCCGGGGCGGCGATCGTCGCGGCGATCACGACCGTGCCGGATGTGCGCGCCGCGGTCGCCGACTATCTGCCGTGGGCGGTGGCTTCACCGTTGGTATCGGTGTGGGCGTTTCAGCTCGACGGCATTTTCATCGGCGCGACCCGAGGGCGGGTCATGCGCAACGCCATGCTCGTCGCCTTCGCCGGCTACCTGGCTGCGCTGTGGCTTCTGGTGCCGATGTGGGCGAATCACGGCCTGTGGTGCGCCTTCCTGATTCTGATGGCGTTGCGGGCGGTGACTCTCGCCGCGGCATACCCGGCACTGGCGCGCAGCGTCCCGGCGGCGGATTCGGGATGAAATTCACGGAACACGCCGTTATGAAGGGGTGCATCCGCACGCCCCCAGCGCAGGACCGTGGCATGAAGATCGCGATTCCGAAGGAACGTCGCGACGGCGAAAGGCGCGTGGCCGCCTCGCCGCAAGTCGTGAAGAAACTGTCAGAACTCGGCGTCGAAGTGACGATCGAGACCGGCGCCGGAAACGCCTCGGCGACATCCGACGCGGGGTTCGCCGACGCCGGCGCGACCATAGCCGCGAGTGCGGAAGAAACCTGGGACGGCGCGGATCTGGTGCTGAAGGTGGCGCGGCCGATGACGGCGGACGAAGGCGCGGATGAAATGGCGCTCCTCGCCGGCGGGTCCACCCTCGTAGCGTTGCTCGCGCCGCTGCAACATCGCGACCAGGTCGAGGACTACGCACGGAAGAACGTCACCACGTTCGCGATGGAGCTGGTGCCGCGCATAAGCCGGGCGCAGAGCATGGACGCGCTGTCGTCGCAGAGCAATCTGGCGGGTTACAAGGCGGTGCTCGATGCGGCCGCCGAGTTCGGCAAAGTCATTCCGATGATGATGACCGCCGCAGGCACTATCGCGCCGGCGAAAATTCTTGTGCTCGGCGCCGGCGTCGCCGGTCTCCAGGCGATCGCCACGGGCCGTCGCCTCGGTGGCGTCGTTTCCGCGTTCGACGTTCGGCCCGCCGTCAAGGAGCAGGTCGAGAGCCTGGGCGCGAAGTTCATCGAGGTCGCGAACGAGGACGCGGAAAGCGCCGAAACCGCCGGCGGCTACGCCCGGGAGATGGGCGAAGACTACAAGCGCCGTCAGAGCGAACTGATTCACGAAACGCTGAAGAGCCAGGATATCGTGATCTGCACGGCGCTGATTCCCGGGCGCCCGGCGCCGAGGCTGATCACCGCCGGGATGGTGGAAGACATGAAGCCGGGTTCGGTAATCGTCGATCTGGCGGCCGAAACCGGCGGCAACTGCGAACTGTCGCGGCACGGCGAGATCGTGCGCGCGCACGGCGTGACGATCATCGGGCACGCGAACGTGCCGAGCCGGGTGGCGGTCGATGCGAGCGCGCTCTATGCGCGCAACCTGTTCAATTTCATCAGCCCGATGATCGACGGCGACACCCGGTCGCTGAAGATCGACTGGAACGACGAAGTGATCGCCGGGGCGTGCGTGACTCGCGACGCGGCCGTGGTGCATCCGATGCTGACCGACGGAGGCGGCGCATGACCGGTATCGATCCGTTCATTCAGGATTTCACCATCTTCGTGCTGGCGGTGTTCGTCGGCTATTACGTGGTGTGGAGCGTGACCCCGGCGCTGCACACGCCGCTGATGTCGGTGACCAACGCGATCTCGGGCATCATCGTGGTCGGCGCCCTGATCGCGGTGGGCGCAGAAGTGGTCGCCATGGAACAAGCCGGAAGCGCGGGCGAAGACGGCCTCTCGTTCTCGAAGGCGATGGGTTTCCTTGCCGTGATGCTCGCCTCGGTGAACATCTTCGGCGGGTTCATCGTTACGCAACGCATGTTGCAGATGTTCAAGAAGAAGCGCTAGGGAACCGGTCGTGTCCGCCAATCTCTCCGCGTTCGCCTATCTGGCCGCCGCGGTCTGTTTCATTCTCGCGCTCAAGGGGTTGAGTTCGCCGACCTCGGCGCGTTCGGGCAACCTCTTCGGCATTGCGGGGATGGCGATCGCCGTCATCGTCACGCTCGCCCAACCGGACGTCGGCGCCTACGCCTGGGTGGCGGTGGCGATGGTCGTCGGCGGCGCGGTCGGCGCGGCGATCGCGTTACGCATCCAGATGACGGCGATGCCGCAGTTGGTCGCCGCGTTCCACAGTCTGGTCGGTCTCGCCGCGGTGCTGGTGGCGGCGGCGGCGCTGTATTCTCCCGAGGCCTACGGCATCGGCAGCATCGGCGCGATCAAGACCGCGAGCCGCATCGAAATGTCGCTCGGCACGGTGATCGGCGCGATCACGTTCACCGGCTCGGTGATCGCGTTCGCCAAATTGCAGGCGCTGATGTCGGGCGCGCCGGTCACCTTTCCGATGCAGCATTGGGTCAATCTGGCGGTCGGACTGGTGATCGTGGCGGCGATCGTGTGGTTCTGCGCTACCGAGAGCCCGGCGGCGTTCTGGACGATGACGATACTGGCGCTCGCCATCGGCGTGATGATCATCATCCCGATCGGCGGTGCGGACATGCCGGTCGTCATCTCGATGCTCAACTCGTATTCCGGCTGGGCGGCGGCGGGAATCGGCTTCACCTTGCAGAACACGGCGCTGATCATCGTCGGCGCGCTGGTCGGCTCGTCGGGCGCGATCCTGTCCTACATCATGTGCCGGGGCATGAACCGCTCGTTCATCAACGTGATCCTGGGCGGGTTCGGCGCCGAGGACGGCGCCGCCGCGGCGAGCCGCACCGACAAGGCGGTCAAGTCGGGCAGCGCCGACGACGCCGCGTTCATCATGCAGAATGCGGAATCGGTGATCATCGTGCCCGGCTACGGCATGGCGGTGGCGCAGGCGCAGCACGCGCTGCGCGAGATGGCGGACACGCTGAACGCCGCCGGCGTGAAGGTTTCCTACGCCATCCATCCGGTCGCCGGGCGGATGCCGGGGCACATGAACGTGCTGCTGGCGGAAGCCAACGTGCCCTATGAGGACGTTTACGAACTGGAGGAGATCAACGCCGACTTCGCGACGGCCGACGTGGCCTTCGTCATCGGCGCAAACGACGTGACCAACCCGGCCGCGCGCAACGACCCGTCGAGCCCGATCGCCGGGATGCCGATCCTCGAAGTGGACAAGGCGAAGACGGTGTTGTTCGTCAAGCGGTCGTTGTCGCCCGGTTATGCGGGGATCGACAACGACCTGTTCTACGGCGACACCACCATGATGCTGTTTTCGGACGCCAAGAAGATGGTGGAGGATATCGTCAAGGCGCTGTAGTCCGGCGCCGGTATCCGATGGCGATCCTGTCGATACAATCGACGGTGGCGTGGGGCCATGTGGGCAACGCTGCGGCGGTATTCGCCTTGCAGCGGCTGGGCCACGAGGTCTGGCCGGTGCACACGGTGCAGTTGTCCAACCACACGGGACATGCCGATTGGGGCGGCGGCGCGCTGGGCGCCGATCATGTCCGCAGCGTGCTGGCCGGCCTCGAGCGGCGCCCCGGTTTCGCGAATCTCGACGCGGTGCTGACGGGGTATATCGGCAACGCCGAACTGGCTGCCGTAGTTACCGAAACGGTCGATCGCGTGAAGTCTGTTCGCCCGGACGCGCTCTATTGCTGCGACCCGGTGATGGGCAACGCGGTGCGCGGCCTCTACGTGACGGAGGAGACCGCGGACGCGGTCGCGAACACGCTCGTCCCGCGCGCGGATATCGTCACGCCGAACGGATTCGAACTGGCCCGGCTCGCGGCCGGACCAGTCGTGACGACGGCGGAGACGCTGGCGGCGTGCCGGCGGTTGGCCGCCCGGGGGCCGCGGACGGTCGTCGCAACCTCGCTGGACACCGCCGCCGGGCTGGGCGCGCTGGCCTGCGCCCCGGCCGGCGCATGGCTGGTCGAAACGCCGCGCCTGCCGGTGGCGGGCAACGGCGCCGGCGACGTCATGACGGCCTTGTTGCTCGGTCATCTGTTGCATGGCGCGACGCTTGCGGATGCGGTCTCGCGCGCGGTGTCCTCGACCTTCTCAATGCTGGAGGCCGGCGCACCTGGCGACATCGCGCTGATCGCCGCCCAGGACGAGATCGCGGCGCCCCGACACGTCTTCTTCGCACTTCTGCACGAGCCGTGAAGGCTCCTCGCCTCGTGCGGAAGTCCGGTCCGCGCACCCTGAATCCCGATAACCGACCCGCCTGTTTTTGTGGGCGCCGACCCCCGGGGGAGCAGCCACAGAGGCAACCACAAGGGTTGCCCCTACATTGTGAGGGGATTTGTCTAAACCTGCGACGGCTGTCAGATCGTGGCGGCGTGGCCGCGGAGGATCGAGACAACGCCCTGTGTTTCATGCCCCGGGGACAGCCGGCCGCCGGTCACACGGATGCGGGCGTCCGCGCACGCACTGTCGCCGCGGTGGTGGGCCCGGCAGGACTCGAACCTGCGACAACACCGTTATGAGCGGCGCGTTCTGACCGACTGAACTACGGGCCCGCAGCAACCTATCGACCATTGGCGGGCGCGGCGCAAGGCTTTGACCTGTCGCGGACAGGATCCAAGGAGTTCTCGCCGCCGATATTGACCGGCACTCCGGTCACGAATAGCGTTATGATCGCTGAAACGGTCGATCGATCCCTCATGGCCAGGATACCACGCTCATATTCGCGGCTCACCGGCGAGGCACTGGCGCTCTTGGGCAAGCAGATCAGGCTGGCCCGCAAGGAGCGCCGCATGTCCGAACACGACCTCGCGGCCCGGGTCGGCATCGCCAGAAGTACGTTGCAGCGCATCGAGAAGGGCGACGCCTCGGTCGAGATCGGGCTGGTGTTCGAAGCGGCCACTCTTACCGGCGTTCACCTGTTCGTCCCGGATGCGACGACGCTCGCCCCCGAACTCGGCCGGATCGACGACAAGCTCGCCCTGATGCCCGGCTCGATCCGCAAGTCCCGCCGCCGGATCGACGATGACTTCTAGCCCGCCGCGGGAAGCCTACGTCTGGATCTGGTTGCCCGGCCGCACCCGGCCGGTGGTGGCGGGTCGCGTGCGGTCGGACGGCGGGCGGTATGTCTTCAACTATGGCCGTTCCTATCTCGCCCGGAAAGACGCGATCGCGGTCTATGCGCCCGAACTGCCGCTCGAACCGGGCGCGATCACGCCCCGGCCGCCTCTGGAGATCGCCAGTGCCCTGCGCGACTCCTCGCCCGATGCGTGGGGGCGCCGGGTCATCGTCAGCCGCCTCTCCGACGTGCGCGGCGGCGCGATCGACCGGGTCGAACTCGACGAGTTGACGTTCATGCTGCGCTCCGGTTCCGACCGCACCGGCGCGCTCGACTTCCAAGGCTCTCCTACCGCTTACGTCGCCCGCGAGGCCGACAACGCGACGCTCGATATTCTGCTCGCCGCGGCCGAGCGCGTGGACAGGGGGCTGCCCCTGGAGCCGGACCTGGGGGAAGCGCTACAGCACGGCACGGCGATCGGGGGCGCGAGGCCGAAGGCGCTGATCCGCGACGGCGGCATCAAATACGTCGCGAAGTTCTCCTCATCGGCCGACACCTGGAGTGTGGTCAAGGCGGAATTCATCGCTACCCGCCTCGCCGAGATGGCGGGGCTGAACGCTGCGAAGGTCAGACTCGAGCGGGTTATGAACAGGGACGTCCTTCTCGTCCGGCGCTTCGACCGGGAACCAGCGGACGCGGGCTGGACGCGGCGCGCGATGGTTTCGGCCCTGACACTTCTCGGCCTCGACGAACGTATGGCCGCCCACGCGTCTTACGAAGAGCTCGCCGATATCGTCCGCGCGCGCTTCAGCAGCCCGACGGAGGCATTGAGAGAGCTCTTCTCCCGCATGACGTTCAACGTTCTCGTGGGCAACACCGACGATCACGCCCGCAACCACGCGGCTTTTTGGGACGGCGACAGCCTCGCCCTCACGCCGGCCTACGATATCTGCCCGCAACCGAGGATCGGGCGCGAGGCTTCGCAGGCGATGCGAATTCGCGGGGTCGAGCGACGCAGCCAGTTGTCGTTGTGCCTTACGGCGGCGAACAAATTCCTTCTCACGGAAGAACAAGCGCTGGAGATCGTAATACGCCAAATCGCCGTCATCGCGCGCAATTGGGATTCGGTTTGCCGCGAAGCGAGGCTGAGCGACGCTGATCGGCGCCTGTCGTGGCGGCGGCAATTCCTGAACGATCTGGCGTTCAAAGGGCTGGAAGGCCGGCTTGCCGAGGCCATTCACGGCTTCCCAGACCGGTAGGCCCGCGTTCTCCCGGCCGGCCCGGCGCTTCATGTTTCGGTTCCGGCGTAGCTCCCACCACTTCGACCACTGCGCCACGTCAAAACACGGACATCAGAAACAAGGTGCCGGCGACGCACTTGGCCGGCCAAGTTGACGCCACGCTCGTCGGCCCGTAGCGTAAATGCAGGGGTCGGGCGCAGCGGTGCATGTACCCGCGCGGCCCATTCACAGCGACTCCCCAGGAGGAGACGAGTACTGCGATGACAATCCCCAAATGGTTCCTCTGGACCAAAATGAACACGGATGGTGGCGAGCCGCTGGAGAATATTATTCGCCGCAAAGAGCTTGAGAGACAAGCCGGAACGGGGAGATTCAGGAATATTTTTTGGTGGGGTGTTGGTGAATCGAAAGGGCCTGCGATAAAGGAGCTCGTAAAGAAAGCTTGTTGTCCGGAAATCCTGTTCTCGAAGACTCTCGGCAGTGTTCAAAATCGCGACAAGGAGGGTGGATATTTATGGCAATATTATTATTGCGAGAGTACAGGAAAAAGTGTTCCGATTCCCGAATACGCTATCGTCCATTCGAGGCCGAACCCATACAGCCCATACTACGCAATTGTATGTAGAAGTCGGTCCCCGCTCGAACGTCCACGTGGGAGGAAATTTTGCTTATCCAACCTTCGCAATCTGAACAACGATGGCAAAATCGGCAAAATCCCGGGCCATTCACAAAATACCACAGTAGTCCGGCACAAGAAGACGAACAAGCAAAAAAGCTCTGCCAATTATCATGACGACATGCGAGCAGACTTGGTTGTGCCCTATTTCGTGATGTTGACGTGTCCCAGGAAACTAACCGAAAGAGAATACGAGCAACTCCGTGGGATCGGGGCGGATGGAGAAACGGTTGAAGACTATCGGTCTGTCGCACGCAAAATAAGGCGCAGATCGTGATCGTGGCGACGGACAGGATCACGATCTCGGGCATGAAGAAGTGGTTCGGAAGACGCAACACTCTTCGTTCAGTCGAGACTTAATTCGACCTAAAGATTGAGAAGAATTACATCTTCGATCATTTGTTGACGATGTAATTACAGCGGCATTCGTACTCCTTTTCGGTAATTCGTCGGCCGGCATGGCCATTCTTCTGATCGGATCGCTTGACCTTCCCTTGGCCGTGGAGACGAGTATGGCGGGCTATTGCACTGACGCAAACGGGGGATTCACAGGGGCGTGGTTTTGTGCGATGCTGCGGGGATGGGACAGGAACTCAGCGTTTTCATTGGAGCCGAGGATCGTGCGCTGTTGGCGGCGATCGTCGGCGACCGCTCTCGTCCGCTCAAGCATGTGCAGCGGGCACAGATCGTCTTGTCGTCGGGTGAGCGCCTGACAACTGCGGAGGTGGCCAGACGCGCGGGCGTCAGCCGTCCGACGGTATGGCGCTGGCAGCGCCGGTTTGCCGAGGAAGGCGTTGACGGTCTGCTGCGCGACAAGGCCCGGCCACCGGGACGGGCGCCGCTGCCGTCGGAGACGATCGCCCGAGTGGTCACTATGACCTGTCAGGAGGCACCGCCCGGTGAGGCCACCCACTGGACCGGCAGAGCCATGGCCAGGGCCGCCGGCATCAGCCTGCGCTCGACGCAGCGCATCTGGCAGAGCTACAACCTGCAGCCGCACCGCTGGCGCAGCTTCAAACGCTCTCGTGACCCCGCCTTTGCCGAGAAGGTCGAGGACATCGTCGGCCTCTACATGAACCCGCCAGCCCATGCCGTGGTGCTGTCGATCGACGAGAAGTCGCAGATCCAGGCCCTCGATCGCACCCAGCCGGGCCTGCCGCTGAAGCCCGGTCGCTGCGCCACCATGACCCACGATTACAAACGCAACGGCACCACGACCCTGTTCGCCGCGCTGAACATCCTCGACGGCACGGTCATCGGGCGCTGTATGCAACGCCACCACCATCAGGAGTTGATCCGCTTTCTCAACACCGTCGAACGGGCCATCCCGCAGGGCGAGGCGATCCATGCCGTGCTCGACAACTATGCCGCCCACAAGCAGCCCAAGGTCGTCGAATGGCTCAAGCGCCACCCGCGCTGGGTGTTCCATTTCACCCCGACCTCCGGCTCCTGGCTCAACGCGGTGGAGAGCTTCTTCTCTGCCCTCACTCGACGGCGCATCCGACGCGGCTCGTTCCACTCCGTTGTCGATCTCCAGGCCGCTATCAACCGATACATCGACGAACACAACGATGATCCCAAACCCTTCGTCTGGACAAAACCAGCCAAAACCATCCTCACAAAATCCAGAAAAACACCTGTACCTGCCGTTTGAGTCAATGCACTAGTTATGTATATATCCCCCCTAACTATGTCATATACGGAGTGTTATTTTCAGAGCCCGTATGTTTTGGTATGGCGTTCTCTTTTCGTCGTCGATGGGTCATCGTGCCCAAGCTCGATCCGGGTATCTTCCGATCATCCATTTTTCTCCCGCCTCGCCCGGTCGATGGGTATGCGCGGGTGGATGCCCAGATCAAGTCCACTGCCGTCCGGTTCGGGTTTGCGCCCATTGATGATGGTTTGGTCAGGATATTTTTTTGGGGGCAGCTGATGGGGGCCGATAGGTCGGTCGATGCGCCTTCGATGCATGAGATTGGCGCGCACGAGGCGGGCGAAGGCGAGTGGGGATTTGACGACGTTCCGGGCGGCTTGGGCGAGATGGAGCAGTAGATAAACGATCGGGGCGACGGCGATCTGGATGTGCACGGCGTTCTCGCCGACGCCGAGGAAGTGGTGGATCCTCAAGGTCTGTTTGGCCCATCGAAAGAACAACTCGATGGCCCAGCGCCGCTTGTAGAGATCGGCGATTGCCCGGGCCGGGGCATCGAGGTCGTTGGAGAGGATGCGCAGCGTCTTGCCGGTGTCGATCCTGACCCCAACCTCGCGCACCGAATCGGAGAACGGGTTCTGGCGGCTCCGCGCCGCGCGTTGCGGCAACAGGCCGATGCGGTCCGACAGAATGTCGTCGTCTTCGGGAACATCGAGTTCGGCGCTCACCGTCAACGGCGTGTTGGCCTTGAAGCGGGTGACGACGCGGCAGCCTGCAGCATCGAGCCTGGCCCACCAGGCGTAATCGTAGTAGCCGAGGTCGAAGACCCAAGTGGCGCCGGCCTCGACCGGCATCTCGTGCGCCGCCGCGATGTCGTTGACCTTGGCCGCCGTGACCGACGCATAGAGCGGTTGCTCGGCGTCGGCATCGTAGATCACGTGGACCTTGGCGCCGCAGGCCCTGGCCGAGAAATGCGCCCACTCCGATCCCGGCCCGCCTGGACGAAGGTTCGTCGCGTCAATCAGGTAAGTCGCCTCGCCGATCTTGCGGCGCAGGCCCCGCCGGGCGCGACCGACCATCTTGGCGAACAGGTCGGCGAACAACGCCGCCGGGCGTCTGACATTGGCGTCGGCCAGCGTCGAGCGCTGCACGACGCGACCGCCCACATGATAGAGGCGGGCCTTGTGGCTGTGTAGCTGCAGACGATCTCGCGCAGGCTCGTCGCCCCGGAAAGTTGGCCGTAAAGCAGCGCAATCAGCTGCTCCCTGGTGCGCAGGCGTCGCACCCGACGATCCGCTCCACAGGCATCGACCAACCGATCAAACGCAGCCCAAGGAACACTCTTCAACAGGTCGTGAAAACACTATTGTGGCGGCGCATGGCATTGACCCTCTTCCGTGTCCAAAACGCCGCCAAACGGTTGGACGCCAGTAGAATCAATGCCATGCAACCCGTCCACAAAAATAAACCGGACAGCAGTGGTCATGGTTGGTGTGCAGCGCTATTCTGTATCCTTGAACCTCATCGACGAGGTGGATGATGCCGACTGACGCAGCTTGGCGGATGACGGCCGCCATTCTTCTCGGTACCGCGTGCCTGCAAGGAGCGTCGGCGCCGGCTTTCGCCGACCGGTTGCTTGACAGAACGCAGCACGCCGACTGGACATACGAGAAACAAGTTGACGAATTCACGGACGAAATTTGGCATCGGGCCTTTGCTCCGAACACCAGAGGCGGCGCGCGCGGGTTCACTAACGTGTTCGCCCAGTGCGGGTTGGACAAACGGTTCGCCATATTCGTCAGAACAAGTGGGTTTACGATTTTTGGTGAATACTCCAGTGGGCGATACAGGATCGACAAAAACGAGGCGAGAAGCATCGTCTGGTCAAGCGGCAACCAGAACATCGTATTGTGGGACGCTGAAGAACACGCTCTCACTCGAGGCATGTTGAGAGGCTCCACACTCCTGATTGAGGCGAGGGACTACGGACGAACCAGACACCGGGCGGAATTCTCTTTGCGGGGCAGCATGGCGGCGATGGGCAAGGTTCTGCGCGCCTGCGGCATCGACCCCGATGCGGTGATGAAAGGGGAGGAGGAGCCACTGCCCCGGGAGGTCGACGACGCCGCGCCGCAACTGGCCGCGCCATCGTCGCCGCAGGCCGCCGCGCGGCCGTGCGCGGCCGCCCTTCCCGCCTCGACGGCGCGCGATACGGAGGCGGTCAGGATTTACGGAAACGAGCTGCATCAGCGGCTCAACGGAGCTGCGGCGCGCAGCTATCCGCGGCAGTCCATCCGGCTCGAAGAAGAAGGCGTGGTGCCCGCGCGGTTGCGCATCGCGGCGGGCGGAGAACTCCTGTCCGTGCGGGTTCTCGACGATACGCTGGCGGCCAGCCGTCTGGTGCATGCGGCGAGACGCGCCATCCAGCGATCCGCGCCCTTCCCGTGCTTCGCGCCGGGCATGGGAACCAGCCCCGTCGAATTCGACGTGCGGATCAACTACCGCCTGGAATGAACCGCCCGACCCACTCTGTTTTCAGGCGTTGAAGGGCTGCCCCGCCAGCGCCCCGCCGGCTATGATCGACAGCAATAAGCGAGGGGATGCATGAATACGCCGCAACCGGTTTTTATCGATACAGCGCTGCTCCAACTAGCGCTCGAATTTCGTGCGCCGGCACCGGATTCCGGGGCGCTCTCGGCGGTGTGGG
The DNA here is from genome assembly GCA_965214495.1 of Alphaproteobacteria bacterium. Classification (GTDB taxonomy): domain Bacteria; phylum Pseudomonadota; class Alphaproteobacteria; order UBA7887; family UBA7887; genus JANQOH01. Next base: position 529,706 of record OZ243958.1, on the reverse strand, counting down.
GCGCCCCCTCGGACGACTCGTGCCGGCGCTCGGACCGGGCGCATATCGACGGCCCGGCTGCGAACCAATCATAATATCCCCGATCACGTTCGCCGATACATCATCAACCAGCCGAAGATACCGGCGACCCGCTTCTCGACGCTGAACCAGATGTTCTTGAGGCTTCTGCCGCCCCCGGGGAAATCAGGGCTACATCATGCCGAGTAAGCTCATGCCGGACATCGAGCTGGGGAAATGTTCTCGAAGTGGCTTCGGGATCCAGGGTACGACCCGAACAGCTTTCCTACCTACGAGCATCGTTTCCTCGATCATCGCCCGACCGTCCAGCGTCCAGGCCCGACTCTACTCGAACGATCTCATGACGGCCTTCGACGAGCAACTCGACGCTTGGCTCAGGGACGGCCGTGCACGGAAGTATTTCGAGGAGCGCGATGCGGACGCGATAGAGCCTTTGAACCGAGCACTGGCGGTATTGCCAGCGCCAGAACGATGAGACGCCCCAGGGCGAACAGGCACCACATGAGGCGTCTCCGATTCGCTCAGAACCGATAGAGCACTCCCACCCGCCCGGTGATGGCGTTCAGATCGAGATCGCTGACAAGCCCTTGGTCGGAGTACTCTTTCTCGCCGTAGCCGCCATACTCGGCCTGCGTGAAGAACGACCAGTTTTCAGCAATCGCAACGTCCAGGCCGAGCGCGACCTTCCAACCGACGTGAACTTGGGAGTCGTTGAATATCTCGACGTTATCGGCGGACGCCTCGATCGAGGCCCCCGCGAACGCCATTCCGCCGGCAACATAGATCACTGCACCGCCAAGGTCATGCCCGATACGGGCCAGAATGTCGGCGCTCCAATTGATGCTGGCTTCGTCTGCGATCGACCCGCTATCGCTATGCGAGGCAGTTTCTGCCGAGCCGGCCAAGTGCAGACCGACAAAAATGCCATTGTCGTCGACCGGAACTGTGTAGCGAGCGACAACGCCGAAAGAACCGCCGGTCGCGTCTTCGTCGCTGTCACCCGACTTGCCTTTCCATTGAGCGAAGCCGCCTTGAAGCCCAATCTCGAACTCGTTGGCGTGAGCGTGCTCGCGAGCGCAGCAATTACCGTCGTGCAAGCGACGGCGATCCATCGTGTATTCATCGGAGTCCTCCGGTGTTGCGAACCGACCCGACCGGTGCCGGGCCGTTGCAAATCACCAGCGCGAAAGCGCGAGGGACCCCGCCTATTCGCCGGGCGAGGGCGGCCAAACCCACGCCGGGTAGGAGGCTGTTCTATTCAGCGGGCGACCCGACTGAGCGGGACGCACTGGTGATTTGCAGGGCGAGCTTGACGGGGCGGGGGCAGGGAGTCAACCTGTGTATGTAATCCCCTTTGGATACGGCAGAGGATCGATGCCATGCAGCACTGCAATGGTGTTTTCTGAGACTTGTTGAAGCATGTTCCATGGGCAGCGTTCGAGCGGCAGGTCGAGGCATATGGGCGGTGTGCCTGGTGCGGCGCCTGCGCACCAGGAAGCAGCTAATTGCGCTGCTTTACGGCCGGTTCTCCGGGGTGACGAGCCTGCGCGAGACCGTTGGCAGCCTGCACAGCCCCAGAACTCGCCTCCATCACGTGGGCAGTCGCACCGTGCAGCGTTCGATACTGGCCGACGTCAATGCCAAACGCCCGCCCGCGCTGTTTGCCGGCGCCGGGCAGGGTTTACACCGCAAGATCGGCGAGGCGACCTGGCTGATCGGTGCGACAAGCCTTCACCTGAGCGGGCGGGATCGGAATGGGCCTATTTTTCGGCCAGGGCCTGCGACACCAAGCTCCCTGTGATCGACGATGCCGACGCCCAGCAACCGCTCTATGCGTCGGTCACAGCGACCAAGGTCTGCGACATCACGGCGGCGCACGAGATACCGGTCGAGGCCGGCGCCACCTGGGTCTTCGGCCTCGGCTACTACGATGACGCCTGGTGGGTCAAGCTCGATGCCACGGGCTGCGGCATGGTCACCCGCTTCTAAGGCCAATACGCCGTTGACGGTGAGCGCCGAACTCGATGTTCCCGAAGACGACGACATTCTGTCGGACCGCATCGGCCTGTTGCCGCAACACCAAGCGCGGAACCGCAAGAACCCGTTCTCCGACCCGGTGCGCGAGGTTCGGGTCAGGATTGACACCGGCAAGACACTGCGCATCCTCTCCAACGACCTTGATACCCCAGCCCGGGAAATCACCGATCTCTACAAGCGGCGCCGGGCCATCGAGTTGTTCTTTCGATGGGTCAAACAGACCCCGAGCATCCGCCACTTCCTGGGCGTCAGCGAGAACGCCGTGCGCATCCAGATCGCCGTCGCCCTGATCGCTTATCTGCTGCTCCACCTCGCCCAAGCCACTCAGAACGTCGTCAAATCCCCGCTCGCTTTCGCCCGCCTCATGCGCGCCAATCTCATGCATCGAAAGAGCATCGACCGACTCATCGGCCCCCATCACCCACCCCCAAAATGCTCCAATCAAACCGCCATACAATCGGCTTCACGGTGAACCGGACAGCAGTGGGCTTGTTCCAGGCATCCATATACGCTTCTTCGGCTTGGGGCGGACGTTGGGCCGATCGGTCACGATGTAAACCAACCCCCGCGCATTGCCTGGCGGGATGCAGCAATCATATGACTTTCAGAAGCGGAATATTATGATCGAGGATGAAGGGAGAGAAATCCGTATGAACACGCCGCAATCGGGGATATTCGCCGCCGCGGCGGCGCATCAATTGGCGCTTGAGTTTCGCGCGCCGGCGCTCGACGCAGCGGCGCTCGCAGCGGTGCGCGGCACGCTTTCAGGCGATCATGTGCTGGCGCTCGGACCGGGCGCTTATCGACGACTCGGCGGGGAAGCGGCGGTCGCCGATCTGGCGGAAATCAAGGGAGTCGCGCGCACTCCGCGCGACCTTCTCGTGTGGCTGCAAGGCGCCCGACGCGACGAGCATTTCGACGTCGCGCGCGCCGCGGCGGGCGTGCTCGGCGGTGGGTGCGCGCTCGAGGTCGCCGGTTTCGTCTATCGCGATTCGCGCGATCTCACCGGCTTCGTCGATGGCACGGCCAACCCGCAGGGTGAACGGGCCGTCGAAGCCGCCCTGGTACCGGCAGGGCTCCCCGGCGCCGGCGGCAGCCACGTGCTGACCCAGAAATGGCGGCACGATCTCGATGCGTTCCACGCCCTGCCGGTCGTCGAACAGGAGCGGACGATCGGGCGGACCAAAGCCGACAGCGTGGAGTTGACCGGCGACGCCATGCCGGCCGACTCGCACGTCAGCCGCACCGACGCCGTATGCGGCGGCGTGGCGCAGAAGATTTACCGACGCAGCTTTCCCTGGGGCGGCGCGGCGGAGCACGGCCTGTATTTCCTCGCCTTCTCGTGCGAGGCGTCACGGCTGGAGTTTCTGCTGCGGCGCATGTTCGGCGCGACCGCCGACGGCGTGCGCGATCGGCTGACGGCGTTCTCCAAACCGGTGAGCGGCGCGCTCTGGTTCGCGCCATCGCTCGAAGAACTCGACCGCCTGTCCGCCTGAACGGACTCGCGGGCGCGGCTGCAGGGCCGGGGGCCCCGAACGATGACCGATACGCCCTCGCCTCCCGCCGCGGCGCGTCGGCGCCGGGTCGCGGTCGTCGTCGCGATTCTGTGCTTCGGCTACGTGCTGAGCATGTTCTACCGCACCTCGATCGGGGTGATCGGGGATGAACTGACGCGGGCGATGGCGCTGTCGGCCGAAGCGCTCGGCGCGTTGGGCGGAACCTACTTCCTCGTATTCGCGGCGGCGCAGATCCCGTTGGGGATCGCGCTCGACCGTTACGGCCCGCGCAAGGTCAACGCCTGCATGTTGTTGGTCGCAGCGTCCGGGGCGCTGGTATTCGCGGCAGCCGACCGGTTCGGCGTGCTCATGGTTGGCCGCGGCCTGATCGGCTTCGGCTGCGCTGCCGGCCTGATGAGCTCGCTGGTGGTGTTCTCGCGCTGGTTCGCGCCGCGGCGCTTCTCGACGATGGCGGGGTTCATCCTCGCGGTGGGCGGCATCGGCAATCTGATGTCAACCACGCCGCTGGCGCTCGGCGCCGAATGGCTTGGATGGCGCGGTGCGTTCGTCTTCGCGGCCGGCGTCACGGTGCTGGCGGCGGTGCTCACTTTCGCGTTCCTGCACGACGCGCCGCCCGGCGCTCCGGCGCGCGACAGTCGCGGCGAGACCCTCGGCGAGACCATCCGGGGCGTCGGCACGGTGCTGCGCAACCGGCAACTCCATCTGTTGTTGCCGCTGAACTCATGCGCCTACAGCGCGATCATGGCGCTCCTCGCACTGTGGGGCGCGCCATATCTGAGCCAGGTCCACGGCCTCGATTCGGTCGGTGCGGCCGACGTGATGATGGCGATGGCGATCTCGCTGATGCTCGGATCGCTCGTCTATGGATGGCTCGGCTCGCGCGTCGGCGCCAACCGGACCGTCGTGCTCGCCGGTGCTGCGGTCACCTCCGCGATCTATGCGGCGATGGGGGCGGGGGTGGTCGACGGCACGGCGCCGATCGCGATGGCGGTCTGCGCGCTCGGCGCGCTCGGCGGTTACGCAGCGTTGATGCTCAGCCACATCCGGGCGTTGTTCCCCGATCATCTGGTCGGGCGCGCGCTCACCACCGCCAACCTGTTCAACTTCGGCGGTTCCGGGCTGATACAGGCAATCAGCGGCTGGATCGTCGGCGCGTATCCGAAAGTCGGCGACGCGCATCCGCCGGAAGCCTATGCGGCGCTGTTCAACTTCCTCGCCATCCTGATCGCGCTGTCGGCAATCGTCTATGCGTTCACCCGCCGCATCGACGACCGCCGCGCCGGATAGTGGCGCGTGTGCGAGGCGGTGCGCGGTTGCGGTTTCGCACCCGGCGCCGCCCCGGCGTAGAACGATGCCCCGAAGCCGGCCCCGATCATCCCGAGGCGGCCGGTGGACATGGGTCTCGAAGTCGTGCATCAGGCGGTTGGCGAAGCGAAACGGATCGGCAGTGGCGGCAAGAACCGGGATCGAGTATCGCAACGGCCTGCGCGGCGCGGACAGAGAGGTCTGGATCGGCGGCGAGCGCGTGCGCGACGTTACCGCACACCCGGCGTTCGCCGGCTCGGTTCGCGGCGTCGCCGGGTTCTTCGACTGGCAGCATCGCCACGCCGACGAATGTCTTTTTGCCGGCCCGGAGTCATGCGGGCCGACCGGGATCAGCCACCTCATCCCGCGCTGCCCCGAAGACCTCCGCCGGCGCCATGTCGGTCTCGAACGGCTGGCGCGCTACAGCGTCGGAACGCTCGGGCGCACGCCGGACTATGTGAACGTCACCTTCGCCGGATTCGCCGGACAACCGGGCCTCTGGTCGGCGAACGGCAACGAACGGGGCGCGGAGAACCTCGCCGCCTTTCAGCGCCACATCGCCGAGAAGGATCTCGCCCTCACCCACACGATCATTCATCCCGCCATCGACGGACGGATCGCCCCTTACGAGGGCGTCAATCGCGAAGTGGCGCTGAGGAAGGTGGGCGAGACCGCAGCGGGGATCGTGGTGCGCGGCGCGCGGGTTCTCGCCACTCTCGGCCCGTTCGCCGACGAACTCGCGGTATATCCGGGTCAGCCGATTCCCGGCGACGGCGACGATGTCGCGCTGGCGTTCTCGGTTCCGCTCTCGACCCCGGGCCTCAAGATCGTCTGCCGCGACCATTACGGCACCGCGGACGAACCTTTCGACAAGCCGTTCTCGTCGCGCTTCGACGAACAGGACGCCTTCGTCGTGTTCGATGACGTGGCGGTACCGGAGGATCGCGTGTTCCTGGACGGCGACCCGGCGACCTACAACGCGGTGATGGCGCGCGGCTGGATCGGCAACATCATGCAGCAGACGTGCATCCGGGCGATGGTCAAGCTCGAATTCGCCTACGAACTATGCTGCCGCATGGCCGACATCACCGGCCAGAGCCGGCGGCCCGAAGTGACGCGGAAGCTGGGCGAGATCTGGAGCTATGCGGAACTCACCCGCGCCGCTGTCCGGGCCGCCGAGGCCGACGCCCGCGACTATGGCGACGGCACCTGGTTCTGCGACGAAGCGCCGTTCCGGGCGTTGCGCCCGACGCTGCCGCGATGGATGCCCCGGGTGAACGAGATCATCATGCAGATCGGGTCGCACAATCTGTTGGCGACGCCGGCGAAGGCCGGGCTCGAACATCCCGATCTCGGACCCTGGCTCAAGCGTTATCTGCCGGGCGCCGAACGCGGCGACGCGGAAGAACGAAGCCGCCTGTTCCGAACGGCATGGGATTTTTGCGGATCGGCGCTCGGCGCGCGCGGCGAACTCTACGAGCGTTTCTATCTCGCCTCGTCCGCGCGCACTTATACGCTCGCCCATATGGCCGCTCGTAAGGAGCGCGAATGGGGGGCGATACCCGCCTTCTGGGCGGCGCAGGACGCTTCGACGTAGCGCGATGTCGGGCTACCGGGGAGCGACGATCACTCCTACCGATGCCGCCGGCCGGGTGCCCGTGATATTCGATCTACAAGCGATGGAGGGTCGAAAGTGACGATATCGAAAGGATCGATGCGCCCCACCCGGTCGCGGCGGAGCGGGGTTGCGTCCGCTCGGTCGCCGTCGCCGACGCACCCGGCGGCGCCCGACCGGTTCCGGGGCCCGTAATGGGCGTTCTCGACGGGCCGCGGCGGGAGCGCCGATGCATCCTGGCGCAGGGTGTGCCGGTGTGGTGCGAGCCGGACGGCGAGGCACTCGTATTGCCGGACGGCCGGCGCATCCCCGAACGCGACGCGGTCTATCTGCCGCCCTGCGTTCCAACGAAGATCCTCTGCGTACATCTGAACTTCCGGTCGCGCGCGGTCGAGTTCGATCGCGATCTGGAGGGCGAAACGCCGACCTATTTTTCCAAACCGGTGAGCGCGCTCAACGCCCATCGCGGCGCGGTGGTGCGCCCCGCCGATTGCCACTGGGTCAACTACGAAGGCGAGATCGCCGCCATCGTAGGCCAGCCCATGAAGAACGTGCACCCGGACCGGGTGTGGGACGCGATCGCGGGTTTCGCGCCGGCGAACGATATCGGCGCTCACGACTTTCGCGGCACCGATGCCGGCTCGATGCTGCGGGTGAAGGGAATGGACGGCTTCTGCCCCATCGGCCCCGGCATCGTGGCGGGAGAGGACGTGCGCCGCGCGACCGTGCGCACGTTTCTGAACGGCGATCCGGTGCAGGAGGGATCGGTGAGCGAGATGGTCTGGGGGATCGATTATCTGCTCGCCGATATCAGCCGTCACATTACGCTGCTCCCCGGAGACGTCGTGCTCACCGGCACGCCGTGGCACTCGCGGCCGATGGCGGCCGGCGACCTCGTCGAGGTGGAAATAGACGGGCTGGGTCGTCTCGCCAATACGGTGGTGGAAGGCCCCGCGCCTCGCCACGCCGTCGGGCATCGGCCGGCAGGCGGCAAGGAGGTGCGCGCGGTCTCCCTCGGCAAGGACTATCGGCGCATGAAGCGTGACGGTCTGGGCATCGAAGCCGCAGATTACTTCGCCGTTCGCGAAACCTGTTTCCGCCGTAATCGGGAGGAAGGACCGGGAAGCTAAGCGGTCCGGCCGCGCCCCTGGGCATGGGGGCCTTCGTTCTTCGCGGCGACGCTTAATCGATTCGGCGGTTCGGACGAACAGGAGGCGATCGCCAGACGGTCGCCGGCTAGTCGGTCAGGTCGTCCCACAGCTCCTTGACCCGGGCGAAGAAGCCTTCGGATTCAGGGTGGCTGCCGGGATTGCCGGCGGCCTCGAACTGCTGGAGCAGGTCGCGCTGTTTCGCGGTGATGTTCACCGGCGTCTCCACCGCGGTCTGCACGAACAGATCGCCGCTGCCGTCGCCCCGCAGGCTCGGCATCCCCTTGCCGCGCAGCCGGAACCGATGGCCGCTCTGCGTGCCCGCCGGCACGGTGACGACGGCGCGCTCGCCGTCGAGAGTCGGCACTTCGATGGTGCCGCCCAGCGCCGCACGCACCATCGGCAACGGCACCCGGCAGAACAAGTCGTTGCCCTCGCGGTTGAACAGCCGATGCGGCGCCACGCCGATGAAGATATAGAGGTCGCCGGGCGACCCGCCGCGCAAGCCCGCCTCGCCCTCCCCGGCGAGACGGATCCGCGTGCCGTCCTCGACGCCGCGCGGGATATCGACCTGGAGCTGTTTCTCACGCGCCCCGCGACCGGCGCCGCGGCAAGTTCGGCATGGCGATTCGATAATGCGACCGGCGCCCTGGCATCGCGGGCATGTGCGCTCGATAGTGAAGAACCCCTGCTGGGCGCGAACCTTGCCCAGGCCCCGGCAGGACGGGCAATCGACGGGATGCGACCCGGCCTCGGCGCCCGACCCGCCGCAGGACTCGCAGGTCACGGCCACCGTCGTGCGCACCGTGGTGCGCCGGCCGGCGAACGCGTCTTCGAGGCCGATCTCCAGATTGTAGCGGACATCGGCGCCGCGGCGCCGGCCGTCCGCCGAACGCCGTCCGCCCATGAAGTCGCCGAACAGATCGTCGAACACATCGGCGAAGTTGGAACCTGCGAAGCCGAACCCGGCGCCGTCCGCGGCGCCAGCGCCCTCGAACGCCGCATGGCCGAAGCGGTCATACGCAGCACGCTTCTCGTTGTCGCTCAGCACCCCATACGCTTCGGAGACCGCCTTGAAGTTGGTCTCCGCCTCGGCGTCGTCGGGGTTGCGGTCAGGGTGATAGCGCATCGCCAGCTTGCGATAGGCGCGTTTGAGCGTCTCGGCGTCGACTCCGCGTTCGACGCCGAGCGTTTCGTAGTAGTCGCGCTTCTCCATGACCGGCAACGCGCCGCAGGAGGATCAGCCCGACCCGGCGCGCTTGTCGTCGTCCCTGACTTCCTCGAAATCTGCGTCGACCACGGTCTCGCCGTCCGCCGACGCGCTGTCCGGCGCCGAGGTTTCCGATGCCGACGCAGCGGCTTCGGCCTGGCTCGCTTTGTAAACGGCTTCGCCCAGCTTCATCGACGCCTGTTGCAGCGCTTGCGTCTTCGTGTCGATCGCCGCCGGGTCGTCGCCGTCGAGCACCGACCGCAGGTCGGCGATGGCGTCTTCGATCGCCGTCTTGTCGGCAGCGTCGAGGGCGTCGCCATGCTCGCCGAGCGTCTTTTCGGTCGTGTGAATCAGCGAATCCGCTTGGTTCCGCTTGTCGATCAACTCGCGCTTCCGCTTGTCTTCGTCGGCGTGCTCCTCGGCTTCGCGCACCATACGGTCGATGTCGGCGTCGCTCAGGCCGCCGGACGCCTGGATGCGGATCTGCTGTTCCTTGCCCGTGCCCTTGTCCCGCGCCGAGACGTTGACGATGCCGTTCGCATCGATGTCGAACGTCACCTCGATCTGCGGCATACCGCGCGGCGCCGGCGGGATGCCGACGAGGTCGAACTGACCGAGCAACTTGTTGTCCGCCGCCAGTTCGCGCTCGCCCTGGAAGACCCGGATCGTCACCGCACTCTGATTGTCCTCGGCCGTCGAGAAGGTCTGGCCCTTCTTGGTCGGGATGGTGGTGTTGCGGTCGATCAGGCGCGTGAACACCCCTCCGAGCGTCTCGATGCCGAGCGACAGGGGGGTCACATCCAGCAGCAGCACGTCCTTCACGTCGCCCGACAGCACGGCACCCTGGATGGCGGCGCCGATCGCGACCACTTCGTCGGGGTTCACGCCGCGGTGCGGCTCTCGTCCGAAGAACGTCTTGACGGTCTCGATCACCTTCGGCACGCGGGTCATCCCGCCGATCAGAACCACGTCGTCGATCTCGTTCGCGGTCACGCCGGCATCTTTCAACGCGGCACGACACGGCCCGACCGTGCGCTGGATCAGGTCTTCGACCAGCGCCTCGAACTTGGCCCGCGTCAGTTTCATCGCAAGGTGCTTCGGACCGGACGAGTCGGCGGTGATATAGGGCAGGTTGATCTCCGTCTGCGCGGTGCTCGACAGTTCGATCTTGGCCTTCTCCGCCGCTTCCTTGAGGCGTTGCAACGCCAGCTTGTCGTTGCGCAGATCGATACCGCTCTCCTTGCGGAACTCGTCGGCGAGATATCCGACGAGCCGGAGGTCGAAATCTTCGCCGCCCAGGAAGGTGTCGCCGTTGGTCGCCTTGACCTCGAACACGCCGTCGCCGATCTCGAGGATCGAGACGTCGAACGTGCCGCCGCCGAGATCATAGACGGCGATGATGCCGTTCTCCTTGTTCTCGAGGCCGTAGGCGAGCGAGGCGGCTGTGGGTTCGTTGATGATGCGCAGCACTTCGAGACCGGCGATCTGGCCGGCGTCCTTGGTCGCCTGACGCTGGGAATCGTTGAAATAGGCGGGAACCGTGATCACCGCCTGGGCAACCGGCTCACCGAGGTGGCGTTCGGCGGTCTCCTTCATCTTCTGCAAGACCATGGCGCTGATCTGGCTCGGCGCGTGCCGGCGCCCTCCCGCCATCACCCAAGCGTCGCCATTGTCGGCCTTGACGATCTTGTAGGGCACCATTTCGGCGTCCTTGCGCACGGTCGGGTCGCTCCACGGCCGCCCGATCAGGCGCTTGATGGCGAACAGGGTATTCTCGGGGTTGGTCACCGCCTGGCGCTTGGCCGGCTGGCCGACCAGGCGCTCCTCCTCGGTGAACGCGACCATCGAAGGCGTGGTCCGCATCCCCTCGGCGTTCTCGATCACCCTGGCTTCCTTGCCCTCCATGACGGCGACGCAGGAATTGGTGGTGCCAAGGTCGATGCCGATGATCTTGCTCATTCGGTTGCCCCTTTCGGAAGTAAAGCGGGCGGGACGGCGCCGGCCTCGTCAAGCGCCGGGCGGCCCGTGGTCCGGTTATCGCAGGCTGAGATCCAGCCGCTCCAGTCGCGACGATATATGGGTGCGCGGCGCGCGCCTCGCAAGCATGGCAGACAGGCGGAATCCACGGCTCACGCCGCACCGCCGGCGTCATCGCCCTGCGCGGCGCGCTTGGCGACGCCTACTCGCGCCGGACGCAGCAGGCGCTCGTGGATGCGGTAGCCGGTCTGAACGACGTGGACCACCGTGCCAGGTTCCGCCTCTCCGTCTTCCACCTCGAACATCGCTTCGTGGAAATTATGGTCGAAGGGTTCACCCGCGGGGTCGATCCGCTCCACCCCATGCCTCTCGAACGCGGCGTCGAGGTTGCGCCGGGTCAGTTCCAGGCCTTCGAGAAGCGCCGCCGACTCTTCGTCCGTGCGCGTCGAGTCCGGCAGATTGTCGAGCGCTCGCGCCAGATCATCGGCAATACCCGCCATGTCGCGGGCGAAATTGCCGATCGCGTAGCGCGCCGTTTCCGTGCGTTCGCGCGCCGCACGCTTGCGAACGTTCTCCGTCTCCGCGACAGCACGCAACAACTGGTCTTTCAGTTCCGCGATCTCGCGCGCCGAATCGTCTGTCTCGGACTCCGGCGCAGGCTGGGGCGCCGCGCCGGGAGCGGGTTCTTCCGACGCGGCTTCGGGGAGTTCGGGGTCGGGTCTGGTTTCCGTCATCGTGCCTCGATCCGTGTTGGCGGTCTCTCGCTATTCCATCAGGCGGCCGATCGCCTTGGCCGTGCAATCGACCATCGGGATGACCCGCGCGTAGTTGATCCGCGTCGGCCCGATGACGCCGATCGCGCCGATGCAGGTCGGGCTTTGGCCATTGCTCCCGGCGCCGCGGTGCAGCGGCGCGACGATCATCGAGCAACCGGCGAGGTCGAACAAACGGCTCTGCGAGCCGATGAAGACGTGAACGCCCTCACCGTCCCGCGCGGCGTCGATCAGCCGCAGAAGTCCGCGGCGGCGCTCGAGATCCTCGAACATCCGGCGCAACCGCTCGAGGTCGGACAGCGCCTCGACATCCTCGAACAGCCTGGCCCGCCCGCGCACGATCAGTGTCGGGTCGCCGCCGTTGTCCTCGGCCAACAGGGCGATACCGCTCTGCACGACACGGCTTGCCAGCGCATCGAGCTCGGCGCGCCGCGCGCGCAGTTCCTCGGTGATCTCGGTTCGCGCCTCGCCGAAAGTGCGCCCCGCAAGCCGCGTGTTGAGATAGTTCGCCGCCTCGGCCAGGGTCGATTGCGGCAGGCCGTGGGGAACGGCGATGAGGCGGTTCTCCACCAGGCCGCTGGCCAACACCATGATGGCGAGCGCCTGACCGGGCGCGAGACCGATGAATTCGACATGACGCACCGGCGCCTCGCTCTTCGGCGCCAGCACGAGCCCGGTCGCGCTGGTCAACCCGGAGAGCATTTCGGTCGCCCGATTGAGCACTTCGTTGAAGGCGCGGCCTTCACCCGCGCAGTGGCTCTCGATGTTCTCGCGCTCCTCGGCGGTGAGATCGCCGACTTCGAGCAACCCGTCCACGAACAGGCCGAGCCCGAGGTCGGTCGGCAGCCGCCCGGCCGAAGCGTGCGGCGCATGGAGCAGGCCGAGGTCCTCGAGATCGGCCATGACGTTGCGGATGGTCGCCGGCGACAGCGCCATCGGCAGCAATCGCGACAGAGTGCGCGACCCGACGGGTTCACCGCTTTCGAAGAACGTTTCGACGATTGTCGAGAAGATTATCCGCGAGCGTTCGTTGAGCTCGTTGATCATTGCCAATTCATGGAACTCGCGTCAGCGCGCCGGAATGTAGTCGCGCCCCTCGGAAGCGTCAATGCGGCGTCTCGGCCCCGTTCTGCCGGACGGGACGGGCGCATGAAGACCGGCGTCAGCCGGTCTCTTGCGGTCTTCCGCGCCGCACGATCACGCCGGGACGCTTTCCCGACCCTCGCCCCCCAGCTTCGTCGCCGCGTAGCCGACGATCAGGCCGAAGACCGCCCCTTCGGGCGTGAACCACCACGGCGAGGCCAACACGCTCCCGGCGCCGAAGCCGGCGACGAGCATCTCCTTCATGACGTCATAGGCAAAGAAGGTCAGCACGAAGTTCATCCATGCGCCGATGAACGGCGCACGGAACCACCATGGCATCGGCAGCTTCAGCACCGGATGCCAGGTGAATACCCCGAACACACCGATAATGGCGCCAAGCGTCGCATACCAGAGCAGAATGCCGATCCGGAAGAGCCAGCCAGCCTCCGGTGCGAAATATGGCAGGGTGATGAGCCCGATCAGGCCGACAACGATACCGATCGCTTTGCCGACGGCAATGCGGGTGATCAGAGACGGGTTCTCGAACATGAACGCCTCCCGCGCGGCTGCGCACTGCATATGGGGGCGCCGATACGGAGATCAACCCGCCGGCCGGGCGCTGTCCCGGTTCGGAACATCGGCGTGATCGGTCGCAGTCGCCGAGTGCGCGGGCGCGTCGAAGAACGGGCTGACAGCGAGGCCGTCGCCGGGCTATTCTGACGATGCGGAAACATTGCATCGAAGGCTCGGATGACATGAGCGTTCTCGGACTCGGCTATGTCGGCATCGCGGCAACGGACGCGGCGACGTGGCGGCCGTTCGCGACCGATTTCGTCGGAATGCAGCAGGTCGAAGCGGGCGGCGGCGCGGCTGCCTACCGCATCGACGATGCAGGCCGCCGGTTGATCGTCATCCCCGCGCCGCACGATGGCGGTGCGTTCTACGGTTGGGAGGTCGCGGGGCCTCGTGCGCTCGACGAACTGGCGGCGGCGATCGAAGATCGGGGAATTGCCGTGACCCCCGCCACCGGCGCCGAGCGCGAGCTGCGCGGCGTTGCCGGCATGGCGCATTGCGTCGATCCGGACGGGCATCGGGTCGAACTGTTCCACGGCCTCGACCCGGCGGGAGGCGCCTTCATGCCGGGACGGCCGATCGCGGGCTTCCATACGGGCGAACTCGGGCTAGGCCACGTACTGGTCCACACGGACAACGCCGCCCGCTGCGCCGCGTTCTATCGCGAGACGCTCGGCTTTCGCCTCACGGACTGGATCGCGACTCCGATCGACGCGATCTTCCTGCACTGCAATCCGCGCCATCACTCGATCGCCATCGTCGGCGAGCGCCGGCCGCGTCTGCATCACGTGATGGTGGAGCTCGACTCGCTCGACGACGTGGGCAGCGCCTACGACGCGGCGCTCGCCGGGCACGGACGGGTCGCCATCACGCTCGGCCGCCACGCCAACGACCGTATGGTGTCGTTCTATGTCAAGACGCCATCGGGCTTTCTGCTCGAATACGGTTGGGGTGGACGGCTTGTCGACGACTCGACGTGGCAAGCGGGGGAAGTGGTCGGGCCGCGCAGCCTGTGGGGACACCGGCGCCCCGGCACACGCGGAGAACTTGCCGCCGGTGGACCGGCCGACTAGACTGACCGGCAGGCGCGGACGGCCGCGCCGGTTCTCAATTTCCACGCCTTCGGGAGGAACTCATGATTGGCGGAACCATGCCGGCGCGCATCGCCGGGGCCTTCGCTGGCGGCGCCATGGCGCTGGCCGCCGCCGGCGCCCATGCCGACATCGAATATGGCGACACGATCACCATCCACGAGTCGGTGGTTATCGAAGGCAGCGCACAGGCGATCTGGGCCGAGTTCGGCGGCTATTGCGACCTCACCAAATGGATCGCGCCGGTGCTGACCTGCGAATACACCGAAGGCGACGGCCAATTGGGCACCGTGCGCAAGCTGCTGCTTGCCGGCGACATGGGCGAAGTCCTGGAAGTGATGAGCGTCCAGGGCCCGACCCTCTATACCTATGAAATGACGGACGGCTTCCTCGCCCACGCCAACTATCGCTCGACCGTGTGGGCGGTCCCCGGCACGACCGCAGATACGGCGGAAGTGCACTGGCGGACCACGATCCTAGCCTCGGCCTTCCCCGACGACGGCGGGATGGGGATCGCGCAGGCGCTGGAAGGCGTCTATGCCTCGTCGCTCGCCGAACTGAAGGCGCTGGTGGAGTTCTAGGGGCCCAAACTCGCCGGGCGCGTTTCGGCGCGCCTGGCGGCCCCGGCATCCGCCAGCCGCGCGATCGCTCATGCTTTCCGCCCAGGACGAAACGGCCCGGCTGCTTTCCGGCGCGTCCGAACCGCCGCCCTTCCCCGACGACAACATCTTTCCCATCGAGTGGCGGGTCGAGACGCCGAAGCTCGTCGATATCTACGAGCAATCGCGGGAACCGGGCTGGTCGCCGGCGACGCTGCCATGGGACACGCTGGATCCGAACGCCTTCACGCCCGACCAGCGCTACGCGATCGCATACTGGTTCGCGCTGCTCGGCGTGTTCGACAGTTCGGGGCCGGCGGTGTTCGCGCGCGCCATGATCCATACCTACGAGAAGCGCGAGGAAGATCCGATTCGCAAATGCTTCTTCTCGATCACTCGCGACGAAGTGAATCACGAGGAAGTCTGCCAGCGGGTCATCGGCATCCTGACCCCCGGCGGTCCGTTCGGACACGAACCGGAAACGCCGCTCGGCAAGCTCGCGCGCAACAACGTGCTCTGGTATCACCACAACGGCGCGCGCTATTGGGAGGGTTTCAAGAGCGCGGTACACAAATATCCGCTGGCGATTCTGTTCACCGCGTTTCTGATGGGCGAGCTCGCCGCCGCCACGCTCTTTCACGGGATGCAGCAGCGCACCACCGTGCCGGTATTACGAGAGGCGTTCCGCTTCATCGGCAAGGACGAGGCGCGCCATCTCGGCATCTGCATGGCAATCCTGCGCAACCTGCTGCCGGGGCTCGGCGCCGATGACAAAGCGACGATCACGCGACAGATCCGCGCCGGCTACGTTTTTCTTTCCGGTATTCTCTACGAGCCGCCGAGCGAATTCTGGGACCTGCCGGAGAGCTTTCTCCCGGCGCACCGGCTGATCGAGGCCGAGGCGGCCGGCGCCGGGCTCGGCATTCTCGATCTCGACGAGCGGCACGCGAACTGGCGCGCTGCCGTGTTGCGCATGAAGGGCATTCTGGAAGGCTACGATATCGCCTTCCCGGCGATCCCCGAGATCGGGATCGACGGCGAGACCGTGGCGTTCGACCCCGCCGACATCGTTCCCGTATTCTGACCGCGTCCTACATGGGCGGCTTGACGCCGTTGCGACCGATCACCGCGGCGATGGCATCAATCCCGCCGTCTTCGGAATCGACGACGAGGAAGAACATGCCTTCGCCCGTCTTCAGCACCGAGCGGTCGGCGGCGGACAGGTGGACGATCGCCGCCGTGGTCGGCACGAGGATGGTCTGGGTTCCCTCGGTGCGGGCGTCCCCCTCGCCTTCCGCATAAGTGACGGTGAGCTGCCGGTTCTCGTCCAGCGCGACCATCGTGGCGACGTTCGCGTTGGTCATCATGTTCTCTTCCTCGACGAGGCTCCACGGGTAGTGGCCCTCGGCGAGACCGCGCAGCGATTCCTCGAAGATGTGCACCTCCAGCGCCACCCGATCGCCGCCCGACATGATCGAGGTGATGCCAACGAACTGGCCTTCGGCGATGTCGCCAAGCACCGCCGCATCGACGACGAACAGCCGCGCGTCGGCGCCGAAGGCGATCTGGCGAATCTCGCCGGCGTTGTCGGTAACGGTCAGCGTGTCGCCATAGGTGCGATCGAGCGTGCCGCGGATGTGATACGGAGTCCGATCCTGTGCGAACGCTGCCGACGCCAGCGTCGCGGCCAGCCCGAATGCAGCGGCCGTGATGAAACGGGTCATGCTTCTCTCCCTCCGGCGCGAGATTGAAAAAAGGGCCGCCCGCACGGGTTCGCGAGCGCCCCGAAGGCCACGACCATACGCCCGGCCGCCTCGGCGAACAATGCTCGGATCGGGATTGTCTTTCGCGGTATGCGCCGGTCGGGCCGCCGCGGTTTTCGCACCCTGCGTCCTAACCCTCGGCGACCTTGCCGAGCTTCCATACGCGCCACACCAATTCGGACGGGATCGGCCCCGCACCGCGAGCCTCGCTCTGCAACTTCTTCAAAAGCGACGCCGGATCCTCCACCAGGATCGTTTCCGCCCCCTCCGAATAGCTGCGCTTGGCTTCGGGCCCGTCGCCGCCGGCAATCACCAGGCAGCCCTGAACCACCGTGGCCGGCAACGCCCAACCACGCACCGCCGCCACGTTGACCGCGATTCTTCTCAACACGTCGGGAAACTCCCGCGGCGGCACGCGGCCCGACTTCGTTTCGACGACCCGGATCCGCGCCGGAGTCACCACGAGATGATCGATATCGCCGGCTTTCGCGATGTCCATCACGTTGTGGGCGACCGCGCATCCCGGCGCCGAGATCGCGTATTCGATCACCTGTCCGACATAGCTCTCCGCGTCCAGGCCCTTGATCATGTTCCGCCGCGACCATCCGTCGCCCGACAGCCTGTGCAGGAGCCAGGCGATCCACGCGAGGCCGGCGCAAAGGACCGCGCTCAGCGCAAGCCATACGGCCGTGCTCTCGATCGATACCCAATGCCGCAGTAGAATCCCCGCCGTCACGCCGACGCAAGCCGCGATGCACGCACCGACGCCGCGAGAGACGTGGAGGTTGCGATCGGCGAGTTTCTCGCGCAGCCATTCTCCTGCTTGCCGTCTCATGGCCGCCCCTTTGCCCGAGCGCCCGTCGGGTGACCGAACGCACAAGCCCGGTTGCATACGACCGACGACGACGGCGGACAAGCGGCGGAACAGGCCGCGCCCTTGCCGCCGGCAAGGAGGTTTCGTATCGTTCGCGACAGCTTGATCTTGTCCGTGAAGGGAGGGGCAGACATGCTATCCGCAAATTCGCAGACCGCTCCGCGGTTCGCCGCCGCGATCGTCGGCGTCGCCGCGTTGTGCGCATCGGCCGCGCTTTCGCAAGAGTATGTCACCAGCGACATGCTGCTCGAAGCCGACCGGGATCCGAACAATTGGCTGATGGCGCCGCGGGATTACTCGTCGACGCGATACAGTCCGCTCAGTCAGATCGACACCGACACTGTCGGCCGGCTGGTGCCGAAGTGGACGTTCTCCTTCGGTGTGCTGGACGCACAGAACACTACGCCGTTGGTCAACGCCGGGGTGATGTATGCGACCGCGTCGCATGGCCGGATATACGCCATCGACGCCCGCACGGGCGACGAGATCTGGCGCTATGTCGATGAATTGCCCGAAGATGTGGCCGGCAAAATGTGTTGCGATATCGGCAACCGAGGCGCCGCGCTGTACCACGACAAGGTCTATCTGGCGACCCCGGACGCCGATGTGGTGGCGCTCGATTCCGCGACCGGCGAGGTCGTCTGGCTTCGCAATATCGGCAACTGGGAAGAAGCCTATACGATGACCGTCGCACCGCTGATCGTGAAGGGCAATGTGGTGGTCGGGCTGTCGGGCGCCGAATATCCGACCCGGCTCTATATCGAGGCGCTGGATGCCGAGACCGGCGATCAGGCATGGCGGACCTACACCATTCCGGCTGTCGGCGAGCCGAACCGCGAGACCTGGGGCGACGGCGATGCGGCCGATTTCGGCGGCGCGTCGGCGTGGATCACCGGCTCCTACGATCCGGAACTCGATACCCTCTACTGGGGGGTCGGCAATCCGAATCCCGACTGGGACGGGGTCAACCGTCCCGGCGACAACCTCTATTCGAATACGACTCTGGCGTTGAATCCCGACACCGGCGAGATCAAGCACTGGTTCCAGTATACGCCGCACGACGTGTGGGACTATGACGGCAACAACGAGCTGGTGCTGATGGACGTCGATGGCGAGAAGCTCTACTTCCACGGCGACCGGAACGGCCTGCTCTATGCGATCGACCGTACCGACAGCAGTTTCCACTGGGGCGTGCCGATTTCGAAGGTCAACTGGATGACGGGTTTCGAACCCGACGGACGCCCGATCGTGAATCCGGAGAAGGTCCCGTCCTACGAATACGAGGCCAAAGACATCTGCCCGGCGTCGGAAGGCGGCAAGTGGTGGAACCCGATGGCCGTCAACCCGCACACCAAGATGGTGTTCGTGCCGAGCCGCGAAATCTGCGTCGATATCAGGAGCGCGCCGTTGGGCGAAGGGCTGAATCCACCGGAACGGACCGTCGGCAAGCCCTATTGGGGCATCGGCACGATCGGCTGGAACCCCGGTTACGGCCAATTGGTGGCGTTCGACGGCCGCACCGGCGAGAAGACATGGACGGTCAAAGCGAAGTCGCCGTTTACCAGCGGCCTGCTGGCCACCGGCGGCAATTTGCTGTTCGCCGGCACCCCGGAGGGCTACTTCAAGGCCTATGACCAGGACACCGGTGAGGAAGTGTTCTCCTACAACCTGGGCACCGGCATTTTCGGCAGTCCGATGACCTACGCCCTCGACGGCAAGCAGTATGTCGCGGTCCCGGCCGGCTTCGGCGGGTGGACCGGCTGGGCGATTTTCGGCAAAGGCGGCGCGCCGCACCTGAAGGACAGCCGCAAGGGAGGGTATCTGACGGTGTTCGGCCTGTTCGACTCCTGAGATCGGTCGTGCGGCCGGCAATCCTTCGGCCGGCCGCCGGGGTGGTCCGGACCGGCGCGCGACGGTCCGCGCGCCGCCCCCCGGCGCCGCAGGTGTTTCGCCGATGGCGTTGAGACACCTCGCCGCGAGCGTCTTCGTGTCGGCGCTCGCGGCAGCCGCCGTCTGTGGAACGGGGACCGGGGCAGCCGAGAACGAGCGCAACCCCTATACCGGGGATCCGGAGGCGATCGCGGAAGGCAAGCGGCTGTGGGCCGAGGCCGGCTGCTATAGCTGCCACGGCGCCGATGCCGGCGGGGCGGTCGGCCCCGACCTCACCGACGACGAGTGGGTCTATCGGCCCACCGACAGGACGATCTTCAAGGCGATCGCCAAGGGCCGCAAGGGAACGGTCATGGTCGCCTGGTCGGACAGCCTGAACGACGACGAGATCTGGAAGGTCGTCGCCTATATCCGCTCGCTCTACAAGGGCGATCCGGAAAAAATCATCTGGTAGCGTCATCGCGCGGCGGCGTCGGAGCGAGGCCGCCGCGCTTGACACCCGAACCGGCAAATGGTCGAAGATCGCGGGTTCCTCGCGAGCCGCGTTCCGAACCACCCCCCTCAAGGCCATCGCCCATGGACCTCGCGGCGCTCGGCGACTGTCTCGGCACCTCGTCCTGCATCGTGTTCCAGGTCGTCGGCGGGCTGAAGATCGGGATGCTGCTCTTCCTCGTCGCCGCGGGACTCACCCTGATCCTCGGCGTGCTCGGGGTGATCAACTTCGCCCACGGCTCGCTCTACATGGTGGGCGCCTATCTGGCTCACACCGCCATCCAGGCCACCGGCAGCTTCACGCTCGGGGTGCTTGCCGCGGCGCTCGGCACGGCGATCGTCGGGATATTGTTCGAACGCGGCGTTATCTCGCGCGTCTATGGCGCCAACGTGCTGCTGCAATTGCTGGTCTGCTACGCCTTCATCCTCATCCTCGACGATCTGGTGCTTATCGTCTGGGGCGAAGAGTTCCTGTCGAGCCTCGGTGTGCCGGAGGCGTTTCGCGCACCGCCGCTGATCGTCGCGGGC
The DNA here is from genome assembly GCA_965214495.1 of Alphaproteobacteria bacterium. Classification (GTDB taxonomy): domain Bacteria; phylum Pseudomonadota; class Alphaproteobacteria; order UBA7887; family UBA7887; genus JANQOH01. The sequence continues at coordinate 509,213 of OZ243958.1, read as the reverse complement.
GCCATCGTGCCGCCCTTCCACCTCTTCCTGATCGGGACGAGCCTGGCGGTCGCCGCCGTGCTGTGGCTGATCATGACGCGCACCCGCTTCGGCAAGCTGGTGCGCGCGACCGCGGAAAACCCCGGCATGGTGGCAGCGCTGGGCATCAACACCACGGCGATCTTCGCCGGCGTGTTCGCACTCGGCAGCCTGCTCGCCGGCCTCGGCGGCGCCCTGGCGGCCAGCGAGCGCTCGATCTCTTCGGGGATGGGGTTCTCGGTAATCATCGAGAGCTTCATCGTGACCGTGGTGGGCGGCATGGGATCGATCGCGGGCGCGTTCGCCGCCGCCATTCTCATCGGGCTCGCGCGCTCGTTCGGCGCCGTCGGCTTCCCCCTGTTCACCGACGGACTGATGTTCATGCTGATGGTGCTGGTGCTGCTGCTGCGCCCGCAGGGCCTGTTCGGCGAACCCGAAGGCTGAACGGTGCGCCGGGACCTCGCCATCGGCGCCGCGGTCTTCGTAGCGCTCGTCGCCCTGCGCATCGTGGTGGACGATCCCGGCATCCACGATATCGTCATCAAGTCAGCGATCTTCGCGATCTTCGCGCTGTCGCTCAACCTGCTGGTCGGCACACTGGGGCTGGTATCGTTCGGCCACGCCGCGTTCTTCGCCTCCGGCGCGTATGCGTTCGGCCTGTTCATGCAGTCGTCGTGGGTAGGGCCGGGAAGCACCTGGGCGATCCCTGCGGCGCTATTGCTCGCGGTCGCCGTGTCGGCAGCGCTGGCGGCGGCGATCGGCGCCATCTGCATTCGCGCGCAAACGATCTATTTCTCGTTCCTGACGCTGGCGTTTCAGATGATCCTCTACAGCGCCATCCTGGCGGCGGTGCCGATCACCGGCGGCGATCAGGGGCTGATGGGGGGCTTTCCGAAACCTCCGGTCCTCGGCGTCGATCTGGGCGACCCCGCGCACATGTATGTCGTCTGCACGGCCCTTGCGGTGGCGTGCGCGCTGATCCTGCGGCAAGTCACCGAGTCCCCGTTCGGCTACGCGCTGCGTATGATCCGCGACAACCCGGCGCGGGCGACGGCGCTCGGCGTCCCCATCAAACGCCATCAATGGCTCGCCTTCGTCATCGCCGGGGCGGTCGCTTCGGTGGCCGGCGTGCTACAGGCGCTGCTCGATGTCGGAGCGTTTCCAGAATGGGCGTTCTGGGCGAAATCGGCCGAGCCGCTGTTCATGATCCTGCTCGGCGGAATGCAGACCTTCCCCGGGCCGGCCGTCGGCGCGGTGATCTTCGAGATCCTCAACGCCGAGGTCACGGCGCATACGCGCTATTACGGCCTGGTGCTCGGAAGCGTGGTGCTACTGTTCGCCCTCGGACTGCGGCGCGGTCTTCTCGACCAGGTCTGGCATTTGATCCGGCGGTGGCGCGATGCTCGCCCTTGAAGGCGTGAGCAAGCATTTCGGCGGCGTCGCGGCCGTCGATAACGTGACCACGGGCTTTGCCGCCGGCAGTCTGAGCGCGATCATCGGCCCGAACGGCGCCGGCAAGACCACCCTGTTCAACCTGATCGCCGGCCGGCTCGCGCCCGACCGCGGACGCATCCTGTTCGACGGCGGAGACATCGCGGGGTTCGACGAGATCGCGATCGTCCGGCGCGGCGTCGGGCGCGCCTTCCAGGTGGCGAGCCTGTTCCCCAGCCTGACCGCGCGCGAGGCGCTGACCGCTGCGGTGTTGTCGCACCGGCGCGAGACCTTCGGAATCGGATCGCGTTTCGCCAATTCCGCCGCGCGCCATGACGCCGACCGGATCATCGAACGCACCGGCCTGGGAGCGGTGGCGGGCGTTCCGTCCGCCAATCTGAGCCATGGCGACCAGAAACTGCTCGACATCGCGCTGGCGCTGGCGCTTCGGCCCCGCCTGCTGCTGCTCGACGAACCAACCGCCGGTATGGGGCCCGAAGAGCGCCAGGCGATGATCGGGCGGGTGAAGGCGCTGCGCGAGGCGCAGGACATGACGCTGATCTTCATCGAGCACGACATGGATATCGTGTTCGACACGGCCGAGCGCGTGTGCGTGCTGCAACGGGGCGCACTGCTCGCCGAGGGACCGCCCGAAGCGATCCGCGCGAACCCGGAGGTGATCGCGGCCTATCTCGGCGTCGCGCCGGAGGCGGCAGGATGACGGCGCCGATCCTGGAAGCCCGCGACCTCGACGTGTTCTACGGTGCGAGCCAGATCCTGTTCGGCCTGTCGCTCGCCGTGCCGTCCGGGCGCACGGTGGCGCTGCTGGGGCGCAACGGCGCCGGCAAGAGCACCACCCTCAAGGCGTTGGCCGGTCTTGCGCCGCCGCGCCGCGGCAGCGTGCGGGTGCGCGGCGAAGAGATCGCGCGACGACAGCCCTATCGCATCGCCCGCGCCGGGGTGGGTTACGTACCCGAAGACCGCCAGGTCTTCGCGCGCCACACGGTCGAAGACAATCTGACCATCGCCGCCAAGATCGGTCCCGACGGCGGGCGAGCGTGGACGCTGGAGACGATCTACGAGGTCTTTCCAGTCTTGCGACAACTGCGCCACCGGGTCGCCGGACGCCTGTCGGGGGGCGAGCAACAGATGCTGACAGTCGCGCGCACGCTGATGGGCAATCCGGCGGTGCTACTGCTAGACGAGCCGTCGGAAGGGCTGGCGCCATTGATCGTGCGCGAGATCGGCGCCTTGCTCCGCCGCCTGTCGGCGATGGGTGTCACCGTGCTGCTCGCCGAACAGAACATGCGTTTCTGCCTCGACATCGCCAGCGAGGCGGTGGTGATCGACAAGGGCCGCGTGGTCTGGCGCGGCGCGATGGCGGCGCTCGGCGGCGACGGGGATATCCGCGACCGCTATCTGGCGGTATAGAAGCATATTGAGGAACCGGGGGAGACGGAGATGGAATTCGAGACGCTGTCGTTCGAGCGTCGCGGCGCGGTGGCGGTCGTCACCCTCGACCGGCCGCGGGCGGCGAACGCGCTGAGCCCGACCATGGCCGCCGAACTCGCCGCGGCCGCGGTGGCGTGCGACGCCGACCGGACGATCCGCGCCGTGGTGCTCACCGGCGCCGGCGACAAACTGTTCTGCGGCGGCGGCGACTTGCAGAGTTTCGCCGCCGCGGACGACGTGCGCGCGACGGTCATGGACATGACGAAGAACCTGCATTCCGCGGTTTCGCGCTTCGCCCGGCTGGACGCACCGGTGCTGGTGGCGCTGAACGGGACCGCGGGCGGCGGCGGCATGAGCCTCGCGCTGGCGGGCGATCTGCTGTTCGCCGCCGAACACGCGAAGCTGACCATGGCCTACACCCGCGCGGGCCTGTCGCCCGACGGCAGTTCCACCTATTTCCTGGCCCGTATCGTCGGCTTGCGGCGGGCGGCCGAACTGACTCTCCTCAACCGCGTGCTGAGCGCGGAGGAGGCGCGAGAATGGGGGCTGGTCAACCGGGTTCTCCCGGCCGCCGAACTGATGCCCGCGGCGCTGGAGACCGCCGAACGGCTCGCCGCCGGTCCGACCCGCGCGTTCGGCATCGCCAAACGGCTGCTGGTGGACGGCTTCGCGCAGTCGCTCGACACACAGATGGAATTCGAAAGCCGCGGCATCGCCGACAGTCTGTCGTCGCCCGACGGCCGCGAGGGCGTGCAAGCCTTTCTCGAAAAGCGCAAACCCGCCTTCGGCGGCGGGCGATAGCGGCGTGGTTTCGACGGTCGGGGAAGCCGTCCGGTCTCGCCCGATTACGAACAGCCAAGCCTCACTTGCAGATCGGCTTCAGTGTATCTCGCTCGGATGCTGCAAGCGGACTACATCCTCCCATCGTTGGCCTCGGGATGCGCGATGTTGGCTGCGTTCCAAACGATAGGCTCGCGCCAGGTTGCCGATGACCGTCGCAACCACTGTGAAGCCGGGTATTGGATCCGATCAAGCGCCGTTGGGGCACGTTCGCCAATGCACGGAGCGTATCCAGGATTACACGGGGGACAGCGGGCAACGTTCCACGATTCGCATCTCGCGCTCCGGCAGATAACAGCGTAGGGGGTATCTCGAGGTGGCAATTTCCTCACCATTAGTGTGGCGGCGCGGCCGGTAATACGCCGTTCGCGGCAGTGGTCTCCATCGAACCTGAGGGCCGCCCGCGCGAAGTGAGGCCAACCCCAATCCGGGTTTGCTCAAGCGCGGGCGCTTGGCCCTCCAATACCAAACGTAATTCAAACGAACTGATGCGGTGAGGGTTTGGGATTAGCGGGATGGAGCGGTGACCCGGTTGCGATGTGTCATGGTGGTGATGACGCCGGGCTGGTCGGCCAGCCATCGCCATGCTGTCCGACACGCCTCCTTCAAGGCGGCGGCATCCTTGAACACGCGGTTGGCAAAGCGGTTCGATTTCAGAAACAGAACGATCTGCTCCATCGGGTTGAGTTCCGGGCTGTAGGGTGGCAGATGCACGAGCGTCAGGTTGCGAGGAACGACCAGATCGTTCGAGCGATGCCAGCCCGCGCCGTCGAGGACGATCACCCCATGCGCACCCGGCATCACCGCCGCCCCGATGGCCGCCAGATGCGCGTTCATCGACGCCGTGTCCGCCACATGCGCGACGCCAACGCCCCGCGCCGCGCACGCAGCCCCGAACAGATAGACATAGCCGTAGCGATGGTCGCGCACGATCCGGGGACGCTGCTTGCCACGCGCCCACACCCGCGTCGTCATCCCCCCCTGCCCGACGCGCGCCTCGTCCTGAAACCAGACCTCGATCGGTCCCGCCAGCGCCGACGGACTGAGCGCCAACCTCAACCGCGCTTCGAACGACGCCACGAACGCCCGCTGCCGCGCCGGGTCGGCGTTGGGGTGGAGCGGTCGCCCCGAAACAAAACAAAACCCCGACCTTCGGAGCATCATACGGGCGCCGCTCTCCGTATAGATCACTCCGAAGGCCTCCTCGATCTTCCGCACGATGTCCCGAACGCGCCAGCGCGTCACGCCGTCCCGCTCAAGGTCCGGACCCGCCTCCATCCACCCGCCGATCTCGGCGATTTGCGCTTCCGTCAACCGCCCCGTGCTACCGCCCCGCGCCCGGTCCGCAAGACCCTCAAACCCCTCAGCGTTGTAGCGCACTACCCAATCGCGCAGAATTTGAAGCTCCATGCCTTGCGACCGACCCGCCGCCGACCGCGAGAACCCCTCCATGATCATCGCTATCGCTCGCGCACGCGACGCCTGCTTCGCATCCCTGCACCCCCGCGCCAGATCATAGAGTTCATCCGCCGTGTGATCCTCACGGGTTATCGGTGTTGCCGCACCCATCCTTACTCTCCGGTCATGTCAAAACCACAAACACACTATATGGACCATACACACACACGCACCACAACATATCAAAACATGAGTCAATATGACCCGCTCCCGGCACAATACAACGGCTATTGATATCGACCTGTATGGGCCCATTTTCGGTATGCGATCGAGTTGATCTTGCCCGGGCTTTGGATCAGGCGGTTCCACGCATTGCAGGCGGCGGCGAGGATGTCGCCGAAACTGTCGAAGCCGCGGTTCGAGAGCCATGACCGCTGGTATAAGTTTTGGAACGTTCATTTCATAAAAAAAAATTTTCACACACTGTTGACCCCCCCCCCCTTCCCGTATCGTATCCGTCCGATTCGGGGTGGAAACGACAAGACCGGCGTTGTCGGCTTGGTCCGCTCGCACCGAAACAACAGGGGGAGGACAGCGGGATGATCGTCGGTCGCTTGTGTCGGATGAGAGTTGCAAGGTCGGTCCTGTGCGGGGCTTTTCTGGTCGCGGTGTTGTCGGCTTGCGGCGGCGGTGGCGGCGGCGATGGCAGCGGCGGTATCACTCCCGACCCCACTCCTGATCCCACTCCTGTTCTCCCGGATCCCGTCCAACCTCCGGGTGTCGTGAATCCCGCTCCAGGCACCGGTGGGACGGGTTCGCAGGCGGAAGCCGACAGGTCCAACTTCCTGCCTCTCATCAATGTCGGAGCGCGCTATGCCGGATCGGAGGGCGGGGCCGGCATAACCGTCGCGGTGATCGACGATGGGGTCAATTTCTCTCGTCATAGCGATCTATATGGGGTGCAATTCGAGTACGCGGACGCATCCAACCCTGAAGAGCATGGAACGCCGGTAGCAGGCGCCATAGCGGCCCGTCGTAACGGTCGCGGCATGCATGGCGTTGCCTGGAATGCGCACTTGGTCAGCCTCGCAAACTGTTTCACGAGGGGATCGACGTGCAGCGCAACCGAGCGTCAGCTCGGCCAAAACAATGTTCTGGCGAGCGACATCGCGTCGGCAGCGGGCCTGACGAGAAGCTATAACGGGGCGGCATCCAACCCTGACGCCTCTTCGCACATCATGAATATGAGCTGGAGCCCCTCAAGCGACCGTGTGACGATCGGTACGGCGCCGCAAATATTGAGTGCGATGCGGGATGCCGCGGCCGAGGGGCGGATCATGGTTGCGGCCTTGGGGAACGACGAATTGCCCGGGCCGGGCGGCGGGCCCGCCAGCGTTATGGGAGATTCACTCGTTGCTGGTTTCGGCATCGCAGTCGGCGCGTTGGACTCCACGGGTGCCTCGCCGGCGTGGTTCAGCAACTACTGCGGTACGTCGGCCTTGGCGCAATATTGTCTGTTCGCGCCCGGTGAGAGCGTTTACACGACGCAGCTCGGAGGCGGCTGGGGATATTCCGACGGGACGTCTTTCGCATCGCCGGTCGTCGCCGGCGCGGCCGCTGTGGTTTGGGGCGCGTTTCCCAACAAGGACGGCGATGAAATCGTTTCCCGATTGCTCGATACCGCGGACAGGAGCGGCGTGTTCGGCGTTTCCGCGATCTACGGCAGAGGCCGGCTGGATCTCGAGGCGGCGCTCGCCCCGGTCGGCGTGACGTCGTTCCGCTTCGAGAGCGGGGCGACGGCTCCGGTACTATCCAGCATCATCGATCTTCCATCCGGTTTTCGGGCGCCGGCGCGCGTGGCAGGTCTCAGCGGCGTCGTGGCTTACGATGAGCAGGACTTCCCTTTCCTTTACGACCTCAATGCTGCGTTCCGGGACTCGCAATCCGCCGGGACAAGCGGCGTGCTGGAAAGTTTCCTGTCTTCCATGGGCGGCACGGGATTGTATGTCCCGATCGGCGAAGACGCCGCTTTCTCGTTCGTGGCCGACAAGGAGCGTTCCACGGGTCAGGATGCGGCCTCGCCTGGCTTCGCAGGGAACGCCGGTCCAAGGAGTTTCGAATTGCATTTGCAGCTTCGGCCCACCATCGGTTTTTCTCTGGGCCATCGCGTCAACTATTCCGGCGCATCCAACCGCGCCGTGCTCGATCGTGCGGGTAGCGCCGTGTTACCGGCCGGCCAGGTGGTGGCTCCATTCACCGCCTTTGCCGAACGCGATGCCACGGCGTTGAATCTCGCATGGCAGTCGGACGACCGCACGACCGTGGATATTGTTGGCCAATTCGGCGAGGATCGCCACGGTCTCGGCGATAGCTGGCTGGCCTCGGCCGGGCTGACGCGCCGGATTGGCTGGGACTGGAGCGTCGGCGCCCGGGCCGGCGTGCTGCAAGAGGAACAGACCTTGCTGGGGATCCGCTCCGGAGGAGGCTTCGCCGGACTGTCGGACGCGGATACGCGTTTCGTGGATGTCAATTTCTCCGGTCCGGTGACCCCCAATGTGACCTTATTCACTAGCTTGAGCCGCGGCTGGACGGATGGCCGCCGGGCCGATGAAGGCGTGTCGCTGGTGTCCGGTTGGGAGGACGCAGACACGGGTTCGTTCCTGCTCGGAGGCGAATGGGCGAATCCGCGCCTCGCCGGAGGTTCAGATCGCATCGTGCTGACCGTGGGCTCGCCGTTTCGCGCGCGCAGCGCGCGATTGAGGTTACGGATACCCACCGAAGAGGTTGCGGACCAGGAGTTGCGTTACGCCGCAGAAACTGTGGATCTGGCGCCATCCGGGCGGGAGACGCGTATTCAGTTCGTTTACGAGACGGCATGGGCCGGCGGCGATCGAGGCGTCGGCTCTTCCCTCGCACTTGGCGGTTATGTTCGCCAAGAGCCCAATCACGATGCGAACGCGGATGCCGATTACGGTCTGGCTGTGAAATACGCGACGCAGTTCTGATGACCGGAGTCGCCATGCGGCGGATGACGCTATGTCTGGCGCTTCCGGCGATCCTCTTCGCCTGCCACGCAACAACGGATTCCGGGAAACGGGATACCGCCGGAGGCGCCTCGGAACGAGACGAGTCCGGTGAAGACGGTGAGACGCGGATTCCTCGCGGAGCAATCCAAACGGGGGACGATCTCTACATGGTACCTGTCGGTGAGGGCTCGGACGGCTGCGTGCGGTTCAAGTCCTGGTCGAAGTCGCGCTTTGTTTCTGCCGCGATCTATTACCGCAAGGCCGATGGCGGATTTACCGTGAATCGCTCGCTTGCCGATTGCGGATCGGGATCCTGAAGCCAACGCCGCGGCTCCCTCTCCGATCGGGAGATCCATGGCGAGGGGCCTTTCCAGTTCGCCGGCAGATTCGCGCCGCTGGCACGGCTTCCCGCGCCTTACCGCCCGCTCAGGCGGCGGCGGGAATCCGGTAGACCTCATTGTTCGTCATCAGCGCCTAGGCGATGCTCGCCATCCGGCTGGCCAGCGCCACCGCGACCAGCTTGCGCGGTTTGATTCCACAAATCGGATTATCGCTCTAATTGTCGATGCGCCAGGTGTGGCCGCGGTGCAGGATGGCGTTCCAGTCTTCGGCATCGGCAGCGACCGCCTCGGCGACCTGGGCGGTGACGGCCTTCTCATAGCTCGGCGCCTGGTCGGCGTAGAGCACGCCGAGGGCCACAGGACAGTCAGGACCTTCCATCGTCGCCAGCAACGTCGCCAGCGCACGGTTGGTCCGGTCGTGGACGAGAACGTCGGCCTCGCTCACGCCTCCGTCGCCAAGATTCACCACTTCGAGCGTCAACGCCGCGGGGTTCAGCACGAGCCCCTTGTCGCGCGCCTTGCCGAAAATCAACGGTTCGCCATGCCTGACATGAAGCTGGCGGTCGGGTGCCACCGACCGGTCGGTGAAATCGGCGAACACGTCGTCGTTGTACACGATGCAGTTCTGATAGATCTCGACGAACGAGGCGCCCACATGCGCGTGCGCCTCCACCAGAACGCCTGACAGAGGCTTGATCGCCGTATCGACCGCGCGCGCCACGAAACGCGCACCGGCGCCGAGCGCGAAAGCGCAGGGCGAGAGCGGCGCGTCGATCGAACCGGCGGGAGTCGAGGGCGAGCGCGTGCCAAGCCGCGACGTGGGCGAGAACTGGCCCTTGGTGAGCCCGTAGATCTCGTTGTTGAACAACAGGATCTGCATATCGACGTTGCGCCTGAGCACGTGCAGCAGGTGGTTGCCACCGATGCTGAGCCCGTCGCCGTCGCCGGTCACCAGCCACACGTCGAGGTCGGGATTGGCGAGCTTTATGCCGCTGGCGAAGGCCGGCGCGCGCCCGTGAATCGTGTGGAAGCCGTAGGTGGACATGTAATAGGGGAGCCGCGACGAACAGCCGATGCCGGATACGAACACCGTTTTCTCGCGCGCCGCACCGAGGTCGGCCAGAGTCTTCTGCACGCATTTGAGGATTGCGTAGTCGCCGCATCCAGGGCACCAGCGCACTTCCTGGTCGGAAGCGTAGTCGGCCGGCCGGGCTTTCGCGGGGCGGCGAGCGACAGGGGTGATGACGGTCATTCTACGCCTCCAGCGCGGAGTCGATCGCGGCCATGATCTCGCTTACCCGGAACGGCTGTCCGGTGACCTTGTTCAACCCTATGGCCGGCGCCAGACAGGCGGCGCGCAGCATGGTCGATAACTGACCCTTGTTCATTTCGGGGACCAGCACCCGGTCGTAGGCCGCGAGGAGCGTGTCGAGATTGGCCGGAAACGGATTGAGATAAGCGATATGGATATGCGAGACGTCGCGCCCCAAGGCGCGCGCCTTGCGCACGGCCTCGCCGATCGGCCCCCATGTCGAACCCCAGCCGACCACGGCCAGCGCGCCGCCGGGGTCGCCGCACGCGACCTCCTGCGCGGGAATATGGTTCGCAACGCCGGCGATCTTGGCGGCGCGCGCGTCGGTCATGCGTTGGTGGTTGCCGGGATCGTAGGAAATGTTGCCCGAGTGGAAATCCTTCTCGATGCCGCCCAGCCGGTGCTCTAAACCGGGCGTTCCCGGAATCGCCCATGGGCGGGCGCCGGTCTCCGGATCGCGCAGATAGGGGTGGAACCCTTCCGGCTCGGTGCGAAACGCCACCGGAAACGGTTCCAGCGAGTCCATGTCGGGGATGCGCCACGGCTCCGAAGCGTTGGCGAGATAGCCGTCGGTGAGCAGCATCACCGGGGTCATGTAGCGGGTCGCGATGCGCGCCGCCTCCATGGCGAGTCGGAAACAGCTCGACGGCGACCAGGCGGCGAGCACCGGCACCGGCGAGTCGGCATTGCGCCCCCACACGGCCTGCAACAGATCCGACTGTTCGGTCTTGGTCGGCATTCCGGTCGATGGCCCGGCGCGCTGCGAATTGATGACCACCAGCGGCAGTTCGGCCGTCACCGCGAGGCCGATCGCTTCGGCCTTCAGCGCGATGCCGGGGCCGGAACTCGAGGTCGCCCCGAGCGCGCCGGCGTAGGAGGCGCCGATTGCCGAACACGCCGCGGCGATCTCGTCCTCGGCCTGGAAGGTCGTCACGCCCCGGCCCTTCAGCCCGGCCAGGACGTGCAGCAGCGACGACGCCGGGGTGATCGGGTAGGACGCGAACATCAGCTTGAGGCCGGCGAGTTCGCTGCCGATGGCAAGACCCCAGGCGAGCGCCTCGCTGCCGGTGACGGCGCGGTATTCGCCGGCAGCGATCTCGGCGCGCGGCACCACCTGCCGCGCCAGGCCGTCGGGCAGTTCGGCCGTCTCGCCGAACGCGTGACCTGCGTTAAGCGCAGCGATGTTGGCGGCGGCGATCTGAGGGCGATTCGCGAATTTGGCGCGGAGCCAGGAAACGGTCGGCGCGCGATCGCGGTCGAACAGCCACATAACCAGGCCGAGCGCCCACATGTTCTTGCAGCGCAGGCTCTCTTTCTGGCCGAGGCCGGATTCCGCCACCGCGTTCAGCGTGTTCTGCGACATATCGACTTCGATCACCCGATAGCCGTCGAGCGCGTTGTCGGCGCGTGGGTCGCGTTCGAACGCCGCCTTGCGCAGGTTCCGGTCGGTGAACGAGCCGGTGTCGAGGATCAACACCCCGCCGGGCGGCAGGTCGGCGAGATTGGTCTTCAGCGCTGCCGGATTCATGGCCACCAGCACGTCGGGTGCGTCGCCCGCGGTCAGCACACGGCGCGACGAAAAATTGATCTGGAACGCCGACACCCCGAAGGTCGTGCCCGCCGGGGCGCGGATCTCGGCCGGAAAATCGGGGAACGTGGCCAGATCGTTGCCCTGAACCGCGGTCGCGAGGGTGAACTGGCTGCCCGTCAACTGCATCCCGTCGCCGGAATCCCCGGCGAAACGGATGACCACCGATTCGAAGTCGTCGCCTTCGGCCGGCGCGGGTGCTTCTGCGTGTGCGAGGCTGGTTGCCATATCTCGATCTTCGGGCGCCCGGGTCACGGCCGGCCCGGAGGCCGGCCGGCGCGGCGTCGCCGTTGACGCAGGGGATGAACGCGGGACGTCTCCGGTCCATTCAAAGCCTTGCGGCCGGCGGGAGAACGCCGCCGCCACTGACGCCGTTCATAGTTTCTTCATTTTCGCAACGCAAGCGATTGCGCACTGTCCGGAGCGACGGACGGCACTTTCGCGCGCGGCGCGAAACCGCTTGCGCGCCGGCCCCGCCTTTGCCGTTATCGTGCCGTCGCAACAGCCAACCGACGAACACCGGAATGCCCCTTCTCCGCCGCGTCCGCCATGTCGGCGAATATGTGCTGGTGCGCGCGCTGCTGGGCGTGTTCGGCCTGCTGTCGATCGACCGCGCGTCGGCGCTCGGCGGCGCGCTGTGCCGCACCGTCGGACCGCGGCTCGGCATTTCGAACCGCGCGCGGATCAATCTCGAACGCGCGTTCCCGGAGTACGGCGCGGCGGCGCGCGAAGCCGTTCTCGCCGGGATGTGGGACAATCTGGGTCGCGTGCTGGCGGAATATCCCCATCTCGACCGCTTCCTCGACCCCGGCGGCGAGCGTATCGAGGTCGTGGGCGGGGAACATATCCGCGCGCTACGCGACGACGGCATCGGCGGTTTCTGCGTCGGCGGCCATATCGGGAACTGGGAGATCCCGCCAGTGCTCGGCGCGCGCGAGGGGTTGCCCCTGGCGCATGTCTATCGCGCCCTCAACAACCCGTTGCTCGACCGTTTCCTGCGCCGGCTGCGCGCGCCCGCCGGCGGCAGCCACCATGCGAAGGGACCGTCGGCCGCGCGCGGGACGGTGGCCGCCCTCAGACGAGGCGCGCACATCGGCATATTGGTCGATCAGAAGTTCAACGAGGGCATCGCGGCGCCGTTCTTCGGGCGCGACGCGATGACCTCGACGACACCGGCGCGGCTGGCGTTCCGATACGACGTGCCGATCGTGTGCGTCCGCCTCGAACGGCTTGGCGGCGCCCGGTTCCGTTTCACCGTCACGCCGCCGCTGCGGCTTCCCGATACAGGCGACCGCGAGGCGGATATCGCCAGCGTGACGCGCAGCATCAATACGATGCTGGAAGGCTGGATTCGCGAGCGCCCGGAGCAGTGGCTGTGGCTGCACCGCCGATGGCCGCGCGAGGAGCCAGCTAGCGCGCCGGCATCGGCCCGGCGGCACGTTCGGGATCGAGACGAGTCCGATACCAGTTGAGGCGCCAGTCGAGATGCGCGCCCGTGGCGCGGCCGGTGGCCCCCACCGTCCCGAGCACGTCGCCCTGGCCCACCATGTCGCCGGGCCGCACGGCGATGGCGTCGAGATGCAGATAGCTCGACGACAGGCCGAGGCCGTGGTCGAGCACCACGGTGCCCCCCGACAGATAGAGCGCTTCGGCGAGGCTGACGCGGCCGGGCGCGGCGGCGCGCACGGGCGTTCCGGCGGGCGCGGCGATGTCGATGCCGAAATGCGGCCGGCGCGGCTCGCCGTTGAGCACACGGCGCGAGCCATACACGCCGGTGACGGTGCCGATCACCGGCCAGATCAACGCCTCGCGCCAGCCCTCGAGATCGCTTTCGGTGTCGCGCGCCGCGCGGACACGCGCCGCGTCGGCGTGAATCCGCTCCAGCGCCGCCTCATCGGGGGTGACCATCGGTTGCGGCACGCCGTCGATGCGCTGCTCGTCCCAGACGCGCTCGTCGACGGGCAAAAATTGACGGCGCTGCGTACCGTCGGGGCACATCACCCGCAGCACAGCCCAGGCGGCCTGATCGCGCCCGAAGCCGAGTATGAAATGGCCGTCCGCCGCGACCCGCACCTCGGCACCGTCCATGAACAGCGTGCAACCGGGGTCGGTGCGCCCGATCACCATGCCGCCCTGTTCGGGCTGGCGATCGATGACAAGCGACGCAGCTTGCGCCACGCCGGCGAGGAGGCACGCAACGGCCGCGGCAAGCGCCTTCACAACAAACGGCCCTGAGCGGAGTCGCCCCGGCTCGCCGGCGCCGCACGCCGAGCGCCGGCGGTTCGGACATCGACGCGACCGTCGTGGAACTGGACGGCGAAGCGCCCCGCGCGCCGGGCCGCGCCGGCGGTGCGCAGAACGCCGCCGGGACCGCGTACCATCGCGTAACCCCGCGCAAGCACATTGCGGTAGCTCACGGATTCGAGACGCGCCGCCAGGGCGGCGAGGCGTCGGCCGCGCTCAGCGGCGAGGCGGCGTGCGGCAACGACCAGCCGCCGATCGCCGGTCCAGCGCTCGAGAACCCGCCGGTATGCGCCGTCGCGAGAGAGCGCGGCGGCGCGCAACGCCTGTACGGCAAGCCGGTGTCGGCCGCGCGCGGCGGCGACCTGCGCCGCCGGACTGTCGAGCCGGTGGTAGAGGGCGGCAAGGGCGGCGCTGCGCCGCTCACGGTGGACGGCGATGGCGCGATCGAGGGCGGCCGCGCGGTCGTCGAGGCGCTGGACGGCTTCGCCGATGACCGCGCGCGGACGCGGCAAGCCGCGAGCGAGTCCGGCGAGCGCGCGCCGCCGGTCGGTGGCGAGGCGGGCGAAGCCGGCAGCGAGACGCCGCGCGCAGTCAAGCAGATCCACGACCAGTTCAGCGCGCACCGGAACTGCCTTCTCGGCCGCCGCGGTGGGGGTCGGGGCACGCCAGTCGGCGGCGTGATCGATCAGCGTGGTGTCGGTTTCGTGCCCGACGGCGCTGATGAGCGGGATAGCGCTGGCAGCGGCGGCGCGCACGACCGCCTCTTCGTTGAACGCCCACAGGTCTTCGATGCTGCCGCCGCCACGGGCGACGATCAACACGTCGGGGCGCGGCGGCGCGCGGTCGAGCGCGAGCGCGTTGAAGCCGGCGATGGCGCGCGCGATCTCCGCCGCCGCGCCCTCGCCCTGAACCCGCGCCGGCCAGACCAGCACCGGGCGCGGGAAGCGGTCTCCCAAGCGTTGCAGGACGTCGCGAATAGCGGCCCCGGACGGCGAGGTTACGACACCGACGACGGCCGGCAGAAAGGGAATGGGCCGCTTGCGGGTTGCGTCGAACAGTCCCTCGGCGGCGAGTTTGCGTCTGCGCTCTTCGAGCAGGGCGAGCAGCGCGCCGGCGCCCGCCACGGCCATCGAATCGACGATGAGCTGATAGCGCGAGCGCGGCGCATAGGTGCTCAGCCGCCCTTCGCACACCACTTCGAGTCCGTCCTCGGGACGCATGCGCAGGCGCGCGGCGGTATTGCGCCAGATCACCGTATCCAGCGTCGCGGTTTCGTCCTTGAGCGACAGATAGAGATGGCCGGAGGCGGCTTTGGTGAAGCCGGAGATTTCGCCGCGCACGCGCACGCGCTCGAAGGCGCCCTCGACGGTGCGCCTGACTGCCCGGGCGACCTCACCAACTGTGTATTCGGGCAGATTGCCAGTCCGGGTTTCGCCCTGGGTCATGGTCGGCATGATAGGCCGCCGGACCGGACCGGAACAGTGCCTGTCCCCGCTCGGCGTCCGGCGTCATAATCGCGGGGCATTTGCGGAGGGAGTCGGCGCATGAGGATCGACGTCGTTTCGGATACGGTGTGTCCGTGGTGCTATGTCGGCAAGCGCCGGCTCGAGCGGGCGCTGGACGGGTTGGACGGGCCGACGCCGGAGATCGTGTGGCATCCGTTTCAGCTCAACCCGGACATGCCGGCGGGCGGAATGGACCGTGCGACCTATCTCGCACTGAAATTCGGCGGCGAGGGCCGCGCGGCCGAGGTCGGCCGGACGATCACCGAAGCGGCCGCGACGGAGGGGCTGACTTACGACCCGGGCGCGATCGAACGCACCCCGAACACGCTCGATTCGCACCGCCTGATCTACTATGCGGGGCGAAACGGCGACGCCGGCGCGCAAACCCGCGTGGTGGAGGCGCTGTTCCATGCGTATTTCGAGGCCGGCACGGATATAGGCGACACGGCGGCGCTGGTGGAAGTCGCGGCGGCGTGCGGTTTCGACGCAGCGGCGGTTCGCGCCTGGCTCGACAGCGACGCCGACGCCGAACTCGTGCGGGAACAGGACCGCCGTGCGCGCGCGATGGGAATTCAGGGTGTGCCGTTCTTCGTCTTCGCGGGCCGCCACGCCCTGCCCGGCGCCCAGGATCCGCAAATCTTCCGGCAAGTGCTGTCCGCCGCGCGCGAGAACGCGGCGGAAACGTCGAGACGCCACGATCCCCGGTGACGCGATCCGTTGCCTGTTCCCGGCGCCGGAATCTCCGGCCGCGCCGTTGGCGGAGGTTCGTGCTCTTCGGTCTTCGTCAAGCAGTGTTACGAAGGCGCGGCCCGTCGCTCGGGCGAAGCTTTTGCCTGATTGGGCCCGCAGTCTTGGCGTCTCCATGCACGGGAGCCACTCTGTCCGCCGGTTCGCCAGGTTACGTATGGGCCACGACGGCGGTTACCAGCACCGATAGATCAGCGACAGCACTGAACGCGCGCGACTCATCGCCACGTAATGAGCCGCCTCGTTTTCGTCCGCCCGGTTGGGAGCGGGGAGGTCCACAACCACGACCGCCTCGTTCTCGAGACCCTTGAACTCGTCGATGCGAGCGAACCCGACGCTGTCGCCGGGGACGTGCCGCATCGAATACTCGTCCAGGCGCCGAACCCGACTGGCGGCGTCAGCCGGCATCCCGGCGATCGACGAATCGGCGAGATCGTGCGGCGACAAAATCGTCACCGATCCCGGGGCGAGCCCGCCCACGTCCACCAGTTCGAAGATTTCTCGGTCAGCCCTTTCGGCAGAATCGCGTGGGTTCGCAGCCGTCTGGCAGCGCACGGCCGGCCCGGCTCCTACGCCGCGCACGCCGAGATCGGCGTCGAGTTCTTCCTGTATCCACTCCAGGATGGCCCGAGTGTTGCGGCAATTGATCCGCAACGGCATCCGCACCGGGTCGAGGGATTCCAGATACTCCTTCGCCTCCCGCTCGAAACGACGGGTGAGCGACTGGTTGTTGAGGTCGTGGAACCAGCACCATCGGCCCGCCTCCAGCCCGCCTGCGAGGACGCTGTCCAGCGTCTCGAGGCAGCGCATCTCGAACAGATCCTGCCCCTCGTCGACGATCAGCGCATCGAAGCGCGCGAGGCCCGCGCGGCGGCGATCGAGGCGAACCCCGTCGATCAGCGACACGGTCAGCCCCGGCGCCGGGAGCCGCGACGCCAGGAAGTGCCGGAGCCAAGGAGACCGGCACACCACGGCGACCTGCGCGCCGGCGCCGGCCCACCGCCGGGCCAGCCGCTCGGCGAGGAACGTCTTCCCCGTCCCGGCGCCGCCCATGCAGAGCACGCGGGGATTCGCCTCCGCCACGTCCGCCATGCGCATCTGGTCGTCGGTGAACCGTTCGACACGTCGCCGAACGTTCTCCACCTGATCGAACAATCGGACTTCCGCTTCGATCGACGGGTTATCGAACTCCGGGCGCAGATACTCCTGGAGCGTTCTCAACGCCAGCCCGTCAAGACTGAAATCTCTCCCGCTCCGGCCTCGCCAGTATACGAATAGGCGCCGCAACCAGCTTTCAAGGTCGCGACTTGCGCGCGCGTCCGCAACCATCGCCCGGTCCCACTCGGCGCCCTCGTTCGGGAATCCGCAATCGGGAAACACGACCCCGTAGCCCGACGTGATCCGGTCAGGAATTCCAACGGGGAGATTGGCGCGCAGGTCTTCCATCAGCCCGCGAAGCGCCGTCTCCGCCTGGCGGAAAGGCCCTTCCTGCGACTCGCTGCACCGCCCGTATCGGTCTTCGTATTGCCAGACGCCGTCTTGACAGGAGACCCGGCCGCCCTTGACCTCGAGGACGTAGAGGCCGTCGGGACCGCAAACGACGAAGTCGATCTCCGGGAATCGCTTGTAGGGGTGCCGGGTCGGTTTGAGCGAGTGATAGGCCGCATGGCGGTCGTCCAGGGCGGACCGCAACCGTCCGAATATCCGTTTCTCCGCCTCGCTTCGGGTCCGGTAGGGCCCATTCGGCACCATGCGCATGACCGCGCTCAACCGCGAAATTTCGCTCGGACCTTCGCCTCGGTCCGCGGATCGAGACGCGCGCTCGCGAGCAAGCTGAGAAAGCGGTCCGCGTCGATCTCAGGCGAGATGCGCGGCTCGCCCGGCAAGTCGATCCGTACCGAAACACCCTTGACGGTGAGCGTGTATTCGCCCGCGCCGAGTGTGATCCGAGTGTTTACGCAATCCCATTTCTGCGCTCGGGCGAGCTCCAGCGCGGCCGCCTTCTCGTCGGAACGCCATCCGGTGCCATCGCCGAACCGCTCGCGCAGCGGGCGGGGCCTCGCCGGAGGATCGCCCAGATCGACGCCCGAACCGGCGAGGCGATGGGATATTTGCGCCATCCGGTGAGAGGCGGCCGCCATCAACCCGGGCCGGCAGCGGAGCCGCAGCGGCAGGTTGAGCCACCCGTCGCGAACGGCGAACAGGACCGCGGCGGCAAGCCAGTCCGTCTCACCCAACCGGTCACTCCGGAAGTCGAAGAGGTCCGCGCAATCGCGACGCAGGAAGAACAGCGTCAGGGCGTGCGCGAGAGGCGTGTCGTGCCGATCGAACAGTTCGCCGGCGGTCGCGTCCGCGAGCCCGGTCAGCGATTCGAGGGTGGCGTGGAGCTTCCCGATCCCCGCCTGCGCCCTCGGGTCGAGGCCCGGCAATGCCGCAGCCAGACATTTGAGCAACACGGTTTCCGCGTTCGCCCCGCGGCCGGTGTCCCGCCACTGCTGCAATCGCTCGACAGCTTCCCAGAAGAGCGTCCCTTGCAAGGCGTTCTGCAAGCCGACTCGATCCGTCTCGGCCACTGCGGGTGCCGAACGCGGTGCCGCGTCCTCCCGCATCCACGTCGCAAGCTCGGCGAGAATCGGATGGTCGTCCGCCGGCCGCCGTTGCTCCTCCACCGGGTCGAACGCGTTGCGACATGCACGAACCGCCGCGTCGCCGAGATTGCCGAACAGGAGCAACATCGCCATCACGCCGCCGGCGGCGAGCGGGCGTTCCAGCGGGACCGCCCGCTCCTCCGGTCCCTCGGCGGGCGGCCAGGGGATATCGGGGGCCTGGGTGAACAGCGTCTTGTGCGTTCTGCGGGTAAAGATATCCAGGGGCACGTTGCCGAAGTCCCGCGCGTCCGCCTCGCATGCCCGTCTGTCGGCGGATGTCTGAAAGACGATCGAGTCGATCCGCGAGACGGGGAGCGGAGCGGGAACCAGGACAACATCGCCCATCCCGTCGAGCCGATCCGGATACCGCAGTTCCCGCGGACCGTGCTCGTCAAGCGCGATCACGCCGCCGGATATCCCGGTGAGATCGATTTCCACGAGGACCGGCTTCAAGTGTGTCGCCTCACTGATGGCCGACTCGATCGCACTCTTCGGCACCTTGTTGGTGAAGACGGGGATCCAGCCCGGGAAACATTCGAGGACGTCCCGATAGTACTTCCCGCCAAACCCCGCGGGCGGCATCACGAGGCCCGCCGCCAGCATGTACATCAAGTTCAGGTGATTGGTGACGATGAGCCCCGAAGCGGGCGCCTTCGCCGTTGCCGACGCGTCGTCCTTTGACTTGAACATGTCGGGGGTGGTCATCTACAGCTCCTGGCGTCGCAGTACATCCTCGTTCGATGGCAGAATCTCCTCGACCTCCCTGCCCTTACCCCTCCGCATGAACAGGAATACCCTCTCCTTCGCCCGTGCGACCATCACATAGAAGAGGCGCTTCGTGACGTCCGGGTCGCTGCGTCGGAAATAATGTTCGTCGATGTCGGCCAGCACCACGGTGTCGAACTCCAGACCTTTGCAGGCCTGCGCATTGATGACCAGTATCCCGCCCGCGTCGAAGGCGACCTCGGAACGGTCGTCCGCGTGAAACGTGCGGACGGCGGGCGGCGGGTTGTCGAGCCGGACCTCGGCGGATCGGAGCGCATGGAGATAGCGCTCTCGCACTTTGTTGTTCGGGGCGATGACGCCGATGAGCTGCCGCGGGTCGCGGTCGGCCATGCGGAGAATTCCCGCCGCCACCGCGTCCAGTTCCCGCTCGTCGTACCGGTAAAGCAGCGGCACCGGCCCGGGGGACGGGGCCGGAAGCGCGAGCTGCGGACTTGCCGGATCGTCGGTACGGAACGTCCCGGCCAGCCGCGCGACGTGATAGCCGTTGCGATAGTTGCGCAGCAACTCGATGACCGCGCCCGCTTCGAGGGCCAGGCAGTTCTGGATGTCCTGCCGGGTGCTGTTCGCCTCCGTGATCTGCTGGTTCTGGTCGGCAACGACGAAGAAATTCTCGAAGCCGAGGCGGATCAGTGCGCGGTAGAACGCCCGCGGCATGTCCTGGCCTTCGTCGATGACCAGGAAGGGACGACGATCGGCGTCCTTGGCCGACGGTGTCTGAAGGGCCGCGTCCACGCCCTTCCAGTCGATCTCTCGATACCTGTTGTCGTTGGGCTCCCGTAGGGGAACCGATTCGCCGGTGATCTCCCGGAACGTCTCGCGGAACCAGCCATCCCACGTCCGGCTGACCAGATCGCCGCTGAACAACTGGCCGCTCGCGCAGTCGAGAAGGTGGTTGAACACCAGGAACCGGTAGTCGTCCCGGTCGCCGCGATGACGCCGCGCCCGGATGAGCGCGAGCACGGACTTGCCCGTCCCCGGACCGCCGACCACGAGGTGCTGGCCTTTCTTCGGCAGGGCGCGAACCGCCTCCTGCTCCTTGCTGAGGTCCTGGATACCGGGGAGCTCGAACCTGCGCGCGGCCATCAGCGGGGCGCCTCCACAAGGTCCGTAATCGCCGCGAGGTCGCCGGCGCCGCCGACGAACGCCCGGTCGAGAAGGACGTTGCCGAGGGAACAACTGGGTTCCGGCAGGAGCGCGCAGGCGTGGCAGGCAGCGCGATTGAGGAGGCCCGGCCCGTGGCCCTCCTGCTCCGAGCAGACCGGGTCGAGCGAACACCAGGACGCCGCTTCCAGTGCCCCGGTCAGCAGGCGGAGGAATCGCTCCGGCTTCGCAAGCTCCATCACGCCGCCGAGGGATCCTTCCTCGTCCGCGACGGCGACGTAGATGAGAACCGCCGCCATGGGCGCGTTGCCGGTTTTGCAGTAGATCCGTTCCTTCAGCGACGCGGCAGGATAGCCGGCCTTCGTCTCGAGCTGACGAATCAGGAGGTGGGCGAGCGTGTGGCACAGCAGGAAGCGCGGCGACACCTCGACATCGAACTCGGCAATGCCTTGTCCGTCATGCCGGAGGTAGCGCCGCGCGAACGCGTCCGCGCGTTCGCATACCGTGCCGCCGGATTCCCAGCGTTGCAACAGGTCTTCGTCGAGGGTGAAGAAGACGCCTTCTCCGTAGAGCTCGAGGGCGGGAAGCCACGCGCTCTCGCCGGTAATGTCCGGCGGCGTCAACACACCGCCCGCGCGCTGGAATCTCGTGAGGACCATGATCTCTTTCAGCCGGTTGACCGCAACGAGACGGGAGACAGCTGCTGACGCGCGCTTGGCCATGCCCGGTCCCAGCGTTCGCCGGAGCGCTTTCCACTCGTCGGTGTGATGCACGGTCACGAAGTCTTCGTCTTCCCCGAGATCGGGGATCTCTTCGATCAGCGCCTCGTACTCGTTGATTAGGAGGTCGCCCGTGCGGACCTTCCGACCGTAGAGGGGGTAGCCGTTATCGATCTCCCTGACCGCATCCTCTATCTCGGCGGGAGTGCAGCGATACTCGCTGGCGACCTGCCTGATGGTGCTCCGCCGCTCCAGCCCGGCTCTCGCGCTCCGGATCCGCCGTCGATTCCGCGAACTGCCATACAGGCGGTCGACCACCGATCCACGGCGGATCCGCGACTCCGGGGGAATCACGAGCGCGGTCCGGGTCACGGCGGAGTGCACCCGCACATCGTTGATCTCCATCACCCAGCCCGGCTCCTCCGGCCTCGTGGCCGGCGGCTCGCGGACCCAGGGCTGCTGCCAGTTACGCTGGGCGAACGGATGCCGGGGCAACGCACCGGACCGCAGGATCCTGCTCGATCCGCACCGGGTGCAGAGAATCTGCCGGCCCCGAGCGGTCTCTTTCATCTGCAGACAGGGCTCGGTCCAGTCGGGGCGGCACTGACTCTGCTCCGGGTTCCGTGAGTCCTCGTGCGCCAAGTCATGCCACGGCACGTCGGCGAGGTAACCCCTGTCGTGGACGAGGACCCAAGGCACTTGCTCGAGTCGGCCGCCGCAAACGCTGCATCCCTCCGCCGCTCTCCCGCCCCTCGTCTCGCTTTCCCGGCGGCCGCGATCCGCGCTTCCTCGACTCCGCCAAGGCGCGAAATGCAGCAACCCGCAGCCCAGGCAGCGCATCCATCCCGGAAATCGCAGGGCCGGCACCCAGCCGATAACCGTCCCGTTGTGCTGTGCCGCTCGGGGCGGCGCGCAGAGCGCCTGGTCGATGCCGAGAGCGCTCCGCACCTGGTCGACATAACGGATCTCTCGCTCCATGGGGTTGTTGTTCGGGCGGTCCCAGGTGCGGGTGTCCTGCACCACCATCAGGCTGTCCGGCCCGCGCACGATGGCGCCCACCGAACAATCCCTGAGGAGGTGTGACAGGCGGACGGGAACCTGCTCTTCAGCCATGGGGCCGCCGCTCCTCCACGTCGCTACCCGGCATACCGACTGCCTCGTGCTCCCTTTGGCGGCCAATCGTGGACTTTCAGGCTGCCGGTGCCCTCGACGTTCCGCATCGAGTTCAGGGTCGCCCACAAGCCGGCGCGGCGCTCGCCATGCGTGTAAAGCAGCCGCTCGGCGTTTCGCTCGTTGTCCGGTGCATCATAGACGAGTTGACGCTTCTCTTGCTCGCAGCGCCGCGCTTCGTCATGCCATCGCTGGGCGAGACGGTCGAGATGGGATGCAGTTTCGGGCCCCTGGCCCGTCTCGACAGCAGCCCGTTCGCAGCGCCGGGCGAGCTCCGTTATCGCCGCCCTCACGTCCGGCGCGTCCCGGTCGAAGGCGCTGGCCGACTTGTTTCCCCGCAAGGCCGTGCAGGAGTGCCGAACGGCGATGACGAGGGCGGCGTGAAGAGCGCGGAAGCGGACCTGGTGGGTGAAGGGCGTGACGCTGCCCGGCTCCACGAAGCGGTAGAACGACTCGTGATAGGAGCGAAAGCTTTCGTAGTGAGACAGGCTCCGCGCCTGATGGCGGTAGTAGTTGGCAAAGACCAGGCCGGGAACGTCGGCGCGGCCGACCCGGCTGGTCGCCTGGATATACTCCGCGGTGGTGAGCGGCTGGCCGTTGACGACCATCAGCGCGAGACGCGCGACGTCGAGGCCGACCGACACCATGTTCGTGGCCAGCACCGCGTCGAGACAGTCTTCCTTCTCCCGGTGGTTCGACAGACGCTGGAACGTCTCCGCGTTCTCCTCGGCGGTCCGTCGGCTCGTGAGCTGGGCGATCCGCACTTGAACGAACCGTTCGGCCGCGGCGCCGCGTTCTTCCTCCGGCAGGCCGGACAGTGTCCGCCCGAAGTCGCGCACATGGGTCATGAAGGCGTTGTGGCTGTTCCCGACCCCTCTCAAGCTGCCGTGATAGACCACCTGGGTCCACCACGCGTCGAGCAGCGCGTCGCGGTTCGCGTCTTCTTCGAAATTCGCCTCCGGGGCAAAGAGCAGCGCCGCGGCGAGGGGCGAGAAACAATGCTGTTGATCGAGCATGGGCGCGAGATAGCCAACATAGAGCCGCCCCGCACGTTCCCGGTCGGGACGCGCGAAGCAGGAATCGTCGTGCGACAGCCCCGGCGGCGGAAACACGGCGAGTTCCCGGGCATAGAGCCGCCGCACCTGCTCCCCCGCCATGCGGATAGTCGCGGTGGACGCGACGTATTTGGGTCGAACGCCCCGCTGGACGAGCAGCGTCTCGAGTCCCGCCTCGTACAACCCGGCGACGGAACCCAACGGACCGGTGACGAGGTGCAGCTCGTCCTGAATGACCAGTTCCGGCGGGCGGCTGCCGACACCGGCGCCGAAAAAGGCGCCAGTCCGCTCATCCCGGGCGACGCGCGCGAACTTGTCGATGGTGCCGATGAGCAACGAGGGCGGCCGCTTGTAAAGGGCTTCGTCCACCACATTGCAGGGGAGCGGCAGATCGTCCGCACCGAAAGCGCACCGGCGATCGATACAGTGGAAACGGAAATCGCTCTCCTCCGCGCGGTAACCGAGGCCGGCATCGAACGGAGTGCCGCACCACGGACATCGCTCCAGCAGCAGCTTGTGGCGCGCCTCGACGCTGCCGCCCCGGATCTCTTCGACGAGCGCCCTCGCCTGGTGGAAGCTGTTCGGACTGATCTCGCGGCCCACCCAGATGCCGATGTCGATGGGCGCCTCGCCCAGCCGTGCCGATTCCCGCCGGCGGATGAGATCGAGGGCACAGATCATACGCGCCGCCCGTTCGAACTGCTGCCGGGTGAGGAGGCGGAGAGTGTAGCGCATGAACGCTGCCATCCCTGCGCCCGAACTCGGATATGCGAGGCGGCGCCAGACGATGAGGAACGCGACGAGGCCGAGATAGGCCTCCGTCTTGCCGCCCCCCGTCGGGAACCAGATGAGGTCCAGCACGTCGCGATAGTCGTCGTCTTCGCGGATCGTGGATTCCATCGCCGTGAGCAGGAAAGCCAACTGGAAAGGACGCCACCGGTAGCCGCCCGGCGGTGCGTCCTTGCCGGCAACACGGTCGGCCTGGCGCATCTGGTCGAGCATCGCGCGGTTCGCAAGCCGGAACGACTCCGCCGCGAGCGGATCCGTGCGCAGCATCTCGATGCACCGGCGCATTCGCTGGACCGCCGCGCTCATCCGGTCGCACATGCGGCTCGCGGTCGCCCTTTCCGCCGCTGTCCGCAACCCGGCCGCCACGCGCTGCTGCGACGCGATCCAGTCGGCATAGTCGTCGGCGAAGCGCGCGAGATCGTCCGTCATCGGGGACTCGGCGAGGCGGGCGATGTCGAGAACCGCCGCCTCGCCGCCGGTGCCCACGGTCATTGCCGGCGTCTCTGCCTGCGGCATGAATTCGGACCAGATCCGCGCCCTGCGGCCCGGCTCGGCATCCCAGTCGGCGGCCGCGCCGTGGCCCACTGCGTAGATGCGCTGCTCCCGATATTGCAGCTCGAGCTCCTGCTCTTCTTCCGTGAGCAGAGCCGGATCGACGCGCGGATACTCGACAAGCTCGCCGCGCTCGAGCACGCATTCGATCCGCGCTTCGAACAGCGAATTCTTCACGCGGTCCGTGACAGGCCGGTTCGGCAGCGTGTACGGATCCAGCGCGCTTCGATTGCACAGGGTGACGGTGAGAATCAGCCCGTCGCCATGGCGCCGCGCGCGAACGTCGATGCCGGCGCGCCCGTCCCAGATCGTTTCGCCCGACACGCTGGACGCCGCCGCGTCCAACCATGAAACGGTATGTTCCTGGAGTGGCGTCCGGATATACTCAGGAACCACGAACTGACCCACCTCGTCTCGCTCCCCCGTGTCGCGGTAGGCGGCGGCGGAAGCGGTGATGGAGAGGCGAACGTCGCCACGGACACAAAAGGAGAAGCCGACCGACGACGGCGGCACGTACCGCCGCCGGCGGACCGGACGCGCTTCGCCGTCTGACTCGCTGCCGGATTCTTCCTCTCCTGCCGAAGCGGGGTCGATGCCGGTCAGATCAGGGTCGATGGGATGGAGAACCCCCGATGGATAACGTTCCAGCGGGGACATCCTCAGGCTGGCCTCTCCAGCCGGCCCGATAAGCTGCCGGCGCAGCCATGCGACGAGTTTCTCTCTGGCTTCGACGTACATCGCGTTCGGAATTGCGCGCAGGTCGGGCGACCTTCCGGTTCAGGCCGTTGGAATCCCGGCCAACGAGCATGATTCTACACCCGGCGCGCGCCTTTGTCATTGGCGCGCCTCAGTCGCCGCGCGGCGCGGCGGCGTCCACCCGGATCGTCACAATATCGGTGTCGTGATACTGCTGGTGCTCCACCGACGACGCGAGGTGGCGCAGCAGTCTGAGCGAGAGCTCGCGCTCCGGCGCGCCGTCGTCAGCCCGCTCGCCGAGTAAAGCGATCCGGTCTTCCACGTTGTCGTCGCCCGGCGCGGCGACGAATTCCAGCGCTATGCCGCCGCCTTCCTTGCGGGCGGTGAGCAGCAGGCGCCGCCGACCGGCCGCGCCGTCTTCCGCTCCCTCCTCGTCGTGGCGCAACAGCGTCAGCAGGGCCTCTTCGGCCGCGGCGTCGAGACGCTGCGCCATCGCCTCGCTCCAGCCGCTGCGGCGGGCGAAGGACTCGAGAAAGGCCCTGATCTTCGGCAGCGACGCCACTTTGAACGGCGCCTCGATGCGGCGGCGGCCCGGCGCGGTCAACTCCACGAAGAGCGTGAGCAGGATCGCCGCCAGCCCCCCGGCGGTAATGCCGTTGTCGAGCAGGCCGCCGGCGACGCCGGAGATGTGTTCGGGGAAGATCGCGCCGTTCTGCATGCCGACCCCGATCCAGAACGACACGCCGGCAATCAGGCCCTTGCGGGTGTCCAACCCGTCCCGAAGGACGATTCTCATGCCGACGACGAAGAGCAACCCCAGCAGCACAATCAGATAGGCCGCCGCGACCGGCCCCGGTATCGCCATCACCACTTCGAGCGCCTTGGGCATGAACGCCACCGCGACGAAGGCGATCCCGAGCGCCACGCCGACGCTGCGGGCGCCGACGCCGGTCAGCGCAGTTACCGACACGCTGTTCGAATAGGTGGTGTTGGGCACGGTTCCCATCAGGCCGGAGAGCAGGTTGCCGACGCCGTCGGCAGCTACCGCGCCCTGCACGGCCCGGAAATCCACAGCCCGGGGCTTGCGCCAGGAGACCCGCTGGATGGCGACGCCGTCGCCAACCGTCTCGATGGCGCCGACCAGGGTTACGAACACGAAGGCGGGCAGCAGCCCCCAGAAGACCGGCCCGAAGTCGAGATCGAAGCCCGGCCAGCCGCCGTCGGGCAGGCCGACCCATGCGGCGGCGGCGATGCCGCCCGTGTGGTAGAGGCCGAAATACGCTCCGGCGGCGCAGCCCGCGGCGATGCCGATGACCGGAGCCCAGAGCCTGAGCGCGCCCGTCGCCTTGAGCGAGACACCGCAGATCACCGCCACGGTCGCAAGCGCGCAAAGCGGCGCCGCCATTGCCAGGGTGTGCCGCGGGACATGCGACAGCATGTCGAAGGCGATGGGCATCACCGAGACCGGGATCAACATGATGACCGTGCCGGCGACGGTGGGAGTCATGATTCGCCGCAGCAGCGAGAGTCGCCACGCCAGCAGGAACTGGAAGAGCGAGGAGATCGCCACCAGGGTGGCCAGCATGGCCGGCCCGCCTTCGGCGATCGCCACGACGCAGATCGCGATGAAGGCGCCGGAGGTTCCCATGGCAAGCACGTAGCCTGCGCCGATGCGCCTGATGCGGATCGCTTGCAGAACCGTGCTCACGCCGCTGACCAGCACTGCGGCGAAGACAGCCCACAAAAGATAGATCTCGCTGCCCCCGGCGGCCCGGACCACGATCGCGGGCGTGATCGCGATGCCGGCGATGCACAGAACGGCGAGTTGCAGGCCGAGACCGGCGGCGAGCGCCATCGGCGGCCGTTCGTCGGGCTGGTAGCGAACGCCGGCGGACCGTTCGAAACCGTCTGTCGTCATTCTGTGACCTTCTCGTAGTCCCGGGTCGGGAAAGACGGTGAAGCCTCGGCGGCCTCCAATCATCGGCAGGTCGGGTTTCGTCCCCGGGGGGCGGAACCGGCGCCGACGAGCGACAGATGATGGCGCAAAGCGTATCGGCGTTCCAGCGCCGCGGTTCAGCAGCGGCGATCCTCGTTCGTTACGGCGTTCGCATATCCGCGCGTGGGTGGCCGCCCCGCTTTCGGCAGAGGTACCCGGAGCGGGCACGGGGTGGCTGCGATGCGAGCGGTCTCATACACCGGTTTCCCTCCGTCGAGCGGCGGTCCCCTATTGCGCACGCGCCTCCTGCGGCGAACCCTTGCGGCGCCACTCCCAGGGCGGGATGGGCGGCTTTCCGTTCCACACGCCGCGGCGCTCGCGCCGGGCCGCGGCTTCGTCCAGCGCATATTCGTCGGAGTAGCGAGTGAACGCGAACGCCCACCCCGTGCGAGCGAGCCAACGCGCGATATCTTCGCCATCTACCAGACAGCGACCCCGGAAACGTCGCAAGCCGAGCTTCAGGTCTTCGCAGACCACCGCTCGTCCGTCGAGATAGTCCTCGAGCGCACTTGCGGCGGCAACGCCGCACGGCCAAGGAGCGCCGTCCATGCGGGCGCAATGCTGGGCTCTTTCCGGCGCGTCGATTCCATCGAGGCGAACGCTGTGGTTCCGGACTTCGATGGTGTCCGCGTCGATGACCCGGGCGATGCCGCGAAGGGCGCCGATATCGCCCAAGCCCGAAGCACCACTGATCGCTTCGAGGAGTTGCGCGCGGTTGAAGTCGATTCCGAACACGACCCGCCGCGACAATCGAGGATTCTCGACGTCGTCCTCCACGACCGGCCGCGAGGACGAGTAACCGATTGCGGCGAGTCTGGCGCGAGCCCAGTCACCAAGCGC
Organism: Alphaproteobacteria bacterium; assembly: GCA_965214495.1. Lineage (GTDB taxonomy): Bacteria > Pseudomonadota > Alphaproteobacteria > UBA7887 > UBA7887 > JANQOH01. Next base: position 480,959 of record OZ243958.1, on the reverse strand, counting down.
CCTGTCCGTTCGCTCGACAAGAGCAAGGCAGTGCATGAGCACCGCCTGGGCGCGGCGCTGCGACAGATCGAGATTGCGAACCCAAGCTTCCTGCGGTGTGAGCGCGTCACTCCATTCCGACGAAGAGTGGCCCTCGATCAGGATTTCGTCGATTTCACGGCGCGATGCGGACCGTTCGAGCACGGCCAGCCAGCGCGGGCACAGATCGTTCAGAAGCGCGGCGAAACGCGGACGTATATCGTGCGACCCGGCGGTGAAGAGAAACGTGTCGGGAAACACGATTCTGCCGCCGGATTCGATACGCCCGCCAGCCTCGGTGACTCGAGCGCCAAGGCCGGCCGTCAGATCGGCATACAGGTCTTCGCGCGCCTGCGTTTCCTCGGCGAGCACCCGGGTTCCCCGGGCGAGAAGATGCTTGATTTCTTCGATTTCCTCACCGCTCGATTCGCCGTAGGGGTCCAGTTCGTTTCCCAGTGCGAGCGTGGCGGCGATCTGCCCGACGCTCCGCTCACCGAGCGTCTCCTCGAGCTCCGACATCGTTTCGATCAGCGCGCTGCCTTCGGGCTGCAACAAAAATTCTGACAGGACTTGCTTTCCCCCGTCCGACAGATTAGCGGCGGCTGCTAAGATCTCCTGCATGTCGGGATCGGTGGCCGCTTCCAGTTTCGCCAGATCATCGGGCGGCACCGGAATCGCGCCCTCCTGCAACGCCGCCCGGTGCGCCGGCGAGAGCGACGAAGCCACATCGATCGCCTCTACTGCCTCCGGGCTCCGGATCAGATCGGCGAGTTTCCGTCCACTTTCCAGAAGCCAGACCGACGGCGCTATGCCGGATGAAACCGCCCGCCGCGCACCGCCATGTCACGCAGCGACGGCGGCGGCGAGAAGCGGGCGCCGCAGGCCTGCGCCAGACGGTCGCACGCCGCGACGAAATCGACCGCCCCCACCGTGTCGATCAGAGACAATGCGCCGCCGGTGAAGGCGGGGAAGCCCCAGCCCAGGAGCGAGCCGATATCGCCGTCCGCGGCGCTCTCCAGAACGCCTTCATCGAGACAGCGCACAGCCTCCAGAGACTGAACCCAAAGCAGCCGGCGCTCGACTTCCTCGACGTTCGGTTGGGCGGCGGACTTCGGGAAGTACTCGGCGAGACCGGGCCACAGGCGTTTGCCGCCGTTCTCCGGGTAGTCGTAGAAGCCCCTGCCGGCCTTGCGCCCGAACCGCCCGAGGCGCCCGGCCATCATCTCCAGCACCTCTTCGCCCGGCGGTGCGCGCCAGGCGTCGCCGAGGTCGAGGCGGGTCTGTTCGGAGACCGCGCGCATGAGCTCGAGCGAGACTTCGTCGGCCACGGCGAGCGGGCCGACGGGCATTCCGGCCATCCGGCCGGCGTTCTCGATCAGCGCCGTGCCGACGCCCTCGGCCAGCATCGCGAAGCCCTCGCGCACATACGCGCCGAAAACGCGGCTGGTGTAGAAGCCCCGGCTGTCGTTGACGACGATGGGCGTCTTTCCCAGGCGCCGTGTGAAATCCATCGCGCGCGCGAGAGTTGCGTCCGAGGTGGCGCGGCCGCGGATGATCTCGACCAGCCTCATGCGCTCGACCGGCGAGAAGAAATGAAGGCCGATGAAACCGCCCGGCCGCGCGCTGGCCTCGGCGAGACCGGTGATGGGAAGGGTTGACGTGTTCGACGCGAAGATCGCGTCGTCCGCCATCACCGCTTCGGCTTGACGGGTCACCGCGGCCTTCACCTTGCGGTCTTCGAAGACCGCCTCGACGACGAGTTCGCAGCCGGCGAACGCGGCGTAGTCGGCCACTGGTGCTATGCGGGCGAGCAGGGTATCGCGCTCGGCCGCGGTCATTCGGCCACGCGCGACCCACCGCGCCAGGATCGCGCCGATGCGCGCCTTGCCGCGTTCGGCCCGTTCGGTATCGCGGTCGAGCAACACGGTAGCGATGCCGGCGCCCGCCGCGGCGCCCGCGATGCCGGCGCCCATCATACCGGCTCCCAGCACACCCACCTTCGTGAAGCGCGCGCACGGCACGCCGGCCGGCCGCCGGGCGAGCCGGTTCGCTTCTCCCATATTGACGAACAGGCCGCGGACCATGTTCCGAGCCACCGGCCCGGTCGCGACCTCGGCGAACCGGCGCGCCTCGGCCTTGAGACCGGTGTCGATATCGACCTGCACGCCCTCATAGACGCAGGACAGGATCGCCTGCACCGCCGGGTAGTTGCCGCGCGTGCGGGCGTGGCTCAGCGCGTTGCCCGCGATCAGCGCCGGACCGGCAGAGGGACTCCACGGGCCGCCGCCGGGGACCGCAAAGCCGCGGGCGTCCCACGGTTGCCGGGCTCCCGGATGGTCCGCGATCCACGCGCGCGTCGAATCGTGCAACCTGTCGGGTGGAACGATCTCGTCGATCAACCCCGCCTCGCGCGCCTCGGGGGCGTCGAGGCGCGCACCGTCGAGCAACAGCGCCAGTGCCTTGCGAACGCCGATCATGCGTGCGAGGCGCTGCGTGCCGCCGGCGCCGGGGGACAAGCCCAACGACACGCCGGGCAGCCCGTACCGGGCGTGCGGCGCTTCAGCGGCGATACGGTGGTGGCACGCCAACGCGATCTCGAAGCCGGCGCCGAGCGCGCTGCCGCGAAGCGCAGCGACGAACGGTTTGCCGCCGGTCTCCATATGTCGGGTCAGCTCCTGCACACGTCGTGCCCAGGCGAAGGCCGCACCCGCATCGGCCAGGCGCATCAGGGCGTCGAGGTCGGCGCCGGCACTGAAATTCTCTTTCGCCGAGGTGACGACGACCCCGTTCACCGCCTCATCGTCGATCGCCCGGGCGACGGCAGCCTCGAACGCCGACAGCGATTGCTCGTCGAGCAGGTTCGCCGCCCGCCCGGGGGCATTCCAGACGATGACGGCCACGCCGTCGGCACCAACCTCCAGGTCGATCACGGGGAGTCCGCCCCCAAAAAATCGGCGCGTCAGACGCGCTCGATGATCGTCGCCGTGCCCATGCCGGCGCCGACACACAGTGTGACCAGCGCGGTCTCCAGCCCGCGGCGTTCGAGCTCGTCAAGCACGGTGCCGAGAATCATGGCCCCGGTGGCGCCAAGCGGATGGCCCATCGCGATCGCCCCGCCATTGACGTTGATCCTGTCGTGATCGACGTCGAGCTTGTCCATGAAGCGGAGCACCACCGCGGCAAACGCCTCGTTGAGCTCGTAGAGGTCGATGTCGCGGGGCGCCATGCCGGCGCGGGCGAGCGCCTTCTCCGCCGCCGCGCTCGGCCCGGTGAGCATGATCGTCGGCTCGCTGCCCACCGAGGCAAAGGCGCGGATGCGCGCCCTCGGTTCGAGTCCCGCCGCCTCGCCCGCCGCTTCCGAGCCGATCAGCACCGCTGCCGCGCCATCGACGATCCCCGAGGAATTGCCGGCGTGGTGAACGTGATCGATACGCTCCAACTGCGGGTAGCGCTGGATCGCCACCGCGTCGAATCCGCATTCGGCCCCTTGCGCGGCGAAGGAGGGTTCGAGCGCCGCCAGGCTCTGCATCGTGGTATCGCTGCGCAGATGCTCGTCGCGGTCGAGCACGCACAGGCCGTTGCGGTCGGTCACCGGCACGACGCTGCCGGAGAAATAGCCGGAGTCCCAGGCATGGGCCGCGCGGCGCTGCGATTCGACCGCGTAGGAATCGACATCGTCGCGGCTGAAGCCGTGCAGGGTCGCCAGCAGGTCGGCGGAAATGCCCTGCGGCACGAAGCGGGTCTTGAACGCCACTTCCGGATCGGACGCCCAGGCACCGCCGGCGGAGAACATCGGAACCCGCGACATCGACTCGACGCCGCCGCCGATCGCCATGTCCGACTGCCCGGCCATGACCTGGCCCGCCGCCATGTTGACCGCGTCCAGCCCCGAGGCGCAGAAGCGGTTGATCTGCACCCCCGCCACCGACTCGGCATAGTCGGCGTGCAGCGCCGCGACGCGCGCGATATCCGCACCCTGTTCGCCGACAGGCTCGACGACGCCGAGCACGACATCGTCCACCGCCTCCGTGTCGAGCTCGTTGCGGTCCCGGATCGCCGCCAGCGCGGTCGCGGCGAGGCGGATCGGCGTCACTTCGTGCAACGCACCGGAAGCTCTGCCGCGGCCTCGCGGCGTGCGCACGGTGTCGTAGATACAGGCGTCGGTCATCCGTCGTCTCCCTCGCGGGCGCTCACAACGCGCGCGCGATCAGTTCCTTCATGATCTCGTTGGCGCCGCCATAGATGCGGCCGATCCGCGCGTCGGCCCAGGCGCGCGCGACAGGGTATTCCCACATATAGCCGTAGCCGCCGTGCAACTGCACGCAGGCGTCGATCACCCGGCCCTGCATGTCGGTGCACCACATCTTGGCCATCGCCGCGGTCGTCGGATCGAGACCACCGGCCAGATGCGCGGCGAGGCATCGATCGACGAAGGCACGCGCCACCTCGGTCTCCGTGCGCGCTTCGGCGAGCGAGAAGCGCGTGTTCTGGAACTCGAAAAGCGTCTTGCCGAACGCCTTGCGCTGCTTGACGTGGGCGACGCTCCATTCGACCGCGGCCTCGGCGGCCGCGACCGCGCCGAGGGCGATGACCAGGCGCTCCTGAGGCAATTCGTCCATGAGACAGGCGAAGCCGCGATTCTCCTCGCCAAGCAGATTGGTGCGGGGCACGCGGACGTCGTCGAAGAACAGTTCGGACGTGTCCTGCGCCTTCAACCCCACCTTCTCGAGGTTGCGCCCGCGCGAAAAGCCTTCGCGATCGGCCTCGACCAGAACCAGGCTCGTGCCGTGCGCCCCCTTGTCGGGGGCGGTCTTGGCAACGACGACGATCAGGTCGGCGGACTGGCCGTTGGTGATGAAGGTCTTCTGGCCGTTGACGACCAAATGGTTGCCGTCGGCGTGCGCGGTGGCGGCGATACCCTGCAAATCGCTGCCGGCGCCGGGTTCGGTCATGGCGATGGCGCCGATCGCCGAACCGGAAGCGAGGCGGGGCAGCCATTCGCGCTTCTGGTCTTCGGAGCCGTAGTGCAGGATGTAGGGCGCGACGATGTCGGAGTGCACCGAAAACCCGGGTCCCGTGGCGCCGGCGCGCGCGAATTCCTCGATGACAACGGCGGCGAAGCCGAAATCGCCTCCGGGCCCGCCATAGGCCTCGGGCACACCGCAACACAGCAGGCCGGCGGCGCCCGCCTTTTCCCACAGCGCCCGCGGCACCAGGCCGTCGCGCTCCCAGGATTGGTGATACGGGGTCACTTCGCGCGCGACGAAGCGGCGTACCTGGTCGCGAAAGGCTTCGTGCTCGGCGGTGTAGGGGGCAACGGTCATGACTCGATCCCGGCAAGGTCGCGTCAAACTTGACATACCACTTCGCCGCGTCAAGTTACGCGCTCCATCGCCTCTCCCGCCTCCGAACGAGGGTCCGGCAGCGTGCGCATCGCCTTCCTGGACCGCCTCTACCATCGCGTCATGACGCTGGCAGGCCGCCGCGGCGCGATCTGGTGGCTCGGCGGCGTGTCGTTCGTCGAGAGTTCGGTGTTCCCGATCCCGCCGGACGTCATGCTGATCCCGATGGTCCTCGCCGACCGCGCGCGAGCCTGGGCCATCGCCGCAATGTGCACCGCCGCCTCGGTGCTCGGCGGGCTTGCCGGCTACGCCATCGGTTTCGCGTTCTGGGACGCGATCGGCCAGCCGCTCGTCGCGTTCTACGGCTACGAGGCGAAGATGGCGGATTTCACGACACGCTATAACGACTGGGGCGCGTGGATCGTCTTCATCGCCGGCGTCACGCCGTTTCCCTACAAGGTCATCACCATCGCCAGCGGGGTTGCGGGGCTGGACCTGGTGGTGTTCGTCGTCGCATCGGTCCTGTCGCGGGGCTTGCGGTTCTTCGTCGAAGCGGCGCTGCTGTGGCGGTTCGGAGCGCCGATCCAACGCTTCATCGAGCGCAATATGGGTCTGCTTTCGGTCATCTTCGTGATCCTGCTGTTCGCCGGCTTCCTGCTCGTCGGCGCGGTCGAGTGAGTGTGATAGGATTCGCGTCATGAGCGCCGCGACCGAAACCGTGCGCATGGCGGTGCCGCCGGGACGCTATTTCGCTCTCGCCGCGCTGTGCAGCGGGGGACTGCTGGCGGCGGCGCTGGGGTTCCAGTATCTCGGCGGACTCGCGCCATGCGAACTGTGTCTCTGGCAACGTATCCCTTACGCGGCAGTGTTCGGCGCGGCGATTCTGGCGATTCTGGCGCGCAGGCGACTGACGAGCGGAGCGGCGACCTGGCTGGCCGCGGCGTGCGCTGCATCGTTCTTCATCGATGCCGGGATCGCGGGCTTCCATGTCGGGGTCGAGCAGGGCTGGTGGACCGGCAGCGATGCGTGTACCGCCGCCGGCGCGCCGACCGGCGATCTCGAGGCGCTGCGCGACGCGGTGTTCTCCGCTCCGGCGGTGTTCTGCGATGAGGTCGCATGGTCGATGTTCGGCTTGTCGATGGCCGCGTGGAACGGCGTTGCCGCCCTCGGTCTGACGGCGGCGTCCGTTACGGTGATCGTCGCGTGGCGGCGATGACCGGCAGTCCCCTTCCCGGCGACCTGACCGGCGCCGCGCTCACGGCGCGCATGTTGCGCGTCGATCACGCGGGCGAACTCGGCGCCGTGCGCATTTATGACGGCCAGCTTGCGGTGCTCGGCACGTCGCCGGCGGCAGCGGCGATCCGGCACTTGGCGAAGCAGGAGCGCTGCCATCTGGAAACTTTCGAGCGTTTGCTGGTTCGGCATCGGGTGCGGCCGACGGCGTTCGCGCCGCTGTGGCATATCGCCGGGTTCGCGCTCGGCGCGGCGAGTGCGCTCGCCGGCCCGCGCGCCGCCATGGCCTGCACCGTCGCCGTCGAAGAGGCGATCGAAGCCCACTACGCACGCCAGATCGCCGTGCTCAAAGCCGACGCCGAAACCGACGCGGCGTCCGGTGAGGACGGGCCGCTGAGCGAGACCCTGGCGGCCTTCCGCGACGACGAGATCGCGCATCGCGACGCCGGCCGCGCTCACGGCGCCGACGACGCACCTGCCGCCGCGCCGTTCGGGGCGCTGATCCGCACCGGGTGCCGCGCCGCCATCTGGCTCTCCGAACGCTTTTGATCTTCTGCGCCGCACGATGACCATTCCGGCGGAAACCGCCGCCCTGTCTGTAACGCTCTCGCGAGCGGGCGCGCCGATCGCACCGCAGGCGCTCCACGACCTGTTGCGCGGCGTGGCGGCCGCGCCGCCGGGGCATGACCCGGACGCGTGGATGGAACTGGTCGCACCCGCCGCCGATGAGGCGCTTCGCGCGGTGCTACGGCGCGCGCTCGACGCGGCGCGCGCGCCGACGACGGCGCCGGCGAATCCGGCGCCGCCGCTCGAGCGCTTGCGCGCCGAGCTCGAACGCCGGGGGCTGCACGGCTTCGTCGTGCCGCGCGCCGACGAGCACCAGGGCGAGTATGTGCCGCGCCATGCGGACCGCCTCGCCTGGGTCAGCGGCTTCACCGGCTCTGCCGGGATGGCGGCGGTGCTGCGCGCGCGTGCAGCGCTGTTCGTCGATGGCCGCTATACGCTCCAGGCGGCCGCGGAAGCCGCCGACGGTATCGAGATCGTTGCGACCGCCGACACCACCCCCGGCGCATGGCTCTCGGCCGCACTTGGCGAGGGTGCGCGGCTCGGCTACGACCCGCGGCTTCACACGAGGCGCGATCACGAGACCTTCGCCGGTGTGTGCAAGCAAGCCGGCGCCACACTGGTGGCGCTCGACAGCAATCCGCTCGATGCGGTGTGGGACGACCAACCACCGCTGCCGCTGGCGCCGGTGGTCGCGCACGACGACCGCCATGCCGGGCGCGCGGCTGCCGACAAACGCGCGGCGATGGCGGACGATCTCGCCAAAGCGCGTCTCGCAGCGACGGTGATCACCAAGCCCGACTCGATCGCGTGGTTGCTCAATATCCGCGGCGGCGACGTGGAATACACCCCGCTGCCGCTGTCGTTCGCGGTGCTGCATGGTGACGGGACGGTGGATTTGTTCGTCGATCCGCGCAAACTCGGGCCCGAGCTGGGCTCGCATTTCGGCAATGGGGTGCGCGTGCGGGAGCCGGCGGCCTTCGAGTCCGTACTTCGGGGGCTGACGGGGCGGGTGGCCGCGGACCCCGGCAGCGCTGCCGAACGGGTATTCCGCGCGCTTGAGGCGGGGGCGGCGGAGATCGTCGAGCGCGCCGATCCGTGCGTGCTCGCGAAGGCGGTCAAGAACGAGGTCGAACTGGCGGGCGCGCGCGCGGCGCATTTGCGGGACGGCGCGGCGCTGGCGCGCTTTCTGTGCTGGCTCGACGGCGCGGCGCCGTCGGGCGCGGTTACGGAAATCGCGGCCGCCGACTATCTCGAAGCGCGGCGGCGGGAGAACGAGAAGTTTCGCGGGCTGAGCTTCCCGTCGATCTCGGGCGCCGGGCCGAACGGCGCCATCGTACACTACCGGGTCGATGAGCGCAGCAACCGGACACTGACACCCGGTTCGCTCTATCTCGTCGATTCCGGCGCGCAATATCTCGACGGGACCACCGACGTGACGCGCACGGTCGCGGTCGGGACTCCGAACGCCGAAATGCGCGAACGCTTCACCCGGGTGCTGAAGGGGCACATCGCACTGGCGACCGCGCGGTTTCCCAAGGGGACGACCGGTGCGCAACTCGACGTGCTGGCGCGGACGGCGCTCTGGGACGCCGGTCTCGACTACCGCCATGGCACCGGCCACGGCGTGGGCAGCTATCTCGGCGTCCACGAAGGGCCGCACGCCATTTCGAAAGCGGGGGTGCACGCCGCGTTGCAGCCGGGCATGATCGTTTCCAACGAGCCCGGATACTACAAGACCGGCGCCTACGGGATCCGCATCGAGAATCTGGTGGCGGTCGTCGCGCTCCCGCGCCCGCCCGGCGGCGAGGACGACCTCCTCGGTTTCGAAACGCTGACTCTGGCGCCGATCGATCGCCGGCTGGTCGCGCTGCCGCTGCTGACCGACAACGAACGCGCGTGGTTCGACGCCTATCACGCACGGGTTCGCGCGGCGCTTGCGCCGGCGCTGGACCCGGCGACCCGCGCCTGGCTCGATTCCGCCTGCGCCCCGCTCGCCGCCGGGTGATTATTCGGCCAAGGCGTCGGTCTCTTTCATGGCTGCGAGAAACTCCCTGATCCGCGCCGCGTTGACTTCCGACGTCCGACCGGCCGACCCGGCTCTTGCTCCGCATGTCAACCAGCGACCCGCCGACGCGCGGCGAAACGCGAATGACGATGTCGTCCTTGAATTGGTAGAACCGGCTCGTCTCGACGGCCTCGATACGCAGCGCCTCACGGTCGGCGGCGACGATCTCCCATTTCAGCGCGCCGGCGAGCGCGGCCGCCCTGTCGAACGCGTCCGGCGGCGGGACGCCGACGAACAGCGGTTCGATATCGGCATAGCCGGCGCGCTGCTGCAAGGCCACATCCTCGCCCGGGTGTTCGGGCGGATTGACCGCGCCGGCCGCCTCGCGCCGTGCGAGCAGGGCCTGAAACGCCGGCGGATCATTCAAGTCGGTCGAGACGTCGTGAATGAAGGGGCTGGTCTGCACGATGTAGTATTGATGGCCGATCAGGCCCGCGGCGGCACCGCCGGCGAGCACGCCGATGACCGAAAGGGTCAGACCGCGCCGGTTGCCGCCGGGCAGCGACGCGCCGAGGCCGAGCAGGCCGACGACGAACGCGCCGGCACCGGCCAAGGCGGCATATTGGTTGATGGTCAGCAAGGCGAAGCCGTAATCCCAGTGGCCTTGCCGATAACCGTATGCGGCGACGCCCAGAGCCGCGAGCGCGAAGACGCCGACCACAAACGCCAGCATCCCCAGCAGCGTCGGACGTTTCGGGCCCTCGAAGTCGTCTCGCGCCATCGTTCCATCCTCTGAAGCCGATCGAGCGTTTCGCCGATCATGGTTGCAGGGTCGGGCGATTGCAAATCGCGGCCTGTGCGGGCTGGTCCTTCTCCTCCTTGAACCGGTGTGCGCGGGCTCCTACCTTGATCGACAGGAAACGCGGGGAGAGTGCGGAAGCCCGGGGAGAACGCGACGATGAAAACCGGTGGAAGCGCTGCCGCGGCGCCCGCGGCCGGCGAAGCCTTTGAACACGCACCGCAAAAGGACCGTCTCGCTCACATCCCCGGCCGCGGGGGCATCCCCCTGCTCGGGACGACGGTCGAGTTCGTACGCGACCCGTACGGCTTCCACGTCAGGCGCGTGGCCGAATACGGCCCGGTGTACAAGACGCGGAATTTCGGCCAATGGAGCGTCGCGCTGAACGGCGCCGATGCGCTCGAACGGGTGCTGATGGACCGCGAGCGCAACTTCTCCTCCAGGAAGGGTTGGGAGATTCTCGAGCGGCTATTCCCCGGCGGGTTGATGCTGCGCGATTTTGACGACCACAGGCTGCACCGCCGGATCATGCAGGTCGCCTTCAAGCCGAGGGCCATGGCGGACTACGTGACCCGCATGAACGGCGGCATCGCCGCGACCCTCGAGCGCTGGCCGTCAGGCGAGCTGCGTTTCTACGACGCCATCAAGGACCTCACGCTGGAACTCGGCGCCTCCATCTTCATGGGCATGGACACCGGCCACGAGGCGAAGCGGCTGAACCGGGCGTTCATCACCGAGCTCGCGGCGGCGGTCGCGATCGTGCGCACGCCGCTGCCGGGCAACGCCATGTGGCGGGGCCTGCGCGCCCGCGCCTTCCTGCTGGACTATTTCCGCCGCCTCATCCCGGTCCGGCGCGACGCGGGCGGCGACGACCTGTTCTCGCATCTGTGCCGCGCCCGGCTGGAGGACGACCGCACCTTCACCGAACAGGAGATCGTCGATCATCTGAACTTCATGCTGATGGCGGCGCACGACACCACCACCAGCGGCCTGACGACCATGGTGTGGGCGCTGGCGCGCCATCCCGACTGGCAGGACGCGGTGCGCGAGGAGATGGCCTCGGTCGATGCCGACCGGCTGGAGCACGCGGCGATGGACCGGCTGCCGCTGACCGAACGGGTGTTCAAGGAAGCGCTGCGGCTGAAACCGCCGGTGTGTTTCCTCGTGCGCCACGCGCTGCGCCCGTTCGATTTCGCCGGCTACCGCATCCCGGGCGACACCTCCATTTCGGTCAGCCCCGGCATGGTGGCGCGCGACGCCGAACTGTGGAGCGAGCCGGAGCGCTTCGACCCCGACCGTTTCCTCCCGGAGCGGGCGGAAGACCGGCGTCACCGTTTCGCATGGTCGCCATTCGGCAGCGGCGCGCATAAATGCCTCGGGATGCACTTCGCGACGATGCAGGCCAAGGCGTTCAGCTTCCAGTTTCTCCGGCGCTACCGGGTCGCGCTGTCGGACGGCCATCGCCCGCGCTGGCGGGTGATCCCGATCCCGAAGCCGGTGGACGGCCTGCCGGTGATCCTCGAGCCGGTATAGCCCGGCCCGGCGCATCGTCGCCGGAAAGGACAACGGTTCGGAAAGTCACCGAAATCCGGCGTTTTCGCGGTCGCTTGCCGCCGTTCGCGCGTTCGTACTTACGTGGGGCGATACCGTGGAGCCAACGCCAGCGTGCCGCATCGGTCAGCACCAGCGCCGACCCTGGCTCCAACAGGATCTGCTCGGCAACGCCCTTGGTCCCGCGTAACGGACGCAGGTCCATGAGCCACGCATCGCCGAGCGAGATCGTCGCCACGGCGGGGCCGAAGCATTGTCGGTCAACGTGCCGAGCAATGCCTTGGCCTGGGAGATACTCGTTCACGATCGCCTGATCGGGTTCGCAGTCGAACACGCTGGTTTCAGCGTAAAGACGCCGGGCGATTTGTCGCAGCCATTCCGGCAAGGGGCCGATATGCATGTCACGCGCGACGGTTCGCGCTCGATAGTCGTATCGCCAGCCGTAATGCTGGACCCGACGTTCCAGGTCATCGCGCCAGGGAAGACCTTCGATACGGTCCCATAACGCGGCCTGCGCGCTGTCGGACAAGAACCGCGGGAGGTAGGCCAGACCGAGAACGGACGGCACGTGCGCCGTATGGTCGCTTCCCGGAGGCCGATTCGATGGCGACTCGACCCCGACGTCGTCGAAAGAGATCTGGAATTGCTCATTCATGCGTGGCCTCCTGTTTGATCCGGGCGAACATCAACGATCCGGAATTGATGGACATGCTGGCAGTCAACCCATGCTTGTCCAAAGCATTTCTCAAATTTCTACATGACCTTTTGAAAATATCGAATCGTTCTCCACTGTGCGCATCGGCAGCCACCACTTGACAGTTAGCAGATTTGGCGAATTTCGCGATAATGCGTGCAAAATCTTTCGTCGCGATTTCGTTATCGACGGTCTGAACTAAAACATGTCCCAGTGTGACGACGACATTGCGAACAACGGACTCGCCAGACAGCACAGCCACAAAAAGCTTGTCCATGTCATGGTAAAATGAAAGATGCGTATCTTCCCGGAGTTTCTTCGATAATAACCGCGCGAGTGCAACCATGTTTCGAGAGTGATCATACCCGTGAGATTCGACATTGACAAACAGGTTGGTGCGGAAATGATCTCTTACGACCCAGGAAAATAAACCAGGGCCACACCCGATATTGATGTGGATCATTTTTCCGTTTTGTCGTATCTTGGGATGACGATACAGCAACGCAGATTGCAAAGCTCTTTTGTATTTATTGTACCGGTAATGAGACCGGCTCCCTACAATATACCTTTGCGCATACCAGATACATTCAGGCAGTGTAGCATTCTTCGGGATCCAATAATTCCCAACGCCTTGGCGGCTACCGTATTTGGCCGCCATCCTGCCAATGACGCCCGTATACCGTTCGCGTATGTCGCGCACTATACGATGGCGACGTCTTCAGCCGTCTCCGCAGCGGATGAAGAACAACCCCCACGGCCATATGCTCTTTTCGTCGGGTGTGGCCGGGCGGTCTCCCGGCGGGTCGAAGACCAGCGACAGCGGGCCGCGGTCGCCGAGGCCGGGGGCGCGGCCGTCGACGCGCGTGACCAACATCCAGTCATGCGCCGCGCGCTCCGCCTCCTCGATCACCGTGCCGAAGCCGTCGAGCGCCAGCGTGGTGAGCGAACCCCGGCACCCCACCGAGTCGAGAACGTCGGCGAGCCGGGGGCCCGAAAAACGGGTCGCGCCGGCGCCCGGCCCCAGGTCGATGACCGCCTCGCGCACGCCGAACCCGTCCAGCATGGCGCGGTCGAACGCGAACGCCCGCTCGAACCGGGTCTCGTGATAGCCGAAGAACGTATCGTTCGCCTCGTCGAAAGGCGGGCGGTTGGTCGTCTCGATATCGCCGGCGACGGTGAGCACCACCGCGCCGATGTCGGGGGCGGGGTCGTCCGCCGACGCGACCGCCCCCTGGAGGAACGCCGCAACCGCAGCGACGACGGTCATGGATATTTTCATGGCAGTCGGTCCTTCGCCGCCTCTATTCCTCGTCCGAGCCGCCGATCTCGGAGGTGTCGAGCTGGCCGGAGATGCGGCGCCGGATGTGCGACCAGGAAACGCCGACCGCGAGCACGAGGGACAGAACCAGCAACCCGACCCAGGTCATCGGCGTGACCGCCGCCGGATCGAGGAGTCCGTAGTCGATGGCCAGCCACACGACGGCGGCGAGAAAGGCGAGGACGAGCAGCGCCCCGACCGGCCCGATCGAACGCCACGTCGCGCGCAGATAGACGACGTAAGCGATGAGGAGGGCGAGGCCCACGACGACGATCATCGGGCCCAGGTCCACCTCGGGCCCCAACCCCTCGATCAGCCAGTGATAGTACGAATAGCCGGTCGGGTTGAAGGCACCGAACACCAGCGCCAGAGCGACCGCCCAGCGAACGGCGAAGCTTCTTCCGGTGAACGCGCGGGCCATGGCGGGATTCCCCCTCGCCGGTCGTCGGCCCGGTTCGTTCGCAGGGGTCTATTCGTCGCGCTGCGCCCGTTTCCGCGCCAGCTTGCGGCTTCGGCGGATGGCCTCGGCCCTCTCTCGCGCCCGTCTTTCGCTGGGTTTCTCGTAGGCGCGGCGCATTTTCATCTCCCTGAAAATACCCTCGCGCTGCATCTTCTTCTTCAGAGCGCGCAGCGCCTGGTCGACGTTGTTGTCGCGAACGAATACCTGCAAACGTCCGGTGTCCTTCTGTCGTTTCACGGTTGCGGCCGGAGCGGCGGCGGCTTGTAGCACGTCGGCAGGGGCTTGTGAAGCGCCTGTCCGGTCGGTCGTGTGACGGTTTGAAAATTGTTGGGGGTCGTGGCGGCGACGGGGGGATGGCGGGGGCGCCAGGGCGAGCGGGCGATTCGTCCGCCCGCATATGAGCGCGAAGCGAAGATGCGGGCGAGACGCCCGCGCACCAAAATGGGGACCGCCGGGTCGTGGTGGCGACGGGGCGCCAGGGCGCCGCGAAGCCAAGCGGCATCGAACCGCCTGTGGGGGCGCGCCTTGTGGGCGCCACCAACAAGGGCAACCACAAGGGTTGCCCCTACAGGCTGCCGGATTTTTACCAGCGCAGTGCGGCGCGCAGGAAGACGCCGTGTTCGGGGGCGCCCGAGGGGCGCTCCCAGCGGTTGCTCTCGAGGCTCAGCGATGCCCGGCCGACTCTCAGCCGACCGCCCAGGCGGTAGCGGCGGTCGCCGTCGTCGGCCAGCGCCGCCCCGCCATACGGGGTGAGGACGCCCGCGCCGCCGAGGGCTGCCACGCCCCAGCCCAGCTCCGCCTCGATGCGTCCGACCGGCGCGCTGCCGTTCGCCGTGCGGGGACCGGCCATGCCGTCCTCCCACAACCGCGCCGCACCGCTCGCGGTCTCGCCCCAGGACGGCGCCAGGCTCAGCGACAGGCCGCGCCGGTCGGCGCCGGGGTCGAGCCGGACGAAACCCGACGCGCCCCACTCCTCGACGCCGCCGCCGTGCGCCGCCAGCACCCGCCCCGCGAGCTCTGCGGTCAGACCCCGGCCCCGGTCGGCCCAGCGGAGACCGCCGCCGACCTCCACACCCGCCCCGGTCTCGCCGTCACCCCCGTCCCAGCGCGCCCCGAGATCCAGGGACGGCGTCACCGTCGCGCCAGGGGAGAGCGTGAAGGCGCGCGAACCCTCCAGCGCAAAGCGCAGCCGGCGGGTCCTTACGCTCACGCCGGCGATCAAGCCGCCATTGTCGTCGATCTCCAGACTCGCCGCCTGGGCCTCGCCCTTCAAAGCCAGCAACAACGCGCCGGCGGACACCAGCCGCGTGCGGCCCCCGGCCGCCGCCGTCAGCAGCGCCGCGTCGCTCGACTGACGCCCCGCCGCCTGCGCCTCGGCCTCCCCGTCGTCGATCTCGATCTCGCCGGCGCCGTAGCCCGCCACCGCCCACAGGCGCGAGCCGTCCGACAGCGTCCCGCCGACATAGGGGTGGACGCTCGTCATCCGGCTGTCGTGCACGCCCTCGACCGGCGCCTCTCCGCGCCGGTCGATATAGTCGATCGACCCTTCCGACCGGGACACCGCCGCGCCGGCCCGGAGGCCGGAGCCGAGAGCGACGTCGGCGCCGAGATGGGCGGCGAACATGTCGCCCCGCCAGTCCACCGGGCCGTCGAGCGACAGGCGGCGCCAGTCCCCCGCGCCCCAGACCGCGACATCGCCGCCCGCGAGACCCAGCGCGAACGACTCGCCGGCCAGCGCTTCGCGCCAGGAGAACGCGCCGTCTTCGAGCGCCCACCGGTTCGCCCTCAGGATGCCGGCAAGCGAGGAAAGCGCTTCCCTCTCGGCGTCCGCCATGCCGGTCACCGCGGCGTCGAAGCGGCCCGCCACCGCCTCGGCGGCGCTGGCCGCGAACGCCCGCGCGAGCTCCGGCAGGACCGCGGCGTTCACCTCCTCGAGCCGCTCCCGCGTTATCGTGGCGGCGGCGGTCACCTCGATGGTGAAGGCGAGCTCGGCCCGGTCGCCGTCCCGGTCGGTCGCCGTCCAGGCGAACACGGTCGTCTCCATCGCCTCGGTCGGCGTGCCCGCGAGGATGCGCGCGGCGCCGTCGAACGTCAGCCCGGCCGGCAGAGCGGGCGCGAGGCGGTAGGTCAGCTCCCCGTTGCCGCCGGTCGCCGACGGCAGCACGAGTGGATCGATCGGCCGGCCCTCCACGTAGTGTTGCGCGGCGACCGCGGCGTCGCCGAAGCTCGGTATCAGGTCCTCCACGACGGCGATGCCGACGCTCAACGCGGCGGCGTCGCCGTCGGCGTCCCTCGCCGTCAGCGTGAGGGTCGCCGTGCCCACCGTCGCAGGCGTGCCGCTCAGGATGCGGGCGGCGGCGTCATGGCGCAGTCCCTCCGGGAGATCGTCGGCGCCGGCGAGCGTGTAGGTCAGACGGCCGTTTCCGCCCGTCGCCCCGGGCAGCTCCACCTCCCCGATGTCGGTGTTCCGTATCCACTCATAGCTGACGGTCTCCTCGCCGAACGACGGCATCAGGTCGGGAACGACGGCGATGTCGAAGGTCAGCGATGCGCGGTCGGGGTCCCGATCGTCGGAGTCGGTGACCGTCCAGGTGAACTCCGTCGTGGGGAACGCCGCGGTCGGCGTGCCGGAGACGGTGCGCGCCGCCGCGTCGAACACGAGGCCGGCGGGCAGGTCGGGCATCAGGTCGTAGATCAGCGCGCCGTTCCCGCCCTCTGCATCGGGCAATACGACCGTGTCGATCTCCGTGCCCACGGTCCAGGTCCGGGCAAGGACGGTCCTGTCGCCGAACGACGGCATCAGGTCGGCGTCGTCGTCGGCAATGGTCAGCACCGGCGAGGCCGGGGACACCGCCAAACCCACGGTCGTGGCGCCGCCCACCGTCACCGTCTCCCCGGCGCCCTCGTCCAGCGTGTCGTCAACCGGCACGATCTCGAACGTCCCCGCGGCCTGGCCCGCCCCTGCCGGGATCGCGATCGCCGGCAGGGTCCCGACGGAATAGTCCGCCGGCGAGACGGCGGTGCCGTCCGCCACGGTCACCGTCACCACCGTCGCCTCGGCAAGTGTGGTCCCGCCCTCCAGCGAGGCCGTCACCGTCACGGTCCGCGACCCGCCGCCTTCGGCCACCCGGCCCTGGTGGCCCGCCATATCCGCGTCGGTGTCCAGCGTCAGCGCCACACCCGTCGGCGGGCCGTCGTCGTCGGTAATGGTCAGGTCCGCGCCGGTCACCGTCAGTCCCACCGTCGTCGTCCCGGTCACCGACACCGTCTCGCCGTCGTCGTCGATCACGTCGTCCACCGGCGCGATCGCGAACGTCCCGGTGGCGCTCACCTGACCCGCAGCGATCTCGATCTCGAACGGATCGGCCACCGTCGCCGTGTAGTCCGTCATGGCGGTCGCCGTGCCGGCGGCCACCGTCACTGTCACCACCGTCGCCTCGGTGCGCGTCGTCCCGCCCGCCAGCGCCGCCTTCACCGTCACCGTCTGCGACCCGCCGCCCTCGTCCACCGCCGCCTGCTCGCCCGGCGTCTGCGCATCGCCGTCGAGGCTCAACAACACACCCGTCGGCGGGCCGTCGTCGTCGGTGACGGTCAGCACCGGCAAGGCCGCCGACACCGCCAGACCTATCGTCGTGGCGCCGCCCACCGTCACCGTCTCGCCCGTCCCCTCGTCCAGCGTGTCCTCAACCGGCACGATCTCGAAGGTCCCCGTGGCCTCGTTCGCCCCCGCCGCGATGACGATCACCGGCAAAGGCCCGACCGAATAGTCCGCCGGCGAAACCGCCGTGCCGTCCGACACCGTCACCGTCACCGCCGTCGCCTCGGTGCGCGTCGTGCCCCCCTCAAGCGACGCCGTCACGCTCACCGTCTGCGCTTCGCCGTTCTCCAGAACCCCGTTCTGGTTGCCCGCCATATCCGCGTCGGTGTCCAGCGCCAGCGACACACCCGTCGGCGCCGTGTCGTCGTCGGTGTTGACCACGCTCACGTCGTCGGGGTCGGCGCCGCTGTAGTCGGTGTCGGTGCTCGTCGCCGCAGCCAGCACGATGGTGTAGCTCCGGTCGCCGTCGTCCACGTTGTCGTCCACGCCGGTGACGGTGACGGTCTGCGCCGTGTTCCAGTTCCCGGTGGTGAACGTCAGGGTCGCCGGCTCTACCGTGCCCTCGCCGGTGTCCGAACTGCTCACCCCGATGCTCACGTCCGCAGTCGGCGCACTGTCCAACGCCACCGTGAACGTCGCCTCGCCGCCCGCCTCGGTCGTGGTCAGCGAGGTCTCCCCCTGCGGCAGCGTCACCGTGATGCCGGCCGCGTCGTCGTCGGTGTTGGTCACGCTCACGTCGCCGGGGTCGGTGCCGCCGCCAGCACGATGGTGTAGCCCTGGTCGCCGTCGTCCACGGCGTCGTCCACCCCGGTGACGGTGACGGTCTGCGCCGTGTTCCAGTTGTCCGGCGTGAACTCCAGGCTCGCCGGCGCCACCGTGCCCTCGCCGGTATCATCGCTGCTCACGGCGATGCTCACGTCCGCCGTCGGCACGCTGTCCAGCGCCACCGTGAACGTCGCCTCGCCCCCCGCTTCGGTGGTGGTCAGCGAGGTCAGCCCCTGGGGCAGCGTCACCGTGATGCCGGCCGCGTCGTCGTCGGTGTTGGTCACGCTCACGTCGCCGGGGTCGGTGCCGCCGTAGTTGGCGTCGGTGCTCGTCGCCGCCGCCAGCACGATGGTGTAGCCCTGGTCGCCGTCGTCCACGGCGTCGTCCACCCCGGTGACGGTGACGGTCTGCGCCGTGTTCCAGTTCCCGGTGGTGAACGTCAGCGTCGCCGGCGCCACCGTGCCCTCGGTCGTATCATCGCTGCTCACCCCGATGCTCACGTCCGCCGTCGGCGCGCTGTCCAGCGCCACCGTGAACGTCGCCTCGCCGCCCGCCTCGGTCGTGGTCAGCGAGGTCTCCCCCTGCGGCAGCGTCACCGCGATCCCCGCCGTGTCGTCGTCGGTGTTGGTCACGCTCACGTCGTCCGGGTCGGTGCCGCCGTAGTTGGTGTCGGTGCTCGTCGCCGCCGCCAGCACGATGGTGTAGCCCTGGTCGCCGTCGTCCACGGCGTCGTCCACCCCCGTGACGGTGACGGTCTGCGCCGTATTCCAGTTCCCGGTGGTGAAGGTCAGCGTCGCCGGCGCCACCGTGCCCTCGGTCAGGTCGTCGCTGCTCACCCCGGTGCTCGCGTCGGCGGTCGGCGCGCTGTCCAGCGCCACCGTGAACGTCGCCTCGCCGCCCGCCTCGGTCGTGGTCAGCGAGCTCAGCCCCTGGGGCAGCGTCACCGTGACGCCGGCCGCGTCGTCGTCGGTGTTGGTCACGCTCACGTCGTCCGGGTCGGCGCCGCCGTAGTTGGTGTCGGTGCTCTCCGCCGCAGCCAGCTTGATGGTGTAGCTCCGATCGCCGTCGTCCACGGCGTCGTCCACGCCGGTGACGGTGACGGTCTGCGCCGTGTTCCAGTTCCCGGTGGTGAAGGTCAGCGTCGCCGGCGCCACCGTGCCCTCGGTCAGGTCGTCGCTGCTCACCCCGATGCTCACGTCGGCGGTCGGCGCGCTGTCCAGCGCCACCGTGAACGTCGCCTCGCCGCCCGCCTCGGTCGTGGTCAGCGAGCTCAGCCCCTGGGGCAGCGTCACCGTGATGCCGGCCGCGTCGTCGTCCTCGTTCACCACGCTCACGTCGCCGGGGTCGGCGCCGCTGTAGTTGGTGTCGGTGCTCGTCGCCGCAGCCAGCACGATGGTGTAGCTCTGATCGCCGTCGTCCACGGCGTCGTCCACCCCGGTGACGGTGACGGTCTGCGCCGTGTTCCAGTTCCCGGTGGTGAACGTCAGCGTCGCCGGCTCCACCGTGCCCTCGCCGGTGTCCGAACTGCTCACCCCGATGCTCACGTCCGCAGTCGGCGCGCTGCCCAGCGCCACCGTGAACCGCGCCGTGCCGCCGCCTTCGGTGGTGATCGGCGCGGTGATGGGCGTCACCGTGAATCCCGCCGTGTCGTCGTCCTCGTTCACCACGCTCACGTCGCCGGGGTCGGCGCCGCTGTAGTTGGTGTCGGTGCTGGTCGCCGCCTCCAGCACGATGGTGTAGTCTTGGTCGTCGTCGTCCACGTCGTCGTCCACGCCGGTGACGGTGACGGTCTGCGCCGTGTTCCAGTTCCCGGTGGTGAACGTCAGCGTCGCCGGCGCCACCGTGCCCTCGCCGGTGTCCGAACTGCTCACCCCGATGCTCACGTCCGCGGTCGGCGCGCTGTCCAACGCCACCGTGAACGTCGCCTCGCCCCCCGCCTCGGTCGTGGTCAGCGAGGTCTCCCCCTGCGGCAGCGTCACCGCGATCCCCGCCGTGTCGTCGTCCTCGTTCACCACGCTCACGTCGTCGGGGTCGGCGCCGCTGTAGTTGGCGTCGGTGCTCGTCGCCGCAGCCAGCACGATGGTGTAGTCCTGGTCGTCGTCGTCCACGTTGTCGTCCACGCCGGTGACGGTGACGGTCTGCGCCGTGTTCCAGTTCCCGGTGGTGAACGTCAGCGTCGCCGGCGCCACCGTGCCCTCGCCGGTGTCCGAACTGCTCACCCCGATGCTCACGTCCGCCGTCGGCGCGCTGTCCAGCGCCACCGTGAACGTCGCCTCGCCCCCCGCTTCGGTGGTGGTCAGCGAGCTCAGCCCCTGCGGCAGCGTCACCGTGACGCCGGCCGCGTCGTCGTCGGTGTTGGTCACGCTCACGTCGTCCGGGTTGAAGCCGCTGTAGTTGGCGTCGGTGCTCGTCGCCGCAGCCAGCACGATGGTGTAGTCCTGGTCGCCGTCGTCCACGTCGTCGTCCACGCCGGTGACGGTGACGGTCTGCGCCGTGTTCCAGTTCCCGGTGGTGAACGTCAGCGTCGCCGGCTCCACCGTGCCCTCGGTCAGGTCGTCGCTGCTCACCCCGATGCTCACGTCCGCCGTCGGCGCGCTGTCCAACGCCACCGTGAACGTCGCCTCGCCCCCCGCTTCGGTGGTGGTCAGCGAGGTCTCCCCCTGCGGCAGCGTCACCGTGACGCCGGCCGCGTCGTCGTCGGTGTTGGTCACGCTCACGTCGTCCGGGTTGAAGCCGCTGTAGTTGGCGTCGGTGCTGGTCGCCGCAGCCAGCACGATGCTGTAAGTCTGGTCGTCGTCGTCCACGGCGTCGTCCACGCCGGTGACGGTGACGGTCTGCGCCGTGTTCCAGTTCCCGGTGGTGAAGGTCAGCGTCGCCGGCGCCACCGTGCCCTCGCCGGTGTCCGAACTGCTCACCCCGATGCTCACGTCCGCCGTCGGCTCGCTGTCCAACGCCACCGTGAACGTCGCCTCGCCCCCCGCTTCGGTGGTGGTCAGCGAGGTCTCCCCCCTGCGGCAGCGTCACCGTGACGCCGGCCGCGTCGTCGTCGGTGTTGGTCACGCTCACGTCGTCCGGGTTGAAGCCGCTGTAGTTGGTGTCGGTGCTGGTCGCCGCCGCCAGAACAACGGTGTAGTCCTGGTCGCCGTCGTCCTCGTCGTCGTCCACGCCGGTGACGGTGACGGTCTGCGCCGTGTTCCAGTTCCCGGTGGTGAACGTCAGCGTCGCCGGCGCCACCGTGCCCTCGCCCGTGTCGTCGCTGCTCACCCCGATGCTCACGTCCGCCGTCGGCGCGCTGTCGAGCGCCACCGTGAACGTCGCCTCGCCCCCCGCTTCGGTGGTGTCGCCGTCGATCGCCGTCACCGTAATCCCGGCCGCGTCGTCCTCCTCGATGGTTAACGTCACGTCGACCGGCGCCGTCACCCCCTGGTCGTTGGCCGCCGTCGCCGACACGGTCACCTCCTTGTCCAGCGCGGCCACCTCGTCGTTCACCGCCGTGACGGTGACGACGCCCGTGCTTCCCGTCTCGCCGGCCGCGATGCTGAGGGTGGTGTTCTCGCTCAACGTGAAATGGCCCGCCGCCGCCGGCGCCACCGCCTCGGCCGCCACCGTCACGGTCGTGTCCGCGCTCGACGTCCCGCTCAGGCTCGCGGTCACCGTGCTCACCCCGCCGTCCTCCCCGATCGCGGCCGGGGCCAGCGCCAGACTCACGAGCGGCGGGCCCTCGTCGTCGGCGATGGTGATGACGGCCTCGTTGACATCGAGGCCGGCGGTCGTTCCGGTCACCTTCACGGTTTCCTCGCTGTCGTCCACGTCGTCGTCGAGCACCGTCAGCGAGAAACGCTCCGTGGCGAGCCCTCGGTCCGCGGGGATGGTGACGCTGAAGGGCGCGACGGCGGTAAAGTCTTCGCCTGCGGTCGCGGTCCCGTCCACCACCGAGACAGCGACAACGGTAGCCGTGGGCCGGCTTGCGCCGGTATACAAGGTGGCGCCGGGGAAGGACGCGGTGACGGTGACGTTGCGGTTCCCGCCACCCTCCGCGACCCGCGCCGGCGAGACTTCCAGATCGACGGCCGTCGGCGTCTCGTCGTCGAGGATTCTAACCCCCGGGTAACCATGCACGCCTCCGAAAAACGCGCAAGTGAAACGTACGCTCCACGTACCGTCGGCCAGATCGTTGTCGATCGGCACCAACCTGAAGGTCACCGCTCCTTTGGATTCGAGCGCGGGGATGGTGACGGTGAAGGGATCGACATCGGCGAAACGGTCGCTCGTGAAGACAGTGCACGGAATTTCGGTTTCCGTGGACCGGGTTACGCTGCCGGAGAAGGACGCGGTGACGGTAACCTCCGTGGGCTCGTCGTCCTCCCGAACGCTATCCGGCTCGTACTCTATATCTACGGTCCCTATCGCGTCGTTGTCGGCGATCGTCACCGTGGCCGGCGTGACGGTGCTCATGCCCTGCGTGCCCTGTACCGTCAGCGTCTCCCCGCCCTCGGATACGTTGTCACCGATCACCGTCAGCGTGAAGGTCGCCGTGCCGCTGGATTCGTTCGCGGGGATGGTGACGCTGAAGGGCGTGACGGCGGTGAAGTCTTCGCCTGCGGTCGCGGTCCCGTCCGCCACCGTGGCACTGACGACGGTGGCCTCGGGCCGGGTTACGCTGCCGGGGAAGGACGCGGTGACGGTGATCTGCGTGCTCCCGCTGTCTTCCTCGACCAGCTCGGGATCGACGCCGAGGACGATGGCGTTGTCCTCGAACAGGACGAGCGAAGGCCCCACGGCGGTCCGGATGCCGTAGAAACCCGCCGGAACCTCGGGCGGGTCGCCCAGAGACACCGTGACCTGGCCGGCGCCCGTTGCCGTGACGGAACCGCTTTCAGTCATGCCCGCCGCCAGGGTCGCCGTGGCGGCGGACAGCGTGCCGCCCGCGACCGAAAGGTCGGCGATCATTTCGAACGGCGCGCCCTCGGCGAGCTCGACCGTCACCTGCGCGGGGCTCTGCGCGTTTAATTCCTGCGCGTCCGCGCGCGCCAACTCCAGCATGAGAGTGAAGGGGGCTCCAGGATTCCGGTCCAGATACAGATCGGTCAGGCTGGCGAGACCGGAGAACATGCCCGCCGGCAGCGCGGTCAGGTCGTTGCCGTCCAGGTCCAGTCTGGTCAGGTTGGTGAGACTGGAGAAGACATTCGCCGGCAGCGTGGCCAGGTCGTTGTACGACAAGTGCAGGCTGGTCAGGTTGGTGAGACTGGAGAAGACATTCGCCGGCAGCGTGGTCAGGTCGTTGTACGACAAGTTCAGGCTGGTCAGGCCGGTGAGATTGGAAAAGACATTCGCCGGCAGCGCAGTCAGGTCGTTGCCCGACAAGCCCAGCCCGGTCAGGCCGGTGAGATTGGAAAAGACATTCGCCGGCAGCGCGGTCAGGTCGTTGCTGCCCACGTTCAGCGTGTTCAGGTTGGCGAGACCGGAGAACACATCGGCCGGCAGCGCGGTCAGGTCGTTGACGTTCAACCGCAGCGAGCGCAGGTCGGTGAGACCGGAGAATACGCCCGCCGGTAGTGCGGTCAGGCCGTTGGCCTGCAAGTCCAGCCATGTCAGGCTGGTGAGAGCGGAGAAGACACTCGCCGGCAACGAGGTCAAGTCGTTTCTCGCCAAATTCAAGCCGGGTCAGGCTGGTAAGATCGGCGAAATCGCCCGCCTGCAAGGCCGTGATGCCTTTGTTTGACAAGGTCAGCGCGCCGATTTCAGCGAGATCCGCGTCGGTGACATCCGCGCAGGCGGTACGATCCGCGAGAAAGATGAGTTCGTCGCGCACCTGCTGCGTGCGGTCGCACACGCCCGAGTCCTGCGCGAGCGCCGCCGGGGCGGCGAGCAGGGGCACCGCCAGGGCGAACGCGAACGCGCCCGGCGCGGTGCGAAGAAGCCGCCTTGCGCGGCGCATCGGACCGGAAGCAGGCACACTACCGCCGATGGGCGACTACAAGATGCGGGCGGACGCGGTCTCGAAGGCGCCCGGGCGCGGGGCGCATCGCCGCCGGCGGCCGCGGTTGTCCGGTACAGATATCGCGAAGTTTGGGGATTGCGTAAGCGACGGCTAAATTGCAGAGTGGCCCCCGGGTGGCTCATAGAGGGAAAGATTCATGACTCCCACGTCACCGGTCTCTGAGCCGCATCGCCTGTCGGCGCCTCGCGTCGCGAACGAACTCAACCGAATGTGCAGGAGCTGGCCCGTCCTCGGACTGTCCGTTGTCTTCGCTCTCGGGGGCGGCGGGGCGGGAGCCGTTGACGAATGCGGCCCCGCGACGGGTTCGCGGACCGTCGTGTGCGACGACGGCAATTACGATCCGTCCCAAGGCAATGTCTTCTACCAGCTACCGGAGAATACGCGGAAGACGGATTACGTGTTCGAGCTGGCGGATGGATTGAGAATCGCCGGTACTCGCGGCAGGCCCCAGGTTACGGTCGACGAACAGACGGACGACCATGGCCGGCGATGGAACCTGCCCGACGACAACTGGGCCTATTACGGCGCTTTCTGGGTCGATACCGGGCCGGATTTCGACGGCGACATTACCGTCAGGTCGTCCGCCGACCTGACTGCGGACGGTCCCGCCGAGCAGGCGACGACGGGGCCGCGGGGCATCAGCGTGCGCCAACAGGGAACGTCCGGGGATATAAACGTGTATATGACCGGCGGCTCGATTCGAAGCGTCGGGAGCGGCATCTGGGCGGCGATCGACAGTCGATACGACGGCGATAACGACCGGTATCCCGACGAGTTCAGGGACGAGGACTATGACGGCGATATCCTGATCGACCTTTCCGGCGGCACCGTCGAGACGACGGGCCACGGGGGCGTCGGCGTGAGAGCCGACAACAGCGGCAGCGGCAACGTCAGGATCGTGGCGAGAGCGGAAACCCTCGACGCCGTCAATCCCGATGTCGAAACTTCCGGCACGCAAGCCGAAGGTCTGCTGGCGGTTCTGGGCAACAGCTACAATAGCGCCGACGCGCGCCCGGGCGATATCGATATCGTTGTCGAGAATTTCCACATTCTGACCAGAGGCGACGCGACGGTCCCCTGGGGCGGCTCCATGGGCGTGCGGGCCGACCATATAAATGCGGGCGAGTTGAACATCGACATTTCGGGGAGCAGGATCGAAACTCGAGGCTCCCTCGCCAGCGGCGTCTATGCGGCGTATTTCAACCGTGGCTCGCAGAACGGCGGCCCGCTGAGCATCGACATTTCGGATACTGCGATCGAAACCCGGGGCGAGCACGCCGAGGGCGTCCTGGCCTGGCACGAGTCCGCGGGCGATATCGACGTGAACCTCGAACGCAGCAGCGTCAAGACGGCCGGGGAAACCGCCATCGGTATCGACCTGATCGGTCAGGGAGACATCGACATCGACCTTACGGATACCGGCATCGAGACGACCGACGGCGATGCGCTCCGTCTGATCGCCAACGGCGACTCCCGCATCGGTGTTTCGGTCACGCGCGGCGGCATCGCCGCGAAAGGGGACGGACAATGGGACACCGCCATATATGCGCATCACTGGGGCGACGGCGATATCGATATCGACTTGACCGAGGTTGACGTCGATGTCGGCAGCAGCGACGGGAACGGCGTCTATATCGGCCGGTCGCGGGGTCTCGTCGAGATCGATATGGCGGGCGGCAGCATCGATGTCGAATCCGCCGCGGGCATCGAGGTAACGAATACCGGCGACGCTGCCCGCTCCGGCATCGACGTTTCCCTGACCCGGGGCGCGAGCGTTACCGCGGGCGGCCACGGCATGGCGCTCGGCGGCGCCGGCAGGGACGACGACGGCTATGCGAAGCAGACCGTTTCGGTGGACGGCCGGGTGCGGGGCGGTTCCGGCGACGCGGCGGGACTGTATTTCGGCGGCGGCGGCAAGGTCTCGGTCGGGCCGCGCGGAAGCGTGGGAGCCGATTCCGGCATCGCCGTCCATGCCGCAGGCGGCGCCGGCGGCATGGATCGCAAGCTCCTCGTCGACGTGGATCTCGATGGCCGCCGGTGGGCGAGAGCGGTCCGGGGCGATGTCCGCAACGACAACGGCATCGAGACCGACGGCGCCTTGATCGATCCCGGCCGGACCGCCATCGTCGTCAACGGCGTGACGCTGCACGACGGCGAAAGGCGATCGAATCTCGCGGTCGCGAACGGAGCCCGGGACATTTCCCTGCACGCCGGCGCCGAAGGGCCGAACTTCTCCGCCGCCGACTTTCTCGAGATATATGCCGCGCGTTCGGCTGTTTACGAAGCGCTGCCGGGATTTCTGCTGCGGCTCGAACGGGCGGCGCCGTCCCTGTCCGGGCGGGAGCCGGGGGGTGCGCCCGGCCCGTTGGTGTGGGGGCGTCTCTCGGGCAGTACGGGGAGCTACGGCGCGAACCGGTCGGTAGCGGGCGCCGAATACGATTTCGACAGATATGAGGCCGAAGCCGGGACGGATATCTCCCTCGACGACGAGATCACCGGCACGGCTTCCGTCCGCCACGTCCGGGGATCGGCGGACGTGGCCTCGCCGACCGGCGCGGGCGAGATCGAAGTGGACGGTTTCGGCGTCGCGTTGGCCGCGGCGTGGCGCGGTGCGGACGGCGCCTATGGCCTGGCCCGGGCGTCGCTCACCCGCTACGATGTCGATTTGTCGGCGGACCCGCCGGCGGCGTCGAGCCGGGGCGCGATCGACGCGGATACGCGGGCTTCGACCCTTTCGCTCCGCGCCGAGGCGGGGAGGCGGGTCGCGGTCGGGCCGGAGACGGCGCTGACGCCGCGGGCATGGCTGGTCCGTTCCGACGTCTCCGTCGAGCGGTTCGCCGACGCCGTCGACTCGCGGGTCTCGCTGACGGACGGGGAACGGCGCGGCGGCGGCGTCGGTCTGGCGGCGGAGACCGTTCGTGTCCTGCGCGGCGGCCCGGGCGGAGAGCGGTCCCTTTCGGTCCGCGGCTCGGTGGACCTGGAGCACTGGTTCGATGCAACGACGGAAGTGGTCGTATCGGGCGAGCGTCTGCGGTCGGAGGGGAAGAGGACGCGGGTTCTGCTCGGGCTGGGCGGGGTCCTGGGCTGGAACGGCGGCGAACTGCGCGCCGGGATCTAGGCCGGCGGCCTGGGCACCGACGACCGGGAGATCGCCGCCGCCGCTTCGGTCAGCTTCGCCTTCTGACGCCGGCCGCCGCACGCCAACGCCCTCGACCCCTCGTCAGAACCGGATGCGGTATTGCAGGCCGATCCGGAACGCCTCTTCCTCACCGGCCTGCGCTCCGCCCGTGAACTCGAGCTCGCCCCGGCCGCCGTCAACTTCGCGCCGCAAGCGGCCGTCGATCCCGAAGAGCGGTCCCCCTGTCTCGGCGTCGCGGCGCTCCGGTTCGTTGTAGAACTCGAGGTCCAGGTTCAGGCCGGGCCGCGCTGCGACCCCCAGACGCGTCCCCAGGCGCGCGTGCGCGTCGCCCTCCGTTCCGCTCAGCATCCCGAACGGCGTCAGGCGAACGGTGTCGCCCATCAGGTCCAGGCCGTAACCCGCCTCGGCCTCCAGCCGCATCCCGGCGGCGCCTTCGCTCTCCTCCCGGTCCGCCGCCCCGGTCTCCATCGTCCGCGCGTTCTGCCACAGCGCATCCGCGCCGCCCGACATGTCGCCCCAGGACGGCCCCAGCGCGAGGTGCAGACCCTCGCCCGGCTCGCCGGGGTCGTACTTCGCCGACAGACTCATGCCCCACTCCTCGAACCCCGACGCCCCATGCGCCGCCAGGAAGCGACCGCGCATCTCCACGTCCAGGCCCAGACCCGGATCGGCCCAGGCCAGACCGCCGCCGACCTCCGCGCCCGCGCCCTCGTCAGCGTCACCGCCGTCCAGCCGCGCCGCCAACTCGACCGTCCCCGTCACCTGCGACCCGCCGGCCAGCGCCGCGTCCGCCTTGCCCTCCAGCCCCAGCCGCAGGCGGTGTGCCTCGGCCGCCACCGCCGGCAGCAGCGGACGTTTCTCCGTATCGATCCCCACCACGAAACCGTCCGCCTTCAGCGCCCAGTCCGCACCGCCCGCCGGACCCAGCTCCTTGCGCGCCCCTGCCGCCGCCATCCGCATCTCCAGCGCCGTCGCCGCCGGCCCGGTTTCGCCATCGTCCAGAACCGCCTCGCCCCGACCGTAGCCCAGCATCGCCCACACCCCCATATCCGTCCGAGGCGACCAGTGCGCGTAGGGGTGCAGGCTCGTCACACCGGCCTCGATCGTGCCCTCCGGCCCCTCCGCAAAGCGCCAGTCCATATCTCCCTCGCTGCGGTTGATCGCCAGTCCCGTCAGCAGGTCCTCGCGTGGGAGAACGTCGAAGCCTGCATGCCCCGACAGCACATCGCCCTCCATCGAGAAGCCGTTCAGCGGATGGCCCTCGAACCCTGACCGGTCCCCGCGGCCCCACAGCACCCAGTCGCCCCGGCCGCCCACCGGCGCGATGTGGAACGAGCTTCCCGACAACAGGTCGTCGCGGTCCAGGGAACGCAGGCTGCCGTCGTCCTCCAGGAACGCCCCGAAGAACCGCTTCATCTCCTCGCCGGAGCCCAGGCTTTCGGGCGATATCGCCTGCCCGCCGATCATCCCCTTCATCCTGCCGGAAGACCGCCCCCGCGGTGCGGCGGCGCGCTCCTCGACCGTGGCCACCATGCTCTCCGCCACCGTGCGCCCGAACGCCGCCAGCGTATGCTTCATCGCGCGCCCGCGCTCATCGAGGTCGTCGGCGATGGTGACGTAGAACGCCAGACTGACGCTGTCCGCGCCCACCGGGTCGGAGTCGGTCGCCGTGTAGATGAACCGCTTCTTCGAGAGCGCGGCGTCCGGCGTCCCGGCAACGGCGCGCTCCGCGGGATCGAAGACGAGACCGTAAGCGGAAACGTCCGGCTCGAGCGTGTAGCGCAACGGTCCGTCGCCGCCCGAAGCCGCGGGGAGGACGAGAGCCTCGATCTCCTCGCCCACCGTCCACATCTGGTCGGGGACGGACTCGCCCTCGAAGGTCGGGACCGGGTCGGACGACGCGCCGCCAACCACAAACGTGGAGAACGACTCCGTCTCGCCGCAGACGAAGCCGTCCGGCGACGAGGCGGGTTCCAGCGCGGTCCACTCCGCCGCGTCGTCGTGGAGGTGGTAAACCGCAGGTTCGTCCACTCCTTCCGGCCTCGGCAGACAGACGACGGCGCTCGCGCCGACCGGAAGCTCCGCATCCAGTTCGATGCCGACCCAGGCGGGGTGGGCGCCGAACGTCACGCCGTGCGGCGAGGCGACGGCGGGTGTCGCGTCGGGATCGAACGTGACCCCGCCGACGCCGTGTCCCGGCGGCAACGTCAGTCGGACGGGGAACCCGCCGACCTCCGCAGCGACCGTCGTCGTCCCGTCCGCGTTCGTCGTTACGGTCGGCGGCGGGCTGGGATCCGCGCCCAGGACGTCGATGCCGTCCGCTACCGCTTCGGTCGGCGCCGAGGTCAGCGACTCGACGGTGTTGCCGGCGTCGGTCCAGCTCACCGTCACCGTGATCGCCGCGCCCACGTCGGCCTGGACCAGCACGTAGGTCGCGCCGGTCGCGCCGGGGATCGCCGTCCCGTCGCGATGCCACCGGTAGCCGAAGGTCAGCGTCGCGGGACCGTCCGGGTCGGCGATCGTGTCCGTCACCGCCGTCAGTGTCGCGCCCTGCGTCGCCGTGCCGTCGATCGTCACGGAACCCGTCGGCGCCCGGTTCGCGGCGGTCACCGCCGCCGTCGGCGCCGAGGTCAGCGACTCCGCCGTGTTGCCGCCGTCGGTCCAGCTCACCGTCACCGCGATCTCCGCCCCCACGTCGGCCTGGACCAGGACGTAGGTCGAGCCGGTCGCGCCCGCGATGTCCGCGCCGTCGCGCTTCCACTGGTAGCTGAAGGTTCCGAGCCCATCCGGGTCCGCGATCGTGTCCGTCACCGCCGTCAGCGTCTCGCCCAGCGTCGCCGTGCCTGTGATCGTCACCGAACCGATGGGCGCGTCGTTGACGTTCGCCACCGCCGCCGTCGGCGCGGAGGTCAGCGACTCCACCGTATTGCCGCCGTCGGTCCAGCTCACCGTCACCGTAATCGCCGCGCCCACATCCGCCTGCGTCAGCACGTAGGTTGTGCCGGTCGTGCCCGCGATGTCCGCGCCGTCGCGCTTCCACTGGTAGGCGAACGTCCCGAGCCCGTCCGCGTCCGCGATCGTGTCCGTCACCGCCGTCAGCGTCTCGCCCTGCGTCGCCGTGCCGTCGATCGTCACGGAACCCGTCGGCGCCCGGTTCGCGGCGGTCACCGCCGCCGTCGGCGCCGAGGTCAGCGACTCCATCGTGTTGCCGCCGTCGGTCCAGTTCACCGTCACGGTGATCGCCGCCCCCACGTCGGCCTGCGCCAGCACATAGGTCGAGCCGGTCGCGCCCGCGATGTCCGCGCCGTCGCGCTTCCACTGGTAGGTGAACGTCCCGAGCCCGTCCGGGTCCGCGATCGTGTCCGTCACCGCCGTCAGCGTTTCGCCCTGCGTCGCCGTGCCCGCGATCGTCACCGCGCCGGTCGGGTCATCGTTGACGTTCGCCACCATCGCCGTCGCGGACGAAGTCAGAGACTCCGCGGTGCCGCCGTCGTCCGTCCAACTGACCGTCACCGTGATCGCCGCGCCCACATCGGCCTGCGCCAGCACATAGGTCGACCCCGTCGCGCCGGGGATGGCCGTCCCGTCGCGCTTCCACTGGTAGCTGAACGTCCCCAACCCGTCCGCGTCGGCGATGGTGTCCGTCACCGCCGTCAGCGTCTCGCCCTGCGTCGCCGTCCCCGTGATCGTCACTGCACCGGTCGGCGTGTCGTTGACATTGGCCACCGCCGCCGTCGCGGCCGAGGTCAGCGACTCATCCATGCCGCCGTCGTCGGTCCAGCTCACCGTCACCGCGATCGCCGCGCCTACGTCGGCTTGCGTCAGCGTGTAGGTCGCGCCGGTCGCGCCGGGGATGTCGGTCCCGCCGCGTTTCCACTGGTAGCCGAAGGTCAGGCTTGCGGGGCCGTCCGGGTCGGCAATGGCGGTCGTGTCCACCGTCAGCGTCTCGCCCTGCGTCGCCGTCCCGGCGATGGTCACGGAACCGGTGGGCGGGGTGTTCGCGGTCGCTATCGACGGCGTTGCGGTCACCTCCGAATCCGCCCCGCTGCCGGCGTTGTTGAACGCTCTCACCCGCCACCAATACTGCGTGTCCGAGGTCAGCCCGGAGTCCGTCCAGGAAGTCCCGCCGTGGTTGTTGGCGAGGCTCGTGAAGTCGCTGTCGGCCGGGGCGGCGCCGGCGGCGCGCGACACCTCATAGCCGGTGACCGGGATCGGTTCGCCTGCATCGTCGG
Source organism: Alphaproteobacteria bacterium (assembly GCA_965214495.1). Classification (GTDB taxonomy): domain Bacteria; phylum Pseudomonadota; class Alphaproteobacteria; order UBA7887; family UBA7887; genus JANQOH01. The sequence goes on along the minus strand of OZ243958.1, from coordinate 449,237 downwards.
TCTCGGTGGGCGCGTCCCAGGTGAGCGTGACCTGGGTGGTGGTGTCCACCGTCGCCGCGAGGTTCTGCGGCGCGCCCGGCACGTCGAGCGCCGGCGGGATGCCGACCGTGGCTTTCTCCTCCGACCATGCCCCGGCGCCGTAGGCGTTCACCGCCCGCACCCGGTATTCGTAGTAGGCGTAGGCCGCCCCCACCGCGCGGTAGGAGGTCCCCTTCACATTGCTCGAAGCGGTGGTCCACTCCCCGCTCGTCCCGCGCCGCGACTGCACTTCGTAAGACGCCACCGCGCCGCCGTTGGCCGGCGCCGTCCAGGCCAGGTCCACGAAGCGCCCGGCGCCGAAGCTCGCCCGCATCGCGGTCAACCCCCGTCACCTGTCCCGGCTTCGGCTGCGGCGTCGCGGTCGCGGTCGCTGCCGCCCCGGCGCCGCTGGCGTTCACCGCCCGCAGACCGAAGCTGTAGGCAGTCCCGTTGGTCAGCCCGGTGACCGTGTGGCTCGTCAGGTCGGCGCTGTTCGCGATGGCGGTCCACGAGCCGCCGTCCCGGCGCCACTCGTAGCCGGTCACCGCGTCCGCCGGCGCGGGGGCGTCCCAGCTCAGCGCGACCTCGCCGTCCCGCGGCGTCGCCGTGAAGTCGGCCGGCGCCGCCGGCAGCGTGTCGTTGTCGGCCACGGCGACGGTCACGACCCCGGTCACGCCGTCGAAGCCGCCGCCGCTCGCGGTGTGCGTCAGAGCGGCCTCGTCGGCCTCCGCGTCGGCGTCCTCGCCCGCCTGCACCGCGACCGTCTGCGCCGTCTCCCAGTTCGCGGTCGTGAAGACCAGGTTCTTCTGCACCGTCCACACGTCGGCGTCGTCGCTCGCGATCGCCACGACGACCGACCCGGTCGGCGGCCCGTTGGCCAGCCGCACCGTGTAGGAACCCGACCCGCCCTCGTCGATCTCCAGCGCCGACAACGAGAAGACCAGCGCCCGCGTGTCGTCGGTCACCGTCACCGTCACCGGATGAACGCCGGACGCGTCGCCGCTGTCGTAGTCCGCGACCGTGTGCGTCAGCGTCGCCGCGTCGTCGGCCGTGTCGGCGTCGCGCGCCGAGCGCACCGTCACCGTCTGCGCCACGCTCCAGTCGGTCGCGGTGAAGCTCAGCGTCGTCTGGTCGCCGGCGGTGGCGGCCTCGGTGTCGAAGCCGATGTCGGCGTCGCCGGTCGCGGACACCGTCACCGTCGCCGTTTGCAGCGGCTGCGTGTCCAGCTTCACCGTGTAGCTCGCCTCACCGCCCTCGCTCAGGCTCAGGCCCGTCGGCGTCACCGTCACCCCCGGCGTCTCGTCGTCGGCGACCGTCACCGTGACGTCCCCGGCGCCGTCATAGAAGCTGCCGGAAGCGGTGTGGGTCAGCACCGCCTCGTCGTCCTCGCCGTCGGCGTCCTGCGCCGCGTTCACCGTCACCGTCTGCGCCACGTTCCAGTCGGAGGCGGTGAAGCGCAGCACGGTCGGGCTGGCGGCGATCGAGCCGTCGCCGCTGTGGGCGATCGCCACCTCGACATTGCCGCCCGGCTGCACGCCCAGCGCCACCGTGTAGGTGTCCGAACCGCCCTCGGCCAGATTCTCCACCGCGGTCTTGCCGAAGGTCAGGCCGCCGTCGTCGTCGCTCTCCGTCACCCCTATCGTGACCGGCGCGAGACCGTCATAGCCGCCGCTGGCGACGTGGTGGTGGACGAACGCCACGCCGTCGGCGCCATCGTCGTCCTCGCCCGCGCTCACCGTCACCGTCTGCGCCACGTTCCAGTCGCTCGTCGTGAAGCTCAGGCTCGACGGCGAGACCGTTATGTCGACGTCGCCGGTGACCGCGACCGTCACCGTCACCGTCCCGCTCGGCCGCGCGGCGAGCGCCACCGTGTAGCCGTCCGAGCCGCCCTCGGCCACCGTCAGCCCTGCGGCGCCCAGCACCAGCGCCGCGTCGTGGTCGGTCACCGACACCGACACCGCTGCGCTCACCCCGCCATAGCCGCCGCCGCTCGCGCTGTGCGTCAAGGTCGCCGTATCGTCCGCTACGCCGTCGTCCGAGGCCGCACTCACCGTCACCGTCTGCGCGGTGTTCCAGTCGGTCGTCGTGAAGCTCAGGCTCGACGGCGAGACCGTTATGTCGGCGTTGTCGCTCGTCACCGTCACGGTCACCGTGCCGCTCGGCTGCGTCGCCAGCGCCACGGTGTAGTCCTGCGCCGCATCGCCTTCGTCGAACGACAGCGACGACAGCGACAGCACCAGCGCGGGCGTGTCGTCGTCGGTCACGCTCACCGACACTTCGGGGCCGCCGGATATCGAACCGTAGCCGCTCACCGCGTGCGTCAGCGTCGCCGTTTCGCCGGTGTGGTCGTCGTCCTCGGCGGCGCTCACGGTCACCGTCTGCGCCGTGTCCCAGTCGCTCGTCGTGAAGGTGAGCTCGTCCTGAGCGCCGGTCGTGCCGGCGTCGGTATCGACCGTCACGCCGGTATCGTCGCTCGTCACCGTCACCGTCACCGCGCCCGACGGCTGCGACGACAGCCTCACCGTGTAGGAGCCGGACGCGCCCTCGGTCACCTCCAGCGTCGCGTCGCTTGTCGAACCGTTCACCAGGACGCCCGGCGCGTCGTCGTCCGTCACCGTCACCGGGACGTCCGGCCCCGTCTCGACGCTGCCGTAGCCCGCGACCGCGTGGCTCACGGTCGCCGCGCCGCTCTCGCCGTCGTCGTCCTCGGCCGCGCTCACCGTCACCGTCTGCGCCACGTTCCAGTCGCCGGTGGTGAAGGTCAGCACAGACGGCGACACCGTCACCGAGGCGTCGCCGCTCACGCCCGGCGTCACCGTCACCTCCGCCCCGCCGGCAGGCCGCGTCGCGAGCTTCACCGTGTAGGCCGCCTCGCCGCCTTCGGCCACCGCCAGCGGGTCGTCCGCCGTAACCACCACCGCGTCGGCGTCGGCCTCGGTCACATCCACCACGAGGGTCTCCGAGAACACGACGGGGCCATACCCCTCAACCCGGTGGCGCAGCGTCGCCCGCTCGGCGATGCCGTCGTCGTCCTGCGCGGCGCTCACCGTCACCGTCTGCGCACTGTTCCAGTCGCTCGCGGTGAAGGTCAGGCTCGCCGGGGCCACCGTCACATCGCCGTCGCTGCCGCGGCTCGCGATGCCGACGCTCACCGTCCCGGCCGGCTGCGTCGCCAGCGCCACCGTGTAGTTGGCCGTGCTCCCCTCGGCCACCGTCAGGCTCGACGCCGAGAGGACCAGCGCCGGCGCGTCGTCGTCCGTCACCGACACCGACACGTCGGGGCCGGCCGTCACCGTCCCGTAGCCGCTCACCCCGTGCGTCAGCGCCGCCGCGTCGTCGGCGTGGTCGGCGTCCTGCGCCGCGCTCACCGTCACCGTCTGCGCCGTATCCCAGTCGCTCGTCGTGAAGGCCAGGCTCGCCGGCGCCGCCGTCACGTCGGCGTTGCCGCTCGTCACCGTCACCGTCCCGGTCGGCTGCGAGTCGAGAACCACCGTATAGCTGCCCGAACCGCCCTCATCCACGGCCACTGCGGTCGCGCTCACCGTCACACCCGTAACCGGCGGCGTCTCGTCGTCGTCCACCGTCACCGTCACGTCCACCGGCGCGACATCGTCGTATTCGCCGCCGGAGGCGGTGTGGGTGAAGGTCGCCACATCGTCCACCGCGTCCGCATCCTGCGCCGGCTCGACCGTCACCACCTTCTCGTAGTCCCAGTTCAGCGTCGTGAACTCGAGGCTCGTCCGCGAGAACGCAACGTCGCTGTCGCCGCTGCGCTCGACCGCCACCATCACCGGGCCGCTCGGCGCCGCCGCCAGCTTCACCGTCCACGACGCCACGCCGCCCTCCGACACCGACACCTCGGTCGCGCTCACCACCAGCGCCGCGTCGTCGTCGGTCACCGATACCGATACCGAACCCGCCGCCTCGTCATAGCCGCCGCTCGCCGCGTGGCTCAACACCGCCGTGTCGTCCGCCGCGTCGGCGTCCGCCGCCGCCGTCACCGTCACCGTCTGCGCCGTCGCCCAATTGCCCGTCGTGAAGGTCAGTCTCGCCGGCGCGACCGTCACGTCGGCGTTGTCGCTCGTCACCGCCACCGTCACCGTCGCCGTCGGCTGCGTCGCCAGCGCCACGGTGTAGTCCTGCGCCGCGCCGCCCTCCTCGAACGACAGCGACGACACCGACAACACGAGCGCCGCCGTGTCGTCGTCCGTCACGCTCACCGACACTGCGGGGCCGGTCGTCACCGCCTCGTCGCCGGCCCCGTAGCCGGACACCGCATGGGACAGAACCGCCGTGTCGTCCGCCGCGTCGGCGTCCTGCGCCGCCGTCACCGCCACCTCCTGCGGCGTCGCCCAGTCGGTCGTCGTGAAGCTCAGGCTCGCCGGCGACACCGTCACATCGGCGTTGTCGCTCGCCACCGTCACCGTCACCGGCGCCGTCGGCTGCGAGTCGAGAACCACCGTGTAGGAACCCTCGTTGCCGCCGCCGGACGCATCCTCCGTCAGATCCAGCGCCAGCGGCGAGATCGTCACCCCCGCCTCGTCGTTGTCGGTCACCGTCACCGTCACAGCGGGACCGCTCGTCACCGAACCGTAGCCCGACACCGCATGAGACAGCATCGCCGTGTCGTCCACCGCATCGTCGTCCTGCGCCGCCCGAACCCGCACCTCGCGCGCGCTCGACCAGTTGTTCGCGTTGAACGTCAGGCTCCGCGTCCCGTCCGCCGCCGCCTGCCCAAGCGTGACATCGGCATTGTCGCTCGACACGGTCACCGTCACCGTGCCCGAAGGCGGCGTCGCAAGACGCACCGTCCAGGTCCCCGTCCCGCCCTCAGCAACATCGAGTTCCGTCGCGCTCACCACCACCCCGGGGACGATCCCGTCGGTCACGCTCACCGACACATCGCCCGACACGTCCTCATACTCGCCCCCGCCGGCGTCGTGGGACAGCACCGCGGTGTCGTCCGCCGCGTCCGCGTCCGGCGTCGCCCGAACCGTCACCGTCTGCGCCGTATCCCAGTCGCTCGCCGTGAAGGTCAGCCTGTCCTGTTCGCCCGCCGTGTCCGGGTCGGTGTCCACCGTCACCTCGTCGTTGTCGCTCGACACCGACACCGTCACCGACACCGTCGGCTTCGTCGCAAGGCTCACCTCGTATGCGCTCTCGCCGCCTTCGTCGAACGCCAACGCCGAGGGCGCGAAGGTCAGCGCCGGCGTGTCGTCGTCGGTCACCGACACATCCACCGACGGGATGTCCACCCCGCCATAGCCGCCGCCCGACGCGCTGTGGCTCAGCACCGCCGTCTCGTCCACCCCGTTCGCGTCGGCGCGCGCAAACACCCCCACCTGCTGCGCGATGTTCCACGTCGCCGGCGTGAACTTCAGAGACGACGGAAGCGCCACGACCCGCGCACCGCCGCTCTTCGAGACCGACACCGTCACCGCGTCCGTCGGCTGCGCCGTCAGGACCACGCTGTAGAACGCCGACTCCGCCGCCCCCTCAGCCACCGTCACCGACGCGTCGTCGGTCGTCGAACCCGCCACCGACACACCCGGCGCGTCGTCGTCCGTCACGCTCACCGCCACGTTCTCGCCGGCCAGACCCGCATAGGCGCCGCCGCTCGCCGTGTGCGTCAGCACCGCCGCGTCGTCCACGAAGTCGGCGTCCTGCGCCGCGCGCACCGTCACCGTCTGCGCCGCGTTCCAGTCGTCGGGCCGGAACTCCAGGCTCGCCGGGGCAGCCTGGATGTCGGCGTCGCCGCTGTGCCCCACCGCCACATACACCGTCGCCGACGGCCGCGTCCCCAGCTTCACCGTGTAGGACGCCTGCCCGCCCTCGGACGGCGACACCGACGCCGCGCCGATCGCCAGAGACGGCGCCCGGTCCGTCACCGACGCCGACAGCGCCGCCGTCACCCCGTCGAAGCCGCCCACGGCAGCGGTGTGGGCGGTGTGGGTCAGCGTCACCCCCGTGTCGTTCGTCGCGTCGGAGTCGTGCGCCGCGCGCGCCGTCACCGTCTGCGCGCTGTTCCAGTCGCTCGTCGTGAAGGCCAGCACCGCCGTGCTCACCGTCACGTCCGCATTGTCGCTGGCGATGGCGACGCGCACGGCGCCCGAGGGCTGCGCGTTCAGCTTCACCGTCCACGACTGCCCGTCGCCGCCCTCCAGCAGCGTCAGCGCGCTCGCGCTCAGCACCAGCGCCGCACTGTCGTCGTCCGCCGCGCTCAGCGCCGCCGTCGCCTCCAGCCCGGCATATTCCGACGCCCCGGCGGCGGTATGGACGACCTGTCCGGTATCGTCCGTCAGGTCGGCGTCCTGCGCCGCGCTCACCGTCACCGTCTGCGGCGTGTCCCAATTGCCCGTCGTGAAGTTCAGCGCCGTCCGATCCACCGACAGGTCGCCGTCGCCGGTCAACTCCAGCGTCACCGTCACCGACGCACTCGGCAGCGTGTCAAGCACGACCGTCCAGGTCGCATCGCCGCCTTCCCCGAACCCGGCCAGCCCCGAAGTGTCCAGGGTGACGCCCGCGGTCTCGTCGTCGGCCACCGCAACCAGCAACGACGCCGAGGCTACGCCGGCATAACCCGTGACCGCATGGTCGAGCGAGACCGTCTCGTCCTGCGCGTCGTCGTCCTCGACCGCCGTCACCGTCACCGTCTGCGCCGTGTCCCAATCGGCGGTCGTGAAGGTGAGCTCGCCGGGAGACACCGTCGCCGCCGCCGTGTCGCCGCTCGTCACCGTCACCGTCACCGGACCCGCCGGCTGCGTCGCCAGCGCCACCGTGTATTGCCCCGTCCCGCCCTCGGACAGCTCCAGCAATGCCGGGTCGAACGCCAGACCCGCCGTGTCGTCGTCGGTCACCGACACCGCCAGCCCCTGCGTCGCCGCCCCATACTGCCCGCTGAACGAGTGCCTCAGCACCGCCGCGTCATCCGCAGCGTCGGCGTCCTGCCCCGCCGTCACCGTCACCCTCTGCGCGGTGGCCCAACCGTCCACCGCGAACGCCAGCGACGCCGGCGACACCGTCACGTCGGCGTTGTCGCTCGCGATCAGCACCGTCACCGGGCCCGGCGGCCGCGTCGCCAGCGCCACCGTGTAGTCCGTCGATCCTCCCTCGGTCAGCGACGGCAGCGCCGACGGCGCGAACACCGCCCCCGCCGTGTCGTCGTCGGCAACCGCCACCGTCACATCGGCAACCGTCACGCCGGCGTAGCCAAACCCCGCAAAGCCGTGGCCGAGCACCGCCTGCTCGTCGTCGGCGTCGGCGTCCGCACCCGCCGACACCGTCACCGTCTGCGCCGTCGCCCAGTTGCCGTGCGTGAAAGTCAGCGTGTTCTGCGAACCCGCCGCGTCCGCATCGGTATCGACGACCGCCTCCGCGTCGCCCCGCACCACCGTCACCGTCACCGTCACCGGCGTCGAACCTCTCGGCGGCGTCGCCAGCGCCACCGTGTAGCTGTCCGTCGCCCCCTCCTCGGTCACCGCTACATCGTCCGCACCCGCGAACACCGCGCCCGCCACCGTCACCTTGATCTCGTCCGTGACCGTGCTCACCCCGTCGGTCGCCGCATAGGTCAGCGTCCAGACGCCCCCCGCCTCCGGCGTCCCCGAGAGCGTGCGCGAGCCGGCCGCAAAGCCCAGACCCGGCGGGAACGCCTGCCCCTGCGCCGGCTCCAGCGTGTAGGTAATCGCGCCCACGCCCCCCGTCGCCGCGGGCAGCCTCAAGCTCGCGATCGCCACACCCTGCCGATACCACTGGTCGCCCACCGTCCCCGACCACGCCAGCGCCTCATCGTCGTCCTCCACAGACACCGCGTTGCGCGTCTCCACCACGCTCCCGAACTCGCCGTCGGAGATCGCCTCCGAAAGCGCCGTCGCCCCCAGCGTCGAGGACGCCTCGTTCACCGTTAGCCTCACCGCGCCGTCCTGCGCGTCGTCGTCATGCGCCGCAAACACATGGAAGGTCGCCTGCGACGCGGCCGCCGGGATCGTGACCTCGTGCGTCTCCTGCTCGTTGTCCGGCGTCCTGACCCGGCGAATGGGGTCGGTGTCCCCATCCCCGTCATGGTCCCAATCCTCCACGCAGTCCGCTGCCGCGCCCACGCACCACACCACGCTCCCCGACGGAACGGCCGCCACGCCCATCGACACCGACAGCGCCTCCGACGCCGCAGGCGACACCGACAGCGTCACCGGGCGACCCTCCACGTCACCCTCACGCGTCGCAACCGCAGGATTGCCCGTATCCAGCGTCAGCACCGGAAGCGACGCCGTCGGCGCGATACTCACCGTCGCCGACCCGCTCGCCGCCGTCTCCACACCGTCCGGCGCGGTCAGCGTCAAGCCCCCCGTCACCGCGAAGCTCTCCACCACGAAGTTGAACTGGCGCACATCGTCGCCCGCATCGCGAAGCGCCGTCACCGCAATATCCACGCTGCCGACGCGAGACCCGGACGAGATCGTCAACGTCGGCAACGTCGCAGGAAGCTCGTAGTCCGTGTCCAACGCCGCCGACAAATCCACCACCCCCAGCGTGAGGACGATGTCCGCAGGCGCAACCGCCGTCGGATCGTCCGTGTCAAGCTCCGCCGTCACCCTCACCGTCGTCGTCGATCCCTCCGGGATCGAAGCCTGATCCACAGAAAGCGTGAACCCGTACGGCCCGTCGTCGGCGGCGGCGGCGGCCACCGCCGCCGTGGCGGCCGAGGTCAACGACTCCACCGTATTGCCGCCGTCGGTCCAACTCACCGTCACCGCGATCGCCGCACCCACATCGGCCTGCGCCAGCGTGTAAGTGGAGGCCGTCGCGCCGGGGATGTCCGTGCCGTCGCGCTTCCACTGGTAGGAGAACGTCCCGAGACCGTCCGCGTCCGCGATGCCGGAAGTGTCCGCCGTCAGCGTCTCGCCCTGTGTCGCCGTGCCCGTGATCGTCACCGCACCGGTCGGTGCGTCGTTCACGTTCGTCACCGCCGCCGTGGCGGTCGAGGTCAGCGACTCCGCCGTATTGCCGCCGTCGGTCCAACTCACCGTCACCGTGATCGCCGCACCCACGTCGGCCTGCACCAGATCGTAGGTCGACCCCGTCGCCTCGGAGATATCCGCGCCGTCGCGATGCCACTGCCAGGCGAAGGTCCCGAGACCGTCCGGGTCCGCGATGCCGGAGGTGTCCGCCGTCAGCGTCTCGCCCTGCGTCGCCGTGCCGGTAATCGTCACGGAACCCGTCGGCGCCTGATTCGCGGTCGTCGTCGCGGCTACCACGTTCGACTCATTGCTGAAGCCGGCGTCGTTGAACGCTATCACCTGCCACCGGTATCGCGTGCCCGCTGTCAGCCCCGTGTCCACATAAGGGCTGGCGGCATGGTTGTTCTCGACGCTGTGGAAGGCGCCCTCGTCGCCGGTGGCGCGCTCGATCACGTAGCCGGTGACCGGGATCGGATCGCCGTTACCGTAGGTCTCCGTGGGCGCGACCCAGACGAGCGTGACCCGGCTGGAGCTGTTCACCGTCGCTGCGAGGTTCTGCGGCGCGCCCGGCTCCTGAGGCGGCGGCGTGCCGACCGTGGCCTCCTCCGACCACTCCCCGGCGCCGTGGGCGTTCAGCGCCCGCACCCGGTATTCATAATAGGCGAAGCTTATCCCTACCGCGCGATAGGCGGTTCCCTCGACGTCGCTCGCAGCGGTGGTCCACTCGCCGCTCGTCCCGCGCCGCGACTGCACTTCGTAGGACACCACCGCGCCGCCGTCGGCCGGCGCCGTCCAGCTCAGGTCCACAAAGCGCCCGGCGCCGAAAGACGCCCGCGTCGCGCTCAGCCCCGTCACCTGACCCGGCGTCAGCTCCTCTTCCTCGTCCTGCTTGCCCACCACGAAGCTCGAAAAATCGCTCGTCTCGCCGCACACGAAGCCGGTCGGCGTCGAGGCGGGGGCGTCCAGCCCCGTCCACGCCGTTCCGCCGTCGGAGAGGTGATAGAGCTCGAGCGTGCCCGACAGCCCGCTCGGCTCGGCGAGGCAAACCGTGGCGTCCGACGAGAGCATCGCCGTGCCCAGGTCGATGTCCACATAGGCCGGATCGTCCCCAAAGGTCACGCCGGCGGGTGCGGCGACCGTCGGCGTCGGCACGGAAAAGGTGACGGCGCCCACGCCGTGACCGCTCGGCAGCGTCAACTTCACGTTCGTGCCGCCGACCGTGGCGGTAACGTCGTCACCGACCACCGTGGGCGCCGGCGAAGAATCGGCGCCCGTGACGGTGAAATCGTCGTCGGTGACCGTGACCGTCACCTCCGGGCCGGTCACCCCCGTGTAGTCGGCGCCGGTCGGAGCATGCGTCAGCGTCGCCGTGTCGGTCGTCGTGTCCGTGTCTTCCCCGGCCGTCACAGTCACCGTCTGCGCCGTCGCCCAATCGCTTGTCGTGAAGGTCAGCGTCGCCGACGGGCCGATGGTCAGGTCGTGGTCGGTCAGCAGGTTGCCGGAGCCGTCCTCGATGCCGATGGCCACCGTCACATCGTCCGTCGGCTGCGAATCGAGCACCACCGTGTAGCTGGCCCCCGTCCCGTCCGCCTCGGTCATCGTCAGCGCCGACTCGCTCGCCGTGACGCCCCGCGTGTCGTCGTCGGCGATGCTGATCGCGGCCTCCGCATCGCCCAGAATCGCGCCGCTCGGACTGCTCAGACTCACCGTGAACGCTTCACTCGCGCCTTCGTCGATCGTGTCCTGAACGATGGTGACGGGAATGGTCTTGCTGCCCTCGGTGGCCGCGAAGGTCACCGTCCCGCTCGTCCCCGTGTAGTCGGTCCCGCTGCCCGTCGCGGTGCCGTCGGCGAAGGCGTAGTTCGCGCTCGAGGTCCCGCTGAGATCGCCCGTCCGCGTCACCGTCAGCGTCGTGCTCCCCGCACCCTCGGCCACCGTCTGGTCGGCGATGGATAGCGTCGGCACGTCGTTCGTCGTCGCGGTCAAGGTCGCGGCGTCCGCGATCTCCGCCGCCGTCACCTGAACCGTGTTGGTCTCGACGGTCGTGCCCGGGGTCAGGGTCGCCTCCGCCTCGCCCGCGGCGTCCGTCGCGACGACCACCGGGGTCTCGGTGTCGGTCTCGTCGTCCAGCGTCCCCCCGCCCGCGGTGACCGTGAACGTCACCGGCACGCCCTCGAACGGGTCCCCGTCCTCGTCATCCACTCGCACCACGAACGGAGCCGCCAGCGCCTCGCCCCCCGGACCCGCCTGATCGTCGCCGGAGACGACCGTCAGCGTCGTCGGCGTCCGGTCAAAGAAATTCACCGTCACCCCCCGGCCCGTCAGAGCAGGCACGTGAGTGTTGACCGAGGGGTAATCGAGGCTGTTGATGCGCAGATCGACGGAGTCTCCGCTGCCCAGCCCCGTGTTCTCCACCAGCGGCTCGATGTCCGTGACGTCGTTGTCGTATAGCCGCAGGTCGCGCAACCCCGTCAGGTCTTTCAGCGACGACACGTCGCTGATTGCGTTGTATTCCAGGAACAGGTTGCGCAGCGCGCTCAGCCCGGCGATGTGGGTCAGGTCGTCGCTCTCGAGCGCGTTGCGGGTGAGGTCCAGGGTCCGCAGGCCGACCGCGTAAGCGAGCCCCGTCAGGTCGCTCACCTTCGCGCTCTCGGCCGCTCCCTCCGCCGCCTCCACTTCGAGTTTCGTCAGACCCGCCAACTCGGCGTCCGTAATCGTGTCGCCAGCGCTCTTGCCCAGCGCCGCCTCCAGCCCCGCGCGCAGGTTCGCGTCGGGAATGCTTACCGCGACCGGCTCCGCGTCGTCGTCCGTGATCGTCATCGTCACCGGCGTCTCCGGGTCCAGCGTCGCCCCGCTCGGCGCGCTCAACGTCACCGTGAAGGTCTCGTCGGGGTCCTCCCACCGTGTGTCCTGCACGATGGTGACGCGGATGGTCGCCGCGGTCTCGTTGGCCGCAAAGCTCACCGTCCCGTCCGTCCCCGTGTAGTCCGTCCCGCTCCCCGTCGCCGTCCCGTCGGTGAAGGTGTAACTCGCGCTCGACGCCACGCTCAGATCGTCCCCGCTGCGCGTCACCGCCAGCGTCGTCGCCCCCGCACCCTCGCCCACCGTCTGCGCCGCGAGCGCGATCACCGGCGCCGCGTCGTCGCTGGTGATCATCACCGTGACGCTCGTATCGGTCGCGTGGAGCTGCGCATTCGAGTTCGGTACATCGGGATCCAGAGAGATCGTGAACGTCTCCACCTCCGGCTCGTACTTGTCGTCGTCGAGGATGGGAACCGTGACCGTCTTCGTCGTCTCGCCCGGTGCGAACGTCAGCACGCTGCCCGAGCCGGTGTAGTCCGAGTCGGACCTCGCCGTGCCACTGTTCGTCGACCAGCCCACCTTGACCCTCCTCGCGCTGGCGGCGTCGAGACCGATGGTGGCCGACACCTCGGAGTCCGTGCCCTCGGTGACGCTCGCCTCTTCGGCGGTGATGGCGATGGAGGCGGTGGGCTCGGGATCGTCGTCGTCGATGGTGACGGTGAGGTCGGGCGCGGTGAGGTCCAGCGGCGCACCGGTGGTGGCGGTGAGGACGATGGTCTCGTCCGGCTCGTCCAGGGAGTCGTTGGTGATGGCGACGTTCGCCTCGCCGCTCGTCTCGCCCGCCGCGATGGAGATGGTGGCCGGCGACGGCAGCGACCAGTCGGTGTCGAGGGCGGCGCTGCCGAGCGGCTCGTCGTCTTCATCCTTCGCCTCGGCCAGCGTCACCGTGACCCCGCCCTCCGGCGCCGGCTCGTTCAGCGTCGCCGTCACCACCGCCGGACCGTCGTCCTCGTCCACCGGGTTCGGCGCAGCGGACAGGCTCAGCATGGAGAGGTCGTCGTTCCGAATGGTGGCCGGAGCCGAGTTCAGGCGGATCGCCTCGGAGTCCTGCCAATCCGACGTGACGGCGACGTAGAACCGCTCGTCCGGCTCGCCGTCGGTGTCGGGAAACACCCTGAATACGATGTCGGCGCTCGCCTGTCCTTTCGCATACTTCAGCACCCCCCACGTGTTCGGGGTGTCCGTCTCCAGCGCGTAGTCCTCCGCCCCCGTGTAGGTGTCGTAGGGGAGGAGGAAGGTCGCCCGGTTCGGGTCCACGCCGTACGGCGAGAACAGGTATTCGAGCCTGGTCTTGTCCGTCGCACCGGTCAGATACACCGTGAACGTGATGGTGGCGCCCGTGCCGCTGTCGCCCTCATCCACGTCCGCCGTCTTCTCGATCCGGTCCAGCACCGGCGCGTCGTCGTTGTCCCCGATGCGGATCCCGAGATCCGCCGACAGAGCCGGGGCGGTGGCTGTCGCCCGGAGCGTGAACGTCTCGCTATACTCCTCATCGGCGTCGTGGACGATCGTGACCGTCCAGGTGGCGGTCGTGTCCCCCGCCTCGATCGTCGTCGTCAGGTCCTCCGGCAGCGACCAGTCTTCGTCGAGCGTCGCGCGGTCGCCGGTCCCCGAGGCGTCCTCCAGCGTCAACTCGACCGCCGACGCCAACGGCGCGCTCAGCGTCGCCGTCACCACGAGCGCCACATCCGCACTCTCGCCCTCCGACACCCCCGGCACCGTCTCGCCGCCATGCTCGATCGTCTCCACGATCGACAGTGCGAGCGTCGCCTCCTGCTTGCCCACCACGAAGCTGGAGAAATCGCTCGTCTCGCCGCACACGAAGCCGGTCGGCGTCGAGGCGGGGGCGTCCAGCCCCGTCCACGCCGTTCCGCCGTCGGAGAGGTGATAGAGCGCCAGCGTGCCCGACAGCCCGCTCGGCTCGGCGAGGCAGACCGCGGCGTCCGACGAGAGCGACGCCGTGCCGAGGTCGATGTCCACATAAGCCGGATCGTCGCCAAAGGTCACGCCGTCGGGTGCGGCGACCGCCGGCGTCGGCACGGAAAACGTGACGGCGCTCACGCCATGGCCGCTCGGCAGCGTCAACTTCACGTTCGTGCCGCCAACGGTGGCGGTAATGTCGTCACCGACCACCGTGGGCGCCGGTGAAGAATCGGCGCCCGTGACGGCGACCGGCGTGGCCGTCGCGATGTCCGACTGCGCCCCGTCGCCGCCCGCGCCCACCGCCCGGACCCTGAAGCTGTAAGCTGTCCCGTTGGTCAGCCCGGTGACGGTGTGGCTCACCGTGTCGGCGTCGCTGCCGGCAATGTCGGTCCAGGTGGCAGGCTCGCTGTCGGCGCTCGCCCACTGCCGGAGCTGATACTTCTCGATGCTGCTGTCGCTCGGGTCGTCCCAACTCAACGTCGCCTGCGCGTTGCCGGCCGCCGCCGCGAAGTTCGCCGGCTTTGCCGGGGCATCCGCCGGCGTCGCCGTCGCCGCGTCGGACTGCGCGCCGTCGCCGGTCGCGTTCACCGCCCGGATGCGGAAGCTGTATTCGGTGGCGTTGGTCAGCCCGGTGACGGTGTGGCTCACCGTGTCGGCATCGCTGCTTGCGATGTCGGTCCAGGTGGCGGGTTCGCTGTCGGCGCTCTCCCACTGCCGGATTTGGTACTTCTCGATGCTGCTGTCCCCGGGGTCGTCCCAACTCAGCGTCACCTGCGCGTTGCCCGCCGCCGCCGCGAATTTCGCAGGCTTCGCCGGGACCTCGTCGTCGTCCGCGATCGTCAGGTCCGCTCCCGTCACCGCAAGGCCCACCGAGGCTTCCGTGCTTCCGGTCACCGAGAGCGTCTCGGCGTCGTCGTCGATGCTGTCGTCCACCGGAATAATCGAGAACGTCCCCGTCCCGCTCACCGTCGCCGCCGGAATCTCGATCTCGAACGGATCGGCCACCGTCGCCGTGTAGTCGGTCGTCTCCGTCGCCGTGTCCGCCGCCACCGTCACGGTCACCACCGTGGCCTCGGCCCGCGTCGTGCCACCATCGAGCGACGCCTTCACGGTCACCGTCTGCGCGCCGCCGCCCTCGTCCACCGAAGCCTGCTCGCCCGCGGTGTTCGGGTCCCCGTCCAGGCTCAGCACCACCCTCGTCGGCGCATCGTCGTCATCGGTAATCGTGATGACGGCGCTGGCCGTCCCCAGCGTCGCCCCGCTCGGTACGCTCAGCGTCACCGTGAAGGTTTCGTCGGGGTCTTCGTCGATGGTGTCCTGAACGATGGTGACGGGGATCGTCGCCGAGGTCTCGTTCACCGCGAAGCTGACCGTCCCGCCGGTCCCCGTATAGTCCGTCCCGCCGCCCGTCGCGGTGCCGTCGGTGAAGGCGTAGCTCGCGCTCGACGCGACCGTGAGGTTGCCCGTGCGGGTCACGGTCAGCGTCGTCTCGCCGTCGCCTTCGCCCACGCTCTGCGCCGCGACGGCCACCACCGGCGGATCGTCGATGGCGACGTTGAAGGTCAGTGCGGCGCTCTCGGGGTTCTCGAAGTCGGCGTCGGTGACGGTGTATGTGAACAGGGTCTCGTCCACCGGGGTATCCGGGTCGTCGGCCAGCGTGCTCGTCGGCGCGCCGGCGATGGTGGGCGGGTCGGCCGCGGCGTCGAAGGTCAACCCGAACGCCGAAATGTCCGGCGCCAGCGTGTAGGCCAGGTCGCCGTTGCCGCCGGTGGCCGCCGGCAGCGCGACCGCGCCGACGTCCACGCCCTTCGTCCAGGCTTTGTCGGCAATTTCGGCGCCCTGGGCGAAGGCCGGCGCCGTGTCTTCGTCGTCGTCGGTCAGCGTGACGGTCGGCAAGGGCGTGTTCACCGGGCGCTGGCCGGCCCTGTGCGCGCCTTCCTCGCCCGCGGCCGCGCCCTGGAGGGTGACGGTCTCGTCCGACTGGTCCAGCGTGTCGTCCACCGGGGTCAGCGTGAAGTCCGCATACGCACTCGTGCCGCCGTCCGGGATGGCGATGTCGAAGTCGTCCACCGCGGTGAAGCCGACCACGTTGTCCTCGCCGCTGCCGGCCACCGACACGGTGACCGTGGTGACGCCGGAGTAGGTCGTATCGCCGGCGACGGTGGCGGTGACCCGTATGTCGGCGGCGCCGCCGCCCTCGGCGACGCTCTGGGTGTCCGCCGACAGGTCGATGCCGTCCGGCGCGTCGTCGTTGTCGGTGATGGTCCACGTCGCCATCGCCGCGTCGGGGTTGACGAACGCCTTCTCCGCGTTGTCGCCCTGGACGCTGAGCGCCACGGTGAAGGTCTCGCCGCCCTCGTCGATCGAGTCGTCCACAATCTCGAAAGTCACGCAACGGGAGAGCTGGCTCCCCGCGCTGACCGTCGCATCCCGACTCACAACCTGGTAATCGACGTTGCCCGTGGCGGTCACGTCGGTGGAGTCGAGGCGGAGCTGGAACTCCTCGGTCGGCGCCTTGCTGAAGTCGATGCACAGGGTGGCCTCTCCCCCCTGCACGCCCTCGCTGACGGTCACGGTCGTGCCCCGGAGCGAGACGACGGGCAGCTCCGTGACCGTGAGGTCGAAGGTGAGCGCGGCGCTGTCGGCGGCGCCGTTGTCGAGGTCGGTGTCGGTCACCGTGTAGGTGAACTGCGTGGTCGCCAGGCCCTCGGTCGGCGTGCCCGTGACGGTCGGGGGGTCGGCCGCGGCGTCGAAGGTCAGCCCGGCGGGGAGTTCCGGCGTCAGCGTGTAGGTCAGCGCCCCGTTGCCGCCGGTGGCGGTCGGAAGCCTCAGCGTGGAGACGGCGACACGGGTCTTCCAGATCCGGTTTTCGATGGCAGCGCCGGAGCCGAAGGCCGGCGCCGTGTTCTCGTCGTCCACGATGGAGATGGTGAGGTCGGGCGCGGTGAGGTTCAGGGGCGCGCCGGTGGTGGCGGTGAGGACGATGGTCTCGGCGAGTTCGAGGGCGGAGTCCTGCTCGATCTCGAGCACGTTCGGCGAACCCGCGCTCCTGTCGCCCTCGGGGATGAAGACGGTGGGCGGGTCCACCAGCGTCCAATCGGAGTCCAGCGTGGCGGTGCCGGGCGTCGCGGCCTGGGCCACCGTCACGGTCACGCCGCCATCGGGCGCGGGCTGGTCCAGGGTGGCGGTTATCCGCACCCGGCCGGCGGTCTCGTCCACCTCGGCGGGTGCGGAGAGCGTCAGCGTCGTGGGCGTCCCGTCGTCATCGACGATCAGGCGGAAGGCGCTCGCGGTCCTCGCGCCGCTCGTCACGTTCGAGTCGACGGCCGCGATGCGGAGCCGAACGGTCTCGTCGGGCTCGTCGAAGGTGTCGGGCACCACGGTGAGCACGATATCGCGGCTCGTCTCGCCCGGCCCGAACACCACGCTGCCGCCGTCGTTGCTGCCGGCGCCGGTGTAGTCGGTCAGGCGCTCCGCCGAGCCCTCGATCACCCAGTCGACCTCCGGCTCCTTGTCGCTGGCGCGGTCCAGCTCCAGCGTGAAGGTGAAGGTCCCGCCGGCGCCGCTGTCGCCCTCGTCCACGTCGGGCGGGTCCGCGCCGACGCTCACCACGGGCAGGGGGTCGTTGTCGTCGATGGCGATGGTGAGGTCGGGCGCGTCGAGGGCCGGCGTGGTATCGGTGCTGGCGGTGAGGACGATCGTCTGGCCGGGTTCGTCGCTCTCGTCGTCGGTGACGGTGAGGTTCGCGGAGCCGCTGGTGTCGCCCGCGGCGATGGCGATGGTGGCCGGCGACGGCAGCGCCCAGTCCGAGCCCAGCGCGGCGGTGCCGGGCGTCGCGGCCTCGGCCAGCGTCACGGTCACGCCGCCCTCGGGGGCGGGGTGGTCCAGCGTGGCGGTCACCGCCACCGTGCCGACGTCTTCGTCCACCTCGGTCGCGTCGGCGGCGAGGGTGAGCGTGCTCGGCGGCCGCTCGTCGTCGGCGATGACGATGCGGTCGCCGATGACCGTGAGCGCCGGCTCGGTCGTGGCGTCGGGGATGATGACCTCGTCGCCTTCCAGCAGATCATCGTCGATGATGACGATGTCCACGCTCACGGACGACTCGCCGGCGGGAATCGTGAAGTCAGCCGGCAGGGTGAAGTCCGTGCCGGCGGTCGCCGCGGTGTCGGCCCCCAGGATGGCAGCGTCGGTGAGGACGGTGAGCCCGGTCACGCGCACGCCGCCGGTGGGCGCGGGCCGGTTCAGCCGCGCCCGCACCTCCGCCTTGCCCGCATCCTCGTTCACCGGGTTGACGACGGCGGTGAACGTCAGCGTGGTCGGCGCCTCGGCGGTGACGGTGATGTCGAAGGTCAGCGCGTCGGTGTGGCCGTCGGCGTCGGTGACGGTCCAGGTATATGCGGTCGCCGCCGCCGTCTCCGTCGGCGTGCCGGTGACGGCCTCGCCGTCGAAGCTCACCCCGGCGGGGAGATCCGGCATCAGTGTGTAGGCCAGGAGCGCCGCGCCGCCGGTGGCCGTCGGCAGCACCAGCGCGGCGATGGCGGTGTCCGTCACCCAGCCCTGGTCGGGGATGGCGTCTTCGGCCGCGAAGAGCGGCGCATCGGCCAGCGCGATCGTGGCCGAACCGTTCACCGGGCGCTCGTCGGCTTTCCACGCGCCTTCCTCGCCCTGCGCCGTACCGCTGATGGTGACGGTCTCCGCGGTCCCGGCGGCGGCGTTCGGCTCGGGGGCGAGGGTGAAGGTTCCGCTCGCGCTCTCCGCGCCGTGCGGGATGACGATGTCGAAGTCGTCCACCGCGGCGAAGCCGGCGACGCCGGCGGCGCCGCTGCCGTCCACCGATACGGTCACCGTGGTCGCGCCGTCATAGGTCGTGCCGCCGGTGACGGTGGCGGTCACCGAGACCTCGGTCGGCGCGGCGTTCTCGGCCAGCTCCGGCGTGTCCACGGACAGGTCGATCCCCGTCGGGGCATCGTCGTCGTCGGCGATCGTCCAGGTGGCCTCTTTGGGGGTATCGACCAGCACCCTGTGCTCGCGCGAGGTGTCGGCATCGATGCCGATCGCCACCGTGAAGGTCTCGTCCGCCTCGTCGATGTCGTCGTCGATGAGCTTGACGGACTGGCTGCTGGCTACCTCTTTGGGGGTGGTGGACGTGGTGTCCGTCGCCCCCCCGTTCATAGTCGGCGGCCCCGGTGGCCGTGCCGTCGGTGAAGGTCAGCTCGTAGTCAACGGACCGATCGGGGGCCGGAGTTATCCTTACCTGGACGGTGGCCGAGCCCGCGTCCTCGGAAACCCGGTAAATCGAGGGGGTGAGGAAGATGAACGACGGCTCTCCGATGACGACGTCGAAGACGAGGGATCTGGCGTCGTTGTTCGCATCGGTGACCGTGTAACGGAACTCCACGCCGTCCAATTCCTTGTCGGGAACGCCGGTGATGCTGGGCGGGTCGGCGGCGGCGTCGAAGGTCAGCCCGTATTCCGCGATGTCCGGCGTCAGCGTGTAGGTCAGGCCGCCGTCGCCGCCGCCGACCGCCACCGGCAGCTCCAGCGTGCCGATATCGACGCTCGTCGCCCAGACCTGATCGGCGATATGCGCATCGACCGCGAAGCTGGGCGTCGAGTTGGTGTCGTCGTTGCGGATCGCGCTCAGCGCCGTCTCCGCCGGTTCCTGGACGCCGAGGGTATTGGTGGCGCTCAGCACCCGAATGCCGATCGTCTCGTCCTCCTCGAAGTCGGTGTCGGGGATGACGGTGAGGACGATGGTGAAGTCCTTCCGCCCCCTGGGGAAGGCGAACTGCCCGGCGGGCGGCGCGGCGCTGTAGTCCTCGCCGGCGCTCGCCGTGCCCAGGGCCTCCCAGGTGACGAGGACCTCCTTCTCGCTGGCGCGGGTCAGCGACAGCTTGTATTCGAACTCCGCGCCGGGGCCGCTGTCGCCCTCGTCCACGTCGGCCGGCCGCTCGCCGGGCTTGGCGGAGACGACCAGCAGATCGGGCGCCCGGTCGTCGTCGAAGAGCGAGATGGTGAGGTCGGGGGCGAACAGGTCCAGCCCGGGGACGAGCCCGGAAGTGGTGGCGCGGAGCACGATCGACTCCCGGGGCTCGTCGATGTCGTCGTCGATGATCGTGAGGGCCGCGGCGCCGCTCGTCTCGCCCCCGGCGATGGCGATGACGGCGGCCGGCAGCGACCAGTCCGAGTCCCGCACGGCGTCGCCCCGCCCCGCGGTGGGTTCGTAGAGGGTCACGTCGAGGCCCTGAGGCGGCGCCGGGTGGCTCAGCGTGGCGGTCACCGACGCCGTCCCTCCCTCCCACATCTCGCCGGGCGCGGACAAGGTCAGGGCCGCCCCGACGCCGTCGTCGTCGGTAACGGTGACCGTGACCGTGCGATCGGTGTCGTGGAGCATCGCGTTCGCGCCCGTCGGGAGGCTCAGCCCGATGGCGAAGGTCTCCCTGTGCCCCTCATAGGCGACCTCGTCGTCGAGGATGGGGACGCTGACCGTCTTCGTCGTCTCGCCCGGGGCGAAGGTGAGCGTGCCCGAGCCGGCGGTGTAGTCCGAGCCGGCCTTCGCCGAGCCGTCGCTCGTCGCCCAGTCCACGGTGACGGTCCTGCCGCTCGGGGCGTCGAGGCGCACGGTGGCCGACACCGCCGGGTCGTCGCCCTCGGTGACGGCGGCGTCGTCGGACGATATGGAGACGGTGGGCGGATCGTCGTCGTCGAAGATAGTCAGCTCCGCGGGCGCCACGCCCTCGCCCCCGGTGATCTCCAGCGTCTCGTCGTCCTCGTCGAGGGCGTCGCCGGCCACGGCCAGGTCGAAGGTCGCGGCGTCGCGGTTGCCGCCGGCGGGGATGACGAGCGTGAAGCCCGCCACATCGTCGAAGTCCACGCCGCCGCCCGCGGCCGGCGCGCTGCCGCCGCCGCCCACCGTCACCGGCACCGTGACGGGATACGGCAGGGTGGCGTCCTTCAGGACGATCGTGCTGCGGTCGAGACGCGCGGCGGCCTGGTAGGGGTAGCGCGCGGTGACCTTTATCCGGGCCGCGCCGTCGCCTTCCTCCACGCTCGCCGGCTCGGCGGTCAGCTCGACCCTGCCGATCCGCGTGACGTCGATGCTGTAGGTGGTGGCGGACTCGGCTCCTTCCTCCCTGATGCGGACCTCGATCTCGTTTCTGCCCCGCCCCAGCCTGGCCGTCTGCGAATAGACGCCGGTCGCGTTGGTGATCGAAACGTGATTACTGCATATCTGGGAATAGCTTGTGCCCGGGGTGCAACGAGCGAACGAGACGATTTGACGCACCGCATCCCCGGTCTTCGGCCCCAGGAACGACACCGTCACCGTCTCGCTCATGGTCGGCGGCGCCGTATATGAGGTGCGCTCCGGGTCGAAGCCGACGGGGCAGCTTCCGTCGCGCGGGTCGCAGAGCGGGATCAGCGGCCCCGGCGAGACCGACAGGTTGCCCAGCCGCTCCGTCCCGAAGGTCGGCCGGTAGATGGTGACATGGAAGGTCAACGAGGTCTCGTTCGCGTCGGCATCGGTCGCCTTCCAGGTGAACGCCGTCCTCTCGAGGGCCCGGTCCGGCGACCCGCCGACGGTGCGCGCGGCCGCGTCGAAGCTCAGGCCGTATGCCGTGATGTCCGGGGTGAGCGTGTAGGTCAGCGGGGCGCTGCCGCCGGTGGCGGCCGGAAGTTGCAGGGCGACGCTGTCGGCCACGGTCCAGGTCTGCTCGGGGACCGAGGCCCCCATGGCGAAGGCGGTGGCCCGGTCGTCGTCGGCGACCGTGACCTGCACCTGCGGCCCGGCCACGCCCGTATAGCCGCCACCGGTCGGGGTGTGGGTCAGCGTCGCGGCGTCGTCCGCCGCATCGGCGTCGGCCGCTGCGGTCACGGTCACTTCCTGCGCGACGTGCCAGTCGGCCGGGGTGAACTCCAGGCTGTCCGGGGAGACCGAGACCTCCCCGGTCGCGCCGCCGACGGCGACGGTGACGGTCCCGATCGGCTGGCTGTCGAGGGTGACGGCGTAGGACGCCCCCGCGCTGTCTTCCTCATCCACGACGAGGGCGGCCGTCGAGGCCAGGACGGCGCGGGTGTCGTCATCGACGATGGTGACGGTGAGGTCGGGCGCGGTGAGGGCGGGAGTGGCGGCGCTGGCCGTGAGCACGACGGTCTCGTCGTCTTCGTCCCGCCGGTCGCCGATAATCGCGATCTCCGCCTCGGCCTCGGTCTCGCCCGCCGCGATGGCGACCGCGGCCGGCAGCGGCAGCGCCCAGTCCGTATCGAGCGCGGCGGTGCCGGGCGTCGCGGCCTCGGCGAAGGTCACCGTCACCCCGCCGGTGCGCGCGGGCTGGTCGATTTCGGCGGTCACCGTCAGGAGGTCGGCGTCTTCGTCCACGGTCGCGGCCGCGGACAGGGCGAGGCCGGTCGGCGCGGCGCCAACGGTAATCTCGAAGCCGAGGCTCGCGCTGTCCGGAGAGGTGGGGTCGGAGTCGGTCACCGTGTAGGTGAACGCCGCGGCGGCGAGGCTCGCGGTCGGCGTCCCGGTGACGGTCGGGGGATTCGCCGCGGCGTCGAAGGTCAGTCCGGCCGGCAGCGCCGGCGTCAGCGTGTAGGTGAGCGCGCCATTGCCGCCGCTGGCCGCCGGCAGCGTCAGGGGGGCGTTGGCCCGGTCCTTCCACCAGAACTGGTCGGGAACGGCGGCGTCGCTGGCGAAGGCGGGCGACGACTCCACGTCGTCGTCCAGGATCGAGGTGCGGGCGCTCGTCTTCGCGCCCTGGAGCACTTGCAGCTCGGCATCGACGGCGTGGAGGTCGAGCGCGATCGTCTCGTCGTCCTCGATCTCCGTATCCCGGACGAGGGTGATGGCGAGGTCCACCCTCGTCGCGCCGGGCGGGATCGACACGCGGGCCTGCCCGGCCGTGCTGGTCTCCGCCGCCGGCGCGATGGTGTAGTCCTCGCCCCGCGCCGCCGTGCCGGAGATCGTATAGACGACGCCGAGGCCGGCCGCGCCGCCCTTCTCGTGGGGCCGGTCCAGCAGCACCGGGACGGTGAGCACCGCCCCCGCGCCGCCGGTCCCCTCCAGCAGGGCGGCCGGATCCCGCCCGAAGCTGACGGCGGCGCGGGGGTCGTTGTCCTCGATGGCGACGGTGAGCGTGTCGGTGAGGCTCGAGGGCGCGGCGACCGCGCCCTCGAGGTCGAACGTCTGGGTCCACTCGTCCACGTTGTCGTCGAGGATCGTGACGAACGCGGAACCCGTCGTTTCTCCCGCCGGGATGACGATGGCGGGGTCGGCGGGCAGCGACCAGTCCTCGCCGAGCACCGCGGTATCGGCCCCGGCCGCGGTGGCGTCGGACAGCCGGATCGTCGCGCCCCCCGTCAACGCAGGCCGGTCCAGCGTGGCGGTCACGATGAGCGCGACCTCGTCGTCGCCCGTGCCCTCGCTCGCCGCCGGGCACGGTCATGCCGTTGTGCTCCACGGTCTCGACGATGGACAGCGTGAGCGCCCCGGGCGGCGCGTCGGTGACGGCGATGTCGAACGTCAGCGAGTCGGTGTCGCCGGCGGCCTCGTTGGCGTCGGAATCGGCGACCGTATAGGTGAACGTCGCGGTCGCCCGGGTCCCGGTCGGCGTCCCGGTAACGGTCGGGGGGTCGGCTGTGCCGTCGAAGGTCATCCCGGGCGGCAGCGCCGGCGCCAGCGTGTAGGTCAGCGCGCCGTTGCCGCCGGTGGCCACCGGCAGTTCCAGCGTGGAGATGGCGGTGTCCGCCACCCAGACCTGGTCGTCTATCCCGGCGGTCGAAGCGAACGCCGGCGCCGTGTGCGAGTCATCGTTGTTGATCCTGCTGCCGGCGAGTATTGAGGCATTGTTGTTTTGATGGAGATTGCTGCCGAAGCGATAGATTTCGAGATTGACGGTCTCGTTCGGCTCGACGATGGTGTCGGGAATGACGGTGACGACGACGTCCTGGCTCGTCCTCTCGGAGACGATCACGTCGCGCCCCCCTCTGGGTGCGACAGTATAGTCCTCGTTCTCGGTCGCGGTGCCCCCCATCCTGTATCGAACGGAAGCCGCCGTCTCGGTTATCCGGTCCAGGTTGATCGTGAATGTCAGCGTCGCCCCCGCGCCCGTGTCGCCCTCATTCACCGGGTCGGGGGCGGTAATCCCGGTTACGCGGGGTTTCGGATCGTTGCTCCCGAGGTTGACGATGAGCCGGGGCGCGGTCAGGACGGGCGTCGTATCCGTGGTGGCGGTGAGGACGATCTTCTGTTCGAACTCGTGATGCGTGTCGTCAACGACCGCGATGCTCGCCGTGCCGGAGGTCTGGCCCGCGGCGATGGCGATGGTGGGCGGCGACGGCAGGGTCCAGTCGCCTTCGCCGGCCGCGGCGCCCAGGGTGGCGGGACGGCTGACGCCGCTGGTCGAGCCTTGCGCCAGGGTCACGGTCACCCCGCCCGCGGGCGCGGCCGCGTCCAGCGTCGCCCTGACGGTGAAGGCGCCCGCGCTCTCGTTCACGCCGGTCACCACGTTCCCGTCGCCGCGCTCGGCCGACAGCGTCAGCGTTGTCTGCGCGGAGACCCCGGCGGCGGCCATCGACCAGACGACGCCGGCGAGGACGGCCGCAAGGCGGGCGCGGGCGAGCCGTTTCAGCACGTCGATCCCTCTCCGGAAGCGGCGGAGAAGCTACGGCGTCGGCGCGGCCCGGAACCGCCCGGACCGGAACGCGGGCGGCGCCCCGAAGCCGGTCATATGCGCCCTGGATGCGACACGGCCGGGCGGCTTCGGCCCCGCCCGAGGCCCGGTGTCATCCGCCAGATAGATGGCGAGAGTTGCGCGGGGGGGGGGGGGCAAACCCGACGCTTCGCGCGTTTTCCGCGTCCCGCTCACGTTTGCAGACAGGTTGAAAACATCTCATCCGACCGCCCCCAAAGACAAGTCTCAGACCTTGAACAAGGCGCCTGCGCTTGCAGGAATGTCAAGACCGTAGCCGCGAGATTACCGGGATATTTTCTGAAACGTTCGGTTCAACTATAAATGGAACGATCGTTCCATTTACCCCATGACCGCCCTCGGAACGAACCGCAACAATCTGTAGGGGCAACCCTTGTGGTTGCCCGAACCCCCGAGCAGAACGACGACAACCGAGGGCAACCACAAGGCTTGCCCCTGCAAACGGGCCGATCCGGCACGAACCGCAACGAACCGCAACAACGCCCCTGCGGGCGGGGCGAGGCCGCCTGCGCTATCATCCGTCCATGAGTTCCGATCCGCGCCCCGTCGAATCCGCGCCCACGCGGCGCGCGACCGTGCCCGCGCTGGAAGCGGTCCTCGGCGCGCCGCTCGCCGTTCTCGACCACGGCTTCGTCCGCGTGGTCGATTACATGGGCGACGACTCGGCGATCGTTCAGGCCGCCCGCGTGTCCTACGGCGCCGGCACCGGCCGGGTGCGCCGCGACGCCGGCCTGATCCGCTACCTCATGCGGCATCGCCACACGACGCCGTTCGAGATGTGCGAGATCAAGCTGCACGTCAAACTGCCGATCTTCGTCGCCCGCCAGTGGATTCGCCACCGCACCGCCAGCGTCAACGAATACTCGGCGCGCTATTCGATCCTCGACCGCGAGTTCTATGTGCCCGAACCGGCGCATCTGGCGACGCAATCGGCGGCCAATCGGCAGGGGCGCGGGGCGGTTCTGGAAGGCGCGGAAGCCGCCCGCGTGCTCGGCATGTTGCGCGGCGACGCCGAACGCGCCCACGCCCGCTATCTCGACATGCTGAACGAAGACGAAACGGGCGCGCGCCGCGACGAAACGCGCGAGGGGCTGGCGCGCGAACTCGCACGGATGAACCTGCCGGTGAGCTTCTATACCCAGTGGTATTGGAAGATCGACCTGCACAACCTGTTTCATTTCCTGCTGCTGCGCGCCGATCCGCACGCGCAGTATGAAATTCGCGCCTACGCCGAAACGATCGCGGAGCGCATCGTGCGCCCGTGGGTGCCCGTCGCACATCGGGCTTTCGCGGACTACATGGCCGGCGCGGTGACCCTGTCGGCAGGCGCGCTCGCGGTCGTGAAGCGCCTGGTGTCCGGCGAGGCGGTGAGCGAAGCCGACAGCGGCCTCACGCCGCGCGAATGGCGCGAACTGATGGCGGCGCTGGACCGCGCGTAACCGGAACGCCGAGGCCGCGTCAACGGCCCGCGCCCGGCGCCGGGAGGTCGCGCGCCTGCCGCCCGTCGGCGGCGGAGAACCCGATCTCACGCGAAACCCGGGCGACGCGCAGGCGAAAGCGCGAGAATATCCCGCTCTTGCCGTCCTCCTGCGCCTCGCGGTGGACCGGATCTGCGCGCCATGCGGCAACGGCGCGTTCGTCGCGCCAGAACGACAGCGACACGAACTTGCCGGGTTCGGTGCGGCTTTCGAAGCGCTCGACCGAGATGAAGCCGTCGGCCTCGCGCACCGATCCGGCGAGCCGTTCCGCGCGGCTGAAGTAACTCTCCTCCTCGCCCGGCGCCACCGTGAACTCGAAAATCACCGCGATCATCGTCGTTCTCCTCTTCGGTCGTGTCCCGGTTCGAAAATTATCGCGATTCGTTCGGGGTGCGGTGCATGTCGGCAATGACAGCCGGTGCGCGGGCCCCGCGGACCGAGTCCGTCCCGCCCGCATCTTCGAAGCACCGCGCGCTTCAGGCGCCTTCGGGCGCGACGCCGTGCAAGATGCGCGATCCAGTCATGGGCGCGGGACTGTTTGGCCGGGTCGGAACCGTCTTGCCGGTAAACGAGAACGTTGGTGTCAACGAAGACCGGAACGGTCATGCAGTTCGTCGCGCGCAGGCTTGCGACCGTCGGCCCAACCCGCCCGGCGCGGCGTTCCGGCCAGATAGCGCTTCATGGCGAGGTCGTACCGGTCCTCGCCACGCCGCATCCCTTCCAGCACCCCGGCGAGCCATGCGGATACGCTGCGCCCGTTCTCCGCGGCCCGGGACCTCAGCCACGCCGCGACATCGTCGGGCAATGCGACGGTGACCTTCTTCATGATACGAAGCTGGTGAAATACGAAGTTCGTGTCAACGGACGGTCGTGTCTCCTCTCCACCGGCTTTGACCGGCCCGCGCCGCCGGCCCATAGTGCCGGGCATGGCCATACTCAAGATCGCCCGCATGGGGCATCCGGTTCTGGAACGGCGTGCGGCGCCGGTCGGAGACCCGACCCACCCCGACATCCGCCGCCTGATCGCCGACATGCGCGAGACCCTCGCCGACATCGGCGGCGCCGGCCTTGCAGCGCCGCAAATACACGTGCCGCTGCGCGTCGTGGTCTTCGAAGTGCCGCCGGAAGGGGCCGAAGACGGCGCGGGATCGGCGGCGCCGCTCACCATACTGGTCAATCCGCAGATCGAGCCGGTCGGCAGCGAAATCGCGACCGACTGGGAAGGCTGCCTGTCGGTGCCCGGCCTGCGCGGCGCGGTGCCGCGGCCGCGCCGCATCCGCTATCGCGCGCTCGGCCCCGCCGGCGAGGCGATCGAACGCGAGGTGGACGGCTTTCACGCGCGTGTCGCGCAGCACGAGTGCGACCATCTCGACGGCATCCTCTATCCGATGCGGATGACCGACATGACCAGTCTGCACTTCGTTTCCGAAATGGGCCGCAACCCGCGCTGGCGCGAGGCGCCGGACCCGGGCGATGCCGTCTGAGCGCGAGGCGATCCTGGAAGCGGCGCTGGCCCGCGCCGGCGCCGAAGGCTGGACGTGGTCGTGCATCGAGCGCGCGGCCGAAGACCTCGGCCTCGAGAGAGCCGCGGCGCGGCGCCGGTTTCCGCGCGGGCTTCGCGACGCGCTCGAGGCGCTGAACGACATGTTCGATGCGCGCGCCGAGGCGGCGATCGACCGCGACGGTCTTGCCGGCATGGCGGTCCGCGACCGTATCGCAGCGCTCGTCCAGGCCCGTCTCGCGGTCATGGCGCCGTATCGGGGCCCGGTGCGGCGGCTGGCGGCGCGCGGCGCGACTCCCGCAGGCGCGCCCGAGGCGATGCGAAGCCTCGCGCACACGGTGGACCGGATGTGGCGCCTCGCCGGCGACCGCACCACCGGCTTCGACTACTACACGAAGCGCGGGCTGCTGGCCGGGGTCTATGGCGCGACCCTGCTGTGCTGGCTGGACGACGACAGCACGGACTTCGCCGCGACGCGGGCGTTTCTCGACCGGCGAATCGCCGGGGTCATGCGCATCGGGAAGGCGCGCGGGCGCCTGGAACGGACATGCGCCGCCTTCGACGCGCCGCTCAAACGGGTCCTTCGCGCCGCCGGCGACCGCCATGCCCGGGCAGCGGGGTCATGAACGGTCCGGAACGGTCCGGGAGGAGCTGCGTCACGTGGCCCATCTTGCGGCCCGGACGCGGTTCGGCCTTGCCGTAGATGTGCAGTTTGGCGTCCGGGTCGGCGAGCCAGCGCCGCCATTCTTCGACGCTGCGGCCCAACAGGTTGTGCATCACGGCGTCGGCGAGGCGGTGCGCGGCGCCGAGGGGCAGGCCGCAGACCGCCCGCACCGCCTGCTCGAACTGGGAGGTGACGCAGGCGTCGATCGTCCAGTGGCCCGAATTGTGCGGCCGCGGCGCGATCTCGTTCACCAGAACCCGGCCGTCGCGGGTGACGAACATCTCGACGGCGAGCAGGCCGACCACGTCCAGCGCCTCGGCGATGCGAGCCGCGGCGTCGTGCGCCGCCGCCGCGACCGCCGGGTCGATCCGCGCGGGCGCGACGGTGGTGTGGAGAATGCCATCGACATGGCGATTCTCCACCGGATCGTAAGCGACGATCCGGCGATCGAGACCGCGCGCGAGGACGACCGAGACCTCGCAGACGAAATCCACCCTGGCCTCGAGGATCGCCGGGGCGCCGCCGACCGCGCGCCAGGCGGAGTCGGGATCGGTGTAGGCGCCGACCCGTGTCTGCCCCTTGCCGTCGTAACCCATCCGCACCGTTTTGAGTATGCAATCGCCGCCGAGGCGCGTGCGGGCGTCCGCAAGGCTCTCGGGGCCATCGACGGGCGCAAAGGCGGCGGTCGCCACGCCGAGCCGGGCCATCAGGTCCTTCTCCGCGAGGCGGTCCTGGGCCGCGGCGAGCGCGCGCGCGCCGGGCCGCATCGGCGCGCGCGCCGCCACCCGTTCGACCGCCGCCAGCGGTATGTTCTCGAATTCGAGCGTCGCGACGTCGACCGCGTCCGCGAAACGGTCGAGCGCGGCGCCGTCGCCATAGTCCGCGACGGTCGCGGCCGCCGCCACCTGCAACGCCGGCGCGGCGCGCTCCGGGCAGAAGACGTGCGCGCGATAGCCGAGCCGGGCCGCCGCGAGCGCGATCATGCGCCCGAGCTGGCCGCCGCCCAGAATGCCGACGGTCGCGCCGGGGGGAATGACGGCGCCGGAGTCCATGCGCCCCGGCGGGTCAGGCCGTATCGGCCGGGCGTTCGGCCACCGAGGCAGTCTGGGCCGCGCGCCACGACTCGAGTGCTTCGGCAACCCCGGCGTCGCCGAGGGCGACGATGGACGCCGCCAGCAAAGCGGCGTTCACGGCCCCCGCACGACCGATGGCGAGAGTGCCCACCGGCACCCCGGCGGGCATCTGGACGATCGACAGCAGGCTGTCGAGGCCGCTCAAACTCGACGAACGCACCGGCACCCCGAGCACGGGCAGAGTCGTCTTCGCCGCCAACATGCCGGGCAGATGGGCCGCGCCGCCGGCGCCGGCCACGATCACCTTCACACCGCGCCCGCGCGCCTCTTCGGCGTAGCGAAACAGGCGGTCGGGCGTGCGGTGGGCCGACACGATGCGGGTCTCCGCCGCCACGCCGAGTTCGGCCAGGGTATCGGCGGCGTGCTTCATCGTCTCCCAGTCCGACCGGGAGCCCATGACGATGCCGATTCGCGCCGCGCCGCTCATGGGCGCCGGCGGGAACGCAACCGCTCAGGCAATGAGGTCGGTCGCCAGATTGCTCTCGAGGCGACCCATCTGGTCCTTGATCGCCAGTTTCCGCTTCTTCAGCCGCAGCATCTGGATGTCGTCGTAAACGCCCTTGCTGGTCATTTCATGGATCCGCCCGTCGAGGACGGAATGCTCCACGCGCAGCCTTTCGAGCTGCTCGACCATGGTCTCCTGGTTCATCGGCGTCCGAAGCCCCTTTCCGACGAGAATCGGCGCGCATTATAGCACGCCGAGGCGCCGCGAATGACGCGCCGCGGCGGCGGCCCGGACGGACCCGCCTGTGGGGTCGCCCCAACCCCCGAACAGGCGGGGCGACAAGGGAGAGCCGCCTGTAGGGGCGCCCCTTGTGGGCGCCCGAACATCCGAACAGGCCGCGGCGGCGGGCCGCACGGACCCGCCTGTAGGGCCGCCCCTTGTGGGCGCCCGAACCTCCGAACAGGCGGGAATTGTTGCGGACCGTGCGGGCGATGACGGCGGTCGGGATGCGGGCGGGACGCCCGCACACCCGGGGGTCGTTGCGGGCCGTGCCGGCGATGACAGCGGCGCATTCATGGTCGAACGCGGCGTTTCAGCGACCGGCGGAACCTCCGTCGAGACCGGACGCCTGCGCCGCCAGGCGTCGCCGCCGCAACTGCGCCTCGCGGCGGACGACGTAGATGGAGCTCGCCATGATCACCGCAGCGCCCACAAGGGTCCACGGGTCGGGAACCTCGCCGAAGGCGGCCAGGCCGATCAGGGCGGCAAAGATCAGGCGCGTGAAATCGAACGGATAGATCGCCGTCGCATCGGTCGAGGCCAGCGCGCGGACCATGCACTGATGGCCGACGGTCGCCACCACCCCCAGCGCCGCAAGCCACGCGAAATGCGCCGCGCCGGGCGTCTCCCAGACGAACAACGCCGGAACCAGCGACGCCGGAGTCATCAGGAACGCCAACCAGAAAACGATCGCGTTGGCGTGCTCGTCGCGCGACAGGATCTTGACCACGGTCTGGCTCACCGCCATCAGCAGCGCCGAGAACAGGACCAGCAAGGTCGCGTCGGTAACGGCGGCGAAACCCGGCCGGAGGATGATCATCGCGCCGGCGAAGCCGACGGCGATGGCGGTCCAGCGCCGCACCCGCATGACCTCGCCCAGCACCAGCACCGCGGCGATCGACGCGAACAGCGGCATGGTGAAGCTGAGCGCCGTCGCTTCGGCCAGCGGCATATGGGCGAGGGCGTAGAACCAGCACCCCATCGCAACCAGGCCGATGACCGCGCGCAGGACATGCAGGCGCGGGCGAGTCATGCGGAGCGATGCAAGACCCGGCCGCAACAGGAACGGCAGCATCGCCAGCAACCCGAACAACGACCGGAAGAACACCACGACGAAGATCGGCAGATCCTGCGCGAGATGGCGGACGACGCCGTTCATGCCGGAAAAACAGGCGCAGGCGAACAGCATCCACAGCGCGCCGCGCACCGTATCGGGAAGGCGCTCGAATGCGGATGCGAGGCCGCGCGCGCGGATCAGAATGCCGGACATTGCGGGTTCCCGGACGGCCCGCCCTGCCGCCGACGATACGCGCGCGGGGTGCGGGCGCTCAATATTCGTTGATGTCCGGCGGTCCGCGCCGGCGCTGGAAAAGGAACCGGATGGCGAAGACCGAGACGACGGACAGCACGGCAAACCAAAATCCGACGCCGCGCCAGGTTTCGATGGGCGCCGCATCGCCGAACCACGAACCCTGCCGGGCGAACAGCAGGCCGGCCACCGCCAGTGCGGCGACACCGACCGACAGCACGAAATACTGGAAGCCGAACACCATGTCGGCGCCCACCAGGACGATGGCCAGCATCACCCACAGATGCGGCATGAAGAGCCAGTGCTCGAGGGTGTCAGCGAACTCCATCTCGCGACCGTCCCATGTTCTCGGCGATGGTTTGCAGCGACCCGATGACCCCGGTCACCTCGGTGGGTACGACGACGGTCTTCGCGTTGGGCGACGCCGCGAGTTGGCCGAGCGCCTCGACCTGGCGCTTCAGAACCTCGAAATCGACCGCCGGCTGGCCGTCTTCGGCGATCGCGCGGGCGACCAGCCGGGTCTGTTCGGCGTCCGCCTCGGCCTTGACCCGAACCGCATAGGCTTCCGCATCGGCGGTCGCCCGCAGCGCTTCGGCCTCTTTCTGCGCCTCGTAGAGTTTCGCCTCGGCCGCCAGTTCCACCGCGCGTTTCTCGCCGCCGGCGCGGGCGATGGCGGCGCGGCGCTCGCGCTCGGCGTTCAACTGCTGGCGCTGCGCCGTCTTGGTCAACTCGTCCACCACGACGTCGGTGATCGCGGTCGAGGTGATGTCCAGCCCCCATTCGTCGGCTTTCGACTGGAGGTTGCGGCCGATCTCCTCGTTCATCTCTTCGCGCGACGACTGCAACTCGTCGAGCTCGAGCCGGCCTGCCGCCGAACGCACGATCGACGTCGCTTCGGTATGAAGCGCGCTGTCGGCGTCGCGGATGCGGTAGATCGACCGCGCCGCATCGACGATCCGGTAGAAGACCGTCGCCTCGAGATTGACCTCGACATTGTCGCGCGTGATGACGCTGATCGCGAATTCGGGCAACTGGCGTTCGAGCACCGATATGCGGTGCGAAACCCGGTCGAGAAACGGCACGATCAGGTTCAGCCCGGCCGGCAGCGTTCTCTGGTATTTTCCGAAACGCTCGACCACATACACTTCCGACTGCGGAACGATGGTGACGCCGCGCCAGAGCACGATGGCGGCGAACAGCAGCAGCAGGATGACGTTGAGGCCCGGAAGATCGAGGACCGTCTGCAGGGTAACGGCATCCATATCGGCGTCTCTCCATGCGGCGGTGCGGCGACGGAGTCTCAGGGGAGGACCCCGCGAATGCAAGAACCGCTGACGATTTTCACCGATCCGGCCTTTCTCGGCCACGACACGGGCGCCGGCCACCCGGAGAGCGCGGAGCGCCTGCGGGCGATCGCCGACGCGCTCGCCGCGCCGCGCTTCGGGAGCCTTCCCCGCCGCCCGGCGCCCGAGGCGGCGCGCGCCCAACTCGAACGGGTCCATACGTCTGCGATGATCGACGGGGTGCTCGCGGCGATCCCGCGCGAAGGACATGCCCGGATCGACGGCGACACAGTGGTTTCTCCGGGTTCGCGCGCGGCCGCCCTGCGCGCCGCCGGCGCGGTGTGTGCGGCGGTCGATGCGGTGCTCGGCGGCGAAACCCGGCGCGCCTTCTGCGCCGTGCGCCCGCCGGGGCATCACGCCGAACCCGATCGGGCGATGGGCTTCTGCCTGTTCAACAATATCGCGGTCGGCGCGGCCCACGCACTCGCCGCCCATGACCTCGAGCGCGTCGCGATCCTCGATTTCGACGTGCATCACGGCAACGGCACACAGGCGGCGTTCGCGCGCCGGCCGCAGGTTCTGTTCGCGTCCAGCCACCAGTCGCCGCTCTATCCCGGCACCGGCGCCGCGTCGGAGACCGGAATCGGCAATATCGTCAACATGCCGCTGCCGCCCGGCGCCGGCGGAGTCGCGTTCCGCGCCGTGTGGGAGCGCTTCTTCGCGCGGCTCGCCGCCTTTCATCCGGCGTTGATCCTGATGTCGGCGGGTTTCGACGGCCACCGCCGCGACCCGCTCGCCAATCTCGAACTGGTCGAGGACGACTATGGCTGGATCGCCGAACGCGCCTGCGAGGTCGCCGACGATAGCTGCGCCGGGCGCGTCGTCTCGGTCCTCGAAGGCGGTTACGACCTTCCCGCGCTCGCGGCCTCCGCCGCGGCGCACGTCGCCGCGCTGGCGGCGTAGGGACGCCGACCCGTCTTTGTTATGCTGCCCGCATGGGGCACGTGCGCGCCATTCTCGCCGCGGCGGTTTTCGGCTCCGCCGCCTATGCGGCGATGCGCGGCCTGATACTGCTGTTCGACTGGCTCGAACTCGTCTGACCGCGGCGCGCGGCGAAACCGGAGGGACGACGCCATGACCGAAGCCTGGATCTGCGACGCGGTGCGCACGCCCATCGGACGCTATGGCGGCGCGCTGGCGGCGGTGCGCACCGACGACCTCGCCGCGAAACCCGTCGAGGCGCTGATGGCGCGCCACCCCGATACCGACTGGGACGCGGTGGACGACGTGGTCCTCGGTTGCGCCAACCAGGCCGGCGAAGACAACCGCAACGTCGCGCGCATGGCGCTGTTGCTGGCCGGGCTGCCGGAGACGGTGTCCGGCAGCACCGTCAACCGGCTGTGCGGGTCCGGTCTCGACGCGCTCGGCTCGGCGGCGCGGGCGGTCAGGACCGGCGAGGCCGACCTCATGATCGCCGGCGGGGTGGAGAGCATGTCGCGCGCGCCGTTCGTCACCGGCAAGGCCGAGGGCGCCTTCTCGCGCAAGGTCGAAACCTTCGACACCACCATCGGCTGGCGGTTCGTCAACCCGAAGATGAAGGCGCGCCACGGCATCGATTCGATGCCCGAAACGGCGGAGAACGTCGCGGAAGCGTTCCAGATCTCACGCGCCGACCAGGACGCCTTCGCGCTGCGGAGCCAGCGACGCGCCGAAGCCGCCATGCGCGAGGACCGGTTCGCCGACGAGATCGTTCCCGTCACGGTTCCCCGGCGCAAGGGCGCTCCGACGGTCGTCGAGACCGACGAGCACCCCCGGCCCGACACGACGCCCGAGGGCCTCGCCCGCCTGCCGACGCCGTTTCGCGACGGCGGCAGCGTGACCGCCGGCAACGCATCGGGCGTGAACGACGGCGCCTGCGCGCTGATCGTGGCTTCGGAAGACGCCGCACGGCGCCACGGCCTCGAACCGGCGGCGCGGGTCGTCGCGATGGCCACCGCCGGGGTCGCGCCGCGGCTCATGGGGGTCGGCCCGGCGCCGGCGACGCGCAAGCTGCTGCAACGCACCGGCGTCGCCCTGCGCGATATCGACGTGATCGAACTCAACGAAGCCTTTGCCGCGCAGGCGCTGGCGGTGTTGCGCGAACTCGGCCTCGCCGACGACGCCGAACACGTCAACCCGAACGGCGGCGCGATCGCGCTCGGCCACCCCCTCGGCATGAGCGGCGCGCGGCTGGCGACCACCGCAACGGTCGAACTCGCACGGCGCGGCGGACGCTACGCGCTGTGCGCCATGTGCATCGGAGTCGGCCAGGGCATCGCCGCGCTGATCGAGCGGGCCTGACCGCCGCCGACCGCCTCGCCGCAGGCGGGACGCCCCCCGCGCCCGCGCGAACCATGTCCTCGCAGACGGCGATCTTCACCCGCCGCGTGCGCGACGCCATGGGCGCGGCGCCGCCGACCGTCACCGTCGCAACGCCGTGCGGCGACGTCGTGAGGGCCATGGCGGGCGCGACCTGCGCGATCGTCACCGACAACGGCCGGGCGGTCGGCATCGTCACCGAACAGGACGTGGTGCGGCGCGTCGCCTTCCGGCTCGACGCCGCGCGCCCCGCGGGCGATGCGATGACCGCGCCGGTGACGGCGGTCGGCGAGGCCGACCATCTGTACCGCGCGATCGCGACGATGCGGCGGCGCGGGCTGCGCCACATGCCGGTGCTCGACGACGCCGGCCGCCCGACCGGGATGATCGCCCTGCACACCGCGCTTGCCGTCGGGGCGGCGCAAACGGTCGAGCAGATCGACCGGCTGGCCCACGAAGACACGATCGCCGGCATGACGCGGGTCAAGGCCGAGCAGGTCGCGGTCGCCGAACAGTTGTTTGCCGACAACGTGCCGGCGCCCGACGTGCTGCGGCTCATCAGCGCCATCAACGCCGACCTGCATCGCCGCGTCGCCGAACTCGCCTTGCGGGACCTCGGCCCGGCGCCGGCGCGCTTCGCGCTGATCGTCATGGGGTCGGGCGGCCGCGGCGAAAGCGCCGTCGGCGCCGACCAGGACAACGGCCTGATCGTCGCCGACTACGACGACGCCGACCACGCGGCGATCGACCGCTGGTTCGTCGCCTTCGCGCTGCGTCTGACCGGAGACCTCGACCGAATCGGCCTGCCGTTGTGCCGCGGCGGGGTCATGGCCACCAACCCGCTGTGGCGCAAGACCCTGCGCCAGTGGCAGGACCAGATCGACCTGTGGCTCGCGCGCGGGACCGACGCCATGGTGCAACTCGGCTGCGTCTTCATCGACTTCCG
Source organism: Alphaproteobacteria bacterium (assembly GCA_965214495.1). Taxonomy (GTDB): domain Bacteria; phylum Pseudomonadota; class Alphaproteobacteria; order UBA7887; family UBA7887; genus JANQOH01. The sequence continues at coordinate 413,372 of OZ243958.1, read as the reverse complement.
CGCCGTCCACGGCGACCCGGCGCTCGCCGAACGCTTGCGCGCGCACGCCGCGGCGCGGATGGCCGGCGCGAAAGCCTGGCTCGCGGCCATGCACGCGATGCAGGCCGGGCGCCCGACCGCGCTCGGCTGGTTCGGCCGCATTCGGCGGCGCGGCGAGAGGATGTTCGACCTGAAATACGACGCGATGCTGCCGCTGGTCGAAGCCGTCCGCCTGTGGTGCCTGATGCACGAAGTCACCGCCGCCGGCACCGGCGAGCGCCTCGACGCGCTGGCGGCCGCCGGGTTGCTCGACCGCGATTCGCACGATGGGTTGCAGGCGGCGTTCGCGCTGTTCGCCGGCCTGGTCCTGCGTCGGCAGATCGCCGACTTTCGCGCCGGCCGGTCGATCGGCTACCGTTTCGACCCCGACGGCCTGACGGCGCGCCGGCGCCAGGAACTCGTCGCCGCGCTGCGCGCGGTCGAAGCGTTCCGCGACCGGGTGCACGGCGCGTTCTCCGCCGACCTGTTCTGATGGCGTTGTGGCCGTTCTCGCGCGCTCCGGCGCCGACGCCCCACGACCCCACCGCGCTCGCCGACCTGCCGGTGGTGGCGCTCGACCTCGAGACGACCGGGCTGGACGTGCGAATCGCCCGCATCGTTTCCATCGGCGCGCTGCGCATGGTCGGCCGCGTCCACGAAACGACCCCGCCGTTCGACCGCCTGATCGACCCGGGCCGCCCGATTCCGCCCGCCGCCACCGCGATCCACGGCATCGCCGACGCCACGGTGGCGGGCGCGCCGCACTTCGCCGATCTATGGCGCGAGATTGCCGCCTATGTCGGCGACCGGGTGGCGATCGGCCACAATGTCGGTTTCGACATCGCCATGCTGCGAGCGGAAACCCGGCTGTGCGGCCGCGCGTGGACGGCGCCGCCGACGCTGGACCTGGTGCGCCTCGCCGCCGCGCTCGAACCGCGCGAGAGAGACCTCACGCTGGAAGGCACCGCCGCGCGCTGGGGCGTGACGGTGCGCGGGCGGCACACCGCGCTGGGCGACGCGCGCGCCGCGGCCGCACTGTGGATCGCCGCCCTCGAACGCCTCGCCGCCGCGGGGATCCGCCGTTTCGACGAAGCGCGCCGTTTCGAACGCCGCGCCCGCGCGGTGATCGACCGGCAGCGCCGGCTGGGCTGGTGACGCCGGTTCAGGCCGGGGTCAGCACATGGATGGAGCGTTCGGCGATCATGTCCTTCGTCTTCGCCGCATAGGCTTTCATGTGCGGGGCGACAGCGTGCGCCTTCAGCGCATCGAGACTCGCCCATTTCTCGACCGCCACGAAGGTTTCGTCGCCGAAGCGCGTCTGCAACGGTCCGACGCCGTCCGCATCGACGGTGGCGGTGTATTCGATGCACCCGTCTTCGGCGCGCACGCTGGGAACGTTGGCCTGGAACGCGTCGAGGATACGGTCGCGCATCCCCGGCCTGGCGGTGATCACGGCGACGACGTGGACGACGGACATGGAACTCTCCCTGCGGGTTCGGCGGCACGCGACGCTACGCGCCGCGACGGCGCGCGGCAACCCTGCGTCGGGTAGTGTCTCGGTTTGAAAATTATCGCGGTTCGTTCAGGTTCGTGTTGGCAATGACAGCGGGACGGCGACGCCTCCAGGCCGCCGCGAAGGGGCGGGCGTGCCAGGCGACATCGACCCGCCCGTAGGGGCGCCCCTTGTGGGTGCCCGAACCCTGCATGACCCGTCGGGGCAAACGCGACAGTCGCCTGTAGGGGCACCCCTTGTGGGTGCCCGAACCCGGTGCCGTTGTCGAGTACGATCTCGCCGGGAGCCTGTAGGGGCGCCCCTTGTGGGTGCCCGAACCCTGCATGACCCGTTGGGGCAAACGCGACAGTCGCCTGTAGGGGCGCCCGTTGTGGGTGCCCGAACCCTCGAACAGGCGGGAAACAAGGGCGGGCAACCACAAGGGTTGCCCCTACAGGGATTGTCGCGGTTCGTGCCGGCGATGACGGTGGGATGGTGGCACGCTGGAACCCGGTCGTCCCGCCGCGTGTGTCGATTTCAAACCGAGACACTACCCGCCCGCAAGGGTGTCGCGCGCGAATACGGCATCCGCCAAAGGCGGCCGTCGGAGCGGATGCGGGCGGGACGCCCGCGCACCGAAACGGCATCCGGCCAACTCCCCTTGCTATCGACACCGCGAACGATGGCGCGGTAATTCGGATTCGCCGGAACGGCAACGAGAATTGCCGGACGTGGCGGCACGTCATCGACCCGCGCGGCGCAAGAGGTCGATCACGCCACGACCGTAGCGGCGGCGGAGGACCGTGCGGAAGCCGTCGGGCGGCGCCAATGCCTCGCCCGCCCCGTGTTCCACGGTCGCGACAGCGTCCGGCGCCAGCCAGCCGGCCGCCGCCAGCGCGCCGAGCGCCCGGCCGGCAAGGCCCGCACCGTAGGGCGGATCGAGGAAGGCGAACGCCGCCGCCTCCGGCGCCGGTCCCGGGTCCGCCGCGTCGCGGCGATGCAACGCGGTGCGCGCGGCGGCGTCGAGCGTGGAGAGATTCTCACGCACGACCGCCAGCGCGGCGGGGTCGATGTCGATGAAGTGGACGAAGCGGGCGCCTCGCGACAGCGCCTCGAGGCCGAGCGCGCCGCTGCCCGCGAACGCGTCCACCACCGTCGCGCCGGCGATGGGGGCGTCGGCGAAGGCCGGGTTGTGGATGAGTATGTCGAACAGCGCCTCCCGTGCGCGGGCACTCGTCGGACGCGCCGCCGCACCGGACGGAACCGCGATCCGGCGGCCCCGGAAACGACCGGCGACGATCCTCACGAACGCCAGCGCGCCCCGAGCTGCTCCGCCAGCACCCGGGGCGCGACCGGCGAAACCGCACCCTTCTCCAGCTTGCCGAGCTGGAACGGCCCGTAGGCGATTCGCACCAGACGGCCGACTTCCAGCCCGAAAGCGGCGAACAATTTGCGGACCTCGCGGTTGCGCCCCTCGCGCAACGAGACCGTGTGCCAGCGATTGCGCCCGCTCCCCTCCTCCACCGTCACGCCGACGGGTCCCCAGGCGGCGCCCTCGAAACGGACTCCCTTGGCGAGCCGGACCCGCGCCGCCTCGTCGAGCACGCCGTCGGCGCGCACGCGGTAACGGCGCGTGAAGCCGGTCGCCGGCAATTCGAGATGCCGGGCGAGCGCGCCGTCATTCGTCAGCAGCAACAACCCTTCGGAGTTGAGATCCAGGCGCCCCACCGAAATCAGCCTCGGCAGGCCGGACGGCAGACGCTCGAACACGGTCGGCCGGCCGCGCTCGTCGGCGTGGCTCGTGACGAGGCCGCGCGGTTTGTGATAGCGCCACAACCCGGCGCGCGGCGGCGGCGGAAGCGCCGCGCCATCGACCGTCACGCGATCCTCCGCGCCGACCGTTACCGCCGGGCTGTCGAGCATCGCGCCGTTGAGCGCCACCCGCCCGGCGGCGATCCAGCGTTCCGCCTCGCGCCGCGAACACAGGCCGGCGCGGGCGATGCGCCGGGCGATGCGCTCACCCTTCCCGTTCAGTTCCGGCACGCCGCCACGAAGCCCGCGAACAGCGCCCGGTCGCCGTCGGAGATCAGGAACTCGGGATGCCACTGCACGCCGATGCAGAATCGCGCGCCGGTGTGCTCGATACCCTCCACGACTCCGTCGGGCGCGGTCGCGTTGACCCGGACTTCGGGCGCAGGTTCGGCTACCGCCTGATGGTGCGCGCTGTTGACCGCCAGGGTTCCGCCGCCGGTAATCGCGTGAAGCCGGGTTCCGGGCGCGACGACGACCGTGTGGCCCGGCTCGTCGCGCGGGTTCGGCTGCTCATGCGCCAGACAGCCGGCCACGGCGTCGGGGATGTGCTGGATCAGCGTTCCGCCCAGCGCCACGTTGAGCAGTTGCGCGCCGCCGCAAATGCCGAGCAGCGGTTTGTCCGCCGCCACGGCCGCACGGGAGACGGCGAGTTCGAACGCCGTGCGCCGGTCCTTGGTGCTGACCGTGTCGTGGCGGCTCGCGGCGCCGAACAGCGCCGGGTCCACGTCGAACGCGCCGCCCGTGACGACCAGCCCGTCGAGGCGCGACAGCAACGCTTCCGCGCCTTCGGGTTCGTGCGGCAGCGCGACCGCCAGCGCGCCGGCCCGGTGCAGCGCGCCGGCATAGTTCCGCCGCAGCGCATACCAGGGGAATTTCGAGTATCCGCCGGCGGGTTCGCTGTCGAGCGTGACGCCGATCAGCGGCGGTCGGTCGCGATCTGCCATGACGCACAGGATACGCTATACCGCCGGCATGGACAGCGGCGGGAACCCGATGGTCGAGGCGCTGGCGCAGGCCCGCGCCGCCGCGGCGCGGGGCGAAGTGCCGGTCGGCGCCGTGGTGACAACCCGCGACGGCGCAATTCTGGCGGCGGCGGGCAACCGCACCGAAGCGCTCGACGATCCTACCGCACATGCCGAGATGCTGGCGCTGCGCGCGGCCGCCGCGGCGCGCGGCTCGCCCCGCCTGACAGGTTGCAGCCTGTACGTGACGCTGGAGCCCTGCCCGATGTGCGCCCAGGCGGCATCTTTCGCGCGCATCCGCCGCCTCTATTACGGCTGCGCGGACCCGAAGGGCGGCGGCATCGACCACGGCCCCCGCCTCTACGCGCAATCTGGCTGCCACCACCGCCCGGAGGTCTATGGCGGCATCGCGGAGAGCGAAGCGGCGTCTCTTCTGCGAAACTTCTTCGCCGCCCGGCGCGGGCGCGCGAAGGCCGGACAGGGTATCGCGCCGCGTTGAGCGCCGCGGTCACTCCGGTTGCACCCGGTGCTTGCTCTTGCGGTTGTAGCGACGCCGGTTCCGTCGAACGCGTTGCGCGAACGCCCCGCGCGGAGAGCGAAGCGCGCGCGCGACGGGGTTCGTCCGGCGCCGGTTCCCGCCGCCGCGAGAGGATCGCGGTTTCATCGGGTCGCTCTCCTTTCCCGGTGGGCGGGCAACCGGCGAGCGATCGGCCGCAGTCCGGAATCGTGCCGGTGCGATTCCGACCATGATAACGCGCATACGGGCGCGGCGGGGCGGTTCACCCTCTGCGCGGCGGGCGGCGAAGCGCGCACGAAGATCCACGCGGCTGTTCCGGCCGGTCGTTCGACATCGTCGTCGGCCGCGAGCCGACGAGCGCCATCCGTGGCCATGTGCGGATCGAAGCCGGGCGAACGCTTCCGACCATGTGCAACACGCGGGGAACGCCGGCCGTTCGTTGCTGCGGCGGAGAAAGCTTGGGACGCCCACAGGCAGGAAGGCGCCTGCGCGGAGGGTTCATGATGTCAGGCTGGGCGAACCATATCGAGCCCGCCACGGGCACCCGACGCTCGATCGTGTCACATGCAGGCGCGGTGGTGTCAACGCCGTGGAAACCGTACCCGCGGCTCTTCCGCATATACTACCGCCCGGAGCCGTGTCGGCGCCGATCGGGTTATGAGGAACCGGGTATGAAAGGGTCGGGGCGGTTCATCCTCTGGGCGGCAGCGGCGATCTCGTTGGCCGCAGGCGCCGACGCGCGTATGGAAGACCCGCTCGAAACGCGCCTCTCCGACGCCGTGGTGCACGGCATTTTCCCGGAAGCGGAGGGGCTCGCGCCCGTCGAAGGCGAACCGCCCGTCGCGCCGGTGCTGGCGGGGCGCGAAACCGTCGGCTATCTGTTCTCGACTCACGAAACCGTGCATCCGCGCGGCTATTCCGGGCAGTCGTTCGACATCGTCGTCGGCCTCGAACGGTCCGGCGCGATCCGCGGCCATATGTTGCTCGAAGAACGCGAACCGCTGATCGACGCCGGCATGATCACGCCGCAGGCGGCCGGCCGATATATTGCCGAAACTCACGGTTACGACCTCACGAGCGGCGAAGCGTTCGAACCCCGCCATGTCGATGGCGTCTCCGGGGCGACCGTGAGCGTCACCGCGATGCGGCGCGCGGTGCTCAACGCCGCCGCCCTCGTCGGCTACCAGACCGGGGTGGTGCAGGATGCGCCCGGCGGCCTGTCGCTCGACCGGGTCGCCTTCGCGCCGCGGGGCTGGGACGAATTGCTGGCCGGCGGGGCGGTGGGCCGGCTCACGGTTCCCGGCGGCGCGGGCGAGACCGGCACCACGTTCTACGCAGCACTGGCGACGCCGCCGATGATCGGGCGCAACCTGTTCGGCGAACGGCGGTTTCGCAAGATCGTCGAAGTCGCCGCGCACGATATGCATCAGGTCATGATCGGTTCGGTCGGGCCGCACCGGTGGCTGCCGGCCAACCCGTGGCTGGTGGACCGGATCGACGGCGCGCGCATCGCGCAAGGCGAACGCGCCGTCGAGCTGTTGACGCGGGACTTCTCTCCGGCGCGGCGGCTGCCGATCGACGGCGCGCCCCGGTTCGATCAACTCGCGCGGTTCGGGATCGCCGGCGACCGCGGGTTCGATCCCCTGGCGCCGTGGGCGCTGGAGATCGACATCGACGGACGGACGTTCTCCCTGCCCTACCGCGTGCCGGGCGAGGTGGTGCGCGGCGACCGGGTGGCGCTGGAAGACGCCGGATTTCGCGAGCCGGTGCCGGTCGGCGTAGGCCGGTGGCGCGAGAGCACGCTCACCGACTGGCAGCGCCTGTGGATCGAGCGGCAGTGGGAGATACTCGGCCTCATCCTGTTGCTCGCCGCCGTCACCGGCGCGATGGCGTTTCAGGACGAACTGGCGCGGTCGCGCCGTTGGCACCGCGTCGTCCGGGTCGGGTTGCTGGCCACCACCCTGGTCTGGCTCGGCTGGATCGCCGGAGGCCAGGTCACCATCCTCACCGCGGTCGGCTGGTTCCGGGCGGCGTTCGGCGCGGCCGACTGGGAGTTTCTGCTGTTCGACCCGTTGCTGGTCATCCTGGCCGGCTACACGGTGCTGACCCTGTTGTTGTGGGGACGCGGCGTGTTCTGCGGCTGGCTGTGCCCGTTCGGCGCGTTGCAGGAACTGTCGAACCGGCTCGCACGCCTGGCGCGGCTGCCCCAAAAGGCCGTGCCGGAGCGGCTGCAACAACGGTTGTGGGCGGTGAAATACGTTCTCGGCGCGGGCATTCTCGCCACTGCGGCGATCTCGCCCGACGCCGCGGCGGTGGCGGCGGAGATCGAACCGTTCAAGACCGCGATCACGATGGGCTTCGCACGCGCCTGGCCATACGTCGCCTGGGCCGCCGCGTTACTCCTCGCCGGCCTGTTCGTCGAGCGCTTCTTCTGCCGCTATCTGTGTCCGCTGGGCGGCGTTCTGGCGATCCTCGGGCGCATTCACGTGCTCGAGTGGCTGCGGCGGCGACCGGAATGCGGCAATCCGTGTCAGGTCTGCGCGCATTCATGCCCGATCGGCGCCATCGCGCGCAACGGCGCCATCGACATGAACGAATGCCTCCAGTGCCTCGACTGCCAGGTGGATTACCGCGACGAAGGCCGTTGCCCGCCGCTCGCGGCGCGCGTCCGGCGGCGCAATGCCAGGCGGCCCGCTTTCGCCTGACCCTACACCAGGTCGGCGAAGCGCCGTTTGGCGACCTCGACCACTTCGGCGGGGTCGCGCCGCCACCAGTTCCGCGCGGAGAAGATCTCGACCTCGATGGGGCCGGCATAACCGGCGCGGTCCATCCAGCCGCGAATGCGGGCCAGATCGATCGCGCCGTCGCCCATCATGCCGCGGTCGAGCAACAGGTCGCGCGTGGGAACCAGCCAGTCGCAGACGTGGAAGCCGAACAGGCGAGCGGCGCCGGCGCGCAGGATCTGCGCCTCGAGCGCCGGGTCCCACCAGACATGATAGACGTCCACCGCGACGCCGAGCATGTCGTCGGCCAGCCGGTCGCAAATGTCGAGCGCGTGGCCGAGCGAGTTGATGCAGGCGCGGTCGGCCGCATACATCGGATGCAGCGGCTCGATCGCGAGCTTCACCCCGGCGGCGCGGGCGTGCGGCAGGATCGCCGCAATGCCGTCTTCCACCATGCGGTGCGCGGCGGCGATGTCGCGCGATCCCTCGGCCAGGCCGCCGGCGATGAGAACCAGAACCGGCGCACCGACTTCGGCGGCCTGGTCGATCGCGCGGCGGTTCTCGTCGAGCGCCGCTGCGCGCCCGGCGGAATCCGGCGCCGGGAACAGGCCCGCCCGGCACAGAGACGACAGTCCGAGCCCGGCGTCGGCAACAGCGCGCCGGGTTTCCGCCATGCCGGCGTCGTCGATCATCTCGCGCCACGGCGCCAGCGCGCCGACTCCGGCGGCCCGAAGCCCGGCGACCGCATCGAGCAGACCCCACTTTTGCCGCGTGGTGGCCAGGTTCCACGACAGTCGCGACAGGTCGGCCATCGTCACTCCCTTTCCGGCATCGGACGCATGGCGGAGAAGTCGGGCAGGGCGGCGCTCGCAAAGCCGGCGCAGGACAGCGAGCCGAGCGCGATCCTGCCGTCTTCGACGGCCAACCGCGCCGCAGCGCCGCGATAGAGGTCCGGGTGCGCGGCGCGGAAGGCGCGGCGTTCCGCCGCCGGCGCGCCCGCCATGCCGTGGACATAGTGATGACCGTTGCGCTCGGCGTGCGCGCAGCCGATCAGGCTCGCCAGCGCCAGGTCCTGTTGCAGCGCCAGACCGCCCTGGGCCATCAGATCTTCCGCCGACACGAAACAGCGCCGCGCCGGATCGAGCCGGTTCCAGTTGCAGCAGCGCGCAGCGTTGAGGATCGACTTGTACAAACCCTTGCACGACTTGGACGACACTCCGTCATAGCCGAGCGCGCGGGCGCGCGGAAAGGAGTCGATCGCACTGTCGGACTCGTCGATCAGCAACGGCTTGCCGACCGCGAGCCGCGCGGCGCCGGGGTGCAGCGCCGTGCCGCGGGGGAACGGTTGTTCCACGAAAAGAATGGAGTCGTCGAAGCGGGCCAGCGCCGGCGCTTCGGCGATCCTGCGCATCAGCGCTTCGAGCGCCGCGCCGTCGCCATATTGCTCGTTGCCGTCGAGCGTAACCCGGTAGGGGCCGTCGATGCGGTCCAGCGCGGCGGCGATCCGGGCCAGCCGGTCAAGGTCGGCATCCGGGTCACCGCCGACCTTGACCTTGAAATAGAGTTGGCCATAGGCAGCCACGACCTGCTCCAAAGTTTCCGGCAAGCCGTCTTCGAGGCTGCTGCGGCAGGCGATCGGATCGACCAGGCCCACCGTGTGCCGTGCGGCGATCGCCGCAGCCGGACGCAATGCGCGCACGAATTCGTCGATGTCGAAACCGGCAAGGTCGGGCGTGAGGTCGCTCGCCTCGATGCCGGCGAGGTTGCTCGCCATGGCCTCGAACACCGGGACACCTTCGATACGGCACAGCGCGTCCAGCACGGCTTTGTCCAGCAGCGCCGGGCCGAAGCCCGCGGCGAGCGCGGGCAGCCCCGCCGCCCCGCCGGCGGCGATCTGATCGCGGCAGGTCGCGCGCCACAGGCCGAAGGCGGTGGCCGGCCCGGCAGCGACGTAGAGATGAATCGCCGTCGTGAGCGCGTCGCGCAACTGCCACACATTGTCGTCGTTCGACAGTTCGGGGTCCTTGTCGAACCATTTCGGCGCCATCAGTTCGGCGGTCGCGCCCCAGCCTTCGCGGCCGTCTTCCAGGCGGATGCGCACGCGCACGAACGCCTGCGCGGCCCGGGTCATGGTGGCGGCGCCGAAGCGGAACGGCAGGCGCAGCGCCACGTCGCGCTCGTGAAGCCCCACTTCCACCAGCGTCAAACGCGGAGCGGCGGTCACGCAGCCACGCCGTGAACCGAGAGCAAATGGCGCATCCGCACCGCTGCGCGGTCGGGGTCCTCGATCAGACCGGCGGCGTCGGCGAGTCGGAACAGTTCGGCCAGATGCCCGATCGAACGCGCGCCCTGCTGGCCGCCGACCATCGTGAAGTGGTCCTGCAACCCGTTGAGCCACGCCATGAACACTACGCCCGTCTTGTAGAAACGGGTGGGCGCCGAAAAGAGATGGCGCGACAACGGCACGGTCGGCGCGAGGATGTCGCCGAAGCCCGCACGGTCGCCGGCCGCCAGCGCATCGAGCGCAGCCGAGGCCGCCCGCGCGATCGGATCGAAAATACCGAGCAACGCGTCGGAATGGCCGAACGAGTCGCCACCGATCAGTTCGGCGTAGTTGAAATCGTCGCCGGTGAACATGCGCACCGACGCCGGCAGGCGCCGGCGCATCGCGATCTCCCTGTCCTTGTCGAGCAACGAGACCTTGATCCCTTCGACCTTGCCGGCGTGGGCGGCGATGACGTCGAGGCATACGTCCATCGCCGCGGCATCGCCGTCCCGCCCCCAATACCCGGCAAGGGCGGGGTCGAACATCGCGCCGAGCCAATGGAGGATCACCGGACGCGCCGCCTGGCCCAGGATGCGGTCGTAAACGCGCACGTAGTCGTCGGGGCCCTCGGCGCACGCCGCGAGCGCACGCGACGCCATCACGATCGCCTGCCCGCCCAACCCTTCGACGAAACCTGTCTGTTCCTCGTAGGCGCCGATCACGTCGTCGATGCTGCGGGCCTCCGCCGATTCGAGATGGTCGGTACCGGCGCCGCACGCCACCCGCGCGCCGGGCGCGTCGCGCGCCGCGTCGAGCGCGCGCCGGATCAACTCCCGGCTCGTGGGCCAGTCCAGCCCCATCCCGCGCTGCGCGGTGTCCATCGCTTCGGCGACGCCGAGGCCGAGATCCCACAGGCGCCGGCGAAAGGCGAGCGTGCGCTCCCAGTCGAGCGCCGGCGCGAGCCACGGATCGTTGTCGGCGCGCGGATCGGCCACCACATGCGCCGCCGCGAACGCGACGCGCGTGAACGGGCGCCCGCTCCGCGACGGATATTCCCGCGGGTCTCCGAGCGTATATCGCACAAGCGCGCCGCCGGGCGCCGGCAGGGTCAGAGTCGGCACGTCGTCATTCCTCGACCCGGGGCGGCGCGATCCAGCGGCGTTCGGCAGCGCTTTGCAGCGCCGATTCGGCCAGTTGCACCCCGCGCGCGCCGGCGAACAGGTCCCACGGGAACGGCGCATCTTCGCAAACGTGACGGATGAATGCCTCCCACTGCGCCTTGAAAGCGTTGTCGCTTGCCTCCAGGTCGGGCGCCGGGCGCCAACCGGCAGCGTAGTCCACCGCGGCCGGCGCGTCCGGGTTCCACACCACACGCGGGGTATCGGCGCCGGCTTGAACGCGGCACTCGCGCAACCCCGCGACCGCCGACCCCCTGGTTCCGTCCACCTGGATCGTCAGCAGGTCGTCGCGGCGCACGCGCACGCACCACGAACTATTGAAATGGACGAAGAGGCCGCCTTCGATCTCGAAACTCGTATAGGCCGCGTCGGCGGCGGTGGCGTCGTAGCGCTCGCCGGCCTCGTCCCAACGGATCGGGACGTGGATCGCCGCGCGGCAACTGACCCCCACGACGCGCCCGAACAGGTTCTCAAGCAGGTAATGCCAGTGCGGCAGCATGTCGAGCACGATGCCGCCGCCGTCCGCCGCGCGGTAGTTCCAGGACGGGCGCTGCGCCGATTCCCGATCGCCGGGAAACACCCAGTAGCCGAACTCGCCCCGGACCGCGAGGATACGCCCGAAGAACCCGGACTCGACCAACCGCGCGAGTTTGCGGATCCCGGGCAGCCATAGTTTGTCTTGCACCACTCCGTGCTTGACCCCGGCGTCACGGGCCTTGCGCGCCGCCGCCACCGCGTCGGCGGCGCGAGCGGCGACGGGTTTCTCGCAATAGACGTGCTTGCCGGCGCCGACCGCCCGCTCCAGCACGGCAGCGCGCGAAAGGGTCAGGGCGGCGTCGAAGAAAACCGGGCGCGGGTCGCTCAGGGCAGCGTCGAAGTCGGTCGTCCAGGCCGCGACGCCGTGCCGGGCGGCGAGCGCGGCGAGCTTTGCGGGGTCACGGCCCACAAGCAACAGGTCGGGCAACACCCGCCGCCCATCCGAGAGCGCGACGCCGCCCTGCGCGCGTATGGCCAGCAGCGAGCGCACAAGGTGCTGGTTCGCGCCCATGCGCCCGGTCGCACCGTGCACGACGATGCCAAGGGTTTCGGTCATGACGCCTCCGGCACGGGCGCGGGAGCGGCAGTCTATCGCTTCTTCGACTCACGCGGCATGAAATTGCCATGCTCCCCGGGGCGGGCGGTCGGTGCGCATGGGCCTAAGCGAAATGCAGGCTCGACGGTGTCTTCGTCCGCTCGATCAGCTCATCCGCGGCATGAAATCGCCCCTGCCCTCCGGCAACATGTCGAACAGGTGCCAGACCGGGCTGAACAGATCCATGCCGCGATAGTGATCGTCGCCCAGAAGCGCCGAAGTGGTGCAGAAATGACGAATCGCGCCATCGCCGCGCTTGAGAAACACGCTGAGGCCGGGTAGCTGCCCACCCTCCGGCGTTTCCATTCCGAAGTCGCGGTTGAAGTTCGTGCCGCCGCTCGACAGCAGGCGGAGACGGGTCCAGCCGCGGCGGTCGGCGAACGCGCGAACGGTTCCGGCGGCCTGCTTGACGATCGCGACGAACGGCGCGGTGCGCGCGACGTGCGGTTGCACGGCGTCGAGGCCGTCGAGCCACATGGTGCACATCGGGCACGGATCCGCGTCCTCCGGCGCCCACATGTAGTGATAGACGATCAGCGATTCCTGTCCCGGCGCAAAGAGCATCGACAGACGCACCGGTCGCTCGCCGCCGCCGGCGGCCTCGGTGAACGCATAATCTTCGGCGACCGGCGTGTCGGCGGGCAGGTTGCGGCGCAGTACCGCCACGGTTTCGCGCTGGTCCTTCAAAGCGATCTCGGCGCGGCGCAGCGCCTCCCGCTTGTGGCGATACTCGGCGCTCGCGGAATCCAGGCAGAAACGGGTCATTGCCGGTCTCCTTCCCGGTCTCGCGCAAGCCACGGATCCGATCCGGGGTCCGCGCCCCCGGCGGCGAGGCGCAAACGTTCCGCGTAGTGCGCCCAGCCTTCGGCGTGCCGTTCGACGACCGCCTCCGGCAACCCGCTATGGACGAGGCGAAGCAGTGTGCCGCCCTTCTCCGGCGTGAGCGTGATCTCGACCCGGCTCGCGCCCGGCGGTACGATTTCGCCTCCTTCCCAGCCCCAGCTAAAGACGAGGCGTTTCGGCGGCGCGACCTCGATCACCTCGCCGCGGACCACGTCCGCGCCGGTAACGTTCACGCGGAAGAGGCCGCCGGGGCGCGCCTCCACCTCCGCCTCGATCCCCATCCAGGTGTTCATCTTTCCGGGCTCGACGAGAAAACGGAACACCGTTTCCGGCGGCGCATCTATGTGAATCTCGTGCTCGAGCCGGCCGGTTTCGTCATCGGTCATCTCGCTCTCTCCGGTGCTCGGTTTCAGCCTGGACCCTCAGCCGTTGGAGACTGCTTTCCCACCACGCATCGACGAACGCCTTGAGCGCCCCGATCGCTTCGCCCCGAACACGGTACAGGCGCCGTGCGCCCTCTTTGCGCACGTCCAGCAAACCGGCATCGCTGAGCACCTTCAGGTGTTGCGACACCGCCGGGCGCGAGACCGAAAACCGCGCCGCGATCTCACCGGCCGACAATTCCCGATCGCGCACCAGCTCAAGGATGCGACGCCGACGGGGCTCGGCGATCGCCCGCAGCAGAGCGTCCATGTCATCATGTAAGAACATTCTTACATTGCTGTCAACCACCGGCTTATCCACCATTGCGCAGCGCCGCGAGACGTTCGGCGATCAGGCGGTACGGTTCGCTGTCGGGCGGCAACTGAACGAGCAACCGGTCCCACAATGCGGCCGCTTCCTCGCGCCGTCCGGCGTCCGACGCCGCGAGACCGAGGAACCACAGCGCATCGGGATGCTCGGCATCGAGCATGAGGATCCGCCTGTAGATCGCCAGCGCCGGATCGGGGACAGGTTCGTCCGCGGGGCCGAGTTCGCGTTCCACCTCCGCAAGGCCAGCCAGTGCCGGAAGGTCGTCAGGCGCGAGATCGACAGCGCGCCCATAGGCTTCGCGCGCTGCCGGCAGATCGCCGAGCACACGCTTCGCGCGTCCCAACCGCCGCCAGCCCTCGATATTCTCGGGATCGTCCCGTAAACGCGCCTCCAGCCGACCCACCATGCCGTCGATCGCCGCGCGCTGTTCCTCCGGCTCCGATGGCGGCTCGATTCCCGACTCCGCCGCGACGGCGCGCAATTGCCGCCGAACCTCAGGCAGCCATGGCGCATCGGGCTCGGCGCTTTCGACCAGCGTCCTCCAAATGTCGAAAGCGCCTGCCAGGTCGCCGGCCTGGGCCGCAGCCATGCCGCGGTAGTAGCGGGCGCCGGGGTGGAGGGGGTCGATGGCCAGCGCCGCGTCGAACCGGCGTGCCGCGGCCGGGGTGACCGCACCGCCCGCGGCATGAAACAACGCCTCGCCATGCGCGGCCGCGATGTCGGCGTCGTCGGGCGCCAGCGCGGCGGCGTTGTCGAACGCTTCCGCCGCCGCGCGGTGGCGTTCGGTCGCCGTGTAGGAGCGCGCGAGTAGCAACCAGCCGCCGAGATCGTCAGGATTCTCGCGCAGACGCGCGGCGAGACTCTCGATCGCCTCCTCGACGCTCGCCGCCAGTGGCCGGTCGGGCGCATCCGGAGAACCGATCAGGGCGTAGATCGCCAAACTCAGCAGCGGCACGCCGACCGCGACGGTCAGGGCAGCGCTCGTGCGGCCGCGATCGCCCGCGCCGTCTTCTTCCGACCCGGCGGCGGCGAGGATACGGCGCTCGATCTCGATCCGGGCCGCGCGCGCTTCGGTTTCGTCGATCACGCCGTTCGCCGCGTCAGCCTCCAGATCGGCGAGCTGGCGGCGGAATACGGCAAGGTCGAATTCGGCCCGCCGGGCCGGAGCGCCGCGGCGACGCAGGATCGGCAGCGCGAGCGCCGCCGCCGCCAGGGCGGCCAGTGCCGCGAAAACCAGCCACGGTGTCATGTGTCGCGGCCGCCGCTGTCGAGCAGGGAGTCGAGCCGCGCGCGTTCGCCGGCGTCGAGCGGTGCCGGCGGCGTCCGGGCGGCGCGCCGAAACCGCGCCAGCACGAGGATCGCGATCAGCACGACGAACGCCGGTCCGAGCCACAACCCCCACGTCTTCGGCTTGAACGGCGGGCGTAACAGCACGAAATCGCCGTAACGCGCGACGACATATGCCTTGACCTCGCCGTCGTCGTCGCCGCCGGCAATGCGCTCGCGCACCAGTGCGCGCAGATCGCGCGCAAGCGGGGCGTCGGACTCGACGATCGACTGGTTCTGGCAGACCAGGCAGCGCAGTGCGCGAGCCAGGGCGACAGCGCGGGCTTCCAGCACCGGATCGGCCAGCGGCGCGTCGTTCTCGAATCCCTCGGCGGGCAACCCCACCATCGTGAGCACGACGACGACAAAGCGGAAGCGGCTTCGAAGGCCCTGCGCCGGCTCGACTTGTTGTGCCATCGTCCGCTTCCTCCCCACAGCCCCAAACCGCCATTCTACGTGTTTCTTCCGGTGGGCCGGAGTCGGGTTTGCGGATGTCTCCGGCACCGTCGCATTTTACCGGCGGCCTGAAGGCGGCTATGGTTGGGTGCGAAGGCAGTGCGGGAGGGTGACATGGGCGCATCGGCGGTCGCGGGCGGCCTGGCGGGGGCCGAGAAGTTTCGATTCACGGTGAGCCGGGCGGGGGAGGACAGGTTCGAAACCGACGGCCTGCGCGACGAATTCGTCTATCGCGATCTCGGCACCGCGGACGCTACCGGCGGCGCGGTTCACGCGCACGTCATCAAAGCGAAGCACTTGCGCGGCGGCCACAACGGCCTGCACCGCCACGTCGTCGATTTCCAGTTCGCCCTGGTCCTCGAAGGCTGGGTCAGCTTCTTCTACGCCGATCACGGCGAGATTACCTATCGCAAGGGCGACGCGGTGACCGTGCCCGGCGGGACGCTGCACGAACTGCGCGAGTATTCGGAGAACCTCGAACTTCTGGAGATCACACTGCCGGCTATCTACGACACGGTAAGGGAGGACGGCAGTCACATGCCGACCCCGGGCCAGAAGGAGCGAATCGGCGAGCGCATCGCCGCCGCCGAATGAACGATCCAGCCGGCACGGTCTGGCGCGGTTACGACCAGGCCGGCCTCGACGCCCAATACAACAACCGCAGGCGATTTCCCGACTACACCGCCCGCTTCACCGCCTGGGCCGAATGGAGTCGCGAGTCGCGGGCGAAACTCGATTCCCGCCTCGACCTGCCGTTCGGCGACCGGCCGAGCGAACGGCTCGACCTGTTTCCCGTGCCCGGCGGCAACGGGCCGATCTGGCTGTTCATCCATGGCGGCTATTGGTATTCGCTCGACAAGAGCGATTTTTCATACGTCGCCGAGGGCATGACGCCGCACGGAGTCACCACCGCGGTCAACAACTACATACTCGCGCCACACGCCGACATGGACGAGATCGTGCGTCAGAACCGGGCGGCGGTGGCTTGGTTGTGGCGTCATGCGAGCGATTTCGGCGCCGACCGGAACCGCATCTATGCGACCGGCCATTCGGCGGGCGGCCATCTCGCGGCCATGCTGCTGGCAACCGATTGGCTCGCCTTCGGAAGCGACCTGCCGCCGGATCTGGTCAAAGGCGCGTGCTCGATCTCGGGCCTGTTCGAATTGGAGCCGATCCGCCGTTCCTATCTCAACGGGTCGCTCGGGCTGGACGCCGTTATGGCGGCGCGCAACTCGCCTGCCGAACTGGACTATCCGGACGCAGCGCCATTGCTGGTCGTCGTCGGTGAGGATGAGTCCGACGAATATCACCGCCAATCCGAAAACATGGCGGCGAAATGGGGGGCGCTCGGCTATCCGTGCGATTACCTGGTGCCCGAGAATCTCGACCATTTCGCCATCGTCGATTCGTTGATCGATCCTGCCGCCGATCTCGTGCACCGGCAGCTCGCGCACATGCCCTGGTGAGAACGATCGAGTCCGCGATGCGTATGTTCGGTGTCTTCCCCCTCCCCGGGTGCGCCGGCGTCTCGCCGGCATTCCCTGGACAGGCGGCACGTTCTTTCCGGGCGAGGGCGATGAGCCTGCGGCCCGTAGATGCCGGTGGGGCGCCGGCGCATCCAGGCAGGGGAGCATGAACGATGTCTCTGCCCGACAACATGACCGCGGTCAGGATCGCCGAACCTGGCGGTCCCGAGACACTGGTTCCGGTGCGTCGCCCCGTGCCGCGGCCGGGACACGGCGAGATCCTGATCGAGGTCGCCGCGGCCGGCGTGAACCGGCCCGACGTGATGCAGCGGCAAGGCCGTTACCCGCCGCCGCTTGGCGCGTCGGATTTACCGGGCCTTGAAGTTGCCGGCCGGGTCGCCGAATGCGGCCCCGGTGTCGCGGGGTTCAGCCCGGGCGACTTCGTGTGCGCCCTGACGCCGGGCGGCGGTTACGCCGAATTCTGCCTGACTCCCGCGCCGCAGGCGTTACCCGTACCCGCCGGTCTCGACGCCATCGCGGCGGCCGCACTGCCGGAGGTCATGTTCACCGTGTGGCCAAACCTGTTCGAACGCGGACGCCTCGCCGCCGGTGAAACGGTGTTGGTGCACGGTGGATCGAGCGGCATCGGAACGATGGCCATCCAGCTCGCGCGGGCGTTCGGCGCGCGAGTGTTCGCGACCGCCGGCAGCGCCGAAAAATGCCAAGCATGCGAAAGACTCGGTGCGGAACGGGCGATCGATTATCGCAAGGAAGATTTCGTCGCCGTGACGCGGGCCGCCACCGGAGATCGCGGCGCCGATGTCGTGCTCGACATGGTTGCCGGCGATTACACGCCGCGCAATCTCGACGTGCTCGCTGAGGACGGACGACTTGTGGTCATTGCCGTCATGGGTGGCCGCCGCACGGAGGTCGATTTCATGAAAGTCCTTGCGCGGCGCCTGACGATCACCGGCAGCACCCTGCGGCCGCGCCCGGTCAAGACCAAGGCGGCGTTCGCCGAAGCCCTGCGCGCGCGCGTCTGGCCGCTGTTGGAAGCGGGTCGCGCCAAGCCGATAATCGACCGCACCTTTGCGCTCGCCGAGGCATCCTCCGCGCACGCGCTGATGGAATCGAGTGCGCATATCGGCAAGATCGTGCTGACCGTTCGGACGTAACGGCCTTTCGCGCCGGGGTCGGCGCGCCTATAGTCCCGCCCGCGTTGACCCTGCATAACCGAAAGGATTTCCGCAATGGTTCAGCCGTTGATGCCCAAGGCGACGGCGGTCTGGCTTATCGAGAACACGACTCTGACCTTCGAACAGATTGCCGATTTCTGCGCCATGCACCCGCTTGAAGTTCAGGGCATCGCGGACGACGAGGTGGCGGTGGGAATCGTCGGCCTCGACCCTGTGGCCAACGGACAGCTCTCGCGCGAGGAGATCGACCGCTGCCAAACGGATCCGGATGCCCGGCTGGCGGCGCGCGAGACGGCCGTGCCGGACACGCCACGCCGCAAGGAACCGCGTTACACGCCGGTTTCGAAGCGCGGCGAACGCCCGGACGCAATCGCATGGTTGTTGAAATACATGCCCGAATTAGCTGATTCGCAGATCTGCAAGCTGGTCGGGACCACCAAGCCGACCATCGCCGCGGTGCGCGGACGCACACACTGGAACATGAGCAACATCCAGGCCCGTGATCCGGTTCTGTTGGGTCTGTGTTCCCAGACCGACCTCGACGCGCAGCTCGACATCGCGCGCCGTCGTATCGCGCGCGACGAGGCGAAGGCGCGCGATCACGCCGAGGCCGACGCAAGCGAAATGGCGCCGCAGGGAGACGACGCCGTCCGCGACGCATGATCGCTTCCGCCGCACGGGCGATGGCGTCGCGCGCCGGAGAGCGGAGCGCGTGGCCGGCTCGCGGCTGATCGTCGGCATCAGTGGTGCGTCGGGCGCGATCTACGGCATTCGCCTGCTCGAGATGCTTCGCGACCTGCCCGTCGAGAGCCATCTCGTGATCAGCCGCGCCGCCGAGGTGGCGATCGCGCACGAGACCGACCGCAAGATCGCGGAGGTCAGAGCGCTCGCGGACAGGTTCCACCGTATCGACGACCTCGCGGCGGCGCCGTCCAGCGGGTCGTTCGCGGCGCTCGGCATGATCGTCGCACCCTGTTCAGTGCGCACGATGTCGGAGATCACGACCGGACTGTGCGGCAACCTGCTGACCCGCGCCGCGGACGTGGCGCTGAAGGAGCGTCGCCGGCTCGTGCTGATGGTCCGCGAAACGCCGCTGCACGCGATTCATCTCTCCAATATGACCCGGCTCGCCGAACTCGGAGCTGTAATCGCGCCCCCCGTACCGGCGTTCTATGCCCGACCCGGCACGCTGGAAGACATGGTGGACCACACGCTCGGGCGTGTGCTCGACCTGTTCGGCTTCGACTCAGGCACGGTGCACCGCTGGGGCGAGGGAGAACGGCATCGCTGATCCGAAGCTACGGGCCGGTAGTTCGCGGCGGTTTTCGAATCCGACCCCAAGGCGCGCGCCGCTATTTCCTGTCCTTCTCTGTGCCGCGCGAGAGACGCCGTTCGTGAAGCATCGCATCCCGACACCAGCGCCCGTAGGACGTCGCGACCGCGGCCATGAAACCGTAGCCGCCCTCGCGCCACAAACCTCGCAGCACATAGTTCGTGAAAAAGTAAACGGGCAGGCCGCAATAAACCCTGGCGACGGATAAAAACAGCGGTTTACTCTTCAGAAATGGAATTTTTTGAATTCTATGTTTCACGATCTTTATCGTGAGTTGTCCGACATCGTCGAACGAATAATGAAGAAGCGGGCCGTTCAAACGGCACACCGAGAGATGACGCGGAATCCTGAATTGGTCCCAGGCGCCGTGAGCCGGGATGCGTACTTTCCGCCGGTCATAAAGTTTCGCCCGATACGGGACGCGGGATTTGCGCCAGATGCGGCCGGCAGGATCGACGGTCGTCACGGGAAGCGTGCAAACGTCGGGAGCCGGTTCGCCGTTCACGAAAACCTTTCGGATATCCGCAGCAAGTTCCGCACTGACCACTTCATCGGCATCGATGTCGAGCAGCCACTCGTGGCGGCAGGCCTCCTCACCAACCCTTTTCTGGTGGCCGCTTCCCAGCCATGGCTGCACCACGACCCGCGCACCTTCGGCAACCGCGATGGAGGTCGTCGAGTCGCTGGACCCGGAATCGACGACGACGACTTCCCGCGCAACGCGCCGCGCCGCGCGGATCGTCCGGGCGATTCGGGCCTCCTCGTTGAGGGTCCGGATGTAAGAGGAGATCGGCGGCGCGATGTCCTCCTCGGCGCTGGTTCGGGACGCCCGTCGAACGATCATGGTAGCGGGGTCGGAGCGAGGGTGAAACCGGCGACACAAACGCCGCAGGCGTTTTCGAGCCGAGTTCCCTAGTCTGCGGCGCAAGCCCGCTGCACGGGGCGGTAAGGTTGGATCGTCGACGTGCCGCCCGCCTCCGATATGACGGACCGCGGGGCGCTCCAGCCAAGCCATCGTGTAACCGAGCTTCTTGAAGCAGTATGAGGCGTCGCGCTCCGCGTCCGGCAGGGCGGCGAGCGGCGCGATTTTTCGGTAGTCGCTCAAACGCCGCAGACCCGGATTGAACGAATAGCCGAAATATTCGGGGTGCAGTCCCGGCTCCGCAGTGAAATATTCAACGCCCTCGAACTCCCGGGTCTTGGCGTTCCTGACCAGAGAGTTGATCTCTTTCCTGGGCCGAAGCGACACGATCGAGAGATTCTGGAACTCCTTCAGAAGCGTGTAAGACGACCCGATGAATCCGTCGCGAAAGAACTCCCAATCGTCTTCGCAATGAAATATCCATTCGGTATCGACCTGAGCGTATGCGCGATCGATACTCGCCATCTGGCCCAGTGGCGATGCGTTGAGAACGACCTGCATTTCGCAATCGAAGCGGCCGACGACGTCGAACACGCCTCGGCTTCCCGAATCCTCCACGATCAGGATTTTCGCCAACGGGCCTTCCAGGCGCGCGATCAGGGAACGAAGCGTGATCTCCAGCAGGTCGAAGCGGCCGCAACTCGTCACGACGACGGTATAGGGTTCCATACAGGCAACGACCCGTTTCCTCGGGAGAATGCTCCAAGCGTCAAGCTCCGACATGCTCCCCACAAGGGAACAGCTAGCGCGAACCTCGCCGCGTCGTCAATGGCACGTCCTTGCACCCTTGGGGCACAGGCTTCCCGTTCGAGATCGGCTCGATCTGTGTTTCGTGTGTTTGTTCGACGTCCCGCCATTTCCTGACACGGAGTTGCCCGGTCGAACTGCACGGCACGACGCGTGCCGGACGGTGTTCAGGGTCGGGTCGGCAGTTCGGCGTCGGGACTTCCGTTGACAAGGCTTCCGGCGGTTGGTTTCGTGCTCCGAACCGGCGCCCGGCGCGTCGGCAAACCCACGAGTGCGGAGGAAGGCCATGAGCAAATATGTTGAAATGCGCACCTATCAGCTGAAGCCCGGCGGGCACGCGGAATGGTACGAACTATACCGGAAGCACGGCATGGAGACCCAGAAGCGCGTTCTCGGCAACATGGTCGGTTACTATCATACCGAACACGGGCCGCTGAACCAGATCGTGCACATGTGGGGGTACGACAGCCTCGACGACCGGGTGGCCCGGCGCGGCGCGCTGTTCCAGGAACCGCAGTGGCTGGAATTTGTCCCCAAGGTGCGCCCCTTGCTCGAAAAGATGGAATCGAAAATTCTGGTTCCGGCGCCGTTCTTCGATTCCGAATAGACTCTCGCGGCGGGGCGCACGGAGCCCGAATTGCGTCCGGCGGAAGGGTAAGCGATGACCGAACCTATGATCGTGTTGCTGAGCAACCCCGACCGCTTCGCCGGCCCTGCCGCGACCGCCGCGCTCGAAGCCGGCGGCGCAGTCGTGATACCGGCGACCGGCAACCCGCGAGCGTCCGTCGATGCCGCGCTCGCGGCGCACGGCCATATCGACGTGCTGGTAAACAACGACGCCTTTCCGGCGATCCGCGCACCGGTCGTCGAGGCGTCGCTCGATGATCTGCGCGCCGGGTTGGAAGCGATGCTAGTCGCGCCCTATGCGCTAACTCAGGCTGCGGTTCCGGCAATGCGCGCCCGCAAGCAGGGGCGCATTCTCTTCGTGACGTCGGCGACGCCGCTGCGCGGGCTGCCGAACTATTCGATGTACATCGCCGCGCGCGGGGCGGCGAACGCGCTCGCAGTGTCGCTCGCCAAGGAGCTCGGACGCGATAACATCCAGGTCAATGCCGTGGCGCCCAACTATGTCGAGAATCCCGACTATTTCCCGCCCGACCTGATCGCCGAGCAGGACGTGCTGGCGCGGATCGTGAAACCGATCCCGCTCGGGCGTCTTGGCAAACCGGAAGAACTCGGCGCGACGATCGCGTTCCTCGCCTCGCCGGGTGCCGGCTTCCTGACCGGGCAGGTACTCCCCGTCGCCGGCGGCTGGGCCTGATGCGAGCGCTGCGTTCGGCACGGGCGCAAACCAAGCGCGCTCCCCCCTCCCCTTGCGCGTCAGAAATTCTCATTCTGGCTTCGGCAGGGATGGTCCGGGGGCGGGGGCGCCACGTCCCGCGCGATTCTTGCAATCCCTCATGAACGCCATGTCGTGGCCCGGCTTCATTCGGATCGTCGCGATCGCGCCCAATTCCTTGCGTTGTCTTTCTTGAAGTCTTCCCGCGACCCCGACGGCTCTTCGATATAGCGCGCATATGGTTTGGGGGCGCGCGGATCGACGGTATGGATATTCGACTCGTCGATCGCAGCGGGCGCGACAGCGTTTCTCGCAGACAACGATTGCAGTTTTGCCCTTGGCCTGCGCGCTTGCCGTTCGGTTGTTGTTCGTTCGCTCGACTTCGATCTCGCCGTCACGCTATTTCCCGCATTTCCCGGTAACTGGCCAGGTGCCGCATCCCCGATTTCATGAGGGGTTTCGACAGGGCTTCGGCCTTGTCCAAATTCTACTTGGTCGGCGACGCCCGCGAAACTGCCGCCAGAGTCGCCGCGTTCACCAAGCATTGTAAGCTGACTGCGGAACCGCTGAAGGACGACCTCGGTCGTGTAGCGCTCCTGATTCGACCGATCGGTCCATTTCTGCGTTTGCAGCTCGCCTTCGAGATACACCTTGCTGCCCTTGCGAAGATGTTGCTCCGCTATCTCCGCCAGCTTCTCGTCGAAAATGACCACCCGATGCCACTCGGTGCGCTCGCGCGGCTCGCCGGTCTGGCGATCGCGCCATCGGTCGCTCGTGGCAACAGAGAGATTGGCCACGCTCCCGCCGTTCTGCATGGTGCGAATTTTCGGGTCGCGGCCGAGATTACCGACCAGAATAACCTTGTTGACGCTGCCGGACATGGTGGGATGTCTCCCCCTGTATCGCGTTCGATGCCGATGGGCTGTTATCCCCTGCGATCATTAACAGGGGATACCCGGGATCGTTTCGACCGGGGAGGAACCTCGGCGGCTTCCCTCCCTCTACTCGATCTCTCCGGCGGCGCGCAGTTGCGCCTCTTCGTCGCGCATATAGGCGACGATCTTCAGGATCTCGTCGAAATCGAGCCATTGGCCGAAGGCGCCCATCTGCGTGCCGGGGATGCCCGACGCGATGTTCTCGACAATGTCGGCATTGCAGCCGCCACGCTTGAACTTGCCCTGAATGAGCGACGGTCCCTTGGCGCCAAGGCCGCCGCCGCCGTGACAAAAAGCACAACGTTGCCCGAAACGGCTCTTGCCGTAGGCGATGGCTTCCGCATCGCCCTCGAACTCGTTCTCCAGATCGTCGATGCAGAGCTCGTCACCCGCGGCCCACGCCGTTTGAGGGGCGGCGACCGCAAGGCCGCAGAAGACGAAGGCGGCGGCCAACCACCCGACAAAGCGCGCGTTCATTCGGTCGTTCCCCTTCACTGCGGTTCGGTTGGAAGCGTGCGCGAACGGACTCACTCTTCGAACGGTGCCGTATAGGGGATGCCGTATGCGCCGACGATCTCCGCCATCTCTCCGCTTTCGATCAATTCCGCGATTCCGTCGTTGATGACTTCGATGACGGTAGGCGCGTCGTCGCGAATCGCGAAGGCGATGTTCCAGCGCAAATCCGTCGGCGCCGAGAAGCCCTCGATCACCTTGAACTCGTGATCGGGATACTCGCGCCGTGCCGAAGCCAATGAGGTGACGAAAATCAACGCCGCGTCGATCTCGCCCTCGACCATGCCGCGGGCGACCCGACGATTGCCGAGATACAACCCGCGCTCATATCCGTTGTTGAACAGGAAACCATCCACCGCGGTCGCCATCGCGACGCCGATTCTGGTGTCTTTCAAGTCGTCGAGCGATTCGGCGTTTGCAGCCTCTCCCTGGGCGACGAGAACGTAGGCGGCGCCCAAATAGGGATCGCTGAAAACCAGCCCCTTTTCGGCCAGTTCCCCGCGCTGTTCGTCGTCGATAGCGATACCGGTGAAGACCGCGCACTGGCCCTTCGCGATGGAGTTGCGCAGCGCCCGGCCGAGGCCTCCGCGGGTGCCCGTATCGACCCAGACCTGCTCGACGTCGAAGCCCTTCAGCTCCGCGATTCGGCGTGCGATATCGACGTCGAAGCCCGGCGGTTGAGTGCTCTGCGAACTGTAGGGATAGATGAACGGATCGTGGCACACCGACAGAACGCCGCGCGTGTTGAACCGTTCGACGGCGTTCGCCCAGGCAACGGTCGCCGCCATGCACGCGCCGACAGCCGGTATCAGCGCAACTGAAAGAAATCTCACGGTTTTCGTGCCCTCTGCTTGAGAGAAGGGGGAAGGCGGCGCAGCCGCCCTCCCCCCTCGTTCGAACCGTTACGTCAACGGCTCAGCCGTTGTGCAAGCCGAACACGATGAGCGAGCCGCCCTTGGAATGGGTCTTCAGCCACTCGCCGTAATACAGCGGCCAGATGCCGCCGCCACCCGCGCCGACCACGATGGCGATATACTGGTCGCCGCCGGTCGTGTAGGTGGTCGGGTTGCCGTGGATGCCGGTCCCGGTGTTGAACGCCCACAGCTCCTCGCCCGTGTCGTCGCGGACCGCGTGGAAGAAGCCTTCGGGGTCGCCGTAGAACACCAGACCGCCGCCAGTGGCCATGGTGCCGCTGGTCGCTGGCGTGCTCAACGGACGGATCCATTCGAGGTCGCCGTTCGAGGCGTTGTAGGCCTTGATGGCGCCGTTGCCCTTGTTGAAGGTGATGACCTTCGCGCCGAGATACCATTCGCCGCGCTTCCACTCCTGCTTCTGGGCCTGAAGGTCCATCGAGAAGTTGTAGGTCGGCACATACACCATGTTGGTGCGCTTGGAGTAGGCCATCGGGTGCCATTCCTTGCCGCCGTCGAGAGACGGGGCAATGTCCGGCGTGCGGCGGTCATAGACGACGTCCATCGCCGGGTCGCCGCCCTCTTCCCAAGCCATGATCGGACGGCAGTTCTCGTCAAAGCCCGGAGTCCAGTTGACGCGGCTCAGCTTGGCCGTCCAGACGCATTGCTGAGTCTGGCGATCGATCGAGTAGAGGAACCCGTTGCGGTCGCCGTGCAGCCATACCTTCTTGCCGTCGATATCGACGAGGATGTTTTCGTTCACGCCGTCATAGTCATACGGGTCGTTCGGCGTGTACTGGAAGTAGCCCTCGATCGAGCCGTCGTCCGGGTCGAGCACCAGGGTTGAGTTGGAATAGAGGTTGTCGCCGAGGCGCACGTGCCGGTCGAAGTCAGGACCGGGGTTGCCGACCGACCAGAAGAGCAGATGCGCTTCCTTGTCGTAGGAGCCGGTGATCCAGGCCGAGCCGCCGCCGTATTTCCACGATTCACCGGCCCAGGTGTCGTTGCCGAACTCGCCCGGCGCGGGGATGGTGTAGGTTTTCCACACTTCCTCGCCGGTATCCGCGTCGCGCGCTGTGATCCAACCGCGCACGCCGTATTCGGCGCCGGCGGTGCCGAAGATCAGCTTACCGTCGAGCGCCATCGGCATGATGGTGAAGGTTTCGGCGTAGGTGTAGTCGCCGACCTGAACGTCCCACACGACATCGCCGGTGGCGTTGTCGAGATTGACGAGATGCGCGTCGAGGGTGGCGAGATACACGCTGTCCCGATACGGAGTCACGCCGCGGTTGACCACGTCGCAGCACAGTTCGGGATACACGTCGGCCGGCAGTTCGCGCTCGTATTTCCAGTTGACGACGCCGGTGGAGCCACTGAGCGACCACACCTTGTTATACGACGAGGTCACGTAGAGCGTGCCGCCGACGGCGATGGCTTCCGAATCCTGGCCATCGAGCGAGCCGAACGACAGGATGAACTTGGGCACCAGATCCTTGACGTTGCCCTGGTTGATCTGCGACGCCGGCGCATACCGGGTCGACTCGTAGTCGCGCCCGTAATGCAGCCAGTTCGACGGATCCTTGTCCGCGTTCATCAGCATGTCGTCGGAGACGTAGTTGGGTTGCTGCGGCGCCGCGCCGAGTTCATCGACCTGCGCCTGTGCGGAGGTGAACCCGAACGCGCCCGCCAGCAGCGCCGCGCCGAGTGTCACCCCGAACGGTCGTTGTTTTGTCATAATCAAGAGATCCTCCAGACGATGAAGAGGGTGTGAGGCGGCCGACACCAGTCCGTCCGCCACGAACGAGCCCGAAATCGACGCCGCCAAGCCGGAAAACGCCCACCCGGCGGCACCGGTTCCGGGTTCCCGGCACCCTTGCGAACCGACGCGCGAGACCGCAAACCCGGATACCATCGACCTCCGACGCTAAAACTACCGTGATCGACAGATTGTTCAAGCGCCTCGTGCGAATTTGTGGCCAATACGCGCTATGGACGATCCAGACACCGATGGACCCGATATCCGGAGCGCTGGCGAAGACCGACCGATGAACGCGACCGTGGACTTCGGAACGGTCGCCGGCGATCTCGACACGGCGCTGGCGATCTGGGACAGGGGCGACCGGTTGCGCTGGGCCAACCGCCGGTTTCGCGCGTTGATCCCGTCTCTGGCGCCGACGGTGGTCCCCGGCCTTCCGTTCGAGTCATGGCTCTATCGTGCGGTGGATGCGAACGCGGTCGCCTCCGCCCGCTCCGATCGCATAGGGTGGCTGGCACGATGCGCCGCGGCGCATCGTGAACCGGGCCCGGCGTTCGAGGTTGAACTGTCGCCGGGCGCCTGGTTTCGCGTCCGTGAGACACGGCTCGACAGCGGCGTGCTTTCGTGCTGGACCGATATCGGTGACCTCAAGCGCAGCCGGGAGGCGCTCGCGGCGAGCGAGGCCCGTTACCGGGGCCTGGTCGAAATGGCTGCGGACGTGGTGATGGCGCTCGACGACCGGCGTATCGTCTTCATCAATCGCCGCGGCGCTTCGGTGTCGGCGCCGCCGGCCCGGAGGCGCTGGCGGGCGAACCGCTCGCCGCCGTCCTTCCTGGCGACAGTGACGACCTGTGCGGCGGCGCACTACCGACGCCGGGTGCCGAGCTCCTGTTCCGCAGGCTGGACGGCGCGGCGCTGCCCCTGGAAGTGCGGGGGATGCGGTTCCGCGACGGCGAACGAACGCTGACTCTGCTGATCGGGCGAGACGTTTCGGCGCAGAAGGGCGCCGAGGCGGCGGCGCGGGGCGCCGAACACCGCTTGGCAGCGGCGCTCGAAAGCGTTTCCGATGTCGTCGCCCTGTTCGACTCCGACGATCGCCTCGTGCTGGCGAATCGGGCGAGCCGTCGACTCGAAGCGCCGGTCGGTGAACGCTGGCGCCCCGGCGTCACCTATCGCGACTATCTCGAAACGGCGCTCGCGGCCGGCCTCTACCCCGACGCGCAGGACGCGCCGCAGACCTGGTTCGAAGACCGGCTGGCCCGCCACGCCGACCCACGCGGCGCGGTCGAGATCGCACGCCAGGACGGACGCTGGTATCGCGTGAGCGAACATCGCCTCGACGACGGCGGCCTGCTCGCGATCGCGACCGACATCACCGAACGGCGGCACAACGAACGTCGCATCCATTTTCTCGCCCATCACGATGCGCTGACCCGATTGCCCAATCGCGCCCTGTTCATGGACCGCCTCGAACAGGCGATCCGGCAGGCGGCGCGCGATTCACGCAAGGTCGCCGTGTCGATGCTCGACCTCGACGGTTTCAAACACGTCAACGACCGTTTCGGCCACGCGGCAGGTGATCGCCTGCTTGTCGAAGTGGCGGCCCGCCTGCACGGCTGCGTCCGCGCCGGCGATACGGTGGCGCGCCTCGGCGGCGACGAGTTCGCGATCGTCCAACCCCTCGTGTCATCGGTCGATCAGGCGGCGGCGCTGGCTCACCGCGCGGTCTCCGTAGCCGGCGACCCGATGATCCTCGACGGCCAGACCCTGCAAACCGGCGCCAGCGTCGGGGTGACGTTGTTTCCCGACGATGCGCGCGATCGCGATTCCCTGCTGCGGAACGCGGATCTGGCGCTCTACCGCGCCAAGGCGATGGAGGGCCGCCGCGTCGCTTTCTACGCCGGAGAACTCGGCCGCAAGGCCGAGGAACGACTGGCGATCGCCGACGGGCTGCGCCGCGCGTTGGCCGAAGACCAGCTCGTATTGCACTACCAGCCCGAAGTGCGGCTTTCGGACGGCATGGTGATCGGCGGTGAGGCGCTGCTGCGCTGGCGACATCCCGAACGCGGGTTGCTGCCGCCGGGGGGATTCATCGAACACGCGGAGGCGACAGGTCTGATCGTGCCGATCGGCGAGTGGGCGCTAAGCAGGGCGTGCGCGCAGTTGGGCGAGTGGATCGGCGCGAACGCCCCCACGGTGCCGATCTGGGTCAACGTGTCGGCAGCGCAATTTCACGACCGGGCGCTGCCGGACAAAGTTCGCGCCGGCCTCGATCGCGCCGGTCTCGAACCGCACCTGCTCGGCCTCGAGATCACCGAGAGCGCGCTGATGCCCGACGCGCTCGCATCCCGCGCCACGCTCGACCGCCTTGTCGAGCTCGGGATCGAACTCGCGATCGACGACTTCGGAACCGGCTACTCATCGCTCAACTACCTTAAGCAATTGCCGGTGGGCAAGCTGAAGATCGACCGCTCGTTCGTGTGCGACATCACGACCAATCCGCCCGATTCGGCGATCGCGCGGGCGATCGTCCATCTCGGTCACAGCCTGGGCATGCATGTGTTGGCGGAGGGGGTGGAAACCGAGGCACAGGCTGCATTGCTTGGCGATCTCGGCTGCGATCAGATCCAGGGTCGGCTGATCGGCCCCCCCTTGCCTGCCGACGACTTCATCCGCCTGGTCGCCGTCCGGTCCGGTCGAACCGAACCGCGCCTCTGACCCTGACGCCCGGACCGTCCCTCGCGGCTTTCTCCGTCCCGATCCCGGACGAGACGAGGGCGGGCGCAGCCTATGCGAGCAACTCCGGTATCACGACCCCGCTCATACGGAGCTGTTCGGCCAGCGCAGCCTTCAAACGTGCCAAGCCGGCCGTGTCGGCAGCTTCGCAGCGGGAGACCAGAAGCGCCTGCGTGTTCGAGGCGCGAAGCAACCACCAGCCGTCACGCGTCGTCACGCGCGCACCGTCAACGTCGTTGACCTCGACGCCGGCGCGGCGCAGGCGGTCCACGACTTCGGCAACGACGGCGAATTTGCGTTCCTCCGTGCAGTCGAAGCGGATCTCGGGCGTGTTGATCATGACCGGCAGGCGGTCGCGCAACGCCGCCGCGCTCTCGCCGCTTTCGGCGACCGCATCCAGCAGGCGCACCGCCGCATAGAGGCCATCGTCATAGCCGAAATAGCGGTCGGCGAAGAAAATATGGCCCGACAGTTCGCCGGCCAGCGGCGCGCCGATCTCGGCCATCTTGCTCTTGATCCGCGAATGGCCGGTGCACCACATCAGCGGCCGGCCGCCCCGTTTCGCCACGTAATCGAACAGAACCCGGCTCGACTTCACGTCGGCGATCACCGTCGCACCGGGTTGCGCCGCCAGCACCGGTTCGCTGAGCAGGCACAGGATCTGATCACCCGCGAGGATGCGACCCTTACCGTCCACCGCGCCCAGCCGGTCTCCATCGCCGTCGAAGGCGACTCCGAGATCGCACCCCGCACCGCGCACCGTGCCGATGAGCAGTTCGAGGTTCTCCGGCACGGTCGGGTCGGGGTGATGTTCGGGGAAAGCGCCGTCGATGGTTTCGCATAGCAGGACGTGAAAGCCGGGCAGACGCTCGGCGAGCCGGGTCATGATCCCGCCGGCGGCGCCGTTGCCCGCGTCCCAGGCAACCCGGAGTTCGCGTCGGGAACGCCAAGCGCCGGCCAGCGTATCGACGTAGGTGTCGGACACGTCCTGGTCGCGCACACGGCCGGCACCGACGGTGAACGCACCGCGTTCCGCGATCCTTCCCAACCCCGGAATGTCGTCGCCGTGAAACGCGCCATCGCGCGTCGTCATCTTGAAGCCATTGTGCTCCGGCGGGTTGTGCGAGCCGGTGACGATAACGCCGCCATCGGCGTCGAGCGTCTTGACCGCGAAATAGAGCATCGGGGTCGGGCCGAGTCCGATCCGAACGACGTCGGCGCCAGAGGCGCGCAGCCCCTCGACCAGCGCCGCCTCCAGCATCGGCGAGGTCAGCCGGCCGTCATAGCCGACGCAAACCCGCGGTGCTTCCGCGCGCTCGCGCAACCGTGTGGCGAAGGCGCGGCCCAGCGCCTGCGCATCGGCCTCGCCGAGCGAGCGCCCGACTACGCCGCGAACGTCATAGGCGCGCAGAATCGTGGGATCGAAGCGATGGGCGTCAGCCGTCATTACCTGCGCCGCCGCGCCCGATACCGACATAGTGCAGCCCCGCCGCGCGCATCTTTTCGGGCGGGTAAACATTGCGCAGATCGACTACCACCGGCCGGCGCAGCAACCGCGCGATCCGCGCCGGGTCGAGGCCGCGGAACTGGTTCCACCCAGTCGCCACCACCAGCGCGTCGGCGCCGTCCATCGCCGCGTCCG
This sequence comes from Alphaproteobacteria bacterium, assembly GCA_965214495.1. Taxonomy (GTDB): domain Bacteria; phylum Pseudomonadota; class Alphaproteobacteria; order UBA7887; family UBA7887; genus JANQOH01. Next base: position 382,398 of record OZ243958.1, on the reverse strand, counting down.
CCGAGTCCATGGTCGTTACACCTTCGACGTCGCAGCGCGCCACGGGATCGTAAACGCGCACCTGCGCGCCGGCGCGCCGCAACGCCTCCACGATCGCCACCGCCGGGCTCTCGCGCGTGTCGTCGGTGCCCGGCTTGAAGGCGATTCCGAGCACCGAGATGGTCCGACCCTCCAGCGATCCGCCGCACGCAGTGCGGATCTTCTCGACCATCCGCTCCTTGCGGGCTTCGTTGATCCGGATCACCGATTCCACGATGCGAAGGCGTTCTCCCGACTGGTCGGCGATGCTGAGCAGGGCGCGCGTGTCTTTCGGAAAGCAACTGCCGCCGTAACCCGGGCCGGCGTGAAGGAATTTGCGACCGATGCGCGTGTCCAGCCCGATACCGTGCGCGACCTGCCACACGTCGGCACCCGTCGCCTCGCACAGATCGGCGATCTCGTTGATGAAAGTGATCTTGGTCGCAAGGAAAGCGTTGGCAGCGTATTTCGTCAGCTCCGCAGTTTCGCGCGAAGTGAACAGGATCGGTGTTTCCCGCAGGTAGAGTGGCCGGTAAAGCGCGCGCAGCACCTCACGGGCGTGGTCGCTCTCGGCGCCGACCACGATCCGGTCGGGACGCATGAAGTCGTCGATCGCCGAACCTTCGCGCAGAAACTCCGGGTTGGACGCGACATCGAAATCGACCCCCGGCGCGAGGTCGGGGCGCGCCCTGCCGATGATGCGCTCGACTTCGGCGCCTGTGCCCACCGGGACGGTCGATTTGGTGACAACGACCGTGCGCCTCGCGATGCGGCTCGCGATCGATTCGACGGCTGCGAAGACGTAGGATAGATCGGCATGTCCGTCGCCGCGCCGGCTCGGCGTACCCACGGCCACGAACACCGCGTCCGCATCCGCGACCGCGGCAAGATCGGTCCCGACGACCAACCGGCCCGCCGTTACGTTCCGGCGCACCAGATCTTCGAGACCGGGTTCGTAGATCGGCATTCGAGCGGCGTTCAGAGACGCGACCTTCTCCACGTCGGAATCGACGCAGATCACATCGATGCCGAATTCGGCAAAGCACGCACCCGACACCAGGCCGACATAGCCGGCGCCCACCATGACGACCTTCATGCCTGCCCCAGCCTTCGCGTCAGGATCGCGCGTGCTTCGTTGGCAAGCTCTTCGCGCGCCAGCGCGCAGGCGACGGTCGCTTCGAGAAAGCCCGCCGGGCTGCCGCAATCGAAGCGCTGGCCGGCAAACCGGAATCCATGCACCGGTGTCGCGCCGATCAATCCGGCGATGGCATCGGTGAGTTGAATTTCGCCTCCCGCGCCGCGCCGGTGATGGCCGAGATGCTCGAAAACCGCGGCCGGGAGGATATAGCGGCCGATGATCGCGAGGTCTGACGGCGCAGCGTCGGGAGCCGGCTTTTCCACCAGTCCCGCGACCGCCACCAGGTCGCCGTGGTGCCGGGCGGGATCGACGATCCCGTAGCGGTTGGTGAATTCGCGCGCCACCGGCATCACGGCGAGGAGCGCGCCGTCGGTCGCCGCGTGCGCTTCCACCATTTGGGCGAGACACGGACGCGGCCCGAGGATCAGGTCGTCCGGCAGCACGACAGCGAACGGTGCGTCGCCTACCGCGGCGCGCGCGCACCAGACCGCGTGTCCGAGACCGAGCGGCTGTTGCTGGCGCACCGACAGCAGGCTTCCCGGCGGTGGGATGGCCGCTCGAACGACTGCCGCCGCCTCCATCTTGCCCGCAGCCTCGAGCTGCGACTGCAATTCCGGCGCCTCGTCGAAATGATCGACGATCGCCGTCTTGCCGCGCGCCGTCACCAGAACGATGCGTTCGATCCCGGCCGCGCGCGCTTCCTCGACCGCATACTGGATCAGCGGCTTATCGACGATGGGCAGCATTTCCTTCGGTATGGCCCGCGTCGCCGGGAGAAAGCGGGTGCCGAGGCCGCCGGCCGGGATGACCGCGGTGCGAACCGGCGCGGTCACCGCGGCGCCGCGACGTCTTCGACGATCATGCGCACGCTGTCGCGCCCGCGCCAGCGGTCGCGGCGCAAATGGCCGGCGACGTGCAGCGCGCCGCCGCGCGCGGCGAGCAACGCCTGGCCGACCGGCCCGTCGGCGGCACGGAAAGCGATCGCCTGAACGCGCCCTCCCCCGTCGCCGGAAAGCCGGCAACGCACGTGACCGTTCGTCGTCGTATCGGCGAACTCGATCCGGCATTCCGGCATGACGAAGCGTGGCTCCGGATTGCCGACCCCGTAGGGACCCGCCGGATCGAGCAGGTCAAGCAGGTCGGTCGTCGCACCTCCGGGCGCCAGGACGCCGTCGAGCCGCAGCGTCGGCAGCGCCTCGGCAACCGCGCTCGCAGCGCGGGCTCGAATGAATCGAGCGAACGCGTCGATCCCGTCCACCGCCAGAGTCACACCCGCCGCCATCGCGTGACCGCCGCCGCTGACGACGAGTCCGCGCTGACGCGCGGCAATCATCGCCGCGCCGATATCGAAGCCGGGGATCGAACGCGCACTGCCCTTCGCCTGGTCGCCGTCTCGCGCGATCGCCACCGCCGGCCGGTGGTAACGCTCGGCGAGGCGGTTCGCGACCAGGCCAATCACGCCGACGTGCCAGTCTTCGCCGACGACAACCAGCGCCGCCGGGGAGTCGGCCATCGCATCCTCGGCTTGCGCCATCGCCGCCGCGAGAACCCGGCCCTCGATCTCGCGGCGTTCCGTATTGAGCCGGTCGAGCCGTTCGGCGATCGGCCCCGCTTCTTCCCGATCGCGCGCACACAGCAGGCGGTGCCCCAGAGACGCATCGCCGACCCGGCCGCCGGCGTTGATGCGCGGTCCGAACACGAAACCCGCGTGATAAACGCCGGGTGGCGAGTCGAGACGCGCTGCGTCAGCCAGCGCGGCGAGACCCGGATTGCCCCGGCGCGCCATGATCTTCAGCCCCTGGCGGACGAATGCGCGATTGAGCCCGGTGAGCGGCGCCATGTCGCAGATGGTGCCGAGGGCCACGAGGTCGAGAAACCGGAACAGCTCGGGTTCGATACGGTTCGCGAAGCGGCCGCGCGCGCGCAACGCCCGGTTGACCGCCACGATCAGCACGAAGGCGACGCCGACCGCCGCCAGGCCGCCCTGGCCGCTGGTGTCGTCCAGCCGGTTCGGATTCACCAGCGCATGGCACTGCGGCCGTTCGGGGCCGGCCTGATGGTGATCCACCACGATGATGTCGAGACCCATTTCCGTCGCCGCCGCCAGAGGTTCCATCGCTGTCGTGCCGCAATCGACCGTGACGACGAGGCGAACGCCCTCATCCGCCAGTTGCGACAGCGCGGCGCGATTCGGCCCGTAACCTTCGCGCCGACGGTCGGGAATGTAAACGCGCGCGCGGCCGCCAGCGGCTTCGACATAGAGCCGGACCAACGCCGAGGCCGTCGCGCCGTCCACGTCGTAGTCGCCGAAAACGCCGACCGTTTCGCCGTTCGCCACCGCGGTGGCGATGCGCTCGGCGGCCCGATCCATGTCAGCGAACGACGACGGGTCCGGCAGCGCCTCGCGCAATGTCGGATTCATCCACGACCCGGCACGGTCCGGAGTCACCCCGCGCCCGGCGAGCACGCGGGCGACTACCTCCGGCAGATCGAGCGTCTGCGCGAGCGCCAGGGCGAGCCGGTCATGGGCGCAGCGATTCTCCCAGCGGCGGCCGCCGGCCGAGCGCACGACGCCCAACAGCGCCGGCGACGGCAGGCTATGCGCACCCATCGTCGGGCGGCGGCTTGCAGGTGAAATCGTGCTGCGCGCGAATGACGCGCACGGTGCCCGTCTGCGAGCGCATGATCAGCGATTCGGTCTCGGCGCCCTTCGCATCGCGGCGCACGCCGCGCAACATCGCCCCGTCGGTCACCCCGGTGGCCGCGAAGATGACATCGCCGCGTGCGAGGTCCTGGAGCGTGTATTTCCGATGCAGGTCCTCGATCCCCAGCCGGCGGGCCCGCGCACGCTCGTCGTCATTGCGAAACAGCAACCGGCCCATCATCTGGCCGCCGATGCAGCGCAGCGCCGCCGCCGCCAATACGCCTTCCGGCGCGCCGCCGGAGCCGAGATAGATATCGATTCCGGCACCGCGCGAGGTGGCGATGACCCCGGCGATGTCGCCGTCCTGGATAAGCTGGATACGTGCGCCGGCTTCGCGCACGCGGGCGATGAGTTTCTCGTGACGCGGACGATTGAGGATGCACGCGACGAGATCGCTCACGCCGACTCCCTTCGCCGACGCCAGGGCGGCAAGATTCTCTCCCGGCTGACGGTCGAGGTCGATTACGCCGTTGGGCAGGCCGCCGCCGACGGCGATCTTGTCCATGTAAACGTCGGGAGCATTGAGGAAGCCGCCGTCCTCGGCCATGGCGATGACGGCCAGGGCGTTGGCCCCGCCGGTGGCGCAGATCGTCGTGCCCTCGAGCGGGTCGAGCGCGATATCGACCTTCGGGCCGCCGCGGCCGACCTTCTCGCCGATAAAGAGCATCGGGGCTTCGTCGCGCTCTCCTTCGCCGATGACGACGGTGCCGTCGATCGCCAGCGCTCCGAGCGCCCGCCGCATCGCATCCACGGCCGCCTGGTCGGCGGCGCGTTCGTCACCGCAGCCGACGAAACGCGCGCAAGATAACGCCGCCGCCTCGGTGACGCGCGCCGCTTCCAGCGCCAGATTTCGATCAAGTGCCGTCTCGCCGGACATGCGCTCCCCTCCAACCGTCGAGTCTATAGCGATTCGATGCGGATCAAACGCGGCGGCTCCGCTACCGTGTCGAGGGCGGCGATCCCCGCCAGGGCCGCGCGTATCGAGGCTTCCTCGACGTCATGGGTCGTCATGACCACCGGCACGGGTTCGTCGGCGCTGCGCGCGCGCTGCACCAGCGCTTCCATCGACACCGAGTGGTCGCGCAGACAAGCCGCGATATCGGCGATCACGCCGGGCCGGTCCGCGACGGCCAGGCGGACATAGTATGCGCCGACGCGGCGCTTGACGGGCACCGCCGGGACGCTTTCCAGCGCGTTGACGGGAACCGAGAACGCCGGCAGGCGAACCCCGCGCGCGATATCGACGATGTCGGCGACCACCGCCGAAGCGGTCGGGCCGGCGCCGGCGCCGCGCCCCTCATAGACCGTAACGCCGGCATGGTCCCCCTCGCCGACGACCGCGTTCAGCACCCCCTCGACCCCGGCGATCGGCGCGGCGTGCGGCACCAGGCACGGATAGACCCATTGAACGAGCCCCGCATCCTCGCGCGCGGCGATGCCGAGCAACTTGATGCGAAAACCAAGTTCGTCCGCGCAGGCGATATCGGCAGGTTCGATGTGGCGGATACCCTCGACATAGACCGACGGGAAATCGAGCCGGCTGCCGAACGCCAGGCTGGAGAGGATCGCGAGTTTGTGCGCCGCATCGACGCCGTCAATGTCGAAACCCGGGTCGGCTTCGGCGTAGCCGAGCGCCTGCGCTTCCGCGAGAACGGTCCCGAAGGCGCGCCCGGTCTCGCGCATGTTGGTCAGCATGTAGTTGCAGGTGCCGTTGAGGATTCCGTAAACGCGCTTCAGGCGATTGGCGGCGAGGCCCTCGCGCAACGCCTTGACGATGGGAATCCCGCCCGCCACGGCTGCCTCGAAGCCGAGATGCGCACCCGTCGCCTCGGCGCGTTGGGCGAGCGCGGCGCCGTGATGGGCGATCAGCGCCTTGTTCGCGGTGACGACGTGGATCCCCCGTGCGAGCGCACGCTCGACCAGCTCGAACGCCGCGCCGTCGGCGCCGCCGATCAGTTCGACGACCACATCGAGGCCGTGGTCAGCGAGCGCGGTGGCGTCGTCATACCAGGCTGTGCCGTCGAGGGCGGCGCCGCGATCCTTGCTCCGGTCGCGCGCCGATACGGCGACGACATCGAGCGGCCGACCGCAGCGCGCGGCGAGAACGGCGCGGTTGTCGCGGATCAGTTTCAGTGTGCCGGCGCCGACCGTGCCGAGGCCGGCGATGCCGACGCGCAGCGGCGCGCTCACCGCGCAACCGCCCGTCTCGCCGGCGCCGCGGCGGGCGCGGAGCGGGAGAGAAACGCCTTCACGTTGCGGGCGGCCTGGCGGATGCGCTGGCGGTTTTCCACCAGCGCCAGACGCACATGGCCTTCACCGTATTCGCCGAAGCCGATACCGGGCGACACCGCGACACCGGCTTCGGTCAGCAACGCCTTGGAGAACTCCAGCGATCCCGCGGCCCGCCAGGCCGGCGGGACCGGCGCCCAGGCGAACATCGTCGCGGGCGGGCGGGGCACCGCCCAGCCCGCCTGGGCGAAACTCTCGACCAGAACGTCGCGGCGTTCGCGATAGCGGGCGCGTATCTCCTCGACACAGTCCTGGGGACCGTTGAGCGCCGCCGCCGCAGCGACCTGGATGGGTGTGAACGCACCGTAGTCGAGATAGGACTTGATGCGCGCGAGCGCATGGATCAGCCGGCGGTTGCCGGCGGCGAAACCGATCCGCCACCCGGGCATCGAATAGGTTTTGCTCAAGGAGGTGAACTCGACCGCGATCTCGCGCGCGCCCGATACTTCGAGAATCGAGGGCGGCGGCTCCGAATCGAAATAGATCTCGGCATATGCGAGGTCGGAGAGGATCCAGATGCCGTGCGCCCTCGCGAAGGCGACCACGCGCTCGTAGAAATCGCGGTCGGCGAGTTCGGCGGTCGGATTGTTGGGAAAGTTGAGCACCATCGCCGTCGGTTTGCGCGGACTGGCCGCCACCGCACGTTCGAGTTCGGCGAGATGGTCGATCCCCGGTCCGCATCGGATGCTGGCGACCGTCGCGCCGGCGATGACGAAGCCGTAGGGGTGAATCGGATAGCTGGGGTTCGGCGCCAGAACGACATCCCCCGGAGCGGTTATCGCGGAGGCGAGATTGGCGAGTCCTTCCTTCGATCCGATGGTCGCCACGATTTCGGCTTCCGGGTCGAGTGCCACATCGAAACGCCGCCGGTAATACGCCGCCATGGCGCGCCGCAGGCCGGGAATGCCGCGCGAGGTGGAATAGCGATGGGTGCGCGGCTTGCGCACTGTTTCGACAAGCTTGTCGACGATGTGCGCCGGTGTCGGCTGGTCGGGGTTGCCCATCCCGAAGTCGATCACGTCGCGGCCCGCGGCGCGGGCGCGCCGCTTCATCTCGTTCACCTCGGCGAACACGTAGGGCGGCAAGCGCGCGATGCGCTCGAAGTCGGCGCTCATCGAATCGGGCTGGCGTTCAACCGGGATCGGCGGGCGCGAGGAAATAGATGTCCGTGCGGCGGTTGGCTGCCTCGCCGAGCGTCGTCGTGTTCGACCAGGCAGGGTCGTCGTCCGACCGCGATTCGATCAGGATACGCTCGGCAGGGACGCCGAGCCGCGCCAGTTCGCCGGCGACGGCGTGCGCCCGGTCGAGAGCGGTGCGGAAATTGGCGACCTTGACACGGGCCTCGCCGCCGGAGCCGCGTGAACTGGCGTGACCGACCACGCGAACGTCCGCGCGTCGCGCGCGTTGGGTATCGGCGACGCGTTTAAGAACCGTCTTGTCGCTGGCCGAAAGGCGGATCGAGCCATGCGCGAAATAGATGACGGCCGCGTGCACCGCCCCGCGGACGAGGACAGCGCCCGAGGCCCCGGCGACCATCGCGCTCGCCGGACCGGCGGGCGCGACCGGCGGCGCGGCTGCGCGGTCGCCCTCTCGCACGGCAAAAAGGCTGTCGGCGATGCGCTCTCGCCGGTCGGCAGACGTCACGGCCGGGGCTTCGTCGGGCACCGCGGCGAGGCTCGGATAGTCGCCGTCGGCACCCGGTATGGGTGCGGCGCGTTCCGCGGCGATGCGCGCCGCAAGTTCGGGGTCGGCAGACGCGGACTCCGAACCGAACAGGTCGGACCAGCCCAACCGCTCCAGCGCGCCGTCCGAACACCCGCTCGACAACATGCCGGCCAGAACGACGGCGGCCGCCGCGCGGAGCGGCGATGATCCGGCTTGCAGGGCGCGAAGGCGGCAAGTAAGAAGCTTCATGATACGCCGATGCGTTATCGACAGCCGCCGGAACGCCATACGGCGCCAGCCCGCGGCTCGATTCGAATCTATAGCAGAGGCGAGCCGGCGCGCAAACGGCGCCGCGGCCCGCCGACGGAAAGGCGTCACGTGACAGAAACCTTCCGCACTCCCGACGCGGCCGCGATGGCCGAGACCTGGAAACGGATCGCCGAACGCAGCCAGGCCGTCATGCAAGCCTTCGCGCACCGTCAGGGGGTGGATTCGACCGGTCAGGCGGACCCCCTCAACGTGACCGGCGCCTTCATGGCGATGACCGAACGGATGATGGCCGACCCGGCAAAGCTGATGCAGGCGCAAACGGACCTGTGGCGCGACCAGGTCGAACTCTGGCAGCGCACGACCGGGCGCCTGCTCGGCAAGGAGGCCGAGCCGGTCGCCCGCCCCGCGGACGGCGACCGCCGGTTCCGCGATCCGGCGTGGCAGGAGAACGCGCTGTTCGACCACGTGAAGCAGTCCTATCTGCTGACCGCCGCGTGGCTCCAGAAGACGGTGAGCGATATAGACGGGCTGGATGACGAGTCCGCGCGCAAGGTCGCCTTCTACACGCGCCAGTTCGCCGACGCGATGGCGCCCACGAATTTCGCCGCAACCAATCCCCAAGTGTTACGCGAGACGCTGGAGACCGGCGGGGAGAACCTTGTCAAGGGTCTCGAGAACCTGCTTCGCGACCTCGAGCGGGGAGAAGGCGACCTCAAGATCACCATGACCGACATGGAAGCGTTCGAGGTCGGCCGCGACGTCGCCGCTTCACCCGGTCAGGTGGTCTTCCGCACCGACATGATGGAGTTGATCCAATACGACCCGGGCGCCGAGCAGGCGCACAGGCGGCCATTGCTGGTGGTGCCTCCGTGGATCAACAAATACTACATCCTCGACCTGCGGCCCGAGAACTCGTTCGTCAAATGGGCGACCGGTCGGGGCTATACGGTGTTCATGATCTCGTGGGTCAACCCCGACGAGAAACTCGCCGCAAAGACCTTCGACGACTACATGCTGGAGGGACCGGTCGCGGCGCTCGACGCGATCGAGAAGGCGACCGGCGAACGCGAGATCGTCGCCGCGTCGCTCTGCCTGGGCGGGACTCTGCTCGCGTGCACGCTCGGCTATCTCGCCGCCCGCGGCGACGACCGCATCAAATCGGCGACCTTCATGGCCAGCCTCGCGGATTTCTCCGAGCCCGGCGACCTCGGCGTCTTCATCGACGAGGAGCAGATCGCGTCGCTGGAAGAGCGCATGGCGCGCCAGGGGGGCTATCTCGACGGCAGCGCGATGGCTACCACGTTCAACATGCTGCGCGCGAACGATCTGATCTGGTCCTTCGTGGTCAACAACTACCTGCTGGGCAAGGACCCGATTCCGTTCGACCTGCTCTACTGGAATGCCGATTCGACCCGGATGCCGGCGAAGATGCACTCCTATTACCTGCGCCGGATGTATCGCGAGAACCTGCTGGCGAAACCCGGCGGCCTTACCCTTGCAGGCGAGTCGATCGACCTGTCGAAAGTCTCGATCCCGGTCTATCTCCTGGCGGCGCAGGACGACCATATCGCGCCGTGGAAGTCGTGCTACGCCTCGACCCGGCTTTACGGCGGGCCGATCCGCTTCGTGCTCGCCGGTTCGGGTCACATCGCGGGGATCACCAATTCGCCGCAAACGGCGAAATATCCCTATCGCGTCAGCGCCGACCTCCCCGAATCGCCCGATGCGTGGCTCGACACGGCGGAGGCGCACGACGGTTCCTGGTGGCCCGACTGGGACGCGTGGCAAGGCGAACATGCCGGAGAGACGGTCGCCGCACGGCAGCCCGGCGACGGCGGCCTCCCGCCGATCGAGCCGGCTCCGGGCTCCTACGTCCGCGAGAAGGCCGCCTGAGCCAGCCATGGCGTTGCGCAGGGAGCGCCGCAAGACCCTGGTTCTGACCGGCGCGAGCCGCGGGATCGGCCACGCGACGGTCAAACGGTTCTCGTCCGCCGGCTGGCGGGTCATTACCTGCTCGCGCCAGTCCTTTCCGGAGAACTGTCCCTGGGAAGCCGGCCCGGAAGACCACATGCAGATCGATCTGGGCGATTCCGAAACACTGGACGAGAACATCGCGGCGCTGCGCGCGATGTTGCGCGGCGCGCCGCTCGACGCGCTGGTCAACAACGCCGCGATCTCGCCGAAGGGGGGCAACGGCAGCCGCCTCGACAGCCTTTCGACCGACATGGCCGACTGGCACCACGTCTTCGGGATCAATTTCTTCGCGCCCATCCGGCTTGCCCGCGGCCTGTTCGACGAACTGCGGATCGCGCCGGGTGCGATCGTCAACGTTACGTCGATCGCCGGCAGCCGGGTGCATCCGTTCGCCGGCGCCGCCTATGCGACGTCCAAGGCGGCGCTTGCGGCGCTCACCCGCGAGATGGCGGCGGATTTCGGCAAATACGGTATCCGCGTCAACGCGATCGCGCCGGGCGAGATCGACACGGGGATCCTCTCGCCGGGCACCGAGGAGCAACTGCTGCCGGAGATCCCGATGGGCCGCCTGGGCGCCCCCGAAGAGGTCGCCAAGACGATCTATTTCCTGTGCACCGAGCAGTCGAGCTACGTGAACGGTGCGGAGGTCCACATCAACGGCGGCGAGCACGTCTGAGCCGGGAGCGGCCCCGATTCGGACGTTCGGTCGATGTCGTTTCGGAAGGTTTCGAGGAGCGAACGGGACGCGCCGGTTCAAGGCCGATCATCGCATCCATATTGTCCGACAATCGCCCGCGCGGCCGGATCTCTTGCGCCGGAGCTATCGAGGAACCGGCCGTCCGGGACGCTATTGTTCGCAGTGCGGACGGTGGCGACGAAGCGTTTCTCCGCCGGCGGCGTAAATACGGATTCCGAGGCGTGACGATGGAATGGCCGGACGTATTGCAACGCATCGAAGCGGGAGAAGACGAGAGGACCGAGTTCAGGCGCGGTTTCGTTCCGACCAAGGAGCAAATCATCCGATCGGCGGGCATGGACGACATCGATCTCGGCGCTTTCCGTTCCTTCCAACGCGCGCAAAACATCGAAACACGGAAAGCGCCGCAGCCCGCGACCGAAGACGATCTGCGGAACGCCGGGGTGATCGGCGAAGACGACGGATCGTTCCACCCGACGCTTTACGGGCTCATGGTGTTCGGCAAGGAACCTCAGAGCCACCGGCAAACGGGCAGTTTCCACATCCAGTGCGCCGCCTATGCGAGCCGGGACCGGGCCTCGGACGTCATCCTCGTGGGCGAGGGAAAGGGCCGTCTTGACGAGCAGGTGCGGCGGGCGCTCGGCTGGATCAGGAGTCTCGGATGGAGTGAATCCTATGCCGGCGTCGTCCGGCGGGACAGACCCCTGATTCCCGATCTCGCGCTGCGCGAGGCGCTGGTGAACGCCGTCATCCACCGCGATTACGCGATCACCGGTTCGCCAATCCAGCTCGAAGTCTTCGGCGACCGCGTCGATGTGACAAGTCCCGGAACCCTGCCCAACCACATGACGGTCGAAAGCGTCCGCTCCGGCGGCCGTCCCCGCTCTCGCAACGAGTCGATGGCGCACGCCATGGTCGTCGCGAATATGATGGAACGACGGGGACGCGGATGGCCTGTGATGCGGGACGCGATGCTGGATTTCAACGAAACCGAGCCTGTTCTCGTCAACGACGAAGGTGGCAAATTCGTCCGGGTGAGATTCCTCCTGGGGTCGAATAGTTGCGGGAGATGAGCGGGGCATCGCCATTCGGTACAGTCGTTGCGCGCCCCTTGCTCCAGCGCTCCCGGCGTCGCCGCCAGGTAGTGTCTCAGTTTGAGAATTATTGCGGTTCGTTCGGGGTCGTGCTGGTGACGACGGCGGGACAGCAGCGCCTCCGGGCCGCCGCGAAGGGGCGGATGCGCCAAACGGCATCGACCCGCCTGTAGGGGCGGCCCTGTGGGCGCCCGAACCTCCGAACAGGAGCCCGACAAGGGAGGGCAACCACAAAGGAGGGCAACCACAAGGGTTGCCCCTACAGGGATTGTCCGCGGTTCGTTCGGGGTCGTGTTGGTGACGATGGCGAGACAGCGGCGCCTCCGGGCCGCCGCGAAGGGGCGGATGCGCCGAGCGGCATCGACCCGCCGTGGGGCGGCCCTGTGGGCGCCCGAACCTCCGAACAGGAGCCCGACAAGGGAGGGCAACCACAAGGGTTGCCCCTACAGGGATTGTCCGCGGTTCGTTCGGGGTCGTGTTGGTGACGATGGCGGGACAGCGGCGCCTCCGGGCCGCCGCGAAGGGGCGGATGCGCCGAGCGGCATCGACCCGCCTGTGGGCCCCCCTGTGGGCGCTCGACCCTCCGAACAGGAGCCCGACAAGGGAGGGCAACCACAAGGGTTGCCCCTACAGGGATTGTCCGCGGTTCGTTCGGGGTCGTGTTGGTGACGATGGCGGGACAGTGGCGCCTCCGGGCCGCCGCGAAGGGGCGGATGCGCCGAGCGGCATCGACCCGCCGTGGGGCGGCCCTGTGGGCGCCCGAACCTCCGAACAGGAGCCCGACAAAGGAGTTCGGCCCTCTGCGCCGGTGTCAGTTTGCGCGTCGCGCCCGGCGCCTTGCGGCCCTTCAGACCCGGCGGAGGCGAATGCCGCCAAGCCCGTTGGGGCGAGGTGTTCAACTCTCGGGCGGCGCGCTCCGCCGGGCGCCGATCATCGGCAGAAATTCTCGCCGCGTCGTCGGGTCGTCGCGGAAACGGCCGAGCATACGGCTGGTTACCAGACTGACCCCCGGCTTGCGGATACCGCGCGTGGTCATGCACTGATGCGCCGCTTCGATGACCACGCCGACGCCACGTGGCTCGAGCACCTCCTGGATCGTGTCCGCGATCTGCGATGTCAGCACTTCCTGTATCTGCATCCGCTTCGCGAAGACCTCGACAAGACGCGCGAGCTTGGAGATGCCCACGACCCGTTCCGCCGGCAAATACCCGACATGCGCTTTTCCCAGGACAGGAACGATGTGGTGCTCGCAGTGGGATTCGAGGCGAATGTCGCGCAAGACGATCATGTCGTCACAGGCCGCAGCCTTCTCGAACGTCGTGGCCAACAAAACAACCGGGTCTTCAGCGTATCCGGCGAAGAATTCCTCGTAGGCCCGCACGACACGTTCGGGCGTTCCCTTCAGTCCCTCCCGGTCGGGATCGTCCCCGGCCCACTCGATCAACGTGCGAACGGCGACCTCGGCCTCGGAGCGGCTCGGCCGACGGCGTGCTTCCGAGTCGGTGAGCGACGGCGTCGAGGTCCGATCCTCGAGAACTGCGGCGGCCATATCCCAGCCTTTCATGGATATTGGCTCGCCCCCGGCGGCGAGCCTCTTGTGATGCAAGATGCAATGTTATAACATTCGATTCATGCCTGACAAGGTGGGACCAGGAGATGACGAAACCGTCGCCCCGACCCCGGCCCTGTAGCGATCCGGATTGCCGCGGGGGACACTCGGCGCGCGAGCGGGTCGCGCTGGCGGTATCGATTTGCGAGCGACGCGGCCTGCAAATGACGGAGTTGCGGAGGCGTGTGCTGGAGCTGCTGTGGGCCAGCGGCGGGCCGACGAGCGCCTACCGGTTGATCGAAGCCGTCAAGCTCAGGGATTCGCGTCCGGTCGGACCGCCGACGGTGTACCGGACACTTCACTTCCTGATGGCGCAGGGTCTCGTTTCCAGGATCGAAAGCCTGAACGCCTATGTCCCGTGCGTCCATCCCGAGCGTGACCACGATTGCCTTTTCTTCATTTGCAGCGGCTGCCGGACATCGGTCGAGCTTGAGGATCCGCGGATCGGAGGACTGCTTGCCGAGGATGCCGCCGTCCTCGGGTTTGTCGCGACACGTCGCACCGTCGAGGTCGAGGGCATGTGTGCGCGGTGCGCAGAAGCCGGGGCGGCGTAGGCGGGAACGAGGCTCTCAACCCATGGAAAGCCGATGTTCGGACGGACGGTCGCGGCGGCCGGGCGTGAGCGCCACCGCTCGGCAGGGACCGCCGGCATGAGGAGGCGGCACGCCCCTTCACTCCGGCTGCTGGCGCTCGGCGCCGGGCCCCGGCTGCTCGGCGCGGCCCTGATCGTTGCTGCGCTCTGGGGCGCGTTCTTCTGGGCGACGTCCACGCCGGGGGGGCCATGAGCTACGCTCTCGAGTTTCAGGACCTGACCCTTGGCTATGACCGGCATCCGGCCGTGCATAGTCTCTGCGGCAAGATCGCCGAGGGCAGCCTGACCGCCATCGTCGGACCCAACGGGGCCGGCAAATCCACGATGATGAAAGGGGTGATCGGCACGCTCCGCCCGCTCCAAGGCCGGATCGCCTTCGGCGGGCTCACGCGGAGCGAGATCGCTTACCTGCCGCAGCAATCGGACGTGGACCGGTCTTTCCCGATCGCAGTCGCCGACCTCGTGGGCATGGGACTCTGGCGAGAAATCGGCGGCTTCGCCGGCTTGCGGGCCGTTCACCGCACACGCGTTGCCGAAGCGATCGCCGCTGTCGGGCTCGAAGGGTTCGAGAAACGTCCGATCGGGTCGCTGTCGGGCGGCCAGATACAGCGTGCGCTCTTCGCGCGGCTTCTGCTGCAGGACGCGCGGCTCGTCCTGCTGGATGAACCCTTCACCGCGGTTGACGCGAGAACCATGGCCGACCTGATCGGCGTGGTGCGGCGCTGGCACGGCAAAGGTCGCACGGTGCTCGCCGTTCTGCACGATTTCGACACGGTGCGGGCTCACTTCCCTCGCACGCTGATGCTTGCCCGCGAACTCGTCGCCCACGGACCCACGGCGCAGGTGCTGACGGCCGAGAACCAGTTCCGCGCGCGCCAGATGTGCGAGGCCTGCGCCGGCCCCCCGCACAGTTGCGGGCGGAGCGCAACGTGATGTGGGAGGCGCTTGTCCAGCCCTTCGCCGATTTCGGCTTCATGCGGCGCGCGCTCATGGGCTGCCTGGCAATTTCCCTGGGCGCGACGCCCGTCGGGGTGTTCCTGATGCTGCGCCGCATGAGTCTGACCGGAGATGCGATGGCCCATGCGATCCTGCCGGGTGCGGCCGTCGGCTATCTCGTCGCGGGCCTCTCGCTCGGGGCGATGACCGTGGGCGGGTTGATCGCGGGCATGGCCGTGGCGCTTCTCGCGGGCTTCGTAACCCGAGCCACGGCGCTGCGCGAGGACGCGAGCCTCGCGGCCTTCTACCTGATCTCGTTGGCGGCCGGCGTGCTGATCGTGTCCACCCGAGGCAGCAATGTGGACCTGATGCATGTGCTGTTCGGCACCGTGTTGGCGCTCGACAACGCTGCCTTGATCCTGCTCGGCGCCATCGCGAGCCTTTCGGTGTTCACGCTCGCGGCGCTGTTCCGGCCGTTCGTGCTCGAATGCGCGGACCCGCAGTTCCTGCGCTCGGTCAGCGGGCTCAGCGCCGTGGCGCATTTTACTCTTCTCGTCCTCGTCGTACTCAACCTTGTGGGCGGATTCCAGGCGCTCGGCACGCTGATGGCGGTCGGCATCATGATTCTCCCCGCCGCCGCGGCACGGTTCTGGACAGTGAGCATCGGCGCGCTGATCGCGGTCGCGACCGCTGTCGCGATGCTCTCAAGCGTGAGCGGTCTTCTCCTCTCCTACCATTTCGGCCTGCCATCCGGTCCGGCGATCATC
Source organism: Alphaproteobacteria bacterium (assembly GCA_965214495.1). Lineage (GTDB taxonomy): Bacteria > Pseudomonadota > Alphaproteobacteria > UBA7887 > UBA7887 > JANQOH01. The sequence goes on along the minus strand of OZ243958.1, from coordinate 366,645 downwards.
CTTGTCGCCGGTCTCGCCTACGGGTTCTCTCTGATCCTCGGCCCGGTCGGCGGTCTTGCTGCGCGGGCCCTCTGGGGCCGTTACCTCGAAGCCTGAAGGAGCGTTTCCATGCCCACCCGCAGGGCCTTTCCGAACTCCGTCACCGCCATCCTCGTCATGTCGCTCGCCGCCCCGGCCGCCGCACAGCCCCACAGACCGATCCCGGTGGTCGCCACCTTTTCGATCCTCGGCGACATGGTAAAGCGCGTCGGAGGCGAGCATGTCGATGTCACGACGCTCGTCGGTCCCGACGGCGACACCCATGTTTACCAGCCGACCCCTGCGGATGCCCGGGCCGTCAGTGAAGCGCAAATCCTTGTCGTCAACGGGCTGCAATTCGAAGGCTGGCTGGACCGGCTGATCGACGCTTCGGACTTCCGCGGTGTCCGGGTAGTGGCAACCGACGGCATCGAGCCGATCGCGGGTGAGCACGGCGCGGACGGCAAACATGCCGAGGACGACGTTCACGAGGCCCACGACCATGGCGCATCGGACCCGCATGCCTGGCAGAGCCTCCGCAATGCCATGATATACGTGGAGAACATTGCTGAGGCGCTGGCCGAGGCTGATCCGGAGAATGCCGGCGCGTTCTATCGGAATCGCGCGGCCTATGTGGACGATCTCGAGGCCCTCGACTCGGAGATCCGCAAGATCGTTGCCGGGCTTCCCGCGGGCAGACGGACGGTCGTCACCTCCCACGACGCGTTCCAGTATTTCGCCCGCGATTACGGGCTGACCTTCATCGCGCCGCAAGGGCTCGGCACCGAGTCGGAGGCGTCCGCGCAGGATGTCGTCCGTCTTGTCCAACAGATACGCGATCGGGGCATTCGTGCCGTCTTCATCGAGAATCTCGCGGACCCTCGTCTCCTGGAACGCATCGCCGACGAGACAGGAGCCGCCATCGGCGGCACGCTCTATCCCGGCGCGCTGTCCGGCCCGGACGGTCCGGCGCCGACCTACCTCGACATGATGCGGCACAACGCGATGACGCTCGCGCAGGCGCCGACTTCGTAAAGCTCGGCGCGGCCTGCGAAAGCCGGGATTCGGCCTTGAGGAAATACGGCCTGAAGCCAGGGTGAGCCGAGCGTAGGGGGCGGAGGTTCGAACGCCGTGAAACGGCAGGACACCGAACGATCGGGTTTCGATCGCGCGAATGCCTGCGCCTCAAGTGTCGATCGTCTTCATCACTGCCGCGAACAGGGCGCCGTCGGGATCCGCGAGATCGTCGAGGATATCGAAATGGTGGCGCGATTCGATCTCCAGATACGCCGCCCTGTGCCCCGCATCGGCGAGCGCTGCGCTATACGCCTCGCTCTGACGCCGGAACTCGCCGGTCTCGCGCGACCCCACAGCGACCGTGACCGGCGCGTCGGTTCGCGGCATCCGCGTCATCGGGCTGAGCGCGCGCACCTCGTCCCAGCCGAGTTGCACCCAAGGCTGAACGAAGGTGTAGGGGATCGGTGTCAGGTCGAATATGCCGCTGATCGGCACCGCCGCTTTGACGAGGTCGGCGGGCCGGTCGTAGATGAGCGGCCAGTCGGTCGCCAGCATCATGCCGGTCAGATGGCCTCCCGCGGAATGGCCGGAGATGGAGATGCGCGCCGGGTCGCCGCCGTAGTCGGCGATACGGTCGTGGACCCAGGCCAGGGCCGCCCGGCTCTGGCGGACGATCTCGGCGACCGAAACGGCCGGACAGAGCGCATAGTTCGTCACCACCACGACGGCGCCGGCGGCGACCAGCGAGGGGGCGACGAAACTGAAGTCGCGCGCGGTGAACCGGCGCCAGTAGCCGCCGTGAACGAACACGTGCACCGGCGACGGCCCCGGTCCGGGGGGAGCGAAGATGTCGAGGAACTCGTCGCGGGTCGGGCCGAAGCGGACTCCGAGCGCGGCGTCGAGCGAATCCCGAGCGGCCGCGCTCCGCACCGCCCACGATTCGGCGATCGCCACCGCATCGGGGACCGCCTGAACCAGGTTGTATTCGCGGTCGATATCCTCGACCGTCGCAAGATCGCGATAGATCACGGTTTCCTCTCCGTCGGCCCTGTCGCCTGCGACATGTCGAGCAGTTCGATCTGCTCCGGATGGTCGGCGACGATCTGGGGGCCGTTATAGCGCCCGATCCAGCCGCGCACGCGGACCCGGAGACCGGCGAGCGCTGCGACCGATGCGAAGCCGGCGTCGGCCCATGCCGCCTCGAACTTCCGACGGTCGCGCGGCGCCACGGTGATCGTGAAATCGGTTCGCCAGTCCGCACCGAAATTCACGTAAATCCGCCCACGCACCACCGACGCCGATTCCACCACGCCCTCGACGAGATGAAAGCTGTCGATCGCGTCTTCGAGCGCTGCGGCGGTACGGACACGGTAATGCGGGTGCCCCCAGAGCCCCCGCCCGACCGCCCGCGCGGCGCGTTCGGCGCCGAGCAGTTCGTCGATCGCGACACGGTTGTCGGCGAAACTGTACACCCGCGCCATGCCGGCTTCGAGCATGGCGCGTTGCACCCACAAGCCGTCGTCGCGGAACAGGTGGGCCAGGGCGCGGCCGTGCCGGTCGCGCCGCGCGCCGCCATAGCGCAGCCCGACGTCCCGATTCGCGACGAGACCTGCCAGCACCGCGCGTGCCTGTTCGGCCAGCGGCCATTCGACGAAATCGCGTCGGCCGAGGGCCAGTTTCGGAGCCTGCAAACCGACCAGCCGGACCGCCAGCCCGGTGTCCAGCACGACGGTGTCTCCGTCGATCACTTGCGCGACGCGCCCCTGCTCGCCGGGCGTCAGGTCTTCCATCAGCGCCGTCGCCGGAGCCGCGGCCAGTATGGCCCCGATGGCGACAAGAACGAGACCGGCGGTTGTCCGGCGGCGCAGGGTCGGGTCTATTGAACGCATGATGGGCAGTATCCCGGTTTGGAGAAGGTCGCGGCCGGTTTCCGGTTGCAAAGTATGCCGGCGATGGCCGCCGGCATCGCGCGGGGCTCGGGAAGCCGTCGCCGTGAGCGCGCGATGACGAAGCCGTATCCTTCGGGCGCATGACGGCGCCCGGCCTTTACCCCGAAATCGCGCCGTTCGCGACCGGCATCCTGCGTCTCGACGAGATGCATCTGATGTATTGGGAGCAGAGCGGGCGAGCCGACGGCGTCCCGATCCTGTTCCTGCACGGCGGCCCGGGGGCGGGGGCGACTGCGGGCAATCGGCGGTTCTTCGATCCCGCGCACTACCGCATCGTCATCTACGACCAGCGCGGCGCCGGCCGCTCGCGCCCGTTCGGCGCGCTGGCGAACAACACCACGCCGCACCTGGTCGCCGACATCGAGCGTCTGCGGTCGTTCCTCGGCATCGAGCGCTGGATCGTCTTCGGCGGTTCGTGGGGATCGACCCTGGCGCTCGCCTATGCCGAGGTGCATCCCGGTCGTTGTCTGGCCCTTGTGCTGCGGGGAATCTTCCTGTGCCGGCCGGCCGAGATCGACTGGTTCCTCTACGGCATGGGCCGCTTCTTCCCCGAGCGCTGGCGGGCTTTCGCCGAGCATCTGCCGCCGGAAGAACGCAGCGACCTGCTGGCGAACTACCATGCCCGTCTGATCGACCCGGACCCGCGCGTCCACTTGCCCGCGGCGCGGGCATGGAGCCGCTACGAGGGCGCGTGCTCGACCCTGCTGCCGAGCGCCGAAACCGTGGCCGAGTTCGAACGCGACGAGATGGCCCTCGGCCTCGCGCGTATCGAGGCGCATTATTTCACCAATCGGATTTTCCTGCCGGAGAACGCCTTGCTCGACCGCATCGACCGGATACGCGGGATTCCCGGCTTCATCGTGCAGGGGCGCTACGACATGGTGTGCCCCATCGCCACCGCCGCGGCGCTGGCCGAGGCGTGGCCGGAAGCGGAAACGGTCGTGGCCGAGGACTCGGGCCACTCCGCATCCGAGCCGGCGATCTGCCGCGAACTGGTCGCCATCACGGACCGGTTGCGCGCGCGGCGCTGGCCGGCGGACGCCGCTCAGGGGCAGGGGTAGGTGTATTCCGCCTGGATCGCCTCGAAACGCTCTTCGAGGTCGGGCGGCAGGGTCAATGCCGCACTCTCCAGGTTCGATTCGAGTTGCGCCATCCTCGTCGCGCCGATCACGTTCGAGGTCACGAACGGGCGCGAGGTCACGAAGGCCAACGCGGCTTGCGCCGGGTCGAGTCCCGCCTCGCGCGCCGCGGCGACATAGGCAGCGGTCGCGGCGTCGGCGCGCGGTCCCGAATAGCGCCGGAAACCGTTGAAGGCGACCAGTCGGGACCCTTGCGGACGGCGCCCGTCGAGATATTTGCCCGACAGCACGCCGCCGCCGAGCGGCGAGTAGGCGAGCAGACCGATGTCTTCCCGATGGGCGATCTCGGCCAGCCCGTTCTCGAACGAGCGATTGAGCAGGGAATAGGGGTTCTGGATCGAGACCGCCCGGGGCAGGCCGTCGCTCTCCGCCGCGGCGAGATATTGCATGGTTCCCCACGGCGTTTCGTTCGACAGGCCGACATGGCGCACCTTGCCGGCGGCGACCGCGTCGCCGAGCGCCGCCAGCGTCTCCGCGAGTGCGATATCGTCGCCGCGAGGTTCGTGCCGGTAGCCGAGCGCGCCGAAATTGTTCACCCGCCGTTCGGGCCAGTGGACCTGATACAGGTCGATGCAGTCGGTTCGCAGCCGGGCGAGGCTGGCGTCGAGCGCGGCGGCGATATGACCGGCGTCGAGGCGCGGACCGCCGCGGATCCAGCCGAAGGACGGCGGCGCGCTCGGGTTGTCCGCTGCGCGCCCGGCGACCTTGGTGGCGACGACCGCCCGCGACCGGTTGCCCGGCCGGGCGAGCCAGTCGCCGACGATCTCTTCGGTCCGGTGCGCGGTCTCCGCCATCGGCGGCACGGGATACATCTCCGCCGTGTCCAGGAAGTTGACCCCGCGGTCGAAGGCGCAATCGAGCTGCCGATGCGCTTCGGCGCGGGTGTTCTGCTGGCCCCGTGTCATGGTGCCCAGGCACAGGGCGCTGACCCGCACATCGGTGCGGCCGAGTCGTCGGTATTCCATGAGCGTTTTCGCCGCGCCGTCAGGCCGCCATGCGCAAGACGTCGGCGACGCCGTCGACCTCCAGTTCCTTCAGCGCCGGCAGGCAGCGGTCGGCGAACGTCCGCATGTTCTCGCGCGCCATGTCGTATGGCATTCCGCCATAGGAGAACGTGCACATGAACGCGGCGCAATCGGTGAGGCTCTGATATTCGCGCATGCGGTCGATCACCGCGCGGGGCGTGCCATACACCTGAAGGTCGGCGAGGAAGTTCGCGAACTTGTCCACGCCGTGCTTCTCGATGTTTCTCGCCAGACCGCCATAGTATTCGTAGCCCTTGATGTCGGCGAGGCCCTCGTTCTGGAACTCGTAGTGCTCGACCGCCGAATGCGCATAGCCGCGGATGTATTTCCTGTGCATCTCGTCGGCGACGGAAGCGTCTTCGCTGACCGCCGCGAAGCACGCGATGAGCGGCTTCGGCGGCTCGGCGCCGTTATTGTGCTCACGGTAGAACTCACGATACATGGCGAGTTCGTCGAGGGTCTTGTCCCACGGCTTCTGCGCGATAATCATGACGCCGATGCCGAGCCGCGCCATGATCCGCGCCGATTCGGGACTCACCGCCGAAGCGTAGGTGCGTCCGCGAAAACTCTTGAAGGGGAAGGGACGGATCTCCTTGCGCGGCTGGCGGTAATGGGCACCGTCATACTCGATGAAGCCGGTCTCCAGCGCTTCGAGGATCGCTTCGGAATACTCGACGAAGCGTTCGCGGCTCTCGCCCATCTCTCGCCGGAAGCCGTGGAACTCGATACGCCCGAGGCCGCGTCCGATACCGAGAATGGCGCGGCCGTCGGAGACATGATCGAGCACCGAAACCTCTTCGGCGATGCGCACCGGGTCGTGCCAGGGCAGCACCATGACCATCGAGCCGAGCTTCACCCGTTCGGTCCGCCCGGCCATGTAGGTGAGGAACTGCGCGACGTTCGGGCACATGGTGTAGTTGTCGAAATGGTGCTCCGCGGCCCAGACGCTGTCGAAGCCCATGCCCTCGGCGCGGTCCGCCAACCCGATTTCGTGGCGGTACACGTCGCGGTCGGTCATCCCCGGAATCCGGTTCTGGAAGAAGGCGCTCATCCCGATGTGCATGGTGTTCCCTCCCGTGTTGCGCGACGCCGCGCTCAGAATACCTTCGGCCGGCCCTCGATCGGATAGACCGGATCCTGGAAACCGTGGGTCGAGGGGTAGCCCGGGCCGACATGGGCGTCGATCAGGGCTTCGTCTTCCGCGGTCCATTCGTGATCCGGGACTCCGAGATAGTCTTCCAACTGCGCCATCGTGCGCGGGCCGACGATGGCGGCGGTGACGATCGGGTTGGCGAGCACCCAGTTGACCGCGAACTGCACCGGCGACATGCCGCGTTCGCGGGCGTGGGCGACGACCTTGGCGGCGATCTCCAGGCTTTCGGGGCGGAACTCGGTCTGCATCATGCGCCGGTCGCCGCGCCCCGCGCGCGTGCCCTCGGCCGGCTTCTCTCCCGGTTTGTATTTGCCGCTCAGAACGCCCCGCGCGGCCGGGCTGTAGGGAACCACGCCGAGACCGTAATGGGCGCAGGCCCGGAGCACTTCGACTTCGGGCTGGCGGTTCATCGCGTTGTAGTAGGGCTGGCTGGCGACGGGCCGATCGACGCCGAGCGCGCGGCACAGATGCGCCACTTCCGCATGGCGCCACGCCTTGAAGTTGGAGAGGGCGAAATAGCGGATCTTGCCGGCGCGAATCGCGTCGCCCATCGCCGACACCGACTCTTCGAGGGCCGTGTTCGGATCCTCGCGGTGCCAGTAATAGATGTCGATATAGTCGGTTCCGAGCCGGCGAAGGCTTGCGTCGAGCGCTTCGGCGATCCAGCGCCGCGAGAGGCCGCCGCGATTCGGTTCGCCCGCGTCGAACGGGTTGCCGACCTTGGTCGCGAGCACCCAGTCGGCACGCCTGTCGGCGACGAGCCGGCCGACGACCTCTTCCGACCGGCCGCGGTGATAGACGTCGGCGGTGTCGATGAAGTTCACCCCGGCGTCGAACGCGCGATCGACGAGGCGTTTCGCCTCCCCTTCGGGGGTCTCGACGCCGAACATCATCGTGCCGAGGCACAGACGGGATACGCTCAGGCCGCTGCGGCCGAGCTTCTTGCGTTGCATCTTCAGTCCCCTCTCCGGTCTTCGGCCAGGAACGCCCGCGTCTCGGCGAGAAACAGGTCCAGCCGGTCGTGATGCGCCCAGTGTCCGGCGCCTTCGATGTCGAGACAGCGCGCGTCGCGGAAATGCGCGGCGCGTCCATCCGCGCGCGGGTCGCTGGCCCAGCTTTCCGTGCCCCGGACCAGCAGCACCGGGCAGGCGATACGCCCCCAGATCTCGTGCAACTGTTCCGGCGCCAGCCCGGTCGCGGCGAACACGCGGACATAGTTGTCGAACTTCCAGCTATAGGTGCCGTCCTCGTTCTGATTGATGCCGTGCACCGTCAGATGGCGCGCCTGTTCGGGCGACAGATGCGGGTTCTCGTCGTGCATCCGGCGATACGCGGCTTCGAGCGAAGGGTAGCGCCGCGGCAGCCGGCCCGACAGCCCGCGAAGCTCGTCGATCCAGTCCGCCAGCCGCCGGGCGATCGGCTTCGCCATGCGCTCGGCGAGCCAGACGGGCGGCGGGCCCATCCCCTCGATGGCGATGATCTTCCTCACCTTGTCGGGATACAGCCCGGCGTAGCGCAGGCTGATCATGCCGCCGAGCGAATGGCCGACGATCGCCACAGGCCCGTCGATCGTCTGATGGATCAATTGCGCGATGTCGTAAACGTAGTCGGACATGCGGTAGGTGCCGCCGATCATCCACTGGGAATCGCCGTGGCCGCGCAGGTCGGGGGCGATGATGTGATAGTCGTCGCGCAGCGCCTGCGCGAGCCAGTCCCAGTTGCGGCAATGGTCACGCCCGCCATGCACCATCAGCAGGGGCGGCGCGCCCTGATTCCCCCAATCGACGTAGTGCAGGCGCAGACGCTGCGAGAAATAGCTGTGCGAGGTCGGTCCGTGCGGCGCGGCAGCCATGGCTCAGGCGAGGGTCATGTCCGCGCGCATGGCGACCGTGCCGTCGAACAGCGCCCAGGCGGCGATCCCGCCATTCGCCGGCGCCGCCTCCAGAACGAGCGGACGGCCGGCATAGACCGGGCGCACGGCGCGGAACTTCACTCCGGCGAGCGTGAGGTCCGGCGCTTCGCGCGCGATCAGGTCGAGCAGCAGCGTGGCGGTCAGCGGGCCGTGCACGATAAGCCCGTCGTAGCCTTCTTCGCCGGTGACGTAAGGCTGGTCGTAGTGGATGCGGTGGCCGTTGAAGGTGAGGCCGGAATAGCGGAACAACATGACTTCGTCGGGCACGATCTCACGGCGCCACTGCGCCGCCGTCGGCGCGGCCTCGGCGCGCGGCGGCGGATCGCCGGGCGCCGCGGGGCCGCGATAGACGATATCGTGCCACTCTTCCAGCGCGACTCCGTCGGCGCCGGAATACGTGTGGTGCACGGTGACGAAGGCCAGCGGCCCCTGGCGCCCCTGCTTCTGGCTGACCGAAACGATCTCGGTCTCGCGCCGCGCGCGCTCGCCGACCTCAAGCGGCCGGTGGAAGGCGAGGCGGTTTCCCGCCCACATGCGCCGCGGCAGCGGGATGGGCGGCAGGAAGTCGCCGCGCCGTTCGTGGCCGTCCTCGCCGAGCGCCGACTGGCGGGGCAGGTCGGCGAAGAACAGCCAGTGCCAGCCCGGCGGCAGCGCCTCGCCGGCGCCCGGCGCGGCGGGGTAGTCGAGCGTCGCCGCCATGCCGGCGGTCTGGAACGGCGCGATGAGATCGTCGGTGGCGCGGGTGCGGCCCACCCAGTCGGTCATTGCCGGTTCGGTCATGATGCGAACTCCGCCCTGATGGCTTGCGAATGCTCTCCGAGCTGCGGCACCGGCCCGTACTCGGGTTCCTCGCCGGTGCGGATCACCGGCGGCGCGACCACGGTGGCCCGCCCCGACGGCGCATCGAGGGCGATGGTGCGAAGCTGCGGATGCGCGGCGAAATCGGCAACCTCGTTGAGCGCGCCGCAGGCGACGCGCGCGGCGCGCAGACGTTGCATCAACTCGGTGCGTGGCCAGCGGGCGAAGCAGGTCTGCACGATGTCTTCCAGCGCTTCGCGGTTCTCCACCCGCGCCACCGGATCGCGAAACCGCGGGTCGTCGGCGAGCACCGGGCGCTCGAAAACCTCGGCGCACAGGGCGCGCCATTCGCGCTCGTTCTGAATCGAGATCAGCACCTGCCTGCCGTCGGCGGCGGCGTAGGCGCCGTAGGGCGCGACCGAGGGATGACGAAGCCCGGCGCGGGGCGGCGGCGCGCCACGATGAACCTGATACAGATACGGCACGGTCATCCAGTCCGCCATGCCGTCGAACAACGACACCTCGACCCCCGACCCGAGGCCGGTGCGCTCGCGCCGGTAGAGCGCCTGGCCGATCCCGTTCAGCGCGTTGAGTCCGGCCGCGATGTCGCAGACCGAGACGCCGACGCGGCCCGGCGCCTCGGCCGTGCCGGTGACCGAGCACAGCCCGGTTTCCGCCTGCACCAGCAGGTCGTAGGCTTTCATGTCGCGATAGGGGCCATCCGCGCCGTAGCCGGAGATGTCGCAGGTGACGAGGCGCGGATGCGCCTTGCGCAACGCCGCGCTGCCGACGCCGGCGCGCGCCGCCGCACCGGGAGCGAGGTTCTGGATGAACACGTCGGCGCGGGCGATCATCCGGCGCAGCAGCGCGGAGTCGTCGGGGTCCTTGATGTCGAGGACGACGGATTCCTTGCCGCGGTTGAGCCAGACGAAATAGGCGCTGTCGCCGTTCGCCACGCGGTCGTAGTAGCGCGCGAAATCGCCTTCCGGGCGTTCGACCTTGATGACGCGCGCGCCGGCGTCGGCGAGGCGCGACGAACAGAGCGGCGCGGCGACCGCCTGTTCGACCGTGACCGCCAGAATGCCGTCGAAGGGACCGGGCATCGACGCCTCAATAAGACCGCGGCATTCCGAGCACGTGCTGGCCGATATAGCCGAGGATGAGATTGGTCGAGATCGGCGCGATCCGATACAGCCGGCACTCACGCCATTTGCGCTCGATGTCGTATTCCTCGGCGAAGGCGAAACCGCCATGGGTCTGCATACAGGCCTCGCCGGCGGCCCAGGCGGCTTCGGACGCAAGCAGTTTCGCCATATTGGCCTCCGGGCCGCACGGGCGGGCGGCGTCGAACAGGGCGGCCGCCTTGCGCGTCATCATGTCCGCCGCCTCGGTGGCGGCGTAGGCGCGGGCGATGGGGAACTGGATGCCCTGGTTGCGCCCGATCGGCGCGCCGAACACGACCCGCTCGCCGGCGTAGGCGCGGGCCTTGTCGATGAAATAACGGGAATCGCCGAGCGACTCGCAGGCGATGAGGATGCGCTCGGCGTTCATGCCGTCGAGAATGTAGTCGAAGCCCTTGCCTTCCTCGCCGATCAACGCGTCGCCGGGAACGTAGAAATCGTCGAAGAAGATCTCGGTGGTGGCGTGGTTGATCATGGTGCGGATCGGGCGGATGGCGAGGGCGTCGGCGGGCGCGTCGCGAATATCGACGAGAAACGCCGACAGGCCGCGGCGGCGCGACGACACCTCTTCGACCGGCATGGTGCGGGCGAGCAACAGCATCAGGTCGGAATGGCCGGCGCGGCTCGTCCACACTTTCTGGCCGTTCACGCGATAGCCGTTGCCGTCACGCGACGCGGTGGTCTTGAGCTTCGTCGTATCCGAGCCGGCGGCGGGCTCGGTGACGGCGAACGCCTGCAAACGCAGCGCACCGGACGCGATGCCCGGCAGATATTGCCGCTTCTGGTCTTCGGAGCCGTGACGCAGCACCGTGCCCATGGTGTACATCTGCGCGTGGCAGGCGGCGCCATTGCAGCCGGCGCGATGGATCTCTTCGAGGATGGCGCCGCCGGCGGCCAGCGGCAGACCGCTGCCGCCATAGTCCTCGGGGATCAGGGCGGCGAGATAGCCGGCGTCGGTGAGCGCCTGGACGAACTCCGCGGGATAGGCGCGTTCGCGATCGAGCGCCTGCCACCAGGAGCCGGGAAAACCGGCGCAGAGGGCGCGCACGCCTTCGCGAATTTCGGGGAAGGTTTCGCCCACCGGCGCCGCGACGGCGCCGCCGGGCGCCAGCGCGGGGTCGGCCATCGGCGCTCCTTTCGTGGCCGGCAGATATAGCCGCCGCGGCCCGGCGCCACAAGTCGGCGCCGCCTTGCCGCGCGGGGCGGCGTCGTGTCAATTGCGCCGCGGCAACGGATTTCCGGGGATCGGCCGATGACTCTCGCATTCGACGCCATGCGGCAGGAAGGCGCGCGCGACCCTTATCGGGCCTATGCGCGGCTGCGCGCCGAAGATCCGGTGCACTGGAGCGAGTCGCTGAACGCGTGGGTGCTGACGCGCTACGACGACGTGATGGCGGCGCAGCGCGACCGTCGTTTCTCGGCCGACCGCGCGACGCCGTTCGCCGACCGCATGGACGCCACGGCGCGCCCCGACGTGGCGCGCATGGGGCGGGTGCTCGCGCGCTGGATGGTGTTCAGCGACGCGCCGCGGCACCCGGCGCTGCGCCGGCTGACGCTGGAGGCGTTCACGCCGACCGCTGTCGAATCCCTGCGCCCGCGCATCGCGGCGCTGGTGGACCGGTTGCTCGACGACATGGCCGCCGCCGGGCCGAACTGCGATCTGATCGCCGATTTCGCGTATCCGCTGCCGGCGATCGTGATCGCGCATGTCCTCGGCGTGCCGGACCGCGACATCGACCGCTTCCGCGCGTGGTCGGACGACATCGCCGGCGTGGTGGGCGGCGCGCTCCGCGACCCCGACCGGCTCGAACGCGGCGCGGCGGCGCTGGCGGCGCTCGACGGATATCTGGAGCATACGGTGGCGGAGCGGCGGCGGACGGGCGCGACCGGCGCGCTGGTGGACAAGCTGATCGCCGCGCGCGACGCCGACGCGGCGCTGAGCGAGGAAGAACTGGTGGCCAATTGCGCGCTGCTCCTGTTCGCCGGCCACGAGACCACCACCAACCTGATCGGCAACGGGATTCAGTTGCTGCTGGAGCGCCCGGAACAGTTCGCCGCGCTGCGGTCCGACCCGACGCTCGCCGCCGGCGCGGTGGAAGAGATTTTGCGTTACGAGGGCGCCGCGCACGCGATTTCGCGCGTCGCCGCGGAGGACGTGGAACTGCGCGGCAAGCGGATCGCGCGCGGCGACCGGGTCTTTCTCATGCTCGGCGCCGCGAACCGCGACCCGGAGGCGTTCGATCAACCGGAGCGCTTCGATATTCGGCGGAGTCGCAACCGCCATCTCGCCTTCGGTTACGGGCCGCATTTCTGCGTCGGCGCGCCGCTGGCGCGGCTCGAGGGCGAGATCGCGCTCAACCGTCTCGTCGCGCGCTTCCCCGGCATGGCGCTGCGGGAGCGGCAAGCGGCGTGGGAGCCTTATTTCGTCCTTCGCGGCCTCTCGCGCCTGCCGTTGGCGCTACAGGGCCGCGCTGCCTGAAATACGGGCGCCGACTTTCGACGGGACCGCCTTGTCGCCGCTATCGTCGGCTTTTTGCATATGGCCTCGGCGACGAACACTCCAGCTTCGCCCCGTCTTCGCACCCCCTCCCTGCCGCTTCCGGCTCCACCACCACGTGCCTGCCTCAAGCTCGCGTATCGTCGCTACCCGTCACTTTCGGGCTACGAGGACGCGAGCCTAATGTTTCTTCCATCTCTTTAACGAACCTCGGCTCCTCCGGCAGCAGTTCTATCGCCTTGCGATAGGCCGCTTCAACATCTCTCACCGGCGCTCTCAACCATCCGAGGGTGCGCGCCAATTCACGCCACGCCCATGCGTGACGTGTCGGCGAGGCATCGAGCTGGATAACGCGTTCCAGTAAAGACCGGGCCTCTGTGAGAAAGCGACGATTCGAGTGGCGTTGACGCCGCCTTTGAGCGTCTTGCGCCAGGCGAAGCTTGGTCTGCGCGAACTCGAGCAACGCACGCGGATCGCCATATACCGCTTCTCCGGCGCGTTGAAAGTATCGGTGCGCAACGCGCGAGTCTCCGGCACGTCGGGCCAGAACAGCAGCATCAATGACGTCCTGACCGAACAGCATGGGACGGCCCTGTCTAAGCAAACGCAACGCTTTGTCCCCATACCCGCCCTCAATCAGCACCTCGATCAATGTATTCTCGACATGGGAGAGTGCGCCCTCCGATCCATGCGTCCCGAATATTTCCAGAACATTTTCAGCCCGTTCGATCTCGCCCCTTTCCGCATGCAAGCGAACCATTTCAGCCGCGAGAACCGCTGAAGTCTGACTGGCTTCCCACGCGGATTCGATACGGCGGGATGCTTCCTCATCCTCTCCCAGGGCTCGCAAATGGGCCGCGTCCCGCAACGCCGACAACGCTCCGTATTCGGGATGGGCCGGCAGCGTCGCCTGGAAATAGGTCCGCTGCTCATCGAAATCGAAGCGCGGCTCCGGCGACCCGTTGTCTTCCATGGCGCGAAACACTTTCGGCAGTCCGGTAAGGCGCCCCTCCGCAAGCCCCAATTCCTTCAAGAACTCGCCAATGCGCCGGTTACGCGCCGGCGCGGCGGGAACATGCGCATTCGGGGTCAAATGCCGATGCTCGATACCCGGTACCGGTCCGGGATAGCTTATGACATCGACCCGGCTGGGGTAGAGATAGACTTTGGTGGGTTCGGGTTGGTCAACGTCGTAGCCACGGTGATAAACGGCATTCACAAGAGTTTCGCGAAGGGCCGGAAGCGGATAGCTGACCCAGCCGCGGACCTGACTCCGGTCCCGTTGTTTCTGAAGATGGTAAGCTGCAAAACCCTCAAGATAATTGAGACAGCCGCGAAGCTGGTCCACAAGCGCACCGCCAAAGGTGCGTTCCTCCTGTATATCTCCGGCCCGGTCCGCGGCAAATTGCACGATCTCGATCCTGGCTCCCCGAAACCACCGCGCCGGATTCCTCGAAAAGAAAAGGAGGCCGCCGTTTCGAGGCACCTCGTGACGGTTGACCCTTGTCGTGATCCTCATGCGCCGATAGACATCACCCGCATTCGGCTCCTCAAGGAGGCCACTCCCTATATCGCGCAGGTGCTCGCGGACCTTGGACTCGCTCAGGTCCTCCAGGCGGGCGTCTTGCGCCCTGCGATCATCCCAGGGGACGCGGGCTGTTTGCCGTATGAGCTCTCCAAGCACGCCGCCTCTTCGCTCGGCGTCAACCGTCTCGGAACCGAGGCGAACCCAGTATCGACCCGGCCCGGCGTCGTCGGTGGGAGCCCGATGCGGTCTCGTGTCACTCGCCGGCGCCCACACGACAAGGATGAGGCGGTCATCAACCGTCTCCGGCGACAGGATGGGTTGGTAAACAGGGTCAAGCCGGTTGCACTGACCGCGTATCCATCGCTGCGCCGCCTCGACCGACTCGGCAGACAGGCCGGACGGGGGCAGAACGGCCCGCCCGGCTTGCTCCTCAACGCCGATGGCGACGTAGCCGCCGTTCAGATTGTGATAGTCGTTCGCGAACGCACAGATTGTCCGAAGCACCTGGGGACCAGTCGTATTCCGGTTCCATGACGCCTTGAACTCCACCCGTTCCGACTCCACACCACGGCAATAGAGGAGGTCGTCGAGGTTGACGGGGAGAATCATGCTCATGGACGGGTTCAGACCTTGAATCTCGACATGAGATACATGCTCACACCGATTTCGCGACAACCCTACGCGCCCGGATGTCGTATCTCCGCAATGCAGAGAGAACGCACATGGCGGTCCGAGACGTGGAATAACGGATGGTGACCGCCCGTTCGATATGCCTCATCCGCCGCCTCCTATGCTGGAGAAGAACGGCGGATCGATGTAGATCAGGTCGATGCTCTCGCTGGACAACCGGCACATCACATGCCAGTTGTCACCCTGGAACAGGCGGTTCGGCTCCAGTACGGGATGCTCGAACTTCGCACGCTCCGCCACCTGCAATAGCGGGGCGACTACCGGGAAAAGCTCGCGGGACCCCCTGCGCCCGTCACAACCCAACGGCTCCTTCTCCACCAGCACGGAGCCGAACCCTATCGGCGGGCGCCGGAACTCCGCCTGCTCGGGTAGCGCATCCGCGCGCTCGTCCCGGTCCCCGGCTTCCGGCGGCGCGATGAAATCACCCTTTGCAGGGCCAGCGGGCCTAGTTCCCGGCATAGCTGTCCGTCATTTCGTGCGCCCGATCAGCAATCCTGAACTATACTCCAGCTTCTTCCGCGTGCAGCCGCCGGAACCTCATTGGGGAACAGACGCGCTACGTTCGCGTTTCCCCAAGCCAGATCGGCATCTCGGTTGTTCGGGTTGTGTCGGCACGCCTCCTTCACACGGCGGCCGGCGTCATTGTAGCAGGGCAGGCGTTCAGCGTCACCGACCGGCCCCCAAAGAAAGCGTCGCCAACAGCGCGCTGCCGGCGATCTTTGCCCATCGCCGCTGTTGGATCCTGGCGGCCGCTCGGGTTCGTATTCTCCGACCGCCCCGAGATTTGGCGCGCTTCAACGGCACCGACACTGCGGCCAGTGTCCGGTGCACCGTCGCCGCTCACGCCACCGGTGGATCGCCGGCATATGTTCTTGATTTATTCCGTTCCGGCGATACACTCGCCGCGCCATGAACGAGCCGGCGAGAGAGCGGCGCAAAGGGCGCGGGGCGGTCTCGAACCGCGACGGGCGTTACGAGGCGACGCAGCGTGTCGCCAGCGACGATGGCTGGGGCGGGATCGACGAACCGCTGCCGCCGCTCGAAACCGTCGTCGGCATCGATACCAGCCGCACCGTCATCGCTCGCAACCGGTCGCCGGACCTCGGATTCGACCGCTCGATCAATCCCTATCGCGGGTGCGAACACGGGTGCGCCTATTGTTACGCCCGTCCAAGCCACGCCTTTCTCGGCCTGTCGCCCGGGCAGGACTTCGAGTCGCGCCTGTTCGCCAAGCCGGACGCCGCCCGGCGGCTCGCCGAGGAACTGGCGCGGCCCGGCTATCGCTGCGCGCCGATCGCGCTCGGCACCAATACCGACCCCTACCAGCCGATCGAGCGGCAACGGCGGATCACGCGCAGCATCCTCGAAGTGCTCGCGGCCTGTCACCACCCGGTCACCATCGTCACCAAGTCGGCGCTGATCGTGCGCGACCTCGATATCCTGGCGCCGATGGCCGAGCGCCGGCTCGCCAGGGCGGCCATCTCCGTCACAACGCTCGACCGCCGTCTCGCCAACCGGCTCGAACCGCGCGCGAGCACGCCGGCCAGGCGGCTCGACGCCATTCGGGCGCTCGCCGAAGCCGGGATACCCACCAGCGTGATGGCGGCGCCGATCATCCCCGGCCTCAACGACAGCGAGATCGAGTCGATCCTGTGCGCCGCGGCCGAGGCGGGCGCGGACGAAGCCGCTTACGTGATGCTGCGCCTGCCGGGAGAGGTTGCCGAACTGTTCGAGGAATGGCTCGCCGCCCACGCGCCGCTGAAGGCGAAACGGGTCATGGCGCTGGTGCGCGGGCTGCATGGCGGGCGGCGTTACGATTCGCGGTTCCATGTCCGCCAGACCGGCTCCGGCCCGTATGCCGACATGATCGCGGCGCGGTTCGCCAGCGCGCGGCGGCGGTTCGGTCTCGCGCAGCGCGGCCACGCGCTGGACACCGGTCTGTTCTCGCCGCCGACCCCGCAATTGTCGCTGCTCTGACCGCCTACCCGTCTTCAGGTTGCCAGCGCAGCACCGGATGGCGGGCGGCGCGGGTTTCGTCCAGCCGGCGACGCGGCGCGTGATGCGGCGCGCCGCGGAAGTAGTCGACGTCGCCCTGGCGCGCCCGGGCTGCGAGCCCGCGCATGACGGCGATCAGCGAGTCGAGCGCCGCCTTGCTCTCGGTCTCGGTCGGCTCCACCAGCATGGCGCCGTGAACAACCAGCGGGAAGTAGATGGTCATCGGATGCACGCCCTCGTCGATCAGCGCCTTGGCGAAATCGAGCGTGCTCACGCCGGTGTCCTTGAGAAAGCCGTCGTCGAACAGCGCCTCGTGCATGCACGGGCCCGGCCACGGCGCCCGGAACACGTCGTGCAGACCGGCGAGGAGATAGTTGGCGCTCAGCACCGCGTCGCCGGCGACCTTGCGCAACCCGTCGCCGCCGACGCTCATCATGTAGGCGAGCGCGCGCACGAAGGTGCCGAACTGTCCGTGAAAGCCGCGCAGACGGCCGATGGCCGCCGCCGCATCGCCCTCGGCGCGCTCGACCAGTTCGAAACCGTTGGCGCCGCTCACCAGCCATGGCAGAGGTGCGAACGGCGCCAGCTCGGCGGTCATCGCGACCGGCCCGGCGCCCGGACCGCCGCCGCCATGCGGCGTCGAGAAGGTCTTGTGCAAGTTCAGATGCATCACGTCGATGCCGAGATCGACTGGCCGCACGCGGCCGACGATGGCGTTGAAGTTGGCGCCGTCGCAGTAGAACAGCGCCCCGGCGTCGTGCACCGCGCCGGCGATGGCGCAAATATCGCGCTCGAACAGGCCGCAGGTGTTGGGGTTGGTGAGCATGATCGCGGCGACGTCGGGCCCCAGCCGCGCTTCGAGCGCCGCGCGATCGACCCGGCCGGTCGCGTCCGCCGCAACCTCGACGACCCGGTAACCGCAAGCGACGGCCGTCGCCGGGTTGGTGCCATGCGCCGATTCGGGCACCAGCACCACCTCGCGCGCGCTGCCGCGGGCTTCCAGGCAGGCCCGGATCGTCATGACTCCGCACAACTCGCCATGCGCGCCGGCGGCCGGCGACAACGCCACGGCCGGCATTCCGGTCAGCGTCTTCAGCCAATGCGCCAACCGGTCCATGAGCCGCAACGCGCCCTGGACGGTCGAAAGCGGTTGCAGCGGGTGCAGCTCGGCGAAGCCCGGCAAACGGGCCATTTTCTCGTTCAAACGCGGATTGTGCTTCATCGTGCACGACCCGAGCGGATAGGTCCCGGTGTCGATGCCGAAATTGTTGCGCGACAGGCGCGTGTAGTGGCGCACCACCTGCGGCTCGGCGAGGTCGGGAAGGGCGACCGGTTCGCGGCGCTCCTGGCCGCCGAGGCGGTTCTCGACCTTGGGCGGTTCGGGCAGATCGACCCCGCAACGGCCGCGGGCGTGCTGTTCGAAGATCAGCGGCTCGTCGATATCGAGAGCGCGGTTGCCGGTGACGGTGCCGGGGGCGCTCACGCCAGCGCCTCCGCCAGATGGCCCGCGAGGACCTCCACATCTCCGTCGGTCGTCAGTTCGGTGACGGCGACGAGCAGCAGGCGCGACAGGTCTTCACGCCCCGGCACCAGCCGCGAAACCGGCACGCCGGCGAGCACCCGGCGCGCCGCGAGTTCTTCCGCCACCGCCGCCGCATCGCGCGACAGCCGCAAGGTGAACTCGTTGAAGAAACTGCCGTTGAGCACTTCGACGCCGGGCACCGTGTCGAGCGTGTCGGCGGCGCGCACCGCGCGGGCGTGGTTGAGTCGGGCGAGTCGGGAGAAGCCGGCGCCGCCGAGCAGGCCCAGATGGATGGCGAAGGCCAGCGCGCAGAGGCCGGAATTGGTGCAGATATTGCTGGTCGCCCGGCCCCGGCGGATGTGTTGCTCGCGGGCGGCGAACGTCAATACCCAGCCCCGACGCCCGTCTTCGTCTATCGTCTCGCCGACGAGCCGCCCCGGCATCCGGCGCACGAACCGTTCGCGGGTGGCGAACAGCCCGACATGGGGGCCGCCGAAACTCAGCCCGACGCCGAGTCCCTGCCCTTCGCCGATCACGATATCGGCGCCCCAAGCGCCCGGCGGCGCCAGCACGCCCAGCGACACCGGCTCGCATACCGCGGCGACGAGCAGCGCCCCCCTGTCGTGACAGGCATCGGCGAGGTCGGAAAAATCGCGCACGACACCGAACAGGTCGGGCTGCTGCACCACCACGCACGCGGTCTCGTCGTCGATCAGCGCCTCCAGCGCGGCGGTTCCGTGCGGCGCCCGGCTCGGCGGCATGGGCGGGTTACGCAGGACCGACAGGCCGGTGAAGCGCGTCAGGGTCTCGACGACCTCGGCGTAGTGAGGGTGCAGGCCGCCGGACAGGACCGCCTTGCCGCGCCGGGCGATGCCGGCGGCCATTCGGACCGCTTCGGCGCAGGCGCTCGCGCCGTCATACATCGAAGCATTGGCGACCTCCATGCCGGTGATGACGGCGACCTGGGTCTGGAACTCGAACATCGCCTGCAAAGTGCCCTGGCTGATCTCGGGCTGATAGGGGGTGTAGGCGGTGAGGAACTCGCCGCGCTGGATCAACGCATCGACCGCCGCGGGCACATGGTGGCGATAGGCGCCGGCGCCGAGAAAGCACGGCGCGGCGCCGGCCGGCAGATTCTCCGCCGCCATCGCTTCGAGCGCGCGGGCGACGGCGATCTCGTCCGCGTGCTCCGGCAGGTCGAGCGGCGAATCCCGGCGCGCTTCCGGCGGCACGTCGCGATAGAGATCGTCGAAGTCGGCGGCCGCGACCGGGCTCGCGGCGACGGCGGCGAGCATGGCCGCGCGGTCGTCGTCCGTCAGCGGCAGATAGCGCACCGGCTATTCCAGCGACGCGACGAAGCGCCGGTAGGCTTCGGCGTCCATCAGGCCGTCGATCTGGCTCGCATCGGCGATCCGAATGCGGATGAACCAACCGTCGCCGGTCGGCGCGCTGTTGACGAGACCCGGCTCTTCGCCGAGGCGACCGTTGACCGCAACGACCTCGCCGTCGACCGGCGCATAGAGTTCGCTCGCAGCCTTGATCGATTCGATGACGGCCGCCTCGTCGCCCTGGGTCAACGTGCGGCCGATTTCCGGCAGTTCCACGAACACGATGTCGCCAAGCTGGGTTTGCGCGTAGTCGCTGATCCCGACCGTGCCGATATCGCCCTCGACCGAAATCCATTCGTGTTCGTCGGTGAACCGTCGCTCGCTCATGGCGCGCGCTCCCGTGTTACGGTGGATGCGGCGCCGCCTCGCCCGCGGGTTCGATGGGCGACGAAGGGCAACGCGGCGACGCGGCAGGGCACGTCCTTGCCGCGAATCGACAGGGCCAGGCAGGTATCGGGTTCGCCATGCGCCGCCTCGACGTAGCCCATGGCGATCGGCGCGCCGAGGGCGGGCGAGAACCCACCGCTGCAAACCTTGCCGACGGGGCGCCCGCGGCGGTCGCGAACCGCCGCCCCGGCGCGCGCCGGGATGCGGCCCTCCGGAAGCAGTCCGACACGGCGCCGAGCGGAGCCGCGGGCGAGCTCGCGCAGGATCCGTTCCGCGCCGGGGAAATCGCCCGCCGAACGCCGTCTCCGAGGAATCGTCCACGCCAGTCCTGCCTCGACCGGCGAGGTGGTCTCGTCGAGGTCCTGGCCGTAGAGACACAGACCGGCTTCGAGACGCAGCACGTCGCGCGCGCCGAGCCCGGCCGGCGTCACCCCGGGGCGGGCGAGCAGGAGACGCGCGACATCGCAGGCGCGGTTCGCCGGCACGGAGATCTCGAAGCCGTCCTCGCCGGTGTAGCCCGACCGGCTGACGACGCAGGCGATTCCGTCGATCGCCAGCCGGGCGCGGCCCATGAATCGCAACCCGCCCGCCGCCGGGCAGAGCGCCGCAAGCGCCGCCTCGGCGCCCGGCCCCTGCAAGGCCAGCATCCCCAGGCCGCCCGCCGGTTCGACGCGCGCGCGGCCGGCCAGCCGCTCGCCGACATGACGGTAATCGACCGCCTTGCGCGACGCATTCACCACCAACGCCAGGCGCTCGCGCAAGTCGGGACGGGCGACGATCAGGTCGTCGATCACCCCACCCTGCTCGTTGAGCAGAACCGTGTAGCGCATCGCGCCGGGCGCCAGACCGGCGATGTCACCGGGCGCGAGGGTTTCCAGCGCGCCGGCGACGTCCGAATCGGCACTCAGCCACGCCTGGCCCATATGCGAGACGTCGAACAACACCGCCGCGGCACGGCAGTGCCGGTGCTCGGCGAGGATGCCGTCGGTGTAGTGCAGCGGCATCTCATAACCCGCGAACGCGACCATGCGCGCGCCGAGCTCGAGGTGGAGCGGATGCAGCGACGTGCGAGCGAGGCCGGCCGGCTCCGTGTGGCCCATGGGTCCCTCCGGACGAAGGTCGAGCGCCCGCGCCGAGCGCGCCCCCTCTGTCCAGGAACCTGAGAGTTTCACCCACGCCGCGCGGCGCGGGCTTGCACCGTCGGTAGGAAACCGTGCGAGTCGGTTTCCGTTTTCCAGAGCCTACCAGCCCTGCGGTCCTTTTGCCTGAGAGTTTCCGGGGCGGTTGCTCCTTCGGCGCCGGCCGCAGCCGATCTCTCCCGCAAGACTGTCGATGAGCATAGGTGCGCCGCGCCCGCCGCGCAAGGGCGGCCCGAACGCCGGTTCAGCGGCGGCGCAGGTGGTCGAGCTGGCGGCGGTCGAGCTGAAAGCCGATCAACACTTCGTATTCCCACGGGCGAAGCGCAGCGCCGGCGGGAAACCTGAGATCGACGGCCTCCGGCTCGCTCCGCCCGATGCGGGCTTCCGGCGAATCGAAGGCGATCCCGGTCGTGAACGACCGCTTGATGGCCACCGTCCGGTCGGGGCCGACCGCGGCGACGAAGAACGGCAGGGATTCGCCGGACGCCGAACCGGCACTGCGTTCGGCGCCGAACAGCACGGTCAACGACATGTCCATGCCGCTCGACGGATCCTCGCTGTCGTCGTAGTCGCACGCGGCCTCGAAGCCGACGATACGGGCTTCCAGCGCGAGGTCCGATTCAGCCTCCGCGTCTTCCTCGAGGAGCGGGAACACGCTGCCCTCGCCGATCACACGCACGTTCGGACAGGGCAGGACGACATCGTCGCCCCAAAGACCGTCGATACCGCCGCACCCGGCCAGAGCCAGCGCGGCGCAGAGAACGGCGAGCGGCGCGGCGTTCACAGGCCGTTGTGAGTGCCGTCGCAATGCGGCGCGCCTCCGGTCCGCTTGCAACCGCAAAGCCACGTGGTTTCGGCCCGTTCCGCCTTCCAGACCACCGGCATCAGCCCGGTACCGGCGTGGGAGCCATCGCAGAAGGGCTGGGTCCCGCTGCGCCCGCAGGCGCACCACGCGTAGTTTCTGCCGGCCTCGAGCGTCACTTCGTAAGGCTCCCGGCGGGCGATCACGGGTTCGCTCATCGCGGCACTCCTGAAGTCCGGGTGAAATTCCGGCGGACGACGGCGGATTATGGCACGCACCGCCGCCGGCGCAAGCGCTCCCCAGCGCCGCCGCGATGGGCTAAACAAGGCGGGTGGCCGTCTATACCGACATCCCCGACGCCGAGTTGCGGAATTTTCTGGACGGTTTCGACATCGGCGCCCTGATTTCGGTCATCGGGATCGCCGAGGGGGTGGAGAACTCGAACTATCTGCTTCTCACCGACCGCGGGCGCTACGTTCTGACCCTATACGAGAAGCGGGTGCGGCGGCGCGACCTGCCGTTCTTTCTCGATTTGCTGCGCCACCTCTCCGCGCGCGGGATCGAGTGCCCGACCCCGGTCGCGGCGCGCGACGGCGCGGTGCTGCACGACCTGGCGAACCGTCCGGCCGCCATCGTCAGCTTTCTCGAAGGGGTCTGGCCGCGGCGCATCTGGCCCGAACATTGCCAGGCGCTGGGCGAGACGCTCGCCGCACTGCATCTGGCGGGGCGAGACTACAGGGCGACCCGCGCGAACGACCTGTCGGTCGCGGGGTTCCGCACCGTCTTCGACGCCTCGGCCGCGCGCGCCGACGACGTGATGCCCGGGCTGGCGGACGCGATCGACCGCGAGATCGCGATCCTGGAAGCGGCCTGGCCCGACGACCTGCCGAGCGGAATCATTCACGCCGACCTGTTCCCCGACAACGTGTTCTTCCGCGGCGATGCGGTGAGCGGGATCATCGATTTCTATTTCGCCTGCAACGATTCGTTCGCCTACGACCTGGCAATCTGCCTGAACGCCTGGTGCTTCGAACCGGACGGCGAGTTCAACATCACCAAGGCGCGGCATCTGCTGTCGGCCTACCGGAAGCGGCGCGCGTTTCTGCCGCGCGAACTCGCGGCGCTGCCGCTGCTCTGCCGCGGCGCGGCGATGCGATTTCTGCTGACCCGGCTGCACGACTGGCTGCACGGCCCGGCTCAGGCGCTGGTGGCGCCGAAAGACCCGCTGGAATACTGGCGCAAGCTCCGGTTCCACCGCAACATCGACAGCCCGGGCGCCTATGGCCTCGACTGACGGCGTGGTCGAGATCTTTACCGACGGCGCGTGTCTCGGCAATCCCGGCCCCGGCGGCTGGGCGGCGCTGCTGCGTTACGGCGGGGCGGAGAAGGAGATCAGCGGCGGTGCGCCCGACACCACGAACAACCGCATGGAGCTGAGCGCCGCGATCCACGCGCTCGCGGCGCTCAAGCGGCCGACCGAGGCGCGCGTCTATACCGACTCACGCTATCTGCGCGACGGGGTCGGCGCGTGGCTCCCCCGCTGGAAAGCGAACGGCTGGCGCACGGCGGCACGCAAGCCCGTTCGCAACCAGGACCTGTGGCAGGAACTCGACAGCGCATTGCGCCGGCATACGGTCGAATGGGTGTGGGTCCGCGGCCATGCCGGCCACCCGGAGAACGAGCGCGCCGACAGGCTGGCGCGCGCCGCCGCGAAAGCCGCGGCGACGGGCCGGCTATAGCTGCGCGAGGATTTTCTCGGCCGCCGAAACGTCGAGACCGGGGCCGTCCTCGAGGGCGAGGGTGCTTACCACGCCGTCCCTGACGATCATGGCGTAGCGCCGCGAACGCTTGCCCATGCCGAAGCCGCGCGCATCGAGTTCCAGCCCGAGCGCCGAAGTGAAGTCGGCATTGCCGTCGGCGAGCATCATCACCTTGTCGCCGGCGCCTTGATCCTTCCCCCACGCGCCCATCACGAATGCATCGTTGACCGACACGCAGGCGATCACGTCGACACCCTTGTCGCGCAGCGCGCCAGCGTTCTTGACGTAGCCCGGAACGTGCTGCGCCGAACAGGTGGGGGTGAACGCTCCCGGCAGACCGAAAATCACCGCCGTCTTGCCGGCGAGAAGTTCGCCGGTCTTCACTTCGTCGATACCGCTCTCGCCCATGCGGCGGAGCGTGACGTCCGGCACCGCATCGCCAACCTTGATCGTCATGTCGTAGTTCTCCTCGAACCGAACCCGCGGCGCTCGCCGCCGCGGCATACATAGCCGTTCGCCGCCGCTCGCCAAAGCGAAAACCGTCTCAACCGGCGCGGTCGAGCGCGGCGAGCACCAGTTCGGTGCGCAACAGTTCGGGCAGTGCGATCCCGTCCGGCGCGGCCGGGCCATACACCACGTTGAACGGAATGCCGTAGCGGTCGAATCGCGCGAGATAGGCCGAGATCGCGGGGTTCGGGCGAGTCCAGTCGGCGCGCATGGCGATCACCCGGGGGCCGGCAAGCCGACCGCGCACCGGTTCCGCGTCGAGCACCAGAGTCTTGTTGACCGCGCAGGTCACGCACCAATCGGCGGTCACATCGACGAAAACGGTCTTCCCGCCGGCGATGGCCTCCCGCAGCGCCGCCGGGTCGAACGGCTGCCAGGCGCCCGTTTCGGATACTTCGGCCGCGCGGTCGGGCGCCGGGGCGAGCGCCGGCGCAAAGAAGGCGACGGCGGCAAGACTCGCCGCCGCGCCGTAGGCGACTCGCCACGCCCGGCCGCGGCGGCCCGCGAGGCAGACCGCCAATGCGGCAGCGGCGCACAATGCGGCCACCGAAACCGCGGCCCGGCCGCCGACCACGGCGGCCAGTATGAAAGCCAGCCACACCGCCGTCCCGAGCAGCGCAAGTCCGAGGAGTGCGCGGACCCACAGCATCCAGCGTCCGGGTCTCGGCAGGCGGGTCACGAGGCCGGGAAACGCCACGACGGCGAGATAGGGCAACGCCATGCCGAGTCCGAGCGCGGCAAAGATCAGAAAGATCTCGAGCGCGCCCCGGCTCAGGGCGAAGCCGACTGCGGCGCCGAGAAACGGCGCCGAGCACGGCGTCGCCAGCAAGGTCGCGAAGGCGCCGGTGGCGAAATGGCCCGCCAGTCCGCCGTAGCGCGCCCCGGCCTGCGCACCGGCGCGCGAACCGGCCTCACCGAGCCAGCCGGGCAGCCCGATCTCGAACAGACCCAACAGATTGCAGGCGAACAGGCTGAGGACGAGCATGAGGAGAATCAGGAACGCCGGCTGCTGGAACTGGATTCCCCACCCCACCGCGCCGCCCGCGAGCTTGACGGCGACCGCGGCTGCGGCCAGGGCGAGGAACGACGCGACGATCCCCGCGGCCGAAGCGACGAAGCCCACGCGAACCGGACCGGGGGCGCCGCCGCCGTGCCCCACCGCGCCGATCAGCTTCAACGACAGCACCGGCAGCACGCAGGGCATGACGTTGAGGATCAACCCGCCGAGCAGCGCGATGCCGAGCATGAGCCACAGCGACACCGGACCGGCGGAAGCGATCGGCGCGAGCGTCACCGGCCATTCGATGGCGCGGCCGTTATCGACCACCGTGAGCACGACCGCCTGTCCGGCGAGGCTGCGGTTGCCGCGCGCCTCCACCGGCGCCGTGAGGCGCGCACGCGCGCCGAAATCATCGACGGTCGCGGACCCGGCGGGGACGCGATACGGAGCGGCGGCCTCGACGAACAGTTCCGGCGCGGCGAACGGCAGCGGCGAGCGCAACACCAGTTCCAGGCGTTCGGCGGGCGGCGCACCGGCGACGCCGACCGAGACCACTTCGATTCCCGCCGCTTCGGGCGGACCGGGAGTCCTGGCTTCGTAGCGGTCGATCAACCGGGCGAAAGGCGTGGCTTCGGCTTCTCCGGCCGGCAGATCGAGCGCGAGCTCGGCGACGAAGGGGACGCATATCTTTTCGCACGCCTGATACGGCACGGTCGCGCGCACACGCATCGCCGCCCCGGGGCGTTCGGCGTGGAGTGTCAACGGCAAAACCGTTTCATCGACGTAACCGGCGGTTTCGAGATCGGCGAGTTCACGGAACCGCTGCGGCGCGGGCCAGGCGACCTCCACGGCGGCCACGTTTTCGGAAGCATCGAAATCAGGCCTTGGCGGCGACCCGGAATCGCCGGGACTGCGCCAATAGATCTTCCATCCCGGATCGAGTTGGAATTGCAGTCCCAACCGGACGCTCTCGCCCGCGCCCGCCGCGGAGGCGGCGGACACCAGCCTCACCTGGCTCACGTCGGTGCGCGCCCAGTCGCTCGACGCGCCCCGCGCGCCAGCAGCCGGCAAGAGCGCACACAGCCAGAGCACGGCAAGGACGGTGTTCGACCGGATCATGACGGGTCCACTATAGCCGGGCGAGGATATCCCCGGCGGCCACCCGTCATCACATCCCTGCGACCTTGCTATCGGGCCAGCGCGTGGCTCGTCGTCGAGACCGGCGCCACTTCATTCGAGACCGGCGGCGCCCTCAGAACAGCCCGGCGATGCGGCCCTCCGAATCGACCGAAATGGCGTCTGCGGCGGGCCGGCGCGGCAAGCCGGGCATGGTCATGATGTCGCCGCAGATCACGACCAGAAACTCCGCCCCGCCGGCCAGGCGCACCTCGCGAACCGGCACTACGTGGTCGCGCGGCGCCCCTTTCAGGTTCGGGTCTGTCGAGAAGCTATATTGCGTCTTCGCGATACACACCGGGAAATGCCCGAAACCGGCGTCCTGCAAAGCGCGGAACCGGTTGCGCACCCGCTGGTCGGCGATAATGTCGCGTGCGCCGTAGAGGCTGCGCGCCACCGTGCGCACCTTGTCCCAGAGCGGCAGGTCGTCCGGGTAGAGCGGTCGGAAGTCGGCTTCGCCGCGCTCGACCGTGCGCACCACGGCGTGCGCCAGCGCTTCGGCGCCGGCGCCGCCCTCGGCCCAGTGATCGGCCATGACCGCCTCGACCCCGAGCGCGTCGCAGGCCCGTTCGAGCGCCGCCGTCTCGGCAGGGCTATCGGCCGAGAAACGGTTGATGGCGACCACCACCGGAACCCCGAACCGGCGCACGTTCTCCACATGCCGCGCGAGGTTCGCGACGCCTCTTTCGAGCGCCGCCACATCTTCGGCGGCGAGGTCGGTGCGGGCGACCCCACCATGCATCTTGAGCGCCCGCACGGTCGCCACGAGCACGGCGCAGTCGGGCCGCAGGCCTGCCTTGCGGCATTTGATGTCGAAGAACTTCTCCGCGCCGAGGTCGGCGCCGAAACCGGCCTCGGTGACGACGTAATCGGCGAGTTTGAGGGCGGTGCGGGTGGCCACCGCCGAATTGCAGCCGTGCGCGATGTTGGCGAACGGCCCGCCATGGACGAAGGCGGGGTTGCCTTCCAGGGTCTGCACCAGATTGGGCTTCAGCACGTCCTTGAGCAGGGCGGTCATCGGCCCGGCGGCGTTGACGGCGGAGGCGCGCACACGCTTGCCGTCGCGGGTTTCGCCGACGACGACGGCGCCGAGCCGCGCCTGTAAATCGTCGAGGCCGTCGGCCAGGCACAGGATCGCCATGACCTCGCTGGCCACGGTGATGTCGAACCCGTCCTCGCGCGGGAAGCCGTTGGCGATTCCGCCGAGCGAGGCGGTGATTCGGCGCAGCGCACGGTCGTTCATATCGACCACCCGGCGCCACGCGATCCGCCGCACGTCGAGGCCCAGCGCGTTGCCCCAATAGATGTGGTTGTCGATCAGCGCCGCGAGCAGATTGTTGGCGGCGCCGATGGCGTGAAAGTCGCCGGTGAAATGGAGGTTGATGTCCTCCATCGGCACGACCTGGGCGTAACCGCCGCCGGCGGCGCCGCCCTTCATGCCGAAGCACGGTCCCAGGCTCGGCTCGCGCAAGCAGATCATCGTGCGCTTGCCGATCGCGTTCAGCCCGTCGCCGAGGCCGACGGTCGTCGTGGTCTTCCCTTCGCCGGCAGGAGTCGGGGTGATGGCCGTCACCAGCACGAGCTTGCCGTCGGGTCGCACGGAGAGGCCGGGGATTCGCGCGACATCGACCTTCGCCTTGTCGCGTCCGAAGGGGATGAGGCTCGTCGCGGGCAGCCCCAGCCGCTCCACGGCGACCTCCTCGATGGGCCTCGGCGAGGCGGCCTGCGCGATATCGAGATCGCTGGCCGGCGCGGCGTGTTGTCGCGCTCCCCTGGTCATATCGTCCTTCCCGATGCTGCCGCGGCGCGGCCCCTGTTTACCACGCCCGAGCGCCGGCGACCGCTTGACAGCGATTCGGGCGGCGCCTACGGTGCGCCGGCTCGCGGGACGGGGAAACCGAGCGCGATTGCGAACGGTTCGCGCGTCGGCTGTCGTGTTGTCGTTCGTCCTGCATTCATGCAAAACGGTTGGCGTTATTCTTCGGGCTCGGTCCGTGAAATCGGACGATGGGGTGACGGCGTGAGCGACGATCCGGCCGGCAGCGATCTTCGGCGCTTGAAGACGCGGCTGCGCGACGCGCGCGAGACCAGCCGGGTGGCGCCGCCGCCGCGCGAGGGCGCCGAATCGCGGGCACCGGGGCTCGGGATGGCGCTCAGAATCGGCATCGAGATGGTTGCGGGCGTCGGGGTGGGCGTCGCGATCGGCTACGGGCTGGATCGCTGGCTCGGCACCGCGCCGGTGCTGGTCATCGTGTTCTTCTTTCTGGGCGCCGGCGCCGGCGCCCTCAACACGTGGCGCGCCATTGCCGCCGCCGGCTTGGGGCCGGGCGGCGCGAACGACGAAACACGTTAGGCGACGGAGCGGGGCTACTTGGCGACGCAGAACGGAGCCGGCGAGGCGGGCCACAGCCCGCTCCAGCAGTTCGAGATTCGCGAACTGCTGCCGATCCACGTCGGCGAACTCAATCTGAGCTACACCAACTCGGCGTTGTGGATGACCATCGCCGTCGGGTTGACCGCGCTGCTGTTCGCGGCCGGCATGAGGGGGCGCGCCATGGTGCCCGGCCGGCTGCAATCGGTCGTGGAACTGTCCTACGAGTTCGTGGCCAACATGGTGCGCGACAATGTGGGGAGCGCGGGGCGGCCTTATTTCCCCTTCGTTTTCACCCTGTTTATCTTCATCCTGTTCGGCAACCTGCTCGGGATGCTTCCCTACAGCTTCACCTTCACCAGCCATATCGTCGTCACTTTCGCCATGGCGGCCGTGGTGTTCGTCGGTGTGACGACGATCGGTTTCGCCCGCCACGGCGCGAAATTCCTCCGTTTCTTCGTGCCCGAGGGCGTGCCGGTGGCGCTGCTGTTCATCCTGGTGCCGATAGAAGTGCTGTCCTACTTCGTGCGCCCGATCAGCCTGAGCCTGCGGTTGTTCGCCAACATGATGGCCGGACACACGATGCTGAAAGTGTTCGGCGGCTTCGTTATCGCGCTGGGTTTCCTGGGCGGTTGGGCGCCGTTAGCGCTGATCGTCGCCCTGACGGGGCTGGAGATCGGCATCGCCGTCCTGCAGGCCTATGTCTTCGCCGTGCTGTCGTGTCTCTATCTCAACGACGCGCTGCACATGCACCACTGACGCTTCACGACGGAAAGGACTCGATCATGGAACTCGAAGCGGCAAGAATGATCGGCGCCGGCCTCGCTACCATCGCTCTGGCGGGTGTCGGCATCGGCATCGGTATGATTTTCGGCAATTTCGTGGCGGCGACGGCACGCAACCCGGCCGCCGCGCCGAAGGTATTCGGTAACGTGTTGCTCGGCTTCGCGCTGACGGAAGCGATCGCGCTGTTCGCTCTGCTGATCGCGTTCCTGATCCTGTTCCTGTAGGCGGGGCGGGAGGCCGCTCATGCCGCAACTCGACGCTGCGACCTTTCTGCCGCAGTTGTTCTGGCTCGCGGTGAGCTTCGGCGTTCTGTATCTGATCGTGTCGCGGCTGGCCCTGCCGCGTATCGGCGAAGTGTTGCAGGCGCGGCGCGCGCGGATCGACGCCGACCTGACTCGCGCCGAAGAATTGCGCAACGAGGCCGAAGCGACCCTCGCCGCCTATGAACGGGCAATGGCCGCGGCGCGCGACGAGGCGCAGCGGCTGACCGCCCAGGCGAGCCAGGCGGCTGCCGAAGCGGCGGACTCGCGGCACGCGGCGCTCACCGCCCTTCTCGACGCCGAGACCGCCGGGGCGGACGCGCGGATCGCCGAGGCGCGGGCGCAGGCCGCCGCCGAAATGCGCACCGGCGCGGCGGCGCTCGTCCGCGACGCGGGCATCCGGCTCACCGGCGTCGCGCCGTCCGACGCCGCGATCGCGGCCGCGCTCGGCGAGTCGTAAACGCCGATGTTCGACGAATCCTTCTGGGTCGGCGTGGCCTTCGTTCTGTTCTTCGTCCTTTTCGGCCGCAGGCTGTGGCAGTTCCTGACCGGCAAACTCGACGCGCGCGCCCAGACAGTGCGCGAGGAACTCGACCGCGCGGTGCGGTTGCGCGAGGAGGCGCAGAACCTGCTCGCCACCTACCAGCGCCGCCAGCGCGAGGCCGCCGGCGAGGCGGAAGCGGTGCTCGCCGGGGCGCGCGAGGAGGCGGCGCGCCTGACTACGGAGGCCGAAAACCGCGCATCCGAACAGATCGCCCGGCGCAAGCGGCTGGCGCAGGAAGAGATCGCCCGCATGGAATCCCGCGCCGCCACCGAGGTTCGGCTCGCGGCAATCGATTCGGTGATCGCGGCGACGGGGCGCGCGCTGGCGGCAGAACTGGACGCCGGCACGGACCGGGCGCTGATCGACCGCGCAGCGGCGGAGCTGGAGAACCGGCTCGCATCCTGAGTCGCCGCCGCAGCGGCTCGACGGAAACGCCGGCCCGACGCGCGGGTTGAAATCGCCGGAACGACCGCGATATAAGGAAAACAATAGACCCCTGCCCACACGAGGTCCACGAGAGAGGTCCACGAGAACGATGGTGAAAAACCGAACCCTCGCGGCTGCTGCCGCGGCTGTCTTGTCGAGCGGTATCGCCGGCACGGCATCCTCCGGCGAGCTGGTGATCGGCACCGCCGGCTCCGTCACCGGCCAATACGCGGTCTTCGGCGAACAGATGGTGCGCGGCGCCGAAATGGCGGTGGCCGACATCAACGCCGCCGGCGGCGTGCTGGGCGATCAACTGGTGCTCGAGATCGGCGACGACGCCTGCGAAGCGAAGCAGGCGGTCGCGGTCGCCAACCAGATGGTCAACAAAGGCGTCGCCTTCGTCGCCGGCCATTTCTGTTCGAGTACTTCGATCCCTGCTTCCGAAGTCTATAACGAGGAGGGCATCCTGCAGATTTCGCCCGCCTCGACCAACCCGCTGCTCACCGAGCAGGGTTTCGACAATGTCTTCCGCACGTGCGGACGCGACGATCAACAGGGCCTTGTCGCCGGCACGTTCCTGGCGCGGGTCTTCGAAGGTCAGCGCATCGCCGTCCTTCACGACAAGACCGCCTACGGCAAAGGCCTGGCCGACGAGACGAAGAAGACCCTGAACGCCGCGGGAGTGGAAGAAGCGCTCTACGAAGCCTACACCGCGGGCGAGAAAGACTATTCGGCATTGGTCAGCAAGCTGAAGGCCGAAGAAATCGATGTGATCTATCTCGGCGGTTATCACACCGAGGCCGGCCTGATCGTCCGTCAGGCACATGCGCAGGGTCTCGACGCCCGTCTGGTCTCCGGCGACGCCCTCGTCACCGAGGAGTTCTGGTCGATTACCGGCGAGGCCGGCGAAGGCACGCTGTTCTCGTTCTCGCCCGACCCGGCGCGCAGCGAGTCGGCCGCCGAGGTGGTCGCGCGGTTCCTCGAACAGGGCTACAAGCCGGAGGGCTACGTGCTCTATACCTATGCCGCGATCCAGGTCTTCGCCCAGGCCGCCGAGGCGGCGGGCAGCACCGATATCGACGCGCTGATCGAACAGATGCGCACGCGAACCTTCTCCACCGTGCTGGGCGACCTCACCTTCGACGGCAACGGCGACGTCCTGGCGCCGGGCTACGTGTTCTACGAATGGAGCGACGGCGCTTACGACTACACCGACATGTAACTGTCGAGACCACCGTTCGCTGCGCGCCGGGGTGCGCGGGCCGCGAGTTTCGCGCGCGCCCCGGGCGTTTCGGCGGGCGAGGGTTGCCGGGTCGCGGCGGATGCGTTCGCGGACGCCGCCCGCCGCCGCCGGACCACCCTCGACGTGCAATGCCGGTTGTCGAAGCGCCGATCCATGGCTGCGCTCCGGCCGACGCGCGTCGCGACCTCGGGTTTCGGGATTACCGGGACGAGCCCCGCGAACGGCATCGGGCGGTGTTCGGCTGAGGGTTTGGCGCGCCCTGGAGGATTCGAACCTCCGACCTGCGGATTAGAAGTCCGCCGCTCTATCCGGCTGAGCTAAGGGCGCGGGATCAATCGAGGCGATCATGGCGGAAATTGTCGGCATACGATCTGAGCACCGGCCGCCGCTCGCGCGGGGGAACCACTTCGTAGTCCATGCCGTTGGCCCGCGCATGAGCGACCGCCGCCTCGCGACTGGAAAAGCGAAGCCGGATCTGTTGACGGGTATCGGAAGACCCCGTCCACCCCATCAGCCTATCGACCGCCCTTGCAGACGTCTCCTCCGGCTCCAACACCCAGCAGCGGATTCCCGCGCGCCCCGATTGCATCGCCGTCTGTGTCGGCCGGTAGATCCTTACCTTCATCCCGAACCTGTCCGCTTCGCCGGACCGCAGAGTAGGCGCGCCACGATGGCGCAGCAAGCCGGCGGCGCCGCGGCCTCAACGGACCGGATGCCCCAGATGCGCCTCGAGCTCGGCCAGCGCGGCGTCGGGGTCGGCGACCTTGATGGTGCGTATGCCCAGGGAGCGCGCGGGCTTCAGATTGACGCCCAGATCGTCGAGAAACACGGTTTCCTCGCACGCCACGCCGAGGCGTTCGCAGGCCATCAGGTAGAAACGCGGATCCGGCTTTCGGACCCGAGCACGCTCGATTCGAGAACCGCGTCGAACAGCGCCATCACTTCCGCCACGGCTTCGGCGCGCGGCCCCGAACGGACGGCGCCCCGGATGTTGTTCGTGAGGCACGCGGTCTTGTAGCGCGCCGACACGCAACGCAGCGCCGCCACCATCGCGGGGCGGATGTCGCCATCGATCAGGCGGAGGACCGCGCGCGGGTCCACGGCGTGTCCGAACCCGGCCGCCTCCGCCTCGAAAAGGGGGCAGAAACCATCCATATCGATCTCGCCGCGCTCGAGCCTCGCCCATGCGTTGTCGTCCGGGTCGGTGGCGTTGATCCGGCGCAGCAGGCCGGGAGGCAGGCCGTTCTCGCGTTCGTATGCCGCGAACGCGGCGAACGGGCTCGACAGGATCACGCCGCCGAAGTCCCACAGGACGGCGCGAACAGCGCTCACGATTCGATCGTTCCCGGCCGGGCAGGCTGGCGCATCGCCGGTTCGGCGCTCCGTTCGGTCGTGCGGGGCCGTGACTATGAGATATCGCGAGCGCCGCCGGCAAGGATCTCCGCGACCGTTTCGAAGCAGCCAAGTCGGAGAGACCGCCTGACGGTCTTCCGGGGGCGTGCGGGAGTCGCCGTGCGAGCGCGCCCCCGCCTCTCCCGATTCGGGCTTGAAAGCACGGCGGCAGTTTCCTAACTATCGGCGCGGTTTTTCCGAAGGGAGGGGTGCGGGTGTCGCCACTGATCGAGATCGAGGCGGTAAGCAAACGCTTCGGCGCGCTCACGGCCGTCGACGGCGTATCGTTCAGCGTCAGCCGCGGCGAGGTGCTCGGGTTCCTCGGGCCGAACGGCGCGGGCAAGACCACGACCATGCGCATCGTCACCGGGTTCGTGGAGCCGGACTCCGGCACGGTGTCGGTGTGCGGCCACGACGTGCTCACCGACGACATCGCCGCCAAAGACGCCATCGGCTATCTGCCCGAGGGCGCGCCGCTCTACGCCGACATGACCCCGGAAGGGTTTCTGGACTTCGTTGCGGCAACGCGCGGGCTTCGCGGCGCGCGAATGCGCGCGCGCGTCGCCTGGGCGATCGACCGCCTCGGCTTGCGCGCCGTGCTCGGCCAGTCGATCGACACCCTGTCGAAAGGGTTCAAGCGTCGCGTCGGCCTCGCCCTTGCCCTGGTGCACGACCCCGACGTGCTGATCCTCGACGAGCCCACCGACGGTCTCGACCCGAACCAGAAGCACGACGTCCGGTCGCTGATCCGCGAACTGTCGCGCGACAAGGCGATCATCATCTCGACCCATCTCCTCGAAGAGGTCGATGCGGTGTGCAGCCGCGCGGTGATCATCGACCGCGGGCGCATCGTCGCCAACGGCACGCCCGACGAACTGGCGCGCCGGTCGCGCTACTACAACGCAGTCACGGTCACGCTCGGAGGGGTTGCGAGCGTGGAGGCGGAGCGCGCGTTGCGGGCGCTGGCCGGCATTGCGGAAGTCGAGGTCGAAGCGGCGGGGGCCGGCGCCGCCCGCTACACGCTGTTCCCCACCGACGGCGCGGCGCTGATCGACGTCGTGAGCGCGCATCTGCAAAGCGTGCCGTGGCGGGTCGAGCGGCTCGGCGTCGAGAGCGGTCGGCTCGAAGACGTGTTCCGCTCGGTCACCACCGGCCGCGACGCGGCGCACGGAACGCGGAGGGGCGCCTGACATGAACAAGACCCTGATCGTTTTCAGGCGCGAGCTCGCGGGCTATTTCGCCACGCCGGTCGCTTACGTCTTCATCGTGATCTTCCTGTTCCTGAACGGCATTTTCACGTTCCACCTGGGCGATTTCTACGAGCGCGGACAGGCCGACCTGCAACCGTTCTTCACGTGGCACCCGTGGCTCTACCTGTTTCTGGTGCCGGCGCTGGGGATGCGGCTGTGGGCGGAAGAGCGCCGCAGCGGCACGATCGAGTTCCTGATGACCCTGCCGGTTTCCGTCGTCCATGCGGTGCTCGGCAAGTTCCTGGCGGTCTGGGCCTTCACGGCGATCGGCCTGGCGCTCACCTTCCCGGTCTGGATCACCGTGAACTATCTCGGCAACCCCGACAACGGCGTCATCGCCGCCGGTTACTTCGGCAGCCTGCTGCTCGCGGGCGCTTCGCTGGCCATCGCCGCCTGCCTGTCGGCGCTGACGAGGAACCAGGTCATCGCCTTCGTCGTCGCGGTGGTGGTGTGCTTCCTGTTCACCATTTCGGGCTTGCCTCTGGTGGTGAACTTCTTCTCCGGCTGGGCGCCGCAAGCGCTGGTCGATACCATCGCGTCGTTCAGTTTCCTGGTGAACTTCACCGACATGACCCGCGGTGTGATCGACCTCCGCCACGTCGTCTATTTCGTTTCGCTGATCGTCCTGTGGCTGTTCGCCAACATGATCGCGGTCGGCCGCATCAAGGGAGCCTGAACGCATGACTCTCGCTGAGCGCAAGCTGTCGGCCTGGGCCATCGTGGGGCTGGCGGTGGTGTTGTTTCTGGCGCTGAACGTGTTGAGCCAGACCCTGTTCCGCACGGCGCGGTTGGATCTCACCGCCGGCAGCCTCTACACGCTGTCGGACGGCACCCGGTCGATGCTCGAATCGGCGAGCGAACCGGTCACCGTGCGTTTCTTCTTCAGCGAGTCGCTGGCCGGCGACCTGCCGGGCTTCCGGCAATACGCGCAACGGGTCCGCGAGTTGCTGGAGACCTACGCGGCGCAATCGGGCGGCGCCATCACTTTGCATATCATCGATCCGGAGCCGTTTTCGCCGGCGGAGGACGAGGCGGTGGGGCTGGGCCTGCGCGGCGTGCCGCTGAACCAGCACGGCGAGCGGCTCTATTTCGGCATGGCGGCGACCAACACGACCGACGATCTGGAAGTCGTTCCGTTCTTTCAGGACGCCCGCGAGTCGTTTCTCGAATACGACCTGACGCGCGCCTTCTATCGGCTGGCGCACCCGAAGCGCCCGGTGGTCGGGTTGATTTCCACCCTGCCGGTCGACGGCGGTTTCGATCCGGAGCGCGGCGCCCTGCCGGCCTGGACTGTGGCGGCGCAGATCCGTCAGCTGTTCGAACTGCGCAACCTGACCACCGAGGTCGCCGAGGTTCCCGACGATATCGACGTCCTGCTGGTGGTGCACCCGAAGGAGCTTTCCGGCGGGACCCGCTATGCGATCGACCAGTTCGTGCTCGGCGGCGGCAAGGCGATGGTCTTCGTCGATCCGTTCTCCGAGGCGGCGGCGGGGATTCCCGATCCCGAGAACCCGATGAGGATGCACAATTCGCGCCTGCCGGACCTGTTCGCGGCGTGGGGGGTGGAGCTCGCGCCGGGAATGATCGTCGGCGACCGCCTTTCCGCGCGCAAGGTGCGCGGCGGATCGCGCGAACGGCCCGTAGCGGTCGATTACATCGCCTGGCTCGATCTGCGCGGCGACAATTTCGACCGCGAGCAGATCGTGACCGCTCAACTCGGTGCGATCAACGTCGCCACGGCCGGTGCGTTGAGTCCGGCGGAGGACGCGACGACCGAGTTCACGCCGCTGATCAGGTCGTCGGACCAGGCGATGCTCTTCGAGCGCATGCATGTGCAGTTCATGCCCGATCCTGCGCAATTGCTGGCGGATTTCGTCCCCACCGGCGAGCGCTACGTGATCGCTGCGCGGGTCTCCGGCGCGGTCGAAACGGCGTTCCCGGACGGCCCGCCCGCGGATGAGGAGGCTGCCGGCGGTTCACCGCCCGAAGACGAAGACGCACCGCTGCCGGAGGGCCATCTGACGGCATCGGAGGGTCCGGTCAACCTGTTGCTCGTCGCCGATTCCGACCTGCTGGCCGACCGGTTCTGGGTCCAGGTCGGCAGTTTCATCGGCGAGAACGTCGTCGTGCCGATCGCCGACAACGGCGCTTTCGTGATCAACGCGCTCGATACCTATGCCGGTTCGAGCGACCTGATCGGCCTGCGGAGCCGGCGCACGTCGGATCGGCCGTTCGTCATTGTCCAGGAGCTCGAGCGCGCGGCCGAGGAACGCTTCCGCGAGACCGAACAGGAGTTGCAGGCGCAGGTACGCGATACGGAAGCGCAACTCGCCGAACTACAGGTCGGCGGCGACGGCGCGCAGGCGGTGCTGACCCCCGAACAACAGCAGTCGATCGTCGCGTTCCGCGAACGACTCGTGGCAACTCGCGAGCAGCTCCGCGAAGTGCAGCTCGCCTTGCGCCAGGACATCGAGCGGTTGGGGGCCAGCCTCAAATTCGTCAATATCGCGCTCGTTCCGGTTCTCGTCGCCCTGGTCGGTGTGGCGGTCGCGCTGCTGCGCGCGCGCCGACGCCGGCTCGCCCTGGCAACGGCCGCCTGAGGCGGACCGCGCCATCCGACGCCTCTCCCCACACGAGACCACAGCATGAAAAGCAAACCCCTTATCGGCCTGGCCGCGGTCACCGCGCTGGTCGTCATCGGCGCCGTCGCCGCGGTGATGTCACGGCAGGCGGCGACCGAACGCGTCGCCATGGACTCGATCGCGCTGCCCGATCTGATGGCGCAAATCAACGACGTGCGCCAGATCGCGCTGACCGGTTCCGAATCCGACTTCGCGTTGCGCTTCGACGGCGCGCGCTGGGTGGCGCCGACGCTGGCCGATTTCCCGGCCGATTTCGACAAGGTGAAGAAGGCGCTCATCAATCTCGCGGAACTGCGTCTCATCGAAGCCAAGACCGCCGACCCGGAACGCTACGCGGCTCTGGGCCTCGCCGAACCGGATGCCGACGAGGGCGGCGGCACATGGGTGCGCCTGCTCGGCGACGGCGATGCGCCGGTTGCCGCGCTAATGGTCGGGGAGGCTGGCCGCGGCGGCGCCGACCAGGTCTATGTGCGCCGCGATGGCGAGGCGCAAACCTGGCTCGCGCACGGCGAGATCGATCTCGGCGAAACCCCTCTCTCCTGGGTCGATAGCCTGGTCACGCGCCTCGACGCCGAGCGCGTGCGCCGGGTGACGATCGTCCATGCCGACGGCGAACGGCTCGAACTCGCCAAACTGGCCCGGGAGGACGAATCCTTCGCGCTCGCCAACATGCCGGAGGGGGCGACGCTGCGCTCCCCGTTGACGCTGGACAATGTCGGGCGTGCGCTCGCCTTTCTCAGATTCGACGACGTCGCCGCGGCGTCGGAAGGCCCCGAGAAGGACGCCGGCGATTCCACCGCGACCTTCGAGACTTTCGACGGCGTGACCGTGACGGTCACCTTGCAGAAGCGCGGCGAAGCGACATGGGCGCGCATCGATACGGTTTACGATTCCGAGGCGGTCGCGGCGCCGGAGGAAGCGCCTGAAGACGCCGAAACCGAGGCCGCCACGGAAGAAGAACCGTTCGACGTGGAAGCGGACTTCGCACAACTCGTTTCACGCACGGAGAACTGGGTGTTCCAGATCGCGGACTTCAAGGCGGAACAGCTCGGAATGCGCCTCGACAGGCTGATCGACCTGCCGGGCGAAGACGGCGACGGGCCGGAAGGAGACGGTTCGGATCTCGTTCCCGGTGCGATGCCACCGGTCATTCAGCTCGATTGACGCCGCTGGTTTTCCAGGCGACCGGTCTGGCCA
Organism: Alphaproteobacteria bacterium; assembly: GCA_965214495.1. Classification (GTDB taxonomy): domain Bacteria; phylum Pseudomonadota; class Alphaproteobacteria; order UBA7887; family UBA7887; genus JANQOH01. The sequence goes on along the minus strand of OZ243958.1, from coordinate 327,951 downwards.
CGCCGAGCGCCCTTCGTTTCTCCCAGCGTCGGGCGGCGAGAAAACGCGACGCGTCCCGACCCCGACGCGACCGCAACAGACTGCGCTGCCGCCGTTTAGCGGTGTGAGTGATCCTGCGGTAGCGGAACCGGCAGCTCCGCGACCGCCGCCGGTTCCGGCCCGCCATCGGCGAAGGCGCGCGCGCCGGGGTGAACGGGCGCCACCGTATCGTCAGCCGGGGTCGCGTCGGTGAACTCCGCCACCGACGCCGATAACGCGCGGGCGACCAGCCAGGCGTGGCGGTCGGGAAAGTCGGGCCGGCAGATCAGCCAGTGATCGGCGAAGCGGAAAAGCGCGGCGAGCGCGGTCGGCCCGAACGCCTCGAACGGCGGCGCGCCGTCGCGCAACCGCATCGCGTCATCGCTGGAAAACAGCACGATCGGGAGCTGCCCGGTCGTCATCAGACTGGCCAGTCTCTGCTGGTCCCGGGCCCGGGTTACCCGCGCCCGGCTTTCCGGCAACCGGGTTTCGAGCGCGGCGACGATCCGCTTGCCGAGCGCATAGGTCGGCGCGTCAGCGCGACAGGTGCCGATCAACAGATGCTTGCGACGATACACCGCCCATTGCCGGTAGGGCGTGTGCCCCCCGGCCAACGCCAGCGCCCCGGCGGCGGCGCCCGTTTTCAGCAGCCGCCGCCGGTCGAACATGGTGCGCCCGGCCGCTATTCCTCGAACACGGTGAGGTCGAGGATCGCCGAAACCGCATAGTTCGGCACATCGACGACCTGACCGACGACGAGGTCGGCCGCGACGCTGGTCAGGATATAGGCCTGCTCCCGGGTCAGTCCGCGTTCGCGCTGGATCCAATCGATCAGGTCGATCAGCGCGTTGCGCGCGGCGAGGCCGAGGTCTTCGTTGAGGTTCTCCAGACCGGCGATTTCCGCGTCGTCGATATAGCTCAGGAACGGCGGGACCATGCCGCTTTCCTTGAGCGGAAAGCCGACCGCGGCGTAGAACTTCGCCGGCGCGATGGTCTTGAGCTGGGCGCCGCCCTCGAATTGGGGCGCGGTTACCCACGCGCCCGCGCCGGGGCGGATCTCGGTGCGCACGGTTACCCTGGCGCCGATTTCGATCGCCGTGCCCGAGACTTCTCCGTCGCCTTGCGCGAAGTGCACGTCGCCGGCGAAGAGGCCGCAGCCATCGACGAAACAGGGCAGCAGCAACGTCGTGCCGATCTGCATCTGCTGCACATCCATATTCCCGCCGTTCTCACGCGGCGGGATGGTGCGCAGGCAACTGTCAGCATGGCTGCCGCCAGGGCCGCAGACCGCCTCCGGTTGCGCGCCCGTCGGTTCGGGCGGCAAGGCGATTCCTCCGGCGGCGCCAAGCGCGCTCTCGCGGGCTATCCATGCCGCGACTTCGGGTTCGCCGGGCAGCACGCCGACCGACCCCATGAACGCCGCCATCGGAATGCGAATACCGGGCATGGCGTCGGAGGTCGCGCCATCGCGGGCGGTCCGCCAGCCGACGAAATACGGCTCGGTGTACAGGTCGCGCAGGAAGCCGAACCCCGGCACGATCAGCGTATAGCCGAACTCGTCGGGTTCGATATCGACAAGCGTGACCGCGAGCACGTCGCCCCGTTTGGCGCCGTTGATGTGCACGGGTCCGGTCATCGGATGGACGAGGTTGAGATCGACCGCCGCCAGATCGTCGGCGGTGGAATCGAGCGCGAGGTCGCTGTCCAGCGCGTCGCGCGTTTCGAGCACGATATAGGCGCCGGGGTCGGCGTTGGCGACCATCGGGATCGCCGGGTGGTAGCGGTTCATGCAGGCGGGATCATCGACACAGTGATCGCCGGTCTTGGCCACCACCACGCGATCCTGCCAGCGCACGTCGGTGGTATCGGCGAGAGCGATGGGGGCGGCCGCCGCGGCGGCGAGACCGCACAGCGCCGTCCAAAGGGAGAAACGCATCATCGGACACACTCCTTCATGCTTCCGGACCCTGGCAGACTATCGCGCGCCGGCGCCGCGAACAAGCCGGCGCCCGAGTCAGCGCCCGGCGGTCTCGGCGGCGATCCAGTCGAAGAACGCCGCGTTGCCGCCGAGGACGGGATGGACGACGATGCACGGGCATTCGTAGTCGTGCAGTTCGCGCGCCCTGTCGGTTACCGCGTCGAGCAGGCCGCGGCGCGATTTCAGCACCACGACCGCTTCCGCCGAGGTCTCGATCTTGTCGCGCCACCAGTAAACCGAGGTAACGCCTTCGATCACGTTGGCGCAGGCGGCGAGCCGCTCTTCGACCAGCACCCGCGCCAGCGCCAGCGCCACAGCGCGATTGCTCGCGGTGATGTAAACCGAGACCGGCGCGTCAGGATTCTCGTTCATGACCGGTTCGCCGTTCACGAGTTAACGGCGGCGGAAAGGACCGCGAGATCGTCCTTTCCGAACGCCACCAGGACGATCTCGTCGAAGTCCGCGCTGCCGTCGAGCGCCGCACCGATCTCGCGCACGGCGATTTCCGCCGCCATGTCGGCGGGGAAGCCATAGACGCCGGTCGAGATTGCCGGAAACGCGATCCGTCGCGCGCCCAGTTCGGCGGCGCGGGCGAGGCAGTTGCGATAGCAGCGCGCGAGCAGTTCGGGTTCGTCGTGTTCGCCGCCACGCCAGACGGGACCGGCGGTGTGGATCACCCATCGCGCCGGCAGCGCAAAGCCGTCGGTCACTACCGCCTCGCCGGTCGGGCAACGGCCGATTCTCAACGTCGCGGCGTTGAGTTTCCAGCCCGCGGCGCGCCGGATCGCGCCATCGACCCCGCCGCCGGCGCGCAGACTCTCATTGGCGGCGTTGACGATCGCATCGACCTCGAGTTCGGCGATGTCGCCCTGCGTCACGGTCACGCGATCGTCGGCCATTCCCCCACTCCTTCGGCGTCCCTTCCCCCGGGCCGCTCGACGGCCCCTCGAAGCGCTTCGCGCCGCGCCGGGCGTTATACTACGGTCTGCGGCGAAAGGGCGGGAGCGAAAACGATGCGGCTGACGCAAGACCTGAAGGCACAGTTCGACCGCGACGGTTTCCTGTTGTTTCCGGGTCTTCTCGATCCCCGGGAGGTGGCGTCGATGCGGCGGGAGATCGACCGACTGCAGGGAGTCGAGGACGAATGCGTGGTGCGTGAAGGCGAGGGCGGCGTCGTGCGCACCCTGTTCCGCGTCCACGAACCCGATGGCGCCACCGCGTCGCCGCCGTTCGGCGCCTTCGCGCGCACCCCGCGAGCGCTCGGCCTCGCGCAGCAGGTGCTGGGCGACGACGCGCTCTATCTCCACCACACCAAGATCAACATGAAATGCGCGGTGGAAGGAACGGTCTGGCCGTGGCACCAGGACTTCGGCTCGTGGCATTTCGACGGGATCGCCCGGCCGGACCTCGTCACGCTGATGGTCATGCTCGACGAGGCGGACGCGTTCTCCGGCTGCCTCCATTTCCTCCCCGGCAGCCATCGGTCGGGCCGCATACCGCCGCGATGGGACCGGACCACGGCCTACGGGTTCTGGGCGCTGCCTTCCGAAACAGTGCGCGAAGCGTGCGCCCGCAGCGCCCGCCCCGTCGCCATTGCCGGCAAGCCGGGGGATGCGGCCCTGTTCCATTGCAACCTGTTCCACGCCTCGGGTCACAACCTGTCGACGACCGATCGGTGGCAAGCCTATTTCTGTTACAACACTGTGGCGAACCGGCCGCGCGACATCGACATCCCGCGCCCCGACTATGTGCGATCGCGCAACTGGACTCCGCTCGAGAGCGCCGACGATGCGGCAGTGCTGGCTGTCGTCTAGTCGAAGACGATTTCAACCTCGCCCAATGCACCGAAATCAGCCACCGTCGTATCGCCCGCGGCGGGGCGCACGGCATCGTCGCAGATGTTTCCGGTCGTGACGAGTTCGCCCGCGGCGAGCGACAGGCCGCGCCTGGCCAGACCGTTCGCCAGCCACACCAGCGCGTTCATCGGGTCCTCGAGCGCATTCGCGCCGATCCCGCGGGCGACGAAGCGACCGTTGGCGGTGACCGTCAGCGGCACGGTCTTGCGATCGACCGACCGCCAGTCGGCATGTTCGGCCCCGTGAACGAAAAAGGCGTGAACGCCGTTGTCGGCCACGGTCTCGCGAATGTCGATCTTCCACGCCCGGAGGTAGCGGCTATCGACGATCTCGATCGCCGGAAACATGGCCGCCACCGCATCCGCAACGGTTGCGGCATCGTAGGGCGCGCCGGCGGCAGGCAGGCTCCGCCCCATGCGGAACGCGATTTCGGGTTCGACGATCGGGTTGTGGAAGCCGGCCAAGGCCAGGCGCGCCGGGCTTGCAGCCGTGCTGTGCGCGAACATGCGGCCGAAGAACGGCTCTTCGACACGCGAGATCCGCTGCGCCATGGCGCTGGTGCAGCCGATCTTCCAGCCGTTGGCCGGCCTGGCGATGCGGGCCACGAGCGCGTCCTGGACGTCGTAGGCCGCTTCGAGGTCGCCCGGCGGTTCGGGCAGCGTGTCGATCGCGGGGCCGCCGCGCGCCGCCATCAGGGCGTCGATGGTTTTCGCGCTCATGGTCACTCCATTTCGCCGACGATCTGCGCCGGCGGATAGACGAAGCGCTCGTGCGGGTGACCGGTACGGCCGTAGGCGTTCCAGATCCTGAATCCGAGCCGCGCGAGCAGCGCATCCGAGGCCTCCGCCAGCACCGCCGGGTCGGCGCCGAGCGTGTAGTTTTCCTGCGTGCGAAATTGCGGCGCGCAATAGGTGGCCAGCAGGCCGAGACGGGGCCCGTTGGCCCGATTGGCGCCGGTGCCGTGCCAGGTGCGCCCCTCGAAAACCACCGCCGACCCTGCGGGCGCCTCGGCGGCGATCGAGGCAACCGTGTGCGGTACGTCCGGCGGCGGTTGCAGGCCGGTGCGATGGCTGAACGGCACCAGCCGCGTCGCGCCGTTGGCCTCGGTGAAATCGTTAAGGCAGAACATCACGTTGCACGCGACCGGGGGGTTGATCGCGCGCCCCAGGTCGCTGTCGTCGTAACCGTAGAACTCGCCGCGCCGGATCGCGCCCGCGCGCACCGGCTCCGCGTCGCGCGGCAGCGGACGGGGCATCCACCATTGGTCGGTGTGCAACCCCATCGGAGTGCCGCCCGGGCGGGCGATATTCGCCGACAGGGTGGAAAGCAGATAGTCCGGCCCGAGGACCGATTCGACCAGCGCCGACGCGCGCGGGTGGGTGACCAGATCACGGAAGACCCGGCCCTTGTTGACCAGCATCCAGACACGCTGGTTGACTCCCCCGGCCTCTTCGGTGAACGGGTTTTCGTCATGCGAGCCGTAGTCCCGGCTCGTCGGCTGACCGGCGCCCTGATCGGCGAAGGCGATGCCGGCCCGGCGCTCCGCCTCGGCCTGCGCGACCAGCCTGTCGCGCGCCGCGCGGAGGGTCTCGTCGTCGAGCGCGCCGGTGAGGATGCAGTAGCCGAAGCGAGCGATATCGGCCTTCGCGGTTTCAAGGTCATCGGAAGGAGCCGCCACCGGGTCTCCGGGCCGCCACGGCAGGGTCGGGCCGGCCATCAACCCGCGGGTCCGCGCGGTTTCGCCGGCGCGGACGCGCACCTGCCGACGGCCGCGGGTGCGTCGGAAGCGGTATCGGTCAAGGTCGAACCTCCCTTTCGGATCCCCGGACGATACCACCCGCGGCCGCCCGCCGCAGCCCCTCCCCCGGCCGCGGGCTACATCGTCGGCGGCACGGCGGCGTGCCAGCCGGCAAGACCGGCAAGGCGCTCGTTCCACGCCGACAGATGCGCGAACTCGTTCAGCGGCAGCCCGCAAACATCGCTATAGCCCAGCCACACGCCGACCGCGTAGTCGGCCACCGTCGCCGCCTCCCCGGACAAGAACTCGCGATCGGCGAGATGGCCATCGAGAACACCGGCAAGGACGCGGAAGTCGTCACGCCCCTTGTCGATGATCGTCCGGTCGGGATTCTGCGCGTTGAAGATCACCTGGCCGAGAATCGCCCCGATGGGGCGGATCCAGTGCGCACCTTCCCAACTGAGCCAGCGCAGGATGTCGTAGCGCTGCGCGCCCTCCGGCCACAGATCGCTCCCGACCGCCCCGGCGATGTAACAGGCAATGGCGTTGGATTCCCACAGCACGGTGTCGCCATCGACCAGAACCGGCACCTTGCCCATCGGGTTCAGAGCCAGGAAATCAGGTCGTTTCTGCGCGCCGGCACGAAGATCGACCGATTCGCGTTCCAGGTCGATGCCGGCGTGCGCGGCAACGCCGTGCACCTTGCGACAGTTGGGCGAGACCACATGGGTGTAGAGCTTCATGAGACATCTCCGTTGCAGCCCGAAGGCGGGCGGGTGGCGCCGAGCGAACCATGTCCGCCGGACAGCCGCATATTATGTAAGCATATTCTTACATTCAATCGTGGTCCGGGATCGTTTCGGCGCGCGGCCGGGCAGCCTATAATCCGGCTTCGCCCGACCCGCCGGAGAGCCGCCGCCATGGATGTCTGTGTCGTTACCGGCACCAGCACGGGGATCGGCCGCGCGGCTGCGCTGCATTTCGCGGCCAACGGTTTCCGCGTCGTCGCCGCCATGCGCGACCTGTCGAAGGCAGCGCCCCTGCGAGAGGCAGCGGGAGCACCGCTGCGCATACAGAAGCTCGACGTCACCGATGCCGAATCGATCGACGCGGCACTGGCAGAGATCGACGACACCGAGGGCCGAATCGACGTGCTGATCAACAACGCCGGCCTGTCGAACGCCTGCCCCGCGGAGCACTACCCGGAGGACGAGCACCGGACGCTGTTCGAGACCAACTACTGGGGGCCGGTGCGCCTCACGCAAGCGGTGCTGCCGGGGATGCGGACGCGCGGGCGCGGCGCGATCGTCAACGTGTCGTCGATTCTCGGTCGCGTCGCCGCGGTGAACCAGGCCGCCTATTGCGCCTCGAAATTCGCGATCGAGGCGTTCAGCGAATCACTGGCGCTCGAAGTCGCCGCTTTCGGAATCCGCGTCTGCATCGTCGAGCCCGGGGTGATCGGCACTGCGATCTTCGAGAACACGCCGGTGCACTACGATCGCGAATCGCCCTATCGTCAGGCGATGCGCAAGAGCGGCCGGTTCTACACTTCGACCATCGGACGGGCGACGCCGGCCGCGGAAATCGCAGCGGTCATGCACGAAGCGGTGACCTGTCCCACGCCGCGGTTGCGCTGGCTGCACGGGCTGGGCGCCGAACTGGTGACCCGGCGGTCGACAATTTCCGACGAGGATTACATCGCGATGGGTGCGCTGGACGACGACGCCTACAACCGGCGGTTCGCCGAGGCGTTCGGCATCGACCTGACGTGGCGCCCGGACTCGATTTCCATGCCACGCTCGCCAGGGAAGGACTCATGAATTTCAGCTCCGACGAACCATCCGGAACGGGCGTATGGATCGACGAACCCCGGCCCGCCGCCCTGCAGGATTCGGCGCAGGGCGGCCGGGAGGCGGTCGGCCGGAGCTGGCAGCGCGTTCGCCAGCAATTGCGCGAGCGACTCGGCAGCACGACGTTCGGACGCTGGATGGAAGCGGTGACGCTCGATTCCGCCGACGAAAAGCGGGTCGTGTTGGCGGTGCCCACGCGCTTCCTGCACAGTTGGGTGGAGGCGCGCTACGGCGACGACCTGCGCTCTCTGTGGCGGGCCGAGATGCCCACCGTCGAGGCGATCACATTGATCGTGCAACCCGCCCTGGCAGATGGCGGACCGCACGCCGCGGCAACGGCGGAGACCGGCGCGAGCGCGGCGGGCGGGGGCGGAGCGGCAGCCGACGACAGCGTGGACCACAGCGGACTGGACAGCGCGTACAGCTTCGACAATTTCGTCGTCGGCAGGCCGAACGAGTTCGCGCACGCTGCCGCCTGGCGTGTCGCCGAGGACGACAACGCCCCCTACAACCCACTCTTCATCCACGGCGGCGTCGGTCTCGGCAAAACCCATCTGATGCACGCCATCGGGCTCGCCTTCCGCGCCCGCCGACCCGAAGCGCGCGTTGTCTATATGACCGCCGAGCGGTTCATGTACGGATTCATCCGCGCATTGCGCGACCGAAGCGTCATGCCCTTCAAGGAAACGCTGCGGTCGGTCGATCTGTTGCTGATCGACGACGTGCAGTTCATCGGCGGCAAGGAATCGACACAGGAGGAATTCTTCCACACTTTCAACACGCTGGTCGAACGCAAGAAACAGGTGGTGGTGTCGAGCGACCGTTCTCCGGGCGACCTGGAGCACATGGCCGAGCGCCTGCGCTCGCGCCTGGGCTGCGGCCTGGTCGCCGAAGTCCACGCGACCACCTACGAACTGCGCCTCGGAATCCTCCAGGCGCGGGCGGAGCGCATCGGCGACCAGGTTTGCGTGCCTCCCGACGTGCTCGAGTTCCTCGCCCGCAACATCACCCGAAACGTTCGCGAACTCGAGGGCGCACTGACCAGCCTGGTCGCGCACGTCACTTTGAACGGTCGCGAGATCACCCTCGACACGTGCCGGGAAACGCTGCGCGACAAGCTGCTCGCGAACAGCCGCCGCATCAGGATCGAAGAGATTCAGAAACGGGTTGCAGAATACTTCAACGTCCGCGTGTCGGACCTGTGCTCGCCGCGGCGGGCACAGGTCATCACCCGTCCGCGGCACGTGGCGATGTATCTCGCCAAGGAGCTGACGTCGCGGTCGTTGCTCGAAATCGGGCGCAAATTCGGGAACCGCGACCACACGACGGTGATCCACGCGGTGCGCCGGGTCAAGGCGCTGCGGCAGACCGACCCGCAATTCTCGGAAGACGTCGAATCGCTGACCCGGGCGCTCGAAATCTGACCTGAAGGCTCGAACCGGCCCTTGTGCCCCTGTTCAACGCCTTGCCGTCTTCCGGCGCCGGGTCGGCGTGTCCGGGCCGCGCGGACCTCGTGGGGCGATCGACGCTCCCGATCGTTCGCATCTTTCCCCAAGAGATCGAGCGTCCGCCGCATCGGTTTGGCCGACCGAGCCGACCGAAAGGCCTGTCGCCGGGGTCCGACCCTGCTATAGTTCGCGCGAAGCGTCGTTGCCCTCCGAGTCACGGGATCACCCGGCCATGCGATTGGTTACCGAACGCGCGTCGCTGCTCCGGTCGTTGCAGCACGTGCAAAGCGTCGTCGAGCGTCGCAACACCATCCCGATCCTGTCGAACCTGTTGCTCGGCGCCGAAGAGGGTGCACTGCGCCTCACCGCCACGGACATGGACCTCGCGATCGTCGACCGGTCGCCGTCGGACACCGCCATGAACGGCCAGACCACCGCTCCGGCGCACATGCTCTACGATATCGTGCGCAAGCTGCCGGACGGGGCGCAACTCGAACTCACCACGGAAGACGGCAACGCCAAGCTGGCTCTCAGGAGCGGCAACGCGGCGTTTTCGCTCAACTGCCTGCCGGTCGAGGATTTCCCGGCGATTTCGGCGGACGAACTGCCGACCGAATTCACCATCTCCGCGGCGCAGCTCCGGCACCTGATCGAGAAGACCCGCTTCGCCATCTCGACCGAGGAGACGCGCTACTACCTCAACGGCATCTATCTGCACGCGGTCGAGGAGCCGGAACGCAGCGCCTTACGTGCGGTGGCGACCGACGGGCACCGCCTGGCGCGCGCCGAGACCGCGCTGCCGGCCGGCGCGGAGTCGATGCCGGGCGTGATCATCCCGCGCAAGGCCGTGAACGAGCTCCATAAACTGCTCGGCGAGGTCGAAGCCGACATCTCCGTCGCCCTGTCGGACACCAAGATTCGCTTCGCCGTCGCCGACAGCGTGCTGACCACCAAGCTCGTCGATGGCACCTTTCCCGACTACGATCGGGTGATTCCCCGCGACAACAAGAACATCGTCACGGTGCACAGCCGCACCTTCGCCGGCGCTGTCGACCGCGTTTCGACCATCTCGTCCGACAAGTCGCGGGCGATCAAGCTCAGCATCAACAACGACAAGATGGTATTGAGCGCCAACGATCCGGACCAGGCGTCGGCGAGCGAGGATGTCGCGATCGGCTATAACGGCGAGCCCTTCGATATCGGCTTCAACGCACGCTATGTGCTCGATATGACTCAGCAGATCGACGGCGACAATTTGCGCCTCGCGGTTTCCGACGGGGCCTCACCGGCGGTTGTCGGCGACGGCGACGATGCGACGGTGCTGTATGTTCTGATGCCGATGCGGGTATGAACGCGACCGGCGCCGCCGTTGCGCCGCCGGTTCGCGCCGCCCCGGAACCGCGCGCCGCGATGGCGGTGCGATCGCTGCGGCTGACCGAATTCCGCAACTATACCGCCCTGCGCCACGAGTTCGCGTCCGCACCGGTGGTGCTCAGCGGGCCGAACGGCGCCGGCAAGACCAACCTGCTCGAAGCGCTGTCGCTGCTGGCGCCGGGGCGCGGCCTGCGCGGCGCCCGAGTCGCCGACCTGCGCCGCCGCTTCGCACCACCCGACGCCGCCTGGGCGGTCGCCGCGCGGGTGGATACGGTCAACGGCGCGGTCGATATCGGCACCGGCGGCGACCCGGAGGGCCGTGCCGGACGGCGCATAGCGCGCATCGACGGGAAGCCCGCGCGCGGACTGGCGCCGCTCGCCGACCATCTGGCGATCGTGTGGATGACTCCGGCGATGGACCGCCTGTTCACCGACTCGCCGAGCGCCCGTCGCGGTTTTCTCGACCGCCTCGCGACGGGTCTCGAGCCGCGGCACGCCCGTGCCGTGGCGGCCTACGAGAAGGCGATGCGCACTCGTTCGCGTCTGCTCGCCCGCGACGCCGAATCGGCATGGCTGAGCGCCGCCGAAGAGACGATGGCGGCGCACGGAGTGGCGGTCGCGGCGACCCGCGCCGCGGTAGCCGGCCAGTTGACCGCCGCGCTGCGCCTTGCCGACGGGGCGTTCCCCCGCGCGGGCCTGACCTTGCGCGGCGCACTCGACGACTGGCTCGAAGAGATGCCCGCCGTCGACGTCGAGCAGCGCTTTACCGTCGCTTTGCGCGAAGACCGGGCGCGCGACCGGGAGAGCGGCGTTACCGCCTGCGGCGCCCATCGCACCGATCTGATCGTCAGCGACATCGACCGCGGCGTCGCCGCAGCACAGTGCTCCACCGGCGAGCAGAAAGCGTTGCTGATCGCCATCGTGCTGGCCGGCGCACGCCTTCACGCAGCCCGGCGCGGCGCCGCCCCGGTGCTGCTGCTCGACGAGGTCGCGGCGCATCTCGACGCGCAGCGGCGCGCGGCGCTGCTCGAAGCGGCGGTCGCACTCGGCGGCCAGACATGGTTCACCGGCGCCGACCCCGTCTGGTTCGAGGCCCTCGGCCGGCGCGCGCAGTTCTTCGCGGTGGGCGACGGACGCTTGCACACTGCCGCTGCCGCATGAGCACGCGCGAGGACGGCGGCGCCTATGACGCCGAGTCGATCAAGGTCCTGCGGGGGCTCGACGCCGTACGCAAGCGCCCCGGCATGTATATCGGCGACACCGACGACGGCTCGGGTCTGCACCACATGGTTTTCGAGGTGGTGGACAACGCGGTCGACGAGGCGCTGGGCGGGTTCTGCGACACCATCGGTGTGGCGCTGAACGCCGACGGCTCGGTCACGGTCACCGATAACGGGCGCGGCATCCCGACCGACATCCACGAAGAGGAAGGCGTTTCGGCGGCCGAAGTCATCATGACCCGCCTGCACGCGGGGGGGAAATTCGACCAGAACTCCTACAAGCTTTCCGGCGGTCTGCACGGCGTCGGCGTATCGGTGGTCAACGCACTCTCCGAACGGCTCGATCTGACCGTGTGGCGCGGCGGCGTCCGGCATGTCATGCGCTTCGCCGACGGCGATCCCGAAGCGCCGCTCGCCGACGCGGGCACGGCCGGCGACCGCACCGGCACCGAGATCACTTTCTGGCCCTCCCGGCAGACCTTCAGCGCCACCGTGTTCGATTTCGCGCAGCTCGAACACCGCTTGCGCGAGCTCGCGTTCCTGAACTCGGGCATCGCCATCGAATTGGCGGACCACCGCGGCGTCGAGCCGCGCACCGTGACGATGCGCTACGGCGGCGGGATCGAAGCCTTCGTCGCCTGGCTCGACCGCCACAAGCAGGCGCTGCATGCGCCACCGATCGCGATCGGCGGCGAGCGCGACGGCATCTTTCTCGACATCGCGCTGCAATGGAACGACAGCTACCACGAAAACGTCCTGTGCTTCACGAACAACATCCCCCAGGCTGACGGCGGCACCCATCTGGCGGGCTTTCGCAGCGCCCTGACGCGCACCATCAACGCCTACGCCAACGCAAGCGGGATTCAGAAGAAGGAGAAAGTCACGCTCAGCGGCGAGGATATGCGCGAAGGGCTCACCTGTGTGCTGTCCGCCAAGGTACCGGATCCGAAATTCTCGTCGCAAACCAAAGACAAGCTGGTAAGTTCCGAAGTGCGATCGGTGGTCGATGGCATCGTCGCCGACCGCCTGGGCCAGTGGCTCGAGGAGCATCCGGCCGACGCCCGGACGATCGTCGCCAAGGTGGTCGAGGCGGCAGCGGCACGCGACGCGGCACGCAAGGCGCGCGAACTGACCCGGCGCAAGGGCGCGCTGGACGTCACCAGCCTGCCCGGCAAGCTCGCCGACTGTCAGGAACGCGACCCCGCCCGCAGCGAATTGTTCATCGTCGAGGGCGATTCCGCCGGCGGTTCGGCGAAGCAGGCGCGCAACCGCACCAATCAAGCGGTGCTGCCGTTGCGCGGCAAGATACTCAACGTGGAACGCGCGCGTTTCGACAAGATGCTGTCTTCCGCCGAGGTGGGGACCCTGATCGCTGCGCTCGGCGCCGGTATCGGCCATGGCGAATTCGATATCGACAAGATCCGCTATCACCGGATCGTCATCATGACGGACGCCGACGTCGACGGCGCCCATATTCGCACTCTGCTGCTCACTTTCTTCTACCGCCACATGAAGGAAGTGATTCAGCGCGGCTATCTCTACATCGCTCAACCGCCCCTGTTCCGCGTGCAGCGCGGCAGAAACGAGGTTTACAAGAAGGACGAGCGCGAACTCGACGACTATCTGATCGACGAGGGATTGAAGAACGCACGCCTGCTCACCGGTCCGGCAAGGGAACGTGAAGCGCGGACGGGCGCCGATCTGCGCGCCGCGGTCGTGCGGGCGCGGGAGCACGCGGCGGCGATGCGCGTCCTGGCGCGGCGCGAAGACACAGCGCTGATCGCGCAGGCGGCGGTGGCCGGCGCGCTCGACCACGCGCTGCTCGACGACCGGGCGGCCGTGGGCGCCGCAGCAGCGCGCACGGCAGCGCGCATGAACGCGTTCGCCCCGCCCGGCGAAGACGGTTGGGAGAGCGCGGTGGACGAGCACGGCGCGATGGTCTTTACGCGCGCCATGCGGGGCGAGCACGCCCGCCATCGTCTCGACGCCGGGTTGCTACGCAGCGCCGAAGCGCGGCGGTTGAACGCGGCGGTGGGCGAACTGGAAGAACTCTACGGCGAGCCTCCGATACTCGAGTCGGGAGACCGACGCAGCGCGCCCCTGCTGTCGCCGATCGCGCTGTTCGACGAGGTTCTGGCGTTGGGGCGCAACGGAATCTCGATCTTCCGCTACAAGGGGCTGGGCGAGATGAACCCCGATCAACTGTGGGAAACGACGCTCGACGCCGAGGCACGCACCCTGTTGCAGGTTCGCGTCGAACACGCCGACGACGCCGAGGATCTGTTCTCCACCCTGATGGGCGACCTGGTGGAGCCGCGCCGCGCCTTCATCCAGGAGAACGCCTGAACGTTGCCAACCTCGACGTTTGACCTCAATAGTCGGCCGATCGGGACTCGGGAAAGACCGCATCATGACCGCCACCTCCGAATTGCCGAGCCTGACCGCCGCCCACCGCGCCGCCGTGCGCGACTGCCTCGACAACGTCAAGGCGATCGTCGCGGGGCAGGGCGCCGGGCGCACCGGGCTGGACCGGGTGAAAACGCGCCTCTTCGCCCTCGCCGAACGGCAAGACCTGTTCTCTTATGAGCGTTTCCCCGTCCTCGACGACGATCGCGGCAGGCCGAGCAGCATCTATCTGCTCGACGAAGACGACGATCACACCTACGCGCTTTTCGCCGTCTCCGAACTCCGGGGCAACATGTCGCCGCCGCACGACCACACGACATGGGCGGTTCTGGTCGGGATCGAGGGCGAGGAACTGAACCGGTTCTACGAACGCGTCGACGACGGCAGAGTCGAGGGCCGCGCCGAGATCCGCGAGACCGGTCAGGAAACGGTGAAGGCGGGAACCGGCATCACGCTCCAGCCGGACGATATTCACTCGATCCACTGCATGACGGAAACGCCGACGCTCAACTTCCACCTTTACGGGCGTTCGATCGCGCACCTGCCGGAGCGCAAGATGTTCAACATGCGCGACGGCACGTACCGCGTCTTCCCGGCGCAATCGTCCATTCACCGCCTGTAGGGCTTTGGCAGGGTCCGTCTCGGCCGCGGCGGTTCAGCAGCGGCTTCGCGCGCACGAGGGCGAGATCGCGTTGCTGGACGTGCGCGAGCACGGCGAGCACGGTCGCGGACACCCTCTGCTTGCCGCCGCCCTGCCGCTGAGCCGGCTCGAGATCGACATCGATCGCATGGTCCCGCGCCGCAGCGCGCCGATCATGGTCTTCGACGACGGCGCACCGGACGACCGTGCGGCGCGCGCCGCCGAGCGTTTGCGCGGTCTGGGCTACGAAGACGTCCGCGTTCTCGAAGACGGGCTGGCCGGGTGGCGCGGCGCCGGGTTCGAGGTCTTCGACGGCGTGCACGTGCCGAGCAAGGCGTTCGGCGAGTTCGTCGAGGCGGCGTGCGGCACGCCCCGCGTCACGGCGGAAGAACTGGCGGCGATGCAGGCCGGCGGGCGCGACCTCGTGGTCCTCGACAGCCGTCCGTTCGCCGAATACCGGCGCATGAGCATCCCCGGCGGTATCGACGTTCCCGGCGCCGAGCTGGTGCGCTGCATCCGCGACCTGGCGCCCGATCCCGGCACGCTGGTGGTCGTGAACTGCGCCGGCCGGACGCGCTCCATCATCGGTGCGCAGTCGTTGATCGATGCCGGAGTCCCGAACCGCGTCGCGGCGCTGGAGAACGGCGCGATGGGCTGGACGCTGGCGGGACTGACGCTGGAGACCGGTCGGACGCGCACGGCGGCGGCGCCCTCGGCGGGCGCGGCGGCGTGGGCGCGAGAAGCGAGCGCACGGATCGCCGCCCGGTTCGCCGTGCCAAAGATCGATCGCGACGGCCTGCACCGGTGGCGCGGCGAGGCCGGCGAGCGCACCCTCTATCTGTGCGACGTGCGCAGCACCGAAGAATACGAAGCCGGTCACCTTCCCGGCAGCCGCCATACGCCGGGAGGTCAACTGGTGCAGGCCACCGAGAGTTACGTGCCGGTCCGCGGGGCACGCCTGGTGCTGATCGATGACGACGGCGTGCGCGCCACCATGACCGCATCGTGGCTGATCCGGATGGGCTACCGGGAGATCGCAGTGCTCGCGGGCGGCGAACTCGGTGAAATGGCTTCGGAAACCGGCCCGGAACCGAACCGGGTGCTCGGCCTGACCCCGGCGCGGCGCGCGTTCGAGATCGATGTCATGCGGATGGCCGGCATGTTGCCGGGCCGTGACATGACGCTGGTCGATTTCGCCGACAGCCGGCACTTTCGCGCCGGTCACATCGCCGGCGCGGTGTGGGGCGTGCGCGCCCGCATCGCCAGACTCGCGGCGCGCCTTCCCCGCGCCGACATGCTGGTGCTTACGTCGCCCGATTCCATGCTTGCGCATCTCGCGGCGCCGGAACTCGCCCGGTGCGTGCGTGCGCCGGTCAGGGTGTTGCGCGGCGGAACCGAAGCGTGGACGAACGCGGGTTTTCCGCTCGAAAGCGGCGAAGACGGCATGTTGGACGAGACGGACGACGTGCACCTGCTGCCCTACGAACAGGCTCCCGACCGCGTGGAGGCCGCGATGCGCGGCTATCTCGATTGGGAGACCGCGCTGCCGCAGCGGGTCGAAGGCGACGGCGGCGTCCGTTTCCGCCTTGTCGATGCCGCCCGGCGCACCGGGGTGAACGACGGGGATCGGGGTCCGATCGGTCAGGGCCAGACGGGATCCGGCGCCATTTCCGGGAACAGCGGCCCCTCGTAGGGGTGCGCATCGGCGACCGCTTCGTCGAGTTCGATCCCGATGCCGGGCGCGGTGGGCGGCACGATGCGTCCGTCCTGCCAGACGATCGGCGATTTGAGGATTTCGGCGTAGAAGCCGTCGAAGCGTTCGATGCTCTCCTGAATCAGGAAATTCGGGCTGCACGCGCCGATCTGGATATTCGCCGCGGCCTCGATCGGCCCGCAATAGAGATGCGGCGCGATCGATACGTAGTGCGCCTCGGCCATACCGGCGATCTTCTTGGCCTCCAGCAAGCCGCCGACGCGGCCGAGGGCGGGCTGGATCGTCGCCGCCGCCTGCGCTTCGAGCAGCGCCGCGAACTCGTATTTCGTCGCCAGCCGCTCGCCGGTGGCCACCGGGATCGAGGTCGAGCGCGCCACACGCGCCATCTCGGCGATGTTCTCCGGCGGCACCGGCTCTTCGAACCACAGCGGATGATACGGCTCCAGCCTCCGGGCGAGGCCGATGGCGGCCGCCGTCGTCGTCTGCCCGTGCGTGCCGATCAACAGGTCGCACCCGTCGCCGACCGCTTCGCGCATGTTGCGGGTCATGCGTTCGGCGTTATCGAGCGCCGCCAGTGACAATTGCCGCGGGTCGAAACTCCCCATCGGCATGATGGGGTCGAACTTTATCGCGGTGAACCCCATGGCCGCATAATCGGCCGCGCGTTTCGGACCGGCTTCGGGATCGCCGAAGATTCCGGCGATCTCCAGTGCATCGCCATTACCGGTTTCGGCCTCCGGCGGCGGATAGAGATAGGTGTAGGAGCGCAGGGTCTCGTTCACCAGACCGCCCATGAGGTTGTACACCGGCTGATCGAGCGCCTTGCCTACAATGTCCCAACAGGCGATCTCGAGCCCGCTGAGCACACCCATCAGCGCGTGATCGGGGTGATGGCCATAGCCGCGCGCATAGACGCGCCGCCACATCGATTCGATGCGGAACGGATCCGTGCCGACAACGTGACGAGCGGCGACATCCTCGATCATCCGGCGCGTTACGGAAGGATGGAACGGCACGCCGTAAGCTTCGCCGTAACCGTGAATCCCGGTATCCGTCGTCAACCGGACGAAGACCCAATACGGCCCGCCGTGATGCGGCGGCGGGTTGGCGACGGCCCAGGTTTTGACGTCGGCGATTCTCATGCCTTACTCCCTGTCGGATCGAGGCGAAACGACACGCCGACGATAGGGAGCGGCACGGTCGATGCCAAGCGGGTCGGCGATCGGCAACTCTCCATGACGAGTTCCCGGACACCCGACCGTCGCAGCGCGTGGCCGCCCCGCGCGCCCGGCAACCGAGGTGGAAACGCGGACCCGAGGAAGCGGAAGATCAGTCCGTTTCCTCCGGAACCGGCCGCGAAGTCAGGCGCAAGCGGGTGATCCGGTTCTTCTCCCGCGCCAGCACTTCCAGGTCGTAGCCGGCGACGGCGAAGGTCTCTCCCACTTCAGGAATGGTCTCGGCCAAATTGAGGACCAGCCCTGCCGCCGTCGCCGCTTCTTCGTCAGGCAGGCGGCTGTCGAGCGCCCGGTTGAGGTCGCGGATCGTCACCGCACCCTCGACCACGAAAGAGTTGTCGGCCTCGCGGCGGATCCCGCTCGTCGGTCGGTCGTATTCGTCAGCGATGTCGCCGACGATTTCCTCAAGGATGTCTTCCAGCGTCACCAAGCCTTGCAACGTCCCGTATTCATCGACCACGAGGGCGAAATGTTCGCGGCGCGCCCGAAACACCGCCAGTTGCTCGGCGAGGCTCGTGGTATCGGGCACGAAACTCGGTTCGTAGGCGAGTTTCAGGATCGCGGCCGAGTCGATGGCGTCGCGGCCGTGCAGGGCGTGCAACAGTCTCTTCGCGTGCAGCACGCCGACGACGTTGTCCGAATCGCCACGCCATGCCGGAATGCGCGTGAACGGGCTGTCGAGCACGACGGCGATCAGTTCCTCCGCCGGCAGGTCGGCATCCACCGTGACCATGTTCTTCCGATGGGTCATGATCTCGCCGACCTCGACTTCGGAGAGGTCGAGGATGCTGCGCAGCATGTCGCGGTAGTTCTTGCGCACGAGTCCTTCATGCGCGCGCAGATCGAACAGGCCGCGCAGCTCGTCGGCCGTCGACGGTGCGCCTAAACCGGCCGCTCGGCGATCCGCCAGCCGCAGCATGACATCGACCATCCGGTGGACCGTGCGGCTCACGGGCGCCAACACCGAAACCGCGACTCGCACACCCGGCGCAAGTGTCAGCGCCATGCGATCCGCGTGGCGAATGGCCCAGGTCTTGGGGAGGACTTCTGCGAACACGAAGACGAGCAGGGTCATCGCGATGGTGGCCCAGGCGACACCCGGTTCGCCGAAGAAGCCGATCGCCAGGCTGGTGGCGAGCGCCGACGCGAGAATGTTCACCGCGTTGTTGCCGAGCAGGATGGCGCCGATCAACGGCTCGCGCCGCTCGATCAGGCGACCGACGAGGCGGGCGCGCCGGTCGCCGCCCTCGGCGAGCTGGTGCAGACGCGAGCGCGATGCCGCCGTCAGCGCAGTTTCGGCCCCCGAGAAGAATGCCGACAGCAACAGCAACGCGAGAATCGCAGCGAGTGTGATCACGATCGCGGTCGTCATGGCTCAATGCGCGAGCGCAGCCTCCAACGTCGCCAGAATGTCTGCGTCGGTGGCGCCCCGATGCAGGAACGCCTGTCCGATTCCGCGCACCAGCACCAGCGTCGGGCGCCCGTTGCGGGCCTTCTTGTCGTGCGTCATGTGGTCGAGAAGATCGCGCGCGCGCCAACTGTCCGCGAGCGCGCGCGGCGGCGCAAGCGGCAGGCCGACAGCGGCAAAATGCGTGCGCACCCGATCACGCTCCGCCAGCGTGCAGAAGTCTAGCCGCACGGACAGATCGAACGCCATTACGGTGCCGGCGGCGACCGCCTCGCCGTGAACGAGCGCGGCACCGTAGCCCGCCGCGCGCTCGAGCGCATGACCGAAGGTGTGTCCGAGATTGAGCAGGGCGCGGCGGCCCGTCTCACGCTCGTCTTCGGCGACCAGGCGCGCCTTGGCTTCGCAGCAGACGGCGATCGCGTGGGCACGCTCTGCCGCGCCGCCGGAGAGAACCGCGGCGGCGTTGTCTTCCAGCCATGCGAAAAAGGCCGGATCGTCGATCAGAGCGTATTTGACGCACTCGGCGTAGCCCGCCAGCCGCTCACGCCCCGGCAATGTATCGAGCGTGTCGATATCGGCGAGGACGCGCCGCGGTTGCAGAAAAGCACCGATCAGGTTCTTGCCGTGCGCCGAGTTGATGCCGGTCTTGCCGCCGACCGAACTGTCGATCTGCGCCAGCAGGGTCGTCGGTATCTGCACGAAAGCGATACCGCGCAGGGCCAGCGCCGCCGCGACGCCGGCAAGGTCGCCGACGACACCGCCGCCGAGTGCGATCACCGTCGAGTCACGGTCCAGGCGCGCGGCCAGCAGCGCTTCGATCAGACGACCCAGTCGGTTCCACGATTTCGTCGCTTCGCCGGCCGGCACGACATGCGCGGTGACACTGAAACCCGCCGCCGCCAGGCTCGTTCGTAACCGTTCAAGGTAGAGCGGCGCGACTTCCGTGTCGCTGACCACTGCGGCGCGGCGTCCGGCCAGAACCGGAGCCAGCAACGGTCCGGCGCGATCGATCAGGCCGGCGCCGATAATGACGTCGTAGCTCCGCGCGCCGAGTTCGACGCGAACCGTCCGCTCGGCGCTCATGCGTCCTGTTTCGCGCGCAGCGCCCCGACGATCTTTTCAACCATCGCTTCATGCGGCGCATCTGCGCTTTCGACGGTGAGATCGGCTTCGGCGTAAACCGGATAGCGGGTCTCGATCAGCGATTCGAGGACGGCGCGCGGGTCGCCGGTCGCGAGCAGAGGCCGGCTCTTCCGCCGCGCCACCCGCCGCGTCAGCACGTCGAGGTCGGCCTTCAGCCATACCGAGACCGCGCAGCGTTTGATCAGGCGTCGTGTCCCGGAGTCCATGAACGCGCCGCCGCCGGTCGCCAGCACCTGCGCCCCGGCATCCGATTTGTCGAGCAGCCGCGCGATCGTGCGCCGTTCGATCGCCCGGAAACGGTCTTCGCCGTGGGCGGCGAAAATTTCCGTTATCGACATACAGGCGGCGGCCTCGATCTCGCGATCGGCGTCGACGAACGGTCGGCCAAGGCGCGCAGCAAGGCGTTTCCCGACACTCGTCTTGCCCGCTCCCATGAGGCCGACGAGAACGATGCTGGTATCTTCGAACGCCCGCAGGCAGTCGTCCATGTCGGCAATGTTCCCGGCGCGGGGCGCGCCGCCAGCGCATTGAATCGACACGTCCCGGCCGCTAGATTTCGCGGCAGGCTGCGTCGACCTGCGTCAACTATAGCATGGGCGCGGCCCCCGAATTCAATCGCCCGCGCGGGCCGGGAGCGCCATGCGAACGTTCGGATTCATCGTCTTCCTGCTGGTTCTCGCCGCGCTCGCCGGGGGCGGGTATTGGCTCGTCACATGGGATATTCCAGTCCCTGCCGAGCGGGTGGAGAAGCCGATCGCCGATGATCGCCTGCCCCGCTAAGCCGGCTCCGTTCCGGGTCGCCGCCCGCGTGGATCGCTGGCTCACCAGGCTGGCCTTCGGTCTCGTGGCCGGCGCGGCGCACGCTGCGGCGCAGGAGCCTGCGGAGCCGCTGCCGCTCATACCCCGCAGTGCGGATCCGGTCGTCGTCGCACCGACGGGGCCGGATTCGGTGTCGATCGGCGAGATCGAAGAGGCGAGCGGCGACGCCGCCGGCGCACTCGGTCCCGGCAATGGCGGTTTCGGAGCGGATCTGTGGCGCGGCGCCGAGCCGAACCGCCTGCTCGACCTGATGCGCCGGCTTCCGGTCGCCGCGCGCTCGCCAGCGATGCGCGACATGATGCGCCGCCTTCTCGCGAGCGCCGCCGCACCCGCACCCGGGGTGCTGCCGGAGGGTGTGTTCGTCACCCAACGGCTCGCACTGCTGGTCAAGCTCGGCGCGTTCGAAGAAGCCATCCTGACGGCGGACTCGGCGGGCGACCCGCCAGGACTCTGGCCGCGTGCGGAAGCCTTTTTCTGGCGTGGCGAGGTCGAACGGGCGTGTGTCTCGGTCCGCACCGCGATAGCGGCGGCGCCGACCCGCCAATGGCGCCGCGCGCTGGTGCTGTGCCAGGTCCACGACGGCAACGTCAATGCCGCCGGCCTGACCCTGGCGCTCCTGAACGATCAAGCCGACGGCACGGACGATACCTATCTGCGGCTCGCGGGCCATCTGCTCGGATATGCCGCGGTCGAGACACCCCTGCTCGACGACGGCCTGGGTTTCGCGGCCAGCGTCGTCGGCCGCGTGCCGATCAAGCCGGGTGACGTCGCCGAACTGGGCCCTGCGGCGTTGCGCGCGATCGCTTTGCACCCCGACGTCGTCGTCGAGACGCGGCTGGCGGCGGCCGAACGTGCGGCGGCGACCGGCGCGCTATCGTCGCAGGAGCTGGGCGACATCTGTCGGCTCCCGTCCTTCACGGCGGAAGAGCTGGACGCCGTCACCAGCACGACCAAGGCCGCCGACGGCGCGATCGCGCGCGCACTGCTCTTTCAGGCAGCGCTCGCTGCGGTCGAAGGCGACCGGCGGGCGGCGCTGTTGTCGGCCCTGTGGTCGCCGGCGCCGGACGGACCCGGTTTCGCGCCGCTGGCGCGGGCCTCGGCCGAGGCGCTGTTCACCCTGGCGCCGAACCGGCGCCTGGCCTGGTTCGCACCCGATGCGGTACGCGCGCTGGCCGCCAACGACCGGGGCGCGGCGGCCACCGCATGGCGCCGAACGCTGGCCATCCCGGCGACCGCCGACACCGAGGCGGCAGCGGCGCGTTGGCGCGGTTTCCCTCTGGTCGCCGCGCTGAACGCGGGCGCCGACTGGAATGCGGATACGGCCACGCGGTGGTGGAACGAGACCCCGCCCGAGATCGATTCGACCACGCGGGCCCGGCGTGCCGACCGCGTCTTCATGATTCTCGATGCGCTCGGACGAAATATCGGCGCGGAAGGCTGGACGGTGTTCCTCGATAGCGCACCGGAAATCACGGTCGCGATACCGAATATCGGTTTGCGCTACGGGATGCGCGACGCCGCACGCGCTCGACGCACCGGCGAAGCGCTGCTGCTGGCGCTGATCGTCCTCGGCGATGCCGGCCCGGCGGCCGCGAGTTCGCTGACCCTGGGCGCCGTCATCCGCACGCTGCGCGCCCTGGGTCTTGCCGACGATGCCCGCGCGATCGCCATCGAGGCGCTGATCGAGGACTCGCGGTGAGCGCGCAGGCCGACGGCACGGTCGAGGAATTTCTCGACATGCTGGCTGCCGAGCGCGGTGCGGCGACGAATACCGTGGCCGCCTATCGCCGCGATCTGGACGATGCGCAAGGGGCGATCGGTTCCCTGGCGCGGGCCGAGCGCGATACGCTGGTCGATTATCTGCGTGCACTCTCGGACCGCGGCGCGGCCTCGCGCACGGTGGCGCGGCGCCTGTCATGCCTGCGCCAGTATTTCAGTTTCCTGGTGGCCGAAGGACTGCGCCTGGACGACCCCAGCGCGACGATCGACTCGCCGATCGCCGAACGACGGCTGCCGAAGACCCTGAGCGAAGCCGAAGTCGAGCGATTGCTCGACGCAGCGCGGCGCGGCGCCGGGCCGCGCGGCGTGCGACTCGTTGCTCTGGTCGAACTGCTCTACGCCGCCGGTCTGCGTGTCTCCGAACTCGTCGGCCTGCCGATGTCTGCGCTTGCCGGCGATACGCGCCTGCTGCTCGTGCGCGGCAAAGGGGAGAAGGAGCGCTTCGTGCCGGTCGGCGATGCCGCGAGCGAGGCACTCGGCGACTATCTGGCCATCCGGCCGTTCTTTCTCCGACGTCGCGAATCCTCGCCCTGGCTGTTTCCCTCGCTCGGCGGCACGGGGCATCTCACCCGTCATCGCTTCGCGCAGATGTTGAAGGCGCTCGCCGTGGACGCCGGCCTCGATCCGGCCGCGGTATCGCCGCACGTCCTGCGCCATGCGTTCGCCAGCCACCTCCTGGCCAACGGCGCGAATCTCCGCAGCGTGCAGGAAATGCTCGGCCACGCCGACATCTCGACCACCCAGATCTACACCCACGTACTGGCCGAACGCCTCAAGGCGCTGGTGACCGAGCATCACCCCCTGGCACGTTCTGCAAATTAATGCGATATAATGTCAGGCTTTCATGATAGGGTGTTGTCATGAACGGTTTTCTCGACTTTGAGCGGCCCATCGCCGAGCTTGAAGGCAAGATCAAGGAACTTCGGCACCTGAGCGACAGCGGCGATTTCAACATCGTCGACGAGGTCGGACGCTTGCAGGTCAAGGTCAAGCGTCTGTTGCGCCAGACCTACAGCAAACTCACACCGTGGCAGAAGGTTCAGGTCGCGCGCCACGCCGACCGCCCGCATTTCAGCGACTATGTCGAAGCGCTGTTCACCGATTTCATGCCGCTGGCCGGCGACCGCGCCTTCGGAAACGACAGCGCGATCGTCGCCGGTCTCGGACGCTTTCGTGGCTATTCGGCACTCGTCCTCGGGCACGAGAAGGGCGCCGATACCGATGGCCGCGTGAAGCATAATTTCGGCATGGCGCAACCCGAAGGCTACCGCAAGGCGGTTCGCGCGATGGCGCTCGCCGAACGTTTCGGCCTGCCGATCATCTCGTTGGTCGATACGCCAGGCGCCTGGCCAGGCATCGGCGCCGAGGAGCGCGGACAGGCGGAAGCCATCGCGCGCTCGATCGAGAAATGCCTCGACCTTCGCGTGCCCCTGATCGGCGTCATCGTCGGCGAGGGCGGCTCCGGCGGCGCGATCGCGCTGGCGGCGGCGAACCATGTCGCGATGCTGGAGAACGCGATCTATTCGGTGATCTCGCCGGAAGGGTGCGCCTCCATCCTGTGGCGCAGCGCGGATAAGGCGCGCGAAGCGGCCGAGGCGCTACGCCTGACCGCGGAGGATCTGCAAGGCCTCGGCGTCATCGAATCCATCATTCCCGAACCCGTCGGCGGAGCGCATCGCGATCCGGATGCGGTTCTGACGGCGGTCGGCGACGCGATTGAGCACGCCCTGCGCGAGTTGATCGACGTCCCCGGCGGCGAATTGCGCGCCCGGCGGCGCGAGAAATTCATGCATATGGGACGGGACGGAGTCGGATGAGCGCCGCGGGCTACCGTGCGACGGTGGATGACCGGCGGGCGCGTTTCAGGGTTTGCGACGGCGGCTCACCATAACGCGCGGCATATTCCTGGCCAAAGCGGCCGAGATGCTCGAAACCGCACTCGTGAGCGATGCGGGTGACCGTCGCACCGGTATCGCCCTGCGTCAGGCGAACGCGGGCGAGGCGTAGTCGCGCCGCGCGCACGAACCCCATCGGCGCGTAACCGCGAAAGCGTCTGAACGCGCGATAGAGGGAACGCCCGCTGACTCCGGTCAACGACACGAAGTCCTCGATCGCGAACGACCGCGTCGGGTTCGCCTTGACGTAATCCTCGACCCGCTCGACATGGCGCAGCGCCGCGCACGGCGCCGGGGTCTCCAAACAGGCGGAGTAATTGTGGCGCTGGCCGGTCAGCAGGGCGGTCATCACCATGTCTTCCAGACTGGCGACGAGCAACGGCAGGTCTGCCAGGCCGCCAGCGTCGAGTTCGCGGACGATGTAGTCGAGGAGTCGCCGGTAACGGACCGCGAAGCGGCTTCCTGCAGGGACCGGGGCATCGAAGATCAGCGGACGCGCGACCGGGGCGCCGATCAGTGCGCCGAGGCGGGTTTCCAGCGCCGGGCGGCAGATTTTGAAGATGAGACCGCGCGATCGTTCGCCGTAACGGATGCGCAGCGGCCGCGTCGGCGAGGTTACCATGCCCTGTTCGCGCGTCACCTCGCACCTCACCCCGCCATTGACATACTCGATGGCGCCCCGATCGGCGAGCTGGACGAGGAAATACGACTCGGTCTCGCCGAGATCGTAGTGAAAGTCGGCGTCGAACGACATGGCGCCGACCGTCGTTCCGGCCAGGCGCGCCTCATGGAAGCGGAAACGCAACGCGGAAGCGGCATCGAGGATGCGAACCGTGTGGTCGCAATAGGTCTGAGAGATGACGTCGACCGCTTCGTCCGGTTTCACCGTCGAAGCGACCCGATAAGCCTTCAGCGGACCGTAGTCCTCTGGGCGTGCGGCCGTCGCCACCGTGTCGACTCCCCGGCGGCCGGGGGTCCGCGATCCCCGTCGGACCCGCGGCCTTCCGCGTCGAACCTTCGCGCCTCCGGTCGATCCCTGTCAAGCGCGGTCGCGAGGGCCGATTTTCCGCGCAGAGCGAATCCGAAGAGAGCGGCGGCGAACGGCGCTGAAACCCTGGATGCGCTGTTGGAGCGGCAACGCGTCGTGAGACCTCATGTGGCGTTACCCGCGATGAATGCGATGGCCTCCAAGTGGGCCCGCCCGTCGCGCCAGCCGTTTACGAGAAAACGATCGAACGGGGCCGTGCGGCTGGCGGCGAAAATCCCGTCAAGCGCGTCGGCTTGGCCCCGCCGCCGCAATTCCGGGAGAAACCGCCACGCAGTTCTGGCGATATATACGCAATCGCCGGCCGCGCTCGCCTGGTTCGCCTGACAGCGCTCCAACTCGACACGAAGCAGCCGGGACGACGGATCCGCCGTCATTCGGTCGATGAGTCGGCGCTCAGCCAAGCCGGAAGACTTACGGATGTCCGACCGAATCCAGTAGCCGGACAGGGAATGCGGATTCGATTTGCAGTTCTCCCGTGTCCAGCGCGTCACCCGTGTGTCGAGAGGACGGTACAGATTCCCGAATCGCGGATCGGCGAAAATCTCGTCGTCGTGGTAACAGCTGTGGGCAGAGTGACTTTGGACGATGTCCGGCGCCACGTAATCGAAGAAATAATTCGCACGGGCGGCACCCAATGTTCTGGCCATAATCGGGGAACCAAGCCGCCCCAAGTCCACCACGTTGAACCGCTTGGGCCAGCTCACGCCTCCCATATCCGGATTCGCGACAGTCGGCCGAGGCAGCGATTCCGCCGCTACTCCGCCGCTTCCGGCACAGCACGAGCGACGATCGCTTCCCGCAACCCGTCGAGCAAACCCTCCAGACGCGCCATGCGCTCGCGAACCTCGCCGGTCTCCTGGCGAAGATCCCGGACCTCCCCGCGTAATCCGTCGAACCGCCGTTCCATATCGCCGAACCGCCGATCCATATCGCCGAACCGCCGATCCATGTCGCCGCGCAATTCGCCGAAACGCTGGTTCATATCGGCGAAACGCTGGTTCATGTCGTCCCGCAATTCGCCGAAACGCTGGTTCATGTCGTCCCGCAGGTCGTCGATCCGCGCGTTCATCCGCGCTTCCAGACGCGCCATGTCCCGACGCAGCCATGCGAACAGGCCGATCATCAACCCCGCCATCGCGACGCCGACCGACAGGATCGCGATCAGAAGGGGCATCGTTTCCGCAGTCATGCCACCATCTTACGGGCTCCGCCGTCTCCGAAGCAACGGTAGCGAACGGCGCCGCCTCACTTTGCGGTCAGGCCGCCGTCGAGCACCAGCTCCGCGCCGGTCATCAGCGACGAGTCGTCGGACGCCAGAAAGACCACGGCGCGCGCAATCTCCTCCGGTCGGCCCTTGCGGCCGATCGGCTGGAAATCGTCGAGATACTGCCACGCCCTGTCGTAGTCCGCGTTCCGTATCGTCATCATCTTGCGTGCAACCTGTGTCATCATGTCGGTCTCGACGATGCCGGGATGCACCGAGTTGACGCGAATGTTGTAACCGAAATGCGCGCACTCCAGCGCCGCCGATTTGGTCAACAAACGCACCCCGCCCTTGGTCGCGCCATAGCCGGCACTCAACGGCGAACCGATCAGACCGGCAACCGACGACAGGTTGACGATCGACCCGGAGGGACCGCCATCGGCGCAGGTCTCCTTCAACACCCGCATCGCGTATTTGACGCCGAGGAACACCCCGTCGAGATTGACCGCGGTCTGCCGCCGCCACTCCTCCAGAGTCATCTCTTCAAGCGGTCGTTCGACGAAGATACCGGCATTGTTGACCACCACGTGCGGCCCGCCATGACGCTCCGCGGCGGTTTCGAACACACGGATCCAGTCCTCTTCCCGGGTCACGTCGTGGGTGGCGAACGAGGCCGAACCGCCCGCTTTACGGATCCCGGCGGTCGTGGCCGCGCCCGCTTCTTCCAGCACGTCGGTGACCAGCACCGCCGCGCCCGCTTCCGCCAACGCCTGCGCCGTCGCACCGCCGATGCCGCGCGCGCCGCCGGTGACGATCGCCGTCCGCCCACTCAACTTCGCCATCGCTCCCTCCCCCGCAGGCCCGGCGGCAGGCTACAGCACACGCGCGGGGGATTCGATAATCCGCGGCACCCCGTGCTATGACCGCCGCCGCGCCGCCGGCGCGAGGAGAGGCCGATGAACAAGGCAGCGCCCGAACCGAGCGTTCCGACGACCTTTTTCCAGTACATCCGGGCGTTCGGCCCCGGCCTGGTGGTGGCGCTGACCTGGCTCGGCGCCGGCGACCTGGTCGACTCCGCCGTCGCCGGCGGCAATTACGGCTATACGCTGATGTGGGCGATGGCGCTCGCGCTGTTCGTGCGTTTCGCGTTCGTGTCCATCATCGCCAAATACCAGCTCTGCAACCAGCACGGCGAGAGCGTGCTGTCGGGGCTCCGGCGGGTCCACCGCTGGATGCCGCTCTTCGTCGGCGTCGTGGCGCTGATCTTCGGACACATCTACGGCTCGTTCCTGGTGCGCGGCCTCGGCCTCGCGAGCGAAAAGCTGTTCGGGTTCGGCGCACCGTTCCTGTGGTCGGCGATCTGGGTGACGGTGGCTGCGGCCTTCGTCTTTCGCGGACTGTACAAACACCTCGAACCCGTCTTCTACGCCTTTCTCGCCATGCTCAGCGTTTCGGTGATCGGAGTGGCGGCGTGGAGCGGTCCCGACCCGGTCGCGGCGGCGAAAGGCGTGCTGCTGTTCGAGGTTCCCGAACAACAGGGTTCCTACGGCGCGCTGCTGGTCATCACCTCGCTGATCGGCGCCGTCGGCGGCTCGATCGCCAATCTGCTGTATCCCTATTTCATCCAGCAGAAGGGGTGGAAGGGGCCGCGTTTCCGCCGCGTCCAGCTCTACGACCTCGCATTCGGAATCGGCGTTCTGATCGTCCTCAACCTGTCGGTCTGGACGATCGGCGCCGAGGTCCTGCACGCGCGCGGCGAAACCATCGAGACCCTCGACGACCTCTCCAAGCTGCTGACCATCGCGCTTGGCGGTCTCGGCGCGTTGATCTTCTATGTCGGCGTGTTCGCCGCGGTGTACAGTTCAGTGATCGGCGGCGCGATCGGCTTCGGTTACCTCTTTACCGACGTCCTGCGCGTGCACCGCGCGACCGAAGCGGTGCCGGCAGATCCGTTCGACGTCGGCGGGTCGGTCGCCTACCGCCTCGTCGTCGTCTGGTGCCTGTTCTCGCCTCTGGTGTGGAGCCTGCCCGGCGCCCCCGATTTCATCGTGCTGACCATCGTCGGCAACGCCGCGTCGGTTGTCGTGCTGCCGATTCTGTGCGGCGCGTTGTGGTATCTGACGGCGCGCGAAGCGTTTATCGGCGCGGCCTATCGCAACAAGTGGTGGGAGAACGGCTTCCTCGCCGCGCTGTTCCTGCTTTCGATCTGGGGCACGTGGAAATCCGCCATTTCCATCGCCGGCGCACTGTAGCTCGCGCGTCCCCAACGCCCCCAACACCGTAGCCAGGGAGACCGACCATGTCCCGTCGCGCCCAGGACAGCGTGAACGTTCGCCGCACCCTCGCCGTGGGGACGCGCGAATACGACTATTTCAGCCTTCCTGCGGCGGCGGACGCCGGCATCGGCCCGGTGGATCGGCTGCCCTGTTCGCTCAAGGTGTTGCTCGAAAACCTGTTGCGCCACGAAGACGGTAATTCGGTGCGCATCGCCGATATCGAGGCGCTGGCCGCGCGGGAGTCGGCGCACGAGATCGCGTTCCGTCCGGCGCGGGTCCTGATGCAGGACTTCACCGGCGTTCCGGCAGTGGTCGATCTGGCGGCGATGCGCGACGCGATGGCGGCGCTTGGCAGGGAGCCCGCCCGCATCAATCCCCTTGTGCCGGTCGATCTGGTGATCGATCACTCGGTGCAGGTCGATCGCTTCGGCGGCGCCGACGCTTTCGCCGAGAACACCCGCATCGAAATGGCGCGCAACCGCGAGCGCTACGCCTTCCTGCGCTGGGGCCAGAGCGCCTTCGACAATTTCCGCGTCGTGCCGCCGGGAACCGGGATCTGTCATCAGGTCAACCTCGAATATCTGGCGAAAACCGTGTGGACGTCACAGCCCGAGAACGGCCGCGCGGTCGCGTTCCCCGATACGCTGGTCGGCACGGACAGCCACACGACGATGGTCAACGGGCTGTCGGTGCTCGGCTGGGGCGCCGGCGGGATCGAGGCCGAGGCGGCAATGCTCGGACAGCCGATTTCGATGCTGGTCCCCGAAGTGGTCGGCTTCCGTCTGACGGGCACGCTCGCCGAGGGCGCGACCGCCACGGATCTGGTTCTTACGGTTACCGCCATGCTGCGGGCGCGGGGCGTTGTGGGCAAGTTCGTCGAATTCACCGGGCCGGGGCTCGACGGCCTGCCGCTGACCGACCGCGCGACCATCGCCAACATGGCCCCCGAATACGGCGCGACCTGCGGTTTCTTCCCGATCGACCGGGAGACGATTCGTTATCTCGGGTTCACCGGGCGGTCGGCCGCGCAATGCGCTCTGGTCGAGGCCTATGCGCGGGTGCAGGGGTTGTGGCGCGATGCGGACTCGGGCGAACTCGAGTTCGACGACACGCTGACCCTCGATCTGGCAACGGTGGAGCCGAGCATTGCCGGCCCGAAGCGGCCGCAGGACCGGATCGCGCTGAGCGCCGCCAAGGCCGGGTTCGACCGTGTGCTGGCCGAAGACCGCGGCGAGGCGCGAACGGTTTCGACGGAGGCCGGCTGGGCGCTCGCGGACGGGGCGGTGGCTATCGCCGCGATTACGAGCTGCACCAACACCTCGAATCCGTCGGTGATGATCGGCGCGGGCCTGCTCGCGCGCAACGCCCGCGCCCGCGGGCTGAAGGTCAGACCGTGGGTCAAGACCTCGCTCGCGCCGGGTTCGAAGGTGGTGACCGACTACCTCGCGAAATCGGGTCTCGACCGCGACCTCGACGC
Organism: Alphaproteobacteria bacterium; assembly: GCA_965214495.1. GTDB lineage: Bacteria > Pseudomonadota > Alphaproteobacteria > UBA7887 > UBA7887 > JANQOH01. Next base: position 297,425 of record OZ243958.1, on the reverse strand, counting down.
GCTCGGCTTCAATCTGGTCGGTTACGGGTGCACCACGTGCATCGGCAATTCCGGACCGTTGCCGGAACCGGTCGAACGGGCGATCGGAGAGGGAGACCTGGTGGTCGCCGCGGTGCTGTCGGGCAACCGCAATTTCGAGGGCCGGGTTCACCAGCGCGTGCGCGCCAACTATCTCGCCTCGCCGCCGCTCGTGGTGGCCTACGCACTCGCCGGTTCGATGCGCGTCGATCTGACCCGCGAGCCGCTGGGCAAGGGGTCGGACGGCAAGGACGTCTGGCTCCGCGAGGTCTGGCCGTCGGCGCGGGAGGTTGCCCTGGCGGTCGAGAAGGCGCTCGCGCCGGAGATGTTCGCCAGCGGCTATCGCGACGTGTTTTCGGGCGACGCCGGGTGGCAGGCGATCGCGCCCGCGGGCGGCGACACCTATGACTGGCCGGAGTCGACCTATGTGCGCAACCCGCCCTATTTCGCCGGCATCGCCGCGGCTCCCGCGCCGGTCGGCGCGATCGAAGGAGCGCGCGTGCTGGCCGTGCTCGGGGATTCGGTCACGACGGACCACATCTCACCGGCCGGCGGAATCGCGCGCAACAGCCCCGCCGGCGACTATCTGGTGTCGCTCGGCGTCGCACCGGCGGACTTCAACTCTTACGGCGCACGGCGCGGCAACCACGAGGTCATGATGCGGGGGACGTTCGCCAATATCCGGCTGCGCAACGAACTGGCGCCCGGCACCGAAGGCGGGTGGACCCGGATCGACGGCGCCGGCGACCCGGTGACCATCTACGATGCGGCGCGCATCTATGCCGCGCGCGGCACTCCGATGGCGATCGTCGCGGGCCGGGAATACGGCACCGGATCGTCGCGCGACTGGGCCGCCAAGGGGCCGATGCTGCTCGGCGTGCGCGTCGTGATCGTCGAGAGCTTCGAGCGAATCCACCGCGCGAACCTCGTCGGCATGGGGGTGCTGCCGCTCCAGTTCACCGGCGGTGCGACTCGCCGCGATCTCCGGCTTGACGGCAGCGAGACCCTGTCGTTTCCGGGCCTGGCCGGCGATATCCGCCCGGCGATGGAGGTCACCTGCCGCATCGCCCGCGCGAACGGCGAAACCGAGGATGTCGTCCTGCTGTGCCGGGTCGATACCGACGACGAGGCCGCCTATTTCGCCAATGGCGGGATTCTGCCCTACGTGCTGCGGCAACTGGCCGCGTGATCGCCGGCGGCGGATCAACAGGTTGTGAATGGCACTGCACTTTCGGCACCCCTACCCTGAACGGATGAAAGCGTTTCTCGGACTGATTCTCGCGGTGCTGCCGGGTCTCGCCGGGGTACAAGCGGACGACCGGCGGGTCCCGCCGGTGCTGGTGGAACTGTTCACGTCGCAAAGTTGCTCGTCCTGTCCGCCGGCGGATCAGCTCGCCGGTCGGCTGTCGCAGCGCGACGACGTGGTCGTGCTGTCGTTCCACGTCAACTACTGGGACTATGTCGGCTGGACCGATCCGTTCGCGACCGAGGCGACCACGGCGCGGCAGTTCGCCTATGCGCGTTCGCTGCGCCAGCGCGGCGTCTATACCCCCGAAATGGTGATCGGCGGCCGTGCGCATGTGGTCGGGTCCGACGAAGCCGCGGTGCAGCGCGCGATCGAACGCCAGCACCAGGCGCGGCGCTTCGACTCCGCTCCGTCCGTCGGGATTGAAGAAGCCGACGGCCGTTTGTGGGTCGGCGTCGGCGCGGCGCCGTATGACGGTACGGCGGACGTCATACTCGTGCACTTCGACTCGCGGCGCGACACTCACGTGACGCGCGGCGAGAACCGGGGCCGCGCGCTCTCCAATTTCAACGTCGTGCGGGGCTATACGCGTCTCGGGGCGTGGCGCGGGACCGCCGCGCGGTTCCCGATCGACGAGGCCGAACGGGCCGCCGCCCGCGGCAACGACGGTTGCGCGGTCATCGTGCAGGAGCGAGGCGTCGGGCCGGTCGTTTCCGCCGCCGCTTTCGCCATACAGACGCCGACGAGCGAGTAGGCGAGCGTCACCCGCCGCGCGCCGCGCGCACGCCCGAACGCCGAACGACCTCCGCGGCGGCCGCTTCCGAGCGCGGCCCCATCACGTGTGCGCCGGCGACGCCCGGCGTCTCGCGCAACGCCCCGATCAATTCGACGCAAATGCGAATCCCCTCTTCCTCCTGATCGGCGGCACCTTCCAGGCGCTCGAGGATCGGGCCGGGGATATCGACTCCGAACAGGTTCCGGTCCATCCAGCGCGCCGACTTCGCCGAGCGCAGCGGCCCGACGCCAATCAACAGATAAGCCCGTTCGGTGATTCCGAAATCGACCAGCCGCGCCACATAGCGGCGCATCAGCGCGGTATCGAAGCAGTATTGCGTCTGCACGAACCGCGCACCGGCATCGAGTTTCCTTTCGAGACCCGCCGGGCGCCAGTCCGGCGGCGGGTCGCGCGGGCTGTCGGCGCTGCCGATGAACAGACGCGGCATCGCCGCGACCGCCCGGCCCGACGGCAGCGTTCCTTTCTCGACCATGCCGCTGGCCATGGCGATCAGCCCTGCGCTGTCGAGATCGAAGACTTCCTTCGCTTCCGGCTGGTCGCCGGCGGCGACCGGATCGCCGCTCAGGCACAGGACGTTGCGCACGCCGAAGGCGGCGGCACCCAGCAGGTCGCCTTGCAGCGCCAGCCGGTTGCGGTCGCGCAACGTCATCTGCATCACCGGATCGAGGCCGGCCCCGACCATCAGCGCGGCGGCGGCCGGGGCCGACAGGTGCGCCCGCGCCGCCGCCCCGTCGGTGACGTTCACCGCATCGGCGACGCCGACCAGCGGCGCCACTCGCCGAAGGAGATCGTCCGGGTTCGCCGACAGCGGCGGGGTCGTCTCGGCGGTTACGGCGAAATGCCCCGCCTCCAGCACCGCTTCCAGCGGTGCGACGGTCTCGGACCGTTCGTTCATGATTCGATGGGGCCGATGGTCGGAGGAGAGCGCGCACCGTAGGGAAGTGCCGGGAGAGCGTCAATTCGGACCGGGCGCTTGTTACCATGCGGTCATGATCGGGGTGGTGCTGGGCGCGGTGCTGGCGGTGTGGGCGGCCGGTTCGGCGAGCGCGGCAGGAATCGTCTCGCGGGCCGACAGTCAGGCCTATTCGATGCCGGCGCCCGAACTGGAGGGAGCGGAACGGGCCGCCTTCCTTGCGGGCCGCGCACTGTTCCGCCGCCAATGGCGGCCGGCTGCGGTCGGCGGCGAAACGATCGGCGTCGGCCTGGGACCACTGTTCAACCGGCGCTCTTGCGCCGGATGTCACGTCCGCAACGGACGGGGCCGACCGCCGCCCCCCGGCGCCTCCGGCCCGGCGCGGGGTATGGTAGCGGTGCTCGGACCTCATCCGCTTTTCGGTCGGCAGCTTCAGGATCAGGCGGTGGTCGGGGCCCGCCCCGAAGGCCGGTTGTCGCTGCGCTACGACTCGCGCGCCGGGGCGTTCGCCGACGGCATGCCGTTCCGGTTGCGGGTTCCGGTTTACCGAATCGAAGGCGAGGGTTGGACGGATTCCGGCTCCCTGTCGCCCCGCGTGCCGCCGGCGGTGTTCGGACTCGGCCTGCTCGAAGCCGTGGCGGTGGAAGAGATCGTCGGCGCGCGCGGCGGCCGCCCGTCATGGGTGAACGGCGAACCGGGACGCTTCGGCTGGCGCGCCGAACATGCGCGGCTGCGCGACCAGGTGATCGCCGCGGCGGGCGAGGAGATCGGGCTGGACTTTCCCGGTGAAATCGACGAGGCCGAGGTCGCCGCGCTGGTCGCCTATCTGCGCGGCCTGGGCGTTCCGGCGCGCCGCGTCGTCCACACGCCCGAAATACGCCGCGGCGAAGCCGTTTTCGCGGCCAGCGGCTGTCCGGCCTGCCATCGACCGAGCCTGCGCACCGGGCCTGCGCCGCCGACGGCGGTCCGGGCCGATCGCGTCATCCATCCCTATACCGATCTGCGGTTGCACGATATGGGACCCGGCTTGTCCGATCCGGGCTCCGGCGCGGCCGAATGGCGCACGCCGCCGCTGTGGGGGCTCGGGCTGCTCGAAACCGTTAACGGTCACAATGCGCTGCTCCATGACGGGCGCGCCCGCGGCGTGCTGGAGGCGGTGTTGTGGCACGGCGGCGAGGCCGCCGCCGCACGCGACGCGGTCGTCGCGCTCAACGCCGAAGACCGTGCCGCCCTGGCCGCCTTTCTGTCCTCGCTGTAGGGTCGTCACGTTTTCGTGAAATCCCGTGCGCGGGCGGCTTGAGCGCCTACCTTCCCGGCATCATGCGCGACACGATATGGGGAGAGCGCATCATGCGCGGTTCGATCAGGCTCGTCGCCGCGGCGGCGCTGTTGCTGGGTTTGGCGGGTCCGGCGCTGGCCGGCGGCCCGGTCAACAAGACCTTCTTCGGCAACGCGATCGAAGGGTTCGATCCGGTCGCATACCACCTTCTGGGCGCGCCGGTGGAGGGATCGAGCGACTTCGAGCACGAATGGATGGGCGCGACGTGGCGCTTCGCCAACGCCGACCATCGCGATCTGTTCGCCGCCGATCCCGAGAAATACGCGCCGGCCTATGGCGGCTATTGCGCCTACGGCGTCAGTCTGGGCTACAAGCCCGATATCGACCCGGAAGCGTGGGACATCGTGGACGGCCGCCTCTATCTCAACCTGAACATGGAGATCCAGGCGCGCTGGCATCAGGACGTCCCCGGCTACATCGCGAAAGCGGACGTGCGCTGGCCGGACTTGAAGGAGCAGTAGCGCAACCGGCCCGATCGCGGATCGTCAACCGTCGGGCGCCAGACGCGCGCCCATCTCGCCGATGGCGGCGATCAGCGCCGAACGCAGGGCCGGTTCCGAGGCTGCGTGGCCCGCTTCGGAAACGATCCTCAGGTCGGCGTTGCCCCAGGCGTCCGCGAGCGCCGCAGCGGCGCGGGGCGGGCACAACATGTCGTAGCGCCCCTGCACCACGATGCCGGGGATGTCCGCCAGCCGGTGGGCGTCACGAAGCAGCTGGCCGGGTTCGAGGAAACATCCGCGGCTGACGTAGTGCCACTCCATGTAGGGCGTTCGCGGCGCCGAGAGGTCGTTGCGGCGGGGCGCGTCGAGCGACTCCGGCAGGGCGGCGGCGCCCGGACGCAGTTCCGACAGGACCTGTTCGTATGCGCCCCAGGCACGCGCCGCGGGGACGTGCACCGCCGGATCCGGATGTTCCAGCCGCCGCCCCCACGATGCGATCGGGTCGCCGCGCTCGGCTTCCGGCAGCAGCCCGACGAACCGCCGCCACAGCTCCGGTCGGAACGTCTGCGCCGCGTCGCGAAACGCCCAGCGGACTTCCTCATCGGTGCCGAGGAACACCGCGCGCAGCACCAGGCCGCGGACCCGTTCCGGGTAGCGCTCGGCATAGGCCAGCGCGAGGGTCGAGCCCCACGACCCGCCGACCACCAGCCAGCTCTCGATGTCCAGCGCCCGGCGGATGCGCTCCATGTCCTCGACCAGGCTCCAGGTGGTGTTGTCGATCAGGCACAGTTTCGGTTCGCTCATGCCGGCGCCACGCTGATCGAACAGCACGGCGCGGAAGAGGGACGGGTCGAACTGGCGCGCGTGCATCTTCTGACAGCCGCTTCCCGGCCCGCCGTGCAGGAATACGGCCGGCACGCCACCGCGCCGGCCATACTGTTCCAGATACAGCACATGCGGCGGGTCCACGGGCAGGCGGCTACGGTCGAACGGCTCGACCGCGCGATGCAGGGAAGCGTCGGGGGCCACCGCCGCTATCGCGCGCCGGCGAGGCGCATGACAGGCTCGGGGGGCGCCGTGAACCGCGCCGCCGGGACCGGCGCGTTCTCGAACTGCGCGGCGGCGAGGCGGGCATACAGACCGCCCTCTCCCATCAGCCGGTCGTGATCGCCGATCGCGACGATCCGCCCCCGGTCGAGCACGACGATACGGTCGGCGCCGCGAACCGTTCCCAGCCGGTGGGCGATCATCAGGGTCGTCCGGCCGGCCATCAGGCGGTCGAGCGCCGACTGCACCAGGCGCTCGTTCTCGGAATCGAGCGCATTGGTCGCTTCGTCGAACAGCAGGATCGCGGGGTCGCGGAGGATCGCGCGCGCGATGGCGACACGCTGGCGCTGGCCGCCGGACAGGCGGACGCCCTTCTCGCCGAGGAAGCTGTCGAACCCGTCGGGCAGCGCATCGAGAAAGGATTCCGCCGCCGCCGCCCGCGCCGCGGCGCGCACCGCACGGTCGTCGGCGTCGGGCCGCCCGTAACGGATGTTCTCCCAGGCGTTCGCGGCGAAGACCACCGGTTCCTGGGGCACCACCGCGATGCGGGCGCGGAGGTCCGAGGGGTCGGCGTCGCGCAACGGAACGCCGTCGATTCGGACCCGCCCGCGCTCCGGGTCGTAGAATCGCAACAGGAGCTGGAACAAAGTGGTCTTTCCGGCGCCGCTGGGACCGACCAGGGCGATGCGCTCGCCGGCGGCGATGTCGAGATCGATCGCCTCGAGCGCAGGAGCGTCGGGGCGCGAGGGGTAGTGGAAACTCACGTCCTCGAAGGCGATCGCGCCGGCGGCCTGGCGGGGCAGCGCGACCGGGTTGCGGGGCGCGGCCACGTCGGGGGTGGCGTCGAGCAGATCGAGCAGGCGTTCGGTGGCGCCGGCGGCGCGTTGCAGGTCGCCGTACACCTCACTGATCGCGCCGAGCGCGCCGGCAACGACGACGGCGAAGAACATGAACTGCGCCAGCGCCCCGGCGCTCAGATCGCCGGCGAGCACGTCGCGCCCGCCGATCCAGAGCACCAGGGTGACCGCGGTGAACACGACGGTCATCACCACCGCGGTCAGCCAGGCGCGCGCCCGTATGTGCGCCACCGCCGAGGCGAACGCCGCTTCCGCGCGGGCGGAGAACGCGCGCCGGTCGAGGGGCTCGTGAGTGAATGCCTGGACCGTGCGAATCGCGTTCAGCGATTCCTCGCCGTGCGCCCCGACATCGGCCACCCGGTCCTGCGCGGTCCGCGACAGCCGGCGCACCCGGCGGCCGAACACGACGATCGGCAGCACCACCGCCGGAACGAGCACGAGCACCAGAGCCGTCAGTTTCAGGCTCGTGACCGCCAGCATGACCGTGCCGCCGACGAGCAGCAGCAGGTTTCTCAGCGCCACCGAAGCGGTGGGGCCGACCACGGCTTGGAGCAAGGTGGTGTCGGTGGTCAGCCGCGATACGACCTCTCCGGTGCGCACGGTTTCCAGGAATCGGGGCGACAGGCCGATCACGTGGTCATAGACGTCGCGGCGGATGTCGGCGATCACGCGCTCGCCGAGCCACGATACGAGAAAGAAACGCGCGAAGGTTGCGGCCGCCATGACCACCACCACCGTCAGCAGGCCGGCGAGCGCCCGGTCGAGCAGGGCGGGATCGTGCGCGACGAACCCGTCATCGACCAGCATCCGCAAGCCGATGCCCAGCGACAGCACCGTGCCCGCCGCCACGGTGAGGGCGCACAGCGCACCGACGCCATGCCAGCGATAGGGCGCGACGTAGCGCGCCAGGCGCTTGAGATGGCGCAGTTCGCGGCTGGCGGCGCGCCGGGCGGCGCGCGCCGGAGCGGCGCTCATCGATCGGGGCCGAGCGCCAGCGGTCGGCCCAACGCCTGCGACAGTTCGCGCTCCAGCCGTTCGACGAGATCGCCGCCGCTGCGCCGGTCGCGCCAGCCCCCGGTCTCCGGGTGGTGGGCGAAATGACCGGCGCCGCTCACCGGCGAAGACAGCCAGAGTTCGCCACTCGGCGCGTGCCGGTTGAGCAGATACACCGCGCCGGTGTCGAGCTCGATGGCCAGTACCCCATCGTCGAGATCGATCTCGAGCTCGTCGCCGGCGGCGTCCTCCAGGCGGTCCATCAGATGCCGCAGCGTCGCCCCGGCAAGCGCCTCGAACGCGCTCTCGTCCATTCCGCGATCGCCCGAATCCTCACAATCGGAGAACGAACCTGTATCACCGGGCTCCTTGTCTCGCAACGAATGCTTCGTTATACGGCGCGCGTTGCGACGGAGGATCGCCCAATGAAGAAAGACATCCATCCCGACTACCATGAGATCACCGTGGTGATGACCGACGGGACCGAGTTCCGCACCCGCAGCACCTGGGGGGAGAAGGGCCGGGTTCTGAAGCTCGACGTCGATCCCGGGACCCACCCGGCGTGGACCGGCGGCGGACGGCGGATCGTGGATACCGAGGGTCAGGTCGCCCGCTTCAACAAGCGTTTCGGCTCCCTCGGCCTGAAGGCCTGAACCCGCTACAGGAACCCGGCGAGAGCGTCCAGCGTGCGCTCCGGCTGCTCCGCCATGTGCATGTGGCCGCAGTCGGCGATCGTGACCTGCCGGGCGTCGCGCATCGCGGCGAGTAAGGGCGCCGCCGACCGGGGGGGAGTCATACGGTCTTCGGCGCCGGAGACCACCAGCACCGGGCAGGCGACCTTCGCAGCCGCGTCGACGGCGGCGTCATAGGCGTTGCTGGCGGCGAAATCGACGTGCAACGCGCCCGCGCCGCGCGCCAGCAACGACAGTCCGCCGCTCATGATCCACAGGCCGGGCGCGCGGTTGCCGCCGAAATGGCCGCGCGCGCCGAAGCCCCACGACACGATCATGCGCGCCGCCGCCGCCGGGTCGTCACGAGTCGCGTCCAGCAGCGCCGTGTTGACCGGCATCGCCGCGGCGGTGCCGATCAACGCCAGCCTGCGGCACCGTTCGGGCGCCAGCGCGGCGGCCGCCAGCGCCGCGAGCGACCCCATGCTGTGGCCGACCAGGGCGGCGCCGTCGGCGCCAGCCGCATCGACCAACGCCCACACCCATGCCGCCATCGCTTCGATGCTGTCGAGCGGCGGCCCTTCCGACGCGCCGTGCCCCGGCCAGTCGACGGCGAGGACCGCCCGCCCGCGCCAGGCGAAATAGCGGGTTTGCAGCGCCCACACCGTATGGTCCATGCCGGCGCCGTGCAGGAAGACGACCAGCGGCTTCGAGGCGTCGAAGGCCACGCCGCCGGTCGCCGCGCGCACCGCGCGCCCGGCGACCTCGAACGCCGCGCTCATCGCCGCCGCTGCGCGGCGGCGAGCGCCTGCGCCAGATCGTCGATCAGGTCGCCGGGGTCTTCCAGCCCCACCGACAAGCGGACGAGGTCTTCGCCGACCCCTGCCGCGGTGAGCTCGTCGGCGCTCATCTGCTGGTGCGTGGTGCTCGCCGGGTGGATGACCAGCGATTTCGCGTCGCCCACATTCGCCAGATGGGAAAACAGGCGCAGCCGTTCGATGAAAGTCCGGCCCGCCTCCCGGCCTCCCTCGATGCCGAACGAAAAGATCGCGCCGCAGCCGTCGGGCAGCAACCGCTTGGCCAGCTCCCGGTCGGCGTGGGTTTCGAGTTCGGGCCAGGCCACCCACGAGACCGCGTCGTGACCGTCGAGAAACCCGACGATCCGGCGCGCATTGGCCACGTGGCGAGTCATCCGCACGCCCAGGGTCTCGACTCCGAGGAGAATATAGAAGGCGTGTTGCGGACTCATGCAGCAGCCGAAATCGCGCAAACCCTCGGCGCGCGCGCGCATGATCATCGCCGCGGGGCCAAACTCTTCGGAGAAGTCGATCCCGTGATAGCCGGCATAGGGTTCGGTCAGCGTCGGAAACCTGCCGCTCGCCCGCCAGTCGAACCGCCCGCCATCGACGACGGCGCCGCCGATGGCGACGCCGTGGCCGCCGAGGAACTTGGTCGCCGAATGCATCACGATGTCGGCCCCCCAATCGAGCGGGCGGCACAGATGCGGGGTCGCGAAAGTGTTGTCGATCATCAGCGGCAGGCCGGCGGCGTGCGCGATCTCGGCGACGGCGGGAATGTCGAGCACTTCGAGGCCCGGATTGCCCAGCGTTTCGCCGAACAGCAGCCGGGTCCGCGGGGTGATCGCGCTGTGGAACGCCGACGGGTCGCGCGGATCGACGAAGGTCGTGTCGATGCCGAAGCGCGGCAGCGTATGGCGCATCATGTTGTAGCTGCCGCCATAGATCGATTTCGATGCGACGATGTGAGCGCCGGCGTCCATCAGGGTGGCGACGGCCAGATGCAGCGCCGCCTGGCCGCTCGCCGTGCACACCGCGCCGACTCCGCGTTCCAGCGCGGCGAGACGCTCTTCGAGCACGGCGACGGTGGGATTGCTGATCCGCGAATAGAGGTGCCCCGGCCGCTCGAGATTGAACATCGAAGCGGCGGTGTCGGTGTCGGGGAACACATATGAGGTGGTCTGGTAGATCGGCACCGCGCGGGCGCCGAATTCCGAATCCGGGCGCTGTCCCGCGTGCAGGGCAAGGGTGTCGAAATCAAAGAATCGGGGTTCGGCCATCGGTGACCTCGCTGGCGGAGCGGCGTTGCGAAACGGACGGCGCCACGGGTGACAGGACGGGCGTAAGGACCGTAATCTCGGATCGGAACGTCGACGATACCCGAACCCACGGCGCGCGAGCGTGTCGGATGGCCCCCTCATACGCGATCTCGACGGCTCGATCCATGTCCGGCGCCGGCGCCGCGCGGACCGATGAGTGACCGGGAATTCGCCGCCGGGACCGAACCGGAAGCGCCGGCGATGGCGCCGCGTCGGCGCTTCGGTTCGCTGCGCACCCTGCAACTGGCCTGGGGGCTGGCCTTGCTGTCGCTGGTGGCGATCGCCGGCGTGGCCGGCGCGGCGGGATTGGCGCTCAACGCGCGGTGGGCCGAGGAAGCGCGGCGCATCGACGCTCTGCGCCAGTCCGCCGCCGGCGTGCGCGGCGATCTGCACCGGCAGACGAAGGAGATTTTCGACCACCACTTCCTGGCCGACCCGGGCGCCGAAGAACAGTATCACGCCTGGGGTGCGGCGATCGAAGGGAACATGGCCGCGCTTGCGACGCTGGCGTCGGGCGAAGCGGAACGCCGCGCGGTCGCTTCGCTCGAACGCGCGCTTGCCGAGATCCGCGTCGTTTCGGAAGCGATCATGGCGCGCCCCTTCGGAACCATCGCCGCCGGCGAGCGGTTCGCGCTGCTCGACACGGAGCTCGAGCACGACAGGCTGACCGCGGTCGAAGAGGCGCTCGAGCACGCCGAATCGATGTTCTTCGGCGCCGAACGCGCTCTGGAAGCCCGGGTGGCCGATCGCACGCGGCTCGCCTTCGTCGTGCTGATGGCGCCGATCGGCATGGCGGCGTTGTTGCTGTTCGCCGCGCGCGGGTTTCTCCGGCGCGGATTCGTGCGGCCCCTGGCCGGCGTCCTCGACGCCGTGGCGGCCTATGGCGAGGGCCGGTTCGAGCGCCGCGAGAACGAAGCCGGGGTCGCCGAGATGATCGCGTTGCAGCGCGCGGTCAACCGCATGGCTGCGGATCTCGCCCGCTACCGCGCCGCGCTGGTGCGCAGCGAGAAACAGGCCGCGCTCGGCGCGCTGGTACCGGTCATCGCCCACAACATCCGCAATCCTCTTGCCGGCATCCGCGCCACGGCGCAGTTGTTCGACGGTCCTGCCGCACGGGGTATTCTCAGCGCGGTCGATCGTCTGAACGAGTGGCTGGAAGCCCTGCTCACCTATCTGGACCCGCAGAAGGCGCGGCGTGCCGAGGCCGCGCTGGCCGAGTGCGCCGATCACGCGCTTACGCTCCTGGCGCCGAAACTGGACGAGAAGAACGTCACCGCCGCGCGGCGCAACTGGAAGGACGGCGGCACGTCCCTTATCGACAGCCGCCTCACCGAACAGGCGCTCTACGGGTTGCTGGCCAACGCCGTCGAAGCGTCGCCGCGCGGCGGCGAGATCGCCCTTTCGGTGGGACACGACCCGCGCGCCTGCTGGATCGCGATCGAGGACGACGGCCCCGGTCTCCTGTTCTCCCCCAGCCCGCGCGGTCCGGTCCCCGGTCCGAGTACCAAAACCTACGGCAGCGGTCTCGGTATCCCCTTCGCCTACAAGATCTGCGAGCTCCACGACGGCGCGCTCGAGTTCGGCGCGGCGCCCGGCGGCGGCGCGCGAGTCGTGCTGTCGATGCCGGCGGCCCGAGCGGGAGGAAACCCGGCGTGACCGGAACGATCCTGATCGTCGATGACGAGACCCTGTTCGCCGAAGCGGTGGCGACGCGGCTCGGACGCGACGGCTATGCGTGCACGGTCGCCGGCAGTCTGGCGCAGGCGCGCGTCGCCCTCGCCGACCCGGCAGACCTCTTGTTGCTCGACGTGCGCCTGCCCGACGGTTCGGGACTCGATTTTCTCGAAGAGACCGACGGTATGCCGGTTGTGGTGATGACCGCGTTCGGCGATGTCGACGGCGCGGTGACGGCGATGAAGCGCGGCGCGGCGGACTATCTTCGCAAACCGGTCGATCTCGACGAGTTGACCATGGTCGCCGAACGCGCGCTGGCGGCGCGACGGCTCGAAACCCGGCTCGCCTATTCGCGCGAACGCGACGCACACCGCGGCGAGGCTGCCGAACTGATCGGGGAAAGCCCCGCGATCGAGACCGTCCGCCGCGAGATCGCCGCCTTCTCCGCGACCGCCGGGACGCCACCGGTGTTGATTCTGGGAGAGACGGGGACCGGCAAGACGCTCGCCGCGCGGCTTCTGCACGAGAGCGGCGCCGCGTCGGCCCAGCCTTTCGTTCACGTCGATTGCGCCGGCTTTCCGCCCGGTGCGGCGATGCGCGAACTTTTCGGCGACGGCGGCGGGCCGGGGCTCGTCGAAGCCGCCGAGCGGGGAACGGTGTTGCTCGACGAAGTGAGCACCCTGGCGCGCGATGCGCAAGGCGCCCTTCTCAACGTGATCGAGCGGCGGCGGCTGCGCCGGCAGGGGCGCGAAGCGGCGATTGCCGCATCCTTTGTCGCGACCAGCAATCGCGACCTGCCGAAGCTGGTAGCCGAGGGCGGGTTTCGCGAGGACCTGTATTACCGTCTCGACGTCCTCACGCTGCACATGCCGCCGCTGCGCGACCGGGGCGACGATGTCACGGCGTTGGCGCGCCGCTTCATCGTGCAGGCTGCCGATCGTTACGGGCGCGCCGCCCCGCGGCTCGACGACACGGGCGCGGCCGCCCTGGCCCGCTATCCGTGGCCCGGCAATGTGCGCGAACTTCGCCACGTCATCGAGCGGGCCGTTCTGCTCGATACCGACGGCGCGATCCGCGAATCCGACCTGCCGGCTGCCGGCCCGGCGTCGGAGTCGCGGCCACCGGCGACCACCCTGGCGGGCATGGAGCGCCGGCTGATGAACGATGCGCTGGCGGCCGCGCGGGGCAACGTGTCCGCCGCCGCGAGGCGGCTCGGCATCAGCCGGATGGCGATGCGATACCGGATGAAGAAACATGGCCTGTAGCCGCGCAGCCTCGCCGTAAACGCCCGGCGCCGAAACCGGACCCGACACCGCGTCCGCGAAGGCGGGAGAACATCTTGATTTCCTTGTTCTTCTTGACCCTTCCCGCCGCCGTCCCGCATAGTCCCGTGGCGATCCGGCAGTGCCGTATCATCATCCTCCGCCTCTCCGCAGTCGATGGCCCGCCCCATGCTCGATCCAGCTTCCCTGCTCCAGGACACCCTTTCCCTTCTATTGAAGGGCGGTCCGATCATGCTGATTCTGTTGGCTTTGTCGGTGCTCGCCTTCGCGATCATCCTGGTCAAGCTGATGCAGTTCTCGCGCGTCCAGCTCAAGCGGACCGGGTTCATCGACCCGACCATCGCGCTTCTCGTGCGCGGCGAGCGCGACCGCGCGATCGCCGCGCTGCGCGGCGAGGTCAATCCGGCGGCGCGCGTGATGGAGACGGCCATCGCGGCGAACGCGAACGCCAACCTCACCGTGGAAGACCGCGACGCCGAGATCACGCGCGTCGGCAACGCGGAAATCCGCAGTGTCGAGAGCTATCTTCGCGGCCTCGAAGTGATCGCCAACGTCAGCCCGCTGTTGGGACTGCTCGGCACGGTGCTGGGCATGATCGAAGCGTTCTCCGCGCTGGAAAGCGCGGGTTCGAAGGTGGATCCGGCCATTCTCGCCGGCGGCATCTGGGAGGCGTTGCTGACGACCGCGTTCGGCCTGGTCGTCGCCATTCCCGCCCTCACGATGTATTACTTGCTCGAAGGCCGGGTCGATGAGATTCGGGCCGCGATGAAAGATGCCGCAGTGCGGGTTCTGGGCGTCAGCGCCCCCCCGGTCCGGCACGCCGCCGCAGCCGGGTAGCGACGCATGGATTTCGGCGAAGGTGAACGGCCACGCCCGCGGCTGAACATCGCGCCGCTGATCGACGTGGTGTTCCTGCTGTTGGTCTTCTTCATGCTTGCGAGCGCGTTCGTGGAACCGGCCGCGATCGACCTGTCGATGCCGCGGACCAGCGCGCCCGCGCAAACCCCCGGCGAGGCGCTGGTGGTCGACATCAAACTCGACGGCGAAGTGCGCCTCAACGGCCTGACCCTGACGCTGGAGGATCTCGGCCCCGAACTCGCCGCGCGCGTCGGCGTCCGGGTCGAAACGCCTGTCGCGGTACGCGCCGAGGCGCGCGTGCCGGTGCAGCACCTCGTCGCCGTGATGGACCGCATCCAGGGGGTCGGGATGTCGAACATCCGCCTTGCGACTCCGCGCGGCGGTTGAGGGGCGCGCGATGGAGTTCGAAAAGCGGCGCGAGTTGCCGGGGGCCATCAACCTGGTGCCGCTGATCAACATCGTCTTTCTTCTGCTGATCTTCTTCATGCTGACCAGCACGCTGGCGACCCCCGACGCCTTCGACGTCACTCTGCCGGAGTCGGTCCACGGCGAGGCCGCCGCGTCGCAACCGATCGTGATTCTGGTGTCGGGCGAGGGCGCTCTGGCGCTGAACAACGAACCTGTCGAACTGTCGGTGCTGGTGCGCGAACTGACCGCGGCGCGCGAAGCGAGACGGGATGCGCCGCTGATGATCAAGGCCGACGCCCGGGCGACGACCGCGGATGTGGCGGCGGTGCTGCGCCGCGCCCGCGCCGCCGGTGTCGAGCGAGTTGGCCTCGCCACCGCCGATCGGCCATGACCCAAGTCACCATACCCGACTTCGCCGCCTGCGTGGTGGTCGCCGCGGTGCTGCATGGCGGGGCGGTCGCGGCGCTGGTCTCGGCGCCGACGGCGGAAGAGGAGGAACCGCCGCGGGCGGTATTGCAGCTCGAACTGGCAGCGTTGGGCAACGATTTCGGCGATCTCGGCCCCAGCGATCCGACCGCCGATCCGACCGCCCTGGACGACCCGGTGGACCCGGTGACGGCGGCGGCCGATCCGGACACGCCGGTGTTGCCCGACATCGCATCGTCCCCCGAGACCATGCCCGACCTGCCGCCGCCGCCGGATACGCCGCCGGAACCCGATCAACCGGAACTTTCGTCGGATCCGGATCCGCTCGACATGCTGCCGCCCCCGCCGCCGGAACGGCTCCCGCCGCTCGACCACCTGGAACCGGAAACGGCGCTTCCGGAACCGCCGACGGTGGCCGAGACCGCGCCGCCCGAACCCGACCTGCCGCTGCTGGAGGCGCCGCCGGATCTGGTGCCGGTCCCCGAAGAACTGGCACCGCCCGAGTTTCTCGAAGCGGTCGAACTGGCGGACGTCACCCTGCCGCCGGAGGTCACGCCGCCGCTGCCCGATACGCTGCCGCCGCTGCCGTCGCTGCCGCCGAGGCCCCCGGTTCCCGAACGCCCCGACCCGCTCGCCGAACTGCCGCAGCCGCGCGAGAAGCCCGTGCCGCCGCCCCGCGAGGTCGCCGCGGTCTCGCCTGCCGAAGTCCCGGAGGCGCTGCCGCAGGAGGTTGACGAGGCGGCGGCGCGACCGGTCGCGCCGTCGCCGCCCCAACCTGCCGCGCCGGCACCGCCGCAGGCCGCCGCGCCGCCGGGCGTGGCCGCCCTTCCCGGCTCGCCGGCGCGCGATACGGAGGCGGTCAGGGTTTACGGAAACGAGCTGCATCAGCGGCTCAACGGAGCGGCGGCGCGCAGCTATCCGCGGCAGTCCATCCGGCTCGAAGAAGAAGGCGTGGTGCCCGCGCGGTTGCGCATCGCGGCGGGCGGAGAACTCCTGTCCGTGCGCGTTCTCGACGATACGCTGGCGGCCAGCCGTCTGGTGCGCGCGGCGATCCGGGCCATCCAGCGCTCGGCGCCGTTCCCGGACTTCGCACCCGGCATGGGATCCGATCCGGTCGAATTCGACGTGCGGATCAACTACCGCCTGGAATGAACCCGGTCGTCAGTTCTCGTCCAGCGCCGCCAGCGCCTCCCGCGCGCGTTCGCGGATGATTTCTCCGTATGCGTTGTCCGCCGGCAGCGCGATCGCCTGCTCCAGCAAGGCGCGCGCCCTGTCCGCATAATCGTCGTCGAGCTTGAGCAGACCCGCGGCGTAGTCGTAGCAGACGACGTTGCGGTCAGGCGCCAGCGCGTAGGCGGTTTCGTAATGCGCCAGCGCGTCTTCCTCGGTCGCGCCGTAAAGGATACCGGCCATGAAGCCGGCGGAATTCACGATCTCGGCGTGCCATCCGGCGAGCGCGAGACGGGCGCCGACATGCTCCGGATCGAGGATCAGCGCGTTGTCGATCGCGGCGCGCGTGCGCTCGGCGAAGCCTTCGCCCAGGGCCTCCAGGATGCCGACGGTCTGCGCGTAGCGGCCCATCGCGTGCGCCGACTGCATGTGGGCTTCGGGGTCGGCGGCGTTCAGGCTCACCGCCTGTTTCGCCGCCGCCATCGCGCGCTCGAACAGCGCCTGCTTCTCTTCTTCCGCGGCGAGATGGTAACCGTGGATGGACAGGCTTCGCGCCGCCAGGGCATAGCTTTCCGAGGTGCCGGCCGCCTCGCCGAGATCGGCGGCTTCGAGAAAGCGCCCTTCGGCGAAAGCGAGCCGCACCTCGTCGATGGCCTGCGCCTGCGCCGGGGCGCCGGCCTGGAACAGCACAGCCAACGCGGCCGCGCCGCCACCGATCCATTGCCGCCTCATGCCCCGCCTCCTTCCCGCCGGTCGCGCGGGCCGACAGCGAACGAAACCGCGCGGCGCCATGTTATCCGATCCGAAAGGCCGAACGCGAGTCCGGCGGCCCGCTGCGGCTCCCGCCCGCATCGGGCCGGCTTCCCCACCCCTTGCGCGTGGTGTAGGCTTGCGTCCTTCCTCCGCCTCGCCATCCCGGTATGCCGTTCGATGCCCGACCCCGATTCCGCCGCGCCCGGCGCGCCGAAGGACCCTCGCGCCGCGCCGCTGCTGGCCGGTCGCAAGGGCCTGATCATGGGGGTGGCCAACGAGCGTTCGCTCGCCTGGGGCATCGCGCGCGCAACCGCTGCGCACGGTGCGGAACTCGCCTTCACCTATCAGGGCGAGGCACTGGGAAAGCGCGTGCGTCCGCTCGCCGAATCGACAGGGTCGTCGCTGGTCCTGCCGTGCGACGTCACCGACGGAGCGTGTCTCGACGCGGTGTTCGGCGAACTCGGCGGGCGCTGGGGCGGGATCGACTTCGCGGTCCACGCCGTCGCCTGGTCCGACAAGGACGAGCTCAAGGGCCGCTACGTGGATACCAGCCGCGACAACTTCCTTCGCAGTCTCGAAATCTCCTGCTACTCGTTCACCGCCATGTGCCGGCGCGCGCGCCCCCTGATGCGCGGCGGCGGCAGCCTGCTCACGCTGACCTATCACGGGGCGGAGCGCGTGATGCCGCACTACAACGTCATGGGGGTGGCGAAAGCGGCGCTGGAAGCGAGCGTGCGCTATCTGGCGGTGGATCTCGGCGGCGAGAACATCCGCGTCAACGCGATCTCGGCCGGCCCGATCAAGACTCTGGCCGCCAGCGGGATCGGCGATTTTCGCTACATCCTCAAATGGAACGAATACAACGCGCCGCTCAAGCGCAACGTGACGATCGACGACGTGGGCCGTGCGGCGGTCTTTCTGCTCGGCCCGCTCGGCTCCGGCGTGACCGGCGAGGTCATGCATGTCGATGCCGGATATCATGTGGTCGGCATGAAGGCGGTCGACGCGCCCGACATCGCCACGGTCTGATGTCGGGCAACGGCTTCGGCCACAGCTTCCGCTTCACGACCTGGGGCGAAAGCCACGGCCCGGCGATCGGCTGCGTCATCGACGGCGCGCCGCCGCGCCTGCCGCTGACGGAGGCCGACATCCAGCCGTGGCTCGACCGGCGCCGCCCCGGACAGTCGCGCTACACTACCCAGCGCCGCGAACCCGACAAAGTGCGCATCCTGTCAGGAACCTTCGAGGGCCTGACCACGGGCGCGCCGATCGCTCTGGCGATCGAGAACGTCGATCAGCGGTCGCGCGACTATGGCGACATCGCGGAAAAGTTCCGCCCCGCCCATGCCGACTACACGTGGTGGCGCAAATACGGCATCCGCGACTATCGCGGCGGCGGACGGGCGAGTGCGCGGGAAACGGCGATGCGCGTCGCCGCCGGGGCGGTGGCGCGCAAGGTGCTGGGCGCGCGCGTGACGGTGCGCGGGGCGCTGGTGCAGCTCGGCGGCCGCGCCATCGACCGCGCGCGCTGGGACTGGGCGACGGTGACGAAGAACCCGTTCTGGTGCCCCGATTCCGCCACCGCGGCACGATGGGCCGAAGATATCGACGCCCTGCGGAAGAGCGGGAATTCGACCGGCGCGGTGATCGAAGTGGTCGCCGAGGGCGTGCCGGCGGGCCTCGGCGCGCCGGTCTATGACAAGCTCGACGCCGACCTGGCGAAAGCGATGATGAGCATCAACGCGGTCAAGGCGGTGGAGATCGGCGCCGGGTTCGCGGCCGCCGCCATGACGGGCGCCGAAAGCGCCGACGAGATGCGCCGCGGCGCCGACGGCGCGCCCGAGTTTCTGTCGAACCACGCCGGCGGCGTTCTCGGCGGCGTCTCGTCGGGCCAGGACGTGGTTCTGCGCTTCGCGGTCAAGCCCACCAGTTCCATCCTGTCGCCGAAGCGCACGATCGACATTCGCGGCGAGAACACCGAGATCGTCACCC
Source organism: Alphaproteobacteria bacterium (assembly GCA_965214495.1). Taxonomy (GTDB): domain Bacteria; phylum Pseudomonadota; class Alphaproteobacteria; order UBA7887; family UBA7887; genus JANQOH01. Next base: position 278,428 of record OZ243958.1, on the reverse strand, counting down.
GCGGGCGCCACGACCCGTGCGTCGGCATCCGCGCGGTGCCGGTGGGCGAGGCGATGTGTGCGTGCGTGCTGGCCGACCACCTGTTGCGCCACCGGGCGCAGACCGGCGGCTGATCCGCCCGAACGCCGCGACCGCCCCGTGCCCCCCTTGTCCGTCACGAGTCGGCCCCGCGCCGACGGAAACGCGCGCCCGTGAGAGCGGCGCGCGGCCTGGCGCCGATCCGGCGGCTGTTCGCGCGGCCGAATTTCCGCCGCTACACGATCGGCAATTCGGTGTCGCTGGTCGGCACCTGGGTGCAGCGGGTGGCGCTCGGCTGGCTGACCTGGGAACTCACCGGATCGGGCACGTGGCTCGGGCTCATCGCCTTCGCCGACCTGTTCCCTGCCGTGCTGCTCGGCCCTATCGGCGGCGTGGTCGCCGACCGCGTGCCGCGCATCGCGGTCATTCGCGTTGCCCAGTCGTTGCTGCTGGTGCAGTCGCTGGTGCTGTTCGGCCTGACCGCGAGCGGCCTGATCACGATCTGGAGCGTGTTCGCGCTGGCGCTGTTCGGCGGTGCGGTGGTGGGCTTCAACCAGCCGGCGCGGCTCGCCCTGGCGCCGAGCCTGGTGCCCCGCGCCGACCTGCCGGCGGCAGTGGCGATCAACTCGGCGACGTTCAACCTCGCCCGCTTCATCGGCCCCGCGATCGCCGGGGCGCTGATCGTCGGCGTCGGTCTGGCCGCGGCGTTCGCCGTCAACGCGTTGAGTTTCGTCGCGTTCCTCTACGTCCTGGGGCGGCTGAGGCTGGACGCGGAGGCGACCGAAGCGCCCGCGCCCGACGGACGGTCGGTGTTCGCGGCGCTCGGCGACGGCCTGCGCTACGTCGCCGGACATTCCGGGATTGCCGTTCTGCTGAGCCTGATGCTGGCGGCATCGGTGCTGGTGCGCCCGGTGACCGAACTGCTGCCCGGTTTCGCAGACGCGGTGTTCGGCGGCGGCGCCGACACCCTCGCCCTGCTGACGGCCGCGTTCGGTGTCGGGGCGACGATCGGCGCGGTCGGGCTGGCGATGCGGGCGGGCGATCAGAACGGACTGGCGCGGCTGTGCCTGCTGGCGACGGCGGTCGCGGCGGCGGCCTTGCTCGGCTTCGCCGCCGCCGGGTCGCTGACTGCGGCGCTGCCGGCGATGGCACTGTGCGGCGGCGCGCTGGTGGTCAGCGGCGTGAGCGGCCTGACGCTGGTGCAGTTGTCAGTGGACAGCGCGGTGCGCGGGCGGGTGCTGAGTCTCTACGGCCTGCTGTTTCGCGGCGGCCCTGCGGTCGGCGCGCTGGCGATGGGTGCGATGTCGGACCAGGTGGGTCTGCGCTGGCCGCTCGCCGCCGGCGCTGCGCTGATGCTGGCGCTGCTGTTGTGGGCGGCGGGCCGCCTGCCGCGTCTGGCGACCGCGTTCGAGACACGGGGTTGACCCCGCGGGAGGACGCGGGGGTTTGCCGGCGCCTTTGCCGAACGCTTCCCGGCCCGCGCCCCGGAAACGGCCCGACGCATTCGGACGCGAGAGGCCGGGCCGGCGCTCCATTCGCATCGACCGGCGGTGGAGACCGCGATTCGAGCGGCCGGACGGTCAAGCCGCGCAAGGTCGAAAGGGACGACAACCGTCGAGGGGCGGAGTTCGGCCGCCATATCGCCACAAGCATTCCCCAATCAGACGAGAGGGTTCGTCCATTTCAGACCCGGGAATCGCGCCATGTCGGCATCGGTCGAGTGAAGTTCGGCCTGGTGCTCGATCGCCAGGGCGGCAAGATGCGCGTCCGTCGTGAGATTGCCGGCGGAGCCTGCCGCTTCGAGGAGCGCGAACAGAATGTCCGCATGACGGTCTCCCGGGTGAACGAGAACCGTTTGCGGCCTGCCGATCCAGTCTCGAACGCGCGCGCAGGCGCTGCCGACGTCGAGGGGATTGTCGAGAATCTTCGGGTTCGTGGCGATGCGAACGAAACCCAGGATCGCCACCCAGGGAAGGCCGACACTGCCGGCGCCATTCATCAACCTTTCCCACCATTCTCGGGCCGCTCTGTGCCGGCGGGACTGCGAATCGTGAGCATGAAGCAGCAGGTTGACGTCCGGAACGATCACCGTCCGTACCGGTCGGCAATCTCGTCGGCCTCCATCTCGTCAAGGAGCTGATTGAGCCGATCCCTGTCAACGCCCGGCCTGAAGCCGAATGCGTGCGGCTTCACCCTGAAGCGGGGCGACCGGGGCGGCTTGGCCCGGGCGCCGAGGCCGAGACGCAACGCATCGTTGACGACGGCCTTCATGTTCCTGTCGGTGCGTCGCATTTCCTGCCGGAGGAGCTGCGCGACATCCGAATCGAGTGTCAGTGTGGTCCGCATGGCAGGCATCTTGATGCCTGATACCCTCATGTCAAGATGTTATTCGCCCGATGGACCAGTATGTTGCCTCACCACGCGGTTCGGCGAGCGCACGCGCATGCGGCAGCGTCCATAGTTCGTATTTCAGAGGTCGGCTTGAAACCAAGGTCTCGCGCCACGGCGAAACCGAGGGCTATGTTGTGCAACCAGGAGGTGCGCAGGCACGACAGACGTGTCGAGGTCGATCACCGGGGGCGTCGCCACTCGCCCAGTTCGCCGAGACTCTCGTTCAGCCGGGCGACCGGCGCCGGGGTCGGGGCGATCCAGAAGCAGCCAGCGCCGGCGGCGTCAACACGCCGGAGCGCACCGCGTCGACGAGGATCGGGCTCCGGTTCTCCCCGAAGTGGACCAAGCTCGGCCATCACCCGGTCACGGTCCGTCACCAGGATCGTTTCGCCCGACGCCGCAAGCCGGACATATTCGCTCAGCCGGCTGTTCTTCGGGTGATCGGGGCAACGGTCTCGCGCCGATCGAATCCGGGCAGTTTTGGGGTTATGGTACGCTACTCGATGGGTAACGGAGACAGTAAACTTGTCTGAATCGATCTCGGCTGAGTTCGATAGATTCTTCGCCGAATTGAGCGGCGACATGAGTCCGCACGGTTGGCAGTGTGAAGTGGCCGATCCGGCCACATGCGGAAACCGTCTGATCTGCATACCGACCGGGTTCGGTAAGACGCTGGGCGTGCTCGCAGCCTGGGTTTGGCATCGCGCACACCGCCGAAACGGCGATTGGCCGCGCCGCCTGGTGTGGTGCTTGCCGATGCGGGTGCTCGTGGAGCAGACCGAGAGTGAAGTTCGATTGGCGCTTCGGCGTCTTGGACGGCTGTGGGACGGATCGAGCGTCCATGACGGCAAGGTGGGCGTACACCTGCTGATGGGCGGTGCCGACGCGGGGCGATGGCATTTATACCCTGACAACGACGCGGTGCTGATAGGCACGCAGGACATGCTGCTCTCACGCGCAATGAACCGCGGCTACGCCAGCCCCAGGGCGCGCTGGCCGATGGAGTTCGGGCTGCTGAATCAGGACGCTCTCTGGATAATGGATGAAGTTCAGTTGATGGATGTGGGTCTTGCGACATCGGCGCAGCTCCAGGCGTTTCGGGGCGAGGACCGAGATGAGAAGAAGTCGCAGCGGCCCTGTTTCACATGGTGGATGAGCGCGACCTTGCAGCGTAGCTGGTTAGAGAAAAGCCCGGACACGGCCGGCCTGACCGGAGAGCTTGCGCAGAACACACACCGGATCCGCCCCGCGGACCGGACCGGACATCTATGGAGTGACGTGACGAAACGCCTCGAAGTCGTCCGGTTCTCCGGCACGACGGCGCTCGCTGGCGACGTTTCTCGACGTCACCGGGACCGCGGCTGGGGCAGTCACGGGCCGACCCTGGTCGTGCTCAACACGGTGGAACGGGCGGTCGAGGTTTGGGCGGCGCTTCGGCGGGACAAGACGCTGAAACGCGCAGGTGCGGACGTTCGCTTGGTGCACAGCCGTTTTCGTCCTGCCGAACGCAAGTCTTGGGGCGACGTCTTTCTCAACCGCGCGGCATGTGCGCCAGGGACCAATCGCATTGTCGTTTCCACCCAGGTAATCGAGGCCGGCGTGGATATTTCGGCATCGCTTCTGGTCACCGAGCTCGCGCCATGGCCAAGTCTGGTGCAGCGGTTCGGCCGCTGTGCACGGTGGGGCGGTACGAGCGAAGTCGTTGTGGTGAATTTCGGGCACGACAGCGACAGGAAAGCCGCTCCCTACGCATTGGACGATCTCGATGCGGCACGACGTGCCTGCGATGCGTTGTCGGACGTCGGGCCGATCCATCTCGAACGGTTCGAGGAGGAGCACCCGACATTGCTGCCATATCTCTATCCGTATCGACCCGCACACCTGTTGCTGCGCCACGAGTTGAACGAATTGTTCGATACATCGCCCGACTTGTCGGGAGCGGACATCGACATCAGCCGCTTCATCCGGTCCGGCGACGAACGCGACGCACACGTGTTCTGGGCGGAGGTCGGCGACGACGGTCCGCTGTCGAGCCTCAAGCCGACGCGGGACGAACTGTGTGGCATCCCCTTTCTCAAAGCCCGCGATTGGTTATGCAAACCGAACTCGGGGGGCTTGAAGCCGGAGATTCGCGCGTGGGTCTGGGATTGGCCAGGTCGCGAGTGGCGCATGGCTAGCCGGCGCGACGTTTATCCCGGACAAACGGTGTTGGTTGAAGGCAGCGCCGGGGGTTATCGTCACGATTCGGGATGGTATCCGACCTCCGACGAACCCGTCGCGCCGGTGCCGATAGACGACGGGATCGCGTACATGAGCCGGCCCTGCTGGACACGCGACGACGACGGCTGGCGCCCGAGCGAGCGGCGGGTTCGCAGGCTCCCGCCCGAAGATCACGCAGACGCTGCCGAAGACGACGAATCGTTGAGTGTTTCCGGCGCCTGGCAGACTATCGCCGGCCACGGTTTACAGGTCGGCACAGAAGTGGAGCGCATCGCCGCAGCGGTCGCGCCGGACGAAGCTCGACTACTGCATCTCGCCGGACGCTGGCACGACCTAGGCAAGGCCCACCCGGCGTTTCAGGGCTCCATTCAGGCCGACGGCCGTCCCGGGCGGGACGACATCGCCAAGGCGCCGAACCGCGCCTGGCCGTGCAGCGCGCATAACATGTACCGCATCGATGCAACGGACCAGCGTCGCGGTTTCCGCCATGAATTGGCGAGCACGCTCGGTTTGTTCGGCGTGCTCCAGCGGCACGATCCACAGCACGAGGCGTTACTCGGCCCGTGGGGCGAGTGGTTCGACGCCATGGGAGAGGGCGGCGCGGGTGGCGGCCTCGCAAGCGGCGCGGCCACGGTCGAGCCCACGGCCATCGAACGGGAGATTCTGGATCTCAATGCCGAGGAGTTCGACTTGCTCGCCTATCTGGTTTGCGCCCACCACGGCAAGGTACGGATGGCTTGGCATGCGAGCCCCGCCGACCAGAACGCAGACGATCGCCGGCTGCGCATCCGGGGCGTCCGGGAAGGCGACGTGCTGCCGCCCGTGTTTTTGGCTGGCGCCGACGGCGAATTTTACCAACTGCCCGCGACGGCGCTGGATCTCTCCCCCTCCGCGGCGGGCTTGAGCCGCCGGACGGGCAGGAGTTGGACCGAGCGCGTGCTGAACCTCGTCGAGCGTTTCGGACCGTTCACGTTGGCGTGGTTGGAAGCCCTGCTGCGTGCCGCCGACCAACGTGCCTCGAAGCAGGAGATTTCAGATAACCTGCTACTGAAACAGGAGAACGACGATGCCGGACACGAGTTGGAAGAAGGCCATCGAACGCTGGCGCAGCCTGCCGACGGAAGAACGCCGGCAGCGCCACCTGGAGGCGATTCCCCGCCACGTCGCCAACTCGATGGCGATGGAGGACGAACCGGTCGACGAGGCCTGGATTCGGGAACGACTCGCCCACCGCATTCCGCCACCCGCTACATCGAAACCGCCTTCGGCATTCTGAGCTATCGGGCGCTCGCGCCGCTGTTAGCGGAGCAGGTTGCGAGTACCGAGCTCGCGATCGCCGACAGAAGGTATGCGGATCTGTCCATTCACGACCTTCTGCCGGCGCTTCACCGGCGCATCTGCATCGACTTGACGCCGGGCATGGCGGGGCGCTGGCGTCTTCGGGACGTTCGCGTCGGTGAACATCAAGCACCTCCGTATTGGCAGGTCCCCTTGCTGATGCGCGACTACAGCGCCGATCTCGAAACGCGACTGGCAGCTCTGAACGACGACTCCGGCGACCAACTCATCGACGACCTCGCCTTTGCTGAAGGTCGCCTCTTGCACATTCACCCGTTCGAGGATTTCAACGGCCGCGTGTCCCGCCTGTTTCTTGTCGAAGTATTGTACCGGCTGAATCTGCCGGTGATCGACCCCGCTTCATCATCGGAGGAAGAGACCAAGCGCTACTTCCTCGCTTTGCGGGCGTATGATCGACACGATCCACGGCCCTTGTCTGCAATCTGGCGCCGCCGTTTCACGCGGGGGACTCCACGATGATTCATGTCCATCGCCTCGAGGGTTGCGCGCCTGCCCCCTTGGCTCACTACCTCAAGGCGCTCGGCATCCTGCGCCTGGTCGCTGAACAGGCCGACAGCGACGCTCGCGGGTGGTGGGACGGGGACCGCTTTCGACTCGCGACGAAGTTGACCAAGCTGAAACTCGAGGAATTTTTGCTGTGCGACTATCGACCCACGCCGTTCGTTTCCCCGTGGAACAGAGGAGCGGGTTTCTTCTTCAAAGAGGATCCAGGTGTGTCTCCGCTGGAGAAATCGACGGGTCATCGATTTGCGCCATTTCGTTCGGGCATCGAGGCAAGCCGATCGCTACTGGAACCACTCACCCGCGCGGATAGCAACGTTCGTGAAATCAAGGACGAGACCAAGGTGCGTGGGATGAGCACCGCTGAAAAGAACCGGATCAGAAATTCCGACGACTACAGGAACCGGCTCAAAGAAGCAGAAAAGTGGTTCAAGAGGCTCAAGGCAGATTTGATCCCGGAACTCCGGTTGAACTGGCGGGGCGCGCATAGAGAGTGGATGGATACCGCGATGGTATTGGGGGGAGATGGAACCCCGAAATATCCCGCGCTGCTTGGCACTGGAGGCGCTGACGGCAGACTGGATTTTACGAACAACTTCATGAAACAGATCGGCGAAGTGTTCGACCTCGGTAGTGATGATGGCGGACCGCGATCCGAAGCTCGAGCGTGGGTCTCCGGCTCCCTTTGGAGCGCACATGTGCCCGGCAATGTTTCTGGGCGACGTGTGAAGATCGGTCAGTACCTACCCGGCACGGCCGGTGGCGCCAACAACGGCAACGGCCCGAAGTCGGACAGCATGGTGAATCCGGTAGATTTCATCCTGATGCTCGAAGGCGCGATTGCGTTCACGTCACACGCTTCCCGCAGATTCGGCTCGTCAGAGTCCTCCCGGGCCGCTTCCCCGTTCGTCGTCAACGCCTGTGGAGCGGCTTATGCGAGCGCTTCGGCGGCTGATGAGAGCCCGAGAGGCGAACAATGGATGCCGCTGTGGTCGCGTCCGTCATCCTATGTGGAGTTGCGCCGATTGCTTGCCGAAGGCCGTGCTCAAGTTGGTCTTAAGGCAGCGCGCGAGCCGCTCGATCTCGCTCGGGCCGTAAAGCGCATGGGCACCGCACGGGGTATTACAGCATTCCAACGGTACGGGTACATCCAACGCAACGGACAATCCAATCTCGCCGTGCCGCTGGGGAGATTCGACGCGGTGGACTTGCCGTCCGAACATCTGGCTTGCATTGATGATCTCGATTTGTGGCTGCGTCGCCTGCGCCGGGAGGCACGGGGTGGGAGCGCACCGGCTCGGCTGGCTGTGATCGAGCAATGTATCGCCGATGCGCTTTTTGCCGTCACCGCACGCCCCCGGGATACGGGGTGCTGGCAGCGTGTGCTTGCCCACTTGGTGGAGGCCGAGAGGACCATGGCGAACGGCAGCGGCTTTGCTACCCGACCCCTGCCTCGCCTGCGCCCCGAATGGATAGCCGCGAGCTATGACTGCACACCCGAATTCCGCCTCGCTCTCGCCTTTGCATTGCAAGCGCGCGGATTCCGTCGAGAATACGGCACACCCGTTGATCCGGTCCGACGGCATTGCCTCCCACTCGATCGGAAACGACCTGGACACTTTGCCACGACCGGCACGGGTTCTGCGACAAGGATCGATATGCAGCCGGATGTCGTCATGCATGGCCGCCGCAGCGTTGACGATGCCGTCGCACTGGTCGAACGGCGCTTGGTAGAAGCGTCGCAGCCCGAAAGCCGCCGCCTGCCGCTCAAGGCGGCGCCTCGCGCGGCCGCCGGCGCCGCCGATCTCACGATACTGCTCTCTGGCGGGGTGGACCTCGACCGCACCTTGACCCTGGCGCGCGCGCTCATGGCCCTGGACCGCAAGGCTTGGGCCGAGCAGCACGTTTCCATCGCAGCACCCTCCGCTTCGGGCTGGCCGGACGACGCGTGGTTGGCAATCCGCCTGTGCGCGCTTCCCTGGCCTTTCAAGACACGCTCCGGTTTCGAGTTCGACATCGGAATCGACCCCGCGCTCATCCGTCGTCTCGCAGCCGGCGACGCCGCCTCGGCCGTCGCACTCGCGTTGCGGCGTCTGAACGCGTCCGGCATTCGCTGCGCAGTACGCGCGGGCGCCGTGCCTCCCGCCACAGCCCGGTTGTGGGCGGCAGCCTTGGCCTTTCCCATTACTCAACGAACCGCCAGACGGTTTCTTCACCGCCTCGACCCGGACAAGGAGCAACTATGACCATCGATTTGACGGCCCTCGACGACGCCACGCGGCTGTTGCTCAAGATTCCCCTGGAACCTCTCCAAGGCAGTCGGTTTCAACCCACTGGATTCCCGTCCCTGGGGGCCGCGACGTTCCAGACTGAAAACGGAACAAGCCTGCTGGTGGAGTCGGCGCAAAGCATGGCCAACCGTCTTGAGACGACCATCTGGGACGCCGCCAGGAACGACGTGGTGCAAGAGTTGGAGGGTCTCTCGCATGTGCGTGTAATGCACGAGGGCACGTTCCTGACCGACACGATCCTGGAGGCGCATCGACTGAACAGCCCCTACCTTCTGGAAAGTAAGGACAGAACGTTCTTCGACATGCTCAAGAAGGACGTCGGCGTGCTGGAAACCGGCCCCATCGACCGTCGGAAACTCGCCGAGACGCTCTTGAAATACGACATCAACTCATTGCTGCATGGGGTGTTCCTGGCGAAGAAGAAACTGGCGGGAGGACGCCTCAGAGTCGCCCGCGCCTTGTCGGCCTTCATCGAGGCGGACCTGGTGCAAGTCGCCGCCTCCGGCGGCGTGAAGAACGACCATGTCAATCCGTCCGGCGACACCAGGACGGGGTTTGGCAACGTGCCGTTCGCCCGCGACGAATACACCGCTGAATCGATCACGCTCTACGTCAACCTGGATCTGGCGCAGATCCGGGGCTACGGGCTGGGAGACGCGGTGGAACGTCTTCTGATCCTGTTGTCGTTATACAAGCTGCGGGCGTTGACTAGCGAAGGGATGCGGCTGCGTACAGCGTGCGACCTGCGGGTTGTGGACGAAGAGATCGGGGCTACGATGCCCCGGGGCTGGCTCCTTCCCCGGCTCGATGACCTGAAGGGAGACATGAAGACCGCCATTTCCGCGTGCAAAGAGAAAATGGTCGGAACTCCTCCAGTGAACTTCGAAGGCGAACTCAAAAAGGGCAAAAATCAGAACGGATCAGGATCGGATGACTCTGGCGAGGCGGGGGACAACCAAGGATAAGGCCCATGCCTCTATCCCTCGCTTTTCGGTTCGTCGCCGGGCGCTACCATGCCACGCCGTTCGGCCACCATGTCAACGAAGGCTTGATCGAGTGGCCGCCGTCGCCATGGCGACTCATGCGCGCGCTACTCTCGGTCGGCTACACATCCGGCGCTTGGAACGACGCAGGCCCGCCAGCCGTCGCTCGCAGCCTGATCGAGAAGCTGTCCGCAGAACTGCCGCGCTATTTTCTTCCGCCCTCGGTCGGCGCCCACAGCCGTCACTACATGCCCATCGGAGGGCTGGAGGGCAAGACCGAGAAAACGACTTTGGTGTTCGACACTTGGGCGCGGATCGACGACCGGGAAATGACGGTTTCCTGGGACGCCGTGCGCCTGGACGATGCCGAGTCGTCCGTCCTGAGCGTTCTGGTGGAGCGGCTGAATTACCTGGGACGTTCGGAGAGCTGGGTCGAAGGTCGAGTGATGGGAGAGAGCGAATCGACGCCGAAGACCAACTGTTTCCCCGAGCAGCCTGGTGAGACGCCCGGACGCGGCTCGGAGCAGGTCGCGTTGCTTGCGCCCGCAAGCGCGGCCGACTTCGAGGTTTGGCGGGCGGTACAGCTTGAAGAGGCATTGGCCGAACTGAAACTGCCGGAGGGAAGGAAACCCACCAAAACACTACTCGATAAGAGAGCCAAGGCCGCAGCACCCTATCCCGCCGATCTGCTGGACTGCCTGCAGAAAGATACGACATGGCTCCGCTCGCACGGCTGGAATCGGCCGCCCGGCAGCCGGCGAGTCTTCTATTGGCGGCCATCCAATGCCGTCTCGGTCGGCGCGCCGAAGGCAAGAAGGGCGATTCGACCAGAACGGCGAGTCGAGGCCATGCTCCTGTCCCTCACGAATGCCAGTCGCAACGACCATGCGCTACCGCCGGTGACCAGGACCTTGCCGCAAGCGGAGTTGCTTCGTCGCGCGCTCGTCGGCATCGCGGCCCGGGACGGCAAGTCGCCGCCCGAACTCACCGGCCTCGACAAGGATCGCCGTCCGCTGCAAGGCCCCCACGCACACGCGCATGTCAATCCCCTCGATCTCGATGGCGACGGGCACCTGGATCACATTCTTGTCTGGGCGCCGATGGGCCTTGGCGCCGAGGCTCAGGTTGCCATCCGGGCCGCACGAAGGACATTTACAAAGGGCGGTATCGAACCGCTGCGCCTGGCCTTGGTGGCGACGGGTGACCTCTGCGATATGGCCCTATTGCCGGGTAAGTACGGGCAGCGCATCGCCCGTATCACGGGCCGTGCATCTATCTGGCGATCGTTGACCCCCATTGTTCCTCCCAGACACATCAAGACACATGGCAAGAACGCGGTGGAAGGGCAGATACGCGCCGAGCTGCACTCAAGAGGATTTCCCGACCCCGCTGCGGTGCATCAACTCGCGCCAATACCCCGGCACCGAAACGATACTGTGCCGACGAATAGAGCTGTTGAGGAAAGAGGCGAGGCCGCTTGGAGTCGGTTCCGCCATTTCAAACTGACGCGGCGATACGGCCCGGAACCTCCGTCGGCTCGCGGCTTCGCCGTTCGGGTTGCGTTCGATCAGCCGGTTTTCGGCCCGATCGCAATCGGCTATGGGTCACATTTCGGCTTGGGGCTCTTTGAACAATACGCCTGCGGTTAATCAGGAGCTACATTGATAGAATAAGCTATCGGCGTTTAGTCGCCGCGCTGGCTCCGACTCGCCATCCCTACCAACCCGGAAGGCCCAATCACTCTCTCCCGATGTCGGGGTCGCATCCCCGGGCCGTGACCCAAGGATCTCGGGCACTACCACGCTTGGGGGCACGGCCCCGTTTACGGTTGGCGCGGCTCCCGGGGTGCCGGGTATGATCTCACGGGGCGGCCAGGGCAGAGGGCCGACCAATTCACGGGCGACGCCCACCCGCACCCCGCAGAACGCTGCCGCCGCGTCGGCTCATGCCGTCATAGCGCGCAACGTCTCCACCCGGTCGGCGCGTTCGGGCGGCTTGTCCCAGCGGATACGCCGGATACGGGGAAAGCGCATAGCCAGCCCTGACTTGCGTCGGGTCGAACGGGCGACGGCATCGAACGCGACCTCGAACACCAGCCCCGGCATGACCGAACGCACAGGACCGTAGCGCTCGACCGCCGCCGCTCGCCGCCGGCGCTGCGGTGATGCTGGCGCTGCTGTTGTGGGCGGCGGGCCGCCTGCCGCGCCTGGCGACCGCGTTCGAGACACGGGGCTGAAGCCGGACGCGCAGCGTTCCACCCCGAAGCGCGGCCGGCCCGACCGATGTGCGCGGCAATCCTTCTGCGGAGGCGTCGGGCTCTGCCGGGTGCGCCGGCGTCTCGCCGGCATTCTTACGGTCGCGCGAGGCGCGATGCCGGCGAGACGCCGGCGCACCCGCTGAACGCCACCGCCATTATCCGCAGGGGCAGCCCTTGTGGTTGCCCTGTTTCCGTCACGCCCCTCCGACGCCGGTTGGAACCGATGGCAACCACAAGGGTTGCCCCTACAGGTTTTGCGTCCCCCGGTCGCGTCGCCGAGTGTCGTGCGCACGACGCGCGAGCCGCTCGGATCTGTGATATGCTGGCGCACGAATCGTCGACGGAACGGCGGAGATGGCCCTGTCATGGCCAAGTCTTTCGATATGCCGAACATGCGGCGCGCGGTCTCGTTTTCCTCTCCAGGCGAGTAGCCGCGAGCGACCGTCATGTTGCTCGGCTCTCCACGCCTTCGACGACTCGTTTCCCGGTTCGCGGCGCTGTGCCTTGTCGCCAGTTGGGCGCATATCGGCCAGCACCACGCGGACCATGGCGAGCACGACGGGCATTTCGCGCCCGAGGCCAGCGAGGCATGTCAGTTCGCTGACAACCCCTGGGTCGCCCTGCCGACGCTTTCCTCCCTCGGCGAGCCGGCGGCGCGACCCCCGGAGTCCATGCCCGTCCCGGCGTCGGTCGTGCGCTCACGTGCCATAACGGGGAACGCCATCAGGGCGCCTCCCTCCGCCTGACCGTTTCCACTTCCGCGCCGCCCCACCCGGGGTTCGGTGCGTTTTCGGCATGGAAATTTTCAGGAGGAGAGCGCCATGCGCGCTATCGTCAAGCTGGTCCGGCTCGGCACCATCGCGGTGCCGGCCCTGCTCCTATCGTCACAAGCGTCTTCACAGACGGAAACACCGCCCACGGCGGATGAACTCGCCGCCGAAATCGAGGCGCTCAAGAGCGACTACGAAGAGCGCATCAAGGCGCTCGAGAGCCAGCTCTCGACACTGGAAGCGAAATCGCAGGCCCCGACTCGCGAGACGGCGACGCCGGCGCAGCGCACCAGGCAGACGCTGGACAACATCTTCAACCCCTCGATCGGCCTCGTTCTCAACGGCGCATACGCGAACTATTCCAACGAGGACTCCGAACTCCCCGGGTTTCAACTCGGCCACCATTCGGAACGCGCCACCGAGGGACTGGCCCTCGGCCACAGCGAACTCGCCATCTCGAGCAATATCGACGACAAGTTCTACGGCAGCATGACGCTCGGCTTCGGCCTCCATCCGGGCGAGCCGACCGAGATCGAGGTGGAAGAAGCGTATATCCAGACACTGCCCGGCTCGGGGATGCCCAACGGGCTGCGTGTCAAGGCCGGGCGCGCGCTGTGGACTTTCGGCTACCTCAACGAGCTGCACGCCCACGCCGACGATTTCGCCGACCGGCCGCTTCCCTACCGGGCGTTTCTCGACGGCGCCTATAACGATGACGGCTTCGAGGCCTCGCTCGTGCTGCCGACCGACCTGTACAGCGAGGTCGGCGGCGGCTTCTTCCGCGGCGACGACACGCCCTTCGGCGGCTCGGAGTCGGGCATCGAGGTCTGGTCTGCCTATGCACGTCTCGGCGGCGACATCGGCCGCAATTCGGCATGGCGCATCGGCGGCTACGTTCTCGACGGATCGGCCCGCGAGCGCGGCGGCGGGCATGCCCACGACCACGGCGAAGAAGAAGACGAGCACGCCGAGGACGAGGGCGAGCACGCCGAGGACGGGGGCGAGCACGCCGAGGACGGGGGCGAGCACGCCGAGAACGAGGAGCACTTCGCACACAGCGAGTTCTTTTCCGAAGGCTCGTTCACCGGCGACGCACGGCTCTACGGCATCGACGGCCGCTTCACCTGGGCGCCGACCGGAAACCCGCGCGACAGCGAGCTGATCCTTCAGGGCGAGTATTTCTGGCGCAAGGAAAAGGGCCTATACGCGATCCAGGAAGCCGCGCACCTGGAGTGCACGACCGAACCGCACGACGACCATTTCGACACCAGTTGCGTCTCCCACACGCCCGATCCCGAGACGCTCGGCGTCGATACGATGAGCAGCGGCTGGTATGCGCAGGCGGTTTACAAGTTCCTCCCCAACTGGCGCATCGGCGCCCGCTACGCGGAGCTGTATCCGCCGGACGAGGCGGAGCTCGGCCACGACGCCTACGCGGTCGGCGTGATGGCCGACTGGACCAACAGCGAGTTCGGCCGCATCCGCCTGCAGTTCAACCAGGAATCCCTCAGCGACGGCGGGGAAGACAACCAGGTCATGCTGCAATACATCATGAGCCTGGGCGCCCACGCCGCGCACACCTTCTGAGGTGCGGCGATGAAGGGAACGCTCACGGCGCTCGCCGCCGCAGCCGTGTTGGCGGCGCCGGCCGCGGCGGAGACGCGCGTCTTCGCCTGCGAGCCGGAATGGGCGGCGCTCGCGGAGGAGATCGGCGGCGGCGACGTCGCCGCCTTCTCCGCCACCCACGGCCGCCAGGATCCCCACTATATCCGCGCCCGCCCCAGCCTGATCGCGCAGGTACGCCGCGCCGACCTCCTGTTCTGCTCAGGGGCCGAGCTCGAGGTCGGCTGGCTGCCGGTGCTGATGCAGCGCGGCGCGCCGCGCGGCGTCCAGCCCGGACAGCCCGGCCACATCATGGCCGCGGACCACGTCACGCTGCTCGGCCGCCCGGAGGTCATCGACCGCAGCCTGGGAGACATTCACCCAAGCGGCAATCCGCATGTCCATCTGGATCCGCGAAACATCGCCATTCTCGCCGGCGTCGTGGCCGAGCGGCTGGCGGCGGTCGACCCGGCCAATGCAGACGCCTATCGCAGCCGGCTCGAGTCGTTTCGCGCCCGCTGGAGCGAGGCCATGGACGGTTGGGCCGAACGCCTCGCCGCGCTCGAAGGAATGAAAGTCGTCGTTTACCATCGGGCGTGGATGTATTTCCTGAACTGGTCGGGGCTCGAGCGGGTCGCGGTGCTCGAGCGGGTTTCCGGCATCCCGCCGACCGCATCCCATCTGCAGCGCGTCATCGAACAGGTGGAGGGCGCCGGCGTCAAAGCGATCATGCTCGCCCCTTACGAGACGGACGATGCGCCGGACTGGCTCTCGGAGCGCACCGGCATCCCGGTCGTCGAGCTGCCGTCCACGGTCGGCGGGCGCCCCGGAGTCGACGATCTTTTCTCCCTGTTCGACGTCACGCTGACGCTGCTGGAGGAGGCCCGCGATCGACCTTGACCTTCTCGATATCGTTGCGCCCGCCTTTTTCGTCGGGCTGATCGTCACGGTGATCCACGCACCGCTCGGGATCGAGGTCCTGAGGCGGGGCATCGTGTTCATCGATCTGGCGATGGCGCAGGTGGTGGGGCTGGTGCTGATCCTGCTCGGCCTGTGGCTCGAGGAGCCGTCCTGGTCGATCCGCCAGCTCGCGTCCTTCGCCGCCGGCATCGGCGTCGCACTGTTCTTCCGCTGGATCGAGCGCAAGACGCCGGACGAGCAGGAAGCGGTGATCGGCAGCAGCTTCATCCTCGCGGCCTCGGCAGCGTTGCTCGTGCTCGCCGACGAGCCTCATGGCGGCGAGGAGCTTCGGCACGTGCTCTCGGGCCAGATACTGTTCGTCACCTGGACCGATATCGCGTCGTTCCTGCCGGTATATGCGGTTGTCGCCGTCCTTTGGCTCGCCCTCCCGCGCCTGCGCGCGGGCGCCGGCTTCTTCATCCTGTTCGCGCTCGCGATCACGGCATCGGTCCAGCTCATCGGCGTGTATATGGTGTTCGCAAGCCTCATCCTGCCTGCCCTCGCCGCCCGCAGCGGCACGGGTTACGTGCTCTGGCGCGCGCTGGGGAGCGGCGCGGCGGCGGTGGCAGCGGCGATCGCGATCGCAACCGTCGCCGACCTGCCGGCCGGCCCGTTCCTCGTAGTCTGCTTCGCCATTTCGGCGGTAGCGACCCGGCTCCTCTTCAGCGGCGCGGGCGGGCGGGGTTAGCGGCGCCGCTTCGCGGGCGCGCTCCACCGCTGCACCGGGCGCGGCAGCGCCGGAAGCGTTCGCCTTCCTCTCACGCCTTCGGCCAGGCACGGGGTTGGCGACGCGTCCGGCGCTGCCAACCTTTATTCCCGCCGATTGCCGACAGGCTTCGACGACGGCGCACCGGAGGCGACCGCCCTCTCCTCAAGAATGCCGATCGTCCGGTTGGCGCGCCCCGCGATCGGCCCTCGCGAACTCATGCGGCTCACGACGCTTCCAGTTCGAAGAGAGGAACATCCATGGCGCGGGCAACGGCGGTCATCCGCCGGTCGTAGCTGGCGAGAGCGATCGATTGACCGTGATCGACCAAATACGCGCACGACGCCAGATGCAGGGCATCGAGCGTTCGCAACGGCGCCCGGCCGGGAAATGCGTCCAGCGCCCGTGCGAGCACCGGCGGCGCAAGCTCCAGTATCGCGATCCGCCCGATCAGCCAGCGGGCCGCATCCCCATGTGACTCGGCGAGCCCGCGCGCGTGCAGCGACGTCCATAGTTCGTATTCCAGCAGTCGGCTCGAAACCAGGGTCTCGCGCCAGAGCGCGACCGGAGGGCGGCGATCTTCGACCAGGAGATGGGCAAGCGCCACGGACGTGTCGAGGTAGATCACCGGTCGCGTCGTGTCTCGTCCAGTTCGCCGAGAACCTCGTCCAGCCGGGCGATCGGCGCCGGGACCGGCGGCGGCCCGGAGGCAGCCAGCGTCGGCGGCGTCAATACGCCGGACCGCACCGCGTCCGCCAGGAACGCGTCAGCGACGACCGGGCTACGGTTCTCCCTGAGAGGACCGAGCTCGGCCACCACCCTGTCACGGTCCGTCACCAGGATCGTTTCGCCCGACGCCGCAAGCCGGACATATTCGCTCAACCGGCTATTCAGTCTCTTGATTCCGACCGATCTCATGTGCTGCAAGGTAGCGACGGGTCGCTACCTTGTCAATCCGCGGTTTCGGGAATGTGTCGCCGCCGCGACGCCGACCGTGCGGTGAGTCGTCGCCAACCGAAACGCAAAACGAGGCTTCCGACGCTCGTCAAACTAGTCGTATGCTTCGCCCCTCGGCCTGAGGCCCAGGAAGTGGACGACTTGTTTCTCGGTATCCGGTTGGCAGATAAGCCGGGAATCGCCGATTCTATACCTCCACATTCCCTGAAGCTGGTAACGCAGAGGCTTGACGGTGTTGCCCTGGGGCGACATCGGGTTTTCACAAATTTTCACGATCGCCCGGACCGTCCGTTCCATATATTGCCCCGATTTTCTCAGGTCATTCTGGAGTCGCTTCCCAAGCGTGAACTTCCATGAACCTCCCCCGCGCTGCGCCGTGTCCGGTGGCGAGTCTGGATTGCCGCCTCGGACGATCTCACGCACATTCTCGCCGGGATGTCGAGGCTGGAAGATGCGGCTCTCATTCCGGGCCGCCATCAGCTCGGCCAACTCATTCGGAAAGCCTGCGGGCGATTCCGCGTGCGAGTGGAACATGACGTTCCCGATGCGGTCTCCATCCTTCAAGCGGATGAGGCTGTCTTCCGTGCTGTCGAGCAGATCGGACGCGAGGAACATTCCCAATGACGTGAGAGCGCTTTCACCCGACGCCATGGCGTCGAAACAATGCAGGACATCGGTGCCGGAGTCCGCGATTCTCTGCCAATCGATGAGCCTCCTATACGCATCGATCGCAACCAGGTCGAATATCCTCAGGACTCCGTACCGCTCGATACAGGCGGACAGAATGTCGGTGAGCAGTGAGTCCCTGTCCCAGGTTTCGGCAACCTCCGCGCTCAACGGACAGCTATAGAGCTGTATTCCCTCCGCCGGCCGCACGAGACCGTAAAGCCCGGAGACGATGAGCATGTCGTTCGTTCGCCCACCTAGCGCCTGCCGTCCGCCTTCCCCCAGAGCCTGATAGAAACGGCCCTGATACCGGTCGATCGCCCGCAGATATCGCGCCGTGCGGGGTCCGCCGAAGTCCGGGCCCTTCTTGAGGTCTCGATTGAATTCGAGATCGGCCAGCGGAACGCCCTGCCAACCGAGGTTGCAGTTTTCTTCAATCGATCGGCGCACCTCGTCGCGCCGTTCGAGCAATCGGCTTCCCAGCCTGGATCCGACACAGGAAACGATCCCGGCATTCTCGTCGTAACGCGACTCTCCCCCTCTTTTCTTCGTCAGGGAACAGGTCGCCAGGAACAGTATCGGGGCGCCGGCTTTTTCGTTCATCACGTCTCTGGCCTCCCATGCAGGATCATCCGCCAGCGACGGCGCAGGGTGGTGCGGGTCACCGGCGAACGGGTGGAACAGGCGAGTCACCCACATCGAGCATAGCGCGCAACGTCTCCACCCGGTCGGCGCGTTCGGGCGGCGCGTCCCACCGGATACGCCGGATGCTCGGCAGCCGCATCGCCAGGCCCGACTTGCGCCGGGTCGAACGGTCGATGGCGTCGAACGCGACCTCGAACACCAGCCCCGGCGTGACCGAACGCACAGGACCGTAGCGCTCGACGGTGTTCTCGCGCACCCAGCGCTCGACCGCCGCCGCCTCGGCGTCGTCGAACTCGCACCGCGCCTTGCCGACGGGAACCAGCGCGTCGCCGCGCCAGCAGCCGAACGTGTAGTCCGCCCCGCCGCCACCGGCGCGCGTCGCATACATCAGCACGCAACCCGCCTCCAGCGGTTCCGGCTTCCATTCGAACCACAATCCCCGCGGCCGCCCCGCTTCGTAGGCGCTGTCGCGCCGCTTGAGCATCACCCCCGCAACCCCCGCCGTTCGCGCCCCGGCGCGCAAACGCTCCAGCGCCGTCCAGTCGTCGAACGGCAACAGCGGCGACAGATCCATGCGCGGCGGCGCGGCTTGCGCATACCACTCTTCCAACCGCGCCCGCCGTTCGTCGAACATCCGGCCGCGCAAATCCTCGCCGTCCAGGCACAGGATGTCGTATAGCCTGATGCGGGCGGGGCTCTCTTCGCGCACCGGTGGCGGCGCGGTCTTGCGGCCGAGCCGCCGTTGCAACGCCTCGAAGGGCGCCGCTTCGCCGTCGCGCACGATCAACAACGCGCCGTCCAATACCGCGTCGAACCCGAGCGAGTCGGCAATTTCAGGGAAGCGCGCGCCGATCTCGTCCCCCGCGCGCGTATAGAGCCGCCGGGCCGCCCCGGCGACCTGAACGCGAACCCCGTCCCACTTCCATTCGGCGCTGAAGTCCGCCGGGTCGAGCGCCTCGATCTCCCCCGGCGCCGGCGGGTTGGCGAGCATGAACGGACGAAAGACCGCCCGTTCGTCGATGCGCGGCGCGGCAGCGCGCCCCTCCAACCACGCGAACAGGTCTTCGTAGGGGGGCGCGAGGCCGTGCCAGAGCTCCTCGACCCGCGCGACCGGCACGCCGCCATGGGCCGCCAGGGCCTGTTTCAGAACCGACGTCGGGAGACCTGCGCGCGGCCCGCCCGTGACCAGCCGCAACAGCGCCCGGCGCGCCGGCGCGTCGAGACGGTCGAGCCAGCCGGCGAGGCGTTCCGGCAGGCACGCCGGCGCCGCGTCGAGCCCGCGCAAGACCTCCGACAGGTTGGGCGGCGGTTCGGGCGGCGATGCCGGCGCCGGCCAGATCAGGGCCAGCGTTTCGGCCAGGTCTCCGACATGCTCTTGCGACAACGCGAACAGGGTCGGGTCGATCCGTTCGGCCGCCAGGGTCTGCAAGGCGCGGCGCGCGAGGCGGCGCGGCGCGAGGGCTCCGGCCAGCAAGGCGACGCCCCAACCCCGGTCGGGATCGGACGCGATGCGGAAATAGCGGCGGAGCCACGCGGCCGCGGCGTCCGGCCGCCGCGCGCCGGCGAGCGAGTCGAGCAGGCGCGCGAAGGCGATCACGCGCCGTTTTCGCCGCGCCCGGCGGCGGGTATCGCTTCCGCCTCGATCCCCCTGCCGGCGGCGTGGTACGCCAGCGCATCCGCCCGACCGTGCGTGACCCACACGCGCGGCGCGGAGACGTCGTCGAGGGTCTGCGTCAGTTCGTCCCAATCGGCGTGGTCGGAAACGACCAGTGGCAACTCGACCCCGCGCTGCCGGGTATGACGCCGCAGCCCCATCCACCCCGACGCCTGCGCGATCACGGGATCGGGAAGGCCGCGCACCCGGTCCCCGCCCGCGCCGGGCGGACACAGCACGATCTCGCCCGCCAGCGCGCCTTGCAAATCGGCGTCGATCCGCCGCAACGGCCCCAACGCCACACCCTGCGCCTCGTATAATGCGCAAAGCGGCTCAAGCGCCGGATGAATCCACAGCGGCCTGTCCCAGCCGGCACGGCGCAACAGGGCGATCACCCGCTGGCACTTGCCCAGCGAATAGACACCGACAAGGTGACAGCGCTCCGGGAACAGCGCCACGGAATCGAGCAGCCTGCCGATCTCGCCGCCGGCGTCGGGGTGGCGGAACACCGGCAGGGCGAAGGTCGCCTCGGTCACGAACAGGTCGCACCGGACCGGCTCGAACGGCAGACAGGTGGGATCGGGCCGGCGTTTGTAGTCGCCGGACACGACGACGCGCAACCCGCGCCATTCGAGCACCACCTGTGCGCTGCCCAGGATATGTCCCGCCGGCGCCAGCGTGACCGTCACCTCGCCGACCCGCAGCGCGACCCCTTCCGGCGCCTCTTGCAGCCGGAGCGCGCAATCAGCCCCGTAGCGCGTCCGCATCGCCGCGACCGTCCCCGGCGTTGCCAGCACGGCGCCGTGGCCGCGCCGCGCATGGTCGGCGTGAGCGTGGGTGATCACCGCATGTTCGGCCGGGCGCGACGGATCGATATGAAACCCGCCCGGCGCGCACCACAGCCCGCTCCGGGTCTCCCGAAGCAGGTCTTCCGGTTTCGGCGACGGCGGTGCCATGGCCCGGTTATATCCCGCGCGAACCGAAACGCCCCCGCCGTCGCCGCTCACCGCTGCGCCGCGCCGATCAACAGCCGCCCGTAGGCAAGCACAAACCCGGCAAAGCCGCAGCACCACAGGAGGCCGGCGAGGGTCCACAACGCCATCGCATGGTCCGGGAGTACGCCGCCGGCGAGCCTGGCGAGCACCGAGGCAACGACCAGCAGACAGATTGCGGCCGTCCCCGGCCCGGGGGTCAGCACCCGGCCGCTGTGGCCGAGCGCCGCGCGGGTCATCACGGCGAGTGTCATGACGCCGATCGCGCCCGCCATCCACAGATGCCGGACCGAGGCGGGCGGGAAGGCGTCCGGCCACAGGATCGCCGCGCCCACGCCCAGCGCACCGAGCGGCACGAACGCATAGCCCACGTGCAGGATCCACAGCAAGGGCTCGCGGCGTGTCCGTAGCCCGCACCAGCGCGAGAGCCGCGCGGCCTGTGCGAGGCCCGCGGCGAGAAGCAGGTATCCGCACCCCGATGCCTCGGGGACCGCGACCCAGGCAGCGAGCGCAAACAGGGTGAGCCCGAGGGCGAGGCCGTCGAGACGCCCGAACTTCGCCGGAAGCCGATCGCCGCCGCGCGCCGACAGCCAGTTCCGCGTGAACGCGGGAACGATCCGCCCGCCGATCACCGAGATCATCATGATCGCGGCGGCAAGGCCGATGCGCAGCCCGTAGCCCGACGGCGCATACGCACCGTCGGCGGCTTCGCGATGGAACAACGCGTTGCCCGCGACGAACACGCCGATCATGGCGACCACCGCGAGGTTGCGCCAGTTCCTGCCGGCGACGATCTCGCGCAGCACGTAGCCACCGAGGGCGACGAGGCCGGAGAGGTCGATCAGCGCCACCGCCACGGGAGCAAGCCATTCCGATGCCGCGACCGAAATCCGGCCGAGCGCCCAGAGCGCGAGCAGGCCGGCCAGGGGCCACCCGGCGAGCGGAGGCCGGGACGTCCAGTTCGGCACGGCGGTGAGCAGGAACCCCGCGAGCACCGCGCCGAGATAGCCGAACAGCGCCTCGTGGGCATGCCAGGACACCGGGTCGAAAGCGCTCGGCAAATCGAGCCTCCCGGTAAGCATCGCGAGCCAAAGCGCCATGGCGAGCGGCGCCCACAGCGCCGCGGACAGGAAGAAGGGGCGGAAGCCGTGAGACAGGAAACCGTGCGCCGACGCTGCGGGCGTGGATTGTCGTGCGTTCGTCAATCGGCGCGCTCCCGATTCGCCGCGCTCTCCACTTTCTTCTCGAGGCCCGGTTCGAGAGGGCCGCCCGGGATCATGGGCAACGCACATTCGGCCGGCCTGGAGTTCCCTGCCGCGACCCGGCCATAGGCCCGCAGCCCCCGAGCGGCTCCCGCGACGATCGCACGGTACCCCGGCGCCGGAGCGGCACAGCTTCCGTTGCGACAGGTTCGGCCCCAACCACATCGGGAAACGGAAACATAGCACGCTCTCAAGCACGGAGCCGCTTGCAGAGACCGGGATCGAAGGCTGCGGCCAACCCGCCGGAAACGTAACAATTCGGCTGCGCAGGCGCTTCGAGCGCGACGGCAGGAGGCGCGGACGCCACAGGCCACAGAGCGCGTCCCGTTCTCACACCCGACGCATCTCCACATATGCCGCGCTCTGCCGGCGATTCGTCATGTCCATGGCACATTCGGTGGGCGCGCATCGCGGAGCGCGCGGGGTCTCCCGGTCTCGGTGACGGCGGCGCCGTCGCCCGGCTGTATCTGGCCGATGGACCGGCGCGAATCGAATCTGCCGCATCCGTTCGCGGAATGGTTCGCCGTGCGGGGGTGGGCGTTGCGTCCGCATCAACGGGCCCTGCTCGACTGCGGCCACACGCTGCCGATCGCACCCACCGGCGGCGGCAAGACCCTGGCGGGCTTTCTGCCGGCGCTGATCGAACTCGCTCGGAAACCGGCGAAAGGTCTCTACGCTCTCTATATCTCGCCGTTGAAGGCGCCGGCGGTGGACGTTCACCGCAATATCGAGACCCCGATCGCCGAGATGGGCCTCGCGATCCGCGCCGAGACGCGCACCGGCGACACGCCGCAACGCAAGCGCGAACGGCAACGCCGCGATCCGCCGGCGGTGCTGATGACGACGCCGGAATCGCTCGCGCTGCTGCTCTCCTACGCCGATGCGCCCGACATCTTCGCCTCGCTCCGCCACGTGGTGATCGACGAACTGCACGCGCTGGCCGGCGCCAAGCGCGGCGACCTGTTGTCGCTGGGCCTGGCGCGGCTGGGGATGCTGGCGCCCGCGGCGCGGCGCATCGGTCTGTCCGCCACGGTCGCGCGGCCCGACGATCTGCGCGCCTGGCTGTCGCCCGACGCGAACCCGAGGTCGGTGCGCCTGGTCGAGAGCCGCGCCGAAGCTCCGCCAGACGCCGACTGTCCTTGCGAGCCTTCAACCGCTCGAACTCGGTGCGAAGGTCGTCCATCAACAGCGGCTCGATCACCTTGAGGATGTTCTTCTCGGTCGTGTAGTGCGCGCCTCGGGCACGCCGTTCCGCCGGGGCCATCACCGACTGGAACAGAGCCCCGAAGATTGCGGGCGAGATGCTCGACCAGTCGAAGCGGCAGGCGTCCAGCAGCGCACCGCGCATCGCCGCATTGAACGAGAACGTCCGCAGATGCCCCTTGAACAGGTCGCCGTTGACGTATGGAAACCGCGCCAAGTCCTCGTCAGGGGTCGCAGGCCGCTCCGCCTCCGGCGTGTCGAGAACCTCGAACAGTTGCGCGAGCCACGGGCCGAGATCGGCCCCGTCCTCGCCGGTGCGCGCCTCGACGAATTCGAGGAAGAGGTCGCGCGGCTCGAACACGCCGGTATCGTCCGCGAACATGCAGAACACGACCCGCACGAGGAAGCGTTCCAAATCGTGCCCCCGGTGGCCCGCGTCCGCGAGCGCATCGCGCAGCCGCCCGACCAGTTCGGCGGCCTCGATGTTGGCCGGGTCCTGATCGCGGAAGGTCCGGCGCTGCACGCCGAGAATGAAGCCGAACGCCTCCACATGGGCAGGCAGGTCCGCGAGCGCGAACGTGACCGACTCCCGCTCGTCGAGGTCGTGAAGCTCAAAGGTCTGGAAGTCGCTCACCAGGATGTAGCGCGGGCGGGCGCGCTCGGGCAGCGCGTCGAAATACTCCCCCGCCTGTTCGCAGGCCGCTTTCAGATCGCGCCCGGCGCTCTCCGGCTCGACGAGAAGCACGCCCGGCCAGAACAGATCGATGAAGCCCGAACGGTTGTCCAGCTTCGCGACATGCGCCTCGTAGCGCGCGACACTCCGGCGCTGAAGGCGGAGGCCCGAGCACGGACTCATTCCACGAAAGGCGCATCAGTCAGCGCGCCCCGAATCACAACGACTGAAAGACGGTCTGCCCCTGACCGGAAGCGGCGCGGGCGGACGAACGGCGGCAGGCGGGAGGCGGCATCATGCGTGCATCGCGCCCGCACGCCGTTCGGCGGCGGTCCTCTCCCGGCGCGCCTGTGCAAGCTCGTAGCTCGCCTGCATGCGCATCCAGTGCTCGGCGGTGCCCCAGCCGACATCCTCAAGCGCCAGCGCCATAGTCGCCGACACGCCCGCCTTGCCGTTCAGCAGGCGCGACAGCGTTCCGCGCTCGCAGCCGAGACGCGCCGCCGTCTCGGTTACGTTCCAGCCAACATCGTCCATGCTTTCGCGGATGAGTTCGCCCAGGTGCGGCGGGTTCTGCATCGGGCCGTCGCGATCGCTTGCGATCTCGCTCATGGTCTGCGCTCCCTTCCGGTCAGTGGTAGTCGATCAGGTCCACGTCCACGGCCTCGCCGTCCTCGAAGCGGAACACCACGCGCCAGTTGCCGGAGACGCGGACGCTCCACTGGCCCGCGCGGTCCCCTTTGAGGGGATGCAGCCGAAAGCCCGGCGCGTCCGCGCTGCCCGGATGCGTCGCTTCTTGCAGCCGGAACAGGATGCGCCGGAGCCGTGGCACCAGACCGGCGGGCAACCGCGCGGCATCGTCGCGCTCGTGCAGCGTCCGCAGCCCCTTGTGCCTGATCCTCATGATTCACTGTAGCGCGTCACGTTACACGCTACAAGCTACCGTCGTGGCGTCACGTCCGGCAGCAACTCTGCTGAGCGGTAACCTGTGCGCGGCCTGCCGATGCGCTACGGGACCATGTGCGACAGCAGCTGCCCGACGGGTGACGGTCAAGCCCGCACCGCCGCCCACGGTGCGGGCCTAGTGAATGATGTTGCCCGTGCGCATGTTCCCATGCATTGCTTTGTTACCTTGTGCTTCCCATAGTGACGTTCGGAAGCCGCGCGGTGGTTCGGGAACTGTTTCCTCAAGTGCGCGGCGGGCGCGGTCGCTCAAGCTCCGCTCGGGCTAAGTGCCGATTGCAGAACGGCTTTCTTTTCCCGACCGTTTGGGCAGGCAGGAAGCGCCCAGGCGACGCCCTCCGGCGTTCAAGTTCTCACACCCGACGCATCTCCACATATGCCGCGCTCTGCCGGCGATTCGTCATGTCCATGGCACATTCGGCGGGCGCGCATCGCGGAGCGCGCGGGGTCTCCCGGTCTCGGTGACGGCGGCGCCGTCGCCCGGCTATATCTGGCCGATGGACCCGCGCGAATCGAATCTGCCGCATCCGTTCGCGGAATGGTTCGCCGCGCGGGGGTGGGCGCTGCGTCCGCATCAGCGGGCCCTGCTCGACGGCGGCCATACGCTGCTGATCGCACCCACCGGCGGCGGCAAGACCCTGGCGGGCTTTCTGCCGGCGCTGATCGAACTCGCTCATGAACCGGCGGAAGGTCTCTACACGCTCTACATCTCGCCGTTGAAGGCGCTGGCCGTGGACGTTCACCGCAATATCGAGACCCCGATCGCCGAAATGGGCCTCGCGATCCGCGCCGAGACGCGCACCGGCGACACGCCGCAACGCAAGCGCGAACGGCAACGCCGCGACCCGCCGGCGGTGCTGATGACGACGCCGGAATCGCTCGCGCTGCTGCTCTCCTACCCCGACGCGCCCGACATCTTCGCCTCGCTCCGCCATGTGGTGATCGACGAACTGCACGCGCTGGCCGGCGCCAAGCGGGGCGATCTGTTGTCGCTCGGCCTGGCGCGGCTCGGGGCGCTGGCGCCCGCTGCGCGCCGCATCGGCCTGTCCGCCACGGTGGCGCGGCCCGACGATCTGCGCGCCTGGCTGTCGCCCGACGCGAACCCGAGGTCGGTGCGCCTGGTCGAGAGCCGCGACGAAACTCCGCCCGACGTGTCGATTCTGGTCCCCACCTCGCCGATGCCGTGGTCGGGCCATATGGCGCTCGGAGCGCTGCCGGCAGTCTTCGCGGAGATCGAGCGGGCGGCGACGACCATCCTGTTCGTCAACACGCGCGCCCAGGCCGAGCTCGCGTTCCACGTGCTGTGGCGGATGAACGCCGACAACCTTCCCATCGGACTGCATCACGGCAGCCTCGCCGTGGACCAGCGGCGGCGTATCGAAGCGGCGATGGCGGCGGGCCGGCTGCGCGCGGTCGTCGCCACGTCTTCGCTCGACCTCGGCGTCGATTGGGGCGCGGTCGATCTGGTCGTTCAGCTCGGCGCGCCGAAAGGGGTGAGCCGGCTGATCCAGCGCATCGGCCGCGCCGGCCATCGGCTCGAAACGGCGAGCCGGGCGCTGGTGGTCCCCGGCAACCGCTTCGAGTATCTGGAATGCCGCGCCGCGCTCGACGGCGTGCGCGCCCATGCCCTCGACGGCGCGCCGCCGCCGCCGGGCGGCCTCGACGTGCTCGCCCAGCACGTTCTCGGCACCGCTTGCGCCGGCGCGTTCGACGCGGACGCGCTCTACGCGGAAGTGAGAAACGCCGCGCCCTACGCGGCGCTGCCGCGCGCCGATTTCGACGACGTTCTCGGCTTCGTCGAGAACGGCGGCTACGCGCTGAGCGCCTACGACCGCTACCGCCGCATCCACCGGCGCCGGGACGGGCGTTGGGGCGCCGCCTCGCAACGGGTCGCGCAACGCTACCGGATGAACGTCGGCGCCATCGTCGAAGCGGTGCTCATGCGGATACGGCTCGGCCGGGGCCGGGTGCTCGGCGAGATCGAGGAGCATTTCGTGCTGGGGCTCACGCCCGGCGACACCTTCGTCTTTGCCGGCCAAATCCTCGAATTCCGCGGCGTGCGCGAGAACGAGGCCATCGCCGCAAAGGCAATGGGCGAGAACGCGAAAGTGCCCGCCTATGGCGGCGGACGCCTGCCGCTCACCACCGAACTCGCCGACCGCGTGCGCGGTATTCTGCAAGCGCCGCGGACATGGGCGGCGTTTCCCGAGCCGGTGCGCGAATGGCTCGAACTTCAGACCGGGGTTTCGACCCTGCCGGGGCCGGACGACCTGCTCGTCGAGACCTTCCCGCGCGGCGGGCGTCACTACACCGTCGCCTATTGCTTCGAGGGCCGCAATGCACATCAGACTCTCGGCATGTTGCTGACGCGGCGAATGGAGCGCGCGGGCCACGGGCCGCTCAGCTTCGTGGCCACCGACTACGTGCTGGCGGCGTGGAGCGCGTTTCCCGCGACCGATATCGAAAACCTGTTCGACCAGAACATGCTCGGCGACGATCTCGAGGAATGGATGGCCGAATCGTCGATGCTCAGGCGCACGTTCCGCAATGTCGGAATCGTCTCCGGTCTCATCCCGCGCAACCATCCGGGCCGGCAACGCACGCGACGCCAGACGAGCATCGATTCGGACCTGATCTACGCGGTTCTGAGGCGCTACCAGCCCGACCACATTCTCCTCCGGGCGACGCGCGACGAGGCGGCCCGCGGCCTCACCGACGTCCGCCGCCTGTCCGACATGCTGGCGCGGGTGAAAGGCCGGATCGTGCACCGCGCGCTCGACCGCGTCTCGCCGCTCGCCGTGCCGGTGCTCCTGGAGATCGGGCGCGAGAACGTTTACGGAACCGCCCCCGATGCGCTGCTCGACGAAGCGGCGGAAGAGCTGATCGCGGAGGCGATGCAACGGTGAGCGGGCTGCGTTTCGCCTTCGCCGGGGAAGAACTGGTCGCGGACCTTTCGGGCGCGCTCTACTGGCCGGCGCAGGAGACCCTGGCGGTGAGCGACCTGCACCTGGAGAAGGGATCGAGCGGGGCGGCGGCGGGCCATCTGCTGCCGCCGTTCGACAGCCGGGCGACGCTGGACCGCCTCGCCGACGCGATCGCGCGCTTCCGACCGCGGCGCGTAATCTGCCTCGGCGACAGTTTTCACGACGACGCCGGACCGGGGCGGCTGGTTCCGGCGGATGCGGCGCGGGTTCGCGCCCTGACCGGCGCGGTGGAGTGGATCTGGATCGCCGGCAATCACGATCCGGCGCCGCCCGCGGCGTTGGGGGGCGCGGCGGCGAGCGGGATCGAGATCGGCCGCCTCGCCTTCCGCCATCAAGCGCGGCCGGGCGCCGCGCCGGGCGAGGTCTCCGGCCATTTCCACCCCAGGGCAACCGTGCCGACGCGCGGCCGGCGGGTGCGCGGGCACTGTTTCGCGACCGACCCGGCGCGCCTCATCCTGCCCGCGGCGGGCGCCTATGCCGGCGGCCTGGACGTGCTCGACCCCGCTATCGCCGACCTTCTGGCGTGGCCGTTCGACGTGCTGCTCATCGGCCGCGCCCGGTTGCACCGCGTGACCAGCGCGCGCCTCGTCGGCACGGTCAGGCGGTCGGATCCTCCAGACGCACCGCGTCGTGCAAGCGGTAGAAGTAGCCGGACAGGGAATCCTCGAGCAGTTCCAGGCGGCCCCCCACCGCCACCGCCTCGTCGGTGAAGGCGATCGGGTCGTCGGCGAGGAGTTCGACGAAAGTCTCCGGTCCGCCCGGCAGGCAGAACGGGCAGGCGGGCGAGACCATGCTGAGCAGCGAACGCCGACCGTCGGCGGCCAGCGGCATCAGAAACCCCACCAGAGTCACGGCTTCGCCGTCGAGCGCCCGCAGCTCCGGGCGGTAAGCCGGCACGAGGTCGATCCCCTCGAAGACCAGTTCGACGTCGGCGAGCAATTCCCACGGCACCGCGCCCTCCACTTCGGGAAGCGGATAGAGCGTTTCGGCGGGCGGCCCCGGCGGCGCGTCCTGGCCGCCGGCCGGGCCGGATGCGGCCAGGACGGCGACGATCGCGCAAGCGCCGAGGCGCCTACATGCGGAACTGACCTTCACCGGCAAGCTCGCCATCGACGTAACAATTGTTGTCGGCGAGGCGAACCTGCGAGTCCGCCCCGGCTTCGCACGAGAGTCGCACATGGCGCAGTTCGATCTTGATCCGCGTCGGACTGTCATAGGGCCGAAAGCGCGCCTGGCCGCCGGGGGACACGAATTGCACCCAGCGCTCGATGACGATCTTCGCCGGCTCCGGATGGGCGTTGACGATGTCGAGCGCCGCCGCCGGGGCGGCCGCGAGCAGGCAGCAGGGCGCGAGCGCCAGAATTCCGAACGCCCGCGCCCTGCCGAAACGACGGTCTCGATTCACCAAAGCACCACCGGGTTGCCGGGGGAGCCGGTCGCGCCGACCAGCTTGAGCGGCGCCCAGACGAACAGGAACTCGTTGACGCCGGCTTCGAGCAGGGGCGCGAAGTCGAGGTTTTCGAGGTTCCAGATGCCGCGGCGGGTCTGCAACTCGGTGTGGCACGGCACCGCGAAGCCCTCTTCCTCGCCGACCGGCTGAGCGTCGTTGGCGGAGGTGTCGCCGCCGGTGAGGATGATATTGCGCGAGGCCATGTATTCGCACG
Source organism: Alphaproteobacteria bacterium (assembly GCA_965214495.1). GTDB lineage: Bacteria > Pseudomonadota > Alphaproteobacteria > UBA7887 > UBA7887 > JANQOH01. The sequence goes on along the minus strand of OZ243958.1, from coordinate 248,710 downwards.
CGCTGATGCCGAATCCGGGTTCGCCCGACGTGAACGTCGCGCGCGCCTCGGCGCGTTCGGCCGAGTTCATTTTCGGCCATTCGGCGTTCGACCACAGGTCGCCGTGACCGGTGTAGAGGAACACGCAATCCCCCTCGCCGATGGGGTCGAGACCCTGGGCCTCGATCATGCCCAACACGTCGTCGGCGGTGACGATGCCGGGGCTGTCGGTGGCCGTCGGGATCGGCAGCGGGTTCATGCCCCTGTAGGCCGGCGCGTTGAGCAGGATACCGCGGCAGACGAAGCCCTTCTCGGCGACGAATTCGACTCCGAGGTCGCCCATGCCGACGACGCGGCCGCCGGCGCCGCGCTCATAGGTCTCGAGCGGGTTGCGCCCGTTGTAGAAGAAGTCGCCCTCCGACGTGCGCACGCCGATATGGCCGGGGCCGTCGAACTGGGTCGAGACCTGCCCGATCTCGGTGGTGAGCATTTCGTCGTGATACACCAGCGCGTTCTTGCCGAACGGGCCGCCGGTGGGTGTACCGGGGATGGTCATCTGGTAGGTGCGCGGACCGAACAGCGGCACTTCCGACTGATAGAGCTTGCCGAGGGTGGCGGTCCGGCCTTCCCTGACCAGCCCGATGGCGGCCATGACGATCGCGGGCGTGGTGCGGTTGGGGGCGCCCACCTTGTCGTCGGCGCCCCATTCGGTGGGCGCCCAGCCCTCGGTGAGCGGCTTGTCGTCGAAGTCGGCGGCCCATGCGCCGCCGAACGCGAGCCCGGCCAGCGCCGCCGCGCCGGGTATGATTCGAGCAAATGACATCGGTGATGGTCCTCCCTCGGAGTTGAACGCGCGGCGTCGCGACGAAACCGCGCGGCCTCACCCCGAACCATAGCAGGTTCGCGGTCGCAGAGAAACGGCGCCGTTCCCTTGCGCGCCGGTTCCGAACCGGGGCGCGGGTTGCCCGCGGCGGACGCTCGTATTACGAAGGCGGTCGCGCACCGTTCTTCGCGCTGCCCGCCGTGCCGGGTCGACCGACGACCGTCGCTTTCGCGGGCATCGAGAGGCGCCGCCATGAACTACGAGGCCCATTTCGCCGATGCGCTCCAGGCGCTGAAAACCGAGGGGCGCTACCGGGTTTTCGCCGACCTTGCGCGCCACGCCGGCAGCTTCCCGCGTGCCAGCTATTACGACGGCGAGGTCGAACGCCACGTCACCATCTGGTGCTCGAACGATTATCTCGGCATGGGCCAGCACCCGAAGGTGATCGCCGCGCTGTGCGACGCGGCGAGGCTCGCCGGCGCCGGGTCGGGGGGCACGCGCAACATTTCGGGCACGACCCACTACCACGTGTTGCTCGAGCGCGAACTCGCCGACCTGCACGGCAAGGACGCGGCGCTGCTGTTCACCTCGGGCTACATCTCGAACGACGCCACCCTGTCGACTCTCGGCGGCCTGCTGCCCGGCTGCGTGATCCTGTCGGATGCGCTCAACCATGCGTCGATGATCCAGGGCGTGCGGCACTCCAGGGCGCCGAAACGAATCTTCCGTCACAACGACGTGCGCCATCTCGAGTCGCTCCTGGAGGAACTCGACCCCGCGCTGCCCCGGATCGTCGCTTTCGAGTCGGTCTATTCGATGGACGGCGACATCGCGCCGATCGGCGAGATCTGCGACGTTGCCGAACGCCACGGCGCGCTCACCTATCTCGACGAGGTGCACGCGGTGGGAATGTACGGCCCGCGCGGCGGCGGGGTCGCCGAACGCGACGGCGTCATGCACCGCCTGGACGTAATCGAAGGCACGCTCGGCAAGGCGTTCGGGGTGATGGGCGGCTACATCGCCGCGTCCGCCGCCATCTGCGACACCGTGCGTTCCTACGCGCCCGGATTCATCTTCACTACTTCGCTGCCGCCGGCGGTCGCGGCCGCCGCGCACGCCGCCATCCGCCACCTGAAGACCAGCGGCGCCGAACGCGCGCGCCACGCAGAGCGCGCGCGAACCCTGAAACGCCGGCTCGCCGCCATCGGAATCCCGGTGATCGACAATCCCAGCCACATCGTGCCGGTGACGGTGGGCGACCCCGTCTTGTGCAAGCGGGCCAGCGACGCGCTGCTGCGCGAGTTCGATATCTACGTGCAGCCGATCAACTACCCGACCGTGCCGCGCGGCACCGAGCGTCTGCGCATCACGCCGACTCCGCTGCACGACGACGCCATGATGGACGCCCTGGTCGAGGCTCTGGGAGAGGTCTGGACGCGCTTCGGCATCCGCTGCGCCGCGGCGTAACCGCCGCGATCGTCGGGCCGGGCGAAACACCGCTGGCGGAACGGGCGAATTTGTGATAGGCGCGGCGCGGGGCGGCGATGGCGTATTTTCTCGAACAACTCATCAACGGCGTGACGCTCGGCAGCATGTACGGGCTGATCGCGATCGGCTACACGATGGTGTACGGCATCATCGGCATGATCAATTTCGCGCATGGCGAGATCTACATGATCGGAGCCTTCGTCGCGGTGATCAGCTTCACCATCCTCGGCGCGGCCGGGGTCACATGGGTGCCGCTCGCCCTGCTGGTCGTGCTGATCGTCACCATGCTGTTCACCGCCGCCTATGGCTGGTCGGTGGAGCGCATCGCCTACCGGCCGCTGCGCGGCACGCAGCGCCTGGCCGCGTTGATCAGCGCCATCGGCATGTCGCTCGCGTTGCAGAACTACGTGCTGCTGAGCCAGGGCGCCGGGGTCAAGGCGCTGAGCCCGATCATCACCAGCGGCTTCACGATCTACGAGACACCCGAATTCGCGGTGCGGCTGAGCCACGTGCAGATTCTCATCGTCGTGCTGACCGTGGCGCTGATGGCGCTGTTCGCCGGGTTGATCGGCGGCACCGCGCTGGGCCGCGCCCAACGCGCCTGCGAGCAGGACCGCACCATGGCGATGCTGCTCGGTATCGACGTCGACCGCACGATCTCGCTGACCTTCGTGATGGGGGCGGCGCTGGCCGCCGTCGCCGGGGTGCTGGCGTCTCTTTATTACGGCGTCGTCGATTTCTTCCTGGGCTTCATCGCCGGCCTCAAGGCGTTCACGGCCGCCGTGCTCGGCGGTATCGGCTCGCTGCCGGGGGCCATGTTGGGGGGGCTGCTGCTCGGCCTGGTCGAAGCCTTCTTCTCCGGTTACTTCTCGGTCGAATACAAGGATGTCGCCACCTTCGGCATCCTCGTCCTGGTGCTGATCTTCCGGCCTTCCGGGCTGCTCGGTCGCCCCGAGATCGAGAAGGTCTGAGGTGCCGGAACGCAACCTGCCGGCACTGCTGCGCGATGCCGGGCTTGCCGCCCTTGTCGCGCTCGTCCTCGGCATCCCGCTCATCGGCCTGCGCGTATTTCCCTCCGGGCCCGGCGCGTTCGCCGTCGAGAGCCGCTGGACCGCACTGGCGATCGGCGTCGCCGCGGTGTTCGTCGGGCGGATCGCGCTGTCGACGCTGGGGTGGGCGCGGCCCGCGACCGCGGCGTTCGGGGCCGGCGCCGGCCGCGCCGGGGCGGTGCTGCGCCGCTTCTCCGGGCCGCTTTCGGTCGCCGGCGTTTTCGCCGCCGCCGGCCTGCCCTTCCTGCCGTTCGCCGACCGCTATGTGGTCGATATCGCGACTCTGGTGCTGATCTACGTCATGCTGGGCTGGGGGTTGAATATCGTCGTCGGCCTCGCCGGCCTGCTCGACCTCGGTTATGTCGCGTTCTACGCGGTCGGCGCCTACAGCTTCGCGTTGCTGGCGACGACCTATGGCTGGTCGTTCTGGACGTGCCTGCCCATCGCCGGCCTTTTCGCTGCGGGCTTCGGCATTCTCCTCGGCTACCCGGTGCTGCGCCTGCGCGGCGACTATCTCGCCATCGTCACCCTCGGCTTCGGCGAGATCATCCGTCTGGTACTGATGAACTGGGTGGAGTTCTCCGGCGGCCCGAACGGTATCGGCAAGATTCCGCGCCCCACCTTCTTCGGCCTGAGTTTCGGGCGCCGCGCCTCCGAAGACGAGAGCTTTCACCATTACTTCAACATCGAGTTCGCCAGCGAGCACCGGGTGATTTTTCTTTACTTCATCATCCTCGCCCTGGCGCTGTTGACCAATCTGTTCGTGCTGCGCATCCGCAAACTGCCGCTCGGACGTGCCTGGGAGGCGCTGCGCGAGGACGAGATCGCCTGCCGGTCGCTGGGTATCAACCCGGTGAACGTCAAGCTGTCGGCGTTCGCGCTCGGCGCCATGTTCGGCGGCTTCGCGGGGTCGTTCTTCGCCGCCCGCGCCGGCTTCATCAGCCCCGAAAGCTTCACCTTCGTCGAATCCGCGATCATTCTCGCCATCGTCGTGCTCGGCGGCATGGGAAGCCAGATCGGCATCGTGCTGGCGGCGTGCGCGATCGTTCTGCTGCCGGAGTTACTCCGGGAATTCTCGGAATACCGCATGTTGGCGTTCGGGCTGGCCATGGTCCTGATCATGATCTGGCGGCCGCGGGGCCTGCTGGCCTATCGCGAGCCGACGATCCGGTTGCGCGGGCGCCCGGTGCCGCCGTGACCGCGCTGCTGACGGTCGAACATCTGACCATGCGCTTCGGCGGTCTCGTCGCGGTCGACGACCTGTCCTTCGAGGCGGCACGGAGCGAGATCACGGCGATCATCGGCCCCAACGGCGCCGGCAAGACCACCGTCTTCAATTGCCTGACCGGGTTCTACAAGCCCGATGTCGGCAGCATCGCCCTTGCGGGGCGCGACGGCGCGATCTTCCGGCTCGAACGCATGGAGGGGTTCCGCATCGCCCGCGCCGGCGTCGCGCGCACCTTTCAGAACATCCGACTGTTTCCGGCGATGACGGTGCTGGAAAACCTCGTCGTGGCGCAGCACAACAAGCTGATGCACGCTTCGGCGTTCACGCTCGCCGGCTTGGTCGGCCTGCCGCGCTACCGCACCGCCGAGGCCGAGGCGGTGGAACGGGCGCGCGAGTGGCTCGACCGCTTCGGCCTGGCCGACGCGGGCGACCGCAACGCCGGCGAACTGCCGTATGGCGACCAGCGGCGACTGGAGATCGCGCGCGCCATGTGCACTGACCCGGTGCTGCTCTGCCTCGACGAACCGGCGGCGGGGCTGAACATGCGCGAGACGGCGGCGCTCAACGACCTGCTCACCGACATCTGCGCGCGTTTCGGCATCGGCCTGTTGCTGATCGAGCACGACATGAACGTCGTGATGGAAATCTCCGACCGCATCGTCGTCCTCGACTACGGGCGCAAGATCGCCGCGGGAGCGCCGCACGACGTGCGCCGCGACCCGGCGGTGGTGCGCGCGTATCTCGGCGAAGCGGAGGGCGCAGCGTGATGCTCTCGGTAAAGGGGGTTCACACCTATTACGGCCCGGTTCAGGCGCTGCGCGGGGTCGACATCGAGGTCTCGGAGGGCGAAATCGTGACCTTGATCGGCGCCAACGGGGCCGGCAAATCGACCCTGCTGATGACGATCTGCGGCAATCCACGCGCCGCGCGGGGAAAGATCCTGTTCGGCGGCGAGGACATCACCGCGCTCCCCACCTTTCGTATCGTGCGCCGCGGGGTCGCCCATGCACCCGAAGGCCGGCGCATATTCCCGCGCATGACGGTTCTGGAGAACCTGCAAATGGGGGCGGTGACTGCCGATCCCGGCCATCTCGACGACGACCTGAAGCGGGTTTTCGGGATTTTCCCCATCCTCGGCGAACGGCGCCGACAGCGCGGCGGCACGCTTTCGGGCGGCGAACAACAGATGCTCGCCATCGGGCGGGCGCTGATGAGCCGGCCGCGATTGTTGTTGTTCGACGAGCCGTCGCTCGGCCTCGCGCCGTTGATCGTGAAGCAGATCTTCGAGGTCATCCGGGACATCAACGCCTCGCTGGGGATCGCGATCCTGCTGGTGGAACAGAACGCGCAGCTCGCGCTGCGGCTCGCGCATCGCGGCTACGTCATGGCCAACGGGCGGATCGTGCTGAGCGGCGGGGGCCGCGAACTGCTGGCCAGCGCCGAAGTGCGCAGCGCCTATCTGGAAGGCGCGGCCTGAGTCGGCGATGATGCCGTTCTCGGAAGTTCCGGTCGCGGTTTTCGTCAGCCTGACCCTGATCGCCGGCGGCGGGGCCGCGGTCATGACCGGGCGCGCGATCGCGGCGACTTGGCGCCCGGCCTATCAGCTCGTCGCCGCCTGCCTGGGCCTCGGCGCCGCCGACCGGTTCCTCGCCTACGCCTTGTTCGACGGGCCGTTATTCTCCCTGTCCGGCTACCTGCTCGACACGGCCGCGATCACGACCGTCGGTCTGGTCGCGTGGCGTCTCTGCCGGGTTGCCAACATGGTCCGGCAATATCCGTGGCGCTACGAGCGCGCGGGCCTCTGGCGCTATCGCGAGAAGGTCCAGCCGAGTCCGGGGACCGGGGAGGTTGCATGACATTCCGCCTGGTGGACAGGGAATGGGCGCGGGAGCTGACCGACGGCTTGCGCCGAAACGCCGGTGGACTCCGGATCGTCTGTCCGTTCATCAAGGCGCGCGCTCTCGATCGCCTTCTCTCGTTACGCCCCGATGACGTCCGGGTCATCACCCGTTTCAACCTTGGGGACTTTGCGAAAGGCGCCAGCGATATCGCAGCGCTGCGAAAGCTGCTCGACGCCGGCGCGACCGTCCGGGGCATCCGCAACCTTCACGCCAAGCTCTATCTGTTCGGCACGGGCCGGGCGGTTGTGACCTCGGCCAATCTCACCGAGGCCGGACTTTGCCGAAACCATGAATTCGGCGCGGTAACGGAGGACCCGGCGGCGGTCGCGAACTGCCGGGCCTGGTTCGACGATCTATGGCGGCGGGGCGGCAACGATCTGCGGCGCGACCGGGTCGACGAGTGGGACGGACAGGTCACCCGCTGTCTTGCGTCGGGATACCGGCCCGGCGGACCGACCGAGCTAGACGATTTCGGCGCTGACGCCGGTATCGCCGAGCCGCGCGCGGTTCGCGCGCCAACGGTGTTCACCGAGCCGCCGCAGGCTTTCGTGAAATTCTTCGGGCGTAGCGGCGATCGCGTTCCGCTGTCGTATTCCACTGTGGCTATGCTTAAACGAGATGGTTGCCACTGGGCCGCCACTTATCCCGCCAACAAGCGCCCGCGACAGGTCAAAGACGGGGCAGCGATGTTCATGGCTCCGCTTGTCGAGGGGCCGGATATTCGTATCTTTGGCCGCGCCGTCGGGATGACGCATTGGCCGGAACGGGACGACGCGACACCCGACGACATTGCGAGGCGCCCCTGGAAGGAGCGCTGGCCTCATTATATCCGCGTCCACTCCGCCGAGTTCGTCGCGGACGCGATAGGAAACGGCGTATCGCTCAATGAATTGATGGACGCTTTGGGCACCGACTCGTTCGCGTCCACACAGCGGAACGCGCGGCGGGGCGAGGGCAACACGGATCCACGCCGTGCTTACATGCGACATCCTGCCGTCGAGCTTTCCAAAGAAGGATTCGAGTGGCTGAACGGACGGCTTCAGGCGGCATTCGACAAACATGGCAGGCTTCCCCGGACCGTGCTCGACCAACTGGACTGGCCCGACTCGCTGGCCGCGTGACGCATAATTTGCGTTTCATGTAATACCAAATGACCTTGATGATGACCCATTGGATTTCCCTTTTTCACCTGTTTGTCCATAGCGATGACCATTGCGGGCGGGAGCACAACGGTCAAAGTCAACGACGTTTGGTGTAAGGCAGGCCCTCGATCCCCCGGGGTGCGCCAGGCGTGTGATCGTCAAGGGTGTCGGTGGGGACGTCGCTGCGCACCGGCGCGGTCGGACGGGCACGCCGACCGAAGCGCTTCGGATCATTTTTCCAGACCACGCGCTGGCGCTCTCCCAGCTTCCGGGCGCCGGCGGTCCGGCCCCCGTGGCGGCCTGCCTCTTGCAATCCGATCCCGAACGCGTTAGAGATCATCGGAGAAAGTAAGTCAATGCGCATCCGGGCATGTCACGGTGCAATCGGAACATGTATAATGATCTTTTCGATCGTACTTATGCGGCTTTGAGGGCATATGCGTCGAGATGTCGTGACTGGACTCGTGAGACGTGGACAGGGCCTCAGCTATACGCGGTCCGCGGCGGCGTGACACTGCTTGACGGAACACATGTGGGGAGGGCGGGAGCAGCTTGAGCTGCGAACCGTGCTGGAGCGTTCGAACCGATACAGAATATCGTTCACGATATTGGAGTGGCGTCCCGGATCGGGAGCTATAGCGACGCCATCGAAATACCTCCGGGCGCACGCTGGCTGTTGAGCTCGGGAACGCCGGGTTTGGCTCTGGATGGCGAATTGCCGGCCGATATCACCGGCCAAGCGGAGCTCGCCTGGGGTCACATCGTCAAATTCTTGAATCGGCGGGAATGACCGTCAACGACCTGGTCAAGGTGACCCATTACTTGCTGCGCGAGGCCGACATCGCCGACTACGTCAAGGTTCGATCGCGCTTTCTGGGCGCTGCGCGGCCCGCCTCGATGCTGGTCACCGGTGCGGGCCCGGTGAAGCGTGAGTTTCTGCTCGAAATCGAAGCCATCGCCGCGAAAGTATAGGAGGGTTTGCCCCCGTCGCGCGCGGGCCTCTGGCGCTACCGCGAGAAAGGTGCGCGTGAGGGCGAAGGCGTCGCCTCGGCGTAAGTCGCTCTGAACACGGCGTCGGACAGCCACTTCCGGAACGAGGGGTTGTCGCTGAACTGCCGGAACAGCTCGGAGTCGTCGGCGAGGAGATCGACGACGGCGCGGCTGAGCGCCCTGTCGTGCTCGACGCGCGCGTTCTGCCTGTCCGGGTTTTGCCGTGCGTTCCAATAGGCCCGGTCGGCGGAGACCTTTGCGGGCAGTTCTTCCGTGATGACCTTGCCGATCCTGTCGGCGTCCTTCCAATCGACGTTGCCGAACATCTCGTTGAATTCCTTGAGGATGTTACTCAGCAGATCGATCTCCGGCTCCGTCACCCCGCCGCCGCCGCCCGTCGGCACGGGCCCGATCTCCGCGTCGGAGTCGGCGAGCGCGACCGCCATCGAGGCCCGGGCCTCGACGCGGTAGCCGTCCATGTCGATCGCTTCCAGAATGCCCTTCGAGAGGTCTTCCTCCCGCGGCGCAGGGAGCTTCGGGGTCAGTAGATTGAGAAAGATCGACAGCTTCTCCCACTCCGGTCTTCCCCAGGGAAGGATCGCGGCCAGAAAATTATACGTGCGTACGAACGCCCTGGCCTTGCCCTTGAAGTCCACCTGCCCGTCTTCGTCGAGATCCGACAGGTAAACGGCGACGCAGGAATCGAGGATCGGATCCAGCGCTTCCCGACCGCCGCCGCCGAGATAGAGCGCGACCAGGTCCTCGACCTGTTTCCAGGAATACACCCCATGCCTGTCGAGGGCCGCCTTCAGGTCGTGCAGCTTGTCGGGATCGGTCTCCTCGCCGAGGATCGTGGTGCGGTAGTAGTCTTCGAACGCGGCCGCGATGCCGTCGGCATCGTTCACGAAATCGAGCACGAAGGTATCGTGCTTGAGCGGGTGGGCGCGGTTGAGCCGGGACAACGTCTGCACCGCCTTCACGCCCGACAGGACCTTGTCGACATACATGGTGTGCAGCAACGGCTCGTCGTAGCCGGTCTGGAACTTGTCGGCAACGATCAGGAAGCGGTACGGATCCTGCCGGAACTGCTCCTCGATCCGGTTGCCCGGAAAGCCGTTCAGCGCCGCCTCGGTCACCTTCCGTCCGCCGTATTCGTGTTCGCCGGAGAACGCGACGATGGCGCGCCAGGGGCTCTTGCGCTCATCGAGACAGTTCTCGAAGGCATGGAAGTATCGGATCGCCCGGTGAATGCCGTCGGTCGCGACCATGGCCCGCGCTCGGCCGTCGATCTTGCGGCGGGCGATCACCCGATCATGGAAATGATCGACCATGATCTCCGTCCTTCGGCGGATCGCATGTTCGTGAGCCTCGACATAGATGTGCAGCGCGCGGCTCGCCTTGCCGGCGTCGTATGAAGGGTCGTCCTCGACCGTTTTCAGCAACCGGGTGTAGCTGTCGACCGGGGTGTAGTGCGCCAATACGTCGAGGATGAACCCCTCCTGGATGGCCTGTTTCATCGTGTAGATGTGGAAGGGGACGCGCCGGACCTTGCCGCCTTCCGGCAGCGGAGCGCCGAAGATCTCCAGCGTCTTGTTCTTCGGCGTGGCGGTGAACGCGAAATAGCTGGCGTTGGGGAGGATTTTTCGCGCCTCTATCAGGCGGTTGATCCTGTCTTCGACGCTGTCTTCGTCGTCGGGCGCGTCGCCCGCCAACGCCATGTGCATGGTCGCGGTGGCGCGGCCGCCCTGGCCCGAATGCGCCTCGTCGATGACGATGGCGAACCGCCGGCCCCGATGCTCGTTGCCGATCTCGTCGAGGACGAAGGGGAATTTCTGCACCGTGGTGACGACGATCTTCTTGCCGCTCTCGAGGAATGCGCGGAGTTGGCCGGAGCGCTCGGCATGGCCGACGACGGACGATACCTGCGCGAACTGCCTGATCGTGTCGCGGATTTGCCTGTCGAGAACCCGCCGGTCGGTGACGACGACGACGGAATCGAAGGTCGGCTTTCCATCGGTCTCCAGCCCGTTCAGCCGATGCGCGAGCCAGGCGATGGAGTTGCTCTTGCCCGACCCCGCCGAATGCTGGATCAGATAGCGCCTGCCCGCGCCGGCGGCCCCGGCGTCGGCCAGCAGCTCACGCACTGCATCGAGCTGATGGAACCTCGGGAATATCTGTTTCCGCCCCTTCTGCCGGCCTTGCCCATCCGCCTCCTCGACGATTTGGGCATAGTTCTCGAGGATGTCCGTCAGGCTCGTCCTGGCGAGGATCTGCTTCCAGAGATAGTCGGTCTTGAGGCCGCGGGGGTTCGGCGGATTGCCCGCGCCGGCGTTCCAGCCCCTGTTGAAGGGCAGGAACCACGAGTCCTTGCCCTTGAGGTGGGTGCACATCCGCACTTCGCCGTCGTCCACCGCGAAATGGACGATGCAGCGGCCGAACCGGAACAGCGGCTCCTTCGGGTCGCGGTCGCGCCGGTATTGCTCGACCGCGTCCGCGACCGTCTGTTTGGTCAGACTGTTCTTGAGCTCGAAGGTGGCGACGGGCAGGCCGTTGACGAACAGCGCCAGATCGAGCGCGCGCCGGGTCTCGTCCTTCGAATATCGGAGCTGGCGGGTGACGCTGAAGACATTGGCGGCGAACAGCGCCTCGGCCCCGGCGTTGCCGGGAGTCGGGGTTCCATAGAACAGTTCGACCGACGCCGGGCCGTGTTTCACGCCGTTGCGCAGCATGTCGACGACTCCGCGCCGGTCGATCTCTCCGCGGAGGCGGTGGAGAAATTGCAGCCGCTTCGGGCCGGGGGCGCCGATGCCGAGCGCCGCGACCGCCTTCGGCTGGGTCGCGTCGAGGAACGCGAAGAGCGTGGCCGTATCGACCGCGTGGTCGCGGTCGTAGTCGTTCGGGTCGCCGGCTGCGTAGCCGCCTTCTTCGATCAGCGACCGGACGATGAGGGTTTCGAGGCCCGGCTCGCTCGTGTCGGTCGTCATCGGAAGGCTTGCGGGGCGGGACGCTTGATCCAGCCCTTGCGCGTCAGCCTGTCGGCTGCGAGCGCGATCTGACGGGGAGAGAAGCTCTTCTTGCGCTCGTTCCAGGCATGGGTTCGCGCGACGATCTCATGCATCGGCCCGCCGGTCTCGCGTTCCATGACCCAGTGAACGGTCGCAAGCAGTTCGAGACCGAAGGCCGATTCGAACCCCGCGACAAGATCGGCGACGCGCTCGAAGCGCGCCCCGGTGTCCTCGTGACGTTCGAGGAACCCGTTCGCTTCTTCAACGGCGCCGGGGACGAGCTCCAGAGGCTTATCCGGCGCGTCGCCGCCGTCGGCGTAGCCCGATACGAAATACCCTTCGATCTCGTTCAGGACATGCCGCAAGTTCCCGGCGTAGGGGCCGTAGGGCGCCTTCGTGTATGTCAGTTTGAGCGGTTCGCCGGCAGCCTGCATGAAATACATCAGTTTGTGCACCTCCAGCACGGTGGCGAACGGGTCGAGCCAGCCGCGCAGGTAGCGATCCACCAACCCGACCAGCGCCGCCCGGGCCGAGGTCATCTTCGGCGGCTTGCGGTTGCGCGTCATCTCGCCCGCCTCGGGTGCGCCGTTTGGCTCGAAGACGACGATCCGCAGGTCGTTGAAGCCCCGCAGCGCCGCCTCGATGCGCCGTCGGACCTCATCCCATTCGAGGCCGCCGAGGCCGCTGCCCAACGGCGGGATGGCGATCGAGCGGATGCCGCGCTCCCGAATCACGCTGGAGAGCGCGTCCAGCCCGGCCTCGATGTCCTCGATTCTGCTGTTGCCCCGCCAATGCCGCTTGGTCGGGAAGTTGACGATGTATCGGGGGTTGGTGAGCTGACCGGTCTCGAACACGAACATCCGGCCGGGCCGGACGTCGCCGCGCCGGCAGGCCTCGGCATAAGCCTTGAAATTCGCCGGAAACGCCTTCTTGAATTGAAGCGCGATGCCGCGCCCCATGATCCCGACGCAGTTCACCGTGTTGACCAGGGCCTCGGCATCCTCGGCGAGTATGTCGCCAGTCTTGAGCCGGATCATCGGCGCTCTCCCTCGTCCATCAATAGTACCAGCTCGGCTCGATTTTGACAGGCGGTCGATGGTTGGCCTGCATGGCGCTGCGCACTCGTTGGTGGACTTGTGACGAATACACACCGACGCGCTGGACCAGTTCCCACGGGAACGAACGCTCGACCAGAAACTCTGCTTGCTTGCCCTCCTTGCGACAGCTCCAGCTCCTCGCCTGGACTGCATTCCAGTTGATTTGATCCAGTTGCGCCAGATCGCAACGATCCTTGAAGTAAGAGGAGCCCGCATTGGACAGGGTGAAGGCCCATCGCCGCCCCTTCCCGCCGGCCCAGGCCGCCGCTTCATGAAGGTCCGCTTCCAAGTGCACGATGGGGCTCTGGCCTCCGCGATAAGCGAGCTCAGGATGATTCGCCCTGTGGATCACGTAGAGCATCACCGAGCGCGGGCAGAAGTAGAAAGGCACGCAATCGCCGACATGAAGATCGGGATGACTGTTCAATGGCGTGTGCAACCGTCGCTGCTTGATCCCGGCCATGCCGATGGCCGTTCCCGGCGACGCGTGGCCCGCCATCTTCGCATCACACCATAGGCAGCCATACGCAATGATCGAAGGCAGGCGGTCCACGTGGACAATGTGGTAGATTTTTGGGGCCGGGGGTGGCGGCATGGTCACATATTCGCCGTCGCTGGCTGCGATTCATGCCCCAAGGCCGCTCGCCCGATTCTCGCGGATACGGGTTTCACGGGATGGCGAGCGCGCCGCCCCGTGTGGGTTCTTCGAGGTTCACGGCTTCCACCCATCGAAAAACCATCAAGCAATCCCGACCGGGGAAATACGATAAGAATCAACGAATTGAAACTTTCCGGTTCGCCGAAAGCACCGTTCGTCGGCCATTCCGTCAAACAACCGGACCGGCCTCGCCTGACGCCGCGTGCGGCCGATTCGTCGCGGCAGGTGCCATCCCGCGACAAGCCGGAAACCCGCGGTCCACGCCCCGTGCGCGACAGGTTTCCGATCGCGATCTCTCCGGCGTTCACGGCGTCTGCCGCATCCGCTTTCGGAATGGCCGGACGGCGTTTTCGACGCCCCCACCCCGCCCCGTCAAACAACCATCAAACAAAGTCGGGGACAGAAATCGTATGGGAATCAACAAGTTGGAGATTCCAGGCTCGCCAGGGCCGCGGTTTTTCGGGTGTTCCATCAAACAATCCGTTGGGCCTCTCCGGCATCCGGCACCGCCCGGAACGGCACATATGTGCGGCTGCGCCTGCCTGCGTCCGGATCTTCGATGGCGATCGTCCCGGCGTCCACGGCTTCGCTCAACGTACAGGAAACTCCGGCGGCATTCCGGTCGGCGGCGCCGAACCGCTCGCGCAGCGTCGCATTGGTCATCTTGCGGCGTTCGACATACCGGAGGCATGCATGAAGATAGACGGCGCATATCCGTTCCGACTTCGATCAACGACCGGACGATGAGGGCTTCGAGGCCCCGCTCGCTCGTGTCGGTCGTCATCGGCAGGCCGCCGCCTGATCCGGCCACGGTCACGGTCGGCCGCTCCGGTCGGCGAATGGATCGATCACACGAAGGCCGTCGTAATCCTGCTCGGCGCTCATGTCCTCGGAATAGACGGCATCGCAGCCCATGACGCGGGCTCCGGCGAGAATAGCGCTGTCCCAACAGGACAGCCCGAAGCGTTGGCGAATTAGGAGCGCAGTATGGAATACCTCGACCGTGACCGGCTGAATTGGGAGCCGCAGGAAGGGCTCCAGAAAGCGGACGGCGGCGTCGTGCGTCAGCCGTGCCCGGCGTTTGGGGTGCGTCGACTGATGGTAGAACTCCTGGAGCACCTTGCACCGATAACGCGAGATCGACTTCGATCAATAGTTCGCATGCACGGCTATGCTTGTCGGCATCCTCCGCCAAAGCGCTGACGGCGTAGAGCATGATGTTCGTGTCAACGAGGCGCATGGCGGTCGTACAAGGCTTCACGAGAAAGATTGTCGGCCATACGTATCCCCACACCCCGCGCCTTGAAGTCCGCGAGCACTTGGGTCAATAACCTCCGCCTGCGCTCGAGCTCCGTTTCTTCGGAACGGCTATCGCCGTCGTTTTCGTCGGCACTGTCGTGAACGAGAGATTTCAGGAGACCGCGCACCAGCGCGGACACCGACATGCCCAATCTGGCCGCCCGGACCCGGGTAAGCCTGTAGGCCTCGTCATCGACGGATACGGTGATGTTCTTCATGGCAATGGCCTCGCGCTATGTGAGCTTCACGGGATGGCGGGTGCGCCGGCCGATGCCCGACGCATCGGCACCTGTCCCGCCCCCTCCAAGGCATCGGCACTCGGTGCCGCGTCGATGCGTGCCTTGCGCACGTCCAGCTTGCCGGTGACGACATCGTTGATCAGGCGTTCGCGGTATTCGTGGGCAAGTTCGATCTGGCGGCGGGTGCGGCTGATGGCTGTGTCGATTTCGGCTGCTTCGCGGTCGAGTTGTTCGACGATAGCGGTTTGCTCGGGTAATGAAGGGAGGGCAATCCGAAGGCCCTTGAGCTGGGAGCCGTAGATATGCATCACGGTGAACCCTCGACCCATGCGCGCCTTTTGCCACATTGCCGAAGGACAATCCGATGCATAGCCCATGAAACGAGCCACAACCTTACGGCCGGGACGGAATACAAGAACATCGCCGCCGCAACGCGCTTCTGTCTTCATGAGGTTGACCGCTGATTTTCCTATCTCATCGATCATTTCACCCGATGCAGCGAAAAGGACATCCCCATAAGCAATCCGCATGTAGCTGGACGCCCTTTCCCGCGTCACGCATGATCGGGTTCGTCCAATCATGTATTTGTATTGAGTATACAAATCGCCGTACCGCACGCACGGCACGCCGTCGGGTACCTCGTCCGATTTGTTTCCGCCATTGCCTTTGAAGAATCGCCCTATCCGACCGAACGTCGTTACCTCCCAGTGCTCCGGCACCTCGGGCATCCAATGGATGCCCGTCGGCTTCATCGGCGCGTTCGGATCGAGGCCGCGCGTGATCGCCCGGTTGACGATCGCCTGCTTCTTCTCGCTCAAAAGGGCGATCAGGCGATTCTTGACGCTGATATAGCGATCAACACGCTCGCTGATACGGTCGAGATAACGGGTAATGCTGGCTTGCTCGGAGAGGGGCGGAATCAACAGTGGTAATGTAGCTTGATTCCTTTCTCCCACGAATGGCACCGCTCCAGGATTTGATACAGAACCGAAATCAAGAATACTGGCCCAATAGAAGGACCACTTTGTTGCCAGATTGTCATTGCATGGAATAAAAGCTGTCATGTTGTTATCTATGCAACATGGAGTACTGGTTATTCTTCTTCTATTGAGAAATAATGCCTCTCCTATCTTTGCATATATTATGGATCCTTTTGGTATTACATGTGCGCGTAAATGGATGGCTGTATCGTGAGATATGGAGTTTGGGGCTTTATCGACATGTGCGTTATCCCAGGATGATGCCAAGTCACCAACCTTATAGAACGGCAAAACCTCGCCTTCTCGTCCTTGGTGCGAATGTGGAAATCCCGTACCGGGGATAAGTGTCCCATAATCCTTTAGTCGCCGCAGTTCCCAATGCTTTGGTATCTCGCCCAGCCACGGCAAGCCGCTGTCGCGATAGGCTGGATACGGCTTGAGACCGACCGCCATCACGCATTCCCTACCAGTACATCATCGAGTAGCCCTTCGGCCTCGTTCTCCAGCGCCCGGATATCGGCCTCAATCTCTTCGAGAGTGCGCAGGGGCTTCGGTTTGTAGAAATGCCGGGTGAAGGAAATCTCGTAGCCGACGGCCGTTTTCGACTCGTCGATCCAGGCGTCGGGCGCCCAGGGCAGCACTTCGCGGCGGACGAAGGCTTCGATGCCGCCGTCTTCCAGTAGGGGCACCTGTTCGGTGTCGCGCAGCGCCGGATCCGGCTCGTATTCGACGGCGACGGCCTTGCCATCGATCTTCGCGCGGTATCGACCGTAAAGCGTCTCGCGCTCGGGGTCGGCCCCTGCGGCGATCTTCGCGGTCTTGGCGATCACGGGTTCCGCTTCCGCATCCGGTGTCCCCAGCGCCGCCGCCAGCAGCTTGCGGCGCCTGGCGGTCATGCGCAGGCGGCGCCGGTTCGCCTCGGCCTCCACGACCTTCAGGAACCGGTTGAAGTCCCGCTGCGGCCCGGCGCCGAGCTTTTCCACGATACGGTCCACGACATCGGCGAACGGTTCTTCTTCGGCGTTGGCGCACGCCGCGCGGAACCGCCGCAAGGCGCCCGTGTCGAGATCGACCCTCAGCCGCAGCGGCCGTTCCACGACGATCTTCCGGTAGCCGAACGCCTGGTTGGGAAAGACCTTCGAACGTTCGCTCTCTTCCAGCCCGAGAAACGCGGCGCAGATGCGTTCGATATCGTCGGCGCCGATTTCGCAGTTCTTCTTCCCCAGGTTCCTGCGCAGCGGCGCGAACCATCCTGTCGCGTCGATGAGCTGGACCTTGCCCTTGCGGCGCTCCGGCTTGCGGTTGCCCAACACCCAGATATAGGTAGCGATGCCGGTGTTGTAGAAAATGTTCGTCGGCAGGGCGACGATGGCTTCGAGCCAGTCGTTCTCGACGATCCAGCGGCGGATGTTGCTCTCGCCCGAGCCGGCGCCGCCGGTGAACAGCGACGAGCCGTTGTGGACCTCGGCGATGCGGCTGCCGAGCGGCGAGGCCGTCTTCATCTTGCTCAGCATGTTGGCGAGGAACAGCATCTGGCCGTCGCTGGAGCGCGTGACCAGGCTGTATTCCGGGTCGCCGCCATGTTCGATCGCGAATCTCGGGTCCCGGATATCTTTCCTGCCGCCGAGCCGTTCGAGGTCCGCCTTCCACGACTTGCCGTAGGGCGGGTTCGATAGCATGAAGTCGAATTCGCGCGACGGGAACGCGTCCGCCGAGAGCGTCGAGCCGTGGGCGAGGTTTTCGGCCTCCGCCCCCTCGCCCTTGAGGATCAGGTCGGCCCTGCCGATGGCCCAGGTCTCGGGGTTGACCTCCTGCCCGTAGAGATGAACCGAGACCTCCTTGCCGTGGTCCTTCGCGAGGCCGGCCAGCGTCTCTTCGGCCACCGTCAACATACCGCCGGCGCCACAGGCGCCGTCATAGACCAGATAAGTGCCGGATGCGACGGTGTCGGCGACCGGCATGAACACCAGGTGGGCCATCAGCTTCACCACGTCGCGCGGGGTGAAGTGCTCGCCCGCCTCTTCGTTGTTCTCCTCGTTAAAGCGCCGGATCAGCTCCTCGAAGATCGTGCCCATCGCATGGTTGTCGAGGCCGGGCAGGCGGACGCTCCCGTCCGGATTCCGAACCGGTTCGGGGCCGAGATTGATCGACGGGTCCAGAAACTTGCCGATCAGGAAGCCGAGCACGTCGGCCTCGATCAGCGTCGGGATCTGGTTGCGGAAACCGAAGCGGCCCAGAACCCCCTGCACGTTGGGCGAGAAACCGTCCAGATACGCCTCGAAATCCGCCTTGAGGGTCTGGCGGCGGGCGCGCGACGAGAGATCGCGGAGGCCGAACGGCGCGGTATTGTAGAACGCCTCACCGGACGCCTGGCACAGGGCGGCGTGCTGGTTGACGACGCCGGCCCCGTCGAGCTGCGCCTTCATGTCGCGCACGGCTTGCCGGGTCGGTTCGAGCACGGCGTCGAGGCGGCGGATCACGGTCATCGGCAGGATGACGTCGCGATATTTGCCGCGCACGTAAACGTCGCGCAATACGTCGTCGGCGATGCCCCAGATGAAGTTGCCGACGTTCAGGCCGTCCACGCGCGCTCCCCCGCCGCGACGCCCGTCGGGGCCGCGCGTCAGTCCCACACCTCGCGGTAGAGGGTCACGATCTCGTCGGCGGTCGGCGCGCGCGGGTTGTTGGCGGGGGAACCCGACGCGAGCGCCTGATCGGCCATTGCCGGCGTCAGCCTCATGTAGTCCGCTTCGGCGATCCCGTATGCCCGGGGCGTCGGCACGCCGAGCTCGTCGTTGAGGGCGCGCAGTTCCTCTATCAGGACCGCGACGGCGGCCTGATTGCCGACCGTGTCGTCGGCGACGCCCATGGCGCGCGCGCAATCGGCATAGCGGTCGAGCGCCGCCGGCGCGGAAAACGCGGTCACGGCGGGCAGCAGCATCGCGTTCGACAGGCCGTGCGGCACGTGGAAATGTGCGCCGAGGGGGCGACTCATCCCGTGCACCAGGCAAACCGAGGCGTTGGAGAACGCCAGCCCGCCCTGGGTCGCCGCGAGCATCATCGCCTCGCGCGCCGCAGCGTCGTCGGGTTGCTTGCAAGCGTCGCGCAGATTGCTCGAGACGAGGCCCATGCACGACCGCGCCATCGAATCCGCATACGGATTGCGCTTGCGGCTGACATAGGCCTCGATGGCGTGGGTCAGCGTGTCGATACCGGTGTCGGCGGTCAGGCGCCACGGCATGGTCAGCGTGAGCGTGTAGTCCACCAGCGCCGCGGTCGGCACATAGCCGAGGCCGGCGCACAACATCTTCTCCCCGGTCCCGGTATCGGTGATGACGGTGAAGCGCGTCACTTCCGAACCGGTGCCGGCGGTGGTCGGGATCGCGATGAGGGGGTAGTCGGTGCGATCGACCTGATTCGGCACCTTGTAGTCGCGCATGGCGCCGCCGCGGGTCGCGAGCACGCCCATCGCCTTCGCCGTGTCCATCGGGCTGCCGCCGCCGAGCGCGATCATGCCGTCGAAACCGCCGTTGCGAAGGGTCGCGGCGCCGGCCTCCACCACGTCGGTCGTCGGGTCCGGCACGGTGTCGGAGAACGCCGACCAGGCGATGCCCGCCGCATCCAGGACACCGGCGATGCGGTCGAGTACGCCGCTTTCGACCATATAGCCGTCGGTGACGATGAGGGGGCGGGAGAAGCCGATCTTCGCCATGACGCCGGCGACTTCGGCGTGGGCGCCGGCGCCGATCGCCATCAGGCGCGGGTGGGTGATCAGGGCCGGGCTCGCTTCCGTCATCGCCGCCTCCCTCGAACGGACCGGCGCACTATAGCCGATGGACCCGCCGGCGGCGCGGAGGCTTCCGGCGCGCGCCGACTGCCGCCATAATCGGCGGGGGGAGGAGACGTCCATGCGCGACAATCCGGTGAAACAGGCGCTGGCGCGCGGCGAGAGCGTGTTCGGCACCATGATCTTCGAGTTCGCCAGTCCGGGATTGCCGGCGATCCTGGCCGATGCCGGCGCCCAGTTCGTGCTCTACGACATGGAGCACAGCGGCATCACCGACGCCGAGATCAAGCGCCAGGTCGCGTATTGCCGGGGCCTCGACCTGGTGCCGCTGGCGCGCCCGCCCGACAAGACCTACGCGACCACGGCGCGGCTGCTCGACCTCGGCGTGATGGGGCTGATGTACCAGATGGTGGAGAGCGCCGAGAAGGCGGCGGAGATCGCGTCCTACGGACGCTATCCGCCGGGCGGCGTGCGCGGCGCGATGTTCTCCGGCGCGCATGACGACTACAGCGGCGGCGACGTGGGCGCGAAGATGGCGGCGGCGGACGCGCGAACCCTGACCATGGCGCTGATCGAGACCGCGCGCGGGGTGGAAAACGCCGATGCGATCATGGCGGTGCCCGGTATCGACATGGCGCATGTCGGGCATTTCGACCTGTCGCTGACCATGGGCATTCCCGGCCAATTCGACCATCCCGATTTCCAGGCGGCGATCGACGCCATCCTCGCCGCCTGCCGGAAGCACAGCAAGCCGGCCGGCTTTCTCGCCCCCGATGTCGAATGGGGCCGGGCATGGATGGCGCGCGGCTTCCGCTTCGTCTCCTTCAGCATCGACACGCTGTTGCTCGGCGGGGCGCTGCGCCAGGGCATCGCGGCGCTCAGGGCGGAGGACTGACCGATCATGACGGACCCGGAACTGCCGCTGGCCGGCATCCGCGTGCTCGACCTGACGCGGGCGCGCGCCGGGCCCACCGCGGTGCGCCATCTCGCCGACTGGGGCGCCGACACGATCAAGATCGAGGCGCCGGACGAACCCGGCGGCGAGGGCCTCGGCGGCGCGCGTGCGGGGCCGGACTTCCTCAACCTGCACCGCAACAAGCGGGCGATGACGCTGAACCTCAAGACCGCCGACGGGCTGCGGATCTTCATGACGCTGGCCGGCGGCGCCGACGTGGTGGTGGAGAACTTCCGCGCCGGGGTCAAACACCGTCTCGGCATCGACTACGAGTCGCTGGCGGCGGTCAATCCGCGCATCGTTCTCGGCAGCATCTCCGGTTTCGGACAGGACGGGCCGTATCGGGCGCGCGCCGGCGTCGATCAGATCGCGCAGGGCATGGGCGGGCTGATGTCGGTCACCGGCTTGCCGGGCCAGGGACCGGTGCGCGTCGGGGTCCCGATCGCCGATCTGTCGTCGGGCAACTATCTGGCGATGGGCATCCTGCTCGCCCTGATCGCGCGCGCGCGCACCGGCGCGGGGCAGTGGGTGCATACTTCGCTGCTCGAGGCCCAGATCGCGATGATGGATTTCCAGGCGGCGCGTTGGCTGATCGACCGCGAAGTGCCGCCGCAGGCGGGCAACGACCACCCGACGGGCATCCCGATGGGGGTGTTCCGCACTGCCGACGGAGCGATCAACATCGCCGCCGCCGGCGGCGTGCTGTGGAAACGCTTTCTCGCCGTCATCGACCGCCCGGACCTGGCGGACGACCCGCGCTTCGCCACCGCCGACGACCGTTCGACGCATCGGGAGGCACTGAACGCGCTGCTCAACGAGATCACCGAAACCCGTTCGAGCGCTCACTGGATCGAGGCCATGAACGAAGCCGGGGTGCCGTGCGGGCCGATCTATGCGGTGGACGAAACCTTCGCCGATCCGCAGGTTCGGCATCTCGAAATCGCCCGGCCGATGACCCATCCCGAGCGCGGCGCGATTCATGTGGTCGGCCAGGCGGTCACCTTGTCGAAGGCGCCGCAGCCCGCCGAAATGCGTCCGACGCCCGGCATGGGCGCGCATACGGGCGAGATTCTCGCCGAGCTCGGCTACGACGAGAAGGCAGTCGCCGAATTGCGGGAACGCGGCGTGGTGTAGCGCCGGCACCGCCGGTTCAACCGAGGAGGTCGGGCATGGTCCCGAAACGCAGGCCGGCACCGCTTCCTCGCCTCGCGGCATCCATCGTCGGGCGGTCGATCCTCACCCTGGCCGCCATCTGCGCCGCCGGCGCGGCGCCGGTCGCCGCCTGCGTCGACGGGCGCACGCTCGATGTCGGCTTCTTCCACGATTTCGTGCCGGTGAGCTACAGCGCCGACCCGAACCCCGACTCGCCCGGTTTCGACACGCATCGCGGCTACGAGGCGGACTTGCTGACTGCGCTCGAAGCGATGGGCGGCCTGTCGCTCTCGCGCCGCGCCATCGGCGGCGAGTTCGCCGGCATCTGGCTGAAGGCGGCCGACGAGCGATACGATCTCGTCGGCGGCGGGATCACGGTCCGCGAGGACCGCACCTACGACTCCTTGGGCCGACAGGTCATCGCGTTCACCTCGGGGCATATCGCGTTTCCGCAGACTCTCCTCGTGCGCGCCGAGGACGCGGAACGGCTCGCCGACTACGACGACCTTACCAGCGACGTGACGGTCGGCCTCATGCGCAGCACGACGGGAGAAGAACGCCTGCTGCAATTGACCGGCTACATCGACGGTAACGGCATCCTGCGGGCGGGGGTTCGCGTGCACGTTCCGGGCAGCGTGCTGACTGCCGACGGCACGGCCGACTACACCATCGGCGCCGCCGGCGCGTCGGCGAATCTGGGGGAGCGGCAGCGCCTGGAACCGCCAGCGGGCGAAACCGGCCTGCCGCAGGCGATCTACTTCGCGAACGAGGACGACCAGATCGGCGCGCTTGGCGACGGGACGGTCGATGCTGTGGCGCGGGGCGTGATCGGCAATACGGACGCAGCCGCGGCTTCCGGCGGCGCCCTGGTGATCTCGGCGCGCGACGACCGGGACGAGTATGGCGGCTTCGCGCTCGCGATCGAAGACCGGGAGTTGATCGCCTGTCTCGACCAGCGGCTCGGCTATCTGACCGACTCGCTGCGCATCGGTTACGAGCAGTGGCGCGCCGATCCGGAGGTCTTTCTGCGCCGCGCCGAAACCTGGCCGGGCCGGGCCGCGGAGGCCCGGGAGCGCATCGGGCCGCTGCATCGCAGCATCCTGCCGGAAGTCGCCCGCGCCCTGTCGGCAAACACGGTCGAAGCGGTGACGGGGCGTATGGATTCGGCGTTGTCGCAAGGTTCGACCGCGCCGTCGCCGCGTCTGACGGGCCTCGCGTCGTCTCTGGCCGCGCTGCGCGCGCCGGGCGGCGTGGCGCCGCACCGGGTGGCGACCGGGTCTTCGTTCGTGCTGCCGCTCGACGACACCGGCGGCGCGGCGCCCGGCGGAATCGCCCTGTGGGGCAGCGGGGCGCACCGCTCGCTGTCCGGCGGCGGCGAAGACGGCGCGCCCGCGTGGGACGGCGGCGTGACGGGCGGCTATCTCGGCGCCGACGCGCGACTCCGCCCCGACGTGCTGGCGGGGTTGGCGGTCTCGTGGTCGAACGGGTTTTTCGACTATGCCGGCGGCGACTACTCGGTACAGGTCACGGCCGCGCATCCCTATGCGGGCTGGTCGCCGTCGCAGGGGCTCGGGCTGTGGGCGGTCGGCAGCTACGGGACCGGCGAGGTCGAGGTCGAGGACGACGGGGCCGGGCGCACGCTGGCGAGCGATCTCACTTTCGAAGCGCTGGCGACAGGCGGCGACAGGATTCTCGCGTCGAGCCCCGACCTGATCGCAGGCGGCGCGACAAGCCTGGCGCTGAAGGGCGAAGCGTCGGGCGCGCGCATCGAGATGGACGGCGGCGACGCGGCGACCGACGTCCTGACGGTCGATGTCCATCGCGTTCGCGCCGCATTGGCGGCCCGCCACGAACGCGCCCTCTCCACCGGCGCCCGGTTCGTCCCGTGGCTGGAGATCGGTATCCGCCACGACGGCGGCGACGGCATGACCGGGGCGGGCGCCGAGATCGGCGGCGGCCTGCGCTATGCCGACCCGTTATCGGGCGTGACCGTCGAGGGCCGCGGCAGGTGGCTGGCGGCGCACCGGTCGGCACTGGAGGAATGGGGTTTGAGCGGCTCGATCCGTTTCGACCCGGGCGCGGACGGGCGGGGGGTGTCGCTCGGCCTCGCGCCGGCGCTCGGTGCGGCCGCCGGCGGCACCGCCCGTTTGTGGGAACGCGGTCTCGCCGGCGAAACCGCGGGCGCGGACGCCGGCGCGCGGCTCGACGCGACCGTCGGCTACGGCGTTTCCGCGCTCGGCGGGTGCGGTCTCCTGATCCCCTACGCCGCAATTGCGCTCGGCAGCGAGCGCGGCCGGACACACCGCATGGGCGCGCGCTTCGCGCTGGGCCGGGCGTTCGCGGCGAGCTTCGAAGGCGGACACCATGCGGTTCCCGAAGGCGCACCGGACCGTCGGATCACGCTGCGCGGCCATCTGAAGTTCTGAAATCCGGGAACCCCGATTCTCTTCGTCCGCACCCCCTCCGCGGCAAGGGGCGCACGGCAGGGGCCGATCCTATGGGCGGTCCCACGCCCGGTTGTACAGCACCGAGAGGCCGCACGCGGTAACCAAGCCGCCAGGCTCCCCGACTACGAGGCTTTCCGCAGGCGCATCGACGATCCACCCGTCACGACGAACCGCCGCGCGCGAGCAGACGCATTCCCGCCTCCAGCCCCTCGATCGTCAACCCGAACATACGGCCTTCCATCAGGTCGCGGATCATGCCGACGGAATGGGTGTAGTCCCAATGGTCGCGCGGTTCGGGATTGAGCCAGATCGCGGAGCCGTACACCCCCAGCAAGCGTTGCAGCCACAACCGCCCCGGCTCCTCGTTCCAATGCTCGACACTGCCGCCGGGATAGGTGATCTCGTAGGGGCTCATGCTCGCATCGCCCACGATCACCAGCTTGTAGTCGCTCGGATAGGTGTGCAGCACGTCCCATGTGGGAACGCGCTCCCTGTGCCGCCGCCGGTTGTCGCGCCACACGCTCTCGTAAACGCAGTTGTGAAAGTAGAAATATTCGAGATGCTTGAACTCGCTGCGCGCCGACGAGAACAACTCCTCGCAAGTGCGCGCATGTGCGTTCATCGAGCCGCCGACGTCCAGAAACAACAGGACCTTCACCTTGTTGCGGCGCTCGGGCCGCATCCGCAGGTCGAGCCAGCCGCCATTGTCGGCGGTGGATTTCACCGTTCCGGGCAAATCGAGTTCGGTGTCGGCGCCCTGGCGCACGAACTGGCGAAGCCGCCGTAGCGCCACCTTGATGTTGCGCGTGCCGATGACCACCGAATCGTCCAGGTTCCGGTATTCGCGCTTGTCCCACACCTTGACCGCGCTGCGCCGGCGGCCTTCGTCCTGGCCGATACGGATGCCTTCCGGGTGGTCGCCCCAAGCGCCGAAGGGAGATGTGCCACCGGTGCCGATCCATTTCGAGCCGCCCCGGTGGCGACCCTTCTGTTCGCGCAGGCGCTCGCGCAAGGTTTCCATCAGTTTGTCCCAGCCGAGCTTCTCGAGTTCGGCGCGCTCTTCGGGGCTGAGCAGCCGCTCGATCTCGCGCCGCAACCATTCCTCGGGGATATCGCCGGACAGAGCCTCGCCGATCTGTTCGACACCCTTGAAACAGGCGCCGAAAACGCGGTCGAAACGGTCGTAGTGGCGTTCGTCCTTGACCAGCGCGGCGCGGCTCAGCCAGTAGAACCTGTCGACGCTGTAGCTTGCGAGATCCGCCTTCAACGCCTCCAGCAGGGTGAGATATTCGCGCAGGGTAACGGGCACCCGGGCCGCGCGCAGTTCGAGAAACAACGAGACGAACATGCGCCGCTCCGCGTCACCGCCCCTCGCGCCGGGCCAGGAACGCCAGGCGCTCGAACAACTGCACGTCCTGTTCGTTCTTCAACAACGCGCCGTAGAGCGGCGGAATGGCCTTGTCGCGGTCGGTGGAACGCAGGACCGAGGGATCCACGTCCTCGGCCAGCAGAAGCTTGATCCAGTCGAGCAGTTCCGAGGTGGAGGGTTTCTTCTTCAGCCCCGGCACGTCGCGGACTTCGTAGAACGCGCGCAGCGCGGCGCCGAGCAGGGCCTTCTTGATGCCGGGATAGTGCACCTCGACGATGCGGGTCATCGTGTCCGTATCGGGAAATGCAATGTAATGAAAGAAGCATCGGCGCAGGAAGGCGTCCGGCAGTTCCTTTTCATTGTTCGAGGTGACGACCACGATCGGCCGGTGCACCGCTTTTACCGTCTCTTTCGTTTCATAGACGAAGAACTCCATGCGGTCGAGTTCGAGCAACAGGTCGTTGGGGAACTCGATATCGGCCTTGTCGATCTCGTCGATCAGCAGCACCGGGGCTTCGTCTCCGGTGAACGCCTCCCACAGTTTGCCGCGCGAGATGTAGTTCGAAATGCGTCTGACCCGCTCGTCGCCGAGCTGGCCGTCGCGCAGCCGCGCCACCGCATCGTATTCGTATAGCCCCTGCTGCGCCGTGGTGGTCGATTTGATGTGCCAGCGGATCAGCGTCTTGCCGAGCGCGCCGGCGATCTCTTCGGCCAGCATGGTCTTGCCGGTGCCCGGCTCGCCCTTGACGAGCAGCGGGCGCTCCAGCGTGACCGCCGCGTTGACGGCGACCATCAGGTCTTCGGTAGCGACGTAGGTGTCGGTTCCGGCGAATTTCATGAAGGCGCGGCCTCGGGGATTGCGGGAAGAGCGGCGACCAGCCGCCGGCACCATTGGCGGGAACGCCGCCGGGGTCAAGCGTCCGTTGCCACCATCGATGCGAAACGGTAGGGTCGGCGCGGTCACCACCCCGGCGGCGGAGGCCCGGCATGGCGGGAGAAAAGAGCGCGCCGGCGCGGCGTCGGCGCGTATCGACCACCGACATCCGCGCCCGCAAGGACGGCGCGACGCCGGTGGTGTGCCTGACCGCCTACACGGCGCCGACCGCCCGGTTGCTGCAGGACCATGTGGACCTGCTGCTGGTCGGCGATTCGCTCGGCATGGTGATCTACGGTTTCGACAATACGGTCGCGGTCACGCTCGACATGATGATCGCGCACGGCGCGGCGGTGGTCCGGGCCACCGACAAGCCCTGCATCGTGGTGGATCTGCCGTTCGGGAGCTATCAGGAATCGCCGGCGGCGGCGTTCCGCGCCGCGGCGCGGGTGATGGCGCAGACCGGCTGTTCCGCGGTCAAGCTCGAAGGCGGGCGCGAGATGGCCGAGACGGTGCATTTCCTTGTCGAGCGCGGCGTCCCGGTCATGGGCCATGTCGGCCTCACGCCGCAACATGTCCATCGCTTCGGCGGCTTCCGGCCGCAGGGGCGCACCGAGGAGGAGACCGAAGCGCTGATCGCCGACGCGGAGGCCGTGGCCGATGCCGGCGCCTTCTCGATGGTGGTCGAGGCGGTGCCCGAGAATGCCGCGCGTCGGGTGACCGGGAGCGTGCCCGTCCCGACCGTCGGCATCGGCGCGGGCAAGGCGGTGGACGGCCAGATCCTCGTCATCGACGACGTCATCGGCATGTTCGCCGACTTCACGCCGAGATTCGTCAAACGTTACGCCGACCTCGGCGCCGGCCTGGCGGAGGCCGGCCGCCGCTACGCCGAAGACGTCCGCACCGGCGCGTTCCCCGGCCCCGAACATACGTTCAAACCGAAGCGGTGAGCGCCGGTTTCGGCCCCGCAGCGAAACCGTTCAGCGTGGGTAGTTCTCCGGCGTAAACGCTTCGAAGGTGCGCGCCACGTCGGCCGGATCGTCGCCGAGAGGGGCGACGATGTGGGTGTGGATGCCGGTCCTGGCGGCCTCGCGGATACGCGCCCGGCATTCGTCCGCCGTGCCCACCACCGCGATCTCGTCTGCGAGCGCATCCGAGATCGCGCCGGTGGTCCTGGCGCGGTCTTTCGCCGCCCAGCCTTCGGCGATCGTCGCGGCGACGTCTTCGTAGCCCGCCCAGGCAAGAAAGCGGTTATAGACCGGCGTCGCGTAGTAGGGCGCCATCGCCCGCTTGAACCGCGCGAGCGCGGCCGCCTTGTCGTCGGTCACCAGAACCATGTAGCGGTTGACGATCTCGACCTCGGCCGGGTCCTTTCCGCCGCGCGCGGCGCCGATGCGAACGTGCTCGATCATTCTCGGCAGCGCGCGTTTCGGCCACAGGTTGAAGATCACCCCGTCGCCGACTTCCGCCGCCATCTCGCACATCGCCGGGCGCAGCGCGGCGAGATAAAGCGGCACCGGTCGCTCCAGCGGCGCCTGACGGTAGCCGCGGCTGCGCAGGGTCTCGAGCCGGAAGTTCGATCTCTCGCCCGCCAGCATCGACCGCACCATGACCGCCGTCTCCCTGACTCGGGTCAGAGGCTTCTCGAACGGCACGCCGTGCCAACCGTCCATCATCGTGTGGCTGGACGACCCGAGGCCCATGACGAAACGACCGGGCAGGAGTTGCCCCAGCGTGTTCGCCGTCGCTGCGAGCACCGCCGGTGTGCGTGTGAACACCGGCGTCACCGCGCAGCCGATACGCAGGCCGCCGGCGCGCCCGGCGACGGCCGCTGCGGCGGTCAGCGAATCGGGCGCGCCGCCGTCGCCGAACCAGGCGTCGTCATAGCCGTTGTCGGCCGCCCAGCGCACCCGGTCGATACTGTCGGCGAGAACCGGGCCGGCGGGCAGCGTGACCGCGAGGCGTTGGCGTGGCGGCATGAGGGGTCCTCCGGGTTGTCGTTCTGCGGGAACGGTGCGGACGGGCTCAGCCCGCCCTGCCTCGGCTTATCTGTGCGATCAGCTCGGCCTGGTTCTTGATGTCCTGCGCTTGCAGCCATTCCGGCGAGCCTTCCGGGAACTGCCGTTCGGCGCGTTCGGCGTGGCGCATGGCGTCGCGGGCGCGGCCGACCAGCAGGGCGTATTCCCCGGCCGCGAGCGCGGATCGCCCGTCTTCTCCCAACCCGTGATAGGCCGCCGCCAGCACGCGCCAGGTCATGGGATTTTCGGGGTCGCCGCGCCGCGCCGTCTCGAGATTCGCGACCGCGGCGGGGAGCAGGCCGGCGTCGCCGGTTTCGACCTGGGCCCGGCCGAGGCCCGTCAGAATCAACGTGTCTTCAGGCAGCAGATCGGCGGCGCGTTGATACTCCGGCACCGAGTCGCGCACCTTGCCGTGCTCGAACAGAATCTGTCCCTTGAGCTCGATGAAATAGGGGTCGTCCGGTCGCTCGGCGATCAGTTCCTCGATGCCGGCCAGCGCCAGCGGCAGGTCGGGCAGGCGCATCCAGGCGATGACACGACCATACCGCGCCGCGAGCGTCTGGTCCGATTCCGGGAAACGGGTCCGCAGCACGCGGCGCGGACGGTCGAGAAAACCGATCAGTTTGGCGCGTAACCGCGCGTGGCGTTCGACGTCGGCCGGCGTCTCGGCCACTTCCGACCAGAGCGATTGCCCGACGTGACGTCCAATGAACGCCATGCGGTCGCTGGTCAGCGGATGGCTGCGCACATACGGGTCCTGGCGCTCGCTGACCAGCAATTCCTGGTCTTGCAGCTTGCCGAGAAAATCCAGCAGACCGCGCGCGGATTGCCGGGTGGCGTCGAGATAGTTCAGCGCCGCCTGGTCGGCGGCGCGCTCCTGCGCCCGTGTGTAGGCGAGAAAAGTCCGCAGCCCGGTCGATTGGCCACCGGCGATCAGGGCGCCGCCGGCCTGGCCCGCGTTGGCCGCCCCGGTGGCCGTGCCGAGCGCGATCAGGCCGATGCCCACCAGAGTCGCGAACAGGCCGGTATTCGCCGCCGCCCTCATCGCCTCGCCCGTCCGGGCGAGATGACCACCGGCGATATGACCGGTCTCGTGGGCGATCACGCCGATCACCTGCCCCGGCGAGTCGGCCTCCATCAGCAACCCGGTATTGAGGAAGATGTTCTGCCCGCCGGCCACGAAGGCGTTGAGCGCGGGGTCGTTGACCAGGAGCACGCGCACCGCCGACGGGTCGAGACCCGCGGCGGTGAAGACTGGATCGGCCCACCCGCGGATGGTAGATTCGATCTCCGAATCGCGGACCAATGGCAGGTTCTGGGCGTGGGCGGCCAATGCAGCGATCTGCCACGAGACCGCACAGACCAGCATGAGCCATCGCACGAGACGGGACGCCAACGGCAGGGTTCCGATTCTGGAATCGAGGCTCTTTCCTACGAAGTCACGCCGCCACGGTCAACGCGTGAGCCGGCGCGGCGATGGCGACTGAAACACCGTTCTCACGGCAGGGATGACGACGTGGCTTTGAAGACGGCCCGGCGGGCCGCAGTCGCGCCGTTTCACGCGATGGAGGTCCTGCGGGCGGCCAACGCGCGCGAAACCCGAGGCCAGCGCGTGCTGCATCTCGAGATTGGAGAGCCCACGGCAGGCGCGCCGGCGGCAGTGCTCGCCGCCGCCCGGCGGACGCTGGACGAACGCCATATCGGCTACACCGAAGCCCTCGGCATCCCCGCACTGCGCAGCCGCATCGCCCGCCACTACGAGGAGCGCTACGGACTTGCGGTCGATCCCGCGCAAGTCGTGGCGACCGCCGGCGCGTCAGGCGCTTTCACCTTGTCCTTTCTCGCCGCCTTCGACCCCGGCGACCGCGTGGCGCTGGCCGAACCCTGCTATCCCGCCTATCGCAACATTCTGAGCGCCCTGGGAATCGAAGCGGTGGCTCTGCGGACCGACCACGAGCAGCGATACCAGCCAACCCCGGAGCTCCTCGCCGCCGCCGCGCCGCTCGACGGCGTGATCGTCGCCAGCCCCTCCAACCCGACCGGGACCATGCTCGACGCGCCGGCGCTCGCGGCACTCGCCGCCTGGTGCCGCGACAACGGCGCCCGCCTGATCTCCGACGAGATCTATCACGGGATTTCCTATGGCTTTCGGGAATCGTCGGCCCTTGCCCACGACCCGTGCGCCGTGACGATCAACAGCTTCTCGAAATACTTCGCCATGACCGGCTGGCGGCTCGGCTGGATGATCGCGCCGGACGATCTCCTGGGAGCGGTCGAGCGCCTGGCGCAGAACATGTTCATCTCGGTTCCGACATTGTCCCAGTATGCGGCGCTCGCCGCCTTCGAACGCCACGCCGAACTCGATGCCTATGTGGAAACCTATGCCCGCAACCGACGGATCCTGCTGGAGTGTTTGCCGAAAGCCGGTTTCGGTCGTCTCGCGCCCGCTGACGGCGCGTTCTACGTCTATGCCGATATCGGCGACCTGGCGGCGGATTCGCAGGTTCTGTGCGCCGCCCTGCTGAACGATGCCGGTGTCGCAGCGACGCCCGGGATCGATTTCGATCGACGGCGCGGCCATCGCTTCGTTCGCTTTTCATTTGCCGGTAGCGAGGCCGACGTCGCCGAAGCGGCCGATCGCATCGTCGGCTGGGGAATCGCGGCCCGGCGGTAACGATGCGACCACGACGTCACTATCTGTGGCGATATTGTCACACCGTGGAAAATTACAGGCGGCCACTTCCAATCCCCGATGTCAGCAACCGATGTGCATCTATATGAAACTCAAGGACGAACAGGGCGCTCTCTTTGCGGCCGATCGGGGGGACGGCACGAATGACTCGAGGCGACGATCGCGAACTTTCCGAAACCCGGGCCGCGGGCCCGGCCGACAGCAACGGCGGCACGCCGCATCGTTCCGGTTCGCCGGACCGGCAGGCGGTTTGGCAGGCCAGCGGCGGATCGGCGCCACACGCGCTCCGACGCCCCGCCTACGCTACCATCTTCGCCGGCTATCGCAGCGTCTTCGGCGTGAGTTTCTGAGCGTTCGGCGACGCTTGCGCTCGGGCCGAACGGAACGTCCGAGCCGCGCGGGTTCCCCACCGGTCGAACCGTGAGCGCGCTGAGCCGTCTCGGCGTCGCGGCGCTGAATCGCCTGCCGCCGGAAGCCGCGCAGCGCCTGGGCATCGCCCTCCTGCGTCGGGGTTTCGCCGGACGGCGCGCCGGCCCGCGCGACCCCGCCCTGCGCGTCCGTCTGTGGGGGCGAGATTTCGGTGCGATCGGCATCGCCGCGGGCCTCGACAAGAACGGCGAGGCGTTCGCGGCGCTGTTGCGCGCCGGCGCCGGCTTCGTCGAGATCGGCACGGTGACGCCACGACCACAGCCCGGCAATCCGCGCCCACGCCTCTTCCGTCTTCGCGACGATCAGGCGGTCATCAACCGGCTCGGCTTCAACAGCGCCGGCATGGACCATGTGGCGAAGCAGCTTCGCCGGCGCGAACGGGCGAACGGGATCGTCGGGGTCAATATCGGGGTCAACCGCAACAGCACCGACCCCGCCAACGACTACGTCGCGGCGTTCGACCGGCTGGCGCCGCTCGCCGACTACGTCACCGTCAACGTCTCGTCACCGAACACGCCGGGGCTGCGCGACCTGCAGGCGCGCGACAGGCTGGCGGCGCTGGTCGATGCCTTGCACGCGCGCCGCGCAGCCACCGGCCTCGACTGTCCGCTCCTCGTCAAGGTCTCGCCGGACCTCCGTCCCGCCGCGGTTCGGGAGATCGCCGCCATCGCGTTGGACGGCGCCATCGACGGGCTGGTCATCGGAAACACGACGGTCGCGCGGCCGCCGGGTCTGCGCGCTTCCAGCCGCCACGAGGCCGGCGGCCTGAGCGGGCGACCCCTGTTCGCACCATCGACCGCGCTTCTCGGCGCGTTCTACCGCTTGGTCGGCGGGCGCGTCCCCCTGATCGGCGTCGGCGGCGTGGCGAGCGCTGACGACGCCTGGGCCAAAATCCGGGCCGGCGCCAGCCTGGTGCAACTTTACACCGCACTCGCCTTTCGCGGCCTCGGCCTCCTCGCCGACATCGAGCGCGGCCTTGCGGCGCGCCTCGCGCGGGACGGCCTGACGAGCGTCGCGGACGCGGTCGGCGCCGGCATTCGCGACGACGCGCGATGCTTGACCGCCCGAGCCGGATAACCGATATGCGACCGTCTTCGGCACGCCACCGTCCACGCTCATGACGATTCTCCGTTTCCCCCGCCTGTCGGCGTTCGCCGACCGTTTCGATGCGCTCATTCTCGACGTGTGGGGCGTGGTGATGGACGGCATCGCGCCCTATCCCGGCGCTGCCGACTGTCTGGCCGCGCTCGCCGGCGCCGGAAAGACGGTGCTGTTGCTATCCAACGCACCCCGGCGTGCGGCGCAGGTAACCGAACGCCTCGCCGGGATCGGCATCGGGCCGCATCTCTATGCCGGCCTCGTTTCTTCAGGCGAGGCGAGCCGGATCGCCGTCGAAACCGGCCGGGTCGCCGGGCTGGGCAGCGCCTATTACCATATGGGGCCGGATCGGGACGCCGGTCTGCTCGACGATCTCGACGTCACGCCGGCGCCGCTCGACCGCGCGGATTTCGTGCTCAACACCGGTCTTCTCGACGACGACGACACGGTTGACGCGCACCGCCGCGCGCTCGACGCTGCACGCGCCCGCGACCTGCCGATGATCTGCGCCAACCCCGATCGTGAGGTGGTGCGCCACGACGGGCGCCGCGCGCTGTGCGCCGGCGCGCTGGCCGAAGCCTACGCCGAACAGGGCGGCACGGTGCACTATTTCGGCAAACCCTTTCCAGCGGTTTACGACTTCTGCCTCGAACGGCTCGACCGCACCGAACGGGTGTTCGCCGTGGGCGACAATCTGGCGACCGACATCGCCGGCGCGCAGGGAAAGGGAATTCCCTCGGTGCTCGTGCAGGGCGGCGTGCTGGCGGAACCGCTGGGGATTGCCTGGGGCGACGCCGCAGACCCCGAAACGCTCGAAGACCTGTGCCGCCATCGCGGCATCGTGCCCGACATGGCCGTCCCCGCGCTGATCTGGTAAGCCCCGGCGCGCTCAATAGCAGGGCGGAAACATGCAGCCGGACGGATCGGCCGAGAAATGCGCGGCGAAGACGATCGCGGCGACGGTCACCGCGGTCCAGACCGCGTAGCGGATTCCGCGAGAGACCGCGGCCGGCCGCACCGGCGGCGCGAGGCCGGATGCGACGGGATCGAAGCCCGCCTCGTGAGCGCGATCCACGACCGCACGGGTGAACGCGCGCACCCACGGCGGCACCCGATCGCGATAGAGATAGTCGAAGAAGCAGCGGTCGAACGCCGCCGTGTCGCGAACCGGCCCGCCGAAGCGCGCCCGGTAGGCCAGTTCGAAGACCCGATATTCCGACACGTCGAGCACGGACGCGCTTTCCAGTACCTGGGCGACGTCGCGCGGGAGTTCGGGATCCAGCGAAAACATGGCCACTCTCCGGTGCCGCCGACAGCGGTTCCGCGACACCCATTGTCGCCGCCGCGACCGGGCAGGACAACAGGGCGCGCGGAGTGGCCCGCAACCGGTTCGTGACGCCGGTCGAGCGCGTCGGCCTCGAAGGCGCGGCCGCATGGTGGGATGCGGTGGGAACGAAGCGGCCCCCCTCGCCGGTATCGCGAAGAACCCGAGCGGCAACCGCCTGCCGCGCCTCGCGACCGCGTTCAAGACTCGGGGGTGAACCGGCGGGAGCCGCATTTCCTCCATCAGGCGAGAGGAGTAGTCCCCTTCAGACCCGGGGATCGCGCCATGTCGGCATCGGTCGAGTGAAGTTCAGCCCGATGCTCGATCGCCAGGGCGGCAAGATGTGCGTCCGTCGTCAGGTTGCCGGCGGAACCTGCCGCTTCAAGGAGCGCGAACGGAATTTCCGCGTGGCGGTCTCCCGGGTGGACGATGATCGTCTGCGGTCTGTCGAGCCTGGCTCAAACGCGCTCGCAGGCGCTGCCTCCTGTCGGTGCGTCGCATTTCCCGCCGAGGCGTTGCGCGGCATCCGGATCGAGCGTCGGCGTGGTCCGCATGACAGGCATCGTGATGTCCATCGAACAGATGCCAGGATGCCAGATAGTGTCTCAGTTTGAAATCGATACGCTGCGGGACGGCGCACGTTACGGCGTCGCCGGCCGCTCTCCGCAATCCGAGTCCGACCGGTATAGCGTGAAACCGCCGTCAGCCTTGCGGTAGTAGATCGCGGCAGGCACCGGGCTCCGCCGCGACCAGGGCGAGTAGCTCGAACAACCGTATCGGTCGGCACCGCGCGGCACCATGTAGTAGTCATCCGCCAGACGAACGGCGCCCGGCGGCGGATCCGGCCACGCGGTCTCCGCGTCCCCGTTTCCCCGTTCGGTTCCGCCACTACAGGCGTGCAGGGTAACGAGCGACGCCGCTGCCAAGGTGTTGACGACGCGCATCGCCCGCCCTCTCAGAAACCCACGTTCATTTTGGCGCCGATCCCGAATTCAGGATCGGCCGAGGCGTCGTGGCCGGGCTGAACGCGCGCATAGCCTCCGAGAGTCAGCGAGGCGCCCCTGCGGTCTCCGGTGTCGTAAACGAACTGCAACCGGCCTTCCCGTCCACTCGGCGCCAGGTCGATCGAACGCACCTCCCGGCGGACGATGCCGTCGGCTATCTCCTCCACCGGCACCTCGACGCGGACCATCGCATCGCGCGCCCGGAACGGCGACGACGCCGTCACGATCGTGCGGTCCGACGACAGCCATAGCCCCTCGATCTCACCGCCGACCGCGAACGACTCCGCTCGCGAACCGGTCCATTCCGAGATCAGGGAATTCCCTTCCGGGGAACTCTTCTCCGTCCGCCCGAGGCTCGCGCCCCCGAACAGGGTCAAGGTCTCCGACACCCGCCCCTCCACACTCACATCGACGAACCGGGTCGATACGTCGGAAACGCCGCCGAACGCGCCGGCCGGCCGGATGCCAGTGAGCGAACCGTCTTCCCGCAACGCACCGTAACGCGCGCCCAGGACCAGGCCGCCGCCGACGCGGTGCGTCACGCCGAGGGAGGCCAGCAACGCGCGCGACCGCCCCAGACGGCCCGCACCGTCTCTGCCCACGAAATCGAGCGTCGTCGCATCGTCCACCTGCCAGTCGGCGCCCAGGGCGAAACCCGCGCCCGCAAGCGCCGCGAACGTGCCGACGTCGTTTCGGAACATCGTTCGGCGTACTCGTTTCGCGACGATGCGGTTCGAGGATCCGACAACGTCCAGTCTGCGTCCGAACGCGATCGCCAGGTCCGGTGTCGGACGCAGTTGCAGGCGATAGTCCTGCACCTCCTCGGGACGATCCCACAGGTCCGCAGTCCAACCCGCCGGACGGTCGGGCGTCGCGAACTCGACCGCCGCCTTCGCACCCGGCAGCGACACCCGCGACGAACGCCCGAGCGAAGACAGGAAGTCGCCCAGCACCCCGTTCGCCGAAGCGCCCCGATTCGAACGAAACGCCGAGGACAGGTCCTGAACGAAGGGGAACATCTGCTCATCGTAAACCACGACGTCGGACAGGGCCGCGGCGGCGGACTTCGCGTCGAACCCCGGCGGGAGATCGACAACGCTGGCGGCCACCGGAACCATGCCTGCACCCTCGACGGACAGGCTGGTAGAACCGACCGGGTTCATCGCCGCGCCGAGGTCCAGCTTTCCCTGGCCGTATATCGCGGCATCGCCGAACTCGCCGCTCTTGTCCGCCGTCGAGAGCAGTCGGGCGACGATCTCGTCACCCGGTTTATTGGGAAACGCGCCCCACACCACCGCCGCCGCTCCGGCAACGTAGGGGGCTGCAAAGGAGGTTCCGTCGGGGCTTCGGTATCCGCCGCCGACGGCGGTTGTCGGTACGCTTTCCCCCGGTGCGAAAAGGCAATACTCGGACACGGAGCCGCAGGTGTTGCTGTGGGCGGCGCGCCCGGCGCCCTCTTTGTCGACCGATCCTGCCGCGATGCCGAAACCGGCGATTCCCGGATCCGCCATGTTGGCCGCCGGTGCGCCCAGAGGCCCGAGACCGTCGTTGGCATCGCACCCAGACCCACCCACCCCACAATTCCCCAAGGCGGCGACCATGATCCTGCCCGCCCCGGCGGCATCCTGCATGGCGCTCGTGATCTGGTCTATGTTGGGAATGTTTGGGTAGGTGAAGCTCATGTTGATGATGTGAGAGCTCGCTTCGGGACTGGAGACGATGTTTCCATAGGTTCGTATCAGGCCTGCCGCCAACGCGATGTCGGCCGCTGTTTCGTCCTCATCCAAAACAACGGCGGCGTGGCCGAAGCAGCCCCCGCCCAATTTGCACGTTCCGATGCTGACGAGGTTCGCGTTGTATGCGACGCCGTGCATCCCCACGCCATCGCGGCGCGCGGCGACGACGCCGGCCACGGCAGTACCGTGCTCGCGAGACAGTTGGGCGTCTTCGAACGCCCATTCCCGGCCGTCAAGCTCCGGGTGATTGAAATCGACGCCGTCATCCAGAACCGCCACAGTAATGCTGCCGCCCCCCGGGTTTCCGCTGACGCGCGCGGCGTATCCCTCACTCGCCCGGATCAGGGGATGGCGACTGCCGACAGGCAAGCCAGTGACGGAATCGACCCATCCCTCGTATCGATACTCCGACGTGTTCCATGACGCCGGACTCGACGGGTTGGAGGGCTCCAGCCGTTCGCCAGTGCCCGGTCGACGCACGTCGCTCAGGGGCGGCTCCACGGGGGGAGCGGGACCGACGGGAGGGGACGGATCGACGGGAGGATCAGGATCGACGGGAGGGGACGGATCGACAGGGGAGCCAGATGTACCGCCACCGACCGAGCAGCCTCCCAAGAGCGCCACTATCGTTACGGTGACCGCCAAACGGAACTTCATCGGTGCGTCCTCCGGTTACCCTGACGTGTTCGGTTCACCGTCCTCCGGGCCGATCAGGCGAGTCCGGCGCGCCCGCGCCCTCAGTAGCAAGGCGGGAACATGCAACCTTTCGGATCGGCCCAGAAATGCGCGGCGAAGACGATCGCGGCGATGGTCACCGCGGTCCAGACCGCACAGCGGATTCCGCAAGAGACCGTGGCCGGCCGCGCCGGCGGCGCGGAGGCCGGGAGGCGGCAGATACGCCGACTGCGGGTTTCCGCTTCGATTCACCGCGAGCCGTAGTTGAGATAGTCGGTCCAGAAGCGTTCGATCGCGCGCAGGCTGCCGGTGACGCCGCGCAGCGCCGGGTCGTCGAGACCCTGTTTGGCGAGGGCGCCCGCATTGTGCGCGAACAGGGCGTCGACCACGGCAACCACGGCGCGGCCCTTGTCGCTCAGGCTGATGCGCGCCATGCGGCGGTCGTGCGCGGAACGCTCCTGCAAGAGATAACCGTTCTCCACGAGCTTCTTGACGTTGTAAGATACGTTCGAACCCATGTAGTAACCGCGCAGCGTAAGCTCGCCGACCGTTACCGTCTCGTTCCCGATATTGCTCAACAGAACGGCCTGAACGTTGTTAACGTCTTCGATGCGGCGACGGTCTAGCTCCCCTTTCACGACATCGAGGAAACGCCGGTGCAGGCGCTCGATCAGGCGAATACAGTCCAGAAACGCCTGTTTCGGATCTCCGTTCGCAGTGTCGCCGGCGACGGATCGCAGCTCGGCCATCACGACGGCGCTTCCACCGTCTCCGCGTCCGGCGATACCGCCAGGGCCCGGGACGCGGCGATCAGTTTCACGATTGCCGAATAGTCGAGGCCGCCATTGCCGGCGTTGTGGAACAAGGCATACAGGGCGGCGGCCTGCGCGCCCATCGGCGTGCCGACACCGGCCTCCTGCGCCGCCGCCTGCGCCAGCTTCAGGTCTTTCAGCATCATCGCGGTGGAGAAACCGGGCCGGAAATCGCGGTTCGCCGCCGCCGCTTCCACGATGCCCGGGAC
Source organism: Alphaproteobacteria bacterium (assembly GCA_965214495.1). Lineage (GTDB taxonomy): Bacteria > Pseudomonadota > Alphaproteobacteria > UBA7887 > UBA7887 > JANQOH01. The sequence goes on along the minus strand of OZ243958.1, from coordinate 210,251 downwards.
CGGCAGGTGGTTATGCATCGCCCAGCAACTGCCCGAAGCATTCGACGCGATGTCGAACAGGCGTTGCGCGGACAGGCCGAGCGCCTGGCCCAGCGTAAACGCTTCGGACAAAGCGATCATCGAGATGCCGAGGATCATGTTGTTGCAGATCTTGGCCGCCTGACCGTTGCCGCTGGCGCCGGCGTGAACGATCTTGCGGCCCATCGCGCGCAGGATCGGTTCGGCGCGGGCGAATGCCTGCGGCGCGCCGCCCACCATGAAGGTCAGCACGCCCGCCTCGGCGCCGGCGACGCCGCCCGATACCGGCGCGTCGAGCATCGCCAGACCGCGCGCCGCCGCTGCGTCACCGACCGCGCGCGCCGCCGCCACGTCGATCGTCGAGCAGTCGATCAGCAACGCACCCTCATCGGCGGCGGGGATTACGTCGTCGTAAACCGCGCGCACTTCACGGGCGGTCGGCAGCATCGTAATGACGTATTCCATGCCCGTGGTCGCGGCGACGGCACCGCCGGCGACGCGCGCGCCGCCGTCCGACAGTGCGGCCGCCGCGCGGTCGTCCGTATCGAACACGGTCACGTCATGCCCGGCATCGAGCAGCCTGCAGGCCATGGGTCCGCCCATATTGCCGACGCCGATGAAGCCGATACGCATGTTCGCCCCCGGTAATCAGTCGAAATCGAGTTCGCCCCAGCGCAGGGGCGCAAAGAACGCGGCGACCGACGCTTCGTCCACATCCTCGATGCGCGCCGGGGCCCAGTTCGGCGCCCCGTCCTTGTCGACCAGCAATGCGCGCACGCCCTCGAAGAAATCGTTCGTGGACATGAAACGCTGCGCGACGCGGTATTCCATGACCAGACCGGCCTCGAAGTCGAGGCCGTGCGCCTCCTGGAGCAGACGGAACGTCACTTTGACGCTGGTCGGCGACTTGACGCGCAGCGCGGCGAGGGTTTCGCCGGCCCAGGCGCCGCCGTCGTCCTCGAGCGCGGCAAGGATCGAGTCGACATCGGCGCCGCCGAAGCAACGCGCGATCGCGGGCGCCGAACGCGCCAGCAGCGCGGGCCCCGGGTCGCGCGCCAGCGCGTCGAGCAGGACGTGCGAGGGCGCGGTGCCGACCTGTTCGAGAAACCCGGCCATCGCCTCGTCGTCCACATAGTGGGTAGCGGCGCCGATACGGAGCGCGTCAGCCGGGCCGACCCGCGCCCCGGTCAACGCCAGATACCGCCCGACATGGCCGTTGCAATGGGCGAGGAAATAACCGCCGCCGACATCGGGGAAATAGCCGATCCCGGTTTCCGGCATGGCGAAATTGGTGCGCGGCGTGGCGACGCGGAAATCGCCGTGCACCGAAACGCCTACCCCGCCCCCCATCGTGATGCCGTCGAGCAAAGCCACGTAGGGTTTGGGATAGCGCCTGATCAAGCGGTTGAGGCGGAACTCCTCACGGAAGAAATGCGCCGGATAGTCTGCCCCGTCGTCGCGGGTCTTGCCCTGATCGTAGAGCGTGCGAATATCGCCGCCGGCGCAGAAGGCGCGCGACCCCGCGCCCTGAATCAGCACTTCGCGAACGTCGGGATCGTCGGCCCAAATGCGCAACTGCGCATCCATCGCGCGCACCATACCCAGCGTCAGCGCGTTGAGAGCGCGGGGGCGGTCGAGCGTGACGCGGCCGACACCGCGTGCGACATCGAACCGCACTTCGGGCGTGCCCCGTGTCATGGCGCGAGATCCCCTTCAAGCAGGTGCCGGGCGACGATCACGCGCATGATCTCGTTGGTGCCCTCGAGGATCTGATGCACCCGCAGGTCGCGCAGGATCCGTTCGACCGGATAGTCGCGCAGATAACCGTAGCCGCCGTGCAGTTGCAACGCCTCGTTGCAGACCCGGAAGCCGGCGTCGGTGGCGAAACGCTTGGCCATGGCGCAGAATGCGGTCGCGTCGGGAGCGCCGGCGTCGAGCTTCGCCGCCGCCTCGCGAAGCAGCGCCCGTGCCGCGGCCAGTTCGGTCGCCATGTCGGCGAGTTTGAACCGCAGCGCCTGGAAATCGGCGAGTCCGCGGCCGAACTGCCGGCGCGCGAGCACGTGGCCGCGCGCAGCTTCCAGCGCCGCACGCGCACCGCCGATCGAGCACGCGGCGATGTTCAGGCGACCGCCGTCGAGCCCTTTCATGGCGATGCGGAAGCCCGCGCCTTCGGGACCGATGCGATTGCGCGCCGGCACCCGGCAATCCTCGAAGATCACCGCCGCGGTGGGCTGGGAATGCCAGCCCAGTTTGCGTTCCTGGCGACCGAACGACAGGCCGGGCGAATCGCGTTCGACCGCCAGACAACTGATGCCTCGAGGTCCGTCGCCGCCGGTGCGCACCATGCCGCCGGTGCGCACCATACAGACATAAAGATCGGCGCGACCGCCACCCGAGATGAAGGCCTTGCTGCCGTTCAGCACGTAGGAATCGCCGTCGCGCCGGGCGCGCGTCGTCAGGCTCGCGGCATCGGAGCCAGCCCCCGGTTCGGTCAGGCAATAGGCGGCAAACCGGTTCATCGCCGCGAGGTCGGGCAACCAGCGTGCCCGTTGCGCGTCGTCGCCAAAGGCGTCGACCATCCACGCCGCCATGTTGTGGATCGAGATATAGGCCGCGGTCGAAGGGCAGGCGGCGGCGAGTTCCTCGAAGATCACGGTCGCGTCGAGTCGGCCGAGGCCGGAGCCGCCATGCGCGGCGTCGCAATAGATTCCGGCGAAGCCGAGCGCCGCGGCCCGGCGCAGCGTTTCGACCGGGAACACACAGTCTTCGTCCCACGCGGCCGCATGAGGCGCCATTTCGGCGGCAGCGAACCGGCGCGCGGCGTCGCGGAACGCGGTCCGTTCATCGCTCAACCCGAACGCCATCGCTGTGTCCTCGGAGATCGTGGATAAAATCGGCGGGTTTCCGTCCGCGGTAGCGGAAAAAGCGAACCCTCGCCGGTCCCTCCGCAGCAACCTACCCGGCGGCTTTTCGTCCGCCAAGGGTTGGCCCCCGACGGGATCGGATAGCGGACGGCGCGGAAGCGACGGGTTGACCCGCTGCGGCGGGTTCGGGAATATCCGCGCGCCGAAGATGCCCCGAAGGGAGTGCGGTGCGATGAGTGACCTTGCGGTTCTGCGCGAGGCGCCCGGCGAAGTCGCGGACTGGCCCGACCTGCGGACCCGCTGCCTGTTGCTCGCGGCGGATCATGCGGCACTCGTCCGCGCCGCCGCGCGCCTGCGCGACGAGGGCCACGGCAACGTTGTGTCGTATTCGCGCAAGGTCTTTATTCCGCTCACCAAATTGTGCCGCGACGTGTGTCATTACTGCACGTTCGCGGAAACCCCCGGGGTCGGCCGGGCGGCCTATCTGAGCGCCGACGAGGTGCTGGCGATCGCCCGCGCCGGCGAGCGTGCGGGATGCCGGGAAGCGCTGTTCACGCTCGGCGACCGGCCGGAGGCACGCTACGCGGCGGCGCGGCGCGCGCTGGATGCACTCGGGCACGAATCCACCCTCTCCTATCTCGCCGAGATGTGCGCCCTCGTGCTTGCCGAAACCTCGTTGCTCCCGCACGTCAATCCCGGCGTGATGAGCACCGGCGATATCGCCGTCTTGCGCAAGGTCTCGGTGAGCCAGGGGCTGATGCTCGAAAGCGCGTCCGAACGCCTGTGCGAACGGGGCGGGCCGCACTTCGGCTCGCCCGACAAGCGGCCCGCGGTTCGACTCGCGACCATCGCCGCGGCGGGTGCGGCGCAAGTCCCGTTCACTTCCGGCCTGTTGATCGGCATCGGCGAGACCCGTGCCGAACGCATCGACACAATCCTGGCGCTGCGCCGCCTGCATCGCGAACACGGTCACTTGCAGGAGATCATCGTCCAGAACTTCCGTGCCAAGCCGGATACGCAGATGGCGGGCGCGCCCGAACCCGACCTCGCCGATTTGATCTGGACTATCGCCGCCGCCCGCGTCGCGTTCGGCGCGGATGCCAGCGTCCAGGCGCCGCCAAACCTCAGCGCCGGCGCATACGACCGCTTGCTCGGCGCCGGACTGGACGACTGGGGCGGTGTCTCGCCGGTCACCCCCGACCACGTCAATCCCGAAGCGCCTTGGCCGCATCTGGCCGATCTGGCGGAACGGACGGAGCGGGCGGGATTTCGGCTGGTCGAACGCCTCGCCGTGTATCCACGCTACGTCCGGGCTTCCGACCGCTGGATCGATCCATCGCTGGAGCGGCGAGTGGTCCGGGGCGCCGATTCGGAGGGGTTCGCGCGCGTCGACGATTGGTCGCCGGGCAGGCCCGACACGCCGGCCGCGACCGACATACCGAAGCGCCCCGCCGTCGCACGCATCGACCCGGCGGTCGCGCGGCTGTGCGCGCGGCCGGGCGATTACGGAGAAGCCGAAATCGCGCGCCTGTTCGCGGCGCGCGGGCCGGACTACCACGCGGTCTGCGCCGCTGCCGACGAACTGCGGCGGGCGGTCGTCGGCGATACCGTGACCTATGTCGTCAACCGCAATATCAACTACACCAACATCTGCTACTTCAAGTGCCGCTTCTGCGCCTTCTCGAAGGGCAGGCTGTCGGACGGCCTGCGCGGCGAACCCTACGACCTGGCGATCGGGGAGGTGGTGCGCCGCGCTCGCGAAGCGTGGCAGCGCGGTGCGACCGAGGTCTGTATGCAGGGCGGAATTCACCCCGACTACACCGGCGATACCTATGTCGCGCTGGTGCGCGCGGTGAAAACGGCGTTGCCGGACATGCATGTCCATGCCTTCTCGCCGCTGGAGATCGCGCAGGGCGCCCACACCTCCGGGCGCACCATACCGGAGTTTCTGGCCCTCTTGCGCGATGCGGGCCTCGGAACCCTGCCAGGCACCGCCGCGGAGATACTCGACGACGAGGTGCGCGCCGTGCTTTGCCCCGACAAGATCGATACCGACGGCTGGCTGTCGGTGATGCAGCACGCGCATCGTCTCGGCTTGCGCACCACCGCAACCATCATGTTCGGCCACATGGAAGCACCGGTGTCGTGGGCGCGGCATCTGTCGCGTCTGCGCACCCTGCAGGCGGAAACGGGCGGCTTCACCGAGTTCGTGCCGCTGCCGTTCGTTCACATGACGGCACCGATCTATCTCCAGGGGCGCGCGCGCCGAGGCCCCACCTTCCGCGAAGCCGTGCTGATGCACGCGGTTTCGCGGCTCGCGTTGCATCCGCATGTGGTCAACATCCAGGCGTCGTGGGTCAAGATGGGACCGCGGGGCCTTGCGGCGTGTCTCGATGCCGGCGCCAACGATCTGGGCGGAACTTTGATGAACGAGAGTATCTCGCGCGCCGCCGGCACCGAACACGGCCAGGAAATGCCGCCCGAACGCATGGATCGGGCGATCACAGAAGCGGGCCGCGAACCACGCCAGCGCACTACCCTGTATGGCGCGCCGGTTGAGGACCAGCACGCGCGCTCTTACCGGGCCGCGGTGCTGGCGCCTGTCGTTCAAACGCCGCCAGAGCGCCGCGGCGCTCGGCGGGTGGCGTAACGCGGCGACCATGCGTCTCGCCGTTCTCGGGGGCACCGGCGCCGAAGGCCGCGGACTTGCGCTGCGCTTCGCTGACGCCGGCCACGAGGTGACGATCGGCTCGCGCGACGCTGCGCGCGCCGCTGCCGCCGCCGGCGAACTGAACCGCACGCTGGGCCGCGACGCGATCGCCGGCGCAGGGAACCGCGAGGCCGCGGCGGGTGCGGAACTGGTCGTGCTCACCGTGCCCTACGCCGCGCAGCGCGACACCGCGCTGGCGGTGGCGGACACGCTCGCCGGCAAGATTCTGGTCGATGCCACCGTGCCGTTGAGGCCGCCGAGGGTCGCGCGCGTGCAGCTCCCCGAGGGCGGCTCGGCGGTGGCGGCGTTGCAAGCCGAACTGGGCGAAGGGGTACGCGTGGTCTCGGCTTTTCAGAACGTCTCGGCACATCATCTCGCAGCGCTCGACCGCGCGGTTGACTGCGACGTTCTGGTCTGCGGCGACGACATCGCCGCGCGCGAAACGGTGATCGGGCTGGCGGCGTCGATCGGCTTGCGCGCGTGGCACGCCGGACCGATCGTCAACTCCGTCGTCGCCGAGGGCCTGACCTCGGTATTGATCGCCATCAACCGACGGCACAAGACGCCCGGCGCCGGGATTCGCATCACCGGGGTCGGCGATGGCTGAACCGGCGGCGCGCCCTGCGGCGCACCCCGCCAGGATCACGCTGATCGGGCTGGCCGGCATACCGATGATCGCGGCGGGCGACGATCTGGCTTCCGTGGTTGCGAACGCGGTCGCCGATTCCGGCGTGTCTCCGATGGATCGTGACGTGATCGTCGCCGCACAGAAGGCAGTCTCGAAATCCGAAGGGCGCACGGTTTCGCTTTCCGACGTGACTCCCGGCGCGCGCGCCGCCGACCTGGCGGCGAAGGTCGAGAAAGACCCGCGCCTCGTCGAACTCATCCTGTCCGAATCGCGTTCGGTGCTCCGATACAAGGCCGGCGTGCTTGTCGTCGTTCACCGTTCGGGCGCGATTCTCGCCAATGCCGGGATCGACGCCTCGAACGTTCCCGGCGAGGACGTATTGCTGTGGCCTCAAGATCCGGATGCGTCGGCCGCCCGGCTGCGCGCCGGCCTGCGGAGACACTGGGGCGTCGACGTCGGGGTGGTCGTCAGCGACAGCGTCGGTCGTCCGTGGCGCATGGGAACGGTCGGACTGGCGATCGGCGTCGCCGGCGTGCCGGGCGTCGTCGATCTGCGCGCTCGGCCCGATCTACACGGCCGGCCGCTGAGGGTCAGCGAAACGGCGCTCGCCGACGAGATCGCCGCCGCCGCGTCGCTGGCGATGGGCGAAGCCGACGAGGGCCGCCCGGTCGTGCTCGCCCGCGGCGTTCCCTACGCCCGCCGCAACGGCAGCGCCGACGAATTGCTGCGCCCCGCCGAGCATGACCTGTTTCGATAGACCGCCCGCATGATTCTGACCCTGGCGGGAGGGGTCGGCGGCGCACGGCTCGCGCGCGGGCTGGCGCGGGTCCTGCCGCCCGACGACCTCCTGATCGTGGTCAATACCGGTGACGATTTTCGCCATCTCGGCCTGTGTATCTCGCCCGATATCGACACCGTCACCTATACGCTTGCCGGGCGTGAGGATCCGGTGACCGGCTGGGGCCTCGCGAGCGAGTCGTGGAACGTGATGGCAGCGCTCGAAGCGCTGGACGGAGAGACCTGGTTTCGACTCGGCGACAAGGATATCGCCACGCACCTGGAACGCACGCGCCGCCTGGACGCCGGGAAGACACTCAGCGCTGTCACGACGGCCCTCGCGCGGCGCTTCGGAATCGCGCACCCTGTCGCCCCCATGAGCGACGACCCGGTGCGCACGCTGGTCGATACGCGCGAAGAGGGGCGGCTGGCTTTTCAGGACTATTTCGTGCGGCTGCGCGCTCGTCCGACCGTGGCGGCGCTTGTTTTCGACGGTGCCGCGGACGCCCGGCCGAGCCCTGCTTTCGCCGCGGCGCTGGCTTCGTCGGCGCTGGATGCGATCGTCATCTGCCCGTCGAACCCACCGCTCAGCATCCAGCCGATCCTGTCGATCCCCGGTGTCCGCGAGGCGCTGCACCAACACCCCGCGCCGGTAGTCGCGGTGTCGCCGATCGTCGCCGGCAAGGCGGTCAAGGGGCCGGCCGCCGCGGTGATGCGCAGCCTGGGCCACGCTGCGACTGCGGAAGGAGTGGCCGGCTACTATGGCGCTCTGCTCGACGGCTTCGTCATCGACCACGCCGACGCAGGTCTGCGCCTCCCCGGCACGGCGACAGCGGCGACCGACACCATCATGCGCGACGTCGACGCGAGCGTTCGGGTCGCCGAAACCGCCTTGCGCCTCGCCCGCGACATCGCCGGGTCATGAGCCTGCGCTTGATCGTTCCGGTCAAGACGCTGGCGCGCGGCAAATCGCGTTTAGCGGCCGTGCTCGACGATAGCCGGAGACGGACGCTGAACCGCCGGTTCCTCCGGCAGACGCTGGCGACCGCGACACGCTGCGTCGAGCCCGCCGACATCGTGGTGATCAGCGACGGCGCGGACGCGCGCGTGTGCGCCCGCGCGTGCGGGGCAGGAGCGCTGGCGCAGACCGGCAGCGGACTCAATGAGGCACTCGACCAGGCGCGGCGGGCCGCCCGCTGCGGCGGCGCGGAAACGCTGGTCATACTGGCAAGCGATCTGCCGTTTCTCACCCCCCAAGATATCGACCGTCTCCTTGTCGCCCGCACGGCACCGGAAGTGCTGGTCATCGCGCGCGACCGGGCGCGCCGGGGTACCAATGCGCTGGTGCTACCGGCGGCCGGGGACTTTCGTTTTCGCTTCGGGGTGGACAGCGCCGCCGCCCATGCCGCGGAGGCCGCGCGTTGCGGCTGGCGTGCGGTGACGGTCGATCACTCGAACCTTTCGTTCGACGTCGATACACCAGCGGACTACGCCGCCTTCGCGGCCCGGGAGCGAATTACGGATGAAACTTCGCCGCCTGGCGGCGATGATCCGGGAAAGCCTTGTTGACAAACCGTTTTTCCATGCGCACGGTGCGCATCTTCGGCGAGGCGGGGCCGAACGGGAAGCTTTCGCCGGGTGCCTGGTGTCAATGCCTGGAGCACGAGGTCAGCGCATGCGGCGAAATTGCGTAGGGGGTGTCGCGGGATTGTGCCTGTATCTTCTCGCGACGGCAGCGGCGGGCAATCTCGAGGAACGCGTCGGCGAGGGCGCGCCGGCGGGCCAGTCGCGACTCGATTTCTCGACCGAAAACGCGATCAAGCGCGAAGTGACCTTCGCCGAGAATCAGACGCTCCACTTGCTACTGCTGGACAACGGACTCTCCCGAGCGGAAACCGCAATGGTCTCGCGGGCTCTTGGAAACGTCGTAAATTTGCGCCGGCTCCAGATCGGCCAGGCACTGACGCTCTATCTGGCGCCGTTGCCGCGGCCTGAAATCGGCAACCGCCTTATCGGGCTGATCCTCGCCCTGGACGGCGGTTCGGCCGCCGTCGCCTACCGGAATTTCGACGACCGCTTTCACGCACGCCGCACCGCTCGCGCCGAGGCGGTCGCCATGCTCGAATCGATCATCCTCGTCCTGTCCGAAGGAGCCGCACCGGGTCTCATGAGTCGCGACCTGTCGCTGGGCCGGGGGGAGAATATCGGCGAGTTGCTGACCGACGCCGGCGCGGCGCCCGGGGACATCCATGCAGCGACGAGACTGCTCGGTCAGTTTGTGGATCTACGGCGCCTTCCCGTCGGCCAGAAGGTCACGGCAATTTTCGAGCGCACGCACGACGCAGGGGCGATACGCCGGAGCCTGAGCAGCGTCGTTCTCACGACGCGGGCGGGAGAGAGACACGTGATCGGACGGGGCGCCGACGGGCAATGGCATGTCGAATCGCCAGCCGGAGACGCCCGGCCGGTCGACGAGGCTGCGGTCGCAGGTCGGGCGGTGTCGGAGCGTTCCCCAGAACGTGTCTCCGAAGCCGCAGCGGCCGCTTCGCAGGCCACCGCGCGACCGCCGGTCGAAGCCGGGAATCCCGACGCGCCGGTCGCCCCGCCGGACGTGCGCGAGTTCGTGTTCGCTCGCGGCGACACGCTTTCGGTGTTGTTGAGACGCGCCGGAGCGTCCGCAACGGCCATCGATGCCGTGGCGCACAGCCTTGGGGGTATCTACGATCTCAAGCGCATTCGTCCGGGCCGCAGGCTCATGGTCGAAATCGATTCGGCGGGGGACGAGCCGCGATTGCAAGCTCTCGTGCTGGAGGCGAATCGTGGCGGCGGTTTCGCTGTCGCGCATGGTCCTGACGGGCGCTACCAGGCGAGAAGGATCGACGCTGCCGAGATCGAACGAACGGTGGCAGCGGCCGGACCCGTTCCACACCACGCTCCCCCGACATCGCTGGCAGCCCGGATCGACGGCGCTCCCCGCGCCGCTCTTGCCGGCGACGGTCCTGACCGGGCCGCGCTTCCGAACCGCGGGACGTTCATCGAGCTTCTGGTCGATGCAAGTTTCGCCTATCGGGACGCACATGACGCCTTCGAGGCTGTGGGTGAGTTATACGATTTGCGAGACCTGCGCGCCGGAACGGTCGTGGAATATGAACGCGCTGCGGCGACGTCCGACCCGACGTCGGGGATCGGCAGAGTTCGCCTCGACGTAAATCCGTCCACGCGATTGGAGATCGTCCGTCTCGAGGACGGAGCGCTCGTCGCCGGCCTGGTCGAGAAGGAGCGCTATCGCGCGCATGTTCGCGTCGAAGCGGTGATCGACTCGAGCCTGTATGCGGCGGCCGAGAGCGCGGGCATGCCGGCGAAAGTCATAATGAGCCTGAACAGGATACTCGGCTTCGGCGTCGATCTCCAGCGCGAGGTGCGGACGGGCGACCGTTTCTCAGCGATCTTCGAAACTTTCTTCGACGAAGACGGCAACCGATTGGAAACGGGAGACGTCCTCTATACGTCACTGATCCTGTCAGGCGTGCCGTTGACCTTGTACCGACATCGGCTTCCCGGTGGCCGAGTGGACTACTTCGACAGGGACGGGCAGAGCACGCGCAAGGCGCTCATGCGAACGCCCATCGACGGTGCGCGGCTGACGTCGGGGTTCGGTGCGCGCCGCCACCCGATCCTCGGCTACACCAGGATGCACAAGGGCCTGGATTTCGGGGCGCCGACGGGCACACCGATCTACGCGGCAGGCGACGGGATCGTCGAAAGGGCGTCGCGTTTCGGAAATTATGGGCGCTACGTGCGCATCCGCCACAACGGTCTGTACAAAACGGCGTATGCGCATCTGAGCGCCTACGCCGACGGGCTCCATCAAGGCAAACGGGTGAGGCAGGGTGAAATCATCGGCTATGTGGGTTCGAGCGGCCGGAGCACAGGGCCGCATCTCCACTACGAGGTGATCTACAATGGCAGGCAGGTAAACCCCAACGCCATCGACCTGCCGGCGGGCGAGCCACTCGGCGGCTCCGAACTGGCCGCGTTCGCGCGCAACCGGGACAAGCTCGACCGCCTGAGCCGGGAGTTGCCGGCCGGGTCTCCCATCATGGCGGACGCCCCGGCCACCCCGTTTCCCGCCGAACCGATTCCTGCCTATCCATGAAATTCGACCGTCGGAAGCGAGCTTGCCGTTGACGTTGCGGATATGGCGGCCGCGGCGATCGCATTCGGAGTCCCATCGCGCAGGCGCACTTCGCGCGACGAAGCCCGCGCGCGCGGGCTTTGAAACCTGTGCATCCAAGAGAATGCGCGGCTACGAGCCGTCGATCGAGCGGTTCGATCATGATGGCGACCAAGGTATGATGGCGACGGGACGCGACGATGAAAAATCGAAACAGTGTATTGGTGACCGGCGGGGCCGGGTTTCTCGGCTCCCATCTTTGCGACCGGCTGCTCGCGCAAAATAACGAGGTTATTTGCGTCGACAATTATTTTTCCGGACGTCGAGCCAACATTACGGCCACAATGTCGGCCCCGAATTTCGAGGCCATCCGACACGACATTATATTTCCTCTCTATATCGAAGTCGATCAGATCTATAATCTCGCCTGTCCCGCTTCGCCGAAAAGCTACCAGTTCGATCCGGTGCAGACGGTCAAGGTCAGCGTCCAAGGGGCGATCAACATGCTGGGGCTCGCGAAACGGGTGCGGGCGCCTATTCTCCAAGCTTCGACCAGCGAAGTATATGGCGACCCCGACGCTCATCCGCGAACCGAGGATTATTGGGGCAATGTCAATCCGATCGGACCGCGCTCCTGCTATGACGAGGGTAAGCGCTGTGCCGAAACACTGTTCTTCGATTACCGACGACAGCACGGCGCTTCGATCAAGGTTGCACGGATCTTCAACACCTATGGACCGCGCATGCTCGTTGACGACGGCCGCGTGGTATCGGCCTTCATTACTCAAGCGCTCTGAGACGAGCCTATTACTATTCACGGCGACGGCGAGCAAACCCGATCGTTCTGCTATGTCGACGACCTCATCGACGGCCTGGTGAGGCTGATGAACACCCCTGACGACGTCACAGGGCCGATCAACCTCGGTAACCCCGAGGAGATCACCATCCGGGAGCTCGCCGACATGGTCGTTCGCCTGACCGGATCGAGATCGAGAATCGTTCACACGAAGCTGCCGAAAGACGATCCGCGGCGGCGGCAGCCCGATATCGCGAAGGCCGGGAAGGTCCTTGGCTGGATACCCACCACGCCAATGGAGACGGGGCTCGAGAAGACGATCGACTACTTCGACCGACTGCTGGGTTCGCGGCAGCGTGCCGCCGGGGCATGAACGCGGAGCGATCGTGCCGAACGCCCGTTCACAGGTTCGAACGCAGCGGGCGGGACGCCGGACGCTCGCGGCGTCGAGGCCCATCTGCTCCTCGGCGCCGTCGAGAGAAGGCGGCAGTTTGACCGCGCCGCCGTGCCGGGCGTAATAGTCGTGCAGGTTCGGAATATATCGGGGACGGGAAAGAGCGATGAAGGCATTGTGGTTCGGAGTTCCGGCGTTCGGTCTCGCGCTCGCAGCTTTTGCCGCGCTTGCACAGGCCGCCTGCCCGGCCGGTCCTGCGGGCAATCTCTGCAAGGCGGAGAACGGCGACCCGCTGGCGATGTACATGATCGGCCGCGAGGCCTACCTGGCGGGACGCGAAACCGGCGACCTGACGGAAGCCTTCGACTGGGCGCGCCGATCGCGCGACGCCGGCTTTCGCGGCGGCCGGATGCTGCTCAAGATGGTTTACGTCCAGATGGGCGAAGGCACGCACCGCGACTACCCGCAGGCCTGGCGCTGGCTGACCGCGGCGATGGAGGCAGGCGACGACTATCTGGAGCCCTGGCGCGGCCGCCTGGAAAAGAAAATGAGTCCCGACGAGCTCGGCCGGGCACGCGGAGCGCCCGCGGAGTGAGACCGGGCGGGGTTACTCGTCGTCGCCGTTCTCCGGTTCGTCACGCAATTCGACCAGAATGAACGTCGCCAGATCGGCAATTTCGCCTGGCTCCAGCACCGCCCTGAAGAGGGGCATCCCGCGGTCCTGGCGCCCCTCGGTGACGACTTCCACGATCTCGCCGGCGCTCAGCGCCGTCGTCCGCAGGTTGGCCGCGTAACCGCCGTAGCCGGGGCCGCCGCGACCGTCCGCCTTATGGCAACTCGCGCAGGAGTCCGCGAACGTGATGGCGGGGTCGCGCCGCGGCACGTCGGATTCCGCATTCTGTGCGTTCGTCGGCGCACTCGCGAACGCGACGATCATCGTCGAGGCAGCGGCGCACAGGAAACGGCGGGGGCCGCAGGCGGGGTCGCGTGTCGTCATGACCGTGCTCCGGCGGTTGCGGATCGGAAATGCGGGAGAAAGGGAAGGAGCGGGCCGCGAAGCCCGCTCCTGTCGAATCGACGGCGGCGAAGCCGCCGCGTTACGCCCGCCTACAGCGAGAAAACGTAGAGGACGTTGCTCGGCACCGCTGTCTTGAGTTCCGGTGTCGAGTCGGTGAACCACTGCGGCCATGCGCCGCCCAGGCCCACCTCGATGGCGATGTATTGCTTGCCGCCGACCGAGAAGGTCATCGGCGGGGCGTTGATCGCCGAACCGGTTTCGAAACGCCACAGTTCTTCGAGGGTCACCGCGTCGAGCGCCACGACCTCGCCCTCGGCGAGGCCGGTGAACACCAGACCGCCGGCGGTGGTCAGCATACCGCCGAGCAGCGGGAAGGTGGTTTCGTATTTCTGGACCACCATGCCGGTGGCGACGTTGATCGCCGTCACACTGCCGGTGATGCGGCCGTGCTCGCCCGAGAAATCGAAGAACGGGGCGCCGCCCAGGAACAGGTCGCGCGGCTTGTGCATGCCGGGCACCGTCACTTCGGCGAACGCCTTGTTGCAGCTCTCGATGACCGGGATGTAGTAGTAGTTGGTGTGCGGGTTGTAGGCGGTCGGGGGCCAGTTCTTGCCGCCCGTGTGGGCGGGGCAGACGAAGCCCTCGATTTCACCCCGGCCCTCGGTCGCGTTGCCGCGCGCCGCCGCCGTGCCCGGATTGTAGGTCTGCACGTCGACGTCGGGGTTATAGGAGACCGGCCGGCCGTTCTCGTCCAGACCGTCGGTCCAGTTCAGCCGTTTCACGAACTGCGTGCCCCAGATGAACTTGCCGTTGGTGCGATCGAGCGCGTAGGCAAAGCCGTTGCGGTTGGCGTGCAGCACCGCCTTCACGAACTGGCCGTTGATCATGCCGTCCACGAGCGTGTGTTCGGCGATCGAGTCGAAGTCGTAGGGGTCGTTCGGCGTGTGCTGGAAGCCCCACTTGAACTCGCCCGTGTCGGCATCGAGCGCGACGCTGCTGTCAGTCCACAGATTGTCGCCGGGACGATAGGCGTTGTCCCAGTCCGGCCCCGGATTCGCGGTGCCCCAGATGATCAGGTTGAGGTCGGGATCGTAGGCGCCGGTGACCCAGGTGGTGGCGCCGCCGGTCTTCCAGGCGCCGTAGTCGTCCTTCCAGGTCTCGTTGCCCGGCTCGCCCTCGCCCGGAATCATGTAGGTGCGCCAGACGAACTCTCCGGTCCGCGCGTCGCGCGCCTCCAGGTAGCCGCGCACGCCGAACTCGGCGCCCGCCATGCCGGTCACCACCGTGTCCCTGACGATCAGCGGCGCGCCGGTAATCACCTCGGCGTTGCCCGGATCGGAGACCTGCGCCTCCCAGACGAGACTGCCGGTGTCCTTGTCGAGCGCGATCAAACGGCCGTCGATGACGCCGGAGATCACCATGTCGCCGTAGAAAACCGCGCCACGGTTGTTGATGCCGCAGCAAGTCACGGTCGGCGCGTAGTCGCGGTCGGCTTTGGGATCGTATTTCCACACCATCCGCGGCCCGCCGCTGCGCACGTCGAGCTTGGTCACCACGCCCCAGCCGGTGGTGAGATAGAGGAAGCCGTCTTCGGCGATCGGCGTTCCCTCGAGACCGGAGAACGGCCAGACGATCAGGTCCGTGCCGCCGCCCTGGGTGTCGCCCATCGCCCAGGTGAACGCGACCTTGAGGTCGGCCACGTTGTCGCGGTTGATCTGATCGAGGCTCGAGAACCGGTGCGACTCGTAGTTGCCGTGATGATTGAGCCAGTTTTCCGGCTCCGCCTCGCTATTGACGAGACGCTCGTGCGTCACGTCGGCGGCCCAGGCGGCGGCCGCGACCAAGGCAGCGCCGGCCAACCCGGCGACAGCCCCAGACAGTGTTGCGTGGATTCGCATCGTCATATCTGCGCCCTCCCTTCGCTTTCAAGCGGATCCGCGCTTCCGGGCGAACGAGACCGACAGCGACGCTTTCGGAACCGGAACGCCGAACGTGCGCGAAACCGTGATTTTCCATGGCCGGTCGCGAACGGTCAAGCGTTGCGGCAATTCACGCCACGACGTCGGCAGCGCCATGAAACCGGATTCTGCCGGGCACACGGAATCGAGCGGCCCCTGGAATGCGGGCGCGACGGCTAACCGGCGTTGAAGCGCGGTCGACGTTTCTCCTTGAACGCAGCGATTCCTTCGGCCGCGTCGGGGTGATGATCGACCACCGCCGTTCGCGCGGCGATGTCGTCGAGCGACTGGGCGAAGCCGGTTTCCGCGGCGAGATAGATCGCGCGCTTGAGAAGGCGCATGGCGGTCTGCGGTCCTTCCGCGAGTTCCGCGGCCAACGCCGCAGCCGCATCGCGCAATTCGCCGTCTTCCACCACCTCGTGCACCAGGCCGAGATCGAGCGCTTCGCGGGCGGTGACGATGCGCTTGCGCATGAGAAAATCCATCGTCCGCGCCAGTCCGAGATGCTGTACCAGCAGATAGTGCCCGCCCTCGTCGGGCATGAGCGCGAAGCGCAACGTGGCGCTGCCGAGACGCGCCGAGGCGGCGGCGATTCGGAAGTCGCACACCAGGGCCAGCGAGAAACCGGTCTGGATCGCGATCCCGTTGATCGCCGCGATGGTCAGTTTGTCGAGGTCGCGGATCGCGCGGTTGACCGACTGCGAGACGGTGCGCAACCCGTCATAGGTCCCGATGGCGCTGTCGTGGCCCGCAGGCAGGGGCGGCACCAGCCCCTTGTCGTCGGCGTAGGCGGTCCGGTAGCCCTTGAGGTCGTCGCCGGCGGAGAATGCGCGCCCCTCGCCGATGAACACCGCCACGCGCACGGCATCGTCCATCTGGATCTGGGTCAGGATCTCGATCAGGTCGCGCTTCATCGCCGACGCCATGCCGTTCAGGCGCTCCGGCGCGTCGAACGCGATCCAGGCAACGCCCCGCGCCCCGAGGGTCACCGTGAAACCGCGAAACGTTCCCGTGTCCATGCTTTCCTCCCGTCGTCGCTTGTGGCCCGGACCGTCGGGATATGACACAACAGGGCGCGGAGTGCGAAGGGAGGTTGGCATGTATCTGACCCAGGCGGTCAAACGCGCCGCCCAGGTGCGCGGCGGCGGAGTCGCCACCTGCGACGGCGCGCGCACGCGGACGTGGCGCGAATGCGCGGAGCGAATCGCCCGGCTGGCCGGCGCGCTGCGCGGGTTTGGAATCGCCGACGGCGCGCGCACCGCGGTCCTGGCGTTGAACGGCGACCGCTACTACGAATGTATCTACGGCACGGCGTGGGCGGGCGGGGTGTTCGTTCCGGTCAATACGCGCCTCGCGCCGCCGGAGGTCGCGTATTGGGTGAGCGACAGCGAAGCGCGCGTGCTGTTCTGCGACGATGCTTTCGCCCCACTCGCCCGCAAGTTGAAAGACGACGGCGCGATCCCGTCCGTGACGCAACTGGTGTGGATGGGGACCGGGGAGCCTCCCGAAGGGATGGTTTCGCACGACGCGCTGATCGCGGCGAACGAACCTGCCGCAGACGCCGAACGCGGTTACGAGGATCTTGCCGGCATCTTCTACACCGGCGGCACGACCGGACGCTCCAAGGGGGTCATGCTGAGCCATCGCAACCTGGTGTTCAACGCTTTCAATACTCTGCCAGCGTTGCGAATCGACACCAACGCGCGGTGGCTGCACGCCGCGCCGATGTTCCACATCGCAGATTGCGCCGCGGTATTCGGCATCACCCAGATCGCCGCGAGTCACTACTTCATTCCGGCGTTCGATCCGGTGCTCGTCATGGAGGCAACCCAACGGCATCGCATCACCGATCAATTGCTGGTGCCGACGATGTGCAACATGCTGGTGAATCACCCCGACATCGGCAAACACGACCTTTCCAGCCTGCGCCACGTCACCTATGGCGCCTCGCCGATGCCGGAAGCGGTGATTCTCAAGGCGATGGCGGTGCTGCCCGACTGTTCGTTCAGCCACGCCTACGGTCAAACGGAATGCGCGCCGCTGGTGACGGCCTGCGGACCGGAATATCACGTCTTCGAGGGGAAGAACGCCCATCTGTTCCGGTCGGTGGGCCATGCGGTTCCGGGTGTGGAAGTGCGCGTGGTCGATGCGGAGGACAATGAGGTCCCGCGCGGCGAAATGGGCGAGATCGTGGTCCGCGGCGCCAACGTCATGATGGGATACTGGCGCCAGCCGGAGCTCACGGCGCGGGCCCTGCGCGGCGGCTGGATGCGCACCGGCGACGGCGGTACGATGAATGACGACGGTTTCGTCTATGTCGTGGACCGGATGAAGGACATGATCATTTCCGGCGGCGAGAACGTCTATTCCGCGGAGGTCGAGAACGCGGTGCACGAACATCCGGCGGTCGCCGAATGCGCGGTGATCGGCGTTCCGGACGTGAAATGGGGCGAGCGCGTGCACGCGGTCGTTCGCCTCAGGGACGGCGAGGCTGTCGATGGCGACGCGATCATGCGCCATTGCCGCGACCGGATCGCCGGGTTCAAGTGCCCACGCAGCGTCGAATTTCGCACCGCGCCGATGCCGCTGTCGGGGGCCGGTAAAATCCTCAAAACCGAGCTCCGCAAGCCCTGGTGGGAGGGCCACGAGAAACAGGTGAATTGAGCGCGCCTACCGGGTCGGCACAGGCTTGTCGCCGGTATAGTCGTAGAAGCCGCGACCGACCTTGCGGCCGATCCAGCCGGCCTCGACATATTTCACCAGCAGCGGGCAGGGGCGGTATTTCGTGTCGGCCAACCCGTCGTGCAGGACCTGCATGACCGCGAGGCAGACGTCGAGACCGATGAAATCGGCAAGCGCGAGCGGCCCCATCGGGTGGTTGGCGCCGAGTTTCATCGCCACGTCGATCGCCTCCACCGAACCGACGCCCTCATAGAGGGTGTAGATCGCCTCATTGATCATCGGCAGCAGGATCCGGTTGACGATGAAGGCCGGGAAATCCTCCGCGCTGACGGGGGTCTTGCCGAGCTGGGCGGTGAATTCGCGGACCGTTTCATAGGTCTCGCGGCTCGTTGCGATGCCGCGAATGAGTTCGACAAGTTGCATCACCGGCGCCGGATTCATGAAGTGCATGCCGATGAAGCGTTCGGGCCGGTCGGTCGATGTCGCGAGCCGCGTGATCGAGATCGACGACGTGTTGGTTGCGATCAGCGTCTCGGCGCGTTGCAGCACCGGACAAAGTTCGTGAAATATCTGTTTCTTGACCTCTTCCTTCTCGGTCGCGGCTTCGATCACGATATCGGCGTCGGCTGCCGCGGCGAGGGCAGTCCCGGTTTCGATATGGGCCAGCGCCTCGGCCTTGTCGAGTGCATCGACGGTGCCCCGCGCAACCTGCCGGCCGAGATTGCGCTCGATGTTGCGCATCGCCCTGTCCAGCGCGTCCGGCCCGACATCGATGAGGGCGACCCTGCGGCCGGCGAGGGCGCAGACATGGGCGATGCCGGAACCCATCTGGCCCGCGCCGATTACTGCGATCCTGTCGATCATCAGCTTCAACCCTTTTCCGGGATCGCGGCGGTCAGTTCCGGCACCAACTTGAACAGGTCGCCGACGAGGCCATAGTCGGCGATCTGAAAGATGGGCGCCTCCTCGTCCTTGTTGACGGCGACGATAACCTTGGAATCCTTCATGCCGGCGAGGTGCTGGATGGCGCCGGAGATACCGACCGCGATATAGAGTTCGGGCGCGACGATTTTTCCCGTCTGGCCGACCTGATAGTCGTTGGGCACGTAGCCGGCATCGACGGCGGCGCGCGAAGCGCCGACCGCCGCGCCGAGTTTGTCGGCGAGGGCTTCGAGGATCTTGAAGTTCTCGCCCGAGCCCATACCGCGGCCGCCCGAAACGATCACACGCGCCGAGGTCAGTTCGGGCCGTTCGGAGCGCGAGAGCGCCCGCCCGACGAACCGCGACCCGGAGTCGACCGTCGCGACCCCGGCGACGGCCTCGATCGCCGCCGAGCCGCCGAAGCCTGCCGCCTTGAACGCCGTGCCGCGCACCGTGATCAGCTTCGGGACGTCTGCCGAACGCACGGTCGCGACAGCGTTGCCGGCGTAGATCGGCCGTTCGAAGGTATCGTTCGACAGGATGGCCGTGATGTCGGAAACCTGCTGCACGTCGAGCAGTGCGGCCGCGCGCGGCACGAGGTTCTTGCCGAACGTGTCGGACGGCGCGAGCACATGGCTGTATTCACCCGCGAACCGGGCGACGAGCGGCGCCATCGCCTCCGCCAACTGATGTTCGAGCGCCGGGTCGTCGGCAACGCGCACGCGGCGGACCCCTGCGACCGTCGCCGCGGTCCGGGCAACCTCGCCGCAATCCGCGCCCGCGATCAGCAGATCGATATCGCCGTCGAGCGCGGCGGCGGCCGCCACGGAGTTCAGCGTCGCCGGCTTGAGTTCGGCGTTGTCGTGCTCGCCGATGACCAGCACCGCCATCAGATGGCTCCCGCCTCTTCGCGCAGTTTCACCACCAGTTCCTCGACGCTTTCCACCTTGACACCGGCCTGACGCTTCGGCGGTTCGTCCACCTTCAGGGTTTCGAGTCGCGGCGCCGGATCGACGCCGTAATCGTCCGGGGTCTTCACGTCGATCGGTTTCTTCTTCGCTCGCATGATGTTGGGCAACGAGGCGTAGCGCGGTTCGTTGAGCCGCAGATCGGTGGTCACGACCGCCGGCAGGGTCAAGGCCACGGTTTCGAGGCCGCCATCGACTTCGCGGGTCACCTCGGCGACTCCGTCGGCGGGGACGAGTTTCGAGGCGAAGGCGCCCTGGGGCCAACCGAGCATCGCCGCCAGCATCTGGCCGGTCTGGTTGGAGTCGTCGTCGATTGCCTGCTTGCCGAGGATCACGAGGTCGGGCGCCTCGGCCTCGACGATCGCCTTGAGCAGCTTGGCGACCGCGAGCGGCTCCAGCACCCCGTCGTGGCGGACCAGAATTCCCCGGTCGGCCCCCATGGCGAACGCCGTGCGCAGAGTTTCCCGGCATTGCTCCGGGCCCATCGACACGGCGACGATCTCGCTGGCGGCGCCGGCTTCCTTCAGTCTGATCGCTTCCTCGACCGCGATTTCGTCGAACGGGTTCATCGACATCTTGACGTTGGCGGTCTCGACGCCGGTCCTGTCGCTCTTGACCCTGATTTTGACGTTGTAGTCGATGACGCGCTTGACC
Source organism: Alphaproteobacteria bacterium (assembly GCA_965214495.1). Lineage (GTDB taxonomy): Bacteria > Pseudomonadota > Alphaproteobacteria > UBA7887 > UBA7887 > JANQOH01. The sequence goes on along the minus strand of OZ243958.1, from coordinate 189,689 downwards.
GCGACGAGGACTTTCATCGAGCGTGGCTCCGTGATTGCGCGCGCATCGGGGCTCGTAACGACGCCGGCTGATGACGACGGGCTCGGCCGGCTGCGCGCGAGCACGATAATTTCGACGCCCTTGGGGAGTCAATGCCCTGTTCTCGTTCAGGCGTCTGCGAGAGGAGGCGCTGCGACCGACCGGACGAAACGGCGTTGCCGGCCCGGCGGCGAGAGCCTATATCGTAGCCGCGTTCGAGACGGGAGGCTCCGGGCGGCGGCAATGTCGGACTACGATGCCATGCGCGCGCGCATGGTCGCCTGCCAGATCAGGCCGAACAAGGTCGCCGACCCGCGATTGCTCGACGCCATGGCGCGGGTTCCGCGCGAACACTTCGTGCCCGAGGCGCGGCGCTCGGTGGCGTATGTCGATGACGATATCGAGATCGCCGGCGGACGGCATCTGATGGCGCCGGCGGTATTCGCGCGGCTGGTCGCCGAAACCCCGGTCAACGAAGGCGACACCGTGCTCGATATCGGCTGCGCCGCCGGTTACTCCACGGCAGTCCTCGGACTCGTGGCCGGCGCCGCCATCGGTATCGAACCCGACGCGACGCTCGCCGCAGAAGCGAACGACCGGCTGGTCGCGCTGGGGATCGACAACGCCGTGGTGGTCAACCGTGCGCTGGAAGACGGCTATCCCGAACAGGCTCCCTACGACGCGATCCTTTTCAGCGGCGCGATCGGTGCGGTGCCCGACGGCTTGTCGGAGCAGCTTGCCGAGGGCGGACGGCTGGTCGCGGTGCTGCGTCGCCCCGGCGCGGCGGGCACGGCCGTGCGCTGGCTGAAGACGCATGGCGCGGTGTCACGGCGCACGCTGTTCGAGGCCGTGGCGGCGCCCCTCCCGGGGTTCGAAAGGCGCGCCGGGTTTGTCTTCTGAGGGCGCAACCCGGGCTCTGCCGTTCGCCATCGACGCGGCGGCGCTCGCGCATTGGCGCACCCATGCGGCGTGCCGCCTGCTCGATGTGCGCGAAGCGTGGGAACTCGAGATCTGCGGTTTCGACGAGGCGCTGCATATCCCGCTCGCGGAATTGCCCGCTCGGCTCGACGAAGTGCCGCGCGACGCCCCGGTCGTCGTGGTCTGCCACCACGGCGCGCGAAGCGCCCACGCCACCGTCTTTCTGCGCGCCAGTGGGGTCGATCGGGCGGTCAACCTCGACGGCGGTATCGATAGCTGGGCGCGGACGGTCGATGGGGCGATGGCGGTCTATTAGGAACCGGACGCTTCTGCTATGAGAGCCGGGTCGGGCGACCGAAGAGGCGGGAACATGCGGATGCGGAACGGTTTGGCCATCGCGGCGGTTGCGGCGGCGATCGCCGGCGAGGCATCGGCGCAGACGCTCGAAGAGGCGCTGGCGCAAGCCTACGCCACCAATCCGCGCCTGTTGTCGGAACGTGCAGCGCTGCGAGCTATCGACGAAGGCGTCCCGAACGCCCGTTCGGGCTGGCGGCCCACAGTGGAATTACGTTCGAGCGCCGGTCGGCGCCGCCTGGGCCAGAAAAGCACGTTCGGGTCCGGTTGGCAAAGCAACGAGATCGCATCGACCGGGGTCAGCGTCTCACAGCCGCTATGGCGCGGCGGCGCCACCTCGTCGATGACTCGCGCGGCGGAACAGCGCGTCCTCGCGGGTCGGGCCGGCCTTATCGAGGTCGAACAGAGGGTGCTCGCCGACGCTGCATCGGTTTACGTCACCGTCGTCCGCGACCAATCGGTCGTCGACCTCAACGTCAGCAACGAGCAGGTGCTGGAGCGGCAGTTGCAGGCGACACGCGACCGCTTCCAGGTCGGCGAAGTTACCCGGACCGACGTTTCGCAAGCCGAGGCACGGGTTGCGGACGCCCGCGCCGCGCGTATCGAGGCCAGAGGCAATCTCGAAGTTTCGCGCGCGACTTACGAGAACCTGATGGGCGTCGCTCCCGGTCTGCTCGATTTTCCGGCGATGACGATGTTCTCGGTGCCCGAGACGGCGCCGGCGGCGTTTGAACTCGGCCTTGAGCGCAACCCGGCAGTGGCGCGCGCCGCGCGGCTCGAACGTGCGGCGCTGTTCGACATCAGCGCCGCCGGGGCGCGCCTGCTGCCGCGGGTGACGCTGGACGTGACGGCGGGACGGAGTTGGCAACCGAACTCGTTCACCTCGCGATCCGATTCCGCGGAAATCGTCGCCAACCTATCGGTCCCGCTCTATCAGTCCGGCGCCGAATATGTCCGGGTCCGCGAACTGCGCGAAGTGGCGGTACAGCGCCGGCGCGAACTCGACTCGGCGCGCCGCGGGGTGCGCGAATCGGTGGCCCAGAGCTGGGAGCGGCTTCAGACCGCGCGGGCGCGGGTTAGCGCGTTCCGGGCATCGGTCGAAGCCAACGGCATCGCACTCGAAGGCGTGGCACAGGAAGCCGCCGTGGGCGCGCGCACCGTGCTCGACGTGCTCGACGCCGAACAGGAACTGTTCGCGGCGCGAGTGAATCTGGTGCGTGCCGACGCCGACGCGGCGATGGCCACCTTCCGGCTGCTGGCCGTAATGGGCCGCATGACGGCGCGCGAACTGGGGCTGCCGGTCGAACTCTACGATCCCACCGCGCATTTCGACGCCGTGCGCGGCAAGTGGTTCGGGTTCGGCTACTAGATGGTCACGGACAGCGGAAACGAAACCATGGCCGTAACCGACCGGGATGGCGAGCAGGACGCCTCGATGGAGGAGATCCTGTCGTCGATCCGCAAGATCATTTCGGACGGCGGCGAGGCGGGAGAAGGGCTCACCCCCGACCCGGCGGGGGTCGTTTCCGCGGTCGCGCCACCCGCCGCCCCCGACATCGACGGCCTGCCGGAACCTCCGCCTCCCCCGCCCGACGTCCTGGCGTCAGTCAACGGGCCATCGGCGGACGATGCTCCGGACGCCGCGTATGCCGAACCGCCCTTGGAACCCGAACTACCGGACCGGACCGAGATTCCGCCGGCGCTGGACGGACTGGTATCCGAACCGGCCCTGGACAAGCTGGTATCGGAGGAAGCCGAAGCAGCCTCCGTCAATGCGCTGACCGGACTGGGAGCGGTCGCCGCGCTGCCGCCAGAACCTGGAGCGGCGGGCGGACGCACCGTCGAGCAGTTCACCGCCGATTTGATCAAGCCGATGCTGCGTGAATGGCTGGACGCCAACCTGCCCGACATGGTCAGAACCATCGTGGAAGCCGAAGTACGTCGCCTGGCGGAACGGCTTCGGCGCTGACTCGCCCCTCTCCGCGCCGGCGCCGTTCGCCGGAGACGACCCATGCCGGAAGGCCACCGTTTCAGAGAACGGCTGCTGAGCGTGGTTCACCAGAGCTGGCGGTGCTTCCTGCAACGCAGCCTGAACGAGATGGACGGCGATTTTCTCCGCCACCTGGAAGCGGCGCCGAACTGGATTCCCGGAGTCGACAAATGTCTCGCGGCTTTTTCCGTTCCGCGGTCGCGCGTCAGAGTGGTATGGCTGGGCGAATCTCCCTACCCGCGGAAGGAAAGCGCCTGCGGTCTGTCGTTCTACGATGCGAAGGTCGGTAAACTCTTTCGTGACTCCGGCGAGCTCGGCACCGAAGTCAACAAGGCGACGTCGTTGCGCAATTGGCTCAAGGCCTGGTTCGCCGCGATCGGGCGACTCGACGAGCACGCCACCGGCCGCGACGCCATTCGGCGCATGGACAAGAGCGGCCTTATCGAGGATCTTTCCGAATTGTTCTTCCGCGGGCAGGAACGCGGGTGGCTGTGGCTCAACGCGGGTCTCAGTCTCCACACCGGACAAGGCAAACGCAGGCAGATAAACCAGTGGCTGCCTTTGATCGAAGCCGTATTGAGGGATGCCTCGAAGCAGGGGGCGACGGTGGTGTTGCTAGGTAAATTCGCGCAAAGGCTGGCGGAATGCGTCGGCGACCCGGTGGTCGCCGAACATCCATACAACGAATCGTTTATCCGGAACGGAGACATGAGAAAGTTCCTCCGCGAATGGCGCTCTCTCGTCGAAACCGGGCCGACGGCTCGGGCATCCGGGGGCTGACCATGCTCGCGAAGACCTATCGGCCGGCCGAGGTCGAAGCCGCGATTTTCGAGCGCTGGCAGGATGCCGGCGCGTTCGCCGCCGACCCGGAGCGTCCGGGAACGCCTTTCTGCGTCGTCATGCCGCCGCCGAACGTGACCGGCAGCCTGCACATCGGGCACGCGCTCAACATGACCCTGCAAGACGTGCTGACCCGTTACTGGCGCATGGCCGGGCGCAGCGCCCTGTGGCAACCCGGCATGGATCACGCCGGGATCGCGACGCAAATGGTGGTCGAACGCCGGTTGAACGAGGCGGGAGAGAGCCGGCGCGCGTTGGGCCGCGACGCCTTCGTCGAACGGGTCTGGCAATGGAAGGCCGAGTCGGGCGGCGCGATCAACCGCCAGCTACACCGCCTCGGCGCCTCGCCGGACTGGCGGCGCGAGCGCTTCACCCTCGACGACGGCCTGAGCCGCGCCGTGCGCACCGCCTTCGTCCGCCTTTACCGCGACGGGTTGATCTATCGCGACAAGAGGCTGGTCAATTGGGACTGCCGGTTGCTCACCGCGATCAGCGACCTCGAAGTGGTGCAAAGGGAGGTCGAAGGCCATCTGTGGCACATCCGCTATCCGCTCGAGGGCGGCGGGCATGTCACCGTGGCCACGACCCGGCCTGAAACGATGCTCGGCGACACCGCCGTCGCCGTGCATCCCGACGACGAGCGTTACAAGAGCCTGATCGGCCGCCATGCAATCCTGCCATTGGTGGGACGGCGCATCCCGATCGTCGCCGACGGTCATACCGATCCCGAAAAAGGCTCCGGCGCGGTGAAGATCACGCCGGCGCACGACTTCAACGATTTCGAGGTCGGCCGCCGCCACGGTCTCGACATGATCAACGTGCTGGACCGGCACGGGCGGCTCAACGAAGCGGCGCCGGAAGCGTATCGCGGCCTCGACCGCTTCGAAGCCCGCGCCCGCGTCGTCGCCGACCTCGACGCTGCGGGATCGCTCGCGCGTGTCGAGGATCACGTTCATGCCGTGCCGCACGGCGACCGCTCCGACTCGGTTATCGAGCCGTGGCTGACCGACCAGTGGTATGTCGATGCGAAAGCCTTGGCGGGGCCGGCGATCGCCGCTGTCGAAGACGGGCGAATTCGCTTCGTGCCCGAGAACTGGGAGAACACCTATTTCGAGTGGATGCGCAACATCCAGCCCTGGTGTATCTCGCGGCAATTGTGGTGGGGCCATCGCATCCCGGCGTGGTATGGGCCGGACGGCGCCATCTTCGTCGCCATGGACGAAACGGAGGCCGCGGCTCTGGCGGCCGAGCGCTACGGAGAGGCGCGGGCGCTGGTTCAGGACGAAGACGTCCTCGACACCTGGTTCTCATCGGGCCTGTGGCCCTTCTCGACACTGGGTTGGCCCAGCGATACGGCGGAACTGCGAACCTGGTATCCAACGAGCACGCTGGTTACCGGGTTCGACATCATCTTCTTCTGGGTCGCGCGCATGATCATGCTCGGCCTGCATTTCACCGGCGCGGTTCCGTTTCGCGAGGTGTATATCCACGCGCTGGTACGCGACGCGCGCGGCCGGAAAATGTCGAAATCGCAAGGCAACGTGATCGATCCGCTGGCGCTCATGGACGCCCACGGCGCCGACGCGCTGCGCTTCACGCTGGTCGCGATGGCGGCGCAGGGACGCGACATCAAACTGTCGGAACGGCGTGTGGTGGGCTATCGGAACTTCGTCACCAAGTTGTGGAACGCCGCCCGCTTCTGCGAGATCAACGGCTGCCAGCTTCCGAAGGGCGCCGCGCCGCCGCCGGCGCGGTCGACGGTCGACCGCTGGATCGTCACCGAGTTCGTCGATGCAGCGCGGGCGGCTGCCGGGTCCATCGAGGCCTGCCGATTCAACGAGGCGGCAGAACGCCTGTACCGTTTCGTGTGGCGCACCTTCTGCGACTGGTATCTGGAACTCGTCAAGCCCGTGTTGCACGGCGCCAACGGCGCGGCGAAAGACGACACCCGCGCCGTCGCCGGTTGGATCCTCGGTCGCACGCTGGCGACGCTGCATCCCATCATGCCTTTCGTGACCGAGGAACTGCATGACCGGCTCGGCGGCGACAGCCTGCTCATGACCGGCGCCTGGCCGGATCCGGGCGAAGCGCTGCGCGACGAGGCGGCGCGCGACGAGGTGGACTGGCTGATCCGTCTGATCGGCGAGGTGCGTTCGGCGCGCGCCGAAATGAACGTGCAGCCCGCCGCCACGGCGGCGCTGACGCTCGTCGGCGCGGACGGCCGCTTCGACCGTCACCGAAAGGCGATCGAAACCCTGGCGCGGGTCGAGGCTTCGACCGGCGACCGAGCGCCTGCCGGCGCGGTCGAGATCGTCGTCGATGGCGCGAGCGCGTTTCTGGCGATAGCGAACCTGATCGACGTCGCCGCCGAGAAAGCGCGCCTGGAGCGCGAGCGCGATGCGCTGCGCCGCGAGATCGCCCGCCTCGACGGTAAGCTGTCGAATCCGAAGTTTCTCTCCCGCGCCCCTGAAACGGTGGTCGAAGAGCAGCGCGCCCGGCGCGCCGAAGCCGGCGCCCTGTTGCGGAAGTTCGACGCCGCCGCCGCTCGCCTCGCCGGGCTTTGAAGGCGGATTACATACTCGATGACTAGTGTATGGAATACGGTGGATATCCAGAAAGTCGGGCCAATCGATTGGCCTTACTCTTACTTCTCCAGCTATTCCTACTCCTCCTCCTTTCCCAGGTCAGGGGTGGCCCCGTAAAGGCAAGCTCACAGGGGACGTTGCGTCGCGCTGCACGTGTCCCGCCATTCCCCCGGTCTCAGGGGCGGCCCCGTAAAGGCAAGCTCACAGGGGACCGTCTGCCGGGGTTACCTATGGGTTGTCTCACCCATAGGCATGTTCCCTCACGGCCGCCCGTAGTCACGATCCGCGGGATCGGGTAGTCCTGCTCAGGGAGGAAGTCGTTCACATAGCTATCCGTGAGGTAGATCAGGCATTGCGGACGCAGCGCATCGCGAATTCCCCGACATGGCGGTCGAGGCGCTCCCGTGAGAAGCGATGGAAGACACCCTGACAACCCCGCTCGATCATGGTCCAGAAGCTCTCGATCCCGGTTCTGCGCGCCATGTCCCGGCCATGCCCTCGGTCCGGCATTCCCCGGCTGACCCGGCCGTCATCGGCACAAAGCGTCGCGCGACGCCTTCATCGCCCGGCTCCATCCGATTCGCGCCAAATTCGGAAACCTTCGGTCGCATGATCGAGTATATGATCCGGGTCGAAGGCTGATCGCCAGTCCGGTTCGGACTCTCTCGACCGAGGAGGAGGCAGTGCTCGACCGGTTGCATCCACAACTCAGGGCCATGCTGGCGCGCATCGCCCAAGCCGGCTATCCCGACCAGATCACGGTGCCGGTAGAAGAAGCGCGGCGGATTACCGTCGAACGCGCACAGCGCTATTACGGCGACCCTGTGCCGGTGGACCGGGTCGAGTCGCTGACGATACCCGGCCCGGCGGGGGCGCTCACAGCGCGCCTCTATGCCGTGAACTCGGCCGAACCCCTGCCGGTGGTGGTGTATTTTCACGGCGGCGGCTGGGTGCTCGGCGATATCGACAGCCACGACAAGGGAGTGCGCGCGATCACGGCGGCGGCGCGGTGCCTCAGCATCTCGATCGACTACCGCCGCGCCCCCGAACACCCGTTCCCCGCAGCGGCGGAAGACTGCTTCGCGGCGTTACGGTGGATCGCGGAGAACGCAGCGCAGTTCGGCGGCGACCCTGCCCGCCTCGCGGTCGCGGGCGATAGCGCCGGAGGCAACCTCGCCGCGGTGTGCGCGCTGATGGCGCGGGACTCCGGCGGCCCCGCACTGGCGTTCCAACTGTTGATCTATCCAGTCGTCGACTCCGACATCGACGGCGGCACTTATGCGACACTCGGCGACGCGCCGGTGCTGAACCGCGAGCGCATGGCGTATTTCTGGAATCTCTACGTACCGGATGCGGCGCAGCGGACCGACTGGCGTTGCGCGCCGCTGCGCGCGGCCAGTCACACCGGCCTGCCGCCCGCACTGGTGATCGGCGCCGGCGTCGATCCGCTCTACGGCGAGGGCATCGCCTATGCGGAGGCGCTGCGCGAGGCCGGAGTGGCGGCCGAGCACCGTGCGTTTCCGCAGATGGCCCATGCGTTCTTCCAGGCGCCTGCCGTGCTGGACGACGCCCGCGCGGCGGTGGACGCGGCGGGCGCCGCGTTGCGCCGCGCCTTCTCGTTGACAGCGACGCGGGAGAGGTCCAAATGAGACGGTGCCTGAAGAAGCGGCAAGGGTTCGATCGGTGAGAAGACGCTCGCGGGCGCAGCATTTCGTGAAGGGCGAAGACGGCGCGACCGTCATCGAATACGGCCTCATCGCGGCGCTGATCGCGGTCGTCGTCATCGCCGCCGTGAACGCGGTGGGTCCCGATCTCGACAGGCCCTTCGCGACGGTCGATGAGACTCCGGCGGCGGCCAACCGTTGACGGCAGTCGGGAGGTTTGAAGCGGTAGCCGCGTGAGGCCCGGTGGCTTCGCTGCTCGGGTTGCAAGGGACGAGCCGGGAATCCCGCCCGGGCGCGCACCCGAGACGACCGCGGCAAGCCCCTGGAGGGTAGCATGACTATCACCCGCAGACAGTTTCTGGCCCGGTCGGCCGCCGGCGCCGCTGCGTTGCACGTCGGAGCGCCGGCGGTTGCGGGCGCCGACGACGCGATAACCGTTGCCGGCATTCTCGACGGTTCCGGCATCTTCGACGTTTACGGCCAGCCGATGATCGATTGCATGAGGCTCGCGGTCGATGAAACCAACGCCGCCGGCGGCCTGCTCGGGCGACCGATCGAGCTATTGCTCTACGATGCGCAGTCGGAGCTGCAACTCTATCGCCAATACGCCATCCAGGCGGCGACGCGCGACGGCGCGGCGGTGGTGCACGCCGGTATCACCAGCGCCTCCCGGGAGGCGATCCGGCCGCTGTTGCGGCAATACCGCACGCTCTACTTCTACAACACCCAGTATGAGGGCGGCGTATGCGACCGGAACATCGTGTGCACCGGCTCGACCCCGGCACAAACGGTCGCGAAGCTGGTGCCCGAGATCATGCGGCGCTGGGGCAAACGCCTCTACATCGTGGCCGCTGACTACAATTATGGTCGGATCACCGCGCGCTGGGTGGCCAAATTCGCGCGTGCGGGCGGCGGCGAGATCGTGGCGAGCGATTTCTTTCCGGTCGAGGTCACCAATTTCGGGCCGACCATCGGCGATATCCAGGCCGCGGCGCCGGACGCCGTGGTGTCGGTGCTGGTCGGCGGTGCACACATGTCGTTCTGCCGCCAATGGGCGTCGGCGGGTATGAAGTCGCGCATCCCCATGGCCTCGACCACCTTCGGTGTCGGCAACGAGCACCACGTGCTCTCGCCGGAGGAAAGCGAGGGGATCGTCGCCTGTTACGGTTATTTCGCCGAACTGCCGGACGCCGCCAACCGGGCGTTTCTCGACCGGCTGAAAGCGGCCTATGGCGAGCGAGCGCCGGCGGTGAACGAACTCGCCGTGCGCTCGTACGAAGGCTTTCTGCTGTGGGCCGAGGCCGTGCGCCGCGCCGGCAGCGTTCAGCGCATGGCGGTGATCGAGGCGCTGGAGGACGATCTGGCGATCGACGGCCCGAGCGGCCGGGTCGCGATCGATCCCGCGACCCATCACGTCGTGCAGACGGTCTATCTGGGCGAGGTCGTGGACGGCGCCTTCGAGGTGTTCGCGAGCCATCCGGGACAGACGCCGGCGGACACGGCTGCCGTGTGCGACCTGAAGCGCAATCCCGACGACACCAAGATGTACGAGATCGACCTCGACATCTGAGCGGGCGCGCGCCTCCGCCCTTTTCCGCGCTGCAGCGATGGACTTCGCGGCATTCGTCGTTCTTCAACTGCTGACCGGCATCGCCACACTGATGCTGATCGGCGCCGGCCTGGCTGTGATCTTCGGCATGATGCGGGTCATCAATCTCGCCCACGGCGAGTTCCTGATGCTCGGCGGCTACGCGGCGATTCTGGCCGAGGCGAGCGGCGTGAATCTGTGGGTGGCCATGCTGGTGGTGGCGCCGGTGGCGGTGGGCGCCATCGGATTCGCCGTCGAGCGTCTGCTGATCCGGCGCTTCTATGGGCGCCTGGTCGATACGCTGCTGGCAACGTGGGGCCTCAGTCTTCTGCTGACCGGGGCCGCGGCGATGATTTTCGGCAACACGATGCGGGGCATTTCGGCGCCGCTCGGGTCGTTCGCGGTCGGCGGGTTCCGCGCCGGCGCCTGGGACCTGATGCTGATCGGCGCCGCGGCCGCGATCATGACCGGCATCCATCTGGTTCTCTATCGCACCCGCGCCGGCCTGCGCGCCCGCGCGGTGATGCGAAACCCCGACATGGCGGCGGCGCTGGGTATCGATCGGGCGCGGGTCCACGCGGCGACGTTCACCGCCGGCGCGGCGTTGAGCGGGCTCGCGGGGGCACTGCTCACACCGGTTTCCGGCGTCGCGCCGACGATCGGCGCGGCGTGGGTCGCCAAGGCTTTCGTTACGGTCATGGTCGGCGGCGCGGCGATCGTTCCCGGCACCGCGGCTTCGGCCACGCTGCTCGGCGGGGTGGGGACCGGGGTCGGCTTCGCCGCCACTCCCGTGCTCGGCGAGGTCGCGCTGTTCGCCGCGGCGGTGGTGCTGGTGCGATTGCTGCCGCGCGGGATTACCGGGCGGTTCTTCCGGGCCGGCGTATGACTCCGGCCGCGCGCGGGCACGCGGCGGCAGTCGCGCTGGGCGTCGCGCTGGCGGTCGTGCTGCCTCACGTGCTGTCGCTCTATGCGATCATCAACGCGACGGTCTTCGTCGCGCTGGCGATCCTCGCCCTCAGTCTGGGCCTTGTCTGGGGCTTCGGGGGTATCATGTGCTTCGGCCAGACTGCGTTTTTCGGCCTTGGCGGCTACGCCTACGCGGTCGCGGCGATCAATTTCGGCGATTCGACGCTGGCGGCGCCGGTCGCCGTCCTCGTGCCGACACTCTTCGCGTTCGGCGTCGGCTACCTCATGTTCTACGGCCGCCTCGGCGACATCTATGTCGGGGTCATCACGCTGACCGTGACGTTGATTCTGTTCAAGCTCGCCAACAGCACCGCCGGACCCAACTATGCGATCGGCGCGGCGCGTCTCGGCGGCGCGAACGGCATTCCGGCGACGCCGCCGTTGAACGCGCCGTTCGATCCGGGCGCGCCGCTGGGTGCGGAAGCCGCGTTCCGCGTTGCGATGGCGGCGCTGGTGATGTGCTATCTGGCCAGCGCGTGGCTGCTGGCCACCCGCTTCGGCGGTGCGGCGGTGGCGATTCGCGAGAACCCCTTGCGCGCCGAACTGCTCGGTTACGACGTGCGCCGCCGGCGGACGCTGATTTTCGCCGCCGGCGCCGGCATGGCCGGTTGTTCAGGGGTGCTGTTCGCCAGCAACTCGTTCGTCAGCCCCGAAATGTTCGGGTTGAGCTATGTCGCGCAGACCCTGGTGTGGGTGGTCGCCGGCGGTTCGGGCACCCTGATCGGTCCGGTGCTCGGCGCGATTGCGATCCAGTATCTGACGATGCAGGCGGGCGCGCTCGGCGCACTGCATCCCGCTCTCTCGCGAATCGATTCGCACGCGGTTCTGGGGGCCATCCTGATCGCGGTGGTGGTGGCGATGCCGCGCGGACTGTGGCCGTGGGTCCGCGAGGTCGTCGCCGCAGCCCGACGATGACGGCACTGCTGGAAGTGACCGATCTCACCGTGCGGTTCGGCGGCGTGACCGCGCTCGACAGCTTCGACCTGTCGCTCGAGGCGGGCGCGCTGCGCTGTCTGATCGGCCCGAACGGCGCCGGAAAGAGCACCTTTCTGAAATGCCTGAGTGGTCAGATGCGCCCGGATTCGGGGCGCATCCGCTTCGCCGGCGGCGACGTGACCGGATGGCCGACCCATGCCCGCGCCGGCGCCGGCATCGGTCTGAAGACACAGGTGCCGAGCCTGTTCGAATCGCTCACCGCCGCCGAACATTGCCGTCTGGCGAGCCGCGGCGGCGTCGATGGCGCCCTGATCGCCGACCTCGGCCTCACGCAAGACGATCGCCGGCCGGTGGCTCGCCTCTCGCACGGCGAGCGCCAGATGGTCGAACTGGCCACGGTCCTGGCGGCGCGGCCGCGCCTGTTGTTGCTCGACGAACCCACGGCCGGGCTCACGGCGGGGGAAGCGGCGCGCGTCGCCACAGTCGTTCGCGGCCTTGCGGGGCGGGCGGCGGTTATCGTGGTCGCACACGACCTGCGGTTCGTCGCCGACCTGGCCTGCCCGGTCACGGTGCTGAACCGGGGCCGGACTCTGGCCGAAGGCGACTGGGCGCAGGTGATGGCCGACCCTGCGGTGCGCAGGATTTATCTCGGCGCGCCGGGAGGAGCGCGGCGATGCTCGACGTAGCCGGCCTGTCCGCCGGTTACGGCGGCATTCCCGTGCTCCACGACATCTGTCTCACCGTGCCGGCACGAAGTTGCGTCGCGGTGGTCGGCGACAACGGCGCAGGCAAAACCACCCTCCTGAAGGCGCTGCTGGGCCTCCTTCCGACGCGCACGGAACGTTTGCAACTCGCCGGGCGCGATGTGAGCGGGCTGCCGACTCACGCGCGCAGCCGCGCCGGCATGGCTTGGGCGCCACAGGGGCGGGAGATCTTCGGGAACCTGACGGTGCGCGAGAATCTGGCGCTCGGCGCTCTCGGTCGGCGCGGCGACATTGCAACCGCGATCGCGGCGTCGGTGGAGCGCTTTCCAGCGCTAGGAGCTCTTCTGGAGCGCGCCGGCAGCGGGTTGAGCGGCGGTGAGCAACAGATCGTCGCGTTGGCGCGCGCGCTGTGCGCCCGACCGCGGCTGCTCCTCCTCGACGAACCGACCGAAGGGGTGCAGCCCTCGGTCGTGGAAGCGCTGGTCGGGACGCTGCGAGACCTGGTCTCGGAGGGCCTGGCGGTGCTTCTGGTCGAGCAGAACCTGGATTTCGCCCGCGCCGTCGCCGGGCGCATCGACGTGATGGAGCGGGGCCGGCTCGCCACCGGCGCGCGCCGGTAGCACGGATCCCCGGGATCAGGATTCTTCGGCGTCGGCCGCGTTGAGCCGCCGGAGGCTGACGATCAGACCGTCGAGGCCCTGGCGGGCGATGACAGCGGCGAACTCCTCGCGCTTGGTGGCGACCATACTCACGCCCTCGGCGGCAACGTCGATGATGCGATAGTCCTGTTCCGTATGGCGCACGAGCCAGTCGATGCTGATCGGCGGATCCGGAGGGCGCTGGATCTCGGTGAAAACGATGGCGTCGCGCTCGGTGCGGGTCACCACGTTGCGGATCACCACCGTTTCGCCGTCATACGCGGCGAGCTGCGCGGCGTAGATGCCGACGACATGTTCCTCGAACGCGCCGGCGAACGCCTGCTTCTGCTCTCCGGTCGCAGCACGCCAATGACGCCCGATGACGACGCGGGTCATCATCGGCAGATCGAAATAGCTGTGCAGCAGGCGGCGGAAGCCCGCTGCGCGCTGTGTGTCGTCGCTGCGCGAGTCGTCGAGTATCGCCATCGCCTGCTCGATCAGCGAGACGACATGGGCGCGTGCCTGCTCCTCCGACGCGGCAGCCGTGCGCACGCGGCCGGTCGCGACCGCGCTCGCGGCCAGAGCCATCGCGCCAAGCGCAAAACGGCGTCGGGTGACGGTGTTGTTCGCTACAGGCATGGCGTGGTTTCCGGCCTATTCGAAATCGTCTTCCAGCATGATCTGGAACAGGCCATCATATTCGCCTTTCAAGGCGGTGGGGAGCGGGTCTTCTCCACTGAGCGGGGCGCCGTCGAAAACCTGCTTCCGTCGCCGTTGCAGATAGGCGCTGCGGACAGCGGCGTAGAGATCGATCGTGTTGCGCTCGATTTCGGCGAACGATTCGAGGCTGCGCGAGCGCCGGTCAACGGCGCTCACCGCCATGAAGGGCGGACCGGAGAGCGAGCCCGCGGAGCCGGCAACCATATAGCTTACCGGATCGAAGAGAACGTCGACGACACGGCCGGCGCCGTCGCGGACGGTCGCCGGGCCGAAGAGAGGCAGCATCAGATAGGGTCCGGATTCCATGCCCCATACGGCGAGAGTCTGGCCGAAATCCTCATCGACATGTTCGAGACCCGCATTACCCGCAACGTCGATGATACCGCCCACGCCGAACGTGGTATTGATCGCAAAGCGCCCGAACGCCCGTGCGAAACGATCGCGGTCAGCCTGCAACAGCGCATTGGCGATGCTTACCGGCAAGCGCATATTAACCAGAATCCCGTGCAGCGCATCGCGCCACAGAATCGGAACCGCGGCGGTATAGACGATGGCTGCCGGCTCAAGCACGAATCTATCCAATTGCCGGTTGATCTCGAATATGGGCCGGTTGAGCGGCTCCCAGGGGTCGGCTTCATGGGTGGCGGCGCCGTGTTCGCCCGGCGGCGTCGCGCATCCCGACGCGAACAGCGCCGCGCACACCGTCAGCGCGCAGGCCGCCGAACGCGCAGCACCCATGGTGAACCCTGAAGCCATCGCACAGCCTTCGCTGCGCCGCCGAACCCTGTAGGGATCTACCCCGCGGACGGGACGCGACGCTGGACAATCCCTTGCTAGCATAGCGATTTTCCCAACGCCAGCGCGATTTCGCCCGCATTTCCTCCGCTGAATGGGTCACGGATATGCGAACGAAACAGCGGGACATGAGGTACATCTACGCAATGCTGATCGGGCCATTTTTTTTTGGAACCGAACCACGCTTGGCGAGGAGATGGTGTCTCAGTTTGAGAATTATTGCGGTTCGTTCGGGTTCGTGCTGGTGACGACGGCGGGACAGCGGCGCCTCCAGGCCGCCGCGAAGGGGCGGATGCGCCAAGCGGCATGGATCCACCTATAGGCGCCCCCCCTGTGGGCGCTCGACCCCCCGAACAGGAGCGCGACAAGGGAGGGCAACCACAAGGGTTGCCCCTACAGGAATTGTCGCGGTCCGTGTGGATTCGTGCTGACGATGACAGCGGGACAGCGGCGCGCTGGAGTCCGGTCGTCCCGCAGCGTGTACCAATTTCAAGTTAAGACACGACCGGCGAGGACGGCGGTTTGCCGGCCGAGGCATCGGCGGCTACATTCCGGGCCGTGCACCCGTAGCTCAGCCGGATAGAGCGCTGCCCTCCGAAGGCAGAGGTCACAGGTTCGAATCCTGTCGGGTGCGCCAATCGCCGGCTATTCGCCGTTCCCGGAGAGCAGCCGGACGATGCCGTCCACGGCGCCCTCGGCAATCGTGTCGGCCAGGGTGCCCCACCGGCCCTCGAGGCTGCCGGCGGGGACCGCGCCGTTCTGCTCGATCGTGCCGATCTCGCTCCCGTCAAACGCCAGCAGACGCCAAGAGACGGTCACGCGGTCGCTCGCACCGCGCCGGTTCAGGGCGACCTCGCCGGTCAATCGCGGCGTCGGCGCGCCGGCGGGCGCGAGTTCGAACCCGGCAGCGAGCAGCGCGGCGCGGGTGGCGTCCGCGAGCGCCGCGCCGCCGTCGCCCGGCGCTCCTGCGATCGGCCCGACGGCGATCGATCCGACGCTGAAGGGCGTTTCCGGCGCGGGATGCGGCGCCCTGTCGTCGATCAGCGCGGCGAGGCGCGGCCCCGCATCGGCGACAAGGGCCGCCACAAGTGCCGGGTCGCCACGCCGCCACGCCGCCCGATCGCCCGGGATCGCCTGGTCCATGAGACCGGCAACCACGTCGTCGGCGTCGATCAGCCGCCAGGAGAGGATGCGCACACCGTTGCTCCCCCGACGCGTCCGGGCTTCGAGGAGATAGCTCGCGCGGTTGGCCGACTGAGCGCTCGCGGCCACATCGAGGGCGAGCAAACGGTCCACAAGGGCCGGGCGCAGCGCCGAATCGAGCGCCTCCGGTGCGCCTTCGACACCGGCGACGAAAACGCCGAGCTTGTCCGACATGGCGAACTCCGACAGGTCGATCAAACGCGCCGGGTCTTCGTCGGATCCCTGCGGTGGCGCGAACACAAGCGGGCGCGCCTGGCACGCCGCCAGCAACAGCGCCGCGCCGAGGAACAGCCGCGTTACGACAGGAAGCACGAGGCGAGCAGGATCACCACGAACGCGATCAGCATCCAGGTGAGATAGGGCACGGTTCAGCGGACGAGTGCGATCGCCGACAGACAGCGACCATAGTCGGATTCGCCGCGATGACGGGCGCGACGATAGCTGAAGAAACGCGCCTCGTCGGCGTAGCTGTCGAACCCGACCTCTTCGACGTCGGCGATCCCGGTGGCCCGCAGCCGGCCGGCGACGTAGGCGGAAAGGTCGAACAGCCAGCGGCCGCTGCGTGCGCCGGTAACGAAATAGCGGGCGTCGGCCGGGTCGCGCGCCACGACCGCCGCGCGCAAGTCTCCGCCGACCTCGTATGACGCCTGGGCGATGCAGGGGCCGATGGCCGCCCGGATGCGCTCCGGGGCGGCGCCGTTGGCGGCCATCGCGGCGACCGTGGCCTCGACGATGCCGGCAAGCGCGCCGCGCCAGCCTGCGTGCGCCGCCGCAACCACGCGCGCGGCGGGGTCGGCGAACAGCACCGGGGCGCAATCGGCCGTGAGAACGCCCAGAGCGATGCCGGGCGCCGCGGTCACAAGGCCATCGACGCACGGCGGCACTCCGGTGGGCGGCTCATCGATGACCAGAACCGCGTCGCCGTGAACCTGATATCCGGTGATCAAGGGCGCCGATCCGAGTCCGAGGCCGGCCGCGGCGGCAGCGCGGTTGGCGGCGACGGCGCCGGCATCGTCGGCGGACCCGGGTCCGCAGTTGAGCGAGGCATAGAGACCGCTCGAGACTCCGTCCCTGCGGGTGAAGAATCCGTGCGCCACACCGTCCACCCCGCCGAGGCCGCGCGCCTCGATCGGGCATGGCGGGTTCATGCGGCGAACCCGGCGGGCGGCGGACCGCCCGGCGCCCCCAGCGCGAGCGCCTGAAACAGCACGCCCATGCGGTCCGGTGCCGTGAGGCGCATCACCGCCGCGTCGATCGCTTCAGCGGCGGCGGGATTCGATCGCTCGAGGCGGGCCGCACGCTGGCGGATGCCGAGCGCCTCGAGAAAGGCGCTCTGCCCTACCGGCCCGTAAACGACCGCGCCGTTCTCCCGCGCCACCCGGGCCAGGGCGGCGAAATCGACGCGCGCGGAGACGTCCGCTTCTCCGGCCATCTCCAGCGGCGGATGCCGGCGATGGCCCCGCGCGCCTTGCAGGCTGCCGCCGCCATCGCCGGCGTAGTCGACGATCAGGGCGACGCCCGGACCGGCGGCGACGCGGCGCGCGATATCGCCGGCGAGGGCGAGCGCGGCGAGGCTCACTTCGGCGACCGCGCCCGGCCGCGGCACGGGGCCGAGCGCATTCAGCGCGTGCAGCGCCGGAGTCGGCCCCGGCGCACAACGCAGTTCCAACCCGCGGCCATCGTCGGCGAGACCGACCATTCGTTCGCGCCACCCCGCCGCAGTGGCGACGAATTGATGGACCGGCAGAGCGTCGAACAGCTCGTTCGCGACCAGCACCATCGGCCCGTCCGGGACGGTGGCCAGCGTCTCGTGCCACTGCGGGCGCGCGGCGCCGACCGCTGCTTCCTGAGCGCGGCGCAATACCGGACTGATCTCGACCAGATGGAGTTCGATCGCCCGCCGGAACGCCGGTATTCCGGCAGCGGCGCGCAACAGGTCCGCCATCAGCGTGCCGCGGCCGGGGCCGAGTTCGACCAGCCGCACCGGGTCCGGTCTGCCGAGGCGGTCCCACAGGTCGGCGCACCAGGCGCCGATCAGTTCGCCGAACATCTGGCTGATCTCCGGTGCGGTGACGAAATCGCCGGCGCGGCCGAGCGGGTCGGTCGCGTCCGCGCCCGCGTAATAGCCGTGCCGCCGATCGCCGAGAGCCAGCGCCATGTAGTGCGCGAGCGTAATCGGCCCCGAATGGCGGATGACGCGCCGCAACCGCGCCTGGAGCGCATTCACGAAGAGACCGCGGCGTTCGGCGGGCGCGCTGCGCGGCGGATCAACCATGCGCCGGCGAACAACATGGGGATCGACAGCAACTGGCCCATGGTGACACCGCCGGCCAGGAAGCCGATATGCGCGTCGGGTTCGCGAAAGAACTCGACACCCGTGCGCAACACCGCATAACCGGCGAGAAACACGCCGGCCAGCAGACCGCGCCGCGCGAAACCGCGCCGCGCATGGGCCAGCCATGCGAGCACCGCAAACAATACAAGACCCTCGAGCACTGCCTCGTAAAGCTGGCTGGGGTGGCGGGGTTCCGGTCCGCCGGCGGGAAACGACATCGCCCACGGAAGATCGGAGACACGGCCATAGAGCTCTCCGTTGACGAAATTCGCGATGCGCCCGAAGAACAACCCGACCGGTACCGCCACTGCCACGACGTCGGCGACCGACAGGACCGGCGCCTTCTCCTTGCGCGCGAACCACCATAGCGCGGCGACGACGCCGAGCAGGCCGCCGTGAAACGACATGCCGCCCTCCCAGATACGGAAGAGTCGCGGCGGATCGGCGAGAAAGCCGTCGAGGTCGTAAAACAGTGTGGAGCCGATGCGCCCACCGACGATGACGCCGATGGTGACCCAGAACAGCAGGTCGTCGATCTGCCGGCGGTCGAAGGGCGCGACACCGCGGGACGCCAGAACGCGCAGATAGCGCCAGCCGATCGCCAGGCCGGCGATATAGGCGAGCGCATACCAGCGAATCGCCAGCGGCCCGATTTCGACCGCCACCGGGTCGATATTCGGAAAGACGAGCGCCCAGGCCGGCATCGCTACCGATACCGCGGGCCCGGCAACGGATAACGGCTGACCGCGACCATCGCGGGGGTTTATAAGACCGTCAGGACGGAAACAAGGAACGCGCGATGCAGAAGGAAGACCGGCTGTTCGACGATCTGGCGCGCGTGGCGGGCGGCGCGTGGTCCACGGCGGGCGCGCTGGGCGAGGAGTTCAAGGCCCGCATGCGCGAACAGCTCGAGACCGTGCTTGAACGGATGGACGTGGTTCGACGCGACGAGTTCGATGCAGTCCGCGCGATGGCGGTCAAGGCGCGCGAGGAAAACGAGGCCCTGCGCGCGCGCATCGAAGCGCTAGAGGCCGGGACGGCGGCGGCGCCCGACCCCGACGGGCCGCGCACCGAACCCGGATAGCGGCGTTCCGACGACGCTTGCGCATCCCGGCAGCGTCTGGCACCCTACAGGATATTGTGGGTCTATGGACAGTAACCACCATATCCATGGTCCACATCGGGGAATCGATCCAAGGGGCGCCGCGATGGCCCGAACTCCACCGGTCGCGCAAGACCTGTCGTGCGACCCCATCGACCTGCTGGAGCAACTCGTTACCGCGCATGAATGGGCCCACGACCGCCGGAGCGAAACCGAGATCGCGGCGCAGTTGGCCGGCCAGTGGTGCGATTTGCAGTTCTGGTTCGCGTGGCGGCCGGAGTCCCGCTCGCTGCTTGTCACTTGCGCACTCGACATGAGGGTGCCCCGGCCGCGACGCGACGCGATTTACCCGCTGCTCGCCGGCATCAACGAACGCTTGTGGATCGGCCATTTCGAACTCTGGTCCGGGGAGGGTTGGCCGACCTTCCGCCACACGCTGCTCGGCGGCGATGCGCCGATCGCGCTCGACGTGCTGGAAGACGTCATCGACACTGCGCGCGTCGAATGCGACCGTTACTATCCGGCGTTTCAGTATGTGCTGTGGGGCGGAGAGAACGCCGAGGGCGCCATCGCGGCGGCCGTGATCGAACCGAAGGGGCAGGCCTGAATGAGCGAAACCATACTCCTGGTCGGCGGCGGGCGGATGGGCGGCGCGCTGCTCGCCGGCTGGCTCGACAAGGGTGCGGTGGAAGCGGCCGCGGTGACGGTCGTCGAACCGGAGCCGGCGACCGCCGAAGCGCTGCGCACGACCCGCGGCGTTCGCGTCGTCGATGCACCGGAAGCGGCGACCGAGGCGCCGGTGCTGGTGCTGTTCGCGGTCAAACCGCAGGTGATCGGCGCGGTGCTGCCCGCATACGCGCCGCTGGCCGCATCGTTTCGCCCGCCGGTATTTCTCTCGATCGCGGCGGGTACGACGCTGGAGGCGCTGAGCGCCGGTCTGGGGCCGGAGGCGGCGATCGTGCGCGCGATGCCGAACACGCCGGCGGCGGTGGGGCGTGGCATCACCGTGGCCTGTCCGAACGCACGAGTCGGCGCGGACATGACCGATCTCTGCTCGCGGTTGCTCGCAGCGGTCGGCGAGGTCGCATGGATCGACGACGAGGCGCTGATGGATGCGGTGACTGCGGTTTCCGGCAGTGGACCGGCCTATGTGTTCCTGCTGATCGAATGCCTCGCCGCGGCGGGTGCCGCCGGGGGGTTGGACGCCGCGCTCGCCGACCGCCTGGCGCGCGCGACGGTGACGGGTTCGGGCGCGCTCGCCGCGCTTTCGGACGAACCCGCGGCCACCTTGCGGCGCAACGTCACCAGTCCGGGCGGTACCACCGCCGCCGCGCTCGACGTGTTGATGGCGGAGAACGGCCTGGCGCCGTTGATAACGGCCGCCGTGCGCGCCGCGACCCGGCGCAGCCGCGAACTGGCGGCATCGGCGCGATGATCGGCGCGCGCATCAGGGACAAGATCTCAGCCGGCCTGGCACCGGAGCATCTGGAAATCGTCGACGAGTCCCACCTGCACGCAGGACACGCAGGCGCGCGGCCGGGCGGCGACAGTCATTTCCGGGTTACGATCGTCTCACGCGCCTTCAAGGGCCTCTCGCGGGTCGAGCGGCAACGCCGCGTCAACGCGTTGCTGGCCGAGGAGTTCGCCGACGGCCTGCACGCCCTGTCGCTGGTGACCCGAACGCCGGAGGAAGTCGCGGCGTAAGGGCCAGGCGATTCGGTTCGTCTCCGGGTATCGAGGAGAAGGCCGCGGCGGCGCTACTCGGCGGCTTGCGCGACCGGCGCGCCGGGGAGCAGTCCCGCATCGATCAGCGCGACGCGCAGGCCGGCGATCTCCGCGGGCGGCAGCTTGACCAGCGGCGGGCGGACCACCGCGCGGTCGAGCTTGCCCAGCAATACGAGGCATTCCTTCATGCGGTTGTGCATGTCGAGGAAGGGTTCGGCGTAGAACGCCCGCGCCAGCGGATAGATGCGGTCGTTGATCGCCTGGGCGCGCGCGAGGTCCTTCGCGCCCACCGCCTCGAACAGTGCGACCTGCAACGGCGCGATCACGCTGCCGGCGCCCGAGAGCACGCCCCCGGCGCCCATGACCAGGGAGGCCATCAACCACGCCGAGTGGGTGGTGAGCAGGGTCACCGGTCGCGGCAGGCTCTGCAAGACGCGGGTATGGCGTTCGTGCGCGGCCGGATCGTTCGACCAGTCCTTCATTGCGGCGATCGTCGGTATCGAGTCGAACAGCGAGAGCAGGGTTGCGAACGGATAGCCCAAGCCGCCGGCGGCCGGATACTGGAATACGATCAGAGGCAGGTCGGTGGCGTCGGCGATGGTCCGGAAGTGCGCGTGCGCCATTTCCGGGCGCAACCGTCCACCCATCGCCATGCTCTGGGGCGGGAAAACGAGCAGCGCCGACGCGCCTTCGGCCTCGGCCATTCGGGCGAGCCGCGCCGCCTGGTGGCTGCCGTCTGCATAGACGCCCGAGATCAATGGAATCCGGTCGCCGATCTCCGCGAGCGAGAACGCCAGCGCGGCCTGCTGTTCGCTGAACGCGCAGGCATGGACTTCCGACGCGTGGCCATTGACCGTGATCGCCGAAATGCCGCGCGTCGCCGCCACGTCGCGCAGATGCGCCCGCGTGGCGCTTTCGTCGATCGAGTAGTCGTCGCGGAACGCTATCAGGGTCGCCGGGATGACGCCCGCGGGTCGATAGTCGGGAAACCGCCGCATCGCTCGTCCTCCGCCGTGTTGCCGGCGATCCTACCGCTACAGCGCCGCGACCGCCACCTCGGTGCCCGCCCGCGCCGCCGACAGGTAGCCGGCATAGATGGTGGCGATGCAATCGGCGGCGAGCGCCGAATCGCTCTCCACCGGGTCGCCATACGCGACGGTGCGATAGAACGCCTCGATCTCCTGCGGGAATCCGGTGAAGTGGTCCTCGTCCGGCGCGGTGGGCACCCAGCCCTGCTTCGTGCCGATCTTCTCGACGACGTAGATGTCGCCGAAAGCCGAATCGACGGGATTGTAGGTCTGCATGGCGGTGTTCGGGTTGATGTTGCAGGCCGTGCGATGGTTGTTGGCGCAGACTTCGAGCCAATTGTGAATGCCGCCCATGACGATCTCGGAGGCGAAGATGTCGGCGATCGTGCCGTCGGCGAACACGACGTGCAGCGCGGCGAAATCCTCGACGTCGTCGTAGTCGGTGCGCAAGTGGCCGGAGTCGCGATAGGCGGCGAGCCGTGTGATCTCGTGGGTGCGCGCGCTGACCGCGGCCGGGCGGATGGGGACTCCGTCGCGTGCCCGGCCCTCGACCCGCTTGAGGTAGAGAGCCGCCGTGAGCGGGTGACACGCCTTGCCGATCAACGAGCCGCCGCCCGCCAGCCGCCACACGCCGTAGGCGGGCGAGTGCGAGCCCGAATGGGCTTCCTCGCCGTGCATCCACAGTATCTGGGCACCGGTCTTCTCGACGATCTCGCGCTCCTTGCGGATCGCCGGGGCATAGACCCAGTTCTCGGCATAGAGGATGCGCCCGGCGCTCGCGGCCTCGGCGGCGCGCATCCGCGCGACGCTGGCGAGCGCCGCATCGTGCATGGCTTCGGCGTCGCTCGGGTCGAACGCGCCGGTCAGCGGCTTTTCGACGATCGCGTGCCGGCCTGCCGCGAGCGCCGCCACCGCGACGGGTTCGTGGGCGGCGGGGGGCGCACAGACATGCACCACGTCCGACCCGGCGATCAGCGTGTCGAGATCGTCCGCCACCGGGATGTCGTGCGCAGCGGCGAACCGCTCGGCGTTGGCGCGGGTCGGGGAATACACGCCGACGGTTTCGACCAACACGCCGTGCACGCGCGCCATCGCGTCGATGTGCAGTTTCGCCGCAAATCCCGAACCGACGATACCGGCGCGGACTGTCTTCCGGTTCCTCATGGCGGAGCGTCCTTTCTCCGTTGCGCGTCGGGGCCATCGCTTTGGTTTTTCAGGCCTGGTTTACGGCGGTCCGGATGAGATCGAGCGTGAAGTTGTCGTCCCGTCCAGCGCGTTCGAGCTTGCCCCGCATGGCGTTCTTGCCGGGTTCGCGGCGGGCGACATTCAGAGCCGGCCGGCGCATCGGCGCGAGGTTCTCCGGGCCGTGGCCGGTGCGGTTGCGCTGGCTGTCCTCGTTCATGGTCATGTCGAGAACCCAATGCAGTGTGTTCTCGATGGCCCAATGGCTGCACACCGCCCGGTGGAAACGCTCCGGCGTCGGCGCCGCGCTCATCAGGTAGTAGCGCGTCCCGGTCGTCGTCTCGCCGCCCCCTCTCGCGCGTTGCGACGACCTTGCCGATGGCCGCCAGACCAAGCCAGCGGTGGCGATCGTGTAGCCACCCGACATCGTGCGCGACGCTGGAGCGGCGCGTCTCCAGGCGACCATGACAAGCGTCAACATCCTGATACGACTGAAGTTCGTCCGCCTGCGCCGGATCGTCGAGATACACCGTCACATCCTCATGCAACGCCTTCCGGTTGCCCTCGAGCGCCATCACGTAATCGCCGCCCCGCGCCATGTCCACCCAGCCCTCGCCCCCGCTCAGGATCGAGAGCTGCCCAATCGGCAACATCTTGAAAATTGTTGGGGGCGGTCGGGTTCGTGCTGGCGACGGCGGGACGGCGGCGTATCCGGGCCGCCGCGAGGCCAAGCGGCACCGGCCCGCCTGTAGGGGCGCCCCTTGTGGGCGCCCGAACGCCCGAACAGGCGGGGAACAAGGGTGGGCGACCACAAGGAGGGCGACCACAAGGGTTGCCCCTACGGATTGTTGGGGGGCGGTCGGGTTCGTGCTGGCGACGGCGGGACGGCGGCGTATCCGGGCCGCCGCGAGGCCAAGCGGCACCGGCCCGCCTGTAGGGGCGCCCCTTGTGGGCGCCCGAACCCCCGAACAGGCGGGGAACAAGGGTGGGCGACCACAAGGAGGGCGACCACAAGGGTTGCCCCTACGGATTGTTGGGGTTCGGTCGGGTTCGTGGCGAAGGTGGCTCGTTACACCGTTCCTGCCGCCGGACGTTCACCAGCGCAGGGCGGCGCGCAGGAAGACGCCGTGTTCGGGGGCGCCCGAGGCGTGCTCCCAGCGGTTGCTCTCGAGGCTCAGCGATGCCCGGCCGAGGCTCAACCGACCGCCCAGGCGGTAGCGGCGGTCGCCGTCGTCGGCCAGCGCCGCCCCGCCATACGGGGTGAGGACGCCCGCGCTGCCGAGGGCTGCCACGCCCCAGCCCAGCTCCGCCTCGATGCGTCCGACCGGCGCGTTGTCGTCCGCCACACGGGGACGGGCCATGCCGTCCTCCCAGAGCCGCGCCACGCCGCTCGCGGTCTCGCCCCAGGACGGCGCCAGGTTCAGCGACAGGCCGCGTCCGCCCGTGCCAGGGTCGAGCCGGACGAAACCCGACGCGCCCCATTCCTCGACGCCGCCGCCGTGCGCCGCCAGCACCCGCCCCGCGAGCTCCGCTGTCAGACCCCAGCCCCGGTCGGCCCAGCCGAGACCGCCGCCGACCTCCACACCCGCTCCGGTCTCGCCGTCGCCCCCGTCCCAGCGCGCACCGAACTCCAGGGACGGCGTCAAACTCGTGTCGGGGGAGAGCGTGAAGGCGCGCGAACCCTCCAGCGCCAGCCGCAGCCGGTGCGTCCTTACACTCAGCCCCGCGATCAGGTCGCCATTGTCCGCAACCCTCAGACGCGCCGCCTGCGCCTCGCCCTTCAGGTCCAGCAACAACGCGCCGGCGGACACCAGCCGCGTGCCGCCCCCGGCGGCCGCCGTCAGCAGCGCCGCGTCGCTCGACTGACGCCCCGCCGCCTGCGCCTCGGCCTCCCCGTCGTCGATCCCGATCTCGCCCGCACCGTAGCCCGCCACCGCCCACAGGCGCGAGCCGTCCGACAGCGTCCCGCCGACATAGGGGTGGACGCCGGTCATCCGGTGCTCGTGGACGCCCTCGACCGGCGCCGCGCCGCGCCGGTCGGTATAGTCGATCGACCCTTCCGACCGGGACACCGCCGCACCGGCCCGGAACCGGGAGCCGAGAGCGACGTCGGTACCGAGATGAGCGGCGAACATGTCGCCTCTCCAATCCACCGGGCCGTCGAGCGACAGGCGACGCCAGTCCCCCGCGCCCCAGACCGCGACATCGCCGCCCGCGAGACCCAGCGCGAACGACTCGCCCGCCAGCGCTTCGCGCCAGGAGAACGCACCGTCTTGCAGCGCCCCTTCGTTCGCCTTCAGGAGGCCGGCAAGCGAGGAGAGCGCTTCCGTCTCCACCTCCCCCATCCCGGTCACCGTCGCGCCGAATCGGTCCGCCACCGCTTCCGCCGCGCTCGCCGCAAACGCCCGCGCGAGCTCCGGCAGGACCGCAGCGTTCACCTCTTCGAGCCGCTCCCGCGTTGCCATGGCAGCGGCGGCCACTTCGATGGTGAAGGCGAGTTCGGCCCGGTCGCCGTCCCGGTCGGTCGCCGTCCAGGCGAACGCCGTCGTCTCCAGCGCCGCGGTCGGGGTGCCGGCAAGCGTGCGCGCGGCGCCGTCGAACGTCAGCCCGGCCGGCGGGGCCGGCGCGAGGCGGTAGGTCAGTTCCCCATTGCCGCCTGTGGCCGACGGCAGCACGAGAGCATCGATCGGCCGGCCCTCCATGTAGTATTGCGCGGCGACCGCCGCGTCGCCGAAGCTCGGTATCAGGTCCTCCACGACGGCGATGCCGACGCTCAACGCGGCGGCGTCGCCGTCGGCGTCCCTCGCCGTCAGCATGAGGGTCACCGTGCCCGCCGCCGCAGGCGTGCCGCTCAGGATGCGGGCGGCGGCGTCATGGCGCAGTCCCTCCGGGAGATCGTCGGCGCCCGCGAGCGTGTAGGTCAGACGGCCGTTTCCACCCGTCGCCTCGGGCAGTTCCACCTCCCCGATGTCGGTGTTCTGTATCCACTCATGGCTGACGGCCTCCCGGTCGAACGACGGCACCAGGTCGGGGACAACAGCGATGTCGAAGGTCAGCGATGCGCGGTCGGGGTCCCGATCGTCGGAGTCGGTGACCGTCCAGGTGAACTCCGTCCTGGGGAACGCCGCGGTCGGCGTGCCGGAGACGGTGCGCGCCGCCCCGTCGAACACGAGGCCGGCGGGCAGGTCGGGCATCAGGTCGTAGGTCCGCGCGCCGTTCCCGCCCTCCGCCTCGGGCAGCGCGACCGTGTCGATCTCCGTGCCCACCGTCCAGGTCCGGGCAAGGACGGTCTCGTCGCGGAACGACGGCACCAGATCCGCGTCGTCGTCGGCGACGGTCAGCACCGGCGAGGCCGGGGACACCGCCAAACCCACCGTCGTGGTGCCGCCCACCGTCACCGTCTCCCCGGCGCCCTCGTCCAGCGCGTCGTCAACCGGCACGATCTCGAACGTCCCCGTCGCGCTGACCGCTCCCGCCGCGATGGCGATCACCGGCAGGGTTCCGACCGAATAATCCGCCGGCGAGACGGCGGTGCCGTCCGACACGGTCACCGTCACCACCGTCGCCTCGGTGCGCGTCGTCCCGCCGTCCAGCGACGCCGTCACGCTCACCGTCTGCGACCCTCCGCCTTCGGCGACCTCGCCCTGGTCGCCCGCCATATCCGCGTCGGTGTCCAGCGTCAGAGACACGCCCGTCGGCGGGCGGTCGTCGTCGACGATCATCAGCACCGCACCCGTCACCGTCAGTCCCGCCGTCGTCGCCCCGCTCACCGACAGCGTCTCGCCGTCGTCGTCGATGGCATCGTCAACCGGCACGATCTCGAACGTCCCTGTCGCGCTCGCCTCACCCGCAGCGATCTCGATCTCGAACGGGTCCGACACCGTCGCCGCGTAGTCCGTCGTGTCCGTCGCCGTGCCGGCGGCCACCGTTACCGTCACCACCGTCGCTTCGGCCCGCGTCGTGCCGCCCTCCAGCGACGCCTTCACCGTCACCGTCTGCAACCCGCCGCCCTCGGTCACCGTAGCCTGCTCGCCCGGCGTCTGCGCATCCCCGTCCAGACTCAGCGCCACACCGGTCGGCGGGCCGTCGTCGTCGGTGATGGTCAGCACCGGCAAGGCCGCCGACACCGCCAGACCTATCGTCGTGGCGCCGCCCACCGTCACCGTCTCGCCCGTCCCCTCGTCCAGCGTGTCCTCAACCGGCACGATCTCGAAGGTCCCCGTGGCCTCGTTCGCCCCCGCCGCGATGACGATCACCGGCAAAGGCCCGACCGAATAGTCCGCCGGCGAAACCGCCGTGCCGTCCGACACCGTCACCGTCACCGCCGTCGCCTCGGTCCGCGTCGTGCCCCCCTCAAGCGACGCCGTCACGCTCACCGTCTGCGCCGTGCCGTCTTCGGCAACCCCGCCCTGGTCGCCCGCCGTATCCGCGTCGGTGTCCAGCGCCAGGGACACGCCCGTCGGCGCCGCGTCGTCGTCCGTGATGGTCAGCACCGGCGCGGCCGTAGACACCGCCAGACCCACCGTCGTGGTGCCGCCCACCAGCACCGTCTCACCAGCGCCCTCGTCCAGCGTGTCGGCCGCAGGCGTAATCTCGAACGTCCCCGTGGCCTCGCTCGCACCCGCCTCGATGGTCAGCACCGGCAGCGCGCCCACGCTGTAGTCCGCCGAAACCGCCGTGCCGTCCGACACCGTCACCGTCACCGCCGTCGCCTCGGTCCGCGTCGTGCCCCCCTCAAGCGACGCCGTCACGCTCACCGTCTGCGTCGTGCCGTCTTCGGCAACCCCGCCCTGGTCGCCCGCCGTATTCGCGTCGGTGTCCAGCGCCAGAGACACGCCCGTCGGCGCCGCGTCGTCGTCCGTGATGGTCAGAACCGGCGCGGCCGCAGACACCGCCAGACCCACCGTCGTGGTGCCGCCCACCAGCACCGTCTCACCGGCGCCCTCGTCCAGCGTGTCGGCCGCAGGCGTAATCTCGAACGTCCCCGTGGCCTCGCTCGCACCCGCCTCGATGGTCAGCACCGGCAGCGCGCCCACGCTGTAGTCCGCCGAA
This sequence comes from Alphaproteobacteria bacterium, assembly GCA_965214495.1. GTDB lineage: Bacteria > Pseudomonadota > Alphaproteobacteria > UBA7887 > UBA7887 > JANQOH01. The sequence goes on along the minus strand of OZ243958.1, from coordinate 161,346 downwards.
CCCGCCGTGCCGTCCGACACCGTCACCGTCACCGCCGTCGCCTCGGTCCGCGTCGTGCCCCCTTCAAGCGACGCCGTCACGCTCACCGTCTGCGCCGTGCCGTCCTCGGCAACCCCGCCCTGGTCGCCCGCCGTATCCGCGTCCGTGTCCAGCGCCAAAGACACGCCCGTCGGCGCATCGTCGTCGTCCGTGATGGTCAGAACCGGCGCGGCCGCAGACACCGCCAGACCCACCGTCGTGGTGCCGCCCACCGCCACCGTCTCACCGGCGCCCTCGTCCAGCGTGTCCTCAACCGGCGTGATCTCGAACGTCCCCGTGGCCTCGCTCGCACCCGCCGCGATGGTCAGCACCGGCAGCGCGCCCACGCTGTAGTCCGCCGAACCCGCCGTGCCGTCCGACACCGTCACCGTCACCGCCGTCGCCTCGGTCCGCGTCGTGCCCCCCTCAAGCGACGCCGTCACGCTCACCGTCTGCGCCGTGCCGTCTTCGGCAACCCCGCCCTGGTCGCCCGCCGCATCCGCGTCGGTGTCCAGCGCCAGGGACACGCCCGTCGGCGCCGCGTCGTCGTCCGTGATGGTGACCGTGGCCACGTCGTCCGTCCCCAAGCTCACCCCGGTCGGCAGCGTCCCCACCGGCGTCAGCGTTACCGCGAAGGTCTCGCCAACACCCTCGTCCAGCGTGTCGGCCACCGGCGTCACGTCGAACGTCCTGGTCTGCTCCCTCGCCTCGAACCTCACCACCCGGTTCGTCAGCGCCCCATAATCCTCGGGCGACGACGCCGTGCCGTCAGTGGTCGAGACCTGCATCTCGATCGCCGTCGACACCGCCTTGCTCAGCTCCACCGTGATCGCCTGCGCCCCGCCGTCCTCGGTCACCGCCACAGCATCGCTCGAGAACGCCACCGTGGCCGTGTCGTCATCGGCGATCAGCAGCGAGACGGCGTCGGGGGCGGTCACCCCTCCGGAGCTGCTGTTGACCACCGTGGCCGTCACGCTCGCCGTCCTGCCGCCGGGGTCGACCACCTCGTTGTCAACCGCCGTAAGGGTCACGGCCCCGGTGCTGTAGCGCACGCCATCCGGGATGGTCAGCACGCCGCCGCCACTCACGGTATAGAGCCCCTCGACCGGTTGCACGGTGATCGTCGTCGTCTCGGTGGACACCGAGTCCAGCGACGCCGAGATCGTGGTCGAGCCGCCCGCTTCCGAAATCTCGTCGGCGGTCAGGCTCAGCGCCGCCTTCGGCGGGCCGTCGTCGTCGGTGATCGTCACCGTCGTGCCGGTCACCGGGATGGGCGTGACTCCGTCCGCCAGGGTGGCAGTCGTGGCGCCGTCGATCAGGATCGTCCCGTCGTCGTCCACATCGTCGTCCACGGTCGCGGGGTTGAAGTCCGCGGAGCCCTCCCGGCCGTTCGCCGGGATCGTGATGTCGAAATCGGCGACCGGCCCGTAGTCCTTGTCGCTGCCCGTGGAGCTCGCCGTCCCGTCGCTGACGTTCACCGTCACCACGGTCGCCTCCGACCGCGTGCCGCCGACCAGCGCGGCGGTCACCTGCACCTGGGCGGTGGAGTCCTCCGGGTAGAGCCTGGGGGTCGTGGTCAGGACGATCCCGGTCGGCGCAGCGCCGTCATTGTCGAGGATCGTCGCGGTGACATCATCGATCGTGGCGACGCTCATGAGAGTGGTCGCGGTGAAGCGGATCGTCTCCGACCCTTCGACATCGTCGTCGTCCCGAAGCGTGACGAGTATGATGCCGGAATCTTCGAGATCGATCGTTTCTCCCTCGGGGATGAAGAAACTCGTGCTCTGCAACTTGTAGTCGCCGGTGTCCCCCGGGCCGCAGGTTGTGGCGCATGCGGTCGCGGTGGTCCCCGAACCGACGACGCGTACCGTTACCGTCGCCCCGCCCGGCGGCGCCGGCGTATTCAGCTCTCCGGTCACGACCATCGTCTGCTCGCCCTCGCTGACATTCGGGTTGAACGGCCGTTCATGGCCGCCGGAGTTGTCCGCGTAGAGCGTCAGCCGGGTGGGAGTCGTGGGCTCGTCGTCGATGATGTTGACCTTGACTCTGGTCGTAGCGCCGAGGACCGCGTCACCGACCTGAACGGCGACCAGTTCGACCCAGAAATACTCGTCGCCCTCGACCTCGTTGTCTGGTCTGACGTGCACGCTGATCGTCTTGTCGGTCTCGCCCGGCGAGAATGGAAGGATGCCGCTGCTGGTGAGGTAGTCGTCATTCGGTGGCGCCCCCCCAGTCGCCGTGCCCGGGGACGCTTGCCAGTGGACGTCCACCCGCTCGGTGTGCGCCCTGCTCAAACGCACCGGCACCGGAGCCAGGCCGACATGCTCGGTAACGGAAACATCGTCGACCAGCGAGACTTCGACGGGCGCGTTCTGCGCCGCCGCCGGATCGCTGCCCGCTGCAGCGCAAGCCGCCAGGACAAGCGCGCCCAGCGCGGCGCGAAGGTCGCGGCTCATCGGACCGGAAGCGGGAACACTACTGCAGACGCGCGGTTGTGACGTACGGGGGGGGGGGGGGTACAAGCTCGACATGTTTCCACGAATCGGAGGTTGGAAGCGGTCGCATCGCCGGGTTGAGGGGCCGGGGCAGCTCGGACCATGCTCAAGATCCGGTTCCGTCCGCCAGCCTCTTCCCCCGTCGGCCGGCGCGATCTCGTCGAGAACGAGCGTGGCGCCGGCGGGTCCGTATATCGTCGAGAGCATTCTGGATCGAACGTTCTTTTTATTCTTTTTACTAGCGATTCTCATTCTGGCTTCGGCGGGCGCCGGGCGGGTGCGCGGAGCGAAGATGCGGGCGAGACGCCCGCGCACCGAGCGTCGTTCGCGAAGCGATATCGCGCGCCCGCCGGCCCTGGGCCGCGGAGAACTCGATCTCATGCGAAACGCGGGCGACGCGCCATACGGCGACGGGCGCCGGCGATGACGGCGGGGGGCCGGCGAATCGTTCGCGCAATTCCCGATCCGCGAGGGCGACCATGTGCTCGCCGACCGCGGCCACTCGATTGCGCCCGGGCATTACGGTGCCGGGGCTGTGTGTGCGATCGGAAAGACGCAGGAGGCCATCAAGATCGCGCACCGCAAGCTGCGCAAGGAGGCGGCGCGCCACCCAGGCGGTTGACAGGCTGCATCGGGTTCTCGACGCGGCCATGAACGAGGATCGCCGGCGCAACCGCGCGGGCTACGGCCCGGAGAACCTCGCGCCGATGAGCCGGCCGGCCCCGATTATCGCCCGCTGCGAACCCGGCAAGAACGCCATGCGGGGAAAGCTCGAACGCGCCGGACGGAACGACAACTTCATGCTCGATCTCATCCGGGCCGCCGCAAACCAGACCCGAAGAACCAAAAGCGATTGCCCTGGTTGCACGTTGACGAAAGTTACTGCCGTTCCTACATAGCAAACTGCTAATTATCCTGTCAGGAAAGCACGATGGCCGCGCCGCAGACGCTTTCGGAACGCGCCGACGCCCTGGAGGCGCGGCAGATGAACGAGTTGGGAAATCGGCTCGTCACCAAGTCGCTGCTCTACAACCTCGCCGACGGCGACCGCTCGCTGGGGGCCGGCTTCGGCGCCGGCCAGCGGTTGCTGATGGGCGAGGACCCGCGGCTGCCGGCAATGCCGGAAGCACCGACGCTGCTGGACTTCTTCCGCTACCGCCTCGCGCCGGCGCAGCAGCATCTGCTGCAAAGCGCGCGACTGGCGCGCAAGAACGGCCTGCCCGGAAACATGATTCTCGCCTGCCTGTTGCACGATATCGCGGTGGCCGGATTCATCCGGTCGGACCACGGCTATTGGGGCGCGCAACTGGTGGAACCCTATGTGGACGAGGAGGTGAGCTGGGCCATTCGGATGCATCAGGCGCTGCGGTTCTTCCCCGACGAGTCGGTCGGCTACGCCTATCCGGCGATGTATGCACGGATGTTCGGCGCCGACTATCGCCCGGAACCGTATATCGTCGCCGAATACGAACGTGCGCGGAAGCACAAATGGTATATGTCGGCGCGCATGATCTGCGTGAACGATCTGTATGCGTTCGATTCCGATCTTGTTGTCGAACTCGAAGAGTTCGAGGACGTGGTCGGACGCCATTTCCGGCAACCGCCGGAAGGTCTCGGCAACGACAACACCCCAGCCTCGCATATGTGGCGCACGCTGCGGCGTCCGTGCAACGCTCTGTAGCGGAATAACCCGGCGGGCGGACCGTCGCCGCTTATCCATGGCTACGCTTCGCCGGCTGAACGGGGCATGAGGCGCATGGGAGGGAAGCGATGCTCGAGAACGGTAACGGAGACCACCGGCGCCAGCGGCCGCTTCTTCGCCTGATCGTCGCCAATCTGCTGGTCGGCGCGGCAATGCTTCTGTGGGCAGGCGGCGCGAAGATCGCCGAAGTCTGGTACAAGGTGGACGCCAACAGCCTGGTCGGATTGCAGTCCTTCGTCGAGAAGACCCTCGACCCGAACGAGCTCGAACCGACCCTGTATTTCGACTACGTGCTGCCGACGATCGAACTGCCGGCGTGGCTTGGCGCGATCGTGCTGCTCACGCTGTTCGATGCGCTGCGCCTGTTCGTTGTCGGGCTGGCGGCGCGCGGCGTGTGGGCGCTGCGGCGCCGGATCGGGTAAAGGAGGAAAAGATGGCGACCGCGACCTTTGCCGCCGGCTGTTTCTGGGGTGTCGAGGCGGCGTTCCGCCGGGTTTCGGGGGTCCGTTCGACGAGCGTCGGCTATGCCGGCGGGCACGCGCCAAAGCCGACATACGAACAGGTGTGTTCCGGCGCCACCGGTCACGCCGAGGTAGTGCGAGTCGAATACGACCCCGCCACAGTGACCTACGATCGATTGCTCGACGTGTTCTGGGCCAGCCACGACCCGACGCAGGTCAACCGTCAGGGGCCCGATATCGGCGAGCAATACCGGTCGGTGATCTTCGCCCACGATCCCGGGCAGGCGGAGGCGGCGGAGGCTTCGCGCAAGGCGGTGGCGGCCCGGCTGCCCCGGCCGGTGGCGACGGCGATCGAACCGGCGGGCGATTACTGGCCCGCCGAGGACTATCACCAGCAATTCTTCGAGAAACGCGGCATGGTCCACGGCTGAAGCCGGCGTCCGGACCGACGGGAGAGGAAAGACCGGTCACGAAGGCAGGACAAGGAAAGGTCGTCCTTCACCCCGAAGTCTCCAGGAAACTCGCCGAAATCGACGAACTGCGCGGGCGGCTGGCCGTGTTCGCGGCAGAGGTCGAGATCATGTCGTTCATGGAGGTTACCGAGCGCTCCGAGGGGCAGTCAGGTTTCGATTCTCAGCGCCGCCAGAAAGGCTTCCTGCGGGATTTCGACGTTGCCGACCTGGCGCATACGCTTCTTGCCGCGCTTCTGTTTGTCGAGCAGCTTGCGTTTGCGAGTCGCGTCGCCGCCATAGCACTTCGCGGTCACGTCCTTGCGCAGCGCGCTCACGGTCTCGCGGGCGATCACCCGGCCGCCGATCGCCGCCTGAATGGCGATCCGGAACAACTGCCGCGGGATCAACGTCTTGAGTTTCTCGCACAATGCCCGCCCACGCGCCTCGGCGCGGTCGCGATGGACCATGAAGGCGAGGCTGTCCACCGCCTGGCCATTCACCAGGATGGCGACCTTGACGAGGTCGCCGGAGCGATACCCCTCCAGCTCATAGTCGAAACTGGCGTAGCCGCTGCTGATCGACTTCAGACGGTCGTAGAAATCGAACACCACTTCGTTCAGCGGCAACCGGTAAACCGTCATGGCGCGCGCACCGGCGTAAGTCAGCGCCGCCTGTTCGCCGCGGCGTGCGGTGCACAGGCGCAGCACGCCGCCGAGAAAGCGGTCGGGTACGAAGACGGTGGCGCGGATCCACGGCTCCTCGATATGCGCGACGCGCACCGGGTCGGGCAGATCGGCGGGGTTATGCAGCGCGACGACGTCGCCACCAGTCGTGTGCACGCGATAGATCACGCTCGGCGCGGTGGTCACCAGATCGAGATCGAACTCGCGTTCGAGGCGCTCCTGGACGATCTCCAGATGCAGGAGGCCGAGGAACCCGCAACGAAAGCCGAGGCCGAGCGCGGCCGATGTTTCCGGCTCGTAGTCGAAACTCGCGTCGTTGAGCCGGAGTTTGGCGAGGCTGTCCCGCAAGCGCGGATAGTCGGCATGGTCGGCCGGATAGAGGCCGCAAAACACCACCGGCACGCTGGGCTTGAAGCCCGGCAGCGCTTGCGCTGCCGGGCGTTCGACGCCGGTGATCGTGTCGCCGACCTGCGTATCGGCCACGGTCTTGATCGCGGCGGTGATGAAGCCGACCTCGCCGGGGCCGAGCACGTCGACGAGCAACGGCTTCGGGGTGAAGACGCCGACGCGGTCGATCCGGTGAGTCGTGCCGGCGCCCATGAAGCGGACCTTGAGGCCCTTGCACAACTCGCCGTGATGGACGCGCACCAGGACGACGACGCCGAGATAGGCGTCGTACCAGCTATCGACCAGCAGCGCCTCGAGCGGCGCGTCGCGGTTTCCCGCGGGCGCCGGCAGACGTCGGACGAGCGCTTCGAGCACCGCCTCCACGCCCCGCCCGGTCTTGGCGGAAATTTCGAGCGCGTCGTCTGCGTCGAGTCCGATCACTTCGGCGATCTGCGCGCGCACCCTGTCGGGTTCGGCCGCCGGCAGGTCGATCTTGTTGAGCGCGATGACGATCTCGTGGTCCTGCTCGATCGCCTTGTAAACATTGGCCAGGGTTTGCGCCTCCACCCCCTGGCTGGCATCTACCACGAGCAGCGAGCCCTCGCACGCCGCGAGGCTGCGGCTGACTTCATAGGAGAAGTCGACATGGCCCGGCGTGTCGATCAGGTTGAGCGCGTAGGTTTCGCCGTCGGCGGCGCGCCAGGTCAAACGCACGGTCTGCGCCTTGATGGTGATGCCGCGCTCGCGCTCGATCTCCATCGAATCGAGCACTTGCGCCGCCATTTCGCGCGCTTCCAGCCCGCCGCAGCGCTCGATCAACCGGTCGGCGAGCGTCGATTTGCCGTGATCGATATGCGCGATGATCGCGAAATTGCGAATGCGGGCCGTCATCGGGCCGCCTCGACCGCGAGCCGCCACAGCGGCGCGCCGTCGAGGCGCTTGACCGCCGCGCAGCGGCGCGGCACCATCGAAGCGATGAACGCGGACACGATCGTCATCGCAGGTCTCATGGTCGGTGTGCTCGGCTTCCTGTGGAGCTTGCATCGCGATATGCATGGTTTGTCGGAGCGGGTCGCTCGGGTCGAAGGCTTGCTCGAGGGCTCGCGCGACAGTATCGCCGGGCGCAGCGGGCGGTAGGGGAGCGCTTCTCCTTTTCCGGCGCCGATCACGGCGCGCCAGCCTTTTCCGCCTTAGCTGACTGGTAACTGCGCGCCATGCCGAGCGCCGGGTCCATGTGGGCGCCATAGGGCGGAATCGGGTAGCGCAGGCCGACTTTCGACAGTCCCTCGAGTCCTTCGATGGCGCGCGCGAGCTCGTTCGGCGGCAGGGCGATCAGCATTTCGTCGTCCGCCACCCCACCGTAGCGGCGTTCGGCGTAGCACGGGATCGAAATGCTGGTTTCGCGGGTCGCGAGCGCCCTGCCCCACGAATCCGAGCACGCGGTCTCGCCCGTGATGGTCATGTCGTAGCGGCGGTAGCGCTTCCATTGCAGGCCGTTGACGATGAGGATCATCTGCGCCGGGTTGGCGTAGATCAGCACGATGTCGGGCGGGTCGAGCCTGCCGCTGCGCAGGGGGGAGGCGCAGACGCCGTGATAGCGGCCCGGCGGCACCCGGACCATCTGTTCCTGGTGCGTCCGCGCCGCGTCGCGGTTCTCGAACCAGACCCCGTCCATCTGCTCGCCCGAGAGGTAGTCCTCACCCGGGGCGTTGAGGCCGAAGACCCCGCCGCAATTGCTGTGGCCGCGCACGTTGTCGTGCACGATGCCGAGCGTGAAGCCGGCCATGCGCGACTGGGTCACGAGCTGGCAACCGGTGAAGCGATAGCCGGCCGTCGGCGTGCGGATACCGGGCACCGCCATCATCTCCTCGGTGTCGGCGAACAGTTTGAGGCCGATGGGCAGGGTGCGAATGCCGAGCAGAACCCGCAGCTTCTCGGCCATCGCCTTCAACGCCGCCGCAGAAATGTCGTAGCCGCCGTCCGTCATGATCGATCCTCCGGTTTCCAAGCGGCAAGAAATACGTTACAAGCGCGCGAAGTTCCATGTGCGACGCGGGACGGGGAGGATCGGATGAACAGGATAGCGGTTGCGGCAGCGATAGCGGTTCTGGCGGGTGGAAGCGCGGGCGTCGCGGGCGAGAGCGCGCGCGATCCGCTGGGTTCGCCGATCTGGGCCGACCTGGTGGAGACCGAACTCGGCGGCGGGCCGGTGGTCTATGACGGCGGCCTGCACCTGACCATGCCGGAGACGGTCGAGGACCCGTTCAGCGTGCCCGTCATGATCAAACTCACCCGCGGCTTCGGCGAGGTGGCGGAGCTGGCGCTGTTCGCGGAGAACAACCCGATTCAGACGGCAGTGCGAATCTTTCCGCATCGCTATATGCAGGCGGTGGGCTTCAACATCCGGCTGGAAGGCTCCGGCCCGGTGCGCGCCGCGGCGATGGATAGCGAGGGCGTCTGGCACGTCGTCCACAAGCGCGTGAGCGTTCTGGTTCCCGGCGGCTGTTCCGCCCTGGTCGGCGGCCCGGCGAGCGAACTCGGCGAAATCGCGGTGCGCCAGTTCGATCGCGCCGGGGGCGCAAGCCGGGTCAAGCTCAAGATCAACCATCCGATGGACACCGGCTTCGCCGCTACCGAAGACGGCGAGATCGTGCCGGCCTATTACATCGAGCGCGTCGAACTGGCGGACGAGAGCGGCGCGATCGCCACGCTGGCGACGCGGGCGGCGCTGTCGAGCGACCCGGTGTTCTTCTTCGATCTGGCTGACGGGCGGCGCGAAGTCCGCGTGACGGCGGAAGACAGCGCCGGCTTGCGCTTCGAGTCGATCGCCGCGGAGCCCTCGACATGACGGCGGCGCTTCGCGCGCTGGCCGCGGCGCTGCTGGTCGGAAACGCCGCCGGTGCGCTCGCCGGCGGAACCGAGGATCCGCTCGCCAGCGAAACCTGGGCCGATATCGTCGATCTCGAATTCGACGGCGCGCCGATGGTTTACGACGACAGCTTCTATCTGGTGCTGCCCGATCGGGTAGAGGAAGCGTTCAGCGTGCCGGTAATGATCGGCTTCGCCGACACTCCCTACGAGGTGGTCGAGATCGCACTTTTCGTGGAGAACAATCCGTTCACGAACGTCGCGCGCATCGCGCCGCTGCGCCCGATGGGCGGCGTCGGCTTCAACCTGCGGCTCGAACGCTCGACCCCGGTGCGCGCCGCGGCGCGGGACTCCGACGGCGTGTGGCACGTCGTCCACCGGGTGGTGGAAGTCGCCAATCCGGGCGGGTGTTCCGCCGCCGGCGGCGGGCTAGGCGTTGCGGTCGGCGAGATCGACATGCGCCAGTTCGTGCGCACCGAAGGCGACAGCCGACTCAAATTCAGGATCGGCCACCCGATGCATACCGGCCTCGCGACCGGCCCCGACGGCAACGCCGTTCCTGCCTGGCATATCGAACGCATGACCCTTGCCGGCGACCGGGGGCCGCTGGCCGAACTGACCCTGTGGGCCTCGGTCGCCGCCGATCCAGTGTTCTATTTCGACCTGCCGGAATCGCAGCAGAGCGTGCGTATCTCGGCGACCGATACGGCCGGCGAGGTTTTCGAGATCGCCGGTCGGCCGGCGCGGATGTGACGGCGGAAACGAACCGGACGAACGAAGGAGTTTCAGAGATGTTGCGTGCGCTCGTCGCCATTCTCGCCGTGTCGGTCGCCTTGCCGTCCGTTGCGGGCGAACAGGATCCGCTGCGCTCCGAAATCTGGGCCGACATGATAGCGGAGGAGTTCGCCGGCGCGCCGGTCGTTTACGACGATCGGGTGCGTCTGGTGATGCCCGACTGGGTGGAGGAACCCCACAGCGTGCCGCTGGTGGTCAAATTGCCGGACGGCGGCGCGGGGATTGCGGAAATCGCGGTGTTCATCGAGAACAACCCGATCCGGACAGCGGTTCGCATCGCCCCGCGCCGTCCGATCCAGGCGGTCGGGATGAACGTCCGCCTGGAACGCTCGACCCCGGTCCGAGCCGCTGCGCTGGACACCGCCGGGATCTGGCACGTGGCGCAGACGGCCGTAACGGTCAACAGCCCGGGCGGGTGCTCGACCATGCCCGAGGACGCGCTCGCGGCGCTCGGCGACATCGCGCTCAAACGCTTCGATCGCGCGGGCGGCGCGAGCCGGCTCAAGGTCAGGATCGCCCATCCGATGCATACCGGCTTCGCCACCGACGACGCCGGCGACACGGTCCCCGCTTATCATATCGAACAGGTGGCGATCGAGGACGACCGCGGCCCGCTCGCCGACCTGACGACCTGGGCCGCGCTGTCGCACGACCCGGTATTCCATTTCGACCTCCCCGACGAGCAGCGGACCGTCCGGGTGAGCGTGCGCGACAGCGCCGGCCTGTGGTTCGAAGCGATGACACCGGCGCCGTCCATGTAGGTCGATCGTGAAACGGATCGCCGCCGCGCTCGCCCTCTCCTCGCTCGCGGGCGCCGCGGGGGCGGGCGGTTACGGACTGCATCCCGAAGAGATCGCCCCCGGCGTCCATGTAATGTGGGGTGCCCAGGAGGAAGTGTCGCCCGCGAACGGCGGGAACATCGCCAATATCGGCTTCATCGTGGGCACCGAGGCGGTGCTTGCGGTGGATGCGGGCCCGACCCGGCGCTATGCCGAGGAAATGCTTGCAGTCATCGCCGCGGTCACCGCCCTTCCGGTGCGCTATGCGGCGATCACCCATCACCATTTCGATCACGCTTTCGGCCTGTCGGTCTTTCGCGAAGCGGGCGCGGCGGTGATCATGCACCGCGAAGCGGCGTCGTGGCTTGCCCGCGACGGCGCGCCGGTGCTCGAGAACATCACACGGCTCACCGGCGAGGTGTGGACCGAAGGAACGACGATCGGCACGGCGAACCGGCCGATCGACTCGAATATCGAGATCGACCTCGGCGGGCGCGTCGTCGAGATCGCGTTGCTGGGCCGCGGCCACACCGCGGGCGATCTGGTGATCTTCGACCGCGCCACGCGCACGCTGTTCGCCGGCGACCTTGTGTTTCACGGCCGGGTGCCGTCGCTTCCCCATGGCGACGTGGCGACGTGGCGGGCGCAGCTCTCCGAGATCGCGGCGCGGGACTGGGAGCGCCTGGTGCCCGGCCACGGGCCGCTGGTGACCGACCGGGCGCCGCTCGACGACCTCGACGACTATCTCGGCTTCGTCGAGCGCCACGTCGCTTGCGCCTGGCGGCGCGGCGACGGCCGCGCCGAGGCGCTGCTCGTCGAACTGCCGGAAGCACACGCCGCGCTGGCGCTGGTGCAGCGCGAGTTTCAGCGCTCGGTGTTCCAGTTCTGGCGGAAATACGAGGCGGGCGTCGAACCGCCTCCCTGCCCCTGACGGCGCCGGAACCGATGGCGTGGCGCCGATCGCTGGTCGCGCTGTTCGATACGCTGGCGCCCGATATCGCGGGCCTGGCGCGGCGCAAGATGTTCAGCTATCCGTCAGCCTTTCTCGGCGGCCATCTGTGCTTCGGGCTGTACGAGCACCGGCTGGTCGTGCGGCTGCCACCGGAACGCCGCGTCGAATTGCTGACCGCCGGCACGGTGTCGGTGTTCAAGCCGATGGCGGGCCGACCGATGACGAATTTCGCGGCGGTGGAGGATCCGTTGGCGCGCGATCGTGCCGAGATCGACGCTCTGATCGGCGAGGCGGTCGCCTGTGTCAGGACCATGCCGCCCAAACCGGAACGAAGGCCGGGGCGCCGGAAGGCCCCGCGACGTGCTCGCCGTCCGTCCTCTCCGATACGCGGAAACTGACGGGCGACCGGTTCGCGCAGTTATCCGGTCGCTTCCGGCCCGGTTTCGTCAACGAGATACCAGAGATAGCCGTCGCGGCGGGCCTTGCCTTCGTGCCTGAGTATCCCGAGGGCGTTGCTGGCCGCCTTCGAGGTGATTTCCCGACCGAAATCCCGTTCGGCGAGCGCCCGCAGCTCGACAGCTTTTATTCCGGACTGGCCGCTATCCCGCAGGATGCGGTAGATCGCGGCCCTGGCGGTGATGTCCGGCCGCTTTCCTCGTCTCCGGCGCTGCGGTTTCGCCGCCGGCGCGGCGGGTTTCATGCGGCTGGCGACGCTCTCGAACTCTTCCAGCGCTACATCCAACCGGACGATTCGTTCCTCGATGGCGCGAAGCTCTTCCCGGAGAGGTTCTTTCCGCTCTTCGAGATTCGCACGCTCGGTCTTCATTCGTTCGATGACGCCGTCCACATTCATGGCGGTTCCTCCGTATCCCGGGGCACACATATGCCGCACGCGGGTTCCCGGTCAAGCCTGAAACGGGCAGCGGGAAGCCTTAATTCGCATCTTGTGTGCAGGCTCCCTGCCGTGTGCAGGGATCGCGACCGGGGCCGACGGCGCGAGGGAGCAGGGATTCGATCCGGGTCAGTTCAGCGCCGTGTTCGCCTGGCCGCCGTTGGCGCCGCGCCGCGCCTGTTCCGAGCGGTGGAACAGCGCGTTGAAATCAATCGGATCGAGCATGAGCGGCGGGAAGCCGCCCTCGCGCGTGCAGTCCGCGATGACCCGGCGGGCGAACGGAAACAGGAAGCGCGGGCATTCGGTCATGACCGTCGGCCGCACCTGCGACTCCGTCACGCCGCCGATCTGGAACACCCCGCCATAGGTCAGTTCGACGACGAACGCGACCGCGTCTCCCTGCGTCGCGCGCACTTCGAGCTTCAGTTCGACCTCGTGAGTGTCGTCGGCCAATTCGCGCCCGTTGACGCTGACCGACAATTCGACCCGCGGCGGTTTGGTTCCCGCCACCGACCGCGGCGCGTCGGGATTCTCGAACGACAGGTCCTTGATATACTGCGCGCGCACCGTGAAGGTCGCCTGCTCGCCGGCCCTTGCGGACGGCTTGCCGCCGCTCTCATCGTTCATATTTCCGTCTTTCGCCGTCCGCATCCCGGCTATCACGGATGGGAGAGCGGCACAACCGCGCCTGCCGGGGCACGCGCAGCGTCGTTCCGTCATCTCGACGCTTGCCAAGGGCGCGGGTGTGCCGTAGAGCGTAGGGGGCATGGAAAGGCCGCGCCGGCGCCGCGGGCAAATGGGGGAACACGCAATGGATGCCAAGGTCGTCTGGCTGTTCGTCTTCGTTCTGCTGTACTGGGGCTATTGCATTTTCTGGGGCGTCAAGGGGGCGCTGACGTCGCGTACCGCAAGCGACTACTTCATCGCCGGGCGCGGCATTTCGATCTGGGTCTTCGTGCTCGCCGCCACAGCGACATCGTTCTCGGGCTGGACCTTCATGGGTCACCCGGGCCTGATCTATCGCGACGGCCTGCCCTACGCCTACGCCTCGTTCTACGCCATCACCATCCCGTTCACCGGGGTCCTGTTCCTCAAGCGGCAATGGATGATCGGCAAGCGCTTCGGCTTCGTCACGCCGGGCGAGATGCTGTCGGACTATTTCCGCTCCGACACCATCCGCATTCTGGTCGTGATCGTCGCGCTGGTGTTCTCGGTGCCCTATCTCGGCGTGCAGCTACGCGCTTCGGGCTTCCTGTTCAACGTCCTCACCGACGGGATGCTCGACGTCAATTTCGGCATGTGGGTGCTCTCGGCGGTGGTGATCATCTACGTCGCCTCGGGCGGGCTGCGCGCCGTCGCCTATGTCGATACCATGCAGTGCGTGCTGCTTGCCGTCGGCATCGTTGCGATCGGCATCATCGCGCTGTCGCATGTCGGCGGCATGGGCCGGATGATCGACGGCATCGCAGCGCTTTCGGAGGACGATCGCAGGGCCGGGGCCGCCGCGGTGGCGGCGCTCGAGACCAGAGGACTCACCTATAGCGAGGCGCAAGCCCGCATCGCCGCGGCGGCGGATGACCCGGCGCTGGCCGCGGAAGCGGCGGAACTCACGCCGCTCGTGGCCGAGGCGAAGCGCGTCACGCCCGACGGCTACAGCCACTACATCGCCATTCCGGGGGTGATCCAGTTCGTGGACGCGGGCAGCAAGGCGCAGGGCGGCGCGTGGACCGGCATCATGGTGCTCGCCTACATGTTCGCGCTGATGGGCATCCAGTCGGCGCCCGCCTTTACCATGTGGGCGTTCTCGAACCGCACCCCCAGACCCTTCGCCCCGCAGCAGGTGTGGGCGTCGTCGTTCGGTATCGGCCTGATTCTGTTCGTCTTCACGGCGTTCCAGGGCATGGGCGGGCATTTCCTGGGCGCCGATCTCGACTTCCACGCGGCGCACCCCGACAAGACCGCCGAATCCGCCAACCGGCTTCAGGCCAGCGTCATCGAATCGGCCTATCGCGAGGACGTCACCGACGCGCTCGACGGCGCCGAGGTCGGCTCGATCGTGGCGGCAGCGCTTGAAATTTATCGCCAGAGCGGCGCGATCCCGTCGTTCGGCGATCTGGCGGCGGGCGAGGGCGACGGCGCTACGGCGGCGGCGAAGCTTGTCGCCTGGCACGAGAGCGGCGGTGCGGAGTCGGGCGAGGATGCGGGGCGGTTCGACGCCGCGGCGGCGCCGGCGCTGATCGACCTGATGAACTCCGAGGGCAAGCAGGGCATGCTGGTGCCGCAGATGATCAACCTCGTCGCCGGCGTGGCGCCGTGGCTGGTCGGTCTGCTGTCGGTCTGCGCGCTCGCCGCCATGCAATCCACCGGCGCGGCCTATATGTCCACCGCCGGCGGGATGCTGACGCGCGACCTGCTCAAGCACTACATCATGCCGGCGGCTACGCACGCGCAACAGAAGCTGTTCGGGCGGCTCGGCGTGGTGGCGATCGTGCTCGCGGCACTGGTGGTGGCCACCGTGTCGTCGGATGCGCTGGTGCTGCTCGGCGGCCTCGCGGTCGCCTACGGCTTCCAGATGTGGCCGGCGCTGATTGCGGTCTGCTGGTGGCCGTGGCTCACCCGGGCCGGGGTCACGCTCGGCCTCATCGCCGGTCTGGTGGCGGTCACGCTCACCGAGACGATCGGGCAGCAACTCGGCGTCACCGCCTGGGGGCGCTGGCCGCTGACCATCCACTCCGCCGGCTGGGGGATATTGTTCAATTTCGGTGTCGCGATCCTCGTGTCGGCGGTCACCCAGAACAAAGCGGACCTCGATCACAAGATGCTCTTCCACGGTTTCCTGCGCGAACATGCGGGACTGCCGGAGAACAAGCGTCATCTGGCGCCCCGGGCGTGGGCGCTCGCCCTGATCTGGTTCCTGTTCGCCATCGGGCCGGGCGCGGTGATCGGCAATACCGTCTTCGGGTCGCCGAACGACCCGTCGAGCTGGTTGTTCGGCATTCCCTCGATCTGGGCCTGGCAGGTTCTGTGGTGGGCGATCGGCGTCTTCATGATGTGGTTCCTCGCCTACAAGATGGAGCTTTCGACCGTGCCGTCTCGCGAGGTCGAAGCATTGCGGGACGACATCGGTGACGTGAGCCTGGCCGCCGGCAAGGCCTGACGACGGGAGCGCTGCGTGAGCGGACAGGGCTATGTGGCCTGGACCCTTGCCCTGGCCGCCGTGCTGTGGTGGCCAGTCGGCCGTCTGGTCTGGGTGCTCGGCGTCCGACGGCTCGAGCGGCGCCTGAACAGGACGCTGGACGCGGAGGCGAGGGCCGGCCAGCGCCGGCGCGCGTGGGTGCTCGCCGTGCCGATCGCCCTGACCTTCGCGGCGCTGTTCAACCTGCGCCTGATCGACTTGCCGTGAGATGTCGGATCGCACCTGGAAGCGGCTGGCGGTCGCGCTGGCGGTCGCCGGCGTGGCATGGTTCCTCTACGACACGCTGATCGCGCAACGCGACCCGGCGCTCGACGCTCAGGCTGCCGCCGACCGCGCCTTCGACGACGGAGACTACGAGCGCGCGCTGGCGCTCTATCGCGAGCGCGCGGCTCTGCAATCCGACAACGGCTTCGCGCTGCGCGGCATCGCGCTGAGCCTGATGCAGCTCGGCGAGAGCGACGCCGCGTTGCAGGCGTTCGAACGCGCCATCGCCGCCGAGCCGGACGTCGCCTTCGTCTGGGCCAATCGCGGCATTCTCCACGACCGCCTCGGCCGGCACGAAGCGGCGGTGACCGATTATCGCCACGCGCTGGCGCTCGACCCCGCGGTGGCAGACGGCCCGCACTGGCTCACCCGGTTTCTGCGTAAGCAGGCCGATCGGCCGCCGACCGTCGCCGACCGCCTCGCCTATCTTGAAAGCGAACTCGCGAAGCCGCCGGCACAGCGCCGGTTGCGGATGCCGGACATCGACGACGCGCAACGCGCGTATCAGCAATAGGCCGGCGCAGCGCTTCAGATCACGCCGAGCACATCGACCAGCAGCACGCGCAGAAAGAACACCAGTGCGATACAGCCGAAGAGCTGCCGCACCCAGTCTCGCTTCCCCTCCTCGTTGCGCCAGGTGAGCGCGTGCCACGCGACCCCGCCGGTCAACGCCAGAAACAGGAGATCCACCAGGTCCGGCATCAGGCGGGCGGCTCAGGCTCCCGGCCACGGCGCGAGCGCTGCGCGCACCGTCGCTTCCATGCGATCCGGTCGTTCGTGGACCACCCAATGGCCTGCATCCTCGACTCGCTCGACCGCGAGACGGGGCACGTAGTCGGCGAGACCGTCGAGATTGGCCGGAGTCAGCGCGCGGTCCTTCATGCCCCACAGCAGGTGGGTCGGCACGCGCACGGCGAGCGCCCCGGATGAAGAGGGCATCGCAAGCCCCCGGTTGCGGTAGTAGGCGAGCATCGCCGTCAGGGCTCCGGGGATGCGCCACGCGGCCCGGTAGCGGCGGTCGTCTTCTTCGGTCATCAGCCCCTTGGCGATCGCCCAGGTCGTGATCCAGCGGGCCAGTTCCCGTGCATCGTCCGCCAGCAAGCGTTCCTCGGTATCCGGGTCGAGGAAATCGGTCATATAGCGGCTTGCCGCGATCTGCGGCGGGTGCTCCCTGAGGAGCCGCGGAAAGATGGCGGGATGCGGCGCGTTGACGATGACCAGCCGCTCGATCAGTTCGGGATACGCGATGGCGGTCGCCCACGCCACGACTCCGCCCCAGTCATGGCCGACCAGAACCATGCGGTCGTGGCCCAGCGTGCGCGCCAGCTCGCGCACATCGCCGACCAGATGGCGCATCCGATAGGGTTCGAGGCCCGGCGGCTTCTCCGACAGGTTGTAGCCGCGCATGTCGGGCGCGACCGCGTGGCAATCGGTCCCGAACACGGTGAGCTGGCGCCGCCACGCATACCAGAACTCGGGAAAGCCGTGCAGGAAGAGGATCAGTCGGCCGCGGCCCGCCTCGACGAGATGCAAACGCACGCCGTTCACCTCGACGTTGCGGTCGCGCAGCGCCGGGTCGCCGAGCGCGGCGGCGGCGGTCGAAATGTCGTCGGGCATGGCGGCCTCGCGTGTCTTCCCCTGAATGCGCTTGTTATAACCCGGCCGACGCAAGCGTTCGGGGGGGGACGGAATGGCGCGACCGCGTTTCAGGATGGCGAAGAAGAAGATTCGTCTCGACTCGCTCGAGCCGCTGAAGCGGTTCACCGACAAGCGCGACTATCTGGCGGCCGAGACGAAGGCGCAGAAGCGTATGCTGGCGGTTCAGCAGGCGTGCCGTCGCGCCGGCGTGCGCGTGGTGATCGCCTTCGAGGGCTGGGATGCGGCCGGCAAGGGCGGCGCGATCCGGCGCCTCGCCGTCCGACTCGACCCGCGCGGCTACAAGGTCTGGCCGATCGGCGTGCCGACCGCCGAAGAGCAGGGCCGCCACTATCTCTACCGCTTCTGGACGCGCCTGCCGGAACCCGGCAGCATCGCCATCTTCGATCGCTCATGGTATGGCCGGGTGCTGGTAGAGCGCATCGAAGGGCTGACCGATAAGGCGTCCTGGGGTCGCGCCTATGAGGAGATCAACGAGTTCGAATATCTCCTGACCGCCGACGGCGTCCGCGTCGTCAAGGTGTTCCTCCACGTCTCGCCCGAGGAGCAGTTGCGGCGGTTCCGCGAACGCCTCGAGGACCCGTTGAAGCGTTGGAAACTCACCCCCGAAGATTTCCGCAACCGCGATCGCATGGACGCCTATCTGGATGCGTATCACGCGATGTTCGACAAGACGTCGACGCGCGCGGCACCGTGGATGGCGGTGCCCGGCGACGACAAATGGGCCGCTCGGGTGGCGGTGATGAAGTATGTCATCGGGCGGCTGTCGAAGAATCTGCGGCTCGGCCCGGTCCCCGTCGATCCCCTGCTTGTCGATGCGGTGGAGTCCGCCGAACGCCGCGCCGTTATCGATGCGCGAAAGCAAGCGCAATGACGATCGTTGCCGCGGCGACCGCGAGTCCGGCGAGGAACGCGTCCGCACGCCCGCCCCGCGGCGGCGCGGCGGACGGCGGCGCGCTCGCCAAGCGTTCCAACGCGGCCTCGGCCCGCGCTACGAGCCGCGGCAGGCGCCGCACCGTTTCGGTCGCCTCGCGCAGCGCATCGCGGGCGCGGGCCTGCGGCCCCATATGCGTCGCCGCCCAGGCCTCGATCAAGGGCCGCGCCAGCTCCCACATGTTGGCTTGCGGATGCAGCGCGCGGCCGACTCCTTCCGCCACCACCATCACTTTCTGCAACAGCAACAGGTGCGGCTGGGTCGGCATCCCGAATGCCTCGGTGGTCTGAAACAACTGGCCGAGCAGGCGGCCGACCGAGATCTCGTTGGTCGGCAGCCCGTGGATCGGCTCGCCGATCGCGCGCAGCGCCTGAGTGAAGGCGCCGCGCGACCTGTGCGCCGGCACGAAGCCGGTTTCGAAATGCACCCGCGCGACGCGCGCATAGTCGCGTTCGAGAAACCCGATCAGCACGTCGGCGAGGAAGCGTCGGGTCGGCATGTCGATCCGGCCGACGATTCCGAAATCGACCAGCCACAGCGCGCCGTCTCCGGCGACGAAAATGTTGCCCTGATGCGGGTCGCCGTGAAAGTAGCCGTCGCGAAAAACCTGGTTGAAGGTCGCTGCAGCGGCCCTGGCCACGATGTCGGCCGGGTCGTGGCCGGCGGCAGCGAGCGCCTCGGCATCGCCGAGCGGGACGCCGGCCACGCGCTCGGTGGTCAGCACGCGGCGCGCAGTCCGCCGCCAATCCACCGCCGGCACATTGAGGGTCGGATCGCCAGCGAAGTTGTCGCCGAGCTCGGCGGCCGCCGCGCCTTCGAGCGCCAGGTTCATCTCGACCGCCACCATGTCGGCGAACGCCTGCACGGACTCGACGAGGCGCAGCCGGCGCCAGCGCGGGCGGGCGCGCTCGGTCAGGCGCGCCAGCCACAGGAACAGATCGAGGTCGCGGCGAAACGCGCGCTCGACGCCGGGCCGCAGGACCTTGACCGCCACCGGCCGGCCGTCGCTGGTGACGGCGTAGTGGACCTGTGCGATCGACGCGGCAGCCACCGGTCGGTCCTCGAAGGCAACGAACAGCGCGGCCACCGGCGCTCGGAGCTCGGATTCGACGACGCGGCGGGCATCCGCGGCCGGGAAGGGCGGCAGGCGGTCGCGCAGGCGCGCGAGATCAGCCGCGGCGTCGGCGCCGATCAGGTCGGCGCGGGTCGAAAGCGCCTGACCGAGCTTGATGAAGCTCGGCCCGAGGGCCACGGCCGCTTCGGCAAGCGATTCGCCGAGCGGCCGCGCCCGCGCTTCGCGCCGCGCGAGCAGCCGCATGGGGCGGACCAGCCACGGGGCCGCCCCTGACAGTTCGAGCGCCGCAAGCGCGTCGTGCCGCGCCAGAATCCGCGCGACGACGGCCAAGCGCCAGAGATTGCGCGCGCCGGAGAGCATCAAACGCGCCAGCCGGAATGCAGCCAGGCGATGCCGCCCGAGAAAGCCCGCGCGCGCACGCCGGCGAACCCGGCCTGCGCGATCGACGCCGAAAACGCATCCGGCAGTGGAAAGCGGCGAATACTCTCGACCAGATACTCGTAAGCCGCGCGGTCGCCGGCGACCACCGCACCGAGCGTCGGGATGGCATGTCTCGACCAGGCGTCGTAAAGCGGCGCGAGCAACGGTGCCACTTGCGGGCCGAACTCCAGGCACACGAAGCGTCCGCCCGGCGCCAGCACCCGCGCGATCTCACCCAGCGCCGCGTCGATGCGGGCGACGTTGCGGATGCCGAACGCGACCGTCGCCGCGTCGAACGTTCCGCGCGCGAAGGGCAACGCCTCGGCGTCGCCGCAGGCCCATGCGAGGCCACGCACGCGGCCGCGATCCCACGCGCGGCGCCGGCCCTCCACGAGCATGGCCGGACCTGCGTCGCACACGGTCACCGACCCGGCGCGCCCGGCGAGCCGCATGGCGACGTCTCCGGTGCCGCCGGCGACATCGAGCACCCGCGCGCCGGGCGCGAGGCGGAGCGAGTCGATCATCGCCCGCCGCCACAGCCGGTGGATGCCGAAGCTCATCAGGTCGTTCATCAGGTCGTAGCGCGGGGCGACGGACCGGAAGATGCGCCCGACCCGCGTCCGCCTGGCGCCCGGGGCGTCGTCACGCGCCACGACGGGTGCGCCGTTGCCGGTATCGCTCTCCGGTGAAGCCATGCGCGACCATAGCCCAGCGCCGCGCGCAGGGGCTACTTTAGGCGATGCCCGAACTCCCGGAAGTGGAAACCATCCGCCGCGGCCTGCGCCCCGTGCTCGTAGGGCGGCGTATCGCGCGCGTGCGGGTGCGGCGGCGCGATCTGCGCCGACCGTTGCCCGCCGATTTCGAGGCGCGCGTCGCAGGCCGTCGCGTCGCCGAGATCGGGCGACGGGCGAAGTATCTGCTGTTCCATCTCGACGACGAGCAGGTCGTGATCGCGCATCTCGGCATGTCGGGGCGCCTCCACACTGCGGAGGCGGGCTATCGGCCGCAGCGCCACGACCATTTGCTGTTCGACACCGGGGACGGCGCGACCGTGGTCTATAACGACGCGCGGCGCTTCGGCCTGATGGCGCTGTGCGCCGGCACGGCGCTCGACCGGCATCCGCTGCTCCGCCATCTCGGCCCCGATCCGCTCGGCAACGGCTTCAGCGGGCCGGTTCTCGGCGCCGCCGTCGCTGATCGCCGATCGCCGGTCAAGGCGCTGCTGCTCGACCAGGCGGTGGTCGCCGGCCTGGGCAACATCTACGCCTGCGAGAGCCTTTATCGTGCCAGGGTTTCGCCGCGCCGGCTGGGGCGCCATCTGGGTGCCACTCGCGCCGAGCGTCTCGTCGCCGCGATTCGCGCCGTTCTCGAAGACGCGCTGGCGGCCGGCGGCTCGTCGCTGCGCGATTATGTGAGCGCGACCGGCGAGGCCGGCTATTTCCAACACGCCTTCCGGGTTTACGACCGCGAGGGCGAGGCGTGCGACGCCGGCCACCCGATCCGGCGTATCGTCCAGAGCGGGCGCTCGACCTTCTATTGTCCGCAGTGCCAGCGCTGATGTAGGAACGCGCCGCCGCGCGGCGGCACGCAACGGGAGAGATCCATGAGCTACAACACCATCCGCGCCGAGACGCGCGGCAAGGTCGGTCTGGTCACGCTCGACCGACCCAAGGCCCTGAATGCGCTGAACAGCGAACTGATCGGCGAACTGAACGCCGCTCTCGACGGGTTCGAAGCCGACGACAGCATCGGCGCGATCGTGATCGCCGGCGGCGAGCGCGCATTCGCCGCCGGGGCCGATATCAAGGAAATGCAGCCCAAGACCTATATGGATGCCTTCTTCGGCGATTTCATCGGGCCGTGGGACCGCGTGGCGCACTGCCGCAAACCGGTCATCGCCGCTGTCGCCGGCTACGCGCTCGGCGGCGGATGCGAGCTGGCCATGATGTGCGACATCCTGATCGCGTCCGAGACCGCCAAATTCGGCCAACCGGAGATCAAGCTCGGCACCTATCCCGGATCGAGCGGCACCCAACGCCTGCCGCGCGCGGTCGGCAAGGCCAAAGCGATGGACCTGATTCTCACGGGCCGCATGATGGACGTGGCGGAGGCGGAGCGCGCCGGGCTGGTCAGCCGCGTAGTCGCCCCCGACGCCCTGCTCGATACCGCGCTCGAAGTGGGCGAGACCATTGCCGGCTTCTCGCTGCCGGTTGTGATCATGGCGAAGGAAGCGGTCAACCGGTCGCAGGAAACGCCGCTCGCCGAGGGCATCCTGTTCGAGCGTCGGATGTTCTATTCGACCTTCGCGCTCGACGACCAGAAGGAAGGAATGGCGGCGTTCGCCGAAAAGCGCGCGCCCGAGTTCAGAAACCGATAGGCGGCTCGCCGGTGGCGGGCGGAGCGCACGGAGAACCGCGTGCCTGTCGGCCGAACCATGCACGCCTCGCGATCGAGCCTTGCAAGGCGGGCGGCCGGACACCATCTCCGCAGTGTGTGTCGCCTCCGTTCCTGGCCCATTGGCCGTCATCCCTCGAACCGAGAACGGGGGCGCAATGAGAAGGAAGCTGGGACGATGATCGAAAAATCAGGAGTCGCGCCTCACGCGCAAGACTGGTGGTCGAACGTTCTCGACCCCATGTGGCGGTTCGGCGGTCGGCTGGCGGAGTTCTTCGCGCCGAGTTCCGAAGCCGCGGCGACCGACGACGCCTACGAGGTTTCGGTTGAACTGCCGGGCGTCGACGGCGAGAACATCCGTGTCGAACTGCACGAGGGACTGCTCTCCGTTTCCGGAGAAAAGAAGTCGAGCCGCGAGGAGAGCGGCAAGGATTTTTACTTCTCGGAACGGACATACGGACGGTTCAACCGCGGCTTTCGCCTGCCGCCGGACGCCAACCCGGATGCGGTTCGCGCAGAACACAAGGACGGCGTGCTGACCGTCCGCGTCGGCAAGGTCGCTCCCAAGGCACCCGACGTGCGCAAGATCTCCGTCAAGCACGGCTGAAAGCCGCGGAACGGTGTGCGGGCTCCCGGGGCCGATGTCGCGCCCCCGGCGCCTGCCATGGAGGTTTGAGACGATGTTTACCAACCCATCTCTGGTCACCCGGATCGCCGTCGGAAAGGCGATCGGGCTGGTGTTCGGCCTCGTCGGTTTCGTTTCTCTTCCCTGGATCCTTCCCGAAGCGGAGTGGCCGCTCCGTTGGGGCATTCTGCTCTGGTATCCGACGCTCGGCGCTGTCGTCGGGGTGTTCGGTGTGTTCGATCGGCATCCGATCCTGAAGCTGCCCTTTCCCTGGTGGGTTCGCGCGCCGTTCGTCGGAGCCTGGATGAATTTCGTTCTGACCTTCTTCACCTACGACGCCATGCGCCGGGCGTTGGAGGCCCTGTTCGACCCGGGGAGCGCCCTGACTTCGCCGTTCTGGCTGGTGGCCGAGGGTGCAGTCGTAGGGCTCGCGATCGGCTATTGCGCTACGCGCATCGGCGGCGAAGGCCCGGAGACCGCCGGGCGGTGAGGAGGGTCGGCGCGGTCAACCGGCCATGGCGCTCGCGTGGCCGAAGCGCGCGGCACCGCGGCGCGCGCCGCTGTGATATCATGATCGGGAACTCTTCCCGCTATTGCGCGGGACCGGTGGTCGTCGAGTCGCCAGGCGGCCCGCCGTAACGACGGAGTCGAGGCGACAGGGAGAATTGACACATGCCGAGAGCCATCGAATACGAGTTCGTCGATCTGGCAAAGCCGGTGAAGCGCAGCGCCGACGCGCCGGGCCGGATGAGCCGGCGTTCGTTCCTCGCCGCGGCGACAGCGGTCGCCGGCGTTACCGCCATGTCAGGCGAGGCGTTCGCACGCAATTTCGGCCCCGACGCGGAACCGGTGCGCTATCCCGAACCGGACGTGGTGCCGCTTGATCCGCGCTTCAAATACAAGCTCGGCAACACGCCCATCATGCGGCTGTATCGCGGCACGTTGTGGGCCGAGGGGCCGGCGTGGAACGGCGTCGGGCGCTATCTGCTGTGGAGCGACATCCCCGAAAACCAGCAACTGCGCTGGATCGAGGAAGACGGGCACGTCTCGCAGCAGTTCCGCTATCCGTCCGGCAACTCGAACGGTAACACCTTCGACTATTCGGGCCGGCAGATCGCGTGCGAACACGGCAACCGCCGCGTCGTGCGCTACGAGTATGACGGCTCGGTCACGGTGCTCGCCGACAGTTTCGAGGGCGGCGAGTTCAACGCCCCCAACGACGCGGTGGTGCATCCTGACGACGGTTCGATCTGGTTTACCGATCCGGGTTACGGGTCGCTGATGAACTACGAAGGCCATCGGCTCGACACCGGATCTCCGCAACCGCTGCGCAAGGAAGCGGTTTACCGGATCGACGCGCAGACCGGCGCGGTGACCAAGGTGACCGACACGCCGTTCAAGCCGAACGGCCTGTGCTTCTCGCACGACTACCAGACGCTGTATGTCGCGGACACGGGCGCCTCGCACTATCCGGAGGCGAGTCCGAACATCTGGGCGTTCGACGTCGATGGCACGGTGCTCGCCAACGAGCGCGAGTTCACATCGATGGAGATGGACGGCCAGAAGGGCTTCGCCGACGGCATTCGCTGCGACGAGGACGGCAATGTCTGGGCGTCGGCGGGCTGGGTCGGCGACGGTTATGACGGCGTGCACGTCTTCGCGCCGAACGGCGACCGCATCGGGCATATCCGCCTGCCCGAGATCTGCTCGAACGTGTGCTTCGGCGGCACCAAGCGCAACCGGTTGTTCATGACCGGCAGCCAGTCGCTCTACGCCGTGTATGTGGAGACCCGCGGCGCGCATATTACCTGACGGCGCCTCTGCGACCGGGGAACGGCGGCCTTGCCGGCGTTCTCCGGTCGTCCCGACGCGGGGGCGACGCCCTGCAGGGTTCACCGGGCTGGATTGGTTCGGAAAGCAAGCTGGAGGCCCCCGCCGGATGACAATAATGAATGCCATCAGGCTGGCCTTCCGGAGCCCGGCCATTCCAAAGGACGTGGAAGGGGCCCGGCGCGAAGCCGACCGCCACTTGGTAAGCCGGTTCGCGAGCGGAAACATCTGGTTGCGACAGGGCCGGTTCTCGACGAAGGAAGACATCGACGAACAACGCGAGAGGGTGAAGTCCTACGATTTCGACGACTGAATCGATGGCCCACGCTGACGATACAAGGCGCGATCCGATTCTGCTCCATGACGTGTCCCGATTGACAATGGAATACCATATCCTGTTTCTGTGCTCCTGCTCGAATCACAAGGTCAAAGGCGGAGAACGCGAGTACCGGGCCGACGGGTCGATGCCCAACGCTATTCGCCGACGCGCTTCGGCGCTGTACGAGGCGCGTTACCGTGCACTCAAACGGGTACAAGACGGCGCCGAATCGGAGCATGGGACATTGCTCCGGAACGTTCAGTATAACGCAGAACTCGTCGCAGGACCGGATATCGGCGGAACAGGCCATGGCACATATCTTCCCGCTATGGCGCGCTATCGCGGCCGCTTCTACGAAGCCCTAGATCCCGGCGAAGAGGGCCTGCTCGAAAGAAGCCCTCATCACTGGGTCATCGTGTCCGCTCTCTACGGGCTCCTGGCTCCGGGGGAGCCGATCCAGCGTTACAGCTGCGATGCAGTGGACAAACAAATTAGGCAAATCTGGACCGCCCGCAGACTCATCACTTCGCTGCTCCTTGAATATGTGCGCGTTTCCCGAATTAAATTGATCGTCGATCTTACGGCGGAGCGCGCGTATCAGGATCTTTTCGACTGGAGCAGGATTTCGAAGCATTGCGGCGTCCTGCGGGCGTTCGGTTCTCAGAACGCCGGCCCCGCGTTGCTTCCCGCGCTCGGCTCCCTTGCGAGAAAATGGCTGTGGTGCGCGCCCGCGGATGATATATTCGGGATCGAGACAGAGACATACATCACCGACTATGAAGACGTGGTGTTGACGCGGTCATACGACGATCCGCCGGAAGGATTTCTTGCAGAACCGTTCCAAGCGAGAGAGCAAGAAGCATTCGTTGACGAGAAAGACGCACCGACCGCGTCGCCGGCTCCTGTTCAGATACGGGAAGAGGGGCGCGCGATATCGCGGCTCCCGAGGGATATCCCGGTCAGTAGCCGGGGACATTCGACGATTTTCGGAAAGCCGATCACCCGTATCGGGGATCTTCCGCCCGATGTGCAACCGCTATTCGACCAAGTCAGCCGGGCCGTCGAGGTACTTGGTGTAATATTTGGTCGCCGCAGCAGAAGGACCGGAGGAAGAACCTGGAGACTGGACATCGCGGAGCCGGGAAGCGGCAGCGATGGAAACCTGAACGGCGAATTGAGAGGGCCGGGACAAGAGGGACAAACACAGTACCTGCGCGTTCGGGTCACTCGCGGTCGCGAGCGCGCGACATACCGAGTCCTCCGAACACTGCTCGGCCTGTCGTGAGGCCGGCTTGTCTTCGCGCTCCCGATCCCATGGCGCCAGCCGCCGATGCGGGCGCGGCCCGGGACGGAGGGCGCGACGAGCATCTCGCGCTTCTCACGCTGGGGTCTCTCGAGAGTCGACCGTATCGACAGCACCAACGGCGCGCGGACCAAACTGAACCGTCGCCCTTGTGCGATCGTCAAGCACGGTGACGATCGCGGGCCGCGAGGACGGCCTTGGCCAGCTTCAAATCGGCAACCGGATCGTCGAAGTCGCGGAAGACGTTGCCGCTTCCTTCGACCAATTCGAATTCTTCGTTGCCCACCGCAAAGCCTCCTTCAGACGTGCGAGACACGCCCGCACCAAGTCGATTTCGACTTTCGGCGTACGGATGCCGGTTCGCAATTTCGTCTGAAAAGCGTGCAACACTCAAACCTTTTGACAGATCCCTGTTAGATAGACGGCCCGCTAAGCGCCGGTGGAGTAACCCGCGGCGACCTCCATCACTCCGGACCCGAGGCCCCTGAGCGGCTTCGCAATATCCGCCTTGCCGCCCTCCGCCGCGCCCGAGGGATATCCGGACAATCAGTGAAGGAGATAGTACGATTCTCGATCGTCCGATAATCCGAATACGCGATTTGACTCATGTTTCGATATGCTGTGGTGCGTGGGTATATATGATCCATATAGTGTGTCGGGCATTTCGGCATGATCGGAGGATGAGAAACGGGTACGGCAACGCCGACAGCCCGTGAGGAGCACACGGCGGGCGAGCTCTGTGATCCGGCACAGGAGTGCCGGGACACAAAGCAGGCGTCGCGCGAGCGATAGCGACGATCATGGAGGCGTTCTCGCGATCGGCAGCCGCGCCGCGGGCCGTCACTCGAAACGACGCAAGCGGGCCAGAGCCCGCGCCCGGAGGGCGTCCCGTCCCTCATTCGATCGGCGCGAGGAGGGCGTCGATGTCGTCGTCCGTCAACGACGTCGAGCCGTCGCCGCCGCCTTTGAACAGCGCGTCGGCGAGCGCCTGTTTGCGGGTCTGCATCCGCCGGATCGTGGCCTCGACCGTGCCCTCGGCGATCAGGCGATGCACGAAGACGGGCTTGTTCTGGCCGATCCGGTGCGCGCGGTCCATCGCCTGGCGTTCGACGGCGGGATTCCACCACGGGTCGTAGAGGATCACCGTGTCGGCCGCCGTCAGGTTCAGCCCCACGCCGCCCGCCTTGAGGCTGACGAGAAAGATCGCCGCCTTTCCGTTCTGGAACCGGTCGATCTCTTCGTCGCGGCGCCGCGTTTTGCCGTGCAGCAAGGCGTAGTCCCAGCCGCGTTCGCCGATATCGCTCTCGATGAGGCGCAGCATCTCCACGAATTGGGAGAAGATCAGCACCTTGCGATCTTCGGCGCGCAGTTCCTCGAGCAAAGCGAGAAGCCGCGTCCGCTTCACGCTTCCCGTCACCGATCTCGCCGCCTTCAGCTTCACCAAGCGGGGGTCGCAGCAGACTTGGCGCAGTTTCAGCAGTGCGTCGAGGATCGTGATCCGCACGCGGTCGATGCCGCGGGCGCGGATGGCGTTTCGGACTCGCTCGTCCATCGCCGTGCGGATGGCTTCGTAAAGTCCGCGCTGGCCGCCGGAAAGGGGGATGGTCTCGTCGATCTCGGTCCTGGGCGGCAGTTCCTTCGCCACCTCGTCCTTCGTCCGCCGCAGCATGAAGGGTTTCAACCGCGTCGAGAGAAGGCGTTGTCGGGCTCGATCGCCGTGTTTCTCGATCGGCGTGCGGAAGGTCTTCGTGAAGTTTCGACGATCGCCGAGCAGGCCGGGGATAAGCCAGTCGAACAGGGACCACAGTTCGGCCAGGTTGTTTTCCATCGGCGTGCCGGTCAGGGCGAGGCGCCCGGCGGCCCGGATATCGCGAATGCGCTTCGACGCCAGCGCGGCCGGGTTCTTGACCGCCTGGGCCTCGTCGAGAACGGCGAACTCGTATTCGTGCGCGAACAACGCCTCATGGTCCCGGTGGATCAGAGGATAGGTGGTCAGCACGAGATGGTGGTCGGGGATTTGGCCGAAGCGTTCCGCCCGGTCCGGCCCGTGCAGGGTCAGCAGTTTGAGATCGGGCGCGAACCGCTCGGCTTCGCGCCGCCAGTTGCCCAGAAGGCTTGTCGGCGCGATCAACAGGCTCGGGCGTTCGGCGCCTTCCTCCACGTGGCGGCGCAAGAGAAGAGCCAGCGCCTGCACGGTCTTGCCGAGGCCCATGTCGTCGGCCAGCAGGCCGCCGAAACCGCTGTCCCACAGCGCCCGCAGCCAGCCGTAACCGCGCCGCTGATAGGGCCTGAGCGCGCCTTTCAGCGCGGCCGGAGGCGGCGTTTCCCGCGCCGCCGCCAAGGCGCGCAGGCGCTCGCCCAGGACGCGGACCTTCTTTCCGCCGCGCCACGGAACGCCGTATCCTTCCAGCGCTTCGGCAAGCGCGGCGGCCCGCCCCGCCTCCGCCATATGGAACTCGGACAGTCCCTGCGCCTCGAGAAACGCCTGAACGATGGGCGCGATGCGCTTCCCCTCGATCGGAACCAGGCTTCCGTCCGCGCAGGTCGGATAGAGTGTGACGTCGGAAAGGAACGCCTCGACGTCGAAGCCGTCCGGGATTTCTCCCCGCTCGTCCAGCGGCAGCCTCGCGATGAGCGACAGGACAACGGGGGCGAAGTCGATGACCTGATCCTCCACTTCCAGCTTCAGCGCGATGGAGAACCAGTCCGCCTGCGACGACTCGATCCCGGCCCGGAAGATCGCCGGGGCGTCGCGAAGCCGGAACGGCCAGCTCTCTTCGACGTTGACGGTCCAGCCGTCGCGGCGCAACGCGGGGAGCGCTTCGGCGGTAAACGCCAGGGCGGGCGACTCGGGCGCCTCGCCGTCGAGCAGCGGCGGAAACGCGACGTCCGCCTTGTGCGCCGCCTTCGGCGCGCGGTAGCCGAGAACGCCCGAATCGGGCGGCGCGCCGTCGTAGCCGGCGGCGATCTCCATAAGCCTCTCCAGCAGCTTCCTCTCCGCGCCGCGGTCGCGCTGGATGACGACGACGCGGCGTTTCCCGCCCGCCTGAATGTCTTCGCCCACTCCCGGCCGCACCGGCTTCGGCGCGCCCCCGTATGCGACGTCGAGCCGCGCGCAGGGATAACGGCGAAGAGGGGCGCCTTCCCCTTCGTCCGGCCACGTCCACGATTCCCATCTCTCTACTTTCCGGCTCGGGCCGTACAGCGAGAGTACGCCGCGCGGGGGGCCGCCGGGCCTGCGCTCGACCGGCATCGTTCGGGGCGCCGGGATCGACCCGCCGGCGAGGCGCGTCACGGCGCCGGCGGCCTCCGCCGACGCAGCGGCCGGGATCTCCGGGGCCATCGCCAGGCCGACCGCGACCCGGTCGGGCAATCCGGTTTCCGCCGGACCGCACGCGCCGGTTTCCGTGTCGAGATAGACCGGGGAGGGGAAGGGCAGGACGACGATGCGGCGGTTCTCCGCATCCCGCGCGACCAGCCGCTGGGCGCCGGCTCTCGTGGTTTCCCAGTCGAAGCGCAGCGCCTGCGGCGCCGACCAGCGGATTTCCACGCCGGCGACGTCGCCCGCCCGCGCCCGCCCGGTCGCGGCGACCTCGCGGAGAAAGTCGTGAAGCTCCCCGCCCGCGGGCCAAGCGTAGCCCCGCGAAGCGTCCGGCGGCGCGTAACAGGCGAGTTTGGCGCAGATGGCGGCGTCGAACGCATCGAGCGCCTGCGGCCGATACCCGGAGTCGGCCAATCGATACTCGCGCGCCACGCCTGAGATCCCGCCGCCCTTCTTCAGGCGCGCTTTCATCGGCGCGATGAGGGCGCCGTTTTGGGCATTCGGGCGGAACACGTAGAACAGCCGCTCGGAGGTTCGCCGTTTCGGTTTGGCGGGGGGCGTCTCCGCCTCCGTCTGCGCGGCCGCCATGCGATCGAGCCAGACCCGGAGCGCGGCCGGCAGCGGCGACTCCGGCGACGTTTCCCGCGCGTCCGCGACGCCGCGGCCCCCTGCAAGCGGCGCCGACGCGACGGACAGCAGCACCGCGGCGACATGCTTGCAATTGTAGCTGACCGGGCACGTACACTCGCCGTCGATCCGGCGGCGCCCGGCGCCTCGGGGCCCGCCGATTTCGATCGCCTGGCGGTATCTCTGCCCCCCGCTTCCGGCGACGACGCCGGCGACCGCGTTGGGCGACAGGAACTCCGCGGAGACTACCTGTCCGCTGCGCCAATATGCCGCGCCTCTGGTGAACGCGGGCTCTCCGATGTTGCGCTGGATATCGCGTCGATCGAACGTCGGGTTCACCCGTGCGCTCCCGCTGGCCTGCGTCCGTTGTTCGCGCCCCGCGCGGCGCGCCGGTTTTGCGAACCGGAACCATAAGACGCGATTCGCGCGCGCTGTCCATGTTCGACGCCGCGCGGCGCTGGTTCTCGCGATGGACGCCAAGCCGCCGGACAGGTTGTACGAGCGATGGCAACGAAGGCGAATCGTTGAAGGCGGTTCCGATGGCGCAACTGACGGTACGGAAAGTAAGTCCGGAAGTGGTGGGCGCGCTTAAACGCAGGGCCGCGGCCAATGGACGGTCCGCCGAATCCGAACACCGGGAGATCCTGTGTGCGTCGCTGCTCGGCGTGGAAGAGGACTTCGCCGCACGCGCCGCGGCGTTGCGTCGACGGCTCCGTTCGTCGGTCGATAGCAGCGACACGATACGGGCGGATCGCGACCGGAACGGCGCGGCGTGACCGGCTAGTGGTCGATGCCGGCGTCGTGGTGAAGTGGCTGGTCAACGAGAGGCATATGGCGCGCGCGGCCTGAAGAACCGCGGGCGAGGCGCCGAACGCGCTGGCGCGGGGCACCATGACGGTCTAGGCTGGCGCCGCGAACGAGGGGGGAGGGTAACGCTATGCCGCGCCGGTCGAGAAGCCTTGCCGCCGTTCTGATGGCGGCCACTATCGTCGCAGCCGCGATATCGGGCGCGCGCGCCGAAGACCCGATCCGAATCGGCTTCGGCATCGCGCTGACCGGCGCGCTCGCCGGCGCCGGCAAATCGGCGCTGATCGCGATCCAAATCTGGGCCGACGAGATCAACGCCGCCGGCGGCCTGCTCGGGCGGCCCGTCGAACTGATCTATTACGACGACCAGACCAACCCGTCGAAGGTGCCGGGAATCTACACCAAGCTCATCAATATCGACCGGGTCGATCTCATCGTCTCCGGCTACGGCTCGACGACCATCGCGCCGGCGATTCCCATCGCGATGAACTACGACATGGTGTTCATGTCGCTGTTCGGCCTCGCCACCAACGAGGAATTCGGCTACGAGCGCTATTTCCAGATCCTGCCCGCCGGCGAAGAGCCGCGGCTGAACTGGTCGCGCGGGTTCTTCGATCTGGCCAGCGCGATGGAACCGAAACCGGAGAGAGTCGCCCTGGTCGGCGCCGACGCCGAGTTTCCGCGCAATGCGATGATCGGCGCGCGCATCAACGCCGAAGCGGCGGGGTTGGAGGTCGTTTACGACCGCTCTTATCCGCCGAACACGATCGATTTCACGCCGGTGATCCGCGCCATCGAGGCGACCGACCCGGACATCGTCTATGTCGCGTCCTACCCTCCGGATTCCGCCGGGCTGGTGCGCACGGTGAACGAGATCGGCCTTGATGTCGCGCTGTTCGGAGGCGGCATGGTCGGCCTGCAATATGCGAGCCTGATGGAGGCGCTCGGCCCGCAACTCAACGGCATCGTCAACTACGATTTCTGGGTGCCCGAACCGACCCTGCAATTCCCCGGCATCGAGGCGTTCCTGGAGAAATATCAGGCAGTCGCCGCCGGCGAGGGCGTCGATCCGCTAGGTTACTATCTACCGCCCTTCGCCTATGCCTACATGCAGATTCTGGGGCAGGCGGTCGCCGCCACCGGCGGCCTCGACCAGGACGCGCTCGCCGACCATATTCGGGAGAACGAGTTCCAGACTGTGGTCGGCGCCGTGCGTTTCGGCCGCAACGGCGAGTGGGCGCGCTCGCGCGTCCTGATGGTCCAGTATCAGGGCATCGCGGACAACAGCCTCGATACGTTCAGTGAAGCGGGAACCCGTGTCGTGCTCCATCCCCCTGACTGGCGGTCGGGCGAGTTGATCGCACCGTTCGCAGAGGCGCGCTGAGCCGACCTTACCGGCTGCCGGCGCGGACCCGTGTTCGACCTCGTTCTGAGCGCGGTCGTCTCCGGAATCCTGCTGGGCGGGTTCTACGCCGCGGTGACCCTTGGCCTGACTCTGGTCTTCGGCTATCTGAACATCGTCAACATCGCACACCCGGCGTTCGTCATTCTCGGCGCCTATCTCGCCTTCGCGCTCAACGGTGCGCTCGGCCTCGATCCGGTGCTCGCCGGCGCGTTGCTGATGCCGGTGTTCTTCGCCGCCGGGATGCTGATCTACACCATCTACAACCGCAGCTTCGAGCGGCGCGATGACGAATCGCTGCGCGGCCTGGCGTTCTTCTTCGGCCTGATGTTTATCGTCGAGGTCGCGTTGATCCTCCAGTTCGGCGTCGATTATCGGCTGGTCAACGCCGGCTATATCGGCGAGACGCTCACCGTCGGTCCCGTGGACCTGCCGCTGCGCATGTTGATCCCGTTCCTCGCCTCGATGGCGCTCGCCGCCGGCATATACGCTTTCCTGGCGCGCACCTTTCCGGGCCGGGCCATTCGCGCGGTAGCGCAGGACGCGCTG
The DNA here is from genome assembly GCA_965214495.1 of Alphaproteobacteria bacterium. Taxonomy (GTDB): domain Bacteria; phylum Pseudomonadota; class Alphaproteobacteria; order UBA7887; family UBA7887; genus JANQOH01. Next base: position 128,139 of record OZ243958.1, on the reverse strand, counting down.
GCGTTGCGGCTGGCGGCGGCCGATCCGGTGCGCATCCGACGGCTCGCCTTCGGCATCGGCATGGCCTCTGCGGCGCTGGCCGGCGCGCTGCTGATCGTCATCGGCCCGGTCGAACCGGCAACAGGGCGGCTCTATATCGGGCGCGTGTTCGCCATCGTCGTGCTCGGCGGCATGGGGAGCCTCGGCGGCACCGTCGTCGCGGCGCTGCTGCTCGGCGTGGTCGAGAGCCTGACCGCAACGCTTTCCGGCCCGTCGTGGGCGCCGGCGGTGGCGTTCGGGTTCCTGCTGTTCGCGCTGGCGGTGCGCCCGGCCGGCCTGTTCGGCCGCTAGCCTTGCGCGACCTCCCGTTCTTCGGCGGTGCGGCGGCTTTCGTCGTTCTCGGCTACGCCGCGACTCACATCATCGACAACGAGTATTACTTCTTCGCCAGCTACGTAGTCCTGCAATATGTCGTGCTGGCGACCGCGTGGAACGTGCTCGGCGGCTATACCGGCTACGTCAATTTCGGCAGCGCAGGCTTCTTCGCCACCGGCGCCTATACGACCATAGCACTCGGCAAACTCACCGGATGGCCGCTGCTTGCGCTGCTGCCGGCGTCGGCCGTGGTGTGCGGAGCGCTGGGGCTGGCGGCGGGCTATCTGACCCTGCGCCTGCGCGGCGTCTATTTCGCCATAGCGACTCTGGCGCTCGCCATCGTTCTCGAAACGGTGATGGCGAACTGGGACTATGTCGGGGGCGCCGCGGGTGCGTTCGTGGTCCGGCCGAGGGAAGCGCCGCTGTTCACGAGCTACGTTACATGGCTGTTCTGGTTGATGCTGGTTCTCGCGGTGCTGTCGGTGTGTCTGGCGCGGGTGGTCGAGACCTCGCGGCTCGGGCGCGGCCTGGCGGCGATCCGCGACGACGAACAGGCCGCCGAGAGCGCCGGTGTGCCCACCCTGCGGCTCAAGCTGGTCGCGACGACGCTCAGCGGCGCGCTGATGGGTCTCGCCGGCGCGCCGCTGGTCTATTACACCTCCTATGTCGATCCGCCGTCGGCGTTCAATCTGGAGTTCGCGGTCAACGCGGTCGCCATGCCGATGATCGGCGGTACGGCGACATGGCTCGGCCCGGTGGTCGGCGCGATCCTGCTCGGCACCCTGCAACAGGTGGCGACGGTCACCATTTCGTCCGAGCTCAACCTGCTGATCGTGGGCGTGGTGTTGATTTTCTTCGTCATCGCCGCGCCGGAGGGGATCGTCGGTCTCGCCCGGCGCCTGATCGCACGGTGGCGGCGATGAGCGGCGCGCCGTTGATCTCGGTCGAGGGCGTGATCAGGCGGTTCGGCGGCTTCGTCGCGCTGAACGACGTGTCGCTGGCCGTGCGCGCGGGTGAACGGCTCGGCCTGATCGGTCCGAACGGCTCCGGCAAGACGACGCTCATCAACTGCATCGCCGGAGCGTTGATCGCCGATTCCGGGCGAGTCCTGTTCGATTCGCGCGACGTGACGCGCCTGCCCGCACACCGGCGCGCACGGCTGGGAATCGCGCGCAGCTTCCAGATTCCGCGCCCGTTCGCCAGCATGACTTGCTTGGAGAATCTGGCGATTCCGCTGGAGTATGCCGCCGGCCTGCACGGCCGCGCGCGCCTCGAAGGAGAGGCGCTGACGATCCTCGGTCTCGTCGGACTGGACGCACGCGCAAGCGATGACGCAGCGGCGCTGACGCAGGTCGATATGCGCAAGCTGGAACTCGCCCGCGCGCTGGCGGCGCGCCCGCGCGTGCTGATCGTCGATGAGGTGATGGCCGGCCTCGCACATGCCGAGATCGACGAGATCCTCGAAATCCTGCGCCGCTTCAACCGCGACGGGATCGCCATCGTCATGATCGAGCACATCATGCGCGCGGTAATGGGCTTCTCCGAGCGCGTGGCGGTGCTCGACGCAGGGCAGTTGATCGCCGAGGGCGCGCCGGCGGCGGTGATGCGCCATCCGGACGTGGAGAGGGCCTATCTCGGCGAATAGTCTCAGGGTCGATTCGGTGACCGCGGGCTACGGCGCCGCGCGAATTCTCGACCGCGTGTCGATCACGGTCGGCGACGGCGAGACCGTGGCGCTGCTCGGCGCCAACGGCAACGGCAAGAGCACGCTCATCAAGTGCATCATGGGGCTGGTGCGCCCGCGCGCCGGGCGCGTCGCGGCGACAGTCGGCGGCGAGACGATCGAACTGACCGGCCTGGCGCCGGAGCGCGTCGTCGAGCACGGCATCGTGCTGGCGCCCGAAGGCCGGCGACTGTTTCCCGGTCTGACCGTCGAGGAGAACCTGATGCTCGGCGCATACCGGCAGGCGGCGCGGCGCGAGACGCGAGAAAATCTCGCGCTGTGTCTGGAGACCTTTCCCGTGCTGAAAGAGCGTCGCAGACAGCTCGCCGGCAGCATGAGCGGCGGCGAACAGCAGATGCTGGCGCTCGCGCGCGCGCTCATGGCCTCGCCCCGCATCCTGATCGTGGACGAACCCTCGGTCGGCCTTGCGCCGATCCTCGTCGGACGGGTGATGGAGAAGATCGCCGCACTCAAGGCGAGCCGCGGGCTGACCGTCCTGATGGCCGAGCAGAACTTCCACCAGGCGTCGCGCATTGCCGACCGCGGCTACGTGATCGTCGGCGGCCGGATCGCCTTCGAAGGGGACAGCGCCGAGGCGCTACGCGACAACGAACTGGTGAAGCGATACTATCTCGGCGGCGCGTGAGGCGCGGCGAACGCGGTCCAAGCGTTGCCTACGGCCGCGACAGGTCAACGTGTGGTCATCGAAGCGGTATTCGGTTTCGACACGCTGGCTTATGTGCGCAAACCGAGGCGCACGCTGAAGCCATGCGCGACGCGGTGACCCGAGGCGGGTATGGCACGCCTGAGCGTCCGGCGCTGGTTTTCAGGCGCACCGTGTGCTACAAGCCGCGCCGGCATCCGATCCCCGGTAGCTCAGTTGGTAGAGCGGGTGGCTGTTAACCACCATGTCGCTGGTTCGAGTCCGGCCCGGGGAGCCACCGCTTTCGCGTCCTACCGGTTCGACGACGAGGGTTCGAACGCGGCGGCGCGCTCATCCGCGCCGGTGCTCGCCAGCTCGGTCGCCGGGTCGCCCGCCACCCGCGTGTGCCGCATGATGCGGGTTTCGCTGAAATCGTATGGCCGCGCCCGATGCAACACGCAGCGGTTGTCCCAGATGACCGCGTCGCCGGGCCGCCACCGGTGTTGCAGAGTCCGCGGCGGTCGGCACGCCCTGTCGGCGAGGTCGTCCAGCAGGGCCTGCGCTTCGCCGTCTTCGAGACCGGGGATTCGGAAAGCGTGGCGACCGATGAACAGGGACTTGCGGCCGGTCACGGGATGGGTCTTGACCAGCGGCCGCAACGGCGCGCCCTTGGTGTGATAGCCGTAGCCGGCGCCGGTCTCGATCTCGTAGCCGATCTTCGCCTGCGACTGGTAGAGCGAGTGATAGGCGCTGAGGCCGGCGACGCACTCCTTCGTTTCATCGTCGAGCGTGTCGTATGCCGCGCGCATGTCGGCCCATTCGGTTTCGCCGCCCCATGACGGGGTGACCTGCGCCGACAGCATCGACGCCTTGGCGGCGAGCGGCATGTAGGAACTGTCGGTGTGCCATCCTTCGTTGCCGCGCAGGGTCTTGTAGCGATACTCGCCGGGGCCGGTCAGCGAACCGTCCTCGTTGCGGTTGCTGATCGACACCGCTTTTTCGTCGGCGCTTTCGCGCAGGAGTTCGAGGTCGCCGAAGCGCATGGCGAAGGCGATCTGCGCCTCCCCGCTCAGATTCTGGTCGGGGAAGATCAGCACGCCGTATTCGTGGAACGCATCCTCGACGCATTTCCACGTATCGTCATCCAACCCCGCCAGGTCGATGTCGGTGATCGTCGCGCCCAACGTGGCGTCGGTCGGCGTGATGGTCAGCGGCATGATACTCTCCCGCGGAGCGTCCTGTAACCATCGGTATTATGCCGACACGACCGCCACTGAAACAAGCGCCGCCGCGGAGACGGGGCATGGACGAGGTCTCCGGGCACGGGCGGTTTCAGCACTCGGCGGTTCGATTCTCCGAAAACGAGAATAGCTGCCGGCAATCGCTGTCGCTTGCGGTATCGCCGGGCACTCGCTAGCGTAAAGGGACGGTGAGCGTCGAATCGGAGAAGCATTCGTGGTCGTCTTCGCTTTCGATACGCACAAAGCCGTCAAGGCTCTGCGCGAAGCGGGCTTCGACGACCCGCAAGCCGAGGCCGTTACCGAGCAAATCAGCGTCGCGATCGGCGAGAACGCGGTGACGAAAGATGACTTGGTGAAAGCTATCGAGAAGCTCGAATTGCGTATCACGATCAAGATATACGCGGCCGTGGTCGCAGGCGTCGGCGCGATCAAGGCGCTCGATTTTCTGCTCGACTGATCTTCTTTCTCCGCTCTCATTCGGACACATGTAAGACGCCCTCGTCCAAACCGGTTCGGCACCTTGCCATTCTCCCGCCCGCGCCGCACACTGCCCCGTCGCGCCACCACCGGGGAGCGTCGCCCATGCGCATGATCGGCTTCGCCGCCTGTTGCCTGTTCCTTCTCGCGACCGCCGTCGAAGCCGGCGGCGGGTGCCGCGACAGCTACGAGCGCATCATGGCGGGCGCGGGCGAAGAATGGCCGAACGTCGAACCCTTCCGCCTTCCCGACGACTTCACGCGCTATTTCATGGTGGCCTACAACGCTGAAACGGCGCCGGCGACGTCGGTCGAGGCCGACGCGATCGTCGTCATGCCGCTGGATTCGAGCATCTCGGGCACGTGGTGGTTCTTCGGCTTCAAGGATCGGTGCCTGACCTTCTATGCCGACCTCGGCCAGGCGAAGGGCTACCACCTGATCGAACAAGGCCACGCGATGCTCTATCCCGGCGAGCGCCGCATCGAGGACTGGCGCGGTTGGCGCTGACCGGATCGGAGCGGCGCCCCCGGCATCCCGGGCGGGGCGGCAAAGGGCGGCGTTTCGAGCGCGGGCGGCAGGTAACACCGCAAGCCCGGCGCGAAATCGCGGCGTTACTTGGCGATCGTTCGCGCCGCCGCGACCTGTTGATCGAACATCTGCATCTCGTTCAGGACTCCTTCGGCGGCTTGTCGAAGGCGCATCTCGCGGCGCTCGCCGAGGCCATGCGCCTGTCGCAGGCCGAGGTCTATGAAGTCGCGACGTTCTACGCCCATTTCGACGTCGACGGCCGAGCAAGCGGCCTCACCGTGCGCGTGTGCGACAGCGTGACCTGCGCCCTCGCCGGCGGCGCGGCACTGCTCGATGCGGCGGTTCCCGGCGCCCGGCTCGTTCGCGCGCCATGCATGGGGCGCTGCGCCGCGGCGCCGGCCGCCATGGTCGGTCGCAACGCGATCGACCATGCGACCCCCGGCTCGATCGCAGCAGCGGTGGGCGGCGCCGAAACCGAACCGGTATTGCCGAGCTACGAGAGTCTCGCGGCATACCGGCGCGGCGGCGGCTATCAGGTGTTACAAGCCTGCCTCGCCGGGCAGCGGGCGCGCGAGTCGGTGACCGCCGCAGTCGAGGCGAGTGGCCTGCGCGGACTCGGCGGCGCCGGCTTCCCGACCGGCCGCAAATGGCGCTTCGTCGCCGCCGAACCCGAGCCGCGGCTGATGGCGGTGAACGCCGACGAGGGCGAACCCGGCACCTTCAAGGACCGCTGGATTCTGGAAACCGCGCCGCACCGCTTCCTCGAAGGCGCACTGATCGCGGCGTGGGTCGTCGGAGCCGTCGAGATCTACATCTATCTGCGCGACGAATATCCGGCAGCGCACGCCATTCTGCTCGCCGAACTCGCCGCGCTTCGTGCCGCCGGGATCGGCGACCTGCCGGCGATGCATCTGCGGCGCGGCGCCGGTGCGTATATCTGCGGCGAAGAGTCGGCGCTCCTCGAAAGCCTCGAAGGCAAGCGGGGCCTGCCACGCCATCGTCCTCCGTTCCCGGCGCAAGTGGGGCTGTTCGGACGGCCGACGCTGATTCACAACGTGGAAACCCTCTATTGGCTGCGCGACTTGCTGGAAAGCGGCGGCGATGGCCGCAGGGGGCTGCGCGCTTTTTCGGTATCCGGGCGGGTGCGCGACCCCGGGGTCAAGATCGCCCCCGCTGGTGTCACCGCACGCCAGTTGATCGACGACCATTGCGGCGGCATGGCGCACGGTCACCGTTTCAAGGCGTATCTACCGGGCGGCGCCTCCGGCGGCCTGCTGCCTGCACGCCTCGCTGACCTGCCGCTCGACTTCGGCGCGCTCGACGACTACGGATGTTTCGTCGGCTCCGGCGCCGTCGTGGTGCTGTCGCACCGGGACCCGATCCGCAAGGTCGTGCGCAATCTGATGCGCTTTTTCGAAGACGAAAGCTGCGGCCAGTGCACGCCCTGCCGCGTCGGCACGGAGAAAGCGCTCGCGTTGATGGAGCGCGATGCGTGGGACACGCCGCTGTTGCGCGAACTGAGTGCGACGATGGCCGACGCCTCGATCTGCGGCCTCGGCCAGGCAGCGCCGAACCCTCTGCTGTGCGCCCTGCGCTACTTTCCGGAGGAGGTCGGCGGATGAGCGCGCCGGTCCGCTTCACTCTCGACGACCGCCCGGTCGTGGCGGAGCCGGGCGAGACGATCTGGCAGGCCGCCGCGCGCCTTGGCGTTTCGATCCCGCATCTCTGCTACACGCCGCAGCGCGGCTACCGCGCCGACGGCAATTGCCGCGCCTGCATGGTCGAGATCGAGGGCGAGCGCGTCCTGGCGGCGTCGTGCATCCGCAAGCCGGCGAACGGCATGAAAGTCCGTGTCGCGAGCACGCGCGCCGAGGCGGCGCGCGCCATGGTGATGGAACTGCTGCTCGCCGACCAGTCGCCGCGCGTGAAGGCGCACGACCCCGACTCGGAATTGTGGCGATGGGCAGGCGCGATCGGTCGGACCGAAAGCCGGTTCCCCGCCCGCGCCGCGCCTGTCGCCGACCGCAGCCACCCGGCGATGGCGGTGAACCTCGACGCCTGCATCCATTGCACACGCTGCGTGCGCGCGTGCCGCGAAGTCCAGGTCAACGACGTGATCGGCATGGCCGGGCGCGGCGCGCGGTCGCGGGTGGTCTTCGACATGGCCGACGCGATGGGCGAGTCCACCTGCGTAGCCTGCGGCGAGTGCGTGCAAGCCTGCCCGACCGGCGCCCTGCTGCCCGCAGCGGCAGCGACAGTCGAAGCCGACCGTGAGGTCGACAGCCTCTGTCCGTATTGCGGGGTCGGCTGTCAACTCACGTTCCACGTGAAGGACAACCGTATCCTGCGAGTCGAAGGACGCGACGGGCCGGCGAACCACGCACGCCTCTGCGTCAAGGGCCGCTTCGGCTTCGACTATGCGCACCATCCGAACCGCCTGACCGCGCCGTTGATCCGCAAGCCCGGCGCGCCGAAGCAGCCCGACATCTTCGTCGATCCGCAAGACCCGTCGCGCCATTTCCGCGAGGCGACCTGGGAGGAAGCCCTGGACCGCGCAGCAGCCGGTTTCGCCCGCATCCGCGACGCGCACGGCGGCGGGGCGCTCGCCGGCTTCGGGTCGGCCAAGGGGTCGAACGAAGAAGCCTATCTGGTGCAGAAGATGGTGCGCACCGGTTTCGGCACCAACAATGTCGATCACTGCACCCGCCTGTGCCACGCCAGTTCGGTCGCGGCGCTGATGGAGACCATCGGATCGGGCGCGGTCACTGCGCCCTTCGCCGAAGCGGCGAACGCCGACGTCATCGTGGTGATCGGCGCCAACCCGACCGAGAACCATCCGGTCGCGGCAACGTTCTTCAAGAATGCCGCGAAGCGCGGCGCAGCGCTGATCGTCATGGATCCGCGCGGCCAGGCGTTGAAACGCCACGCCACCTACATGCTGCAACAACGCCCGGGCAGCGACGTGGCGATGCTCAACGCGCTGATCCACGTCATCATCGACGAACGGCTATACGACGAACGTTACGTCCGCGCCCACACCGAGGGCTTCGACGCTCTGGCCGCCCACGTCGCCGGTTACGCGCCGGAAGAGATGGCCGAGCATTGCGGCGTTCCCGCGAGCCTGCTGCGCAGTGTGGCGCGGCTTTACGCCGGCGCCGGGCGCGCCATCATCTTCTGGGGCATGGGCATTTCGCAGCACGTTCACGGCACCGACAACGCGCGCTGCCTCATCAGCCTGGCGCTGTTGTGCGGGCATGTCGGGCGGCCGGGGACCGGCCTGCATCCCCTGCGCGGGCAGAACAACGTGCAGGGCGCGTCCGACGTCGGCCTGATCCCGATGGTGTTTCCCGATTACCGACCTGTGAGCGACGCGCCCGCGCGCGCCGGGTTCGAGGCGTTCTGGGGCGCCGCACTGGACCCCGAACCCGGCTTGACCGTGGTCGAGATCGCCCATGCGGCCTTCGACGGAAGGATCAAGGGGCTATACGTGATGGGCGAAAACCCCGCCATGTCGGACCCCGACGCCGCCCACGCACGTGCGGCCCTGTGCCGCCTCGACCATCTGGTGGTGCAGGATATTTTCCTGACCGAAACCGCGTCGTTCGCCGACGTGGTGCTGCCGGCAAGCGCGTTCCCGGAAAAGACCGGCAGCTTCACCAACACCGACCGGCGCGTGCAACTCGGGCGCGCTGCGCTCGATCCGCCGGGGGACGCGCGCCAGGACTGGTGGATCGTGCAGGAGATCGCGCGCCGCCTCGGCCTGGACTGGAATTACACCGGCCCGGCGGAAGTCTATGCCGAAATGCGCGCCTGCATGCCGTCGATCAAGGGTATCTCGTGGGCGCGGCTCGAACGAGAGAGCGCCGTCACCTATCCGTGCGACGACGAAGCGGCACCGGGTCGGGAGATCATTTTCGGCGACGGCTATCCGACTTCGGGCGGGCGTGGAAGACTGGTGCCGGCCGGGCTGACGCCGCCCGACGAACGACCCGACCCCGACTACCCGTTCGTGCTGACGACCGGGCGGCAGCTCGAACACTGGCACACGGGCCAGATGACGCGGCGCGCGAGGGTACTGGACGCGCTGGAACCGGAAGCGGTGTGCGAAATGTCGCCCGGCGATGCGGAACGGCTCGGTCTGGGCGCCGGTGAGCCGGTGCGGCTGACCACCCGCCGGGGCGCGATCGACATCACCCTGAGGATCGACGAACGCACCCCGGACGGGGTGGTATTCGTGCCGTTCTGTTATGCGGAGGCGGCGGCCAATCTGTTGACCAACCCCCGGCTCGACCCGTTCGGCAAGATCCCCGAACTCAAATATTGCGCGGTTCGCGTCGAACCGACACGGTGAGGCGCCCCGCCGGTCAGTCGAGCGCTTTCAGGTTCTCGGCCGAGGAGCGCCCGTTGCGCCCCGGGACCAGTTCGTATTCGATCCGCTGGCCTTCGCGCAAGCCGTTAAGGCCGGCGCGCTCGACCGCCGAAATATGAACGAACGCATCGCGTCCGCCGTCGCTCGGTTCGAGGAATCCGTAACCCTTGGTCGGGTTGAACCACTTGACCGTTCCGGTAGGCATCTCCGTTCCTTTCAGTCTCTGGACGCCCTGCGCTTCCCGCGCGGGCATCGTCGTCGACGTGGCGCACTATCCCAAGAGTCGCTCAGTCAGACGCGCATCGGCGCTACCGGAAACGAGTTGGTGTCGTGCGGCGGGCGAACTTCCAATAGCGATCATGACGCGCAAGTGCAAGCACCCTGTCAACGAACGCGAAACGACCGCTCCGGCGCCGGGCGAGGCCCGCAGCAGGGCGAGAGGAGTCCACAGATGAGCACGATCCGCCTGACCATGACACAGGCGCTGACACGCTATCTCGCAGCGCAGCGCGTCTTCTTCGGCGGGCGTGAGGTTCCGCTGATCGCCGGCGTGTGGGCGATTTTCGGCCACGGCAACGTCGCGGCGCTGGGCGAGGCGCTGTGGCAGGTGCGCCGCAGCTTGCCGACGTGGCGCGGCCATAACGAGCAGGCGATGGCGCTGGCGGCGGTCGGCTTCGCCAGGGCGAGCCGGCGTCGGCGCCTGATGGCCTGCGCCAGTTCCATCGGACCGGGCGCGACCAACATGGCCACTGCGGCCGCCACGGCGCATGTGAACCGCCTGCCGCTCCTGCTGTTGCCCGCCGACGTCTTCGCCAGCCGCCGCCCCGATCCCGTCTTGCAGCAGGTCGAGGCGTTCGGCGACGCGACCGTGTCTGCGAACGACTGCCTGCGTCCGGTGAGCCGCTATTTCGATCGCGTTACGCGGCCCGAGCAGATTCTCGACTCGCTGCCGCGCGCGATGGCGGTGTTGACGGACCCCGCGTCATGCGGGCCGGCGACGCTTGCCCTGTGCCAGGATGCACAGGCGGAAGCGTTCGACTGTCCACGGACGTTTCTGGAACCGCGCCTGTGGGCAGTGCGGCGTCCGCCGCCCGACTCTGCGTCGCTCGCCGCAGCGGCCGAGAGGCTCGCCACCGCGCGCCGTCCGCTGATCGTCGCCGGCGGCGGCGTGCTCTACGCCGATGCCGGCGCGGCACTCGCGGCGTTCGCCGAGCGCCATGGCGTTCCCGTGGCCGAGACCCAGGCCGGCAAAGGCAGCCTGCCGGCGGCGCATCCGATGAACGCCGGCGCCATCGAGGTCAGCGGCGCCGCGGCGGCCAACGCGCTCGCGACCGAGGCCGACCTCGTTCTCGCCGCGGGCAGCCGGCTGACCGATATCGCCACCGGCTCGCGCACGCTGCTCGCCGGCGGCTCACGACGGCTGATCGGCCTGAACGTGAACGCGACCGATGCCGCGAAACACGGCGCGCTGCCGCTGGTCGCCGATGCCGCCGTCGGCCTGGCGCAGTTGTCGGATCGGCTGGCGGGATGGCTGAGCGAACCGACGTGGCGCGACCGCGTCGCCGCCGCGCGCCGCGACTGGGACAAGGCGGTGAGCGCAGCGACGGCGCCCGGCAACGCACCCCTGCCGTCCGACGCACAGGTTATCGGCGCCGTGCAGCGCGCGGCGAGCCCCGGCGACGCGATCGTGGCCGCCGCCGGCGGCTTGCCCGGCGAGTTGCACAAGCTGTGGCGCGTGGGTGCTCCCGGCGGCTACCACGTCGAATATGGCTATTCGTGCATGGGCTACGAGATCGCCGGCGGGCTCGGCGCGAAAATGGCCATGCCCGAACGCCGTGTCATCGTGCTGATCGGCGACGGCTCGTGGCTGATGATGAACTCGGAGATCGCAACCTCGGTATCGCTCGGCAAGCCGCTGACCGTCGTCCTGCTCGACAATCGCGGCTTCGCCTGCATCGACCGGTTGCAGCGCGCGGCCGGGGGCGAGAGTTTCAACAATCTTTTCACCGACTCGCGTCGTGACGGCACGCCGGTGGCAGTCGATTTCGCCGCCCATGCGCGCAGCCTGGGCGCCGACGCGCGGGAGGGTTGCGAGCCTGGCCGATCTCGAAGCGGCAGTGGCGGAGACCGCGTCGGCGACGGTGACCACGGTCCTCGTCGTCGAGACCGATCCCGCTGCCGACACCGGGGCCGGCGGCCACTGGTGGGACGTGCCCGTCCCCGAGGTTTCGCGGTCGCCGGCCGTCTCGCTCGCCCGGCGCGCATATGACACGGCGCGTCGGCGCTGAGCGGCGCTTCAGGCGACACGCCGACTGCAACGACTCGTGGTCGGAATCGGTCAGAGAACCACCGCATGGTCGAGCGCGAACGCGCGCAACCGCGGGCGCAGATCGGCGACCGGCGAATCGGCGAGCGATTCCAGCAACGCGCCAAGCGGCCGTGTATCGAGGCTGCGGCACATCGCCTTGACCGGCCCGATACGGCTTGGCGGCATCGACAGGTTGTGCACTCCGGCGCCGACCAGCGCCATGGCGTCGAGCGTGTCGCCGGCCGCCTCGCCGCACACCGACAACGGTTTCCCTGCGGCGCGGCAGGCGCCGGCGAGTTGGCGGACCAGCGCCAGGGCGGGCGGCGAGAGGATGCCGTAACGCCGCGACGTCGCCGCGTTGCCGCGGTCGCTCGCGAACAGAAACTGGATCAGGTCGTTGCTGCCGAGGGAGAGGAAATCGACGCGGGCGAGCAGCGCGGGAAGCTGCCACATCAGCGACGGCACTTCGAGCATAGCGCCGACGATCAGGGTCTCGGCGCACGGGTCGTCGCGCGCCCGCGCCCGGGCCTGCTCGCGGTCGAGCATGGCACGCGCCCGGTCGAACTCGGCCACGGTCGCGATCATCGGAAACATGACCCACAGTTCGCGGCCAGTGGCGGCGCGCAACAGGGCGCGGAGCTGCCGGCGCAACACTGCGGGGCGGTCGAGGCCGATGCGGATCGCTCGCCAGCCCATCGCCGGGTTCTCTTCCTCGGCGGCGGGCATGTCAGGCAGCTTCTTGTCGCCGCCGATATCGAGGGTGCGAAACACCACGCGCCGACCGCCGGCCTGGGCGAGAATCTCCCGGTAGAGCGCGGTCTGCTCGTCGATGCCCGGAAAGCGCGCCGAGGTCATGAACGGGATCTCCGTGCGGCATAGTCCGATGCCGGCGGCGCCGAGTTCCTCCAGATGGCCGGCGTCGATCGCGAGGCCGATATTGAGGTCGAGAGTCACGTCGATTCCGTCGCGGGTGCGCGCCGGCTTGTCGCGCAGGGAACGATAGAGCGCGCGCTGCCGCAGCCGTTCCGCCGCGCGCTCTCTCACGAGAGCGATTTCGGTTTCTTCCGGCCGTGTCGTGATGCGACCGTTGCTGCCGTCCACGACCACCGGTTCGCCGTCGCTGAAGCGGCCGAGCGCGTCCCTGACCCTGCCGACCATGGGGATTTCAAGCGCCCGAGCCACGATGGCGAGGTGAGCAGTGGGGGAGCCCTCCTCCAGCACCACGGCGCGCAGCCGCGCACGGTCGTATTCCAGCAGGCGGGCGGCGCCGAGCGTGCGCGCGACGATGACGAAGTCTTCACCTTCGTCGCCGGGCACGCGCCGGTCGCCGTCGCCCGAAAGATGGTCGAGCAGCCGGTTGCCAAGCTCTTCCACATCGCTCATGCGCTCGCGCAGATAGGCATCGGCGTCGGGGCCCATCCGCATCCGCATGTCTTCCTGGACCCGGAACACCGCGGCCTCCGCGCTGAGGCCGGAATCGATCGCCTCGCCGATCCGCCGCAGCCAACCGGAATCCGCGGCGAACATGCGGAAGGTTTCGAGCACGTCGCGCGGTTCGGCGGCCGCGGCGCCTCGCGACCGCGCCACCAGTCGATCGAGCCCGGCGCGCAGCGCGTCGATCGCTGTTGCGAGACGGCGCCGTTCGAGCGCCGGATCGTCCGCGACCAGACGGGCGATCTGCGCCCGCGCGCGGACGATCGTCACCCGCCCCCAGGCGAGGCCCCCGGCCAGAGGCTGGCCTTCCACGAATGCGGGTCCGCTGGTGCGGCCTTCGGGCGCCAGCCATTCGGTGGGGCCGACGAGCTCGCTCCCGGCGATCAGCTCGGCCACCACCATGGCGACGATCTGAAGCGCCTCCAGCTCTTCCTCGTCATAGTGGCGGGGCGTCCGGTTCTGGACGACCAGCACGCCGACGACACGGCCGTCTCGGAGGACGGGCGCGCCCATGAGCGACTTGTAGATTTCCTCGCCGGTCTCCGGGCGATAGGCGAACAGCGGATGGGATTGCGCGTCGGCGAGGTTGAGCGGGCGCGCGCGGGCGGCGATGTGGCCGACGAGGCCCTCACCCACACCGAGCCGGGTCTTGTGAACCGCGCCGGGATTGAGGCCGGTAGTCGCGAACAGTTCGAGCACTTCGCCCGCGCGCATGAGGTAGCACGAGCACACTTCGGCGACCATGTGGGCTGCGGTGAGACGCACGACCCGGTCCAGTTTGGCCTGCGCGCCGCCGTGGCCGGCCATGACGTCGCGCAGGCCGCGCAGCAACCGGCGCGGCGCGCTGAGGGCGGCAGCGCCGTTCATGCCTCGCGGCGAAGCGCCAGCGCAGCGGCGGCCTGGTGAACCAGGGTCTCGATGATCTCGGCGCAAGTCTCCTCGCCGCGCACCATGCCGACGCTCTGGCCGGCCATCATGGAACCCGCCTCGACATCGCCGTCGATCACCGCGAGTTTCAGTGCGCCGACCCAGTATTTCTCGATCTGCAATTGCGCTTCGCCGAGCGCCAGTTCACCCGTCGTGTAGCGCTCCACGATCTGGCGCTGAAACGCCAAGAACCGCCGCGACGCCTCGTTCGCCAGCGCGCGCACCGGGATCACGGGAAAGCGCGGGTCGAGCTGCACCGAGGGCTGCGCGTCACGCGCGTTGGCGCGGATGACGGCCTTCTTGAACGCCGGATGGGCGATCGATTCGCGGGCGCAAACGAAGCGCGTCCCCAACTGACAGCCGGCGGCGCCGAGCTCGAGATAGGCCGCGATGGCCTCGCCGCGGCCGAGACCGCCGGCCACGAGCACCGGCACGTCGCGGATCGCCGGCAAGATCTCCTGCGCCAGCACGCCGGTCGATACGGGGCCGACATGACCGCCGGCCTCCATGCCTTCGATGATCAACCCGTCCACGCCCATGCGCACCAGCTTGCGCGCCAGCGCCAACGCGGGCGCGAAGCAGAGCACGCGCGCGCCCGACTCCTTGATCCGCCGGATCGCCGCCGCACGCGGCAGACCGCCCGCGAGCACGACGTGACTCACGGACTGCTCGGCGCAGGCATCGATCAGCCGCTCGAGCTCGGGGTGCATGGTGATCAGGTTGACGCCGAACGGCGCCGCGGTGCCCTCGCAGGTGGCGGCGATCTCGGCGCTCAACGCATCGGGTCCCATCGATCCGCAGGCGATCACGCCGAAGCCGCCGGCGTTCGAGACCGCGGAAACGAACCGGTGTTCCGAGACCCAGGACATCGCGCCGGCCATGATCGCGTGGCGGCTGCCGAGAAGCGCGCAGCCGTCGGCCCATTGCCGGGCCAGACGCCGGTAACCGGCCGCTAGCCTCTCACCGGAGGCGTCATTCGGCGTCAAGACCGTAGGCCGTGTGCAACGAGCGCAGGGCGAGTTCGGTGTATTCCTCGGCGATCAGCACGCTCACCTTGATCTCGGACGTCGAGATCGCCTGGATGTTGATGCCCTTGTCGGAGAGGGTGCGGAACATGCGCTGCGCGACGCCCGCGTGGCTGCGCATGCCGACGCCGATGACCGAGATCTTCACCACGTCCGGATCGGCAAGCAACCTGTCATATCCGAGTTCCGCCCGCGCCGAATCGAGCGCATCCACCGCGCGATCGATGTCCGCCTTGCCGATCGTGAAAGTCAGATCCGCCCATTTGCCGTCGTGCGAGGAGCTTTGCACGATCATATCGACGTTGACGCCGGCGTCGGCGAGAGGGCCGAAGACGGCGGCAGCGATGCCGGGACGGTCGGCGAGGTGCGCGAGGGTGATTTTCGCTTCATCGCGCGAGTAGGCGATGCTGTTGACGACGTTCTGCTCCACGATCTCGTCCTCATCGACCAGAGCGGTACCCGTCCCGTCGGCGAAACTCGACAGGACACGGAGGGTCACCCGGTGGCGCATAGCGATCTCGACCGCCCGAGTCTGAAGCACCCGGGCGCCGAGCGACGCCATTTCCAGCATTTCCTCATAAGCGATTCTATCGAGTTTGCGGGCCTTCGCAATGATCCGCGGGTCGCCGGTATAGACGCCGTCCACGTCGGTATGGATGTCGCAACGCCGCGCGCCGAGCGCCGACGCCAGCGCCACCGCCGAAGCGTCCGAACCGCCGCGTCCGAGCGTCGTCAGACGCCGGCGGGGGCTGACACCCTGAAACCCGGCGACCACCGCCACTTCGCCGCCGTCCATGCGCCTGCGGATTTCGCCGGTGTCGATGCCCTCGATGCGCGCTCTGCCGTGAGTCCCGTCGGTGCGGATCGGCAATTGCCACGCCAGCCACGAGCGAGCCGGGACGCCGAGGTCCTGGAGTGCGAGCGCCATCAGTCCGGCGCTCGTCTGTTCGCCGCTGGCTACCACCACGTCGTATTCGCGCGCGTCGTGCAGGCGCGCCATCTTGCGGGTCAGCCGGTCGAGCCGGTCGGTGTCGCCGGCCATTGCCGAAACCACAACCGCGACGCGGTCCCCGGCGCCGACCGCGGCTCGGACCCTCCGTGCGGCGTTTCGTATCCGGTCGAGGCCGCCCATCGACGTGCCGCCGAACTTCTGCACGATGCGCGCCACTGATCGCCCCGAACTCCTGCGCGCCCCGATCCGGCGCGCTTTGGTATAACGGCCCGACTTTGTTTCCGGCAAGCCGGCTACCGCCATGACCGCTCCGCGCACCGTGGACACGGAAGAGATCGCCCGCTTCGACGAGCGCGCCGGCGACTGGTGGAACGAGAGCGGTTCAGCCGCTCCCCTGCACGCCCTGAATCCGACGCGCTGCGGCTTCATCCGCGACATGGCCACTACGCATTTCCACCGCGACCCGCAGGCTTTGGCGCCGCTCGACGGCTTGCAGGCGCTCGATATCGGGTGCGGCGGCGGGTTGGTCGCCGAACCGTTGACCCGGCTCGGCGCGTGCGTGACCGGCATCGACGCCGCTGAGCGCAACATCGACGCGGCGCGCCGCCACGCCCGCCTGTTCGGTCTTGCCATCGATTACCGCGCCGGCGCGGTCGAGGATCTTCGGGAGCCGCCGTTCGATGTCGTGCTGGCGCTTGAAGTGGTCGAGCACGTCGCGGATCGCGAGGCGTTCCTGGCCGCAGCGGCTGCCCGTGTCGCACCCGGCGGCCTGCTGATCGCCTCGACGTTGAACCGCACCGCTCGGGCGTTCGCGACGGCCGTCGTGGGCGCGGAGTATGTGCTGGGCTGGCTGGCGCGCGGAACGCATCGATGGTCGAAGTTCGTCCGACCGGGCGAGCTGATCGGCGATCTCGCGGCGAACGGCCTGTATCCCGTGGATGCCGTCGGCCTTAGCTGGCGCCCTCTCGCCCGGCGCTGGTCGGTCAGCGGCGATCTGTCGATCAACTACATGGTCTGCGCTGCACGGCCGGCTTGATGCTCTCTCCCCGGTGCCAGTCCGGGCCACAACCCGGGCGGGCCGTGAGAGTTTTCGAATCGAGATACTACCCACTCCCTGTCCCGCTTGCATCCAACGGCCGGCCATGCTAAATTGTTACCCGTTTCGTAACGGAATAAGGGGCATCGGTGAATATTTCCTTTCGGAAACGCAAGCTGGTGAGGACTTTCAATTCCAGGACGGAGCTTCAAAGAATCTACGGCCTTCAAATGGCTACGGCCATCATGAACAGGATGGCTGTGTTGAGGGCCGCGCGCGCCCTGGCGCTGGTGCCCGTGACCCCGCCGGAACGCCGGCATCAGCTTCAAGGCGATAGAGGCGGGCAGTTCGCCGTCGATCTGGTTCATCCATACCGGCTTGTTTTCAAACCCGATCACCAGCCGGTGCCACGCAAGAACGACGGTGGAATCGATGTGACACGGGTGACAGCGATCACGATCATCGAGGTGATCGACTATCACTGAGCAGTTTAAGGAGGGAGGGAAACGTGTCGACAATGAGTAGTCAGTTCCGGCCGGACTATGCGGTTCCGCCAGGGTCGATCCTTGCGGAGCGGCTCGCGACGCATGGCATCTCACAGGCTGAGTGCGCGCGGCGGTGCGGGCGCTCTCCAAAACTGATCAGCGAGATCATTGCGGGGAAAGCGCCCGTGGAACCGGATACAGCGCTTCAGTTCGAGAAAGTACTAGGTGTAGAGGCGAGCATCTGGCTGGATGTGGAGACCGCTTACCAACTGCATCGCGCGCGAGAAACCGAGGCGGCGGCGGCGGCGGAATCTGCTGAGTGGTCGAGAGCTTTTCCCGTCAGCGAGCTCGTTCGCCGCCGCTGCTTTCGAAAACCGGAATCGGATGCCGCGGCGGTCTCCAGGCTACTCTCGTTCTTCGGTGTCGCATCGGTGGAGGCGTGGACCGAGAGGTATGGACTTGCAAACGTCGCTTATCGACATTCGCCGAGCTTCGAGAGTAACGACGCCGCGGTGGCGACATGGCTTCGCCTCGGAGAACTTCAGGCGGAAAGTCAAGAATGCGCCGAATATAACCAAACAGAATTCAAACGCGCACTACATAAAATCCGCTCTCTCACACGGATGCCGATCGATGAGGCCTTGATACGAACACGAGATCTCAGCAATCTGGCAGGTGTGGCGGTAATTTTAGTCAAACCACTTCCTGAGACTTCGCTCAGTGGTGCTGCGCGGTGGCTTTCGCCTCGAAAGGCAGTCATCCAATTGAGCGCGCGCCACAAGACCGACGATCACCTCTGGTTCAGCTTCTTCCACGAAGCCGCACACGTTCTTTTGCACGGCAAGAAGAACACCTTCGTTGACGGTCCGAATGGAGCGACAACGAAGCTGGAGACGGAAGCGAACGAGTGGGCTTCAAACGCTCTCGTCCCGCGGCGCGATTGGAAGGGATTCGCTGCAACGCGTCCGCGCAGCACGCACGCCGTTCAGAGTTTTGCCGACCGGCAGGGGATTGCGCCAGGGATCGTCGTTGGAATGCTCCAGCATGAGCGCATCTTGCCTTGGACACATTTGAACGGCTTGAAGGTGAAACTCCGATGGCTGGATAAGGACGGATGAACCGGTTGTAAGCGACACAACCGGTTTGCTCCCTTGCTTACGCGCCGTCTGCCGCCGGGCTGATAGCGCGGTCGAGAGCAGGGACGACCTCGCTCGCCATCAACGCCATCGAGCGCTTCAGAGCCTGCTTGTCGGTCCAGTCATGCGCCGTCATCACCAGATGGCCGAACGGGCCGACCTCGTCGCGGAAGGCGAGCAATTGTTCCGTGACCTGCGCCGGCGTGCCGCGGATCACCAGTTTGTCCACCAGTTCCGCGCTGGTGAGAGCAGCGGGATCGGCGTCGCGCTCGGTCACCGCCAGCGCGCGCATCCCGGCTCGGTCGAAGATGTGAAACAGGTAGTCGTAATAGTAGTCGAAGCTGCCGCCCGGCTGCCTGACGAAATCCTCCGCTTCGGCCGCGCTGTCGGCGACGAAGACACTGCGCGCGACACGCCAGCGCGATGGGTCGGGGCGCAGGCTCCGCTTGTCGCATTCATCGACATAGGTTTCCCAGTGCGACTTGACCGACCAGGCGCCGACGAAGTTGGCGGAAATCGGATCGTAGCCCCGCGCCGCCGCCAGCCGCATGGTGCCCGAATGGGGACTCATCGCCGATACCGCGATCGGCGGATGCGGCTTCTGGTAGGGCCTGACCATGCGCCCGAGGCCGATATCGTCATGCGCCCAGTCCTTGACCGCCGCCGACCAGTATTTGCCCTGAATGTCATAGGGTGGATCGGACCCCCAGATTTTGAGGATCATGTCGATCGATTCGACCATCATCGCGCCACGGTCTTCGTCGGCGACGCCGAACAGCTCGAAATCAGGCGGCAGACCGCCGGGACCGATCCCCATGATGAATCGTCCCTGCGAAAGATGGTCGAACATCGCGGCATGGCCGGCGATCAGCGCAGGGTGATATTGCGACATGCAGATGACCCCGGTGGCGAGCTTGATGCGTCTGGTGCGCGCGATCAGGTTCGCCATGAACAGGAGCGGTGAGGTGATCGGCTCGACCGAGGAACAATGATGCTCGCCGACCCACACCTCCTCGAAGCCGAGCCTGTCGGCGAGTTCGACCGCCTCGATGTCTTCGGCCAGAGAGGTATGGTAGTCCTTGTCCTTGTGATGCACCGGCATCATGAAATACGACAGCTTCACGGCAGCCTCCCTCCCGGTTCGTCGATCAACGCCTGGTGAACAAGGGCGCGCAGTTCCGAGCGCAGCGGATAGGTGCTGGAGGGCGCGAGCTGGGTGAGGAAAAGTACCACCATATCCTCTGCGGGATCGACCATGAATACCGTGCTTGCGCGCCCGCCCCAGCCATAATCGCCGGGGTTTCCCGGCACTTGCGCGCGCGCCGGATCGAGCATCGACCAGAAGCCGAGCCCGAAACCGATGCCGGCGAACGAGATTTCAGCGAACACCGGCTGCCCCATCGCAGCAAGGTCGCCGGGCAGATGATTACGGGTCATGAAGCGCACGGTGCGCGGCCCCAACAGGCGGGTGCGGTCGAGAACGCCACCGCCACGCAGCATTTCCGCAAAGCGCGCATAGTCGCCTATGGTGGAGATCAGGCCGCCGCCGCCGGAGAAGGTTCTGACTCGGCCGTCGAGAAAGGCCGATTCGGCGCCGCTTTCGATCCGCACCATGCCGCCTGCCTCGCCCCGCCCGTAAAGCGATGCCAGGCGAGCGCGCTTTGCCGCCGGGCAGGCGAAGCCGGTGTCGTTCATGTCGAGCGGCGCCAGCACCCGTTCGTTCAGATAGCGGTCCAGCGGCTGTCCGGACAATACTTCGACGAGCCGGCCCGCCACATCGGTGGAGACACCGTAGTTCCAGCGCGCGCCGGGCTGGAAGGCGAGCGGCATGGTTGCCAGCCGACGTATTTCGGCTTCCAGGCCCCGGCCGCCGGGACCGAACCCGATGCGCGCCGCCTCGTAAGCCGCTCCGAGAACCCCGCCGTTGAAACCGTAGGTGAATCCGGCCGTGTGGGTGAGCAGATGATGGATCGTGATCGGGCGCGTGAGCGGCTCGACTTCGTCGATGCTCTGCGCGCCGCACCGCAGCACCGCGAGGTCGCCGAGCTCGGGAATGTAGTCGGCCACCGGATCGTCGAGACGGAAGCGCCCCTCCTCGAACAGCATCATCAACCCGACAGTGGTGACCGGCTTGGTCATCGAGTAGATGCGCAGGAGGGTGTCGGGAGTCCACGGCTCGCCTGCCTCGACATCGCGCCGGCCGATCCATGCGTGGTGGACGACCTCACCGTGTCGTGCGACGAGCGTCGCCGCGCCTGGCAGCTTGCCGGCATCGACGTAGCGCGCCATCCACGCGTCGATCCGCCGCAACCGGGCCGCGTCGAAACCCAACCGCTCCGGGTACTGTGCGACTTTCATGTGCTCCGCCCGTCGTTCAGGCGAGTTTACGGGCCGGTCGGGCACGGTCAAACGGGCCGATGCCCCGGTTCGGACACAAGACATGCGGGAATCGCCCCGTCTATAATCCGGCGATCGAGAGGACATGTTCTATTCGTCGGGGCCACAGATCCCGTTCTCCGATAAGCTTTCCCTGCTTTGACATTTGCATGCGCAGCTTGTCATCTTTCAGTATTCGAAACAACGCGTCGACGATATCAGGCAGGTTTTCTCCATCGACGACGAGACCCGTTTCTCCGTCGATCACCTTTTCCGACACCCCTCCGCAGTTGCCGGCGACCACGGGCAATCCCGCCAGGGCCGCTTCGGTCAGCGCGAGCGGCGATCCCTCAAATTGTCCGGCGGCCTGCCGGCCGGGATGAAGAAACAGTTCCGCACTCCGCAGCAATGCGGTCTTGCGACCGCCGCGGATCGGCCCCAGAAATCGTACATGACCAGCCGCGCCGGAGTCGTCGACAAGCCGCTCCAGAAGCGGTCGATCCTCACCGCTTCCTGCGACGGCATAAAGGATTCTCGGGAATCGTGCTTTCAGCGCAGCGACAGCGCGAATGCCCTGATCGATGCCTTTGAAACCCACGAGTCTGGCGAGCACCAGAATGCGAGGCCGCGCATCGCCCCATACTCCATCCGCATAGCGAAAGTCCTCCATCGTCGGTTCGATCGGCGACGATATGGGCGGGCGCACGATCTCGGTGCGAAGATTCTCCGGCATCATGTTCGCTGCATGTTCGCGCGTGTTCCGGGATACGCAGATCAGCGTATCCGCGACGGAGAGAGCCCGCCGAAGCCGTTCCGATTTCCGCGCCGGGAATTCGTTGCCGTGGCCGAAGGCAACGATCGGGAAGCTGAACGCCCCGCCGCGCAACGCCTCGAGGCTTTTCCAACTGTCGGCGAACAACGCCTTGACCTCGTTCCGTCGGGCGAGGAGCCGAATGCGACGCGCCTTGGCTCGCTTGCGGAAGGGCCGCGGACCGGAAAACCGCTCGGTCCCGTACGGCGCGGAAGAGGCCCCATCCCAGATGCGCGCGCGGCGCCCGCCGTCCGCCAGAACACGCACGAGATGTCCCTCCCGACCCACGTGGTCGGCAAGACCCGCCATGAGTTCCTCGATTCCACCCAATCGCGGCGGAAAGGTTTGCGAGGAAATAATAATCATGGGAATGATATGATCTTGACTGACCGTTTGGTTAGCATGAAAAAATACGAAGATCATTCGCCCGGAGACTGAGCCGTTCTTGCGGCGAAGAACCCGGATCGCCCGGCACGGTGCGCCGGACGACGCCGGGGCATTGCCGGACTAGTGACGAATCGAGCGCGCGTCATCGCCGGATCGTGCTGCACCGTAGGGGCGTCGTTGCAAAGCGGTACAGTGCGCGGAGGCGGATTTGTCTAAGGCGCGGATTCCGGCCCGGGAACTACCGCTCCGCGGTCGGCAAAAGCGAGCACGGCGCCGAGTTCGCCTTCCAACCGTGCCATACGCTCCCGGATTCCGCCCTGTCCTTCCTCGAGGCGATCGATCCGCGCGCCAAGGCCCTCTTCGACATCGTCGATCCGGGCACCCAAGCGCGCTTCGACATCACCGATCCGCGCGCTCAGATTAGCCTCGACACTATCTATCCGCGTCTCTAGACGGGCTATCCGTGTCTCGAGACGGGCTTCGGCGCCGTCGATGCGTTCGCCCAGACGGATTTCTACGCGGTCGATGCGCACGCCCAGCCGTTTGTTGTTTCCGTCGAGAAACAGGCCGAGGCCGCCTATGCCGAGAAGCACGGTCACGACCGCAAGAAACATGCGGAGATCGTCCCGCGTCAGCATCGGACCGTCCTCGATCCCCACGGCGCGAGCGAGACGGTGTCCAACGCCGCAAGCGCAGGAAGGCAGCCAAGCGTCACATCTATCCGAGCCACAGCCACGTCGCGAGAGTAGCCTACCGTCGGTCCGTAAGCAAAGCGGAAATCGCTTCGGCGCCGGTCCGGTTCACGCTGCCGTGAGCCGGTTGTTTTCGTTCGGAAGCGTCTGCGTGTGTGGGGCCCTGACCCGGTTCGTCCGATAGTCGAAGAGGGTGCTTCCCGGCCTCTGGCCGCAACCGCTGGAATCGGAAGGTTCACTCGCTGTCGAAGACGAGACGGCCGTGAACAGTGCGAAAGCGCGGCACCGGGTGGCGGCGGGTCGGCGAGATGGCCGGCAACCAGCTTGAGCACGAGCTGCGTGACGTTGGGTAGCGGAAAGCCGAGCGCTTCGTCGAGACCGATCCGGTGCAGGTCGCCCGGTTCGCCTTTCCTCGAACAGCATCATCAACCCGACAGTGGTGACCGGCCTGATCATCGAGTAGATGCGCAGGAGGGTGTCGGGAGTCCACGGCTCGCCTGCCTCGACATCGCGCCGGCCGATCCATGCTTGGTGGACGACCTCACCGCGTCGTGCGACGAGCGTCGCCGCGCCCGGCAACTTGCCGGCACCGACGTAGCGCGACTTTCATGTGCTCCGCCCGTCGTTCAGGCGGGTTTACGGGCCGATCGGGCGCGGTCAAACGGAGCTCGAACGGCATATTCGTCATGCACCGCGCCCAAACGAGTATCCGGTGTGCACTCGTGGCGTGGGCTGCAATGCGGATTCCGGTTTCGGGGCCGCCACGCCCCACTCGGCAAGGATGAGTATGGCGCCGGGTTCGCCTTCCACCTGTGCTCCGCACACGCGAACTCGCCGCGTCCTTCTTCATCATGAGCCGGACCGGCCAAGCGGACCATCGGGCCGACCGACGCCCGGTCGGATAGGCCGGGACGCCGGCGGGATTCGGGGTTTCGCGCCGGTGAAACCCGATCAAATACCCTTTCCGCTGCCGTGCACGCAGGTTGCACGACACCGGCAGCGTTGATGTATCATAGTCAAGCGGAGCGGTAAGCCGGAGGAGGCGGCGATGCCGAGATTCTCGATGACGGTTTGCATATGTAGCGCCGTGTGGCTTATGCCCGCTCACGCCCCGACGGCACAGGATTCGTGCACCGGCTGGAACACGGGGCCATTCTTTCTGTATGCCGAAACCGCGGACGTTCTGCATTGCCTGTCGGTCGGGGCTGACCTGGAGGCGCGGGGCGAACTCGGAGAGACACCCCTGCATCTGGCGGCGGCGGGCAGCAAAACCCCTTCGGTAGTGACGGCGTTGCTGGATGCCGGGGCCGATCTGGAGGCGCAGGATACACGCGGAGGGACACCCCTGCATTGGGCGGCGATACATAGCGAGGCCGCTTCGGTGGTCGCCGCGCTTGCGGATGCCGGCGCCGACCTGGAGGCGCGGAGTAAACACGGAGAGACGCCTCTGCATCTCGCGGCGACGGTCAGCGAAACCGCTTCCGTAGTGACCGCACTGGCGGAGGCCGGCGCTGATCTGGAGGCGCGGAATCCGGACGGATGGACACCTCTGCATATGGCGGCGGGGTTCAACAGGTCGCTTTCGGTGGTGATGGCGTTGCTGGATGCCGGGGCGAACCTGGAGGCGCCAGGCAAAGGTGGATTGACGCCCCTTCATTGGGCAGCGGCGCACAGCGAAACCGCTTCCGTAGTGACGGCGTTGCTGGATGCAGGGGCTGACGCGAACGCGCGGGATGACGACGGCAGGATTCCGCGGGATTTCGCAAAGGATAACGCGGCCTTGAAGGGAACGGACGTTTATCGGAGGCTTGACGAGGCGCACGAGCGACGCTGACGCTGGCACTCTGGCGGGTGCCGGCGCACGAGAGCCTCGCTGTCGGGGTGTCGCTTCGCCCTGCCGGCGCGGGAGCGGTAACCGGCACCGGTGCCGCCGGCACTCAGGACGAGCGCTGACATGCATTCAAGCCACGGTGACACTCGTTCCGCCGCAGTGCGGGCTTCTGTAGTCCGCTGGCGAGCCGGACACCGCGCTATCGTGTCGACGCCTCGCCCGCGGCACTCCCGGCCTGAGCGTTGCGTTCGACACGCCGAAGGCCGCGCACCGGGTGGAAGGCGCGGGTATGATGCGCCGGCACGCCAAAGCCGCCCGCGTGGCCATCAAGGCCAGCCTGATGTCGCGGATTCAGACTGTCGAACAAGGCGGTCGATGTCTCGCCAACCGTCGGGGGCGGCGCTCATGGCGCAGGTTCCGGATACGAAGCCCTGCCGGCGACGGCGGGCGTGGCGCCAGGATCGCGAACGGACCTTCGTGCCGATCGACGTCCCGTCGAGAACGGGCGGGTCCGAAACCGGGACATCACCCGGTCTCCCGATCCATGAGCATGGCACGTTTCACCGCACGCACGCCGGTTCGTTCACTGTCGAAGACGAAACGGCCGTGAACGGTGCGAAAGCGCGGCACCGGATGCCGGACACCAGGTGGCGGCGGGTCGGCGAGATGGCCGGCAACCAGGTTACGGGTCATGAAGCGCACGGTGCGCGGCCCCAACAGACGCGCGCCGTCGAGAACGCCGTCGCGGCACAGCATTTCCGCGAAGCGTGCAAGGCCGGCGAGGGAACAATAATCATGGGAATGATATCGTCTTGACTGACCGTTTTGACGGTACGAAAAGAAATACGGGGATCATTCGCCCGGCGACCGAGCCGTTCTTGCGGCGAAGAACCCGGATCGCCCGACACGGTGCGCCAGACGACGGGGCATTGCCGGAATAGTGACGAATCGAGCACCCGTCGTCGCCGGACCGTGCGGCGCCGAAGGGGCGTCGTCGCAAAGCGATACGTGCACGGAGGCGGATTCGTCTAAGGCGCGGACTCCGGCCCGGGAACCACCGCTCCGCGATCGGCAAAGGCGAGCACGGCACCAAGTTCGCCTTCCAACCGCGCCATACGCTCCCGGATTTCGCTCTGTCCTTCCTCAAGGCGATCGATCTGCGCGCCAAGGCTCGCTTTGACGTCGTCGATCTGCGCGCCAAGGCTCGCTTCGACATCGTCGATCCGTGCGCCCAGGCGCGCTTCGACATCATCGATCCGCGCGCCCAGATTAGCCTCGGCACTATTTATCCGTGTGTCGAGACGGGCTTCGGCGCCATCGACGCGTTCGCCCAGACGGATTTCGACGCGGTCGATGCGCGCGCCCAGCTATTTGTTGTTTCCGTCGAGAAACAAGCCGAGGTCGCCTATGCCGAGAAGCACGGTCACGACCGCAAGAAACATGCGGAGGTCGTCCCGCGTCAGCATCGGGCCGCCCTCGATCCCCACAGCGCGAGTGGGACGATGTCCAGCGCCGCACGCGCAGGAAGGCAGCCAAGCGTCACATCTGTCCGAGCTACAGCCACGTCGCGAGAATAGCCCGCCGTTGGTCCGCGAGCAAAGCCGACATCACTCCGGCGCCGGTCCGGGTCACGCTGCCGTGAGCTGGTTGTTTCCGTTCGGGGGCGTCCGCGTGCGCGGGGCGCTGACCTGGTTCGTCCGATAGTCGAACAGGGCGCCTCCCGGCCCCTGGCCGCAACCGCTGGAATCGGAAGGTTCACTCACTGTCGAAGACGAAGCGGCCGTGGACTGTGCGAAAGCGCGGCACCGGACGCCGGACGCCCGGCGGCGGCGGGTCAGCGAGATGGCCGGCAACCAGCTTGAGCACGAGCTGCGTGACGTTGGGCAGCGGCAAGCCGAGCGCTTCGTCGAGACCGACCCAGTGCAGGTCGCCCAGCTCGCCGTTGCCTGTCAGCGTGCCACGCGCGGCTTCGGCGGCGGCGAGGAAGAAGCGCGCGTTGAAGCGGCGCGGGCGGCCGGGCGGAGTCACTGCGCGATAGAGGTAGTCGAGTGCGCCGAGCGCGGGCCCCAGTCCCTCGGCGGCGAACCGGTCCCAGGCCTCGCCGCGCGCCGCGGCGCTGGACGACGGAGCACCGATCATCAGCCCGGTTTCCTCGAAGGTCTCGCGAATCGCCGCGACGCCGAGCGCGTGCGCCCGAACAGGCGTGGCCGCACGCTCGAGACGTTCTCGCACGTCCGCGCGCAGGGGCGTCGCGCTGGCGACGCGATGATCTCCCGGATCGACTCGCCCACCGGGGAAAACGTAGCGATTGGGCATGAAGGCGTGGCCACCGTGACGTTGGCCCAGCAGCACTTCAGGCTCGCCGCCGGCGCGGCGGACGAGGATCAGGGTCGCGGCGTCGCGCGGACGCGGGGAGCGGGCCATGGCGGTGCGGAAATCTGGAGGCGGCGCGGCGGGCATGATACAGGCCCGTGTCGGGAGCGCCAGCGGCGGGCGCTCGGACGGGGTGCCGGATGCGCATCGCCCAGATCATGCTCGCCCGCGACTTCGGCGGCGGCGAGCGCATGTTCATGGATCTATGCGAAGCGCTCGCGCTGCGCGGGCATTCGGTGCTCGCGGTCGGACGTCGGCAGAGCGAGTCGCTTGACAGGCTTGCGGCGCGACCCCGGATCGAGCGCGTTCGCGTACGATGCGGCGGCACATGGGATCCACTGTGCCGCCGCGCCATCGGACGGGCGCTCCGGCGATTCTCGCCCGACATCGCGCACACCCACCTGTCTCGCGCCAGCGCGCTCGGCGGTGCCGCGCCCACGACGCCGCACGGCGTGTCCCGTGGTCAAGGCGCTCGGACGCTTCGTGCACAAGAAGGGGTTCGACCTCCTGCTGTCCGCCGCCGCGGCCGTGGCGGCGCAAGGGGCGCAGTTCCGGCTGGAAATTGCGGGAGACGGGCCGGAGCGCAGCACGCTGGAGGCTCTCGCCGGCGAACTGGACATCTCGGATCGGGTCGTCTTTCGCGGCTGGATCGACCGCGTCGCGACATTCCTCGCCGACGCCGACCTGTTCGTCCTGCCGTCGCGCGACGAACCGTTCGGCATCGTGCTCCTGGAAGCGATGGCTTGCGGGGTTCCGATCATCGCCACGCGGGTGAGCGGTCCGCTGGAAATACTCGACGATGGCAGCGCTCTGCTGGTGGTGCCGGACGATTCGCAGGCATTGGCTTCGGCGATGCTCTCGGCGCTCGGCAACGAGGCGGCGGCTGCGAAACGAGCGCGGACCGCCTCCGCCGCCTATGCGGCGAAATACGCCGAGGCGGTCGTAATCGGGCGCTATGTCGCGGCGTATCGGCGTCTTGCGAACGCGGCGACGGTGCGGCGCCGCATTCTCGCCGCAAAATGACCCCGGAATGTCCCCCGCGCCGCCCTTCGACGGCCAAAGGCGAAATCCATCTTCACGGTGCCGGCCCGGGTTCCCCCCCTGACGCAACGCTCCGTCCCCGGGCCGGCGCT
The DNA here is from genome assembly GCA_965214495.1 of Alphaproteobacteria bacterium. GTDB lineage: Bacteria > Pseudomonadota > Alphaproteobacteria > UBA7887 > UBA7887 > JANQOH01. The sequence goes on along the minus strand of OZ243958.1, from coordinate 99,898 downwards.
CTCTAGCGGCGGGCGGTTTGCCCCCGGGTTCCTCCCCCCGCCCGCCGCCGTTTCCTTCATCGTTTGTCGGCAGGCACGCGATCTGTTATGGCCGGCGCATGGCCGCGTGGACCTGGGTCGATGACGAATGGCACGAGGGCGCACCGCTGTTGCAGGGCGCGCTCTCGCAGTCGTTCATGCACGGCACCACGGTGTTCGACGGCGCGCGCGCGTTCGACCGCCAGGCGCCGGATGTCGACCGCCACATGGCGCGCCTGCTTCGGTCGGCCACGGCGATGGGTCTCGACACCGATCTGCGCGAGACCGCGCTCACCGATCTCGCGATCGACGGCGTCCGCCGCTTTCCGTGCGATGCCGCCCTTTACATCCGCCCGGCGCTGTGGGCCGAAGACGGGTTTCTCGTGCCGGAGGGCCGGGCGCGCTTCGCACTGACCCTGTTCGAAGCGGCGATGCCGGAACCGAGCGGTCTCAGCGTCTGCCTGTCGCCCTTTCGCCGGCCGGACCCCGACATGGCACCGACGCGCGCCAAGGCAGCGTGCCTGTATCCCAACACCGCACTGGCGTTGAAGGACGCCGCCGCCCGCGGTTTCGACAACGCGGTGATGCGCGACAGCACAGGCGCAGTGGTCGAGTTCGGCACCTCGAACCTGTGGCTCGCGAAGAACGGCGTGGCGATCACACCGGCACCCAACGGCACTTTCCTCGCCGGCGTGACCCGCCGGCGAGTCATGGCACTACTTCGCGACGCCGGAGTCGAGGTGCGCGAAACCACGGTTTCGTGGGACGACGTGCGCGGCGCCGACGAAGTGTTCTCGACCGGCAATCTCGGCAAGGTGCTGCCGGTTACGCGAGTCGAGGACCGCGATTTGCAACCGGGGCCGATCCATGCCTGCGCCCGCGAACGCTATTTCGCGTGGGCCGGGACGCAGACCGTCTGACCCGGCAACCGAATCGGAGACCGCCATGAAGATCACCGCCGTCGAAACCCTGCACGCCGATGCGGGCTGGCGCAATTTCTCGTTCTGCAAGATCACGACCGATAACGGGCTGGTCGGCTGGAGCGAGTATCAGGAGGGATTCGGTTCGCCCGGCGTAACCGCAGCTATCGAATCGCTGTCGGCGCAAGCGATCGGCGAGGACGCGCGGGCGCCCGAGCGCATTTACTGGCGCCTCTATGCGGCGACGCGCCCGGCAGCCGGCGGTGTGGTCGGCCAGGCGATCGGCGCGATCGAGAACGCGCTGATCGACGTCAAGGGGAAGCATTACGGCGTGCCTGCGTACGAGCTGCTCGGCGGCGCCATCCGCGACCGGGTGCGCGTCTATTGGTCGCATTGCGGGACCTACCGCCTGCAGAATCCCGAAGTGCACGACACGCCGCCGTTGCTGTCGCTCGATGACGTGCGCGCGCAGGGCCGCGAGGTGCGCGACGCCGGGTTCACCGGTCTCAAGACCAACGTCTTCCTGTTCGACGGCACGCCGCGGCTGTGGGCGCCGGGGTTCAACATGCCCGGCGGCAAACCCGACCTGAACGTCGAACGCAGGGTCATCGACGCGCTGAAGGCCCAGATCGAGGCGTTCCGAGAAGGCGCCGGGCCGGACATGGACATTCTTCTCGACCTGAACTTCAACTTCCGCACCGAAGGACTGTTGCAGATCGTCGATGCGCTCGATCCATACAAGCTGTTCTGGTACGAGATCGATTCGTATGCTCCCGCGGCACTCGCGGAGGTCCGTCGCGCATCTCGCACGCCGATCTCGGGCGGCGAAACCCTGATCGGCCTGCGCGAGTTCAGGCCGTACTTCGATCGGCAGGCGATGGACGTGGCGATCATCGACGCGGTGTGGAACGGGGTCGCCCAGTCGATGAAGATCGCGGCTTGCGCGGAAGCGTGCGAGGTCAACATCGCCCCGCACAATTTCTACGGCCATCTGTGCTCGATGATGAATGCGCATTTCGCTGCCGCCGTGCCGAACCTGCGAATCATGGAGATCGACATCGATCAGGTGCCCTGGCGCGACGAATTGTTCACCTATGTGCCGCAATTCGAGGATGGCCACATCGTCGTGCCCGACACGCCCGGCTGGGGCTGCGCGCCGAACGAGGCCGCGCTCGCCGCCCATCCGCCGAAATCGGTCCGCGGCATCACCCATCGGCGGTGACGGCAGAGATCGGGGAAGGCAGAGGCACCACGGTGTAACGGGCGCGGCGTCGGGGCCGCTGTCGGAATTTCGCAAGGCTCCGTGCTCGCTCCCGCATCCGACGCCTCGGTTGCGGCGCGATCCGCGTCCGTTGTGGGTAGGGATTGGACTGAAGACGTCCCCATCTCTCCAATCCAACGATCGGGGACAAGCGGTTCCAGTGATTACTGTTTCTACTCAAGCCTTTTTCCGCGACCAGGCGGCACAGAGGAACTCATGGCGGGTTTCGCGAAGCACGCGGTTCGGTCGGGGCACGTGGTGCGCGTCCTGGCGGATGGGGGCGCGCCGCGCGCGACCGGGACCGGCGGCATGGTCGTCGCGTCCGCCGGCGCCCGCATACGCGGCCGGTGACGCGTTGTTGAACCCGCCCGGCGCGGTCGCTATACACGCCCGCATCGACATCGACCGACGGAGGGGCAGGCGTGGAAACCGGGGTCTTCATTTTCGCGACCGACTACACCATCCGCATCGACGAACTGGCCCGCGAGCTCGAGGCGCGCGGCTTCGAGTCGTTGTTCGTGCCCGAGCACACGCATATCCCCGCCAGCCGCAAATCGCCCTGGCCCGGCGGCGCCGAACTGCCGCGGGAGTATTGGCACACCCACGACCCGTTCGTCGCCCTGTCCTTCGCGGCGGCGGCGACCGAGACGCTCAAGCTCGGCACCGGCATCTGTCTGATCCCGCAGCGCGACCCGCTCGTGACCGCCAAATCGGTCGCCAGCCTCGACATGCTATCGGGCGGGCGCTTCCTGCTCGGCATGGGCGGCGGCTGGAACGTCGAGGAAATGGAAGACCACGGCGCCGCCTACAACACCCGTTTCAAACTGCTGCGCGAGCGCGTACTGGCGATGAAGGCGCTGTGGACGGAGGAGGAAGCGGAGTTCCACGGTGAGTTCGTCGATTTCGGCCCATGCTGGGCGCATCCGAAACCGGTACAGAAGCCGCATCCGCCGCTGTTGCTGGGCGGCGAGACCGATCACACGCTTCGCCGGGTGGTCGAATTCTGCGACGGCTGGTTCCCGCGCGCGCGTGGCGGGTTCGATATCGCCGGCGGCATCGCGAGATTGCGCCGCATCGCCGGCGAGGCGGGCCGCGATATGGGGGAATTGTCGGTCAATCTGTTCGGCGCGAGGCCCGACGCGCAGGCGCTGGAAGAGTACCGACAGGCGGGCGTCACGCGCGCCATCATCGGCCTGCCGTCCAATGACCGGGACGACGTTCTCCGTCGGCTGGACGAACACACCAAGCTGCTGATCTGACCGCCGCGGGTTCGTTCCCGAGATCGCGGGCGGGCCGACGGCGGCGTAGCCCGACCGTCACATGAACAGGCGCCGGTCCTGCGTCATGCCGCTATAAAGATGGGCGACGAACTCGCCGTAACCGTTCCAGATCAAGGTCGGGATCCGCGTCCCCGTGGTCAGATCGCGTTCGCTGGCCTGGGTCCAGCGCGGATGCGGGAATGCAGGATTTACGTTCGCCCAGAAGCCGTATTCGCGCGGTCCGACCGCCTCCCAAAAAGTCTTGGGGCGTTCCTCCGAAAAATGGAACCGCACGATCGACTTGATGTGCTTGAAGCCGTATTTCCACGGCACCGCGAGACGTAGAGGCGCGCCGAACTGTTTCGCCATCGGTTTGCCGTAGGCGCCGGTGACGATCATCGCCAGTTCGTTGGTCGCTTCAGGAATCGTCAGCGCCTCCGTGTAGGGCCAGGGGTAGAAGCTCTGGCGCTGGCCGGGCGCGAGCGCCGGGTTCATGAACGAGGTCATGACCAGGAAGCGCGCCGAACCGAGCGGGCGTGCCATCTCGACGAGTTTCGCGAGCGGAAAACCGGTCCACGGGACGGTCATCCCCCACGCCTCGACACAGCGATGGCGGGTTATGCGTTCTTCCAGCGGCATCGCCCGGATCAATTTGTCGGCCTCCATACGCATTTCGCGCTCGACCATGCCGTCGACAACGACTTCCCAGGGTCGGATTTCGAGCGCCTGCGCCGCCTTCCAGACATTCTTGTGCGAGCCGAATTCGTAGAAATTGTTGTAGCGCGTGGCGATCTCTTCGGGCGTCAGCGGGAAATCGACAGACAGGAGCCGGTTCGTCGGGGCCGGATACCGATCGGCCGTCGGATCGCCCGCGGCGCGCGCGGCGTCAACCGGGACAAACAACGGCGCCGCGGCAGCCGCGAGCCCGGCATATCCGAGGCCGCGCAGGATCGCACGCCGGTCGTGGAATGTCGTATCGGGTGTCACCGCCCGCTCGGCGATCGCCCAACCGGGCGTGCTCCGTATCAACATGGCACGTTTCTTGAGTGTTGGTGTCGCTTCGCCGGCGGATCATGCACGGTTGCGACGCGAGCGGACATAACAGCTTTTGAACCTTTTGTGAACGAGCTCGCTCTCGTTGGCCGGCCGGCGGCCGGTTGAAACCCTTCGATTCGCAGGGTGTAAACGGGCGGGCGACCCCATTCGGACATATGTGGGACGCAGGCTTCGATGCAGGGGTGGAGATCTTCGAGGCCGCTGATGCGCGCGAACGGCGGAAAGAGGGGTCCATGCAACCATTCGGCATGCCTCATCATGTTGCATGAGGAGTCGCCGTCGGACCTTCTCGGGCACCTGGCGGACGACCCCCAATCTTACACCATACCCTCCGAACCCGGACACAGGGTTGATCCGGGGGCGTGGGCTGGGCAGGTTTCGTAGATGAAGGTGATCTGGCACCATCCGGCCGGTGAATGGCTGCGCGGACGGTTGGCGGCGCTGGCGCGTTCGCACGGCCTTGCAGTCGAAGCGGTCGCACCGGAGGACCACGACCGGTTCGTCGCAGCGCTGGCGGGCGCCGATGTGTTGTGGCATGTGCTCGCGCCATTTCGCGCCGACCTGATCGCCATGGCGCCGAAACTCCGGCTGATCCAGAAGATCGGTGTCGGAGTCAACACCATCGACGTAACCGCGGCGGGTGCGCGTGGCGTCCCGGTTTGCAACATGCCGGGGACCAATAGCCGCGCTGTGGCCGAGATGGCTCTGGCGCTCATGGTCGGCTGTCTCAGGCGGCTGATCGGTCTGCATAGCCGGACGCGCACGGGCGACGGCTGGCGATTGCCGGCGGATCTGCCCGAGGGGCTGGGCGAAATCGGCGGGCGCACGGTCGGGCTCGTGGGCTACGGCGCCGTTCCTCGTTTGCTGGCCCCGGTGCTCGACCTGATGGGAGCGCGTGTTCTCTATATCGCGACCGCGCCGAAAGACGACGCCGTGGGCGAATGGCGGTCGCTCGACGCGCTGCTTTCCGAGAGCGACGTGGTGTCGCTACACGTTCCGCTGACCGCGGAGACCGAGGGTATGATCGACGCCACGCGGCTCGCGCGCATGAAGCGCGGCGCGATCCTGATCAATACCGCACGCGGCGAACTTGTCGACCAGGAGGCGCTGCGCCGGGCGCTCAAGAACGGACATCTGGCCGCGGCCGGCCTGGACGTGTTCGCGGTGGAGCCTGTGCCCTCGGGCGCGCCCATTCTCGACCTCGACAACGTCGTATTGACGCCGCATGTGGCCTGGCAGACACGGGAGACCCTGGAACGGAGCCTGGTCGTCGCGACGGAGAACTGCCGGCGAATTCGGGCGGGCGAAGCCCTGTTGCACCGGGTGATCTGACAGCGGCGATCCTGCGGGGCGCGAAGCCCGAAAGGCCGGGCGGCGCTTCGGGCTAGTGGGTCACCACCGCGTCCGCATCTTCGGGCGCAGTGGGGATGTCGTGCTTCCCGGTCGCGAGCTCTTCCCATTCGATCGGTGTCGGGCGGCGTGCGAGGGCCTGTTCGAGCACCTCATCGACCGTGCTGACCGGAATGATCGTCAGACCCTTCTTCACGTTATCCGGGATCTCCGCAAGGTCTTTCTCGTTTTCCTTGGGGATCAACACGGTCTTCACGTTGGCGCGCAGCGCCGCAAGCAGCTTTTCCTTCAACCCGCCGATCGGCAGCACGCGGCCGCGCAAGGTGACCTCACCGGTCATCGCCACCGTGCCGGAGATCGGGATGCCCGTCAGCACCGAGACGATGGAACAGGTCATGGCGATGCCGGCGGACGGGCCGTCCTTCGGGGTTGCGCCTTCCGGGACATGCACGTGGATATCGCGCTTTTCGAACAGTGGCGGCTCGATGCCGAAATCGGTTGCGCGCGAACGGACATAACTCGCTGCGGCCTGCACCGATTCCTGCATGACGTCGCCGAGCTGGCCGGTGATCGTGCGGCGGCCCTTGCCGGGCATGACCACCGACTCGATCGACAGCAAGGCGCCGCCGAAGTCGGTATAGGCGAGGCCGGTCACGACGCCGATCAGGTCTTCCTGCTCCGATTCGTCGTGACGGTAGCGGGGCACTCCGGCGAATTTGGCGAGGTTTCGCCGGGTGACGCGCACCGGCTTCGCGGCCGGCTTGCGCTCCGCACCCTTGTCGGCCTCGAGCAGGATTTCCTTCACGGCCTTGCGGGTCAGGTTGGCGATTTCGCGCTCGAGATTGCGCACGCCCGCCTCGCGGGTATAGAGGCGGATAACGTCGCGCAGCGCGTCGGCGGAGATCGACCATTCGCCCTTCTTCAGACCGTGCCGGCCCACCTGTTTGGGAATCAGGTGACGCCGCGCGATCTCGACCTTCTCGTCTTCGGTGTAGCCACCGATCCGGATCACTTCCATGCGGTCGAGCAAGGCCGGAGGGATGTTCATGGTGTTGGCGGTGGTAATGAACATCACCTCGCTGAGGTCGTAGTCGACCTCGAGATAGTGGTCGTTGAACGCGACGTTCTGTTCCGGATCGAGCACTTCGAGGAGCGCGGAAGCGGGATCGCCGCGGAAATCGGCGCCCATCTTGTCCACCTCGTCGAGCAGGAACAGGGGGTTCGACGACTTCCCCTTCTTCATACCCTGCACGATCTTGCCGGGGAGCGAGCCGATATAGGTGCGACGATGGCCGCGGATCTCCGCCTCGTCGCGTACGCCACCGAGACTGATACGCACGAAATTGCGCCCCGTCGCACGCGCGATCGACTTGCCGAGCGACGTCTTGCCGACTCCGGGCGGCCCGACGAGGCACAGAATCGGCCCGCGCATCTTGCTGGTGCGCACCTGCACGGCGAGATATTCGACGATGCGATCCTTCATGCGCTCCAGGCCGTAATGGTCTTCGTCGAGCACACGCTGTGCGAGCGCGAGGTCCTTCTTCACGCGGCTGCGCTTCTTCCACGGGATCATCAGAAGCCAGTCGAGATAGTTGCGCACCACGGTGGCCTCGGCCGACATCGGGCTCATGTTCCGCAGCTTCTTGAGCTCGCCGATCGCTTTCTCGCGCGCCTCCTTGCTGAGCTTGGTCCCGGCGATCTTGCGCTCGAGTTCGGCGAGATCGTCCTTACCGTCCTCGCTCTCACCCAACTCCTTCTGGATCGCCTTGAGCTGTTCGTTCAGATAGTATTCGCGTTGAGTCCTTTCCATCTGGCGCTTGACCCGCGAGCGGATCTTCTTCTCGACCTGCATGACGCCGATCTCGCTCTCGATCATCGAATAGATGCGTTCGAGCCGCTCGGTGACGGATTCGATTTCGAGCAGTTCCTGCTTTTCGGCGATCTTGATGGCCAGATGCGAGGCGACCGTGTCGACCAGCCGGGCCGGGTCGTCGATCTGATTGAGCGAGACCAGAACCTCCGGCGGCACCTTCTTGTTGAGTTTGACGTAGTTTTCGAAGTGCGCCATGACCGATCGGGCGAGCGCTTCGACTTCCGACGTCTCGGCGCCGGTTTCGTCGAGCAGCAGCGCCAGGGCCTCGAAATAGTCGTCGGTGCGCACGAAGCGTTCGATGCGCACGCGCGCGCCGCCCTCGACCAGCACCTTGACGGTGTCGTCGGGCAGCTTGAGGAGCTGCAACACGGTGCCCACCGTGCCAACGGTATAGATGTCGTCGGGCCCCGGATCGTCCGCAGCGGCATCGCGCTGGGTGGCGAGCAGGATCTGCTTGTCGTTCTTCATCACCTCTTCGAGGGCGCGAACCGATTTCTCGCGGCCGACGAAAAGCGGCACGATCATGTGGGGGAACACCACGATGTCGCGCAGCGGAAGAACCGGAAACAGCGTCACGGGAGAGGTCTCGGTCATGAGTCGGACACCCTGTCTGGCCCCGGCGCCCTGAACGGGCGCCGTCGGGGAAATCGGCACCGGGGCTCGTCATCCGGCGAGCGCCGGGCCGAACCCGTCAAATGGTTTCGAACCCCTGCTTCGTCAAGGCGCCGCGCGGCATTCAGGAGGCGGTGGACTCGACGCCGCCCTTACGGTCGGCATAGATCCGCAGCGGGCTTGCGGCGCCTTCGACCACCTCTCGGCCGATCACCACCTCCGCAACTCCGTCGAGGCTGGGCAGATCGAACATCGTGTCGAGCAGGATGCTCTCCATGATCGAGCGCAACCCGCGGGCGCCGGTCTTGCGCGCGATGGCCTTTCTGGAAATCGCGCCGAGGGCGTCGTCGGAGAAGGTGAGCCTGACGTTCTCCATATCGAACAGGCGCTTGTACTGTTTGATCAGCGCGTTCTTCGGTTCGGCCAGGATCTTGACCAGCGCCGATTCGTCGAGGTCTTCGAGCGTCGCGATGACGGGCAAACGGCCCACGAATTCGGGGATCAGGCCGAATTTGAGCAGGTCTTCGGGCTCGATGCGCCGCAGAATCTCGCCGCGGCCGGCGTCGTCGGGAGCGCGCACCTCGGCGCCAAATCCGATCGACGCCGCCCGCCCGCGCCGTGCGATGATCTTGTCGAGACCGGAGAACGCGCCGCCGCAGATGAAAAGGATGCTTGTGGTATCGACCTGCAGAAACTCCTGCTGGGGGTGCTTGCGTCCACCCTGCGGCGGCACGCTCGCGACCGTCCCCTCCATGATCTTGAGCAACGCCTGCTGCACGCCCTCGCCCGACACGTCGCGGGTGATCGACGGGTTGTCGGACTTCCGCGAGATCTTGTCGATCTCGTCGATATAGACGATGCCGCGCTGCGCTCGTTCGACGTTGTAGTCGGCCGACTGCAGGAGCTTGAGAATGATGTTCTCCACGTCTTCACCGACATAGCCGGCCTCGGTGAGCGTTGTGGCGTCGGCCATGGTGAACGGCACGTCGAGGATGCGGGCGAGAGTCTGGGCAAGCAGAGTCTTGCCGCATCCGGTGGGGCCGATCAGCAGAACGTTCGATTTGGCGAGTTCGACGTCGTTGCTCTTCGCACCGTGCGCGAGACGTTTGTAGTGGTTGTGGACCTCCACCGACAGGACGCGCTTGGCGTGATCCTGGCCGATCACATATTCGTCGAGAACCGAGCAAATATCGGCCGGGGTGGGCACGCCGTCGCGGGTTTTGACGAGGTTGTTCTTGTGCTCCTCGCGGATGATGTCCATGCAGAGTTCGACGCATTCGTCGCAGATGAACACCGTCGGCCCGGCGATGAGTTTGCGCACCTCGTGCTGGCTCTTGCCGCAGAACGAGCAGTAGAGCGTGTTTTTCGATTCGGCGTTCGAGGATTTGTTCATGCCGGGGCGTTCGACTGTTTCCCGATCGGGCCGTTCATGACGGATGGTGGAGCCGCATCGTCGCGATACCCCGGATACATATAGTGTAGTGCCGTCTCCCGTCGATCCGCGACGGCGCCGTGGATATGCGCGAACATCGAGATGGCCATCACGCTTTCGGCGCCGCGGTTTCGTCGTCGGGGACCGGGCGTTTCACGACCACCTCGTCGATCAGTCCGAAGGCTTTCGCCTCCTCCGGCGCGAGGAATTTGTCGCGGTCCATCGCGTCTTCGATAGCGCCGAGGTCCTGGCCGGTATGGCGGACATAGATATCGTTCAACCGCGCACGCAGCGCCAGTATCTCGCGCGCATGGATCTCGATGTCGGCGGCCTGCCCCTGAAACCCGCCCGACGGCTGATGGATCATGATCCGCGCGTGCGGCAGAGCGAACCGCATCGACTCGGTCCCGGCAGCCAGCAGCAACGATCCCATCGACGCCGCCTGGCCGATACACAGGGTCGATACCGCGGGGCGGATATACTGCATGGTGTCGTAGATCGCGAGGCCCGAGCTGACGATGCCGCCGGGCGAATTGATATAGAAGGCGATGTCTCTGGTCGGGTTCTCCGACTCGAGGAACAACAACTGCGCCGTCACCAGCGAAGCGACCATGTCGTCCACCGGTCCGGTGAGAAAGACGATGCGCTCCTTCAACAGCCGCGAATAGATATCGTAGGCGCGCTCGCCGCGGCTGCTCTGCTCCACGACCATCGGCACCAACGTGTTCATGTAGGCGTCACGCGGGTCCGGCATCGCCTTCTCCACCGCCCTCTCCGGGTTCGCGGATGAGTTCTTCCTCGCTCACCTCGCGTTCGGTCACGTCGGCCATTTCGATGATGAAGTCGATCACCCTGTCCTCGAACAGCGGTGCGTGCAGCTCGTTCATGACGCTGGAGTCGGAACGGAACATGTCGAACACCTGCTGTTCCCGGCCGGGGAAGAGCCGGGCCCGGTTCATCACGGCGCGGTTGAGCTCGTTCTGCGGTACGCTGATGTCGTTGCGCCGGCCGATCTCCGTCAGGATCAGGCCGAGGCGCACCCGCCGCTCGGCGATCTCGCGGTAGTCCTTTCGCGCCGTTTCTTCGTCTTCGTCCGAGTCCGCCCAAGTGGTGCCGGCGCGCTTCATGTCCTGCTCGATCTGTCGCCAGATCGCCTCGAATTCGCGATCGACCAGACCGGACGGGACGTCGAAGTCGTGTCCGTCGGCGAGCTGGTCCAGGACCTCGCGCTTGAGCTTCAACCGGGCGACGCCGCGGTAGTCGTCCTGCGCGCGTTCGCGGATGGCCGCCCTCAAAGCGCCGAGATCGGCCATGCCGAAACGCTTCGCCAGTTCGTCGTCCACCGCGACGGGTTGCGGCTCCTCGACTCCGACGACCTCGACAGCGAACACCGCCGTCTTCCCGGACAACGCCGGATTGGAGGCGTCTTTCGGGAAGGTCGCCGTCACCTCCCGCATTTCGCCCTTCTTCGCGCCGACGAGTTGATCTTCGAAACCGGGGATGAACGCCCCCGAGCCGAGCACGAGCCGGAAGTCCTTCGCGGTGCCGCCCTCGAACGGTTCGCCATCGATCGCGCCGCTGTAGTTCATGCGCACCAGATCGCCGGCAATCGCGGCATGGTTCTCGTCGGCGGCGCGGAAATCCTTCTCGCGCTCGGCGAACTGTCGGACGGTTTCTTCAACCCGCGAGTCGCTTACCTCGGCCACGAAGCGGGTGAGTTTCATGCCCTTGACGTCGTTCGGCTCGAATTCGGGTACCGCTTCCACCGACATGGTGTATTCGCAATCGGCGCCCGCCCCGGTTTTGAGGTCACGGATATGCGGCGGAAGCGCCGGCTTGACGCCGCGGTCGAGCATCGCTTGCTGCGAGGATTCCGACAACACGTCGCGCATGACCTCTTCGCGCACCGACTTCCCGAACCGTTGGCGCAGCACTAGCCGCGGCACCTTGCCGGAGCGGAAGCCGTTGACGGGCACTGTTCGGCCGAGCTCGTCGAGCTTGTCGTCGATGCGGCCTTCGATATCGGCGGCAGGCACGACAATCCGGTATTCGCGCTTCAACCCCTCGGCAAGAGTCTCCGTTACCTGCATGAGCTTCTCTCGATCGTTCCGCCGGGCGGGCGCCTGGTGCGGGCGAAGGGACTCGAACCCCCACGGCCTCGCGGCCACCAGGACCTAAACCTGGCGCGTCTCCCGGTTTCGCCACGCCCGCGCCGATATCGCGACACCATGCAATCACCGGGGCGGCCATGACAAGGAAAAGTTCAGCGCCGCCCGAGACAGGCCTGCGCCGCCGCATCGACGATCGCCGCGCTATCGATTCCGTAGGCGTTGTAGAGCGCGTCGATGTCGCCGGACTGGCCGAAGCGTTCGGGGCCGAGGCCGACGGTGACATGGCCGGCGACCGTGCCCAGCCACGACAATGCTGCCGGATGGCCGTCGATCACGGTGACCAATCCGGCGCCGGGTGCCAGCCGGGAGAGCCGGGACTCGATCGGCGCCGCGCGGGCCAGCCCACACCGCCGCGCGGCTTGCGCATCCGACCAGCCGCGGCGCAAGCGATCGGGCGACGTTACCACGAGCAGACCGGTGCCCGGCGCGTCGTCGCGGATCTCTTCGAGCGCCGCGAGGGCTTCGGGAATGACGGCACCGGTCGCGGCGATCGCCAGATCGGCGCCGTCCGCCGGTTCGACCAGCCAGTATGCGCCGTCGAGCACGGCCACTTCTAACGCGGGGTCGATTGCACGCCGCGGCTGAACGATCGACCGGGTGGACAGGCGCAGATAGACCGAGCCGCCGTCCGACTCCTGCATGTGGGTAAAGGCCCAGCGCATGATGACCGCCAGTTCGTCGGCGAACGCCGGCTCGAAATAGGCGAGGCCGGGTTGGGCGACGCCGATCATCGGCGTGGTGAGGGACTGATGCGCGCCGCCTTCGGGCGCCAGCGTGATGCCCGAGGGGGTGGCGGCGAGCAGAAAGCGGGCATCCTGATAGTTTGCATAGGTCAGTGCATCGAGGCCGCGCGCGATGAACGGATCGTAGAGTGTGCCGACAGGCAGCAGGCGAGTGCCGAACAGTTCGCCCGACAGGCCAAGCGCGGCAAGCATGAGGAACAGGTTGTTCTCGGCGATGCCGAGCTCGATGTGCTGGCCTTGTGGCGACGCCGCCCATTTCTGCACCGAGGCGACTCGCTCTTCGCGAAACGTATCGGGCCTCGCACGGCGATCGAAGATCTGCCGTCGGTTCACCCACGGCCCGAGACTGGTCGACACGGTGACGTCCGGCGACGTGGTGACGACATGGCGCGCCAGCGCGTCGTCACCGCGCGCGATCTCGTCGAGCAGACGCCCGAACGCTTCCTGGGTGGAGGTTTCCGTCCGCGCCGGCATGGTCAGACGGTCGGGCACCGGCACAGGCGGTGCGGAAAAGCGGCGCTGCGCCCCGGCCGCGAACGGCGCCGCGGCGACGTAGCGCTGCAATTCCGCAGGCGCGACGTCCAGCCCGCCGAAGCGGTCCCACTCCGCGCCGTCGGCGACGCCCGCCTCCGTCTTGTAGAGCGCCATCTGTTCCGGGGTCATCAGGCCCGCATGGTTGTCCTTGTGCCCCGCGAGCGGCAAACCGAACCCCTTGATCGTGTAAGCGATGATCGCGATCGGTCGGTCACTCGCGGCGGCTTCGTCATAAGCTTCGACGACGCTCTCCAGATCGTGGCCGGCGAGGTTGGTCATCAGGGTGTGCAACGCCGCGTCGTCGTGAGAATCGAGCAGACCGCGAATGCCGGCACTGTCGCCGAGATCGCGCTGGAGATGCCGCCGCCACGCCGCGCCGCCCTTGAAGGTGAGGGCGGCGTAAAGCTGGTTGGGGCATCGATCGATCCAGTCGAGCAGTGCCGCGCCGCCGGGTTCGTGCGCCTGCGCCTCCAGCAGCTTGCCGTATTTGATCGTGCGCACGCGCCAGTTCATCGACTCGAACAACCCGTCCAGGCGGGCGAACAGGCGATCGCTCACGACGCTGTCAAGGCTCTGGCGGTTGTAGTCGATCACCCACCAGACGTTGCGCACGTCGTGCTTCCAGCTTTCGAGCAACGCTTCGTAAACGTTGCCCTCGTCGAGCTCGGCGTCGCCGAACATGGCGATCATCCGCCCGGTCGGCCGGTCGGCGTCGCCGATTCGGTGGAAGCGGAGGTAGTCCTGCACCATCGATGCGAAGACGGTCATCGCGCCGCCGAGGCCGACGGAGCCGGTGGAGAAATCGACATCGTCGCTGTCCTTGGTGCGCGACGGATAGGCCTGTGCGCCGCCGAAGGCGCGGAAATTCTCCAGATTCTCGCGCGTCTGGTGGCCGAAGAGATACTGGATCGCATGGAAGACGGGACTCGCGTGCGGCTTGACGGCCACCCGGTCTTCGGGCCGCAGGGCATGGAAGTAGAGCGCGGTCAGCAAGGTCACCATCGAGGCGGACGACGCCTGATGGCCGCCGACCTTGAGTCCGTCGCGCGAAGGCCGGACATGGTTCGCGTGATGGACGGTCCATGCCGAGAGCCATGCGATCCGGCGTTCGAGCGCCGAAAGCCTCGCCAGGTCGCGTTGCCCGATCGAGGACGTCGAAGGATGGATCGCAGCTGTCGAGTCAAGGCCGTGGGCCATGTTTTGCTCCGTATTTCGGAAAGGCGCCCAGAGTATCACGGCCGCGTTTCGGCCCGAACGGGGCGGTCAGCCGCGTTTCGCCTTCTTCAGGCGCGCTCTGACCGCCTCCACGCGCTCGCGGGTCTCGGGTCTCGTGCTCATCAATACGATCTGATCCTGGTCGAGATAGAGCGAGTTCGGCATCGCGAAGTGGCGGTTGACCGACTCCTTGACCATCTGCTGGGCGATGCGCGGGCGCTCGCCGATTTCGGCGGCAAGGTCGCGCGCCGCCGCTACGGCGTCGTCGGCGACGGTTTCGCACAACCCCCATGCGAGCGCGGTAGCGGCGTCGATGCGCCTGGCCAGCGCGCCGATCAGCTTGGTTCGCGCGGGGCCGATCAGATTGCCCAGGCGCGGCAGGGTGTTCCAGGTGTAATTGAGCCCGAGATCGACCTCCGGCGCGTGGAAGAACGCGCCGGGCGCCATGACGCGAAAATCGCAGGCGACGGCGAGCGACAGTCCGCCGCCTACCGCGGCGCCGTTGACCGCGGCAACGGTCAGGGGGCACAGCCGTTCCCATGCGGCGCACATGTCGGCGCCGAGCCGCGCGATGCGGCGCGCCTGCGCGATGGGCACGCCGTCGCCGAAAATATCGGGTTCCGACAGATCGGCACCGGCGGAGAACGCCGACCCGGCGCCGGTCAGGATCACGCATGACAGATCGTCTCGCGCGTCGAGCGTTTCCGCCGCTCGACGCAGTTCGACGCGCAGTCGTTTGGACAGGGCGTTGCGTTTCGTGGGCCGGTTCATGGTCACGACGGCGGTCGGGCCGTCGATACGGATCATGACAGTTTCGTCATTCATGCGTGCGCTCCCGTTCGAGGCGCCGGTTCAACCCTCGAGCAAGGCGCGAACCTGCGTCGACGCGGCGATGCGGCCGTCGCCGCGGTAGGCTTCGTGATTGCTCTCGATGTCGTCGAGCGCATAGAGATAGTTGACCATGACGGTGGCGGATTCGGTCCGGCCTTTCTTCGAGACGTCGCCGGGATAGTTGAGTCGCTCCACCCGGGCGCCGTTGGTCAGATGGAAATGCGCCACCGGGTCGGCGGCCCTCCCCTTCCAGGTCTCGCGCAACAGATAGTGGGCCGCGAGTCTGAGCAGCGGCGCCTTCAACCGCGCCGCCGCGGCGGCGTCGTGCGGGTCGCGCTGGTCGAACGCCGCACGCAACGCCGATGCCGCTTCCGGGGCCGCCAAGGCCGCGACCGTGTCGGGATCGCTTTCCAGGCCCCGGTCGAGCCAGCGTCGGAAGCGAGGCAAGGGCGAGAGGGTGCCGAAGGTCTTCAGGTTCGGAAATTCGGCGCGCAGCAGATCGACAACGCGCTTGATGAGGAAGTCGCCGAAACCGATCCCGTCGAGGCCGCGCTGTGCGTTGGAGATCGAATAGAAGATCGCGGTGTCGGCGGCGTGCGGGTCGATCGCCGGCGCCGCCTCGTCAAGCAGCGACTGAATGCTGCCCGCCATCCCGGCGACGAGCGCAACCTCGACGAAGATCAACGGCTCTTCCGGCATCCGCGGATGGAAGAACGCGAAGCAGCGGCGGTCGGAATCGAGCCGGTTTTTGAGGTCGGACCAGGACCGGATCTCGTGCACCGCCTCATAGGCGATCAGGCGTTCGAGCAGGCCGGCCGGCGATTCCCAAGTGATCCGTCTGAGTTGGAGAAAACCGGGATCAAACCATGATACGAGCAGCGCGCGAAGATCGAGGTCGAGCCGCCGGCGCGCGTCGTGGGGGAGGTCGAGCTGCCGCATCTCGGCGCGCAGATCGACCAGGAATTTGATGCCCTCCGGCAGAGCGCCGAGTTTGCGGAACAGGACACCACGCGGCGGGGTAAGGGCGGCGGCCAGCGTGCGTTCGGCCTCGAAACGTGTCGCCGGTGCGGCGCCGAGCATCGCGCGGGCGGCGGCGTCCACCCCGTCCCGGTCGGGGCCGTAACGCTCGGCGAGCAGCAGGAGAAAGCGGGCTCGGCTCGCCGGGTCGAAGCGAAGATAGGCGTCGCCGATCGCCGCCGTCCGGGCGAGCGCCGACACCGCCCCGCCGCGCTCGGCGAGACAATCGTCGATCACCGCGCGCAGCCGCGCCGTGTCGCCGTCCGCCAGCGTGACGCCGAACGATTCGCCGGACGGGGCGTGACGCCGGCCCGCGAGATCGCGCCATGCGCTGCGCAGACGCCGCAGAGTCCGATCGATGAAACTGTCGGCTTCGCCCATGGCGCGCCTTTACCCTGCACGCGCCACCCGGACAAGGACTGCCGGCAGGCGGTCGGGCAGATCTTCGGCGATCAGGCCGGGGCCGCCGCGCGCCGCGGTTCCATGTAACCACGCAGCCATGCAGGCGGCGTCGAACGGCGCCGCACCCGCCGCCAGCAGGCCGGTGACGATGCCGGCGAGAACGTCGCCGGTTCCTGCCGTCGCGAGTTCCGGCGGTCCATCGATGCTGATGACGGCGCGCCCGCCGGGGTCGGCGATCACCGTTTCCGGCCCCTTGAGCATGACCACGGCGCCGCAGCGTTCCGCCGCCGCGCGCGCCCGGCTCAGCCGGTCGCCGCCGTCGCCGAAGAGGCGGGCGTGTTCGCCGTCATGGGGCGTCAACACGCATGGTCGACCGCGTACGGCCTCGAACAACGGCTCGGGATCGGGGGCGAACGCGGTCAGTGCGTCTGCGTCCAGCACCGCCGCCTTGCCGGCCGCGAGCGCCGCGAGGCTGCGAGCGCGCGTGTTGCGGTCGACCCCGTTGCCCGGACCGACGAGAACGGCGCTGATGCGCGCGTCGGCCAGTAAATCGGGCCAGGCGCCCAGGGGCCGGGTCATCACCGCGGTCAGCGCGCCCTGATATGCAGGCAGCGCCGATTCGGGCGCCACCACGGTAACGAGACCGGCCCCGGCGCGCAGCGCGGCGCGGGCGGCGAGGCGAGCGGCGCCGGTGATCAGCGGGCCGCCGACGATTACCGCGTGACCGCGATGGTATTTGTGCCCGCCGGGTGCCGGCAGCGGCAGACGAGCGCGCCACGAGGCCGGGCGGTTGACGGTCGCGACATGGCCTGCTTCGGCGACGATATCAGATCCGATACCGATGTCGGCGATCTCGACCTCGCCGCACAGCGCGCGTCCGGGCATCAGCAGATGGGCGGGTTTGGGCCGGCAGAAGGTCACCGTGAGGTCTGCCGGCGCTACGGTTCCCGTCGCCGCGCCGGTATCGCCGGCGACGCCGCTCGGCACGTCCACGGCGACCACCGGCGCGCCGGACGCCGCGACCGCCGCGAGGATTTCGGCCGCGCCGCCCGTCACCGGTCGCGCCAGACCGGCGCCGAACAACGCATCGACGACGAGCGCGTAACCGACGGCGGCGCTCGGATCCAGCGCGGACACCGCACCCGGCCAGCGCCGTGCCATGATCGCGGCGTCGCCCCGCAACGCCTCGCGCGCGCCGAGCAGGGCGACATCGACCGGCCAACCGGCCGCCGCAAGGCCGATAGCGGCGCCGAAGCCGTCGCCGCCATTGTTGCCAGGGCCGCACAGCACCAGTGTGGGGCGGGGTGTCCAGCGCCGCCGGATGGCGCGGACGATCGCCGCGCAAGCGTGCTCCATCAGCACGATTCCGGGGGTTCCCGCAGCGATCGCCGCCGCGTCGGCACGGTAGGTCTGCGCGACCGAAAGCACCTCGCCGCCATTCCCGTCCATGGCTCGCCATCACGCGATCGCAACAATACCGTCGCGCTAATTGTAACACGCGGGACCTAGCCTCGGCGGCTACGCGGGGGCGAGTCGCGCCACCGCTCACGCAGTGAAAGGCAAGGACCGATGAAACCCCGAACGATTGGCAATTGCGCCGGATGGGTCGCCGGCGCCCTTCTGGCGACCTCGGTCGCCGCCCCCCCGGCGCTCGCGCAGACGACGGAGGAACTCGCCGGCAGGGTGCATGAACTCGAGCAGGAACTGCAATTGCTGCGGCGCCAGCTCGAGGCACAGATCGAGCGCAACAGGGACGCGGCCGAGGCCGCGAGCTCAGCGGCGGCCGACGACGGCCCGACGGTGAAGATGAAGGGGCCGGCGCCCACCTTCTCCTCGGCCGACGGCGACTTCACCCTCGCGGTCACCGGCCGAGTGCACTGGGACATGGGCATCTATGACGAATCCGGCACCGACTCCGACCTCAACGACGGCTCCAACCTGCGCCGCGCCCGGCTCGGCGTCAAAGGCAGGATCATGAAGGACTGGGGCTACGAAATCGTCCTCGACGGCGGCGACTCGGCGGCCGATGACGTCGATATCGATACCGCCTTCGTCTCGTGGAACGGGCTGAAGCCGTTGACGGTGACTCTCGGCCAGCACAAGGCGCCGCTGACCCTCGAGGATCGCACCAGCTCGAACGACATTCCGTTCATCGAGCGCAGTCTGAGCACCAACCTCTTCGTCGGTCAGACCGGCGGCAAGCGGATGGGGCTGAGCGCGATCGCGCATGGCGACATGTGGTGGGTCGGCGCAGGTGTCTTCGGCGAGAAACTCGGCGTCGATGACAGCAACCGTGCGGACGAACATCTGTCCTATTCGGGTCGCGTGGCGTTCGCGCCGATCAGGGAGAAGGCGCACGGGATTCACGTGGGCGCCAACGCCTGGATCATGCCCGAGCCGGGCGAGGTTTACGATGACGACGATGAAAAAACCGTGCCCACCCGGTGCCGCTTCCGAGACCGGCCGGAATTCCGCGTCGACGATTCGCGCTGGATCGACGCCAGGAGCGCCGAGGACGGCGTCGAACGCTGCCACGGCGTCGGCGCGGAGTTCGCCGCCTGGTTCAAGCCGATGTGGTTCGCCGGAGAATACACCCGGTTCGGCTTCGACGGGCATGGGGCCGCCGGCGGCCGCACGACCGGGGACGCGACTTACGATGCGATGTATGCGCAGGCGGGCTGGGTGCTCACCGGCGAAGGCCGGCCCTACAGCATGAGCAAGGCAGCGTGGAGCGGCGTCAAACCCGCCAATCCGCTGGGCAAGGGTCCGGCGGGCACGGGCGCGTTCGAACTGGTCGGGCGCTACAGCCACGCCGATCTGGACGACGCGGTGTTCCCGGGCGGCGTGCAGACCAACTACACCATCGGTCTGAACTGGTGGGTGAACAACTGGGTAGCCTTCAAATTCAACTACATCAGCGTCAATGTGGAAGACGGAGCGGGCGAGGACGAGTTCGATATCTACGGTCTTCGTGCGCAGGTGACGTGGTAGGCGAGTCCGCCCCACGGTTCCGCGCGATGTCGCGGCGCGGCACCGATTCCCCATCGGGACCGGCGATCCTGAACGGACCGCCGGCCCTGTTTCTCTCCGGACCTCGTTCCTGGGGACCGGGCGCGAGACGCCGGTTCGCTCAGGCGTAAGCGACCAGCAGGTAAACGGCCAGGAGGCCGACGATCGCCATCGCCGCTGTACCGGTCGGCCAACTGCGCGACAGAACGCCGGTCGGCCCGTGCGCTCGGTAAAGAGGACGCCAAAGCCGCTCCGACATCGCGCGCGCAATTTCCAGGCCGCCGGCCCACAGCCCCGTCACCGCATATCCGGCGCGCAGGGCGAGGCGGCGTGCGGCATGGCACCACAGCCAGTCGGAATCGAGGTTCACCAGCCTGAGCTCGGGAGGATAGATCCCGGAGATCATCAACAGCGCAAAGGCCAGCGCCGAGAAGAACAGAAGCTGCAACTGCGTGATCACATGCGTCGCCGTATAGGGCGCGTAGTCCGCCTGCCAGGGCAGAAGGTCGTAGAGCAGCCACGGCCAGGAACCGTTGAAGATGCAGATCGCTGCCGCCAGACCCATGGCGAACAGCATGTTGAACGGCGGATCGGAGGTGCGAATTCCCGAATCGTGCGCGAAGAACGCGAAATAGGGAATCTTGATGCCTGCGTGATGAAAGACCCCGGCGCTGGCGAACAACAGGCACAGAAAGACCACCACATGGCCTTCCTCCGCCGCCGACGCCATCACCATCGACTTCGACACGAAACCGGAGAACAGTGGAAAGGCCGAGATCGACGCCGCTCCGACGAGGCAGAAGGTGGTCGTCCACGGCATGGACTTGTAGAGCCCGCCCAGATCGGAGCCGTCGATGCGACCGGTCATGTGCAGCACCGCACCCATGCTCATGAACAACAGGCCTTTGAACACCACGTCGTTGAAGGCGTGGCTCACCGCACCGTTGAGTCCGAGGGTGGTGCCCAGGCCGATGCCCACAACCATGAAACCGACCTGGTTGATCAGGCTGTAGGCCAGCACCCGACGCAGGTCGTTCTCGATCACGGCGTAGAAGATCGGGAACATGGCCATCGCGGCGCCGATCCAGATCAACATTTCAGTGCCGGCAAACGAGCGCGCGAGCGCATAGACCGCGACTTTGGTGGTGAACGCGCTCAGGAAGACGGTGCCGGCCGGGGTGGCCTCCGGATAAGCGTCGGTCAGCCAGCTATGCAGGAACGGCCAAGCGCACTTGATGCCGAAAGCGAGGAAGATCAGCTTGGGCCCGAGCCCGTCGAGCGACAGGGCGCCGAACGCCAGGCTGCCGGTCTCGCCGTAATGCACCATGGCGCCGGCGAGCAGCAACACGCCGGAGGCGATCTGTGCAACCAGGTAACGCATTCCGGCGCGTCCGGCGCGCTCGGTGCGGCGCGCCCAGATCAGGAATACGCTCGCGACCGCCATTACCTCCCAGAACACGAAGAGGCTGAGCAGATCGCCGGCGAACACGGCTCCGAGCGCGCCGCCGGCGTAGAGAAGCGCGCTGACTTGCTGTATGGCGTCGCGAACATGCAGGGCAAAGATCGCGCCGAGAACGGCCGCGATATGGAACAGCAGCGCGAACAGGGAACTCAGTTTGTCGACGCGCCCGAAGATCAGTTCGTAGTCGAAAAGACCGACCGTCCAATACAGGCCGGGTTCGATCGGCAAGAGGTTCACAAATCCGACGACCGGCACGAACAGCGTCCATGCCGGGCGCCAGCGTTCCGCCAGCAATGGCAGGATCAGCGCGCCGATGGCGAAGATCAGAAACGGCGGCAGGCCGGCGGTCATCGCCGTTCGCCGCCGGGCGGATCGTCGCCGTAATAGTCCGGTGGGCGGGACACCAGTTTGCGCAGTTCCTTCGCCGCGAGCACCAGCACCACGCAGGCGACGAACCCCCAGACACCGTAGAAGCCGAACCAGCCGTCGAAGCCGATCTCGGCGTGCTTGTGATACAGAAGGTCGGCGGCGAAGAGCAGTGCGCAGGCGGCATAGAGCGCAAACAGCAGCTTGCGCACGTTGCGCCGGTCGTCGAGCCAGTATCGCGGGGTTTCGGGGTCTCTCATGGTCACCGCGTCAGCTGCGCCAACAGCCGAAAAGCCGGGTCGGGGAAGAGAAAGAGGAGCAGGCAGGCCGCGGCAGTGAACAGCATCGGCGCCAGACAGGCCAGCGGCGCCTCCTTGACCCCGCCGTCGAATTCGGTCGGCCGCGGCCCCGGAAAGAACGCGCGCACCGCCACCGGCATGAAATAACCGACATTGAGCAAGCTCGAAACCATCAGCGCGGCGACGAAGACCAGCCCACCCGCCTCGACCGCGCCGAGGCCGAGATACCATTTGCTCCACGCGCCGCCGAACGGAGGCAGGCCGATGACGCTGAGCGCGCCGATGAGAAAGGCGGCCATGGTCAGCGGCATCGCACGCCCGATACCGCGCATATCGCTCACGTTCTCCTTGTGCGCGGTGACGATGATCGCGCCGGCGCAAAAGAACAACGTGATCTTCCCGAAGGCGTGCATCAACATGTGCAAGCCCCCGCCGACGATGGCACCCGGCGTGGCGAGCGCGGCGCCGAGAACGATGTAGGCAAGCTGGCTCACCGTCGAGTAGGCCAGCCGCGCCTTCAGGTTGTTGCGGGTCAGCGCGACCAGCGACGCGGCGACCAGGGTGAAGGCGGCGAGCCACGGCAACCAGAGACCGGGATGCGCGTCTCGCATGAGATCGAGTCCGAAGACATAGATCACCACCTTGAGCACCGTAAACACGCCGGCCTTGACCACCGCCACCGCGTGCAACAGGGCGCTGACGGGGGTCGGCGCGACCATCGCTGCGGGCAGCCAACGGTGGAACGGCATGATCGCAGCCTTGCCGATTCCGAACATATAGAGCGCGAACAGCACGGCGGTCGCCAGCGGTTCGGCCTTGCCCGCGAGGATTCCGCCGGCCCGGAAGTCGAGCGTGCCCGCCAGTATCCAGGTGAGCGCCACCGCGAGCAGCTGAAAGCCGATCGACGTGCCGAGCAGGATGCCGAGATAGACGCGCCCCGATCGCCGCGCCTCCTCCGAACCCGAATGGACGACCAACGGATAGGTGGAAATCGTCAACAGTTCGTAGAACAGAAACAGCGTGAACATGTTGCCGGCGAACGCGACTCCCGTCGCTCCGCACAGCGCGACCGCGAAACAGGCATAGAATCGCGTCTGGTGGCGTTCGTGGTGCGCCCGCATGTAGCCGATCGAATAGATCGAGTTGGGGATCCACAGAAAAGCCGCGATCAGCCCGAACAACATGCCGAGCGGTTCGATCTCGAAGGCGATCGCCAGGCCGGGCGCGAGCTCCCAGAGCGATGCGGCCGGACGTTCGCCGTCGAGGACAGCCGGCGCGAAAGACGCGACAGCGCCGAACAGCGCGAGCGCCGCCGCCAGAGTCACCGCTTCGCGAAGATTGGGCCGCGATCCGGTGAGCGCGATCAGCACCGCGCCGGCCAGCGGAATGAACGGTGTGACCGCGACCAGGGTCATCCTCCGACCCCGAGCAACATCGCCGCCGCACGCCCGGCGATGCCGACCGTGAGGTCCGTGGTCAATCCGAATACGATGCAGGCTCCGGCCAGCACCCAGCACGCGCCGACCATCGGCCACGGTGCTTCCGGCACCTCCGTTCCGCCGTCCGGAGCGGCGAAATACGCCGCCTCGACGACACGCCAGACATAGACCACCGCCATCAGCGAGGCCGCGAGAACCACGACCGCGAGCGGCCACAGCCCCTGCTCGAGCGCGCCGAGCACCAGATACCACTTGCCGACGAACCCGACCGTGCCGGGCAGACCGATCAGACTGAGGCCCGCCACGGCGAACGCGGCCATCGTCAGCGGCATTCGTCTGCCGAGACCCTTGATCCGGTCGAGGTCCGTGCCGCCGAGCCGCAACGCGACGCAGCCGAGCGCGAGAAACATCGCGCCCTTCATCAGCGCATGATTGAACAGATGCACGATCGCGCCGGTCAGGCCGGTCGCGTTCGCCAGCCCGACGCCGATCATGACGTAACCGATCTGCGCAACCGACGACCAGGCGAGCAGCCGCTTGACATCGGCCTGCCCGATAGCGGCGAGCGAGCCGCTGAGCGCCGCGACCGCTGCAAACGGCAGCAGTACGGCTGCAACCGGGTAGGTTTCGGTGGAGAACCCCGCGCCGAACACGGTGAACATGAAGCGCAGCAGCAGATAGACGCCGACCTTCGTCGCCGTCGCCGCGAGCAGCGCCGAGATCATCGACGGCGCGTGGGTGTAGGCGTCGGGCAGCCACACGTGCAGGGGAAACAGCGCCAGCTTGAGGCTCAAGCCGACGACGACGAACGCGAAGGCAGCGAGCACGGTCAGGTCGTCGCCGAGCGGCGGCAGGCGCTCCGCCAGATCTGCCATGTTGAGGGTTCCGGTCACCATGTACAGCAGGCCGACCCCGATCACGAAGAAGGTTGCACCGATGGTGCCGAGAAGCAGGTAGCGATAGCTCGCGAGCAGGGCGCGGCGATCGCGGCCGAGGCCGATCAGCGCGTAACCGGCGAGCGACGCGATCTCCAGGAAGACGAAGGCGTTGAACGCGTCGCCGGTGATCGTCTGGCCGAGCAGGCCGGCGAGGACGAGCAGATAGGCGGTGTAGAACAGGCCGTGGCGCTCGGCGGGAATCTCGTCGCGCACGCTGTGATACGCGAACGGCATCACGACCGAGGCGACTCCGGTCACGAAGAGCAGCACGAAGCCCGACAGGAGATCGACGCGATATTCGATACCCCACGGCGCCGGCCAGTCGCCGAACGCGTAGCTGGCGGGCCCGGTGTCGAGCACGCGTACCAGCAGCGCGACCGCGATCGCGAAGGCGGTCCAGGTAACTGCGGTCGCGAGCGCCCAAGCGCGTGCGCCACGGCCGCCGAGCAGCGTGCAAAGGGGTGCGCCGAACAACGGCACCACGACCTGGAAGGCAGGTAGATTGAGCGCGATCACGCCGCGTCGCTCTCGCCGCGCTCGATCGCCCGTATCTCGTCTTCGTCGATCGTGCCCCAGGCTTCCCGGATACGCACCGCCAGCGCCAGGCCCAGCGACAGAGTCGCCACGCCGACCACGATCGCGGTGAGGATCAGCACGTGCGGCAGCGGGTTGGAATAGGGACCGCCGCCGTCATGCAGGATCGGCGCGGTGCCGCCGGAGACCTTCCCCGCCGAGATGTAGAGCAGGAACACGGCGGTCTGGAAGATGTTCAGCCCGATCAGCTTCTTCAGCAGGTTCCCGCGCGCGATAACGATGTACAGGCCGATCATCATCACGAGCACGACGACCCAATAGCCATACTGGCCGAACCCGTCCACGTTCAATCGGCTCCCGTCTCGCCGCGCCCGGCGAAGGCGTCGAAGATCGCGAGCATGGTGGCCGCCACCGTCACGCCGACGCCGAACTCGACGATCAGAATGCCGTAGTGGTGGCCGTGAACGGGATCGCCGGCGAGGCACGCATAGTCGAGATACACGCCGCCCAGCAGCACGGTGACGACGCCCGTGCCGGCATAGATCGCCAGTCCCGCAGCCGCCAGAAACGGCAGTATGTCGGGCGGGATCGCCTGTCGCAGCGGCGCGAGGCCGAACACGACGCCGTAGAGGATGCATCCCGCAGCGAAGATGACCCCCGCCTGAAAGCCGCCGCCGGGACCGTAATCGCCGTGGAACTGGACGTAGAGGCCGAACAGCATGATGAAGGGGATCAGGAATTTCGCGATGACGCGGAGGATCGGCAGATCGCTCATCGGCGCCCTCCGCGCCGGCGGCGCCCGAGCAGCAACAGCACGCCGACTCCGGCGGTGAAGATCACCGCCACCTCTCCCAGCGTGTCGAAACCGCGATAGTCGGCCAGCACGGCGGTAACGACGTTCGGGATGCCGATCGCCTCGGGCGTTTCGTCGATGTAGCGCGGCGCGACGTGGCGGTGCACGGGCGCCTCGGGGTCGCCGATCGCCGGCATGTCCGCTGTCGCATAAAGCAGCGCGATGCCGGCCACCGTCACCACGCCGAGCGCCAGATACCGCTTGCGTCCCGGCGCACTCTCCCGGTCCCCGGTATGCGACAGCGCGACAAGGCCGAGCACGGTGAAGACTCCGGCGCCGACGGCCGCCTCGGTGAACGCTACGTCCGCCGCGTCGAGCACCAGAAAGACGCTCGCCATCAGGAAACTGTAGATGCCGCCGAGCATGATCATCGGGAGGATGGACCGCATGAACGCGATGGTCAGCGCCGTTGCCGCGAGCAGGAACAGCAACGCCAGATGAACCGCCGCTTCCACCGGTCAGCCGTCCCGGGTGGGCCGCCGGCGCGACCCCTCGCGCGACCACGGTTCGACGCCGGCGGAGAACGCGGCGAAGGCGAGCGCATGGCTCGCCGCAGGGCTGGTGAACAGGAGGAAGAGCATGATGAACGCCAGCCGCGCCAAGTCCAGCGACCACCCTGCTTCGACCATCATGCCGAGAACGATCAACCCTGCGCCCAGCGTGTCGGTCATGCCCGCCGCATGGCCCCGCGAATAGAGATCGGGCAATCGGATCAGACCGATTCCGCCGGTCAGCACGATCACCGATCCGAGCAGCACACAGGTCCAGGAGACGATATCCACGACCGCGCTCACGAGGTTTTCCCGCGGCTGTCGCCGAAGGCGCGCAGTTTGAAATATCTCAGCGCCGCGATCACGCCGACGAAGTTTATCAGCGCATACACCAGACCCAGGTCGAGAAAATCGGGCCGGCCCGACAGAAAGCCGAGAACGGCAATCAGCAACACCGTCTTGGTGCCGAAGGTATTGAC
The DNA here is from genome assembly GCA_965214495.1 of Alphaproteobacteria bacterium. Classification (GTDB taxonomy): domain Bacteria; phylum Pseudomonadota; class Alphaproteobacteria; order UBA7887; family UBA7887; genus JANQOH01. The sequence continues at coordinate 73,334 of OZ243958.1, read as the reverse complement.
CGCCAGAATACGGTCGAAGATCGTCGGCCCGGCGGCGGCGCGCACGACGGCAAGCGCCATGGTGACCAGCAGCGCGGCCGCCGCGACGGCGAACTGGAGTTCCATCGTGCCTTTAAAGTGCGGCTACCCTGGCGTCCATCTCGCCCGTTTCGAGGGCTGCCTGCCCCTCTGCGGTGAGGGCGTGGACGAGGATCGACTCGCCGCGCAGGTCGATCGAGATGGTGCCCGGCGTGAGCGTGATGGAGTTCGCGAAGATCACCCGTCGGAGATCGCTGCGCTGGCGGGTCGGGACCTCGAACAGGCGCGGGTCGATCGGCAGCCGCGGGTCGAGGATGCGGCGCGCGACGTCGATATTCGCCCTGGCGATCTCAAGCAACAGCCATAGCCAATAGCCTGGCAGGCGGCGAAACAGGTGCAGCGGGACGTTCTCGTGGTCGATGACGTCGAATCGTCGGGCCAGCAACATCGCGAACGCGCATGACAAGGCCCCGAAGGTCAGAAACAGGGCGTCGTAGTGACCCGACAGCAGCAGCCACACCGCCGCCAGAGCGACCGATAGGAACAGACCATGAGGCATGTCGGCGCGGCCCCGGTTACTTGAAGGCGACGGCGTAGGCTTCGACCGGCAACGCCTCCGGTATCAGGTCCTGTTCGGCCAGGAAGCGGGCGAAACGCGCGTAGCGCCCGCGGTCGAGCGCCGCGGGCCGCAAGGCGAAGCGCGGCAGAGTATCGCGCCAGGCGAGACGGTTGAGTTCGTCATCGAGATCGGGATGCGCGCCGACGAACAGCGCCCAGCCTTCCCCCGGATGGTTGACGAGATACTGCACCCCGCGCTCCACCGCCCGGGTCAGCGCCGCCAGCCGAGGGCTGTCCGCCAGTTCGGCGTTGGCGACCATGATCAGTTCGTCATAAGCCGGGACGCCGTGCTCTTCGACGTAGAAGGCGCGCCCCGGATTGCCGGAAAGAGCCATCTGGTTGAGTTCGAAGTTGCGGAACGCACCGATCACCGCGTCGACCCGACCCGAGACGACCGACGGCGACAGCGAGAAGTTGACGTTGATCAGCGTCACGTCGTCGAGGCCGAGGCCGTGACCCGCCAGCATGGCGCCCAGCAGCGCGTCTTCGAAACCGCCGACCGAGAACCCGACCTTGCGCCCCGCGAGATCGGCGATGCTCCGGATCGGGCTGTCGTCCAGCACCACGAGACAATTGAGCGGTGTCGCCACGAGGGTGGCGAAACGCTTGAGCGGCAGGCCCTCGGCGACCTGGATGTGCAGTTGCGGTTGATAGGACACCGCCACGTCGGCCTGCCCGGCCGCGACCAGCTTCGGCGGATCGTCGGGATTCGCGGGCGCGATCAGTTCGACCTCCAGCCCCTCGTCGGCGAAATAGCCGAGCTCGTCGGCAACGATCAGCGGACCATGGTCCGGATTGACGAACCAGTCGAGCAATACGACCACTTTGTCGGCCGCCGACGCGGCCGAGGCGAGCGTGATTCCGAGGATAAACGCTGCCGAAAGGCGTGCGAACTCAGCCAAGACGGTCTCCGTGAGTGTGGGGTTGCGCCAGCACCAGCGAAAAACATTCGTCGCCGGGCGTGTAGTGAGCGGCGATGTCGAAACCGGCATCGTCGAGCAAAGATGAGAGATCCGGCAAAGTGAATTTGCGGCTGATCTCGGTCAGGATACTGTCGCCGTGCACCACTTCGAACTCGGAGTCGAGCGCCGCCAGCCGCACGACTTGGTCGGCGAGCGAAACCAGCCGCATCTCGATGCGGCTTTCCGGCGCATTGAACGTGGCGCGGTGAGCGAAATTGTCGAGGTCGAAGTCGGCGCCGACACCGTCGTTCAGCACGTTGAGCAGGTTCAGGTTGAACGCCGCGGTCAGCCCATGGCTGTCGTTGTAGGCCGCGTGGAGGATCCGTTCTTCCTTCAGCCGGTCGGCGCCGAGAAGAAGGTAGTCGTGCGGCGCCATCCGGTCCCTGATCTCGCCGAGAAAGCGCACTGCGCGAGCATGGGAGAAATTGCCGATCGTGCTGCCCAGAAAGCAATACAGCCGCCGCCCCCCAGTGCGCGGCAGATGCGCCAGTCCGCCGTCGTAATCGCCGACCAGCAAGTTCACACGCAACCAGTCGTAGTCGGCCACCAGGCCGCGCGCCGCTTCGTTCAGCGCCGGCTCCGAAATGTCGAACGCGGAATAGCTGGGGTAGCACCCGCCGGAGGCGCAGGCGTCGAGCAGCCGCCGGGTCTTGTGCGACATGCCGCTGCCGAACTCGAAAATATCGTCCGGCGCAACCGCGTCGATGATGGCCCCGGCGCTCGCACCCAGAAGCGAGTCTTCCGCACGGGACAGATAATATTCGGGGGTCTTGCAGATCAGGTCGAATAGCTGCGAGCCGCGCTCGTCGTAAAAATACTTCGGCGGCAGTTCGAACGGTCGGGTCAGCAACCCCGCGACAACGTCATCCTCGAACACGGGCACAGCGCGGGCTTGCGGAACGACCTTCCGATCGACTCGATCATGCGCTTCGACGGTCCCGGCAACGGACGTCATCGTTCAGTCTCCGCCGACGATCACCGGGCCGCCGGTCCTAGTCTCTCGAGCGGCGGCAGGCTACCATTTCGTTTACGGGAAACAAGCCCCGGCGATTTCCCGCCTGCCGCCTCCCCCAAAAGGTGCCGCCGATGTGCCGCCACGCCGCCTATGTCGGGCCGCCCCTGCCGTTGGGCCGGTTCCTGCTGCATCCGCCGCACAGCCTGATCGAACAGGCTTTCCGGCCCCGCGAGATGGTGTCGGCGACGATCAACGCGGACGGCTACGGCATCGGCTGGTATCTCGGGGACGGCACAGCGGGGGTCTATACCAACCCGATGCCGATCTGGTCGGACATCAATCTCGACCATCTCGGCAAGGCGCTGACCAGCCGCCTCTGGCTCGCCAACGTGCGCAGCGCAACACGGGGACTGCCGGTCAACCAGGCGAACACGCACCCGTTTCTGGTTGGACGCCTCCTGTTCTCGCATAACGGTTTCATCGAGGATTTCACCGCCGCGGTGCGTGCGGCCCTGCGCGAAGCGCTGCAACCGGCCTACGAATCGGCGATCCGCGGCAGCACCGACTCGGAATACCTGTTCGCCCTGTTGCGCCAGGAAATGGCGGAGAAACCGGCGCCGCAAGCCCTGCGCGCGGTCTTCGCCCGGCTCGACGGCTGGCTGGGCGGGAATCACGCGCTCCTCAATCTGATGCTCGGCGATGGCGAGCGCGTTTACGCCACCCGCCATGCGCTGCGCCACGTGTCGCCGTCGCTCTATGTCGGCCGCGACGCGGCGCTGTTCGGCGAGGGTTGGCTGATCGCCTCGGAACCGCTGAGCGCCTCCCCGGAATGGCAGCCTGTTCCCGATCATCATCTCGTGGTCATCGAGTCGGAGCGGCCGCCGCGAGTCGAACCGCTGTGAGCGAGACCGCGCGCGAAGACCGACTGGCCGTCCTCCAGGCAGCGCTGTGCGACATCGTCGCCGGCCTTGACGACGCGGCTTGTCGCGCGCGCCCTGACCCGGCGCTCAGCCCGGTCGGCTGGCATTTGCGCCATTGCGTGTTCGTCGAAGCGCTGTGGATCCGCGAGCGCGTGCTCGGCGACGACCGGCTGACCGCGCCGCTGGCCGGGTCGTGCCTGCCCGAGCAGGCCCCGAAAGGCGGCCGCGCGGCGGCCCTGCCGCCTTGCGAGGAACTCGTCGCATGGGCGCGCGCGACGATGACCGAGAACCGCGCGCTGCTCGACTCGGCCCCCGGCCATCCGCTGACCGAAGGCGGTTATCTGCGTGCGTTCCTCATCGCGCATATCGGCCAGCATCTGGAGACGGTGCGGCTCGCGCGCGCCGCGTGGCACTTGCGCGCGGCGGCGCCGTGGCGGGTTTCGCGCCCGCCGGTGCCGGTGCGGGGCGCGCCGCGCTGGCGGTCGATTCCGGCAGGCGGGTGCGACATCGGCGCGGCGGGCGGCTTCGCGCATGACAACGAGGCGCCGCCTTTTCACATCCGTCTCCCGGCTTTCGAAATCGCGGCGCGGCCGGTTTCCAACGCGACATATCTCGCCTTCATGGAAGATTCGGGGTCCGCAGCACCGTTCGGTTGGCGGCGCGACCCGGCGGACGCCTGGTATGCCGTGACCGCCGACGGCCCGCACGACCTCGACCCGGACGAGGCGGTCGCCGGAATCAGCCTGTCGGAGGCGGCGGCCTTCGCCCGCTGGGCCGGGGCGCGGCTGCCGCACGAATATGAATGGGAGCGGGCCGCCCGGCTCGGCGCGGTCGAGGGCGCGGGCGCAGCCTGGGAGTGGTGCGCGAACCGGTTTCACCCTTATCCGGGCTTCCGCTGGCGCCCTTACCGCGAATATTCGACGCCGTGGTTCGATGGGCGACATTCGGTGTTGCGAGGCTCCAGTCGTTATACGGAGCGAGAGAACCGGTATCCGGCCTTTCGCAATTTCTACAACCCGGAAAGCCGCCATATCGCCGCGGGAGCGCGCCTCGCACGAATGCGTCGGCGCTGAACGCGGCTGGCGGACGATCGGAGGGAGGTCGTGAGCGAGCGGCCCATCGAGCCGGGATCGCGCCGCTCGATCACAAGGAGGAGCCGTTCGACGAACTTCTGTTGGTCCATGCCCAGGAAGAGGGTCTCAGGCTCTTCACCGCGGACCGGCGTCTCGTTCATCATCCGCTTTCGATCGCTGCGCATGAGACCATTTCCCTGCCGACCGGGCGACGCCGAAACACCATGGCCGAGTAAAGCAGGGCGCCAGGCGAGGAAGACGACCGTGTCGAAGACGGCGATTTCGCTGGAGGCACATGCAGGGATCTGGTGGCGAAGGGGGGGTCAGGCGGCAACCGCGAGCAAGCGATCGGCCCAAACTTCGATGGCCGTGCGACCGCTTCGCAGCGCGGAGACGCAATGGCGCCATCGCGCCGGAATCGTACCGAGGCCGAACCGCGCGCCAAGCACCGCGCCGGCAATGGCGCCATTCGTATCCGTGTCGCCGCCGGCACTGACCACGGCTATCAGGGCCTCTTCAAAATCCCGCGCCCGCCACGCGCACCACAACGCAACCCGCATCGCCTTCAGGGTGTAGCCGATGCCCTGGCCGTCGTTGACGACATCGTCGGGAGACGACCCCTTTGCGACCGACAGGGCTTCGACCACCGCCGACGGCGCGACCGCGGCGAGGTCGATCCCGAGTTGCGCCAGCTCGCCGCGGCGCGCCGACACCGTCTCGTTCATACGCTCGGCGAGACCCGCTTCCTCGACAGCCCCATCCCGAAGCAGTGAGGCGGTCGCGAGGTTCACCAACACGGTGGACCAGATACAGCGCGGGTCCCAATGGGTCACACCGGCGCTGACAACGCTGTTGCGGACCAGTGTGCCGTCGTCGTTCATCCAGCGAATCGCGAGAGGGGCGCAACGCATGACCGCACCGTTGCCGGCGGCGGTTACGGCCGGAGTCTTCCCAAACTTCACGCGCCGCCTCGAGAGCCGGACGTCCCGCCGGAAGTCGCGACGCGACGCCTCGGCCACCGGCGCATCGGGGATGACGGCCGCCGTAACGCGCCAGCACCGCCGCCGTCAGAATGCCGATGCCCAGACCGTTTTCTTCGCCCCACACCCAGAACCGCCGGGCGAGATCGTCGGCGTCAAGAGAGTCTTTTTCCAGGCACGCTTCGGCGAGGACGATCGCTTGTGCGAGATCGTCGTCGTCGGGTTCGCCGGGATCGGCTTCGATCTCGCGGATGCCGTTCGGATAGCGGGACAGAATGCGGCCCCGGGACCAGCCCTCTTGGCGAACGCCCAGCAAATTGCCGACCGCGAGGCCGACAAGTGCGCCGCGGCAACGATCCCGAGTGTCCATCGCGTCCTCATCCGCATTCCATGCACGGTGCGATCGCAAGAGAACGCGCGATGGCCCACCGCCAACATGTCGTACGGGTCGCCATGCGCTTCTTCAACACCGCCGGCCCCATCCGTCCCGACGACCATTGGAGCGTGTCGATCTCGACGACCTGACCGGCCTCATCGGCAGAAGAAATATTCCGTCCTGCACGCGCCACGACAGGCCGGCGAGACCTCCCCCGGCTCGCACTGCGCGGCGTGCCGAACGGCAGCGACGAACTCCGCCGCTCAAACGGCGTGAGCTTGGGCATTGCCGGCGACGAGCGGCAACAGAACGTGGAGGACGCGGTCGCCGTCAAGGGGCGCGCGCGTCTCGCGCTTCGAAACCTCGGTCCTTGAGAACCCGCTCCAGCCTGCCGCGTTCGAAATAGGACAATATGAACAGCCGCAGGGCCTCGCTCAGATTGTCAAGCGCCTCCTGTTCAGTGTCGCCTTGGCTGCGCACATCCAGCGCCGGACAGTACGAGATGCAGCCCACCTCGTCCTCGCGAACATCGACCCGCACGCCCATCTGAGACTCGATTCGAGCCCCGTTCACGGACGATTCCTCCCGATTGCACAGTTCGCAAAGCTCAAGCCTCGCTCTTATCCCATCTTGACCGTATTGGTTCAAGCGAGGCGGGTCTGATGCGCCGCGCACGCCGGTCATTTGGCGATCTTCGACGGCGGTGCGGACAAATCCTGGAACGACAAGGTCTTCCGCCGCAACGAACGGGTTGGCGACCGCACGATTACCGTCCGGGGCGCGTGATGCGCGTCTCTGCCGCTCCCGAACGAAATGACCGACTACCTCAATCCGGTCGATCTTCAGGTACCGAATCCGGTTGCCAGGGCAACAATCGGCGCGACGCCCGATCGACGACCGCGTAAAGCGTCAACGCGATGGCCGCCAACGTCAACAGGGCGGCGAACATCAGGTCGATCTGCATCCGCCCGTTGGCGTGCATCATCAGATAGCCGAGACCGGCGCTGGCGCCCACCCATTCGCCGACCACCGCGCCGATGGGCGCGGCGGCGGCCGCGACACGCAGACCCGAGGCGAAGGCCGGCAGCGCCGCCGGCACACGGATCCGCAGCAGGGCCGCACGCCGCGACGCGCCCATGGTCGCCGCGAGGTCGAGCCAGCCGGGATCGGTACGCCGCAGCCCGTCGTAGAACGTCGCCGTGACCGGGAAATAGATGATCAGGACCGCCATCGCCACTTTCGAGGCCATGCCGTAGCCGAGCCAAAGCACCAGAATCGGCGCCAGCGCGAACACTGGAACCGCCTGCGAAACCACCAGAACCGGCATCAACCAGGCCCGCGCAGGCCGGAAAAATGCCAGACTCAGCGCGCTGGCAGCGCCGATCATCCCGCCGATCCCGAGGCCGAGGAGAATTTCGGCCAGCGTCACAGCGGCGTGATCGAGGATCAGCGGCGCGCGCCGCCACCATGCCGCAACGACGAGCTCGGGTCCGGGCAGGATATACGGCGGCAGCGCGAAACCGTGGGCGATCGCCGCCCACACCCCCGTCAGCCCGCCCGCGACGACGACGGCGCGCAGCCAGGCGGGGGCGTTCACGCCGCCCCGGCTGCGGTCAGCGAACCCATGAGCCGGCCGTAAAGCGCGGCGAGCGCGGGTATCGAGGGATCGCGCGGCGCCCGGCCCGGCGGGGTCAAGGGTTCGCCGAGACGCGCGGGACGCCCCGCCATCACGGCGATGCGATCGGCGATGCGGATCGCTTCCAGGGGGTCGTGGGTCACCATCAGCACCGTCCGCCCGCCGAGCCGGGCTACGGCGAGTTCCTGAAGCCGGGCGCGAGTGATCGCGTCAAGCGCTGCGAACGGCTCGTCCATGAGCACGATCGGCCGGTCCTCGAGCAGGGTGCGTGCGAGCGCCACGCGCTGACGCATCCCGCCCGACAACGCCGCCGGACGCAGCGCCTCGGCGCCGGCGAGACCGACGTCGGCGAGCAAGGCCCGCGCCACGCCGCGCCTGCCGCGCTCGCCACGGAGCCGCGGCCCCAGCGCGACGTTGTCGAGCGCGCTCAACCATGGCAGGAGCAAGTCGGATTGCGCCATCCAGGCGACGCGCCCCGCCACCGGCATCGAGTCGGTGCCCACGACCTGCCCGCCATGTCCGCCCGCGGTCAGGCCGGCGATCAGGCGCAGCAGGCTGGTCTTGCCGACGCCGCTCGGCCCCAGCAGGCAGGTGATCCGTCCGGCGGCGACCTCTAGCGACAGATCTTCGAACAGGACCGTCGATTCATGAACGAGGCGCGCCGACCGGACGACGATCCCCGGCGGCGAGCCCGCGTCTCCGTGTGCCGGATGGCGTTCCGTCGACACGCGGGTCGCGCCGGCGCCGCCGGACCGCGTGGCTACCGGTCGCCGAGTTCGCACCACACCGGCGTGTGGTCCGAGGCTTTCGTCTTCCCGCGCGGCGCTATGTCGATGTCGCACGCCTCGAGGCGGTCGGCCGCTTGTGGCGACAAAAGCAGATGGTCGATGCGCAGGCCGTGGTCGGCTTCGAAGGCGCGGCCCTGGTAATCCCAGAAACTGTAGCGGCCAGATTCGCGGTGCAGCGCGCGGAACGCCTCGGTGTAGCCCAGGTTCAGCAACATGCGGAACCGACGCCGCGTTTCCAGGCGGAACAGGGCGTCGTCGGCCCACGCGGCCGGGTCGTACACGTCTTGCGGCGCCGGGATCACGTTATAGTCGCCCCCCAGCACCACCGGCTCTTCCTCCGTGAGCAGTTTCTCGGCGTGGCGCGTGAGGCGCTCCATCCAGGCCAGCTTGTAGGGGTATTTATCGCTTTCGACCGGGTTGCCGTTGGGCAAATAGAGCGACGCCGCGCGCAGGCCGGCATTGCCGGCGTCGATCCACGCTTCGACATAGCGCGCTTGGTCGTCCGAAGCATCGCCGGGCAAGGCCGTCACCACGTTGTCGATCGGGTATTTCGACAGAATGGCGACGCCGTTGTAGCTCTTCTGCCCAACCACGGCGCAGCGATAGCCGCGCTCTTCGATCTCCAGCCGCGGGAACGCGTCTTGCGTGGTCTTGATCTCCTGCAGCAACACGACGTCGGGCGCCGCGCTGTCGAGCCAGGCTAGCGCGTTGGCGAGCCGCGCCCTGATCGAATTGACGTTCCAGGTCGCGATTCTCACGGTGCGGGTCTTGCGCCGGCGGGGTCGGGCCGCCGCGGCCGGTTCAGCCGATCGAGAACGAGGTGCCGCAGCCGCACGACGCGGTGGCGTTGGGATTGCTTACCATGAACATCGACCCTTCGAGCCCTTCGTAGAAATCGATCTCGGAACCCTGCAACAAGCCTACCGAAACATCGTCCACCAGGATCACCGCGCCGTCGCGTTCGATACGCAGGTCGTCGTCGTTCTCGGCCTGGTCGATCAAGAACCGATACTGGAATCCCGAACAGCCGCCGCCGAGAACGGCGACGCGGACGAAAGCGTCGCCCTCTTCTGCGGTGGCGATGGCCTTGACGCGGCGCGCGGCCGCCTCGGTCATATACAAGTCGTACTCCGCCGTCGATCCGCTTACGATTCCGGTCATGACTCCTCGCCTCCGCCGATCCGGCACTTCACCGCCCGTAATTTCGGCTTCGGCCGTCGCGCTGTCAATCGGACGGCCTCGATAGCGACAATTCGCGTCATGGCTTCAGCGGCGGCTCGACAGGCGCCGCGATGCCGGGCCCGGCCGAACCGCCCGTGCGCCGGCACGGGCAGATATATTGCCTCCTTGACCAACCGTCCCGGTCAGATACAGCGCCCGCCATCCACCTCGAGCATGGCGCCTGTGATGAAAGCCGAGTCGTCTTCGGCGAAGAATACTGCGGCGGCGGCGATGTCCTCCGGCGTCGACAGACGGCCCATGGGCACGGTGGCGACGAACCGCGCGCGCCCCTCGGTCGGGTCGGAATCGCCGAGAAAATCCGTCAGCATGGCGGTTTCGCCGGCGACCGGGCAAATGCCGTTGACGCGAATCCCGTCGCCCGCCACTTCCAGCGCCAGCGCCTTGCACATCGGCACCAGCGCGCCTTTGGTCGCGTTATACACGGCAAGGTTCGGCCGCGGCCGCAACGCGGCGGTGGACGCAGTGACGACGATCGAACCGCCGCGGCCCTGAGCTTGCATCGCCCGGACCGCGTGCTTCGCGCCAAGAAAAACACTGCGCACGTTGACCCGGAACACCCGGTCGAAGAACGCCACCTCGGTATCGGCGAGCGGCCGCGGCGCCATGCCCAGCCCGGCGTTGAGAACGACCGTATCGATCCCGCCCCAGGAGTCGCGGGCAGCGGCGATCATGGCTTCGTTGGCGGCCTCTTCGGCGACGTCGGTGGCCACGAACACTGCCGCGCCGCCGGACGCGGCGATGTCGTCGGCGACCCGCCGGCCGTTGCGCTCGTCGATCTCGGCCACCACCACCCGCGCACCTTCGCGCGCATAACGCCTGGCGATGCCTTCGCCGAAGCCCGAACCGGCGCCGGTGACGACCGCCACCTTGCCGTCAAGCCGTCCCGTCATGCCGTCCTCCCGTGTGCGTTCGTGCCGGCGCCCGTCGATGGGGCGAGTGATCGGTCTCGAACCGACGACCTCCTGAGTCACAGTCAGGCGCTCTGACCAACTGAGCTACACTCGCCACGACGGCATTTCGATAGGGCTTTGCCGTTCGACCGTCAAGCAGGGCCTGGCTCGGGCGGGCGATTCTGAAATCGGGGTTGTTCTCGGGTCGGGACCGGCCGGCCGCGTCGGTTCGGCGGCCGTGTGTCGGGGGCACGACGACCTTGTCTCCGTTGGAGCAACCCTTGTGGTTGCCGTGCGCCGTGGTAAGGCGCCATTTCCCAGCGGGTGCGAATCCCGCCCGGCGACTGTCGCTCCAGCCGGAAGCAATCGGAGCGGTTGAAGGAGGTAACGACTTCGACTGAAGCACTCCGATGTAACGGGCCGCGTCAGGCGGTTCAGCGACCATGCGGGCCGCAACGCGAGTGAACGCCGAGCAGGCCTCGAAACGGGTGATGCGGAAGCCGACCCGCCGGCATCCCGGGGAAGGCTGACATTGGCCGGGAAGCGAGCGACGCGCGCACCGGCCGGTTCCGCCGGGGTAGTGGCGGCGGCACGCATGGAAGAGGGAGATGGCAGCAACACGGGAAGCCCCTGGCGGTGGCGTGGCACGCGCCAACCGACCGCCCGCGAGGGATGGGTCGGGCCGCCGGGGGTGGCGGAGAGGCTCGTAGTACCGATGAAGTCGGGTAACGCCGACGGAGGGAAGGGGCCTTGGTTCGAGAGTGGCGTTTGACGGAGGAAGGGACGTGGGGACTGGCGAGAGCCTATCAGCCCCGGCGAGTGTTTCCGGAGGCTCCGGACGGCGCTGCATGCGCAAGCGAAGGAAGCTCCGGGCTATCGCTTCTATACGCTGTGCGACAAGGTGTGGCGCGCCGATGTGCTCGCCGTTGCCTGGCAGGAGGTCCGCCGTAATGGCGGTGCTGCCGGTGTGGACGGCGAGACGGTGGCGGACATCGAGGCGTATGGGGTGGAGCGGTGGCTTGGGGCACTGGCGTATCTGCCGCAGGATCGGCGGGCTGACGATAGCGCGCAACGGGCTGCTGGACCCGGACGTGATCGTAGATCGCCTGAACCGGTTGATGACCGGATGGGCGCACGACTTCGTCCTGGGTCGGGTCAGTCCGGCCTATGTCGCGATCGATCGGCACGCGAACCGGCGGCTGCGTCAGTGGCTGTATCGTAAGCACAAGGTTCGGGCCGGGAAACAGGTGCGCTTCCCGGATGAGTGTCTATACGACGACATGGGCCTCACCCGCCTTGCTCCGCGAACGAGCAGCTTTCCGTGGGCGAAGGCATGATCTCGTCCGAGAGCCGGATGCGGGAAATCCGCACGTCCGGTTCGATGAGCGGCGACTGGAAACGGAGCCACGGCGTGGAGTGAGGCACCGGCACAGCGAAAGCCGCCGGATAACAGCGACCCCCACAAGCCTACCGCAACCGCGCCAGTCGCCGACTCTACCGGGCTGCCGCCGTCCTCGCGCCGCCGGGTGGGTCACCCCGACTTCGAACCCCGCGTTCCTCATCTGGTCGAACGGGGTCAGTCGGCGAGCGAGACTCGATCCACGGATCCATATTCCTCCGCCGAGCGGCGGCGTATACTTTCTGCAACCTGTTCGAGTTTCCGGCGCCATGGCGATCGACGCTGCCCTCGTCAGGCTGAATGACGAACGAGCGGTCCAAGGCACCCACGCCGCCAGACACCGCGAAGCGATGCCGGGATCTTGCACCCACGGCTCGGGACGCGACCGAGGTTGCCGATGTGTATCCAGCTTCCCCGCCGTCCGCATGGAAACGGTCCCGGCCCGTTGCGCGTGAGCAAGCGCAATGCCGGATAACCCCGGGATGGGTAAGGAAGTCCTATCAGGTAGCGGAGACGAAGCCGACGCCGATCGGGGAACAGCATCGCCGCCGAGCCTGGAACAGCGGCTCCTGTGTTTGCTCGACCGGATCGAACTTGCTCCGCGCCGTCTGGTGCTCGACACGGGCGGTGTCCGAGCCACCGCGCCGATGCTCCGGGGCATCTGGGGCCGGGCGTTGAAGCACCTCGACACGGAGGCATATGCACGGGTGTTCGAGGGTCGAAGACGAGCAGCACCGCGCGGCGTGGAGCGCACGCCGTTATATCTGATCCGGCCCGCCCCCGTGGATCCGAAATTCGCGCCTGCGCTGGATTGGTTCCTGATCGGCCCGGCACGACGTTTCGAGGAGGTGCTCGTCCAAGCCTGGGACGTCGCATCGGGCATGGGTTTGGGGCCGGTTCGGGAGCCGTTCCGGGTCAGACGAACGCTTTGGCTCGACAGCCGTTCGGCCGCCGTGTCCGAAGAACGGCGTTGGCCGCTGCGCGCGGCCGCCGATGCCATTCGCCGGGAAACGTTGACGAAAGGCGGCGCTCGACTGCATTTCAGAGTCCCTCTCAGGCTTCTCAGGCGGGGCCGACTGATCGATCGGCCGACGTTCGCCGACATTGCCCTGGCGGCGGTGCGCCGCCTCGTCGCTCTGGGAGGCGGGGACGAAATCGACGGGGCGCGCATGCTGGTTGACGCGGTTCTCGCTTCGGCGGCGCGTGTCCCCTGCGCCGCCTGGCGGGGCGGTCAGAGCGATTTCGTCCGCTGGTCCGGCACCCAGCGCCGGGAGATCGACATGCACGGCGTCGCCGGCTCTCTCGACCTGCCGGAGGGTGCGGGCGAGTTGTGGCCGCTCGTTGTCGCCGGCCATTGGCTCCATGTGGGCAAGGGAACCGTCTTCGGTCTCGGGCAAATCGAAATCACCTCGCCGTAACCGTCGGCAGGGACAACCGCACCGTCCGCGCAAAAGCGACGCCGACCGAGACGTTCACTCGGATCGTCGCGTCCGTGCCGCGGCAACGGCCGTGTCGCGTTTAACCCCCTCGATCTGGGGAGGGGGGGGGGGGGCAAGCTCGACGAGCCCTGCAATCCTACCGTGAAGTTGGACGGCGCCGTTCACTCCGATCCCCTCCATTTCGAGGCGGCGTGCTCGGCTCGGGGTCCTGCCGGGGCCGCGCGAGCATTACGTCACGACGTTTCAATCCCCTCCTTTTCGGGGCGGCGTGCTCGGCGGTCACGAGCAAATACATCATGCGCGTCAACGGCTTCGAGGTGTTTCAATCCCGTCCTTTTCGGGGCGGCGTGCTCGGCATCACCCTTTCCACGCACAAGGCCGCGCTGCGGTGGCGGTTTCAATCCCCTCCTTTTCGGGGCGGCGTGCTCGGCGTCCTACCCGTGGCGCGGTCAGGACGAGTTCAGCGTCGCGTTTCAATCCCCTCCTTTTCGGGGCGGCGTGCTCGGCGTGACGATCCGGCGGATCGGACCGTGACCATTTCCCCGGCGGTTTCAATCCCCTCCTTTTCGGGGCGGCGTGCTCGGCTCATTCTTTCGTCCATGAATTTCAACACGAACAAGAGAATCGAGGTTTCAATCCCCTCCTTTTCGGGGCGGCGTGCTCGGCACAGGTGAGCCCTTCGCGCATATCCTCGCCGCTGAGCGTGACGTTTCAATCCCCTCCTTTTCGGGGCGGCGTGCTCGGCACGGCGTTGCTGGATGCAGGGGCTGACGCGAACGCGCGTTTCAATCCCCTCCTTTTCGGGGCGGCGTGCTCGGCGGCCGCGCTCGATGTCGGCGAGGAGGCCGAGGCCGCGAAAGGGTTTCAATCCCCTCCTTTTCGGGGCGGCGTGCTCGGCGACTGCGGTTGTCGTCACCGTCGTTCTGCCCGGCACCGGTTTCAATCCCCTCCTTTTCGGGGCGGCGTGCTCGGCCCAGGTCATCGGGGCCGTGGTGGACGTGCAGTTCGAAGGGTTTCAATCCCCTCCTTTTCGGGGCGGCGTGCTCGGCCGTTCAGAAGAGCCGACAGCGCCGCCCGGGTGATGCCTGAAGTTTCAATCCCCTCCTTTTCGGGGCGGCGTGCTCGGCCCAGCGTGCGTTCGTCGGTTTCGATCTGGCGGGTGACGCCGGTTTCAATCCCCTCCTTTTCGGGGCGGCGTGCTCGGCCTGGGGAACGCAGCGGGCCTCTCGCAAGCGCAGGTCGATGTTTCAATCCCCTCCTTTTCGGGGCGGCGTGCTCGGCCTCGGCAAGCTCGGAACGTGCCCAGAATCCGGCACCTGATACGTTTCAATCCCCTCCTTTTCGGGGCGGCGTGCTCGGCGCCATACCAACCCGCTGGGTGCGGGCATAGGCGCGTTGGACGTTTCAATCCCCTCCTTTTCGGGGCGGCGTGCTCGGCGCGCCGATCCCGCAGGGCGCCGGCATAGGCCGAATCCGCCGTTTCAATCCCCTCCTTTTCGGGGCGGCGTGCTCGGCCTCGTGGCCCTGCGCGACCGTTACCGCGAGCGGTTCTTCGGCGTTTCAATCCCCTCCTTTTCGGGGCGGCGTGCTCGGCTAGAGGTCGACGAGAGTGGCCATGGCGTCAGTCCTCGAATGTTTCAATCCCCTCCTTTTCGGGGCGGCGTGCTCGGCGGACGAGGTTGCGCCCGGCCCGGCGCAGGATCGAACATGTTTCAATCCCCTCCTTTTCGGGGCGGCGTGCTCGGCGCATGGCGCAGCTCGAGGGTGACGCCGAAATTGGAGCTGTTTCAATCCCCTCCTTTTCGGGGCGGCGTGCTCGGCATGGGCACGCCCTCGATCTCGACCGCGCTGAAATTCATCGGGTTTCAATCCCCTCCTTTTCGGGGCGGCGTGCTCGGCCGTCCACTCGCGCGCGGGCGGCGTCGGCGCCGTCTTCGGCGTTTCAATCCCCTCCTTTTCGGGGCGGCGTGCTCGGCCCGCAAGGACAGCCTCCCGAACGACCCGGCGGGCAACCGGTTTCAATCCCCTCCTTTTCGGGGCGGCGTGCTCGGCCCCGGCGTCGATCACGACGTCCCCGCCGGCGGTCAGCGTGGTTTCAATCCCCTCCTTTTCGGGGCGGCGTGCTCGGCCGTCAACTACGACTCGCTGACGACGGGCCTGCGCTTCATGTTTCAATCCCCTCCTTTTCGGGGCGGCGTGCTCGGCGACGACCGACCGTGGCCTGGCGCGCCGCGTGCGCGCTGCGGTTTCAATCCCCTCCTTTTCGGGGCGGCGTGCTCGGCTCCTCATACTCTTTCGCGCCGCGCAGGCAGTTGTTGCGCGTTTCAATCCCCTCCTTTTCGGGGCGGCGTGCTCGGCACAGCGCAACCGCCTATGACGTGTCCGAGCGCTCCATTCGTTTCAATCCCCTCCTTTTCGGGGCGGCGTGCTCGGCCTGGACGCGCAGACCCCGCAGGGGCAGCTGATCGGCATGCCGTTTCAATCCCCTCCTTTTCGGGGCGGCGTGCTCGGCACCATTGGCCGCGGCCGCGGCAGTTCGTCGATTTTTCCGGGTTTCAATCCCCTCCTTTTCGGGGCGGCGTGCTCGGCTCACGCTGACCGCTGGCGGGGACGTCGTGATCGACGCCGGGTTTCAATCCCCTCCTTTTCGGGGCGGCGTGCTCGGCTCACGCTGACCGCTGGCGGGGACGTCGTGATCGACGCCGGGTTTCAATCCCCTCCTTTTCGGGGCGGCGTGCTCGGCCTGGAGGCGATTCGGCAGCTCGGCAATGAACTGGGCCGCGAGTTTCAATCCCCTCCTTTTCGGGGCGGCGTGCTCGGCGGGTGGACGTCGCGGTCGGAGGGTCGCAGAAAGGACTGATGTTTCAATCCCCTCCTTTTCGGGGCGGCGTGCTCGGCATCGCGGCGAGGCCTGGCGAGGCGGGGCCAGGCGGGGCTTGGTTTCAATCCCCTCCTTTTCGGGGCGGCGTGCTCGGCAGGTGAACGCCGCCGACGGCACAACCGAGGGCGCCGCAAGGTTTCAATCCCCTCCTTTTCGGGGCGGCGTGCTCGGCTTCGGCCATCAGCCGCCGGCCTGGACGCTGGCGAGGCCGTCGTTTCAATCCCCTCCTTTTCGGGGCGGCGTGCTCGGCGATATCGAGATGCTGTATGATCCCGGCCTCAAGACCCTCCAGTTTCAATCCCCTCCTTTTCGGGGCGGCGTGCTCGGCGCGAGCAACCCGTCCGCTGCCGGGTCCACGCTCAACGGCGTTTCAATCCCCTCCTTTTCGGGGCGGCGTGCTCGGCACCCTCTCCCGCAAATCCTCCGCGCGGCGATTTGCCGCGTTTCAATCCCCTCCTTTTCGGGGCGGCGTGCTCGGCGCCGCCGCATCCGCTTCCTCGCGGGCGCTATCTGCACGGAGTTTCAATCCCCTCCTTTTCGGGGCGGCGTGCTCGGCGAGAACAGGTAGCCGACGACCGCATCGCCGCGAACGAGTTTCAATCCCCTCCTTTTCGGGGCGGCGTGCTCGGCTGCGGTCGTAAAACCGACTGTCATATCAAGGTGTTGTCTCCTTCTCCGTCGTAACCTCGCCGCGCGATCCCCGGAAAAGCCGGAACCGTCTTCGCCGGGAGCAGCCTGTATCCCGGATTTTCTAGACCAATCAACGCCCAATGTCGAGTCGTAACCCTCCCCCGCGTTATCGACACTCGGCGGATACGATACACCGGTCAAACGATGAAAACCTCCTCCTCGCCGATGCGCGGCACGTCGGCGGCCGCCCCGAGATAACGTCGCGCGCCGTCGCACGCCTTACAGAGCCGATATATCGCCAGATGATCGTCGCGGCCAATCGCCTGCGCAAGCTCGGCCACGCATTCGTCCATCAAGACGCCGTCGACCGGAAGCTCGAACACGCTTTCCTGGACGCGGTCGCCATAGGCGTCGAGCACCTCGGCAATCTTTCGCCGTCGCCGGTCGTCCGAAACGTCGTAGCAGACCACGAACCTTGCCACCGCATCTCCTCACGCGCCGTTCAACAGGAGCGGCTCGTATGCGTCCTTGCCGCGAACCCGCGCGGCGAGCCGATCCGCCTGCCGCGCGATCGCCCGTTCAACCGTCAATCCGCCGCCGATCCCCGCCATCGGCGCGTCCAGATAGCGCTCCCATTCGCGGAGGAAGCGCCGAAAGCCGTCCCGCACCAGGCGTATCCCGCCCCGCTCGACGTCGGCCTCGAAATGCTCCGGCGTCAACTGCCGCCGATTGCAGAGACGAAGCACGAACCGATCCACGACCGGATGACGCAGTTCCTCCATCAGGTCGAGCGCCAGGCTCGGCCTTCCCGACCGGACCGTGTGGAGGAATCCCAGATAGGGATCGAAACCGCGCGCCTCGAGCAAGCTCGCCAAGGCGTTCGCCAGCAGGACGTAGCCGAGCGAGAGAAGCGCGTTGGCGGGGTCCGGCGGCGGCCGCCGCTGCCGCGACTCGAAACCCACCGGGCCGGAAAACGCAAGCCCGAGGACCGAGAAGTAGCGCCGCGTGCCGTCGCCTTCGATCCCCATGACCGTGTCGCGCGCCCGGGCGCCGGCAAGCTGTTCCCGCAAGCGCGGCAGGCGGGCGATGACCTCGGCGAAACGCTCCTCTCGCGGGCGGTTCGACCGGACGGTGCGGATCATCGCGGCCGCGTTTCGCAGCTTGGCGTCGATGAACGCGCGCGCAAGGTCGAGCGCCGCCTCCGGGTTGTCGGCAAGCCGGAACTGACGCAGACGAAGGTCCGCCGTTCGCGACAGTTCCGGCACCAGCCGTCCGAGAAAGTCGCCGCCACGCGTGAACCACGACACCGCGATCCCCTGTTCCAGGCAGAGCCGCGTCGCGTCGGCGGTGATGTGCGCCCGGCCCATCAGGCCAATCATTTCCAGTCGATGCGGCTCCACCTCGATCAGGCGCCGCCGACCTTTCGGCAACGGCCCAGGTCCGTCGGGATCCTCGTCCAGGGTGACGACGATCGACCCCGCCCGGCGGCGCACCACGGCACCCGGCTCGGTCACATAGAGGGTCGGCATTCCCGTCAGCCGTCAAAAGAGAGACGCTTGGCTTGGAGAAGCATTTCCTCCGCTTCGGGCGCGGCCGCGCAAAGCAAGCGCTCTAGATCGTCGTATAGCGCTTCGAGGGAAGGGGCGTCCGACGGCGCCGACGCCTCGAAGCCGTGGATCAGGATGCTGTGATTCCGCGTCCTTGCGCGGATCCGGTCACCCGAGCCGTCGAATCCGAGCAGTTGTCGGCCCACCGGGTCGCCCAGTTCGTTGAGCAGGCGGGCTGCCAGTTCTCGCGGCGCCGTCAGACGCTTGCTTTTCGGGTCGATACCGAAGTCGCTACTGGTCCCAAGCCGCTCACGCAAGGCGACGACGGCCGGCACCTCCGGGTCGATCGAGCCGCTGTCGATGCGCCGGTCGAACAGACGAAACTGTCCCACGAGCTCCAGCACCCGATAGCCGCGCAGCAAGCTGTCCTCCAACACGCCTTTGAGCGACGAACCCGGAACGATCGGCCACCGGGTGTGGCGCTCGCGCTGCACTGGCAGGTCGACGACGCCGAGTGCCGTGCCGCTGCCGGGGTGCAGGCCGGTCAGGCAGTGAATGAACAACAACGCGGAGTCAGGCATATGTCCAGCTTCCCTCCAGATAGCTGCCCCAGCCGAGCGCGCGATCGTCGGGATCGACAGGCAATCGCGAATCCGGGAGAACAGCGCCGGGCTTGAGAAAGTACACCGTCCCGGCCGGCACCATGAAACGGTTAGGCTTGGGTCCGCCGCGGGCGAGGTCCCAACCCGACACGGCTTCGTGGCCGGGCACGGCCGCCGCCGCGAGCGCCAGTCCGCGCGGGAGCCAGCCGTCGAGCGGCGCCGGCGCGGTCAGCACCAGCAGCCGTCGGTCCGCTGCATCGGCGGACGGCAATGTCGGCGGCTTCCCGGCCGGCACCGCCACCGCGCGCCGCCCCTCCCCGCCGAGCGCGACGAGGGCGCCTAACGACGGGAAAAGGTCCAATGCTTCGGCCGGCCCGGCAAGCTCGGCGCACAGGCGCACGCCGGGGCGCAGGGCCAGCATGCGGACCGCATAGATCATGCCCTCCGCAGCGGTTGCGCGGCCGGGGTCCACGGCGATGCCCGTCCGGTCGTCATGGCCGAATAGCTCGGAACCCGGAACGATCTCGTTGGGGACACCGCCGTCCAGGAACCGCGTCATGCCGTCCGATGTGAGATAACCCGCAGCGTTCTCGAGGCGCCCGCGGCCGGTGCGCCACAACGGTACCATGCCGTCTTGCGGCGCGGCCCACCCCGGCAACGCGCTGTTCAGGGGATCGAGGCGGACGATGGCCTTGCTCTCCCGCTCCCGTTTGAGCGTCGCCGGGGCCGGAAACAAGGGTTTTTCGTCCCGGGCGAACCAGGGCCCGGCAAACCGGACCGCGCCGATGGCACCGCCGAGGGCGCCCGCGGCCGCGGCGGCGTCCTGGAAACCCCGCCCCTGACGCACGCCCCCGGCCACGGCGTCCAGATCGACTCCGGCCTCGCGGAGCATCGCGGTGCGTAGCGCGCCGGCGAGGGTTTGCGGCCTCGGCAGGCCCGACGCCGCCCGGGACGCCGGATCGAACGGGCGGGCGTCGCGGAAGAACAGCGTATCGAGCGGCTCGATATGGAGAAACAGGCGGTTCGCGGGCGCGGCCGCCGTCCCGTTCGACCTATCCATCGCCGCCTCTGGCGACGAACGCTGCGCCCTGGCAGAGAGTAACGAACGAGCGCAGCGAATCGTCGTCGATCGCCGTCCGCCGGCGCAAGGCGTCGCGGTAGCGTTCCCACCACCGCCGGATCAGTTCGCCGGCGGAACAGCCGGCGCGAAGAGCGTGTTCGTCCCAACGCCGATCATCGATGCGGTCACCCAGCCGGCGGATCTCTGCGGAGACCGCCTCGGGAGGGAGATGCGGGCCTGCGAGAACCGGTTGCTCGGACCGCAGCCGATAGGTCCAGCGGCTGCTGGCGTCGCAGGCGAACAACTCGGTCAGTTCGGTGAACCATGGCGTCAGCGGCCAGTCGACGGTCGCGCCTGCATTTTCGCCCGAACGGCGCATGAAGTACAGATGCAGTGCGTCCTTGCCTTCCGCCTTGGCCCGGGCTTCAGCCTCTCGCGCCGCCCGGAGCGCAAGGCGCAGATCCTCCATGTGATGTACATAGGCGATGCCCGCCGATACGGTGGCGCGGGTTCCCATCCCGCACCAGGCGGTGCCATCGGCCCCGCTGCGGAACGCCTGCCTCAGCGCCTGCGCACAGGCGACGGCGCGCGCCGAGGGCAGCAAGGCGAGCAGGTCGTCGCCGCCGGAATAGATCACCGTCCCGTCGTGCTGCCGCACGATCTCCGGCGCAATGCGCGCCGCGAACGCGCCGAGCATCTCGCTGATCGACGCGTGCAGGGCCGGACCGACGGGCCGGCGCGCGGCCAGGGCGGCTTCGACCGCCGTCCCGCCAATGCCCTGGAACCAGGTAACGATCCCGGGATGCATCACCTCCTTCAGCGGCGGAGACCGCTCGCCGCGCAGCCAGCTGCCGATATCGTCGCCGTCCATCTTCAGAACGGCGAAATACGATGGCGGTCTGCCTCGATCCCGCACGGCCTCCTCGATCCTCGCCGCAACACCGCGCGGCGGGGGCTCCTCCTCGCCATCGGAACCGTGAAGCCACCGCCCGCTCCAACGCCCGCCAGAGGTCGATCGAACGGCGTCGGGATCGATGCCCGCTTCGCGCAGCCATGTCGCAGCCGAGACCGTCGCGGTGTCCGGGAAGCGCATACTTGCGCGGTCGAGAGCGAACTC
Organism: Alphaproteobacteria bacterium; assembly: GCA_965214495.1. Classification (GTDB taxonomy): domain Bacteria; phylum Pseudomonadota; class Alphaproteobacteria; order UBA7887; family UBA7887; genus JANQOH01. The sequence continues at coordinate 52,201 of OZ243958.1, read as the reverse complement.
GCCGGCGAGGAACGCGGGCCCCGCAAACCGCTTTGCCAGCGCGACAGCGCATAGACGCTCCCCTGTCCGCAGCCTCACGCCGTCCACGTTCAGCCGGGAGGCGGCGTTGTCCCAGAACGATGCGGATTCTCGAAGACTCGCCGGGCCCATCTGCTCCCAGGAGCCGAACAGGCTGCATTTGGGCGGCGACATCGCACTCGTATCGCCACCTCCCCCGTTTGCCGGCACCTTGCGGATCGCGCGATTCGCGTCCATGACGCGGGCTGATAGTTCCAATTGCGCCTGCCACTGCCCGGCAGCGTCTTGCCGGTAGGACGGTCGGTCGGCGCTCGGGATCGCGCTTGAAAGGGCCCGAATCGCGGCAGCGTCGGGCCAGACCTCGTCGAACGGTCGGCCGCCGATCAACCGCGCCATCGTTTCGTCGTCGAGGGCGCGCTCCGGCACCACCGTCGTCCTGACCTCGAAGAAATCGGCCGTCTGCGCGGACCACAACCGGTCCCAGTCCGGGCAGATTGCCGCCAGCTCCGGCGCGAGTTCTCCGCGCACGGCGGCGACCGACGTCTTCCAGGCTTCCCGCACCGAGCGCTCGCATTGCTCGGCCAACCGCTTGGCATCGGTGCCGTTCGCTCCCCAGGGAACCACCGCGATGAAGCGGTTCGGCAGCGAGGGGCTTTTGCGTGCCTCCAGCTCCGGCATCGGAACGCCGTCGATTCCCGCAACTCTCCGCAACCACAGATCCATCGTCGGGTTGCCGCTCAACGACGGGTAGACAAACGAGGTCGGACCGAGCGAATCGATGACCGGTCGCATTGCCGTGAAGGCGAGCCACGACAGGATGGCGCTGCCTGTCCACAGATCGCGCACCGAACGGGCGGCTTCGATGAACGTCTGCACCGGCCCCAACGCGAAAGAGAAGGTAGGCCCCGCCGTGAACGCTTTGGCGGCTGGCCCAGATCCCGGCGGCAATATCGGCATGGCTGACGAGCGAGTGGTCCGGAACCCGCGTATCTGCCGGCAACCGGGTTATCCAGGCGCCGAACGCCTCCTCGACGCGCTCCGGCAGGAGACGCCAGAGGGCGAGAAAGCGTTGCCTGGGGGTGTCGCACCCGTCGACGATCCCCGCGACCGCCCGGTCGATCCGTGCTTCGTCAACGGGTTGGCAATCGATCTCGCCCGCTTCTCCGCTGACGGGATGGTTGACCGTCAGCGTTCCGTTCGCGGGCGCAACCGCGCGCCGACCTCCAACCCCCGCGGTTGGCATCGGCACCCGTTCGGCGATCGCCGCCAATTGATCGGCGAGCGCCGCGGTCGATTTCATCTCCTCGCGGCGAACCGTCCGCCCCAGCGCCGTCGAGGCGTAGCGCGCGGCGCGCGCCTCGTGCCCCCTGATGTCGAGCGCCTTGTCGATCGGATCGTGCAGAAAGACCAGCAGCAACTGTTCCCAATCGACTTGGAAACCGGGAGTCATGAATTCATGAGCCGCGTGCGAAGTTCCGGGGCGAGATTTGGCACCACGTCGGACATACTTTTCTGAGGATCGGTACCGCGTGTCAACAGCGTCGCTGATTGCCCATATTGAAGGCAGAATGATCAAAAATTTGGCGGCCGACCGCCGCCGTCGCCGCGAGCACGCGACGGTTTCGGCGGCCGCCGCCTTTGGCATGGCGCGTGCATCGGGGTTGGTCGGTATCATACGCACCACCCCGCCCCAGCCACGGAAGCCGCGCCGATGAAGAAGATCGAAGCGATCATCAAACCGTTCAAGCTTGATGAGGTGAAGGAAGCACTGCACGAGGTCGGTTTGCAGGGCATCACGGTCACCGAAGCCAAGGGCTTCGGTCGCCAGAAGGGCCATACCGAGCTCTATCGCGGCGCCGAATACGTCGTCGACTTCCTGCCAAAGATCAAGATCGAGATCGTGCTCGACGACGGCCTGCTCGAACGCGCCGTCGAAGCCATCCAGAAGGCTGCCCACACCGGTCGCATCGGCGACGGCAAGATCTTCGTCAGCACGGTCGAGGAAGCGGTGCGAATCCGCACGGGAGAGGTCGGCAGCGAGGCGATCTGACTTCTCCCGGCGCGCCCCCAACCCCAACGCACAGTCCAGCAGAAAGCAGCACCATGTCCGACGCCAACACCGTTCTCGAGATGATCAAGGAAAACGAGGTCGCGATCGTCGATTTTCGTTTCACCGATCCGCGCGGCAAATGGCAGCACACCGCGCAGACCGCCGACTCGGTCGATGAAGACGTGCTCGAGGACGGCGTCATGTTCGACGGCTCGTCCATCGCCGGCTGGAAGTCGATTCACGAGTCCGACATGAACATCATGCCGGATCTGTCCACGGCCGTGCTCGACCCGTTCACCGCGCAGCCGACCCTGGTCCTGTTCTGCGACATTCTCGAACCGCAGACTGGCCAGCCCTATCTGCGCGATCCGCGCTCGACCGCCGGCAAGGCGGAAGCCTATCTGAAGGCGTCCGATGTCGGCGACACCGCGTATTTCGGGCCAGAGCTCGAATTCTTCGTCTTCGACGACGTGCGCTGGCAGGTCTCGCAGAACCGCACCGCCTACAGCATCGACCACGAGGAAGGCCCCTACAATTCCGACGCCGTGGTCGAAGACGGCAATATCGGCCACCGTCCGCCGCCGAAGGGCGGCTACTTTCCGGTGCCGCCGGTGGACTCGATGATGGACCTGCGTTCGGAAATGGTCAGCACCATGATGGAAATGGGGCTGGCGATGGAGAAGCATCACCACGAGGTCGCGCCGAGCCAGAACGAACTCGGCTTCGGTTATCTGCCGCTGAAACAGTGCGCCGACGCGGTGCAGATCTACAAATACTGCGTGCACCAGGTCGCCCATTCCTACGGCAAGACCGCGACCTTCATGCCGAAGCCCGTGGTCGAGGACAACGGCTCGGGCATGCACTGCCACCAGTCGGTGTGGAAAGAAGGAGCGCCGCTGTTCGCCGGCTCGGGCTATGCGGAACTGTCCGACACGGCGCTGCACTATATCGGCGGCATCATCCGGCACGCGCAGGCGCTGAACGCGTTCACCAACCCGACGACCAACAGCTACAAGCGCGTGGTGCCGGGCTTCGAAGCGCCGGTGCTGCTCGCCTACTCGGCGCGCAACCGCTCCGCCGCCTGCCGTATCCCCTATGCGTCGGGTCCGAAGGGCAAACGGGTGGAGGTGCGCTTCCCCGACCCTTCGGCCAACCCCTATCTCGCTTTCTCGGCAATGCTCATGGCCGGCCTCGACGGAATCCAGAACCGCATCGATCCGGGCGAAGCCATCGACAAGAATCTCTACGACCTGCCGCCCGAGGAAATCACCGACGTGCCGACGGTTTGCCACAGCCTGCGCAACGCGCTGAACGCGCTGGAAGCGGACCACGATTTCCTGACCCAGGGCGACGTGTTCTCCAGGGACCAACTCGAAGGTTACATGGATCTCAAATGGGAGGAGGTCTATACTTTCGAGCACGCGCCGCATCCGATCGAATTCAGCATGTACTACTCGGTCTGAGCACGGTCGCCCTCCCCTTTCCTTCCGCTTATCCTCCCCGGGGGCCGCCTGACGGCGGCCCCTTTTCGCCGGCTCCGCTTGACCGCTGTCGGGCGCGCCCCTATTCAGGGTCCGTCGCCGCGCGAGAATGAGCATGGACAATCTCTGGTCGGATCGCGACGCCGCGGCCATGACAGCGCGTTACGGCGCGCAAGGGGTCAGCGCCGACGTGGCGTTGCGCGTCTATACCACCCGCCTGCTCGGCGGCGAGCCCCGGCTGGTACAGCACGGCGGCGGCAACACTTCGGTCAAGACCGTCCTGCCCGACCTGGGCGGCGACCCGGTCGAGGCGATGTGCGTCAAGGGTTCCGGCTGGGACATGGCGTCGATCGAGCCGCCCGGCCTGCCGGCGATGCGACTCGACGCGGTCCGCCCGCTGGTTGCGCGCGACGCACTGTCCGACGAAGACATGGTCAACGCGCACCGGTTGAGCCTGCTCGACAGCACGGCGCCGACGCCCTCGGTCGAAGCCCTGCTCCACGCCTTCCTGCCCCATAAATTCATCGATCATACCCATGCCTGGGCGGTCCTGGCGCTGACCTGCCAGCCCGACGGCAGTCAACGCGCCGCCGAGGTTTACGGCGACCGCGCCGCCATCGTGCCCTACGTTATGCCGGGCTTCGCCCTCGCCAAACGGGCGCGGGCGGCGTATGACGCCAACCCCGGCGTCGAGGGCCTGATCCTGCTCAAGCACGGCGTGTTCTCGTTCGGTGGCAGTGCCGCGGAAGCCTACGCCCGGATGATCGACCTGGTGACCCTCGCCGAGGCACGCATCGCGCGGGCGCCGCGAACCATCGTCACGATGCGCCACCCGCGCCCTCACGCACGGGCCGCCGACGTCGCACCCATCCTGCGCGGACTCGCCGCGGAACCGACCGGCGACGAACCGCAGCGGTGGCTGCTCGATCACCGCGGCGGGCCGGACGTCATGGCCTACGTCAACGGTGCGGACGTTGCGCGGTATAGTCAGGTCGGTGTCGTCACGCCGGATCACGTCATCCGCACCAAGGGCCGGCCCCTGCTGGCGCCGGCGCCCGATAGCGGCGATCTCGCCGGTTTTCGCGCTGCCGCCGAAGCGGCGTTCAAGCGTTTCGCGACCGACTACCGGGCTTATTTCTCGCGCCATAACGCTGAGCGGCGCGTGCCGAAGATCCCGCTCGATCCGGTGCCCCGGGTGATTCTGGTTCCAGGAGTCGGGGCGTTCGGACTCGGTAAAACGGTCGCGGAGGCGCGCGTTGCCGCCGATCTCGCCGAGACCACCATACAGGTCATCGGCGACGCCGAAGCGCTTGGCCGTTTCGAAAGCATCGACGAGAGCGACCTGTTCGATGTCGAATACTGGTCGCTCGAACAAGCCAAGCTGGGCAAGACGGTCGAGACGCCGCTCGCACGTCAAGTGGTCGTCGTCACCGGCGGCGCGGGCACGATCGGGCGGGCGTGCGCCGCCGCATTCGCCGAAGCGGGCGCCGCCGTGGCCGCTCTCGATCTCGACGGCGACGCGGCAGAGGCTGCCGCCGAGCTCGGGATTGCGTGCGACGTGACCGACGCAGACGCGGTGCGCGCTGCCTTCGATACGGTGTGCGAGACCTTCGGCGGTATCGACATCGTGGTCTCGAACGCCGGCGCGGCATGGGAAGGGCGTATCGGCGAAGTCGGGGACGCGGCGTTGCGTGCGAGTTTCGAACTCAATTTCTTCGCTCATCAGAGCGTCGCCCGAAACGCGGTTCGGGTGATGCGCGCGCAGGGCACGGGTGGATGCCTGCTGTTCAACGCTTCGAAGCAGGCGGTGAATCCGGGGCGCGACTTCGGTCCTTATGGCCTGCCCAAGGCGGCGACGCTGTTCCTCAGCCGGCAATACGCGCTCGATTACGGCGACGAGGGCATTCGCGCGAATGCGGTCAACGCCGACCGCGTTCGCGGCGGCTTGCTGACCGCCGACATGATCGCCCGTCGCGCCGCGGCGCGCGGGATCGAGGCGCGCGAATACATGACCGGCAACCTGCTCGGCCGCGAAGTGACAGCCGAAGACGTCGCGCAGGCTTTCGTGCACCTTGCGCTCGCCCGCGGGACGACCGGCGCGGTGCTCACGGTCGATGGCGGCAACATTGCCGCGGCGTTACGCTGAACGATGATCCCCCGCTACACCCGCCCCGAAATGGCGGCGATCTGGGCGCCGGAAACGCGGTTCCGCATCTGGCTTGACATCGAACGCCATGCCTGCGAGGCACAAGAGATGCTCGGCGCGATCCCCGCCGGCGTCGCCGCCGCGCTCGCCGAACGGGGCCGCTTCGAGATCGCGCGCATCGACGCCATCGAGCGCGAGGTCCGGCACGACGTCATCGCCTTCCTGACGAACGTCGCCGAGCATGTCGGCGATGAAGCGCGGTTCATGCACCAGGGCATGACCTCGTCCGACGTGCTCGATACCTGTTTCGCCGTTCAGTTGACCCGCGCCGCCGATATCCTTCTTGCCGATATCGACGCCCTGCTGACCGTGTTGGAACGGCGCGCACGCGAGCACCAACGCACGCCGTGCATCGGCCGCAGCCACGGCATTCACGCCGAGCCGACGACCTTCGGCCTCAAACTGGCCCAGGCATGGGCGGAATTCGCGCGCCACCGGGAACGCCTGGCGGCGGCGCGCGCGGAAATCGCTACCTGCGCCATATCCGGGGCGGTGGGGACCTTCGCCGATATCGACCCGGCGGTGGAAGCCCATGTCGCGCGCTCCTTCGGACTCGCGGTGGAGCCGATTTCGACCCAGGTGATTCCGCGAGACCGGCACGCGATGTTCTTCGCCACGCTCGGTGTCGTCGCAGCATCGATCGAGCGCGTGGCGACCGAGATCCGGCATTTGCAGCGCACCGAACTGCGCGAGGCGGAAGAGTTCTTCTCCGAAGGGCAGAAGGGGTCTTCGGCCATGCCGCACAAGCGCAACCCGGTGCTTTCGGAGAACCTCACGGGACTCGCGCGTCTGGTGCGGGCGGCGGTGGCCCCGGCGCTCGAAAACGTCGCGCTCTGGCACGAGCGCGACATCTCGCATTCATCGGTCGAACGCGGCATCGGGCCCGACGCCACGACCACGCTCGACTTCGCGCTGGTGCGTCTGACCGGGGTGATCGACAGGCTGCTGGTGTATCCGGACGCGATGCGTCGGAACCTGGACCTGCTCGGCGGGCTGGTGCACTCGCAGCGCGCGTTGCTGGCGCTGACCCAGGCCGGCATGAGCCGCGAGTCCGCCTACGCCGCGGTCCAGCGCAACGCCATGCGGGTGTGGCGCGAGGAAGGAACGGACTTTCGCACCGCACTCGGCGAGGACGCGGAGATCTCGCGCCGCCTCGACGCGGCCGCACTCGACGGCCTGTTCGATCTCGACCACCACCTGAAACATGTCGATACGCTGTTCCGCCGGGTCTTCGGCGACGCAGCAGCGACGGTCGAGGAAGTGCTGGCGTTCTGGTTCGACGAAGCGGGGCCGGCACGCTGGTACGGGAAAGACCCGGGCTTCGACGCGCTGGTCCGCGACCGCCTCGGCGCGGCGAGCGAACGGGCCGCGGCGGGCACGCTGGAGGACTGGCGCGACAACGCACGCGGCTGTCTGGCCCTGATCATCCTGCTCGATCAGGCGCCCCGGAACATCTATCGCGGCGATGCGCGTTCGTTCGCCGCTGACGCGCGCGCGCGCGCGTTAGCGGCGCATGCGACGGCGTGGGGCTTCGACCGCGACGCCACGTTCACCGACGAATGGCGGCAGTTCTTCTATATGCCGTTCATGCACTCGGAAAAGATGGCCGACCAGGACCGTTGTCTGGCTCTCGCGGTCGAGCGCCTGTCCGGCGACACGGTGGCGGACTACGCGCGGCGTCACCGCGAGATCATCGCCCGCTTCGGCCGCTTCCCGCATCGCAACGCGATTCTCGGCCGCGACAGCACTCCCGAAGAAATCGCTTACCTCGCGAGCGACGATCCCGGGTTCTGAGACCACGACCGCGACCCCGAGCTGGTGGGCGATGACGGGTTCGAACCGCCGGCCTTCTCGGTGTAAACGAGACGCTCTCCCAGCTGAGCTAATCGCCCCCGGCCGGGTTGCGCGCGAACGCGGCTCAGTTGATGGCGTCCTTCAGAGCCCTGCCTGCCTTGAATTTAGGCAGATACGATTCCCTGATCGTGATCTTCTCTCCGGTACGCGGATTGCGCCCCTCCGATTCCGGGCGATGGGTCACGCTGAAGGAGCCGAAGCCGACGAGGCGGACCTCGCCCTGCTCCTTGAGAACGTGCGTGATGGTATTGAATACCGCATCGACGGCGGCGCTCGCGTCGGTCTTCGCCAAACTTGCCGTTTCGGCGACGGCGGCCACAAGGTCCTGCTTGTTCAAAATCCGAACTCCTTGCGATGGTTGGGGAAACGCGAGACGACAAGACGCCTTAGGTCCAGCGCCGCGGCGTGGCCCTATCGCGACTCTACGGCCACCCCCGGCGGCGCGTCAATCACCCTCGGAAACATTTTCAATTCCGCCCGGTCATGACGTTCATCCGTCGCGAGCGGCTCATCCGTATCGACGGCACCGTTTCCCGGTAAACACGCCCTTGGGTGGCGCCGTTTTCGCGCCGGCCACGATGCATCGGCCACGGTATGATACGCTGCCACTCACGGCAAGAATCACCGGCCCCCGGGAGAGGTCCATGGCGCATGGTATCGCAAGCTGGCTCGGTCTCGGTGTCGCCGGCAGCTTGCTCGCGGGCTGCGCGCTCCTGTCACCGCTGCCGAAGCCGGCCGGTCTTGCCGAGCGCCTGGCGGCGTTTCCGACTCGCGGCTTGCCACTGCGCGAGCCGGTAACGGTGTTCTGGAACGAACGGCAGATCCCGTTCATCGACGCTGCCACCGACGACGACGCTGCTTTCGCGCTGGGCCTGGTCCACGCCCACCTGCGGCTCGGCCAGATGGTAATGATGCGCATGGTCGCCCAAGGCCGCCTGTCGGAAATGGCTGGCCCCATGGCCATCGATATCGACCGCGGTCTGCGCATCCTCTCCTATGGACGCGCCGCCGCCGACACCGAACGCGCGATGGACGAATCGACGCGGCGCTGGGTTCAGCGCTTCGTGGACGGCATCAACCACTACCAGAACGCCGCCGCCGAACTGCCGCACGAATTCCGGGTTCTCGGACTGGAGCGCGAGCCGTGGACGGTCGCCGACCTGCTCACCGTGGGCCGCCTGTCCGGCACCGACGTCAACTGGCTGGTCTGGGCGGACCTGCTGCCGCTGCGCGGGCGGCAGGACTGGCCCGAACTGTGGGCGCGGCTGGTCGAGAAAGGGACTGCCTCGGCGCCGAGTTTCGACGGCGACGCGGCCGCCGGCCAGCAAGCGTGGCTCGGCGGCCTCGCGCGCTCCGGCAGCAACAGCGTGGCGCTGGCGCCGCGCCACACCACCACCGGCGGCGCCATTCTCGCCAACGATCCGCATATCGGAATCGTCATCCCCAACATGTGGTTGATCGCCGGGGTCAGATCGCCGTCCTGCCATGCGGTGGGGCTGATGGTCCCCGGCTTCCCTCTCTTCGCGATCGGACGCAACCCCTATATCGCCTGGGGCGGCACCAATATGCGCGCGGCCTCGAGCGACCTCTACGACGTGAGCGACCTGCCGGAGTCGGAGATAACCAGGCGCACGGAACCGATCGCGGTTCGCTGGTGGCTGGAAGCGGACGCGGCCGTGCGCGAGACCCGCTGGGGTCCGATCCTCACCGACGCGCCGCAACTCGCGAACGTCAACCTGCCGCCAGCGGCGTTGCGATGGATCGGGCACCGCGCGAGCGACGAGATCGGCGCCATGCGCGCCGTGTGCGGAGCGCGGGATTTCGACTCGTTCCGACGCGCGTTCGACAGTTTCGCCGTCCCCGCCCAGAACATGCTCTACGCCGACATCGAGGGGAACATCGGCCAGGTGATGGCGGCCCAGCTGCCGCGCCGGGACGGAGCGCCCGCCGACATCGTCCTCGACAGGGAGGTGTCCGACGACGCATGGACGGAGATACGCTCCGCCGGCGAACTACCGTTCAGCCTCAATCCCGAGTCCGGGTTCCTGGCATCGGCCAACAACCGGCCCAGCGCCGTCGGGATGCCGGTAGGATTCTTCTTTTCCCGCGACGACCGGGTGCGGCGCATCGCGGCGTTGATCGAAGCGGAGACTCCGCTCGGCGTCGAGGCGGTCGCGGCGATACAGCGCGACGTGCATGCGCGTTCGTCGGTCGAGCTGCGTGACCTGTTCGTCGCGAAACTCGATGCGGCCGGCCTCGGCGCGCCCACCGACCCGGCCCGCGACGAGGCGGTGCGGCGGATGCGCGACTGGGATGGGCATTACCGGCCCGATTCGGTCGGAGCGGTCAGTTTCGAGCAGTTCCGCCACGGCTTCTTCGCCGCCTTCTTCGCGCGCGCCTTCGGCGAGACCGACGGGCAGGCTTACGCCGATCCCGGGCGCGTCGAGACGCTGTTGCGCGAGGATATCGAAACCGCCAGTGAAGAGACGGTCCGCGCAGCGCTGGCTGCCGGTCTCGACGCAGCGGCGGCCGGCGTCGCCGCATTCGACAACTGGGCCGACATGCACCGCCTGCAACTGAACCACCCGCTCTCCCTGGTGCCAGTCATCGGCAGTCGCTACCGCTTCGCCGAATACGGGGTCGGCGGCAGTTCCGAAACGCTGATGAAGACGGCGCACGACTCCTCCGCCGGGCAGCACACCGTGCGTTACGGTGCCAACGCCCGCCACATCTCCGACATGACGGACCCGGACGCCAACTGGTTCGTCCTGCTGGGCGGACAGGACGGCTGGCTCAACAGTTCGACCCTGCTCGACCAGTGGGCACTCTGGCGCGACGGCGACTATGTGCGAGTGCCGCTGACGCTCGGCGCGGTTCGCGAGAGCTTTCCGCACGTGCTCACGCTTGGAAACTGAGGTGTGTACGACTTCACTTGGCTGCTCCGGATCCATGCACGCCGGCGTCTCGCCCGTCTGGCGCGGCTCGACCCGCAGGAAACCCAGCGCGGCGTCTTGTTGTCGCTGGTCGGACGCGCGCAAGGGACCCGGTTCGGCCTTCACCACGGCTTTGCCGGCATTCGCGGGCTCGACGACTATCGCGCCCGCGTGCCGCTGCGCGACTACGAGGCATTCTGGGACGACTACTGGCGCGACCCGTTCCCGCGCCTGATCGATTGCACGTGGCGCGGGCGCATCCCTTATTTCGCCGCATCATCGGGGACCACGCGGGGCGCCAGCAAGTTCATTCCCGTCAGCCGCGAGACGAACCGGGCCAACACCCGCGCCGCCGTCGATGTTCTGGTCCACCACCTCGCCGCGCGGCCACGAAGCCGGATATCCGCCGGGCGGATCTTCATGCTCGGCGGCTCGACCGGCCTGGCCCGCAAGGCACCCGGCGTTTTCAGCGGCGATCTCAGCGGTATTGCCGCGGCGACGATGCCACCCTGGGCGCGGTGGCGCCATTTCCCGCCCCGCGATCTCGAAAGGATCGCCGACTGGGAGGTCAAGATCGGCCGCTTTGCCGAGCGCTCGCTGGACGAAGACATCCGCGCCATCGCCGGAACGCCGAGCTGGCTGCTGCTCTATTTCGACCGGCTGACGGAAACCGCCGGCGCGCGTGTCGCCGACGTCTATCCCGATCTCGAACTGCTGGTGCATGGCGGAGTGGCGTGGCCGCCCTACCGCGACCGCTTCGCCGCCGTGCTCGAAGGCTGCCACGCCGAGACGCGCGAGGTGTATCCGGCGAGCGAGGGCTTCTTTGCCGTCGCCGACCGGGCGGGCGGCGCCGGGCTGAGGCTTCTCCTCGACAACGGGATCTTCTACGAGTTCGTTCCGCGCGAGGAACTCGATCGGGCGGACCCGGTCTGCCACTGGATCGGCGACGTCGAACCCGGGGTCGATTATGCCCTCGTCGTCACGACCTGCGCCGGGTTGTGGCGCTACGTCGTCGGCGACACGGTGACGGTGATCGACCGCGACCCGCCGCGCGTTCTCGTTACCGGGCGCACGGGTTACATGCTGTCGGCGTTCGGCGAACATGTGATCGGGATCGAACTCGAACGGGCGGTCGCGGACGCGGCGCGGACGATCGCGACGACAGTGAGCGATTTCGCCGTGGGCAGCCTGTTCTCCGACCGCACCGGCGCCCGCGGCGGCCATCTCTACATCGTCGAGTTCGCCGAAGCCGGGATCGACCCCGGCCGGCTGGCGCGCTTCGCCGACCGCCTCGATTCGACGTTGCAGGGCCTCAATGACGACTACGCCGCCCACCGCGCCGGCGGTTTCGGCCTGGACGCGCCGCGCGTCGCGGCGATGCCGCCCGGCGGGTTCACCGCCTGGATGCGCCGCCGCGGGAAACTCGGCGGCCAGAACAAGGTGCCTCGGGTGATCAACGACGCGGCGCTGTTCGATGCACTGCGCGACTTCGCCGCCGCCCGCCGGGAGTGACACCCATGCGCTACGACGGTTTCGACGTCCTGTCGTTCGACTGCTACGGCACGCTGATCGACTGGGAGACCGGGTTGCTGGCGGCCCTGCGCCCGTGGCTGTCGCGTTCCGGCGTGGACGCCGACGACGACAGTCTGCTCGCCGCCTTCGGTCGCTTCGAGACCGCAATCCAGCAGGCGCGGCCGCGAGCGCTCTATCCCGAGGTGCTGGCGGCGGTGCTGGAAGCGATCTCGGGCGAGTTTGGCGCGCCGGCTTCGGCGGCCGAATGCGCCGCGTTCGGGGCGTCGGTCGGCGACTGGCCGGCCTTTCCCGACAGCACGCCGGCGCTCGCCGCGCTGAAACGGAAATACCGACTGTGCATCCTGTCGAACGTCGATCGGGCGAGTTTCGCGCGATCCGCCGACCGCCTGGGCGTCGCCTTCGACGACGTCTTCACGGCCGAGGACGTCGGCGCCTGGAAGCCGGATCCGCGCCCTTTCCGCCACATGCTGGACGCGCTGGCCGGGCGCGGCATCGCTGCGGCGCGCGTCCTGCACGTCGCGCAGAGCCTCTATCACGACCACGAACCCGCCCGGGCGGCAGGATTGAAGAGCGTCTGGATCGATCGCCGCAGCGGGCAGGCGGGCGGCGCGACGAAACCGCCGGGGGCCGGCGCGCGCTACAACGCCCGTTTCGAAACCCTCGCCGCGTTCGCCGCCGCCTGCGGCTGACCGCGTTGCGTCACCCGCCGCGGCGGGTGTCGGGAAACAGCCAGACGCCGAAAATCATCAACGCGGCGAGGGCGACGGACGCCCATCCCACGGCCGGAGCACCCGCCTCGCGCTCCAGAAACAGCATGACCGCGCCGCCACCGGCCACCACCACCGACAACAGCAATTTCAGAGGGATCGGCATGGGGATGGCTCCGGGCTGGCCGCGCGTCCGCCTCGGCATCGTATCATGGCGACCGTCTGCGGCGCGCGAGCGAAAGCTCTCCTCGTCCTGGCCCAACCATCGCACCCGATGGAGACGCTCGCCGAGGCCGGATCCGCATCATGACCGAACGACTCCACTGCGCCCCCTTCCTGGCGGCACCGGCATCGTCATGCGTCATGCCCTCCCGAACTGGAGCTTTCCTTCAACGAACGCATTCGTACTGCCAGTTTGTTCTGGTTGTCGTATGAAACCGCTTGACCTCACACTTCGGCACGCGCGGCGCTATTTCGGAATTATACCAAACGATCCGTGGTCCCCCGACGCTCTCGGACAACCTGCAGAAAAGGCCAATATAGTCCTTTCCACCGAAGAAGGTAACAGGCTCCACCGTATTCGGCGGCAACATCGAGAAATCTCTATATGTTTCTCCATGACGCCTGCGCTTGAAGCGTTCCACGTTTCTCGCTTGGCTAAACGTTATGTCGTAATCCGGCGTGAGGAACTCCGCACGCAATAACCCCCATCCCGCCGAGAGGATATAGAAGTTGTCCATACCGCAATACTTCGTCAGTTTTTCGTACACCGGAGGCTTGTAGAGTCTCCACGCAGAGAGCAAGCGGAGTGGGTTGTCCCCTGGGGCTTCATTGTATTCTTGAAGAACGGCGCGCCAGGAAATCCCGCGGTCGGAAATATCGTCCGGGCGGGCATAAAGATGCCCGCCTCTGCGCGGCGCAGACTCGGGGTCGGCGACGAACACGACGCTCCGGCCGTCGCGCGTGCGAAGGCGACCCGCATTGCTTCGCTTCCTCGCGGCGCATTGGATGACAACTTTCATTTCGTCTCCCCCACTCGCTGAATCGAACGCTCCAATGTGTCGAGGAACGCCGTATCGCAGCCCTCATCGACATGGTTGGAATTCCACATCCCGGCAGCTCTCACCTTCTCGCGGTCGCAATGGCGGCCAAGCCACAAACGCGAGGGAGGGTCGATGGTTCGTTTCCCGTAGTTACTGAGGAGCGCGATCGCGTTTCTCTCGATATATCCGCGCAGACTGCCCGGACCCGGGTCGTCCCCGACGGCGAGCCATAGAAACGGCATGTCACCGATCACTTTGCTGACGGCCCTCTCCAGACGCTTCTCGCGGCCTCGAACGTCGGGCCGCGCGGTCCCGAGACCGTTGTCCCAGGTCGGGCAATCGAGGCCGTCCCTCCCCATCAGTACGGTTCCTGCAATAAGCCTGAATATCGATCCGCGATGGTTGCCACCGCCGCTACCCGCATGTCCCCGGTGTTGCGACAGACGATCCCAGAGCGTGGCGCCGGAGCCGGCCTTCAGGGCATGTGTACCTACCCGCACCACTCGCGCGGCCCGCCGCCGCTGTCGGTGCGGACTTCACCGGGTTCGAAAAAGAAATAAACGCCCCGTTTGGGCCACGGCATACGACCGGAGCAATCGGACAGCCGGCGCGTTCCCTTCAACCGTCCCTCGATCGAACTCAACAGAGCGTAGAACCGCTTCAATTGGCCAAGACGCGGTACGATCGGAGATTCCATTCGCAATTCGCGAGTCTGGCGGGATCGCGCGCGGCCCGCCCGCCCGCCCCTTTTGGCGTGTCGGCATACGGCCGACACGCCGGGGCACCCCGGGGGTCAGCGGGTTCGTCATACATATGATCGGCGAATTGAACTGAACGGAAGCACATCATGTTTTGTCGTCCTCCATCTCCCGCTCCAAGTCCAAAACGTTCAGGGCAAGTTCGAAATTATCTTTGTTGAATACCCATTGGCGGCCATCGTCCAAACGTACCCTGGTCACACATGCGGCGGTCGTCAGAATTTGTTCTGCGTTGCCTTCACACAAGCGCCATTCTCCGAGTATCGTGAAATGGCCGGGATGGAAATCTCTGGACTCGGTTGTCACAAGGTCCTGCATCCGCTGCCCGAACACGTCGAAAAGCCGAAGCTTCGTTTGTATCGCCGCAACCGCTCTGTTTGTTCTCACCGATATCCGGGCGGCGAATCGCAACTCGCCATTCCTATAGACTATTTTTGTTCTGTTGGACTGGATACCGACCGGACATGCCGGATCGTTGAACAGAATGCTCTCGCGAGTCAGGGTCGAACCCGGGTTGACTTTCACCCTGGAAAACCAGAATGAAAATGGCCCGTCTTTCTGCCTTTCGACATTGTAATCGGCACCCGTCAGATCGGTCATCGCTCTCGCCGCGAATGAAAACACTCCATTCAGCGGACCGTAGCCCGGTCCCGTCTCCTGGTCAACGAGGACGAACGGGTAGTGGCATCCCGGTTTGTGAAGCTCGTGCGACCCCGGTTCAGGCGTGCAGCCCTCCGGGTCGGCCACTCCAACGGTCGCGCCCGGACTTGTTCCCGGTGTGAGGAGAAGAAGGGCAAACGGGGATACTGCCGGTTATCGGGAAGAACCGCCGCCTCAGTAAGCGCAGGCCTCGAATACGGGGTCGATGCACTCGCCCCACTCGCCATGCCAGGCGTCCAGAAGGGCACGAGCGGGACAGCGGCCGCTTTCGACGATCCCGTCCAGCAGGGTCAGAAAGCCGGTCTCGTCGGCGCCGCCGCGGTCGAGACGCGCGCGGCGCCGCAGACCGCGGCGGGCGATCGCGAGAACGTCGCGGGCGATGTCGCGCACCGGGCGCCCGGCGTGAGTCGCCTCCAGACCGCGCCGCGCCGTCGCCGCGCGCAATCGCGCCACGTCCGCGTGGGTCCAACCGGCGACCAGCGCCTCCGCTTCGGCCAGAGCGTCCCGGTCGTATAGCAAACCCACCCAGAGCGCCGGCAAGGCGCACAACATGTGCCATGGACCGCCGTCGGCGCCGCGCATCTCCAGGTAACGCTTCAGGCGTACTTCCGTAAAGATGGTAGTCAGATGGTGTTCCCAGTCGGCCCCGGTGGGTCGGTCTCCCGGCAGTTCGGGGAGCTTGCCGGCGAGGAAGTCGCGGAACGACCGCCCTGCCACATCGACGTAGCGGCCGTCGCGGTGGACGAAATACATCGGCACGTCGAGCGCGTAGTCCGCATACGCCTCGAACCCCATGCCGTCCTCGAACACGAAAGCGGGCACGCCGCAGCGGTCGGGGTCGGTGTCCGACCACACATGGGTGCGGTAACTCAGGAAACCGTTGGGTTTGCCGTCGGTGAACGGCGAGTTGGCGAACAGGGCGGTGGCGACCGGCTGCAAGGCGAGCGACACGCGGAACTTGCGCACCATGTCGGCTTCGGACTCGAAATCGAGATTGGTCTGCACGGTGCAGGTCCGCAGCATCATGTCGAGGCCGAGCGCGCCCTTTCGGGGCATGTAGGCGCGCATGATGTCGTAGCGGCGTTTCGGCATGACCGGGATGTCTTCGCGCCGCCATTTCGGCTGCATTCCGATCCCGAGGAATCCGATTCCGAGTTCCTCGCCCACCGGCCGCAGCTGGGCGAGATGGCCGTTCACCTCGTCGCAGGTCTGATGCACCGTTTCGAGCGGCGCGCCCGACAGCTCCAACTGTCCACCCGGTTCGAGCGTGATCGACTGGCGCCCGGACGTGAGCGCGATCACGTCGCCGCCTTCATATACCGGGCGCCAGCCATGCCCCATAAGGCGCTCGAAGACGGCACGGATGCCGCGCGCGCCGCGATAGGCTAGCGGGGTCAGATCTTCGCGATGGTAGCCGATCTTCTCGTGTTCGGTACCGATGCGCCAGGCCGCCTCGGGCTTGCATCCCGATTCGAGCCAGGCGACCAACTCCGCCTTGTCGGCGATCGGCGCGGCGCGCTCTGTCGTGACGGCCATGCGGTCTCCTGACCGGACACGGGCCGCGGCGGCGGCCGAACCGGCGTCATATACATGCTCCGTGGGCGGCTGTCGCGCCGCTTCCGCCCGGCGCGCCGGGAAGCTATGGTGCGCACTGCCTACACTGCCCCGTCATCGTCTTTCTCCCCGTACAAACCCCGCCGCGCCGGCCGATGCTCGATCCGACCCTGATCCTCGTCAACGGCGTCACCTACGCCTCGTGGCTGTTTCTCGTCGCCGTCGGGCTGACGCTCATCTACGGCGTGATGAACATCCTCAACGTCGCGCACGGCAGCCTCTATGCGCTCGGCGCCTATACCGCCGCCTGGGCGGTCGGCGAGTACGCCGCCACCGGCGGCCAGATCGCCGTTGCCTACCTCCTGTTGCCGGCCGCCGCGCTGGCGGTGGGCCTTTCCTTTGGGCCGCTGATCGAGCGCGGCGTGCTGCGCTGGCTGTATGAACGGGACGAGATCGTCATCGTGCTCGCCACGTTCGCGCTGTTCCTGATTCTGGAGGACGCGATCAAGCTGGTCTTCGGCGTCGAGTCCTACCTGCCCTATCAGCCCTACGTCGCACCGGGTTTCGTCGAGGTCGGCGGCATTCCGTTCCCGGTTTACGATTTCGGCCTTGTGGCGCTGTCCGTTGTCGTCGGCGCACTGGTGTGGTTCGGCCTCAACCGCACGCGAACCGGCAAGCTGCTCCAGGCGGTGATCCACGATCGGGAGATCAGTCTCGCACTCGGCATCGACGTGCAGCGGATGTTCGTCGTCACTTTCACGATCGGCGCAGTGCTCGGCGCGGTGGGCGGCGCTTTCACAGCGCCGATGATCTCGGTCGTTCCCGGCATCGGTGTGGAGGTCATCGTGCTTGCGTTCGCGGTGGTCGTGATCGGCGGCCTGGGCAGCATCGAGGGGGCGGCGATCGGCGCCCTGCTCGTCGGCATCGGCCGCACCCTTGCGGTCAACGCCATGCCGGAACTCGAACTGTTCGTGGTGTACGGCGTGATGGCACTGGTCCTGATCGCGCGCCCGCAGGGTCTGTTCGGACGCGCCGAGGCGCGCAAGATCTGACGCCGATGCACCGCGACTACACGACTCCCGGTCTGGTCGCGGCAGTGCTCGCCATCCTGTCGGCGTGGTGGTGGCTGCCCGGCTGGGCGGCGAACATGCTGGCGCTGGCGCTCGCCAACGGGCTCGTGGTTCTGGGACTGATGATCCAGATCCGCGCCGGCCTCGTCTCCTTCGGCCAGGCGCTGTACTACGGTCTCGGCGCCTATGCGGCGGCGATGCTCGGCCATTTCGCCGGCGTGACGGACGTGTTCGTCATGCTCGCCGCCGGCGTCGCGGTGTCGGGGGGAGTTGCGTTCGTGCTCGGTTTTCTCCTCGCGCGCTATCGCGGCATTTTCTTCGCCATGTTGAGTCTCGCCTTCTCCATGATCCTGTTCGGGGTGCTGACCAACAGTGCGACACTGGGCAGCACCGACGGGTTCAGCGTGCCGGCGCCGACCTTCCTCTTCTTCGCGCCGGCGGATAACGCCCGTCTGACCGTCTTCCTTTTCGCGCTCGTGGCGGCGCTGGCTTTCGCCGTCGCGTTCGCCGCCCACCGCTATCTCAATTCCACAATGGGCTATATCGGCGAGGCGATCCGCGAGAACGAGGTGCGCGTCTCCTATCTCGGGACCTCGGTTCGCCGCGCGATCCATCTGAAATACGTGCTTGCCGCCGCGTCGTCGGGGCTCGGCGGCGTGTTGACGGCGCTGCTCATCGGCCATGTCACGCCCGAAGACTTCGCCTACTGGACCAAGTCGGGCGAGTTCGTGTTCGTCGCGATCCTGTCGGGCACCGGGAATGTCGCGGCGCCGTTCGTTGGATCGTTGATCTTCGAGCTGGTGCGCAGCTACGCGCT
This sequence comes from Alphaproteobacteria bacterium, assembly GCA_965214495.1. Lineage (GTDB taxonomy): Bacteria > Pseudomonadota > Alphaproteobacteria > UBA7887 > UBA7887 > JANQOH01. The sequence continues at coordinate 33,517 of OZ243958.1, read as the reverse complement.
GCAATACGCCCCGGATTTCTGGCAGATTCTGCTCGGTAGCACGCTGCTGCTCGTGATCCTGTTCCTGCCAGGCGGTCTGTGGTCGGCATTCCGCGCGGCGCGGCGGCGCGGCTGACATGACGGTGCTCGAAGCGAGCGGCCTCGACAAGCGGTTCGGCGCCGTCGTGGCCGCAGCGGCGGTGGACGTGCGGGTCGAAACCGGCGAGCGAGTCGGCATCATCGGCGCCAACGGCGCCGGCAAGACCACTTTCGTCAACATGGTCACCGGCTATCTCAAGCCGGACAGGGGAGCGATCCGCTACGAAGGGCGCCTCATCACCGGCTACGCCCCGCGCCGGATCAGCCGGCTGGGCATCCACCGGTCGTTTCAGATTCCGCAACTTTTTGCCGAGCTCACCGTGTTCGACAACATGATGGTGGCGATCGGCATCGCCGCGCGGGAACAGGCAACCGTGTGGCGTCCGCTACGCGACGCCGGGATCACGGAAGAGGTCCATTCGGCGCTCGCCCGCTTCGGCATCGACGCTTACGCGCACCAGATCGCCGGCAAGCTCCCGCAAGGCGTGCGCAAACTGCTCGACATCGCCATGGCGCTGGCCGGCCGGACTACTCTGCTGCTGCTCGACGAACCGACGAGCGGCATCAGCACGGACGAGAAAGGCACGGTTATGGACACCCTCGCCGGTGCGCTCGCGGCCGAGTCGGTCACGGTGCTCTTCGTCGAGCACGACATGGAAGTGGTGGAGCGTTACGCCGAGCGCGTCGTCGCGTTCTATGACGGCCGCGTCATCGCCGACGGCCCCACCGCCGGCGTGCTCGCCGACGCCGACGTGCGCACCCACGTCATCGGCCCCGAACTGCATCGGCACGCCTGACATGGCGGCGTTGACGGTTACCGGACTCGGCGTCTCGATCGCGGGGGCGACGATTCTCGAAGGCGTGTCGCTGAAAGTTCCCCGCGGCAGCCTGTGCGGCCTGATGGGGCGCAACGGCGCCGGCAAGACCACCTTCATGCGCGCGGTCATGGGTCTGGTCCGCATCCGCGCCGGCGCCATCCTCTTCGGCGAGACCGATCTCGCGCGTCTGGCCGCGCACAGGCGCGCCGGCCTCGGCATCGGCTACATGCCCGAAGACCGGCGCCTCGTTCCCCGCCTCCTGGTGCGTGAGAACATTCTCATGCCGGCCTGGGCAACGCAGCGGGCCGATGTCGCGGCGCGGCTCGAAACCATCCACGAGCTCATGCCCGAAGTCGCGGGGTTCGCCGACCGGCGGGCGCTGCAACTATCCGGGGGCCAACAGAAACTGGTGGCGCTGGCCCGCGCCCTGATGGCCGGCAACGAGCTGGTGTTGCTCGACGAGCCGTTCGAAGGCGTCGCTCCAGCGCTCGCCGCGCGTCTCGCCGAAGTCTTGTCGGAACTCAAGAACCGCGGTCTTTCGATCCTGCTGTCGGAATCCGATTCCACCCATTCGGCGGATCTGCTCGACCGCCTCTACGTCATCGAGCGCGGCGAGGTCAGTCTGTATCGCGACGGACGGGTTTCCGGCACGACCTGCCCGCCGACGTGACGACGGTCGGACGCAATGATTCGGAATGGCCGATTCGCCGTCCCGGTATGCGATCGATGACCGGGGCCGGAGGCGCCGGGCATGTGAATGACGAGTCGAGAGGTCCGAAACCGGGCCTGTCGGTCCGTTTCCCCGCTCTGCCCGGGCAGCATTTCGACATCATCTACGCCGATCCGCCGTGGGACTACAAGGGCCAACTGCAACATGCGGGCGAGGGAAGCAAAGACACCGGAGGCGCGATTCGCCACTACCGCACCGTTCCACTCGGAGAACTCAAGCAACTAAAAGTCGACGAGATCGCCGCTGAAAACTGTCTCCTGTTTCTCTGGTCCACCAACCCGCATCTGGATCAGGCCATCGACCTGGGCAAGGCTTGGGGATTCAAATGGGCTACCGTGGCCTTCGTCTGGGACAAGAAGCGGGTCAATCCGGGTTTCTATACGATGAGCCAGTGCGAACTCTGCCTCGCTTTCAAGCGCGGCAAGATACCGGGACCGAGGGGAGCGCGTAACGTGCGGCAGCTTGTGAGCGCCCGGCGAGCGGTGCATTCGCGAAAGCCGGAGGAAGTGCGGCGGCGAATCGAGGACATGTTTCCGTCCCTGCGCAAGATCGAGCTCTTCGCCCGCGGCGAGAAGGCGAAGGGATGGACGCTCTGGGGAAACGAAACCCGTGGCGCATAAGCACTCGGAACGGCGGGACGGCAATCGTGCGCATTCCGAAAGAATGCTCCCCGAAAACGGCCTCGCCCTCGATCACCGCCTCTGCGTGGCGCCGATGATGGCGCGGACCGACCGCCACGACCGGTTCTTCCTGCGCCAACTGACTCGCCGCACGCTGCTCTACAGCGAGATGATCCCGACCGGTGCGCTGCTGCACGGCGACGCGGCGCGCCATCTGCGCTTCGACCCGGCCGAGCATCCGGTCGCCCTGCAACTCGGCGGCGGCGACCCCGACGATCTGGGGCGTGCGGCGGCACTCGCGGCGGCCTGGAGCTACGACGAAGTGAATCTCAATGTGGGCTGCCCCAGCGCGCGGGTGCAGGATCGGCGCTTCGGTGCGTGCCTGATGGCCGAGCCGGCGCTGGTCGGCGCCTGCGTGCGTGCGATGGCCGGCGAGTCCGGGTTGCCGGTGACCGTGAAGACGCGCATCGGCATCGACGACCGCGACGATTACGACTTCCTGCGGCGGTTCGCGGAAACGGTCGCCGCTGCCGGCTGCGGGACCTTCATCGTCCACGCACGCAAGGCGATTCTGACCGGTCTCAGCCCGAAGCAGAATCGACAAATCCCGCCGCTCGACCACGGCCGCGTCTATCGGCTGAAGCGCGACTATCCGGCGCTTGAAATCGTGATCAACGGCGGCGTCGCGAGCCTGGCGGAAGCGCAGGTGCATCTGCGCCATGTCGATGGGGTGATGATCGGCCGGGCGGCGTATGAGGACCCCTACATGCTGGCGGACGCCGACCGCGCGATCTTCGCAGACGATGCGGCACCGCCGGGTCGCCACGAGATCGTCGCCGCCATGACGCCTTACGTTGCGCGCGAGGGCCGGCGGGGGGTGCCCATGAAGAGCATCGCCCGGCATATGCTGGGGTTGTTTCGCGGCCGCCGGGGCGGGCGCGCGTGGCGGCGGCATCTGAGCCGGCACGCGCCTCGGGCGGGCGCCGGGGCGGAGGTTCTGCGCGCCGCCGCAGCGCTGGTCCCGCGCGATCCGGTCTGAGGAATGCACGTTCATCTCGACGCGCCGGGCGGCGTTGCCGGCGACATGTTCGCCGCCGCGCTGGTCGATGCCCGCCCGACACTGGCGGAACCTGTCCGCGCCGCACTCGCCGCGCTTGACCTGCCGCCCGGGATCGCCCACCAATTCCGGCCGCACGATGACGGGGTTCTCGCCGGGCGCCGTTTCATCGTCTCGGGGCCGGAGCCGGCGCACGCGACGGCCGTATCGACGCTCGACGCGAAGCTCGCCGAGGCGCGTCTCGCGGAGCCGGTGCGCAGGCGGGCGCGGGACATGCTGCGTATCGTGGCCGCGGCTGAAGCCGCCGTGCACGACGTGCCGGTCGCCGAGGTCAGGTTTCACGAACTCGGCGGATGGGACACGCTGGTGGATTTCACCGCCGCTGCGGCCGCTATCCACGCTCTCGGCGCGTCGAGCTGGTCGTGCGGCGCGCTGCCGCGCGGTCGCGGCGAGGTCGAAACCGCTCACGGCGCTCTACCGCTGCCCGCGCCGGCGGTCCTCACGCTGCTGGAGAACTGGGTCCTGATCGATGACGGTCTCGAAGGCGAACGAGTCACACCGACCGGCGCCGCGATTCTGCGCCACGTGGCGCCGTCGCAGGCACCCGACCCCACACCGCGGCGTTTGATCGCCTCGGGCCACGGCTTCGGCTCACGCAAACTGGTCGGTCGCAGCAATGTGCTGCGCATTTCGCTCTACCGCGATGCCGCGGAGTCGATGTCGGCCGACCGTGTGGCGCAGCTAAGCTTCGATATCGACGATCAGACGCCGGAAGATCTCGCCGTCGCGCTGGAGCGGCTGCGCGCCGCGCCCGGCGTCATCGACGTCGTGCAGCATCCGTTGATCGGCAAGAACGGTCGGCTGGCCGCGCGTGTCGAGTTGCTCGCGCGGCCCGAAGCGGCGGATGCGGTCGCCGAACGCTGCTTCGTCGAAACGACGACGCTCGGCCTGCGTCGCCAACTCGTCGATCGACTGGTCCTCGACCGGGATACGATGCGCGTCGATAGCCTTTGCGGTGCGGTTCGGGTAAAGGTGGCGGCGCGCCCCGGCGGCCGGCGCACGGCGAAGACCGAAATCGCCGATGTCGAAGCGGCCGACGGCCACGGCGCGCGCGCCGAACGGCGCGGCGAGGCGGAGCGCCAGGCGCTTACGGACGGGGAACGTGACGGCGGCGATTGAACGGATCGGTGACGTGCTGGAGGCGATCGGGCCGCTCACGGTGGCGGTCAGCGGCGGGGTGGACAGCATGACCCTCGCGGCGCTCGCCCACGCCCGCGATCCGCGAACGACCCGGATGGTTCACGCCGTATCGCCCGCAGTGCCGGCGACGGCGACCGCGCGAGTCCGCCAGCGCGCCGACCACGACGGCTGGGCGCTGGACGTCGTCGAGGCGGGCGAGTTCTCCGACCCCGACTATCTCCGGAACCCGGCCAACCGCTGCTATTTCTGCAAGACGAACCTGTATCGCGCCGTCGACGCACGCGCCGGCGCGGTCATCGTCTCCGGCGCCAATCTCGACGATCTGGGCGACTATCGGCCCGGGCTCGACGCCGCCCGCGAGTGGCAGGTGCGTCATCCCTGGATCGAGGCCGGGATCGACAAGGCGGAAGTGCGCCGGATCGCGCGAACGCTGGGGCTCGATGACGTAGCTGACCTGCCCGGATCGCCATGCCTGTCGAGCCGGGTCGAGACCGGCATCGCCATCGAGGGGGACGTTCTCGGGGCGATCGACGCGGCCGAGCGTCACGTTCGTCGTCGGCTTGGTGCAAGGACCGTGCGCTGCCGTGTGCGCGCGGGCGGCGTCGCGGTCGAACTCGACGCCGCGGCTCTCGACGGCCTGGCGCTGGAAGACCGGGCGCGCCTGTCGGCCGCCGTCGCTGCGATGTTCGCGCGCGCCGGCTTCGACGGCGCAGCGGCGCCTGTTCGCTTCGAAGCCTATCGCCGCGGCAGCGCGTTTCTCCATCCTCACCCGCGATGAGCAGCGAGGCGCCTGAGGTTCGTCTCGACCTGAAGCGGGGCGCGCGCATCGGCATCGACGAAGCGGTGTTGTGCAGCCGCAAGACCACGACCCAGATCGAAACCATCCTGTCGGAAGTTCGCGACGCCGGGCGCGCCATTCTCCTGACCCGACTCGAAGCGGACGCTCTCGCCGCCCTCGCCGCTCCGTGGCGGGCGGCGATCGATTACGATCCGGTCTCGCGCACCGGGTTCTTCGGCGCGCCGGTCGCGGTCGAGGGGCCGGCGGTGGTGGCGGTGGTGGGTGCGGGAACCTCGGACGCGCCGCCGGCGCGCGAGGCGGCGCGCACGCTCGCCTTTGCCGGGGTCGCGACCGAGACGGTGCTCGACGTGGGGGTCGCCGGGCTGTGGCGCCTGCTGGATCAGGTCGAGCGGTTGCGCGCGATGCGGGTGCTGATCGTGGTTGCCGGCATGGATGCGGCGCTGGTCAGCGTCGTCGCCGGCCTGGTGTCGTGCCCGATCGTAGCTGTGCCGTGCAGCACGGGCTATGGCGTTGCGGCCGGCGGCGCGGCGGCGCTGCACAGCATTCTAGCGAGCTGCAGCCCCGGAGTGGTCGCGGTCAACATCGACAACGGCTACGGCGCAGCCTGCGCAGCGCTGCGTATTCTCCGGACGGGGCCGGTGGGATGATGGGCGGCCAGATCGTCGATGCGACGCTGGTGTCCGCGCCGCGGCGGCGCAACACGGAGCGGGAGAATGAAGCGATCACACGGCGCCGATGGCGGCATGGGAGCGAACTCTGAACACTGCGTTCCTGTTGCGAGCTGGAGAGGTTGGCGCATGACAGAGGTCGGGTTGCTGTATGGCCGCGGCGAGGTCGCGGTGCGCTTGGCCGACGAGTGGTGCGCGACGGTGGTCCGCAAACCCCGGATGCCGGTGCTCGAAGCACCTGCGGACGCGGTGGCGGCGGCGCTGGCGCGGTCGGGGCTGGCGGCGTGCGCGGCAGGCGCACGCTCGGCCTGCATCGCCATCTGCGACGTGACGCGGCCGGTGCCGAACGGCGTTCTGCTGCCGGTTCTGATCCGCGCCCTGCTCGACGCCGGATTGCCGGCGGACGCCATCACCGTGATCGTCGCCACCGGTTTGCACCGGCCGAACGAAGGTGCGGAATTGCGCGCGGTGGTCGGCGATCCGTGGGTGCTCGACACGGTACGCGTGGTCAATCATTTCGCGCGCGACGATGCCGATCACATTTATGTCGGAACCACCGGGCGCGGCAACACCGTGCGTCTCGACCGTCGTTTCGTGGAAGCCGACCTGCGTATCGTCACCGGTCTCGTCGAGCCGCACTTCATGGCCGGCTGGTCGGGCGGGCGCAAGGTGATCGCGCCCGGGCTGGCGCACGCCGAGACCATCGCCACTTTCCACAGCGCGCGCTACATGGAAGACGCGAACGCCGTCAACTGCGTGCTCGACGGCAATCCGCTCCACGAAGACCAGCTCGAAATCGTCGCGATGATCGGCGGCGCATGGGCGCTTAACACCGTGATCGACGAGGAAAGACAGTTGTCCTTCGTCAATTTCGGCGAAATCGTCGCCAGCCATCTCGATGCCGTGGCCTTTGTTCACCGCTACGCCGAGGTCGCCGTTCCCCGCCGCTTCGCGACCGTGGTCACCAGCGCCGCGGGTTATCCACTCGATTCCACCTACTACCAGACGATCAAGGGTATGGTCGCACCACTCGACATTCTCGAACCCGGCGGGCGGCTGATCGTCGCCTCGGCCTGCTCGGAAGGGATCGGCTCGCCCGAATTCGCGAACGCGCAGCAGCGACTGATCGCACTCGGCCCGCACGCCTTCCGCGACAGTCTGCTCGCCAAACGCCGTGCAGATATCGACGAATGGCAGAGCGAAATGCAGATCAGGCCGATGCGGCGTGGCGAGGTGTTTCTCTACTCGGACGGACTTGCGGAGGAAGAACGCGCGCTGACCGGCGTGACGATGGTCGATTCGCTGGAAGACGCGGTCGCACGAAGCGTCGCGGCAGCGGGAGACCCGCATGTTGCGTTCGTTCCCGAAGGCCCCTACGTGGTCCCGTTCCACAGACCGTAGCGCCGCCGGAATGGTCAAGCTCGACAGGATCTACACACGCGGCGGCGATTCCGGCCAGACGTCGCTCGGCGACGGCGGCCGGGTCGCCAAGCACAGCCCTCGGGTCGAAGCGTTCGGAACCGTCGATGAGACCAACGCCGCGATCGGCCTCGCGCGCCTGCACACGAGCGGCGCGGCGGACGAGATGCTGGCGCGCATTCAGAACGACCTGTTCGACCTCGGCGCCGATCTCTGCGTCCCGCCCGGCGGACGACGCGGCGCCGGCGCCCTGCGTGTCGCGCAGGCGCAAATCGACCGCCTCGAAACCGAGATCGACTCGATGAACGAAACGCTCGCGCCGCTGAGTTCGTTCATCCTGCCGGGCGGAACGGCGGCGGCGGCCCATCTGCACGCCGCGCGCACGGTGGCGCGCCGCGCCGAACGACTGGTCGCCGCCCTCGCCGGACAGGAAGAGATCGCGCCGCTGTCGCTCGTCTATCTCAACCGTTTGTCCGATCATCTTTTCGTATTGGCTCGGCAGTGCAACGACGGCGGCCGTATCGACCGGTTGTGGCGACCTGGCGGAAATCGATAATAGAGGATGAGTAATTCTCCATGATCGAGCGCTTCCAGCAGATATTGAATCTCCTTCTTTCCTTTATGTTTTCAAAGCGGAAGCCAGTCCGCGTGAAAAGAAATGGAAATATGTTTTCAATAGAAGTCGAACGCACGATCATGCTTGCACCGGGGCGCCGCCGCTGGCGCATGTATCATCACGGTGTCGATGCACGATTGGATGCGGTCGCACGTCGCTATGGGCTGCATGATCTTCGCCCGGCAAACGAAGGTGAGTGGGTGATCGATGTTGGCGCATACATGGGCGAGTGGGCGCTTCATGTATTACGTAAAGGCTTCAATGTCCTCGCCATCGAACCCGATCCCATGGCCGCTCGCTGTTTGGCGAAGAACCTGTTGCGTCATGCCCCGCCCGGGCGCAAGTGGCTGATCGACACGAGAGTGAGCCTCGATCGGCAAAGAAGTGTGACCTTCTACTCGGAACCGACGAACGCGGATGGGTCGATCTTCCCCTCTCTCAAGCACTCGACCAAGCCGATCTCGCTCGATGCGGAGACGCTCGATAGTATCGTCGTGGAACGTATCGGGGGGGGGGGGCAGTGCGTGCGATAAAGATAGATGCGGAGGGGGCGGAGCCGGAAGTTCTGCTGGGTGCGCCGAAGATACTCCGCCAGTGTCGGCGTATCGGCATCGACGCCGGGTTCGAGCGACAGGGTGCCTCTACGGTCAAAGAGTGTCGTCAAATCCTGAAACGGGCCGGGTTCGATTTTTGGCAAGTCACGAACCGTCTCCGGTGGTCGTTTCCGCCATCAGGGTTTCTTGATCGGCAACGGCGGTTCTCGTCCTGCATTCCGTTTTCCGTCGTGCGCCTGCCCCGTTCTCCCCCTCGATACGCTCGAAATCCTGGCCGTGGTGCGAGCGAGATGACGGGCGTTGACGTGGATCACGTCCACAACAATGGTTTGGCCCGGTGCGGTGTGGCGAGATCGCGGTAATCCGGTCGGTTGTAGCGGCCCGGCGGGAGTCGATAGGAGAGGCAAAGATGGATTTCGGACTGCACGTCGGGACTCGCGGGGCCGCCGCGACGCCGGAGGGGTTGCAGGTAATCGCCCGCCGCGCCGAGGCGGCCGGTCTCGCCACGCTCGGCTTCAACGACCACGTGGTCGTCACCGGCACGGTCGATTCGCGCTATCCCTACAGCGACAGCGGCGTCTGGCCGGCCGCCGACACCGGCGCGTGCCTGGAGCAACTGATGACGATCGCGCATGTCGCCGCCGTCACCGAGCGCATACGCCTGCTCACCTCGGTCATGGTGTTGCCCCATCGAGCGCCGGTGCTCGCGGCCAAGATGTTGGCGACCGCAGACGTTCTCTCGAACGGGCGGCTGACCGTGGGGGTCGGTATCGGCTGGATGGCCGAGGAGATGGCGGCGCTCGGCGCGCCGCCTTATGCCCGTCGCGCGCAGGCCTCGGAAGAGTATATCGCCGCCTTCCGTACCTTGTGGACCCAGGCCCGGCCACGCTTCGAGGGCGAGTTCATCGCCTTCGACGATATTCTGTTCGCTCCCAAACCGGTGCAGCGCCCGCATCCGCCGATCTGGGTCGGCGGCGAGGGCGGACCCGCAAGACGCCGCGCCGGAATCCTCGGTGACGGCTGGTATCCGGTGATCGCCAATCCGCGCGTCCCGCTGACGACGCCGGAGAGTTACGCGGCGGCGCTGGCCGAGATTCGCCGCTACGCCGCCGATGCCGGCCGCGACCCGTCGGCGCTCGACACCGGCCTGTTCGTGCCCTGGTATGCCCTCGGCGGCAAGCGCGCGCGGCCGTTCACCGGCGCCGCAACCGAGATCGCCGCCGACGCGCGAGCCTGGCGCGACGCCGGGCTGAATCATCTGATCGTAGGGTTCGAGAGCGACGATCTCCCCGACAATCTGGCGCGGATCGACCGGTTCGCCGGCGAGGTGGCGCCGCTGGCGGCATGACCACCGCAGAAACGGTCGCTGCGCTTCTCGCGGCGCGCGGCGTCGAACGGATCTTCGCGCTGTGTGGCGGTCATATCATGCCGATCTGGATGGCCGCCGACGCCGCCGGCATCGCCATCGTCGACGTTCGCGACGAACGCGCCGCGGTGCATATGGCGCAGGCGCACGCGGAAATCACCGGCGGCCTCGGCGTTGCCATGGTCACGGCGGGCCCCGGCGCGACCAACGCGGTGACAGGCATCGCCAATGCGCACGCCTCGCGCGCGCCCGTGCTCGTGCTGTCGGGCACACCGCCGACTCCGCAAGAGGACCGCGGCGCGCTACAGGATATCGACCATCTCGCGCTGATCGGTTCGATCGCGCGATATGCGCGAACGGTGCGCGACCCGGCGCTGGCGGCACAGGCACTCGACGAGGCAGTGGCGTGCGCATTCGGCGAGGGCGGCGAGCCGGGACCGGCATTCGTCCAATTTCCGACCGATGTGCTGCGCGCCACGGCGCCCGCAGCGATGCACCGCTCGGAGCATCTGGCGGCCGGGGCGCAGCCGCGACTCTATCCCGACCCCGAGGCGGTGGCCCGCGCGGTCGATCTGATCTGGTCAGCGCGGCGGCCGCTGGCGATCTCCGGGCGCGGGGCGCGCGGCGCGGGGCCGGAATTGCGCGCGTTCCTCGACCGGCTCGGTTGCGCCTGTCTTGATACCGGCGAAAGCCGCGGTCTCGTGCCCGACGATCACCCGTCGTCGGTTGCCGCCATGCGCGGCGCGGCGATGCGCAGCGCGGATCTGGTGATCACGGTCGGTCGGCGCCTGGATTACCAGCTCGCCTATGGCTCCCCAGCGGTTTTCGGCAACGCGCGGTTCGTCCGCATCGCCGACACGGCAGGAGAATTGCGCGACAACCGCCGCGGGGCGGTCGAGATTCTGGCCAGCGCGGCGCCGGCGCTCGCCGCCATCGTCGCTGCCGCCGGGAACCGGGCGCCCGCGATCGACGGCGACTGGCTCGCGCAACTGCGGCGTGGGCACCGGGAGCGGGCGAACAGGCTGCGCCAGGCAATGGCGGACGCACCTGCCGGTAGCGACGGACGGATGCACCCCAACCGCCTGCTTGGCGCGCTTCGCGACCATCTGGGCAGCGACGCGATCGTAGTCGTCGATGGCGGCGACTTCCTGAGCTTCGCCCGCGTCGGCCTGCCGGCGACGCTCGATCCGGGCCCCTTCGGCTGCATCGGCGTCGGCGTGCCCTACGGGATCGCGGCAGCACTCGCCCGCCCCGACCGGCGCGTGGTGGTAGCGACCGGCGACGGAGCGTTCGGGTTCAACGCCATCGAACTCGACACCGCCGCGCGACATGGCGCGCGTGTGGTCTTCGTCGTCGCCAACAACGGCGCATGGCAGATCGAAGTCCACGATCAGCAGGAAAATTACGGAAAGGTCGTCGGCACGCGCCTGCAATTCGCCGACTACGCGGCGATGGCGCGCGGTTTCGGCCTTCACGCGGAGCGGGTTGAATCGGCCTCCACCCTGCCCACCGCGCTGGAACGCGCATTCGCCGCCGCGCCCGCGCTGCTCGACGTGATCGTGACCCCGGAAGCGGTGTCGTCGGACGCGAAGAGCGGCCTCGCGACGGTCCCGGACATGCAGGCGTTGACGGCGTGGGACGACGCCGAGCGTCGGTGGCGCGGCCGGCGATAGCGCCGTCCCCCGGGGCCGCCGTTCTTTCGAGCGGTCTTGTCGTCATCGCGGAAGAACGATCTGGCCGTGGGCTTCACGGTTCGGCACACCATGCTCTGCGTCGGGCGCCGTCGTAAAACCGACCGTGCCCGGCGGCGATCAACGCTCCAGCAAGAGAACGGCCGTCCACGATCATATCCGCGATAACGCGCCCGCCCCATTTCCCCCATTCGGGGTCGCGCGTCACAACCCGCGAGGCACGGCCCAGCGTCGTCGTTGTGAACCTGGTCGCCGCCTGTCCTGCCTGACGCTCGGCTTCGCACTTCGCCCACCCGTCAATCGCCGGCGTGTCCACGCCACGAAGGCGCACGGAAATGCCCGCCAGTTCGGGTGGGAAGTCCGTCGAGGCATCCACCCTGATCGTGTCGCCGTCGATCACGCGTTCCACGGGCCATCGATAGTCGGCGCTCCAGGCCAGATTGTTTCCGACCGAGAGAACAATCCACATAACCATCGACGCCCAGCCCATTTGGAGAACGAACCCGGCTCGCCGCGCCCGACGACGGATGGCTAACCCGATCACTTCCAGACCAGCCAGCCGAACAAACACCAAAGGGCAAAGAGGCTCACCACGATGTCCACGACAAGTTCCATTGCAGGCTCCTGCTCCTGTCGTAGAACCGACGCCAAATTCGTTCTGCGTCTTCGGCGAACCGGGGGTGCAATTACAACCCGCACACTTTCATGGCCTCTCGAACCGCTCGCCATCGAGTATCTCCGGGACCGTGAGCACCTGCATCCGGAGATATGCGTGACGGAGCGCAGGAAGATCGCCGGCGCCTGGCATCTGGCGCAGGCAGTTCGCGCGCATGCGCACGCCCGGATCGTCCATGACGATCGACGCCGATATCGGCGCTTCGCGTCGGCATGGCGGCCGTGCCGCTTCGGGAGCGGGGCATGACGTTACGGGGCCGAGGGGTGGTTGGCGGAGAATTCGCGCACACGGCGGGCGCCGGCTTTCCCCAGCCCGACGACGCGGGTCGGTTCGACCGTTTCGTTGTCGGGCAGCGGCTCTCTGCCCTTTGCGGCGGCAAGCTGCGCTACGCTGGCCACCGGCCTCAACTTGCTCGCGCCGGCGATCGCCTCGGTATCGCCGCCATACCGTTCGAACCAGGGAAGGCCCGCTTCGGTGTATCGCCGCGCCGTCGGCGGAGTCGTCGGCGGCCGTTCGCCGGTGATCTCCATCCACTGACGGGAATTGGCGATAGTGACGAAACAACGGGCGGCGCGCCGCTGGTCCCAGGCGCCGAGATCGTAGGGGTCTTCATGGATTTTCTGCCTCATCCGGCCGCCGGGCGACAGCCCCATCGCCGGCGCCATTTGGGCTGGTTCGGCTCGCGGGATCGAGTCGAGGGCGAACCTGGCCGAATACCGAATCTTCAGCCGCTCGTATCGCTCCCCCTTCATCGGATAAACGACGATCTGGACGCCGCCGTGCCGCGCCGCTCCCGTCAGCTGCTCCTCCACCGTGTAACCATCGCCCAGAGGCATGGCCACGAACTGGCGGACTACGCCCTTCTCCACGCAATAGCCGTCGAGCCACGGCTGTTCGGGCAGGGCGACATAGTCTTGCGGATCGGTGTTCAGGCGCTCGACCCAACTGTCGCCGGTGAGCGCACAAATCTTGCCGGTCGCGATCTTCACTGCGAAGGGGTAACGGGGCGCCCCCGCGGGACGGGCAGCGCCGACATCGAAGTCGATCCACATGGCCTCGGCCTGATGCATCGGCGCGATCACGCCGCCGCGGCGGCGCCAGCCTTCCAGCAGTTGCGACGCATGGTCGTCGAGATGCCGCAGCGGAAAGCGGCCCAGGCCCGGCGGCAGCGGATAGTTCTTGCCGTCGTCGGGAATGCGCAAGGTGCGCTTGAATCCGATCATGCAACATGCGTCGTCGTGCACACCGGGGAAGCGAAACACCAGTCGGTCGTCTTCAAGTGTGATCATCGTCGGTTTTCTCCTTACCAGTCGCCGTCCCGCACCTCGCGCACCACGCGAAGAATGGCGTTGTCGGGGGCTTCCTTCAGTTGCCGGATCAAATCTGCGAACAGCCGGGGCCGCTTGCGTATGATCGTCTGAAGATCGCCCGAGACCTTCCCCGCCATCGCCAGAAACACGTCCGGGTCCTCGCCGAGTTCCCGCGCCAGCCGGACCGTCGTGGCCTCGGAAGGCGGCGCGACCTCGCCGCGCTCGATCTTGCTCAGATAGGCCGGCTCGATCCCGACGCGCAGGGCGACCTGGCGCAAAGAGAAGCGCCTGTCTTTGCGGCGCAGCTCCTCTCGCCGGTTCCGTACGGCGTGTCCGAAGTGAGTCATGTGTTATACATAGAACACATTTTGCGAACGTCAACCCCTCGACGCTTCGTCGCGGCCGGGAGGTCAGCGACCGAAGGCGGCGCCCTCGCGGCGCGGATCGACCCCGCCCTGCAACAGGCTGCCGTCCGGGCCGTGCGAGACTGCGATGAGATGGAGGCCGCTGTTGAGGTCGCGGACCTTGACCTTGTGGCCGAGCGCTTCGAGCGACGGCGCGAGGGCGGCGATCGGCGTTGCCGCTTCGAGCTCGGTATCGCCGTTGCGGTTGCACCAGTGCGGCATGGCCGCCGCCGCTTGCGGGTCGAGCCGCCAGTCGATGACGCCAATCAGCGCCGTGACGACGTAACAGATAATCCGCGATCCGCCGGGGGAGCCGAGCGCCAGCACAAGCCGGTCATTGGGGTCGAAGACGAGGGTCGGCGCCATCGAACTGCGCGGCCGCTTGCCGGGTTCCACCCGGTTGGCGACCGGCGCGCCGTCGCGCTCGGGGGTGAAGGCGAAATCGGTCAACTGGTTGTTGAGCAGGAAGCCGTGCACCATCAACGCCGAGCCGAACGCGAACTCGATGCTGGTGGTCATGGCGACCACGTTGCCGTCGCCGTCGATCGCGCCGAGGTGCGAGGTCGCGGGTAGTTCGGCGACGTCGCCGCTTTGCCACGCGGCGCGCTTACCGCCGGCCGGCGCTCCCGGCTGTCGCTCGCTGCCGGCACGCCCCGAATCGATCAGGGAGGCGCGGCTGGCCAGATAGGCCGGATCGAGCAGGCCGTTGACGGGAACCGCAACGAAATCGGGGTCGGCGATGTAGTGGTCCCGATCGGCGTAGGCCAGACGCATCGCTTCGGCGACAAGATGGACGGCCTCCGGCGACTCTGCCGGCGGCATCTCGAAGGCAGCGAGCAGACCGAGAATTTGCAGCACGGTGAGACCGCCGGAACTCGGCGGCCCCATGCCGCACACCCGATGGCCGCGATAGACGAGGCAGACGGGAGGGCGTTCCTTCACCCGGTAGGCCGCCATGTCGTTCTCGCCGAGCAGACCGGGATTGGTCGTTGCGCCGGCGACGGCGGCGGCGATGTCGCGAGCGATCGCTCCCCGGTAGAAGCCTTCCGCACCGCCGGCGGCGACGAGGCGCAGCGTCGCCGCGAATTCGGGGTTGCGCAGGATGGTCCCGGGTGTCTTGGCGGCGCCGCTTTTGTCGAGAAAATACGCCGCCGTCTCGGGGAAGGTTCCGAGGGTCGGCGCCCAGGCGGCGAGCGCATGCAGGCGCGGGCTGATGGCGAACCCGGCGTCCGCCAGCGCGATCGCCGGCGCGAACAGTTCGCCCCAAGGGAGCCGACCGTGCCGGGCGTGGGCGTATTCGAGCATCCGCAACAACCCGGGCGTGCCGACCGAGCGGCCCCCGACCAGCGCCTCGAAGAAACCGGGAGCGCTGCCGTCGGGCTTGAGGAACAGGGTCTCGTCGGCACCCATCGGCGCGGTTTCGCGGCCGTCATAGCTGGTCACCCCGCCGGTTGCGGCGTCGAAATGCAGCATGAAGCCGCCGCCGCCGATACCGGAGGATTGCGGTTCGACGAGGTTCAGCACCATCTGCATGGCGATCGCCGCATCGACGGCACCGCCGCCCCGGGCGAGTATGTCGGCGCCGGCTCGTGCCGCGTGAGGGTTCGCCGCCACCGCCATTTCCCGCATTGCCCCGGCGGGCGCCGGCGCGGCGACCCCGGTCGCGGCTTCCGGCGCGACGTCCGCCGTGGTGCCAAGTACCGCGCCCGGAACGAGGAGAGCGGGCAGTGCCGCAAGAAAGGTTCGTGCGATCATCCCGGTCTCCCGCATTTCACCGCCTTCTCCGCCGCGCGTTCGCGCCCGTCAACGACGCCCGGATCGGCCGGGCCGCCCCGGCCGCACGCCGCCGCCGCGCCGATAGCGCATCAGGTAGGCGGGAACCACCCCCTCCAGGGGAGTCGGCTCGATGCCGAGGTCGGCGAGCCGGCCGATATCCGTGCGGTCGCTCACCACATTGTCGCGGCGCAGCATGGCGATCTGGTCGCGGGTCAGGGGCGGGGCGGGCAGTAATTCGAGGATGCGCGCCTGGAACGACAACAGGGCCTCCGGCACGGGTATCAGAAACGCCCGCCGACCGGTGGTCGCCAATACGAATTCGAGCAACTCCCTGAACGTGTAGATATGCGGACCACCGAACTCCCAGGTTCCGCCCCCCGTCTTCCGCCTCCCCGCGATGCGCGACAGGCCATCCGCCACGTCCGCGACATAGACCGGCTGAAAGCGGGTCCGGCCGCGATCGACCAGCGGCAGCGCCGGGGCGATGCGCGCCAGCGCCGCGAAACGATTGAAGAAGTCGTCCTCCGCACCGAAGACCACGCTTGGGCGGACGATATCGGCCTCAGGAAACGCCGCGCGCACGGCCGCTTCGCCGCCGGCCTTGCTGCGCCCGTAGGCGGACGGCGACTCCGAGTCGGCGCCGATCGCCGAGACATGGATCAGCCGCGACGCACCGGCGGCCGCGGCCACACCGGCGATGTGGCCGGCGCCGCGCTCGTGCACGGCCTGGAAGCGCTGCCGCCCGGACTCGACCAGGATACCCGCGAGATTGACGACCAGATCCGAACCTTCGACCGCGGCAGCCACGGCCGACCGGTCGCCGAGCTCGGCACGGACCGGAACGACCTGGCCGACATCGCCCATCGGCTTCAGAAACCCTGCGCGTCCCGGATGGCGAACGGCGGCGACGACGCGGACGCCCGACCCGGCGAGCCGTTTCACCAGGTAGCGGCCGATGAAACCCGACCCGCCGAACACCGTCGCCTGTGACACCGGCATGGCGTCGCCCACTCCCGCTCGCGCTGCGAACAACCTTGCCCCACCGGCATCGCCCGTGCCAGCACAAAGTTCGTTGACAGTTCGAGGCCACTGGCGTAGTGACCGGTGTGCGCGACGGGCGCGGCCCAGGTGGCGGAATTGGCAGACGCGCTGGCTTCAGGTGCCAGTGACCGCAAGGTCGTGGAAGTTCGAGTCTTCTCCTGGGCACCAGCGCCCGCTCCGAAAGGCCTGCCCATATCCGAAGGCTGCCTCGCGTGACCATTCATTTGTATCGATACGACCTTCCAGACGGCGTCGCGTTCGACGGCGATATCGCGATCGACACCGAGACCCTCGGGCTCAATGTCCTCCGCGACCGGTTGTGCGTCGTGCAATTGTCGGGCGGCGACGGTGACGCCCATCTGGTGCACTTCCCGGAACCGGACTACGCCGCGCCCAATCTGCGCCGCGTCCTCGACGACGACGGGCACATGAAGCTCTTTCACTTCGCGCGGTTCGACGTCGCCGTCCTGCGGCGGGCGTTCGGCATCGTGTGCCAGCCGATCTATTGCACCAGGATCGCGTCGCGGCTCGCCCGCACTTACACCGACCGGCACGGGTTGCAGGATCTGACTGCCGAGCTTCTCGGCGTCGCACTGTCCAAGGAACAACAGCAGTCCGATTGGGCGGCGCCGGAGCTCGGCCGGGAGCAGCGCGACTATGCCGCCGGCGACGTGCTCTATCTGCACCGGCTGCGCGACCGCCTCGACCCCATGCTGGCGCGCGAAGGCCGTGCCGAACTTGCGGCGGCGTGCTTCGCTTTCGTCCCGGCGCGCGCGGCGCTCGACCTCGCCGGCTGGCCCGACGACGACATTTTCGCGCATTGATTTTCCGTCCTCTCGCCCGCCATACTTCGCCGGGGGAGACCGATCCGGGAGGGGAATTAGCCGCGTGACCGAGGCTTTGCTCGACCGGGATGGCGCAGCCCGCGCCCACGGTGTCGCCGCGGGGCGGCGCGTGCTGGAGACGGAAGCGGCCGCCCTGGCCAAGCTGGCGGGTGCGCTCGACGGGCGTTTCGGTGCCGCTGTCGCGCTGCTGGCGCGGACCGCCGGCCGGATCATGACCACCGGCATGGGCAAGTCCGGCCATGTCGCGCGCAAGATCGCCGCAACGCTGGCCTCGACGGGAACGCCGGCGGGTTACGTGCATCCTGCGGAAGCGCGCCACGGCGACCTCGGCATGATCACGCGCCGCGATGCGGTCCTCGCGTTGTCCAACTCCGGCGAGACTGCCGAATTGGACGACGTGGTCGAGCATACGGGACGGCATGGCATCCCTATGATCGCGATCGTCGGCCGCGACGGCAGCACACTGGCCCGACGCGCCGACGTTGCGCTGGTGCTGGTCGATGCGCCGGAGGCTTGTCCGAACGGCCTCGCGCCGACCACCTCGACCACGATGGCGATGGCCCTGGGTGACGCCCTGGCGGTGGCGCTGATGGAGCGCGCCGGTTTTACCGGCACGGCGTTTCGCCTGCTGCATCCCGGCGGCAGTCTGGCGGCGCGGCTGCGCACGGTGGCCGACCTGATGCATGTCGGCGACGCGATGCCGCTGGTGGGGCTCACCGCCGCAATGAGCGAGGCGGTGGTGGAAATGACCGCCAGAAGCTTCGGGTGCGTGGGCATCGTCGATGCCGACGGACGGTTGGCGGGGATCATCACCGACGGCGACCTGCGCCGCCATATGGCCGCGGACCTGCTGGCGCGTCCCGTCACCCAAGTGATGACCCCGGACCCCCGGGTGATCGCACCGGACCGTCTCGCCGCTGAAGCGCTGTTCTTTATGACCGACCGCAAGATCACCGCGCTGTTCGCGGTGGAGGACGACCGCCCGGTAGGCATTCTGCATTCGCACGACTGCTTGCGCGCGGGACTGGGTTGAAGGCGGACGATGACGCGAGACCTGTTGACCGAGCACTGGCGCAGCGGCGCCAACACGCCGGAGGCAATCCGCGCCGAGGAGGGCTGGCGGCGCCGCATCGGCCTGATGCGCGCCCTGCTGCCGATCGCCGCACTCGGCGTCGTGGCCGCGCTGGTGGCCTGGCCCATGGCGAACGGGATACGAGACCAAGTCGGCATGGACCTGACCACCTCGGACCTGGCGGCGGTCGATCGGGACGAGGCGATGAACCCCCATTTCACGAGCATCGATTCGTCGCGCAGACCCTATACGGTGGATGCCAAATCCGCGTGGCGGCCATCGACCGGCGGGGAACGGGTTTTCCTCGTCGAACCCCGGGCCCGCTTCACGACGGGCAGCGGCTGGATGACCGTCGCCGCCATGGAAGGGATATTCGATCGTGATCGGGAAACCCTGCAACTGAGCGGCGGAGTCGATGTGCAAACCGAATCGGGGCTGGAATTGCGCACCGAGTCGGCGTCGTTCGACATGCGTGCCGGATTGGCGGAGACCGAAGACCCGGTGAGCGGCCGCGGCCCCTGGGGCCGGCTCGACTCGACGGGATGTTCGTGGTCGTCGGAGCGCGGCATGCTGCGCTGCGGCGGGCGCCCGACCCTCGTCCTGTATCTGGCCGCGTTCGAAGGGGAAGGAGAAAGCTGATGCGCGCTACGGCAAGTCTGGTCGCGTTGCTGATCGTGCCGTGCCTGGTTGTCGGTCCCGCTGCGGCGCAGTTCGAGGCCGATTCTAGCGCCCCCATCGAGATCACCGCCGATGCGATGGAATGGATGGATAACGAGCGCATCGCCGTCGCGCGCGGCAACGCCGATGCGATTCAGGGGCGCTATCGCCTGTTCGCGGATGTCCTCACCGCCCATCTTTTGGAGAACGACGAGGGTGAGAACGGCGCGGCCTCCGGGAACGGGATCCGGCTGATCGAGGCCGACGGTAATGTGCGCCTGGTCACCCCCGACGAAGTCGTGACCGGCGCCAACGGCGACTACGATGTCGAAAATCGACAGGTGTCCCTCCAGGGAGACGTCGTGCTCACTCAGGGCGAGAACGTGGCGCGCGGCGACCGGCTGGACATGGATCTCACCACCGGCGTCAGCCGACTGACCGCCCTGCCATCGAGCGGCGGACGGGTAAGCGCGATCTTCACGCCGGAGTCGGAAGAGGAGTCCGGCGAAAGCGAAGGCGCCACCGAGTGAGCGCGAACCCGAAAGGCGCGGCCGTGCCGCACCTGGTCGCCGAATCCGAGGGACTGGTCGGCCGTCATCTCGGCAAGAGCTATCGCCGCCGGCCGGTCCTCCGCGACGTCACGGTCGGGGTCAGGCGCGGCGAGGTCGTCGGTCTGCTCGGTCCGAATGGCGCCGGCAAGACCACCTGTTTCTACGTCGTCACGGGCCTGCTCACCGCCGACAGCGGCAGCGTCTCGATCGACGGCCACGACGTGACGGACCTGCCGATGTATCGGCGCGCCCGGCTCGGTATGGGTTATCTGCCGCAGGAAGCCTCATTTTTTCGCGGCCTGAGCGTTGAGGACAATGTTCGCGTGATCCTCGAAGCAGTTGAGCCGGTGCGCGAACGCCGCGAAGCGACGCTGGACTCGTTGCTGGCGGAGTTTTCACTAAGCCATCTCAGACAGACATCGGCCCTGGCGCTGTCTGGCGGCGAGCGGCGGCGCGTCGAGATCGCGCGCACACTGGCGTCCCGGCCCGACTTCATGCTGCTCGACGAGCCGCTCGCCGGGATCGACCCGGTCGCCGTTTCGGAGATTCGCGACTTGATCACGCAGTTGAAGCATCGCGGGATCGGCGTTCTGATTACCGACCACAACGTTCGCGAGGCCCTCGAGATCGTGGATCGTGCCTATATTCTGCACGATGGCCTTGTTCTGATGGAAGGGTCGCCAAGCGAGATCGTCGCCCACGAAGGGGTTCGGCAAGTCTATCTCGGCGACCGCTTCAGGCTTTAGGACCCGCGGCGATGCGGGGTGGGCCGGGGCTGCGGCAGAAACTCGGCACGTCGCTGACGATAACGCCGCAACTGCAGCAGGCGATCAAACTGTTGCAGCTGTCCAACATCGAACTCCAGGACTATGTGGACCGCGAGATCGCGGAGAACCCGGTGCTCGAACGGGCCGGATCCGACCGCTCCGACACGGACGCCTCGGACGGCGGAGACTATCGCGACGGGTTGGACGAGGGGCCACCGGCCACGGCGTCGGATGACGAGGACGCGGTAGCCTGGGGGTCGGGCGGGCGAAACGGTTTCGAGACCGGTGGCGGAGTCGGGGAAACATTGGCCGATACCGCGAGCCTCCGCCAGTTTCTGGACGAGCAGATCGGCATCGACGTCGCGGATTCGGTCGAGCGGGCGATCTGCCGCGATTTGATCGACTCGCTCGACGACGCCGGTTATCTCACCGAAGACCTGTCTGAGATCGCCAAACGGCTCGGCTGCGCGCGGGAGCGCGTCGAAGGCGCATTGACGCGGCTGCAAGCATGCGAGCCGGCCGGAATCGCGGCGCGCGACCTGCGCGAATGTCTGGCGCTGCAACTGGCCGAACGCGGTCGGCTCGACGCGCCGATGCAACGTCTGCTCGACAATCTCGACCTCATCGCGCGCCGCGACCTCGCCAGCCTGGCGTCGCGCTGCGGGCTCGACGAAGACGCTGTGGTCGCGCACGTGAGAACGCTGCGCTCGCTCGATCCGAAACCGGGCGCTTCGTTCGAGAACGGTCCGGTGCGCACCGTCGTGCCGGATGTCTACGTGCGACGCGAGGGCGGTGACTGGGCGGTTTCGCTGAATGTCGAGACCCTGCCCCGTTTGCTGATCGATCGTCGGTATCGCGCGCTGGCCGGCCGTGGCACGCACGACGCGGCCGACCGGATCTGGCTCCGCGAGCGCTTGCAGTGGGCCAAATGGCTGGTGCGCGCGCTCGACCAACGCGCGACGACGATTCTCAAGATAGCGACCGAACTGGTCAGGCAGCAGGAGAGCTTCCTGAACGAGGGTGTTTACTGCCTCAAGCCGCTGACCCTGCGGGACATCGCCGAACAGGTGTCGCTACACGAGAGCACGGTGAGCCGGGTGACCGGCAACAAATTCATGGCGACGCCGCGCGGCACGTTCGAGTTGAAGTACTTTTTCTCGCCAGCCATCCCGGGGGCTGACGGCGGCGTTGGCCATTCCGCAGAAGCGGTACGCCACCGGATCCGTGCGCTGATCGACGCCGAACCGGCTTCGCGGGTCCTGTCGGACGACCGGCTGGTCGCTCTGCTCCGCGAGTCAGGCGTCCGGATCGCCCGGCGTACGATCGCGAAATATCGGGAATCGTTGAATATTCCATCATCAGTCCAGCGCCGCCGCGTGAAGTCGGCGCGCCTGTGAGCGGGCCGGCCGCCGCCCGTTGACGGCGTGCTACCGCCCAACTATCGTTTGTTCCTTCGCGTCGGGCGGGGCGCCTGCGGCGACAGGCCCGCCCCCGGAAGAAACCGAGCATATCCGGGATTCATGCAAGTCTTCGTCAGTGGCAAACATATCGACCTCGGCGATGCGTTGCGCGACCGGGTCGAGAGCCGCCTCACCGCGCGGGTCGGCAAGTACTTCAACCATGCGCTGGATGCGCAGGTGCAGTTCTCGAAATCGCGCCACATGTACCGCAGCGATATCTCGGTGCATGCCCGGCGCGGGGTGTCGGTGCAGACCCACGGCGAGGCCGACGACATTCAGGCGGCGTTCGAGGTGGCAGCGGACCGCATCGAGAAGCGCCTTCGGCGTTTCAAGCGCCGTCTGACCGACCATCACGGTCAGCGTCTGTCGGCGGACGACCCGGTATCGGAAGTGGCGCGCCAGACCGTGATCGCGGCCGAAAACGAGGAAGAACCCGAACCGGGCCCCGACGGCGATGGTCCGGTGACGGTTGCCGAGTCGACAACTCCGATCCACATGCTGACCGTGAGCGAGGCGGTGATGCGGCTGGAACTGGCGCGCCTGCCGGTGCTGATGTTCCGCAACAGCGGCAGCGGACGCTACAACGTGGTCTATCGCCGCGATGACGGCAATATCGGCTGGCTGGATCCTGCGGAGCGCGGATGATGGAACTCGCGGAACTGTTATGCCGCGAGGCCGTGCTGTCCGGTTTGAGGGCGACCAGCAAGAAGCAAGCGCTCCAGGAGATCGCTAAGTCGGCGTCGGGGCTGACCGGCGTCAAGGAGCACCGCATTCTCGAGGCGCTGCTTGAACGCGAGCGCCTCGGCAGCACCGGTGTGGGTTTCGGCATCGCGATCCCTCACGCCAAGCTGGCGGAGATCGACCGCCTGTGGGGGGTGTTCGCGCGCCTGGACAAGCCGATCCGTTTCGATTCCGTTGACGACCGACCCGTCGATCTGATGTTTCTGCTGCTGGCACCGGATTCCGCCGGCGCCGACCACCTGAAGGCGCTCGCCCGCGTCGCGCGCCTGCTGCGCGACAAGGCCCAGTGCGCCAGGCTGCGGGGCGCCGACGGCGGCGATGCGCTCTACGCGGCGTTGATCGAGCCGGGCGCGGGCGAAAACGCGGCCTGACACGAGCCGCCGACGGCCCGTCGGCGATGGGCGCCGAACAGGTCCATGCGAGTTGCGTATCCGTCGCCGGGCGCGGCGTGTTACTGCGCGGCCCCCCCGGAGCCGGTAAATCGGATTTGGCGTTGCGGCTGATCGACGGCGGCGCGTGCCTCGTCGCCGACGACCGGGTGGCGCTGCGGCCCGAGGGCGGGCGTGTGCTGGCTGCGCCGCCGCCGGCGCTCGCGGGCCTGCTCGAGGTTCGCGGGCTCGGCATCGTGCGCCTGCCGGTCCACGAACCGGTGCCGCTGGCGCTGGTCGCCGATCTCGACCCCTCGTGGGCGATCGAACGACTGCCGGAGGCGCGGACCTGCACGTTGTGCGGGGTCGTCCTGCCGCTCCTGGCGGTCGCACCGCGGCGCGCCTCCGCCGCGGCGTTCATCCGCGTCGCGGTCGGAGCGCCCCGGCAGACGTAGCCGAACGCGCGCCCGTGCCCGTACTATCGATATCGTCATGCAGGCGCATAGAATGCCGTCGGGGCGAGAAGGAGCGCGGGCGATGATTGGCATGGTGCTGGTAACCCATGGCCGTCTTGCCGACGAATTCGTCGCAGCGACCGAGCATGTCGTCGGCCCGCAGGAAGCGATGCGCAGCGTTTGCATCGGACCGGATGACGACCTCGAAGAACGCCGCGCCGACATCCTCGCAGCGGTGGAGGCGGTCGATCGCGGGCAGGGCGTGCTGCTTCTGACCGACATGTTCGGCGGCACGCCCTCCAATCTCGCGATCTCGATCATGGATTCCGCGCGCGTGGAAGTGATCGCCGGGGTCAACCTGCCTATGTTGATCAAGCTCGCCTGTCTGGGCGCCGATGCGGTGCTGGAAGAAGCGGTCACGATGGCGCGCGACGCCGGACGCAAATACATCAACGTCGCCAGCGAGGTACTGGAGAACGAGTCACCGTGACGGCCGGGCCCGCCTCGCCGGCGATCCGCATGGTCACGCTGGTCAATCGCCGGGGGTTGCACGCGCGCGCGTCGGCGCGGTTCGTCAAGCTTGCGGAATCGTTCGACGCCGACGTAACCGTTACGCGCAACGATACGACGGTCTCGGGCCGCTCGATCATGGGGCTGATGATGCTCGCGGCCGGGCCGGGCAAGACTCTCCGACTTTCTGCCGCCGGCCCGGACGCCGGCGCGGTGCTGGACGCCCTGGCGGCGCTGGTCGCCAACCGCTTCGACGAGGATTGAGATCGCGCCCCGCTTTGGAAATCGTCGTTGCGGCGTTTCGCGGCGCGGACTCCGAATCGCGAACCGAGCCGAATCCCTATATAGCTTCCCATCCCTGACCGCCCTTCGCCGGAGATCCCGAATGACCGACGCCGCCGACTGCAAAGTCGCCGATATCACGCTCGCCGACTGGGGGCGCAAGGAGATCGCGATCGCCGAAACCGAAATGCCCGGCCTGATGGCATTGCGGGAGGAATATGGTCCGCAACGGCCTCTGGCCGGGGCGCGGATCGCGGGCTGCCTGCACATGACGATCCAAACAGCGGTATTGATGGAAACCCTGAGCGCGCTCGGCGCCGAATTGCGCTGGTCGAGCTGCAATGTCTTCTCGACCCAGGACCACGCCGCCGCCGCCATGGCCGAAGCGGGATTTCCGGTGTTCGCCTGGAAGGGCGAGACCGAGGAAGAGTTCTGGCAGTGCATCGACCGGACGATCGAAGGCCCCGGCGGCTGGACTCCCAACATGATCCTCGACGACGGCGGCGACCTCACCAGTGTCATGCACGAGCGCTACCCGGCGCTGATGCGAGGCGTGCGCGGGCTTTCGGAGGAAACCACCACCGGAGTCCATCGGCTATACGAGATGGAGCGCGTCGGAACGCTCGCGGCGCCGGCGATCAACGTCAACGACTCGGTGACGAAATCGAAGTTCGACAACCTCTACGGTTGCCGCGAGAGCCTGGTGGACGGCATCCGCCGCGCGACCGACGTGATGCTCGCCGGCAAGGTGGCAGTCGTCGCCGGCTTCGGCGACGTCGGCAAGGGTTCGGCCCAATCGTTACGCAACGCCGGCGCGCGAGTTCTGGTCACCGAGATCGATCCCATCTGCGCTCTGCAAGCGGCGATGGAGGGGTTCGAGGTCGTGGCAATGGACGCCGCCGCACCGGTCGGCGACCTGTTCGTCACCGCGACCGGGAATATCGACGTGATTACGCTCGACCACATGCGCGCCATGCGCGACCGCGCGATCGTCTGCAATATCGGCCACTTCGACTCGGAGATCCAGATCGACGCGCTCCGCAACCTGGAATGGGAAGAAGTCAAGCCCCAGGTCGATCAGGTGGTGTTCCCCGACGGCAAGCGGTTGATCGTGCTGGCCAAGGGGCGTCTGGTCAATCTCGGCTGCGCCACCGGCCACCCCAGCTTCGTAATGAGCGCGTCGTTCACCAATCAGGTGCTCGCCCAGATCGAGCTGTGGACCAACCACGACGCATACGAGGACAAGGTCTATACGTTGCCGAAACGACTTGACGAGAAGGTCGCGGCGTTGCATCTCGCCAAGGTCGGCGCCGCACTCACCCGCTTGTCGGAGGCTCAGGCCGACTACCTCAAGGTGCCGGTCGAGGGGCCGTTCAAGCCCGATTACTACCGGTATTGACGCTTACCGGAAGCGGCCGGTCGGAGACCCGCCATGTTCGAGACGATCGCCGGCCAGCCCGACAGCGCCACCGTCGCCTATCAGGCGGCTACGCTCGCCGCCCGCCATGCCGCCCTGTGGATCGCCGGCGCGCAGGTCGCCGTTGCGGCCGTCGTCGGCATGGGGCAGATCGCGATCGTGTGGGTCGGCATTCGCGCCATGCAGCACATGGGCGAGCGGCGCGCCCGCGAACAAGACCAGCGCCACACCGAAAGCATGGCGACGCTGGCGGATCAGCGCCGGGCACTCGACGACCAGCGCCAAGCGCTCGACGACCAGCGCCGGGCGCTCGAAGTGTTGATCGAACGCACTGCACCGAAAGGAACCGGGGGATGAGCGCCGAGTAGCGCCCGACCGCCGAAAACTTCGCGGCGCCCCTGCCGACGTCGGCTTCCGCCCGTGCTGCGCGTGCGGCGGCCTATGCGATATCGATCACGAGCTTGCCGAAATGACTCGCCGCGCGCATGTCGTGATAAGCGGCACGGGCGTCGTCGAAGCCGTACGTCCGTTCGATGACCGGTTCAAGCGCGGCGGCTTCGATCGCCTGGTTCATGGCTTCGAACATGATACGGCTGCCGACATAGATCCCGTGGACGGTGAGCGACTTGCGCATCACCGCGGTCGGGTTGACCGCACCGCCGGCCAGCACGCCGATCAGCGCGACGTGACCGCCGATGCGGGCGGCGTCGACGGACCGCTCGAAGGTGCCGGCGCCGCCAACTTCGATGACGTGATCGACGCCGACCCCACCGGTCATTTCCTGCACGGCTTCCGGCCATTCGGGCGTTTCACGGTAGTTGAGCGTTTGCCACGCGCCGAGTCGGGACGCGCGTTCGCGCTTGGCGTCGCTCGAGGACATGACGATGGCGCGCGCGCCATGCATGACCGCGAACTGCAAGGCGAAGATCGACACGCCGCCGGTACCGATCAGCAGCACGGTCTCGCCGGCCTTGACCCGCCCCTTTTCGACCAGCGCGTGCCACGCGGTAAGCGCCGCACAGGGGAGAGTAGCCGCCTGACGGTAGTCGAGATGGCGGGGGATCGCCACGACTCCGTCTTCGGCGAGCACCGCTTCTTCGGCAAGCACGCCGTCGAGCGCGCCACCGAGCGCGCTGGCCATGCCATCCGGCGTGATCCCACCGTTGTTCCAGTGTTGGAAGAAGCAGGTTGCGACCTTGTCACCCGGCGTAACCCGGGTCACACCCGGGCCGACCGCCACCACGTCGCCGGCGCCGTCGGAGTTGGGCACGCGCGGACAGGGCAGGTTGCGCCCCGCCGGCGATTCGACGGTCAGCAGGTCGCGGTAGTTGATCGACGAGGCGCGCAGGCGCACGAGAACCTGCCCCGGGCCGGGCTCGGGCGAGGGTCGGTCGGCGAGCGACAGGGCGTCGATGCCGTCGGCGGAAACGATTTCCCAGGCGCGCATGTCGGTCTCTCCATCCGGTCGGGCGGTGTCGCCAAGAGCATAGACACCGCACTCCGGCGGGGGAATCGCAACTCGGACGCCAGGCTGTTCGACCTGACAGACCGGGAGAGTTGCTTGACGGCGGTTCGGCGCGCGGCTAGGAACTGGCGCTTCGGGTGTGCGGGAAACGAGGAGGCGGGCGATGTCCCGACGGTGTCAATTGACCGGGACCGGTGCGATGCGCGGCATGAATGTGAGCCACGCGCACAACCGCACGCCGCGGCGCTTTCAGCCCAACCTTCAGGTCTGCTCGCTATACAGCGATGCGCTCGGGGCGACGGTGCGCCTGCGACTCAGCGCCGCGACCCTGCGTTCGGTCGAGCATCGCGGCGGCCTCGACAACTATCTCGCCAAGGCGCGTGGGCGCGAACTCACAGCGCTGGGCCGCCGACTCAAGACCTGTATCGGCAAGGCGGTCCGCGCCGGATAGTCGCCATGAGCGGCTGGCCCGGGCCGCCATGGCTGCCGACGCTGGCCATGGTCGCGGTCGTCGCCGTCTCGAACATGGCGGTCAAGGTTCCGATCAACGATTGGCTGACGTGGGGCGCGTTTACCTATCCGCTGGCGTTTCTGGTCACCGACCTGACGAATCGCACATACGGCCCCGCGCGCACCCGCCCGGTGGTGCTGACCGGTTTCGCGTTCGGCGTGCTCGCCTCGATCGTCCTTGCGGATGCGCGCATCGCCTTCGCGTCGGGGGCCGCCTTTCTGGTGGCGCAGTTGCTGGACATATGGATTTTCGACCGCCTGCGGCGACGCGCCTGGTGGCGGGCGCCGTTGCTGTCGTCGGTGGTGGCGGGCGCCATCGACACCGTGCTGTTCTTCGCGCTCGCGTTCGCCTTTACCGGATTGCCGTGGCTGACGTGGGCGGCCGGCGACTACGCGGTGAAGCTGGCGATGGCGGCGGCGCTGCTGACCCCCTATCGCATTCTGATAGCGCGCCTGCCGGCGTGGCAGACGCCGCGGCCCGCTTGAGCGCGGTCAGGCGACGGCGTATTTCTCCGGTTCGGTCTTCTTCATCCGACCGAGCCTGCGGAGGATCATCGACCGCCTGATACGCGAGAGGCGATCGACGAACAGCACGCCGTCGAGATGGTCGATTTCGTGCTGGATACAGGTTGCGAGCAGCCCCTCGGCTTCGATTTCGCGCTCGGCGCCGGTTTCGTCGAGACAGGCGATCCGCGCCCGCAGCGGCCGCTCCACCTCGGCGAACTGGCGCGGCAACGACAGGCAGCCCTCCTCGAATACCGCGGTTTCAGCCGAGGCTTCGACGACGCGCGGGTTGACCAGCCGCAGCGGCGACGGCGGCTCGTCCACGCCGGCGGTATCGACCACGATCACCCGCTTGAGCACGCCGACCTGCGGCGCTGCGAGGCCGATGCCGGGCGCCGCATACATGGTTTCCAGCAGGTCGTCGAGCAGCCGGCGAACGTCGTCATCGACCGCCGCCACGGCTTGGGACCTCCGTTTCAGGCGCGGATCCGGCGCCACGATAATCGGCCGTCGGGCCATTCGCGTTCATTCGGTGCCGGAAGAAGCGCGTTCGCCGCTGTGTCTCACGGGGTTTCGGGCATCCCGTCGATCAGCCACCGGCGCACCGTGGCGCGCGCTTCGGCCCGCCGCTCGTCGCTCAGCCACCCGCCGGCCATGTCGCGCGCGGCCTCCGCCTTGGCGTGGCCGTTTTGCGCGGCGAGGTGATACCAGGCGTAGGCGAGCGCCGGGTTCCAGGCGACGCCGCGGCCTTCGAGATAGGCGCTCGCCAGCAGGACCTGGGCTTCGACATGGCCGCGGACGGCGGCGGCGTGATACCAACGCGCCGCCTCGGCGTCGGCGCCGCGCATCGCCGCGACATGGCCGAGGCCGACCATCGCCCAGCGGTCGCCGCGCGCGGCAAGCGGCGCCCAGACGGACGCGGCGGCGGCATAGTCGCCGTTCTCGAAATGGGATCGCCCGGCGTTGGCGGAGGCATGGCCGGCGATGAGCGCGGCGAACAACAGAGTCCCGATGCGTAACATGGCGAGCGAGTCTAGAGCACCCGGCGCCGGCTTTCCAGCCCGTGTCTTCGATGCGCTTGACCGCCGGCCGGCTTCCGTGGCACCGGGTCTGCGGCCAACGACAGGGAGAACGATGCGTGGGTGTGCATGAACGAGCGCCGCGGGCGCGGCGGAGTCTGATCTTCGCCCCGGCGGACCGGCCGGAACTGTTCCCGAAGGCGCTGGCGACCGGGGCGGACCAGGTGTGCGTCGAACTCGAAGACGGCGTGCCGCGGAGGAAGGCGCAAGCGCGCGACAACGCGATGGACTGGTTCGCCGCACCGCCGGACGGCGGCGGCGCCGAATGGCTGCTGCGCATCAATACGCCACGCTGCGCGGACGGCCTGCGCGACCTGATCGCGATCTGCGAATCCCCCTCCCCGCCCCCGGCGCTGATGGTGCCGAAGGTGCAAGGCCCGGAGGAAGTGGCGCTGATCGGCGACCTGTTGAGCGACGGCCCGCACGCCGAGATGCGCCTGCACGTGGTGATCGAGACTCCCTCCGCGCTGGAGGCGGCGGCCGAGATCGCGCGCGCCAGTCCGCGCCTCGACGCGCTCGCGTTCGGCGCCGTGGACATGGCGGCGGAGCTTGGGACCGGCACGGCATGGGAACCGATGCTCCACGCGCGCCAGCGTCTCGTGGCGGCCGCGGCCGGCGCCGGGATCGACCTCCTCGACGCGCCGTCGCTGGACCTTGCCGATGAAAAGGCGCTGGTCGCGGAGGCGCAGCGGTCGCGCGACCTCGGCTTCACCGGCAAGGCGGCGATCCATCCCCGACAGGTGCCGGCGATCAACTCTGTGTTCAGCCCCGACGCCGCCGCGGTGGCGCGGGCGCGTGCGGCAATCGCCGCCTCGGAGGCGGCGGATGGCGGGCTGGTCGTGATCGACGGCAAGCTGATCGAGCCGCCCGTGTTGCGGGCGATGCGCCGCATCGTCGCTGTCGCCGGGCGCGCCGGTCTCTGAGGCAGCGCACTGCGCTTGCGCCGCGGTGCGGCTTCGTGCCAGAAACCCGCGCGCCGGGATGGCGGCAATTCCGGGGAGGGTCTTTCGTTGCGCATCGCGTGTCTCGATCTCGAAGGGGTTCTGGCGCCGGAAATCTGGATCGCGCTCGCCGAGCGCACCGGCATCGACGCGCTGCGCGCGACCACACGCGACGAGCCCGACTACGACGCGCTGATGACCCGTCGCCTGTCGATCCTCGATGCGCACGGGATCGGTCTTGCCGACCTGCGGTCGGTCGTCTCCGACCTCGCTCCCCTGCCCGGCGCGGCGGCGTTTCTCGACCGCCTGCGGGAGCGGGCGCAGATCGCCGTCCTCTCCGATACGTTCTATGAATTCACCGGCCCGCTGATGGCCCGGTTGGGCAGTCCGATGCTGCTCTGCCACAGCCTGCGCGTCGGCGAGGACGGCCGCATCGCCGGTTACGCGCTACGCCAGGACGATCCCAAGCGGCGCGCGGTGGCGGCGTTCCAGAGCCTGAACGGGCGAATCGCCGCGGTCGGGGATTCCTGGAACGACGTCGCCATGCTCCAGCAGGCCGATGCGGGAATCCTCTTCCGTCCGTCCGACGCCGTTGTGCGAAGCCATCCGGAATTCCCCGTCTGCCACGACTACGCCGCGCTGCGGGACCGGATCGAAGAGGTGTGGTCGCGCCCGAACGAAACGACCACCGTGCGAACCCCGGAGGCCGCCGAATGAGGAGCCAGCCATGAAGCTATACGACCATCCGCAGGCGCCGAACCCCCGCCGGGTGCGCGTCTTTCTGGCGGAGAAAGGCATCTCGGTGCCGACCCGGACGGTCGATCTGATGGCGGGAGAGAACCTCGAGCCGGACTATCTCGGGATCAATCCTGCGGGCACGGTGCCGCTGCTCGAGCTGGACGACGGCACGCGGATCGGCGAATCGGTGGCCATCTGCCGTTACTTCGAAGCCGTGCAGCCCGATCCGCCGCTGATGGGGACCGATGCGCGCGACCAGGCGCTTGTGGAGATGCACCACCGGCATATCGAACTGCACGGCATGGCGCCCGCGGGCGAGATTCTGCGCAACCGCTCGCCGCGATTTGCCAACCGGGCGCTGGCGGGGCCGCACCCGTTCGCGCAGATCCCCGATCTGGTCGAGCGCGGGCGCAGCCGTCTTGAGCTGTTCTTCGCGTGGCTCGACAGGACACTGGCCGGGCGCGAGTTCGTCACCGGCCCGCGTTACACGATCGCCGACATTGCGGCGTTGATAGCGGTCGATTTCGCGAGCTGGTCGAAGGCGGTGCCTGAGCCGGCCCTGACCGACCTCGCCGCCTGGTACGAACGGGTCTCCACCCGCCCCAGCGCGAAGGCGTAGGCGGTCAGCCGCTGAGCGCGCGGTTGTTCATGTAGCCCTGCTCGGCGTAGGGGGCGCGGGCGACCGCCTCGGTGCGGAAGGTGGACCAGCTTTCGTAGATGCGCCGGGCGAGGTCTCCCTCGTTCGCGGTTTCCGCCACCACTTCGCCCGCCGTGGCGTAGGCGGCGCGGACGACGTCATCGGGGAAGGAGCCGATGGTCACGCCGTGCTTTTCGACCAGCACGGTCTGGGCGGCGCTGTTGGCGGCGGTGAACTCGCTCAGCATGTAGCCGTTCTCCGCCATGCAGGCGTTCTCGATCGCCGCTTGCAGGTCGCCGGGCAGGGCATCGAACTTCGCGCGGTCCACCATCACTTCCAGCGCCGAACTCGGCTCGTGGAAGCCGGGGCCGTAATAAAACCTCGCCACCTTGTGGAAACCGAAGGCGAGATCGTTCCACGGCCCCACCCATTCGGTGGCGTCGATCACCCCGGATTGCAGCGCCGGCATGATCTCGCCGCCGGGCAGGTTGACGGCGGTGGCGCCGAGGCGGTTGATCACTTCCGCGCCGAGGCCGGGGATACGCATCTTGAGGCCCTTCAGCGACTCGACGTCTGTAATCTCCTTCTGGAACCACCCGCCCATCTGCACTCCGGTGCCGCCGGCGAGAAACGCCTTGAGGCCGAATTCGGCGTAGAGTTCGTCCCACAGCGCCTGGCCGCCGCCGTGATAGATCCAGCCCATATGCTCCTGCTGGGTGAGGCCGCCGGGCACGGTGCAGAAGAACGGCGCGCTCTTGTGCTTGGCGACCCAGTAGTAGGCGGCGTCGTGGGTCATTTCGGCGATCCCGTCGCGCACCGCGTCGAAGGCTTCGAACGCGGGCACCAGTTCGTTCGCGGCGTAGAGGCGCACTTCCATGCGCCCGTCGGTGAGCGCCGCGATGCGGTCGGCGATGCGCTGCGCGCCGGTGCCGAGGCCGGGAAAGTTCTTCGGCCATGTGGTGACCATCTTCCAGCGCATGCGCCCCTGCGCGATCGCCGGCGCCGGCAGCGCCGAGGCCGCGCCGCCCGCCGCCGCGCCGGCGAGAAAGCCGCGTCGAGTGGTCGATCCGTTCATCGTTTCCGGCCCTCCCGAGCCCGTTGTCAGGCGCCGCGCATGATGCTGCGGTTGCGAATGAAACCGTAGTGCGAAAGCGGTTGATAGTCCGCCGCACGTTTGCGGAAGGCGCTCCAACTGTTCCAGATGCGGCGGGCGAGGTCGCCTCCCGCTGCGGTCTCCGCGTTGACCTCTTCCGACAGCGCGAACATGCGCCGCAACACATCGTCGGGGAAGTTGCGCACCACGACTCCGTGCTCGCCGGTCAGCACCGCGAGCGCTTCGGCGTTCCGTGCGAAATACTCCGCCGGGCTGAGCATGTTGACCTCGTGGCAGGCCGAGCGCACGACGGCCTGCAAGTCCGGGGGCAGCGCCGCCCATGCGCGTTCGTTGATCAGCAGTTCGTTCGCCGTCGAGCCTTCGTGGAAGCCGGGACCGTAATAGTTCTTCGCCACCTTGTAGAAACCCATTGCGAGATCGACCCACGGGCCGACCCATTCGGCGGCGTCGATCACCCCCGATTGCAGCGCCGGCATGATCTCGCCCGCCGGCAGGTTGACCGCGGTGGCGCCGAGCCGGTTCATCACTTCGGCGGCGAGGCCGGGGATGCGGATTTTCAGCCCCTCGAAATCGGCGAGGCT